>NZ_CATNHF010000001.1 GCF_950097975.1 Microbacterium sp. T2.11-28
CCTGCGAGCGTCCCGATGCGTCGTCCCCGGCGCTCGACCTCATCGGCGTCTCGGGCGCCTCGGGCTCCCCCGCCCTCACCCTGAAGGATCCCGTCTTCGTCGAGGAGACCTCGTTCGAGGACGTCACCGTGGGCGAGGGCCCCGCCGTCACCTCCGACGCCCAGGACGTCGTGTTCTCGGTGGCGATCGCCAACGGCGCATCGGGGGAGACCCTGATCTCGTCCGGCACCGACGTCCGCCCGCTGTCCGGCTGGGTCGAGCACTACGCGGGCCTCGCGGACATGATGCGCTGCGCCACCGAGGGCTCCCGCGTCGTCGGCGCGATCCCGTTCGACCAGGTCTCGGAGGAGGCGGCGAGCAGCATGGGCCTCACCGAGGGCCAGTCGCTGGCGGTCGTGCTCGACCTCCAGAAGGTCTACCTCCCCGCGGCCGACGGCGTCCCGCAGTACAACGACCGCCCCGGCATGCCGTCGGTCGTCCTCGCGCCCTCGGGCGCGCCCGGCATCATCGTGCCCGACGCGGCACCGCCGACCGAGCTGGCCGTCGAGGTGCTCAAGCGCGGCGAGGGTCCCGCGGTGACCGCCGACGACAGCATCCGCATCCACTACACGGGCGTGACCTGGGCAGATCGCGAGGTGTTCGACTCGACCTGGGAGAACGGCGCCTCGGCGGCCGTCACGCTCGACGGCGTGGTCCCGGGCTTCGCGCAGGCTCTCGAGGGCGCCACCGTCGGGTCGCAGCTGCTCGTGGTGATCCCGCCGGACCTCGGCTACGGCAGCGAGGGCACCGGCTCGATCCCCGGCGACTCCACGCTGGTGTTCGTGATCGACGTCCTCGGCATCGACGCGCCCGCCCCGACGGAGTAGGCGACGCCGGCCAGGGCCGCGGCCGTCCTAGGATGAGTCGCGTGGCCACCGAATCGACGCGCATCGCTCCCGAGGAGCGGCTCGTCAACCTCGTCGTGGCGCTCCTGGCGACAGACCAGGGGCTGACGAAGGACACGATCCTCACCTCGGTGTCGGGCTATCGCGAGCAGAGCGAGGCCGGAGCGGGCAAGGACGCGCTCGAGAAGATGTTCGAGCGCGACAAGGAGAACCTGCGCGGTCTCGGCGTCCCGATCGAGACCATCGGCGACTTCGCCGATCCCGACGACCTGCGCGAGGCGCGCTACCGCATCCCCACGAGCGAGTACGAGCTTCCCGTCGACATCGACTTCACCCCGGCGGAGCTGGCCGTGCTCAATCTCGCCGGCGGGGTGTGGAGCGAGAGCTCCATGTCCGCGCAGGCGCGCAGCGGACTGCGCAAGATCCGCGCCCTCGGCAACGAGGTCGACGCGCCCATCATCGGCTACTCGCCGCGGATCAATCTCCGCGAGCCCGCCTTCGCGCCGCTCCAGCGCGCGATCGAGCAGGCGCGCGAAGTGGAGTTCGACTATCTGAAGGCCGGCGACGACACCCCCGGGCGTCGACGCGTCCGACCGCTGGCGCTGCTCGAGTACGAGGGACGCTGGCACGTCTACGGCTTCGACCGCGATCAGAACGCCGAGCGCACCTTCCTGCTCTCGCGCGTGGCCTCGCCCGTCCAGGTGACCAAGCGTGCGTTCGACCCGTCGCTGCGCGACGGTGCGGGGGAGAAGGCGCTGAGCGGCCTGCACGCCGTCGCGGCGCGGCAGCAGGCGCTGCTCGAGGTGGCGCCGGGCACCGAGGCGGCCCTGCGGCTGAGCCGACGCGCCAGCGTCGCCGAGCAGGGCATCCGGGTGCCCTACGTCGACGTCCACGTCTTCGCCGACGAGCTGGCCTCGTACGGTCCCGAGGTGCGCGTCGTCGAGCCCGGCGACCTGCGCGACGAGGTCATCCGACGCCTCGAGCGCACGCTGGCCACCCACACGGACGGGGGCCTGCGATGAGCGACAAGCCACTGCTCGCCACCGATCGCGCCGCGCTGATCCTGCAGCTCGTGCCCTATCTGATCGGCAAGGGCGAAGTGTCGCTGGCCGAGGCCGCGGACGAGTTCGACGTGTCCGAGGCGCAGATGCGCGGGATGGTCGAGAAGCTCACCGTCATCGGCCTGCCCGGCGACGGCGGGTTCTGGCAGATGGCGAACGACCTCTTCGACATCGACTGGGACCTCCTCGACGAGCACGGGGTGATCTCGATCACGAACACGGTCGGCCTCGAGCGGACGCCGCGGCTGACCGCCCGCGAGGCGGCGGCGCTGCTGGCGGGCCTCCAGCTGGCGGCGACCCTCCCGGGTGTCGGCGACAGCGGGCTCGTGCAGGGTCTCCTCGCCAAGCTCGCCCGCGGCGCGTCGGGCGTGCCCGCCGAGGTGATCGTGGCTCCCGAAGCGGTCGACGACGTGCGGGTCGCCGTCGCCGCCGCCCTGCGCGACGGCGTCGCCGTCTCGTTCACCTACAAGGCGCCCGACGCCCCCGTGACCACCCGCACCGTCGACCCCGTCAAGGTGCACATCGCGTCGGGCCAGTGGTACCTGCAGGGCTGGTGCCATCTCCGGCAGGCGATGCGCACCTTCCACCTCGACCGCGTGTCCGACGTGCGTCCCACCGACATCCCGATCACCCACGGCGGCGAGCACGTCCCGGACCTGTTCGAGCCGAGCGAGACGGATGCCGTCGCCGATCTCCGCATCCGCGCCGCCGTGATCCCGCTGCTGGCCGATTACCTGGACCGATCCACCGTCGCGGGCACGGGAGACGTGCGGACCGCGCAGATCCGGGTCGCCGACGAACGCAGCCTCAAGCGCGTCGCGGCCCGTCACGCCGGCGACGTCGAGGTCGAGGGTCCCGAGGGTGCCCGGCGCGCGGTCGCCGCCTGGGCGGAGGCGGGACTCGACCAGTACCGGTGAGCGTCCCCGCAGGCGCGGCGGGTTAGACTTTCCCACAAGCTCTGACGAGGGGATGCCATGTCCAACCTGTTCGCTGGTCCGCACCTGTGGATCCTGCTCATCGTCATCCTGCTGCTGTTCGGCGCCGCCAAGCTTCCCGCGCTGGCCAAGAGCATGGGTCAGTCCGCTCGGATCTTCCGCGGCGAGATGAAGGCCATGAAGGCCGACGACGCGACCACCACGTCCACTGCCGCCGACCTCCCCGCCGGGGAGGCGACCACGCCGGCCCCGGCCGACCCGGCCGCAGGCACGGGCAGCGCGGACGCACCCAAGCCGTAACCGCACGTGGCCACGGTCCAGCGCGCCGCCGCCGCCGAAGATGCGCCGCGCCGTGACCGGCGCATGTCTCTCGCCGCGCATCTCACCGAGCTCCGCCGACGCTTCATCATCGCCCTCGTCGCCCTCGTGGTGGCGGGGATCGTGGCGTTCTTCCTGACCGACTTCATCATCTGGGCGATGACCGAGCCGATCCGCATGGTCGCCGAGCAGCGCGGGATGGAGGACAAGGTCGGTCTGATGTACCAGACCGTCACGGGCCCCTTCGACATGCGCCTGCGCATCGCGTTCGCGGTGGGCTTCCTCCTGTCTGCGCCGGTGTGGATCTGGCAGGTGTGGGCGTTCCTGATGCCGGGTCTCACGCGCAAGGAGATCCGCTACACGGTCGGGTTCGTGTCGGCCGCCATCCCGCTCTTCTTCGCGGGCGTGTACGTGGGCTGGTGGGTGATGCCCCACATCGTGGAGATCATGGCCACCTTCACCCCCGAGGGCGCTGCGAACTGGTTCGACAGCAAGTACTACTACGACTTCGTCTTCAAGCTCCTGCTGGTCGTGGGAGTCTCCTTCGTCGTTCCGGTCTTCCTTGTCGCACTGAACCTCGCGGGCGTCATGACGGGACGCGCGATCATCAAGGGCTGGCGCGTCGCGGTGATCGTCGCCGTCGTCTTCGCCGGTCTCGCCACGCCCGCCGCAGACGTCGTCAGCATGCTCCTGCTGGCCGGCATCCTCATCGTGCTGTTCTTCGCCGCGGCCGGGCTCTCGATGCTCTTCGACAGGCGACGCGCCAAGCGCGCGGTGCTGGACGGGCTGCAGTGACCGATCCCGCCGGGCGATTCGCCCGCGCCGAGGCGGCGCGCTCCCATCCGCTGACGACCGCGTTCGCCGATGCGCAGCGGTTCGACCTCGATCCGTTCCAGATCGCCGGCTGTCACGCGCTCGAAGCGGGACGCAGCGTGCTGGTCGCCGCCCCCACCGGGGCCGGCAAGACGATCGTCGGCGAGTTCGCGGTGCACCTGGCCATGCAGGAGCCGGGGGAGAAGGCGTTCTACACGACGCCCATGAAGGCACTGTCCAACCAGAAGTTCCGCGAGCTGCAGGACGTGTACGGCGAGAGCGAGGTGGGACTGCTCACCGGCGACACGAACATCAACGGGTCGGCGCGCATCGTCGTGATGACCACCGAGGTGCTGCGCAACATGCTCTACGCCGACTCGCCGGCGCTGCGGGGTCTGCGCTACGTCGTGATGGATGAGGTCCACTACCTCGCCGACCGCTTCCGCGGCGCGGTGTGGGAGGAGGTCATCATCCACCTGCCGCCGCAGGTGCGGCTGGTGTCGCTGTCGGCGACCGTGTCCAACGCGGAGGAGTTCGGCGACTGGCTCGACACGGTGCGCGGCGACACGGAGGTGATCGTGTCCGAGACGCGGCCGGTGCCGCTCGAGCAGCACGTCCTCGTCCGCGGCGACCTGCTGCCGCTGTTCGACGACCGCGCCGGAATCGCGACCGCGCAGGTCAACCAGGAGCTCATGCGGATCCGCTCCGTCAAGGGGTCGAACTTCGACAACAACCGCCGCGTGCAGGAGTTCCGCTCCTCCGGCGGCTACGAGGCCGGGCACCGCCGACCGCACAAGGGGGGACGCCGGCCCGTCCGCTCCGCCAACGTCCAGCGCATCGAGCGCATCGACCGGCCCGACGTCGTCGAGCTGCTCGGCCGGGCGAATCTCCTGCCGGCGATCTTCTTCATCTTCAGCCGGGCGGGGTGCGACGGCGCGGTCCAGCAGGTGCGTCGCTCCGGCGTGCGGCTGACCAGCCGCGAGGAGCGCGACGAGATCCGCCAGATCGTGGACGAGCGCACGCGGACGATGCAGGACGAGGACCTGGCCGTCCTGGGATTCTGGGAGTGGCGGGAGAACCTCGAGCGCGGGGTCGCCGCGCATCACGCGGGACTGCTCCCGGCGTTCAAGGAGATCGTCGAGGAGCTCTTCCAGCGCAAGCTCGTCAAGGCCGTCTTCGCCACCGAGACGCTGGCGCTCGGGATCAACATGCCGGCCCGCACCGTCGTGCTCGAGAAGCTCGAGAAGTTCAACGGCGAGGCGCGCGTCGCGATCACCGCCGGCGAGTACACGCAGCTCACCGGCCGTGCGGGACGCCGCGGCATCGACGTCGAGGGGCACGCCGTCATCCAGTGGACCGAGGGCCTGGATCCGCAGGCGGTCGCCGCCCTCGCGTCGCGGCGCACCTATCCGCTGAACTCCAGCTTCCGGCCCACGTACAACATGGCCGTCAACCTCATCGACCAGTTCGGCCGGCCGCGGGCGCGGGAGATCCTCGAGTCCTCGTTCGCGCAGTTCCAGGCGGACAGATCCGTCGTCGGGCTGGCACGTCAGGTCAAGGACGCCGAGGAGTCGCTCGCCGGCTACACGAAGGCGATGGCGTGCGATCGGGGCGACTTCCCGGAGTACGCGCAGATGCGGCGTGAGCTCAGCGATCTCGAGAAGCTCAACCGCGCCGACCGCACCGCTCCGGCCAAGACGCGGCAGCAGCGGCAGAACCAGATCCAGTCGCTGCGCCGCCGACTGCAGCGGCATCCGTGCCACTCGTGCCCCGACCGGGAGAAGCACGCCCGCTGGGGCGAGCGGTACGCGAAGCTCAGCCGGCAGATCGACAAGCTCCGTCATCAGATCGAGACCCGCACCGGCACGGTGGCGCGCATCTTCGACCGCGTCGTCGATGTGCTCGCCGCCCTCGACTACGTCGTGGTGGATGCCGACGGCACCAGCCGGCTCACCGACGCGGGCGCGACGATGCGGCGGATCTACGGCGAGCGCGATCTGCTGGTCGCCGAGTCGCTCCGGCGCGGCCTGTGGACCGGGCTGGACGCGCCCGGGCTCGCGGCCCTCGCCTGCTGCCTCGTGTACGAGCCCCGCCGTGACGACGCCGGCGACCGCGCGCTGCCCCGTGGGGCCTTCCGCGCCGCACTGAGCGACACACAGGAGCTCTGGGCGGTGCTGGACGACCTGGAGCGCGACCACCGGCTGCCCGGCTCGGAGCCGCCCTCTGCGGGGCTCGCACAGGCGATGCACTCGTGGGCGCGCGGGGTCGCCCTCGATCGCGTGCTCGTCGAGGCGGACCTCGCCGCGGGCGACTTCGTGCGCTGGACCAAGCAGACGATCGACCTGCTCGACCAGCTCTCGATGGTCGCCGACCCGCCGGTGGCGACCACGGCGCGGAAGGCGCTGGACGCTGAGTGACGCGGCTTCGTCGCGTACTCGACGGTCTGAGCCTCGCTTAGGCTCGTTCCGTGGCTTCTCCCGTGCCCGACTCCGCCCGTCCCCTCCTGCCGCTGTGGAGCGCGATCCTCGTCGCGATCGGCGGCGGCGTGGTGCTGGATCTCGCCTTCCCGGACATCGGCTGGTGGCCGCTGGCTTTCGTGGGCGTCGCGGCATCCCTCGTCTCGCTGATCGGGCGCTCGGCCTGGGGAGCGGTCGCGGTGGGGGCGGCGTTCGCAGCGAGCTTCTACCTCGTGCACATCGTCTGGATCAGCCGGTACCTCGGCCCGGTGCCCTGGTTCGCCCTGGCGGGCGTGGAGACCGTGCTCAGCGCTGTGGGCGCCGTGGCACTCGCCTGGGCCTACCGGTGGCTGCCCCGGCTCGCCCCGGGGCGTCCTCTCGTGCGGCTCCTGGCGCTCCCGGCTCTGGTCGCGGGACTGTGGTCGGCCCGTGAACTGTGGCTCGGGAGCTGGCCGTACACGGGCTTCCCCTGGGGCCGCCTCGGCATGAGCCAGGCCGAGAGCCCGCTCGCGCACGTCGCGTCGTGGACGGGGGTCACGGGGCTCGGCTTCCTCATGGTCTTCCTCACCGCAGCCGTGATCGAGCTCGTCCGAAGCGGCGCGTGGCGCCGGCCGCTGCGCGTCGTCCCGGCCGTCGTCGTCGCCGTCGTGCTCCTCGCGACCCCGCTGTTCCCCACGAGCGACGCCGGCACGATGCGAGTCGGCGCGGTGCAGGGCAACGGTCCCGCCGGATACTTCGACGAGCGCGAGCCCTACGCGGTGCTGCAGGCGCAGCTCGATGCGACGGCGGCGCTGGCCGGTGAGGACCTGGACGTGCTGCTGTGGCCGGAGGGCGGGATCGACGCCGATCCGACGGCCAACGACTCGGTGGCGCGCGTGCTCGACGGTCTGTCGGCGTCCTTCGACGCACCGCTCATCGTCAACGCCGCGACCCAGCGTGGCGAGGACACGTTCAACACCTCGATGCTGTGGGAGGCGGGTGCGGACAACCCGGTCGCCTTCCACGACAAGAGCAACCCCGTGCCGATGGGGGAGTACGTGCCCGACCGGTGGTTCTACGAGATGCTCGCCCCCGACCTGGTCGGACTCATCCAGCGCGAGTACACGCCCGGCACCAACGCCCCGTTCTTCGACGTCGGCGGCATCGGCGTGGGATTGGCCATCTGCTTCGACGTCATCTACGACGACGTCATCTGGGAGGGAGCGCGCGACGGAGCGCAGGTCTACATGTTCCAGACGAACAACGCCGACTTCCGCGACACCGACGAGAACCTCCAGCAGCTGTCGTTCGCCCGCATGCGCGCGATCGAGACCGGCCGCTCGGTGGTCAATCTGTCGACGGTGGGCACCAGTCAGGTGATCGCACCCGATGGCACGACGATCGACGCCCTGCCGGCGGGGACGGCGGGCGCGCTGCTGACCGATGTGCCGCTGCGGAGCGGTCTGACGCCCGCGGTCGTCCTCGGCGGGGCCGTGCAGACGCTCCTGGGGTGGGGGAGCCTGGCCGCCCTACTGGTCGCCGGCCTCCTGGTGCGGCTGCGGCGGCGCACGACGACGACGCCGGCCCCCGAAGGAGCCGGCGTCGTCGAGGGTCAGCGGGGCTGACTCAGAGCGTCACGCGGTGAGGCGCGTGGTCTCGTCCGTGCCGCCGCGGCGCGCGCGCACCAGAGCGAGGCGCTCTTCGAGCAGCTCCTCGAGCTCGGGGATGGTGCGGCGCTCCATGAGCATGTCCCAGTGGGTGCGTGCGACCTTGTCGCCGGAGTGGTCGATCTCGACGACCGTGTCGCCGACACGGAGTACGGCCTCGCCGCCGCACGTGCGGCACTCCCAGGCCTCGGGGGCCTCCGCGTCGGCCGCGAAGGTCATGACGGTCTCTCGTGAGCACTGCGTGCACACGTAGGTGAAGTTCGCGCGCTCGTGGAAAACGACGCCATCCTCGCTCTGTAGGCTGGATGCGCCGATCCGCATGCCGCGCAGGCTGCGATCTGCCATTGTGTGGTCCTCTCGTCTTCGTCAGGTATAACGTCCTCACCTGTGCGCATCATCCGAACGGGAGGGTGCGAGGGGGCTTTCACAGGCGATGCCCAGGCTGCTCGGGGCCGCCGGTCGTGTCGTCGGGTTATGCGCGCGCGGACACGACCCGCAGCGCGACGTCCGCCCGGTCGGTGACCAGTCCGTCCACGCCCAGATCGAGCAGGCGCGTCATGTCCTCGGCGGCGTTCACGGTCCACACGTGCACCTCCGCGCCCGCGCGGTGGACGGCGTCCACGAAGCGGCGGCTGACGATGCGCACGCGCCCCTGCCGCTCGGGCACCTGCAGCGCATCGATCCCCGCCAGTGCCCGCCGCACGAGCAGGGGAGAGCGCGAGGCCACCGCCGCCAGGACCCGCGCGATGGTCGCGCTCCCCGCCGACGTGGCGGGATCGCCGCCCGCCGCGCGTGCAGCGGCGAGGGCCTCGGTGCGCCGGCGATCGGAGAAGCTCGTCACCAGCACCCGGTCGGCCTCGCGCGCGATCGCGCGCCCCATCGGCGCTGCGGCCGCCGGTGCCTTGACGTCCAGATTGAAGCGCAGCGTGGGGAACGCATCCAGGGCTCCGCGAAGGCTCAGCAGTCCGCCCCTGGTCTCCATGACCTGCTCCAGCTCGGCGAGCGTCACCGCGGCGACCGGCCGGGCGTCGCCGGCCACCCGGGAGAGGTCGTCGTCGTGGAACAGGACGACGTGGCCGTCGGCGGTGAGATGGCAGTCGGACTCCACGTAGACGGTGCCCAGCGCGTGCGCCGCCGCGAAGGCCGCCGCGGTGTTCTCGGCGACCCCCTCGGCCGCCGTCGGGACGAAGCCGCGGTGCGCGAGCACCCGGGGTGCACCGGATGCCGTGAACCACGGGTGCGTCTGCGCGCTGATCAGGACTCCGCGGCCGGGAGGCCGCCCGTCGGCGTCGAGTTGCGCGCCTCGGTGGCGATGTCGTCCGCGGCGGAGGCGGCCTCGCGTGCGGCGGCCGCGGCCTCGTCGGCGGCGGCTCCGGCAGGACCGGCCGAACGGGGAGCCTCGGTGCGCGGCGACGGAGCCGTCGCGCGTCCCCCGAACGCGTCGCCGATGCCCTTGAGAGCCTCCGTCAGCTCGCTCGGAATCACCCACAGCTTGCTCGACGGGCTCTCGGCGATCTTCGGCAGCGTCTGCAGGTACTGGTAGGCGAGGAGCTTCTCGTCCGGCTGGCCGACGTGGATGGCGTGGAACACCATCTGGATGGCCTCGGCCTCACCCTGGGCGCGCAGCACGGCGGCCTGCTTCTCGCCCTCTGCCCGGAGGATATCGGCCTGACGCCGCCCCTCGGCCTCGAGGATCTGCGACTGCTTGGATCCCTCGGCCGTGAGGATCGTCGCGCGTCGCTCGCGCTCGGCGCGCATCTGCTTCTCCATCGAGTCCTGGATGGAGTGGGGCGGGTCGATGGCCTTGAGCTCGACGCGCGAGACGCGCAGACCCCACTTGCCCGTCGCCTCGTCCAGCACGACGCGCAGCTGGCCGTTGATCTCGTCGCGACTGGTGAGCGCCTCTTCGAGGTTCAGTCCGCCGACGACGTTGCGCAGCGTCGTCGTGGTCAGCTGCTCGACGGCGCCGAGGTAGTTGGCGATCTCGTAGGTGGCGGCGCGCGCATCTGTCACCTGGAAGTACACGACCGTGTCGATGGAGACGACGAGGTTGTCCTCGGTGATCACCGGCTGCGGCGGGAAGGAGACGACCTGCTCGCGCATGTCGACCAGCGGTCGCAGGCGGTCGATGAAGGGCACGAGGAGGTTCAGGCCGGGGGACAGGGTGCGCTGATAGCGCCCGAGTCGCTCGACGATGCCCGCGTAGGCCTGCGGGATGATGCGGATGGACCGGAAGAGCACCACGATCACGAAGATCGCGACGACCACCAGCAGGACGATGATGAAGATCTGTCCGATGAATGCGCCGATGTCGGGCATCGAGGGCTCCTTTGCTCGGTGTCGTTTCGTGTCGGGTTCAGTCGGTCGTCGCAGGCTGCGGCGGAGGCGCGACCTCGACGGTCGCGCCTCGCACGGCGGTCACCACCACGCGCGAGCCGGCGTCGAGGCCGGGATCGGGCCCGACCAGGCGCGCCGTCCAGGTCTCGCCGTTGTCGAGCTTGACCGACCCGGCGCCCTCGACGAACGGCGCCATCACGCGTCCTCCCAGGCCGTAGAGCGCGTCGACGTTGGTCGGATGCAGAACGCTGCTGCGATGGAGGGCCTTCAGCAGCAGGGGGCGGATGGTGAACAGGAGGAGTGCGGCGATGGCCGCAGCGGCCAGCACCTGCGCCCACCAGGGACCGCCGATGAGGTTCACCCCGAGTCCGCCGATGAGGGTGCCCGCGCCGAGCATCAGGAACGTGAACTCCAGCGTGAGCAGCTCGATGATGACGAAGATCAGAGCCAGGACGAGCCAGACGATCCAGAGATACTGCGTGAGATCGGGCAGCACGGCCGGGCTCCTTCCGTGGGGCGCTTCCTCGAACCCTAACACCCCGCTGCGGAGGGGGTCGATTGATAGGCTCGGCGTCATGTCTCACCCCATCCCCGCCGGCACCCTGGCCGGCCGCACCGCCCTCGTGACCGGCTCCTCGCGGGGCATCGGCGCCGACACCGTGCGCTACTTCGCGCAGGCCGGTGCGAACGTGGTCATCAACTTCCGCAACAAGGCGCCCCGCGCCGAGAAGCTCGCATCCGAGCTGCGCGAGCTCGGCGTCGAGGTCCTCGTCGTGGGCGCCGACCTCACCGACGCCGACTCGGTGCGGGAGATGTTCGCGGCGGTGCAGGAGCGCTTCGGCTCGCTCGACCTCCTCGTGCTCAATGCCTCCGGAGGGATGGAGGGCGGCATGGCCGAGGACTACGCGATGACGCTCAACAGGGACGCCCAGGTCGGCGTCCTCGACGCGGCGCTGCCGCTGCTGGGCGACGGCTCGCGCGTGGTGTTCGTCACGAGCCACCAGGCGCACTTCATCCGCACCACGCCGACGATGCCGGAGTACGAGGTCGTGGCGCTGTCCAAGCGCGCCGGAGAGGATGCTCTGCGCGAGCGCATCCCGGAACTCGCCGAGCAGGGCATCGGGTTCGTCGTCGTGTCGGGCGACATGATCGAGGGCACCATCACCGCCACGCTCCTCGAGCGCGCGAACCCCGGCGCCATCGAGTCGCGCCGCGAGTCGGCCGGCAAGCTCTACAACGTGTCCGAGTTCGCCGCCGAGGTGGCCCTCGCCGCGGTCGAGCCGATCCCCGCGGACAACACGCGGCTCATCGGCGACGTGAGCTCCTTCGGCGGCGAGTGACGTGCGCGCACACGACATCGACACCCTGGTCTCCGTCGGACGACCCGCCCTGGCCCCCGACGGCTCGTTCGCGGTGTTCGCGACGTCCCGGCCGGACCTCGTGGCCAACCGCAACGTCGGCCAGCTCTGGCGCGTGGAGCTTCCCGGCGGCTCGCCGAGGCGGCTGACCCGGGGCGTCGCCGACGCGGGCCCGCAGCTGTCGCCGGACGGGAAGGTCGTCGCCTTCCTCCGCGCCGACGCGAAGGGCAAGACCCAGATCCACGTGCTGCCTGCGGGCGGGGGAGAGCCGGTGCAGGCCACGGATGCCCCTGCCGGAGTGTCGTCCTACGCGTGGTCGCCCGATGGCGCCCGCTTCGCCTACACCGCCCGGGTGCCCGAGGCGGGCCGCTACGGCAGCGTCGAGGGCCTCGAGGCTTCGGCAGAATCGCCCCGTCGCATCACGGGGGTGCGCTGGCACGCGAACGGCCTGGGCTACCTCGCCGACCGCCCGTCGCACCTCTTCGTCATCGACGCGCCGGCGGTCGACGCCGAGCCGTTCTACGAGCCCGCTCCCGCCGTGCGGGGCGCCGAGGAGGAGGCGCCCGCCAAGAAGCTGGTCGCGGCGTCGGCGACTCAGCTCACGACCGGCGAGGACTCCTACCAGGGCGCCGTGTTCACGGGCGACGGCAGCGAGATCCTGACGGTGCCCGACCGGATCGAGAGCGAGCGCCGCGATCTGCGCGGCCCTCTCGTCGCCGTCCGGGTCGACGGCGCGGGGGAGCGGGAAGTGCTCGGCATCGAGCACAACCTGGCCTTCGACGACATCCTCGTCGCGCCCGACGGCACGATCGCCGTGATCGCGGCCGACATGGGCGAGAGCGGGATCGACTTCATCGCCCCGGGCGACGCCCTCTGGCTGGTCGACGATGGTGCGCCGCGGCGTCTCACCGACCCCGACTCGATCGACCTCGGCGAGGTCGGGTCGCACATCACGGCGCTGGGCGACGACTTCCTCGTGCAGAACCGCACCCGCGGCCGCGTGGAGCTGCTGCGGGTGACGCGCGCCGGCGAGGTCACGACGGTCCTCGACGGCGATGTGGAGGTCGCCGGGCATGCCGCCGCACGCATCGACGACGGCGTCGGAGAGCGGATCGTGGCCGCCGTCGCCGCGCCGGACTCGTTCGGCGAGCTCGTGGTCGTCGGAGACGGACCGGTCACCGATTTCGGGGCGACGTTGCGCACCGTCGGCGTGACGCGTCCGGTGGAGCGCGAATTCCCCGGTCGGGACGGCTATCCGGTGCACGGGTGGATCGCCGTTCCCGACGGCGAAGGCCCGTTCCCGGTCATCCTCCAGATCCACGGCGGACCCTATGCCTCGTATGGCATACACGCGTTCGACGAAACGCAGGTTCTCGTCGACGCAGGGTACGCCGTCGTCTACTCCAACCCGCGGGGGAGTGCCGGATACGGCCGCGCCCACGGTCGCAGCATCCGCGGGCGGATGGGCACGGTCGACTTCGACGACGTCATCGATTTCCTCGACTCCGCCGTCGCCGAGGACGCACGTCTCGACAGCGCCCGGGTGGGCATCATGGGCGGCTCCTACGGCGGCTACCTCACCGCCTGGGTGATCGCCCACGATCACCGGTTCGCCGGCGCCATCGTCGAGCGCGGGTTCCTCGACCCCGCGACGTTCCAGGGCACGAGCGACATCGGCTCGTTCTTCGGCGACGAGTACGTGGGCACGGGGGCTGACGCGATCGCGGCACAGAGTCCCATGGCCGTCGTCTCCCGCGTGTCCACGCCCACCCTGGTGATGCACTCGGAGCTGGACTTCCGCTGCCCGTTGGAGCAGGCGACCCGCTACTACACGGCGCTCAAGCGCCAGGGCACCGAGGCGGAGATGCTCGTCTTCCCCGGGGAGGATCACGAGCTGACCCGCTCGGGCCAGCCCCGCCACCGCATCGAGCGCTTCTCCGCCGTTCTCGACTGGTGGCAGCGCCACCTGCCGGCCTCCTGAGTCTGCGCACCACGCAGGCGCAGGCTGACGACGAAGGCCCCGGGGGAGCGTCCCCGGGGCCTTCGTCGTTCGCAGCGGACTACTGCTTCCCGAACGTGAACGCGCGGACGATCTGGATGATGCCCAGGACCACGGCCGAGATGCCCAGGATGAGCCACAGCACCAGCGCACCCCACAGCGGGGAGAAGAGCAGGGTGATGCCCGCGAGGATGCTGACGGCGGCGAAGAAGATCGTCCAGCCCTTGGATGCGGCATCACCGAGGGTCGACAGCGAGACGATGCCCTCCATGATCCAGGTGACGCCGACGAGGATGCCGACGAAGGTCGCGAACCAGACGGCCGTGACAGCGAGGTTCGAGAAGGCGACGATGCCGGCGATCACGAACAGGACGCCGAGGACGATGTGGCCGATGCGCGACCACCCGCCCTTGGTCTTGGAGAAGATGCCGAGGCCTGCGTAGACGAGGCCGACGGCGATCGCGTAGATGGCGAAGATGGCGGTGACGACCACCGCGGTCTTCCCCGGCCACACGAGCACGAGGATGCCGAGGATGAGCAGCAGGACGCCGCTCAGGCCGAGAGCGGTCCGGACGCCGTTGACTGCGGCCTTCTCGACGGGGATGTCGGTGGACATGGTGGAGTGCCCCTTTCTGGGAGTTCCCTGAGTGGAACAGCGCCAGGATAGTCCCGTTGGGGGTGCTCTGTGTGGATGCGCGCGGAACCGGTTTCACAAGTCGTCACGTGGGGGAGAGGACGAGCGTGATGGTCAGCAGCACCGGGACGCAGCCGACAGTGGTGAGGAACACCGTGTCGCGGGCGATGGTCTCGCCGATGTCGAACCGCTGGGCGTAGTTGAACACGTTCTGCGCAGTCGGGAGCGCTGCCAGCACGGTGACGACCAGCACGTCGGCCGGCGCGAGTCCGAACGCGAACGTCGCCACGGACCAGGCGATGGCCGGCATGACGAGAAGCTTCAACGCCGTGGCGAGCAAGACGTCGCGACGGCGGCCTCGCGCACCGAGGACGCGCTGACCGTGGAGGGAGATCCCGTACGAGATGAGCATGACCGGCACGCAGGCGTTGGCGAGGAGGACCGCGGGCTCGAGGACGACGGGCGGGAGCTCGATCCCGGAGACGGAGACGAGCACGCCGAGCACCGAGCCGACGACGACCGGATTGGTGACCGTGCGCCGGAGGATCGGGAACACGCGTCGCTGACCGGTGGAGATCGCCTCGAAGATCGCCATCGTGATCGGCGTGAAGACGATGAGCTGGAGGAGGATGACCGGTGCGGGGTATGCCGCGCTTCCGAGCAGATACAGCGACAGCGGGATGCCGATGTTGTTCGAGTTGACCTGCCCGGCCGACAGCGTTCCGATGAGCGTCTCACCGACGCTCCGGCGCCACCAGAAACGCGCGATGAGACCGTAGACGGCGAAGATCACCACCGCCGCGATCGCCGACACCGGGAGCAGCGCCGAGAACAGGGTGTGCACGTCGGACTGGGCGAGCACGACGAACAGCAGGAACGGCGACAGCACGAAGAAGACGAGCCGTCCCAGCACGTGGCGGGCGTGCGGACCCAGCAGGTCGATGCGGCCCAGGATCCACCCCACGAGGATCGCGACACCGACGACGACGAATCCGGTGAGCACATCCAGCATTCCTCGAGCCTAGGGCGCCGGACAGGCAACGCGAGGCGGCAGACTCGCCGATAATGCACATTATGTCAGTTTGGATGACGGGCGGCTATCGCTCGGGCCGCCGAGGATGCAGCCTTGACTGCGGGAACCAATCTGCCTATCTCGGTTCGATGGTCGGACTCTGATTGCTCCTGAGGTTCCAGATCGGGCGTGATTGCAGGTCAGCAAGTTCGTGCTGCTCGAGGCGTTCCAGCGCGACGGCGAGTTCGTCCGGGTCCTCAAGCAGAATGGCGAGACAGGCGAGGATCATTCGGCCGTTGGGCGGCTTGGTGGCTATGACTTCCTGACGGAGGGTGATGGCCGCACGGCGCTCGTCGGGCGTGAACGCTCGTCGACGGCGAATGATCTGTAGTCGATTCACATCATGCACCGTGGATGGGTTGATTTGCCAGACCCAGTCGTTGAGCTCTTGAGCGGCCTGCAGGAGTAGACCGCGACGACGTTCGTCCGCCGTGTCAGCAGCCGCGAGCATCTTGAGGACGTTTCGGTGCCCAAGTTCACCCAGCACGGGTGTGTCACCCTCTCGCTTGTACGCTTCGACAATCCCTTCGAGACGAAGGTTCATCGCGCTAGCGAAATCCTCCGCTCCGAGGCCGTCGTATGCGGTCGCGGAGATCTCCTCGATTCCATGCTCGTTCACCCACACGACGGCGAACAGAGACCGATTTGCCGGGTCGAAGGGGTTGAAGAAGCGTTTGTGCTCGTCGTCGCTGCCGGGTGCCACGATCAGGATGATCCTTGAACCGTTGAGCGTCAGATCTAGTCTTCCCACGCCTTCGATCGCAACGTTGACCTCGCGTCCACCCACGAGCGCGTCGTGTAGCTGAACGAGGTCGTCGCCGCCCTTCCCAATCACGTCCTCGTAGACAACGTTGCCGGGGTCGATCGCCAGGGCGATTAGCGACTCCATCACGAGCGAAAGGTTGCGATGAAGTTCCCGGGCTCGCGCCCACTCCCCCTTAAGCTTCGGGGTCGGATCAGGTGGTAGATGGGTGGCGAAGCGTCCATTTATGAGCACGGGCGCACCACTCACCGCAGCGAGGAAGAAGGACAGTGCCTTGTGTGCGTCAACGACGCTCCCCTGGGTATCCAGGACGAGGGTCTGATCGCCCCCGCCGGCCATGCTCCATCGCTGCTTCACGGTGAGAGCCGGCGACAACCAAAGTTCACCCGACTCTTCGCCCGTCTGCCTCACAACGGCGCTCTCGTACAACACGTCGCTGCATGAGACTTGCATGGCGACATTCCGGGGCAGATAGCTCCCGGGGTAGATCGTGAGATCTATGTCAACCGGCACCCAGTATCCCTGCGCTTGCTCCACCTCGACGTAAAAGTGGTCCTCCAGTTGCCGCAGCTGAACAGGCTTCGTGAGGTCGAGCGGGTTCAGGGGCGTCACACGAACCTTGCCCATGTCTTGGGTGGTGAGATCAATACGCGGTGCGTACGCTTGAGCTCTTTCTCTGACTGCGAACCCCACGACGTCCTCGAGCCGCTTGGGTGAGTCCAGCCGCTCCATTCGGACGGATATTGTCTTCTGAGCCGAGCTCATTTTGGCTAGTAGCTGCTGGGCCTTGTGGGGGCCGATGATGACGAAGTACATCGTCACGGGCTGCCTAGCCTTGGGCATTGAACCCACGAAATAGAGTCCGCCACCTTCCCGCTGGAAGAATGCGATGACGTCGCGGTGGACGCCGTACTTGAAGGTGCCTGACTTCTTCGCTTTTGCTTGGGCGGTCGATCCCTTGATTTGCACGGGGACTCGATGCTGAGGGCCGCCCTTTCGGCGATGGTCGAGGTACAGATCAATGGCGCCATCGGTGAGCGGCATCTTGTCTCCTGTGCTGAAGCGATCTTCAAGACGCTCACATCGGTCGACGATGCCGCCTAGCTCTCTGACTGCAGCCTTCTCGATCTTCTCCTGAGACGCTTCCACGGGCGGAGCATATACCTCAGTTGACGCCCCTTCGGCTCCTTCCGAACTCTCTCGGTGAGCATTGGGAACTGGCCCGTTGTCGACGATCCACTCGCCCGCGGCCTAACTAGCGGGCTCGTCGGGTCTGGGCCGGCCGGCGAAGTCTCACCTAAAGGCGCGGATCAGTTCCACGAACTCCGTTGGCGGTGCCCAGCTCGTGAGAAGTGATACGACCATCACCAGAGCGAAGAATCCGACGACTACAGCTATGCAGATTCCCGAAACCACAGCCACGACGGCTGCCGCGGGGCCGCTGAACTTGGTTTTCCCCACCGCGATGTTCACACGCGATGGGCTCTCTAGTCGGCTTCGTTTGATATTCTTGTTCTTGCTCAATTCGGTACTTCCTTGTCTTGGGAGCCGTCGATCAATCCCCTGGATTCAGCCTCCGGGGGATTTTTCGTTGGTCGCACGTTGCGCTCAACGGCCCGAGTCGCGTCGACTTAAGTGCGTACTTGCTGTGAATTCTGGTAGAAGGTTGCAAGGTGCGCTCAAATCGACTATGATTCTCTACTTCCATTCTACCAGATGGGGAGAACGCCCATCGGAGACAGCGAACAGGCACGTGCGTACGCGCAGGTCAAGCACTTGGCTCCTGTCACCAAACGCAGTGGTGGGCAGGCCGAGACCCGTCACACCGCATGGCTCGGCTGACTGTCGCTGCCGTTCAGTTGATCCCTTGCGCTCGCTCCTGGCGGCGTCGTTGAGCGTGTCGCCGGCGGTAGTGGTCGCTCAGTTTCAGGTCGGACTGGATCTTTAGCTCTCTCGCGATCCGACGGAGCTCGTCCCGATGGCCCTGGTCCCTCGTGACATAGGAGAAAGTCCTGGCGCTCCAGACCATTGCGCATGCCGTAAAGAAGAGCAGCGGACCTGCACCGCCGAACGCTATGTCGGGCTCCTCGCGCCACGCTGGCATCGTGTCGTCGCTGGGGGCCCGGGCAAAGTAGAGGTCGGCTATCCCCACGGAGGCGTGTGAGTGCGCTGACAGTATCCGGTAGTAGATGTACGCGTCTTCACCACCGGGGGCGAGGTCTAGGCAGATGTCGTGAAACTGCCGGGCGCTGTCCAGGGAGCCTGTGAGGCCGGTGCTATCGGCATCGGCGATCTGTGATGCGCCCTCCCGGAAGGTCGCGGATGCGGCTTTCAGAGAGTTCGTCTTGAGAGCGGCCCGTTGACGAGAGTGCTCCAGAAGGAAAGCGCGGATCCCGTGGTCCTCCTCACTCTGCGCGAGCCACGCCGCTGTGAGCGCATTCTCGTAAGCCATGCGAACGAGAGGGATCGCTGTGTTGATCTGACCCGCGTCGATAAGGAGAGCAATCGCCGACGCGGTCTCGTGGACGTGCCGCGTGAGACCGACAATCGCGGTCAAGCGGGCGACGTCGTGACCTTCGAAGCGCTTACCGCGTCGGGCTGCCGGCTGATGCAGCGGCTGGGCTACCCCGTGTGCCTGCCAGAGATCGAGAAGCTGGTCGGTCAGGTCACGTAGCTCGTCGGCATCTACGGTCATCGACTCAGGTCCACAGCGGGGACATCCCGTTGCCAGTCAATCTCCGCCCGGATCTTCTCCCCCAGCAACTCCATGACCGGCCCCGCGACCGCGGCGAACTCGGTTAGGACGGCCAGAGCAGCTTGCTCAAGCGCGTCACCTTCGAGCCCCTTGAGTCGTTGGGGCAGCAATGAAGTCTGAAGGTCCGCGTGCCGCGAGAGCTCCAGTACGGACGAGCGAAGATCCCCGTCGAGCACACGGCTGACCAGTCTATGGATGTCCATTGAGTTTCTGACCAGGTCCGCGTCGAGGGAATCCTCCAGTTGGGTGTAGTTCTGCTCGCGAGCCTGCATGTGATCAAAGTGGATCGACTTTCCCGTCAGCCGCAGCATCAGCTGAACGGCGTCTTGCAGTTCGAGCAGCGTGCTGAGCTGGAGCGTGTGCCTATCCTCGAGGGCTCGCTCTCGACGTTCCTCTGCTCGAGTCAGCTCAGCCACAGCAGCGACGCGAAGATCGCGGCGTGCATCATTGAGACCCGCGAGTGTGTAGCCGAGGAGAGACGCGACGAGCGTCGTAATCGCGATGATGATCTGCGGCCAGAGCTGATCCATGCCTTCATCGTGCATCCGAGAAGGAGATCGCGGAGCATGGCACGCCCGTGCGCGGTCACGGGCGTCGTCGCTGGACCGCGCTGGCCCAAGCCCAGTTGCGGAGAGTTCGGCCGTCTCGCAGCTGGAATTCGACGCAGACGGCGCGGTCGTTCCCGGCGACAGCGACGCCTCTGACTCGTATCGCTGACTCAGGGAATCGGACCCACGCGGTGACAGGCACCGGCCGGGGGGCGTCGGGTGAGGTGGCGGGGTCGGTGCCGATCTCGTCGGCGGTGAGGGAGACGGGGAGGGGTCGCACCAGGACCTCGTTCCCGGCTTCCGGTGTGAGGTCGGTCGTGTCGCCAGGTGACCTATGCGTGGAGCGATTGCCTCAGCGGTACACCGAGCACCGCTCCCCCGAGAGCCCAGTCAGCTCAGCTACGAGCTATGGGCCAAGCGATCAGAGCAGTCCCGAGTCGCGAGCATCCCTGACGACAACTCGACCAGCAGAGAGAATCAGTTCCCCCGCCGAGGCAGCACGAGCGAAGCTCAAGGACCGCATCGTGCAGCTCGAGGAAGAGCAGCGGCAGCTCACGGCTCAGTACAAGCGTGACGTGCGGGTGGTGGACGCGGCCTCGGCCGAGCAGCGCGCCTGTGATGCGCAACCGGCCGCAGTGCGCGTCGCTGACGATCAGGCCCGTGCGCAGCACGCGCGCGGGACCGTGGGTATATCGCCGGCGCTCCGCTCGACGCTCGATCGGTAGCTGGTTGGCGCTAGTGCGGACCGACTTCCGGGCGCATGACGCGCGTTCATCGACGTGGTGCCGTAGCGCTCAGTCACCAACCTCCCGACCGACACCTCCCCCATCGCCGCACGTCGACCGTTGCGTTCCACGCTGTCAGTCGGACCGTTACCGTTTTGGTTCTTCCTCTTGCAGACGCCGGGGCCTACTTTCTGGCTATGGAGGAGCGGTAAATGCCCAACCTCACACGAAGCCGCGTCCTCACGACTCTCACCGTGCTTGCACTGACCGCACTTATGGCGGGCTGCTCGAGCCCTGGTGCTCTGCCGAACAACGCGGGCGCGAAGGAGCTAGGGCGGGCGTTCAGCGTGTGCCCCGGGGGTGCCGGGGAGGGTGCGTTCGCGCTGGAGACGGTGGCCGCGACAACGGAGTGGGTTGCCGTGGCGGCGCTCGACACTGACCAGCGCCCGGCGGAGGGAGAAGACAAGACGACCGACGTGAAGGTGCGCACCGTCGACGGCGGGGAGGAGAAGGTCCGGCTCCACTCCTCGTTCTGGCCCGGGATCGAGTGGGCCTTCGCCCACAACGCGACCGTCTGGCTGGCGATGGCCGACCCCGAGCTGTGGATCCCGAACACTGTCGACTACGTCATGATCGTGACCGAGGCCCGGCAGGTCTTCTTCCCGGGCGACTGCCTCGACGAAGTGCTCCGCGTGCCGCTCCGGGAGGCGCTCGGAACCGAGGCCAACGCGGTGCTGGCGGGTCTGCCGGAGGTCGCTCCCGGCGAGGCACGAGCGTATCTGGGGATCGAGAAGCCCGCGGAACCGGAACCCGACCCCGATAGGACCATCCTCAACCCCGACGACGTCGACGCATCGGTCTTGGACCCGCTCACCCCGATCGGCGTGAACATCACCACCGCGGGGGCCATCGGAGATGGCATCACGTTCACCATCTGCACCCGCATCCCCGCCGGGTGGAACGACTGCATCATGGCGGACGAACGCGCGACCGAAGGGTGGAACATCAGCGCGTACGTCGACGACACGGGTGAGCTCGAGTTCTGGCTGCTCGACGCGGACGCGAACGTATCCAAGCCCATCGGAAAGCTCGGCCAGGTCTCCACCGGCGGCAAGGGCATAAAGGTCCTCGTCGACACGTCAGGCGTCACCGCCGACGGCACGATCCGAAGCCAGGACCTCGTCCAGCTCGTCGAGTAGTCGCCCGCGCGCCGAGGACGGGGCACCCGTCTGGTGCCCGCTGGGACGACAGCGACTGACGCCTCCGCCGGCGTCTCGCCCGCGCTCCCCTGCGGACTCCGAGGTGAGGGGCGCTGCACGGCGCGCAGACACGCCGTGCAGCGCCTCTAATGACGCGGTCAGTGGCGGAACGACCACTTGTGCCATGCGCCCTTGACGATCTCCACGATCGTGCCCGGCACCTGCGGTGCGGACGGATCGAGCGCGATCGTCGTCCCCGCCCACAGCGATCCGTCGCGACCGGACTCGACCGCGACGACGTTGGCCAGATCGAGGTAGTGCGACTTCTTGCCGTGCGTCACCTTCGTGATCTTCCCGGCGAAGTACTCGGCGACATAGATCTCCCCGCGCTTTCCGAGCGCGAGGTTGGTCGCTCCCGCGAAGCCGTCGGCGAGCCTGGTGATCTTGCCGGTCCACGGGTTGAGCTTCCACAGCGCGCCGCGCGCGCCGAATGCCGGGGTCTCCGGTCCCCCGGGCAGCGTCGTGATGTACAGCATCCCGCCCGGTCCCACCTCGACATCCGTGGGCACGGCCTCGAACCGGTACGTGACGCCGATGACGCAGTCGGGCAGCCCGACGGCCGCCGCCATCTCTGCCGTGATCGTCGCCGGCTGTGCGGGAAGGACGGCGAGCGTGCGGATACCGCCGCGCTTGTCGACGGACAGCAGGGCGTTCGCCCCGGCGTCGGCGACGACCCACCGCTTGCCCCACTGCGCGACAGAGTACGCGTGAGAGTCGACGACGCCCGTGTAGCTGACGGGGAACCCCGCCGCCGTGAGCGCGTCGGCGACGCACGGACTCGGATCGGCCACTCCGTAGGCGGTGTCGCCGTCGGGGTTCTGAGCCGTCTCGTACGCGAGCGTGTCGGCGTACACCTTGGAGCCGCGCGGCCCCCACAGGTTGAGCCCGCTCTCGGTGATCGCGCCCTGCCCGCCTTCGGTGGTCGTGAACGCGAGGGTCTTCCCGTCGCGTGAGAGCTCGACGCCGGCGGCGCCGGGTGCGCTGCTCGCGACCGGCTTCAGCGCACCGTCCCTCGACAGTGTGCCGACGACGTTCGCGAACCCGTCCGCCACGTAGACCCGCTTCCCGGCGAGGTCGATGTTGAACGGGGCGACGACCTCCGTGGACCGGACCTCCGGGTCCGGAGCCGGCCGATGCTTCTGGCCGGCTGACGCCATGGCTGGCGTGGCGAGGACGAGCCCGAGCGCGGCAATGCCGGCCACGAGCATGCGAGTACTTCTCATGACACCTCCGAATCCGGCCCGGCGGCGTCGCCGGGCTATGGGCTCCGGGCGGAAGCGGCTCCCCTCAGCTGCCGTCCGGCGTCGAACACGAGCCGTGCCACGACGACGTGTCGGCGACGCGGGGCGACCCGGCGCTCATGATGGTCCTCCCCCCGCGGCGCGTCAAGAGGGGTGGTCGCGGGGCGAACGCGTCCGTCCGCCCCGCGCACCGTCTACGACAGCCGGAGGTCGGTGAGGCAGGTCGGGTCGTCCGCTCCTGTGGACACGTCCGCCACCACGGACATGCCGTCGTACTCGACGGTCAGCGTCCCCTCGGTGCCCCGCGGCAGCCACAGGCCGATGAACCCGTTGTCGTTGCTCGTGAGCACCTCGTCCACGATCACGGCGCCGCCCGCATCCGTGAGGGTGACGGCCATCTCCGTGTTCCGCAGCTCCCCCACGCACGTCGTGAGACTGTGGAAGTAGCACTCATGGGTCTGGTCGACGTACGGCGCGAACGAGAGGTAGAAGTCCTCCCCCAGCGGAACGGACCGCTCCTGCCCGTCGGCGCTGGTGAAGAGGACCTCACCCGGGCGGACGGAGGCGATCAGATCCGCGGATCGTCCGTCGAGCGGGGTCTTCTCCAGCCGATCGATCGCCTCCTCGACTGTCAGTCCCCCGAGTCCGTAGCTCGCCAGCGGATCGAGGAGCTCGCGCATGGTCGCGATCTCCTCGGTCTGTGCGTCGACGATCGCCTCGGCCATCTCGAGGGCGGCGGGGAACCGCCCCTCCTCCAGCTCGGTCTGCGCCATGTCGATCGCGCCTTCGTGGTGGACGATCATCTGCTCGAGATACAGCCGGGAGATCTCGTCCTGGCCGGCCGCCTCCAGCTCGTCCATGTCCGACTCCGACATCATGCCGTCGCCGTGGTCCATGTCGTGCATGAGGTCGGACGAGGGATCGGCTCCCCAGTCCTCCAGCCAGCCGCGGAGCGTCTCGATCTCGGGGCCCTGCGCGTCCTTGATCTGCTGGGCGAGCATCGCTACCTCGGGGTCGACCTCGCCCGCGGCGAGGACGAGGTCGCTCATCTCGATGGCCTGTTCGTGGTGCGGGATCATCATGGTGGCGAACATCACGTCCGCGTCGTTGTGTGCGGCGTCGGCCGCAGGGGTGTCGGCGCCCGCGCACCCGGCGAGGAGCAGAAGTGCGGTGAGGGCGGATGAGGTGGTCAGAAGCGCGCGCGTCGTGCGCATGAGGTGTCTCCAAAAGTCGATCGGTCGATGGGTGTGAGTGGGCCGGGGCGGCAGAGCGCCCGCGGAGACTCACGTCCGACTGATGGAGAGCTCGACGAGGTCGGGCGCCGCGGGGCTCGCGACCGCACGTGGGGGGATCGCCCGGAGAAGCAGCACGTCGGCTGTCGGCAGGGCCCAGGCGCACGCCACGGGCGGGAGAGGCGATCCGAGGGCGGGAAGCACGGTCATCCCGCAGCCGGCGCCCATCCCGGCGTGCGGGACGGGCGCTTCGTCGGCGCACCCCGGGCAGTCGTGGATCGTCACGACCGGCGCGTCGTGGTGCGCGTGATCGGCTGCCGCCACCGGCGTGGCGTGCATCGCCGCGAAGCCTGTGACGATGAGCAGCATGAGCACCCAGCGCCACACACCCGCCCCGGTGGTCGGGGCGGGTGAGGCGGTGGGTGCCGTGATCATGTGATGGCGCTCAGGAGTCGAGCACGGCGCGCGTGCCGGCTTCGGGGCTGAGATCGATGCGCCGGAGCAGCTGAGCGTTCAGCGCGACCACGACGGTGGACAGCGACATCAGGATCGCCCCCACGGACATGGGGAGGACGAAGCCGAACGGCGCGAGGACGCCCGCGGCGAGCGGGACGGAGATGAGGTTGTAGCCCGCGGCCCACCACAGGTTCTGCGTCATCTTGCGGTAGGCGGCGCGCGAGAGCTGGATGACCGAGAGCACCGACCGAGGGTCGGAACTGGCGAGGATGACACCGGCGGAGGCGATCGCGACGTCGGTGCCCGCGCCGATCGCGATCCCGACGTCCGCCTGCGCGAGCGCCGGCGCATCGTTCACCCCGTCGCCGACCATCGCCACCTTGCGACCCTCCCGCTGGAGCTCGGCGATCGCGCCGGACTTCTCCTCCGGCCGGACCTCCGCGAAGACGCGGTCGATGCCGAGCTCCTGACCGACGGCGTGGGCCACCGAGTGCGCGTCGCCGGTGATCATCACCACCTGCACACCGAGCCGGTGGAGGGCCGCCACGGCGTCCCGGGACTCCGGGCGCACTTCGTCGGCGAGCTTGAGGCCGCCGACGACCTTCCCCTCGCGGGTGACGTGGAGGATGATGGCGCCGTCCGCGCGCCACGCGTCGGCCTGGTCGACCTCTCGGCCGCCGACCTCGTCGAGCAGCCGGGGGCCGCCCACGCGGATCTCCGCGCCGTTCACGGAGGCGGTGACGCCGATCGACGGCGACGAGGAGAAGCCGCTCGCGGGGGGCACGTCGAGTCCCTTCCGCTGAGCCGCGCGCACGATCGCCTTCGCGAGGGGATGCTCGCTGTCCCTCTCGGCGGCGGCCGCCAGCGCGAGCACGGTGTCCGCATCGAGCTCGCCGGACGTTCGCACCGCGACCACGGTTGGCTCCCCCGTGGTCAGCGTGCCGGTCTTGTCGAAGAGCACGGTGTCGACGGTGCGCATGCTCTCGAGCGCCAGCCTGTCCTTCACCAGCACGCCGCCCCGGGCCGCGCGCTCGGTCGCGATCGACACGACGAGGGGGATGGCGAGGCCGAGCGCGTGCGGGCACGCGATGACCAGCACGGTGATCGTGCGGACGACCGCCTCATCGGGCAATCCGAGCACGCTCCAGGCGATGGCGGTGAGCGCGGCCGCGATCAGCGCGAACCAGAACAGGAGCGCGGCGGCGCGATCGGCGATGCGCTGCGCGCGGCTGGAGGAGTTCTGCGCATCGGCGACCAGTCGCTGGATGCCGGCGAGCGTCGTCTGGTCCCCCGTGGCGGTGACCTCGACCCGCAGTCCCGAGTCGGTCGCCACGGTGCCCGCGGTCACCCGGTCGCCGGCGCCTCGGGCGACCGGCCGCGACTCGCCGGTGATCATCGACTCGTCCAGGTGCGCGCGTCCGTCGACGATGCGACCGTCCGCGGGGATGCTCCCTCCGGGACGGACGACGACCACATCGCCCACGCGCAGATCGCCGGGGGCCACGGGGACGAGTGCGTCGCCCTCGACCCGCTCGGCCTCGTCGGGCAGTAGCGCCGCAAGCGTATCGAGGGCGGAGCGGGTCTGGGCCAGCGATCGCATCTCGATCCAGTGCCCGAGGAGCATGATCACGATCAGCAGCGCCAGCTCCCACCAGAACTCGAGCTCGTGATGGAGGACGCCCAGCGATGCCCCCCACGACGCGACGAAGGCCACGGTGATCGCCAGCCCGATGAGCAGCATCATGCCGGGCCGGCGCGACCGCGCCTCGCTGACCGCGCCGGTGAGGAACGGCGACCCGCCCCACACGTACATGACCGTCCCGAGCACTGGCGCGACCCAGCGGGCCCACCCGGGCACCTCGTACCCGAAGATCATCGCGAACATCGGCGACAGCAGAACGACGGGCACGGCGAGGATGAGGTTGATCCAGAACAGCCGGCGGAACCTGCCGACGTGGTCGCCGTGTCCGGCGTGGTCGCCGTGTCCGGCGTGGTCGCCGTGTCCCGCGTGGTCTGCGTGTGCGGCGTGGTCGCCGTGGTCGCCGTGGTCTGAGTGTCCCGCGTGATCCGGCTCGGCGTGGTGGTCGTGTGTCGTCGACATCATGATTCCCTTCGGGAGCGTCTGCTTCCCCGAGCAGAACCATAATACCCCCCGGGGGTATTCCCCACCAGGGGTCGCCGGGAGATCTCCCCCGGCGTCTCCGCTGGCGTCGCGGGATTAGAGTGGCGGGATGTCGCCTCAGCGGATCACCACGCGCAACTCCCGGTTCCAGGTGTGGCAGGCGCTGCTCGGCAACCGCTCCAAGAGGCACAAGCTGGGCGCCTTCGTCGTTCAGGGAGTGCGCCCGCTGAGCCTGGCCGTGTCGCGCGGGTGGACCATCGAGGCGCTGCTGTACGACCCGGATCGGCGCGCCTCGGCGTGGGCTGCCGACGTGCTCGCGACGGCACCGGGCGAGCGCTTCGCCCTCTCCCCCGAGCTCCTCGGCGAGCTCGGCGAGAAGGACGACGACGTCCCCGAACTCGTCGCGATCGTGGCGATCCCCGATGACGATCTCGCACGGGTGCCGGTGGCCGACGACTTCCTGGGTGTGCTGTTCGACCGCCCCAGCAGCCCCGGGAACCTCGGCTCGATCATCCGGTCCGCCGATGCGTTCGGCGCGGCGGGCGTGGTGGTGACAGGCCACGCCGCCGACCCGTACGACCCGGCGGCGGTCCGGGCGAGCACGGGCTCGCTCTTCGGGATCCCGACGGTGCGGGTACCCTCACCCCGCGAGGTGCTCGCGTGGGTCGAGGCGCCGCGAGCAGCCGGCATCCCGCTGCAGCTGGTCGCCACCGACGAGGATGGCGACGCCGATGTGTTCGACATCGACCTGACGGCGCCCACGCTCCTGCTGATCGGGAACGAGACCGCCGGCCTGAGCGCGGCGTGGCGCGAGGCGGCCGACCGCACGGTGCGCATCCCGATCACGGGGTCGGCGAGCTCGCTCAACGCCGCGAACGCCGCGAGCATCGTCCTGTACGAAGCGGCTCGCCAGCGCCTGGCCCGCGCCGCCGGCTGAGCGGCTCATCCGAGCCGGAACATGCGGATGTGCCGGTGTCCGTGGCGGAACGACCGCGTCGCGGCGGGGAGCGGGCGCAGGTCGTCGCGGGCGGTGGTGCTGAACACCACTACCGCGCCGCGCGGAAGGACGCCGCCGAGCGTCTCGAGCGCGCGGCGCGCCGGGGCCTCCGACGCCGACGCCCAGCCGGTCTGCTGTCCGTACGGCAGATCGGTGAGGACGACGTCGATGCCGTCGAGGTCGAGGGCGGCCAGCGACGCGGCGTCCGTGACGTCCGCGGGGGCGACCTCGACGCGGAGGCCGTTCGAGCGACCGGGAATCGCCAGGAGCCGGTCCGCGGACGCCAGGCGGCGAGGATCGGCTTCCCGCTCGGCGAGTTCCCGGCGGCGCGCGACGAGCCCCGTCGCCGAGGCGAGTGCGAGGTTCCTCTCGGCGAGCTGCAGGGCATCGTGGTCGACATCGGTCGCCAGCACGCGGGTCAGAGACGAGGGGCGCAGCAGCGCCACCGTGGCGACCATGCCCCCCGCGCCGCACAGCGGATCCCACAGTCCCACGCGGTCCTTGCCCGTCATGGCCTGCGCCCGGGCGAACAGCTCCAGCGCGAGGCGCGACGGGAACCCCGGATGGCCCGGGGCCGAGTGGAGCACCACGCCGCCGCCGACATCCTCGTAGGACGCGTCGGGGGCGTGCTCGAACTTCACGCTGCTCCCCCGTCGTCGACCGCACGGCGCAGCGCGCCGAAGACGAACTCCCATCCCTGCCGGTAGCTCTCCGCGGGGGCGTCGTCGCTCCACGGTCCGGTGTGGCGCAGCCTGACCCGGCAGCCGCCTCCGACGCGGAGCAGCTCCAGGTCGCACGCCTCGTCGACGCTCTGGCCGTCGGCGTCGGACCAGCGCCAGGTGAAGGCGAGGTGCGAGGGGGCCTCCACGGCGAGGTACCGGCCTTCGACGACGATGCCGGCGCCGGGCGCGGCGAAGCGGTAGGAGCCCCCGGGCCGCACGTCGGCAGCGATCTCGACGTCGTCCCAGTGGTTCCACCACCAGCGGCGGAGTCCCGAGGCGGACGCGAAAGCAGGCCACACCTCTTCGGGGGTGCGCGGAAGGTCGATCTCGATCTCCAGCGGCCGCGCGGTCATGCCGGCCCAGGCGCTCGTCGCGGGCGCTGGCTGCTCGCCGCCGAACAGCGCGACCAGGGCCCCGAGATGCTGTTCCCAGCCTCCCCCGTAGTCCGCGGCGTGGTCGGGTTCGCCCAGTCGGTGCTCGAGGGTGAGGAACGTCCCCCCGCCGTCGGCGCGGAGTGTCACCGCGACGACACTCGGCTCCTCGGTGTCCCACTCCCAGTCGAGGAGGAGAGTCTCGGGCGGGACGCAGCTCCTCACCCGCGCCTCGGCAGGACTGTCGGGGGCGTCCGCGACACGGACGGTGACACGATCGGGGTCGAGGGCGTCCCGCTCGACCGCTCCCAGCCAGCGGGTCAGCCGGACGGGATCGGTGAGGGCGTCCCACACGTCGCGAGGCGGCGCGGCGTAGCGGCGGGCCAGGGTGACGACGGGGCGCTCCCGGCTCCCCGTCAGGCTGCGGGAGAACGGCTCCAGGGTCATCGCGGGCCTCCAGGTGCGTGTTCCGGACGGGCGAGAGGGGCACCGGGGTCGCCACCGTGGTCGCCGGGGGCGGCCTCGTGGCGCCCGCGGTGCAGTTCGGTCTCGAGGGCGTCGAGTCGCTGCGTCCAGCGCGCACGCTGGCGCTCCACCCACGCGGCGGCGTCGTCGAGGGCCTCGGCGCGCAGTGCGTACAGGCGCCGGGCGCCGTCCGGGCGCACCGTGGCGAAGCCGCCCTCCCGCAGTACCCGCAGCTGATTGGAGACCGCCGGCTGGGAGATGCCGAATTCACCGCGGATCACCTCGGTGATCTCCCCCGACGCGCACTCCCCCTCGGCGAGGAGCTCGACGATCCGCCGGCGGACCGGGTCGCCCAGCAGGTCGAAAGCGTTCATCACTCACTTATATCAGCACATAGTGATGCATGCAAGCAGCGAGAGGCGGAACAATGGGCGGATGGGTCGCTCGCGCATCCGGATCGAACTCGTCCCCGACGGCGAGGACTCCGCCGACGCGCGGGCCTGGCGCCTCGAGACGGACGGGCGCGACGTCGGCCGCCTGCGGGCGGCCCGGGCAGACGGCGACGTGAGCATCCACGTCGAGGTCGCTCCGGACGCGCGGCGGCGCGGGGTGGCCCGCGTCGCGGTCGGCCGGGTGCTCGGGATGGCGCCGTGGGGTGCGGAGGTCCGCTACGTCGCCGTCCTCGCTCCGGACGACCTCGCCGGCGCCGCGCTCGCTCGAGCCCTCGGCTTCCGCGAGACCGATGTCCCGCAGGGCGCCGCCGCAGACGACGCGGACGACCGAGCCGGGCGCCGGCTCTGGGTGCGGTCGGCGCCGCGGCCGCGCGCCGCCGCCGATGACATCGCACGGTTCCTCGACGCGTCGGGAAGGATCGACCGTTACCCCCTGCGCGCGGCCGACCGAGGGGAGCTCCTGCAGTGGGTGGCCGCGCGGGCGCTCCCGGCCGGTGTCGTGCTCGCCGAGAGGCGCGTCAACGAGCTGCTGGCCCCGTACGCCCCCGGTGAGGATGTCGCGGCCCTGCGCCGGCATCTCGTCGACCACGGCCTCGTGGACCGGACGGCATCCGGATCGGAGTACGTCCGCACGGTGTGAGCGGTCAGCCGAGTGCGGCGGCCTTCGATTCCAGCACCCGCCGCTGCGCCTCGTTGGAGGTCGCCTCGGCCGCACGGACGAACTCGGCACGCGCCTCCTCTCGCCGTCCCAGTCGCGCCAGCAGCTCGCCCCGCACGCCCGGAAGAAGCGGCGACCCGTTCAGCCTTCCGCCCGACGCGATCTCATCGACGATCCGCAGGGCGGTCGCCGGACCGGTCGCCATCGACACCGCGACCGCGCGATTGAGCTCGACGACCGGGCTCGGGGCGATCCGCCCGAGCGCCTCGTAGAGCACGACGATCCCGTCCCAGTCGGTGTCGTCGATGTGCGCGGCGACGCTGTGGCACTCGGCGATGGCCGCCTGCAGCGCATACGACCCTCGCGCGCGCCCGGATGCCGCCGCGTCGGCGCGACGGAGTGCCGCGCGCCCCCGGGCGATCTGAGCCCGGTCCCACCGTGACCGGTCCTGGTCGGCGAGCAGCACCGGTTCGCCCGCCGCGTCCTCGCGAGACGCGAAGCGCGAGCGCTGGAACTCCATCAGCGCCACGAGGGCGTGCGGCTCGGGCTCGCGGGGAAGCAGTCCGCTGAGCACGCGGCCCAGCCGCAGGGCCTCGTCGGCGAGGTCGGGCCGCATCCACCTCGCGCCGGTGGTCGCCGCGTAGCCCTCCGTGAAGATGAGGTAGACGACGCCCAGGACCCCCGACAGCCGATCGCGCCACTCGGACGGATCGGGCGTCTCGAACGGGACCCGTGCCGCGGCGAGGGTCTTCTTCGCCCGCGTGATGCGCGCCTGCACGGTGGCGACGGGCACGAGGAGCATCCGCGCCACCTCGGTCGTCGTCAGCCCGCCGACGATCCGCAGGGTGAGGGCCACCTGCGATTCCCGCGACAGGGACGGATGGCACGCGGTGAAGACGAGCCGGAGGAGGTCGTCGTCGATCGGCTCCCACGCGTCCTCCCCCGCTTCGCTCAGGTCGTGCGCGAGGAGGCGGTGGCGTTCGTCGAGTCGTTCGCGACGCCGCCACGCGTCGATCGCCCGTCGCTTCGCGGTCGCCGTGAGCCAGGCCCCGGTGTTCGCGGGGATCCCGTGCGCCGGCCACGACACGAGGGCCTCTGCCAGCGCCTCCTGCGCGACGTCCTCCGCCTGGCCGAGATCCCCCGTCATCTTCGCGAGTGACGCGACGATGCGGGGGCCCTCGATCCGCCAGACGGCCTCGATCGCGCGGTGGGCGTCGAGCGACATCAGACCGTGCCGAGCTGTTCGCGCCAGCCGGCCTCCTTCTGGACGTACTCGTTGTCGGCGAAGTCCGCGAAGTCGGACTCATCCGTGATGCGGCGCACCTCGAGGGTGTTCCCCGGGCCGAGCGGGCAGCGCTTGGCCCACTCGACGGCCTCCTCCGCGGTCGCCGTCTCGAGGATCCAGAAGCCGTTGAACAGCTCGTGCACCTCGCCGTAGGGGCCGTCGGTGACCAGCGGCGGCTCGTCGGCGGAGAACGTCACGAGATAGCCGGCCTCCGGCGCGAGACCGTCGCCCCCCGCCAGCACACCGGCCTTGATGAGCGACTCGTTGTAGGCGCCCATCGCGTTGATCACCGCCTCGAAGTCCATCTCCTTCGACGCCTCGAGGGCCTCGGCGGTGGTCCGCATGATCAGCATGTGCTTCATCTGTTCGTCTCCTTCGTCGGGGGCGCTGTCTGCACCCTCCCACTATGACGTCGAACGGCGAACGGCGAAATCGACATCGCCGATGACGACGTCCCCGACCTCACCGCAGCGGCGTCCACCCCGACGGAAGGGGACCCGCGGGATCGCCGCGCTCGCGGTCGGCTTCCGCAGACCACCCCTGCGCCGCGCCGGGGCGGCCGACAGGCCCGCGGGCGAGCCGGACACCCACATCGTCGTGCTGCATGCGCGGCGCTCCGCCGCGCCTGGTCCCCGCGCGCACACTCCATGCGTCATCGGCGAACCCGCCGCCCCGGAACACGCGGTACTCGCCGTAGCGCGCGGGATCGAGGAGATCCCAGCACCACTCCCACACGTTCCCGAGCGTGTCGAACAGGCCGTGGAGGTTGGGAAGCTTCCCGCCCACCTCCTGCGGGGAGCTCACCCCGTCGGCGCTCGTCCAGGCGATCTCGGCGAGCGGCCCGTAGTGCGGCCCGGTGGATCCGGCGCGGCACGCGAACTCCCACTCCGCCTCGGTCGGCAGCCGGAAGCCGTCGGCGTCGACATGCCAGGCGACCTCCTCGCCGTCGAACGTGTAGGCGGGGTCCAGGCCCTCCCATTCGGACGCCGCGTTGCACAGCCTCACGGCGCGCAGCCACGAGACATCGGTCGCGGGGCGGCGCGGGTGGACCGCCGTCTCCCCCAGGAGCTCCGCGAGCTGCTCCTGCGTGACGGCGAACACCCCGATCTCGAACGGCTCGAGCTCCACCGTACGCCGCAGCCGACGACGGGCGTCGTGGAGCTCGACGCGACCCGCCGGGAGCGGGGCCATCTCGATGTCGGTCACCGGGGAACTCTAGCGCTCGCTAACGTGGATCACGTGACCGCCGCCTCCCCCTCCGCAGCCGGCTCGGGGGCCCGGGCGGGGGCGCGGGCCTGGATCATCTGGACGGTCGGCGTCGCCGCGTACGTCCTCGCCATCACCAACCGCACGTCGCTGGCGGCGGTCGGCGTCGACGCGGCCGAGCGGTTCCAGGCCGACGCCGCCACGCTCTCCCTGTTCGCCGTGGTCCAGCTGGCGATGTACGGCGGCATGCAGATCCCCGTCGGAGTGCTCCTGGACAAGTACGGCGCCCGGCCGGTGATGACGATCGGCATGGTGCTGATGGCCGTCGGGCAGCTCACCATGGCGCTTTCGCCGAGCGTCGGCGTCGCCATCCTCGCGCGCGTGCTGCTGGGCGCCGGCGATGCGGCCGTCTTCCCGGGCGTTCTGCGGCTCATCGCGCTGTGGTTCCCCGCGCAGCGCGCGCCGGTCATGGTGCAGCTGACCGGCATCGTCGGTCAGGGCGGCCAGCTCGTCGCTCTGATCCCGCTCGCCGCCCTCCTCCACGCCACGTCGTGGACGATCGCCTTCGGGAGCATCGCGGGGCTGGGCGTGCTGTTCGCCGTGCTGGTGGCCCTCCTCATCCGCAACCGACCGCCCGACCTGGGCGCCGACGTGTCCGTCGACACCGACACGGGCGCGATCCGCGTCGTGACCTCGTCGGTCGACACCGGTGTGGGGATCCGGGCGGCGTGGGCGCACCCCGGGACCCGCCTCGCGTTCTGGTCCCACTTCACGTCGCCCTTCGCGGGAACGGCGTTCATCCTGCTGTGGGGCATGCCGTTCCTCACGGCGGGCGAGGGCCTCAGCAAGCCGGCCGCATCGGCGATCGTGTCGACCTATGTGGTCGTCGGGATGGTCGTGGGGCCTGTGATGGGCGACCTGTCACGGCGCATCCCGCATCTGCGCTCGCGAGTGCTCGTGCTGCCCTCGATCGGCGTGCAGCTCGTGGCCTGGGTCGCGGTGATCGCGTGGCCGGGCCCGGCACCGCTGTGGCTGCTCTACGCGCTCGCCGTGGCGCTGGCCATGGGCGGTCCCGCGTCGATGATCGCGTTCGACCATGCGCGCACGCACAACCCGGCGCACCGGCTGAGCACGGCGACGGGGGTCACCAACGCCGGGGGGTTCCTGGCGGCGCTGCTGGCGATCCTGATGATCGGGCTCGCCCTCGACCTGCAGGGCGCGGGAACGCCGGCGACCTACACGCTCGACGCGTTCCGGCTGGCCTTCCTGACCCAGGTGCCGCTCTGGGTGATCGGATCGGCGTTCATCGTCGTCGAGCGGCGGCGCACCCGGATCCATATCGGTATGGACCCGCCGCGCCGCCGCTGACGATCGATTCAGACGACGGGGTCTCCCGACGTGCTCGACTCGGTGCGGGTGACGCGCTCGCCGGCGACGGGGTCGACGGTGCGGGTCACGGACTCGGTGGAACGGCGGCGGACCATGAGGACGATTCCGATGAGGAAGACGAGGAAACCCGCTCCCATCAGTATGTAGCCGATCATGTCGAGGTTGACGAATTCGACGTCCACGTTCACGGCGAAGACGAGAATCGCGCCGATGACGAAGAGGGCGATGCCTGCTCCGATACTCATGTGACACTCCATTCGGGTCGGTGTGAGCCCATCATGGCGGCGCGCCCGCCCGTCGCGGCAGGGGCTTGCACGTGCGCCCGGAGAGGCGCTATGCGGGGACGACCTCCGACCAGGCGGCGAATTTGGGGTCGCGGCCGTCGCCCGACGACGTCCCGGTCAGGCGGCGCCGCACCCACGGCCCCAGGTGATCGCGCATGTACTCCCCCCGCGCGAGGCGCACGGCCTCCGGGAGCAGCGGCTGCGACCACCATCCCTCGGGCACCTGCTCGCCGAGGGCGTCCAGCACGCGGGCGGCCACGCGGTGGTGGCCACGGCTGTTCATGTGCAGTCGATCCTCCGACCAGTACGAGGGGTCCGACAGCTCGGCATCCGGCCAGTTGAGGGCGCGGACGACATCGTCGCGCTCCCTCAGCCGCTGCACGACGGCCGCCGACATCAGATCGCCACGTCGCTGGATCACGCGGCTGAGGGGAAGCTGGCCCGACGGGTTCGCGCCGGACAGGAGGATGAGCGTCACGCCCTCCTCGTCGCAGCGTCGCAGCACGTGACTGAAGGCGTCGGCGATGTGGGAGATCGAGGTGCGCGGTCGCAGCATGTCGTTGCCGCCGCCGTTGAACGAGAGGTGGGTGGGTCCGAGCGCAAGAGCGCGCTCCAGCTGCTCGCGGACGATCGGCCACACGAGCTTCCCGCGGATCGCCAGGTTGGCATAGGAGATCGGCTCGCCGCGCGATGCCGCCCAGCCCTGGGCGACGAGGTCTGCCCAGCCGCGCACGGTGCCGTCGGGAAGCTCGTCGCCGACGCCTTCGGTGAACGAGTCGCCGATCGCGACGAAGCGCACGGATGCCATGCTCTCCAGCATACGGACCCGTCGAGGGCGGTCGGTCAGCGGTCGTCGAGCGCCACTCCGCGCGCTTCGCGCAGACCCCAGACCGCAGCCGCGGCGACGGCGAAGAAGACGGCGAACACCACGAACAGCAGCGGCGCCCCGCCGAGCGCGAGCAGCGGAGGCACGCTCAAGGGGGCCACGATCGAGGCGATCCGACCCACGCCCGCCGCCCAGCCTGCGCCCGTGGCCCGCAGCGACGTGGGATACACCTCGGGGGTCACGGCATACAGCGCGCCCCACGCGCCGAGCGTGAAGAACGAGAGCGCCATGCCCGCACCGATGACCGCCGCCTCCCCCGTCGCCGTGCCGAAGAGGACGGCGGCTGCGACCGACCCCGCGAGGAACACCGAGAGCGTGACGCGGCGCCCCCACACCTCGATGAGCCACGCCGCCACCGCGTATCCGGGCAGCTGGGCGAGCGTGATGATCAGCGTGAACCCGAAGGACTTCACGAGGTCGTAGCCCTGGGCGAACAGGATCGTCGGGATCCAGATGAACGCCCCGTAGTAGGCGAAGTTGAGGCAGAACCAGACGACCCACAGGCACGCGGTCCGCAGGCGGAACTCCGCTGCCCACAGCGCGGCGAGGCGCTCGCGGGTGGTCGCCGCTGTCGGCGCGACCCCCGATGCCGCCCCCGATGCCGCCGCCGGTGCCGACGCGGTGGTCGTGCGCGTCGGTGCGGCGCCGGTCCCCTCGAACCGCGACACGACGGCATCCGCCTCCACGTGACGCCCCTGGCGGGCGAGCCAGCGTGCCGACTCCGGCAGGCCCCACCGCACGACCAGGGCGTACACGGCCGGGATCGCCCCGATGGCGAAGGCCCACCGCCAGCCGTCGTCGCCCAGCGGGATGACGAAATAGCCGATGAGGGCGGCAGCCGTCCAGCCCACCGCCCAGAACGCCTCGAGCAGGACGATCAACCGGCCGCGCATGCGGGTCGGCGCGAACTCGCTGACGTAGGTGCTCGCGACGGGCAGTTCCGCTCCGAGGCCGAGACCCACGAGGAATCGCAGGACGAGCAGCACCGCGAGCCCGCCGACGAGGGCGCTCGCCCCCGTGGCGACGCCGTAGACCAAGAGGGTGATCGCGAACACCGACCGCCGGCCGAGCCGGTCGGCCAGCAGCCCTCCGACGCTGGCGCCGACCGCCATGCCGGCGAAGCCCGCCGAGGCGATCCACGAGGCCTCCGTGCCGGTGAGATCCCACTGCACGACGAGGGCCGTGATGACGAAGGAGACGAGCCCCACGTCCATCGCGTCCAGCGCCCAGCCGAGCCCGGACCCCGTCAGCACGCGCAGATGCGCGCGTCGGAAGGACAGTCCGTCCAGCCGGGTGGCGACGTCGGCCGGGGTGCCGCGGGTGACGAGAGTGCCGGGTTCGGCGGAATCGGTCATACCGAGAATGCTACGGATGCCGGAGCGGCCGTGGTCACTCCGCGAGCAGTTCGGCCACGCGCGGCGCCACCTGCGTGCCGTAGAGCTCGATCGAGTGCATCATGCGCGCGTGCGAGAGCGTGCCGTTGGAGTACTTGAGATCGAACCGGTCGGCGCCGAGCGTGCGCACGGTGTCGGCGATCTTCTGCGCCACCCGCTCCGGCGAGCCGGCGTACACCGAGCCCTCCGGACCCACGTCGTGCTGGAACTGCAGACGGCTGTAGGGCGGCCAGCCCCGCTCCGCGCCGATGGCGTTGCGGTTGGCCTCCATCGCGGGGTAGAGCTCCTCCCAGGCCTGTTCGTCGGTGTCGGCGATGTGCCCCGGCGAGTGGATCCCGATGGGGAGGCGGTCTCGCCCGAAGGAGTCCAGCGAGCGGTGGAAGAGGTCGACGTAAGGACGGAACCGGCCGGGGGCGCCGCCGATGATCGCGAGCATGAGGCCGTACCCGTACCGTGCCGTGCGCACCACCGACTCGGGCGAGCCTCCGACGCCGACCCAGGCGGTGAGGCCGCCCTCGGTCTTGGGGAAGACGTCCGCCTCGTGCAGCGGGGCGCGGGTGGTGCCCTGCCAGGTGACCGGCTTCTCTGCCATGAGCTCGGCGAACAGCTCCAGCTTCTCCTCGAACAGGACCTCGTAGTCCTTCAGGTCGTAGCCGAACAGCGGGAACGACTCGATGAAGGAGCCCCGTCCCAGGATCACCTCGGCGCGGCCGCGGGAGACGGCGTCAAGGGTCGCGAACCGCTCGTAGACGCGCACGGGGTCGTCGCTGGACAGGACGGTCACCGCCGTGCCCAGACGGATGTCGCTCGTGCGGGCCGCAGCGGCGGCGAGGACGATCTCCGGGCTGGACACCGCGAACTCGTGCCGGTGGTGCTCCCCCACGCCGAAGAAGTGCAGTCCCACCTGATCCGCGAGGACCGCCTGGTCGACGGTGTCGCGGATCGCCTGCGCGTCGGACACGCGCTCGCCGTCCTCACCGTGTGTGACGTCGCCGAATGTGTCGAGTCCGAGATGCACCGTGCTCATCGCTGTCGTCCTTCTGCCGTGATCTGTATGCCGGTGAATGGAACGACGCCGGATCCGCGAGCATTCCCGCGGATCCGGCGCCGTTGCGGTCTGACACGGTGAGCCCGAGGGCCCTTCGGCTCGTCAGCCCTGTGTTCTCACGCCTGGGCGAGCGCCATCCGGAGCGTGTCCAGGCCCACACCGCCCAGGCGCAGCGCCCGCATGTGGAAGCGCTTGATGTCGAACGCGTCGCCCTCGCGCTCGGCGACGTCGTCGCGGATCTGCTCCCAGATGCGCTGCCCGACCTTGTACGACGGCGCCTGTCCCGGCCAGCCCAGGTAGCGATTGACCTCGAACTGGATGAACTCGTCCGACATGTTGACGTTGCGGCGCATGAACTCCAGCGCGAAGTCCGCGTCCCAGTTCCCCGCCCCGTCCGGACGGGGCTTCTCGAGGTGCACGCCGATGTCGAGCACGACACGCGCCGCGCGCATGCGCTGACCGTCGAGCATGCCGAGCCGGTCGGCGGGGTCGTCCAGGTAGCCCAGCTGCTCCATGAGGCGCTCGGCGTAGAGGGCCCAGCCCTCGGCGTGGCCGCTGGAACCGGCGAGCAGGCGGCGCCACGAGTTGAGCTCCGAGCGGTTGTAGACCGCCTGGGCGATCTGCAGGTGGTGCCCCGGAACGCCCTCGTGGTACACCGTGGTCAGCTCGCGCCAGGTGTCGAACGAGGTCACACCCTCGGGCACGGACCACCACATGCGTCCCGGGCGCGAGAAGTCGTCGGTGGGCCCGGTGTAGTAGATGCCGCCCTCGTTGGTGGGGGCGATCATGCACTGCAGGTGGGTGATGGGCTCGGGGATGTCGAAGTGCGTCTTGCCGAGCTCCGCCACGGCGCGGTCGCTCGTCTCCTGCATCCACTTCTGCAGCGCGTCGGTGCCGTGGAGCTTGCGCGACTCGTCGCCCTCGAGGAAGGCGACGGCCTCCTCGACACTGGCGCCGGCCTTGATCTCCCGTGCGATCGACTCCTGCTCGGCGACCATGCGCGCGAGCTCCTCCAGGCCCCATTCGTAGGTCTCGTCGAGGTCGATGACGGCGCCGAGGAAGCGGCGGGAGTGGAGGGCGTACAGCTCGCGGCCGACCGCGTCCTTCTCGGACGCCTCGGGGGCGAGCTCGGTCGCGAGGAACGACGCGAGCTCGTCGTACGAGACGCGCGCCGCGTTGGCGTTGTCGGTGAGGTCGCGCGCCAGCGACGCCGGGAGGTTGCCCTCGGCGGGCGCGGCTTCGCCGGCGAAGGTCGCGAAGAAGCCGTTGTCGGCGGTGTAGCGGGCGATCTGCGTGACGACCTCGGTCACCTGGCGACGCGCGGGGACGACGCCCTCGGCGATCCCGGCGCGAAGGGTCTCGATGTAGCCGTGGATCGCGGCGGGCACGGCGCCCAGTCGGGCCGAGACGACCGACCAGTCCTCGACGGTGTCGGTGGGCATGAGGTCGAACGTGCTCCGGATCTCCTGCGCCGGCGAGGCGATCACGTTCACGTCGCGCAGATGCGCCTTCGCCTCGTGGAGGTCGATCATGAGCTGCAGGTCGCCGGCCAGGTCGGCCTTGGTGACGACGTCGACCTGGTCCACCGGCTCGGCGGACTGCAGAGCGGCCAGCGTCGCCCGCGCGGCCTCGTAGCCGCGCTCCGCTCCGGCGGGAGACAGGTCGTCCAGCCGGTCGTTGTACTCGAACCGGCCGATGTAGGTCGCGAGGCCGGGCGAGAGCTCGGCGGCGGTGTCGACCCAGGCGTCGGCGATCGCGTCGATCGGGGTGGGGGTGCGCTCTTCTGAAGCGCGCTGTGCGTCAGTCATCCTCCGAGCCTAGCCCGGTGACGACAGGAACTCAGTGGCCCGCCGTGTCCCAATCGCCGCCGCGTCCGATCTGCACGTCCAGCGGTACCGAGAGGTCTGCGGCGTCGCCCATGCGCGTGCGGACGATCTCCTCCACCGCATCCCACTCCCCTGCGGCGACCTCCACGACGAGCTCGTCGTGGATCTGAAGGAGCACCCGCGACGCGAGGCCTTCGGTCACGAACTGATCGTGGATCCGGAAGAGCGCGATCTTCATGATGTCCGCCGCGCTGCCCTGGATCGGCGCGTTCAGCGCGGCGCGCTCGGCGTTCTCGCGCAGCACGCGGTTGGGACTGTAGAGGTCGGGGAAGGGCCGGCGGCGGCCGAAGATCGTCTCGGTGTACCCGTCGATGCGTGCCTGGGCGACCGAGGACCGCAGGTAGTCGCGCACGGCCCCGAACCGCGCGAAGTACTCGGTCATCAGCTGCTTCGCCTCGGACTGATCGATGCGCAGCTGCTTGGACAGGCCGAACGCGCTCAGGCCGTACACGAGCCCGTACGACATCGCCTTGACCTTGGTGCGCATCGCCGGCGTGACCTCGGACGGGTCGACGCCGAAGACGCGGGCGCCCACGAAGCGGTGCAGATCCTCGCCGGAGTTGAAGGCCTCGATCAGACCCGGATCTCCCGAGAGGTGCGCCATGATGCGCATCTCGATCTGCGAGTAGTCCGCCGTGAGCAGCGTGTCGTAGTCGGCGCCCACCTGGAACGCCGCGCGGATGCGGCGGGACTCCTCGGTGCGGATGGGGATGTTCTGCAGGTTCGGGTCGGTCGAGGAGAGCCGGCCGGTCTGGCTCCCGGTCTGCACGTAGGTGGTGTGGATGCGTCCGTCCGCGCCGATCGCGGCGTCGAGGGACTCGATGATCTGCCGGAGCTTGGTCGCCTCGCGGTGCTGCAGGAGGAGGTCGAGGAACGGGTGCGGGTGGGACTCCTGCAGGTCGGCGAGGACGGCGGCGTCGGTCGAGTAGCCCGTCTTCGTCTTCCGCGTCTTCGGGAGCTGCAGCTGCTCGAACAGCACCTCCTGCAGCTGCTTGGGGGAACCGAGGTTCACCTCGCGGTCGATCTCCGCGTACGCCAGCTGCGCGACGCTGTCGGCCCGGGCGCCGAGGTCGGCGGAGAATCCTGCCAGCTGTTCGTGCGAGACGGCCACGCCCGCCAGCTCCATGTCGGCCAGGGCGTCGAGGGTCGGAAGCTCGATCTCGGCGAGCACCTTCTGCACGCTGTCCGGCATCTCCGCCATCACGGCCTCGGCGACCCGCAGCACGTACCACGAGAGCTGCCCGGGCGTCGCGCCCTCGGTCTCGGGGACGAGCTGCGTCGGATCGGCCTCGGGGAGCTTCTCGTCGAGATAGCGCCCGACGAGGTCGGCCAGGTTCTTGTCGGGGAAGCTCGGGCGCAGGAGCCAGCCGGCCAGCACCGGATCGACGGCGAGGCCGCCCAGACGCACGCCGACGCGGCGCAGCGCCTTCACCTGCGCCTTGGCGTCGGAGACGACCTTCGGTGCGTCGCTCTCGAGCCAGGGGCGCAGTGCATCGGCGACGCCGTCGCTCCAGTCGGCCTCGACCGCTCCGTCGAGGGTCGCGAGACCGATCCGCTGCGGGAGGCCGCCCGAGAGCGCGACCGTGAGCCCGATCGTCCGGTCCGCTGCCTGCTCGCCGAGCCACGCGGTCAGGCCCGCGGCGTCGGTGTCGGGCGGCACGGGAGCCGCCACGGCGGGCGCCTCGTGCGTCGGCTCGGACGCGTCGCCCATCGCCTCGAAGACGCGCGGCAGGAGCGTGCGGAACTCCAGGCGCGCGAAGATGTCGCGCACCTGCTCCGCGTCGATCGGCCGGACCGCGAGATCGGCCGGTCCGACGCCCAGGTCGACGTCGCGCAGGAGGGTGTTGAGCGAGCGGTTGCGGCGCACGTCGTCGAGGTGGTCGCGCAGGTTGCCGCCGACCACTCCCTTGATCTCGTCCGCCCGCTCCAGCAGCGCGTCGAGCGAGCCGAACTGGGACAGCCACTTCACGGCGGTCTTCTCCCCCACCTTCGGCACGCCGGGCAGGTTGTCGCTGGTCTCGCCCACCAGGGCGGCGATGTCGGGGTAGTTCGCGGGCGGCAGGCCGTACTTCTCGACCACGGCCTCGGGCGTGTACCGCTTGAGCTGCGAGACGCCCTGGACGCTCGGATACAGCAGTGTGACGTCGTCGGTGACCAGCTGGATCGTGTCGCGATCGCCGGAGCAGACGAGCACGTCGTAGCCCTGCGCGGCTCCCTCCGTGGCGAGGGTCGCGAGGATGTCGTCGGCCTCGATGCCCTCGTGGGTGAGCACCGTGACGTTCATCGCGGCCAGGCACTCCTGCAGCAGAGGGATCTGTCCCTTGAACTCCGCCGGGGACTCGGAGCGGTTCGCCTTGTACTCGGTGTACTGCTCGGTGCGGAACGAGTGCCGCGACGTGTCGAACGCGACGGCGAGATGGGTGGGCTTCTCCGCCTTGACGAGGTTGACGAACATCGACAGGAAGCCGTAGATCCCGTTGGTGTGCTGGCCGTCCTTGGTCGAGAAGTTGTCGACCGGCAGCGCGAAGAACGCTCGGTAGGCCAGCGAGTGGCCGTCGACGACGAGGAGGGTAGGCTTTCCGGAGTCCGTCACCCTGCAAGCCTAGACGCGGGTGGGGACACCCCGAACGGTCCCCTGCGAAGGTGAGAGATGACCACCGACTCCTCCCCCGCCGTCTCCGACGGACTCGACTGGGCCACCCGCCGCGGCATGGGCGCCCTCGCCGAGAAGATGGGCATGCAGTTCGTCGAGTTCTCGATCGACCGCTGCGTCGCGACCATGCCGGTCGAGGGCAACACGCAGCCGGTCGGACTCATGCACGGCGGCGCATACGTCGTGCTCGGCGAGTCGCTCGGGTCGATGGCCGCCAACCTCCACGCGGGCCCGGGCAGGCTCGCCGTCGGCGTGGACATCAACGCCACCCACACGCGTTCGGCGACGTCGGGCGTGGTGACCGGGGTGTGCACGCCCGTGCATCTCGGCCGGAGCATCACCGTGCACGAGATCGTCGTCTCGGACAATCAGGGTCGGCGCTGCTCGACCATCCGCATCACGAACATGATCCGCGACCTCGACGCATCGCGCTGAACGGACGGTGCGGACCGCGGCGGGGGTCAGCCCTTCTTCGGCGAGAGCTGCTCGATGATCGCCTTGGCGACGTCCTGCATCGTCAGGCGGCGATCCATGGACGCCTTCTGGATCCAGCGGAAGGCCTCGGGCTCGCTCAGGCCCATCTTCTCGTTGAGGAGGCCCTTCGCGCGATCGACGAGCTTGCGGGTCTCGAAGCGCTCGACCATGTCGGCGACCTCGGCCTCGAGGGTGATGATCTGCTCGTAGCGGGCCAGGGCGATCTCGATCGCCGGCAGCAGGTCGTTCGGCGTGAAGGGCTTCACCACGTACGCCAGGGCGCCGGCCTCGCTCGCGCGCTCGACCAGCTCCTTCTGGCTGAACGCCGTCAGCAGGACGACCGGGGCGATGTGGGCCTTGCCGAGCTTCTCGGCCGCGCTGATGCCGTCGAGGACGGGCATCTTCACGTCCATGATGACCAGGTCGGGGCGCAGCTCGGTGGCCAGCTGGACCGCCGTCTCGCCGTCGCCGGCTTCGCCGACCACGTCGAACCCGTTGTCGCGGAGGATCTCGACGATGTCGAGGCGGATCAGCGACTCGTCCTCGGCGACGACGACGCGTCGGGGGGCGGGTGCCGTGGCGGCTGCGCTCAGTTCCTGCTCTGTCACCTGTCCATCCTAGAGCCAGGAGCGGCGATGCTTCTGCGGTATCGTCGTTTCGACGTGCGCCGGTGTGGCGGAATGGCAGACGCGACCGACTCAAACTCGGTTGCCCGCAAGGGCGTGTGGGTTCGACTCCCACCACCGGCACTGGATGCGCACCACCGCGTCATACGAGGCCGGTTGCGACGTCTCCTCAGGGGAACCAGGAGGCGCAGTGCACGAGACGACGGATCCGATCGACGCGGGATCGGCGGAGAGCCGATGATCCCCGGGCGGGAGGTGGTGCGGTTCTTCACGCATCTCACGGAGTCGGTCATGGTCGTCGGCGTCGTCGTCGGCCTGGTGAGCGCGGTGCTCGCGTGCGCGGCGATGGCGCTCGGGCGACCCGCCTTCGCACCGTTCGCGACCTGGTCGGTGGCCCTCCTGGCCGCCGGCACCGGTCTGGCGATCGGCGCCTGGGCTCCGGTGCTCGGCGTCGGCGCCGCGGGGTTCGCCGCGCTGGTGGCGGGGATGCGCCTGCAGCGGTGGCTGCTCCCCTCGGTCGAGTCCGTCCAGGTCGCGGTCCCGCGCGTGAGCGCCGACTGACGAGACGCGAAACGACGGGGAGCGGATGCCGTGGCATCCGCTCCCCGTCGTTGGTCGACCTACTTCTCGGACTGGTAGATCGGCGCCTTGCCGTGGACGGCGTCGCCGATCCGGTGCACCCGGATGTCGTTGGTCGAGCCGATGATCCCGGGAGGCGAGCCGGAGATCACGACGACCTTGTCGCCCTCGGCGGCGAGCTTGTTCTCGAGGAAGAACTCGTCGACCTGGAGGAACATGAGGTCGGTGTGGGCGACGTGCTCGACCAGGGTCGAGCGCACGCCCCACGTGAGGGCCATGCGACGGCGGATCGCGGGGTCGACGGCGAACGCCATCATCGGGATCGCGGGACGCAGGCGCGACATGCGGCGCGCGGTGTCGCCGGACTCGGTGAAGATGCAGATGTACTTCGCCTCGACGAACTCCGCGACCTCGTTGGCGGCCAGCGTGATGATGCCGCCCTGGGTGCGCGGCTTGGCCGTGAACGGCCGGATCCGCTCCAGGCCGTGCTCCTCGGTGGACTCCACGATGCGCGCCATGGTCTCCACGACGACGACCGGGTACTTGCCGACGCTCGTCTCGCCCGAGAGCATGACGGCGTCCGCGCCGTCGAGGACGGCGTTGGCGACGTCGCTCGTCTCCGCGCGCGTGGGCACGGGGTTCTCGACCATGGACTCCAGCATCTGCGTCGCCACGATGACCGGCTTCGCCATGCGGCGGCAGAGCTCGACCGCGCGCTTCTGCACGATCGGGACGGCCTCCAGGGGCAGCTCCACGCCGAGGTCGCCGCGGGCGACCATGATGCCGTCGAAGGCGTCGATGATCTCCTCGAGGTTGTCGACGGCCTGCGGCTTCTCGATCTTGGCGATGACGGGGACCTTGCGGCCCTCCTCCGCCATGATCTCGTGCACGCGCGTGACGTCGGCGGCGTTGCGCACGAACGACAGCGCGATGATGTCGGCACCGGCCTGGAGGCCCCAGCGCAGATCGGACTCGTCCTTCTCCGACAGCGCGGGCACGCTCACGGCGACGCCGGGGAGGTTGATGCCCTTGTTGTTGGAGACGGGACCGGCCACGATCACCTTCGTGGTGACGACGGGGCCGTCGACGCTCTCGACCTGGACGCGCACCTTGCCGTCGTCGATCAGGAGGAAGTCGCCGGGCTTCACGTCGCCGGGGAGGCCCTTGAAGGTCGTCGAGACGAGCTCCTTGGTGCCGGGCACGTCCTCGGCCGTGATCTTGAAGGTGTCGCCGACGGCGAGGTCGTGCGGGCCGTCGGTGAACTTGCCGAGGCGGATCTTGGGTCCCTGCAGGTCGACGAGGATGGCGACGGGGCGACCCGAGTCGTCAGCGGCCTTGCGGACGTTGGCGAAACGGACCTCGTGCTCCGCGTACGATCCGTGGCTGAGGTTCATGCGGGTCACATCGACACCGGCGTCGATGATCGCGCGGATCATCTCGTACGACTCGGTGGCGGGACCCAGGGTTGCGACGATCTTCGCGCGTCTCACTGACTGATTCTCCGGTCTGTGTTCGGTTTTCGGGGATGATTCCAGCCTACGCGGGCTGAAGGCCGATGGCGACGTCGGTGGGTCGCACCGGCGACGGCAGGGTCGTCCGGCCCATGAGGTACTCGTCCACCGCCGCGGCGGCGGCGCGGCCCTCGGCGATCGCCCACACGATGAGCGACTGCCCGCGGCCCGCGTCACCCGCGACGAAGACGCCCGGGGTGGTCGACTGGTAGTCGTCGCCGCGCTCGACGTTGCCGCGGCCCGTGAACACGGTACCCAGCTGGTCCTCGATGGCGCTGCGCTCCGGGCCGGTGAAACCCATGGCGATGAGCACGAGGTCCGCGGGGATCTCGCGCTCGGTGCCGCTCTTGGGCACGCGGCGTCCGTCGGCGGTGTACTCCGTCTCGGCCAGGCGCAGCGCGCGCACCTCGCCGGCCTCGTTCGCGAGGAACTCGACGGTCGACGCGAGGTAGGCCCGCTCACCGCCCTCCTCGTGCGCCGAGGAGACCTCGAACACCGTCGGCATCATGGGCCACGGCTGGTGGTCGGGGCGGGCGGCGGGCGGCTGCTTGCCGATCGCCAGGTTGGTGACGCTGAGCGCCCCCTGCCGATGAGCGGTGCCGATGCAGTCGGCGCCGGTGTCGCCGCCGCCGATCACGATCACGTGCTTGCCCTCGGCGTGGATCTGGTGGGGCACCTGGTCGCCGGCCACCGCCTTGTTGGACTCCACGAGGTACTCCATGGCGAAGTGCACCCCGGCGAGGTCGCGGCCGGGGATCGACAGGTCGCGCGGAAGCGTCGATCCCGTCGCGATGACCACCGCGTCGTAGCGCGCCCGGAGGTCGGCCCACGAGATGTCGCGCCCGATCTCCACGCCCGCCCGGAAGCGCGTGCCCTCGTCCTGCATCTGGCGCAGGCGCGACTCGAGGTGGCGCTTCTCCATCTTGAAGTCCGGGATGCCGTAGCGCAGCAGCCCGCCGATGCGGTCGTCGCGCTCGTAGACGGCGACGGTGTGTCCGGCGCGGGTGAGCTGCTGGGCGGCGGCGAGCCCCGCAGGACCGGAGCCGACAACGGCGACGGTCTTGCCGGTCAGCCGGCCCGGAGGCTCCGCCTCCACCCATCCGTTGGCGAACGCCTCGTCGATCGTGCTGACCTCGATCTGCTTGATCGTGACGGCGGGCTGGTTGATGCCGAGCACGCACGAGCTCTCACACGGCGCCGGGCACAGCCGCCCGGTGAACTCCGGGAAGTTGTTGGTCGCGTGGAGCCGTTCGATGGCCGCGCGGCCCTCGCCGCGCCACATGAGGTCGTTCCACTCCGGGATGAGGTTGCCCAGCGGGCAGCCCTGGTGGCAGAACGGCACGCCGCAGTCCATGCACCGGCCGGCCTGACGGCGCAGGACGGCGGAGTCGCCCGGCTCGTAGACCTCCTTCCAGTCCATGATGCGGACGGGAACGGGCCGGCGCGGCGGGAGCTCGCGCTCGGTGTTCTTCAGGAATCCCTTGGGGTCAGCCACCGGTCACCTCCAGGATGCGGGTCCAGACGACGTCGCCGTCGGGGTCCAGCCCCTCGGCGGCCGCCTCCTGGCGGGTCTGCAGCACCGCGGCGTAGTCGCGCGGCAGGACGCGGACGAAGTTCGCGGCCTCGGCCTCGAAGTCGTCCAGGAGGGCCGACGCCAGGGTCGAGCCCGTCTCGGCGACGTGCTGCTCGAGCAGGTCGCGGAGCATCTCGGCGTCGCCGGCGCCGAGCTCCAGAAGCTCCAGCTCGCCGCTGGCGAGGGCTTCGCGGTTCACGAGCGACCGGTCGAGCCGGTAGACGTAGGCGGTGCCGCCCGACATCCCCGCGCCGAGGTTGCGCCCGGTCGCGCCGAGGATGACGGCGAGGCCGCCGGTCATGTACTCGAGGGCGTGGTCGCCGACACCCTCGACGACGGCGGTCGCGCCGGAGTTGCGCACCAGGAACCGCTCCCCCACGACGCCGCGGAGGAACATGGTGCCCTGCGTGGCGCCATAGCCGATGACGTTGCCGGCGATGACGTTCTGCGACGCGTCGAACACGGCGTTGCGGGGCGGCCGCACGACGACCTGGCCGCCCGAGAGGCCCTTGCCGACGTAGTCGTTCGAGTCTCCCTCGAGGCGCAGCGTGATGCCCGCGGGGAGGAAGGCGCCGAAGGACTGACCCGCCGAACCCGTGAGGTTGACCTCGATGGAGCCCGACGGCAGGCCGTTCGCGCCGTGGGCGAGCGTCACGCGGTTGCCGAGCATGGTGCCGACGGCGCGTTCCGTGTTGCGGATCGGGAGATCGATCGAGACGTGCCCGCCGTGGGCGATCACGTCCTGGGCGCGCTCGATGAGCGCGACGTCGAAGTGCTTGTCGAGCTCGTGGTCCTGCGTGCGCATGGCGCGGCGCGGGGTGCTCTCCGAGAAGGCGGGTCCGTGCAGGATCGGCGTCAGGTCCAGGCCGTTGGCCTTCCAGTGGTCCACCGCGCCGTTGACGTCGAGCAGGTCGTTGCGGCCGATGGCCTCGTCGAGGCTCCGGAAGCCCAGCTCCGCGAGGTACTCGCGCACCTCCTCGGCGATGAACTCCATGAAGTTCACGACGAATTCGGGCTTGCCCGAGAAGCGGCTGCGCAGCACCGGGTTCTGCGTCGCCACGCCGACGGGACAGGTGTCGAGGTGGCAGACGCGCATCATGATGCAGCCCTCCACCACGAGCGCCGTCGTCGCGAAGCCGAACTCCTCGGCGCCCAGCAGGGCGGCGATGATGACGTCGCGACCGGTCTTGAGCTGCCCGTCGGCCTGCACGACCACGCGGTCGCGCATGTCATTGAGCATGAGCGTCTGCTGCGTCTCGGCCAGGCCGAGCTCCCACGGCGTGCCCGCGTGCTTGAGGGAGTTCAGCGGGCTCGCACCGGTGCCGCCGTCGTGTCCGGACACGAGGATGACGTCGGCCAGGGCCTTGGCCGTCCCCGCCGCGACCGCGCCGATGCCCGACTGGCTCACCAGCTTGACGTGCACGCGGGCCGCCGGGTTGGCGCGCTTGAGGTCGAAGATCAGCTGCTTGAGGTCCTCGATCGAGTAGATGTCGTGGTGCGGCGGCGGCGAGATGAGGCCGACGCCGGGGGTCCCGCCGCGGGTGCGCGCGATCCACGGATACACCTTGCCCGGGGGCAGCTGACCGCCCTCGCCGGGCTTGGCGCCCTGGGCGAGCTTGATCTGGATGTCCTCGGCGTGGGTCAGGTACATGCTCGTGACGCCGAAGCGCCCCGATGCCACCTGCTTGATCGCGCTGCGACGCTCGGGGTCGAGCAGCCGGTCGATGTCCTCGCCGCCCTCGCCGGTGTTCGACTTCGCCCCGATGCTGTTCATCGCGATGGCGAGCGTCTCGTGGGCCTCCTTCGAGATGGAGCCGTAGCTCATCGCGCCCGTCGAGAACCGCTTGACGATAGACGAGACCGGCTCGACCTCGTCGATCGGCACGGCGGGACGCTGACCGGACTTGAGGCGGAACAGACCGCGCAGGGTCTTCAGCTCGGCAGCCTGGTCGTCGACCAGCTTGGTGTACTGGCGGAAGACGTCGTAGCGACGCGTGCGCGTGGAGTGCTGGAGGCGGAAGACGGTGTCGGGGTTGAACAGGTGCGGCGCACCGTCGCGACGCCACTGGTACTCGCCGCCGGTCCACAGGCGCTCGTGAGCGCGCGCGGCACCGTCCTCGGGGTAGGCGTAGTCATGACGCGCCTGGTTCTCGGCCGCGATCTCCGCGATCCCGATGCCGCCGAGCTTGGTCTCGGTGCCGGTGAAGTAGCGGTCGACGAACTCCTGCGACAGGCCGACGGCCTCGAACACCTGGGCGCCGGCGTACGAGGACACCGTGGAGATGCCCATCTTCGACATGATCTTCAGCACGCCCTTGCCGAGCGCGTAGATCAGGTTCTTGACGGCCTTCTCGGGGGTGACGCCGGAGATGTAGCCCGCGCGCACGAGGTACTCGACGGTCTCCATCGCCAGGTACGGGTTGACGGCGGAGGCTCCGTAGCCGATGAGGGTCGCGACGTGGTGCACCTCGCGCACGTCGCCGGCCTCCACGACCAGACCGACCTTCATGCGGTTCTCGCGGCGGATGAGGTGGTGATGCACCGCCGACAGCGCCAGCAGCGACGGGATCGGCACGAGGTCCTTGTTGGAGTCGCGGTCGCTGAGGATGATGAACTCGGCACCGCCGGCGATCGCCGCGTCGACCTCGTCGCACATCGCCGCCAGGCGCGCCTCGAGGGCGTCGGGACCGTGCTCGAGGTGATACAGCCCGCGGATCGTCGCCGAGCGGCGTCCGGGCAGCGCCTTGTCGATGTTCTGCAGCTTCGCCAGCTCGTCGTTGTCGATGACGGGGAAGTCGAGGGTGACGGTGCGCGTGTGCTCCGGACCCCAGTCCAGCAGGTTCCGCTCGGGACCGAGACCCAGCGAGAGCGAGGTCACGACCTCTTCGCGGATGGAGTCCAGCGGCGGGTTGGTGACCTGCGCGAACTGCTGCGTGAAGTAGTCGAACAGCAGGCGCGGGCGCTTGCTGAGCACCGCGATCGGCGCGTCGGAGCCCATTGCGCCGAGGGGCTCGGCACCGGTCTGTCCCATGGGCGTGAGAAGGATCCGCACCTCCTCCTCGGTGTACCCGAAGGTCCGCTGGCGGCGGGTGATCGAGGCGATCGGGTGGACGATGTGCTCGCGCTCGGGCAGGTCCTTGAGGCGCACGCGACCGGCGTCGAGCCATTCCTGCCACGGCTCGAGGTGGGCCAGCTGCTGCTTGACCTCCTCGTCCTCGATGATCCGCCGCTCCGCGGTGTCGACGACGAACATGCGGCCAGGACGCAGGCGGCCGCGGCGCTTGATCCGCTCGGGCTCGAAGTCGAGCACGCCGGTCTCGCTGCCGATGACGACCAGGCCGTCGGTGGTCTCGGTCCAGCGTCCGGGGCGCAGGCCGTTGCGGTCGAGGGTCGCGCCGACCAGCGTGCCGTCGGTGAAGATCAGCGCGGCCGGGCCGTCCCAGGGCTCCATCTGCATCGAGTGGTACTCGTAGAAGGCGCGCAGCGTCGGGTCGATGTCGGCCTGCTTCTCGTAGGCCTCGGGAACCATCATCATGATGGCGTGCGGCAGGCTGCGGCCGGTGAGGGTCAGCAGCTCGAGGACCTCGTCGAACGAGGCCGAGTCGCTGGCGCCGTCGGTGCAGATCGGCAGGAGCGGGCGGATGTCGCCGAGCAGCTGGGACTCCAGCTGGGACTGGCGCGCACGCATCCAGTTGCGGTTCGCCCCGACCGTGTTGATCTCGCCGTTGTGGGCGAGCATCCGCAGCGGCTGGGCCAGCGGCCACGACGGGAAGGTGTTCGTCGAGTAGCGCGAGTGCACGACGGCCAGCTCGCTCCGGAAGCGCTCGTCCTGGAGGTCGGGGTAGAACGGCTCGAGCTGGAGGGTCGTGACCATGCCCTTGTAGCCGAGCGTGCGGCTGGACAGCGAGACGAAGTAGGCGCCCAGCTCGTGCTGCGCACGCTTGCGCAGCCGGTAGGCGCGACGGTCGAGCGCGATGCCCGACAGTGCCGCCGCGTCGCCCACGGCGGGCCGCGAGACGAAGAGCTGCTCGAACGCGGGTCGGGCGTCGAAGGCGAGCTTTCCCAGGTTGTCGTCGGCCGTGGGCACCTCGCGCCAGCCGAGGACGACGAGGCCCTCGCTCGCCGCGAGCTCGTCGATCCGCGACTTGAGCGCCGTGCGCTCCTCCTCCTCGCGAGGGAGGAAGGCCATCCCGGCCGCGTACTCTCCGACGGGCGGGAGGTCGAACCCGACCACGGCGCGGAGGAAGTCGTCGGGCATCTGCGTGAGGATGCCCGCGCCGTCGCCGGTGCCCGCGTCGGAGCCGATCGCGCCCCGGTGCTCGAGGTTGCGCAGCGCCGTGAGGGCGAGCTCGACGATGTCGTGGCCGGCCTCGCCGCGCAGGGTCGCCACCATGGCCAGGCCGCAGGCGTCCTTCTCGAAGGCAGGGTTGTACATGCCCTGCTTCGCCGGGAATCCGCTCATGGCGCGGGTCGTGGTGTCTTCATGACGCGGGCTCGATGGCATCCCTGACCGTCCTCACTTGATGCTCAACTGGGACGACGTCGGCCCTGTGCTGCTGATGGCGCATCGTCGATGCGCTCGGGAGTGCTATTTCGGGGTGACGGAGCTTGTGGCTGTGCCCTCGAGAGCTTCGGACGCGGGGGGTGCGCTCACGTCCACGAAGTCATCGGTGTCCTGCGATTGTACAGCCCCATCGGCCGACCATTCGCGGCCCGCCACGTAGGGCGACGGCTCGAAGCCCGGATGACGTCGTGTCTGCACGGCGAAGATCACGAGCCCGACGACCACGCCGAGGATCGCGGCCCACACGTTGGTGCGCAGCCCCAGGAAGACCTCGCTCGGATCGATGCGGATCGACTCCCACACGATGCGGCCGGCCGAGTACCAGATCAGGTAGAGCGCGAACAGGCGTCCCCACTGCAGGCGGAAGCGCTTGCCGGCCCACAGCAGGACGAGCACGCCGAGCAGGTTCCAGATCACCTCGTAGAGGAAGGTGGGGTGGAACAGGGTGCCCTCGGGCAGACCCGCCGGCCACGCCGGATTCGGGTAGTCGATCTCCAGGCCCCACGGGAGGTCGGTGGGAAGTCCGAACAGCTCCTGGTTGAACCAGTTGCCGAAGCGGCCGAGCGCCTGGGCGAGCAGGAGCCCGGGCGCCAGGGCGTCGGCGAAGCTCCAGAAGCGGATGCCGGTCCAGCGGCACCCGAGCCAGGCGCCGACCGCACCGCCGATGAGGGCGCCGTAGATGGCGATGCCGCCCTCCCAGATGCGGAAGATGGCCCAGAGGTCCTTGCCGTCGCCGAAGTAGAAGCCCGGGTGGGTGACCACGTGGAAGATGCGCGCCGCGATGATCGCCAGCGGCACCGCGAGCAGGGCGATGTCGACCACCACCCACGGCTCGGCGCCGCGCTTGGTCAGGCGGTGGTTGGTCATGAGCGTGGCCACGACGATGCCCGCGAGGATGCACAGGGCGTAGAAGTGGATCGTCAGAGGACCGACCGCGAACGAGCTGATTCCCGGGCTCGGGATGCTGGCGAGGACGGAGGCGGGTGAAAGCACGAAGGGCAGTCTACTTCGCCCGCGTCCTTCCTTTTCCCGTTACCGTGCCGTGCCGGCGGTGAGCGCCCGGGCTTCGGCGGCCAGGCCCGCCACGCCGCCGTCGCGCAGGGCGCGCACCAGCGCGGTGCCGACGATCGCGCCGTCCGCGTACTCCAGCACGCCGCGGACCTGATCGGCCGTGGAGATCCCGATGCCCACGCACGCGTGCGCGGCCCCGTGCGATCGCAGCCGCGACACCAGGGTGCGCGCCGCGGCATCCAGCTCCGCCCGCTCCCCCGTGATGCCCATCGTGGAGACGGTGTAGACGAAGCCGGTGGAATGGCGCACGATGAGCGCGAGCCGCTCGTCGGTGGAGGTGGGGGCGGCGAGGAACACGCGATCCAGGCCGGTGCGCTCGGACGCGGCGATCCACTCGGCGGCCGCGTCGGGGGTGATGTCGGGCGTGATGAGTCCCGCTCCCCCCGCGGCCAGGAGGTCGTCGGCGTAGCGGTCGACGCCGTACTGCATCACGGGGTTCCAGTAGGTCATCACGAGCACCGGGATGTCGACGCGCGCAGTGATCTCGCGGACCGCGGTGAAGGTGTCCCGCAGGCGGAACCCGGCGGCCAGCGCCGTCTGGGTCGCCTCCTGGATCACGGTCCCGTCCATCACGGGGTCGGAGTACGGCGGGCCCAGCTCGAGCACGTCGGCCCCGCTCTCGGCGAGGGTGACGGCGGCGTCGATGCTGGTCTGCAGGTCGGGGAAGCCGAGGGGCAGGTAGCCGACGAAGGCACCGCGCCCGGCATCGTGGGCGGCGTCGAGGGCGGCGGCGACGCGGCTCACAGCTCGATCCCCTCGCCCTTGGCGCTCTCCGGAGCGGGCCCAGCCTCCACCGGGTCGGCGCCCTCGTCGTAGAGCCCGAACCACTTCGCCGCGGTGTCCATGTCCTTGTCGCCGCGCCCCGACAGGCTGACGGCGATGACGGCGTCCGGACCGAGCTCGCGTCCGAGCCGCAGTGCGCCTGCCAGAGCGTGGGCGGACTCGATCGCGGGGATGATGCCCTCGGTGCGCGACAGCAGACGCAGCGCGTCCATCGCCTCGGTGTCGGTCGCGGGGATGTACTCCGCGCGTCCGATGTCCGCCAGCCAGGCGTGCTCGGGGCCGACACCGGGATAGTCCAGTCCCGCCGAGATCGAGTGGGACTCGATGGTCTGGCCGTCCTCGTCCTGCAGCACGTAGGTCCGCGCACCGTGCAGGACGCCCGGGCGGCCGCGCTCGATGGACGCGGCGTGACGGGCGGTGTCCACGCCGTCGCCCGCCGCCTCGACGCCGTACAGCTTCACGCCCTCGTCGTCGAGGAACGCGTCGAACATCCCGATGGCGTTGGAGCCGCCGCCCACGCACGCGATCACGACGTCGGGGAGCGCTCCGGTCTCGTCGAGCAGCTGCTGGCGCGCCTCCTCGCTGATGATCTTCTGGAAGTCGCGCACCATCGCCGGGAACGGGTGCGGTCCGGCGGCCGTGCCGAAGATGTAGTTCGTGTGCTCGACCGAGGCCACCCAGTCGCGGTACGCGTCGTTGATCGCGTCCTTGAGGGTGCGCGAGCCCGTGGTCACGGGGATCACCTCGGCGCCGAGCAGACGCATGCGCGCCACGTTGAGGGCCTGACGCTGCGTGTCGACCTCGCCCATGTAGATCGTGCAGTCGAAGCCGAAAAGCGCCGCCGCCGTCGCGGTCGCCACGCCGTGCTGGCCGGCGCCCGTCTCGGCGATCACGCGGGTCTTGCCCAGGCGCCGGGTGAGCAGCGCCTGCCCGAGGACGTTGTTGATCTTGTGCGAGCCGGTGTGATTGAGATCCTCGCGCTTGAGGAAGATGCGCGCACCGCCGGCGTGCTCCGCGAAGCGCGGCACCTCCGTCAGCGGCGACGGGCGACCCGCGTAGGAGCGCAGCAGCCGGCGGAACTCGGCGTCGAACTCCGGATCCGCCTTGGCCGCGTCGTACTCCGCGGTCAGCTCGTCGATCGCCGCGATCAGGGACTCGGGCATGAAGCGTCCGCCGAAGTCGCCGAAGAACGGTCCGTGCGTGTCACGCAGGCTCATGTCGAGGTGCTCCGCTCGCTCGATGCATCGTTCGCGCCCGCTTCCAGGAACGCGTGCAGGGTGGTGACGGGGTCGCTGGTGACCAGCGCCTCGCCGATGAGGACCACGTCGGCGCCCGCGGCACGGTAATGGGCGACGTCGTCGGGGGTGAGGACCGCCGACTCGGCGATCTTGATCGCATCCCGCGGCAGGTCGTCGTGGAGTCGTCCGAACAGGTCGCGGTCGAGCTCGAAGGTGGAGAGGTCGCGGGCGTTCACGCCGATGAGCGCGGCGCCGAGGTCGGCCGCGCGGAGCACCTCGTCCCGCGAGTGCGTCTCGACCAGCGGGGTCATCCCGAGCTCGAGGACGAGAGCGTGCAGCTCCTGCAGCAGAGGCTGCTCGAGCGCGGCGACGATGAGGAGCACGAGGTCGGCGCCGGACGCGCGGGCCTCGAGCACCTGATACGGGGTCGCGATGAAGTCCTTGCGCAGCACGGGCAGCTCCACCCGGGCGCGGACGGCCTCGAGGTCGGCGAGGCTCCCATTGAACCGGCGGCCCTCGGTGAGCACGGAGATGGCGGATGCCCCGCCCTGCTCGTAGCGCGCGGCCTGCAGTGCCGGATTGGGGATCTCGGCGAGATGGCCGCGCGAGGGGCTGGCGCGCTTGACCTCCGCGATGATCTTGACGCGGTCGGCAGGCGCCAGCGCGCTCAGCGCATCGCGCGCGGGCTCCTGGGCGAGGGCGGCGCGCTCGACGTCGGCCAGCGGCCGTCCCGCGGCGCGTGCCTCGGCATCCTCCACCGCGCCGGCCGTGAGGTCGGCGAGCACGTCAGTGCTGCTTCGACGTGTACTTGGACCCGTTCACGCCGTAGCCGGCCCTCGCGAGAGCCCAGCCCGTGAGGGCGCCCACGATCGTGAGGCCGACGCAGATCCACACGAGGACCGGCATCTCGAGGAAGAAGAACAGGGTGCCCAGCGCGATCGCGACGAGCATGATCACGACCGCCGTCCAGGCGGCCGGGGAGTGTCCGTGGCCGGGGTCGTCGACGGAATTGCTCATGGTTCTCCTTCGCGTGCGGGTCGCTGCGACCAGTCTAGCGGGCGGTCCCCAGGGGTCCGGTACGGCGCGGGAGCCGGTGGGGCGCGGTGTCAGGCGGTCGGATCGTCGCCGCGGGACAGGTCGTCCCACGAGTCGATGGCATCGTGCGGGCGCGACGCGGCAGGGCGGTCGGAGCTCCCCGCTCGGCCGGCGCGCGCACCCGCACGGGCCGGTGCCTCGGCACCGTCGGTCCGGTAGCGACGGCCCGCCCCCGGCCAGCGGTGGGCCGTCAGGACGGTCGTCGCTCCCCCGGCCGCGATCGCGAGCGAGGCGACCACGGTGACGACGGGCCACGGCGTGATCGCGATGTGGTCGATGAGCGCGCGCACCGTGGTCTCCCCCGCCAGACCGGTGGCCTCGGTGACCGACGCGGCGACGGCGTCGACGGGGCGCTCCAGGGCCACGCGCAGTGCGCCGAAGCCGAGGACTCCCCCGATCGCGACGGCGAGCACCCCGAAGACGTGGCGCAGGACGGGGCCGATGATCGACAGCGCCAGCCCCAGGGCGAGTGCTGCGAGGCTGAGCGGCGCCAGCAGCGCCAGCGCCGAGGCGCCGGGCACCGGGAGCGGCGCCGTCGTCGCCCCCCGGAGGGACACGTCGAGCCAGGTCTGCGTGGACGCGATCAGCGCGAGCGCGCCGCCGCCGAGCACGGTCAGGACGCTGAGTGAGCGGAGGCGACGGGTCATGCGTCGCCGATCGCGGGGTGCAGGTCGTCGGCGTCGAAGCACGTCCGGTCGCCGGTGTGGCACGCCGCGCCGACCTGGTCGACCGCGATGAGGAGGGTGTCCCCGTCGCAGTCGAGCCGCGCGCCCTTGACGAGCTGGATGTGGCCCGAGGTGTCGCCCTTGCGCCAGTACTCCTGGCGTGAGCGCGACCAGAAGGTCACCCGGCCGGTGGTCAGCGTGCGCCGCAGCGCCTCGTCGTCCATCCAGCCGAGCATGAGGACCTCGCGGGTGTCGTACTGCTGGATGATGGCCGGCACGAGGCCGTCGGCCGTGAAGGCGACGCGGTCCAGCACTGTCGCGATGTCGAGCGGAGCATCGGTCATGCGCGCACCTCGATCCCCTCGGCGCGCAGCGCGCCCTTGACGTCGCCGATCGTGAGCTGACCGGAGTGGAACACCGACGCCGCGAGGACGGCATCGGCGCCGGCCTCGATCGCCGGGGCGAAATGCTCGGCCGCCCCCGCACCGCCGGAGGCGATGACCGGGACGGAGGACAGCTCCCGCATGAGTGCGACGAGCTCGAGGTCGAAGCCGTCCTTCGTGCCGTCGGCGTCGATCGAGTTGACGAGCAGCTCGCCGGCGCCCCGGTCGATCGCCTCCCGCGCCCAGGCCAGGGCATCCAGCGTCGTGAGGGTGCGGCCGCCGTGGGTGGTCACGACGAACCCGGATTCGGTGCCGGGAGCGCGCTTGACGTCGAGGGACAGCACGAGCACCTGCGCGCCGAAGCGGTCGGCGATCTCGTCGACCAGCTGCGGGCGGGCGATGGCCGCCGAGTTCACGCCCACCTTGTCGGCGCCGACGCCGAGCAGGCGCGCGACGTCGTCAGCGGATCTGACCCCGCCGCCGACGGTGAGGGGGATGAAGACCTCCTCCGCCGTCCGGCGGACCACGTCGTAGGTCGTGGACCGGTCGTCCACCGTGGCGGTGACGTCGAGGAAGGTGAGCTCGTCGGCGCCCTGGTCGAAGTACCGGCGCGCGAGTTCGACCGGGTCGCCCATCTCGCGGAGGTTCTCGAAGTTGACGCCCTTGACGACTCTGCCGTCCTTGACGTCCAGGCAGGGGATGACGCGGCGGGCCAGCGACATCAGAGCCTCGCGTTGTGGATGGCGGTCACGAGGATCGCGCGCGCGCCGATCGCGTACAGCGCGTCCATGACCTGGTTGACGGTCTTGCGCGGGCTCATCACCCGCACCGCCACCCAGGCGGGGTCGCGCAGCGGGGAGATGGTCGGCGACTCGATGCCGGGGGCGATGGCGACGGCCGCGTCGACGAGGTCGGCGGGCAGGTCGTAGTCGATCAGCACATACTGGCGGGCCACCATCACGCCGCGCAGCCGCCGCAGCAGGATGTCGGTGCCCTCCGCCTCGACCGGCGCGCCGATCAGCACCGCCTCGGACTCCAGGAGCACCGGGCCGAAGATCTCCAGGCCGGCCTGCTTGAGCGTCGTCCCCGTGGACACGACGTCCGCCACCGCGTCGGCGACGCCCAGCTCGACGGCCGACTCGACGGCCCCGTCGAGCGGGACCAGGTCGACGGCCACGCCGTGCTCGTCGAGGTACGCGTCCACGAGCCCCGGATACGCCGTCGCCACCCGCACCCCGTCGAGGTCGCTCAGCTCGTGGAAGCGACCGGGAGGGCCGGCGAAGCGGAAGGTGGAGCCGCCGAAGCCGAGCTTCTCGATCTCGCGTGCCCCCGGCATGCGCGCGTCGAGCAGGAGGTCGCGGCCGGTGATGCCCACGTGGAGTGCGCCGGAGCCCACGTAGGTGGCGATGTCCTTCGGGCGCAGGTAGAAGAACTCGACCTCGTTGACGGGGTCGATGACGTGGAGGTCCTTGGGATCGCGTCGGCCGGTGTACCCGGCTTCGGTGAGCATGTCGGTCGCGGTCTCGGCCAGCGATCCCTTGTTCGGCACGGCGATTCGCAGCATGGTGCAGGACTTTCGGTGTCTCGTAGCTCTCGGTCTCTCGGAGCTCTCAGTGTCTCGGAACGTGTCGTCGTTCAGGGCGGAGGCGAGCTCAGAGATGTCGGTAGACGTCCTCGGGGGCGAGGCCCTTCGCGAGCATGAGCACCTGCAGGTGGTAGAGCAGCTGCGAAATCTCCTCGGCCGTCTCGACGTCGGACTGGTACTCGGCGGCCATCCACACCTCGGCGGCCTCCTCGACGATCTTCTTCCCGATCGCGTGCACGCCGGCGTCGAGCTGCGCGACGGTGCCCGAGCCCTCGGGACGCGTCGCGGCGATCTCGGTGAGCTCGGCGAACAGGGCGTCGAAGGTCTTCACCCCTCCAGGCTACCGGTCCCGGCCGGGCGCCGGTGCGTGGCGGGATCCGGCGGCGTCAGTGCCGGTGCGCCGCCGCGACCCCGCGGAGCGCGGCGATCGCCTGACCCGGGTCGTCGGCGCCGAACACCGCCGACCCCGCCACGAAGGTGTCGGCTCCCGCCTCGGCCGCCTGCGCGATCGTCGACTCCGCGATCCCGCCGTCGACCTGGAGCCAGACCTGGGAGCCGCGGCGTCGTGCCTCGTCGCTCAGCCGGGCCAGCTTGGGCATCTGGTCCGCCATGAAGGACTGGCCGCCGAAACCCGGCTCGACCGTCATGACGAGGATCTGATCGAACTCGTCGAGCACGTCGAACAGCCCGTCGACCGGCGTCGCCGGCTTCACGGCGACGCCGGCGCGCGCGCCGATCTGCCGCAGCCGCCGCGCCAGCGCGACCGGGTCGGATGCCGCCTCCAGGTGGAAGGTGACCGACGCCGCGCCGATCTCGGCGTACCCGGGCGCCCACCGGTCGGGGTCGGTGATCATGAGGTGCACGTCCAGCGGGACCGGGCTGGTCGCCTGGATGCGCTCCACCATCTGCGGTCCGAAGGTGAGGTTGGGCACGAAGTGGTTGTCCATGACGTCGACGTGCACGAAGTCGGCCGTCGCGATGCGGGCGAGCTCGGCCTGCATGTTCACGAAATCGGCGGCGAGGATGCTGGGGTTGATGCGGAGGTCGTCGCCGGTCACGGGACCACCCTAATCCGGTCTCGGACCCCGCGTCGTCGCGACGGGCTCAGCGGCGCCGCAGCAGCGAGATCGACATCGCATCCGTGCCGTGGCGGTGGGGCCACAGCTGCGCGCGCCCCGAACCGTCCGCCGGCGCGGCCAGGTCGATCGGTCCGCGGGACACGGACGCCACGACCGACCGCGCGTCGAGCTCCTCGAGGGAATCGCCCGCCGATCGCCGCACGTCGGCGACGATCGCCGCGGTCTCGGCCAGGTGCGGTGAGCAGGTGACGTACGCGACGACGCCGCCGGGCGCCAGGGCATCGACGGCGGCGCGCAGCAGGTCGCCCTGCAGCGCGGCGAGGTCGGGGACGTCGGCCGCCGTCTTGCGCCACCGCGCCTCGGGCCGGCGGCGGAGTGCGCCGAGGCCGGTGCACGGCGCGTCCACGAGGATGCGGTCGTACCGGCCGCGCCCGGCCCGCGTGCGGCCGTCCTCTTCGGACACGGGGACCGGGAGCGGCACGCCCGCGACGGAGTCGCGCACCAGCCCCGCGCGCGCCGGCGAGACCTCGTTGGCCTCGAGCAGCGCGCCTCGCGCGAGAGCCTCCGCGGCGAGCACGGCGGTCTTCCCCCCGGGCCCCGCGCACAGATCCAGCCAGCGCTCTCCGGGGCGCGGCGGGGCGGCGCGGGTCAGGGCGAGCGCCGCCAGCTGCGAGCCCTCGTCCTGCACGCGGATGCGTCCGCCCGCCTGCTCGACGACCGGCGCGGGGTCTCCCCCGCCCAGCCGGAAGCCGATCGGCGAGTAGACGGTCGGGGTGCGCCCGTCCGGGATCTCGGCGAGCCCGGGAAGGGCGGCCATCGTGACGCCCGGGGCGACGTTGTCGGCCTCGAGCAGCGCGGTCAGCTCGTCGGCGCGCCCCTCCGCTGCCAGCGCTCGCCGGAAGGCGCGGATGACCCACACCGGGTGGGCGTGGCGCAGCGCGAGGCGCTCGTCATCCGAGCGGGCCGTCTCGTCGAGCCGGGCGTACCACTGCTCCCCCGAGCGCTCCGACACACGCCGCAGCACGGCGTTCGCGAACTTGGAGGGCCCCGGGCCGGCCGCCGCGCGGACCTGCCGCACGGTCTCGTTGACGGCGGCGTGCGACGGGATCCGCATCGACACGAGCTGGTGGACGCCCAGGCGCAGCGCGTCGAGCACAGCCGGGTCGATGCGATCCACCTCGCGCTTCGCGGCCTCCGCGATGATGGCGTCGTAGGTGCCCTCCCGCCGTAGTGTGCCGTAGGCGAGCTCGGTCGCGAGTGCCGCATCGGCCCCGCTCAGGCCGGCGCGTGCGATCTCGCGCGGGAGCAGCAGGTTGGCGTAGGCGTCCGATTCGTGGACGGCGCGGAGGGTGTCGTAGGCGACCCAGCGGGAGGAGCTCACGGGGCATGCTCCGTCCGGCCGGCGCCGGCCGCGGGCGCCTCCGGCCCCGTCCCGTCGGCCTGCAGCGCATCGACCCGGAGGCCGCGCCACCAGTCGGCTGCCGCCATGCGGCCCTTGCCGGCGGGCTGGACCTCGTCGAGCGCGACGGTGCCCGCGGAGGTGCCGACGACCACCGTGCGGTCGATCAGCTCCAGCCGCCCCGGCGCGAGCGTGGCGTCGGGCCCGGGGCGGGCGGCGAGCACCTTCAGCCGCTGACCGCCGATGAGGGTATGGGCGCCCGGCTCCGGCGTGGTGCCGCGGAAGCGGTCCAGGACCTCGCGCGCGGGCGCGGTGAAGTCCAGGAGCCCGTCGGAAAGCGACAGCTTGGGCGCCAGGGTCGGCTCCCCCGTCTGCGGGACGGCCCGCGCCGTGCCGGCCGCGATGGCGTCGACGACGTCGCGCAGGAGGAGCGCCCCCTGCTCGGCGAGATCCGACAGGACCTGTCCCGCCGTGGCGGACTCCGGGACCTCGTAGCGGATCTCGCCGAAGACGTCGCCGGCGTCGAGAGCGGGGACGAGCTGGAACACGGCGGCGCCCGTGGTCCGGTCGCCCGCGATGAGGGCATGCTGCACCGGCGCCGCTCCGCGCCAGCGAGGGAGCAGGGAGAAGTGGAGGTTGATCCAGCCGTGGCGGGGCAGGGACAGCAGCGGCTCCCGGACCAGGCCGCCGTACGCCACGATCACGCCGAGGTCGGGACGGAGGGCGTCGACGGCCGACGTCGCGTCGGCGCCCAGCCGGTCCGCCTTGACGACCGGGAGGCCGCGCGCAGCCGCCGCCTCGGCCACCGGCGAAGGCGTGAGGACGCGCTTGCGGCCCTGCGGCGCATCGGTGCGGGTGACGACGCCGACCACGTCGTGCGAGGACTCGTCCAGTGCCCGCAGCGATGGCACCGCCGGAGCCGGGGTTCCGGCGAACACGATGCGCATGGGGGTCCTGAAGGGAAAGGGGATGGTCACAGATCGAGCTCGGGCACGTCGAGCCGCACCCTGAGTGTAGTCGCGGCCGGCCCGCGCGCCGTGCCCGCGGCACGCGCCCGGGCAGCGGTGCGGCGCCCCCGCAGCGCGTCGGCGACGACCGCTGCACGCAGCGTCTCGGCGACCGCGCGCCCGTGGGCGTACTCGAAGCGGAGGAGCGCCCGCACCGTGCCCTCGCCCGCCGGCACCGGCCCGAGGACCGCGGCGGGGGCCAGCGACGGGACCTCGGCCCGCACGTGCGCGATCGCCTCGTCGACCGCGGCCGCCGTTCCCTCCACCGTCGCCACCCGGACCACCGGGGGCATGTGCAGCGGTGCCCGCTCCGCCAGCTCGGTGCGCGCGTAGGCCGCCTGGGTCCAGGTCGCCAGCGCCCGGGAGACCGGACCGGTCACCCCGACGAGGTGCACCGGTGCGCCCGGCGCGGCGAGGGCGGCCGCGTTCGACCACCAGCGCAGGCACGCCTCGCCGATCCGCAGCTGCTCGGCCAGCAGCATCTTGTCGCCGTCGAGCAGGATGACGGCCCGATAGCCGCCCGGGGCGATCGGCTCCGCCCCGCGCGTCGCGATCACCAGCGCCGGCCGCGCCTCGACCTCCGTGACCGGGTGGGCGCCGTCGGAGACGATCACGCGGGTGTTCGGGAACGCGCGGCCGAGCTCGTCGGCGGTGCGCTCCGACCCCGACGACGCCATCCGCAGACGCTGCGAGGAGCAGTTCGCGCAGGACCAGTTCGGCAGGGTGCGCCCGCACCAGCCGCAGTCGGGGGCGCTGCCGGGACGGCGGGCATGCAGCGGACCGGCGCAGTGCGGGCAGCGGGCCGGTGTGCGGCAGTCGGCGCAGACCAGGACGGGGGCGTATCCGGGCCGGGAGACCTGCACGAGCACGGGGCCGTCCCGCAGAGCCTCGCGCGCCGCGGCGAAGGCCGCCGACGGCACGCGCTGTCCGCGCACCTCCCCCTCGTGCGTCCCCGACAGGATCACGCGCGGGCTCTCCCGCCGCGCGGCGGGGACCTCCCGCACCCAGCCGAGCTGGACCAGCCGCTCGACGTCGGTCGAGCGGGTGTGCCCCGCGAACACGAGCGCGGAGTCCTCGAGCTCCTGGCGGATGAGCGCGGCGTCGCGGGCGTGGACCCCGGGGCTCAGCGGCTCGGCCAGGAGGGGGTCGCCGTCGTCCCAGACGGCGACCAGGCCGACGTCGTGGGCCGGGGCGTAGACCGTCGACCGGTTCCCGACCACGATGCACGGCGCGGGATGGAGCAGCCGCAGATACGCGGCGTAGCGCTCGGGTCCGGAGCGGCGGGCGTCGTCGCGGACGATCGCGTCGTCGGGCGCGCGGCCTGTCAGCGCGGCCAGCACCTGCGTCTGGTCGCGGTGGTCCGGCAGCACGAGCACGGCGCTGCGCCCCGCCGCGAGACGTTCCACGGCCATCGCGGCCATCAGCTCCGCCCACGCGCCCCACGCGCTCCCGGCGACGGGACGCGGGGGCGGGTCGATCGCGAGGCGCTCCCCCGCGGCCAGCGCGTCGCCCAGGCCGGGATGGGACGCCAGCACGCCCCGTGCCCAGGCGAGCCCCTCGGGCGACACGGCCGGCGCCTGCGGCGGCTCGGCCGCGCGCCAGGCCTTCTCCGCTCGCACCATGCGCTTGGGGATCACGAGCCGGAGGATGTCGACCGCCGAGCCCGCCGCGCGATCGGCCGCTCGTCGGGCCAGAGCGTAGAGCGACTCGGGGAGCACGGCCACCGGCGAGACGACGCTGTCCACCTCGGACAGCGGACGGTCCGGGGCGACGGCATCCGTCACGTCCAGGACATAGGCCTCCACGACGCGTCCGGCGGTGCGCAGAGGCACCTTGACGCGCACTCCCGCGACCACCTCGCCGACCAGCTCCGAGGGCACGGCGTAGTCGAACGGCCGGTCGAGCTGAGGCAGCGGAGAGTCGACCAGGACGCGGGCGACGGTGACCACGGCGGGTCAGAGGCCGGCGGCGGCGCGGAGTTCCTCGACGCGGTCGGTGCGCTCCCAGGTGAAGTCGGGCAGCTCGCGTCCGAAGTGACCGTACGCCGCGGTCTGGGCGTAGATCGGGCGCAGCAGGTCGAGCCGGTCGATGATGGCCTGCGGCCGCAGATCGAACACGTCCGTGATCGCGGCGGTGATCGCCTCGTCCGAGACGTGCCCGGTGCCGAAGGTCTCGACGTACAGCCCGACGGGCGCCGCCCGGCCGATGGCGTACGCGACCTGCACCTCGAGGCGGTCGGCCAGACCGGCGGCGACGGCGTTCTTGGCGACCCACCGCATGGCGTAGGCGGCCGAGCGGTCGACCTTCGAGGGGTCCTTGCCGCTGAACGCGCCGCCGCCGTGCCGTGCGGCGCCGCCGTAGGTGTCGATGATGATCTTCCGACCGGTGAGGCCGGCGTCGCCCTTCGGGCCGCCGATCACGAAGGGACCGGCGGGGTTGATGACGTACTCCACATCGCCGATGTCCAGGCCGGTCTGCGCGATGACCGGGTCGATGACCTCGGCGCGCACGGCCGCCCGCAGCGCGGCGAGGGAGATGTCGGGGTTGTGCTGGGTCGAGACCACCACCGTCTCGACCGTTCGCGGCACGTGGCCGTCGTAGCCGAGCGTCACCTGCGTCTTGCCGTCGGGACGCAGGAACGGCAGCGCGCCGGAGCGCCGAGCGTCGGTGAGCCGTTCGGCGATGCGGTGCGCCGTCCAGATCGCCATCGGCATGAGCTGCGGCGTCTCGGTGGTCGCGTAGCCGAACATGATCCCCTGGTCGCCCGCGCCCAGCGCGTCGACGGGGTCGCTCGATCCCTCTTCCCGGTGCTCGATCGCGTTGTCGACTCCTGCCGCGATGTCCCCGGACTGCTCGCCGATGGAGACCGTGACACCGCACGAGTCGCCGTCGAAGCCGGTCTCGCTGGAGGTGTAGCCGATGCGGTTGACGACCCCGCGCACGATCCCGGGGATGTCGACGTAGCCGTCGGTGCGCACCTCGCCGGCGACGTGGACGAGCCCCGTCGTCACCAGCGTCTCCACGGCGACCCGGCTCCCGGGGTCCACGGCCAGCAGCGCGTCGAGCACGCTGTCGGAGATCTGATCGCAGATCTTGTCGGGGTGCCCTTCGGTCACGGACTCGGACGTGAACAGGCGCAGCTGAGTCATCGGTGCTCCAGACGGCGGACAGGATCGGGGGTGTTAACCATCATGCCCGCGTCCCCCGACATGGCGGGTGACGCGGGCACGGCGACGCCATACGGCGTCATGGGATCAGTCGAGCGAGCGCAGGCGCAGCTTGTCCTCGTGGATCTCGTGCAGTGCGATCGTCAGGGGCTTGTCCTCGACGGTCGAGTCCACGAGGGGCCCGACGTTGTCGAAGAGGTTTCCCTCGTGGAGGTCGGAGTAGTAGTCGTTGATCTGGCGGGCACGCTTGGACGCGTAGATCACGAGCTGGTACTTCGAGTCGACCTTCTCGAGCAGTGCGTCGATGGGCGGGTCGATGATGCCCTGGTCACGAGTGGCCATAGTGGACCTCCTGGATCGGATGGCGGAAGAAAATCGGGGCGAAGCGCGGGGCGCGCAGCTCCTCACGGACGAGGACGCCGCGGCATCCGACCATTCTACAGTCCCGCCGCCGTTCAGTGCGCGAGGGCGGCCACCTCGGCCGCCGCCCGCGCCACGTCGTCGTTGACGACGTGATGGTCGAACTCGCCCTGCGACGCGAGCTCGACGCGCGCGGTCTTCAGCCGGCGGGCGCGCTCCTCGGCGTCTTCGGTGCCGCGGCCGACGAGGCGCTGCACCAGCTCGTCCCAGCTGGGCGGGAGCAGGAAGACGAGGTTGGCATCCGGGGCGGCGGCGCGGACCTGGCGGGCCCCCTGCAGATCGATCTCGAGGAGCACCGTGCGCCCCTCCCGCAGGGCGGCGTCGATGGGCGCCTTCGGCGTGCCGTAGCGGAAGGCGTTGTGGACGGTCGCGTGCTCCAGCAGCGCCCCGGTGGCGATCAGCCGGTCGAACTCGGCGTCGTCGACGAAGTAGTAGTGCTCGCCGTCGACCTCGCCGGGGCGCGGTGCGCGCGTGGTCGCGGAGACCGACAGGAGGATCTCGGGGTGATGCGCCTTGATGTGCGCTGCCACGGTCCCCTTGCCGACCGCGGTGGGCCCGGCCAGCACGACCAGGCGGCTACGGCCCTCGCGCGGGCGGGGCTCGGGCCAGCGCCCGTCGAGGAAGGCCTCCAGCTCGGCCCGCTGCCGGCTGCCCAGGCCGCCGAGGCGCTTGACGGGCGAGATCTCGAGGTCGGCGAGGATGCGATCGCGTTTGCCCTCGCCGATCGCCGGCAGCGCCGTCAGGAATTCGGTGACGCGCATCGCACCGGCGGGCGAGTGCGGATCGGCCAGCGCGCGGCGCAGCAGCTCCTGCGGGCTGATCACCCGGGTCGCCACGTCGCGCTTGAGGGAGGCGCGCTCGCGTCGGGCGGCGACGGCGCGGCGTGACGCGGCGGCGCGGTCGACCTCGGGCGGGCGGCGGGCGTCAGTCATGGCGTGCTTCCTGGAGTTCGCGGTTGTGGGCGTCGATCGCGTCGGCGAGACCGGCGGGTCCGTCGGAGAGGATACTGCGACTGGCGCTGGCGAGCACAGTCGACGCGTTGGCGCCGAACAGGGCGCTCAGCGCGGACAGCCGCGCCCCCTGGGCGCCGAACCCGGGCGCGAGGATCGGTGCCGCCGGCTGGATCGGCACCGGGATCCCGTAGGACGCGGCGTCGACGGTCGCGCCGATCACGAACCCGATGTCGCCCAGCACGCCGTCTCCGGCCCGGTTGAAGGAAGAGACCTCGTCGACGACGTCTGCGGCGATCGTCGGGTTCGTGCGCACGGCTCCGTCTTCGTGCACGGCCGACTGCGGCGCGGCGCCCTGGATGAACGCGGCCTCCGGGTTGCTCGTGGCGGCGAGGACGAAGACGCCCTTGCCGCCCTCGCGTGCGAGCTCGAAGGTGGAGCGCAGCGCGCCGACGCCCAGGTACGGGCTGACCGTGACGGCATCCGCCTCCAGCGGGGCGCCGGGCGTCAGCCAGGCCGCGGCGTAGGCGTCCATGGTGGTGCCGATGTCGCCGCGCTTGGCGTCGGCGAGCACGATCAGCCCGGCCGCGCGCGCCGTGGACATGACCTCCTCGAGTGCCGCGTACCCGGCCGAGCCGAAGCGCTCGAAGAAGGCCACCTGGGGCTTCACGACGGCGACCCGGGGCGCGGCGGCCTCGACGACGCGCAGCCCGAACTCCCGCGCACCGGCCGCGTCCACCGGGAGCCCCCACGCGCGGAGCAGGGATTCGTGCGGGTCGATGCCGACGCACAGCCTTCCCCGGGCGCCCAGCGCGGCGTGGAGGCGCTCCCCGAATCCGGTCACACCGCCGCCTTCCGGTCGGCGGCGTACTCCTGCAGGCTCTTCACCGAGAAGCCCTCCCGCAGCACCGGCAGCGCGCTGACGGCGGCGCCGAGCACGGCCATCGTCGTGAACAGGGCCTTGTCGGCAGCCACCGCGGCGGCGCGGATCTCGTAGCCGTCGGCGCGCGCGATGCCACCCGAGGGCGTGTTCACCACGATGTCGATCTCCCCGGCGTTGATGAGGTCGACGACGTTGCGCTCCCCCGTCTGCTGCGTGGCCGAGTACTTGTTCACGACCTCGACCCGGATGCCGTTGCGGGCGAGGATCTCGGCCGTCCCCTCGGTGGCGGTGAGCCGGAACCCGAGCTCCTGCAGCCGGTGCGCGGGGAGGATGACGGCACGCTTGTCGTCGTCGGCCACCGACAGGAAGACCGTGCCCTCGGTCGGCATCCCGCCGTAGGCGGCTGCCTGGCTCTTGGCGAAGGCGGTCGGGAAGTCGCGGTCGATCCCCATCACCTCGCCCGTGGAGCGCATCTCGGGGCCGAGCACGGAGTCCACGGTGTGACCGTCGGCGGTCCGGAAGCGCTTGAACGGCAGCACGGCCTCCTTGACGGCGACCGGCGCATCCAGCGGCACCCGCGAGCCGTCCTCGACCGGCAGCAGGCCCTCGGCCTTGAGCTCGGCGATGGTGGCGCCGGCCATGATGCGGCTGGCGGCCTTGGCGAGCGGGATCCCGAGCGCCTTGGAGACGAACGGCACGGTGCGCGAGGCGCGCGGATTGGCCTCGATGACGTAGAGGACGCCCGCCGAGACCGCGAACTGCACGTTCAGCAGGCCGCGCACCCCGACGCCCTCGGCGATCGCGAGCGTGGCGGTGCGCACCCGGTCGATCTCGGTGCGGCCGAGCGAGACCGGCGGCAGCGTGCACGACGAGTCGCCGGAGTGGATGCCGGCCTCCTCGAGGTGCTCCATGACGCCGCCGATGTACAGCTCGTGGCCGTCGTAGAGCGCATCGACGTCGAGCTCGATCGCGTCGTCGAGGAATCGGTCCACCAGGAGGGGCTTGCCCTCCTCGATGACGACCTCGCCGGCGGTGCGCACGAAGTAGTCGCGCAGGCTGTCGGTGTCGTAGACGATCTCCATGCCGCGGCCGCCCAGCACGAAGCTCGGGCGCACGAGCACGGGGTAGCCGATCTCCTCGGCGATCGCGACGGCACCGGCCTCGTCGACGGCCGTGTCGTGACGCGGCGCGATCAGGCCCGCCCGATCGAGCAGCTGCGAGAACAGCTCGCGCTCCTCGGCGATGTCGATGGCCGCCGGGCTCGTGCCCAGGATCGTGTATCCGGCCTCCTCGATGCCCTTCGCCAGGCCCAGCGGGGTCTGGCCGCCGAGCTGGCAGACGACGCCGTGGATCGTCCCCGACTGCGCCTCGGCGTGCAGGACCTCGAGGACGTCCTCGAGCGTCAGCGGCTCGAAGTACAGGCGGTCGCTCGTGTCGTAGTCGGTGGACACCGTCTCGGGGTTGCAGTTGACCATGATCGTCTCGAAGCCGGCCGCCGACAGGGCGAACGACGCGTGGACGCAGGAGTAGTCGAACTCGACGCCCTGGCCGATGCGGTTGGGGCCGGAGCCGATGATCACGACCTTCCTGCGGTCGGACGGCATCACCTCGGTCTCCGTGTCGTACGAGGAGTAGTGGTACGGCGTCAGGGCGGGGAACTCCCCCGCGCACGTGTCGACGGTCTTGTAGACCGGGCGCACGTCCAGTCCCCAGCGCACGCCGCGCACCTCCTCCTCGGCGAGGCCGCGGAGCTGGCCGATCTGCGCGTCGCTGAAGCCGTGCTCCTTGGCGACGCGCAGCGTCGCGGCGTCGAGCTCCGGCGCCTGCCGGATGTACTCGGCCACCTCGTTGATGAGCACCATCTGGTCGAGGAACCAGGGGTCGATCTTGGTGGCCTCGAAGGCCTGCTCGATGGTCGCGCCCTTGCGCAGCGCCTGCTGCAGGACCACGATCCGGCCGTCGGTGGGGCGCGTGGCGATCTCCAGGAGCTCCTCGACCGAGCGGTCCTCGGGGCCCCAGTGGAAGCTGGAGCCGCGCTTCTCGAGCGAGCGGAGCGCCTTCTGCAGCGCCGTGGCGTAGTTGCGGCCGATCGCCATCGCCTCGCCGACCGACTTCATGGTGGTCGTGAGGGTCGTGTCGGCGTTGGGGAACTTCTCGAAGTTGAACCGCGGCACCTTCACGACGACGTAGTCCAGGGTCGGCTCGAAGCTCGCGGGCGTGGCCTGGGTGATGTCGTTGGGCACCTCGTCGAGGCGATAGCCGATGGCGAGCTTGGCCGCCAGCTTGGCGATCGGGAAGCCGGTCGCCTTGGAGGCCAGCGCCGAGGAGCGGGACACCCGGGGGTTCATCTCGATGACGATGATGCGGCCCGAGGCGGGGTCGACGGCGAACTGGATGTTGCAGCCGCCGGTGTCCACGCCCACGGCGCGGATGATGTCGATCCCGATGTCGCGGAGCTTCTGGTACTCGCGGTCGGTGAGGGTCAGCGCCGGGGCGACGGTGATCGAATCGCCGGTGTGCACGCCGACGGGGTCCACGTTCTCGATCGAGCAGACGACCACCGTGTTGTCGGAGGTGTCGCGCATGAGCTCGAGCTCGTACTCCTTCCAGCCGAGGATGGACTCCTCCAGCAGCACCTCCGTGGTCGGCGAGTCGCGCAGGCCGGCACCGCCGATGCGGCGGAGGTCGGCCTCGTCGTAGGCGAAGCCGGAGCCGAGCCCGCCCATGGTGAACGAGGGGCGCACGACCAGCGGGTAGCCGAGCTCGGCGGCCCCGGCGAGGAGGTCGTCCATGGTGTGGGCGATGACGCTGCGCGCCACGTCGGCGCCGGCGTCGAGCACGAGCTGCTTGAAGATCTGCCGGTCCTCGCCCTTGCGGATGGCGTCGACCTTCGCGCCGATCAGCTCGACGTCGTACTTCTCCAGGATGCCGCGGTCGTGCAGGGCCATCGCGGCGTTGAGCGCGGTCTGGCCGCCGAGGGTGGGCAGGATGGCATCCGGCTTCTCCTTGGCGATGATCGTCTCGATCACCTCGGGGGTGATGGGCTCGATGTAGGTCGCGTCGGCGAAGTCGGGGTCGGTCATGATGGTGGCCGGGTTGGAGTTGACCAGGATGACGCGGACGCCCTCCTCGCGGAGCACGCGGCAGGCCTGCGTTCCCGAGTAGTCGAACTCGCACGCCTGGCCGATGACGATCGGCCCGGAGCCGATGACGAGGACGCTGGTGATGTCGTCGCGCTTGGGCATCAGTGGTTGTCCTTCTGGGTCGACACGACCAGCTCGGCGAAGCGGTCGAAGAGGTAGTTGGCGTCGTGGGGCCCGGCGGCGGCCTCGGGGTGGTACTGCACCGAGAACGCGGGGAGGTCGAGGGCGCGCAGGCCCTCTACGACGTTGTCGTTGAGGCCCACGTGGCTCACCTCGACCCGGCCGTAGCCGTTCGGGCTGTCCACCGTGCCCTCGATGGGCGCGTCGACCGCGAAGCCGTGGTTGTGCGCCGTGATCTCCACCCGCCCGGTCTGCTTGTCCAGCACCGGCTGGTTGATGCCCCGGTGGCCGAACGGCAGCTTGTAGGTGCCGAAGCCCAGGGCCCGCCCGAGCAGCTGGTTGCCGAAGCAGATCCCGAAGAAGGGCAGGCACTCGTCGAGGACCGCGCGCAGGAGCGACACATGGTCGTCGGAGGCGGCGGGGTCGCCCGGGCCGTTGGAGTAGAACACCGCGACCGGATCGATCGCCCGGATGTCGTCGATCGTCGCGCTCTGCGGCATCACGTGCACGTCGAAGCCGCGCGCGGCGAGGTTCACGACGGTCGCCTGCTTGACGCCGAGGTCGAGCACGGCGAGGTTTCCGAGGTGGGGCACGCCCTCCGCGGCGGGCGTGATCTCGGCAGCGGTCACCGACACCTCCGCCGACAGGTTCCGCCCGGACATCTCCGGCGCCTCGCGGACGATCCGCAGCTGCTCGTCGGCGTCGATCGCCGCGGCGTCGCCGGAGAAGATCGCGCCGCGCATGCTGCCGGCCGAGCGCAGGACGCGCGTGACGGCGCGGGTGTCGATGCCGCTGATGCCCACGATCCCGTCGCGTTCGAGGGCCTCGTCGAGCGACTCCTCCGAGCGCCAGTTCGACACGACGCGGGAGGGGTCGCGCACGATGTAGCCGGAGACCCAGATGCGGCGCGACTCGACGTCCTCGGCGTTCATGCCGGTGTTGCCGATGTGCGGGGCGGTCTGCAGGACGATCTGCCCGGCGTAGGAGGGGTCGGTGAGGGTCTCCTGGTAGCCGGTCATGCCGGTGGCGAACACCACCTCGCCCAGGGTCGTTCCGCGCGCCCCGTAGGCGCGGCCCGGGTGACGGGAGCCGTCCTCGAGGACGAGCACGGCGGGGTCGAGGGTCGGTGAGAAGGAGCTGGTCATGCGTCGGTTCCCGTCGGGGTGGTCGGAGTCGGTGCGGGGAGGATGCCGGCCACGGCATCGGCCAGGGCGCCGGCGGAGGCGTCCTGCGGGCGGAAGTAGGAGTCCACGGGCGTCGTGGTCTGCCCGGAGTCGGCGTGCCAGGTGAGACGGACCAGTCCGTCCCGCTCCACGACGCGGTCGATGGCGACCGAGGCGCGGTCGACGCCGACGAGGCGAGCGGTGGGGAGGAACAGCCTCGGCTGCCCCGGCAGGTCGAGGGCGACACCCGCGGTCGTCACCGTGAGGTCGACGCGCGAGCGGAAGCCCAGGCGGCGGATGGCGAGTCGCTCGAGCGGCTCGTCGTGCCGCGTGGTGGCGACGTAGAAGCCCGAGAAGACGGTGAGGCTCTTCGCGTCCGCCGGGATCTCGCCGATCGGCGCCGAGAGGGCGCTGTCGCGCCGCACCCGGCGGCGCCACGCCCAGACGCCCGAGCCGACGAGCAGCACGGCGACGGCGACGATGACGAGCAGCGCGAGCTCCCGGGTCATGCGGGGACCTCCGCGAGGTCGACGACCGCGCCCTCGGCGACGGTCACCGCGCCCCGGAAGAAGGTCCAGCGGACCGAGCCGGGAAGCTCCCGGCCCACGTAGGGCGAGTTCGTGCTGCGACCGCGCAGGTCCTCCCGCGTGAAGACGGCCGACGGCGCCGGGTCGTAGAGGGTCAGCGACGCCGGCGCACCGACAACGAGGTCGGTGCCGGCCTCGGCGAGGCGTCCGATGCGCGCGGGGGCGGCCGACATGACGCGCGCCACGTCCTCCCACGTGAGCATCCCCGTGTCGACGACGGCCTGCTGCACTACCCGGAGCGCGGACTCCAGCCCGACCATGCCGTTGGCCGCGGCCTGCCACTCGCAGGACTTCGCCTCGGCCGGGTGGGGGGCGTGGTCGGTCGCGACGATGTCGATCGTGCCGTCGGCCAGTCCTTCGCGGACCGCCCGGACGTCCTCGTCGCGCCGCAGCGGCGGATTGACCTTGAAGCGCGGGTCGTAGCCCCGCACCAGCTCCTCGGTGAGCAGCAGGTGGTGCGGGGTCACCTCGGCGGTCACGTCGACGCCGCGCCGCTTGGCCCACCGGATGATGTCCACCGAGCCGGCCGTGGACAGGTGGCACACGTGCAGGCGGGAGCCGACGTGCTCGGCGAGCAGGACGTCGCGCGCGATGATCGACTCCTCGGCCACCGCCGGCCATCCGGCGAGGCCGAGCTCCGCCGACACCGTGCCCTCGTTCATCTGCGCGCCCTCGGTGAGCCGCGGGTCCTGCGCGTGCTGGGCGACGACGCCGTCGAACGCCTTCACGTACTCCAGCGCCCGGCGCATGATGAGCGGATCGAAGACGCAGAAGCCGTCGTCGCTGAAGACGCGCACGCGCGCCCGGGACGACGCCATGGCGCCGAGCTCCGCGAGCCGCTCGCCCTTCTGGCCCACGGTCACGGCGCCGATGGGCTGCACGTGCACGTAGCCGGCGGCTTCGCCGAGCGCCAGCTCCTGCTCGACCACGCCCGCGGTGTCGGCGACCGGCGAGGTGTTGGGCATGGCGAAGACCGTGGTGTAGCCGCCGGCGGCCGCGGCGCGCGATCCGGTGAGGATGGTCTCCGAGGCCTCGTACCCCGGCTCGCGCAGGTGCGTGTGCAGGTCGACGAGCCCCGGCAGGGCCACGAGCCCGTCGGCGTCGACCACCGTCGCGCCGCTGCGGCTCAGCCCCGAGCCGACCTCGTCGATGCGGCCGTCGGCGAGGATCAGGTCGGTCGTCTCTCCGCCCGGCAGGCGGGCGCCGCGCACGAGGACCGGCGAGGCCCCCGAATCGTCTCGACGGGTCATCGGGCGTCCTCCTCGGCGGTCGTGTCGGTCCGCTCCCCCGCCAGCAGCAGGTAGAGCGCCGCCATGCGCACCGAGACGCCGTTGGCGACCTGCTCGAGCACGGTCGACCTGGGTGAATCGGCGGCGTCGGCGGAGATCTCCAGCCCGCGGTTCATCGGACCGGGGTGCATCACAATGCTACCTGCCGGCAGGGCCGCCAGACGCTCGGCGTCCAGACCCCACCGCCGCGAATACTCCCGTTCAGTCGGGAAATACGCGGCGGTCATCCGCTCCAGCTGGATGCGGAGCATCATGACCGCGTCGGGGCCGCTCGCCAGAGCCTCGTCGAGGTCGTAGGCGATGCGCACCGGCCAGGCGGACACGTCCTGCGGCACGAGGGTCGGCGGGGCGACGAGGGTGACGCGGGCGCCCAGCGACGTCAGGAGCCAGACATTGGAGCGGGCCACGCGCGAGTGGAGCACGTCGCCGACGATGGTGACGCTCAGTCCCTCGAGGTCGCGTCCCCGGCTGTCGTCGCCGAACGTGCGCTTCCGGATCGTGAAGGCGTCCAGGAGCGCCTGGGTGGGGTGCTCGTGGGTGCCGTCGCCGGCGTTCACGACGCCGGCCGAGATCCAGCCGCTGGTGGCGAGGGTGTGGGGCGCGCCGGAGGCGCCGTGGCGGATGACGACGGCGTCGGCTCCCATCGCCTGGAGGGTCTGCGCCGTGTCCTGCAGCGATTCGCCCTTGGAGACCGAGGAGCCCTTCGCCGAGAAGTTGATGACGTCGGCGGAGAGGCGCTTGGCGGCGGCCTCGAAGGAGATCCGGGTGCGGGTGGAGTCCTCGAAGAACAGGTTGACGACCGTCTTGCCGCGCAGCGTCGGGAGCTTGCGGATCTCGCGGGACTGCGTATCGCGCATGTCCTCGGCGACGTCGAGGATGCGCAGCGCCTCCTCGCGGGACAGGGTCTTCGTGTCGAGCAGATGCCTCATGACTCGATCGTCACCCCCTCGATGCCGTCGACGTCGGCGAGGCGCACGTTGACGCGCTCGTCGCGGGCGCTCGGGAGGTTCTTGCCGACGAAGTCGGGACGGATCGGAAGCTCGCGGTGGCCCCGATCGACGAGGATCGCCAGCCGCACGGCGGCCGGCCGTCCGATGTCGCCCAGCGCGTCCAGCGCCGCGCGGATCGAGCGGCCGGAGAACAGCACGTCGTCGACCAGCACGACCGTGCGTCCGTCCACACCGCCGGGCGGGATCTGCGTCGGGCGCGGGGTGCGGGTGGGGTTGCGGTGCAGGTCGTCGCGGTACATCGTGACGTCCAGCGCGCCGACCGGCACGGCGGCGCCGCTGAACTCGGACACCAGGGCGCCGATGCGCTCGGCGAGCGAGACCCCGCGGGTGGGGATGCCGAGGAGGACCAGACCTTCGGGCCCCTTGTTGGACTCCAGGATCTCGTGGGAGATCCGAGTCAGGGCCCGGGCGATGTCGGCGCCGTGCAGCACGGTTCGCGTGCTCATCCGCCGCTCCCTTCTCCGCCTCACGGGACGGTGTTAAAGGTTGCTGTGGTTCGCTCCACTCTACCCGTCGGCGGGGGTCCGCGGCGCCAGGACGCGTCGCACGCCGGCGCGCGCCAGCATCAGCACGACGATCAGGCCGGTGACGGCGAAGAAGCCGCCGAGACGCACGGCATCGCCGAAGACCACGTCGACGAGCCACAGGACCAGCAGCTTGCTTCCCGGGAGGATGAGGACGAGCGTCGCGATCGCCGCGACGCGCCGCAGGGGCGCGTCGGCGGAGCGGATGCTGCGGATGACGCGCGTCTTCAGCGCCAGCACCACCTCGAGGACGGCCTTGAGCAGTACGGCGGTCAGGAGCGTGAGCACGAAGCTCTCGCTCAGCACACCCGGGAGGAACTGCACCGTCAGGCCCAGGATGACGACGTAGACGAACACGTCGACGAGGTCGAGGGCGGTGGGTCGGCGACGGGACACGGCGGTCACTCGGGGTCGGGCGTCCGTCACGCGGCGGGCTGCGTCGCCGCCTCGGTGAGGCCGCCGTCGACGGAGCGCGACGCGCGGATCGGGTGCCCGGGTGTCGTGAGGCACTTGCCCGAGGCGAGGTCCCACTTCCAGTCGTGGAGCGCGCAGGTGAGCACGCCGTCCTCGATCTTGCCGGTCTTCGTGAGGTCGGCGCGCAGGTGCGGGCAGCGTCGCTGCACGGTCCAGTCGCCGATCTCGGCGTCCTCGGTCTGGTCGGACTGCTCCGCGTACCAGTTCTCGACGTACTCGATCCGGTCGCGGGAGAGGCACTTGAGGAACGTCGTGAGGAACTCGTTGAACTTCCCGCTGCGCCCCACCTCGAACTGCATCGACAGGAAGATCGAGTTCGACCAGTCGATCTCGCCGTCGGCGATGTTGGTCGAGACGAGGTCGGCCGGGATCGTGTACCAGTAGATGCACTCCTCGCCCGCGTACTCGCGCACCTTGGCGCGGGGGAAGTCCACCACCATGTCGAGGTCGCCGATGCGGAAGCGCACGTTGCCGCCGACGCCGTTGCGGATGGTCCGGGCGCGCCGCAGCAGGGGCTCCCACCACTCCTTGATGGCCTGCAGCATCTCCTCCGGGGGCAGCACCTCGGAGCGACCGGCCTCCTCGGCGCGGATCTCGTCCTGTCGCGCGTCGCGCTGCTCGGCGAGGTAGGCCCACTTGTCGTCGAAGACGCGGTCGATCTCGTCCTGCGTGTACAGGGTCTGCGTCACGGTGATCTCGCCGTTCACGAGGTCGACCTGCGTGCCGGGGAGGAACTCGTACCCCTTCTGCTCCGGCCGCAGCTGACGCATGTGGGCGAGGAACTGACGCTGGTCGGTGAAGATCGAGTCGTCCTCGGCGCCCCAGCCGTTGAAGCGGAAGAGCTCTTCGCGCAGGAACATGGGAGGCCCCGCCATCGGGAAGACGTGCTCGGCGTCCACCTTCTCGATGTAGTACATCGCGCGCTTGTTCTGCGCGTCGCGCTTGAGCTGGGCGAAGTTCTGCTTGGCGTCCTGCGGCAGGTCGTAGACCATCGGCCACCAGATCGCGCCGGAGACCTGGGTGAAGTACGCCTCGGGCTTGCTGAAGCCCAGCAGGCGTTCGAGGTCGAGCGGGTGGGAGTCGTTCTGGTTCAGGATGCTCGCCGTCCCGTCGTCGACACTCAGCGACGAGTCGCCGATCGGGCCGTCGCTCGGGGCGCGCAGCGGGGTGACCATGAGCTTCAGCGCCCCGAAGTGCAGGGGGACGCCCGCCTGGGTGTATTCGATGTTCTCGAAGCCGAGCGCCCGGATGTCCTTCTCGAGGTCGTCGGTCGGGTACTCGGGCAGCAGCACGCGGATGTCGCGGCGCACGTGCCGTCGCAGCAGCGCCGGGTCGAGGTGGTCGCGGTGGCGGTGCGAGATGTAGAGGAAGTCGGCGGCGCCGAACCTCTCCCAGTCCAGGCCGCGGTTGTCGGGGAACGGGAACCACGAGCCGAAGAAGCTCGGCCCGATGACCGGGTCGCAGAGGATGCTGCCGCCCTCGGTCTCGATGAACATGCCCGCGTGGCCCAGGCCAGTGATCCGCATGACTACCTTTCTGTCGAGCCCGTCGAGTCTACGCGAGCGGTCCCGGATCCTCCCGGCGGCGGGCCGTGACCGCCGCCGGTTCAGGACAGCAGAGCGCGGATGTCGTCGGCCGACAGCGCCGCAGAGAAGGCGTCGCCGTCGTCCAGGACGGCGCGGAAGAGCCGCGCCTTCCGCTGCTGGAGCTCCACGACCTTCTCCTCGATCGTGCCGGCCGCGATGAGGCGGTACACGGTGACGGGTCGCGTCTGCCCGATGCGATGGGTGCGGTCGATCGCCTGCTGCTCGGCGGCGGGGTTCCACCACGGATCGAGGAGGAACACGCAGTCCGCCTCGGTGAGGGTCAGTCCCACGCCTCCGGCCTTGAGGCTGATGAGGAAGACGGGATCGTCGCCCCGGCGGAACGCGTCGATCACCTCGGCCCGGCGCGGGGTGGAGCCGTCGAGCCGGGAGGTGCCGATGCCGTGCGCGCGCAGATCGCGCTCGACGATGTCGAGGTAGGAGGTGAACTGGCTGAAGACCAGCGCGCGGCGACCTTCGGCGGCGAGTTCCGCGAGGCGGTCGCGGAGGGCGTCGAGCTTGCTCGACCCGAGCCCGCCGCCGCCCAGGTCGACCAGCGACGGGGCGAGCGCCAGCATCCGCAGGAGGGTGAGGGACCGGAAGACGATGAAACGGTGGCTGTCGAGGTCGTCGAGCAGCCCCAGGACCTTCCGCCGCTCGCGCTGCAGGACGCGCTCGTAGACCGCGCGGTGTCCGCTGGTCAGCTCCACCCGGACGTCCTGCTCCTGCCGCGGCGGCAGATCGGGAGCGACGAGCGCCTTCGTGCGCCGCAGGAGGTAGGGGCGGATGCGCCGGCGCAGTCGTGCGAGACGACGCTCGCGCGACGCCCCGCCCTCGAGGTTCTCCTCCGCCTTGCCGTCCTCGATGGGCGTCAGGTACTCCTGGCGGAACCGCCGCGCCGAGGGGAAGAGCCCGGGCGAGGTCAGCGCGAGGATCGCCCACAGGTCGGCGAGGCTGTTCTCCAGCGGCGTGCCCGTCACGGCCACGCGGGCGCGCGCTCGCAGCTCGAGGGCGGCCCGGTGCACCCGCGTGCGGGGGTTCTTGACGGCCTGCGCCTCGTCGAGCACCACGAGCGACCAGTCCCGCGCCGCGTAGGCGGCGGCGTCGAGTCGCAGGAGCGCGTAGGAGGTCACGATCACGTCGGCGTCGACGGCGTCCAGGCGCACCCCGGTCCCCTCCACCGTCTGGACGCGGAGGCCGGGGGCGTGGCGGGCGGCTTCGTCGCGCCACGCCGGGACGACCGACGTCGGCGCGACGACGAGTGCCGGCCGATCGTCGGACCGCGTTCGGGCGTGCAGGATCAGGGCCAGCACCTGGAGCGTCTTGCCGAGCCCCATGTCGTCGGCGAGGACTCCGCCCAGGCCCGCCTCCCACAGCGCCGCGAGCCAGCGGAAGCCGTCGAGCTGGTACGGCCGCAGCGCGGTCGCGAGCCCGCCGGGTGGAGGCGGGGCGGAGGTCGCCGGCGGCTGATCGCGCAGCCGGGCGATCGCCGCGCGCCAGGCGACCGCGGGCTCCGCGACATCGGCGAGGTCTTCGAACTCCTCCCAGAGGTCCACGTGGTAGCGGCTGACGCGCGGACCGGCCTCCCACTCGACGAGATCGCGGGACTCGTCGATCAGCTCCCGCAGGCGGTCCAGCGCCGGGTGCGCGAGCGAGAAGTAGGCGCCGTCCGAGAGCAGCATCCGCTTCCGCCGCTGGGCGAGCGCGGTGAACAGCGGGGCGAAGGGGATGCGGCGTCCGTCGATGTCGACGAGGATGCCGAGCTCGAACCAGTCGGCGTCGGTCGTCTCGACGGTCGACACGGTGATGCGCGGGTCGCCGGTGAGCTCGCGGTACTGCCGGGCGATCCCGCGCGCCTCCACGCGCACGTCGTCGAGGGCCTGCACGGCCGGCAGCACACGCGTGGCGAACTCGGCGGCGTCGATCCCGCGTAGCTGCCCCGCGGGCGAGAAGGGCAGGTCGGCGGCGGACTCCCACGCCCGCACCAGGGCGCCCCGGCGGTCGGCGCGCGCCGCAGCCGCCTCCCCCGTCGGGCCGGGGGCCGTCAGCGGCTCACGTCCGCCGCCCGGCAGCTGCCAGTCGAAGGCGTAGTCGAGCACATCGCGGGGTCGCTGGTCGATCGTCAGCACCAGCACCGTGGGCTGCGGCGGAGGCAGTCGCACGCCTCGGCCGGCGGTCACCCGTGTCTCGCGGGACAGCAGCGGGAACCCGTGGCGCAGGAACTCGTCGACGTCCTCGCCCGGCACCGCCGTGGGCCCACCCGCCGCCAGGAGGGCGCGCGTGCCCGCGCCGAGAGCGGCCGGAGCCGCCCGGATGTGGAGGGTGTCGCCCTCCCGTTCCACCGTGTAGACGCCGACGGTCCCGATCGGACGCGCCAGCGGCGCGGCGCGGCCGTCGATGCGCGCCTCGGCGTGCACGCGCAGCCCGGCCCCGTCGGCGTCGATGCGCACCGTCACGTCGGACTGGCCGCCCACGCTCAGACGCTGATCGGCCCGCGTGGCCACGAGGGGGATGCCGAGGTCGGCGGCGGCGCGCAGGTGCGGCCAGAGGAGGTCGGAATCCACGCCGTCGAGGGTGAGCCAGTCCGAGTCGCCGTAGCCTCCGAACACCCGCACGTCGTGGGCGATGCCGTAGAGCGTCGTGAACCACCGGCGTCGCGCGGGATCGGTGCGCCACGCACCCCGCCGCAGCGTCTCCCACGTGAGGTCGCCGCGAACCCACTCCGCCCGCGCTCCGCCGCGGACCAGCGGCCTCACCGCCAGCCGCAGCTCACCGCCCGGCGACTCCACGCTGCGCGGCGTCGCCGGCTCCACGCGCCGCGGGCCCCAGTGGGCCTCGTCGCCCTCGCGCCGACGCAGCTGCACCCCGAGGGCGACCTCGTCCCACTGCTCGGGGGGCACGTCCATCCCGCCGGGCAGGACGGCGCGCCACGAGCGGGCGCGCGAGGTCGTCATGGACTCGATCCTCGCAGCGGGCTGCGACGTCGCCCGGTCAGCTCGCCCGGGCGATGCGCGCCAGCACGCCGTGCACGAACGCGCCCGAGTCGTCGGTCGAGAGCTCCTTGGCGAGCTCCACCGCCTCGTCGATGGCGACGGCGGTGGGCACCTCGGCGTTGAAGAGGATCTCCCACACGCCGATGCGCAGCACGGCGCGATCGACCGCGGGCATGCGCTCGAGCTTCCAGTCCCGCGCGTGGGTGATGATCTGCTCGTCGATCTCGTCGCGGTTGTCGATCACGCCGTCGACGATCTCGCGCGCGTACAGCCATGAGGCCTCGCGCGCCGGCTCGCTCGCCGCGCGCTTGGCCTCGGCGGCGAGGGTCGTGGCGAGGTCGTCGCCGCGCACATCGCTCTGGTAGAGGATGTCGAGGGCGCGCTTGCGCGCCTTGCTCCGGGCGCTCACCTCAGCTGACGCGGCCGAGGTAGTCACCCGTGCGGGTGTCGACCTTGACCTTCGTGCCGGTCTCGACGAACAGCGGGACCTGGATCTCGTACCCGGTCTCGACCGTGGCGGCCTTCGTGCCGGCCGAGGAGCGGTCGCCCTGGAGGCCGGGCTCGGTGTAGGTGATCTCGAGCACGACCGAGGCGGGAAGCTCCACGTAGAGCGGGTTGCCGTTGTTGAGGGCGATTTGGACCTGCTGGTTCTCGAGCAGGAAGTTCGCGGCGTCGCCGACCGTGGCGGCGCCGACCGTGATCTGGTCGTAGTCGGCGACGTCCATGAAGACGAACCCCTCGCCGTCGTTGTAGAGGTACGTGAAGTCGCGGCGGTCGACGTTCTCGATGTCGATCTTGGCGCCGGCGTTGTAGGTGCGGTCGACGACCTTGCCCGAGACCACGTTCTTCAGCTTCGTACGCACGAACGCGCCGCCCTTGCCCGGCTTGACGTGCTGGAACTCGATGACGTTCCAGAGCTGGCCGTCGATGCTGAGGACGACGCCGTTCTTGATGTCTGCGGTCGATGCCATGAGGAAGAGGATCCGTTCGTGTGGGAGTTCGGGGCCGCGGCGCGAAGAGGACCCCAGAGGGATCCGGCGCGGGCCGACAGTCGATTCTACGGGATCGCGTCGTCAGCCGTCGGCGAGGCCGGTCACGACGTCCAGGAGCAGCCGCACGGCGCGCGCGTATCCGGCCACGCCCTCGCCGATCACGTGGACGACGGCGACGTCGCGCACGAAGGAGTGGTGTCGGAACTCCTCCCGGGCGTAGACGTCGGAGATGTGCACCTCGGCGACCGGGAGCGCGACGCCTGCCAGCGCGTCGCGCAGCACCACCGAGGTGTGCGTGAGACCGCCCGGATTGATCACGATGGCCGCGCAGTCCGTGCGTGCGGCGTGGATCGTGTCGATGAGGACGCCCTCGTGGTTGCTCTGCACCGCGCGCACCTCGTAGCCGCGCTCCTGAGCAGTCCGCGCGACGAGCGCCTCGACGTCGGCCAGCGACTCGCGGCCGTAGATCTCGGGCTCGCGCGTGCCGAGGAGGTTCAGGTTCGGGCCGTTGACCAGCAGCAGGCGACGAGGTGTGGACACGTCAGCACCCTACCGGTCGTCCGCGTGCCGAGGACGGCGCAGGCGGTGGCAGACTGGCAGCCGTGCCGGGACTTCACCACGTCGAGATCTGGATCGGGGATGCCGATGCCGCCCGCCGCGACTGGGGGTGGCTGCTGGGGCGGCTCGGATTCGCCGAGACGGCGCGTTGGTCCGAGGGGTCGTCCTGGCAGGCCGACGGGGCGTACCTGACGTTCACGACGTCGCCGAACCTGTCGGCCGCGGCCCACGACCGGCGTCGACCGGGAGTGAACCACCTCGCCTTCCGCGGCGGTTCCCGCGAGGACGTCGACGCCCTCCTGGCCGACGCGCCCGCGCACGGCTGGTCGCCGCTCTACCACGACCGCTATCCGCACGCCGGCGGCCCGGATCACTACGCGGGCTGGATCGAGAACGCCGCGGGTTTCAAGGCCGAGATCGTCGCCGACTGACCGTCAGCGACCGTCCGGCGCCCCGGCCGGCGGGATGGGCCGGCTCATCTCGATCTCCGGACCGATGCTGCTCGTGAACGCGACGCCGGTGGGTGCGAATCCCGCTTTCCGGTAGGCGCCCTGCGCACGGGCGTTGTCGGCGTGCACGTCGAGGGTGAGGGCGTCCGCGCCCCGCGCCGCGGCCCAGGCGGCGGCAGCGTCCAGCAGCGCGCCGAGCACGCCCGTCCCCCGGTGCGACGGCGACACGTACACTCCGACCACATCGGCGCGGGGAGCGAGCACGACGCGGTCCAGGTGATCCCGGGCGCCTGTCTCCCGCATCAGCACGGTCGCCGTCCCGACCCAGCGGGCGCCGGTGTCGGCGACGAACTGCGCGGCGTCCTCCCCCAGGGCCGCACCGGCGGTGCGCTGGCGCCAGAACGACTCGTCGCGGGCGAGCTCCTCCGCCGATGTGGTGAGGAACGCGATTCCCGCCGCGGGGTCGGCCACCGCCTCCAGGCGCAGGTCGCGCACGGCAGCCCATTCGTGGAGCCGCACCCGGCGCGCCGTGGGCGGCGGGGTCACCGCCGCGGCCCCGTCACTGGCCGACCTCCTGGTAGGCGGCGAACAGCAGCGACTCGTCGGGGGCCTGCAGGACCGTCGGCTTGCCGATGTCGTCGAGCACGATGAAGCGCAGCATCGAGCCGCGCGTCTTCTTGTCGCGCTGCATCGTGGCCAGGAGCTGGTTCCACGCGCCGACACGGTAGCTCGTCGGAAGGCCCAGCAGCTCGAGGATGTCGCGGTGTCGCTGCGCCGCCGCATCGGAGAGCCGGCCCGCCAGGCGCGAGAGCTCGGCGGCGAACAGCATGCCCACCGAGATCGCGGCGCCGTGGCGCCAGCGGTAGCGTTCGGCGTGCTCGATGGCGTGGCCCAGGGTGTGGCCGTAGTTGAGCACCTCCCGCAGCCCCGCCTCGCGCAGGTCCTCCCCCACCACGCGGGCCTTCATGTCGATGGCCAGCTCGATGCAGCGGCGGAACGCGTCGCTGTGCGGATCGACGACGGCCACGGGGTCGGCTTCGATGAGGTCGAGGATCTCGGGGTACCAGATGAAGCCGGCCTTGACGACCTCGGCGAACCCGGCCACCCTCTCGTTCTCGGAGAGCGAGTCGAGGAGGTCCAGGTCGCAGATCACGGCCCGCGGCGGCCAGAACGCTCCCACCAGGTTCTTGCCCTCGGCGGTGTTGATACCGGTCTTCCCGCCGACTGCGGCATCCACCATGCCCAGCACCGTCGTCGGCACCTGGACGAGCGCGACGCCGCGCAGCCAGGTCGCGGCGACGAACCCCGCGAGGTCGGTCACCGCTCCCCCGCCGAAGCCCACGACGGCGTCGGTGCGGGTGAAGTCCGCCTGACCCATCACCTGCCAGCAGAACGCGGCCACCTCGACGCGCTTGCCCTGCTCGGCGTCGGGGATCTCGGCGAGGAGCACCTGACGGGCGGCGCCGTGCGAGCGGCTCAGCGTCTCGCGCAGGTCGGCGGCCTGGGCGGCCAGCGTCGGCGGGTGCACGATGAGCACCTTGCGGGCCGACTCGGGCAGGGCGTCGCCGATGAGGGGCAGGATGCCGCGCCCGACGATGACGTCGTACGGCTGCTCGCCCGCGACGGTGATGACGGTGTTCTCGGTCACGACTGCTCTCCTGTGTCGGGCTGCGGGGGTCTGTCCGCCCCTGCGGATCTGTCGGGCGCCGTGGAGCGCGCCCAGTGCACGATGGCGTCGACGACCTCCTGCAGCGGACCGGCCGACGTGTCGAAGACGACGTCCGCGAGACGCTCGTACACCGCGCGTCGCGATTCGAAGACCGCGGTCCAGCGGGCGACCGCGTCGGCGCCCTGCAGGAGCGGACGCCGGGTCCCGCGGATGCGCGACTCGATGGTCTGCGGCCCGACCGTGAGCAGCACGACGCGGTGTCCCGCGAGATCCCGCTGGGTGTCGGCGTCGAGGATCGCCCCGCCGCCGAGGGCCACGACTCCGCCGCGGTCCAGCGAGGCGCGGACGGCCTCGCGCTCGAGGGCGCGGAAGTGGGCCTCGCCGTGATCGCGGAAGAGGTCCTCGATGGGACCGTGCGCGCGCACGACGGCGGCGTCGCTGTCGGAGAAGGGCTGGCCGAGGGCGCGCGCGACGCGCTTGCCGATGCTCGTCTTCCCGGCCCCCATGGGACCGATAAGGACGATCGCGGGGCTCGTCATCCGTGTGCGGCGTCGCTGATCGGCGACGTCGCGAGGTTCGCCGGGATCGCGGCGAGGTACCCCTCGAGGTTGCGGCGGGTCTCCGCGACGCTGTCGCCGCCGAACTTCTCGAGCACGACCTCGGCGAGCGTCAGGGCGACCATCGCCTCGGCGACGACGCCGGCAGCCGGGACGGCGCAGACGTCGGAGCGCTGATGGTGCGCGGTGGCGGCCTCGCCGGTGGACACGTCGATCGTGCGCAGCGCATGAGGGACCGTCGCGATCGGCTTCATGCCGGCACGCACCCGCAGGACCGTCCCCGTCGACATCCCGCCCTCGGTGCCGCCGGCCTTGTCGGTGGCGCGGGCGATGCCGCTGTCGCTGGCGAACAGCTCGTCGTGCGCGGCGGAGCCGCGGCGGCGCGTGGTCTCGAAGCCGTCTCCGACCTCCACGCCCTTGATGGCCTGGATGCTCATGAGCGCCTGCGCCAGTTTGGCGTCCAGTCGGCGGTCCCACTGCACGTGGGAGCCTAGCCCCGGCGGCAGGCCGTAGGCGAGCACCTCCACGATCCCCCCGAGCGTGTCGCCGTCCTTGCGGGCGGCGTCGACTTCGGCGACCATCGCGGCGCTCGTGTCGGCGTCGAAGCACCGGAGCGGGTCGGCGTCCAGCGCATCGACATCGTCGGGCGTCGGGAGCGCCGCCGCGTCGGGAACGCGCACCGGGCCGATCGAGAGGGTGTGGCTGACGAGGCGGATGCCGAGCTCGCTCAGGAAGGCGCGGGCGACCGCTCCGAGCGCCACGCGGGCGGCGGTCTCACGGGCGCTCGCCCGCTCGAGGATCGGGCGGGCTTCGTCGAAGCCGTACTTCTGCATCCCGACGAGGTCGGCGTGCCCCGGGCGGGGACGGGTGAGGGCGGCCGAGCGGCCGCGGGACTTCTCGGTGAGCTCGACCGGCTCGGGGCTCATGACCTCGATCCACTTCGGCCACTCGGTGTTGCCGATGCGCAGGGCGATGGGGCTCCCGAGGCTCAGGCCGTGTCGCACGCCGGCCGAGATCGTGAGCTCGTCCTCCTCGAACTTCATCCGCGAACCGCGGCCGTAGCCGAGCTTCCGGCGCGCGAGATCTGCCTGGATGGCGGCGCGCGAGACGGGGACGCCGGCGGGCAGTCCCTCCATGAGGGCGACGAGTTCGGGGCCGTGCGATTCGCCGGCCGTGAGCACGCGGAGCATTCGACTATCCTCCCACGAGCGCGCGCCGCATGACGGCCACGACGGCCTGCTCGTCCGGCAGCGGCTCGGTCACGTCCGCGGTCGCGAAGATGCGGATCTGCAGCACCGCCTGATGCAGCAGCATGCCCTCGCCGCTCACCGCGCGCAGCCCCGCGTCCTGCCAGGCCGACGCCAGCACCGTGGGCCAGTGCCCGTAGACCACGTCGAAGAGGACGCCCCCGGCTGCCGCGAGGCTCTCGGCGACGTCCGACCCGACCGGTGCGTCGCCGGGAAGGGTCGCGAGGGTGAGCGGATGCGGCCGATGGAAGCGGGCGGTGAGCGGAGCCGCGTCCACCGCCACCCCGAGCCGGTCGCCGAGCGCCCGCAGCCCTGCGATCGCGTTGGGCCGGCGGGCGACGACGTCGACGAGGCCGACGCCCCACTCCGCGAGCGCGACCAGGGCCGACGTCGCCGTCGCGCCGGCGCCGACGATGCGGGCCGACGCGGGTCGCTCGATCCCGGCCTCCTCCAGTGCACGGATGATGCCGCCGACGTCGGTGTTGAACGCGCGACGCCGACCCTCGGTCAGCAGCAGGGTGTTGCCCGCGCCGGTCAGCTCGGTGCGGGTGTCGCGCTCGTCGGCGACCGCATGCACGGCGGTCTTGAGCGGCATCGTGCACGACAGGCCCCGGACGTCCGGCCCGAGGCTCGACAGCTCACGCGCGAAGTCGGCCTCCGCGACGCGTCTGCGGCCGTAGGTCCAGTCCTCCCAGCCGAGTTCGGCGTAGGCGGCGGTGTGCAGCGCCGGCGAGAGGCTGTGGTCGATGGGGTCGCCCCACACCTCGAGTGCGGGCATGCCTCAGCAGCCGCTGTCGGGGTTGTCGGCGCACCACGCCTGCCACTGCTCCACGGCCTGGAGGTGCTCGCTGTAGGTGTGGGTGAACACCGTCTCGCCGGTGTCGAGGTTGACCGTCACGAAGTAGAGCCACGGACCGTCGGCCGGCTCCATGGCCGCCTTGATCGCGGTGTCACCCGGGTTGGCGATGGGGCCGATCGGCAGGCCCTCGTGGACGTAGGTGTTCCACGGGTTGTCGTCCTCGAGCGCCTCGGCGGAGGAGCTGACGGTGCCGTCGTGCATCTCGCCGTAGCCATACTGCGCGGTCGAGTCCATCTGGAGCTTGCCGAAGGTCTCGTCGTTGGACGGGTCGAGCCGGTTCTGGATGACCCGCGACACCTTGTAGAAGTCGTCCTCGAAGCGGGCCTCCCGCTCGATGATCGATGCGATGGTGAGGATCTCGCCGCGCCGGTCCTCGGGGACCCCGGCCGCGTCGAGCGACGTGACGGTCCGGTCCACGAGCGTGCGGATCACGTCGGCCGCGGTGACGTCGGGGTTGAACGTGTAGGTCGCGGGGAAGAGCCATCCCTCGAGGCTGTCGGCATCCACCCCGTAGTCCGAGGGGTCCGCGACAGCGGCCTCGAAGTCCTCCAGCGGAATGCCCGTGCCGTCCGACAGCAGCGGCAGCGACTGCGCGACGGTCAGCCCTTCGCGCAGCTGCGCGGTGTTCTCCAGCTTGCTGGCCGGGTCCTCCAGGGCCTCCAGCGCCGCCTCGGACGTCATCTGCAGCTGCAGCTGGTACGCGCCCGGGTGGAAGGTCGTCGTGACGGCGTTGGCGATGAGGTAGTCGTAGAACGCCTCGGGCGTCTTGGTCACACCGGCTTCGAACAGGGTGGTCGAGATCGAGGATCCGGTGTCGCCGTCGACGATGGTGACGACCGCCTCGCCGTTGGCGAGCCCCGCCTCGTAGTCCTTCGGCTCCTCCCAGCCCATGAAGGCCCGGATCTTGTCCTCGTAGGTGACCCACACGTAGCTGCCGCCGGCGACGATGCCGCCGATGATGGCGAGCACGACGCCGAGCACGACCCAGCCGGCAATCCGGCTCTTGCGGCGATCCCGCGCGTGCTGCGTGTCGGGAGCGTGGGGGTCGACGACGACGGCCTCCTCGCCGAACAGCGCATCGATCGTCGCCGGGGTCCGGCGCGGGCCGGGGGCCGGCTCGGTGGCGACCGAGGAGCCCCGGCGTGCCCCCGGAGCGGCGCCCGCAGGCACGAGCGCGGCGTCGTCGGCGGGGGCGGTGTCCGTCTCGGGGATGCCGCGATCCGCCGCGGCCGATCGCGGTGCGGGGGTGCCGCTGGCGTCCCGCGCGTCACCCGCGGGCGCCGCCGCAGGTCCCGACGAGGCCGCCGCGGCCTCGCGTGCGGCGCGACGGCTCAGCGGGGCGGGGTCCTCGGGTGCGGCATCGGACGACGACGTCCGTCGCTGCGGAGGCGAGGGGAGTTTGCCGAACAGGTCTGCGAACTGATCGTCGGAGGACGGGTTCTCGGGCATCAGACGGGCTCCGGGGGGTTATGGAGGGCGCCGGCCGGGATGCCGGTGCTCTTCTCGACGTCGATCGCCTGCTGGAGGAGGACGACCGCGGCGACCTGGTCGACAAGCTTACGAGACGAACGCTGAGATCTCCCGGAGTCACGCAGGGCCGCGTGCGCGGACACGGTGCTCAGGCGCTCGTCCACGAGGCGGATCGGGAGTCCCGAGGCGGCGGCGATCTCGCCGGCGACCGCACGGGCATCGGCCGTCGAGGCGGTCTCACCGCCGTTCAGGCTGATCGGCAGGCCGACGAGGATCTCGAACGCCTCGTACTCCGCGGCGAGCTCGGCGATGCGTCGCACCGTGCCCGCGCCACGGGGAACCGTCTCGACCGGCACCGCCAGCATGCCGTCCCGGTCGCACCGCGCGACGCCGACGCGTGCCTTCCCGACGTCCACGCCGAGACGCACACCGCGTCGGAAACCGCTCACGCGCCCGCGTTCTCCAGCTGCGCGACGATGCTCGCCAGCGCCGCCGGAAGCGCGGCCGGGTCGGTCCCGCCACCCTGGGCGACGTCGTCGCGGCCGCCGCCTCCGCCGCCGAGCACGCTCGCCGCAGCCTTCGCGAGCACGCCCGCCTTCGCGCCCGCCCGGCGCGCGGCGTCGTTGGTGGCGACGATGACGACAGGCCGCTCCCCCACCTGGGCTCCGAGCGCCACGACGGCCGCCTCGGCGCCGAGCCGGTCCCGCAGCTGCAGGGCGAGGGAGCGCACGTCGTCGGCGGAGCCCACCACGCCGATGCTCTGGGCCACCACCCGCTGGTCTCCCGCGCGCTGCGCGGTCTCCACCAGGGCGGGCAGGCGATCGCCAAGGGCCTTCGCCTCGAACTGGGCGATCTTCTTCTCGGCGGCCTTGAGGTTCGCCTGCAGCTCCGCGATCCGGGCGGGCAGCTGCTCGCGCGGAGCCTTCAGGTGCGAGGTCAGCTGCGAGACGATCGCCCGCTCCGCAGCGAGCTCGCGGAACGCGTCGAGGCCGACGAGCGCCTCGACGCGGCGGTTGGACGCGCCGACCGACGACTCGCCGATGAGGCTGATCAGGCCGACCTCGGCGCTGCGGCCCACGTGGGTGCCCGCGCAGAGCTCCCGCGACCAGGGCCCGCCGATGTCGACCATGCGGACGGTCTCGCCGTACTTCTCGCCGAACAGCGCCATGGCGCCGAGGGCCTTCGCCTCGTCCAGCGGCATGACCCTCGTGGTCACCTCGAGGTTGTCCCGCACCGCGTTGTTGGCGATCTCCTCGATCTCGCTCTTGGTGGCGTCGGACAGCGCCTGGCCCCACGCGAAGTCGAAGCGCATGTAGCCGGCGCGGTTGAGCGATCCGGCCTGCGTCGCGCTCTTGCCGAGCGTGTCGCGCAGCGCGGCGTGGACGAGATGGGTCGCCGAGTGCGCCTGCTGCGCGGCGCGGCGGTTCACCGCGTCGACGACGGTGGTGGCCGGCTGGCCCACCCCGACCTCGCCGCTGGTGACCTCCACGGTGTGGCTGACGAGACCCGCGACGGGCTTCTGGACGTCGAGGACCTCCAGCTCGAAGCCGGGCCCCACGATCACGCCCTTGTCGGCGACCTGTCCGCCGGACTCCGCGTACAGGGCGGTCTCGGCGACGATGACCTCCGCGATCTGTCCCTGCACGGCGCGCTGCACCGGGAGGCCGTCGACGAGCAGGCCCAGGACGGTCGACTCGGTCTCGAGGTCCGTGTAGCCGGTGAAGACGGTCTCCCCCTGCGCGCGCAGGTCGCGATACACGCTCGTGTCGGCGAGGGCGCGCTTGCGCGAACGGGCATCCGCCTTGGCCCGCGCCCGCTGCTCCTGCATGAGGCTGTCGAACGCGGTGCGGTCGACCGTCAGGCCCGCCTCCTCGACGATCTCCATGGTGAGGTCGATCGGGAAGCCGTAGGTGTCGTGCAGCAGGAACGCCTCGCTGCCGGTGAGCTGCGAGCCGCCGTCGCGGCGCGTCCGCGCCACCGATTCGTCGAGAAGCTCGGAACCGGCGGCCAGCGTCCGCAGGAACGTCGCCTCCTCGGCCAGCGCGTACTGCGACAGGCGCTCGTAGTCGGCCTCCACGACGGGGTAGGCCTCCTTCATGGCGTCGCGCGACGCCGCGAACAGCTCGGCGAACGTCGGTCCCTCGACGCCGAGGAGACGCATCGCGCGGATCGCGCGACGCATGAGCCGCCGCAGGATGTAGCCGCGGCCCTCGTTGGAGGGCGTCACGCCGTCCGAGAGCAGCATGAGCGAGGACCGCACGTGATCGGCGATCACGCGGAAGCGGACGTCGTCCTCGTGGTTCGCTCCGTAGGTCTTGCCCGACAGGGCCACCGCGCGGTCGAGGACCGGACGCACCTGGTCGGTCTCGTACATGTTGTCGACGCCCTGCTTGATGAAGGCGATCCGCTCGAGGCCCATGCCGGTGTCGACGTTCTTCGCCGGCAGCTCGCCGACGATGGTGAAGTCGTACTTGGAGCGCACGTCGGCGATCTCGTACTGCATGAACACGAGGTTCCAGATCTCCACGTAGCGGTCGTCGTCGGTCGCCGGTCCGCCGTCGATGCCGTACTCCGGGCCGCGGTCGAAGAAGATCTCGGAGCAGGGACCCGCGGGGCCGGGAAGCCCCGTCGTCCAGTAGTTGGTGTCCTTGCCGAGCCGCTGGATGCGCTCCTCGGGGAGGTCCGTGAGGCTGAGCCACAGGTCGTGGGCCTCATCGTCCTCCTCGTACACGGTGACCCAGAGGTCCTTCGGGTCGAACCCGAGGCCGCCGTCCGCCTCGGACGAGGTCAGCAGCTCCCACGCGTACCGGATGGCGCCTTCCTTGAAGTAGTCGCCGAACGACCAGTTGCCGAGCATCTGGAAGAACGTGCCGTGGCGCGGCGTCTTCCCGACCTCCTCGATGTCGTTCGTCCGGATGCACTTCTGGTTGTCGGCTGCGCGCGGGAACGGGGCGGGCACGTCGCCGCTCAGGTACGGGATGAAGGGCACCATGCCGGCGATCGTGAACAGGAGTGCGGGGTCGTCGGTGACGAGCGAGGCCGAGGGCACGATCGTGTGACCGTTCTTCTCGAAGTAATCGAGGTAGCGCTGCGCGATCTCGGCGGTCTTCATGGGATGTCCTCGGAGTGCAGGGGTGTGCGCCCGGCCGGGGCCGGGAGCGACGATCGGGGTGTCAGTCGGAGAGGCGGGCGGCGCCGTCTTCGGCGGAGTCGGCCACCGCGTGCGCGGCGTCGGCGACGGCGTCGCGGGCCGTGTCGAGCGCGTCTCCCGCGGCGGACTTCGCATCCGCGACGAGTCCCTCGATCTTGGCCTCCTGCGCGCGGTACGCGTCGCCGATGCGGTCGGTGAACTCGGAGATGCGCGCGTCGACCTCGGCGAGGACCTCGTGCCCGCGCGGGTCCTTGTTGACCAGGTGGGCGGCGATGAAACCGCCGGCGATGCCCAGCACGAACCACAGCGCGTTCTTCATGCGTTCCATGTTAGGTGCAAATGACGGAGGGCGCCGGGGTGGTATCCCCGGCGCCCTCCGTGCGAGACGAAACGCGCTCAGCGCGCGGCGCAGCTGTGCTCTCTGCCGCTGCGCGGCGGAACTACGCCCCGCTCAGCGCGCGGCGTAGTACTCGACGACGAGCTGCACGTCACCGGTCACGGGGACCTCGGCGCGCTTCGGGCGGCGCACCAGACGGGCCTGCAGCTTGTCGAGCTCGACCTCGAGGTAGGCCGGGACCGGCGGCAGGACCTCGGCGTGACCGCCGGCGGCTGCGACCTGGAAGGGCTCGAGGCCCTCGCTCTTGGCCTTGACGTGGATGAGCTGGCCCGGCTTCACGCGGAACGACGGGCGGTCGACGAGCTGGCCGTCGACGAGGATGTGGCGGTGCACGACGAGCTGACGGGCCTGCGCCGTGGTGCGGGCGAAGCCCGAGCGCACGACGAGGGCGTCCAGACGCATCTCGAGCAGCTCGACGAGGTTCTCACCGGTCAGGCCGTCCTGGCGGCGGGCCTCGTTGAAGGTGTTGCGCATCTGCTTCTCGCGGATGCCGTACTGCTCGCGCAGACGCTGCTTCTCGCGCAGACGGACGGCGTAGTCGCTGTCGGCCTTGCGCTTGGTGCGGCCGTGCTCGCCCGGAGCGTAGGGACGCTTCTCGAGGTAGCGGGCGGCCTTCGGGGTCAGCGCGACGCCGAGCGCGCGCGAGAGACGGACCTTGCGGCGGTCCTGGGACTTCGTAGCCACGAAGTGTTCCTTCCTGACGTGGCCGTGCACTTCACGACTCACGGACGTATCCCCCGCTCTTCGCCCGTCCTGGACTGCACGCCGGGGCACGCCAGAAGGTCTCGATCAGAAGAGGGAGATGCCCGAAAACACGGTTTCGAGCCGGTCAAGTCTATCAGAGCGGGGTCGCGGCTCCGCCAGGGCGCTGCAGCAGGTCCAGACCAGAACGCTGCAGCAGGTCGAGCGCACCGGGCGGATGGAACGTCCGCACGCCCCGATCGAGGTCGTCGAGGCGGTACCACCCGGCGGAGGTGTCGCTGTCCCGGACGGGCAGGCGGTCTCCGCGCGGCAGCGCCGACAGGTCCCGGGAGCGCACCGAGAACACGTGCACGATCTCGTGACCGCGCTTGCCGTGCGCAGCGAAGATGTTCTCCGTCACGCCGAGCAGCTGAGCAGCATCGACCGTGGCGTCGAGCTCCTCGGCGAACTCGCGCCGCAGGGCTGTCGCCGCCGACTCGCCGAACTCGATGCCGCCGCCGGGCGCGCGGAGGAACCCCTCATGACGGCCGTTCGGTGCGTACTCCTCGGCGAGGATCCAGCCGTCCTCGACCACGAGTCCCACGGCGATCGCCCGCACCCGGGCCGGTGCGGCGAGCTCGGCGGCGTAGGCGTCGAGCGACCGCCGGTAGGCGGGCAGGGTGGGGGTCAGCGCCTCGAGCGCGGTGCGCAGCGCCGCTGCGGGCTTCTCGTCGTCGAAGAGGGCGAGAGCCAGGAACGCGCGGGCCGCCGCCGCGAGAGGGTCGTCGTCGGGGACCGTGCGCAGGATCGCGATCGCCCCCGAGGCGTCGCCGAGCACTCGGAGCGAACTCGCCAGCTGGATCACCGCCTGCACGCGCGACTCCCCCGCCAGGCCCGCGGCCAGGGCGTCGCGGTAGAGAGGCACCGCCGCCCGCTCGTCGCCCGCCGCGTCGAGGTCGCTGGCGCGCGCGAAGAGCGCCTCGGCGTCGTGCTCGGTCACGGCGCCAGCAGTCCCGCCACGCGGCGCTGCAGGCCTCCGAGCGGCTCCGGCAGCTCGCCCGCCCGCACGAACGCGTGCAGCCCCCGCAGCGCGGCGCCGGCGTCGCTGAGCTCCCCGGAGAGCAGGTGCGCCAGGAGCGCGTCGGCGGGGATCGTGTGCACCCGGCCGCTCTCGCCCTCGCCCCACATCGGATCCGCGACGCGCACGCACTGCGCCGCGACGAGGATGTTCTTGCGGCGGCGGGAGTTCGCGGCCGCCCACTCGGCGCCGGCGTGATGCACCGTGCCGGCGCGGTATCCGGTCTCCTCCTGCAGCTCTCGGATGCCCGCGGTGACCGGGTCCTCACCCGGGTCGATGAGTCCGCCCGGAAGCTCTCCCAGGACCCGCTCGGGACCGACCCGGTACTGGTCGAAGAGCACGACGCGATCGTCGTCGGTGAAGGCGATCACCGACACCGTGTCGCCGATCTCCAGCACGTCCCAGCCGCTCTCGCTGCCGTCCGGCAGGCGGTAGTGATCGCGCCGCACGCCCACGTACCCCCGGTACATGGAGGCGGTGCCGAGCTTCACCCAGGTGAGCATCGCGTTCTCGTCGTCGGTCATCGCCCGCCCGTCCCGCCGTCGCCGAGGATCTTCCGGATCTTCTCGAGGCGCGCGGCGATGTCCCGCTCCACGCCGCGCCCGGTGGGCGAGTAGTAGGTGCGGCCGCGCAGCTCGTCCGGCAGGTACTGCTGGCTGGCGACGCCCACGTCGAGATCGTGGGGATACACATAGCCCTTGCCGTGGCCGAGACGCTTGGCGCCCGGGTAGTGCGCGTCGCGCAGGTGCGGGGGCACCCTGCCGAAACCGCCGCGGCGGACGTCGGCGATGGCCGCGTCGATAGCCGTGTAGGCGGCATTGGACTTGGCGGTCGTGGCGAGGTACGCGGTGGCCTCGGCCAGCGGGATGCGTCCCTCGGGCATGCCGATGAACGCGACGGCGTCGGCGGCGGCGACGGCGATCTGGAGCGCCTGGGGATCGGCCAGCCCGATGTCCTCGGCCGCGGAGATCACGAGCCGTCGCGCGATGAACCGCGCGTCCTCGCCCGCCTCGATCATGCGGGCGAGGTAGTGCATGGCGGCGTCGACGTCGGAGCCTCGGATCGACTTGATGAACGCGCTGATGACGTCGTAGTGCTCGTCGCCCTGCTTGTCATAGCGCAGCAGGGCGCGATCGACTGCCTGCGCGACCTGCTCGGCGGTGATCGCGGGGACCTCGTCGTCCGACTCGCCGACCATCGACGCCGCCGCCTCGAGAGAGGTCAGGGCGCGTCGCGCGTCGCCCGACGCCAGCTGCACGAGTGCGGCGCGGGCTTCGGGGGTGAGGGCGACGGCGCCGTCCAGCCCGCGCGGGTCGGCGACGGCGCGGTCGATGAGGGATCCCAGGTCGTCGTCCGTGAGCGGCTGCAGGGTGAGCAGCAGCGAACGCGACAGCAGGGGCGAGATGACCGAGAACGAAGGATTCTCGGTGGTGGCCGCGATCAGGATGACCCAGCCGTTCTCGACGCCCGGGAGCAGTGCGTCCTGCTGCGCCTTGGTGAAGCGGTGGATCTCATCGAGGAAGAGGATCGTCGAGGCGCCGTAGAGGTCGCGCTGGGTCATCGCCTCCTGCATGACCTCGCGGACGTCGCGCACGCCGGCGGTCACCGCCGACAGCTCGACGAACCGCCTTCCCGAGGTGCGGGCGATCGCCTGGGCCAAGGTGGTCTTGCCCGTGCCCGGAGGTCCCCACAGGATGACCGAGACCGTCCGCGTGCTCGCATCGGGGTCGGCCAGCGCGACCAGGGGCGAGCCGGGACGCAGCAGGTGCCCCTGACCCGCCACCTCGTCGAGCGAGACGGGCCGCATGCGCACGGCGAGAGGGGTCTGCCCCTGGAAGAGGGCGGCGGGGCTGGTCACCCGACCAGGCTAGCCGCGGCCACCGACGCCCGGGCGCGTTTGTGGCCCGTGCGCGCGGGCACGTAGGCTTTCCAGCGCCCGGATGTCCGGGAATCGAGGGAGGTCCCGTGGCAACCGGTGCGAGCAGGTCCGGCGCAGGCAAGAAGAGCGCGCGCGAGGCGCGGGAGGCGCGCGAGCGCGCCCGGCTCTACCGGGCACGCCAGGAGTTCCAGGACGGCGTGGCGCGTCGTCGTCGTCGCGACAACGTCGTGGCCGGTGTGGCCGGCGGTGCGCTGATCCTCGCCGTCGTCGGCGGCCAGATCGCGTACTACACGCTCGGTCCCGGCCAGCCCGCTCCGGCGCCCAGCCCCACCGCCAGCACGACTCCCACACCCACGGCGACCCCGACGCCGACCCCGAGCCCGACGGCGACGCCGTCATCCACTCCCACGCCGTGACCGCCGCCGTATAGGCTGGCAGCCGACCGAACCCCCAGGCGGCCTGTCTCCGCAGACAGGCCTGGCCGCGACGAGGTGCTACCCGTGACTTCCGTTCCCGAAGAATCCGCAACGACCGAGCCCGCTCCCGAGGAGTCGAGCCCAGCTGCCGACGACGCGGTCGCCGCTGAGACGTCGGATCAGCCCGCTGCCGACGAGGCCGCGCCCGCGGCCGACGCCGCTCCCGACCAGGAGCCCGCCGTCGAGGAGCCTGCTGCCGCCGAGGAGCCTGCTGCTGCGGAGGAGCCCGCTGCCGCGGAGGAGCCTGCTGCCGCCGAGGAGCCTGCTGCCGACGAGGCGAAGCCGGCCCCCGCGCCGGTTCCCCGCCCGCTTCCGCGTCCGGTCGCGCCCCTGCCGCGTGCCCCTCGTCCGAGCGCTCCCGCGGCCGTCGCCGCGCCGACGGAGTCGGTCTCCAGCGGCGAGTGGGGTCGGGTCGATGAGGACGGCACCGTCTCGGTGCGCGAGGGCGACCAGTGGCGGGTCGTCGGTCAGTATCCGGACGGCACCCCGGCCGAGGCGCTGGCGTACTTCGAGCGCAAGTTCGCCGATCTCGCCAGCGAGGTGGCTCTCATCGAGGCGCGGCACCGCGGCGGCGGCGCGTCGGCCGCAGACCTGCGCAGCACGGTGAAGACCGTCCGCGAGCGCGTCACCGGAGCCGCGGCCGTCGGCGACATCGCGTCGCTGGAGGCCCGCCTGGATGCTCTCGACGAGGCGCTCAGCGAGGCCTCCGCCGAGGAGGCGGCCGCGCACCGCCAGGCCGTCGACGCGGCGATCGCCGAGCGCACGACTCTCGTGGTGCAGATCGAGGAGATCGCCGCACGCGACCCCAAGTCCATCCAGTGGAAGCAGACCTCCGCCGAGGTCACCGCGCTGTTCGAGCGCTGGCAGGCGCACCAGGCCACCGGCCCCCGCCTGCCCAAGAACATCGGCCAGCAGCTCTGGAAGCGCTTCCGCGACGCACGCGCGGTGTTCGACAAGCACCGCCGCGAGTTCTACGCCGGCCTCGACGAGTCGCACAAGTCCGCCCGCGACGCGAAGGCGGCGCTCGTCGAGCGCGCCGAGGCGCTGGCCAGCAAGGGCGAGGACGGCATCGCCGCTTATCGCGCTCTGCTCGACCAGTGGAAGTCGGCCGGTCGTGCCGGCAAGAAGGCCGACGACGCCCTGTGGGCGCGCTTCAAGGCGGCCGGAGACGCTCTGTACGGCGCGCGTGCCGATCGCGAGCAGGCCGACGCCGAGGCCTCCAAGGAGAAGATCGCCGCCAAGAAGGCGCTTCTGCAGGAGGCGGCGGCGGTGCCCAAGGAGAAGGACACCGCTAAGGCGCGGTCGCTCCTCACCGGCATCCAGCGACGCTGGGACGACATCGGCCGCGTCTTCCCGCGCGAGGCGGAGCGGGCGCTCGACGACGACCTGCGCAAGATCGAGCAGGCCGTGAAGGCCCGCGAGGACTCGGACTGGAAGAGCAACAACCCCGAGACCAAGGCGCGCCAGAACGACATGACGCAGCAGCTGCGCGACGCGATCGCCAAGCTCGAGGACGAGGTGGCCGCCGCGGTCGCCACGAAGGACAAGGCCAAGATCGCCAAGGCCGAGGAGGCGCTGGCCGCCCGCAAGGCGTGGCTCACCGCTCTCGGCGGCTGACCGGCCCCCTCCTCCCCCACGCTCCTCGACCGGGCGTTGTCCACAGGGCGACGCCCGGTCGTGCGTGAGGTGTGTCGTCGTGCGGCAGAGTGCGTGGGATGACCTGGCCGTTCCTGTACTACCCGGGCGACGCGCTGTCCGATGCGGAGCTGCGCTCGGCGCGCCTGGACGGAGACCTGGTCGAGATCGGCGAGGCGTTCATGCCGGCCGACGCCGTGGAGACCCGGGAGCTGCGCGCCGGGTCGCTCCGTGCGCTGGTGGGCGCGCGGCTGGCGCTCACCCACGAGTCGGCCGCCTGGGTGCACGGCGCCATCCCCGAGCCTCCCCGCCGGCACTGCGTGCAGCGCTGCGTGGCCGCGCGGCCGCACCACGTCACCGATCGCCGGCTGCGCTACCGCGATGTGAGGCTGCCGGTCGCCGACGGGGTGCTGATCGCGGGCGTCGTGGTGAGCACGCCGGTGCGCACGTTCGCCGACCTCCTGCGCGACCGGGTGCTGCGGGAGGACGGCGACGACGGGATCGTGCGCGCGCTGCTCGCATGGCGCCCGCAGCTGCTGGTCGAGACCCGGGCGTGGCTGTCGGCGGCCGGCCCCGTGCAGTTCAAGCGTCCGGCGCGTGCGTACCTCGATCGGCTCGAGCGCGAGCGCACGCCTCCGGTCAGGACGACGTGACCCGGTAGACGTCGTACACGGCGTCGATGCGGCGCACCGCGTTGAGCACCCGGTCGAGGTGGACGATGTCGCCCATCTCGAACACGTAGCGGCTGAGCGCCAGCCGGTCGTTGTTGGTCTGGACCGAGGCCGAGAGGATGTTCACGTGGTGTTCGCTGAGCACACGGGTGATGTCGCTGAGCAGCCCCGACCGGTCGAGCGCCTCGACCTGGATGTGCACCAGGAAGACGCTCTTCGTGGTCGGCGCCCACGAGACCTCGATCATGCGGTCCGGATCGTCCTTGAGCGACTTCACGTTCGTGCAGTCGCTGCGGTGCACCGAGACCCCGCTGCCGCGGGTGACGAAGCCCACGATGTCGTCGCCGGGCACGGGCGTGCAGCACTTGGCGAGCTTCACCAGGATGTCCGGCGCGCCGCGCACGAGCACGCCAGAGTCGCCGCCGCGCGGTGCGCGCGATCGCCCGACCGCCGGCAGGTCGATCGGACCCGTCGAGGTGTCCTCCTGCGTGCTGACGAGGGCGGTGACCTTCTCGATGACGGACTGTGTGGAGACGTGCCCCTCGCCGACCGCTGCATACAGCGCGGTGACGTCCTCGTAGCGCAGCTGGTGGGCGACCTCGGTGAACGAGTCCTGACTCATCAGGCGCTGCAGCGGCAGGTTCTGCCGGCGCATCGCACGCGCGATCGCATCCTTCCCCTGGTCGACCGCCTCTTCGCGACGCTCCTTGGTGAACCAGCCGCGGATCTTGCTGCGCGCGCGTGTGGACTTCACGAATCCGAGCCAGTCCTGGCTCGGCCCGGCATCAGGGTTCTTCGAGGTGAAGACCTCGACGACGTCGCCCGAGTTCAGCTCCGATTCGAGGGGCACCAGGCGACCGTTGACCTTCGCGCCCATCGTGCGATGACCGACCTCGGTGTGGACCGCGTAGGCGAAGTCGACCGGGGTGCCGCCGGCGGGGAGGCCGATCACGCGCCCCTTCGGCGTGAAGACGTACACCTCCTTCGCGCCGATCTCGAAGCGCAGCGAATCGAGGAACTCACCCGGGTCGGCCGTCTCGGCCTGCCAGTCGGAGATGTGTGCCAGCCACGCCATGTCCGTGTCGACCGACTTCTCGTCGGTCTTCCCGCCGCTCATCCGCTCCTTGTACTTCCAGTGCGCGGCGACGCCGTACTCCGCCTGCTGGTGCATCTCGTTGGTACGGATCTGGATCTCGACCGTGCGACCCCCCGGGCCGATCACGGTCGTGTGCAGCGACTGGTACAGGTTGAACTTGGGCGTGGCGATGTAGTCCTTGAAGCGGCCGGGCAGCGGCGTCCACCGCGCATGGATCGCCCCGAGGACCGCGTAGCAGTCGCGGACGGTGTTGACGAGCACGCGGATGCCGATGAGGTCGTAGATGTCGTCGAACTCGCGGCCGCGCACCACCATCTTCTGGTAGACGGAGTAGAGCTGCTTGGGGCGCCCCATGATGCGGCCGCGGATGCGGAGGTCGCGCAGATCCGACTCGACCGCGTCGATGACGGTCTGCACGTACTGCTCGCGCTGCGGTGTGCGCTGCTTGACCAGGCTGTCGATCTCGACGTAGAGCTTGGGGTGCAGGACGGCGAACGAGAGATCCTCGAGCTCGCTCTTGATCGCCTGGATGCCGAGGCGATGCGCGAGCGGCGCGTAGATCTCGAGGGTCTCCGTCGCCTTCTTGGCCGCCTTCTCCGGCGGTACGAAGCCCCAGGTGCGCGCGTTGTGGAGCCGGTCCGCCAGCTTGATCAGCAGCACCCGGATGTCCTTGGACATCGCGACGATCATCTTGCGGACCGTCTCGGACTGCGCGGCGTCGCCGTACTTGACCTTGTCGAGCTTGGTGACGCCGTCCACCAGCATCGCGACCTCGTCGCCGAACTCCGTGCGCAGCTGATCCAGGCTGTAGTCGGTGTCCTCCACCGTGTCGTGGAGCAGCGCGGCGGCGATGGCCCGAGGTCCCAGCCCGAGTTCGGCGAGGATCTGCGCGACCGCGAGCGGGTGCGTGATGTAGGGCTCGCCGCTCTGCCGCTTCTGCGCCGCGTGGGCCCGCTCGGCCACCTGATAGGCGCGCTCGATGATCGCGATGTCGCCCTTGGGATGGTGCGTGCGGACCGTCCGGATGAGCTGCTCGACGCCGTTGCGGGAAGGCGCCCGGGAGAACAGGCGCGGCACCAGGCGCCGCAGCGAACTGGGCGGCGGCCCGGCGGGAGGGTTCTGGGCCGACGAGGGCACGGTGTCGGTCATCAGGTCACCTCCGCCGTGTCAGAATCTGTCAATCCTACGCCCGTCGGAGGCCCGGTCAGGCCGCCGTCACGGCCTTCTCGCGCGCCGCCAGCACGCGCTCGTCACGTGCCTTGATCTCGGGCTCGTTCTCCCGCAGCAGCGAGAAGAGCGGCGCGGCGACGAACAGCGTGGAGTACGCGGCGACGATCGTTCCCACGAAGATCGACAGCGAGATGTCGGTCAGCGTCTGGGCTCCGAGCCACAGGGCGCCGATGAACAGGATCGCGCCGGTGGGCAGGGCCGCGACGACAGTCGTGTTGATCGATCGGATGAGCGTCTGGTTCACCGCGAGGTTCACCGACTCGCCGAAGGTGCGGCCGGACTTCTCGCCGTCTTCGTGGGTGTTCTCCCGGATCTTGTCGAAGACGACCGTGGTGTCGTACAGCGAGTACGACAGGATCGTCAGGAAGCCGATGACGGCGGCGGGAGAGATCTCGAACCCGAACACCGCGTAGACGCCCACGGTGATGACGAGCACGTCGACGAGGCCGATGATCGCGGCGACGGACATCTTCCAGGTGCGGAAGTAGATCGCGAGGATCAGGAAGGTCAGCGCGAGGAAGATCGCGAGACCCCACAGCGACTGGCGCGTCACGTCCTGGCCCCAGCTCGGGCCGATGAACGACGAGCTGACGCTGTCCTCGGCGACGTCGTAGATCTCGGCCAGCGCGGTGGTGACCGCACGGGTCTCGGGGTCGGTCATCTGGTCGGTCTGGACGCGCACGGCATCGTCGCCGATGGTGGTGACCTTGGTGGTCGCTCCGGGAACGACCGACTGCACCGCCTCGGTGGCGAGCGTCTGGTCGGGGGCGGACACCCCGTTCACGGTGAACTGCGATCCTCCGGTGAACTCGATGGAGAACTGCACCGGGCGGAACACGGGCACGAGGGCCGCGCCGATCACCAGCACCGCGGCGATGATGAACCACAGGCGGCGACGGCCGACGAACGGGAAGGAGACCTTCCCGGTGTAGAGGTCGTTGCCGAGCTGACTCATGGAGCGCATCAGTCGTCTCCCTCCGTCGTCGAGCGCGTATCGGCGCCCTGGGCGAGCTTGCGCTCCGCGATGGTCTGACGGCGCTCCGCCTCGCCGCGCGACTTCGCTGCGCGGCGCTGCGCGGCACTGCGGCCGCCCGTCTCGACGGGGGCGCGGAACTGCGCGCGACCGCGGTAGACGGCACCGAGCGCCTCGGGGTCCAGGCCCGACAGCGGGTGGCCCCCGCCGAAGAACCGCGTGCGCGCCAGGAGCTGGAGCACCGGGTGGGTGAAGAGGATGAAGATGCCGATGTCGATCAGGGTGGTGAGGCCCAGGGTGAACGCGAAGCCCTTCACGGTCGCGTCGGCCAGGATGTAGAGGACCACGGCGGCCAGGATGTTGATCGACTTCGAGATGTAGATCGTGCGCTTGGCGCGGCCCCAGCCGTCTTCGACGGCGCTCGTGATCGACTTGCCGTCGCGCAGCTCGTCTCGGATGCGCTCGAAGTAGACGATGAACGAGTCGGCGGTGAAGCCGATCGTCACGATCAGGCCGGCCACACCGGCCAGCGACAGGCGGAAGCCCATGCGCCAGGCGAGGATGCAGAGCGTGATGTAGGTCAGCACGCCCATCACGACGAGCGACGCGATGATGACGAAGCCGAGCGCGCGGTAGACCACGAGCGAGTAGATCGCGACGAGGATCAGGCCGATGAGGCCCGCGATGAGGCCGATCTGCAGCTGCTGCGAGCCGAGCGTCGCCGAGATGGAGTTGGAGCTCTGCACCTCGAAGCTCAGCGGCAGGGCGCCGTACTTGAGCTGGTCGGCGAGGACCTTCGAGGTCTCCTGCGTGAAGTTGCCCGTGATCTGCGGCTTGCCGTCGAGGATCACCGCGTTCATGGAGGGCGCCGAGAGCACGGAGCCGTCGAGGACGAACGCGAACTGGTTCAGCGGGGCCGTCGCACCGTAGAGGCGCTGGCTGATCTTGCCGAAGGTCTCGGTGCCCTCGCCGTCGAAGACGATGTTCACCGCCCACTGGTTGTTCTGGGTGTTCAGTCCGTTCGAGGCGTCGGAGATCGACGAGCCGTCGAGCTCGACCGGGCCGAGGATGTACTTCGCCGACCCGTCTGCTTCACAGGTGATGAGCGGCTGGTCGGCCGGCTCCGTCGCGGGGGTGTTCGCCGGGTCGGAGCAGTCGTAGGCGAGGAACTTCGCGTAGAGCGCGTCGGTGACCCAGTTCGGGTCGCTGCCGTTGGTCGGAGCGGCGGTGGGCGTGGCGTTGAGCGTCGGGTCCGGCGACGGGTACGGCGTCTCATTGCCGTCCTCACCCACGAAGGAGGTCGCCGGAGATCCCGTGTAGAGGACCGCGCGCAGCTGCAGCTGGGCGGATGCCTCGATGCGGTTGCGGGTCTCCTCGTCGGCCTGACCGGGCACCTGGACGACGATCTGGTTGCCGGCCTGCGTGGTGATGTCCGCCTCGCCGACGCCGGAGGCGTCGACGCGCTGACGGATGATCGAGGCGGCCTGGTCCATCTGCTCGGACGTCGGCTGGCTGCCGTCGGGGGTGTTGGCCTCGAGGATGATCTGCGTACCGCCCTGCAGGTCGAGGGCGAGCTCGGGAGCCCACGAGCTCGCAGGATTGCCTTCGGCGTCGGTGAAGACGAAGACGCCGAGGGCGTTGATGCCGAAGAGGAGCGCCGTGAGGGTCAGCAGCCCGATGAGGGCGCGCCAGGCATGGCGAACGGGAGTGGGAGCGGCCACAGAGGAGTCCTTCTCGTGAACGACGCGGGCGGGTCAGGCTCGGGGCTTGTCGTCCGCGTCGGGGGCGGTGTCGGCCTCGGCGGGGCTGACGGCGCTCTGGCCGGCGTCGGCGGAGTACGCGGCGTCCGCCTCGGTCTCGGCGACGTCGTCCTCGGCCGGCTCCTCGGGGTCCACCGTGCGGATGATCGCCTGGCTGTGCACCTCGATCTCCACGCCGGGGGCGAGCGCGATGATCGCCGGGCGCGACAGGTCCTCGGCGTCGAACTCGACGAGCGTGCCGTAGAGGCCGCCCTGCAGGAGCACCTTGACGCCGGGCACCATGGCCCGCTGCTTGTTCTCCTGCTCGGCCTTCATGCGCGCGGCGCGGCGACGCGAGCTCCAGAACATGAACACGATGAGCGCCAGCAGGAGCAGCAGCATCCCGTACTGGGCGAAGAACGAGCTGACCGGGTCGAGCTGCGGGGCGTCCTGCGACGTTGCGAAGATCATGGAGAGAGGGCGCCTTTCACGACGGGCAAGCCGCGACGTGCGGCCGATAAGGGATCTGGCGAGAGCCTTCAGTGATTATAGGTCATCGAATCTCAGCGCCTCGTCGCTGCGCGGCACCCGCAGATGGGCGTACGCCTCGGGCGTCGCGACCCTCCCCCGCGGCGTCCGTCCGAGGAAGCCGATGCGCACGAGATAGGGCTCGACGACCGACTCGATCGTCTCCGCCTCCTCGCCGACGGTCACCGCGAGGGTGTTGAGGCCCACCGGGCCGCCCCGGAATCGGCGGATGACCGCGTCGAGCACGGCCCGGTCCAGGCGGTCCAGCCCGATCGCGTCGACGTCGTAGAGCTCCAGTGCGGCGGCGACGTCACGCTCCGAGGCGGCTCCCCCGCCGTGCTCGCCGCGCTCGTCGCCGCCGTGGACGATGACGTAGTCGCGCACCCGGCGCAGCAGGCGGTTGGCGATGCGGGGTGTCCCCCGTGAGCGGCGGGCGATCTCGGCGCGCGCCACCGGCGGCACCTCGACGGTGAGCATGCGCGCCGAGCGGGCGATCACCTGCTCGAGCTCCTCGGCCTCGTAGTACTCGAGGTGGGCGGTGAACCCGAACCGGTCGCGCAGCGGATTGGGCAGCAGGCCCGAGCGCGTCGTCGCGCCGACGAGCGTGAACGGCGCGAGATCGAGCGGGATGCTGGTGGCGCCGGCGCCCTTGCCGACCATGATGTCGATGCGGAAGTCCTCCATCGCCAGGTACAGCATCTCCTCGGCGGAGCGCGCCATGCGATGGATCTCGTCGATGAACAGCACCTCGCCGGGGACGAGACTCGACAGCAGTGCCGCCAGGTCGCCCGCGTGCTGGATCGCCGGACCGCTGGACATGCGCAGCGGCCGCTCGCTCTCGTGAGCGACGATCATCGCGAGCGTCGTCTTGCCGAGCCCGGGCGGCCCGGAGAGCAGGATGTGGTCGGGCGGACGCTGCTGGATGCGCGCGGCGTCGAGCAGCAGCTGGAGCTGACCGCGCACCTTCTGCTGCCCGACGAACTCGGACAGCGAGGTGGGGCGCAGCGCGCCTTCGACGGCGAGCTCGGATTCGTCCTCGGCGACTCCCGGATCGCGAGCGTCAGCCACGTGTCTGCTCCGCCCGTGCCGGGCCGAGGTGCGCGAGTGCGAGCTTCAGCAGCGCCGGGACCGAGGCGGCGTCCTGGGCGGAGGCGTCGGCGGCGACGGCGGACACCGCCTCGGTCGACACCCGCTCGTTCCAGCCCAGAGCGATGAGCGCCGCGACCACCTGGCCGCCGACCGCCGGCACGGCGGCCAAAGCGGAGCCGGTGGCCGGGACGTGGGCGAGCTTGCCCGCGAGCTGGACGACGATGAGCTTGGCGGTCTTGGGGCCGATGCCGGAGACGCGGCGGAACGGCGCGTCGTCCTCCTCCGCGACCGCGGTGGCGATCTGGCCGACGGTGAGCGACGCCAGCACCCCGAGCGCGGACTTCGGGCCGACGCCGGACACGCCCAGGAGCTGTCCGAAGACCACGAGCTCCTCGCGCTCCCGGAAGCCGTAGAGCGACAGGGCGTCCTCGCGCACGATCAGCGTCGTGTGCAGGACGATCTCGTCGCCGACGTGGAAGTCCCGCGCGAGCTGGGGCGTCACGGCCACCGAGAACCCCACACCCCCGACGTCGATCACGACGCTCTCGGCATCAAGGTGCAGCACACGGCCGCGCAGCGAGGAGATCATGCCACGAGCCTACGCCCGCGTTCGTACATGTGTTCGAGCGACACGCTGTCAGCGGCGCGCGAGCCGCTCCGCGTCGGCCCAGGCGCGCTGCGCGGGGGTGAGCGCTCCGGATGCCGCGGTCTGCGGGCCTCGTCGCCACGCATGGCAGAGGGCGATGGCGAGGGCGTCGGCGGCGTCGGCGGGCTGCGGCAGGGCGTCGAGGCGCAGGACGCGCGCGACCATCGTCTGCACCTGCCGCTTGTCGGCGGAGCCGTAGCCGGTGATGGCGGCCTTGACCTCGGACGGCGTGTGGGTCGCCGCGGGAAGGCCGCGCTCCCCGGCGATGAGGAGGGCGATGCCGCTGGCCTGGGCGGTGCCCATCACGGTCTGCCGGTTCTGCTGGGCGAACACCCGCTCCACCGCGACGACGTGCGGGTCGTGCGCGTCGACGACGCCGCGGAGGCCGGCCGCGATGACCGCGAGGCGCTCGTGTATCGGCGCGTCCGGCTCGCTGCGCACCACGCCGACGTGCACGAGCGTGGCGGAGCGGTCGGGGCGCACGTCGACGATGCCCACGCCGCAGCGGGTGAGCCCGGGGTCGATGCCGAGGACGCGGAGGACGGATGCCACGGGGTCACGCTACGCGGGCGACGGGCCCGGCGCCGGCAGGCGCGCGGTGCCGACCGCGCGCCCGCGCGTCAGTCGTCGCTCTCGAGCTCGGCCTGGACCTCGGCGGGGAGGTCGAAGTTGCTGAAGACGTTCTGGACGTCGTCGCTGTCCTCGAGCGCGTCGATGAGGCGGAAGATCTTGCGCGCGGTGTCGGCGTCGATCTCGACCTTGAGCGAGGGCACGAACTCCACGTCGGCGGACTCGTAGTCCAGTCCCGCCTCCTGGATCGCCGTGCGCACGCTGACCAGGTCGGACGGGTCGGTGATGACCTCGAAGCCCTGGGCGTGCGGCTCGATCTCCTCGGCGCCGGCCTCCAGTGCCGCCAGCATGACGTCGTCCTCGGAGACGCCCTCCCCCGAGACGACCAGCACGCCCTTGCGGTGGAAGTTGTAGGCGACCGATCCGGGGTCGGCGAGGGTCCCGCCGTTGCGCGAGAGCGCGGTGCGCACCTCGGCGGCGGCGCGGTTCTTGTTGTCGGTGAGGCACTCCACCATGAGCGCGACCCCGTTCGGACCGTACGCCTCGTAGATGATCGTCGTGTACTCGACCGACTCGCCGCCGATGCCGGCGCCGCGCTTGATGGCGCGGTCGATGTTGTCGTTGGGCACCGAGGTCTTCTTGGCCTTCTGGACGGCGTCGTAGAGCGTCGGGTTGCCCGCGAGGTCGGCGCCGCCGAGCTTGGCGGCGACTTCGATGTTCTTGATGAGCTTGGCGAACGACTTGGCACGTCGGGCGTCGATGACCGCCTTCTTGTGCTTGGTCGTCGCCCACTTGGAGTGGCCGGACATGCCCACAAGTCTACGGGGACGCCGCGACGCCCCGTGCGGTCCGCGGCCGGCCGGCCGCTCCCGTTGTATCAGCGAGCCGCGGCGAGGACACTTCCAGGCATGGACGAACGAGAACGCGCACTGCGCACCGCCCATCGGGCGGCGTCGAGGTTCCTGGCGACGCTGGACGATCGTCCGGTGTGGCCGCGGGCGACGCTCGAGCAGATGGAGGAGGTGTTCGGCGGTCCGCTGCAGCCGGACGGCATCGACGCCGATCAGGTGGTCGCGGAGTTGGCGGAGCGGGCGGATCCGGGTCTCGTCGCGATCCCGGGCGGCAGGTTCTTCGGCTTCGTCATCGGCGGGACGCTGCCGGCGGCCCTCGCTGCCGACTGGCTGGTGTCGACCTGGGACCAGAACTCCGGATCGAGCACCATGACCACGGCCACGGTGGCGCTCGAGCGCGTCGCGGGCGGGTGGATCTGCGATCTGCTCGGCCTTCCCCCGGAGTCCGCCGTCGGATTCGTGACCGGCGCCCAGGTGTCGAACGTCGTCTGTCTCGCCACCGCGCAGCACGCCGTCCTCCGGCGGGTCGGCTGGGACGCGACGGTGCGGGGGCTGCGCGGCGCGCCCGAGATCCGGCTCATCGTCGGCGCCGACCGCCACGGCTCGATCGACCGAGCGGCGCGGATGTGCGGGATCGGGTCCGAGGAGCTCGTGGTCGTGCCCGCCGACGAACAGGGACGGATGCGGCCGGACGGTCTCGCGGCTGCTCTCGCGGAAGGGGACGGGGCGCCGACCGTCGTGTGCCTGCAGGCGGGAGAGGTCCACACCGGGGCGTTCGATCCGTTCGCCGAGCTGATCCCCGCCGCCCGGCGCGCCGGGGCGTGGGTCCACGTCGACGGCGCGTTCGGGCTGTGGGCGGCCGCCTCGCCGCGACTGGAGCATCTGACGGCGGGCGTGGGCGCGGCGGATTCGTGGACGACCGACGCGCACAAGACGCTCAACGTGCCCTACGACTGCGGCATGGCCATCGTGCGCGACCCGGCGGATGCGATCGCGATGTTCCGCACCGGCGGCGACTATCTGATGTACGCCAGCCTGGACCCGTGGGACGTCGGTCCGGAGCTGTCGCGGCGCGGGCGCGGGGTCCCGGCGTGGGCGGCGCTGCGCAGCCTCGGACGGCGCGGGGTGGCCGGTCTCGTCGAGCGGCTGCACGACAACGCCCGGCGGTTCGCCGCCGCGCTCCGGGGGATCCCGGGTGCGGAGGTGATCGGCGACGTCGACTACACGCAGGTGATGTTCCGCCTGGCCGACGACGAGGCCACCCGCCGGCTCGGCGCGGCGATCCTCGCCGACGGCACGGCCGCGCTGACCGGTGCGCAGTGGCGCGGGCGCGCGGTGATCCGCTGCTCCATGTCGTCCTGGGCGACGACGGAGGCCGACATCGACCTCACCGTCGCGGCGATCGAGCGGCTGGCAGCCGCCGTCTCCGGCTGACCGGCGTGCCGGCCGGTCAGGCCGCGGCGCGCACCGTGTCGAGGAAGAGCGCGTGGAAGCGCGTCTCCCCGGTGACCTCGGGATGGAAGGACGTCCCGAGGAGCGGTCCCTGACGCACCGCCACGATCCGTCCGTCGGCCAGCGTGGCGAGCCGTTCGACGGCGGGTCCCGCGTCGAGCACGAGGGGTGCGCGGATGAACACCGCGTGCACCTCGGTGCCCTCGCCGCCCTCGCCACCCGAGGCGTCGTCCCCCGCCGAGCGCAGGGCCGGCACCGCCAGATCGACCTCGAAGGAGTCGACCTGGCTGCCGAAGGCGTTGCGCTGCACCGTGACGTCGAGCCCGCCGAACGTCTCCTGCCCGACGATGCCGTCGGTGATGCGGTCGGCGAGCAGGATGAGTCCCGCACAGGTGCCGTACACCGGCATCCCGCCGGCGATCGCCTCGCGGATGGGCGCCTGCATGCCGAAGGCGCGGGACAGCTTGTCGATGACGCTGGACTCGCCACCGGGCAGCACGAGGCCGTCGACCGAAGCCAGTTCTTCGGGGCGCCGCACGGGCACCGTCTGCGCCCCCAGCGCCGTGAGGACCCTCACGTGCTCGCGGACATCGCCCTGGAGGGCGAGGACCCCGACGCGCGGGCTACCAGCCACGCTCGGCGAGCCGGTGCGGAGCGGGAAGATCGGCGACGTTGATGCCGACCATCGCCTCCCCCAGACCCCGCGAGACCTCGGCGATGACCTTGGGGTCGTCGAAGAAGGTGGTCGCCTTGACGATCGCGGCGGCGCGCTGGGCGGGGTTGCCGCTCTTGAAGATGCCCGACCCGACGAAGACGCCGTCCGCGCCCATCTGCATCATCATGGCGGCATCGGCCGGCGTGGCGACCCCTCCGGCGACGAACAGCACCACCGGCAGCGCGCCCGTCTCGGCGACCTCGGCCACCAGCTCGTAGGGCGCCTGCAGCTCCTTCGCGGCCACGAACAGCTCGTCCTTGGTCATCGAGCGCAGGACGTTGATCTCGCTGCGGATCTTGCGGATGTGCTTGGTCGCCTCCGACACGTCGCCGGTGCCCGCCTCGCCCTTGGAGCGGATCATCGCCGCACCCTCGTTGATGCGGCGCAGGGCCTCGCCGAGGTTCGTCGCTCCGCAGACGAACGGAACGGTGAAGCCCCACTTGTCGATGTGGTTCACGTAGTCGGCGGGCGACAGCACCTCGGACTCGTCGATGTAGTCGACGCCGAGCTCCTGCAGCACCTGCGCCTCGACGAAGTGGCCGATGCGGGCCTTGGCCATCACCGGGATCGAGACGGCCTCGATGATGCCGTCGATCATGTCGGGGTCGCTCATGCGCGACACGCCGCCCTGGGCGCGGATGTCCGCGGGCACGCGCTCGAGGGCCATCACGGCCACGGCTCCGGCGTCCTCGGCGATCTTCGCCTGGTCGGGTGTGACGACGTCCATGATGACGCCGCCCTTGAGCATCTCGGCGAGTCCGCGCTTGACGCGGGAGGATCCGGTGGTCGACACGATGGTGTCCTTTCGAGCTTCGCTGTTTGGCCTAGGCCAAAAGGTAGCATGACTGGGCACATAGACTTCGAGGATGACGATGACGGAGCAGATCACGGGCGGCTCGGCGGCCGACATCGCCGACAGCGTCCGCGCGCTCCAGGAGCGAGGGGTGCTCCGTCCCGGCGACGCGCTGCCGCCCGTCCGGGCTCTCGCCGACCAGCTCGGAGTGAACCGGAACACCGTCGTGGCCGCGTATCGTCACCTGACGCAGGCCGGCATCGTCGTCACGCGCGGGCGCGGCGGGACGATCGTGGCGGGCCGGTCCCCCGTGGCCCAGGAGGGCTTCGCGGCCGACTCCGTGCTCCGCGACGTGGGTACGGGCAATCCCGACCCCGATCTCATCCCCGATCTCTCGCGGGCGCTCGCCCATGTCGCCGGGCGCCCCGTCCTGTACGGCGAGCCGGTCATCGACCGGGATCTCGACGCCTGGGCGACCGCGTGGATGCGCGACGCCGTCGACCCTCGGCTGCCCATGGAGCTGACGATCACCAGCGGGGCCTCCGATGCGATCGAGCGACTGCTCGCGCAGGCGCTCACGCGCGACGATGCGGTGGCCCTCGAGGACCCCTGCTTCCTCTCGAGCCTCAACACCGTGCGGCTCGGCGGCTACCGACCGGTGCCGGTGCCGGTGGACGCCGAGGGCATGACCGTCGACGGGCTCCGCGCCGCCCTCGATGCCGGTGCGCGTGCGGTCGTCTGCACGCCCCGCGCCCAGAATCCCACCGGGGCGAGCCTCAGCGCCGCCCGCGCGGGGCAGCTCCGGGAGGTGCTCGCGGATCACCCCTACGTCCTGGTCATCGAGGACGACCACTTCTCGCTCCTGTCCACGGCCCCCCACCATTCGCTGATCGGACCCCAGCACCGCCGGTGGGCACTCATCAGATCGGTCTCCAAGTTCCTCGGCCCCGACATGTGCCTGGCCGTCACGGCGTCCGATCCCGACACGGCCGAGCGGCTCGCGATGCGGCTGAGCCCGGGAACGACGTGGGTCAGCCACCTGCTCCAGCGGCTCGTGCTGGCCCTGCTCACCGACGACGAGGTGCGCGACGGCATCCGCGCCGCGGCCGCGCACTACGCCGCTCGCAACGCGGCGTTCGCCGAGAAGCTGACCTCGCGCGGCCTTCCCGTCGCCGTCGGCGACGGCCTCAACCTCTGGGTCGAGCTGCCGGTGCCGGCGCGCGCAGCGGGCGAGCAGCTCATGCGCCGCGGCTGGCTCGCGCGCACCGGCGACGAGTTCGTCCTCGCCGACGACGCCGCCTCGCGCCGGATGCGGCTCACCGTGCACGACCTCGCCGACGCCGATGCCGAGCGCCTGGCGAACGATCTCGCCGCCGCGGTCGCGGCGGTGTCCGAATCCCGAAGGGTGGGGTGATCTCCCGTGAAGATCCTGTCGATCCAGTCCGCCGTCGCCTACGGTCACGTGGGCAACTCGGCGGCGGTGTTCCCGCTGCAGCGCATCGGCGTCGAGGTGCTCCCGGTCTATACGGTGAACTTCTCCAACCACACCGGCTACGGCTCCTGGCGCGGGCCGATGATCAGCCCCGACGACGTGCGCGATGTGATCACCGGCATCGAGGAGCGCGGTGTGCTCCCCGAGATCGACGTCGTCCTGTCGGGGTACCAGGGCGGTGAAGGCATCGCCGACGTCATCCTCGATGCCGTCGCGCGCGTGAAGGCCGCCAACCCCGCCGCGGTCTACGCCTGCGACCCCGTCATGGGCAACGCCAAGAGCGGCTGCTTCGTCGCGCCGGCCATCCCGGTGCTCCTGCGCGAGCGCGTGGTGCCCGCCGCCGACATCATCACCCCGAACCAGTTCGAGCTGGGCTTCCTGACCGGCACCGAGCCGAGCGACCTCGCCTCCACGCTCGCGTCGGTGGACGCCGCACGAGCCATGGGACCTTCGACAGTGCTGGTGACGAGCGTCGAGCGCCCCGACCGCCCGGTGCTCGACGGCGGCGAGGAGACCATCGAGATGCTCGCGGTCACCGACGAGGGCGCCTGGATCGTGCAGACGCCGCGCATCCCCATGAAGGCCAACGGCTCGGGGGATGTGACCGCGGCGCTGTTCACCGCGCACTACCGCGAGACCGGCGACGCGGCGACCGCGCTGGCGCGGACGACCTCCAGCGTGTGGGATCTGCTGCGCACGACCTTCGACGCGGGTCAGCGCGAGCTGCAGCTTGTCGAGGCGCAGGAGTTCTACGCCCAGCCGCGCCTGCAGTTCGAGGTCACGCAGGTCCGCTGAGGTCCGCTGAGCACGGCCCTGGTGGCCCCGGTCGCGCGGATCAGCCGGTCGGCCACGCCGAGGCCACGGACTCCCGCACCTCGCCGAGCAGCTGCGGGAGCGCCTTGGTCTTCGCGATGATCGGGAAGAAGTTGGCGTCGGTCGCCCACCGCGGCACGACGTGCTGGTGCAGATGTCCGTCGACCCCCGCGCCGGCGACCCGCCCCTGGTTCATGCCGATGTTGAAGCCGTCGCAGCGGGCGACCTGGCGCAGCACGCGCATGGCCGTCTGCGTGAGCGCTCCGATCTCGGCGACCTCCTCGGCCGTCGCCTCGTCGTAGGTCGCGATGTGACGGTACGGGCAGACGAGGAGATGTCCGGAGTTGTACGGGAACAGGTTCAGCAGCACGTACGCGGCCGTGCCGCGGGCGACGATGAGACCGTCCGCGTCGGACTTGGCGGGCGCCGCGCAGAACGGGCACTCCTCGCGGAGGGGCTCCGGGCCGGCCTGGATGTACGCCATGCGGTGCGGCGTCCACAGCCGCTGGAACTCGTCCGGGACCCCGGCGAGGTGCGCGGCGTCCTCCAGGCCGTCCGTCATGCGAGGTCGCCCGCCGTGTTGACGAGCGTGTGATCGGCGATCGCGCGCACGATGCGGTCGACGGCCTCGTCGACGGGGATGCCGTTGGTCTGCGAGCCGTCGCGGAAGCGGAACGAGACGGTTCCGCCCGAGCGGTCCTGCTCCCCCGCGATCAGCTGCACCGGCACCTTCTGCGTCGTGTGGGTGCGGATCTTCTTCTGCATCCGGTCGTCGGAGTGATCGACCTCCGCGCGCACACCCGCCGCGCGCAGGCGCCCGATGATGTCGTCGAGATAGGGGGCGAAGTCCTCCGCCACCGGGATGCCGACCACCTGGACGGGAGCCAGCCACACCGGGAAGGCTCCGGCGTAGTGCTCGAGGAGGATGGCGAAGAAGCGCTCGATCGATCCGAAGAGCGCGCGGTGGATCATGATCGGGCGGTGCTTCTCACCGTCGGGTCCGGTGTACTCCAGCCCGAATCGCTCCGGCAGGTTGGGGTCGACCTGGACGGTGGACAGCTGCCAGGTGCGGCCGATCGCGTCCTTCGTCTTCAGGTCGATCTTCGGGCCGTAGAACGCCGCCTCGCCGGGCACCTCGGTGAGCTTGAGGCCGCTCGCGACGGCGACGTTGCGGAGCGCGTTCGTGGAGTACTCCCAGAACTCGTCGCTGCCGATCCACTTCTCCTTCTCGTCGTCTCGCATCGACAGCTCCAGCTCGAAGTCGTCGAGCCCGAAGTCGCGCAGCATCGAGATGACGAATTCGAGCACGCGGGTCGCCTCCGCCTCCAGCTGCTCGGGAGTCACGAAGAGGTGTGAGTCGTCCTGGGTGAAGCCGCGCACGCGGGTGAGTCCGTGCAGCGCCCCGGAGAGTTCGTTGCGGTAGACCGTCCCGTTCTCGGCGAGGCGCAGCGGCAGATCGCGGTAGCTGCGTGCCCGCTCCTTGTAGATCAGGATGTGCATCGGGCAGTTCATCGGCTTCAGGTAGTAGTCCTGGCCGTGCTTGGTGACGGTGCCGTCCGCGTCGCGCTCCTCGTCCATCCGGATCGGCGGGAACATGCCGTCCTTGTAGGTGACGAGGTGGTTCGACGTGATGAACAGGTCCTCTTTGGAGATGTGCGGAGTGTAGACGTAGGTGTAGCCGCCCTCGATGTGGCGGCGGCGCGCGTGCTGCTCCATCTCGCCGCGGACGATGCCGCCGCGGGGGTGCCACACGCTCAGGCCCGAGCCGATCTCGTCCGGGAACGAGAACAGGTCCAGTTCCTTGCCCAGCTTGCGGTGGTCGCGCTTGGCGGCCTCCTCGAGGCGCTGCTGGTAGGCGCGGAGCTCGTCCTTGGTGGGCCAGGCGGTGCCGTAGATGCGCTGGAGCTGCGGATTCTTCTCACTGCCGCGCCAATACGCGCCGGCGATGCGGGTCAGGTCCCAGCCGTTGCCCACGATCCGGGTGGAGGGGACGTGGGGACCGCGGCAGAGGTCCTTCCACGCGGTCTCGCCGTCGCGGGTGACGTTGTCGTAGATCGTCAGCTCGCCGGCGCCGACCTCGACCGACGCGCCTTCGGCGGCCTCCTTGGAGCCCCCCTTCAGGCCGATCAGCTCGAGCTTGAACGGCTCGTCGGCCAGCTCCTCGCGCGCCTCGTCGTCGGTGACCACTCGGCGGACGAAGCGCTGACCCTCGCGGACGATCCGCTCCATCTCCTTCTTGATCGCCTTGAGGTCTTCGGGGGTGAACGGCTCGTCCACGCCGAAGTCGTAGTAGAAGCCGTCGACGATCGGCGGGCCGATGCCGAGGTTCGCCTGCGGGCGCACGCGCTGCACCGCCTGGGCGAGCACGTGGGCGGTGGAGTGGCGCAGGATGGACAGTCCGTCCGCGCTGTCGACGGTGACCGGCTCGACGGCGTCGGATTCGGTCACGACGGTGGCGAGGTCCTTCAGCTCGCCGTTCACGCGCAGCGCGACGACGGAACGATCGGGGAAGAGGGCGAAGCCGTCGGCGGGGTAGGACACGTCCGACGGGGTGGTGGCGTCAGTCAAGGGAACTTCTCCAGAGGTGGCCGCGGTGCGGCTGGATGGAAGGGATGTGCTCAGCTTCGGACGTTCCGCGTCCTGCCCGCTCAGGCGTGAGGCGTTCGCGCACCGGTGCGCGCGACGAGAGTCGTGACGACGGCCCGGCGGTGTTCCATGGGTCGAGTCTATCGCCGCTGCCCGGTGTGGCCGGTGTGCCCGGGTGGGGCCGTGGCGTGCGCGTCGTCGCGCGGTGCGCCCGTCATGATGGATGCCGTGAAGCTCGCCCTGGTCGGAGTCGCGCTGCTCTTGCTGGGGGCGGCGGCCGTCGGCGTGGGCGTCCTCCCCTTGCAGGACGCCGTGGCGATCGGCGAGCGGGTCTGGCCGGTGCTGCTGTTCGTGGTGTCCGTCACGATCGTCGCCGAGCTGGCGGCCGCGGCGGGCGTGTTCGACGTCGTGGCGGCGCGACTGGCACGGCTGGCGCGCGGGCGCACCTGGGCGCTGTGGCTCGCGGTGGTTCTGCTCGCCGCGGTCGCGACCGCCTTCCTGTCCTTGGACACCACGGCCGTCCTCCTCACGCCCGTGGTCATCGCCGTCGCCCGCGCGCACGGGCTGAGTCCGCTGCCGTTCGCCTTCACCACGGTCTGGCTGGCCAACACGGCCTCTCTCGTCCTCCCGGTGTCCAACCTCACCAACCTGCTCGCCCTGCACCGGCTGGAGGGCGCCCACGCCGGGACGTTCCTCGCCCTCCTCGGGCCGTCTGCGGCGGTCGCGATCGGTGTGAGCGTGCTGCTGCTCTTCCTGCTGCACCGGAGCGAGCTGACGGGTCGGTTCGCCGTGTCGGCGCCGCCCGTCGTCGCCGACCGGCTGCAGCTGCGCGTGGCCGCGGTGGTCGTGCTGGTCATGATGCCGCTGCTCGTCAGCGGCATCGAGCCATGGATCCCGGCCACGGCCGCGGCGATCGTCCTCGGGGTCTTCTTCGCCTGGCGCTCCCCCGACGCCCTCCACCTCTCGCTGGTCCCCTGGCAGCTCGTGGTCTTCGCGGCGGGCCTGTTCCTGGCCGTCGGGGCGCTCGAGGCCCTCGGCTCGCGTGCGCTCATCGTCGCGCTGACCGGCGAGGGCGACGGACTGGTCGACCTGTGGCGACTGTCCGGCGTCGGGCTGCTCGCGGCGAACGCCGTCAACAACCTGCCCGCCTACCTGGCCCTCGAATCGGCGGCCGCGTCTCCCGAGCGGCTCGCGGCGCTCCTGATCGGTGTCAACGCCGGCCCCCTCATCACCCCGTGGGCATCCCTGGCCACCCTGCTCTGGCATCAGCGACTCCACGCCGTCGGCGTCGAAGTACCCTGGGGCCGCTACGTCCTCCTGGGCCTGCTGGCGGCGCCGCTCACGGTGCTGGCGGCCGTCGCGCCGCTCGCACTCCGCGGCTGACGGAGCACTCAGCCGAGGTGCTTCAGCGCCTCTCGGCGGCTCAGCGGGCTGAGCTCGTGCGACGCCGCGTAGCGCTCGACCCAGTCCGGCGCGACGCGGGCGTGGTCGCGCAGCGCCCAGCCGATCGCCTTGCGCAGGAAGAACTCGCGGCGGGCGAGGCTCGGCTCGATGACGTCGGCCAGCAGCACGGTGTCGAGGCGATCGCGGCGTCCGAGCTGCGAGAGGATCGCGATGCGCCGGATCCAGATGTCGTCGTCGATGCTCCACGCTCGCACGAGCGCCGCCGTCTCGTCCGGGTGTGCGTCGTGGAGGTCGGCCATGCGACCCGACAGCTCGTCGGTGATGTCCCACCACTGGCCGGTGCGCACCATGTGCTCGACGAGCGGGACCACCGCGAGATCCCCGCGCACGGGTCGCAGCGTCAGCAGCGCCTCGGCGGCGTAGCGCTCCTCCCGGTGCGTCGCGTCGTCCCACAGTCTGCGCGCCACCGCCAGGAGCCTCAGCCCGTCGGCTTCGCCGGCCGCTGCCGAGCGCGCGAGACGGCGCACCTCGGGCACCCGCACACCCAGGAACGGCATCGCGGACTTCATGTACGCCTGCTGGCCCGCGGCACGGCCGGGGTCGGCGACCGCGCGCAGGTCGGCGCGGATCCGTGCGGCCAGGTCCACGGCCTCAGCCGAGGCTCAGATCGACCTGGATCTCGTCCGCCAGACGCTCGAGCGCGGTGACGATCGGGGCGGCGTCCTGATCGCCGGGCACCCGCACCGAGACGGTGGCCTCGAACAGGGTGCCGCCGGCCATCGGCGCATCGAGCGTGCGGCTCGTGAAGCCGTCGATGCTCAGGGCGTGCGCACTCACCGCCGAGGTGACGTCGCGCACGATCCCGGGGCGGTCGTTGCCCAGCACGGTGAAGGTGAGCGATCGGCCGGCCGGGCTCGCCGCCGGGGCTCCGGAGTGGGTCGTCACGCGCAGAAGGCCGTCGAGCTCCTGCAGGGCGTCGGTCAGCTCGTCCGCGCGGCCGTCGGGCACGGTCACGAGCACGATCCCCGCGAAGGCGCCGGCGAGCTCCGCCAGTTCGCTGCGCTCCCAGTTGCCGCCGTGGGCGGCGACCGTGTCGGCGAGGGCGCTGACCAGACCGGTGCGGTCGTCACCGACCACAGAGAGCACGAGATGGGCCATGGGCCGAGCCTAGCCGGGTCATCCGCCGGGCGGGAGGCACGGGGCCGGGAACGAAGAAACCCCCGGGATTCCGGGGGTTTCGGTGGTGCGCGATACTGGGATCGAACCAGTGACCTCTTCCGTGTCAGGGAAGCGCGCTACCGCTGCGCCAATCGCGCCTGTGAAGGCTTTTCAGTTGTGAGCGAGGTGGCGACGGGATTCGAACCCGTGTAAACGGCTTTGCAGGCCGGTGCCTAGCCGCTCGGCCACGCCACCGTGTGTGGTTCGACCCACGTGTCGTGACCCCTTCGAAAAGGGGCCCCCGCACTCGAGCGGATGACGAGACTCGAACTCGCGACCCTCACCTTGGCAAGGTGATGCGCTACCAACTGCGCTACATCCGCGTGCTCCCTGGTTTCCCCGGGCGCTTGAACGACTTTAGCCCACGAAATTCGAACTGCAAAACCGAGCGCGCCCCGCGCGTGTCCCGTCCCCCGATTCGGTCTCCGTGCCCGCATCCGGTAGCATCGGTTCTCGGCTCCTCGGAGTCTTGGGCGATTGGCGCAGTTGGTAGCGCGCTTCCTTCACACGGAAGAGGTCATCAGTTCGAGTCTGGTATCGCCCACCGTCAGAACCCCCGCCTCGGCGGGGGTTTTCGCGTTCGGTCGGCGGACCCTCAGCCGTCGAACAGCCAGCCGTGCCGCTGCGCCAGCACGCGGGCCACCCGCGCGAATGCGCGCCGGTCCAGCGGAGCCGCTTCGCGCCGGATGCCGCGGTGATGCACGCTGTAGAGCTGGTCGAGGTCGACCCACGATTCGCGTCCCTGCCGGTCCCAGGGCCCGGTGCCGATGGCGACGTGGTCGTTCCTGCGAGCAGCATTTCCCCCGGGTGCCCTGCTTGTGAGCTTCAGGGCGTAGCAGCGCTGCACGTCGTGGCGGGCGATGACGAGCATCGGACGGTCCTTGCCCTGCGTCGGGTCCTCCTGGAACGGAACCCAGGCCCACACGATCTCGCCCGCATCGGGCACGCCGTCGCGGCGCGGGGCGTACACGATGTGCACCGCGCGCCGACCGGGGTCGGTGACCTCCCACGTCGAGGTCGCATCGAACGGGGCGGCGGGTGCGCCGCTACCGCGGGCGGCCCGCTGCGGCCGGCCGAAGAGCCTCCGCAGCCAGTTCCCGAGCGCCATCAGCCCTCGAACCGCCAGCCGTGCCGCTGCTGGAGGGCGCGGGCCACGAGCGCGAAGCGATCCTGGTCGAGTTCGGCGCCCTCTCGCCGCATGGCCGCGTGCGGCACGCTGTAGAGCCGGTCGACGTCGACCCAGGAGGGACGTCCCGCGGGGTCCCACTCCCCCGGGCCGATCTCGAGGAAGTCGCGCTCGTCCTCGTGCGACCGGCTCGTGAGGCGCACCGCGTACACACGCAGCGGGTCGCGGCGACCGATCACGAGGACGGGGCGGTCCTTGCCGCGCCCGTCGTTCTCGGCGTAGGGCACCCACGTCCAGACGACTTCGCCGGCGTCGGGCTCGCCGTCGGGATCCGGTGCGTAGGAGATCCGCAGCTCCGGCACTCCCGCGGGATCGAGCTCCACGGTGCCGGAGCCCTCCGCCGAGTCCGATCCGCGGGAGCGGTCGGATTCGGCCGCGCGCTGCAGCTGCTCGTCCAGCACGGGCGCACCGCCTCCCAGCACGTTCACGATGCCCTTGATGATTCCGCGGACGAAGCCGTCCTGCCCGGGTGCGGTCATGGCGGCAAGGCTAGCAACGCGAAGGGGCGCCGGGCCGAAGCCCAGCGCCCCTCGGGTGCGATGTGGTGGACGATCAGGCCTTGGTGTCGGCCAGGACGTAGCCCTCCTCGCCGTGCACGACGGTGTCGATGCCGGCGATCTCGTCCTCGTTCTTCACGCGGAAGCCCATCGTCTTCTCGATCGCGAAGCCGATGACGTAGGCGATCACGAAGGAGTAGATGAGGACCGAGAATGCCGCGATCGTCTGAACGAGCAGCTGGCTGGCGTCGCCGCCCATGAACAGGCCCGTGCCGTTGGCGAAGAAGCCGAGGTACAGCGTTCCGATGAGGCCGCCCACGAGGTGGATGCCCACCACGTCGAGCGAGTCGTCGAAGCCCCACTTGAACTTCAGTTCGATCGCGAGGGCGCAGACGGCACCGGCGATGAGGCCGAGCACGATCGCCCAGATCGGGTCGAGCGAACCGCACGCCGGGGTGATGGCGACGAGACCGGCGACGGCGCCCGAGGCGGCACCGACGGACGTGGGCTTGCCGTCCTTGATCTTCTCGACGAGCAGCCAGGCCAGCAGCGCGGCGGCAGGCGCGGCGATCGTGTTGACGAAGGCGAGGGCGGCGACGCCGTCGGCGGCGAGCTCCGAGCCGGCGTTGAAGCCGAACCAGCCGAACCACAGCAGGCCGGCGCCCAGCAGGACGAACGGCGGGTTGTGGGGGACGTGGACGCCCTTCTGGAAGCCGACGCGCTTGCCGAGGACCAGCGCGAGAGCGAGAGCCGCGGCACCCGCGTTGATGTGGACGGCAGTACCACCGGCGAAGTCGATCGCGCCGACGCCGAAGACGTCCTGCAGACCGTGGGTGATCCAGCCGCCGTAGGCGAAGCTGCCGTCGTCGGCCAGGCCGAAGTTGAAGACCCAGCTCGCGACCGGGAAGTAGACGATGGTCGCCCACAGGCCGGCGAAGACCATCCACGCGCCGAACTTGGCGCGGTCGGCGATGGCGCCGGACACCAGTGCGACGGTGATGATCGCGAACGTGGCCTGGAAGGCGACGAAGGCGAGCGGCGGGAAGGCCGCGTCCTCCGGGGTCTCCAGCAGGTTCGCCAGGCCGATGGCCCCGGTGTCGATCGACCACGGGAAGATCGTGCCCTCAGCACCCGGGAACGCGATCGCGTAGCCGTAGATGACCCAGAGGACGCCGATGAGGCCGAGCGCTCCGAAGCTCATCATCATCATGCTGATGACGCTCTTCGCCTTGACGAGGCCGCCGTAGAAGAACGCCAGACCGGGCGTCATCAACAGGACCAGCGCCGCGGCGATGAGGATGAATGCGGTGTTGCCTTGATCCATCTCGAAAGAAACCTCTCTGCAGGGACGCAGGTGTAGCGTCGGGTGCCCCCAGTGTCGCGACGCGGGGTTACCGACGTGGGATACCTCGTGTTTCCGGGCAGTTACACCCGGCGGCCCAACGTAAACATCAGGTTTCGACCAGCCGACGGCTCGCCGTCAGAATCCTCAGGCGTGGGTGAGAGCGACCAGCCGCGAGATGGCGCGCAGGTACTTCTTGCGATAGCCGCCGGCGAGCATGTCGTCGGAGAAGACACGATCGAGCGTGACGCCGGTGGCGCGGATCGGGATCTGCGCGTCGTAGGCGCGGTCGACGAAGGCGACGAAGCGGAGGGCGGCGGACTGGTCGTCGAGCGTGACGACGTCGCGGAGCCCGATCGTGGCGATCCCCTCGATCAGCCGGATGTAGCGCGACGGGTGCACGGTGGCGAGGTGGCGGACGAGGTCGCCGAAGGCGTCGTCGGAGGCGGGTGCCCCCGACGCGGCCAGCGCTTCCGCATACTCCGACGGGGGAAGGGCCCGGGCGTGGCCGTCGATCGCACGCTGCCGGTAGTCGGTGCCGTCGATGCGCAGCGTCTGGAAGCTCGCCGCCATGGCGTGGATCTCCCGCAGGAAGTCCTGCGCGGCGAAACGGCCCTCGCCGAGCGCATTGGGCGGTGTGTTCGAGGTCGCCGCCAGGCGCGTGCCCGTGGGCACCAGCTCGCCCAGCAGCCGCGTCATGACCATGGTGTCGCCCGGATCGTCGAGCTCGAACTCGTCGATGCAGAGCAGATCGGCGCCCCGGAACAGCTCGACCGTCTGCTGGTAGCCGAGCGCGCCGACCAGGGCGGTGTACTCGATGAAGGAGCCGAAGTACTTCCGGCGGGCCGGCATCGCGTGGTAGATCGCCGCGAGCAGGTGGGTCTTGCCGACGCCGAAGCCGCCGTCGAGGTAGACGCCGGGCTTGGTCTCGGGGACCTTCTCCCGGCGGCGGAAGAGCCCTCCGCCGCGGGCTGCCGTGCGCGCGGCACCGCTGAAGGCCATGAGCAGATCCTTCGCCTCCTGCTGCGACGGGAAGGCGGGGTCCGCGCGATAGGTGTCGAAGGTCGCGTGGTCGAACTGCGGCGGGGGGACCAGAGAGGCCACCATCTCGGCGCCGGTCACCTGCGGGGCGCGGTCGATGAGGTGCACGAAGCCGGCCGGGACGCTGTTCACCCCTCAACCCTAAAGGGATGCGCAGGCTCGCCCGGCACGCTCAGGCGCGCTGCGGTGTCAGCTCGTGCCTGCGGAGCCAGTCCCCGATCGTCGAGCTCCAGCGGTCCTGGTCGTAGTTCCAGAGCTTGGTGTGGCGCGCGGTGTCGAAGACCTGCATCTCGACCAGGTCGGGGCGCGCCACGACGAGGTCGTGGGAGGCGTCCGAGGGGACGAACCCGTCGTCGTCGCTGTGGAGGATGAGGATCGGGTGCCGCAGCTCCCCCGCGCGGGCGACGACGTCGAGGCGCTCGAACGGTATCCGCGCGTCGGCGCCGGTGAGAGGCGTCGCCCACTCTGCGCCGAGCGCGCCGATGGCGAGCCCGGCCACCGAGGTCGGCAGGCCGAGCTGCTGCGCCTGGTACGAGAGCACGCGGCGCCAGTCGATCACCGGGGACTCCAGGACGACGCCGACGATGAGATCGCGGTGCGCGGAGCTCAGCGCCACCTGGAGGGCGATCGCTCCGCCCATCGACCAGCCCATCAGGATGATGCGCCGCGCGCCGCGGCGGCGGGCGACGCCGATCGCCGCGTCGACGTCACGCCACTCGGTCGCGCCGAGGGCGTAGGTGCCGGCCCTGCTGCGCGGTGCGGACCCGTCGTTGCGGTACGAGACGAGCATCGACGTGATGCCGAGGGAGTGGAAGAGTGGCACGGCGCGCAGGCACTCCGCGCGGTTCGTCCCGCGCCCGTGGATCTGGATGACCCAGGTCTCGGAGGTCTCGGCGGCGGGGAACACCCAGGCCGGACAGGGGCCGACGGCGGCGCCGACGAGTTCCGATTCGAAGGGCAGGTGGAGCTGCTCGGGGCGATCGAAGTACCAGCCGCTGAAAGCGGCCTCGGCGGCCAGATGCGCATCCGGTCCGATGTGGGTCAGCAGCTTGCGGGTCACCGTCGACTCGTCGCCGGAGAGCACCGAGCCGAGCTTGAGGTAGCTCGCCGTGCCGGCGGTGAACAGGCCGTAGCGTCCCGGCAGCTGGGTGTCCGGCGTGCGGCCGAGCGTGATGGTCTGCGCCGCCACGTCGACGTCGACGATGCGGGTGTCGGTGCGCCGACCCGCGGGGGTGACCACGCGCCGCGCCATCCGGGCGGCGATGAGGGCCAGCAGGCTCGTCACGGTGCCGAGTGCCGCCGCGAGCAGGAGCACGGCCGCGCGCAGAGCGGCGGACGGAGTTACGCCGACGGCGCGCCTGGATGCCTTCATCGTGGCCTCACTTTAGTCTGTCGATGTGGATGACTCCCGTCCCTTCCCCGGCTCCGACTTCGCCGTCGTCGCCGATGGGTTGCGTGCGATGACGTTCCGCGATGACTTCTCGGTCCGTGAGATCACCGCGCCCACCTCCCTCGCCCCCGAGGCCATCGCGTTCGCCGGCGACGTGCGCCCGCCCGCAGGCGGCGCGGACTCCGAGTACGGCACCGGGCGCTTCGTCCTCCTCCACGACGCGGAGGAGCCGGAGCAGTGGAGCGGGGCATGGCGGATCGTGTGCTTCGCCCAGGCCCCCCTCGAGCCCGAGATCGGGACCGATCCGCTCCTGGCCGACGTCGCGTGGTCGTGGCTGGTCGACGCGCTCGCCTCCCGCGGGGCGACGCTCCACTCCGCATCGGGCACGGCGACCAAGACGCTCTCGAAGGGCTTCGGAACGCTCGCCGCCGAGGGCGACGGCGCCCAGATCGAGCTGCGTGCGTCCTGGACCCCGTCGGGCGACCTCACCGCGCACCTGGACGCGTGGGCCGAGCTCGTCTGTATGCTGGCGGGGCTCCCCCCGGGGTCGGAAGGCATCGCTGTGTTCGGTGCGCAGAGGAATGCACGTGACTGAATACACCGTCATCGCTGATCGCGAGGGCTTCTTCGCGGCGTGCGCGGCGCTCGCCGCCGGCACCGGCCCCGCGGCCGTCGACGTGGAGCGGGCGTCGGGGTTCCGCTACTCCCAGCGCGCGTACCTGATCCAGGTCTTCCGCCGCGGCGCCGGCGTCTTCCTCTTCGATCCTCCGGCCATCGGCGACATGTCCGCGCTTCAGGACGCCATCGGGGGCGTCGAATGGGTGCTCCACGCCGCGAGCCAGGACCTGCCGTCGCTGCGCGAGGACGGTCTGGTGCCGCCGTCCATCTTCGACACCGAGCTGGGCGCCCGCCTGCTGGGTCACGAGAAGGTGGGACTCGGCGCCGTCGTCGAGGACACCCTCGGCATCACGCTCGCGAAGGCGCACTCGGCGGCCGACTGGTCGACCCGCCCGCTCCCCCAGTCCTGGCTGGAGTACGCCGCCCTCGACGTGCTGCACCTGGTCGACGTGCGCGACGTGCTCTGGGACGAGCTGGTCGAGCAGGACAAGACCGAGGTGGCTGCGCAGGAGTTCGACGCCGTGCTGAACCGGCCGCCGCGGCCGCCGCGCGAGGAGCCCTGGCGCCGCCTCAGCGGCCTGCACACGGTGCGCGGCCGACGCGCACTCGCGGTGGCCCGGGCGCTGTGGACCGCGCGCGAGGCGTTCGCGCAGGAGCAGGACGTCTCGCCCGGACGGCTGGTGCCCGACCGGTCGCTCGTGGCGGCCGTGCTCGCCGACCCGGCCACCAAGCAGGACCTCGCGCGGGTCAAGGAGTTCACCGGTCGTGCCAGCCGTTCCCAGCTCGACCGCTGGTGGGCGGCGATCGAGGAAGGGCGCGCCGATCAGACGCTGCCGCTCGAGCGTGCGCCTGGCGACGGCCTGCCGCCGCCGCGGGCCTGGTCCGACCGCAACCCCGCTGCCGATGCCCGGCTGAAGGCCGCGCGTCCCCGGATCGAGCAGCTCGCCGTCGACCTGCGGATGCCGACCGAGAACCTGCTGACGCCCGACACGCTGCGCCGCATCGCGTGGGCACCGCCGGAGCCGATCGACGACGAGACGGTCGCGGACGCCCTCGCGGCGCTCGGCGCCCGGCCGTGGCAGGTCGAGCGCACCGCGCCCGTCATCGCGCAGGCCTTTGTGGATTCCGTGCAGGACACTGCGGAGCCGTCCGAATCGGCTTCGTAGATACGACCCAACCGATTTCGCGAGACTCGGTTCCACATTAGGCTGGACTGGATCCCAAACTCTTGGAGGCAGTGTGGCCGAGCTCTCGGACGTCTACTTCATCGACGGCATGCGGACCCCCTTCGGGCGCGCCGGCGAGAAGGGCATGTACTGGAACACCCGCGCCGATGACCTCGCGGTCAAGGCCACGATCGGGCTGATGGAGCGCAACGCCGCGGTCCCCGCCGAGCGCATCGACGACGTCGCCATCGCCGCGACCAGTCAGACCGGCGACCAGGGGCTGACCCTGGGCCGCTCGGTGGCGATCCTCGCCGGGCTGCCTCAGTCGGTGCCGGGCCTGGCGATCGAGCGCATGTGCGCCGGCGCCATGACCAGCGTGACCACCATGGGCGCGTCGATCGGAGTGGGCATGTACGACCTCGCCCTCGCCGGCGGCGTCGAGCACATGGGCCACCACCCCATCGGCGCGAACGCGGACCCGAACCCGCGCTTCGTCGCGGAGCGCATGGTGGACCCGGGTGCGCTGAACATGGGCGTGACCGCCGAGCGCATCTTCGACCGCTTCCCGCACCTCACCAAGGAGCGCTCGGACCGGTTCGGGATGCTCAGCCAGCACAAGGTGCAGGCCGCGTACGACGCCGGCAAGATCCAGCCGGACCTGGTGCCCGTGGCGATCAAGGACGCCGACGGCGCCTGGGGGCTCGCCACCGAGGACGAGGGCCGCAGGCCGCAGACCACGATGGAGGACCTCGCCGCGCTGAAGACGCCCTTCCGCCCGCACGGACGCGTGACCGCCGGCACCTCCTCGCCCCTCACCGACGGTGCGACGATGTCGCTGCTGGCCGGCGGGCACGCGGTGAAGGAGCTGGGCCTGCGCCCTAAGATGCGCATGGTCTCGTTCGCCTTCGCCGGAGTGCAGCCGGAGATCATGGGCATCGGGCCGATCCCGTCCACCGAGAAGGCGCTCCGCAAGGCGGGGCTCACCATCGGCGACATCGGGCTCTTCGAGCTCAACGAGGCCTTCGCGATCCAGGTCATCTCCCTGCTGGACCACTTCGGCATCGCCGACGACGACCCGCGGGTGAACGCCTGGGGCGGCGCGATCGCCCTCGGGCACCCGCTGGCGGCTTCGGGCGTGCGTCTCATGATCCAGCTCGCCGCGCAGTTCGCGGAGCGCCCGGACGTGCGCTACGGCCTCACGGCCATGTGCGTCGGCCTGGGGCAGGGCGGATCGGTCATCTGGGAGAACCCGCACTACGACGGAAAGAAGCGCTGAACCGATGACGAACTACGCAGACATCGACTTCTCGCCCCTGCTGACCCTCAGCGACGACGAGGTCGTCACCCATTCGCCGTCGCGCGACGTGCGCCTCCCCTCGGGCAAGGTCATCGCGCTCGTCACCCTGGACAACGGGCGCGACCACAACCGGCCGAACACCCTGGGTCCGCGCACGCTCACCGAGCTCGGGTCCCGGCTCGACGAGCTGAAGGCCCGCGCGGCCGCCGGCGAGATCCACGCCGTGGCGATCACCGGCAAGCAGTACATCCTCGCCGCCGGGGCCGATCTGTCCGACATCTCCCTCGTCGGGTCCACGGACAACGCCCGCAAGATCGCCCAGCTGGGCCACCATGTGCTCGGGAAGCTCGGCGACCTCGGCGTGCCCTCGTTCGCCTTCGTCAACGGCCTCGCGCTGGGAGGCGGACTCGAGATCGCCCTCAACTCCACCTACCGGACCGTCGACGCGTCCGCGGCCGCGATCGCTCTCCCCGAGGTCTTCCTCGGCATCATCCCGGGCTGGGGCGGGGCGTACCTGCTGCCGAACCTGATCGGCATCGAGAACGCCCTCGAGGTCGTGATCAGCAACCCGCTCAAGCAGAACCGGATGCTCAAGCCGCAGCAGGCGCTGGATTACGGCATCGTCGACGCGCAGTTCCCCGCGGCGAACTATCTCGAGGACTCCCTGCGCTGGGCGGACGGCGTGCTGAGCGGGCGCATCAAGGTCGAGCGCAAGAACGAGCCGGGCAAGATCGAACGCCTGACCAAGTGGCCGATCGCGATCAAGATGGCGCGCGGCATGCTGGAGTCCAAGATCGGCACCGTGCCCCGCTCCCCCTACGTGGCGCTGGATCTGCTCGACAAGGCGAAGAGCGGCACCAAGGCCGAGGGCTTCGCGCGTGAGGACGAGGCACTGGCAGACCTCGTGAGCGGCGACCAGTTCGCGGCGTCGATGTACGCCTTCGACCTGGTCCAGAAGCGTGCCAAGCGCCCCGTCGGGGCCCCCGACAAGGCGCTGGCCCGCAAGGTCACCAAGGTCGGCATCATCGGCGCCGGGCTCATGGCGAGCCAGTTCGCGCTGCTGTTCGTGCGCAAGCTCCAGGTGCCCGTGCTCATCACCGACCTCGACCAGGCACGCGTGGACAAGGGCGTGGCGTACATCCACGACGAGATCGGCAAGCTGGAGGCGAAGGGCCGGCTCGACGCCGACTCCGCCAACAAGCTGCGCTCGCTCGTCACGGGCACGACCGACAAGTCGCTCTACGCCGACTGCGACTTCGTCATCGAGGCGGTCTTCGAGGAGGTCGGCGTGAAGCAGGCCGTGTTCGCGGAGATCGAGGCGATCATCGCCGACGACGCCGTCCTCGCGACGAACACGTCGTCGCTGTCCGTGGCGGAGATCGGCGCGAGACTCGCCCACCCCGAGCGGCTCGTCGGATTCCACTTCTTCAATCCCGTGGCCGTGATGCCGCTGATCGAGATCGTCAAGACGTCGCAGACGTCGGATGCGGCGCTGTCGACGGCGTTCGTGGTCGCGCGCGGTCTCGGGAAGAACGCCGTGCTCACCGCCGATGCTCCGGGCTTCGTGGTCAACCGCCTGCTGGCCAAGGTCATGGGCGAGGCTGCGCGGGCCGTGTACGAGGGCACCCCGGTGGCCGATGTCGAGAAGGCGTTCGGACCGCTGGGACTGCCCATGGGGCCGTTCCAGCTCATCGACCTGGTCGGGTGGAAGGTCGCGGCCCACGTGCAGGACACGATGGTGCGAGCGTTCCCGGACCGGTTCTACGCCAACGAGAACTTCCACGCTCTCGCCGAGCTGACGGAGGTCGTCGAGAAGGACAAGGGCGGACGGGTCACCGGCTTCACCAAGGCGGCGGAGAAGGCCCTCAAGGGCCACGTGGGCGCACATCCCGCGTCGGCGGAGACGATCCTGCGCCGCGTCCAGGACGGACTGGCGCAGGAGATCCGCATCATGCTCGACGAGGGTGTCGTCCCGGAGGTCGAGGACATCGACCTGTGCCTGATCCTGGGGGCGGGCTGGCCGTTCATCGACGGCGGCGCCTCCCCGTACCTGGATCGCGAGGGCGCGTCGGAGCGCACCTTCGGCGACACCTTCCATCACCCGCCGATCCGCGGCATCGGCGGCTGACGACGCTCAGCCCGAGACGGCCTCCCCCGCGCGCACACGCAGCGACCGGGAGAGGCCGTCTCGCTGCTCGATGACGATGCGGCGCAGCGCCGCGGGGGCGTCGTCGTTGTCACGGAGCCAGCGATCGACGAGATCCAGGTCGTCGGACTGCGGGAACAGCCCCCGCACCAGCCGGCGGGCGATCTCGATGCTGCGCGTCTCCCACGCGCCGCGGATGCGCGCGAAGTAGTCGTCGTCGAAGCGCGCGATGAGGTCTCGCCTGCCTCCGGCCCGCACACCGGCGATCGTGGCATCGAGGTGGTCGTTGGTCAGCGTGAGGTCGTTCCACGCCGCCTCCCACGCCGCCTCGCGCACCGCCGGATCCGGCCGGGCCGCGAGCACCGTCCGGTGCGCGCGGCGCCCGGTGGCGGTGGGGTCGGCGGCGAGCTGAGCCTCGACGTCGGCCGGAGTCGCGTGGCCCGTGGTCGAGACCGCGACGAGCCACGACCAGCGGAGGTCGGGGTCGAGCGCGAGGCCCGCCGGCGCCGCCATCTCGCCGCGGAGGATCGCGGCGAGGTGGTCGGCGCGACCGGCGTGCATCGACGCGGCGCCGGCGAGACCGCGCGCCCACGCCAGCTGTGCATCGCTGTTTCCGGGGGCGGCGTCAAGCGCCTCCCAGACGGCGGTGAGCCACGCCGAGGCGAGGGACTCCCGCTCCGATTCGTTCGCATAGTGGCCGAGCGCGTAGGTCGTATGGGCGATCGCGTCGGTCAGCAGGGAGACGTGGGTCTCCGCGGGCGCGTGGCGGCTGACGATCTCGAGGTAGCGCGCCACCGGCAGCAGTCCGTCGCGCACGGCGTTCCAGAGCGCCGCCCACACCACCGACCGCGCGAGCGGATCGTCGATGGTGTGGAGCCCGCGCGCCACGGCGTCGATCGAGCGCGCGTCGAGCCGCACCTTGGCGTACGTCCGATCGTCGTCGTTCGGGATGATGAGCTCGACGTCCGGGAGCACGGGCGCACGCAGGGGCGTCGCCGCCTCCGTGATGTCGAGGTCGACGCCAGCGCGGCGCACGAGCTTTCCGGAGGCCTCCTCGGCATACAGGCCGACCGTGAGCCGGTGCGGTCGCGGCGTGGTCTGGTTGACGGAGAGGGAGCTTGCGCGGTCGACGTGGATCTCGGACATCCCCGTGGTCTGCAGCCACGCGGCGCTCCAGGCGCTCAGATCGCGGCCGGAGGCCGCTTCGAGGGCGGCGAGCAGGTCGGTGAGCGTGGTGTTCCCGAACGCGTGGGCGGCGAAGTACCGCTGGGCGCCGCGGAAGAAGGCATCCTCGCCCACGAAGGCGACGAGCTGCTTGAGCACCGACGCACCCTTCGCATAGGTGATGCCGTCGAAGTTCAGCTTCGCTGCCTCGAGGTCGGTGATGTCGGCGACGATGGGGTGCGTCGTCGGCAGCTGATCCTGCTCGTACGCCCATCCCTTCCGGCGGCTCGCGAAGCTCACCCAGGCATCGGGGTGGCCGCCGGCGACCACGTTGACGTGGGAGCCCATGAAGTCCGCGAACGACTCCTTGAGCCACAGGTCGTCCCACCACCGCATCGTCGCGAGGTCCCCGAACCACATGTGGGCCATCTCGTGGAGGATCGTGTTCGCGCGCGCCTCGTGCTGCGCCGCCGTCGACGCCCCGCGGAAGAGGTACGCCTCGGTGAACGTGACCAGTCCCGGGTTCTCCATCGCGCCGAGGTTGTACTCGGGCACGAAGATCTGGTCGTAGGTGCCCCACGGGTAGGGGTACGCGAAGGCCGCCCCGTAGAAGCTCAGGCCCCGCCGGGTGATGTCGAGGATCTCGTCGGCGTCCAGGTGCGGGGCCATCGACGCGCGGCACAGAACACCGAGATCGACCTGCTGCTCTCCCTCGCGCCAGACGCCGTCGACCCGGTGATACGGCCCGGCGGCGACGGCGGTGATGTAGCTCGACAGCGGCAGCGTCTCGCTGAAGGCGTGCCGCACTCCCCCGTCGATCGCGGTCTGCTGCGTCGGCGCGCCGTTGGACAGGACCCGCCAGTGCGCCGGTGCCGACACCCGGAAGCGCCAGCGCGCCTTCAGGTCGGGCTGTTCGAAGCAGGGATACACGCGGCGGCAATCGGCGGGCTCGTACTGGGTGTACAGGTACACCTCGTCGTCGACCGGGTCGGCGAAGCGATGCAGGCCCTCACCCGATCGGCTGAACAGCCCGCGCGCACGGATCGTGACGACGTTGTGCGGGGAGAGCCCCGCGATGCGGATCCGCGCACCATCCCACTCGATGTCACGGGCCTCGCCGTTGACGACCACCTCGTCGACGGACGCTCCGATGAAGTCGATCCAGGTCTCGGCGCCGGTCGCGGCGAATGTCAGCGTCGCCGTCGTCGGGAAGGACGCATCATCGAGCTCGCGCGCGTGTCGCAGATCGAGATCGACGTCGATCGTCTCGACGCTGACCTCGGCGGCGCGACGTGCGGTCTCGTCTCGACGCAGGTTGGCCGAGGTGTGCGGGACGGGGCGGGAGTCGGTCGGCATCCCTCCATGCTGGCACGGGGTGTCAGCGCGAGCGTGATCCGTGCTCGGGGAGGTCCTGCGCCCACAGTGCGCCGGTGTCGGCCGTCGGCCGGGCGACGGGGATGCGGGTGCCGAGCACCTGCGACACGATGTCCTGCGCGATCTTGGCGGCGGAGAGCCCGGCGTCCTCGAGGATCTGCTCGCGGGACGCGTGGTCGATGAAGGCGTCGGGGAGACCGAGCTCGTCCACGGCGGTGTCGACGCCGGCCTCGCGGAGCACCTGGCGCACCCGCGTGCCGATGCCGCCGACGCGGATGCCGTCCTCGATGGTGATGACCAGGCGATGACGCGCTGCCAGCTCGACGACCGACGGCGCGACGGGAACGACCCAGCGCGGGTCGACCACGGTCGCACCGATGCCCTGGGCGCGCAACCGCTCCGCGACCTCGACGGCGAGGTGCGCCATGGGCCCGATGCCGACGATGAGCACGTCGTCGCCCTCCGCGCGGAAGAGCACATCGACGCCGTCGGGACGACGCTCGATCGCCGGCAGATCCTCGGCGACGCTCCCCTTGGGGAAGCGCACGACCGTCGGCGCATCGTCCACCGCCAGCGCCTCGTCGAACTCCTCGCGCAGCCGTGCGGCGTCGCGCGGGGCGGCGATCCGGATGCCGGGCACGAGCTGCAGCATCGCGAGGTCCCAGATGCCGTGGTGGCTGGGGCCGTCGGGGCCTGTCACCCCCGAGCGGTCGAGGACGAACGTGACGCCCGCGCGGTGCAGCGCGACGTCCATCATCACCTGGTCGAACGCGCGGTTCATGAAGGTGGCGTAGATCGCGACGACCGGGTGCAGGCCGCCGTAGGCCAGTCCCGCGGCCGAGGCGACAGCGTGCTGCTCGGCGATGCCGACGTCGTAGGTGCGGTCCGGGAACCTCTGGGCGAAGGGCTGCAGGCCGGTCGGGCGCAGCATGGCGGCGGTGATCGCGATCACGTCGTCCCGCCGCTCCCCCGCCTCCACCAGCGACTGCGCGAACACATCGGTCCAGGCCACCGCGTCCGAGGTGCCCACCGGCGCCCCCGTGACCGGGTCGATCTTGCCCACGGCGTGGAACTGGTCGGCTTCGTCGTTGCGCGCCGGCTCGTATCCGCGCCCCTTGTCGGTGATCGCGTGGACGATCACCGGAGCGCGATACTCCTTCGCCAGCTGGAGAGTCTCCAGGAGCGCGTCGAGGTCGTGACCGTCGATCGGGCCGAGGTACTTGATGTCGAGGTTGGAGTAGAGCGCCGCGTTGTTGGTGAACCGGGAGAGGAACCCGTGGGTTCCGCCGCGGACGCCGCGGTACAGCGCGCGGCCCGCCGGCCCGAGCTTGCGGAAGAACGAGTCGGAGGTGCTCCGCAGATGCTGATATCCGTCGGTCGTGCGCACGCGGTTCAGGTAGCGCGCCATGCCGCCGATCGTCGGGGCGTAGGAGCGCCCGTTGTCGTTGACGACGATGACCAGGTTGCGGTCGTTGTCGTCGGAGATGTTGTTGAGCGCCTCCCAGGTCATGCCCCCGGTCAGCGATCCGTCGCCCACGACGGCCACGACGTGGCGGTCGGAGCGGCCCGTGCGCGTCAGGGCGCGCGAGATGCCGTCCGCCCAGCTCAGCGAGCTCGAGGCGTGCGAGGACTCGACGACGTCGTGCGGGCTCTCGGCCCGCTGCGGATACCCGGCCAGCCCGCCGCGGGCCCGGAGCCCCGCGAAGTCCTGCCGGCCCGTCAGCAGCTTGTGCACGTAGGACTGGTGGCCGGTGTCGAAGACGATCGGATCGTCGGGCGAGTCGAAGACCCGGTGGATCGCGAGGGTCAGCTCGACGACGCCGAGGTTCGGCCCCAGGTGGCCGCCCGTGCGTGACACGTTCTGCACGAGGAAATCACGGATCTCCTGCGCCAGCTCGCGGAGCTGGTCCGCGCTGAGCGCGTCGAGGTCCCGCGGACCGGTGATCGACGCAAGCAGACTCATTCCTCGATTCTATGCGTGCCGATACGGGAAAGCCCCGGATCGCGCGTGCGGTGCGCGCGGATCCGGGGCCTTCCTGGTGCGTGTCAGACGAGCGAGCGCAGCACGTACTGGAGGATGCCGCCGTTGCGGTAGTAGTCGGCCTCTCCGGGGGTGTCGATGCGCACCTTGGCCTCGAAGACGACCGGCTGCTTGCCCTCCGGCGAGAACTCGCTCGGCGCAGCGGTGACGGTCACCGTCTTGGGCGTCACGCCCTCGTTGAGCTTCTCGAGGCCCTCGATCGAGACGATCTCGGTGCCGTCGAGACCGAGCGACTTCCAGCTCTGGCCGTCGGGGAACTGGAGCGGGACGACACCCATGCCGATGAGGTTGGAGCGGTGGATCCGCTCGAAGCTCTCGGTGATGACCGCCTTCACGCCGAGGAGGCTCGTGCCCTTGGCCGCCCAGTCGCGCGACGAGCCGGAGCCGTACTCCTTGCCGCCGAAGACCACGAGCGGAGTGCCCTGCGCCTGGTAGTTCTCGCACGCGTCGTAGATGAACGACTGCGGGCCGCCCTCCTGCGTGAAGTCGCGGGTGTAGCCGCCTTCGACGACCTGTCCGCCGTTCACGGCGGCGACCAGCTCGTTCTTCAGCCGGATGTTGGCGAAGGTGCCGCGGATCATGACCTCGTGGTTGCCGCGGCGCGAGCCGTAGGAGTTGAAGTCCTTCTGGGCGACGCCGTGCTCGGTGAGGTACTGCGCGGCCGGGGTGCCCGCCTTGATGTTGCCGGCGGGTGAGATGTGGTCGGTCGTGACCGAGTCGCCGAGGGTCGCCATGACGCGGGCGCCGTGGATGTCGCTCACCGGGGTGAGCTCCATCGTCATCCCCTCGAAGTAGGGCGCCTTGCGCACGTACGTCGAGTCCGCGTCCCACTCGAACACGGGACCGGTCGGGGTGGGCAGGTTCTTCCAGCGCTCGTCGCCGTCGAAGACGGTCTCGTACTGCTTGATGAACTGCTCGCGCGAGATCGACGAGTCGATGATCTGCTGCACCTCGTCGGGAGCCGGCCAGATGTCCTTGAGGAACACGTCGTTGCCGTCGAGGTCCTTGCCGAGCGGGTCGGTCTCGAAGTCGAAGTTCATCGAGCCGGCCAGCGCGTACGCGACCACCAGCGGCGGCGAGGCCAGGTAGTTCATCTTCACGTCGGGGCTGATGCGGCCCTCGAAGTTGCGGTTGCCCGACAGCACGGCGGTGACGGCGAGGTCGTGCTCGTTGATCGCCGCCGAGACCTCCTCGATGAGGGGGCCGGAGTTGCCGATGCAGATCGTGCAGCCGTAGCCCACGGTGTAGAAGCCGACGCCCTCGAGCGCCTTGTCGAGTCCGGACTTCTCGTAGTAGTCCGTGACGACCTTCGAGCCGGGGCCGAGCGTCGTCTTGACCCACGGCTTGCGCGTGAGGCCCTTCTCCAGCGCCTTCTGAGCGAGCAGGCCCGCGGCGATCATCACCGAGGGGTTGGACGTGTTCGTGCAGGAGGTGATGGCCGCCAGGGTGACCGCGCCGTTGTCGAGGATGTACGGCGAGCCCTCGGGAGGCGTCACCGTCACCGGGGTCGACGCGTTGATCGGGGCGCCGCTGTTGATGTGCACCTCACGGGTCACCGGCTCCTCGTCGCCGGGCGTGCTGCCGGGGTCGGAGGCCGGGAACGAGTGCTTCGACTCGAGGTCGACGATGTCGTTCGAGGTCGACGCCGCGGCGTATCCCAGGATGTCCTTCTCGAACTGCGCCTTCGACTCCGAGAGCAGGATGCGGTCCTGCGGGCGCTTGGGGCCGGCGATCGACGGGACGACCGTCGACAGGTCGAGCTCCATGTACTCGCTGAAGGACGGCTCCACGGCGGCGTCGTGCCAGAGCTTCTGCTCCTTCGCGTACGCCTCCACCAGCGCCACGGCCTGCTCGTCGCGACCGGTCAGACGCAGGTAGTCGAGCGTGACGTCGTCGATCGGGAACATGGCGGCGGTCGAGCCGAACTCGGGGCTCATGTTGCCGATGGTGGCGCGGTTGGCCAGGGGCACGGAGGCCACGCCCGCGCCGTAGAACTCGACGAACTTGCCGACCACGCCGTGCTTGCGCAGCATGTCGGTGATCGTGAGCACGACGTCTGTGGCGGTGACGCCTGCGGGGATCTCCCCCGTGAGCTTGAAGCCGACGACGCGCGGGATGAGCATCGAGACGGGCTGTCCGAGCATCGCGGCCTCGGCCTCGATGCCGCCGACGCCCCAGCCCAGCACGCCCAGGCCGTTGACCATGGTCGTGTGCGAGTCGGTGCCGACGCAGGTGTCCGGGTAGGCGCGCAGGACGCCGTCGACGCTGCGGTCGTAGATGACCTTGGCGAGGTGCTCGATGTTCACCTGGTGGACGATGCCGGTCCCCGGGGGAACCACCTTGAAGTCGTCGAACGCCGTCTGGCCCCAGCGCAGGAACTGGTACCGCTCGCCGTTGCGCTCGTACTCGATCTCGACGTTGCGCTCGAGGGCGTTGGGCGTGCCGAAGAGGTCGGCGATGACCGAGTGGTCGATCACCATCTCCGCGGGCGACAGCGGGTTGATGCGGCTCGGGTCGCCGCCGAGCGCGGTGACGGCCTCGCGCATCGTGGCGAGATCGACGATGCACGGAACGCCGGTGAAGTCCTGCATGACCACGCGCGCGGGGGTGAACTGGATCTCGGTGTCGGGCTCGGCGTCGGGGTCCCAGGAGCCGAGCGCCTGGATCTGGGCCTTGGTCACGTTGGCACCGTCTTCGGTGCGCAGCAGGTTCTCCAGCAGCACCTTGAGGCTGAACGGGAGCTTCTCGTGGCCGGCGACCGTGTCGATCCGGAAGATCTCGTAGTCGGTGCCGCCGACTGTCAGGGTGCTCCTGGCTCCGAAGCTGTCAACTGTGGACACGTCTGGTCTCCTTTTCTGGGGCCGCGGGCGCCTTCGTCGGCGGGGACGGGCGCGGGCGCCCGACGCTTCCATCTTCGCGCGGCTCCGTGGCACAGGCTAGTGAGGTTGCCCTAACCGCCGAGTGCGGAATTTATCTTGATATCGAGATAAATCTATCACGCTGCCGCGCGGTCGACCGCGTCGTCCTGGTGTTTCGGGTAGAGCGCCCGGACGGCCAGCCACGTCACGGCGACCAGGGGCGCGAACAGCGGAAGACCCATGATCAGCTTGAGCGTTCCGAGCGTCGTGACATCGCCCGCGAAGTACAGCGGGAGCTGCACGCCCAGGCGCGCGAAGAACAGCGCCGACCAGGCGATGGCGAGCCAGAAGAAGACCCGTCGCTTGCGCCGATCGCGTCGCCAGTCGGTCCCCTCGTTCATGAGGAACCCGGCGGCGAGCCCGATGAGCGACCACCCGACGAGGGCCGACACGAGGAAGGCGGTGCCGTACACCGCGTTGGTGATGAGCCCCGGCACGAAGTTGTCCTCGCCGCGCCCGGTCCACAGCGCGAGGCCCGCGGCCGCCGCGGTGGCGACCAGCCCGCCCAGCGCGGCGCTCAGCGTCGTGCGCTGGACGAGCCGCACCACGGTGAACAGCGCCGCGATGCCGACGGAGACGAGCAGCGACAGCACGAGATCGCTGGTGACGGTGAACAGGACGACGAACGCGAGCCCGGGCAGCACGGCTTCGAGCAGGCCCCGCCAGCCGCCCATCGCCTGCCACACGACGTGCCCGGTCGACGCATCGGCCGCCGGATCGATCCCGGCACGCCGCGCCGCGCCGCCGAGGGCCTGTCCGATGAGGTCGGACGCGCGGGGGTCGGCCGACGCGGGCTCGGGAGGCGTGAGGTCCGGGCGCCGCTCCGTGTGCTCCCGGGCGGCGTCCGGCTCGCCGGCGGAGGCGCTCACGCGGTACCGGGAGCGGCGGGCATCTTGAGCGGGATGAGGTCCCGGGGAGGCATCGGCGTGCCGCCGCGGACCACCACGATCGAACGGAACAGATCCTCGACCTTGGCGGCGGCCTCGACGTCGGCCGCTGCGGCGCCGCCGATCACGCCGCGCAGGAACCAGCGGGGGCCGTCCACGCCCACGAATCGCGCGATCCGCTTGCCGCCGCCCCCCTCGGGGCCGGCGACGGGGACCTCCGCGAGCAGCTCGTGTCCGAGCGGTCCCTCGCGCTCCTCCACGCGGCCGCCCTGCTGGCGGATCTGCTGGCGGATCTGCTCACGGGTCTCGTCCCAGAGGCCGGTCGACCGCGGCGCGGCGAAGGGCTGCACCTGCAGTGTGGACTCCGCGTAGTCGAGCCCCACGGCGACGATCCGCTTGGTCTGCTCCTCCACCTCGAGGCGGAGGTTCAGCCCCTCGCGCGGCAGGATCTTGATGCCGCCCAGGTCGATGTACGGGCGCACCGGATTGGCCTCGGACTCGTCGAACGGGCCGCTCGCGGCGCGGTCAGTCGGTGCGGCCTTGCGCAGCTCGCCGTCGGTCATGCGGGTGTTCCTGTCTGATAGCCGGTGGATCCGAATCCCCCTTCGCCGCGGGTGCTCTCGGGAAGCTCGTCGACGGGGAGGAAGGTGACGCGCGGTACGGGCATGATCACGATCTGCGCGATGCGGTCGCCGGGGGCGATGTCGTAGGCCGCGGTGGCGTCGGTGTTGAGCAGCGACACCTTGATCTCGCCGCGGTAGCCCGCATCGACCGTCCCGGGGGCGTTGACGATCGTGATGCCGTGCTTGGCCGCCAGGCCGCTGCGCGGGACCACGAAGGCGACGTAGCCGTCGGGGAGGGCGATCCGCACGCCGGTGCCGACGAGGGCGCGCTGTCCCGGCTCGAGGCGGACGGCCTCGGTGGAGACGAGGTCGGCGCCCGCGTCGCCCGGGTGGGCGTAGGCGGGTACGTGCGATGCGATGATGGGAATGTCCACACTTTGGATCACTCCATGAGGGTAATGCACAAGATGACGAGCGGCCTGAGACCGTCGACGACCACCTACCGCGAACGGCTGAGCCCCTCGCTGTGGGTCCTCGCCGCCGCCGCCGTGAGTGCGCCCATGGTGGCGCTCGTCTTCGTGCCCCTCGACGCGACCGTCGCCCTGGTCGCCGGCGTGCTCGTGGCCGCGGCCCTCATCGGCGGTCTCGTGCTGTCCTCGCCCGAGATCCGGGTCGAGGCGGGCGAGCTGCGGGTGGGTCGCGCGCACGTGCCCGTCGTTCTCCTCGGCGAGCCGGAGACCGCGGACGCCGAGCGGGCGCGGCTCCTGCGCGGGCCGGGGCTCTCCCGGTCGGCCTGGCACCTGTTCCGGCCGGGCATCGACGGCGTGGTGCGCGTCCCCCTCGAAGATGCCGGCGATCCCGTCACGGAGTGGGTCTTCTCGACGCGCACCCCGGACCGCGTCGCCGCGGCGATCCGTCGCGCTCAGCGCTCCTGAACGCGACCGCGCGGCCCGGCCGAGGACCGGACCGCGCGTGCGGCGGAGGCCGTCAGGCCGCGCACTCCCGGCACACGGCGCCGATGGCGGACTCGTGGTCGATCTGGGTGCGGTGCTTCACGAGGAAGCACTCGATGCAGGTGAACTCGTCCTCCTGCGGCGGCAGCACGACGACGTCGAGCTCGAGGTCCGACAGGTCGGCGCCGGGCAGCTCGAAGCCGGAGGGGTTGTCCGCATCCTCGGAGTCGACAGATCCCGACAGCTTGTCGGGGACGCGCTCCTTGAGGGCCTCGATCGACTCGCTGTCGTCGTCGGTCTTGCGGGGGGCGTCGTAATCCGTAGCCATTGCTCGAGCGTCTCTACTTCCAGGGTTTCGTGATTGCATGCCCGTACGGGCGGCCATAGTTTGCACGACGGGACTGCATTTCGCAAATGCCGTCGTGGCCGGGCCGTGACCGGGCGGGTTCGTCGCGTCAAACTCGCGGCACGCGCGGGATATTCCCTTCATCCGAGAGGCCGCGTGACACCATGGGCGGACACGCAGGATCTGGAGGGTGTTTCGCATGGAGCAGCTCAAAGTCATCGGCATCGAAGACGGCGTGCTCGTGCTCGCCACCGAGTCGGGCGATCGCTTCGCCCTTCCCGTCGACGAGACGCTTCGCGCGCAGCTGCGGCGGACGACGCGCGACCCGGAGTCGCGCGCCGCGCGGCCGAGTCCGCGCGACATCCAGTCGCACATCCGTGCCGGACTCTCGGCGGAGGAGGTCGCCGGCCTGCTCGGCATCCGCGTCGAGGACGTCGCCCGCTTCGAAGGTCCTGTGCTCGCCGAGCGCGAGCACATCGTCGGCCAGGCTCTCGCCGTCCCGGTGCTGATCAGCGGCGAGCTCGACCCCGACGCCCAGCCCACCTTCGGCACGGCCGTGCGCGCCAAGCTCGCCGAGGCCGGTGCCGTGGGCGAGCGCTGGACGAGCTGGCGGGAGTCGACGGGCTGGATCGTGAAGCTCGAGTTCACGGCGGGCGACGTCGACCACGACGCGCGGTGGACCTTCGACCCCCGTCGCGCCACCCTCGCACCGCAGAACGCCGACGCGACCCAGCTGTCCCGGCAGGGCTCGCTGCCCGAGGGACTGATCCCGCGCCTGCGGGCGCTGGACTCCTCCGGAGTGAAGGACGCCTCGCGCTTCGACAGCGGCGCGTTCGGTCCGCGACGACTGCCCGACGCCGACCTGGAGGCGCCCGAGGTCCGCGAGCCGGCCTCTCCGGCGGTGCAGCAGGCCGCCATCAAGCGGGCCCCCGACCAGGCGATCACCTCCACCGACACGGCGGATCTCCTTGAGGCGCTGCGGCGCCGGCGCGGACAGCGCGAGGCGATGCCGGGCGAGTCCGATGGGGCGTCCGCCACCCACTCCGCGCCGCGGGCCTCGTCGACCCCGGTGGCGCTCTTCGACGCGCTCGAGCCGGGATACGACGACGAGCCGGCACCGGCCGAGCCTGCGGCATCGGCCGATGAGGATCCCGCCCCGGCCGACACGTCCCGCCGGAAGGGCCGGACCTCGATGCCGTCCTGGGACGAGATCGTCTTCGGCGCGCGCACCGAAGACGGCTGACGCCTGCGGGGTCAGCGCGCGAATGCGCCCAGGCGGATGAGCGGCACGACGCGCTCATCGTCGGTCAGCGATCCGTGCTGCCCGATCATGCGCTGCGGGCGCTTGTCCGCCTCGCGGTCGTCGTAGTAGACGATCCCGCTCCGCGCGGCGACGAGCACATCGCCGATGCGCGGCAGCACCTCGGGGTCGACGACCGGCCCGAACAGCCCGGCGGAGACCGCCTCGTCGCGGGACATGACCCAGGAACGATGTCCCTCGGCTTCACTCCAGCGATCCCTCACTGCGGGGGCCGCGCCGTCCTCGGCGTAGAGGTGGAGCATCCTCGGCTCCCCTCCCACGAGGCGAACGCCCTCCCACAGGGCGTCGCCCTCCCCCACGAGCACCTGTCGGTGGGCGGGGACGTCGATCATGCCGTGATCGGCGGTCACCACCGCGCCGACATCCTGCCCGAGCGCGCTGTCGAGCGCCGTGACCGCGGCGTCGAGCTGCTCCAATCCAGCCGTCCAGCGATCGCTCTCCCAGCCGTGGGCGTGGCCCAGCGAATCCAGCTCCGGCACGTACACGTAGGCGAGGGCGCCCTCCGCCGCGGTGGTGAGCTCGGCGGCCCGCAGGAGCCGATCCTCGAGGTCGTCGACGCCGACGAAGTCCGCGCCGCGCTGGATGGCCCGCGTGAAGCCGGTGCCCCCGTACATGGCCTTCGTCACGACGAAGCAGGGGCGCCCGGCCGCCGACTCCGACGCCAGCAGGGGGGTCGCGCGCTGCCAGGTGAGCGGATCGAGACCGTCGGTCTCCCAGCCCCGGAGCTGATTGGAGACCGTGTCGGTGCCCGGCACCCTCGCCCGGTAGCCGACGATCCCGTGCACGCCGGCAGGCGTCCCCGTGAGCAGGCCGGTGAGGGCTGTCGCCGTCGTCGACGGGAAGACCGTGCGCGCGGCGTCCTTCTTGCCCATCCGCGACGAGAGGAATCGCGCGTGCCCGGAGCGCGCGGCGAGGTTTCTCCGCCCGAGTCCGTCGACCACCAGGACGAGCGCCGACCTCGCCGGCGGGAACCAGTCCGACCCCCCGCTCAGCGCGGCGATCGACTGCGGCACGACACCGGTGAGGCTCCGGGCCGACGGCGGGTCCACGGGTAGGCTGAGAGGCATCGGGGTCAGTCTCGCACACCACCCGGCGGCGCCCCTCCCGTCACTTCGTCCCTGTCTTCGGAGGACCGCTCAGACCCATGGCCGTTTCGCGCACTGACACCGACTCCGCCGGCGGCGGCGAACGCATCGAGGACGTCGACGTCTCGGCCGAGATGCAGGGGTCCTTCCTCGAGTACGCGTACTCCGTGATCTACTCCCGTGCGCTGCCCGACGCGCGCGACGGGCTGAAGCCGGTGCAGCGGCGCATCCTCTTCCAGATGGCGGACATGGGCCTGCGACCCGATCGCGGGCACGTCAAGAGCGCCCGCGTCGTCGGCGAGGTGATGGGAAAGCTCCACCCCCACGGCGATTCGGCGATCTACGACGCCCTCGTGCGCCTCGCCCAGGACTTCGCACTGCGGGTGCCTCTCGTCGACGGGCACGGCAACTTCGGATCGCTCGACGACGGCCCCGCCGCTGCGCGGTACACCGAGGCGCGGCTCGCGCCGTCGGCCCTGGCGCTGACGGAGAACCTCGACGAGGACGTCGTCGACTTCATCCCCAACTACGACGGGCAGTTCCAGCAGCCCGACGTGCTCCCTGCTGCCTTCCCCAACCTGCTCGTCAACGGCACCACCGGCATCGCGGTCGGCATGGCCACGAACATGGCGCCGCACAACCTCATCGAGGTCGTCGCCGCGGCGATCCATCTGCTCGAGAACCCGGACGCCTCCCTCGAAGACCTCATGGAGTTCGTTCCGGGCCCCGATCTGCCCGGTGGCGGCGTGATCGTGGGCCTCGACGGGGTGAAGGACGCCTACGCGAGCGGACGCGGCACGTTCCGCACCCGCGCCAAGGTGTCGGTCGAATCGCTCGGCCCCCGCCGCACCGGACTCGTGATCACCGAGCTCCCCTACCTCGTGGGCCCCGAGCGCGTCATCGAGAAGATCAAGGACGCCGTCACCGCGAAGAAGCTGACCGGCATCGCCGATGTCACCGACCTGACCGACCGCAACCACGGTCTCCGTCTCGTGATCGGCATCAAGACCGGCTTCGATCCGAACGCCGTGCTCGAGCAGCTCTACCGGCTGACGCCGCTCGAGGACTCCTTCGGCATCAACAACGTCGCGCTCGTCGACGGCCAGCCCCAGACACTCGGGCTGCGCGATCTGCTCCGGGTCTACCTGGACCACCGGATCCAGGTCGTCACGCGGCGCAGCCGGCACCGCCTGGGCCGCCGCCAGGAGCGCCTGCACCTGGTCGAGGGCCTCCTCATCGCCATCCTCGACATCGACGAGGTCATCCAGGTGATCCGCACCTCGGACGACGGCGAGCAGGCCCGGACCCGCCTCATGGACGTGTTCGACCTCTCCCAGCCGCAGGCGGAGTACATCCTGGAGCTGCGGCTGCGCCGCCTGACGAAGTTCTCCCGCGTCGAGCTGGAGACCGAGCGCGACGCGCTGAAGGCGGAGATCGCGCAGCTCGAAGAGCTCCTGGCCAGCGAGGTGCTGCTGCGCCAGCAGGTCGCCCGCGAGCTCGATGCGGCCGCCGAGGCGTACGGCACGCCGCGGCGCACACTGCTGCTCAACGGCGGGCCCGTGGCGTCGCGCTCTCGCGCGAGCGCGGCGGCCGCCGACCTGCAGATCGCCGACGCCCCCTGCCGGGTCTTCCTCTCCGCCACCGGCCGCATGGTCCGTGCCGAGACGGCCGAGGCAGCGATCGTGCCCCCCGCGCGGCGCTCGAAGCACGACGCCATCCGCTCGGCGGTCGACGCCACGACGCGGGGCGATCTCGGTGCGGTGACCAGCCGCGGGCGTCTCGTGCGCTTCTCCCCCGTCGACCTGCCGTCGGTGCCGGCCAACTCGGTGCAGCTGGCGGCGGGCACGCGGGCGGACCAGTACCTCGGCCTGCCGAGCGGGGAGCATGTGGTGGCGATCGTCCCGCTCTCGGACGACTCCGCCGCCGCGCCCACGATCGCCCTCGGCACGCTTCAGGGCGTCGTCAAGCGCGTCGCCGTGAGCGAGCTGGCCAACAACAAGAGCGATGCCGAGATCATCGCGCTCAAGCCCGGCGACAGCGTGGTGGGAGCGGCGCTCGCGCCGGACGACGTCGAGCTCGTGTTCGTGACCTCCGACGCGCAGCTGCTGCGCTTCGGCGCCGACGCCGTCCGTCCCCAGGGGCGCGCTGCGGGCGGCATGGCGGGCATCCGGGTGACGCCGGGCGAGCGGGTGATCGCGTTCACGGCGCTGACGGCCTCCGACGACACCGTCGTGGCGACGATCGCCGGATCGTCGCAGTCCCTGCCCGGAACCGACGCCGGCTCGGGCAAGGTGTCGGTGTTCGCGGAGTTCCCGCCGAAGGGCCGCGGCACCGGTGGAGTGCGCGCCCAGCGGTTCCTGAAGGGCGAGGACAGCCTCGCGCTCGCCTGGATCGGCGACGACCCGCGGGCCGTCGGCGCAGATGGATCGGTCCGTCAGCTCCCGCCTGCCGGGGCCAAGCGCGACGCCTCGGGCCAGATGCTCGACGCCGTCATCGGCGCGATCGGGTCCGCGGTCGGCTGACGCGATCAGGCGTCGATGGCCTCGCGGTCCAGGCGGTCGGCCGAGGACACGATGAAGTCGCGGCGCGGCGCCACCTCGGAGCCCATGAGGAGCTCGAACACGGTGGCGGCCATCTCGGCATCCTCGACCCGCACCCGGCGCAGGGTGCGGCCGCCCCGGTCCATCGTGGTCGTGGCGAGCTGATCCGCGTCCATCTCGCCGAGTCCCTTGTAGCGCTGCACGGGCTCCTGCCAGCGCTTGCCGGCGCGCTGGAGCTTCGACAGCAGGGCGTGGAGCTCCTTCTCGGAGTAGGTGTAGACGGTCTCGTTGGGCTTGGACCCCGGGTTCACGACGATGACCCGGTGCAGCGGCGGGACAGCGGCGTACACGCGACCCTCCTCGATGAGGGGACGCATGTAGCGGAAGAAGAGCGTCAGCAGCAGGGTGCGGATGTGCGCGCCGTCGACGTCGGCGTCGCTCATCAGGATGATCTTCCCGTAGCGCGCCGTCTCGATGTCGAACGAGCGGCCCGACCCGGCGCCGATCGTCTGGATGATGGCGGCGCACTCCGCGTTGGACAGCATGTCGCTGATCGACGCCTTCTGCACGTTGAGGATCTTGCCGCGAATGGGCAGGAGCGCCTGGTACTCGCTGTTGCGGGCGTGCTTGGCGGTGCCGAGCGCCGAATCGCCCTCCACGATGAACAGCTCGGATTCGGCGACGTCGTTGGTGCGGCAGTCGGCGAGCTTGGCCGGGAGCGACGAGGACTCCAGTGCGTTCTTGCGGCGCTGGGTCTCCTTGTGCGTGCGCGCGGAGACGCGCGCCTTCATCTCGGACACGACCTTCTCGAGCAGGAGCGACGTCTGCGCCTTGTCCTCGCGCTTGCTGGAGGAGAACCGGGCCCCGAGCTGGGCGGCGACGACGCCGGCCACGATCGCACGGATGGCGGGGGTGCCGAGGACCTCCTTGGTCTGTCCCTCGAACTGCGGCTCGGGGAAGCTCACCGTCAGCACGGCCGTGAGCCCCGCGAGGATGTCGTCCTTCTCGATCTTGTCGTTCGCGCTCACCTTGAGCTTGCGGGCGTTCTGCTGCACCTGATCGCGGATCAGCTTCATCAGGCCCTGCTCGAAGCCCGACAGGTGGGTGCCGCCCTTGGGCGTGGAGATGATGTTGACGAAGGAGCGCGTGACGGTGTCGTAGCCGGTGCCCCAGCGCAGCGCGATGTCGACGTGGCAGGTGCGCTCGACCTCGGTGGGCACCATCGCGCCGGTCGGCTGGAGCACGGGAACGGTCTCGGTGAAGGTGCCGTCGCCCGTGAGGCGCCAGGTGTCGGTGACGGCGGCGTCGGGGGCGAGGTACTCGGCGAACTCCGAGATGCCGCCGTCGTAGCGGAAGCTGGTCTCGCGCGGGGCGGACGACTCGGCGCCGGGCACCGGTCGCTCGTCGACGAGCACGATCTCCAGCCCGGGCACCAGGAAGGCGGTCTGGCGCGCACGCTGCTCCAGCTCCGCCAGGCCGAACTCGGCGTCCTTGGTGAAGATCTGCCGGTCGGCCCAGTAGCGGATGCGCGTGCCGGTCGCGCCGCGCGGCGCCTTCCCGATCACGCGCAGCTCGGAAGCCGCCTCGAACGGCGTGAAGGCGGCATCGAGCCCCGGTCCCGAGAAGATCCCCGGCTCGCCGCGGTGGAAGGACATGGCGTAGGTCTTGCCGGCGCGGTCGACCTCGACGTCGAGTCGCTCGGAGAGAGCGTTGACCACCGAAGCGCCCACGCCGTGGAGACCGCCGGACGCGGCGTACGAGCCCCCGCCGAACTTGCCGCCGGCGTGGAGCTTGGTGAAGACGACCTCGACGCCGGTCAGGCCGGTGCGCGGCTCGACGTCGACGGGGATGCCTCGCGCGCGGTCGCGCACCTCGACGCTGCCGTCGGCGTGGAGCACGATGTCGATGCGCGAGCCGTGTCCCGCGAGGGCCTCGTCGACGGAGTTGTCGATGATCTCCCACGCGCAGTGCATGAGACCCCGGGAGTCGGTCGAGCCGATGTACATCCCGGGGCGCTTGCGGACGGCCTCGAGTCCTTCGAGCACCTGGAGGTGGTGGGCGGAATACTCGGCTGTCACAATCTCCAAGCGTATCCGCGCAACGACGCGGCGCGGCGCCGACACACTCAGCGGGCGCCCCTGGCCGGGCCGGCACCCGGACACGCCGTACGCGTACAGCGAAATGTGACCTACTCAGGGCATGGTCCTCACTATCGCGTGGTTGTATTTACAGAACCCGCACTGGAGTAGACACACCGAGGAGGCACCCAGAATGAGCATCTCGACCACAGCAGAGCCCGGCGTCCTCGAGCACCGCCTCACGGCGGCGGATCGCTGCGACTCGTGCGGAGCACAGGCCTACATCGCCGCCGAGGTCAACGGCAGCGAGCTCCTGTTCTGCGCGCACCACGGCCGCAAGTACGAGGAGAAGCTGCGCGCCATCGCCACGTCGTGGCACGACGAGACCGCTCGTCTCCTCGGCTGAGCGTCGCGCGTCCCGATGAGGGCGCGACGTCGGAGCCGGGCGGCTCAGAATCCCACGGCCGCCTGGTACACGGGCAGCAGCCCCGTGCGCACTCCCGAGGCCGACGGCTTCGGCTGGAACACGCTTGAGTTGTGGTTCCCCTCGATGACCACCGGCCCGTCCGGGGTCATCGCGAGGTCCCAGCCCACGTAGGGCGCCTCGGGCGTGCGACGGGCGAGCTTGTCCGTGAGCTCCCGCACCCGGTCGTACATGGGAACCTGGAAGCCGACGATCGGCGTGCCCGTCACGGGATGCTCGCGATAGACGTTGCTCTGCTTGTCGACGCCCGGGTACAGCGCCACGCCGTTCTCGTCGAGCATGGTGAACATGCCGCCCGAGGCGAAGTTGTCGATCACGTCGCCGTTGCCGATGCGCAGGACGGCCGCGAGAAGGTGCACGGTGCCGCCCGGCTCCGTGCCGTTCTTGTCGAGGAAGGTGATCATCCGCACCGTGTTGACGCTGTCCGGGTACAGGCTGCTCATGTCGGGGTGCTGCACGATGAACTCGTCGACGATGGACTGACCGGCGGCGGTGACCTCCGCGCGGAACGCCGCGGGATCGGTCACGTTCTCGTGGAGCGTGATGCCGCCGCCCCCCTGACCCTCCAGGGGCTTGGCGAGCACCTTCGGATGGCGGGCGAGGAACGCGCCGAGCTCGGTGTCGTCGACGTCCCGGAGATCGATGGTCTCGCGGCCCAGGAGGTCGGCGTACTCGCGGGCGAAGCGGCGCTTGTCCTCGAGCTTCGCCCGTCCCTCGGGCGTGTTGTGCATGCGGGTGATGCGGAAGGACTTGGGATGGGTCATCCAGGTCGCCCGTTCCTTGGCGGTCAGCAGCCGGATGTCCCAGACGGCGTAGTCGCGGAAGCCCATGTCGTACTTGAGGGAGCACCAGAGCATGTCGGCCACGAGCACCGGCAGCGGTGCTCGGGAGACCTTCTGCGCCTGACGGGCGAACTCGATGAGGTTCCCCGGACGGAGCTTGCGGGCTCGTCGCGCGAGATAGCGGAGGCGCACGGTCGCTCGACCCATGGGTGGATTCCTTCCCTCGGAGCTCAGAAGCGCATGGCGGCGCGGTAACGCGGGAGCAGGCCGCGGCGGATGCCGGAGACCGACGGCTTGGACTGGAACACGCCCGTGTTGTGGTTGCCCTCGATGACCACGGGACGCTCAGGGGTGATCGCGATGTCCCAGCCGATGTAGGGCAGGGCGGGGACGCGGCGCGCCAGTCGGTCGACGAGCGCGAGGACCTCGCCGTACAGCGGCACCTGGTAGCCGGTGATGGTGACGCCCGTGAGGGGATGCACCTCGAACGGGTGCCCTTCCTCGTCGCTGGCGGCATGGAGGGCACGGCCCTCCTCGTCGAGCATGGTGTACATGCCGCCGTTGCTGAAGTTGTCGATGACGCCGCCGTTGCCGACCTTCAGCACCGCCGCGAGCACGTGCACCTCGCCGTCGGGATCGAGATAGGTGACCACGCGCAGCGAGTTCACACTGCCCGGGTACAGGCGCGCCATATCGGGGTGCTGCGCGAGCACCTCCTCCACGAGGACCTGCCCCGAGGACAGCAGCTCGGCGCGCAGAGCGGCCGCGTCGACGATGCCGGCCGTCTCGCGCATCGTGATGCCGTTGCCGCCGACACCGCCGGGGTTCTTGGTGATCACGCGGTCGTAGCGGCCGACGAACTCCTCGAGCGCCGCGGCGTCGGAGGTCGACACGTCGAGCCAGGCACGGCCGAGCTCGTCGCCGAAGTGCTCGGCGAAGCGCAGCTTGTCGTCGAAGATCGCGCGCTGGGCGTTGTCGTTGAGCTTGCGCGACAGGTGGAACGACTTCGGGTCGGTCATGTAGGTCTTGCGCTCGCGAGGCCTCAGGATCCGGAAGTCCCACTCGGAGTAGTTCTCGAACGTGGTCTCGTACCGCACGGCGCACCAGGCCATGTCGAGCACGACCCACCACAGCGGCGCACGCGAGAGCGTCGCCGACTGCCGGGCGAACTGCAGGACCCGCTCGCGATCGAACGAGACGACGCGCTTGACGAAGAAGCGCGCGCGCCGGTAGAGCCGGTTGAGGGCGCGCACGTCAGGCCCCGGTGATGCGCCGGATGATTCCGAGCGGCGTGGACTGGTGCCCCTGGCCGAGCGGGTTGTCGCCCAGGATCTGCACGAGCGTGCGCTCCCCCGCCTTGTCGAGGGTGGAGCCGAGGATGTTGCCGCCGATGTCGTTGATGTCGACGACGGCCACCTCGTTCGCGCCGCCCAGCAGCGCCTTCGCGCGTGCGGCCACCTTCTCGGGATCGAGCGGGCCCAGCACGACCGCCTTGTTGTACGGCGGGATCGTATGGCGCGTCGGTCCGTCGATCGACCGCGCCTTGTCGCCGGCGATGCGGTAGAAGTCCCCACGCCGTCCGAACAGCTTGCCCACGGCGCTCACCGCGGCGGCGAAGAGGATGCGCGGCGTGCCGACCTCCCGCAGGGCCATCTCCATCGTCTCGGGCATGCCGAGCCCGATGCCGTACGAGGTCTTGACGACGTACCGCGACAGGAAGCGGGCGAGCGGGCGCGGCGCGATGTCCTCCACCAGATACGAGCGGCCCTGGGTGATCGCGACGATCTTCTCGGTCACGAACAGCGTGTCGCCGGGCTCCAGCACGCCGGAGGCGTACTCGGTGAGGAACGCGTCGAGGTCATCGCCGGGCATCACGACGCGCGTGCGGATCGGGATGCGGGCGTACGTCGCACCGTCGACGGCGATCTCGAGAGATTTGCCGTCGTTCGCCTGTGCGCTCATTCGAGGTAGTCCCGCAGCGACTGCGACCGCGACGGGTGGCGGAGCTTCGCCATGGTCTTGGACTCGATCTGGCGGATCCGCTCGCGGGTGACCCCGAACGTGTCGCCGATCTGGTCGAGCGTCTTCGGCTGGCCGTCGCCGAGGCCGAACCGCATGCGGATCACACCGGCCTCCCGCTCGGACAGCGAGTCGAGGAGGGACTCGAGCTGACGCTGCAGCATGGTGAACCCGACCGCATCGGCCGGGACGACCGCCTCGGTGTCCTCGATGAGGTCGCCGAACTCGCTGTCGCCGTCCTCGCCCAGGGGCGTGTGCAGCGAGATCGGCTCGCGGCCGTACTTCTGGACCTCGATGACCTTCTCGGGGGTCATGTCGAGCTCGCGGCTGAGCTCCTCGGGCGTGGGCTCGCGACCCAGGTCCTGCAGCATCTGCCGCTGCACGCGGGCGAGCTTGTTGATGACCTCGACCATGTGCACCGGGATGCGGATGGTGCGGGCCTGGTCGGCCATGGCGCGCGTGATGGCCTGACGGATCCACCACGTCGCGTAGGTCGAGAACTTGAAGCCCTTGGTGTAGTCGAACTTCTCGACGGCGCGGATGAGACCGAGGTTGCCCTCCTGGATCAGATCCAGGAACTGCATGCCGCGGCCGGTGTAGCGCTTGGCGAGGGAGACGACGAGGCGGAGGTTGGCACCGAGGAGGTGGCTCTTCGCGCGCTGTCCGTCACGAGCGACCCACTGCAGGTCCAGGCCCAGCTGCGAGGACTTCTCGCTCGCGGACATGTGCGACAGCTTCTCCTCGGCGAACAGACCCGCCTCGATGCGCATCGCCAGCTCGACCTCTTCGGCCGCGTTCAGCAGCGGCACCTTGCCGATCTGCTTGAGGTAGTCCTTGACCGGGTCGGCGGTGGCGCCGGTGATCTGCGTCGAGTAGACCGGGACGTCGTCCTCGTCGCTGGAGGAGATGACGATGGCGCCGGTGGGAAGCGGCTCGGTGAAGGCAGGCTTGGCCTCCTCCTCGTCGTCCTCGTCCTCGGCGTCGCCCTTCTTCGTCTTCTTGTCGGCGGGGGCGTCGTCGGCGTCGTCGGTGTCGTCGACGTCGTCGTCCGTCACGTCCGCGTCTTCGAGGTCGACCTCGTCGTCGAGTTCGGCGTCCTCGTCCTCGTCCTTGGCCTTCGCCTTGGTGGCGCGGCTCTTGGCAGGAGCGGCCTTCGCCTTGGTGGCCGGTGCGGCCTTCGCCTTGGCGGTGCTCGTGCGCGCCGGCTTCTCGACCGTGGTCGCCTCTTCGGTGTCCTCAGCCTTGCGGGTGCGGGTGCTCTTCGTGCCTGACGTCACGTCTCGCCTTTCACCGACGGATGCCGTCGGGGTTTCGGACACTAGTAAGACCCTTGTCAAGTCCTGGGACGTGCGCGGCAGCGTACGACCAACGGGTGACAACGGGTCAGATCATCCATTCTCTCACAGTTCTGAGGCGGAGAACGTCCGGCTGCACTGCGGGACGGAGGATCCATCGGTGACAACGCTCTAGGGCGCGTCGGCATTCCCCGTCAGAGGCGGCCGCGCTTGTCCTCGTCCCCCGGAGGACGCGTCGCCAGGTAGCGCTCGAGCTCGGCGGCGAGCTCGTCGGCGCTCGGCAGGTCGCCGGTGTGGATGATCGGCTGCGCCCGGGTCGAGCCCGCCATGTACGAGTCGTAGCGCTCCTCGAGGTTGTGGAGCATGGCGGTCAGCTCATCGCTTCCGGTTACCTGCTCGGTCACCTTCTCGAGGTACTCGCGGTTCTCCTCGCGCAGATCGTCGAGGTCGAAGACCAGTCCGGTGGCGACCGACACGCTGTCCAGGCCGGCGATGGCGGCTGCCGGGTAGTCGGTGTCGCCGAGGTAGTGCGGGATCAGCAGGACGAAGCCCGCAACGTCGGCCGCGGACTGCGCGAAACGGTACTCCAGCAGGTGCCCCACCGTCGCGGGCACCTGGGTGTGCGGCTGCCAGACGGAGTGCGCCGCGGTGAGTTCGCTCCGCGTCCCGCTCACCGTGGTGCCGATCGGCCGGGTGTGCGGCACCGGCATCGGGATCGCGTGGACCCACGTGACCGTGGAGACCTGGAGCCCCTCGGCCAGTCCCACCATGGTCTCGGTGAACGCGTCCCAGGAGAAGTCGGGCTCGTATCCCGCGAGCAACAGGAACGGCTGGCCGAGCGAATCGTGGGCCAGCGACAGCTCGAGACGCGGCGGGCGGTAGGCGGTCAGATGATCCGCCTCGAAGGTGATGAGGGGGCGACGCGCACGGTAGTCGAGCAGGACGTCGGCGGAGAAGGTGAGCACCGGTGTGGGGTCGAGGTCGTCGCGGAAGTAGTCGACCATGCGCGATGCGGCGTTGCCGGCGTCCGTGAACCCGGTGAGCACGATCACGAGCGGCAGTCCGCTCGGGATGGGAGGGGCTGTCGCGACGCGCTCGTAGAGGGGACCGGACACTGGCATGCCTCCACTGTACGAGTCCTCGTGCGGACCGGCTCCGCGGTCATCGCGCTGACAGCGAACATGCGCGGGCGGGGAGCCGCGCGCGGCGGCGGACCGATGCCGTCCGGGCAAAACTAGGATGGAGCGCATGCCGTATCCGGAGCTGTCGTACACCACTTCCGCCCTGGCCGACATCGAGGCGGATGCTTTGGTGCTGGCGCTTCCGCCGCTCGCAGACGCCGGCGACGCGCTCGACGCGTGGCCGGGACTGGCCGAGGCGCTGGAGGGCGTCGGCTTCACCGGCGCCGCCGGCGCGACGGTGCGCGCCTTCGCCCCGGAGGCCAGGCGCACGCCTCTCGTCGTCGTGGGCACGGGATCCGCGCCCGACGCCGCGGCCCTGCGCGACGCCGTCGGCGCGGCGGTGCGGACGACATCCGGATTCGACACCCTCGCCGTCGCCGCCGTCGCCGCGCCGCATCTCACCCGCGCTGTTGCGGAGGGGGCGGTGATCGGCGGATACCGCTTCGAGGGGTACAAGCGCGACGCCGGCAAGACCCGGGCGGGCCGCGTGATCGTCAGCAGCCCCGAGGAGCTGACCACGGCCGACAAGGCCTCCGTCGCCGCCGTCGGCTCGGCCGTCGCACTGGTCAAGGACCTGGTGCACATCCCGGCCGAGTGGCTGGGGCCGCAGGACTTCGCCGATCAGGCGGTCGCGGCCGTCGACGGCCTCCCCGTCGACATCGAGGTGCTCGACGAGGAGCAGCTCGCGGAGCAGGGCTTCGGCGGCATCCTCGGCGTCGGGCGCGGATCCGACCGGCCGCCCCGGTTCATCCGCCTGGACTACGCGCCCGCCGGCGCCGCCCGTCACGTCGCAGTGGTCGGCAAGGGCATCACCTTCGACACCGGCGGTCTGTCCCTGAAGCCGCCCGCCGGGATGGTCGGCATGAAGTACGACATGTGCGGCGCGGCGATCGCGCTGGCCGTCGTCGCGGCCGCCGCGCGGCTGGCGCTCCCGGTCCGCGTGAGCGGATGGCTCTGCGTCGCCGACAACATGCCGTCCGGCCGCGCGACGCGTCCGGGCGACGTGGTGAGGATCCTCGACGGGACCACGGTGGAGGTCCTCAACACCGATGCCGAGGGACGCGTGGTGCTGGCGGACGGCCTGGTGGCGGCCAGCCGCACCCGGCCCGACGTCATCGTCGACGTCGCGACGCTCACCGGTGCCATCTCGGTGGCCCTCGGCACCCGGCACACCGGCGTGATGGGCGACGATCTCGCCGTCGGCGAGTACCTGGCCGCCGCCGAGCGCGCGGGCGAGCAGGCCTGGCCGCTCCCCCTCCCCGACCACATGGAGGACGAGCTGGACTCCCCCATCGCCGACCTGCAGAACGCGAAGATCGGCGACCCGGCGGGCGGCTCGCTGTTCGCGGGCCTCTTCCTGCGACGCTTCGTGGGGCGCGTCTCCGACGCCGCCGACGCACCGCGCATCCCCTGGGTGCACCTCGACATCGCCGGATCGGGGACGACGAAGGCCGCCTACGGCGCCACCGACAAGGGCCCGACGGCGGCGACCGTCCGCTCGCTCATCGAATTCCTCACGGGAGATGCCTCATGACCGACACCCACGCAGACGTCGTCGTCCTCGGGGGCGGCAGCGGCGGCTACGCGGCCGCCCTCCGCGCGGCGGAGCTCGGCAAGTCCGTCGTGCTCATCGAGAAGGACAAGCTCGGCGGCACGTGCCTGCACCGCGGCTGCATCCCGACCAAGGCCCTGCTGCACTCGGCCGAGGTGGCCGAGCACGTCAAGGACGCGGCCTCGGTCGGCGTGATCGCCGCGTTCTCCGGCATCGATCCCGCCGGCGTCACCGCCTACCGCGAGGGCATCGTCGCCAAGAAGTTCAAGGGCCTCGAGGGCCTCGTGAAGGCGCGCGGGATCACCGTGGTCTCCGGCGAGGGACGGCTGCTCGCCGACCGGGGCGTCGCCGTCGGCGACGACGTCTACCGCGGCGACGACGTCGTCCTCGCGACGGGTTCGTACACGCGGCTCCTCCCCGGTCTCGACGCCGGCGGGCGGATCCTGACCAGCGAGGAGGCCCTCGCCCTCGACGAGGTGCCCGAGCGCGTCGCCATCCTGGGCGGCGGGGTGATCGGCGTCGAGTTCGCCAGCGTGTGGCGCTCGTTCGGTGCCGAGGTGACCATCATCGAGGCGCTGGACCATCTCGTGCCCAACGAGGACATCGCCCTCAGCAAGGGGCTCGAGCGCGCCTTCCGCAAGCGCGGCATCGTGTCTCGCCTCGGCGTGCGCTTCGCCTCCGCCGAGCAGTCCGACCGCGAGGTGACGGTGCGGCTGGAGGACGGCTCCGAGGTCGTCGCCGACTACCTGCTCGTGGCGGTCGGGCGCGGCCCCGCGACAGCGGGGCTCGGCTTCGAGGAGGCGGGCGTGGCGATCGACCGCGGCTTCGTCACCGTCGATGCGCGGCTGCAGACCAGCGTGCCGCACGTGTGGGCGGTCGGCGACATCGTCCCGGGTCTCCAGCTCGCCCACCGCGGTTTCCAGCAGGGGATCTTCGTGGCAGAGGAGATCGCCGGCCTGCGCCCGGTCGCCGTGCCGGAGACGACCATCCCCCGCGTCACCTACAGCAGTCCGGAGGTCGCCTCCGTCGGCGTCACCGAGGCCCAGGCCCGCGCCGAGCACGGCGACCGCGTCGTCGCCTACGAGTACAACCTCGCGGGCAACGGCAAGAGCGAGATCATCGGCACGGGCGGACTGGTCAAGGTCGTGCGCCTGGCCGACGGACCCGTCGTGGGAGTGCACCTCGTCGGCGACCGCGTGGGCGAGCTCATCACCGAGGGGCAGCTCGCCGTCGGCTGGGAGGCGCACCCCGAGGACCTCGCGCCTCTGATCCATGCCCACCCGACCCAGAGCGAGGCACTGGGCGAGGCGTTCCTCGCCCTGGCGGGCAAGCCCCTGCACGCACTCTGACGACCCGGTCCCCCGGGTCAGTAAGCTAAATGACATCGACACGTCTGAAGGAGACACACCCATGAGCACATCCGTGGTCCTCCCCGCGCTCGGAGAGAGCGTCACCGAGGGTACGGTGACCCGCTGGCTCAAGCAGGTAGGTGACACCGTTCAGGCCGACGAGGGCCTGCTGGAGATCTCGACCGACAAGGTCGACACCGAGATCCCGTCGCCCGTGAGCGGCGTGATCGAGGAGATCCTGGTCCAGGAGGACGAGACCGTCGAGGTCGGCGCCGTGCTGGCCAAGATCGGTGACGGGTCGAGCGCCCCGGCGCCCGCCGACGCCCCCGCCGCCGAGACTCCGGCCCCGGCTGAGGCGCCCGCTGCCGAAGAGGCGCCCGCTGCCGAGGCTCCGGCCGCTGAGGCTCCCGCCGCTGAGGCTCCGGCCGCTGAGGCTCCGGCCGCCGAGGCTCCCGCAGCTCCTGCCGGAGACGCGAAGGACGTCGTGCTCCCCGAGCTGGGCGAGAGCGTCACGGAGGGCACGGTCACCCGCTGGTTGAAGCAGGTCGGTGACGAGGTCGCCGCCGACGAGCCGCTTCTGGAGATCTCGACCGACAAGGTCGACACCGAGATCCCCGCGCCGTTCGCGGGCACTCTGCAGGAGATCGTCGTGGGCGAGGACGAGACCGTCGCCGTCGGCGCCGTGCTCGCCCGGATCGGCTCGGGCGCGGCTCCCGCCGCAGCCCCGGCTCCCGAGGCTCCCGCAGCCGCCCCCGCTCCCGAGGCTCCCGCCCCCGCCCCCGCTCCGGCTCCTGCAGCTCCGGCTCCTGCAGCTCCGGCCGCCGAGGCTCCGGCACCCGCGCCCGCTGCTGCCCCCGCCGCTCCCGCTCCGGCGGCACCCGCTCCCGCAGCACCTGCGGCTCCGGTTCCCGCTGCCGCCGCCCCGGCGGCATCGAGCCTCAGCCTGGACGACGACGGCCCGACCTACGTCACGCCGCTCGTGCGCCGTCTCGCGCAGCAGCAGGGTGTCGACCTCGCGTCGGTGACCGGCACCGGCGTGGGAGGACGCATCCGCAAGGAGGACGTGCTCAAGGCGGCCGAGGCTGCCAGCGCTGCTCCCGCCGCCGCACCGGCCGCGGCGGCCCCGGTCGTCGAGGTGTCGCCGCTGCGCGGCACCACGCAGCCGATGTCGCGTCTGCGCAAGGTGCTGGCCGAGCGTGCCGTGGCGTCGATGCAGCAGACGGCGCAGCTGACCACGGTGATCGAGGTCGACGTCACCAAGCTGTCCAACTTCCGCGACAAGGTGAAGGCGACCTTCCAGGAGAAGACGGGCGACAAGCTCTCGTTCCTCCCCTTCTTCGCGCTCGCTGCGGCCGAGGGCCTGCAGGCGTACCCGATCATCAACTCGACGGTGGACGGAACCGACATCGTCTACCCGCCGACGGAGAACCTGTCGATCGCGGTCGACACGGAGCGCGGTCTGCTGACCCCGGTCCTGCGTGATGCCGGCTCGAAGAACCTGGCGCAGATCGCCCACGAGATCGCCGATCTCGCGGCGCGTACCCGCGACAACAAGCTCAAGCCCGACGAGCTGGCCGGCGGCACGTTCACCCTGACCAACACCGGATCGCGCGGTGCGCTGTTCGACACCCCCGTGGTGTTCCTGCCGCAGTCGGCGATCCTCGGCACCGGCGTCGTCGTGAAGCGGCCCGGCATCGTCACGGTGGACGGCAAGGAGGCGATCGCGGTGCGCTCGTACGTGTACCTCGCGCTGTCCTACGACCACCGCACGATCGACGGCGCCGACGCGGCCCGCTTCCTCGGCGCAGTGAAGGCACGCCTCGAGGCCGCGGACTTCGAGTCGCAGCTCGGGATCTGACGAGACGCCCTCATGGCTGGTCCGCGACGTCGTACACGTCGCGGACCAGCCATTCGTCTTCGTCCCGGACGATGACGACGATCTGAGACGGATGACGGTCGTCCTCATCCGCCGTGACGCGCAGTGAGGCTGCACCACCGTATTCGTCGAGCAGCGTGACCGTGCGATCCACCGACGGCGCGGTCGCCGCTCCGCTCGGGAAGTCCCGGCCGGGGGTCACGACCACGCTCGCGGGGCACCCCGCGGCCGCACAGGCGGCGAACCGGCGCAGCAGCTCCTCTCCCACCGCCGTCAGATCCTCCTCCGCGCGCGGCGCTTCCTCCGCGCCACGCCGGGGTGCCGGAGGCTCGGCGGTCGGCGACGGCGCGGATGAGGGCGTCTCGGACGACCTCGGCGCCGCGCCGTCCGCGCTCGGCTGCGGGGCGGGCAGCCAGATCCCCACGGCGAGGACGGCGGCGCCCGCGCCCGCGGCGAGCCCGAGCGCGCGGCGGCGATGCCCGTCGCGGGGCGGAGAGTGCGGCCGGCGCCGGACCAGCCGCGACCAGGCGTCCGCCAGCCGGTCGCCCCACTCGGCATCCAGATGGCGGCGGAGCGCGCTGCGCAGCGCCACAGCGCCCGCCGAGTCGCGAGGCGCCGCGGACGGAACATCGACGGAGCGCGCCGCACCGCGCGCCGCACCGCGCACCGCACCGCGCACCTCGGAGCCGTGCGCGGCGGAGCCGGCCCGAGTCGAGCCGGGCGGGAGGACGGTGAGAGGTTGCGGTCGCACATCAGGCGGGACGGCTGCGATCTCGAGCGGACCGGGGTCGGCCGCCGCGAAGAGCGACGCCTCGGCGGCCTCCGCCTCTCGGCGCAGTCGGCGGGGGTCGGTCAGCACGGAGCGTGCTGTGCGGAGCGCGGCCGACAGTGCTGGCGGGGCGTCCTCGGTCAGGCGCTCGAGGAGGGCATCGGACTCCGTGCGCCAGAGGGCCGCACCTCCGAGCGCCAGCACCGGCTTTCCCGCGGACGTCACCCACCACGTGCCGTGGAGCGCCGCCAGGGCGTCGGCCTCGGCGCCGCCGCGCAGGATGCTGACCGCCGTCGTCACCGCTTCTCCCGCTTCGACGCCCGCACGCCGGTCGAGCCAGGCTCGCAGACGCAGCGGGCAATGCGGCACCAGGAGGCCCGCGCCATCGGGACCCATCGCGGCGTCGATGGGCGCGAGCACGTGCCCACCGGGGTCGGCGCGCCACGCGGGGTTGTCGTCCCAGAGGGACGCCTCCGTCCAGACCACGGGCTCGGCGACGCCCGGGAGAGCGTCCTGGCGGGACGGGTTCCCCGCCTCGCCGCCGGGCGGACTCGTCGCCGCGGGCAGCAGGTCGCCCGGCAGCGGAGCGTCGGCGGCGGAGAGGCGGCGAAGGGCGGGGGTGTGCGGTGCGGACGGCATCCGGCGAGTGTGTCCGATCCGGCCGACCGCAGGGCATCGCGCGCAGCGGCATGTGGAGAGCTGCGGGGAGGCCGCGACTGTGAACAAGACGCGGTCTCGAAGGTAGGCTTGTCCCCATGTCATCCCGCAGTTCCGCGCCCGAGAAGCGGCCCGGCTTCTTCCGACAGATCCGCTCGCTCGTCTCCTTCACGCGCGACGTGTACGCCTGGGCTCCGTGGGTGCTCCTGGCCATCGTCGTCGTCGCGACCGGCCTGGGTGTTCTGGTCGGATTCTTCGTGCCGCCGGCGGCCGTGTGGAGCATCATCCTCTGGGGCGTCACGGGAGTCATGTTCGGTCTTCTCGCCGCGATGATGACGCTCACGCGTCTGTCGACGAAGGCGATGTACAAGAAGATCGACGGCATGCCCGGTGCCGCCGGTCACGTGCTGTCGACCTCGCTCGGGCGACGCTGGGTCGCCTCCGACACGCCCGTCGGCGTGAACCCGCGCACCCAGGACGCGGTCTACCGCGTGGTCGGACGCGGTGGCGTCGTCATCGTCGGCGAAGGCGCCGCCGGCCGCCTTACGCGCCTGATCAACGACGAGCGCGTGAAGGTGCAGCGCGTGGCCTCCGGCGTCCCGGTGCACGTGCTGCACGTCGGCCACGGCGACGGCGACGTCCCCATCTCCAAGCTCTCGGCGACCATCAAGGCGCTTCCCAAGAAGGTCGACCGCGCCACCATGGCAGCCGTCGTCAAGCGCATCGACTCCGTCTCGCAGTCCGTGACCTCGCTGCCGATCCCCAAGGGCATCGATCCCACCAAGGCGCGCGCGCCCCGCCCGCGCTGACGCGCGAGCCGGACTCCGCTCAGGCCCTGACCAGGACGGTGCCGGCGGCTTTGTCGTGCAGCCCGCGCTGGTCCGCGTCCCAGATCACCGCGGGGATCACCACGATGAGCAGCAGCGTCCGGATGATCGGGCGCCACAGCCCGACCCACCCGCCGCGCAGCAGCTGGATGCGCAGACCCATGATGCGGTGCCCGGGGCTCCCGCCGATCGTCGGGAGGAAGATCACGTTCAGCACCGCGAAGACGGTCATCGGCGCGAACAGCGTCAACCCCGCCTGAGACGGCAGCGCGAACTGGTCGTAGCCCAGGAACGCCGTCGCGATGAGCGTCGCGGCGAAGTAGTCGATGGCCAGCGCGGCGATGCGGCGTCCTGGGCGGGCGATGCTCCCGCTTCCGCTCTCGGGCATTCCGAGGCGTTCACCGGGGAAGCTGTTCTCTCGCGGGGCTGTCACCCACCCAGCGTATCGGCGCCCCTGTAACATGCCGGAAACACGAGAGACACTGCCGGGCAACCGCGCCTCGGTAGGTTCGAGACCAGCCTGCCGGTATCAGGCGGTTCCTCACCCGATCTTGGAGACTTCATGTTCAAAGATTCATCCGAGGTGCTCGCGTACATCAAGGACGAGGACGTCAAGTTCCTCGACATCCGTTTCACGGATCTCCCGGGTGTGCAGCAGCACTTCAACATCCCCGCTTCGACCGTCGACGAGGACTTCTTCACCGTCGGTCAGCTCTTCGACGGCTCCTCGATCCGCGGCTTCGCGAACATCCACGAGTCCGACATGCAGCTCATCCCGGACGTCTCCACCGCCTACATCGACCCGTTCCGCGAGGCGAAGACCCTGATCATGGTCTTCGACATCTACAACCCGCGCAACGGCGAGATCTACGCGAAGGACCCGCGCCAGGTCGCGAAGAAGGCGGAGAAGTACCTCGCCTCGACCGGCATCGCCGACACCGCGTTCTTCGCGCCGGAGGCCGAGTTCTACATCTTCGACGACGTGCGCTACTCGGTGACGCAGAACGCGAGCTTCTACAGCGTCGACTCCGAGGAGGGCGCGTGGAACACCGGTCGTGAGGAAGAGGGCGGCAACCTCGCCAACAAGACCCCCTACAAGGGCGGCTACTTCCCCGTCTCCCCCGTCGACAAGACGGCGGACCTGCGCGACGACATCTCGCTGAAGCTCATCGAGTCGGGCCTCGTCCTCGAGCGCGCGCACCACGAGGTCGGCACGGGCGGACAGCAGGAGATCAACTACCGCTTCGACACGATGGTGCACTCGGCGGACGACATCCTGAAGTTCAAGTACATCGTCAAGAACACGGCCGAGCAGTGGGGCAAGGTCGCGACCTTCATGCCCAAGCCGCTCTTCGGCGACAACGGCTCCGGCATGCACACCCACCAGTCGCTGTGGCTGAACGGCGAGCCGCTCTTCTACGACGAGAAGGGCTACGGCGGGCTGTCCGACACGGCGCGCTGGTACATCGGCGGCCTCCTGGCGCACGCGCCCGCGGTCCTGGCGTTCACCAACCCGACGCTCAACTCCTACAAGCGCCTGGTCAAGGGCTACGAGGCGCCGGTCAACCTGGTGTACTCGGCGGGCAACCGCTCCGCGGCCATCCGCATCCCGATCACGGGCTCCAACCCGAAGGCCAAGCGCATCGAGTTCCGCGCTCCCGACGCCTCCGGCAACCCGTACCTCGCGTTCGCGGCGCAGATGATGGCCGGTCTGGACGGCATCAAGAACCGCATCGAGCCGCACGAGCCGGTCGACAAGGACCTCTACGAGCTGCCGCCCGAGGAGGCCAAGAACATCCCGCAGGTGCCGAACTCGCTGCTGGACTCGCTGGAGGCCCTCCGCGCGGACCACGAGTTCCTGCTGGCCGGCGGCGTGTTCACGCCCGAGCTGATCGAGACCTGGATCGAGTACAAGATCGAGAACGAGATCAAGCCGCTCGCGGCGCGTCCGCACCCGTTCGAGTACGAGCTGTACTTCGGCGTCTGACCGCCAGGCGCGGGATTTCGCGGGATGCGTAGCCTCTAGTCCGCGCTTAGTCCGCAGAATCCTTCACAGAGCCCTCAGAGTCCGCACTCTGAGGGCTCTGTCGCGTCACGACGCTGACGAAATCGGGGTGGGTGGAAGCCAGGTCTCCGCGGGTGACGAGAGCGCGCGCGGCGCGGTGGGCCGCGCTGTACTCGGCGGCGGTAGGGCGACGCCCGAGGTGAGTCTGCAGCCAGGACCGGACGTGAAGCGGCTCGTCTTCGACGGCAGCGAGAAGCTCTCGTTGCCAGCGGCCTGGACCTCGACTCATCGTCACTCCTAAGTGTTCACAGGTAGGCCCATTGTAGGCACCTGTGAACGCTTAGATTTGGGGGCGCGCGGCAAGAATGGCCGCGGTCGCGGCCCGGGACGACTCGTCTTTGTCGGGCCAGAGGTGCCCATACGTGTTGAGCGTGACGGTCGCGGAGGCATGGCGCATGCGCGCCTGGACCGTCTTAATGTCGAGCCCAGCCGCGATGAGGAGGCTCGCGAAGTAGTGGCGGAGATCGTGCGTGCGGAACCCACCGGGTAGGCCGGGAACCTTCGACCGCGCGTCGATCCACTCTCGGTTCAGTTGGTAGGAGGACACTCCCCTGCCGAAAACCCCCGGCACCACGTACACGGGGCCGGAGCCCTCGTCGAGCATCCGCAAGAGCTCGAGCGGGATGGGGATCGTGTCGCCCGACCTCTCCGACTTCAGACTGGCGCTGCCGTCCTGCGCGGAGACGGTGATGGCCCCGTTATCCCAGTCGATGTCGTCGCGCGTCAACGCAGCCATCTCCGCGACCCTCAAGCCGGCGAACGCGCCGAGGAGGAGCATGTTCCGGTAGGCGGGCTTCAGGGCGTCATAGAGCGCCCACACCTGGTCCGTCGTCGCGACGTAGGCCCGCTGTGAGGGCGTGGGTGGGCTCGTGCGCCGACTGACGGGGTTCCGGACGATAATGCCGTCATGGACCGCGTCTGACAGCACCTGGTGGAGCCGGCGGTGGACGGCATACGTGTACGAGGTCGAGTACTTCTCGCTGAGTTCTGCCATCCACACGCGCACGTCGGACGCCTGGATCGATCGCAGCTGCCGGGCTCCGAACTTGCCCCGGATGAGGGCGACGTGAGTCTGGGCTGACTTGACGGTATTCGGCTTCTTCGAGGCATATCCGGCGAGCCACTTATCGAGCCACTCCCCCGTCGACATCTTTGACGTCGCGGGGTCAACCCATGTGCCGGTCTTCATCGCGGCCGTGGCGGCGTCGAGCCACTCCTGCGCTTCCTTCTTCAGTCGCGCGTGCTTCGCGTACTCTCGTCCGTCCGGGCCGCGGTAGCGGGCGCGCCAGGTTCCATCAGGCCTCTGCTTGATGCTCGCCATCGTCGCCCATCCAAGCCTCGATACCGTCGCGCAGGAACTCAGTCCTCCCCTTATGCTCGGCGTCGTTGCGGCGGCGGTAGGACGCGGTGCGGTGGCTCAGATGACCCATCGCCACCTCGCCTAGCACGTTGGCCGGATCGGTGCTGACGAGCCGGCTCTCGAGTCCTTCGTATAGCTGCGGGTTGGCTCCGCTACGGAGCACAAGGTCGTCATCCGCCACCCCGTCAGGGCCATAGGGGTAGGTGTTGTCGAGCTCCTGTGCCACGATCAGCCGCGCATGCATCAGAGACTCAGCGGCAATCCGGAAGGCTTCAACATTCTCCCGAAGCCAGTTCAGGTTCGCTCGCAACCTGACATTCGCGCGGGACTCCGCCAGCGCTTCAAGGGAGGTGTCGAGAACGCGGCATACAGCGAGGATCTCCGCCGCGCGTAGAGCCCGCTGCCCTCCCTCGACACGGGCGATCGTGGTTTGGTGCACCCCCGGCACACCCAGCGCGGTCACACGCTTAGCGAGATCGCCTTGCGAGATCCCGCGCTTCTCGCGGAACAGCTTGAGATTCGCGCCGATCGTCGCGTCAAGCTCGGCGATGAAGTCGGGGTCGTCATTCGTCGGCACGAAATGATTGTGGCAGATCCGGCATTGCAATCCAACACAAGGCGTGAGTAGCCTGTAGTGTGGTCACAGCCGATCACACCTTGATGGAGGTAACGAAATGCCGGACAAGCTTCTCTTCCACCACGAAGTCGCGGAGCGCCTCAGGCGGTCTCCCGCGCAGCTTCACTGGATGAACAGCCGAGGGGATGGGCCGCCCCATGCAAAAATCGCCGGCCGCCTGGTCTATCGCGAGGCCGACGTGGAGAAGTTCATCTCTGATGCTTTCGAGGTGGCGTCCTGATGGCCATGTTCGTGACCATCACGGAGGCCGTGGAGGTCAAGAATTCCTTCGGCTCCGCCTCCACGTTTGTGGATGGCGTTGAGGTCGACGCTCAGCCTCTGATCCGGATTCTGTCCGACGACGGGCTGTACACGCTCGAGAAGGCACGCGAGTTGATCGACGCCCTGTTCGGCATGATCGACGACGTCGAAGACGCCATGGACGCGGAATCGCTGCTGGAAGATGGGATGCCTCACTAATGGCCGACCAGATGACCCTTCTCCACGATCTTCGCCGCCGCGTCGAGAACCTCGAGCGAAGAGGTGTTCCCGGAAGCGAAGGCGTGTTCCAGGGCAGACCCCTTCGCGACTCTCGCCCCCGTCGGATGCCGCAACGACCTGACCGGGACAGCATCAGCATCCTGCACTACCTGCAGTCCAACCAGACTCAGCCCGTCGAGAACCGCGACAACGAAGCGATTCTCAACTGGCTGTTCACCCCCAACAAGAGAACGGACCCGGGGGCAACCGGGTCCGTTCGAGCAACCTCGAAAGGTCACTAACCATGTCCGAGAGTACAGCACAGACCACCGGCATTCATCCTGAGATCCCGCTGGCCCCGTGGGTGACGACGCGGTACGAAGACGACGATGGGCGCCTCGTCGTCGACGAGAACAAGTACCACTACACGGACGTCGACGTCTGGGTCGACCGCGGCGTGACACACGCCCTCAACGAGGATGGCTCGTTCCACTCCTCCACGGAAAGCGCACTGATCTCCTACGACTTGGTCTGGCCCGAGGGTGGGCGGGACGCGGAGCAGTTCACCGTCCTCGCCAGCAGCATCCCAATCCTCATCGCCGCCCTGCTGCGCCTTGAGAAGGAGATGGCGGAGTGAGCGCCCCGTCGAGGTACGAGGGCTACGCCGCGTCTATGGAAGGAGCCGCATGATGGAAATCGGAACCGTCCGGGCCGTGGAGCGTCCGACGCGGTACGAGCGCGCCGCGTCGCTCGTGAAAGCGTACAGCGCGCAGTGGGGCGACATCCCGGAAGCGGAGAACGACCTCATCGCGATCTTGAACATCTGTCACAACGCGTCGATGTGGATGGGCGAGCAGGGGCAGCAACTCGCGCAGGACATCGCCGCGTACGTGGAATCCGTGTTCGTACCCGACGAGGTCCGATTCGATGACGACCCACCGGCCGCAGACTAATGGGAGCTCGACTCGTAGGACAGGCATTCGCATACCGCGCCGCGGTGCCTGTCCTACACCCCACCGAGTTCGAGCTCCTCGTGTTCATGTGCCTCACCGCCCTCGACGCCGACAACCCGCCCAGATACTTCGACAGCCGCGAAGCTCAGGCGCTCGCCCTCGGACGGATCGTGCCCGACCCGGTCGACCCTGACGACGAGACGTACGACGACGTCGAGCGCCAGCGCACGGCGGCCTTCCAACGCGTGAAGGTCGCCGTGCGCGGGCTCGTCGCGCTCCGCGCCATCCACCGCGACCGAGCGGGCGGAAACGGACGCCGGGCGACGTACTCCATCACCCTCAACGCGCTCGCAACGCAGAGCACACCCGAGTACCGGAAGCGGGTGCGCAGGGGTACGTCCGGCGACTCTCCCAGGGGTACGTCGAACGACCTGGTTGGGGTACGTCGAACGTACGAGTTGGGGGACGCCGAACGTACCCCCTATGAGAAAGGAGGAGTCATAGGAGCCACAGCAGGAACTAACGCGCTCAACGGGACCACCTCACTAGGGCCTGTGGATAACTCCGAACGGGCTGCATCATGATCTACGTCGAGAACCCTGGGGACGGCGGCTCGGCGATCTGGGCATGCTCCACATGTGACCGTGGCGCGTGGTGCTCCGACCACAGCGCCGCGCTGCTCGAAGCCCGCCTCCATGGGGTCGGGTGTACAGACACCATCCATGTGCTCTACACGCCCGGCCCCAAACCCAACGACAAGCGCGACCGCCGCATCCGCCGCCTCCGCGCCCAGGGGCTCACCGTCCGCGCGATCGCCGCGACCGTGAACCTCTCCACCGCCGGCGTCATCAAGTCGCTCAAGAGGACGGAGAACGCATGACCACCAAGCACTCATCCCCCGAATGGCGACGCACCACACGCCACGTCCGCGCCCAAGTCCGCAAGGCATGGGAGCGAGGAGACGACGTCACCTGCTGGCGACACGGCCACCTCATCCCCGAGGGCGCACCCTACGACGTCGGCCACATCACCCGCCACGGCGGCGAAGGACTCGACAACGCCGCACCCGAATGCCGACGAGGGAACCGCAGCCACGGCGGACGCATCGGAGCCACCATCACCAACCAGCGCCGAGGCGCACGCACGACAGGACTGATCAAACCGACATGGGCATGAAGACGCAGCACGGTGTAACCTACACGCCGCTGAAGGCTCGGACGCCGAAGAAGGACTCGGGCGCTGTCCGCAAGAGCGAGCGCGTTTTTCTAGGAGACGGCCGAGCAACCCCCGCCTTCGGCTCCAGCTCCGATCTCTCTCCCCGCATCGCGAAGGACGACGCGTCGTGACGCTGCCCGAGGCCGTCCAGGCCCACCACCTCCTCGACGAGGACGCGTGGATCGCGTTCCGTGACGCGGGGATCGCGCCGCTCCACGAGTCTGAGTTGGTGACGTCCGAGGAAGCGCGCGCGGAGTTCCTGGTCGGTGCGTGGCTCCTCGGACTCCTCAGCACGATCCAGCCGCAGATGCTCCGCGTCGTCGACATGCTGACCGCCGGCAAGATGATGAACGCCGTCATCATGCCCCGGCGGTCCTCGAAGACGACGACCCTGTTCTGCATCCTCCTGGGGCGGTGCTACCTGCGGCCGGTGCACCTCGCCGGGTTCACGCTCCTCACGACGCAGAAGAAGACCGCGGAGCGCTACAGGCTCGACGTGTACGGGCCGATCTACCGGGCGTGGCCGGCGGCCGCGGAGAGGGAGGCGTTCACGAAGGGAGCGCCCGTCAAGCTCGTGAAGAGCAACGGTGGCGAGCGAGTCGAGTTCAAGAACGGGTCCGTCCTCGCCGCCCTGTCCCCCGATGGCGACGCGATCCGGTCCGGCGCGTACGACACCCTGCTCCTCGACGAGTCCGGCGAGGCGACCCCTGAACGCTGGGAGGACGTGATCGGCGCAGTGATCCCCTCGTTCGACACACGCCCCGAGGGGCAGCTGATCCTCGCCGGCACGGCAGGTGACTACCGCGGCGGGTCCGAGTTCTGGGACACCCTGAACGACCCCGACGCGGGCGTGATCCGGTACACCATCCCCGACGACACGGACCCCGAGGAGCTCGAGGCGTGGGAGCCGGACGAGGAGCACCCGATCGCGCGGGTGCGGGAGCTCGTCGAGGCGATGCACCCGGGCCTGTTCGGGCTGACCACCTCCGACAGGATCGCGAACTCGTTCAAGCGCCTCGGCGTGAAGAAGTTCATCCGCGAGTACCTTGGCCTGTTCGGGGAGGAGGGCGGTGGCACCACCCTGATCTCGCAGCCGAAGTGGACCGGCACGCGGCTCGACGAGACCGCAGCGAGCGTCGCCCTTCCCGCGGTGCTGGCCCTTGCGATCGCGATCGACCCGGACGGCCGGTGGTGCTCGCTCGCCGCCGCGTGGAAGGGCACCGGCGACAAGCGGCACGTCGCCCTTCTCGAGCATCAGTCCGGCGTCCACGGCTTCGGGGCCAAGGTGGCACGCATCTCCCGCAAGCTGAACCGCCGCGTCATCTACGACCCGGGCCGCGCCACGGAGAACGTAGAGATCACCGCCCTCCGTGCCGCGCGCCCGCCGATCCGTGTGCGCCCCCTCCTCCGCAACGACATCCCCCGCGCCGCGGTCCTCTTCATGAAGACCCTCAGCGCCGAGAACCTCGTCCACTACACCGGACAGGATCAGCTCGACGGGGCCGCGGAGATCGCAGTGCGGCGTGCGTTCGGCGTCTCGGGGGCGTGGGCGTTCGGACGGCCCGACGAGAAGAACCGTCCGGAGGACGACATCACCCCGCTAGAGGCGGCGTCCCGCGCATTGTTCGCGCTCGACGACGAACGGCCCGCCACGACCGGCCTCGGCATCACCGGTGTGTAGCACAATGCTCAGCGGTAACCGTTACCACTGAGCACACTGAGAAGCTTCCCTCGATGGGACTCTTCTCCAGGCAGATCAAGACGACGTACGCGCAGCGGCCGTCGCTCCCGACCATGCCCGCCACGCCCTTCGATCCGCAGGACAGCCTCCTGCCCGCGATCGTCGGGGAGATCTTCGGCGTCGACACGGAAGCCGTCACGCGAGAAATCGCGATGCGCGTACCCGGCCTGAAGCGCGCGGTCCAGGTCCACGCCTCCATCGTCTCCGCGATGCCGCTCGTCGCCTACCGGAAGGGCGTCCCCCTCGACCCGCAGCCGGAGTGGCTGCAGAACACCCAGAGCGGCATCGCCCCGTCCATCCGCACAAAGGGTCTGGTAACAGACCTCGTCCTCGAAGGGTGGGCGCTCCTCGGCTGTCAACTCGACGACAACGAGCGCATCATCGACGCGATCCACATCCCCCGCAACATGTGGAAATTCGACTCCGACGGCTACGTGTCCATCGAACGATTCGTCGACCCGCGCTACCTCAAGCGACTCATCCCCATTCCCCTCGGCACCAACGGAGTTCTCGTCGACGGCGTCGACACCATCCGCCAGGCACGAGCCCTCGACCTCGCCCGCACCAACCGACTGCAGGCACCCCCCGCCGGCACCGAGCTCCACATCACCGACGAGAGCTACAACGGCGACGAGGACGAGAAGAAGAAGCTCGCCCAGGGCTACGCGGAGACGCGGCGCAAGTTCAGCGTCAGCGTCACCCCCTCCAACGTGGAGGTCAAGGAGCACGGCGACAAGGCGGTCGACCTCTTCGACTCCGCCACCAACAGCATCCGCCTCGACATCGCCAACCATGCCGGTGTGCCCGCGGCGATCATCGAGGGCGCCCGCTCCGGCTCCGGTGGCGACATGACGTACACGGGCAAGGGCGACGCCCGCAGCGAGCTCTACGACCTCGGCTCCCGCGACTACGCGGACGCGATCGCCGCTCGACTCTCCCTCGACGACGTCTCTGAGCCCGGCGTGTACATCGCGTTCGACCGGTCCGACGCGTTCTCCGTACCCACACCCGTCACCCCGCCCGTCCTGGAGGACTGACCCATGGACCACGTCATCATCGACGCCGGAACCCTCGAGTTCAACGAGGAGGACCTCACCGCCACGGGCCTCCTCATCCCCTACGGTGTCGCCGCCCGCTCCAACCTCGGCACGTTCACGTTCGCCGCCGGCGACATCACCATCCCGACCGACCTGACGGGCATGTCCCTGAACCTCGACCACAAGCGCGAGGACGTCGTAGGCGGCTTCACGAAGGCGTGGGAGCAGCCCGAGCAGGGCGTCATGGCCACGTTCAAGTACCGCGACACCCCCGAGGGCCGCGCCGCGTTCACGGAGGGCAAGGAAGGCAAGCGCCGCCACCTCTCCGCGGAGGTCGCGAAGGTCCGCATCCAGGCCGGCAAGGCACTCCCGGGAGCGATCCTGTTCGCCGCGTCCCAGGTCGAGAAGCCTGCGTTCGAGGGGGCGACCCTCCTGGCCGCCGAGGACACCGCCGTCCCCATGTCGGCGGACGGAATCGCCGAAGCGCTCGACCACCATCCGGTGGATGGCCACCTGAACCTCGCGGTCTCGGAGATCCCCAACCACATCACGGTGACGACGCCGACCGGCGACGCCGCGACCTACACCCCCGACGCCGCCCCGGCCGAGGACAACCCAGAAGGAGGGTCCACTGTGACCGCTACCGCAACCGAGCCGGGGCAGACTCCGGCACCCGCCGCCGCCCCCGGCACCCTGCTCGCCACGAACGGCACCCCCGTCGAGGCGATCGAGAAGGCGTACGAGCTCGGCTCGATCTTCGCCGCGATGCACACGCTCCGCACTCCCGGCGATCTGTCCGGCAAGCGGGCGGAGGCGGAGACACTGCTCGCAGCCCTCTCCGACATCAAGCTCAACACGACCGGTGGTCTCACGACCGCGACCGGTGGCGTCATCCCGCCCGCGTGGGTCGGAAAGGTCTGGCAGGGCAAGAAGTACCAGCGCAAGTTCCTGGACCTCGCGACGCACCTGTTCGGCGGGATCAACGCCACCGGGCGCAAGGGCTTCAAGATCGACCAGGGCACCGCCCTCGTCAAGCACTGGAGCGGCAACAAGACCGAGCTGCCGACCGGATCGGCGAGCACCTCGGTCATCGCCGCGACCCGTCGCCAGTACGGCTACGCCGCCGACATCGCCCGCGAGTTCTTCGACCTCGAGGGCGGGGAGGAGATCGTCGAAGCCTTCATCCAGGGCGTGGTCGACTCCTACGCGGAGATCACCGACATCGACGCGCTGACGGACATCATCGGCCTCGCGTCCGGCTCGATCAACCTGACCACCGGTGTGATCACCGCCGACGGCTCGCGCATCCTGCCGCCCGAGACCGACTACCCGGCTGAGTACCCGGCCGCGATGGCGCTCGTGATCGAAGCGATCGACGCTGTCACCGACGCGAACGACGACCCAGGTTTCGTCCTCGTCAACCGCGCCGCGTGGCGTCAGCTGCGATTCACGCCGAAGGATCTCGTCCCCGAGTACGTGACCTTCGCGGTGAAGGGCACGGGCGACGCGAACGCCGACAACGTCATCGTCAAGCGGGCACCCGACGCACAGTTCGCCGACGCCGGTTTCGACAACGCCAACCCTGCCGTGGTCGCCGGCGCGAAGAGCGCGATCGAGTTCCGCGAACTCGGCGAGACCCCGATCCAGCTCGACGCTCTCGACATCGCCCGCGGTGGCGTCGACAAGGCGGTCGTCGGATACATGGAGACCTTCCCGATCCGCCCGGAGGCGATGGTCGCCTACGGCACCGAAGCAGCCTGACGATGAGCACGAGCCCCTGGTACACCGCGGCCCCCGGCCCCGGCCAAACCCGCCTCCTGGCGGCGTGGCCGGGGGCCGACTCGCTCGTGAACCCCGAGCTCGTCGGGATGCTCCTCGACGTCGCGAAGGAACAGGTGCTCGCGTTCGCCCCCGCCCTGGAGCCCGCCGCCCAGGTCCGGACACTGCTGGAAGACCTCGGGGTCGAGGAGGCGTCCATCACTGCGGTGATCACCCTCCTCGACTTCGAGGACAACCCCAGCGACCCACCCACCCGCTACGCGTACGCGCAGCTGCGGCAGGCGCAGACCCTGTGGGCGGCAGGCGAAGCAGACGAGAACGGGAACATCGGAACCGAGGGGTTCAGCTACGTTCCCCGTCCGCTCGACAAGACCATCCGCGGGATCATCCGCCCGAAGTCAGGAACCGTGGATGTCTTCTGACTCGTACGCCCTCGCCACCGTCGGGCAACAGCTGGGTGAGAACCTGCGAGTCGCTATCCCTGACCTCGCGATCCCCATCCGTGACATCGACTCCGGGCCCGTGATGAACAAGCTCGTCGTCGAGATCACCTACCAGCAGGGGGACGTATCCGCCTTCTTCGACGGCCAGCGCCTGGCCCCCGGGTGGGTCGCGGTCGACTTCGAGCTTGGTCTCACGGCCCCCGAGCAGGACCTGACGAAGGCGAACGAGACGCTCCTGCAACACCTCCCCGCCCTCATCTCCGCACTCGACGCAGTCGACAACATCCAGTGGGACCGCGCCGCACGAGGCGTCGACGGCGGCGGTGCGTTCTACAAGCTCCCGATCACCATCTTCGCCACCACCAAGGAGACAGACAATGGCTGAGATCCCCGCCGCCCTGCGGCTCACCAAGGCGACCTTCGCGCTCGGCAGCGACGCGTACACGCAGCACGTCGCGTCGTACGAGTTCACCCCGAACACCCCGACCACGACCTTCACCGACATCAGCGGCACCGTCCACAAGTTCGCCGCGGACGAGTCCGACTGGACGCTGAACCTCAGCCTCGGCCAGGACTTCAGCTCCACCGGTCTCGCGAAGTACATGCTCGACCACGCCGGCGACGACGTCGACGTGACGATCGTGGACGGCCCCGCGACGTGGACGGCGACGGTCACGTGCCTCCCGCCGAACATCGGCGGCGCGGGCGCGTCGGTCAACCAGTCCCGGATCGCGCTTCCCTCGACGAAGCCCGAGTGGGCTGCGACCACGCCGTAATCCATGGCTCGAGGCGGAGGGTCGATCAGTCTGCTCGTGGAGAGCCCCCTGCAGGACGTTGCGCGCGCCCTGCGGGTCCTCCCGAGGGACGTTCGCGCGCAGATCAATCAGCACACGAAGGACGCCGCTAACCCGATCTGGTTCGAGGAGACACGCCACCGCGCGGCCACCAGGATCAAGCAGCGCGTTCTCGTGAACACCGCCCGGGTCAGCGTCACGTCCCGGAACGTCATCCTCAAGGCCGGTACACCGGCCCCCGTCCTGCATGGGAAGAAGGCGCGCGGCCGCAACGCCGACGCGATCACGCAGGCGGCCGAGTTCGGTGGCGGCGCGAACAAGGTCATCGTCTCCCGAACCGCCGGCGGCACCGCCTACCGTCGGCGGTTCGGGGCCCCGTTCGGACCGCCCTACCGCGGCGGGTCCGTGGTCTACCCGGCCGCACGAGACACCGTCCCCCGGTTCGCGTCCCTGTGGCTCCAGACCACACGACGCACGATCCACGAGGCCCTGGAGGGGGTGAGCTAGGTGGCACGTAGAGGCGAGATCGAGATCCCCATCGCAGTCGATACCGGCGGGTTCGAGAAGGGCATCCGCAACGGTCTCATCGACCCGATCGAGGACGCGGAACGTGCCCTCGAAGAGCTCGGCAAGTCAGACCCGGGAAGCGAGCTCGAGCGCGACCTGAAGAAGGCGGAAGACGCCCTCGACGACATCGCCGACACCGACGTCGGGCGCGACCTCGACCGGGAGATGAAGCGCGCCCAGGACGCCACCGAGGACCTCGATGACGAGCTCGACCGTGCACGGAAGGGACTCGACAAGCTCGGGTACGCGGCCCGCGATGCCGGAGACGACGGCGCGAAGGGCATGGGCAAGATCAAGGCCGGTGCCGACGAAGTCACCAACGAGGGCTTCGCGAACGCCGCGGAGGCGGTCTCCTCGTTCCGCGGCGACATCACCGACCTCGGCCAGATCGGGCAGGACACCCTCGGCGGGCTCGCCGGCACCCTCGCAGGCGCGGGGCCCGCCGGGATCGTCGGGGCCATCGGGCTCGCCGCAGCGGCCGCCGGGTGGGGCCTCATCACCCAGAACCTCGAGGACCAGCAGGAGGACGCCGACAAGCTGCGGGAGCGTCTGGCCGGCGCGTACCAGGAGGCCGCCGAGGCAGGACGCGACTACCTCACCGTGTCCCAGTTCATCGCCGAATCGAACGACCTCATGTTCAACCCTGATCGCGCCGAGGAGTGGAAGCAGCTGCGGTCGGATGCTGTGGTCCTCCAACTCGACGAGGGCACCATCATCAAGGCGAACCTCGGCGACCTCACCGCTCAGGAGGTCGTGCGTTCCCAGATCGCGAAGAAGGTCCAGGAAGCGCGCGACGCGGACGTTGAGCTCGGCGACAAGCTCGAGTCGGGGGCACGGAAGTCCGCGCTCGCTGACATCGCCGACCGGTGGTCGCTGATCACCGACGAGACGGAGAAGAGCGCGGACGCCGCTCGCAACGCCGCGAAGGTCACGTCGGACTTCCTCCTCGACGCAGCACGCGAAGCGGGGACGGCGACGAGCGAGGTCGACAAGTTCGGGAACGAGCTCGTCCGCCTGCCGGACGGCACCGAGTTCGTCATCGACGCGAAGACCCAGCAAGCCCACCAGGACATGGACCGGTTCTACGGCGACGTGGACGGGAAGATCGACCGCCTCAACAAGAAGGACATCGATCTGCGCGTCGGCGCGAAGGACCAGACCGGCGCGGTTCTCGGCGCGATCGTCGGGAAGATCAACGGCACTAAGGCGTACATCACCATCGGCGCGAGGGCGGGCGCTGGCATCGGCGGTGCCATCGGCACCACGATCGGCAGGAGCCAGCGCGGATGACGACGATCACCGCCGTCACCAGCGGCAACACCACCACCCCCCTCGCGGTCGACGGGTACGAGGCAGAGCGCGAGTCGCGGAACATCATCCACGATCTGCTCAGCGGCAACGTGGCCGTCACCCTCATCAGCCCGCGACCGCGCGCCGGCACGCTGCAGCTGATGTACACCGCGCACAGCGACGCGTTCGCGGCTTTCAACCTGCACGCCGAGGAGACCGTCTTCACCATCACCAACCCCGACGTCACCAACGTGGGGATGTCGTACGTGGTCCGCGATGGGATCGGCATCCGCCAGGACGACACCCGCGCCGGGTGGATCGTGTCGGTCGACTTCCAGGAGGTGACCGCATGACGAGCCCCATCAGCCGCCCGTGGGCTACCGCCACCGTCAATGGTGTCTGGGCGGGCGACAAGATCACCGGCGGCTCTGTCCTCCTCGACGCGATGCAGGTCCCGTACGGACAGGCGCGCATTGTCCTCCCCATCACGAACACCATCGACATCGAGGAGAAGCTCGACCCTCGAGACACGATACGAGCGCAGATCAACGTCGGCGACGACTACGACGGTGACGGTAGCGACGAGATGGGCGAGGCCCGGTGGTTCGACCTCGGCGTCCGAAGCCGGATCGTCGACCACAAGGAGAAGACGGTCGAGGTTGTCCTCGCGACCGACGAGGCGCTCCTCCTCGACTATTCCCCGCTCGCGGACACGACCGAAGCGCGCAGCTATGAGACGAGCCTCCGCGCTCTGTGCAACTACGTCCTCCGTACCGCCATCGCCCCCCTCCGACAGAACCTCGCCCAGAACCCTCACCCCATCTCCAGCGGCACCGCACCGGACTGGGTTCCTCGGTACAGCTGGACGCGGTCGTTCGACGGGACCGACGCGATCTTCACAGCCCCCTCCGCGCAGGACTCCCTCGGCCGAGGGTTCGACATCAGAGGCAACGTCGAGGCAGCGACCCCGGGCACCGCAAGCCCGTGGAGCACCCTGCCCGTCAAGGCGGGCGTCCCGGTCACCCTCGCCGTCACGGTGAGAGCCAGCAAGACGCTCTCGGCGACGCTCAGCGCACGTCTCCACAACGGGGCGGGCGGATGGCTGTCCCCGATCCAGGTGGGCAGCGCACACACCGTCGCCGCGGGTGGCACTCGCCTCTTCGTCACGTTCACGCCCGCCGTCGATGGATACCTCGTCGCCTCGGTGCGCGCTGCCACCGGCGTCGCCCTGGCCGCAGGCGACACCGTCCGCGGGCGACTGCTCATCATCGAACCCGGCGCGAACGACGAGCCCCCCTACTTCGACGGCGACACCGGCCCGGAGACCTCCTGGACCGGCACGGCGGGACTGTCCACGAGCCGCCTCAACGCCGCTCTTGCCACAGACCCCACCATCGACAAGGACGTCACCGCGTACTGGGAGGTGACCAACGAGTTCACCAACCCGGCCCCATCCTCCGCTATCGGATACACCGCCGCGACCGGGACCTCCGCCGTCGCTACCGCGACCTTCGCCTCACGCAACTCCATTCGCTGGACCACGTCCGGCACGACCGGCTCATACGTCGCGGTCGCGAGCGGGTTCACCGTCACACCCGGCCGCCAGTACAAGCTCATCGGCGAGCTCGGCTCGTCCGTCTCACGCGCAGTCGGCTTCATGGTCCGGTGGATCGACGGGAACGGAGCGACCGTCCGCGACACGACGACCACGACCGTCAACACCACCACCTCCACGTGGACCCGACACTCCGTCACCGTCACCGCACCCCGCACCGCCGTGAAGGCGAACATCTACCTCGTGTCCGCGGTGAACACCTCCGGACAGTTCCACTACGCCTCCCGGCTGATGTGGTACGAGGGCACCGAGACGATCGCCTACTTCGACGGGTCGACCAGCACGCCCACGACCTACACCTACGCGTGGGGCGACGTGGCGAACGCGTCAGCATCGACCCGCACCCCCGTCGCGGAGCGCGACCCCGACCTGTTCCGGTGGCCGGCCGGGACCAGCGCGTGGGACTTCCTCGACCCGTTCACCGCGTCCACCGGGATGCGTCTCTTCTGCGACGAGACCCGCACCTGGCGACTCATCGACCCGTCGCTCTACTCCGTCCCGGACGTGCTCACCCTGTCCCCCGACTCCTCCACCAGTGGAGTCGACACCATCGGCCTCGGAGACCCGGAAGTCTTCTGCACCGCCGTCTCCGTCGTCTACACGTGGACCGACTACTGGGGCATCAGCCGCACACGAACCGACTCCGCAGGCACAGGCGGACTGACCCTCCGCGTCGAGATCAACCGGCCCTACCCCGGCCCCGGTGTCGCGGCATGGATGCTCGCCCGCCGGCAGGGCCAAGGCCGCCAGCAGGAAGTGACCGCCCTCGCCAAGTACCTGGCCACCAAGCCCGCGATGCAGGTCTCGATCAGCCTCCCCGGCACCGTCGACCAACTCGGGCAGCTGGAGGCCGTCGAGTGGGGCCTCACGGACGGCCTCATGAACGTCAAGACCCGAGCCCTCACCGACGTGATCCCCGGGTCCTGGATGGCACAGACCGCCGCCTGGAACACGATCACCCCAACCCTCGAATGGGAGGACGCCTGACATGGCTACTGGAGACGCTGCAGCCGCCGCAGGGATGGACCTGGTCCCGCAGACCGGGCTCGTCAAAGACGGCGCGACCGAGATCAACAAGACCCGCGACTACATCGCGAGCAATACCGCTGACATCGCCGCAGCGACCGGCAACGGGTCAGGGGCGGGAACCAACAAGCTCGCCCGGTTCGGAGCCAGCGGGAACCTCGCCGGCGCGGACCCGACGGCTGGAGCACACTTCACCACCAAGCAGTGGGTCGAAGCGCTCGGCGACGCCGCCGCCACCCCCAATGCATTCATGAAGCGGAACGCATCCGGGCAGGTCGCCGTGGCAACCCCCACCCTGGGAGGCCACGCCGCAACGAAGGCCTACCACGACGCGGGAGTCTTCCCCAACGACGTGTGGGCGGACGGCGAGATTGCCTGCGACGGCGGCTACTTCACGAACGGCCCCCTCCGGGCCGTCGCCGGTGTGCGATTCGACGGCGTCTACGGCAACGCGATCGGCGGCTCATACCGCAACCTGTACGTCTCCTCCACCGGCGAGCTCGGCTGGGTGTCCTCCTCGCGCCGCTACAAGAAGAACATCAAGGACTGGACCCCCGACCGCCAGGCGCTCCTCGCCATGCGCCTCGTCGAGTTCCAGTACAAGGTGGCCGTCGACACCCAGCGAACCGGCGCGATCGAGCACGGCCTCATCGCCGAAGAACTCGACGAGCTCGGACTCGACTGGCTCGTCGACTACGCCGCCGATGGCACCCCCGAAGGTGTCCGCTACGACCGCCTCAGCCTCGCGCTCCTGTCCGTCGTGCAGGACCACGAGACCCGTATCCACCGCCTCGAAGAAGGAGCATGACCATGGCCAAGCCCAAGTACTTCTGGGAGTATCCGATCAGCGGCGACACGGCCGCTCACGCCCGCCGCGGCGTCGGCCCCGCCACCGACTTCGCCTGCCCCACCGGAACCACGATCCACGCCCCGTTCACGGGCAGGGTGCGGCCCTTCCGCAACGAGGACGGCGGCCTCGGCGTCCGCCTCGTCGGCTCCCGATTCACGCTCGTCGTGCAGCACCTCTCCAACAACAGCCTGTACCGGCTCAACACCCGCCGCCTCTGGCGCACCCGCATCGCGATCTCGGGACGCTCGGGCACCAACCCCGCCACGGGACGCGGGTACGACCCCCACGCGCACGCCTACATCGAGGACCACAAGACCGGCCGCCGGATGTCGTTCCTCGAGTGGCAGCGGATGCGCGGGCACAGGCTCGGCGCGAACGCACGCCGCTTCCTCGGGCTCAAGTAGTGGCGGGCGACCCCGCCGACGCGACCGCGCTCGCGGTCATCGCGTCGCGCCTGGACGACGTACGAGACGACATCTCCGGGCTGCGTTCCGACGTCACACGGTTCAGCACCCTTCACGTCACCCGGGGCGAATGGGAGCAACGCAACAACTACTCCGACACCCGGTTCGCCGGCCTCGGGCGAGAGATCGGAGACCTCCGCAGCGAACTCGGCTCGCGCCGCGCGCCGTGGTGGTCCGTTGCCGCCATCGTCATCGCCGGCGCATCAGCGCTCTTCACCATCCTCCAACCGTGAGAGAAGGAAACCATGCTCAGCAAGCACCCCCGCATCCGTCTCGGCCTCTACCTCGCGGCCGTCGCATGCAACTTCATCGCCCCGTTCGTCGCAGTGTCGAGCCCCGACTACGGGGCCGCCTTCATCACCGGCGCGGGGATCCTCAACGTCGCCGCTCTTGGCACGGCCGCCAGCAACATCCGGCAGCCGCACGAAGAGTAGCCGGACGTCACCGAGACCAATCGTTCCTACCGAGCTCTTCCGCGAGTGCGGCCTTCGAGTCCGCCTTCCGCTGCACCGCCGCCTGTGCCCCACCAGCTGCAACCCACACGGAGTGCGCACGCAACGCGTGGAGCACGGCGAAGCGGATCACGACGTACGAGAGCAGCAGCCCGAAGACCAGGGCGACGACGTTGACAAGGAGAACGGTGGCGGCGTCCATCGCTAGAGGACGCTGTCCATCGGGTCATAGTCATCGTCCGCGGTGTTGTCGGCTCCGCGGAGCTCCATCCAGGCGACCGATGTCCACGGCAGGTAGTACACGCGGTCGCTCGACTTGATCACCACGCCGTGCTCATCGTAGGAAAGAGCAAGGGCGGCGAATTCTTTGCCGACAACGGTCGAGATCAAGACCTCCGAGTTGCTTGAGAGGCGCGAGTCCAGGGCATTCTTCATGGGGCTGAGACTAGCCTCCCGCGTCCACCGCCGCCATGTTCTTTCATCGCGACCGACGCACCGGCGAGTCGGGGAGTGAATCGACCCACCGCAGAAGCTCCGCCGACGTGAAGAGCGGCCTGTTCCCGTAGTACCGGGGAACGAGCTCATTGCGGCGTACGGCGTTCTGGATCGACGACGGGCTAAGGCCCACGGCGATTGCGGCCTCTTGCACGTTGAAGGCGACTTTCTCGACGCCGAACGCGTTCCGCACCTCTTCGTGGATGATCGCCCGCAACTCGTTGGTGGTGTGGACGATGTGGACAGGCTCCACCGGCGTTGCGACTTCGTCGCCGCGCGGAACCTCCGGATGCGCTTCCAAGTACGCTTCGCGATCCTCCCACTTGCACGGGAGCTTGCTGCGACGCGTGTAGAACTCGTGCAGGGCTGGGGAGTCCGGGAACCGGATCCGGATCTCGGCGTCGTAGTGGCGGCCCGGGTCAATTATGAGCACGCGCTGGAGCGGATGGCTCTGGTTCCGCCGATACGCCCAGTACTCCTGCGCCTGGATACCCAGTCCGTGTCCTGCCGGCATGCGGACGAGCCTAGCGCTCGGTCCGCACCTAGTCCGCAGAAATGCCATGAAAGTACCGGGTCAGCCAGCCTACTGGCGACGAGAAACGGCCGGTCAACAGGACATACCGGTAACCGGCGTGACTAGCCATGAAGGGCCGGGGGCTACGAGCTGTACTTCGGCGTCTGACGCACCTCACGACGAAGCCCCTCGGCCTGCGCCGGGGGGCTTCGTCGTCTGCGGCACGGCGGCGACTCAGCCGTAGAAGAGCTTCTCGAAGTCCCGGCGCGCGCGCCGTGCGGTGCGCAGCCACTCCTCCTCGACGAGCGTCGCGGACCGAGGCGGGTACTCCAGCACGCGTCCGATGCCGTCGAGCTTCCCGCGGTCGGTCGGAAGCAGATCGCTCGTCTGACCCGACAGCAGGGTGTTGGCCGAGCGCAGCCGACTCGCGAGACGCCAGCTGGCGGCGAGGCGCTCCGCGGCCGCATCGGGCACCAGTCCCGCCGCCCGCGCAGCCTCCAGTGCGCCGAGGGTCGAGGTGGTCCGAAGTCCTTCGAGACGGTGCCCGTGCTCGAGCTGGAGCAGCTGCACGAGCCACTCCACATCGCTCAGGCCACCCGGCCCGAGCTTCAGGTGACGCGAGCGGTCCACGCCCTGCGGAAGCCGCTCGTTCTCCACGCGTGCCTTGATGCGCTTGATCTCACGGAGGCCCTGCTGCTCGACCTGCGCGGGGAACCGCACCTCGTCGGCCAGAGTCATGAAGCGCCGGATCAGCTTCGTGCTGCCCGCGACGCCTCGCGCCCGCAGCAGAGCCTGGGCCTCCCACGACAACGACCAGCGCCGATAGTAGGCCTCGTACGCGTCGAAGGAGCGGGCAAGCGGACCGTTGCGGCCCTCGGGGCGCAGGTCCGCGTCGAGCTCGAAGGGCAGACGGTGATCCTCGGAGTAGGTGCGCAGGCCCGTCGCCAGCGCCACGGCGAGGCTGTGCGCCCGCTGCGGGTCGACGCCGTTCGCGTCGTACACGTACATGACATCGGCGTCCGACCCGAAGCCGAGCTCCGCCCCGCCGAAGCGTCCCATCGCGATGACCGCGAAGTCCAGGGCCTCGTCCGCAGCGGGAACGACCTCGCGGCGCACGGCGCGGAGCGTCGCCTGGATGGTGACCTCGCTGACGGTCGTGAGGCCCTGGGCGAGATCCTCGATGGTGACCGTGCCGACCACCGCCGCCAGGGCGAGGCGCAGCAGCTCGCGGCGACGCAGGGCGCGGACGGCGCTCATCGCATCGTCGATGGCGGTGTGCCGGGTCTGGATCGCGCGCGCCTCCTCCTGGAGGGCCACGCCCCGTCGGGGCTTCAGCTGCTCCTCCGAATCGAGCCAGGCGACCGACTCGGGGATCCACTCCATGAGCTCGCCGATGTAGCGGGAGCCGGAGAGGGCGCGGGTGAGCCGCTCCGCCGCTCCGGACGAGTCGCGGAGCATCCGCAGGAACCAGGGGGTGTCCCCCAGCCGCTCGCTGATGCGGCGGAAGGCGAGCAGACCGTAGTCCGGATCGACGCCGTCGGCGAACCAGCGGAGCATCACCGGCATGAGGTGGCGCGCGATGGTGGCCTTGCGGCTGAGACCGCTCGTCAGGGCGCCGATGTGGCGCAGTGCGCCCGACGGATCGCGGAATCCGATGGCAGCGAGCCGGTCGTGGGCCTGCTGCGGCGACAGCGCCTGCTCATCGGCCGGCAGCGCCGCCACGGCGGACAGCAGCGGCCGGTAGAACAGCCGGACGTGGATGTCGCGCACTTCGCGCTTGACGGACTCCCACAGTGCCCACACGGCGCTGCCCGAGTCGGCGAGACCCGACGACCGGGCGAGGATGCGGAGGCCCTCCGGCGTCGAGGGCATGAGGTGCGTGCGGCGGAGACCGGCCAGCTGGAGGCGGTGCTCGAGCACGCGCAGCGTCCGGTAGTGGTGGGAGAACGTCGCCGCTTCGCTCCGGCCGATGTAGCCCTGGGCGACGAGGGCGTCGATCGCCGGCAGCGTGCCCGTCTGGCGGATGCCGTCGTCCTGGAGCCCATGGACGAGCTGGAGCAGCTGCACCGTGAACTCGATGTCGCGGATGCCTCCCGGTCCCAGCTTCAACTGATACGGCACCTCGTCGGGCGGGATGTGCTCGGTGACCCGCTCGCGCATGCGCTGCACGCTGTCGACGAAGTTCTCCCGGGCGGCGGAGGTCCACACCTTCGGCTGGACCGCGGCGACATAGGTGGCGCCGAGCTCCGCGTCGCCGGCGATCGGGCGCGCCTTGAGCAGAGCCTGGAACTCCCAGCTCTTGGCCCATCGGTCGTAGTAGGACAGGTGCGAGTCCAGACTGCGCACGAGGGCACCCTGTTTCCCCTCGGGGCGGAGATTCGCATCCACCTCCCACAGCGGCGGCTCGATCTCCACGCCCGAGATGCCGCGCATCGTCTGCACCGCGAGGCGGGTCGCGATGTCGATCAACCGGCTTTCGCCGTACTGCGCGACCGCTTCGTCGTCGCCGCCCCCGACGAAGATGACGTCGACGTCGCTCACATAGTTGAGCTCGCGCGCGCCGGTCTTCCCCATCCCGATGATGGCCAGCCGTGCGGCGGCGACCTGGTCGCGCGGGAACAGCCCCGCGCCGGCTCCGCCTGTGGACACGCGCGTGCGGGCGACGCTGAGCGACGCCTCCAGCGCGGCGCCCGCCGCGTCGGCCAGTGCCGCCGCGACCGGTGCCAGCACGGCCGTGGCGTCCGGTGCGGACAGGTCGACGGCGGCGATGCGGGCGACCAGGCGGCGATACCTCACCCGCAGGGCGACCCACGCGGACTCGTCGCCGCTCGCGGCGAATCCGTCGGCGTCGGCCCCGACCGCGTCGAGCAGCTCGGCACGCAGCTCGTCCGCCGTCGGCAGGGCGCTGCCCGGCTCGACGAGGAAGGAGAGCTCCTCGGGGTGCCGCAGGTAGAAGTCGGCGAACCCCGCGGAGGCTCCGAGCAGGGCCCACAGCGTCGCCGGATGGTGCCGCATGGCAGCGGCGACGTCGTCGGAGCGGCGTCGCGCGATGCGCACCAGCGCGGCCAGGGCGCCATCGGGATCGGCAGCGCGCTCGGCGTGCGCGGTCAGCGTGGCGCGGTCGACCCCGATCAGTCCCGAGAGCTCGTCGAGCAGCTCGTTCGTCTCGTGCAGATCACCGAACCCCGCGCGGGCGAGACCGGTGAGCGTGCCGGACCGCGGGCTCGCCGACATGACGGGTTACAGCATCTCCAGGTTGCTCTTCAGCTCGAAGGGCGTGACCTGGGCGCGGTACTCCTGCCACTCGCGGCGCTTGTTGAGGAGGACGTAGTTGAAGACCTGCTCCCCCAGGGTCTCGGCGACCAGCTCGGACTCCTCCATGTACTCGAGGGCGTGGTCCAGGCTCGCCGGCAGGGCCTCGTAGCCGAGCGCCCGACGCTCGGCGTCGGTCAGCGACCACACGTTGTCCTCGGCCTCGGGCGGGAGCTCGTACTCCTCTTCGATCCCCTTCAGGCCCGCGGCGAGCATGAGCGCGTAGGCGAGATAGGGGTTCGCGGCCGAATCGAGTGCGCGATACTCCACGCGCGTCGACTGGCCCTTCTTGGGCTTGTACATCGGCACCCGGACCAGCGCGGAGCGGTTGTTGTGCCCCCAGCAGATGAAGCTCGGCGCCTCGTCACCGCCCCACAGGCGCTTGTAGGAGTTGACGAACTGATTCGTCACCGCCGCGATCTCGTTGGCGTGACGGAGCAGTCCCGCGATGAATCGACGGCCGGTGAGCGACAGCTGATACTGCGCGCCCTCCTCGTAGAACGCGTTGACGTCGCCCTCGAACAGGGACATGTGGGTGTGCATGCCGCTGCCGGGGTGGCCGCTGAGGGGCTTGGGCATGAACGTGGCGTACACGCCCTGCTCGATGGCCACCTCCTTGACCACCGTGCGGAAGGTCATGATGTTGTCCGCGGTCGCGAGCGCGTCGGCGTACCGGAGGTCGATCTCGTTCTGACCGGGGCCGCCCTCGTGGTGGCTGTACTCGACCGAGATGCCCAGGTCTTCCAGCATGCGCACCGAGCGACGGCGGAAGTCGTGGGCGGTGCCGCCGGGCACGTTGTCGAAGTAGCCCGCGGAATCGACCGGCTCGGGCCCGTCCGCGCCGAAGGTCGACGACTTGAGCAGGTAGAACTCGATCTCGGGGTGCGTGTAGAAGGTGAACCCCGCATCGGCTGCCTTGGCCAGGGAGCGCTTGAGCACATGGCGCGGATCGGCGACGGCGGGCTGTCCGTCGGGGGTCGTGATGTCGCAGAACATCCGGGCCGTCGGGTCGATCTCGCCCCGCCACGGCAGGGTCTGGAACGTCGTCGGATCGGGGTGTGCGAGCAGGTCGGACTCGTAGGAGCGGGTGAGTCCCTCGATGGCCGAGCCGTCGAAGCCCAGTCCCTCGGTGAACGCGCCCTCCACCTCGGCCGGCGCGATCGCGACCGACTTGAGCGTGCCGATCACATCCGTGAACCAGAGGCGCACGAACTTGACGCCGCGCTCCTCGATCGTGCGCAGTACGAAGTCCCGCTGCTTGTCCATCGCGTCCTCTCCGATGCCGGTCTGCCCAGACTATCGGCCCGGGTCGGGCTCGCCGTCCGGCGACACGTCGGCGCCGCGCCCGGAGCCCCAGGCGTCCTCGCGAGCCTCCTCCTCGGACCAGGCGCGCGACCGCTCGGCCATCACCTGCGGTGCGCGGGCGGCCTCCTCGGGCGTGTCGAACGGGCCGGCACGGTCGACCGACGGCGATTCGAAGCCGCGCTCCACCTCGCCGGTCTTGAGGTTGTACCAGTACTTCTCGTCGTTGCCGGTCATTGTCGTTCCTCTCGACGGCGGTCGGACTGCCTCGATCCTACGAGCCGTCGGCCCGGCCTCGGTAGGCTGGCGGGATGGCGATCAAGACGACCCGCGCCGTCGGGGTGGACATCGGCGGAACCGGCATCAAGGGCGCGGTGGTGGACCTCGAGGCGGGTGCGCTCCTGACCGACCGCATCAAGGTCGCCACTCCGCAGGGCGCCGAGCCCGAAGACGTGCTCGCCGCCGTCAAGGTCGTGCTGGAGCGGCTCGAGGTCCATGACGCCGACGTCCCTCTCGGCGTGGCCTTCCCGGCGATCGTGACCCGGGGACGGACGATGTCCGCGGCGAACGTCTCGGACGCGTGGATCGGGTTCGAGGCCGAGCGCTTCTTCGAGGACGGACTCGGCCGCGAGATCCACTTCGCGAACGACGCCGACGTCGCGGGCGTCGCGGAGCTGCGCTACGGCGCTGCTCGCGGCGAGGAGGGCCTCGTGCTGCTGACGACCCTGGGCACCGGGATCGGCACGGCGCTGATCCACCGCGGCGCCCTCATCCCCAACTCGGAGCTCGGGCATCTGCAGCGGGCCGGCCACAAGAAGGATGCCGAGGCCTGGGCGGCCTACTCCGCCATGGAGCGCGACGAGCTCACCTGGGCGCAGTGGGCCAAGCGCCTGCAGTGGTACTACAGCCACCTGGAGTTCCTGCTCAGCCCCGACCTCTTCATCGTCGGCGGCGGGGTCTCCAAGCACGCCGACGAGTTCCTGCCGCTCCTGGATCTGCACACGCCCATCGTGCCGGCCGTGCACCGCAACAACGCCGGGATCATCGGGGCGGCCGCACTCGCGGTGTCCTGAGGGCCGCCGGCTCGGCGAGAGGGCGAATGGGCCGGCCTGTACGCCGGGTTCTGTCCGGGGGCGTGAGCCCCGTGGACGGTCATCTCTCTCGGCGACGCGTTGCCGCGCCGCTCCAGCGGCCTACCCGGGGACTCGGCGGGCCGCGTCGTCATCCCCTGTCTGGCCTTGCTCCGGGCGAGGTTTGCCGTGCGGACCGCGTCACCGCGGTCCCGGTGGTCTCTTACACCACCCTTTCACCCTTACCCGCCGCTGACGGCGGGCGGTCTGCTCTCTGTGGCACTGTCTCGCGGATCGCTCCGGGTGGGTGTTACCCACCGCCCTGCCCTGTGGAGCCCGGACGTTCCTCGGTGCGGTCTCCCGCCACGCGACCGTCCAGCCGACCCATTCGCTCGGCGAGTTTACCGCGCGGAGTCCGATCGTGGTGTAGCATCCGATGTGTGGGCCCGATTGGGGAGGGTCCCGTATGAGCAGGCTGGGGGGCTTGTCATGAAGAAGTCTGTGTTCGCACGCGCACTCGTTGCGGGGATCTTGCTGCTGTCGCTGCCGACGGCGGCGCACGCAGCCACGGAGGACGACGGCTACACGCCGGGCGTCGACGGGAGCTTCACGCTCGCCGGTTCCGAGGCTGCGGGCGTCTGCGAGGACGACGTGCCGTGGATCGAGTACTCCGTGGTACTCACCGACACCAACAACCAGTCGACCAGCCGAACGGCACGCCTCGTGCTGTCCAACGGCTCGCAGTCGACGACGATCCAGCTGGGGGCGCTCGACGCCGACGGCACGCTGTCGGGCCGCATCCTGTGGCCCGGTGCGTCGATCGCCGCAGACGGCTCGCCGACCGGCTGGCCGGGCTGGGCGTTCGTCGACGGATCGTGGGTCGAGACGTCGGACAACTTCGCGTGGACGCGCGGAGACATCTCGGCGAAGATCGTCGTCAACCCGGAGGTCGCGGTCGCGCTGAGCTACCCGCCGAGCAGCCCGTTCTGCTCCGCACAGCCCAGCGTCACCGGTGAGCCCGCCGGCGTCGGCGACGAGGTGACCCTCGCGGTGACCGGTGGCGACGTCGACGTCCTGCCGTTCGTGGTGGGTGGCGGTGCGGTGCTCCTCGCGGGTGCCGGTCTGTTCGCCTTCAGCCGCCGCCGTCGCACCAACTGATCGATGGGTCAGGCGACGCCTGACCCGACTCGCCGTCGCCGACGCAGGATCGTCGGGTGGACCCTTGCGGGGCTGCTCGTCGTCCTCGTCGGCGCCGGCGTGTGGGTGGCGACCCGAGCACTCGTCGTGAGCGACGAGCTGTCGGCCGTGGCCGAGCTCCCGCGGAACGCGGAGGCAGCCCTTGCCGACGGCGACGTCGACGCGCTGGGAGACGTGGCCGTCCGGTTCGACGAGCACGTCTCGTCCGCAGCCGCCGCGGCCGCCGACCCGCTGTGGCGCGCGGCCGAGATCGTGCCGGGCCTCGGGCAGAACCTGCGTGCGACCCGACTGATCACCGAGCAGCTCGACCGGGTGTCGAGCGAGGTCGCCACGCCCGTCGCCGCCCTCACGTCGCGGTTGACCGGCGGTGAGCTCCTCGTCGACGGGTCGCTGAACGTCGCCCTCCTCTCGGAGGCGGCCGAGCCGCTGGCCGAAGCGCGCGACGTGCTCGACCAGACGCGAGCCGCCGTCGCCGCGGTGTCCCGCGACGGACTCGTCGACCAGGTCTCGCGGGGCGTCGACCAGGTCGGGACGATGCTCGACCAGCTCGGGTCCGCGGTGGGCGGCATGGCCGATCTCAGCGCGGTGCTGCCGGGGATGCTCGGCAGCGACGGCCCGCGCACCATCCTCGTGATGCTGCAGAACAATGCGGAGCTCCGTTCCGGGGGAGGCATCACCGGCTCGTTCGCCGAGATCGTCGCCGACGGCGGCGCGATCACGATGACGCGCCAGGCGGACTCGAGCGAGTTCCGCCGCACCGTCGCCGAGATCCTGCCCGTGCCCGAGTCGACGACCGCCCTCTACGGCGACATCGTCGGGCGCTACGTCCAGAACACGACGACGACGCCCGACTTCGACCTCTCCGCGCGGCTCGCCTCGACCTGGTGGGAGGGCCTCACGGGCCATCGCCCCGACATCGTCCTGGCGATCGATCCGCTCGTGCTGCGGGCCCTGCTCCCGGTGACGGGCCCTGTCACGCTCGCCGGCGGCAAGGAGCTGGTGCGGGACGGGTTCATCTCGAGCGTGCTCGTGGCGCCGTACCTGCACCGCGAGCCCAAAGAGCAGACGGTCTTCTTCCAGGACCTCACGGAGCGCTTCTTCGAGGCGGTGATGACCAGCTCCGCAGCACCGTCGGCCTGGATCTCCGCCCTGCGCACTCCGATCGAACAGGGCCGGGTGTCGGTCTGGAGCGCAGACTCCGCCGAGGCCGAGGTGCTCGCGCACTCCCCCTTCGCCGGGGCGCTGGCCCGTCATCGCGATGCCGGGGAGAACGCGTTCGCGGTCTACTTCAACGACGGCACGGGCTCCAAGATGGACAGCAGCCTGGCCGTCGAGCTGGGCTCGGTGACCGGCTCCTGCCGGGCGGACGGCCGGCCCGAGGTGTCGGTCCAGGTGCGTCTGACCAATGAGGCTCCGGCCGATGCGGGCGAGAAGTGGCCGTTCAGCATGACGGGGAGCGGCCGCTGGGGGGTCACCGCGGGAAACATCGCCACCGCCGTCGCCGTGGCCGCACCGGAGGGGTGGTTTTTCGGGGGTACGACCGTCGACGGAGAGCGCCGCGCGTCGGTGGACGTCGAAGACGGCGGATTCCCGACGAGTGCGACGGAGGTCGAACTGGCCCCGGGCGAGTCGGCGCTGATCGACGTCCGGTTCGTCTCGCCCGACACCGTCGAGCGAGAGCCGGCGCTTCTGCACACTCCGCTGCTGTATCCCGCGGAGGAGATCCGCCTGTCCTCGCTGTCCTGCGACTGAGCGGCGGCGCCCTCACTCCTTGGCGGCGTCCTCGGCGATGCGCAGATCGAGGGGGAAGTCGAGCGGGAACCCGCCGAACAGCAGCATCGCCGCGCGCTCCGCACTCGCCTGGACCGCGTGAGCGACCGCCTCGGCCTGGGCGGCGGGCGCGTGCACGATGATCTCGTCGTGCAGGAAGAACGCGAGATGCGCACGGCGCGAGAACAGCGGTCCCGATGCGGTCGCCGCCTGCTCCCCCTCCTCGATGGCGGGAAGGGCGGCGAGCCGGGTTCTGAGGTCGGCGAGCCATGCCAGCGCCCACTCGGCGGCAGTCCCCTGCACGACGAAGTTCCGCGTGAACCGCCCCCTGTCACGTGCTGCCCGTCGAGCGGCGGTGTCGTCGCCGGAAACCGCCTCGGCGTCGCTGGCCCGTGCTTGCAGGGCCTGCCAGCCCGCCGACGGCGGCGGGCTCGAGCGGCCGAGCCAGGTGGAGACGATGCCGCCGTCCTCACCCACCCGCGCCGCATCGTCGACGAGCGCCATCGCCCGCGGGTAGGCACGCCGGAGCGCGGGCACCAGTCTGCCGCTGTCCCCCGTCGTCGCGCCGTACATCGCGCCGAGCACCGCGATCTTCGCCTCCTGCCGCGTGGGGACCACGCCCCCGGCGACGATCCCCTCGTACAGGTCCACGCCGCGGGCGGCACCGGCCAGCGCGAGATCCCGCGACATCGCCGCGAGCACCCGCGGCTCGAGCTGCGCGACGTCGGCCACCACGAGCACCCACCCGGGGTCGGCGCGCACCGCCGGGCGCAACTGGCGCGGGAGCTGCAGGGCGCCACCTCCGGACGACGCCCACCGTCCGGTGACGACTCCGCCGGGGACGTACACCGGTCGGAATCGGCCGTCGGGGGCCCATTCGGACAGCCACGCCCAGCCGTTGGCGCTCAGCAGGCGCGTCAGCTTCTTGTAAGCGAGGAGCGGAGCGATCACCGGATGATCGAATTCCGCCAGCTCCCAGCGGCTCGTCGAGCGTGCCGGGACGCCCGCGCGGTGCAGCGACCGCAGCAGCTTGGGCTGGGAGTCCAGGCTGGCGTGAGGATCGCCGAGGGCACGGCGCACCTCATCGGCGCGTGCCTGGACGAGCGAGGGTAGCCCGCCCGCGCTCGGACGGGTCCCGAGCACGTCGGTGAGCAGGCGATCGTGGACTGCGGCGTCCCAGGGGAGGCCGGCCGCGTGCAGCTCTGCGGCGATGAGCGCGCCGGCGGATTCGGCCGCGAGGAGCAGGCGGAGGCGGTCGGGGTCCGAGGAGGCATGGACGGCGGCCTGCTGGCGCGCGAACTCGGCGATCACCTCTGCCGGATCGTCGGGCACGCCGGCGCGGTCGTCGAGCGTGAACAGCGCCTCCTCGGCGTGGTCGTCTCCCGCTGCCGCCGTCCAGGCGTTCGCGGCGCGTAGCTCGGTGGCATCGGCCACCAGCGCGCTGGATCGGAGGATGGCGTGGCACAGTCGCAGATCGTGACAGCGGGCGACGTCGACCCCTGCGCTCAGAAGCGCCGGATACCAGCGCGCTGTGTCGTTCCACACCCAGCGGTGTGCCGCGTCGGCGCCGGCCTCGATGACGCGGACGACGTCGGCCAGCTCATCGCGCCGCGTGACGCGTCTGCTGAGCTCGGTCCCGTCAGAGGCCGTGCCGATGAGGACGATGCGGTCGTGATCGTGTCCCGCGATGATCGTCCACGCGGGCGAGGAGGTGCTCATGACGGGCGCGGGCCCGTCGCGCTCACAGCCCCGACTCGTCGGTGCGCACCAGGATGCAGCCGCACTCCGGGCACATGACGACGTCGTCGTCGGCTGCCTGGCGCAGCGCCTGCACGTCGGTTCCGGCGAGCACCATACGACAGGCCTCGCAGGTGCGCTGCCGCAGCAGGCCCGCGCCGTTGCCGCGCGCCGCCAGCCGCTCGTAGAGCGCGACGAGCTCGGCGGGAAGCGTCGCGGCGATCGCCTGACGGTCGCGCGTCGCGGCGTCGAAGCGCGAGTTCGCCTCGGCGACGGCGGCTTTGCCGGCGGCGCTCAGCCGCGCCCCTTCGTCGTTGGTCGCCGCGATGAGCGCCTCCTGGGTCGCGATGTCGGCCTCGGCCGCTTCGAGGCGCTCCATGAGCTCGAGCTCGGCGTCCTCGAGATCGCTCTTGCGCTTGGCCAGCGAGGCGATCTCGTGCTCGAGTCCTTGCGCGTCCTTCGCGTTCACAGACGAGGCGAGACGCTCGGCGTCACGTGCGGTGCGCGCATCGACCACGGCCACGTCGGACTCGATCCGCGCCAGCTCGGCGGTGACGTCGTCGCGGACGCCGAGGAGGCGAGTCAGCTCCGCGGACAGCGTCTGACGCTGCGAGAGCAGCTCCTGCACGCGTCCGGCCTGCTCGGGGTTGCGGCGGGCGTGCTCGGCGGCGCGGATCGCCGTGTCGAGCGCGGCGAGATCGACGAGACGGAGCTGGTCTTCGGGGCGGGCTTTCACGTGTTCCAACCTACCGTCCCGCGCCGACGCGGAACCGGGTGGCCCGTTTTGCTCGCCGGTGCTCCTCCCCCGGCCGGGCGTCCGGAAGCTAGCATGTGGTGCCGGGTGAGCAGAGGGAGCCTTCCGATGAGCGTGATGCGCACGAAGTCCGTCGAGCGGTCGATCGCCGACACCGAGGAGCCGGAGTTCCGCCTGCGGAAGTCGCTGTCCGCCTTCGACCTGACCGTGTTCGGCGTCGGCGTCGTCATCGGCGCCGGCATCTTCACCCTGACCGGGCGCGTCGCCCACGAGGTGGCGGGACCCGCCATCGTCGTGAGCTTCATCGTGGCGGCGATCGCGTGCGGGCTCGCCGCCATGTGCTACGCCGAGTTCGCCTCCACCGTGCCGGTCTCCGGGTCCGCCTACACGTTCTCATACGCCTCGCTCGGCGAACTTCTGGCCTGGATCATCGGCTGGGACCTGATCCTCGAGATGTTCCTGGGCGCCGGCGTCGTCGCCCAGGGGTGGAGCGCCTATCTCGGCGTGCTCCTGGAGCAGCTCGGCATGCCGATCCCCGATGCCATCGGCTACGGCGGCACGGTCGACGTGATGGCGATCCTCCTGGTGCTCGTCCTCGGCGCCCTGATGACCTACGGCATCCGCGAGTCGATGCGGGTGAACCTGGTCCTCGTGGCGGTGAAGCTGTTCATCGTCCTGTTCGTGATCGTCGCCGGCATCCTTTTCGTCAACCCCGCGAACTACTCCCCCTTCGTTCCCGATGCCGCACCGCGCGAAGCGGCGACCGGACTGACACAGCCGCTCCTGCAGTTCCTGTCGGGGATCGAGCCGATGGCCTTCGGGCTCGGCGGTATCTTCGCCGGTGCGGCCCTCGTCTTCTTCGCCTACATCGGCTTCGACGTCGTGGCGACGACGGCCGAGGAGACCAAGAACCCGCAGCGCGATCTGCCGATCGGGATCATCGCCTCCCTCGTCATCTGCACGGCGCTCTACTGCGTCGTCGCCCTCGTGGTCACGGGCATGGTCCCCTACCAGGACCTCGACCCCGCGGCAGCGCTTGCCAACGCGTTCGTCCACCACGGCCAGGCGTGGATGGCGACCGTCATCTCCGCCGGCGCCGTCGCCGGCCTCACCACGGTCGTCCTCACCCTGCTCATCGGCGCCACGCGCATCATCTTCGCGATGTCGCGCGACGGGCTGCTGCCCGTGCGCCTCGCGAAGGTGCACCCCACCCGCCGCACGCCGTGGGTCATCTCGATCATGGTGACCCTCGTGGTGGCCGTGGTCGCCGGCCTCACCCCGGTGGGCGTCCTGGAGGAGATGGTCAACATCGGCACGCTGTCGGCGTTCGTGCTCGTCTCGGTCGGCGTCATCGTGCTCCGCCGCACCCGGCCCGACCTGCCTCGGGGCTTCCGTGTGCCGTGGAGCCCGGTCCTCCCCGCGCTGTCGGCGGCGGTGTGCACCTACCTCATGCTGAACCTCACCGTCGAGACCTGGCTCCGCTTCCTCGTGTGGCTCGCCATCGGTTTCGTCATCTACTTCGCCTACTCCCGCTCCCACTCGCGGCTGGGGAAGGACGCCGGCACCTACGACAACCCGGCGGTGCCGAAGGTCGTCGGCCGCGAAGACTGAGGTTCGGCGCCGCGCCCGCCGATCGTGGCGACGACGGCGTCGGCGGGGTGTGCCGCGCGGACGCGGGCGGACGGCCCCGACGACAGCGCCTGAGGTGGGCCCTGCCGGGATCGAACCGACGACATCCACGGTGTAAACGTGGCGCTCTACCAGCTGAGCTAAAGGCCCTCGCGGTTCAGTCTAGAAGGGATCGGACCCTCCGGAAGTGACTAGGCTGATGGGCGGTGCGTTGTCAGTGCTGAACAAAAGCCACCCGCATCCGAAGCCCCGTCCTGGCATGATCTGCCAGATGAAGAAAGGTCTCCCGTGACTGTCAACGATCAGGATCCGTACTCGCAGGGCCCGCAGGACAGCGATCCCGAAGAGACCCACGAGTGGCAGGAATCCCTCCAGCAGCTCGTCGACGCCAAGGGTGCGGGACGCGGTCGCGAGATCATGCTGAGCCTGCTGCAGACCTCCCACGAACTGCAGCTGAACGTGCCGCAGGTTCCGACCACGGACTACATCAACACGATCGCGCCCGAGAACGAGCCCGAGTTCCCCGGTGACGAGGAGCTCGAGCGGCGATACCGTCGCTGGATCCGGTGGAACGCGGCGCTCACCGTGCACCGCGCGCAGCGCCCCGGCATCGGCGTCGGCGGGCACATCTCCACGTACGCGTCCTCGGCGTCGCTCTACGAAGTCGGCTTCAACCACTTCTTCCGCGGCCTGGACGACCCCAGCGGCGGCGACCAGATCTTCGTCCAGGGCCACGCCTCCCCGGGCATCTACGCCCGCTCCTTCCTCGAGGGCCGTCTGTCGGCGGACCAGCTCGACGGCTTCCGCCAGGAGAAGTCGAAGGCGCCCGTCGGCATCCCCTCCTACCCGCACCCCCGTCTCATGCCGGACTACTGGCAGTTCCCGACGGTGTCGATGGGGCTCGGGCCGATCAACGCCATCTATCAGGCGATGACGAACAAGTACCTGACGAACCGCGGCATCAAGGACCTCTCCAACTCCCGCGTCTGGGCCTTCCTCGGCGACGGCGAGATGGACGAGGTCGAGAGCCGCGGCCAGCTCCAGGTGGCGGCGAACGAGGGCCTCGACAACCTCACCTTCGTCGTCAACTGCAACCTCCAGCGCCTCGACGGACCGGTCCGCGGCAACGGCAAGATCATCCAGGAGCTCGAGAGCTTCTTCCGCGGCGCGGGCTGGAACGTCATCAAGGTCGTCTGGGGCCGCGGCTGGGACGAGCTGCTCGAGCGCGACCGCGACGGCGCGCTCGTCCACCTCATGAACACCACGCCCGACGGCGACTTCCAGACCTACCGCGCCGAGGACGGCAAGTTCATCCGCGACCACTTCTTCGCCCGCGACGAGCGCACGCTGGACATGGTCAAGGACTGGTCGGACGACGACATCTGGGGCAAGCTCCGCCGCGGCGGCCTGGACTACCAGAAGGTCTACGCCGCATACAAGACGGCGACCGAGCACAAGGGCCAGCCGACCGTCATCCTCGCCAAGACGATCAAGGGCTACGGCCTGGGTCACCACTTCGAGGGCCGCAACGCGACCCACCAGATGAAGAAGATGACCCTCGAGGACCTGAAGCACTTCCGCGACTCGATGCGCATCCCGATCAGCGACGCGCAGCTCGAGGAGAACCCCTACGCCCCGCCGTACTTCCACCCGGGCATGGAGGACGAGACGATCCAGTACATGGTGGAGAAGCGTCGTGCGCTGGGCGGCTTCCTTCCCGAGCGTCGCAGCCACCACGTCCCGATCGCCCTCCCGGACGACGCCGCCTACGCGCTTCCCAAGAAGGGATCGGGCACGCAGGAGGTCGCGACGACCATGGCGTTCGTGCGCCTCCTGAAGGATCTGCTCCGGGTGAAGGACTTCGGGCACCGCATCGTCCCGATCATCCCCGACGAGGCCCGCACCTTCGGTCTCGACGCGTTCTTCCCGACGGCGAAGATCTACAACCCGAACGGTCAGAACTACACCTCGGTGGACCGCGAGCTGCTCCTGGCCTACAAGGAGAGCCCGCAGGGGCAGATCATGCACGTCGGCATCAACGAGGCCGGTGCGGTGGCGGCGTTCACCAACGTCGGGACCTCGTACTCCACGCACGGCGAGCCGCTCATCCCCGTCTACATCTTCTACTCGATGTTCGGATTCCAGCGCACGGGCGACGCGCAGTGGGCAGCCGGCGACCAGATGGCGCGCGGCTTCATCATGGGCGCGACCGCCGGCCGGACGACGCTCACCGGCGAGGGCCTGCAGCACGCCGACGGGCACTCCCACCTGCTCGCGTCGACCAACCCCGCCACGGTCTCCTACGACCCGGCGTACGGGTACGAGATCGCCCACATCGTGCGGGCCGGCATCGACCGGATGTACGGCGGGAACCACCCCGACCCCAACGTCATGTACTACATCACGCTCTACAACGAGCCGCTCGTCCAGCCGGCCGAGCCGGAGGGCGTGGACGTCGAGGGCATCGTGCGCGGCATGCACCGCGTGTCCACCGGCGAGGGCGACGGACACCGCGCTCAGCTGCTCGCCTCGGGCGTCGGCGTGCCGTGGGCCCTGGAAGCCCAGCAGCTGCTGAAGGACGACTGGGGTGTCGTGGCCGATGTATGGTCGGTCACCAGCTGGACGGAGCTGCGCCGCGACGGCCTCGACGCCGACGAGCACAACTTCCTGAACCCGCTCGACGAGCCGCGCACCGCCTACGTCACGCAGAAGCTGCGCGACACCGACGGTCCCGTGATCGCGGTGAGCGATTACATGCACGCCGTGCAGGACCAGATCCGTCCGTGGGTCCCGCGCTCGTTCGCGACGCTCGGAGCCGACGGCTTCGGGTTCTCGGACACGCGTGCCGCCGCGCGCCGGTTCTTCAAGATCGACGGACCGTCGATCGTGGTGCGGACGCTGCAGTCGCTGGCAGACGAGGGCAAGGTGGACCGCGCCCTCTCCGCTCAGGCGATCGAGAAGTACCGTCTCCACGACGTGACCGCCGGTACCAGCGGGAACGCCGGCGGCGAGAGCTGACCCGCTCTATGCCGATCAGACCCACCCCGCAGGAGAAGTCGGAGACGCTCGCCTGGCTGCGGCGCATCTCCGGCGACCTCGCGACGGCGACCATCAAGCGCCTCGAGGACTCGCTCCCGTGGTACGCCGAGATGCCGCCCGCGCGGCGCTCGGCGGTGGGTCTGGTCGCGCAGGCGGGCATCTCGGCGTTCATCCAGTGGTACGACGACCCCGGCGCCCAGCCGTGGATCGCGGCCGACATCTTCGCCGCCGCGCCACGGGAGCTGCTGCGCAGCGTGAGCCTCACCCAGACGCTGCAGCTGATCCGCGTGACCGTCGAGGTGACCGAGGAGCGGGTCGCGGGCCGTGGCGACGACCTGCGCGAGAGCATGCTCCTCTATTCGCGCGAAGTCGCCTTCGCGGCGGCCGATGTCTATGCCCGTGCCGCGGAGGCGCGCGGGCTCTGGGACGCCCGGCTCGAGGCGCTCGTCGTGGACTCGATCCTGACGGGTGAGGCGGACGAGGAGCTCCCGAGCCGGATCGCGGCGCTCGGGTGGCACGGGCACGGCGAGGTCGCGGTGCTCGTGGGCACGACGCCCGCGCAGTTCGACGTCGATCAGCTGCGCCGGCTCGCGCGCAAGCTGGGGGTCGACGTGCTGATCGGAGTGCAGGGGTCGCGGCTGGTGCTGGTCATCGGTCGCGCCGAGGCGCCGGGCGCCGAGGAGTCCGACGAGCAGCAGCTGCCGTTCCCCGAGATCGCGAAGCGCCTCGAACCCGGGTTCGGGACCGGTCACCTCGTGCTGGGTCCGCCGGTGCCGGCCCTGGTGGACGCCGGTCAGAGCGCCCGCGCGGCCCTGGCGGGGTTCGCCGTCGCGAAAGCGTGGCGCCACGCTCCCCGCCCGGTCGAGGCGGACGACCTCCTGCCCGAGCGTGCCCTGGCGGGAGATCCCCTCGCGAAGGCGACCCTCGTCGAGCGGATCTACCGCCCGCTGCAGGCGCACTCCGCCGACCTCGTGGCCACGCTGTGGAGCTACCTCGACAACGGCAGGTCGCTGGAGGCGACCGCGCGTGAGCTGTTCGTGCACCCCAACACCGTCCGCTACCGCCTGAAGCGCGTGTCGGACGTGATCGGCTGGGACGCCACGGGTCCGCGCGAAGCGCTGATCCTCCAGACCGCACTCATCATCGGCTCCATCGGCACGGACGTCACGCGCCGCAGGGCTGCGCCGTTGCGCCGTCCGTGACAGGATCGCTGTGCGGCGCGCACAAAGCATCTCGGGTTTCTTGTGACCTCATCGCCAGTCCCGACCGTCATCTTCTTGGGAGGATAGTCACGTGATCATCGCCGTGTTCCCCGGCCAGGGCTCGCAGACCCCCGGTTTCCTCGCCCCTTGGCTCGAGCTCGACGGCGCGCAGGAGCGTCTCGCGCAGTATTCGGACCTGGCGCAGGTGGACCTTGTCGCCGCCGGCACCGAGTGGGATGCCGACCGCATCCGCGACACCCAGGTGGCACAGCCGCTCATCGTCGCAGCCAGCCTGCTCTCCTGGCACGCGCTGCGCGACGTCACGCCCGCGGCACCGGCCGGAACCGCCGGTCACTCGGTGGGCGAGATCGCCGCGCTCGTGGCGTCCGGCGTCATCGGCGACGAGGACGGGATGCGTCTGGTCGGCCTCCGGGGCCGGGCGATGGCCGCGGCGGCCGCGCTCGAGGACACCGGGATGAGCGCCGTCCTCGGCGGCGACCAGGACGCCGTGGTCGCACGCCTCACCGAGCTCGACCTCACCCCCGCCAACTACAACGGCGGCGGACAGCTCGTCGCGGCTGGTGCGCTGCCGGCGCTCGCGGAGCTGTCGGCGACCCCGCCCGCCGGAACGCGGGTGATCCCGCTGCAGGTCGCGGGCGCGTTCCACACCCGCTTCATGGCGCCCGCCGTCGAGGCGCTCCGCTCCGCGGCGGGAGACGTCGCGGCGTCCGATCCGTCGCTCACGCTGTGGACCAACCGTGACGGATCCGTCGTCGCCGACGGTCGCACGGCCCTCGATCTGCTCGTCGACCAGGTCGCCTCCCCGGTGCGCTGGGATCTGTGCATGAGCTCGTTCGCCGAACGCGGCGTCACCGGCATCATCGAGTTCTCGCCGGCCGGCACCCTCGTCGGGCTGGCCAAGCGCGCCCTCCGCGGCACGCCCACCGTCGCGGTCAAGACGCCCGACGACCTCGCGGCCGCAGCCGCACTGCTGACAGGAGATGACGCGTGACCGCCACGCTCAGACAGCCCACGGGTCCCGCGCACACGCGCATCTACGCGTACGGCGCCGCTCGGGGCGAGAACCTCGTTCCCAACGACGACCTCGTCGGTCCGATCGACTCCAGCGACGAGTGGATCCGCCAGCGCACCGGCATCGTCACGCGCGCGCGGGCAGACCGCGACACGACGGCGATCGATCTGGCCACCGACGCCGTCGCCGAGGCCATTCAGCGCGCGGGGATCGATCCGCAGCAGGTCGACGCGGTGATCGTCTCCACGATCTCCAACCCGAAGCAGACGCCCTCGGTGTCGGCGATCGTCGCCGACCGCGTCGGGGCCAATCCCGCAGCGGCCTACGACGTCAACGCCGCCTGCGCCGGGTTCGCCTACGGGGTGACGCAGGCCGACGCCCTCATCCGCGCCGGTGCCGCCACCTACGTCGCCGTCGTGGGCACCGAGAAGCTCAGCGACATCGTCGACCCCACCGACCGGTCCATCTCGTTCCTCCTGGGCGACGGCGCGGGCGCCGTCATCGTCGGCCCGAGCGACTTCCCGGGCATCGGCCCCACGGTGTGGGGTTCCGACGGATCCAAGCACGAGGCCGTCGGAATGAACCACACCCTCACGGACTTCCGTGACGGCGCCGCGCCGTGGCCGACGCTCCGTCAGGAGGGGCCCACGGTGTTCCGCTGGGCGGTGTGGGAGATGGTCAAGGTCGCTCGCCGCGCGATCGAGGAGGCGGGCATCACCCCGGCCGACCTCGCCGCCTTCGTGCCGCACCAGGCCAACATGCGCATCATCGACGAGTTCGCCAAGCAGCTCGGCCTTCCCGACACGGTGGCCATCGGCCGCGACATCGAGACGACCGGCAACACGTCGGCCGCGTCCATCCCGCTGGCCACCCACCGGCTGCTCGAAGAGCACCCCGAGCTGTCGGGCGGACTCGCCCTCCAGATCGGCTTCGGCGCGGGGCTCGTGTTCGGCGCACAGGTCGTCGTGCTCCCGTGACGGCGACCCCCTCGCACCTAGACTGACTAGCGGCCCGTCGGGCCCGACCCACCGGATAACAAGGAGAAAACCCATGGCATTCAGCAACGACGAGGTCCTCGCCGGGCTCGCCGAGCTCATCACCGACGAGACCGGAATCTCGGCCGATGAGGTCGCCCTCGAGAAGTCCTTCACCGACGACCTCGACATCGACTCCATCTCGATGATGACGATCGTCGTCAACGCCGAGGAGAAGTTCGGCGTCACCATTCCCGACGAAGAGGTCAAGAACCTCAAGACCGTCGGCGACGCCGTGACCTTCATCACGTCGAACCAGGCCTGACCTGCACCGCCCGCGGTGGGGGCGCGAGCGACCCGCTCTGAGCCCCCACCGCAGCATCACGAGGAACACATGAGCAATCAGCGCATCGTCGTCACCGGTATCGGCGCGTCCAGCCCGATCGGTGCCACCGCCCCCGAGAGCTGGGAGGCCCTGCTGTCCGGGGCATCCGGCACCCGTACCCTCGAGTACGACTGGGTCGAGAAGTACCAGCTGCCGGTGACCTTCGCGGCGCAGGCCAAGGTGCGGCCCGACACCGTCCTCGAGCGCCCCGTGGCCAAGCGCCTCGACCCGTCCTCGCAGTTCGCGCTGGTCGCGGCGCTGGAGGCCTGGGCCGACGCCGGCGAGCCCGAGGTGGAGCCCGAGCGGCTCGGCGTGGACTTCGCGACCGGGATCGGCGGCCTCTGGACGCTCCTGGACGCCTGGGACACGCTGCGCGAGAAGGGGCCGCGTCGCGTGCTCCCCATGACGGTGCCGATGCTCATGCCGAACGCGGCAGCGGGAAACCTCTCGCTGCACTTCGGAGCCCGCGCCTATGCGCGCACGGTCGCCAGCGCGTGCGCGTCGAGCACGGAGTCGCTCGTCAACGCCGTGGAGCACCTGCGCGCCGGACTCGCCGACGTCGTGATCGCCGGCGGCACCGAGTCGGTCATCCATCCCATCACCATCTCGTCGTTCGCATCGATGCAGGCGCTGTCGCGCCGCAACGACTCCCCCGAGACGGCGTCGCGCCCCGGCAGCATCGACCGTGACGGCTTCGTCATGGGTGAGGGTGCGGGTGTCCTGATCCTCGAGACCGAGGAGCACGCCAAGGCCCGCGGCGCGAAGATCTACGCCGCGATCGTCGGCGGTGGCGTGACCGCCGATTCGTACCACATCACCGCGAACGACCCGGAGGGCGCCGGCGCCTCCCGTGCGGTCCACCTCGCGCTGGAGGCTGCGGGGCGGTCCGTCGACGAGGTCACGCACATCAACGCCCACGCGACCTCGACCCCGGTGGGCGACCCGAACGAGTACGTCGCGCTGAAGAGCGTGTTCGGCGACCGCATCGACGACATCCCGGTCTCCGCGACGAAGGCCTCCACGGGTCACCTCCTCGGCGGGACCGGAGCACTGGAGGCGATCTTCACGGTCCTCGCCCTGCGGGACCGCGTCGCGCCGCCGACGATCAACATCACCGAGCAGGACCCGGCCGTGCCGTTCCGGCTGTCCGGCGAGCCGACCCCGCTCGGCGCGGGCGATCAGCTCGCCATCAGCAACTCCTTCGGCTTCGGCGGTCACAACGCCGTCGTGGCCATCGAGTCGGTGTAACAGTCCGCACCACGAAAGGGCGCCCTCCGCGAAGCCAAGCGGAGGGCGTCCTTCTTTTCGGGTGGGCGGCCGGCACGCGTTCCCGTTCCCCGGGAAGCCATCCGAGGTCGGTACTGACGCGCCCGCGCCGCCGGGCTGTGGAGTTGTGGAGGTTCGAACTGACAGTGTCGGGTCGCGCAGGACCGTCTCAGCCGACCTTGTGGAGCCAGACGACCGGTGCGTCGTCGCTCGCGTGACGGAAGGGCTCGAGCTCCTCGTCCCACGCAGCGCCCAGGGCGACGTCGAGCTCGCGCTGGAGCTCGAAGGCATCGCCGGCGGCGATCTCCATCGCGTAGCGGATGCGGTCCTCGCCGATCACGACGTTGCCGGCGGTGTCGGTCTGTGCGAAGTGGATGCCGAGTCCAGGGGTGTGCAGCCACCGGCCGCCGTCGCTGCGCGGCGTCGGGTCCTCGGTGACCTCGAATCGCAGGTGCTCCCACCCGCGGATCGCGGTCGCGAGGGCGGCGCCCGTGCCGGCAGCGCCCTCCCAGTAGAACTCGGCGCGGCGACTGCCGGACAGCACCGGCTGGTCGGCCCAGTCGAAGTTGACAGCGTGCCCGAGGGCTCGCCCGACCGCCCACTCGAGGTGGGGGCACAACGCGCGTGGCGCGGAGTGAATGAAGATCACTCCACGCGCTTGAGGTGTCGCCATCGTTCTCTCCGTTTCGTCAGGTACGTCTTCCCCTACGACCTGAACGGTGTGAGCCGATGTGCGGCGGTTATGCGGTTGTGGCCCCATTATGACGGAAATGACCGGCGAATCACAACCGTGTCATTCCCGGGGCTCGGCGCCCCGACGTCGTGTGGAGACAGGAAGTTCGTCCGGCAATCGCTCCCATGGCATTTCACGTCGGTCGGGGGCTCGGTCCTTGATTCCGGTGCGCATGCCTGAAGGAACGGCGCGGTTAGTCGCCAGTGCCGCATTGCCATGTAGATCATTCGGCTCTACGGTCCAGCAAACGCTCCAGCCGATCGAGAGGACTAAGGCGTCTCTGAAGCAGCAGTACAACTGTCACGTGGCCGCGAGTATCTACGGTCTGCCATTCACGGGCGCGTACAACTTGGAACGATCGCGTCCTAATAGGACCAATGGCGACTGGCTGACGGGAGTCGCCGTTCACCGGTGCAACTGGGCGAACGCAACGGGAACGGCCACCAACTGAGTCATCCGGAGGAGAAATGTCTGACGACGCGGTCCCCCATTTGTTGGGGCGGAGGCGCACGACGCGAGCCCTCTTCTTGGGCGGGGGGGTCGGAATCCTTACGGTACTTGCTGCTGTCGTCTGGATGCTCTTCGACGGGTTCAGGTTCCACCATCCAACGTTGGGCGAGACCCTCAGCGGACTGGACAGCATCATCAGGGTCGAGGAGCGTACCGACCAACTCTGCGCCGAGGTGGATTGCGTGGAGGGATGGCGCACCGACGTGGGGGCGCTGCTTCGATTTGCCAGCGATGACATGGCCGAGTACTGGAGCATCGTCATAGGCGGCGACGTCTTCAGGCATGGCGACGTGCTTCTCAACATGAATGGGCTCGATCTCACCGTGCGTGAGCGCCGGCTCGCCGTCGACCTCCTCTTCCCAGGGCGGGATTGGGAAACGGGCTGAACCCTGCGGCGCGGAGGCCAAGATGACGCTCCGTTCGAGCCGTGTGTTGGGCGGGTGGGGCTTGGCATGAGGACCCCCTGCAATGAGGAGGACCGATCTCTCGGTCCGAACAACGTTGCGCAGCTAAAGGACACCTACTGACATGAACGGTCGTGCAGGAATCGACCTGGCGGCCACGGCTGCCGTCGTGCTCGTCGCTCTGACCGGCTGTGCGACGAGCGCGTCTGTGTCAGGGATCTCTGAGTCCGCCCCGCCCGCCGCCCTCCCTCACGGGCTACGAGACAGTGTTGTCGGAAGGGCTGGATGCCCTTCCCTCCGAGACGCTCACCGACTGGGTCAGCTATGCCGACGTTGTGGCTGTGGTGCGCGTCGGCAAGGAGTCGCGTGGAGAGCTGACGAGTGATGAGGAGCAGGCCGGCGAAGGGCTGGAACTGCGGTGCGTCGACCTCACGATCGTCGACACCCTCTGGACCGGGCCGCGAGGTGTGGCGCCCGATCATGAGATCACGGTTTCGCCGAACGCATGGGTCGTCAGCGCCGGCGAGAAGGATCGGCTGCTCGTCTTCGCTGAGGCGTCGCATATGGAGATCGGACACGACTATCTCGTCCCGCTCGTTCGCGACGACGCATTCGATCCGGCCTGGCAAGCGCTCTCGATCACGTCCGTTTTGCCATTCGACGGCGCGGTGGTCGGGCAAGGGGAAGTCCTCCTCGACGAGGCGGGTGCCAAGGCACCGCTGGAGGAACTGTCGCACGCGACGCAGAGCCTGTGGGGTGCGGGGCGAGAAGAGGTGATCCGACTGCTCGATTCGACTCCTCCGGACGCGATCGCGGAAGAGCTGTCGTCTCTTCCGCCGACTGCACGCTTCCGCGAGGTGCGGAGAGCCACCACAGACACCGAGTAAACGTCTGGGGGTTCGGATGGTAGGGCGGGTGGGACTTGAACCCACGATCGTCGGGTTATGAGCCCGCTGCCTTGACCAGCTTGGCCACCGCCCCGCGTCCGGGTGTGCACCGGACTCCTCCGAGCCTAGTGGCGCTTGCCGAGATCCTTCTCGTCGTCGACCGGAGGGTCGGGCCACACCTTCGACACCGTCTCGGTCAGTCGGACGGAGCGCGTCTTCGGTGCGCCGGCGTCGTCGACGGGCTCTCCGGTGCTGCCACGCGGGATGGGGATCTCCTGACTGTGGCTCACGACCTCGGGGTGATGCCGCGCCAGCTGGAAGACCCCGACCATCGCGAGACCGCCGGCTGCGGCGAAGCCGATGTAGGCCCCCACCGGGGCGTTGGCCGCCTCCCCCAGCACGGCGAGGCCGATCACGATCGCGACCATGGGATCGATGACGGTGAGCCCGGCGATGACGAGGTCGGGCGGGCCCGAGGCGTACGCGGTCTGCACGAAGTAGGCGCCGATGCCGGTGCCGGCCAGCAGCGCGACGATGCACACGACCGTGAGCCATTCGAAGTCGCCGTTCTGGATCCGGCTGATGACGACCTTGGCGAGGGTGGCGACGAAGCCGTAGACGATTCCCGCGGCCACGATGTAGAACAGCGCGCGCATGCGCGAGCGGAGCCAGATCCAGAGGCCGGCCAGCACGATCATGACCCCGGCGAGGATCAGCAGGATGGTGATGAGCTGCTGGTCGGACACGGGGGTCTCGGTCGCGTAGAGCGCCGCGATCGTCACGAAGATGAAGATGCCGCCGACACACATCGTGATGGCGGAGATGGAGCGGCCGGTGGGCTTGTGTCCGGAGATCCGCGCGTTCAGCAGCGTCGTGATGACCAGAGAGATCGCACCGACCGGCTGGACCAGGATGAGCGGCGCGAACGACAGCGCCGACAACTGGAACACGATCGCGAGTCCCAGCATGAGCGTGCCGACGACCCACGAGGGCCGGCGCAGCAGGTTCAGCAGCTGCCCACCGGTCAGGCCGGAGCCGCCCGAGGTCTGCGTGAGCCGCTCGACCTTCTGCACCCCGCGGTGCTGGTACTGCGCACCGAAGGACATGAACACGGCGCCGAGGAGCGCGAGCGGGATGCCGATGAGGATGGCCGGGTCGCGGAAGACGCCGACGAGTTCGTCGGTCAGCTCATCGAGCGCGAGTTCCGCAATCCACACCCCTCGACACTAACGGCAGGTGTCGATCGATAGGCTCAGGACGTGGCTGTTCTTCCGATCCGCATCATGGGTGACCCCGTCCTGCACGCTCCTGCTGCTCCCGTCTCGGAGGTCACCGACGAGATCCGGCAGCTCGTCGAGGACATGTTCGAGACGATGGACGCGGCGCCCGGCGTCGGCCTCGCGGCGCCGCAGGTGGGTGTGGGCCTGCGGATCTACACGTACTCGTACCAGGACGACGACGGCGCCCCGTGGCGCGGCGTCATCGTCAACCCAGAACTGTGGATGCGTCCTCTGGAGCCCGGTGCGCCGGACCCCGACGACGAGTCCGAGGGGTGCCTGTCGTTCCCGGGCGAGCGCTTCGCCCTCCGCCGGTCCGACGAGGTGCTCGTCACCGGCACGGACCTCGACGGCGAGCCCGTGCGGATCGAGGTCGACGGCTGGCGTGCGCGGATCATGCAGCACGAGTTCGACCACCTGGACGGTGTCCTCTACATCGATCGGCTCGACGACTCCGACTGGAAGACCGTGCAGAAGATCGCCCGCAAGCGCGGGTGGGGGCGTCCGGGCGCGTCCTGGACGCCGGGCATCGACGACCTCGACGCCTGAGCGCCGGCCCGGGGAAAGAAGAACGGCTCCGGGGTGGAGCCCGGAGCCGTTGCGCTCCCCGGCTTGGACTCGAACCAAGAACCTATCGGTTAACAGCCGATTGCTCTGCCAATTGAGCTACCGAGGATCAGCCCGCCTCGCGGTGGGCAACCCGACTATCGTAGCAAAGCCGGAGGGGTGCTCGTGAACTCAGGACGCGATCGGCGTGCCGCCGTCGGGCGTCCAGAGCAGGTCCGCCGTCCCGTGCCCGTAGGCGACCGTGTGACCTCCCCGGAGGACGAGCACGTCGGCGTCGAGCTCGGCGATCGCCTCGGGGTCGTTGGTGACCAGGAGGAGCGCCATCCCGTCCTCCTCGCGCCGCCGCTGCAGGGCGTCTCGCGCCGCACGCCGCACCTCCGGATCGAGGTTCGCGTACGGAGCATCGCCGACGAAGACCTGTGGGTCCAGCACGAGAGCCTGGGCGAGCGCGACGCGCTGGCGCATGCCCGCGCTCAGTTCGTACGGGTACTTCGCGGCCGCGCCGAGCGGCAGCTGGAGTTCATCGAGCAGGCTCGCGACGCGCACCGCGAGGGCGCGCTGGTTCACCCGTCGATCCCGTGAGGTGATCGGGGCTCCGATCACCTCCGCGACAGTCAGCCGCGCCGGCAGCTCGGCGCCGGCGCCCTGGGGCAGGTAGCCCGTGACGTAGCGCCGCATGCGCAGCGTCCGGCCCCCCTTGCGGACGGGAAGGCCGTCGACCTCCGCGGTGCCGCCGACGATGCTGAGCGACGCGTCGTCGCTGCCGGCGATGACCGCCGCCAGGCTGGACTTCCCCGCACCGGTCGGACCCATGACCGCCAGCGCCGCCCCGCGTGCGACCTCGAAGCTCACGCCGTCCACGACCCTGCCGGCGTCGCCGCCGCGCGCGATGGAGAGATCGCTCGCACGGATCGCAGCGTCGGTACTGGTGCGGCGTGGCATGGCTTCATCCTGCCCGACGCGGCCGTCGAGCGACAGCGGAGCGCCCTCGGTGGGGCTCAGGACAACTCGGAGAGTTCGCGTCGGCGGACATCCAGTTCGCGCAGTGACACCCGGACCGCGCGCCCCTCTGCCGAGTCGGGCGCCACGCGCTGGATCGCGCCGAGCAGCTCGCGCTTCTGGGCATCGATCGCGCGCACGCGCAGACGTCGGCACAGCGCGAGCGCCGATGCGGACGCCTCGGCCTCGGTGAGCGCCGGGAAGGCGGCGGTCAGCAGCTCGACCGCGAGCGAGCGGAAGGGCTCGCGCACCGCCTCGGCCGCGGTCGACGCCCACCCGACCCGGGTGCGATCGGGTTGCGCGGCGATCGTCTGTCGCACTGCGTCGAGCGCCGGATGGTGCATCGGCAGCGCGAGGGCGGCGTCGACCTCGGCGGCGTCGAGGACGTGTCCGTACTGGAGGATCCCCATCAGTGCGTCGCGTTCGATCGCGGTGTCGGCGGTGCGCGGCAGCGAGGCGATGGTGACGCGGGCGACGGGAGCGGCTTCGGGGGCGGGATCGGCGGCCGCCTGAGGCGTCGTGGCAGCCGCATCGCGTTCGCGCTCACGCGCCGCCGCGCGCTGCACCGCCCGGTGCACCTCCCCCAGCTCCTCGCCGAGGCGCTTCGAGAGAAGGTGCTCGTACCGGCTGCGGATGCCCGCGTCGCGGATGTCCGCGACGATCGGCGCGGCCGATCGCAACGCGGCGACGCGTCCCTCGACGGAGCCGAGGTCATGATCGGCGATGCGGCGATCGATGACGAACTCGAACAGCGGCGACTTCAGCTCGACCATGGAGCGGACGGCCCCGTCGCCGCGCTGCAGGCGCAGGTCGCACGGGTCCAGGCCCTCCGGTCCGACGGCCACGTAGCTGCGGAGAGCCGATCCGCGTGCCTCGGCGAACGCGCGGACCGCGGCCTTCTGCCCCGCTGCGTCGGGGTCGAAGGTGAAGATGATCTCGCCCGCGGAATCGTTCCCGACGACGCGTCCCACCACGCCCATGTGATCGGAGCCGAACGCCGTGCCGCAGGTGGCGATCGCGCTCGTGACGCCGGCGAGGTGGCACGCCATCACATCGGTGTAGCCCTCGACCACGACCACCCGGTGGTCGCGCGCGATCGACTTCTTCGCGAGATCCATCCCGTAGAGGACCTGCGCCTTCTTGTAGATCAGGGTCTCGGGGGTGTTCAGGTACTTCGGCCCCTGGTCGTCGTCGTACAGGCGGCGGGCGCCGAAGCCGATCGTCTGTCCCGTGATGTCGCGGATCGGCCAGACCACCCGGCCGCGGAACCGGTCGTACACGCCGCGCTGGCCCTGCGAGACCAGTCCCGCCGCCGAGAGCTCCTCGTCGGAGAAGCCCTGCGACCGCAGCGCGTCGCGCAGCGAATTCCAGCCCTTCGGGGCGTAGCCGATGCCGAAGTGGGCGGCGGCGCCCGCGTCGAAACCGCGCTCCCCGAGGAAGCGGCGCCCGGCGTCGGCTTCGGGGCTCGCAAGCTGTCCGCGGAACCACTCGGCAGCCGCCGTGTTGGCCGCGTAGAGCCGCGTACGTCCGCTCGTTTCGGGAGCCGCGCCGCCGTCTTCGTAGTGGAGCGAGAAGCCGATGCGAGCCGCGAGCTTCTCGACCGCCTCCGTGAACGTCAGGTGGTCCATCGCGCGCAGGAACGAGTACACGTCGCCGGACTCCCCGCAGCCGAAGCAGTGGTAGTAGCCGACCTGCGGGCGGACGTTGAAGCTCGGGCTCTTCTCGTCGTGGAACGGGCACAGCCCCTTCAGCGACCCCACGCCGGCCGACTTCAGCGCCACCCGCTCGCCGATGATGTCGGCGATGTTCGTGCGTGCCTTGACCTCGTCGACGTCGGCCTGCCGGATGCGCGCCATCAGAGACCCTCGATCGGCTCGGGCAGGGCGAAGCCGTGCGCCGCGGTGGCGCGGCCGTCCGAAGACCACAGGCCGAGCTCCCGCAGATCGACGGGCCCGATCAGCCGCGAATGCCACTCGATCGCGAAGCGGTCGGTGAGCGTGGCCACCTGGTCGACGACGACGCGACGTCGCTCATCGTCCGACGGCGCATGAGCGAACTCCTCGGCGTGCAGGCGGTCGAGATGCTCGGGCCGCTCCCACAGCGCCGTGGCGAGGCGCTTGAGGACGCGGCGCTGCTCCTTGTAGAGGCCCTTGCGCCCATCGATCGAGACGACGAAGGCGCCGAGGACGCCCTTGAGCACGGCCATCTCGACCTCGATCACCCGAGGGACGATGACCCGCCCCCGGTAGCGGGTGAGGACGGGCGCTTCGAAGTGCTCGCGCGTGGCGGCGGTGGCCGCGCGCGCGAAGCGGCCGATGAGGTCGGAGGTGAGGTTCTTCAGTCCGGCGAGGGCGGCGCGCGACCCGTCGTACTCGGTGAGCCATTCGGGGAGCTGGGTCAGGCGGTAGAGGCCGTCGGCGAGCTCGTCGCGCGTGAACCCGTAGCCCACCCAGGACTGGATGGAGGTGAGCAGCGCTTCGCGCTCGCGGCTGTCCGCCAGCCTGCGCGGATCGAGGTAGCCGTTGAGGATCGCGTCCTCGAGGTCGTGCACCGAGTACGCGATGTCGTCGGAGAGGTCCATGACCTCGGCTTCGATGCAGCGGGCACGGCCGGGGGCCTCCTCGCGCATCCAGTGGAAGACGGCCTCGTCCTCGGGATAGACGCCGAACTTCTGACGCCCGCCCGGGTCGGGAACCGCGTGCGCCGCCGTCCACGGGTACTTGCAGGCCGCGTCGAGGCTCGCGCGCGTGAGGTTCAGCCCGAAGCTCGTGCCGTCGTCGCCGAGCACCTTGGGCTCCAGCCGGCTGAGGATGCGCAGCGTCTGCGCGTTCCCCTCGAACCCTCCGATATCGGCGGCCCACTCGTTCAGCGCCCGCTCGCCGTTGTGCCCGAACGGGGGGTGACCGATGTCGTGGCTCAGGCAGGCGGTGTCGACGACGTCGGGCGACAGCTCGAGGGCGATCGCGAGCTCCCGGCCCACCTGGGCGACCTCGAGCGAGTGCGTGAGGCGGTTCCGGGCGAAATCGGCGGGACTCGCAGGGCTCAGCACCTGCGTCTTGGACGCCAGGCGCCGCAGCGCTGCGGAGTGGAGCACGCGCGCGCGGTCCCGTGCGAAGCTGTCGCGCCGCGAGCGATGCGTCTCGGGATGGAAGCGCTCGGCGTCGTGATCGGTGTAGCCGGACGGGCGACCGGGCGCGACGCCGACGCTGGTCCCGAGGCCGGCACCGGCGTCAGCCGCCACTGTGGTCGAGCTCCGCATCGGCGATGGCAGTCGTCTCGGCGGCGTCGAGGTCGCGCGACTCGAGCCACCGGTCCGGCAGGGCCGGACGCTTGGGCGTGCCGGCGCGGCCGCGCTGGCCCTCCGCGGCCTGACCGGGGTAAGGCGCACTCGGGTCGAGGGTGGCCAGGATCTCGTCGATCTCCGCAAGGCTGGACGCGGTCGCTAGCATCGCCCGCGTCTCACCGCCCACCGGATAGCCCTTGAAGTACCAGGCGACGTGCTTGCGGATGTCGCGGCATCCGCGCCCCTCGTCGTCGAAGAATTCGACGAGCAGCTCGGCATGGCGCCGGAAGGCGCGGGCGACGAAGCCGAGCGTCGCGTCGACGGGGTCTCCCGCGGCGGCCGACGGGCCGCCCAGGGCACGAGCGAGGTCGCCGAACAGCCACGGCCGGCCGAGGCAGCCGCGCCCGACGACGACGCCGTCGCAGCCGGTCTCGGCCATCATCCGCACGGCGTCGTCGGCGGACCAGATGTCGCCGTTGCCGAGCACGGGCACGGAGGTGACCGCCTGCTTGAGGCGCGCGATCGCCTCCCAGTCCGCGGTGCCCGAGTAGAACTCGGCGGCGGTGCGCGCATGCAGCGCGACGGCGGCCACGCCCGCGTCCTCCGCGATGCGGCCGGCGTCGAGGTAGGTGAGGTGGTCGCCGTCGATGCCCTTGCGCATCTTCACCGTGAGGGGCACGTCGCCGGCGGCACGCGCCGCACGGGTCACGATGTCGCGGAACAGGCCGAGCTTCCACGGCAGAGCCGCTCCCCCGCCCTTGCGGGTGACCTTCGGCACGGGGCAGCCGAAGTTGAGATCGATGTGGTCGGCGCGGTCCTCCTCCACGAGCAGGCGGACAGCGGCCTCGGTGGTGGCCGGATCGACGCCGTAGAGCTGGATCGACCGCGGCTTCTCGGACTCGTGGTGCGTGATGAGGCGCATCGTGGTGGCGTTCCGCTCGACCAGTGCGCGCGTCGTGATCATCTCGCTCACGTAGAGGCCGGCTCCGTACTCGCGGCAGAGGCGGCGGAACGCGGTGTTCGTGATGCCCGCCATGGGTGCGAGCACGACCGGCGCGTCGAGCGCGATCGGGCCGATGCGCAGAGCCGGGGCGGGAGCGAGAGTGGAAGACATCCTGTCCATTCTCCCAGACACGTGCGACCCTTCGGCGGCAGGCGCGGGCTTATCGTGGAGAGCATGACCGAGACGTCGACTGTGGACATCCGCACGATCGCCTTCCGCGCCGCCGACGGGTCCGAGAAGACCCTGGCCGAGTACGGTGACGGACCGGTGCTGATCGTGAACGTCGCCTCGAAGTGCGGCCTCACACCGCAGTACGAGCAGCTCGAGGAGCTCCAGCGGACCTACGGCGACCGGGGCCTCCAGGTCGTGGGCTTCCCGTGCAACCAGTTCATGGGGCAGGAGCCGGGCTCGATGGACGAGATCCTCGACTACTGCGCGGTCACGTGGGGCGTGAGCTTCCCGATCATGGACAAGATCCGCGTGAACGGCTCTCATGCCGCGCCGCTGTACAAGGCGCTCAAGAAGGCGCGCAACGCCGAGGGCGCGAAGGGTCCCGTGATGTGGAACTTCGAGAAGTTCCTGGTCACGCCGGAGGGTGAGGTTCACCGCTTCCGCCCGCAGACCAAGCCCGACGCTCCAGAGATCGTCTCGACGATCGAGGCGAATCTCCCCCGCTGACGCCGATCGTCAGGCTGCGGGAGCGCGCTCGGACCAGACCTGCCGGAGGATCTGCGAGAACGCCTCGGCCGGCTGGGCGCCGGAGACGCCGTACTTGCCGTCGATGACGAAGAACGGCACCCCCTGGATGCCGTACGCGACGGCCTGTGCCTGGTCGGCACGGACGTCGTCGAGGAACTCCGCCGACTCCAGCGCCGCGCGCGCCGCGTCGCCGTCGAGCCCTGCCTCGACCGCGATCGTCACGAGGTCGTCGATCCGGCCGACGTGGCGACCCTCGGTGAAGTAGGCGGACATCAGCCGCTCCGCCACGTCGTGCTGGCGGCCGTGCGCCTTCGCGAAGTGGAGCAGCTCGTGCGCCTTGACGGTGTTGGTGTGCTGCAGCAGGTCGAAACGGTACTCGAGGCCGGCGTCGGCAGCGATGCCGGTGACGTGCTCGTGCATCTGCGACGCCTGCTCGCGGGAGATCCCCTTGTGCTGCGCGAGGAAGTCGGCGATGTCGCCCTCGAAGTCCACCGGGGTGTCGGGCGACAGCTCGAAGGAGTGGTAGACGACCTCCACGCGGGGGGCGTCTGCGTCGGAGCTCGTCGCGGCGAGACCCGACTCCAGGTTGCGCTTGCCGATGTAGCACCACGGGCAGGCGATGTCGCTCCACACGTCGATCTTGATGGTTTCCGTCACACCAGACGCAACACCGGAACGATCCGGGTCTATTCCCCTTCGGGGATATCTCGCCCTGCGCTCGGAGCGTCGACCGCGCCGCCGAAGCGGCGATCGCGCGACAGGTAGAGAGCGATGGCGTCCCACAGGTCCGTGCGCGAGAAGTCGGGCCACAGGCGATCGAGGAAGACCATCTCGGCGTACGCGGATTCCCACAGCAGGAAGTTCGACGTGCGCTGCTCCCCCGAGGAGCGGATGAACAGGTCGACGTCGGGCATGTCGGGCACGTACAGGTGGCGCCGGATCGTCTTCTCGGTGATCGCGCCCGGACGCAGCCGCCCGGCGGCGATGTCGTCGCCGATCGCGCGCATGGCGTCGACGAGCTCGACCCGGCCCCCGTAGTTGATGCACATCGTGAGGGTGAGCACGTCGTTGGAAGCGGTCAGCTGCTCCGCGAACTGCAGCTCCTTGATGACCGAGCCCCACAGCCGCGGCTTGCGACCGGCCCACCGGACGCGGACGCCCCACTCGTTAAGCTGGTCGCGACGGCGATGGAGGACGTCGCGGTTGTACCCCATGAGGAAGCGCACCTCTTCGGGAGAGCGGCTCCAGTTCTCGGTGGAGAACGCGTAGACGCTCAGGTGCTTCACGCCTGCCTGGACGGCGCCGGCCACGACGTCGAGCAGCACCTCCTCACCCGCACGGTGGCCCTCGATGCGGGTCAGTCCCCGGCGGTTGGCCCAGCGGCCGTTGCCGTCCATGACGATCGCGACGTGCTGCGGGACGCCGCCCTTCGGGAACGACGGGGGCGTCAGGCCGGTCCAGTCCAGGGGACGGTAGGGGACGGCATCGCGATGCGTGTAGGGCTTGGGGGTCATCGGGGCGCCTCCAGATGCGAGAGCGAGCGGATCCCCCGCTCGAGGTGCCACTGCGCATAGGCGGCGACCAGTCCCGAGGCCGCCGCGGTGGCACCGTCGGTCGCCCCGTCGACGACATCCCACTCGCCCGACATCAGTGCGCGCAGCAGCTGCCCGGTCTCGGGGTGGAGCCGCGCCGAGCCGGCCGGGGCGCAGTCGCCGCACACCGTGCCGCCCAGCTGCGCCACGAACCATTCCTGCGGACCCACGGTGCCGCAGCGGGCGCACTCTCCCAGCGAGGGGGCCCACCCCGACAGCGCCATCGCGCGCAGGAGGTAGGAGTCCAGGACCGAGCGCGGAGCGTGCGCGCCCTGAGCCAGCGCCCGCAGGCCGCCGACCAGCAGCAGGTACTGCTGCGCGGTCGCCTCGGCCTCGTTGAGCCGATCCGCCGTCTCGACCATCGCGTGGGCCGCCGTGTAGCGGTCGTAATGCGCGGCGATCTCCGCGCCGTAGGCGCCGATGGACGATGCCTGCTGGACGATGTCGAGCGTGCGGCCCTGGTAGAGCTGGACGTCGGCCACCATGAAGGGTTCGAGCCGCGCACCGAAGCGCGAGGATGTGCGCCGCACGCCCTTGGCGACGGCCCGCACCTTCCCGTGCCGGCGGCTGAGGAGGGTCAGGATCCGGTCCGCCTCGCCCAGCTTGTGGGTGCGCAGGACGACGACCTCATCGCGGTAGGTGGGCATGCCCGTCCCCCCGTCGCCGTCGTGCATCCGTCACTTCTCGATTATCCCCGCCACCGGGGACAATGGACGTGTGACAGAGCCGCTGTTCGTGATCCCCCTGTGGGCAGACCTCGTCGCCGTCGGTCTGGGCGGCGTGCAGGGCGCCCTCTTCGCCTCCGGGTTCCTGGGCCAGCGGCGGCTCGACCTCCTGGGCGTGACCATCATCGGCATCGTGATGGGCATGGGCGGCGGTCTCATCCGCGACCTGCTCCTGAACGTCGAGCTCGCGACGATGCAGAGCAACTGGTATCTGATCACCGCGACGGCGGCGTCGCTCATGGGCATGCTCCTGGCCAACGTGTTCCAGCGGCTCAACGCCGTGATCGTCGCGCTCGACGCTCTCGTGATCGGGCTGTTCGGCGCGTTCGGCACGGCCAAGGCGCTGGCCATCGGGCTTCCGCCGGTGCCGGCGGTCTTCGTCGGCGTGTGCGCGGCGGTCGGCGGCGGCATCCTCCGCGACGTCTTCATGGGGCTGCCCGTCGCGATCATGCACGTCGGGTCGCTGTACGCGGTCGCCGCCGGCGCCGGCTGCGTCGTCCTGGCGGTGGTGCACGCTCTGGGCGCACCGCTCGTGGTGGCGGCCGTGGCCTGCGTGACCGTGACCACGGTGATCCGGCTGCTCGCGGTCATCTTCGACATCTCGCTGCCCGAGCAGCGGGCGCTGCACCGCCGCAAGGTCGCCCTCGAGACGAGCGCCATCCCGATCATCAAGCCCTGACACGTCGGCGCCGCGCCCGCGCTGACGTGCTCGCGAGGCGCGACGGCGGCACGGAGTCCGAGTCGTTGACACTCGTGGTCGCGTCGGCGCCCGCGAGGCGACGACTACTGCCCGCCGTTCGGGGCCGCGACGCGATCGTTGACAGTTCTCGTCGCCTCGGCGAGCCGGAAGCGACGACTACTGTCCAGGATCCGGCGGGGTGCCGCGAGGACCTCGTCGGGACCGCGCCCGCGCGGCTGACGCGCTCTCGCACGCCGTCCGCGCGGGGCGGCCTCAGGCCGAGACGCCGGCCAGCGCGCCGGAGCGCTCCCGGGTGCGGATGGCACGGTTGACGCCCGACACGATGGCCTTGAGGCTCGCGGTGGAGATGTCGCCGTCGATGCCGACGCCCCACAGCCGCTCACCGTCGACCTGCAGCTCCACGTACGACGCGGCCTGCGCGTCGCCGCCGGCGCTGAGGGTGTGCTCCACATAGTCGTAGAGCGTGATGTCGAAGCCCTGGGCGCGGACGACCTCGAGGAAGGCCGAGACCGGCCCGTTGCCGACGCCCGTGGTAGCGATGTGCTCGTCGCCGTCGCGCAGCGTGACGTCGAGGCTGACCTCGCCGGACATGTCGCTCTGGGTGCGGGTGGAGAGCAGCTCGAAGCGGCCCCACTTGTCGTCGGTGACGACGGCCGGCAGGTACTCGTCGGTGAAGATCGCCCAGATCTGGTCGCTGGAGACCTCGCCGCCCTCGGCGTCGGTCTTCGCCTGGACGACCCCGGAGAACTCGATCTGGAGCTTGCGGGGCAGATCGAGCGCGTGGTCGGTCTTCAGCAGATAGGCGACGCCTCCCTTGCCCGACTGCGAGTTGACACGGATGACGGCCTCGTACGACCGACCCAGGTCCTTCGGGTCGATCGGCAGGTAGGGCACCGCCCACTCGATCTCGTCGACCGAGACGCCCGACGCCGCCGCACGAGCGGCCATGGCCTCGAAGCCCTTCTTGATCGCGTCCTGGTGCGACCCGCTGAACGCGGTGAAGACGAGGTCGCCCGCCCAGGGGCTCCGCTCGTGCACCGGCAGCTGGTTGCAGTACTCCGCGGTGCGCTTGACGTGGTCGATGTCGCTGAAGTCGATCTCGGGGTCGATCCCCTGGGTCAGCATGTTGATGCCGAGGGCCACGAGGTCGACGTTGCCGGTGCGCTCTCCGTTGCCGAACAGACACCCCTCGATGCGGTCCGCACCGGCGAGGTAGCCGAGCTCGGCGGCGGCGATGGCCGTGCCGCGGTCGTTGTGGGGGTGCAGCGAGAGGATCACGTTCTCGCGGTGGTTGAGGTGACGGCTCATCCACTCGATCGAGTCGGCGTAGACGTTGGGCGTGGCCATCTCGACGGTCGCCGGGAGGTTGATGATGACCTTGCGCTCCGGCGTCGGCTCGAACACGTCGAGCACCTGGTTGCAGACGTCGACGGCGAACTCCAGTTCGGTCCCCGTGTACGACTCGGGCGAGTACTCGTAGTAGACGGCGGTCCCGGGCACGCGCTTCTCGTACTCGCGGCACAGCCGCGCACCCTCCAGCGCGATGTCGATGATGCCCTGGCGGTCGGTGCGGAAGACGACCTCGCGCTGGAGCACGCTCGTGGAGTTGTAGAGGTGCACGATCGCCTGCTTGGCGCCTGCGATCGCCTCGTACGTGCGCTCGATGAGGTGCGCGCGCGCCTGCGTGAGCACCTGGATCGTCACGTCATCGGGGATGACGTCCTCCTCGATGAGGTGACGGACGAAGTCGAAGTCCGTCTGGCTCGCGCTCGGGAAGCCGACCTCGATCTCCTTGTAGCCCATCTGCACGAGCAGGTCGAACATGATCCGCTTGCGTTCGGGGCTCATCGGATCGATGAGGGCCTGGTTCCCGTCGCGCAGGTCGACGGCGCACCAGCGCGGCGCCTTCTCGATGCGGCGCGACGGCCAGGTACGGTCGGGCAGCTCGACACGGATCTGCTCGTGGAACGGGCGGTACTTCGCGGTCGGCATGCCGGAGGGCTTCTGATGGTTCTGCATGATGCTTCTTCTCTTCGCGGTGGGAAAACGGGCCGACGACGATCTCCGCGACGAGTGAGGCCCTGCTACGAGGTCTCGTCGCGGCGGCTAAGAAGAAGGAGCCCACCGAAGCGCATGCTGCCACGATACACCCGTCTTTCGGAGGAGGGAGAACTTCGAGACGGTCGGGAGCGGCGCGACACTATCGGGGTATGAACCGTCGCCGCCTCGCCGCCACCGCCGTCGCCGCCTTCGCGGTGACCTGTCTCGCCCTGTCCGGCTGTGCCTCCGCCGCGCCGCCGGCGTCGTCCGCCGACGCCGCTCCGCGCCTGGGCGAGGTCTCCCCCGGCCTCCCCGACGGCGAGGTCGTCGGGCAGGGCATGGTCCTCGGAGACGGTGAGGACGGCGCGCAGCTGTGCCTCGGGCCCGTCGCGGAGTCCGCCCCGCCGCAGTGCGCGGGGATCCCCCTCGTGGGCTGGAGCTGGGAAGGGCTCGACGGCTTCGAGACCACCGGCGGCGTGAAGTGGGGCAGCTACGCCGTGCAGGGCACCTACGACGGCACGTCCTTCACGGTCACCCAGCCTCCGATCATGCTCGCGCTCTACGACCCGATGGCTCCCGCCGACCCCACGGGCGGCGAGCCCGGAGCGGGTGCGGAGGACGAGCTGCTCGCCATCCAGGAGGAGCTCCCGGACCGCCTGCGCGACGCCTACTTCGCGTCGTATCCGCAGGACGGCTGGCTGTTCGTCGACGTGCTGTGGGATGACGGCACCTGGCAGGACGCCGCCGACGGCGAGTTCGGTGCGGACACCGTCATCATCCGCTCCGCGCTGCGGGAGATCGGCTAGGGCACCCCTGGGACGCCCCTAGGGCATCGCGGGAACATCCCTGGCGCACCGCGGGAACATCCCTAGGGCACCGCGGGAGCATCGCTAGGGCACCAGGGCGAGCTTGCCGCCGGGATGACCGGCGGCGAGCACGCGCAGCGCCTCGCGCATGTCTCGGAGCGGATACGTCGCCGCGACGGGCACGATCAGGGCTCCCTCGCCGGCCAGGGCGATGAGCTCGGCGCGGACGGCGTCACGGTACGCCGCGCTGGCGGGCAGGGAGCCGGCGATCCAGCGGATACCGCGCTCGTCCGCGCGATCCGCGGCGGCGATCGTGACGATCCGGTCGCGGTCTCCGACGAGCTCCTGCGACACCTCGAGCGCCTCGTCGGTGCCGACCGCGTCGAGCGCGGCGTCGACGGGGGCACCGCCGGCTGCGTCCTCGACGCGTGCGCGGAGTCCGGGGCCGTACGCGACGGGCACGCCGCCGTAGGCGCGCACCCGGTCGAACGACGCCGGAGACGCGGTCGCGATGACGCGTGCTCCCCGCCGTGCGGCCAGCTGCAGCACCGCCACCCCGACCGCACCGGATCCGCCGTGCAGCAGGACGGTCTCGCCCCGCCCGACGCCGGTGACCTCGAGCATCTCCGCGGCGGTCGTGCCGGCCAGGAGCAGGTTCGCAGCCTCGGGATGGCTCAGGTCGGCCGGCTTCGCGAACACCTTCTCGGCGGGCACGGTCAGCTCCGTGGCGTAGCCGCCCTGGACGCGGAACGCCAGCACCTCATCGCCGACCGACGCCGGGCCCGAGCCGATGACGGTGTCCGGCCCGATCGCGGTCAGCTCCCCCGACACCTCGTACCCGATCGCGACCGGCAGGACCACGCCGGGACGCTCGGACGCGACGTGCTTGTAGTCCGCAGGGTTCATCCCGGCGGCGCGCACGCGGATGGTGACCTCGCCGGAGGCGGGCGGCGGGACCTCGACCTCGGCGAGCTCCCAGGACTCGGGTCCGCCCCAGGTCGTCGCACGCCACTGCAGCGCCATCAGAACCCCAGCCGACCGAGCTGCTTCGGGTCGCGCTGCCACTCCTTGGCGACGCGCACGTGCAGCTTCAGGAACACCCTCGTGCCGACCAGCGGCTCGATCTGGGCACGCGCCCGGGCGCCCACGTCGCGCAGGCGCGACCCCTTGTGGCCGATGATGATGGCCTTCTGGCTGTCGCGCTCCACGACCACGTTCGCGTAGACGTCGGTGATGTCGGAGTCCTCGCGCGGCGAGATCTCCTCGATGGTGACGGCGATCGAGTGCGGGAGCTCGTCGCGCACGCCCTCCAGCGCCGCCTCGCGGATGATCTCCGCGATGCGGTCCTCGACGGACTCGTCGGTGACGACGTCGTCGGGGTACAGGGGCGGGCCGGCGGGCAGCAGGGCGAGGACCTCGTCGGCCAGCACGTCGAGCTGGTCGGCGGTCACCGACGACAGCGGGATCACGGCGGACCAGTCCTCGCGCAGCCCGTCGACCTCCAGGAGCCGCTCGGTGATCTGGTCGCGGCCGGCGATGTCGGTCTTCGTCACGATCGCGATCTTCTTGGCACGCGGATAGCCGTCAAGCGAGGCGGCGATGCGGCGGTCGCCGGGCCCGACCTTCTCGGTCGCGGGGACCAGGAACCCGATCACGTCGACGTCGCCGAGCACCTGCTCGACGAGGTCGTTGAGGCGCTGGCCGAGCAGGGTGCGCGGCTTGTGGATGCCCGGGGTGTCGACGATGACGATCTGCCCGCCCGGGCGGTTGAGGATGCCGCGGATCGCGCGACGGGTGGTCTGCGGCTTGTCCGAGGTGATCGCCACCTTCTCGCCCACGAGCGCGTTGGTCAGCGTCGACTTGCCGACGTTCGGGCGGCCGACGAAGGTGACGAAGCCCGAGCGGAGGCCCGCGTCGGGGCCCGACCCATCCGGGGCGGAGGGCGTGGGCTGGTTCATGAATCCCCCTTGATGACGTCGATCGCACCGGTGCGGAGCGTTCCGAGCGAGACGTCGGGCGTCTCGATGCGCTCGACGAAGACCGTCGCCAGTCCGCGACCGCGGCCGCGGGAGGTTCCCCCGGTGATCAGGAGTCCGCCGTGCTGGGCGGTGGCGCCGGGCAGCGGGACGCGGCCGAGCAGCTTGCCCAGCAGGCCGCCGATCGAATCGACGTCCTCGTCCTCGAGCTCGACCCCGAACAGCTCCCCCACCTCGTCGAGGCCGAGCCGCGCGCTGACCCGGTAGCGACCGTCGCCGAGGTCGACGACCTCGCTCGAGCGCGGGTCGTACTCATCGGCGATCTCGCCGACGAGCTCCTCGATGAGGTCCTCGAGCGTGACCAGGCCCGCCACTCCGCCGTACTCGTCGACGACGAGGCAGACGTGGACCGCGTCCTTCTTCATCTGCTGCAGGAGGGTCTCGGCCTTCATCGACTCCGGCACGAAGACCGCGGGACGCGCGATGCGGCTCACGGGCGCGTCGCGCCAGGCGCGCTCGTCGCGGTAGGCGAACTGCACGAGGTCCTTCAGGTAGACCACGCCGGTGATGTCGTCGGCGTCGTCGTCGGCGATGGGGATGCGGGAGACGCCCTTGTCCAGGAAGAGGCGCATCGCCTCGTCGGTGGTCACCGTGCCGCTCATGGTCACCATGTCGGTGCGCGGCACCATGACGGCGCGGACGAACGTGTCCGTGAAGTCGAAGACCGAGTGGATGAGCTCGCGGTCGTCCTCTTCGATGAGATCCTGCGAGGCGGCCTCGTCGACCATGCTCAGCAGCTGCTCCTCGGACGCGAACGACGTGCCGCGGGAGACGCCGGGGGTCACGCGGTTGCCGAGGATCACCAGCAGATGGGCCAGCGGGCCGAGCAGGATGCGGGCGCCGCGGATGATCGGCGCGCCGCCCCGGAGGAGACCCTTCGCGTGCTGACGGCCATAGCTGCGCGGGCTCGCGCCGACGAGGACGAACGACACGGCGGTCATCAGCAGCGCCGCGGCGAGCATCGCCCACCAGATGCTGTCGAAGAGGAGGGTGAAGGCCCCCATGACGAGGACGGCGGCGGTCGTTTCGGCGAGGATCCGGATGAACACGACCGCGTTGCCGTGGGCCTCCGGGTCGGCGGCGATCCTGCTCAGCGAGGTGCGGTTGCGCCCCGACAGCGACAGCTCGGCGACATCCGCGCGCGACGTGACGCCCAGCGCGGCGTCGAGGGCCGCCATGAGGCCGCCCAGCGCCACCAGCAGCACGGCGGCGATCAGCAGCAGCGCCTCGGTCATGCGCGTCGTCGGCGCTCGGTCGCCTGGAAGGCGGCGATGAGCTCGCGCTGCAGCCCGAACATCTCGCGCTCCTCCTCGGGCTCCGCGTGGTCGAAGCCGAGCAGGTGCAGCAGGCCGTGGGTGGTCAGCAGGATGAGCTCGTCCACGGTCGAGTGGCCGGCCGCCTGCGCCTGCGTCTCGGCCACCTGCGGGCAAAGGACGATGTCGCCGAGAAGGCCGGCGGGCGTGGGCTGCTCCTCGGTGCCGGGGCGCAGCTCGTCCATCGGGAAGCTGAGCACGTCGGTGGGCCCGGGCTCGTCCATCCACTGCACGTGGAGCGACTCCATGGCGCCCTCGTCGACGAGCAGGATCGCCACGTCCGCATCGGGGCTCACGCGGAGCTCGGCGAGATTCTGCTCGGTGAGCCGCAGGAGCACCGTCTCGTCGACGTCGACGCCCGACTCGTTGGTGATCTCGATGGTCATGATCGTCCTCGCTTGGGGAGATGGTCGTGCGGCCCCTTGGCGCGGGCGCTGCGGGGATCCTGGGCGCGTCGCCGTTCGGCGCGGTTGGCGAACTCGCTCGCCTCGTCGCGCTCGCGACGCGCCGACAGCCGCTGCTCGTCGTACTCGGTGTAGGCGTCGACGATGCGGCCGACGAGCGTGTGGCGCACGACGTCGTCACTGGTCAGGTACGAGAAGTGGATGTCGTCGATGTCCTTCAGCACGCGGGTCACCAGCCGCAGGCCGGACGCGCCCTGCGGGAGGTCGATCTGCGTGATGTCGCCGGTGACCACCATCCGGGTGCCGAACCCGAGGCGGGTGAGGAACATCTTCATCTGCTCCGGCGTCGTGTTCTGCGCCTCGTCGAGCACCACGAACGAGTCGTTGAGGGTGCGTCCGCGCATGTACGCGAGGGGCGCCACCTCGATGGTCCCCGACGCCATCAGCTTCGGGACGAGCTCGGGATCGAGCATCTCGTTCAGCGCGTCGTACAGCGGTCGCAGGTAGGGGTCGATCTTGTCGGTGAGGCTGCCCGGGAGGAAGCCCAGCCGCTCGCCCGCCTCGATCGCCGGACGGCTGAGGATGATGCGGCTGACCTCCTTGCGCTGGAGCGCCTGCACGGCCTTGGCCATGGCGAGGTAGGTCTTGCCGGTGCCGGCGGGACCGATGCCGAAGACGATCGTGTTCTCCTCGATCGCGTCGACGTAGGCCTTCTGACCGAGGGTCTTCGGGCGGATCACCCGCCCGCGCGAGGTCAGGATCGCCTCGCCGAGCACCTCCGAGGGCCGCATGCCGGGGTCGGCCCGGATGATGCGGCTCGAGGCCGTGACGTCGGCGGGATCGAGTCCCTGCCCGGCCCGTGCCATCTCGATCAGCTCGTCCACGAGCGTCCGCGCCCCCGAGACCGAGGAGGCGTCGCCGCTGAGGGTGATCTCGTTGCCGCGGACGTGGACTTCGACGTCCGGGTGCTCGCGTTCCACGACACGGAGCAGGCGATCCTGCGGTCCCAGGAGCTGCACCATGGCGATGCCGTCGGCATGGATGTGCGCGACGGTGGGTTCGGGGGCGTCAGCCACCGAGCCTCCCTTCCTCGAGACCGCCGGCCAGCACGTGCGCGTGCACGTGGAAGACGGTCTGACCGGCGGCGGGGCCGGTGTTGAAGATCAGACGGAAGTCGCCGTCGGCGTGCTCGGCGGCCAGCGTGTTCGCCAGACCGATCAGCTCCGACAGCAGATCCGGGTCGCCGGCGGCCAGCTCGACGACGTTCCGGTAGTCCTGCGACTTGGGGATCACGAGCAGGTGCACCGGCGCCTGCGGTGCGATGTCGCGGATCGCGAAGGCGTTCTCGGTCTCCGCGATGATCTCGGAAGGGATCTCGCCCTGCAGGATGCGCGTGAAGATCGAGGGTTCGCTCATGTCCCCGAGTCTATCCGCGGGGGCATGCGGTGAGGGGGCGCGTCACCAGCGGCCGACGCGGGCGCTGAGGACGGCGAGGGCGGCAGGCCCGGCCGTCGAGGTCCGCAGCACGGTCTCGCCCAGCCGCACCGGCACGGCGCCGGCCGCGCCCAGAGCAGCGAGCTCCTCGGGCGCGATGCCGCCCTCCGGGCCCACCACGAGCAGGATGCGCCGGGCATCGCCGACATCGACCCGCGACAGGGGCTCGGCCGCGGCGGGATCGAGCACCAGCACCAGTCCGCGCTCCCCCGCCACCTCCGCGGTCGAGACGGGCGTGCCGACCTCGGGCACCCACGCGCGGTGCGCCTGCTTCGATGCCTCGCGCACGATGGACTGCCACCGGGCGACGCCCTTGGCCGACTTGGCCGCGTCCCAGCGGGACACGCTCCGCGAGGCCTGCCACGGCAGGATCGCGTCGACCCCGAGCTCGGTCGCCGCCTGGACGGCGAGCTCGTCGCGATCGCCCTTCGCCAGTGCCTGGACCAGCACGAGCTCCCGCTCCGGCGCCGGGACGTCGCGGCGCTCGTCGACGCGGACAGCGACGAGCTTGGGCGCCACCGATTCCACGGTGCCGCGCAGCCATGTTCCCTTGCCGTCGCCGAGGGTGACCGCCTCGCCCGCGCGCACCCGCCGCACCGCCGCGGCGTGATGCGCCTCCGCCCCGCCGAGCTCGACGAGGTCGCCCGCCTCGGCCGCGAGCGGCCCGTCGTCGAGCAGGAAGTGGAGCGCCACCGGATCAGCCGTTCCGGAAGCGGTCGCGCAGCTTCGAGAACAGTCCCTGATGGAACTCGGCGAGCCGCGGGGCGGGAGCCTTGGTCTTCTTGGCGAAGTCCTCGATGAGCGCACGCTGCTTCGCATCCAGGCGCGTCGGGGTCACCACGTGGACTCCCACCCGCAGGTCGCCGCGCTGCCCGCCGCGCAGCGGCGTGATCCCGCGGCCCTTGATGGTCAGCACGTCCCCCGCCTGCACGCCCGGGCGGATCTCGAGGTCGACCGGTCCGTCCAGCGCCTCGATGGTCGTCTCGGTGCCGAGGATGGCGTCGGGCATCGAGACCTCGAGAGTTGCGAGCACGTCGTCGCCGTCGCGGCTGAACACCTCGTGCGGCGTCACGGTGACCTCGAGATACAGGTCGCCGTTGGGGCCGCCGGCGGGGCCGACCTCCCCCGACCCGGGGAGCTGGAGCCGCAGCCCCGTCTCCACGCCGGCGGGGATGTCGACCGAGACCGTCCGACGAGCGCGGACGCGTCCCTGACCCGCGCACGTGCCGCACGGGTACGGGATGGTCGTGCCGTAACCCTGGCAGGTCGTGCAGGGCTGGGAGGTCACGACGTTGCCGAGGAGGCTGCGCACGGTGCGCTGGACGTTGCCCGATCCGTGGCAGATGTCGCAGGTGACCGGCTGGGTGCCCGGCTGGCAGCAGGAGCCCTGGCAGGTCTCGCACAGTACGGCGGTGTCCACCTCGACGTCGCGGTGGGCGCCGAACACGACGTCGCCGAGGTCGAGGGTCACCCGCACCAGCGCGTCCTGTCCGCGTTCGCGGCGCGACCGCGGCCGGCCGCCGCGGCTGCCGCCCCCTCCGAAGAAGGCCTCGAAGACATCGCCGAACCCGCCGAACCCGCCGGCGCCCCCGCCGAACGGGCTGCCGTCGCCGCCCAGGTCGTAGCGCTGGCGCTGCTCCGGATCGCTCAGCACGTCGTAGGCGTGCGTGACGAGCTTGAAGCGCTCCGACGCGTCCTCGCCGGGGTTCACGTCGGGGTGGAGTTCGCGCGCCAGCCGGCGGTACGCCTTCTTGATCTCGTCGGGCGTCGCCTCTCGCGACACTCCGAGCACCTCGTAGTGGTCAGCCACTTTCGCCTTCCTGCCCGTGCGGGCGCGGTCGTCCGGATCCGTCAGCGGGACGTGTCGTCCTCGTCCAGCAGCCGGCTCAGATAATGCGCGACGGCGCGGACCGCCGCGAGATTGGTGGGATAGTCCATGCGGGTCGGGCCGAGGACGCCGACGCGGGCCCGGGTGCCCGTGGCGTCGTAGTCGCCGGCGATCACCGATGCCTCGGGAAGACCGAAGGGCTCGTTCTCGCGGCCGATGCTCGCGGCGAGGCCGTGCTCGTCGGCGACCATCTCCCCCATGAGCCGCAGCAGCGTCACCTGCTCCTCGATGGCCTCGAGCAGCGGGTAGATGCTGCCGCGGAAATCCGACTCCCTGCGGGCGAGGGTCGCGCTGCCGGCCATCACGAGCTTGTCCTGGCGGAACTCCTCGAGCTCCTCCGCCACGATCAGCGCGACGGTCCGCAGCGCCTGGTCGAGACGATCGCCCGCCGCGGGGCCGGCGAGGAACTCCGCCACCGCCTGCGCCCCGTCGCGCACGCTCTTGCCGGTCACGAATGCGGCGATGTCGGACTTCACCCGCGTCACGTCGGACTCGGACAGCTCGTCGCGCAGGAAGGCGAGGCGCTGCGACACGCGGCCGGTGTCGGTGACGACGATCACGACCACGCGCGAGGCGCCGAGGTGGACGAACTCGACGTGGGACACGTTCGCTCGCGCGAACGAGGGGTACTGGACGATGGCGACTTGACCGGTCAGCTGCGTGAGCGAGCGGACGGTGCGCACCAGCAGGTCGTCGAGATCGACCGGACCGTCGAGGAACGACGCGATGGCGGAGCGCTGCGCGCCGGTGAGGGGGCGGAGCTCCGCGAGATGGTCGACGAAGACGCGGTAGCCCTTGTCGGTCGGCACGCGCCCCGACGACGTGTGGGGCGCGGTGATGAGCTCCTCGTCCTCGAGCAGCGCCATGTCGTTGCGGATCGTGGCCGCCGAGACGCCGAACTGGTGCCGATCGACGATGGACTTGCTGCCGACGGGCTCGTTCGTGTCGACGTAGTCCTGCACGATCGCACGGAGGACTTGAAGTCCGCGTTCCGAAACCATCGTCACTCCTCTCGCCCGTCCGGCTGCTGGCACTCGCCTTCGCTGAGTGCCAATTCTACCGCTCAGACGGTCAGGGCGCGCACGACGGCGTCGGCGAGGAGTCGTCCGCGCAACGTCAGCACGATGCGGCCGTGCACCGCCGCGGTGCCGTCGATCAGCCCGTCGGCGATGAGCGAGGCCACCGCGCGGCGCCCCTGTCCGCTCACCTCCGACACCGCCAGTCCCTCGGAGATCCGCGACCGCAGCAGCACGCTCTCGAGACGCCGCGCCGCCTCGTCGGGGCGCTCCCGGCCCGCCGCGGGCGAGGTGTGCGACGCGAGCCGCTGGGCGTAGGCCGCCGGATGCTTGACGTTCCACCAGCGCAGCCCGCCGACGTGGCTGTGGGCCCCCGGACCGTAGCCCCACCAGTCCGCGCCCTGCCAGTACGCGAGGTTGTGGCGCGAGCGCTGCGACGGGTCGCGCGCCCAGTTCGACACCTCGTACCAGGCGTAGCCGGCCTCGCCGAGGAGAGTGTCGGCGAGCTCGTACATGTCGGCCTGCAGGTCGTCGTCGGGCGCGGTCACCTCGCCGCGGCGGATCTGGCGCTCGAGCTTGGTGCCCTCCTCGATGATCAGCGCGTAGGCGGACACGTGGTCGGGCGAGAGCGCGATCGCCGACGTCAGCGACCGACGCCAGTCGTCGAGGCTCTCCCCGGGGGCTCCGTAGATGAGGTCGAGGCTGACGTCGAGCCCGGCACCGCGGGCCGCCTCCACGGCGGTGCGGACGTTGACCGGGTCGTGCGTGCGATCGAGCGCGGCCAGAACGTGGGGCACGGACGACTGCATGCCGATCGACAGACGCGTCACGCCCGCGTCGCGCAGCTGCACCGCCAGCTCCGGCGTCACGGTGTCGGGGTTCGCCTCGACGGTCACCTCGGCGCCGGGGGCGAGCCCGAAGCGGGTGCGCACGCCGTCGAGCATCCGCGCGAGGTCGCCGCCGGGGAGGAGGGTCGGGGTGCCGCCGCCGAAGAAGACCGTGGTGGCCGGCCGGAGCGGTCCGCGCGCCGCGAGCACCGCGGCCGACAGATCGATCTCACGGAGCACCTCGTCGGCGTAGGCGTCTTGGCGCGCGCCCCGCAGCTCGGTCGCCGTGTAAGTGTTGAAGTCGCAGTACCCGCAGCGCACGCGGCAGAAGGGAACGTGGAGGTAGACGCCGAAGGCGGTGTCCGGCGAGACGGTGATGTCGGCGGGAAGCGCACCGTCGAGGGGTGCGGGCTCTCCGAGCGGAAGGGCGGAGCCCATCAGGCGGGCGTGGTGAACAGCGGAGACAACGCGCGGAGGTAGCCCTGGAACAGCTCACGACGCCGACGCTTCACCAGCGCGGGCACCAGACGGTAGAGCGCCGCGACCGGCCGATCGAACGCCCGCACCGTGAACCACACCTCGTCGCTGTCGGTCCACTCGAGCAGGAACGACTCCTCCCCGCTGACGACGGAGCCGTCGACGGTCCCCAGGCCGAACCCCACGCGACGCGGCTCCTCGATCACGTAGATCACCCGCAGCTGCGCGTCGGCTCGGAGGCCCTTCACGCGCCCGTGAACGCGGATCGTCGTCCCGGCGCCGACGTAGGGCGTGCCGTCCGCGTCGAAGCGCTGGTCCGCCTCGAGGCGGCTCGGAGCCAGCGGCGTGCCCTCGGCATCGAAGCTGACCCCCGAGTACATGGGCCCCGATGCGGGCCGCACGTCGGTGATGTCGAGCCCCGCGCCGCGCAGCGCGGCCCACGACAGCAGGGAGTCGGCGGACGACGTGAAGCGAGCTTCGCCGCTGCCGATCCGCCAGCTCGATTCGGCCGGGACGCTCTTCTCGGGCGGATAGCCCATGAGGTCGGCGGCCTGCGTGGCACCGACGGCCGCGTAGTCGACGGTCCCGTCTTGGAAGCTCCCGCGGCGCATGGCGACCAGCCTACTTCTTGTCCTTGCCCTCGACGTCTCCGGACAGGGCGGCGATGAACGCCTCCTGCGGGACCTCGACGCGACCGACCATCTTCATGCGCTTCTTGCCCTCCTTCTGCTTCTCGAGCAGCTTACGCTTGCGCGTGATGTCACCGCCGTAGCACTTGGCGAGGACGTCCTTGCGGATGGCGCGGATGTTCTCGCGGGCGATGATCCGCGCGCCGATGGCGGCCTGGATGGGCACCTCGAACTGCTGGCGCGGGATGAGCTTGCGCAGTCTCTCGGTCATCATCGTCCCGTAGGCGTAGGCCTTCTCGCGGTGGACGATGGAGCTGAACGCGTCGACCTTCTCGCCCTGCAGCAGGATGTCGACCTTCACGAGGTCGGCGGTCTGCGAGCCCGCCGGCTCGTAGTCCAGGCTCGCGTATCCCTGGGTGCGCGACTTCAGGTGGTCGAAGAAGTCGAAGACGATCTCGCCGAGCGGCATGTTGTAGCGCAGCTCGACGCGGTCCTCGCTCAGGTAGTCCATGCCGAGCAGCGTGCCTCGTCGCGACTGGCACAGCTCCATGACGGTGCCGACGTAGTCCTTGGGCGCGAGGATCCCGACCTTGACGACGGGCTCGGAGACCTCTGCCACCCGACCGTCGGGGTACTCGCTCGGGTTCGTCACCGTGACGGTCTCGCCGGTGTCGGTCATCACCTCGTAGGTCACCGACGGAGCCGTCGTGATGAGGTCGAGGTCGAACTCGCGGGAGAGCCGCTCGGTGATGATCTCGAGGTGCAGGAGGCCCAGGAACCCGCAGCGGAAGCCGAAGCCCAGCGCCACGGAGGTCTCGGGCTCGTACTGGAGCGAGGCGTCGGACAGCTTGAGCTTGTCGAGGGCCTCGCGCAGGTCGGCGTAGTCGCTGCCGTCGATCGGATAGATGCCGCTGAAGACCATGGGCTTCGGGTCCGTGTAGCCCGGCAGGGCCTCGGTGGCCGGCTTGCGGTGGTGGGTGATGGTGTCGCCCACCTTCGACTGGCGGACGTCCTTCACCCCGGTGATGAGGTAGCCGACCTCGCCGACGCCGAGTCCCTTGGTCGGCACGGGCTCGGGGCTGGACACCCCGATCTCGAGGAGGTCGTGCGTGGCGCGCGTGGACATCATCTGGATGCGCTCGCGCGGCTCGAGCTTGCCGTCGACCATGCGGACGTAGGTGACCACGCCGCGGTAGGAGTCGTAGACCGAGTCGAAGATCATCGCGCGGGCGGGCGCGGAGGCGTCGCCGGTGGGTGCGGGGATGCCTTCGACGATCCGGTCGAGGAGCTCCTCGACGCCGAGACCGGTCTTGCCGCTGACCCGCAGGACGTCCTCGGGGCGGCCGCCGATGAGGTTCGCGAGCTCGGCCGCGTACTTCTCGGGATCGGCCGCGGGGAGGTCGATCTTGTTGAGGACGGGGATGATCTGCAGATCGTTCTCGAGGGCGAGGTAGAGGTTGGCGAGGGTCTGGGCCTCGATCCCCTGCGCGGCGTCGACCAGCAGGATCGCCCCCTCGCAGGCGGCGAGCGAGCGCGAGACCTCGTAGGTGAAGTCGACGTGCCCGGGCGTGTCGATCATGTTGAGCGCGAAGGTCTCTCCCCCGCTGGACCACGGCATGCGCACGGCCTGCGACTTGATCGTGATGCCGCGCTCGCGCTCGATGTCCATGCGGTCGAGGTACTGCGCCCGCATGTCGCGGTCGGCGACCACGCCGGTGATCTGCAGCATGCGATCGGCCAGCGTGGACTTGCCGTGGTCGATGTGGGCGATGATGCAGAAGTTGCGGATGAGCTCGGGCGGCGTGGCAGCTGGCTCGAGGGGCTTGAGGGCGCGCGGTGACATGTCCCGTGAAGTCTACCGGCGACGTGGCCGCGCTCCGCCCCGATGCCTGCCGCGCATGCGGCCCCGGCGAACGGTACCCGACGCATCGCGGGACACGCCAGGGCTGTTTCGCATGAGAAAGAGTTAACCGATCTGACACTTGTCGCGGCGGGTGTGGTCACAGGATGCTCAATGCGGCGGCCGAAGCCTGCGCGATCCTCCCTGCCGCGCGCGGACCGCCTCGGAGACGACACGACATGCACGCAGCAGAGTTCCGTTCGCCCTTGACCCCGCACCCCCGCACCGGAGGCCCTCTGCCGCACCGCCGCAGAGTGTCGGCCGTGGCCGCGACGACAGCGGCCGCACTCGTGGCCGCCGGCCTCACGGTCGCCCCGCTGGCCGCTTCGGCGGCAGTGAGCCCCGAGGCGCCGGTGGTCATCTCGGAGGTCTACGGCGGCGGGGGCAACTCCGGCGGCGCCTACAACCGCGACTTCATCGAGCTGGCCAACGTCTCCGGCGAAGCCGTCGATCTCAGCGGCTGGACCGTGCAGTACGCCTCGGCGACGGGCGCGACCTGGCAGGTCACCGCTCTCGGCGACGTGTCGCTGCCCGCGGGAGAGCGGCTGCTGGTCGGCCAGGCCTTCGGCGCCGACCGCACCCTCCCCGCGGTCGACGCCGATGTGGAGGGCTCGCTCGCGCTCAGCGGCTCGCAGGGCAAGGTGGCGCTCGTCGACCAGGCCGCCGCGCTGAGCGGTGCGACCGGCATCTCCGGACTGGACCAGGTGATCGACCTGGTCGGCTGGGGCGGCGCCACGCACTTCGCCGGATCCGCCGCGGCGCCGGCGACGACCAACGCCACGAGCGTGTCCCGTGACGCCGACGCGACGAACACCGCGGACAACGCCGCCGACTTCACTGCCGGGGCCCCCACGCCGACCGGCCTGTCCGACGACGGGCCGACCCCGACCCCGACCCCGACACCCACCCCCACTCCGACTCCGACTCCGACGCCCACGCCGACGGCCGATCCGGAGGTCGTCGCCATCGCGGACATCCAGGGAACCGGCGAGGCCTCGCCGCTGGCCGGCGCGACCGTGACGACGACGGGCGTCGTGACCGCGCACTACCCCACCGGCGGGTTCGAGGGCTACGTGATCCAGACGGCGGGCTCCGGCGGCGCGATCGATCTCGACAGCCACACCGCCTCCGACGCGGTCTTCGTCTACGCGCCCGGCGCGGTGGGCGAGGTCGCTCTCGGCGACACCGTCGAGGTGACGGGCGTCGTCTCGGAGTGGAACGGCCTGACCGAGCTCACCGTGCGCGCGGGAGCGGCGACCGTCGTCGCCGACGCCGAGGCGCCCGCGCCCGCCACGGTGACGTGGCCGCGCACCGCGGCGCAGCGCGAGGCGCTCGAGTCGATGCTGGTGGACCCGCAGGGCGCGTTCACCGTGACCAACACCTACGCGACGAACCAGTACGGCGAGGTCGGTCTCGCTGCGGGCGAGACCCCGCTGCGCCAGCCCACCGACGTCGCGCGCCCGGAGAGCGACGAGGCCGCCGACGTGGCCGCGGACAACGCCGCACGCGCGGTCGCGCTCGACGACGGCGCCAGCACGAACTTCCTCTCCGCCGCCAACAGCGCGCTGACTCCCGCGTACGTCTCTCTCGCAGAGCCGATCGTCGTCGGCGCGTCGGTGACCTTCACCGCGCCGCTGATCGTCGACTACCGCAACAACACGTGGAAGCTGAACCCCACCGAGCCCCTGGTCGCCGACGGCTCCGGTGCGGACGGTGTGTCGTTCGAGGACCCCCGCACCGCAGCCCCCGAGGCGGTGGGCGGCGACCTGTCCATCGCGTCCTTCAACGTGCTGAACTACTTCACCACGCTGGGCACCGATTCCGCCTCGTGCGTCGCCTACACCGACCGGTTCGGCGACGGGGTGACCGTCCGCGACGGATGCGACCAGCGCGGTGCGTGGGATGCCGCCGACCTCGCCCGCCAGCAGGCGAAGCTCGTGGCCGCGATCAACACGCTCGACGCCGACGTGGTGGGTCTCATGGAGATCGAGAACTCCGCCGCACTGGGCGAAGCGACCGACGAGGCGACGTCGACCCTCGTCGACGCGCTGAACGACGCGGCGGGCGAGGAGCGCTGGGCCTTCGTCGGCTCGTCCGACGAGCTCCCGCCCGCCTCTGAGCAGGACGTCATCACCAACGCGATCATCTACCAGCCGGCAGCCGTCACCCCCTCGGGCGCGGCACGGGCGCTGGGCGACCAGAGCGCGGACGGCGAGGCCTTCGGCAACGCACGTGAGCCGATCGGCCAGGTGTTCGCTCCCGTCGACGGCGGCGCCGAGTTCCTGTTCGTGGTGAACCACTTCAAGTCGAAGGGCTCCGCCGGTCCCTGGCCCGGTGACGTCGACGCGGGTGACGGACAGGGCTCCTCGAACGAGTCCCGCGTCCGCCAGGCGACCGCTCTGCGGGACTGGATCGAGGAGATCCAGGGAGATGTGGAGGCCGTCGCGCTCGCGGGCGACTTCAACTCGTACGGGCAGGAGGACCCGCTGCAGGTGCTCTACGACGCCGGCTACACCGATGCCGAGCAGCACTTCGACGTCGCGACGTCGTCGTACAGCTTCTCAGGCCTGTCCGGCTCGCTGGACCACGTCCTCCTGAACGAGGCGGCACTCGGACGTGCCTCCGGTGCCGACATCTGGAACATCAACTCGGGAGAGTCGGTCGCGCTGGAGTACAGCCGCTTCCGCTCCCACGGCACCGAGTTCTACGCCGATGACGTGTTCCGCTCGAGCGACCACGACCCGGTGCTCGTGGGGCTGGACGCCGAGGCGGCCCCCGTCGAGCTCACCCTCCTGGGGATCAACGACTTCCACGGCCGGATCGACGCCAACACCGTCGCCTTCGCCGGCACCGTGGAGCAGCTGCGCGACGCGGCCTCCGGCCCGACCGTGTTCCTGTCGGCGGGCGACAACATCGGCGCCTCGCTGTTCGCCTCGTCGGTCGCGCAGGACCAGCCCACGATCGACGTCCTGAACGCTCTGGACCTGCAGGCCACCGCGGTCGGCAACCACGAGTTCGATCGCGGCTGGGCCGACCTCTCGGGTCGGGTGACCGATGCGTCCGACTATCCCCAGCTCGGTGCGAACGTCTACCTCGCCGGCACCACCACGCCGGCGCTGCCGGAGTACGCGCTGCTCGAGGCCGATGGCCTCACGGTCGGCGTCATCGGCGCGGTGACGGAGGAGACGCCCTCGCTGGTGTCGCCGGCGGGCATCGCCGATCTGGAGTTCGGCGACCCGGTCGAAGCGGTCAACCGCGTCGCCGCGCAGCTGAGCGACGGCGACGCGGCCAACGGCGAGGCCGACGTGCTCGTCGCGCTCTACCACGAGGGTGCCGGGGCGGGGACGCCCGACGGCGCCACGCTCGAGGAGGAGCTCGCCGCCGGCGGTCCCTTCGCGGCGCTCGTGAACGACACCGCGGCGGAGGTCGACGCGATCTTCACGGGTCACACCCACAAGGAGTACTCGTGGTCCGCGCCGATCCCCGGCACCGACCGCACGCGACCGGTGGTGCAGACCGGCTCCTACGGCGGGAACATCGGGGAGATCGTGCTGTCGATCGACGCCGACGGCGCCGTCACGGCCCACACCGAGCGTCTCGTGCCGCGCACGTCGACGCCGGCCGCCGAGCTCATCGCGACGTACCCGCGGGTGGCCGAGGTCGACGCGATCGTGAAGGCGGCCCTCGCCGCCGCCGCCGAGATCGGGAACACCGCGATCGGCGAGGTCTCGGCCGACATCACCACCGCCTTCGCGGGCGGGTCCTTCGTCGACGGAGTGTGGACGGGCGGAACGCGCGACGACCGGGCCTCGGAATCGGCGCTGGGCAACACCGTCGCCACGATGCTCCGAGACACGCTGTCCGCTCTCCCCCAGGGTGCTCAGATCGGTGTCACCAACCCCGGCGGCCTGCGGGCGGAGCTGTGGGACACGCAGGCGGAGTTCGGAGCAACAGCGGTCGCGGGACTGCCCGACGGGACGATCTCGTTCTCGCAGGCGAACGCGGTCCTGCCGTTCAACAACACGCTGGCCCTCGTGACGCTGACCGGTGAGCAGTTCACGACGATGCTCGAGCAGCAGTGGCAGACGAACCCCGACGGCACCGTGCCGCAGCGGCCGTACCTGCAGCTCGGACTGTCGGACAACGTCTCGTACACGTACGACGCCTCGGCGCCGGCGGGTTCGCGGATCACGTCGGTCACCGTCGACGGGCAGCCCCTCGACCCGGCGGCCGAGTACCGGGTCGGCACGTTCTCCTTCCTCGCCACCGGAGGCGACAACTTCCGCGTGTTCACCGAGGGTGAGGACTACGTCGACACCGGCCTGCTCGACTACGAGGCCTGGATGGACTACATCGCCGACGGCTCGCCGCTGTCGCCGAGCTTCGCCAAGCAGGCGGTGCAGGTGACGGGCGTGCCCGAGACCGCAACCGCCGGCGAGAGCGTGTCCTTCCAGGTGAGCGGGCTGAACATGACCAGCCGCGGCGCCCCCGAGAACACGTCGCTGGAGATCGCGCTGGGAGACGCCTCGCTGGGTGAGGCGGTCGTGACCGGCGGCGCGGCCACGGTGTCGGCCGAGCTTCCGGCCGATCTGCCCTCGGGCCCGGCGGTGCTCACGCTGACGGCGCCGGCGTCCGGCACCGTCGTCCAGGTCACCATCGAGGTGGAGGCGGCCAGCCAGCCGCAGGCCACGACCACGCGGCTGGTGGCGCTGCTGCCGGTGCACCTCAACCGGCTGCTCCCCTCCACGCTGATCGCCGCCGTCGACCAGGCCGAGGGCACGCCCGAGGGCGTCGTGGAGTTCCGCGAGGGCTCGACTGTGGTCGCGACGGTCCCGGTGCGACGGGGTCTCGCCGCCTTCACCCTGGGCAAGCTCTCGCGCGGCACGCACCACTACACCGCGGTGTTCGTGCCGAAGGACCCGACCGTCTCGAGCGGATCGACCAGCAACGCCGTGCGCGTGCGCGTCGTGTTCTGAGGCTGCTCCGAGTGTCCTGAACGAGGGGCCCGCGACCAGGAGTCGCGGGCCCCTTCTCATAGGCTGATCACATGGCGACCCAGGTGGTGATGGTCCACGGCATCCGCACGTCGGCGACCATGTGGCGTTCGCAGGTCGCCCATCTCGAGGCGCGCGGCGTGGAGGCGCACGCTGTCGACCTCCCGGGCCACGGCACGCGCATGTCCGAGGTGTTCTCCCTCGACGGGGCCTTCGCGACGATCGACCGCGCCGTGCACGCAGCCGCTGAGCGCGGTCCCGTGGTGCTGGTGGGTCACTCCATGGGGGGTCTCCTGTCGATCGCCTACGCGGGGGCTCAGGCGCGCCCGCCGATCGACGCGTTCATCGCCGCCTCCTGCACCGCCGTGCCGCGCGGGGTGGGCCTTGCGACCTACCGCGCACTGGCCCGGGGCTTCGACCGGCTGCCGCGCCGCGGCCAGGGCATCGCGGACTGGGTGCTCGACCGCACGCTCCCCCTCGAGACCCGGCAGGACTTCGGAGCGGGCGGGTACGCCTACGACGCGCAGGATGTCGCGCTGCGCAGCCTGTCGGTGCTCGATCTGCTCGCCGCGCTCCGGCGGATCGATGTGCCCACGTGGTTCATCAACGGGCAGTACGACCAGCTGCGCGCCAACGAGCGCCTCTTCTCGTCGCAGGTGCCGGGCGCGGAGCTGATCGTCGTCCCGCGGACGAGTCACCTCGTGACGGCGATGCGACCGGCGGTGTTCAACGCGCTGCTCGACCTCGCCGTGGCCACCGTCGAGCAGTCAGCTCGCTGACGGCGTCCGCCTGCGGATCGCGAGGGTGGCCAGTCCTCCGGCCGCGGAGAACACGGCGCCCGCAGCGAAGAGGAGCCAGAAGTCGCCGGCGGCGGCGACGAGACCCGCTCCGACCAGCGGCCCGAGCAGCTGTCCGAGGCTCGCGGAGACGTTCACGAACCCGAGATCGCGGGCATGGTCCTCCGGGAACGGCAGCAGATCGGTCGCCAGCGCCAGTCCGACCGACATGTAGGCGCCGTACCCGATGCCCAACAGGGCCGCCGACACCAGCGCGGTCTCCAGCGAGGGCAGCAGGGCAAGGAGCAGGGACGCGGCCGCCTGCACGGACGCAGCGGCCACGATGAGCCCGACGCGGCGTCCGCTGCGGTCCGACAGCCGACCGGCCAGCACCGACGCCGCCACGACGAAGACGGTGTAGACGACGATGAGCAGGAGGAGCTCGTCCTCGGCGGTCGTGGCGTCGCGACCCAGCCCGTACAGCAGGAAGAACAGGAGCAGGCCGGTGCCGAGGGCGTTGCCGATGTTGACGACCAGGCGGCCCACCAGCAGCCAGGCGAAGTCGTGGTCGCGCAGCGCCGCAGTGCGATCGGCGAGACTGCGCGCGGCGCGGGCTGCGCGCGACGCCGCCGGAGAGGGTGGGTCGGGGAGCATCAGTGCGGCGGCGACGCCGGCGACGAGCAGGAAGCCCGCGAGGGCGAGATAGCCGCCGACGGTGCCGAGGCCCAGCAGGACCACGGCGCCCACGCCGAGCACGATGCCCACCGCCTGCGAGGAGGCGACGGCCGCTGAGGCGGCGCCGCGCTGGGTCGTCAGCTGATCCGCGATCAGCGCCGTGAACGCCGACGCCGCCACCGCCGTGCCCACCGACACGCCGACCCACGCGACGCCGACCGCCCACGGACCCTCCGCCACGGACAGCGCCGCGAGCGAGACGGCGGCCACCACGATGCCGGCCAGTGCCCAGGGGCGACGGCGGCCCCGCGAGCCGCGGGTGCGGTCGGACAGGCCTCCGGCCACGGGACCGGCGATGACGCCGGCGACTCCGCCCACCGCGAGCACGAGTCCCGACCACACGACGCCCGAGATCCAGCCGTCGGCGTCATCGGGGGTGTCGAGCTGTAGCGGGATCAGCAGCTGCAGCGGGGTGAGCTGCACCGTCCACAGCGCCAGCCAGGCGAGTGTGAACAGGAGGAACCAGCTGACGCCCACGCGGCGCTGCGGCGCCGTCATGCGCGGGCCTGCGCGATCAGATCGCGGTACCAGCCGAACGAGACCTTCGGCGTCCGCGTCGACGTGCGATGGTCCACGTGGACGAGTCCGAACCGCTGGGTGAAGCCGTGCGCCCATTCGAAGTTGTCCAGGAGCGACCAGACCGTGTACTCCCGCACGTCCGCACCGGCGCGCACTGCCGCTGCGACGGCGGAGATGTGCTGGGACAGATAGTCGATCCTCGGGCCGTCGTCGATCGGCCCGGTGACGGTGTCCGGCTCGGGGAAGGAGGCGCCGTTCTCGCCGATGACGAGCGGAGGAAGGGCCGTCCCGTAACGCTCGGAGAGAGCGAGGAGGAGCGTCGTGAGCGCCGCGGGCACGATCGGCCACCCGAAGCCGGTGACCGGGGCGTCGTCCGCCGGGAGGAGCTCGAACGGGACGGCCGCGCCGGCGGCGGCCGCGCCGACCCGCGTCGGGTTGTAGTAGTTGACGCCGTAGAAGTCGCTCGGAGCGCTGATCAGGGCCAGATCGCCGTCCGCCACCGGCTGGTCGGGAAGCCCGAAGGACGCGCCGTCGGGGTAGGCCCCCGTCAGCAGCGGGTCGGCGAAGAGCCGATTGTGCAGCAGATCGTACGCGGCGGCGGCCGCTCGGTCCGCGGGGCGATCGGAGGCGGGAACGACCGTCGTGTGGTTGTTGACGATTCCGACTTCGCCCGCGCCGGACTCCCGGATCACCGCCTGCGCCAGGCCGTGGGCGAGGAGCTGGTGGTGCCCCGTCGGCGGCGCGTCGAAGAGGAGGCGCCGACCCGGGGCGAGCTCGCCGATCGCATAGCCCTGCAGTGTCGTGGAGACGGGCTCGTTGATCGTGTACCAGCTGCGGACGCGGTCGCCGAGAGCGTCGACGACGAGCCGGACGTAGTCGGCGAACCGGAAGGCCGTGTCGCGGGCCAGCCATCCCCCGCCGCGCTCCAGCTGCGACGGGAGCTCCCAGTGGTACAGCGTGACGAAGGGCACGACGCCTGCGGCGCAGAGGTCGTCGACGATGCGCCGGTACCGGTCGAGGGCCTTGGCGTCGCCGGGTCCGAGGCCCTCGGGCTGGACCCGCGCCCACGATACGGAGAAGCGGTAGCGGTCGACGCCGAGCTCGGCGAGCAGGGAGACGTCCTCGCGCCACCGGTGCCAGCTGTCGGGACCCGGCTCGGCGGTGCTGCCGTCGATGATCGCACCGGGCGTCTCCACGTAGTCGTCCCAGATGCTGCGTCCGGCGTGTCCCGCTGCCCGCGCCCCCTCGATCTGGAACGCCGCGGTCGCGACCGACCACCGGAAGGACCGGCCGAGCTCCGAGAGGCCCTGCGGGGACGGCGTGACCCGCGGGGGGACGGTCATGCGAGGATCGGAGGGCACGGCATCTCCTTCGGGCATGGCATCTCCTTCGGCGGGTCTGCGGCCGGCGTGGTGCGGTAGCACGATCATGCCGCACCGGCGGGAACAAGCACCGTCACGACGCGTGGCCCCGACATGGGCGCGGGACGGAAACCTGGTAGACTCGGCTTTTGGCTTGCGTGTGGGCTTCTCCCTCACACGACCGCCGTGCGACAGCCCTCTCTTGTCACCCGGCAGATCCAACGAAAACTCCGAAACGAAAGAGCCTCGAACGTGGCGAACATCAAGTCGCAGATCAAGCGCAACAAGACCAACGAGAAGGCGCGCGAGCGCAACAAGGCCGTCAAGAGCCAGCTCAAGACCGAGGTGCGTCGCACCCGCGAGGCCATCGCCGCCGGCGACAAGGCCGCTGCCGAGAAGGCGCTCGCGACGGCGACCAAGAAGCTCGACAAGGCCGTGAGCAAGGGCGTCATCCACGAGAACCAGGCCGCGAACCGCAAGTCGGCCATCGCGAAGCAGGTCGCCGCTCTCTGAGCGCACCGCGTCTGATGAAGGCCCGTCCCCGTGTGGGGCGGGCCTTCGTCGTTGCGCCGCCGCGTCCGGGCGCGGCGGTCAGCCGCCGTAGGGAGCGCGCGTGGCGATGACGGTCACGAGCCGCTCGACAGCGAACACCGGGTCGCGGGAGGCGCCTTTGACCTCCGCGTCGGCGCGTGCGGCGGCCTGGATGGCCGTGCCCAGCGACGCCTCGTTCCAGCCGGTCAGGTCGCGCCGGGCGCGGTCGACCTGCCAGTCCTTCATGCCGAGCCGGGAGGCGAGTGCGCCCGCGGGCTCGCGGGATCCCGCGACGCGCGCCATGGTGCGCAGCTTCGAGGCGATCGCGGCCACGAGCGGCACGGGATCGGCGCCGCTGGCCAGCGCGTGGCGCAGCGCGACGAGCGCGTCGCCGTAACGACCGGCGATCGCCGTGTCGGCCACAGCGAATGCGGACGTCTCCACGCGGCCGCCGTAGTAGCGCTCCACTGTCTCCACGCCGACGTCACCCGGGACGTCGGCGATGAGCTGCTGGCAGGCGGCAGCGAGTTCGGTGAGGTCGTCGGCGAAGGCGCTGACGAGTGCGCGCAGCGCGGCCGGTGCGATGCGCTTGCGCGCGGCCTGGAACTCTCCCGCTGCGAAGTCGAACCTGTCGGAGTCGCGCTTGACCGCGGCGCAGGCGATCTCGACCCCGCCGCCGGTTCCGGCCCGCACGGCGTCGAGAAGCTTCTTGCCGCGGACGCTGGCGCCGGTGTGGCGGAGGATGACGGTCGCGCCCTCCTGCGGCGCGTCGAGGTAGGCGAGCGCCTCGCTGAGGAAGGTGTCGGAGCACTTCTCGACCCCGGCGACCCGCACCAGGCGCGGCTCGCCGAACAGGGATGGCGAGGTGAGGCCCAGCAGGCTGCCCGACACGTAGTCGTCGGCGCGGAGGTCGGAGACCTCGAGACTGGGGTCCTCGGCGCGGAGGAAGTCGCGGACGCCGGCGATCGCGCGTTCGGCGCAGACCTCTTCGGGGCCCGACACGAGGACGATCGGCGCCGGCTGCGGGGCACGCCACGACAGCTGCGGAATGGCCGACGCGGCACGGGTGGGTTTGCGCGTGGTCGCCATTTCCCCAGCCTACCGAGCGGCACCGACGTCGCGCTCCCGCCAGACGTGGAGTCCGGCGGCATCGCTCCAGACCGCGATCGCCCCGGATCGATCGGTCCTCGCGACGACGGCTCCGGTACCGGTGAGGAGCCGGATCGTCTCGGCGCGCGGGTGCCCGTACGAGTTCTCGCCCACGGTGAGAAGAGCCAGCGCGGGGCGGAGGCGCTCGTAGAGGTCCGGGTGCTGGTCGGCGCTGCCGTGGTGGGCCACCTTCACGACCTCGTACGGGCCGCGGACCCGTGCGGTCACGGCGACCTGCGGCGCCGCGGAAAGGTCGCCGAGGAGGATCGTCCGCGGCACCTCTCCCCCGTCCACCTCCACGACCACGCTCGCATCGTTGCCCTCGGCGGCATGGACGTGCGCCGGGGTCGGCCACAGCACGCGCCACGTCGCCGCGCCGAGCCGTCCGCCCATCCCGGCGGCGGCGGGCTCGGCGCGCGCTCCCCCGGCGACCAGCCGGTCCACGGTGCTGCGGCTCTCCTCGTCGCCGGTCGGGCCGTGCAGGACGGTGCCGACTCTTCCGACCGCGGCCGCGACGCCGCCGCGGTGGTCGAGGTCGAAATGCGTGAGCACCAGCAGATCGATGTGGGCGACGCCGAACCGATCGAGACAGCGGGTGAGCGCGGCCGGATCGGGACCGGTGTCGATGAGCGCTGTGCGCCCCGCGGAGCGCACGAGCACCGCGTCGCCCTGCCCGACGTCGCAGGCGGCGACCGACCACTCCGCCGGGGTCTGCACGCGTGTCAGCCAGGCCGACAGGGGGCCGGCGGCGAGTACGGCCGCGCCGGCGATCGCGAGCGCGATCGCCGCGCCGCGCCGCGCTGCGGGGATCACGCCGTCGGGAGGAAGGACGAGGATCGCGACGGCGGCGCCGACGATGGCCAGAGCGAGGACGCCCGGCAGACCTTCGAGCCAGGCCAGCCCGCCCGCGGGGAGTGCTGCGACGGTGCCGGCGGTGCCTGCGATCCAGGCGGCCGGCACCCAGGCCAGGACCGCCAGCCCGTGGGCGAGCACCGGAAGGCCGCCGAGCAGGCACGCGAGGAGTCCGACGAGGGTGGCGGGCGCCGCCGCGGGCGCCGCAACGAGGTTGGCGAGCACCCCGTACACCGGCACCGTCGGCTCGATGACGACGAGGAGGGGACCGCACACGAGCTGGGCGGAGAGGGGCACGGCGACCATGAGCGCCATCGGCTCGGGCAGCCATCGGGCCATCCCCTCGGCAAGCGGACCCGCGAGCAGGAGCAGCGCCGCCGTCGCGGCGGCCGAGAGCGCGAACGCCAGCGAGAGCGACAGCCACGGGTCGACGACGACCAGCACGATCACCGAGACGCAGAGCACCGAGAGTCCCGCGCCGACGCGTCCGAGGAGGAGCGCTGTCATGGCGACGATCGCCATCGCGCCTGCCCGTACGACGCTCGGCTCCGGAGAGACCAGGATGACGAAGCCGACGAGCGCGGCGGCACCCGCGCACACGCGGGCAGCGCGAGGTGCTCCGAGGAGCGCGGCGAGTCCGAAGGCGGCGCCCACCACGAGAGCGCAGTTGGCACCGGACACCGCCGTCAGGTGCGACAGCGACGACGCCTTCATCGCCTGGTCGAGCGCGGGTTCCACGGCCGAGGTGTCGCCGACGGACAGTCCGGCGATCAGTCCGGCCCCCGGTGACGGCAATCCCTCGACCGTCCGCTGCAGACCTCGGCGCAGGTCGGAGGCGGTCGCGAGCACCCCGGTGGCCGGAGCCCGCACGACGATGTCGCGGGCGTCGACGACGATCACCTCGCGCGCTCCCGCATCCGCGGCGAACGCCGTGCCGCGCACCGTCACCAGCGCGCCGAGGTCGAGTGCCGCCACCGCGGCGGCTTCGGGGATGCGGATGCTCACCGGCGCCGATGCGGAGTGCTCGGCAGGCCCCACGCGCACGCGCTCGGCGACGGCGTCGAAGCTCCAGCCGGACATGCCGCGCTCGACCTTCCCGACGACGACCGCGTCGAGCGCGAACGATCTGCCCCCGTCGAGAGGCAGGCCGAGCACGGCACTGCGGGCAGGCTCGGCGAGGGCGACGTGCGCTGCGGCGGTCCCGCCGAACGCCGCTCCGACAGCCAGGACGCCGATGATCGCCGGGCTCCACGGACACGCGGCCACCGTGAGCAGGCACAGTGCTCCGGCGATCAGGCCGACCGCCGCCCCCCAGGCCCCGTGCGGGTGCATGACCGTGACGGCGGCCGCCAGCCACACGCAGGCGGCCACGGGCACGAGCCGGAGATCGCGGCGGCGCGCGCGTCTGGTGCTCACACCGTCACCAGGTCCCGCAAGGCGGCGAGCATCTTGTCGCCGATGCCGGGTACGGCCAGCAGGTCTTCGACAGAGGTGAAGGAGCCGTTCTGCTCCCGCCACTGGATGATGCGCGCGGCGAGGGCCGGTCCGATGCGCGGGAGGGTGTCGAGAGCGTCCTGATCGGCCGTGTTGAGGTTCACCGCTCCCCCGGCCGCTCCGGTTCCGCCCGCCGTGCTCGCCGCGACCGGCTCCTCGCCGAGCCGAGTGACCTGGAGCTGCTCCCCGTCGGCGACAGGTCGGGCCAGGTTGACGCCGGCGGGGTCGGCCTCGTCGGCGAAGCCGCCGGCCGCGGCGATGACGTCGACCACCCGGGCCCCAGCGTCCAGCCGGTAGAGACCGGGGTTGGCCACGGCGCCGAACACGTGGACGTACACCTCCGCCGGAGCAGTCGCGGCCGGCGTCACGCTCACGTCGGCGGGGCGCTGCACCTGCTCGACCGACGAGGCGGCAGACCGCACCATGCCGATCACGACGGTGAGCGCGACCGCGCAGACGACCAGGACGATCGCCGCGGCGGGCGCCAGTCGAGGGCGGCGGGCGGGCGCTGAAGTCACACCTTCAGCGTGGGAGCCGGTGCCTCCCGTGTGGGCGGCGCCGCCGGGATCGGTGGAGACGGGGCGACGCCTCGCCGGCGGGGAGGAAGCGGCGGACGCTCAGCGCCGTCGGCCGAGCGCCGCGTCGTGCACGGCGATCACGATGCCATGGCCGAGCAGAGCGGGCACGTAGGCGCCGATCGCCGCACCGACCAGCGGAGCCAGCGTGGTCAGCGGGAATGCGGCACTCGCCAGCGCCACGAGCACGCCCGCTCCCACCGCGAGCACCGATACGAGGATCGCGATCACGTAGAGCCAGACGATCGGCTGCGGCAGAGGCGGACGGCGTTCGGCTGCGGACGTGGACACGGGTTGCCTCCCTGCGGTGACGGGCTCACCCACACCGTATCGTCCGCGTCGGGCGGCCGCGCGCGGCCTCGCCTACGCCGTGGTGAAGCTCACGACCTTCGGGGCCCGCACCACGGCACGCACGACCTCGCGACCCGCCAGCGACCGCTGCACCTTCTCGTCCGCGCGGGCGAGCGCCTCCAGTTCGTCGGCGGAGATCCGAGCGGGCACCGTCAGCGTGCCCCGGACCTTGCCGTCGATCTGGACGACCGCCGTGACCGAGTCCTCCACGAGGAGCGTCGGGTCGGCCTGGCGCCACGGCACGAGCCCGACGAAGGGCTCGTAGCCGAGGATCTCCCACATCTCCTCCGCGGTGTGCGGGGCGAAGAGGTCCAGGATCATCGCCGTGGCCTCGGCCGCCTCGCGGACGGCAGGGTCGCCGGCACCGGCTCCGGTGTCGATGGTCTTCCGGGTGGCGTTGACGAGCTCCATGAGCCGCGCGACGACGACGTTGAACTTCGTCTGCTCGACCAGTCCGGGTGCATCGGCCAGCAGGCGGTGAGTGACGCGCCGCAGCGCGACGTCGCCCTCGGCCCACACGACGTCGGGGCTGCTCGTGACGTCCTTCGCCACGCGCCAGGCGCGAGCGAGGAACTTCTGGGCGCCGGTGGTCGACACGTCCTCCCAGTTGATGTCGTCCTCCACGGGACCCGCGAACGCGATCGCGACGCGGACGGCGTCGGCACCGGGGTCCACCATGCTGGAGGCGAACTCCACGAGATTGCCCTTGCTCTTGGACATCTTCGAACCGTCCAGCAGCACCATGCCCTGGTTGATGAGCGACGTGAACGGCTCGGTGAACTCGATCAGCCCCATGTCGAAGAGCACCTTCGTGATGAAGCGCGCGTACAGCAGGTGGAGGATCGCGTGCTCGACGCCGCCGATGTACGAGTCGACCGGCGCCCACTTGTTCGCCTCGCGCGAGGAGAACGCCTGGGTGGCATCTCCCGGCGCCAGGAAGCGGAGGAAGTACCACGAGCTGTCGACGAAGGTGTCCATCGTGTCGGCGTCTCGCAGCGCGGGCTCGCCGGTGGCGGGGTCGACCGTCTCGATCCAGTCGGTCGCACCGCCGAGGGGCGAGGTGCCCTTGGGCGCCAGGTCGAGTCCGTGGGCGTCGGGCAGCGTCAGCGGCAGCTGATCCGCGGGAACCGGGACGATGCGACCGTCGGCCGTGTGGATCATCGGGATCGGCGTGCCCCAGAACCGCTGGCGCGAGATCAGCCAGTCGCGCAGGCGGTACGACTTCGACGCGCGGCCGGCACCGAGCGCCTCGAGCTCCTCGATCATCCGGGCGATCGCGTTGCGCTTGCTCAGCCCGTTGAGCGAGCCGGAGTTGATCATCCGGCCGTCGCCGGTGAGCGCGGTGCCGGTGACGGCGGGGTCCAGCTCGGACAGCGCGTCGCCCTCGGGATCGATCGGCACCCCGTCCTCGTCGACCTCGATCACCGTGATCGCGCCGGTGACCGGTGCGGTGGTGTCGACGACGACCTTGACGGGCAGGTCGAACGCGCGGGCGAAGTCCAGGTCGCGCTGGTCGTGAGCGGGCACGGCCATGACCGCGCCGTGACCGTAGTCGGCCAGCACGTAGTCGGCGGCCCAGATGGGCAGCCGCTCGCCGTTGATCGGGTTGATCGCGAAGCGGTCGAGGAACACGCCCGTCTTGGGACGGTCCGTCGACTGCCGCTCGATCTCGCTCGACTTGCCGACCTGCTCCAGGTAGTCCTGGAAGCGCATGCGCACCTCGGCGGAGGCGCCGGCGGCGAGCTCGGCCGCCAGATCGCTCTCGGGCGCGACGACGAAGAACGTGGCCCCGTGGAGCGTGTCGGGTCGCGTCGAGAAGACGGTCACCTTCTCGGCGCGCCCCTCGATCTCGAACTCGATGTCCGCACCCACGGAGCGGCCGATCCAGTTGCGCTGCATGCGGATGACCTTGGAGGGCCAGAACCCCTCGAGCTGGTTCAGGTCGTCGAGCAGGCGGTCGGCGTAGTCGGTGATCTTGAAGTACCACTGCGTGAGCTTCTTCTTGACGACCTCGTGGCCGCACCGCTCGCAGCGCCCGTCGACGACCTGCTCGTTGGCGAGCACGGTCTGATCGTTCGGGCACCAGTTGACCGGGCTCTCCTTGCGGTAGGCCAGGCCCCGCTCGAACATCTGCTGGAACAGCCACTGGTTCCAGCCGTAGTACTCCGGGTCGCTCGTGTGCAGGACGCGGCTCCAGTCGTAGGAGGTCCCGAACTGCTGCAGGCTCGCCTTCTGCTGCGCGATGTTGGAGTACGTCCACTCGCGCGGATCCGCGCCGCGCTGGATGGCGGCGTTCTCGGCGGGGAGGCCGAACGAGTCCCACCCGATCGGGTTGAGCACGTTGTAGCCGCGGTGGCGCCAGAAGCGCGCGACCGAGTCGACGTAGGCGTAGTTCTCCGCGTGCCCCATGTGCATGTCGCCGGACGGGTACGGGAACATGCCGAGCACGTACTTGCGCGGCCGGGTGTCCTCGTCGCCGCCGGCGCGGAACGGATCGGCTTCCTTCCAGCGACGCTGCCACTTCGTCTGGATCTCGTACGGGTCGAAGCCGCTTCCCTCCGTAGGGGCGTGGGCGGCAGAGGAGGACGTCGAGGACACGGAGCACCAATCGTGGAAATTCGGGAACGCGCGAAGGCGTCCCTCCAGATTAGCGGACGGGCCCGGTCACCAGCCGGGCGGGAGCGCTCCCCCGAGTGCCGACAGCGGCCCCCGCGCCTTCACCCCGACCTCCGCCACCTCCGCGGCGGCGTCGGACCGCCAGGTGATGCCGCCGCCGGCACCGACGTAGGCGCCGTCGGGATGGAAGACGACGGAGCGGATCACCATGGCGAGGTCGGCGCGGCCGTCGGCGCCGATCCAGCCGAAGCATCCCGCGAACGCTCCGCGCGGCCCGCCCTCGAGGCGACGCAGGATCGTCATCGCCGACAGCTTCGGCGCGCCGGTCATGCTCCCGGCGGGAAAGGCGGCCTCGAGCACGTCTCCGACGCGCGTACCCGGGCGAAGCCGGCCGGCGACGGTGCTGACGAGCTGGTGCACCGCGGCGTAGGACTCCACCTCCAGCAGCCGCTCGACGGCCACCGAGCCGGGGAGGCACACCCGCTGGAGGTCGTTGCGCATGAGGTCGACGATCATGACGTTCTCGGCCCGCTCCTTGACGCTGTCCGCGAGCTCCCGGGCGAGGGCCTCGTCGGAGGACGCGTCGGCGCCGCGGGGGCGGGTGCCCTTGATGGGGCGCGTGCGGACGACGCCGTCCGCGACCTCGAGGAACCGCTCCGGACTCGCGCTGGCCAGCGCGTGGTCGCCTACGCGGATGAGCGCCCCGTGGTGCGCGGGCGTCGCGCGCCGCAAGCGCAGGAAGGCGGCGACGGGATCGACGGAGGCCGTCGTCTCGAACCGCGTCGTGAGGCACAGCTGGTAGGCGTCGCCCTCGCGGATCGCCTCGCGGCAGCGCTCGATGAGGGCGGCGTACGCGTCGGGGGTGTGCCGTGCCGCGATGTCGACGGGCGTGGCCGCCGCCGGTTCGTCGCGTGCTCCGCGCCAGGTCGCGACCTCGGCGGCGAACGCGTCGAGATCGTCCGCAGGGGCCCACGCCCAGGCGCGGCGCGCGCGGTGGTCGAGCGCGACGAACCGGTCGGCCCACAGGCCCCGGTCGGCGCGGACCCGGCCGGTGCGGGCAGCTCCGGGAAGGGCCGCGCTGAGTGCGGAGTGGGAGGCGGCGTCGTAGTCCATCCAGCCCACCCATCCGCCGGAGAAGGGTCCTGCGGCGTCGTCGCGCGGCGATGCGGCGCACTCCTGCTCGCGGGGCGCCTCCTCCGCCGGACGCCCGGCGCCGACCCAGCTCCAGCCGTCCGTCGCGTCGGGGCCCGCGTCGAGCCAGAAGCTGTACTCGGCGGCAGCCGGACCGGACAGGTAGAGCTCTGCCGGATCGACCCATCCGGGGAGCTCGCGGGCGCGGAGATCGGTCGGCACGTTCTCAGGCTAGACGCCGCGCGCGCCGTAGGCTGGGACGGTGAACGAGTTCCTCACATGGCTGCTCGACGCCGTGCAGAGCGTCGACCCCGTCGTGAGGACGATCCTGGCCGGCGTGGCGATCATGCTGGAGACCAGCGTGCTGATCGGCCTCGTCGTGCCCGGGGACACCGTCGTCATCGTCGCGGGAACGGCTGTGGCGTCGCCGTGGGAAGCGGCCGCCCTCATCGTGGTCGTGATCCTGGGTGCCCTCGTGGGCGAGAGCATCGGGTTCTGGCTCGGCCGCTGGCTGGGGCCGCGCATCCGCTTCTCCCGGCTGGGCATGCGCCTCGGCGAGGACAACTGGACGCGCGCCGAGCTCTACCTCCGCCGCCGCGGCGGACCCGCGATCTTCATCTCCCGCTTCCTGCCCGTCCTCCACTCCCTCGTGCCCCTCACAGTGGGGATGAGCGGCTTCGCCTACCGCAGGTTCCTGGCGTGGACCGCGCCGGCGTGCGCGGTGTGGTCGATCCTCTACGTCTCGGTCGCCGCGGCGGCCGCGGGCACCTACCGGGAGCTCGCCGACCGGCTGCACTACGCGGGGTATCTGTTCGTCGGCGCCATCGTGCTCTTCGTCGGCCTGGTGTACCTCGCCAAGCGGGTCATCGTCGCGCGTGAGGCGCGTCACCTGCGCCTGGACGACGAGCAGGCTTCCGACTCCCCGGCGGACGGCGTGACAGACTGAAGTGATGGCTGCCGCTCCCTCCCCTCGGCCGAAAGTCCTCTGGCTGGCCCGGCTCGAGTACCGATTCCACTCGTGGCGCGAGCGACGCGCGCGCGCACGGGGTCAGAAGCCCACCGTGGCCGCCTACCCGGGGTACGGCGGAGCGGACTGGGTCCGCGTGCTCGGACGGGTCCTCATCGTCCCCCCGCTCAAGCCCCGGCGCGGCGGCGAGTACGCCAGCGTGCGCGGGTGGCGGAGCTTCGCCTCGGTCCCGGTCGGCTACGCGCAGGTCACCGTGACCATCGACGGCGTCTCCCACGAGGTCGTCGCCGACCGGGGCGGCGTCGTGGACACCGTCCTGCCGGCGAGGCTGGCGTCGGGGTGGCAGACGTTCACCATGTCGGTCGAAGGCGGCGAGCCGATCGAGACCCGTGCGTTCATCGTCGGCGCCGATGTCGATTTCGGCATCGTGTGCGACGTGGACGACACGGTGATGGTGACGGCGCTCCCGCGTCCCTTCGTCGCGGCGTGGAACTCGTTCGTCCTCGACGAGCACGCGCGTCAGCCGGTCCCGGGCATGGCGGTGCTGCTCGAGCGCCTCGTGCGCGACAACGCCGGAGCACCGGTGATCTACCTCTCCACCGGCGCGTGGAACGTCGCGCCGACCCTGGTGCGCTTCATGCGTCGGCACCTGTTCCCGCCCGGTGCCCTCCTGCTGACGGACTGGGGGCCCACCCACGATCGCTGGTTCCGCAGCGGTCAGGCGCACAAGAGCGAGAACCTGCGGCGGCTGGCGGGCGAGTTCCCGCATGTGCGCTGGATGCTGATCGGCGACGACGGGCAGCACGACGACGCGCTGTACACCGCCTTCGCGAGCGATTTCCCCGACCGGGTGCGCGCGGTCGCGATCCGGCAGCTGTCGACGGCCGAGGCGGTGCTCGCCGGCGGGCGGACGGCCGTGGACGACCACTCCGCGGCCACCGTGCCGTGGGTGACGGGCCCGGACGGCGCCGAGCTGCTCGAGTGCCTCGCGGCCGTGGGGATCGTCGACGACGCCTGAGCGATCGCGTCGACCGCGCCGCTGTCGCAGGGTCGGCCTAGGCTGGGCGCATGTGCGGTCGGTTCGTGGTGGCTAACGTCGGTTCCGAGCTCGTCGGCGTCTTGCGCGTCGACGTGGTGGGAGACGATCTCCCCGAGCCGTCCTTCAACGTCGCGCCCACCGACCGGGCGGCGATCGTGCTGGACTCCGCGAAGACCGAGCCGCCCACGCGGCGCCTCGAAGGCGCTCGATGGGGATTGGTCCCCGCCTGGGCGAAGGACCCGTCCATCGGTCCGCGGGCGTTCAACGCGCGGGCCGAGGAGGTCGAGGACAAGCCGATGTTCCGCCAGGCGCTGATCAAGCGCAGGGCGGTCGTCCCGGCGACGGGCTACTACGAGTGGCATACGGTCGACGGCGTGAAGACCCCGCACTTCATCCGGCCCGGCGATGACGAGCCGATGCTCTTCGCGGGGCTGTACGAGTGGTGGAAGGACCCGTCGAAGGCCGACGACGACCCCGCCCGATGGCTGCTGAGCTTCACCATCATGACGAGGGACGCCGTCGGCGAGCTGGGCTCCATCCACGATCGGATGCCCCTGTTCCTCGACGCCGATCACGCCGACGCCTGGCTCGACCCGACGACGGAGAACGTCGGGGACGTCCTCGACGCCGCCATCGATGCGGCGCCGCTGCTGGCAGAGACGATGGTGCACTACCCGGTCGGCGCCGCTGTGGGCAACGTGCGCAACAACGACCCGTCGCTCATCGAGCCGCTCACCCACGCCGACTGAGAATCGGGGCGGGAGCGCCGCAGCACCCCCGCCCCGATTCGTCGGCCGCGTCAGGTCAGGTCAGCTCGATCGATGCGCTCTCGTTGTTGAGCACGATGATCGGCGTGACCGCCGAGAGGCCCGCTGCCCGGATCCCGGCGGCGTCGAAGCGCAGCAGCGGCGTGCCCGTGGTCACCCGGTCGCCGGCGGCGACGAGCGTGGTGAACCCCTCGCCCTTGAGCGAGACCGTGTCGATGCCGACGTGGATCAGCAGCTCGGTGCCGTCGTCGAGCGCCAGACCGATCGCGTGCCCGGTCGGGAAGACCGAGGCGACGGTTCCGTCGGCCGGAGCGACGATCGTGTCCCCCGTGGGATCCACGGCGACGCCCGGGCCCATCGTCCCCTGCGCGAACATGGCGTCCGGCACCTCCGACAGCGGCAGGACCGCCCCGGCGACCGGCTGGCGGAGTCGCAGCGTCGTGGTGGCGGGTGCGGCGGTCGTCGTGGTTCCGCTGCCCGCGGCGTCGGCGGCCGGGGCATCCACGAGGGCGATGTGCCGGTCGTTGATGATGTCCTCCATCGCGTCCTTCACGAACTGGACGTTCAGGCCGTACACGACCTGCACGGAATGACCGCCCGCTTTCATCGTGCCGGCGGCACCGGCACGCTTGAGGGCGTGCTCGTCGACCTTCGACACGTCCGCGATCTCCATCCGGAGGCGGGTGGCGCAGTTGTCGAGCTCGACGATGTTGTCCTTGCCGCCGAGGCCGGCGATGAACTTCTCGGCGGTGCCGTGGTAGCCCGTGAGGCTGGTGCCCACGTTGTCCGCGTCCTGCGCGTCCACGTCGTCCTCGCGGCCCGGCGTCTTCAGGTTGAAGCGCTTGATCACGAAGTAGAACGTGAAGAAGTAGATGAAGAACCATCCGATCCCCATGACGACGAGGATCCAGGGGTTCTGGGCGAGGGGGTTCGTCCACTGGAGCACCATGTCGATGAAGCCGCCCGAGAAGCCGAAGCCCAGGCGCGTCGGCAGCAGCGCCGCGAGCCCGACCGATATGCCGGTGAACACCGCGTGGATCAGGTACAGCCACGGGGCCACGAACATGAAGGCGAACTCCAGCGGCTCGGTGACGCCGACGAAGAACGACGCGATCGCGGCGGAGAGCATGATGCCGTAGGTCACCTTGCGGCGGGTCGTCTTGGCCGTGAGGTACATCGCCAGCGCGGCTCCGGGGAGGCCGAACATCATGATCGGGAAGAAGCCCGCCATGTACTGTCCGGTCACGCCGTACTCCGCCTCGGGAGTGTTCTGCAGGAAATTGACCAGGTCGTTGATGCCGGCCACGTCGAACCAGAAGACCGAGTTCAGGGCGTGATGCAGCCCGGTGGGGATGAGCAGGCGGTTCATGAAGCCGTAGATGCCGGCGCCCAGCGGTCCGAGCGTCGCGATCCACTCGCCGAAGGCGACCAGGCCGCCGTAGACGACCGGCCAGATGAACAGCAGCAGGAGCGCGACCACCAGCGAGACGCCGGCCGTGACGATCGCGACCGAGCGGCGTCCGGAGAAGAACGAGAGGGCGTCGGGGAGCTTGGTGTCCTTGAAGCGGTTGTAGCACCACGCTCCGATGAGGCCCGCGATGATGCCGACGAAGACGTTCTGCACGCGGCCGAAGGCGGGGTCGACATCGGCCTCGTCGGCGATGCTCAGGAGGCCGGCGACCTTCGCGGGGCTGAGGAGGGTGACGATGGTGAGCCAGGACACGAGGCCGGCGAGGGCCGACGTGCCGTCGGTCTTGTTCGCCATGCCGATCGAGATGCCGACCGCGAACAGCAGCGGCATGTTGTCCAGCAGCGCGCCGCCGGCAGCGCCGAGGAACGTCGAGACGACGTTGGCGCCGGCGGCCGAGGTGATCCAGTACGAGATGCCGGACAGGATCGCGGCGACCGGAAGGACGGCGACGGGCAGCATGATCGATCTGCCGAGCCGTTGGAAGAACTTCATCCGAGAGACTCCAACCGTGAGGGAGGGCGCCCGCCGCGTCACGCGCGGGCCTGTCCGTCCGACGCTACTCCCGATCCCGCGCGACGCACAGCAACCACTCAGGAAAGCCGGTTCTTCGACCTCGGACTGCCGGTCCGTTCGCGCGCAGAAACACAAAATCCCCGGATCACCGGGGATTGTTGTGGACCTGAGGGGACTCGAACCCCTGACCCCCTGCATGCCATGCAGGTGCGCTACCAGCTGCGCCACAGGCCCTTGGTCACCGCTCGCGGCAACTCGACCAGTTTACTACATCCGGAGAGGTGCCACGAACGCCGGTCACTCCGTGGCGGCTGCGGTGGGGAGCTGGATCGACACGATCGGGCAGTCCTTCCAGAGCCGCTCCAGTCCGTAGAACGTCCGCTCCTCCTCGTGGAAGACGTGCACGACCAGGTCTCCGAAGTCGAGCAGGATCCACCGCGCCTCGCTGCGCCCCTCGCGGCGCAGCCGCTTCACCCCTGCCTCCAGGAGTCGCTCCTCCACCTCGTCGGCGATCGCGGCGACGTTGCGCTCGCTGGATCCCGTCACGAGGAGGAAGGCGTCGACCAGCGGAAGCGGCTCGGACACGTCGAACGCGACGAGATCCTCCCCGCCCTTGGCGTCGGCCGCCGCGGCGGCCAGCTGTACGAGCTCCACGGAGCTGTCGGCGAGCGTCATCAGAAGACCCCTGTCGTGATGGCGAGGATGAGGACGCCGGCCAGGGCCACCGCGAGGACGCCCGCGGTGATCGCGAGCACCACCATCAGGCGGCTCCCCTTCTCGGGCGCTGGCGGCTTGATGATCTCATCCGCGCTCTTGATGGTGCTGATGGCCGCACTGGCGGCGATCGGCGTCGGTGAGGAGGCGGCGGGCAGCTCGCCGTCGATGAGGACGGCGTCCACATCGGTGCCGTCGGAGCGGCCGGGGACGGCCCCCGTCGAGCCGTAGCGGTCGGGAAGGGCGAACGTGCCCGTAATCAGCACCTCGCCGGTCGCCGTGACGGGCGAGGTGAAGCCGCCGCCGTCGGGCGTCTGGGAGAGGATCAGCGCGTTCGGCATCGACAGCGCCCCTGTCGCGGTGCTTCCACGCGTGAGCAGCTGATCGAAGGAGGCGGGAACCTCGACCTCGGCGGGCTGGCCGCGCAGCAGCTCGGAGCCGAAGTCGGGCGCGATGACGCGGCGCTCCGGCTCTTCCTCCACCTCGGGCGCGCTCTGCGATGCCGAGGCGTCGGCCGGCTCAGGCTCGTCCTCCGATGGCGCGGCGTCCACCGGCTCGGCCTCGGTCGCGGCGTCGGGCGATGACGGCTCGGGCGCGGCGGCATCGGGCGCGGCGGCATCGAGCTCGGCGGCCTCGGGCTCAGCGGTATCGGGCTCGGCGGCCTCCGGTTCGACCGTTTCGGGCTCGGTGGGGACCTCGACCAGCTCGGCGTCGACGATCATCTCGTCGTCGATGCGGTCCTGCTCCTCGGCGGCGCGCGCCTCGGCCTCGGCGGCGGTCGCCGCGAGCACCTCCGCGGTGATGACGGGCACGGACGCCGTGCGCAGACGCTCCCGCTGCCGCACTTCGCGGCGCGTCAGCGTGGGCGCGCCGCCTGCGGACGTGCGCGGCTCCGCGCGGGGAGGCTCCGCGAGGACGACGGGTTCCGCCGCGCGCGGGAGCGGGGTCGCCGGCGGCTCGCTCGGCGTCGGTGTGTCGGTGACGATCGGGGTCGAGGCGGTGTTGCGCAGCTCGCGCAGTTGCCTGCGCGTCAGCTGAGGCGGCTCTTCGGGTGTGCTCATGGCTTGCTCCGGTAGAGGTGGTGCTTCGCAATGTATTGGACGACGCCATCCGGGACGAGGTACCAGACCGGGTGCCCTCGGCGTACCCGGTCCCGGCAATCCGTGGACGAGATGGCCAGAGCCGGGATCTGCAGCTGGCTCACATCGTCGCTGGGAAGACCGTCGGTGCGCAGATCGTGTCCCGGCCGCGAGACCGCGACGAAGTGGGCGAGGTCCCACAGTTCGGCGTGGTCGCGCCATCCGAGGATCTGCGCGATGGCATCTGCTCCGGTGATGAAGAACAGCTCGGCGTCGGGTCGCTGCTGTTTCAGGTCACGGAGTGTGTCGATCGTATACGTCGGACCTGCACGATCGATGTCAACGCGGCTGACGGTGAAGCTCGGGTTGGAGGCGGTCGCGATGACCGTCATCAGATAGCGGTGCTCGCTCTCGGTGACGTCGTCCTTCTGCCACGGCTGGCCGGTGGGCACGAAGACCACCTCGTCGAGGTCGAACGACTGCGCCACCTCGCTGGCCGCGACCAGGTGACCGTGGTGGATGGGATCGAACGTCCCACCCATCACCCCGATCCGCGGGGAGCGCGCCGTTGCCATCACGGCGGCCTAGTGGTGGCCGTGACCCGCCTGGGCGAGGTCGGTGCCGTGGGTCTGGGCGTAGGCCTCGGCCTTGTGCGCGTGGCGGTTGGCGACGTTGCGGTACGACAGCGTGACCAGTCCGAGCGCGAGGAACACGACGAAAGCGATCACGCCGAAGATGAACGTCTCCGCCTGGACGTTGCCGTGGTGCTCGGCCTCCCCTGCGGCGAGGACGGCGATCGTGGCGAGGGTCATTCATGCTCCGTTCGGTTCGGGTGCGCACCTACAGCTTAGGCGGTCACCGGCGGATCTGCCCGGCGCCACGGGCGAGCCACTTGGTACTGGTCAGCTCCGGCAGCCCCATGGGGCCGCGGGCGTGCAGTTTCTGGGTCGAGATGCCGACCTCCGCGCCGAAGCCGAACTCGCCGCCGTCGGTGAACCGCGTGGAGGCGTTCGCCATGACGACCGCCGAATCGACCTCCGCGAGGAAGCGCTCGGCGTGTGCGTCGTCCGCCGTGATGATCGACTCGGTGTGATGGGTCGAGTAGGTGCGGATGTGGGCGAGGGCGGCGTCGAGGTCCTCGACCACGCGGATCGAGACGTCGAGGCTCATGTGCTCGGTGGCCCAGTCGGCCTCGGTCGCCGGCACCGCCTCCGGCACGAGGCGCCGCACGGCCTCGTCGCCGTGGATCGTGACGCCGTGCGCGCTGAGCGCGTCGGCCACCGGAGGGATGAGCCGGGCCGCTCCCTCCTCGACGACCAGCACCGTCTCGACCGCGTTGCAGACGCTCGGGCGCTGGACCTTGGCGTTGACGACGATGTCGCGCGCCCACTCGAGCGGCGCACTGGCGTCGAGGACGATGTGGACGACCCCGGCGCCGGTCTCGATGACCGGGACCGTGGACTGGGTGACGACGGTCTCGATGAGCTCGGCACTCCCCCGCGGCACCAGGACGTCGACGAGCCCCCGCGCCTGCATCAGGGTGCGGGCGCCGTCACGTCCGAAGTCGTCGACCGTCTGGATGGCCTCGGGGTCGACGCCCGCGTCGGCCAGGGCACCGCGCATGGCGCGCACCAGCGCCGCGTTGGAGGACAGGGCCGCCGTCCCGCCGCGCAGCACCACGGCGTTGCCCGAGCGCAGCGCCAGCGCGGCGATGTCGACGGTGACGTTCGGACGCGCCTCGTAGATCGAGCCGACGACGCCGAACGGCACGGACACCTTCTGGAGGGTCACCCCCGACGGCAGCGTGCGCTCGTCGAGGATCCGCCCGACCGGGTCGGGAAGGGCCGCGACGTCGCGCACCGCGTCGGCGAGGGCGGTGACGCGCGCGGCGTCGAGGCGCAGCCGGTCCAGGAGTCCCGCCCCCAGTCCGTTCGCCTCACCGCGAGCCAGGTCCTCGGCGTTGGCGGCGACGATCTCTTCGCTGTGGGCCTCGAGTGCGGCGGCGATCGCCCGAAGGAGCGTCGCCTTCTCCGCGTCCTCGAGCAGTCCGACCCGGCGGGCGGCGTCCTTGGCCAGCAGGAGGCGTTCCGTGGCGGTGTCGGCGATCGTCGTCATCGCGCCATTCTAGCGAGCCCACCCGCGGCGGGATCGGGTGCGGGGGCGTCAGCCGTCGGTCAGGAGGTGCGCGCCGGCGTCGTGCCGAGCGAAGGCGGTGCGTCGGGGTCGGGGGCGAACCAGGTGCCCACGGCCGCGCCCTCCAGCGCCTCCGCGACGAGGTCGGCGCTCGTCACCAGCACGCCGATGCCGGCGGCCGAGGCCAGGCGCGCCGCGGAGGCCTTGGTCGCCGCCCCGCCCGTGCCGACGCTGTTCACGACGACGGATCCGAACTCGTAGTCCGACAGGTCGTCATCCGGGGCCACGCGATCGATCGGCCGCGCGCCGGGCTCGCTCGGCGGTCGCGTGTACAGGCTCGCGATGTCGCTGAGGAGCACCAGGGCATCGGCGCCGATCAGCTGGGCGACGAGGGCGGCGAGCCGGTCGTTGTCGCCGAAGCGGATCTCGTGCGTCGCGACGGTGTCGTTCTCGTTGACGATCGGGAGGATGCGCAGCCCCAGCAGCCGCTCCATCGCGCGCCGCGCGTTCGAGCGGTGGGTGGGGTTCTCCAGATCGCCGGCCGTGAGCAGCACCTGTCCCGCCACGATGGCGAACGGGCGCAGTGCCGCCTGGTAGCGGTAGATCAGCACGTTCTGGCCGACCGCGGCCGCCGCCTGCTGCGTGGCGAGATCGCTCGGCCGTTCATCGAGGTCCAGGTAGGGCATCCCCGTCGCGATCGCACCCGACGAGACGAGGACGACCTCTGTCCCGCGCGCGTGCGCCGCCGCCAGCGCCTCGACGATCGGCTCGATCTTGTGCGCGTTCTCGCCGCTGATCGACGACGAGCCCACCTTCACGACCACGCGACGCGCGCCGAGGAGATCGGCGCGCTCTCGGACGCTCACCATTCGGTGTCGTCCTCGTCACCGCCGAGCCGCTCGGACTCCAGCTCGGCACGCGCCTCCGCCTTGGCGTCCATCCGCTCGTGATACCGCTCCCGGCGCTGCGACGTGGTGCGGCGCGGGTTGAGGTCCAGGCGCGGGTCGGTGCCGCGCGGCGCCGTCATGAGCTCTGCGGCGGACGACAGCGAGGGGTGCCAGTCGAACACGATGCCGTCGCCCTCGCCGATGACCACGGTCGAGCCGGCGACCGCGCCCGCGCGGTAGAGGCCGTCCTCGACGCCGAGCTTCTCGAGCCGGTCCGCGAGGAAGCCCACGGCCTCCTCGTTCTGGAAGTCGGTCTGCTGCACCCAACGCACGGGCTTGGCGCCCAGCACGCGGTAGATGTTCCCGTAGGTCCCGCCCTCGACCCGCACGGTGAACTCCTTCTCGGAGCCCTGCGGACGGATGATGACGCGCTCGGGCGGTGCGGCGGCCGACTGCGCGGCACGGTGCTCGCCGACGATCTCGCCGAGCGCGAACGTCAGGGCGCGCAGCCCGTCGTGGCTCACCGTGGAGATCTCGAACACGCGGTAGCCGCGCGCCTCGAGGTCGGGCCGGACGAGCTCGGCGAGATCGCGGGCCTCGGGCACATCGACCTTGTTGAGCGCGATGAGCTGGGGGCGCTCCAGGAGCGGCACCTGCCCCTCGGGCACGGGGTAGTTGCCGAGCTCCTCGAGGATCACGTCCAGATCGCTCAGCGGATCGCGTCCCGGCTCGAGGGTCGCGCAGTCGAGCACGTGCACGAGCGCCGTGCACCGCTCGACGTGGCGGAGGAACTCGAGGCCGAGGCCCTTGCCCTCGCTGGCGCCTTCGATGAGCCCCGGCACGTCGGCCACGGTGTAGCGCACGTCGCCGGCCTGAACGACGCCCAGGTTCGGGTGCAGCGTGGTGAAGGGGTAGTCGGCGATCTTGGGACGAGCGGCCGAGATCGCCGCGATGAGGCTCGACTTGCCGGCCGACGGGTAGCCCACCAGCGCGACGTCGGCCACCGTCTTCAGCTCGAGGCGGATGTCGCCTTCCCAGCCGGGGGTGCCGAGCAGCGCGAATCCGGGCGCCTTGCGCTTGGGTGAGGCGAGTGCCGCGTTGCCGAGCCCGCCCTGTCCACCGGGCGCGACCACGTACCGCGTGCCGGGAACGACCAGGTCGACGAGCGTCTCGCCGTCGGCGTCCTTGACGACGGTGCCGACGGGGACGGGCAGCTCGACGTGCTCGCCGGCGGCGCCGGAGCGGTTGTCGCCCATTCCGAAGCCGCCGTTGCCGGCGGAGCGATGCGGCGAGTGGTGGTAGGACAGCAGGGTCGTGACCTGCGGGTCGGCGACGAGGATGACGTCGCCGCCGTGACCGCCGTTGCCGCCGTCGGGGCCGGCCAGCGGCTTGAACTTCTCGCGGCGGACCGACACGCAGCCGTTACCGCCTTTGCCGGCGCGCAGATGCAGCGTCACCCGGTCGACGAACGTGACCATGTCGGAACTCCTGAGAAAAAAGACGAGGGGCGAGCCGAAGCCCGCCCCTTGCCATGGGATTGAGGAACAGCGCGAGGCTGTCGACGCCCGTGTCGGTCGGGATTACTCCGCGACCGGGACGATGTTGACGACCTTGCGGCCGCCCTTCTTGCCGAACTCGACCGAGCCCGCCGCCAGGGCGAACAGGGTGTCGTCGCCGCCACGGCCGACGAGCGCGCCGGGGTGGAAGTGCGTGCCGCGCTGACGGACGAGGATCTCGCCGGCGTTGACGGTCTGGCCGCCGAAACGCTTCACGCCCAGTCGCTGAGCGTTGGAGTCACGACCGTTACGAGTGGAGCTTGCGCCCTTTTTGTGTGCCATCTGAAGCGTCTCCCTGGCTTACTTGATGCCGGTGATCTTGACGCGCGTGAGGTCCTGACGGTGGCCCTGGCGCTTCTTGTAGCCGGTCTTGTTCTTGAACTTCTGGATGATGATCTTGGGGCCGCGCTCCTCGCCGAGGACCTCGGCGGTCACGGTGACCTTGGCGAGCTTGTCGGCGTCGGTCGTCACGGCGTCGCCGTCGACGAGCAGCACCGCGGGCAGCTCGAGCTTGTCGCCGACCTTGGCCTGCTGGCGGTCGAGGACGACGATCGTGCCGACCTCGACCTTTTCCTGACGGCCACCGGCGCGCACAACTGCGTAAACCACTTCACACCTGTTTCTTGTGTTGGAGCGCACGGCTCCGATTGTCTTTGCGAGACTGGGAAGTCTTGGTGCGGGGCCTCGGCAGGGGCCTGCTGAGTCTCTCGAGCATCGCCATAGGCCTGCGACGCGGACGCACCGAAGATCTACTTTACCGGATGCCGGGACGATGGGCAAAAGCACGCGGGAGCGTGTCGCCGTAGGATGCCACTCGATGACTGTTCTCGTCGACGATCCGCGCTGGCCGGCGCACGGCCGGCTGTGGGCCCACCTCGTGAGCGACTCCGATCTGGACGAACTCCACCGCTTCGCCGCCGCCCACGGCATCCCCCCGCGCGCCTTCGACCTCGACCACTACGACGTTCCCGAAGACGCGGTCCCCCGGCTCATCGCGGGCGGTGCCGAGCACGTCGACGGACATGAGCTCGTGCGGCGCCTGATCGCCTCGGGGCTGCGCGTCACCGCGCGCGAGCGGCGCGGACGCGCCTGAGACGCGTCCGCGCCGACCTCAGTCCTCGGGCGTCGCCGAGACCGGGGTGCCGCTCAGCGCGGCCGTCGTCACACGACGCCGCGAGCGACCCTGACCGGGCGCCTTGGGCTCGGGAAGCGCGTTGAGCACCGAGTCCAGCAGCATGTCGGCCTCGGTCTTCGGCGCCTCGGCGCGCTTCTTGCGGGGCTTCTTCGCGCGCTCGGGAGCGGTGCGCTCCGGGGCGGGGCGCTCGGGCTCCGCGTCCGCGACGGCGGGCGTCTCCCCGACGGGATGGATCGTGGAGGCCGCGATCTGCGCGAGCGCCGACTTGGCGCCCTCCGTGATCACGTGCGTGCCGCCGCCCTGGGCGGCAGCGCCGTTCGAGCCCCCGTTCGAGCCGCCGCGCGAGCGCCGCGGGGAGCCGTTCTGCTGCTGCGGGGCGCGGTGCTTGACGACGGGGTCGTGGTGCACGATGACACCGCGGCCGGCGCACACCTCGCACGGCTCGCTGAAGGTCTCGAGCAGGCCGAGGCCGAGCTTCTTGCGCGTCATCTGCACGAGGCCGAGCGAGGTCACCTCGGCGACCTGGTGCTTGGTGCGGTCGCGGCTCAGGCACTCGACCAGTCGCCGGAGCACGAGGTCGCGGTTGGACTCGAGCACCATGTCGATGAAGTCGACGACGATGATGCCGCCGATGTCGCGCAGGCGCAGCTGGCGAACGATCTCCTCGGCGGCCTCGAGGTTGTTCTTCGTGACCGTCTCCTCGAGGTTGCCGCCGGAGCCGACGAACTTGCCCGTGTTGACGTCGACGACGGTCATGGCCTCGGTGCGGTCGATGACCAGCGACCCGCCGGAGGGCAGCCACACCTTGCGGTCGAGCGCCTTCTCGATCTGCTCGGTCACGCGGAACGCGTCGAAGGGGTCCTGCTCGTCCTCGTACTTCTCGATGCGCTCGAGGAGGTCGGGGGCGACACCGGTCAGGTAGGACGAGATGGTGTGGTGCGCGTCCTCGCCCTGGATGAGCATCTTCGAGAAGTCCTCGTTGAAGACGTCGCGGACGATCTTGACGAGCAGGTCCGGCTCGGAGTGGAGCAGCGAGGGGGCGGAGCCGCTCTCGGACTGCGTGCTGATGTGCTCCCACTGGGCGGTCAGCCGCTGGACGTCGCGCGTCAGCTGCTCCTCGGTGGCGCCCTCGGCGGCGGTGCGGACGATGACGCCGCTGGACTCCGGGAGGACCTCCTTGAGGATCTTCTTGAGGCGCGACCGCTCGGTGTCGGGGAGCTTGCGGGAGATGCCGTTCATGGCGCCGCCGGGCACGTACACCAGGTAGCGCCCGGGCAGCGAGATCTGGCTCGTCAGGCGTGCACCCTTGTGCCCGACCGGGTCCTTGGTCACCTGCACGAGCACCTTGTCGCCCGACTTGAGGGCGAGTTCGATGCGCCGCGGCTGGTTGCCGGTCTCCACCGCGTCCCAGTCGACCTCGCCGGAGTACAGCACGGCGTTGCGACCGCGGCCGATGTCGACGAAGGCGGCCTCCATGCTGGGCAGGACGTTCTGCACGCGGCCGAGGTAGACGTTGCCGATGAGGGACGCGTCCTGGTTGCGGGCGACGTAGTGCTCGACGAGGACGTTGTCCTCGAGCACCGCGATCTGCACCCGGCCGTTCTTGGAGCGCACGATCATGACGCGGTCGACGGACTCGCGACGCGCGAGGAACTCGGCCTCGGTCACGACGGCGCGGCGGCGACCCGCCTCGCGACCGTCGCGGCGGCGCTGCTTCTTGGCCTCGAGCCGGGTCGAGCCCTTGATGCGCTGGGGCTCGGTGATGAGCTCGACGGCGCGGCGGCGCGGCGCGGCAGGCGCCTCGTCGGCGTCCGCTCCCCCGCTGCCGCCACGGCGGCGGTTGCGGCGGCGCGAGCTCGAGGACCCCTCGCCCCCGCCGTCGGCGTCGCGGTCCTCGCGATCGCCGCCGGCCTGCCCGGGCAGGGCCGGCAGCGGCGTGATCTCGGGAGCGTAGAAGTGCAGCGCCGTCGAGACGGTCGAGACGAACACCTCGGGAAGCAGCCCGAGCGCGACGGCCGTCAGCGGCTCCGCCGCAGCGTCGGGCTCCGTCGCCGCGTCGGGATCCTCCGCGCCGGCCGGTGCGTCGGCCTCCGCCGGGGCGTCCGAGTCTGCCGGGGCGTCCGACTTCGCCGGGGCGTCGGAGTCTGCCGGGGCGTCCGCCTCCGCCGGGGCGTCGGCTGCAGCCTCGGCCGCTGCCGGGACGTCCGAGTCTGCCGGGGCGTCGGCTGCAGCCTCGTCCGGTGCCGGGGCGTCCGGCTGCGTCTGCGCGGCGTCCTCCGCTGCGGGCACCGGCGCCTCCGCGGAGCGGCTCTCGTCGCTCAGCGGGGCGTCTGCCGCCGCGGGTTCGGGAGTGTCTGTGTCGTTGTGCTCATCGGCCATCACTGGCTTGCTCCTAGCCGCCGGCTCCGCGTGCCGTCGGGCGAAAATCTGGCGGCGCCGCTCCGTGGAGGCCGGGCCGCGAACTCACTCGGTCTGCAGCGGGCGCGAGGCTCGCGCTGCGAAGGGCGTTCATCGCCCGAAGTCTCTGTGATGCCGTCGCGGCGCGGCCGCGCATGCATCGACAGCCATTATCGCACCATCCGAGGCGAATCCGCGATCCCACCCCGACGCCTCGCGTGTCGATCGCACACGCTCAGGTCGTGCCGATCGCGTCGATGGGATAATCGCGGGATGCCGACGCGCCTGACCCACACCCGTCCCACCGCCCTCGCGGTGTGGCTCATGATCGCCGGCGCGATCGGCTGGGTCGCGGCCTTCGCGCTCACGCTGGAGAAGTTCCACCTCCTGCAGAATCCCGGGTCGTCGGCGTCCTGCGACTTCAGCGTCGTGGTGCAGTGCGGGGCGAACCTCACCTCCGACCAGGGATCGGTGTTCGGCTTCCCCAACCCGCTCCTGGGGTTGACGGGATGGGTGGCGCCGATGGTGGTCGGCGCGGCCGTGCTCGCCGGCGCGCGCTTCTCCCGATGGTTCTGGCTGCTGTTCTGGGCCGGGATCGCGTTCGCCTTCGGCTTCGTGCTCTGGCTGATCAGTCAGAGCATCTTCGTCCTCGGCACCCTGTGCCCGTGGTGCATGGTCACCTGGGTCGTGACGATCCCGACGTTCTACGCCGTGTCGCTCCATCTGCTCCGGTCCGGGATCGTGCCCGTCCCGCAGCCGCTGCGCGATGTCGCGGGGACGCTCATGGGATGGCTTCCCGTGCTGGCGGTCGTGAGCTACGCGATCGTCGCCCTCGTCGCCCAGCTGCGCCTCGACTGGATCGGCACGCTCTAGAACCGCCTCGGCCTCAGAACCAGATCGCGAGCTCGCGGGTCGCCGATTCGACGCTGTCGCTGCCGTGCACGAGGTTCTGCTGGACCTTGGCGCCCCAGTCCCGGCCGAAATCGCCGCGGATCGTGCCGGGCGCGGCCGTCGTCGGATCGGTCGTGCCGGCGAGCGACCGGAAGCCCTCGATGACGCGATTGCCCGCGAGCCGGATGGCCACCGACGGACCCGACAGCATGAACTCGAGGAGCGGCTCGTAGAAGGGCTTGCCCGCATGCTCGGCGTAGTGCTGCTCGAGCGTGTCGCGGTCGGGCTCGACGAGCTTGATGTCGACGAGGGCGTAGCCCTTCTGCTCGATACGGGCGAGGATCGCGCCGGTGAGGCCGCGGGCCACTCCGTCGGGCTTGATCAGGACGAGCGTCTCTTCGGTGGGCATGTCATTCTCCGTTCGTGGCGTCGGCGGCTCGGGCGGCGTTGCGCCGGTCGAGTTCACCGCCCTTGATGGTGGCATAGGCGTACATCGCACCGAAAACCAGGGCGACGACACCGAGGGCGGGCACGAGGAACGCGCCGAGGGCCACGATCAGCTGGAGCGCCCAGCCGAGGCCGATCCCCCAGGGTCGTCGCAGCACGCCGACGGTCAGGAGCATGGCCAGCGCCAGGATGGCGCCCCCGACGATGCCCCACCAGTCCGCGACGCCGTCCGGAAGCGCATCGAGCCCGAACACCACGAGGCCGCCGAGGAAGACGATGATCGACTCGAAGCCGAGGACCACCGCCGCCAGCGACTCGCGGGCACCGCGGACGCGTCGTTCCCGCGTCATCGCTGCCAGCCGTCCTTCCAGTCCTCTGCGGCGGCGAGCTGCACCGCCTCGCCGGCGAGCACCACACTGCCCGCGATCACGACGGCGCGCCGATCGGACGCCGACGCCCACTCGCGGGCGGCCTCGGCCGCGTCGGCGAGATCGTGGTGCACCGTGACGGGCACCTCCGCCTCCTCCACGAGGTCCGCGATGCGCTCCGGGTCGGCTGCGCGCTCGGAGTCGGGCGCCGTGGCGAACACGTGTGCGGCGGCGGGCACGAGTGCCTGCGCGATGCCTGCGGCGTCCTTGTCTCCGAAGACGCCGAGCACCAGCCCCCACTCGTCGAAGTCGAACGAGTCGCGGAGGGCGGCGACGAGCGAACGCGCGCCATGCGGGTTATGGGCAGCGTCCACCAGCACCGTCGGCGCCACGCCGATCAGCTGGAGGCGCCCGGGCGAGGTGACCTGCGCGAGGCCGTCGGTGAGCACGTCGATCGCGATCGGCTGCGAGCCGGCCCCGATCAGCGCCTCGACCGCGGCGATCGCGAGGGCCGCGTTGTGCCCCTGGTGCGCGCCGTACAGCGGCAGGTAGAGATCGTCGTACGCGGCGGCCAGTCCGCGTACCGACAGCTGCTGGCCGCCGACCGCGAGACGCTGGTCGGTGAGGCCGAACTCGGCGCCCTCGAAGGCGATCGTCGCCTCATGGCTCCGGGCTGCGGCTCGGAGGGGCTCCTGTGCGTCGGCGACCTGCACGGCGGAGACCGCGATCGCGCCCTGCTTGATGATCCCGGCCTTCACCGAGGCGATCTCGGCGATCGTGTCGCCGAGACGATCCGCGTGATCGATGTCGATCGGGGCGAACACGGCGACGTCGCCGTCGGCGGTGTTCGTGGAGTCCCAGCTCCCGCCCATGCCCACCTCGACCACCGCGACGTCGACGGGAGCGTCGGCGAACGCGACGAAGGCCAGCACGGTGAGCAGTTCGAAGAACGTGAGCGCCGCCTCTCCGGATGCCGCCAGCTCCGCGTCGACGAGATCGACGAACGGCGCGATCTCCTCCCACGCCTCCGCCACCGCGGCATCGTCGATCGGCTCGCCGTCGATCATGATCCGCTCGGTGAACCGCTCCAGGTGGGGGCTCGTGAACAGGCCCGTGCGCAGCCCGTGCGCGCGCACGATGCTCTCGATGATGCGGCTGGTGGAGGTCTTGCCGTTGGTGCCCGTGACGTGGATCACGCGGTAGGTGCGCTGCGGGTCGTCGAGCAGCTCCAGCACGCGCCGGGTGCGCTCCACCCGCGGCTGCACCCACCTCTCGCCCTGTCGCGTGAGCAGCTGGGCGTACACGGCATCGGCCCGGTTGCGATCGCTCATGCGTCCTCCCCCATCCGGGTCACGGCGACGGTGATGTCGCCCTGGTTGGCGTAGGTGCCCGCGGCGACGGTCGCGGTGTGCTCGGCGTCGAGGGTGTGCCCCGACGCGAGCAGCGAGCCCTCGCCGACGCGCACTCGTCCGTCCGGTCCCACGACCGCGTAGTCCAGAGCCAGCGTCTCGGAGCTCACGCCCGCCACCTCGAAGGCCGACGCCACCGCGCGGGCATCCGCGTCGTCCGCGAACAGCAGCTGCAGGCGGATGCGATCGCTGACGTCGAATCCGGCGGCCTTGCGGGTGTCCTGCACGGCGCGGATGACGTCGCGGGCGAGCCCCTCCGCCTCGAGCTCGGGCGTCGTGGTCGTGTCGAGCAGCACGAGGCCGCCGCCCGGCAGCAGCGCGATCGCCGTGCCCTCCGCGACACCGCCGGCCTCCAGGGTGAGGTCGTACTCGCCCTGCTCGAGCGCGATGCCGTCCACCACCACGACGCCTTCCTCGACGGTCCAGACCCCCGCCTTCGCTCCGGCGATGACGTGCTGCACCTGCTTGCCGAGCCGGGGACCCGCGGCACGCGCGTTGACCGCCAGCCGTTGGCTGATGCCGTAGCGCTCGGCGAGGTGCTCGTCGAGCTCGATCAGCTCGACGGACTTGACGTTGAGCTCGTCGCGGATGATCGCCTCGAACTGTGCGAGCGACGACGCATCGGTCACGGCGACGGTGAGACCCGCGAGCGGCAGCCGCACGCGCTTGCCCTCCTTCTTGCGGAGCGCGTTCGCCACCGACGAGACCTCGCGCACGGCGTCCATCGCAGCGCGGATGTCGGAGGCGGGCGCGAACGCCGCCGCGTCGGGCCAGTCCTGCAGATGCACGCTCCGCCCGCCCGTGAGGCCCTGCCAGACGCGTTCGGCCACGAGCGGGATCAGCGGCGCGGCGACGCGCGTGAGGGTCTCGAGCACCGTGTGAAGCGTGTCGAAGGCCTCGGTGCTCGTCTCGTCGCCGTCGGTCACCCCGGTCCAGAACCGGTCGCGCGACCGGCGGATGTACCAGTTGGTGAGTACCTCGGCGAAGTCGCGCAGCTTGGCCGCGGCCATCGTGGAGTCGAGGGCGTCGAGATCGGCGGCGACGTCGCGGACCAGGTCGCCGGTCAGCGCGAGGATGTGCCGGTCGAGGACGTTCGTGGAGTCCGTGCGCCAGCGCGCCCGGTAGCCCTCGCCCGCGCCGTCCGCGCCCGAGGTGGCCGCGTTGGCGTACGTCGCGAAGAAGTACCACGCGTTCCACAGGGGCAGGAGGAACTCGCGCACGCCGGCACGGATGCCCTCCTCGGTGACGACCAGGTTGCCGCCGCGCAGCACGGAGGAGCTCATGAGGAACCAGCGCATCGCGTCGGAGCCGTCCCTGTCGAACACCTCGCTGACGTCGGGATAGTTCCGCAGCGACTTCGACATCTTCTGCCCGTCGCTGCCGAGGACGATGCCGTGGCACGCGACGCCGGAGAACGCCGGCCGGTCGAAGAGCGCGCCCGACAGGACGTGCATGACGTAGAACCAGCCGCGCGTCTGCCCGATGTACTCGACGATGAAGTCCGCCGGCGCGTGGGTGTCGAACCACTCCCGGTTCTCGAACGGGTAGTGCACCTGGGCGTAGGGCATCGACCCCGAGTCGAACCACACGTCGAAGACGTCCTCGATGCGTCGCATCGTGCTGCGCCCCGTCGGATCGTCGGGGTTCGGCCGGGTGAGCTCGTCGATGTACGGCCGGTGAAGATCGACCTCGCCGTCCTCGTTCACCGGGAGCCGCCCGAAGTCCCGCTCGATGTCGGCCAGCGAGCCGTAGACGTCGACCCGCGGGTGCTCGGGGTCATCGCTCTTCCACACCGGGATCGGCGAGCCCCAGAAGCGGTTGCGGCTGATGGACCAGTCGCGCGCTCCCTCGAGCCACTTGCCGAACTGGCCGTGCTTGACGTTCTCGGGCGCCCAGGTGATCTCCTCGTTCAGCTCCAGGAGACGGTCCTTGATCGCCGTCACGCGGACGAACCAGCTCGACACCGCCTTGTAGATGAGGGGGTTCCGGCAGCGCCAGCAGTGCGGGTAGGAGTGCTCGTAGCTCGCCTCGCGGAGCAGCCGCCCCTGTGCCTTCAGCAGCCGGATGAGCGGTCGGTTGGCGTCCATCCACAGCTCGCCGGCGACGTCGGCGACCTGCGGCAGGAAGCGGCCGCCGTCGTCGAGGCTCATGATGAGCGGGATGCCGGCGGCCTCGGTGATCCGCTGGTCGTCCTCGCCGTACGCCGGCGCCTGGTGGACGATGCCGGTGCCGTCGCTCGTGGTCACATAGCCGTCGACGAGGATCCGCCAGGCGCTGCCGGTGCCCCACGTCTCGGCGTCGGCGTAGTAGTCGAAGAGGCGGTCGTACTGCACGTCGGCGAGTTCGGATCCCTGGAGCGTCCGCTCCACGGCGGCCCGCGCGTCCTCGGGTGAGGAGTACCCCAGATCCTTCGCGTATCCGGCCAGCAGCTCGGACGCCAGCAGGTAGCGGTGCGCCGTGGCCTCCACCGGCTCGTCGCCGGGGTGGATGTCGGCCGCGCCCGCGGGCCCGCCGGGCACGACGACGTACGCGATGTCCGGCCCCACCGCCAGGGCCAGGTTGGTCGGCAGCGTCCACGGGGTGGTCGTCCACGCCAGCGCGCGCACACCGGTGAGGCCGAGCGTCTCGGCCTTCGCGCCGACCAGCGGGAAGGTGACCGTGACCGAGGGGTCCTGACGCATCTTGTAGACGTCGTCGTCCATGCGCAGCTCGTGATTGGACAGCGGCGTCTCGTCGCGCCAGCAGTACGGCAGGACGCGGTGGCCCTCGTAGGCCAGCCCCTTGTCCCACAGCTCCCTGAACGCCCACAGCACCGACTCCATGAAGCCCGTGTCGAGCGTCTTGTAGCCGCGCGCGAAGTCCACCCATCGCGCCTGCCGGGTGACGTACTCCTCCCATTCGCGCGTGTACTCGAGGACGGACGACTTCGCCTTCGCGTTGAAGGCGGCGATCCCCATCTCCTCGATCTGGCTCTTCTCGGTGATCCCGAGCTGCTTCATCGCCTCGAGCTCGGCCGGGAGCCCATGGGTGTCCCATCCGAACACGCGCTCGACCTTGTGGCCGCGCATGGTCTGGAAGCGCGGGAAGAGGTCCTTGGCGTACCCCGTGAGCAGATGCCCGTAGTGCGGCAGGCCGTTGGCGAAGGGCGGGCCGTCGTAGAACACCCACTCGGGCGCCCCCTCGCGCTGGGCGATCGATGCGTGGAACGTGTCGTCCTGCTCCCAGAAGCGCAGGACGTCGGCCTCGATCTGCGGGAACCGCGGGCTGGGGACGACGGGCTCCGGCGCGCGGGAGCCGTCCGTGCCGTGATCGTCGGGTCCGAGAGGGTAGGTCATGTCACTCCAGCAGGTTGCGTCGCTTCCTGCGAGGACGACCCTCCCGTCGGAAGGACCGCGGTACCACCCCGCGTTGCCCCGTGGCCGGGACCTCTCTCACTGCGGCTGTGACGGGCCTGCCCCGCTCGGTTCTACTTGCCCGTCGCCGCGGACGGCGATCAGGTGTTCTTCCGAGAGCTCCCCGGTGATGTCCGGATCGATGCTGATCGGTCCATCATACGCGCCCGGTAGAGTCTCGGCATGGCTCGCCGCGAGGATCCCGCGCCGCCGCGCGACAGCACTCCCGACCTCCCCCCGGTCCTTGCGGTCGCGACCGCTCTCGGGCGCGGGGCCGACGTCGCCGGAGTCCGACTGGAGGGCCTGGCCGGTGAGGTCGACGCCTCGCACGGCTCACTGGTGGAGACGCTCTGGGAGGCTCCGTCGCTGGAGCGGCTCGACCTCACGGGCACCACTCTCGCCGACGCGCGATGGACGGAACCGCGGATCGGTGCCCTCGTGGCCCGCGACGCGCGCTGGCGGAACGTGGAGATCACGGGCGGGCGCATCGGCACGGCCGACTTCCTGCGCGCCGAGCTCGACGGCGTGGTGCTCCGCGATCTCCGGATCGATTACCTCGGCCTCCCGGCCGCGCGGGTCGGCCACGTCCGTTTCGTGGGCTGCCGCTTCGGCACGCTCGATCTCCCCGAGGCGCACCTCGATCGCGTCGCGTTCGAGGAGTGCCGGGCCGACGAGGTCGACACCCGCGGGCTGCGGGCCGCGCATCTGGACCTCCGGGGGCTCGAGGCCCTGTCGTTCACCGACCCTGCTGCTCTCCGATCGGCCACGGTGACCGCACGCCAGGCGGAGAGTCACGGGCCGGCCCTCGCCGCGGCGCTCGGCATCCGCGTGCTCGGCTGACCTCCCAGCGCGCGATGCCGGGCCTCTCCCCCGGGCGCCGCGCGGCGCGGCCCGGTAGACTGTGCCCATCCCACACTCAGGCACGCTCACACAGTGCCGCACATAACGCTCGAGGAGATCTCCATGGCGCACATTCCCGACAAGCCGGCTCTGGAAGGCCTCGAGCAGAAGTGGGATGCCGCGTGGTCCGCGCAGGGCACGTACCTGTTCGATCGGGACGCGGCGGCGCGCACCGGTCGCGCAGGGGTGTACTCGGTCGACACCCCGCCGCCGACGGCGTCCGGCAGCCTGCACATCGGCCACGTGTTCAGCTACACGCACACCGACATCAAGGTGCGCTTCGAGCGCATGCGCGGCAAGACGGTCTTCTATCCGATGGGCTGGGACGACAACGGCCTGCCGACCGAGCGCCGCGTGCAGAACTACTACGGTGTGCGCTGCGACCCCTCGCTCCCCTACGACCCCGACTTCACCCCGCCCTTCCAGGGCGGCGACAACAAGTCCAGCCGCGCCGCGGACCAGGTTCCCATCAGCCGGCGGAACTTCATCGAGCTCTGCGAGAGCCTGACCGAAGAGGACGAGAAGCACTTCGAGGCGCTATTCCGTCAGCTGGGGCTCAGCGTGGACTGGACCCAGACCTACCGCACGATCTCCGACGACACGATCCGCACGAGCCAGCTCGCGTTCCTGCGCAACGTCGAGCGCGGCGAGGCCTACCAGGCCCTCGCGCCCACCCTCTGGGACATCGACTTCCGCTCGGCCATCGCCCAGGCGGAGCTCGAGGACCGCGAGCAGCCGGCCGCCTACCACCGCGTGGCGTTCCACAAGACCGACGGCACGGGCGACGTCCACATCGAGACGACCCGTCCCGAGCTGCTCGCCGCCTGCGTGGCCCTCGTGGCGCACCCCGACGACGAGCGCTACCAGCCCCACTTCGGCTCCACGGTGCGCACGCCGCTGTTCGACGTGGAGGTCCCGATCCTCGCGCACCCGCTCGCTCAGAAGGACAAGGGGTCGGGCATCGCCATGATCTGCACCTTCGGCGACGTGACCGACATCATCTGGTGGCGCGAGCTCGACCTGCCCAACCGCACGATCCTGGGGCAGGACGGCCGCATCCTCGCCGACGCCCCCGACGTGCTGGTGACCGAGGCTGCGCGCGCGGCCTACGCGGAGCTCGCCGGCAAGACGGTGTTCAGCGCGAAGAAGCGCATCGTCGAGCTCCTGCAGGAGTCGGGCGAGCTGATCGGCGACCCGAAGCCGTTCACGCACCCGGTGAAGTTCTACGAGAAGGGCGACCGCCCCCTCGAGATCGTGTCCACGCGCCAGTGGTACATCCGCAACGGCGCCCGCGACGGCGCGCTGCGCGACAAGCTGATCGCGCTGGGCCGCGGGATGTCGTGGCACCCGGAGTTCATGCGCGTGCGCTTCGAGAACTGGACCAACGGGCTCACCGGCGACTGGCTCGTGTCGCGCCAGCGCTTCTTCGGGGTGCCGATCCCCGTCTGGTACGGACTCGACGAGAACGGGGAGCGCGACTACGACCGCGTCATCACGCCGGATCTCGGACAGCTGCCCGTCGACCCGACCACGGACGCGCCGGCCGGATACGACGAGTCGCAGCGCGGGGTGCCGGGCGGATTCGAGGGCGAGCGCGACATCTTCGACACCTGGGCGACATCCTCCCTCACCCCGCAGCTGGCCGGCGGCTGGGAGCGCGACGAGGAGCTGTGGAGCCTCGTGGCGCCCTTCGACGTGCGGCCGCAGGGCCAGGACATCATCCGCACCTGGCTGTTCTCGACGATGCTCCGAAGCGCCCTCGAGGACGACCGGGCCCCGTGGACCGATGCCTCCATCTCGGGCTTCATCGTCGACCCCGACCGCAAGAAGATGTCGAAGTCCAAGGGCAACGTCGTCACCCCCGCCGACATCCTGTCGGGGCACGGGACCGACGCCGTGCGGTACTGGTCCGCCTCGAGCCGCCTGGGCGCCGACGCGGCGTTCGACCCGCAGAACCCGACCCAGGTGAAGATCGGCCGCCGCCTCGCGATCAAGGTCCTCAACGCCGCGAAGTTCGTGCTGTCCTTCCCGGTGCCCGAGGGCGCCCGCATCACGCACGACCTCGACGCGTCGATGCTCGCGACCCTCGATCAGGTGGTCCGCGACGCGAGCACCGCGTTCGAGGCCTACGACCACGCCCGCGCGCTCGAGATCACCGAGGCGTTCTTCTGGACGTTCTGCGACGACTACCTCGAGCTGGTGAAGGAGCGCGCGTACAACCAGGCCGACAGCGGGCAGCCGTCGGCGGCGCTGGCGCTGCGCCTCGCGCTGTCGACGCTGCTGCGCCTGCTGGCTCCCGTCCTCGCGTTCGCGACGGAGGAGGCGTGGTCCTGGTTCGAGGAGGGGTCCGTGCACACCGCGGCCTGGCCGGAGCCGCTCGGCACCGAGGGCGACCCGGCCATCCTCCGCCTCGTGGGAGAGGCGCTCATCGCCGTCCGCCGCGCCAAGACCGAGGCGAAGGCGTCGCAGAAGACGCCGGTCGACACGCTGACGATCGCCGGTCCCCGCAAGGTCCTCGATGCGGTCGGCGCCGCAGAGGGCGACCTGAAGGCCGTCGGCCGCATCGCCGAGATCGCGTACGCGGAGTCGGACGCCCTGGCCGTCACCGACATCGTGCTCGCGCCGCAGGAGGCATGATGCGACTCGGGACGCGCTGGACGAGCGGTGACGCCATCCCCGCGGCGGTGCCGGCCGAGCTGCACGAGCAGATCCGGCTGGTCGATCGCGCCATCCCCGGCGACGGACTCGGGCAGCCGCGCCCGCGCTGGACGCTCACGTTCCTCGAGGGCCGGCCGATCGCCGAGCTCGACACCGGCGTGATGGTGGAACTGGACGCGAGCGGCAGGGTGGTCGTGCGCCACGACGACGAGGACGAGTTCGCCTGAATCCGGGGTGATCAGCCGGGCGTCTCCGCGCCCGCGCGACGCGTCCCACCGATCAGGAGCGGGATCGCGACGAACGCGACGACGACGATCAGCCCGCCGCCGATCCAGAACGGCAGCCGAAGATCGATGCGCCCGACCCAGCCGCCCAGGAGGGTGGCCACAGGGAACAGGCCCCAGGTGAGGGTGCGGATCACACCGAGGACACGGCCGAAGATCTCCCCCGGGACGATCTGCTGGCGCAGGCTCCCCCACGGCACGTTCCACACCGACACCGATCCCGCCGACAGCGCGAACGCTCCGACGGCGGTCCACGCCTCCGGCGCGAGCCCCGTGAGCACGAGGGTGGCGCCGCCGGAGAGGATCGCACCGAACATCACGCGACCGCGCCCGAATCGCGCGACCAGGCGGGGTGCGACGAGCGACCCTGCCAGCGCGCCGATCCCGATCCCCGCGGTGACGAAGCCGATCGCGGCGACGGTCACGCCCATGGTGTCGAGGAAGAAGAGGATGATGACTGCCTGGGCGAACGACAGCGCGGAGCCGATGACCGAGGTGAACACGACCATCGTCCGCAGGTAGCGATGACGCCACAGGTAGAGGAGCGCCTCGCGGGTGCTGATCGGAGCGGCTGCGGGCACGTCGGTGATCGGATCGGCCACGACGCCTGCGGCCACGTCGCCCGAGCCTCCGGCGTCGGCCCCTGCAGCTTCCGGGCGCGGGGACGATCCCCGCAGCGGACGGGCCGCCGAGATCGGCAGCAGGATCGCCAGCACGATGGGGATGAGGTACGCGGCGCTGCCGGCCCACAGCGGCAGCGCGAGGGAGATGGCGAACAGGACGCCGGCGATCGGGGTCGCGATGAAGCTGTCGATGGTGATCTGCGCCGCCTGCATCCAGCCGTTCGCGCGGTCGAGCTGGTCGCGACGGACGACACCGGGGATGACGGCGTTGGTCGCGTTGTCGAACAGGGTCTCGCCGAGGCCGAAGACGAGGGTGGCGACGAAGAGCGACCAGAGCGAGAGCGTCCCGGTGACGGCGAGGGTCGCGAGCCAGACGGCGACCGCTCCGCGGATGGCGTTGGCCACCGCCATGATGATGCGCCGGTCGAACCGGTCGACGATCATCCCGGCGGGCAGTCCGAACACCAGCCACGGCACGAAGGCGAGCGCGCCGATGACCGAGATCATCAGCGGATCGCGGGTGAGCGTGGTGGCGGCCAGCGGGACGGCGGTGCGTCCGAGCCCGTCGGCGAGATTGCTGAAGGCGGCGGCTGTCCAGAGCTTTCCGAAGTCGGCGCCGAGACGGTCGCGCGCCGGCTTCGCGGTGGCCGCGGGCGCCTGCGAGGTCACCGGGGAAGGATTCCGACGGCGCCGAGGGCCTGAGCCGTACGGCGGTCCTCGACGGCGTCCGTGCCGGGCGCGACGGGCGCGCAGGCCCTGCGCTGCAGGCGGCGGATCATCGCGGCCTCCACGGCATGGGTGAGCGAGAGCAGCAGGCGCTCGGCGCGAGTCGGCAGGGCGCGCGGGGCGAGGTGGGCGCCCGGGTGCGAGGCGAGCGCGGCGGAGATGGCGGTCATGTCAGTGGCCTTCTTCAGGAAGCGGGAAGATGTCGGTGCGGATGCTGATCGGTCGGACGCCCTCGCCGGTCTGGTCGCGGTACTTGTCGACCGCGGCGTCGATGAGCTTCTGGATGCCCGAGATCAGTTCGACTGTCTGCTCGACGGTCATTCGAGCCGTCGCGGTGGAGATCGCCGCCTCGTCCTCGTGACCCTCGGGATCGAGGATCGTCTCGGAGAGGTAGCGCATGAGCTGCTGGTGACGACGGTTGAGGAACTCGGTCATGACCGCCTGCGTGGCGGCCTTCCCCGACGGCGTCTTCATCGCCTCGGGGTTGGTGAACGAGATCCCCCCGCGGGGACGCTCCCACCACCGCTCGCGGGCGGTGCCCCGGTCGTCCACCTCACGGATGAGGTCGTGCTTGGCGAGCGCCCGGAGGTGGTAGCTGGTGGCCCCGGAGGACTCCCCCGTCATCTCGGCCAGGGAGCTGGCCGTCTGCGGTCCGAACTGGGACAGGATGTCGTAGATCCGCACCCGCAGCGGGTGCGCCAGTGCCTTCAGAGCACTGGTGTCGAGCATCCGCACATCCTGGCGGGCCTCGTGGGTCGCGTCGGGTGCGTTCACTTCGTCGGTCATGATGCAAAGATACCTTTGCAGAGAGAATCTTGCAAGTAATATTTTGCAAGCAGTTCTTTGCATGACCGGAGCCACCCCGTACGCTGGGGACATGACGGACGACGTGAACCCGCTGCTGACCGATTCGACGCTCCCCTACGGCCTGCCCGACTACCGCGAGATCCGCCCCGAGCACTACCTGCCCGCCTTCGCCCGCGCCTTCGCCGAGCATCGCGACGAGGTCGCCGCGATCACCCGCGTGCGCTCGATGCCGACCTTCGAGAACACGATGGTGCCGCTGGAGCGCGCGGGCGATCTGCTCGGACGGGTGGCCCGCACCTTCTACACGGTGTCCTCCGCCGACGCCACGGCCGACATCCAGGCGATCGAAGAGGAACTCGCTCCGCTGATGTCCGCGCACCAGGACGCCATCCAGCTCGACGGTCAGCTCTACTGGCGGATCAAGACGCTCCACGATCAGCTCGATTCCCTCGACCTCGGCTCGGAGGAGCGGTATCTCGTCGAGCGCCACTTCCGCGAGATGACGCACGCGGGCGCCGGACTCGACGACGACCAGAAGGCGGCGCTCACCGAGCTGAACCAGCGGCTGTCCGTGCTCACGACCACATTCGAGAAGAACCTGCTGGCAGACACCAACGATCTCGCGGTCGTGTTCGAGTCCGCGGACGAGCTCGACGGGCTCACCGAGGGCGAGCTGTCGGCGGCTGCGCGCAACGCGGCCGACCGCGGCCTCGACGGCCGCTACGTCGTGACGCTCACCCTCTTCACCGGCCACCCCTACCTCGCCACCCTCACCGACCGCTCCAGCCGTCGGCGCCTGCTGGAGGCCTCCCGGTCGCGGGGCTCGCGCGGTAACGCCCACGACAACCGCGACGTGCTCCGCGAGATCGTCCGCCTCCGGGCGGAGCGCGCCGCGCTGCTGGGCTACGACACGCACGCCGTCTACGTCACGAGCGACGAGACAGCCGGCTCGCCGGAGGCCGTCCACGCCCTCCTCCGTCGCCTGGCCGCTCCGGCGGCCGCGAACGCGCGCCGGGAGCAGCAGGCACTGCAGGCGATCGTGGACGCGGACGGCGACTCCTTCGCGCTGGAGGCGCATGACTGGGCGTTCTACACCGAGCGCGTGCGGCAGGCCGAGTACGACCTCGACCGCACCGCGCTGCGTCCGTGGTTCGAAGCCGAGCGCGTTCTCCAGGACGGCGTGTTCCGCGCGGCGAGCGAGCTCTACGGGATCGCATTCACCGAACGACCCGACCTGCCCGCCTACCACCCCGATGCGCGCGTCTTCGAGATCCACAATGAGGACGGCAGCGCGCTGGGACTTTTCGTCCTGGACCTCTACACCCGCGACACCAAGCGCGGTGGAGCGTGGATGAACTCGATCGTGTCGCAGTCGCGGCTCCGCGGCACGCAGCCCATCGTCGTGAACAACCTCAACGTCCCCAAGCCCGCGCCGGGGCAGCCGACGCTCCTCACCCTCGACGAGGTGACGACGCTCTTCCACGAGTTCGGCCACGCCCTGCACGGGCTCTTCGCCACCGTCACTTACCCGCACTTCGCGGGCACGAACGTGTTCCGCGACTTCGTCGAGTTCCCGAGCCAGGTCAACGAGATGTGGATCTACTGGCCGGAGATCCTGGCGTCGTACGCGCGTCACGTCGAGACCGGCGAGCCCCTCCCGAGCGAGGTCGTCGCCAAGCTCCTCGCCTCGGAGACGTTCAACCAGGGATTCGCGACCAGCGAGTATCTCGCCGCCGCCTGGCTCGACCAGGCCTGGCACTCGCTCGATGCCGAGGCGGCCGCCGGCGACATCGACGTCGCCGCCTTCGAGGCGGCGGCGCTGGCCGACGTCGGGCTCGACAACCCCGTCGTCCCCACCCGGTACTCGTCCACCTACTTCGCCCACGTCTTCTCCGGCGGCTACAGCGCCGGGTACTACTCGTACATCTGGAGCGAGGTCCTCGATGCGGACACCGTCGAGTGGTTCCGCGAGAACGGCGGCCTGACGCGCGCCAACGGCGATCGCTTCCGAAATCTGCTGCTCGGCGTCGGCGGTTCGAAGGACCCGCTGGAGGCGTACCGCGACTTCCGGGGTGCGGACGCCGCGATCGAGCCCCTGCTGGCCCGACGCGGGCTCACGGGCTAGCCGACCGCGTAGACCAACCGTGCGAACTGACCGACCGCCCTGGCCGACACCAGGCGCATGCGGTCGGCTTCGGCGCGCCGGGGAAGCAGCGGCGCTCCCCCGGTGAGCAGCACCGGAGCGACCGACACGGCGATCTCGTCGAGCGCGCCGGCATCGAGGAACTGGCCCGCGAGATCGCCGCCGCCGACGACCCAGATGTCCGTCCCGCCCGCGGCGGCGCGGATCTCGGGCAGGACGGCGGCGACGGGACCCGAGACGAAGCGGACGTCGGCCCCCTCGGGAACGGGGAGATCCCGCGTGGTGAAGACGAACGTCGGCCGGTCGCCGTGGAACTCCCGCCACTTCTCGGGGTGCGCCAGGATGTCGGACTCCGCGAGGACCCACTCATAGGTCGTCGAGCCCTCGACCAGCACGCCGGCGTTGGTCGGCAGCACCTCGGGGTCGGGGCTCGTGCCGCCCTCGACCGCGAAGAGCCACGCCAGCGAGTCGTCCTCGTCGGCGATCCAGCCGTTCAGCGAGGTGGCGGTGTCGAAGATGATGCGGGACATGCGAAAGAACCTAGGGCCGGGCGCCGACATGGACCCGTGCGTCCGCTGCGCGAGGCGGTCACAGCGGCGGGTCGGTGTACAGGCTCGTCGCGCACCCCGTCTCGCCCGGAAGGATCCAGACCGGATCGAACCCCGGCTCGTCGAGGGTGCCGTCGTCGCGCTCGACGATGAGGATGCAGTCGTTGCTCGCCGGTGCGCCGACGGCCACGACCCGCTCCCCGGCTCCTGTGGTCACCACCTCCACGGTGAAGACGGACGCGGGGAAGGCGGAGCGCAGGGACTGCTCGGCCGTCTCCGCCGATGGGTCGGCGAGGATGTCGGCGATGACCTCCCGGGCGTCGTCGGGGAGGCGAGGCGGCACCGTGGGCGTGGGGGTGGGCAGCGTCGCCGCGGCGAGGCCGGGAGGACAGTCGATGGGATCCGCTCCGACGAAGTCCGTGCTCGGGAACGTGAACCGGTAGCAGGCGGCTGCCGACCCGGCCGTCGTGCCGCGTTCGCCGAAGGTGGCCGGCGCGCGAGCGTCCACGCGCGAGCGCACGAGCACGTCGACGGTCGCGGCCTGTCCGAGCGCCACGCGCCCCGACCAGGCGATCGGCGTGAACTCGGCCGCGCCGAACGTGCCGGAGAGTCTCTCTGCGGCGACGGACTCGGCATCCGTCTGCTCATGCCAGTAGCCGAGCCGGTCGACTCGTGCCGCCACCGACCGCTCGACGATGTCGAGCGCGATGCGGTTCCCGTCGCCCGGTCCCAGAACCGCCCCGAACACGGAGAACAGAGCGACGGGCGCGGCGAGCACGCCGACCAGGATGACGACCAGCACCACGCCGACAAGTGTCACCGCGGCGACGACCAGGCTTCCGACCGCACGCCGCATATCGGCGCGCGCGGGCGGGCCCGGCTCGCTCACCCGATCAGGCGCTCTTGCGCTTCTGTCGCAGGACCAGCGTCGGAGGGGCGCCCTCGGTGACGGCGGCGCGGGTGACGATGACCTTGTCGACGTCCTCGGCCGAGGGGATCTCGAACATGATCGGTCCCAGCACGTCTTCGAGGATCGCCCGCAGGCCACGCGCGCCGGTCTTGCGGGCGACTGCGAGGTCGGCGATGGCACGCAGGGCCTCGTCCTCGAACTCCAGTTCCACCCCGTCGAGCTGGAACATCCGCTGATACTGCTTCACGAAGGCGTTCTTCGGACCGGTGAGGATCTCGATCAAGGCGGTCTGGTCGAGCGGCGAGACGTTCGTGACGACCGGGAGGCGTCCGATGAACTCGGGGATCAGGCCGAACTTGTGGAGATCCTCGGGCTGCACCTCGCTGAACAGATCGAGGTCCTTGCCCTTCTCGTGCAGCGGGGCGCCGAATCCGACGCCATGCTTTCCGACGCGCGAGGAGATGATGTCCTCGAGCCCGGCGAAGGCGCCTGCGACGATGAACAGGACGTTCGTCGTGTCGATCTGGATGAACTCCTGGTGCGGGTGCTTGCGCCCGCCCTGCGGCGGCACGGAGGCGACCGTTCCCTCGAGGATCTTCAGGAGCGCCTGTTGCACGCCCTCGCCCGACACGTCGCGGGTGATCGAGGGGTTCTCGGCCTTGCGGGCGATCTTGTCGACCTCGTCGATGTAGATGATGCCGGTCTCGGCCCGCTTGACGTCGAAGTCGGCCGCCTGCAGGAGCTTGAGGAGGATGTTCTCCACGTCCTCGCCGACGTACCCCGCCTCGGTGAGGGCGGTGGCATCGGCAACGGCGAACGGCACGTTCAGTCGCTTGGCGAGCGTCTGGGCGAGATAGGTCTTGCCGCATCCTGTGGGCCCGAGGAGCAGGATGTTGCTCTTGGCGATCTCCACCTCGTCGGCGCGCTGCTCGGCCGGCTGCAGCGTCGAGTGCGCGCGGACGCGCTTGTAGTGGTTGTAGACGGCGACGGCGAGGGCGCGCTTGGCGGGATCCTGGCCCACGACGTACTCGGCGAGGAACGAGAAGATCTCGCGGGGCTTCGGCAGATCGAAGTCGGCGACGACGCCGTCACCGGACTCCGCCATGCGCTCTTCGATGATCTCGTTGCACAGCTCGACGCACTCGTCGCAGATGTACACGCCGGGACCGGCGATCAGCTGCTGCACCTGCTTCTGGCTCTTGCCGCAGAAGGAGCACTTGAACAGGTCGGCGCTCTCACCGATGCGGGCCATGGCGCTCCTCCTCAGGGATCTCACAGAACCGCTTCGAGCCTAACCTCTGCCACAGACAACCCGGCGGATTTCGGGCCCCCTGTGTCGATCCGTGATCTCCGGCGTAGAATTCGCCGCCTGTGCGCCCTCCGGAGACCGCCCGGACGATCTCTCGCAGACGCAGCGAAGGGCCCCGGCCGGGAAAGCCGGGGCCCTTCGTGTCGAGCGGTGTGTCGAGCGATGCGTCGAGCGATCGCGAGGTCAGGCGGTGATCGCCGCCGGCGTCCGCTTGCGCGATGTGAGCACCTGGTCGACGATGCCGTACTCGAGGGCCTCCGCCGCCGAGAGGATCTTGTCGCGATCGATGTCCTTGTTCACCTCGGCCTGCGTCTTGTTCGTGTGCCGGGCCATCGTCTCCTCGAGCCAGGTGCGCATGCGGAGGATCTCCGCCGCCTGGATCTCGATGTCCGACGCCTGCCCGTGACCGGCCTCGCCGACGGCGGGCTGGTGCATCAGGATGCGCGCGTTGGGCAGCGCCAGACGCTTGCCCGGGGCACCTGCGGCCAGCAGCACGGAGGCAGCCGAGGCCGCCTGGCCGAGCACGACCGTCTGGATCTCGGGCGACACATACTGCATGGTGTCGTAGATCGCCGTCATGGCCGTGAACGATCCACCGGGCGAGTTGATGTACATGATGATGTCGCGGTCGGGGTCCTGCGACTCGAGGACGAGCAGCTGGGCCATCACGTCATCGGCGGACGCGTCGTCCACCTGGACGCCGAGGAAGATGACGCGGTCCTCGAACAGCTTGTTGTACGGGTCCTGGCGCTTGTAGCCGTAGGCCGTGCGCTCCTCGAACTGGGGCAGGATGTAGCGGCTCTGCGGCAGCTGCACGCCCTGGGTCGAGTGCGCCGGGAGGCCGAAGGTCGGGGTGTTCATTCTGGGTGTCCTCCGGTCTCAGTTCTCGGTGCCGCCGCCGCCGATGACATCGGCAGCGGACTCTCGGATGTGGTCGACGAAGCCGTACTCCAGGGCCTCCTCGGCCGTGAACCAGCGGTCGCGGTCGCCGTCGGCGTTGACCTGCTCGACCGACTTCCCGGTCTGCGCGGCGGTGATCTCGGCGAGTCGCTTCTTCATGTCCAGGATCAGCTGGGCCTGCGTCTGGATGTCGCTCGACGTGCCGCCGAACCCGCCGTGGGGCTGGTGGAGCAGCACGCGGGCGTTCGGCGTGATGTACCGCTTGCCCTTGGTGCCCGCCGTCAGCAGCAGCTGCCCCATGGAGGCGGCCATGCCGATGCCGACGGTGACGATGTCGTTCGGCACGAACTGCATCGTGTCGTAGATCGCCATGCCCGCGGTGATCGAGCCGCCGGGCGAGTTGATGTAGAGGTAGATGTCCTTCTCGCTGTCTTCAGCGGCGAGGAGGAGGATCTTCGCGCAGATCTCGTTGGCGTTCTCATCGCGCACCTCCGACCCGAGCCAGATGATGCGGTCTTTCAACAGCCTGTCGAAGACGCTCGTCGCGACAAGTGGTTCAGCCATGGATGCTCCTGATTCCGGGTTGTCCGTTCGCCATCGAATCTACCGACGCGCCGGGACCGACCCGCCCGTGTTCGCCGTCGGCATAGTGCGGCCGGCGACGGACGCCTGCGGGAACGACGAGGGGGCCGCATGCCGTGGCACGCGACCCCCTCGTGGAGCGGCAGAGTTACTCCGCGTCGGCCTTCTTCGCCGCCGGCTTCTTGGCGGGGGCCTTCTTCGCCGGCGCCTTCGTGGCCGGAGCCTCGTCCTCGGCGCTCTCGGCGTCGGCGGGCTCGGCAGCCTTCTTCGCGGCAGCCTTCTTGGCCGGAGCCTTCTTGGCGGGCTTGTCCTCGGCCGGCGCCTCGGCGGCCTCGGTCTCGTCCTCGTCCGTGGCGACGAAACCGGTCAGGTCCACGGCCTTGCCGTTCGTGTCGACGACCTTGACCTTGCCGAGGGCGATCGCGAGGGCCTTGTTGCGGGCCACCTCGCCGACCATCAGCGGCAGCTGGCCGCCCTGCTGCAGTGCGTCGACGAACTCCTGCGGAGCCATGCCGTACTGCGCGGCGGACTGGATGAGGTACTGCGTGAGCTCCTCCTGCGAGACCTGGACGTTGCTGCTCTCGGCGAGCTTGTCGAGGATCATCTGGGTGCGGAACTGCTTCTGGCTCGCCTCGGTCACCTCGGCGCGGTGCACGTCGTCCTCGAGGCGGCCTTCGCCCTCGAGGTGCTGGTGCACCTCGTCCTCGACGAGCTGAGCCGGGACGGGGATGTCGACCTTCTCGATCAGCGCGTCGACGAGCTTGTCGCGGGCGGCCGCGCCCTGCACGTACACCGACTGCTCCGAGAGGCGAGCGGCGATGCTCTCGCGCAGCTCGGCGATGGTGTCGAACTCGCTGGCGATCTGGGCGAAGTCGTCGTCGGCCTCAGCCAGCTCGCGCTCCTTGACGGACTTCACCGTCACGGCGACCTCGGCCTCCTCGCCGGCGTGGTCGCCGCCGACGAGCTTCGAGCGGAACGTGGTCTCCTCGCCCGCGGTGAGCGAGTCGACGGCCTCGTCGATGCCCTCGAGCAGCTCGCCCGAGCCCACCTCGTACGAGACGCCCTCGGCACGGTCGATCTGGTTGCCGTCGATCGTGGCGATGAGGTCGAGCTCGACGAAGTCGCCGGTGGCGGCGGGGCGGTCGACCGTCACGAGGGTGCCGAAGCGGCCGCGCAGGCGGTCGAGCTCGGCCTCCACGGCGGCGTCGTCGGTCTCGACGGCGTCGACCTCGAGCGTGATGCCGTCCAGGTCGGGCAGGTCGAACTCGGGGCGCACGTCGACCTCGACCTCGACCTTGAGGTCGCCGGAGAAGTCCTTGTCGCTCGGCCAGTCGATGACCTCGGCGGCCGGGCGGCCGACGGTGCGGACGTCGTTGGCGGCGACGGCTTCGCGGTAGAAGCCGTCGAGGCCCTCGCTGACCGCGTGCTCGATGACGGCGCCGCGGCCGACGCGCTGGTCGATGATCGGCGCGGGCACCTTGCCCTTGCGGAAGCCGGGGATCTGCACGTCCTGAGCGATGTGCTCGTAGGCGTGCGCGATGCTGGGCTTCAGCTCGTCGGGGGTGACCGTGATGTGCAGCTTCACCCGCGTCGGGCTGAGCTTCTCTACGGTGCTCGTGACCATGCCTGTTCGTTCTCCTCATGTCCGGCCGCACGCGTGCGCGTCCGTTGGTGATCTGGGTTCTGGGGGCCGTGGTCGGGGCGACAGGATTTGAACCTGCGGCCTCCCGCTCCCAAAGCGGGCGCTCTACCAAGCTGAGCTACGCCCCGGGGCGCGCATATCCACATGCGCCGAAAACGGCCGTGGCAAGTCTAGCCGACATCGCCCTGTACACTCTTTCGAGGCGCCGTCATGGCGACCTCGGGGATGTAGCTCAATGGTAGAGCCTCAGTCTTCCAAACTGATGGTGCGGGTTCGATTCCCGTCATCCCCTCCACACCGTTCCCGTCCTCAGGCGGGCTCGGCCGCCGAGTGGTTCACCGCATGCTGCCGGTACAGCTGCGCATTGCGGAGGATGCCCTCGCGCTCCTCGGGCGTGAGGGAGCGCCGCACCTTCGCCGGCACACCCGCGACGAGCGAGCCGTCGGGGATCTCCATGCCCTCCAGCACCACCGCTCCCCCGGCCACGAGGCAGCCGGCGCCGACGCGGGCGCCCGAGAGGATGACGCTTCCCATGCCGATGAGGGTCCCGTCGCCGATCGTGCAGCCGTGGACGACGGCGTTGTGCCCGACAGAGACGTCGGCGCCGATGACGACGCCGTGCCCGGCATCGACGTGGACCGTCACGTTGTCCTGCAGATTGCTGCCCTCGCCGAGGACGATCGCGGCGCTGTCGCCTCGGAGCACCGCGTTGTACCAGACGCTCGAGCCCGGGGCGAGGGTGACGTCGCCGACGATGCGTGCTCCGGCGGCGACGAAGGCGCTTGCATCGAGCGTCGGCGCACGCCCGGACACGGAGAGGACGCGAGCATCGGCGGAGACGGTCATGCCTGCGACCCTACACACCGGCATGCGCCCGCCACACCCGCGGAAACACGCGGTAAGACGAGCCTTCTCTTGCTTGCGGAATGCCTGACGCCGAGTAGCGTTTGGTTCAGAGCAGGCGAGACCTGCGCATACGGAGGCGAAGACTGACATGACCAAGACGAACACCATTCCCGCGACCATCGCCGGCACCGAGGCTGCCACCAGCACCGCTCAGCTCCTGAGCCCTGTCGTGCTCGGGCTCCAGGCCCTCGCCGTCAACGGCAAGCAGGCGCACTGGAACGTGCGCGGCAGCAACTTCATCGCCATCCACGAGCTGCTCGACACGCTCGTCGCCAACGCGCAGGCGTCGGCCGACCTGGCCGCCGAGCGGATCGTCGCCCTCGGGCTGCCGATCGACGCCCGCGTGTCGACGGTCGCCGAGAAGACCTCGACGTCGGTGCCCGCCGGGTTCGCCCCGTGGCAGGACGAGATCAAGGCCGTCATCACCGACATCGACAGCGTGCTCGTCGACGTGCAGGCGGCCATCGACGGGCTCGACGAGACCGATCTCACCAGCCAGGACGTCGCGATCGCGATCAAGGCCGGCCTCGACAAGGACCGCTGGTTCCTCTTCGCGCACATCGCGGAGTGATCTGAACGACCGCGAAGGCCCCGGGATGCGAACTCCCGGGGCCTTCGTCATATCTGCGTGCGAGTGCGTCAGCCCAGGTGGGTCAGGCGGCCTGCGAGCAGCGTGGCCGCGACGCGGGTGCCGCGCATCTCCGGCTCGCCGGCGGTGAGCGGGTCGCGGTCGATGACGGCGAGGTCGGCCACCATGCCCGGCTGGAGCGCGCTCCCCGTCGCGGACCCGCCCTCGGTGGACGCTGCCAGGGCCGTCGCCGCGTCGAGTCCCTGCTCGGGGCGCCAGGCCGGCCTCCCATCGCGCGTGCGGTGCACGGCGGCCGCCATCGCCGCCCACGGATCCAGCGGTGAGACGGGGGCGTCGGACCCGAACAGAAGGTTCGCCCCGGCGTCGGCGAGGGCGCGCAGCGGGTACGGCAGGGCGGTCTGCTCGGCCCAGATCGAGTCCGTCATGTCCCGGTCGTCGATCGCATGCTCGGGCTGGACGCTCGCTCCGACCCCGAGGCGCGCGAACCGTGCGAGGTCGGCGTGGGCGACCAGCTGGGCATGCTCGATCGTGCCGTGGGCGCCCGTGGCCGCGAACGCATCGAGGGCATGGGTGTTCGCGAGGTCGCCGATGGCGTGCACCGCGCAGGCGAAACCCGCTCCCGTGGCGCGGGTCATGAGCTCCTGGAGCTCGTGCGGCGGCACCGTGAGGACACCGTGGTTGTGGGGATCGCCCGGGTAGGCGTGCGAGCACGCCGCGGTGCGCGTGCCCAGCGAGCCGTCCGTGATGACCTTGAACGGCCCCATGCGCACGAGCCCTGCGGGATCGAGCGCGTCGCCGGTCTCCAGCCCCTCGCCGATCGCGCGTTCCAGCAGTGCCGGATAGACGCCGAACGAGACGCGTGTCGCGTCGAAACCCGCGGAGAGGCGTCGCGCCCACGCCTCGGCGTTCCAGGCCATGTCGAGATCGACCACGCCGACGATGCCGCGGGACGCGGCCTCGCCGAGCGCCCGCGCGACGAGCGCGTCGCCGACGGCGGGGTCTGCCGCGTTCAGCCGCCGCGAGATCTCGAAGGCCGGCTCCTCGCGCAGCACCCCGTCCGGCGCGGAGAAGCCCTCTCGACGGAGCGCCGCCGAGTTCAGCCAGACGCTGTGGACATCGGCGTTGATGAGATACGTCGGCACCTCGCCGGTGACGGCGTCGAGGACCTCCAGCGTCATCGCGTCCGGCCAGAGCGCATCGCGGAAGCCGGTGCCCACCTTCCGTCCGTCGCCCAGTACGTCTGCCGACGCCATGAGAGCCGCAGCCTCGGCGGCGGTGCGCGCCGCACCGAGGTCCTGGCGCTGCGCCACGAGCGCCCACTGGACCGTGTGGACGTGGTGGTCCCACAGGCCCGGGATGAGCCACATTCCAGAGGCGTCCAGCACGCGGCCCGCGCGCGGGAGAGCGCCTGCCGGCGCGATGTCCACGATCCCGCCGTCGCGCAGGTGCACGTCGACGGGGTCGTCGCCGAAGGGGTCCAGACGATCGGCGCCGGTCAGGCGCACCCCGGCGATGACTGCGGGCTCGTCGCCCCGCGCGAGGCTCATCGCGCGCTCCGCGCCTCGCGCAGCGCGTCGTGCGCGCGGCGCATCTCGCCGGCCAGCCGCGGGTCGGCATAGGGGCTCGCGCCCGCCTCCAGCTCTTGCACGATCGTGTCCACGACCTCGTCGGGGCGGTTCTGGCTGAGCTTGCGCTTGGCCACCACCCTGGTCGGGGTCAGGCGGAAGCCCACGGTCCCGCGCTCGAGGCGTCGGACGTACTCCGGGTCGTTGGGCGGCTCCCACAGCAGCCGCGGACCCGGCATCGACCTCTCGAAGTGGGCGACGAGTCGATCCAGCACGACGAGGTTCTCCTCCGGCGTCAGGATCTCCGGCACCCCGGCCAGGTGCACCGAGACGAAGTTCCACGTCGGAACCTCGGGACCGGGCGGGTACCAGCCCGGGGAGATGTAGCCGTGGGGCCCCTGCACGACCACCAGGAGCTCACGCTCCCCCAGGCCGTGGATCAGATCGTCGGGCTTGCCGACGTGCCCCACGATCGTGAGGTCGTCGCGGTCCTCGTCGAGGAGCACGGCGTAGTGCGAGGCGACGAGCCCATCGGCCGTGTCGCTCACCAGCGTCACCCAGGGATGATCGGCGATCACACGGCGGAGCTCGGCCACGTCGGTCATCGCGAAGCTGGGGTTCTGTCTCATGTCATCCTCACGGGGTCATCGCTGGCAGGACGGGCACCAGTACAGCTTGCGCGCACCCATCTCCTCGAGCACGATCGCGGTGCCGCACACCCGGCAGGGCAGCCCGGCGCGGTGATAGACCCAATGGCGATCGTCGCGGCTCGCCATGGCGCGCCGGTAGGCCTCGGGGTCGAGGTCGTCCATGGTCATCATCTGCCCGGTCTCGACGCCGATGGCGAGCAGGCGCACCCAGTCCCGCCACAGCTGGCGCACCGTCTCCTCGGGAACGTCGCGTCCGGGCGTGTGGGGGTCGAGCCGGGCACGGAACAGCAGCTCCGCACGATAGACGTTGCCGATCCCGCTCACGACGTTCTGGTCCATGAGGAGGAGCCCGATGGGCGTCGGCTTCCGCCGGACGACGGCGACGAAGCGCTCCTCGCCCTCGGCGACGTCGTCGACCAACGGATCCGGGCCCAGCTTGGCGATCGTGGCCTGCACCTCGTCGGGGGTCTGCAGTTCGCACGCCGTGGGGCCCCGGAGGTCGGCGCACGTCACCTCGGTCAGCAGGCGCAGGCGGACCTGGCCGACCACGGGCGGCGGCCACGTTCCGGCCTCGTCGGCGAGCCCTGTCGTCTGCTCGCTCATCCGCACATGGACGCGCGCACGCCGCGGGGCGCCGATGGAGCTCAGCGAGTTCTCGCCGGCCGCGTCGAAGACGGGGTCGAGGTCGGTCCCGCGCTGGTTCGTCTGTCCCATGCGTCCGTTGGCCGACGCGATGGTCGGATCCACGAGGATCTCCCCGGCGAAGTCCCACGCGCCGTACATCCCCAGGTGCACGCGCAGCCACAGGTCGTCGTCGAACTCGAGGAACATCTGCTTGCCGACCGCGCGCACCCGGGTGGCGGTCCGGCCGTCGATGATCGCGGCACCCTCCGAGAAGCGGCCCTGCGGACTGGACGCGCCGACGCGCTGACCGACGATGTTCCGATCGAACTGACGCGCGATGCGGTGGACCGAATGCCCCTCGGGCATCAGACCGCGCGGGGGTCGGGAGCGAGGGTCCCGTCGGTCTCGTACGCCGCGAGCTGCGCGATGCGGCGCGCGTGGCGCTCCTCGCCGGGGAACGGCGTCGCGATGAAGCGGTCGATGAACGAAACGGCCTCGTCGAACGTGTGCTGACGCGCACCGATGGCGATGACGTTCGCATCGTTGTGCTCACGAGCGAGCTCCGCCGTCGCGAGGTTCCACACCAGGGCGGCGCGCACGCCGCGGACCTTGTTGGCGGCGATCTGCTCGCCGTTGCCCGAGCCGCCGAACACCACTCCCAGGGTCTCGACGCCCGCCGTCTGATCGCGCACGACCGCCTCGGCGGCCCGGATGCAGAACGCGGGATAGTCATCGAGCGGATCGAACTCGATCGGCCCGTGGTCGACGACGTCGTGCCCCTGCGCGGCCAGGTGGTGCTGCAGCTGCGTCGAGAACTCGAGCCCCGCGTGATCGGTGGCGATGTGGATGCGCATGGCTCCATCCTAGGAGCGCGGAGAGGGCCTCAGTCGCCGATATGATGATTCCATCATGTCACTAACTCCGCGGCAGCGTCCGCTCTACGAGGTGAAGGCGAACCTCTTCAAAGGCCTCGCGCACCCGTTCCGCATCCGGCTGCTGGAGCTGCTCGCCGCGGCACCGGAGGTCACCGTCGCCTCGCTGCAGGAGGAGACCGGTCTGGAGCCTTCGCACCTGTCGCAGCACCTCGCGGTGCTACGGCGCCATCGGCTCGTGCTCAGCGAGCGCCGGGCGCGGCACGTGTACTACCGGCTCGCCGACCCCGCGGTCGCACGATTGCTGGCGACGGCGCGCGAGCTGCTGATCGGCGTCCTCGTCGAGGAGCGGACGCTGCTCGACGACGCGCGCACGCTCCCGACCATCGGCGACGGACCCGTCGGATGACGGATGCGCCGATCCCTGCGGGCTCCTCGTGGGTCCGGGCGGCGGCGCGTGGGCGCGCCCTGCTGCCGTCGCGGGGCGATTACGCCGGGCTTCGGCGCACCTGGCGTGGCGACCTCCTTGCGGGCCTCACCGTCGGCATCGTCGCGCTTCCGCTGGCACTCGGGTTCGGCGCGAGCTCCGGACTGAGTCCCGAGGCAGGGCTGGTCACCGCGATCGTCGCGGGGATCGTGGCGGCCGTGTTCGGCGGGTCGCACGTGCAGGTATCCGGACCGACGGGGGCGATGGTGGTCGTCCTCGTGCCGATCGTCGCGGCGCACGGACCGGGCTCCGTGGTCGTGGTGACCCTTCTCGCCGGCGCGATGGTGGCTGCCGCGGGCGTGCTGCGGCTCGGCCGGGCGGTCTCGGTCATCCCATGGCCGGTGATCGAGGGCTTCACGCTCGGCATCGCGGTCATCATCTTCTTCCAGCAGGTGCCGAGCCTCGCCTCGGCGCATCCTTCGCCGGCCGGCGCGCACAGCGCCAACGCGATCGTCGCCGCATTCCAGGCGCTCGGCGACCTGGATGCCGGCTACGTGCCGTGGGCGGTCGCCGCCGCAGCGATCGTCGCGGCGATCATGTGGATCTCCCCCCGGATCCACCCGGCCGTCCCGGGGTCGCTCATCGCCATCGTGGTCGTCACGATCCTCGTCTCCGTGGCACCCACGCCGCTCGCCGTGATCGGCGCCCTGCCTGGAGCGCTGCCGGCGCCGTCGGTGCCCGCCGTCGATCCGGCCCTCCTCCCGCAGCTGCTCGTCCCGGCGGCGACCGTGGCGGCCCTCGCGGCCATCGAGTCCCTGCTCTCGGCCCGCGTCGCGGCGTCGATGGCCGACACCGGGCCGTACGACCCCGACCGCGAGCTGGTCGGTCAGGGACTCGCCTCCGTCGGCGCGGCGCTGTTCGGCGGGATGCCGGCGACGGGCGCGATCGCGCGCACGGCGGTGAACGTGAGGTCGGGCGCGCGCAGCCGGGTGGCCGCCGCCTTCCACGCCGTCGTGCTGCTGCTGATCGTGCTGCTCGTCTCGGGGCCCGTGGGCCAGATCCCCCTGGCTGCGCTGGCGGGGGTGCTGATGGTCACGGCGGTGCGCATGGTGCACGGCGGCACGGTGCGCGCGATCGTCTCGTCCACACGCGCGGATGCCGTCGCCTTCGTCGTCACGGCGACCATCACCGTCGCCTTCGATCTCATCGTCGCGGTCGCCATCGGCATGTGCTGGCCGGCGTCGTGGCGCTTCGCAGCATGTCGCGCGCCTCCGGCGTCCACCGGGAGGAGCTCGCGGGCGACGCGCTGCCCGGCGACGAGAGGATCGCGGTGATGCGGTTCGACGGTCCCCTGCTGTTCGCGGCCGCCGACCGCGTGTTCGAGCAGATGCGGGCGGTGCGCGGGGTCTCGGTGGTGATCCTGCGGATGAGCCAGCTCGAGGTCGTCGACGCGACCGGCGCACGGATCCTCGGCGACATCGTGCAGCTGCTGGAGCGCCGCGGCGTCACGGTGCTCATCAAGGGAGTGCAGCCGCGCCACGAGGGTCTCTTCCGCACCGTGGGGGTGCTCGCCTCGCTGCGCCACCACCGTCATCTCTTCACCTCCCTCCCCGACGCGATCGCGCATGCCCGCAGCCATGTGCGGCGGGAGGCGGCGTCCGCGTAGGCTTATCAGGTTGCCGCCGGCGCCAGCAGCGCCTGCCCTGGCATCCACCCTCACCCTTGGGAGACACACACGTGCCTGGAGAGAACCTCACTCGCAGCGAGGCGCAGGAGCGCCGCACCCTCGTCGACACGGCGTCGTACGAGGTCGCCCTCGACCTGACGACCGGACCGGAGGTGTTCCGCTCGCGGGCGGTGATCCGCTTCGCCGCCACCGAGGGCGCCTCGACGTTCGTGGACCTCATCGCGCGCACCGTCCACGAGATCACGCTCAACGGACGCACGATCGACCCCTCGGCGTTCGCCGATTCCCGCATCGCGCTCGACGGTCTCGCCGCCGACAACGAGCTGATCGTCGATGCCGACTGCCTCTACACGAACACCGGAGAAGGCCTCCACCGCTTCGTCGACCCCGTCGACGGCGAGGTGTACCTGTACTCGCAGTTCGAGGTGCCCGACTCCCGCCGTGTGTTCGCGGTGTTCGAGCAGCCCGACCTCAAGGCGACGTTCCAGTTCACGGTCACCGCGCCCTCTGCGTGGAAGGTCGTCTCCAACTCCCCCACCCCGGAGCCCGTCCCGGCGGGCGAGGGCACGTCGACGTGGACGTTCGAGCCGACGCCGCGCATCTCGTCGTACATCACCGCCCTCGTCGCGGGTCCGTACGAGGCGACGTTCTCGGAGCTGACGAGCGCGTCCGGCCGCGTGATCCCCCTCGGCGTGTACGGCCGCAAGAGCCTGTGGCAGCACCTCGACGCCGACTACATCTTCGACAAGACCCGTCAGGGCTTCGCCTACTTCGAGGAGAAGTTCCAGGTTCCGTACCCGTTCGCGAAGTACGACCAGCTCTTCGTCCCCGAGTTCAACGCGGGGGCCATGGAGAACGCGGGTGCGGTGACCTTCACCGAGACCTACGTGTTCCGCAGCAAGGTCACCGACGCGGTCAAGGAGCGCCGCGTGGTCACGATCCTCCACGAGCTCGCCCACATGTGGTTCGGCGACCTCGTCACGATGAAGTGGTGGAACGATCTGTGGCTCAACGAGTCCTTCGCCGAGTGGGCGTCGACGATCGCCACGGCCGAGGCCACCGAGTGGACCGAGGCGTGGACGACCTTCAACGCGATGGAGAAGACCTGGGCCTACCGTCAGGACCAGCTCCCCTCCACCCATCCCGTCGTCGCCGAGATCAACGACCTCGAAGACGTGCAGGTGAACTTCGACGGCATCACCTACGCCAAGGGCGGCTCGGTCCTCAAGCAGCTCGCGGCGTGGGTCGGCATCGAGGAGTTCTTCGCCGGAGTGGCCGCGTACTTCCAGAAGCACGCCTGGGGCAACACGGAGCTGTCCGACCTGCTCGTCGAGCTCGAGGCCACGAGCGGCCGCGAGCTGACCACGTGGTCGCGCAAGTGGCTCGAGACCGCCGGCGTCAACACGCTCTCGCCCGAGATCAAGGTGGACGGCACCGGGACGATCACGCGGTTCGCCATCGTCCAGACGGCGCCGGCGGACTACCCGACGATCCGCCCGCACCGCCTCGGGGTCGGCTTCTACACGCTCCAGGGCGACCTCGTGCGCACGCACCACGTGGAGATCGACGTGGACGGCGACCTCACCGAGGTCCCCGAGCTCACGGGCATCCGCCGCCCCGACCTCGTGCTTCTCAACGACGGCGACCTCGCCTACGCCAAGATCCGCCTCGACGACACCTCGCTGCAGACGGCCATCGCGCACCTCGGCAAGATCAGCGACCCGCTTGCGCGCTCGCTCGTGTGGGGCGCCGCCTGGGATCAGACCCGCGACGCCGAGGCGTCCGCGTCCGACTACGTCGATCTGGTCCTGCGCAACATCGGCGCCGAGACCGAGTCGACCACCGTCCGCACCACGCTCGCGCAGCTGCAGCTCGCCGCGAACGCGTATGTCGCGCCCGACAAGCGCGAGGCGACCCGCGCGAAGGTCGCCGACGCGCTGTGGCGACTGGCGCAGGACGCCGAGGAGGGCAGCGACAGCCAGCTGCAGTTCGTGACGGCGTTCGCCTCGGCCGCGGCCACCCCCGCCCACGCGGAGCAGGTGCGCGCCCTGCGCGACGGCGAGACGGTGCTCGACGGTCTCACCATCGACGCCGACCTGTCCTGGGCCCTGCTGGTGTCCCTCGCGGCGGCGGGCGCGGTCGACGCGTCGGACATCGACGCGGCCCTCGCGGCCGACAACACGGCCAAGGGCGGCGAGTTCGCCGCTCAGGCGCGGGCCGCGCTGCCGACGGTGGAGGCGAAGCGCGTCGCGTGGTCGTCCCTGGTCGATTCGCCCGACCTTCCGAACACCGTCGTGCGCTCGGCCGCGCTCGGATTCGTCCACCCCGCCGGCGTCGAGTCGCTCACGGCGTTCGTCGACGCGTACTTCGAGATGCTGATCCCGATCTGGGAGTCGCGCACGTACCAGATCGCGAACTACCTCATCACCGGCCTCTACGCCGCCCCCCTCGCGAACACCGCCCTGCGCGACGCGACCCGGCGGTGGCTCGAGGCGAATCGGGACGCGGCGCCCGCCCTGCGGCGCCTCGTCAACGAGAACCTCGCCGGCGTCGAGCGCGCGCTGGCCGTTCAGGAGCGCGACGCGCAGTAGTCCCGCGCCACGACGACGAGGGCGTCCCCCTGCGGGGGGAGGCCCTCGTCGGCTTTCCGGTACCTCCGGCGGATGCGCCGTGCCCGCGGTGCGCCGTAGCGTCGAAGCATGATCGTCGCAGAAGGCCTCACCAAGAGATTCGGGGACACGGCAGCCGTGTCCGATGTCTCGTTCACCGTCCAGCCCGGGAAGGTCACCGGGTTCCTCGGACCCAACGGCGCGGGCAAGTCCACCACGATGCGCATGATCGTGGGCCTGGATCGTCCGACCGCCGGTCACGTGACCGTCAACGGGGCGCCGTATCGCACCTCCCGCGCACCGCTCACGGAGGTGGGTGTGCTGCTGGACGCGAAGGCCGTGCACACGGGACGCAGTGCCCGCTCGCACCTGCGCGCGATCGCAGCGACCCACGGGCTCCCGAAGTCGCGCGTCGACGAGGTCATCGACCTCACCGGGATCGGCTCGGTGGCGCGGCGTCGCGCCGGCAAGTTCTCGCTCGGCATGGGACAGCGGCTGGGAATCGCCGCCGCCCTCCTCGGCGATCCGCAGACGCTGATCCTCGACGAGCCGGTCAACGGACTCGACCCCGAGGGCGTGCGCTGGGTGCGCCAGTTCGTCCGCTACCAGGCCGCCCAGGGACGCACGGTGCTGCTGTCCAGCCACCTCATGAGCGAGATGTCCCTCACCGCCGATCACGTCATCGTGCTCGGTCGCGGCCGCGTGCTCGCCGACGCGCCCCTCGACGAACTGGTGGCCGCATGGACGGCGACCACCGTCCTCGTTCGCACGCCGCGCCCCTCCGAGCTCGTCGAGGCGCTGTCGACCGCCGGCGTCACCGTCACCACCCCGGAGACCGGCGTACTCCACGTCGAAGGCGTAACTGCGGCGGCGATCGGCGACACCGCCGCGGCCGCCGGCATCCCTCTCCATGAACTCACCCCCACGGCCGGCTCCCTGGAGGACGCGTATCTCGCGCTCACCGGCGATGCCGTCGAGTACCGCACCGCCGACGTCACCGACCCTCACCAGGAGCAGTCATGACCGCCACCACCGTCACCTCAGAGACCCGCTCCCCCGTCGCCGCGCCGGCTCCCGCGGGCGCCCGTGCCCGCCTCACCTTCGCCCGGGTGGTGCGCAGCGAGGCGATCAAGCTGTTCTCGCTGCGCTCGACCTGGTGGTCGATCGGCGTCGCCGCCGTGCTGTCGGTGGGGATCTCGCTGCTCATGGCCGCGGCCTCGGCCGATTTCGGCCCCGGGTTCCCCCCGGTCCTGGCGATCGTGGCGCCGATGCAGTTCACGATGCTCGTCGCCGGCATCCTGGGGGCGATCGCCGTGACCGGCGAGTACTCGACCGGGATGATCCGCTCCACCCTGACGGCTGTGCCGCAGCGCGGGGTCGTCCTGGCGGCCAAGGCGCTCGTCATGGGCGTCTTCCTCGCCGTGGCCTCTGCGGCCATCTTCGGCCTCGCGGTCGTGGCGACGTCGGGCCTGCTGAGCACCCAGATCGACTGGAGCGACCCCGCGTCGTCGACGGTGCCGATCGGGTACGGCGTGCTCTCGATGACGGCGTTCGCCCTGCTGGGCGTGAGCTTCGGCTTCATCATCCGCAACGGCGCGGGCGCCATCGCGGCGACCGTCGGCCTGCTGTTCGTCGCCCCGATCGTCGTGAGCCTGTTCTCGATGTTCGGGACGGCATGGGAATGGGTCACCGACCTCGGCCAGTACCTTCCGATGAACGCCTCGCAGACGCTCACGAGCGTGGGCGCGGAGGACACCGTGCCGGCGCTGATCGCGATCATCGCCTGGGTCGTCGCCGGGCTGCTCGGCGCCTGGGCGGTCCTGCGCACGCGTGACGCGTAGAGTCGAGGCCGTGTCGACGCGCAGCCGCAGTGCGCCTCCGCTGGAGGACGACCTGCGGCTGCCGCGTCCGCCCGGGGCGATCCGCCGCTTCTGGTCCCGTCACCCCGTGCTCGCCGACGTCCTGCTGGCCCTGCTCGCGCTGCTGCTGACGCTCACCCCCGCCTCCACGTTCCGCGAGTCCGGCGGGTCGCCGCACCCCGCGGGCCTGCCGCTGGTCGTGCTGACGGTCGTCGCCTGCGGTCTGCTGCTGCGCCGCCGGCAGTGGCCGCTCACCGTGTTCATCGCCTCCTACGTACTCGCCGGCGCCTTCCTGTTCGCACCGACGCCGATCGGCTCCGTGCTGCTGCTGTTCACGAGCTATGCGCTGGCGGTCTACCGGTCGTCGCGCGACGCCTGGCTCGGCTTCGGGATCGGCATCGGCTCCCTCGCAGCCCTGGCGGGCGGGCTCACCCTCACCGGCGTGATCGATCTCTCGGTCGCCCTCAACAGCGTCGTCAGCGAGCTCATGCTGTCGCTGGTGGGCACCCTGATCGGCGTGAACGTCGGCGGCCGGAAGCGCTATGTCGAAGCGATCATCGACCGCTCCCGCCAGCTCCTGCGGGAGCGCGATCAGCAGGGACGGATCGCCGCGGCCGCCGAGCGCGCCCGCATCGCGCGGGAGATGCACGACATCGTGTCCCACTCCCTCACCGTCATCGTCGCCCTCACCGAGGGCGCCTCGGCGACGCCCGATGTCGACCGGGCCCGTGCCGCCACGGCGCAGGCCGCCCAGACCGCGCGCAGCGCCCTTCGTGAGATGCGCTCCATGCTCGGGGTGCTGCGCGATGATTCCGGAGGGGACGCGCCGCTGCTGCCGGCCGACGAGGACCTCGTCGCGAGTGCGGTCGAGTCGGCGCGCGGCGCGGGGTTCCCCGTCACCCTCCGCACGGCCACGACTCGCACCGCTTCCCGCGCGCTCCCCCGGCAGGTGCGCTTCGCCGTCGGGCGGGTGGTGCAGGAGGGGCTCACCAACGCGATGCGGCACGCTCCGGCCGCCACGTCGATCGATGTGAGCGTCACCGTCCGAGACCGTGACGTCCGGGCGGAGGTGCGCAACGACGGCGTCGTCGAAGCGCCCACCGCCGGCGGCTACGGCCTGCGCGGCCTGCGCGAGCGGATCGCCCTGGTCGGCGGCACGCTCACCGCGGGCCGCGTCGGCGCGGGCACCTGGCAGCTGATCGCGGAGATCCCCTGCGCCGACGACGAGCCGGACGACGTCCTCACCCTCGACGACGGCCCTGCCGATCCCGCGGCATCCCCCGGGCCCCTCCCTCCCGGCGGGCCTTCGTCGCCCGATTCCCCCTCACCCGCGGAGAGACCATGACAGACACGGTTCGCATCCTGCTCGTCGACGACCAGGAGCTCATCCGCGTCGGCTTCCGGCTCGTCCTGGAGGCGGAGCCCGACCTCGTCGTCGTCGGAGAAGCCGGTGATGGAGAGGAGGCCCTGCGCGAGGCCGTGCGCCTGCATCCCGACGTCGTGCTGATGGACGTGCGCATGCCGCGCACCGACGGCATCGAGGCGACCGCACGACTGCGGGATGCCGTGCCCGACAGCCGGGTGATCGTCCTCACCACCTTCGATCTCGACGAATACGCGTTCGGGGCGCTGGATGCGGGCGCGAGCGGTTTCCTGCTGAAGGACGCCCAGCGTGCCGAGCTCATCGGAGCGGTGCGCGCCGTGCATCGCGGCGATGCGGTGCTGTCGCCACGGGTGACCAGGCGCGTCATCGACAGGCTCGGACACATCGACACGGCGCCGATCGGTCCCGATCCGGCCGCCTCGCTGACCGAGCGCGAGCGCGACGTGTTCGTCGCGATGGGCCGGGGACTGACGAACGCCGAGATCGCCGCCGAGCTCTACCTCGGGGAATCGACAGTGAAGACCCATGTCGGTCGCGTGCTGGCGAAGCTCGGCGCCCGGGACCGCATCCAGGCGGTCATCCTCGCTCACCGGTGGGGGCACGCGGGCGTGCGGCGCGACGCGGACTGACCCCGCAGCGTCGGGCCGGTGGCGCTGGCTAGGATCGGAGCGATGAGACTCGACGCAGCAGACCCGGGCATCTGGACCGAGCTCGGCAGGATCGCGACCCAGGTCGGCCTCCGCGCCGCGGGGATCGCCGCGATCGTCGTCGGCGCGGTGCTGCTCTCCTGGCTGCTGCGCATCGTGATCCGCCGTGTCGTGCGACGGATCGTCGCCGGCGCCAAGTCCAAGGCCAACGTCGACGACACCCGCGCGATCGAGGCTTCGCCCCTCGCCCAGGTGCGTCTCGTCCAGCGCACCCGCACGCTGGGGACGATCCTCCAGAACATCGTCAACGTGACGATCGTCATCATCGCCGTGATCCTGTGCGTCCAGGTCATCAATCCGGATGTGCTCGGCTCGTTCGCCCTCCTCTCCGCGGCCATCGGTGCGGGGCTCGGATTCGGCGCGCAGAACATCGTCAAGGATGTGCTCAACGGCATCTTCATCGTCGCCGAGGATCAGATCGGGATCGGCGATGTGGTCGATCTCGGCCTCGCCACCGGCATCGTCGAATACGTCAGTGTGCGCATCACCCACGTCCGCGACGTCAACGGGACGCTCTGGTACGTCCGCAACGGCGAGGTCACCCGGATCGGCAACATGTCGCAGGGCTGGTCGCGGGTCATCATCGACCTCGCGGTACCCGTCGACGCGGTGATCGAGGACGTCGAGAAGGCGATGCTCGACTCGGCGAAGAGCCTCGCGAAGGACCCGAAGTGGCGCACCCGCATCATCGAGCAGCCCGAGCTGTGGGGGCTGGAGTCGGTCTCCGGCGATGCGCTCGTCATCCGTCTCGTAATGAAGACGCGGGCCAATGCCAAGGACGACGTCGCACGTGAGCTCCGCATGCGCCTCAAGCGCGCGATCGACGCGATGGGGATCACGCTGCCGCAGTTGAACTCGATCACCCTCAGCGGCCTCGAGGGCGCCCAGCGGGTCCGCGGCGCGAATCCGCCGAAGACCAAGCCCACCCCCGTCGCCGGCGCCGAGGCGCGCACGCCCGACGCGAAGCCGGTGTGGCGCCCCAAGCGCAAGGGCTCCGCGGCACCCGCCGCGAAGGACGACGGCGCGACCGCGCCCACCGAGAGCGACACACCGTGAGCGACGACGCGCGTCTGAGCTTCTACGACGAGGTCGGGGGCCACGAGACCTTCGTGCGCCTCGTCGACGCCTTCTACCGCGGCGTCGCCGACGACGAGGTGCTCCGGCCGATGTATCCGGAGGAGGACCTCGGTCCTGCCGCCGAGCGCCTGACGCTCTTCCTCGAGCAGTACTGGGGCGGTCCGTCCACCTACAGCGAGCGGCGCGGTCATCCCCGACTGCGCATGCGTCATCTGCCGTTCCACGTGAACCCGGACGCGCGCGACCGCTGGCTGGCGCACATGCGCACAGCCGTGGAGGAGCTCGCCCTCCCGCCGCTGCACGAGGAGACGCTGTGGGATTACCTGCAGCGCGCCGCGTTCGCCATGGTGAACACCTTCGAGCCGACCGGGATCGGACCCGCGCAGGGAGCGCGGGGCGCCGGCACCCTTCCCCTCCATCCCGACACGACGAAGGAGTCGTCATGACAGCACGCGCGGGCACAGGCGCCGATGGGCGGTACTCGGCCGATGTCCTGGTGATCGGCTGGGGGCTGGCCGGTCTCGTGGCCGCGGGAGAGGCCGTGGCCGCCGGCAAGCAGGTGGTGATCGTCGATCAGGAGCCGCGCACGAACCTGGGCGGTCAGGCGTTCTGGTCCTTCGGCGGGCTGTTCTTCGTCGACTCGCCCGAGCAGCGCCGGATGGGCATCACCGACTCCCTGGAACTCGCCCGGCAGGACTGGTTCGGCACCGCGGGCTTCGACCGCGACGAGGATCTGTGGCCGCGCCGGTGGGCCGACGCCTACCTGGAGTTCGCGAACGGGGAGAAGCGCGCCTGGCTTCGGGAGAAGGGTGTCGGGTTCTTCCCCGTCGTCGGATGGGCCGAGCGTGGCGGGTACACGGCGACCGGGCCGGGCAACTCCGTGCCGCGGTTCCACATCACCTGGGGCACGGGGCCGGGGCTGGTGGCGCCGTTCCAGGCGGCCGTCGAGCAGGCCGAGGCCGCCGGGCGCCTCACGGTGCTCCCCCGCCACAAGGTCACGCAGCTCACGGTCGACGGCGGCGCGGTCACCGGCGCCCGGGGCGACGTGCTCGCTCCGTCGGGCGCGCGGCGCGGAGAGGCGACCTCTCGCGAGATCGTCGGGTCCTTCGAGATCTCCGCTGCGGCCACCGTGGTGAGCTCCGGCGGCATCGGGGGAAACCACGATCTCGTCCGCGCGCAGTGGCCGGCGCGTCTGGGCACACCTCCCGGCACCATGCTGTCCGGTGTGCCCGCCTACGTCGACGGCTCCATGCAGCCGATCTCCGCCGCGGCCGGCGCACGTCTGATCAACGGCGACCGCATGTGGCACTACGTCGAGGGCATCCAGAACTGGGATCCGATCTGGCCCACCCATGGCATCCGCATCCTCCCCGGCCCGTCCTCGATCTGGCTCGACGCGACAGGCGCACGGCTCCCCGTGCCGCTGTTCCCCGGGTTCGACACGCTCGGCACCCTCGCGCACCTGCGGGCGACCGGCCATGACCACTCGTGGTTCGTGCTGTCGCAGTCCATCGTCGAGAAGGAGTTCACCCTCTCGGGGAGCGAGCAGAATCCCGATCTCACCGAGAAGGACGTGCGCCTGCTGCTCTCGTCGAGGCTGGGGAAGGGCGCGTCAGGACCGGTCCAGTCCTTCCTCGACCACGGGGCGGACTTCGTCGTCCGGCGCACCCTCGACGAGCTCATCGCGGGCATGCGCGCACTCCCCGGCGGCGAGGCTCTGGACGCCGAGCGCGTCCGCCGGGAAGTCGTCGCGCGTGATCGCGAGATCGACAACGACTTCACGAAGGACGCGCAGATCGCGATGCTGCGCTCGGCGCGCGCCTACCGGGGCGATCGACTGGTGCGCACCGCCAGGCCACACCGCATCCTCGATCCTGCGGCGGGGCCGCTGATCGCCGTCAAGCTGCACGTGCTCACCCGCAAGTCGCTCGGCGGCATCGAGACGGATCTGTCCGGGCGGGCGCTCGGAGCGGAGGGCGAGCCCATCCCCGGGCTCTACGCGGCCGGAGAGGCATCGGGCTTCGGCGGCGGCGGGGTCCACGGCTACCGGGCCCTGGAGGGGACCTTCGTCGGCGGCTGCCTCTTCTCCGGCCGGGTCGCGGGACGGGCAGCGGCCGCGGCCGTCTAGGCGGCCGGCGCCTCGCGCGACGCCCACCCGGTGGCGGTTCCCGGGCTGCACACGGGTTCGAGCGACGGATCGTCGGGCGACCGGGTGGTCACAGTGCCGCGTCAGCGGCTCCCGGTCGCACGGACGGCGGTCAGTCCGGAACGGACGGTGCTCCGCGCGAGCACGTGGCCGCGAGTGAGGCTCACCCGGGTCCAGGGCCCGCTGCGGCGGATCGCCGCCGTCTCCTCCCCCGCGATGAAGCCCAGCGCGAACGCGGCGAACGCCACGCCCTGCGGAAGGCCCGCGATCTCGTCGTCTTCCGGCCCCCACACCGCGGCGCGCACCGTGCGCACGACGTCTTCGCCGGCGTCGGTGGGGACGGCCCGCGCGACCGCGGCGATCCCGCCTTGCGCGCGCACGGCGAGCGTCGCCGCATCGATCTCACCGGCGGCCGTCCACCCGGTGCGGGGCGGCGAGATCCCCGCCCACGGCGCGGACCGGCCGGTGTCGGGCAGCAGAACGGCTGTCGCCGCTTCCGCGTCGGCTTCCAGGGCGCTCGCCTCCACGACGAGGTCGCAGACGAGCTCCGGGTCGACGGCGAGGAACCGCATGCCGAGCACCGTGGGCGTCTCGTCCAGCAGCGAGGCGGGTGCCAGCGGAGCCGAGGTCAGCGCCAGCACCCCGCCTTCGGCGCGCAGCCGTACGAGACCGTCGCCGAGGAGCGCGGCGCGCCGCGCGAACGTCACCGCGTCGGCGGCGGCGAGCGGATCGGCGAAGAGGAGGCGTGAGGGCACCCGCCCTAAACTACCAAGGGCGCCCGCGACTGCGGCGCCGGGAGGAGGACCCGTGCCGCACGAGCTCGATCCGGTGGACGCCATGCTGGCGGTGCTCGATCTGTCATCCGGCGATGCGCGGACCACCGAGGACATCTTCACCGGGATCTCGCACCCGATGCCGAGCGGGCGCATCTTCGGCGGGCAGGTGCTGGCGCAGGCGATCCTCGCTGCCGACCGCACCACAGGCGACGACCGGGTGCCTCACTCGATGCACGGCTACTTCCTCCGGCCGGGAGACGCCGGGCAGGGCCTCACCTTCTCTGTCGACCGCATCCACGACGGTCGGTCGTTCTCGACGCGGCGGACGCAGGCCTTCCAGTCGGGCGTCCCGATCTTCTCGATGATCGCCTCGTTCGAGCGCGAGGACCCGGGACTGGATCACCAGGCGGCGCTGCCCGAAGGCATCCCGTCGCCCGATGAGCTGATCGCCCACAGGGGCGAGACGCTGCGTCACCCGCACTCGCAGCGTCTGCTGGACCAGAGCCCGATCGAGGTGCTCCACGTCTCGGGCGATCTGTACGGGGACGCGCCCGCGTCCCACGAGCCGCATCAGGCGGTGTGGATGCGCACGCGACGTCCGATCGGCGACGAGCCGGCCCTGCACCGCGCCGTCCTCGCGTATCTCAGCGACCTCACGATCCAGGAGCCGGTGCTGCGGGCGCACGGGGTGTCCTGGCTGCGGCCCGGACTCAAGGTCGCGAGCCTGGATCACGCCATGTGGTGGCACCGGCCCGCGCGCGTCGACGAGTGGCTGCTCTACCTGCAGGAGTCGCCCAGCGCCCGCGGCGGACGCGGGCTCTCCACCGGGCGCCTCTTCGACCGGGACGGGTCGCTGGTCGCCTCAGTGGCTCAGGAGATCATGATCCGCGTGCCGGCGGACTCATGACCCGCTCAGCCGGCGTCAGCGGCGGTGACCGTAGACGATCGGTTCGCCGAGGTACGGCGTCCACGCATCGCGCATGCGGTCGCTGAGACGCATCGGCCGACCGGTCTGCGCGTCCACCATCACCACGACGGACGTGGCGCGCGCGTAGAGGCGCTGCGGGTCGTCGCCGAGGGGGCTGAAGACCTCGTAGCAGACCTCGATGCTCGACCCGCCGATCTTGCCGAACCACATCTGGATGTCGAGCGGCTCGCGGCGGTAGGGCACCGGGGCGAGGTACTCGATCTCCTGACGCGCGATGAGGGTGAGCACGCCGGAGGCGATGCCGCTCTCGATCACGGCCGTGTCCGGTGCCGTGTCGCCCGCCTCGGGCGTCCAGAACACGCGGACGCGCGCCTCCTCCAGCAGCTTCAGCATCGACGTGTTGTTCACGTGGTTGAACGCGTCGAGGTCGCCCCATCGCAGGTGGATGGGGACGTGCAGGCGCGTCTCAGTCACGGGTGAGCTTGCGGTGCGTCGAGCGGTGGGGTGCGGCCGCGTCGGCGCCCAGACGCTCGACCTTGTTGGCCTCGTACGCCTCGAAGTTGCCCTCGAACCAGTACCACTGATCCGGCTTCTCGTCGGTGCCCTCGTAGGCGAGGATGTGGGTCGCGATCCGGTCGAGGAACCATCGGTCGTGGGTGATGACCACGGCGCACCCGGGGAACTCCAGCAGCGCGTTCTCGAGGGATCCGAGGGTCTCGACGTCGAGGTCGTTGGTCGGCTCGTCGAGGAGCAGCAGGTTGCCGCCCTCCTTGAGCGTGAGTGCCAGGTTGAGCCGGTTCCGCTCGCCGCCGGACAGGACGCCCGCCTTCTTCTGCTGGTCGGGGCCCTTGAACCCGAACTTGGAGACGTACGCCCGCGAGGGGATTTCGGTCTTGCCGACCGTGATGATGTCGAGGCCGTCCGAGACGACCTCCCACAGCGTCTTGTTCGGGTCGATGTTGGCCCGGCTCTGGTCGACGTAGCTGATCTTGACCGTCTCGCCGATCTTGAGGTCGCCGCCGTCGAGCGGCTCGAGGCCCACGATCGTCTTGAACAGCGTGGTCTTTCCGACGCCGTTGGGACCGATCACCCCGACGATGCCGTTGGGCGGAAGGCTGAAGCTCAGCCCGTCGATGAGGCTCCGGTCGCCGAAGGACTTCGACAGCTTCTTCGCCTCGATCACGACACTGCCGAGACGGGGACCGGCGGGGATCTGGATCTCCTCGAAGTCGAGCTTGCGCGTGCGCTCCGCCTCCGCCGCCATCTCCTCGTAGCGCGCGAGGCGTGCCTTCGACTTGGTCTGGCGGCCCTTGGCGCTCGAGCGCACCCACTCCAGCTCGTCCTTGAGACGCTTGGCGAGCTTGGCGTCCTTCTTGCCCTGGATGTCGAGGCGCTCGGCCTTCTTCTCCAGATACGTCGAGTAGTTGCCCTCGTAGCCGATCAGCCGCCCGCGGTCGACCTCGGCGATCCATTCCGCGACGTTGTCGAGGAAGTACCGGTCGTGGGTGATCGCGATCACCGCACCCTTGTACGAGGTGAGGTGCTGCTCCAGCCACAGCACGCTCTCGGCGTCGAGGTGGTTGGTCGGCTCGTCGAGGAGCAGCAGGTCGGGCTTCTGCAGGAGGAGCTTGGCCAGGGCGACGCGGCGCTTCTCACCGCCCGAGAGGGGGGCGATCGCGGCGTCGCCCGGCGGAGTGCGCAGGGCGTCCATCGCCTGCTCGAGCTGGGAGTCGAGGTCCCAGGCGTCGGCAGCGTCGATCTCCTCCTGGAGGCTGCCCATCTCGGCGAGAAGGGTGTCGAAGTCGGCATCGGGGTCGCTCATGAGGCCGGAGATCTCGTTGAAGCGGTCGACCTTGGCCTTGATGGCGATGCCGTCCTGGATGTTCTCGAGAACGGTCTTGGACTCGTCGAGCTCCGGTTCCTGCATGAGGATGCCGACGGTGAAGCCCGGAGACAGCTTCGCCTCGCCGTTGGAGGGCTGGTCCAGCCCCGCCATGATCTTCAGGATGGTGGACTTTCCCGCGCCGTTCGGACCGACCATGCCGATCTTCGCGCCGGGGAGGAAAGCCATCGTGACGTCGTCGAGAATGAGCTTCTCGCCGACAGCCTTGCGGGCACGGACCATGGAGTAGATGTACTCAGCCATAACGGACCAAGTCTACGGTGCCGTTCACCAGTCGATGGGCCGCGTCTCCCCCACCAGGCAGCCGCCGGTCGGCAGGTGCGGCAGGACGACGGCGGCGGGCTTCTTCGTCGAAGGACCCACCTGGCCGACCAGACACGCGTCCGTCCACCGCACCGAGAACTGGATGCTGTCGGCGGGGATCCCCACGGATGAACGGTCCTTCGTCACTTCCATCGACGCCTTGTCGAACCCGGCGCGCACGAGCGCGTCGATGTACGCGCGGCCCTTCACCCTGTCGTCGGTCTTCCACACCTTCTCCATGACCTCGGTGAACAGCGGCAGGTTGTCCTCGGCGCTGCCGTCGGGGTCGAGCGCAGGCTCTGTCCGCGAAGGGGCGGGGGTCGGTGACGACGGCGTCGCCGCGTCGGTGGGCGAGGCGACCGTCTCCGAGGCCGCAGGACCCGGGCCGGGCTGCGCGTCGGGAGCGCATCCGGTGAGCGCCCCGATCGCTGCGAGCACCGCCACAGCGACGACGCAGGGGCGGGGGTCGAGTCGGCGCACGCACCGAGTCTACGGCGCGCCGGTGTCGGTCCCGGCGGCTCAGAACGGGGTGGGGTCGCTGCCGAGCGCGGGGGCCCATGCGCCGCTCTCCTCCCCGCTGGCGCCCGGCTCCTCGTCTCGGGACCCGGCGTCCCCCTCACCCGGCGAGCGTCCGCCGTCGGACGCCGTCGTGCTCTCTGCCCGCACAGGCGCGGTGCGCCGGTAGACGGTCGTCCCCCACAACAGGTCGTGCCCCAGGGCAGCCGCGTCGATCTCGGCCGCGACGCCCTGTCGGCCGTTGGCCTCCCACTCGCGCAGCTTGAACGATCCCGACACGATGACGCGGTGCCCCTTGCGGATCGACTCGGCGGCGTGCTCGGCGAGTCCGCGGTAGGCGGACACCGCGTACCAGTTCGTCTGACCGTCCACCCAGGTGCCGGTCGCCTCGTCGCGGCGGCGGACGTTCGTGGCGAGGCGGAAGTGGAAGACGGGGATGCCCGTCGAGGTCTGCCGCCGCTCCGGGTCGGTCGCCACGGTTCCCACCACGGTGATCTGATCGCTCATCTCCTGCACTCCTTCCGCGGAGTCCGTCCCCGCCTCGCCACAGGCTGTCGGGCGCCCGGAACCCGCGTTCCCTGATCCGCACGAGCAGTGGACAACGGCACCCAGTACGCGGATGGGGAGGAGACGGGGCGATGTCGGTGGTCGAAGCTATGTTCGAACCACAGGAGGACGACATGACCCCGACACCCACCATCGAACCGGCGCAGATCGACGCCGGAGCGCCTCAGAGCGCCGGAGCGCTGCGACTGCTGCCCGTCGCCGACAGGCTCTGGCGCGTCGTCGAATCGCACGGCCGGGTGATCGGCCACCTCCAGGTCCGCGGCGATCGCGCACAGCGGCGCTTCGTCGCGCTGCGCTTCCACGCGGGCGACCGTCGCTTCCGTGAGGTCGGTGCCTTCTGGACGCGGGCCGAGGCGCTGGAGTGCCTGCGACTCTCGCGCTGATCAGACGACGGCTGCTCCCCAGGGCGTCGAGGCCGCGGCCGGGGTGGCGGCGCGCACCGCCGGCCAGATGTCGCCGAGGATCGCCACAGCACGGCGAAGGTCCTCCGGCGGTGCGGTGAAGGGAATCCTCAGATGCCGCTCGTGCCCGCCGTCAGGCGAGAACCGCGGACCGGCGGACAGGTGGAGTCCCCGCGCGCGTGCCGCCATGACGAGACCCGAGCTGAGCGGCGCGTCGAGCTCGACCCACACGCAGACGCCGCCTGCGACCTCGGGCACCCGCCACTCCGGGACGGCTGTCCTCAGGGCATCCACCAGCGCGTCGCGGCCCTCGCGCAGCAGGAGGGCACGCTGCGCGAGCACTTCCGGCATGCGCCGCAGGAGTCGCACCGACACGGCCTGCTCGAACTCCGGTGTGCCGAGCTCACGCGACGGGCGGGCGGCCACGAGCCGTCGGATGAGCGTCGGCTCGGCACGGATCCACCCCACCCTCAATCCGCCCCAGACCGTCTTGCCGAGGGAGCCGATGCGCACGGCCGGGACGTCCGCGAACGCCACCGCGCTCACGGCGCGTGCATCGATCGCCAGCTCGCCGGTGGTCTCGTCGAGCAGCAGCACGGTGCCGGCGTCGGCCGCGGCGCGCGCGATGACGTCCTGCTCCCGGATGCTCATCGATCGACCCGTCGGGTTCTGGAAGTCGGGCATCAGGTACGCGATCGCCGGGCGGGTGCGGGCGATGGCCTGCGCGGCGCGGTCGATGTCCCATCCGGCGTCGACGGAGACCGGGATGCTCACCAGCCGCGCTCCCGCCATCCGAAGGGCCTCCGCGGCGTGCGGGTAGGTCGGGGTCTCGATGGCGGCCCGCTCACCCCGGCGCAGGAGCGTCTGGGCGAGGAGATGGATCGCGCTCTGCGCCCCGGTGGTCACCATCACCTCGTCGGGTGCGGTGGGGAGCCCTCTGGCGGTGTAGCGGTCGGCGATCGCGGTTCGCAGTTCGGCGGAGCCGACGATGTCGTAGCCCGACCGCGCCACGAGCGCCGCGGTGTCCAGGGCGGTCTCGCTCATGATGCCGGCGAGCCCCGGCCACGCGGCCGGGCTCGCCTGTGAGAGGTCGAGGTCGTCCACCCCGACGGCGTCGCGCGGCGGCACCCTGCGCCCGAGTGGCAGGGTGACGCTTCCCGAGCCTCGCAGGCTCTCGATGTGGCCCGTCTCCCGCAGGCTGCGATACGCGGCGGCGACGGTGGTGCGACTGATGGCCAGCGCGTGGGCGAGCTCCCGCTCGGCGGGCAGCGCGGTCCGCGGCGCCAGGCGGTTGTCGAGGCACAGCAGCCGGATGCCGTCGGCCAGCGCCTCGTAGGCGGGCTCGCGCGTGCGCCACCCGCCGAGGGCGAGAGAGAGCATCCGAGCGGTGATCCGGGAGTCCATGCGGCCACGCTAGTGGAATTGGACTGGTCATTGGCGTCCAATTCTGCGATTGGATGGGACCCATGATCCTCCGCTCGATCCAGCTGCTCGTCGGTCTCGTCCTCTTCGGCGTCGGCTGCGCGGTCATGGTCCAGGCGGGGATCGGGCTCGATCCGTGGACCGTCTTCGCTCAGGGCGTCTCGCGCCAGACCGGCATCGGGATCGGCTGGGTCACGAACATCGTCGGCTTCCTGGTGCTGCTGGCGTGGATCCCGCTGCGTCAGAAGCCCGGGATCGGCACCATCGCCAACATCCTCCTCGTGGGAACGAGCATGCAGCTCGCGCTGGGCGTCGTGCCCGTCGCGCGCGGCTTCGTCGTCCAGGTGCTGGTGTTCCTGGCGGGGACCGCGCTCGTCGCACTGGCGTCGGGGCTCTACATCGGGGCCAACTTCGGCCCGGGCCCGCGAGACGGTCTGATGACCGGCCTGAACTCCCGGTTCGGCTGGCCCATCTGGGTGTCCCGGTTCGGGGTCGAGGCGTCCGTGCTCGTGGCCGGCTGGCTGCTCGGGGGCACGGTCGGACTCGGCACGGTGCTGTTCGCGGTGCTCATCGGGCCCGCCGTGCACCTCGCACTGCCGTGGTTCGACCGGCGGCCCCGGCACACTGCGATCGTGGCGGTCGCGCAGCCGGCGGTCTGAGCGCGCGTCGCGAGGTCAGTGCTCCCGGAACTGCGGCCAGTCGGCGCCGGGGGTCATGTGCCCGTGCAGCGCGTTCTTCGCGATGTCCATGGTGGGGTAGCTGCCGAGCGTCGAGGATGCCCCCGCCATCGTGACGATGTACTCACCGTCCGTGCGGCGGATGCTCCCGACGACCTGGCCCTCCGCTCCATAGGCGAGCCAGAGGGCGGATGTGGTGGTGGCGGTCATGATGCGCTCCTTCCGTCCCGTCGAACGCTACGCCTGCCGGTTCCCGAACGCCATGGGGTGGGACGTCGCCGGTCCGGGCCGGCTCCACCCCATCGGCACCGGGGCGGTACGGTAGAGGACGGTTCCCTTCCCCTCCATAGCTCAGTGGACAGAGCGAGCGGTTTCTACCCGCCAGGTCGGGGGTTCGAATCCTCCTGGAGGGACCCGTCGCAGGGCCCGTGACGCCCGCCGCGTCGGACCCGCTCGTTAGGATGGCCCCATGGTGGCTGCAGCGGAGAACGACCGGCTCGTCTGGATCGACTGCGAGATGACCGGGCTCGATCTCGCGGTCGACCAGCTGGTCGAGATCGCGATCATCGTCACCGACTACGAGCTGAAGATCCTCGACCCCGGCTTCCAGGTCGTCATCAAGCCCGACCCGTCGGCGCTCGAGCACATGAACGACTTCGTCACGCAGATGCACCGCTCGTCCGGACTGCTCGATGAGATCCCCCATGGAGTCAGCGTGGCCGAGGCCGAGTTCCAGTCGCTGGAGTACATCCAGCGCTTCGTCCCGGAGGGGAAGGCTCCTCTCGCGGGCAACACCATCGGCACCGACCGGATGTTCCTCGCGCGGTACATGCCCCGTGTCGACCGGTGGCTGCACTACCGGAACGTCGACGTGTCCAGCATCAAGGAGCTCTCCCGGCGCTGGTACCCGCGGGCGTACTTCCAGGCTCCCGCGAAGGACGGCGGCCACCGCGCGCTGGCCGACATCCGCGAGTCGATCCGCGAGCTCGCCTACTATCGCGAAGCCGTGTTCGTGCCCGAGCCGGGACCGACCAGCGAGGCGGCGCGCGACGTCGCCGCTGCGACCGTGTCGTCGTTCGGTCCCGTGCTGTAATACAATCGTGTGGTTGCCCGCATGCGGGCGCATGGTGGGTATAGCTCAGTTGGTAGAGCACCTGGTTGTGGTCCAGGGGGTCGCGGGTTCAAGTCCCGTTACTCACCCCATGTACATCCCCGGTGAGGCGTGGCGATGATCGATATGGATGCCGATGCATTCGAGGCGCTCGTCGCCGCCGAACTCGATCGTCTGCCGGGCGAGATGGTCGACGGCCTCGACAACGTCGTCTTCGTCGTCGAGGACCGCCCCGAGGACGGATCCCTCGATCTCTTCGGCCTGTACGACGGCCTGGCTCTCACGGAGCGCGACCGCTACGGCTCGGGTGAGCTCCCCGACCGCATCATCGTCTACCGGCAGCCGCACCTGGACGCGTGCGACGACGTCGTCGGTCTGCGCGACGAAGTGCACACGACGCTCGTGCACGAGATCGCCCATTTCTACGGGATCGACGACGAGCGACTGCACGAGCTGGGGTGGGCATGACTCTTCCGCTCGAAGACACCCGACTCGACGTCGACGCACGGGAGGACCCGCCGTGGGAGACCGTCGTCTGGAACGACCCGGTGAACCTCATGTCGTATGTGACCCACGTGTTCCGGGAGTACTTCGGGTTCAGCGCCGAGCGGGCGCACGAACGGATGCTCGCCGTCCACCACCTCGGCCACGCCGTGGTGGCCGAGGGCGCCCGGGAGCAGATGGAGCTCCATGTCCAGGCCATGCACGACTACGGCCTGTGGGCCACCGTGCGGAAGGGAAGCCGGTGACCGAACGGATCGTCGTGCTGGAGCTCGCACGACTGGAAGCAGCCCACCTCACCGACCTCATCGAGCAGTTCGCCGCGTTGCTCGACGGCGGGACCGGCGACGATCCGGCGGTGGCGCGCCTGGTGCCCGATGCGTACCGCGACGACCCCGACTCCAGTGCGGAGTTCCGACGGCTGACGGAGGACGATCTCCTGCAGCGACGGCGAGACGACGTCCGCGATGTCCTGGCCACCCTCCTGGTCGACGGCGCGCCCCTCACGATCCACACGGTCGACGACGAGACCGCGACCACGTCGATGACCGTTCCGCTCGATGAGAGCCAGTCGGCGGCGTGGCTGCGCACACTCGCGGCGCTCCGTCTCGTGCTGGCCTCCCGGCTCGAGATCACGGACGAGGGCGACCACGACGAGACCGATCCCCGCTTCGGCGTATACGACTGGATCGGCTACCGGCTGGAAGGCCTTCTGCAGGCTCTCGACGACTGACCGCGCCCGATCGGCGGCGGCCGGTCACGGCACGGCGACGACGATCCCCGCGAGCGACGCCGGGTCGTGCTGACGGACGTGCGCCTCCTCCTGGGCGGCCCAGCGGTCCCAGTGCGGACGATAGGTCTCGCCGTCGCGATCGAGCGCACGCCGCCGGCGCGAGGCCTCCGGCGACTCCAGCCACACCTGGACGTCGCTGAGAGCGCGGCTGGCCGGCGTCAGGACACCGGAGCCCTCGATGACCAGGGCGCCCTCGGCCGGGACCGTGTGCGATTCCGCGGGCCTTTCCGCCGCCCAGTCCCAGCGATGCCACCGACCGGCGCGCCCCTCCGCGCGCGGAAGGAGCACCCCCGCGCGCACCTGCTCGGCCCCCGCGGCGAGCCCATCCCAGCCCGGATACAGCGAATCCAGTGCCAGCAGCGTCGCATCCAAGCGGGTGGCCACGAGACGGGCGAGCGTGGTCTTGCCCGCACCGGACCGGCCGTCGATCAGCACGACGGGACGCGCGAGGCCGGCGACGGCACGCTCGATGTCAGCGGCCGCCGCCGCGATCGAGGCGGCGACGTCAGCGCTTGAGGGCACGGATGACGCGGCTGAGCGCGCGTCCGGCCACCCACACGAACGGGATGCCGATCGCGAGCAGGGAGACGAGGTTCGGCTCGAAGCGGAGGTCGTCGCCCTTGCGCACGTAGGCGCCGAGCGGAACGGCGAACCCGCCGCCTCCGCCGCCGCCGTTGCCGTCGGTGTCCTCGCCGGCGCCGAAGCCCGACCACGACAGGGCGACGGGCACGAGGCGGATGCCGTCGACGTCCTGCTGTTCGCCGTACACGCTGTTGACGCCGAGTGAGGTGGCCTGCTTGCCGAGTTCGAGTGCGAGATTGGGCATGGTCATACCGTAGCCGCACGGCGCGGTACGCGCGCGGGGGTTGCCGACGGCCCGGATCAGTGCTCCGGAGGAAGACGCGGGTTGGTGGGGAGCGCGTTCACGTCGCGCCGGGCGCCGAGGATGCTGGCGCGGGTGACAGCCGCCTTGCCGAAGCGGGCCCGGGCTCCGTCGAGTGCCTCGTCCACTGCGCGCCACTCCGCGTCGTCGTCCCACAGCGCCAGCATGCCGCCCGACGTGCTCCGCAGCCGTTCGCCGCGGACGCCGACGAGGCGCACCGGCTGGTCGAGAGGGAGCTGCGCGAGCAGCTCGATCGCCACGTCGCCGATCCGCTGTCCGACGTTGGTGGCCTCGGGCAGGGTCACCGACCGGGACACGGTGGTGAAATCCGCGTACCGGAGCTTCAGCGCTATGGTCTGAGCCTCCCACTGTCCGTCGCGAAGCCGCGCGGCCACCCGGTCGGAGAGGCGACGAAGCTCGCTGCGCAGCACGATGGCGTCGGACACGTCCTCGAGGAACGTCTCCTCGTGACCGACGCTCTTCTCGACGTGGACGGTGTCGACCTCGCGCGGATCGATGCCGTGCGCGAGCTGCCACACCCGCTCCCCCGTCGCGGCGCCGAGCGCGCGTTCGAGCACGTGCCGAGGGCTGGCGAGCACATCGGCGACGAGCCGGATGCCACGGCCCTCGAGCGCCTCCGCGGCCTTCGGCCCCACGCCCCAGAGCGCGCGCACCGGCCGCGCCGCGAGGAAGGCCTGGGTGTCGGCATGCGAGACGATCAGCAGGCCGTCGGGCTTGGACAGCGTGGACGCGATCTTCGCCACGTGCTTGGTGGAGGCGACGCCGACGCTGCAGGTGAGCCCGGTCTGCTCCCTCACCCGGCGCCGGAGCATCACCGCGATCGTGCCCGGGCTTCCCCACAGACGGCGGGCGCCGCTCACGTCCAGGAACGCCTCGTCGATGGACAGCGGCTCCACCAGCGGGGTGATCTCGTGGAAGATGTCCATGACCTGGCGCGACAACGCGGCGTAGCGCTCGAAGTGCGGGACCACGACGATGACCGACGGACACAGCCGCAGCGCCTGGCCGACGGACATGGCAGCCCGCACCCCGAAGCGGCGCGCCTCGTACGAGGCGCTCGCCACCACTCCTCGCCCCTCGACGCCGCCGACGATGAGCGGCTTCCCGCGCAGCGACGGGTCGTCGAGCACCTCCACCGACGCGTAGAACGCGTCCATGTCCACGTGCAGGATCCGGGTGCCCGAGTCGTCGGCGTCGTCCGGCGAGACGACGCGCCCCGATCCGTCACCGCGTCCCATGGATCCATTGTCCGGCACGCCCCCGACACGGGGGCTACTGCGCGGCGCGCTCCAGGACGAGTTCGCGCACGCGTGCCGCGTCGGCCTGTCCGCGCATCGCCTTCATCACCGCGCCGATCACCGCGCCGGCGGCCTGCACCTTGCCGTCGCGGATCTTCTCGAGCACGTCCGGCTGAGCCGCGAGGGCGTCATCGATCGCCGCGATCAGGGCGCCGTCGTCCGACACCACGGCAAGGCCGCGGGCGTCGACCACCTCCTGGGGCGAGCCCTCGCCGGCGATGACGCCTTCGAGCACCTGGCGGGCCAGCTTGTCGGTGAGCGTCCCGGCGTCCACGAGCAGCTGCAGCGCAGCGACGTCCGCCGGCGAGACGAGCGAGGTCGCCTCGACGCCGCGGGTGTTCGCGATCCGGGAGATCTCACCCGTCCACCACTTCCGCGCGGCCGCAGGGCTCGCTCCGGCGGCGACCGTCGCCTCGACCTCGGCCAGCAGTCCGCCGTTCGCGACGTCCTGGAACTCGAGGTCCGTGTATCCCCACTCGGCCTTCAGCCGGCGCCGTCGCACGGCGGGCGCCTCGGGCAGGGCGGCACGCAGCTGCGCGATGAGCTCCTCGGACGGAGCGACCGGCAGCAGGTCGGGCTCCGGGAAGTAGCGGTAGTCGTCGGCGTCGGACTTCGGACGGCCGGGCGACGTCGTGCCGGTGTCCTCGTGCCAGTGGCGGGTCTCCTGCGTGATCGAGCCGCCGCCGGCGAGGATCGCCGCCTGACGCTGGATCTCGTAGCGCACCGCCCGCTCGACCGAGCGCATGGAGTTCACGTTCTTGGTCTCGGTGCGGGTGCCGAGCGGCGGAAGCGGCTCCCCCTCGGCGACGCGCGGGCGCAGGGACACGTTGGCGTCGCAGCGGAGGTTCCCCCGCTCCATCCGGGCTTCCGAGATCCCCAGCGACAGCACGATGTCGCGGATCGCCGCCACGTACGCCTTCGCCACCTCGGGAGCGCGGTGCTCGGTGCCGTAGATCGGCTTCGTGACGATCTCCACGAGCGGAACGCCCGCGCGGTTGTAGTCCACGAGCGAGTACTCAGCGCCCTGGATGCGGCCGGTGGCACCGCCGACGTGGGTCAGCTTGCCCGCGTCCTCCTCCATGTGCGCGCGCTCGATCGGCACCTCGACGCGGGTGCCGTCGGCCAGTTCGATCTCGACCTGCCCCTCGAAGGCGATGGGCTCGTCGTACTGCGAGATCTGGTAGTTCTTCCCGAGGTCCGGGTAGAAGTAGTTCTTGCGCGCGAACCTGCTCGACGGCGCGATCTGGCAGCCGAGGGCGAGGCCGAGGCTGATCGAGTAGCGCACGGCCGTCTCGTTGACGACCGGCAGGGAGCCCGGAAGCCCCATGTCGACCGGTGCGACGAGGGTGTTGGGCGCCGCGTCGTGGTTGTCCGCGTGCGCCGGGTTGCCTGCCGACGAGAACATCTTCGTCGCCGTGTTCAGCTCGACGTGCACCTCGAAGCCGAGCACCGGCTCGAAGCGCGCGATCGCCTCGTCGTAGTCCATCAGGGCGGTCTTGGCCATCAGAGGGCCCGTCCTTCCGTGCCGAGAGCGGGCGCCTTGTCCAGGAGCGGCCCGCCCCACTGATCCACCAGCAGCGCCTCGAGTCCCGCGCCGACGCGGTAGAGCCGCGCGTCCTCGCGAGCGGGCGCGAGGAACTGGATGCCGACCGGCATCCCGTCCTCCTCGGCGAGCCCGGACGGGATCGAGATCCCCGGCACGCCGGCCAGGTTGGCGGGGATGGTCGTCACGTCGTTGAGGTACATCTGCAGCGGGTCGTCGATCTTCTCGCCGAGGCGGAACGCGGTGGTCGGCGCCGACGGCGTCGCGATCACGTCCACCTTCTCGAAGGCGGCGTCGAAGTCCCGCTGGATGAGCGTGCGGACCTTCTGGGCGCTGCCGTAGTACGCGTCGTAGTAGCCCGCGGACAGCGCGTAGGTGCCCAGGATGATCCGCCGCTTCACCTCCTCGCCGAACCCCGCGTCGCGGGTGACGGCCATGACGTCCTCGACGGTGCCGCCCGGTACGTCGACCCGCAGACCGAACCGCACCGAGTCGAACTTGGCGAGGTTGCTCGAGGCCTCGGCGGGGAGGATGAGGTAGTAGGCCGCGACGCCGTACTCGAAGTGCGGTGCGCTGATGTCGACGATCTCGGCGCCGTGCGCCTCCAGCAGGGCGAGCGCGGCGCGGAAGGACGCGGAGACACCGGCCTGGAAGCCGGAGTCGGGCAGTTCGGAGATGACCCCGACCCGCAGGCCCCGCAGCGCCGCGCCGGTGGCTCCCTCGCGCGCCGCGGCGGCGAAGGACGGCCAGGTGTCGCTCAGCGACGTCGAGTCGTGGGGGTCGTGACCGCCGATGACGTCGTGCAGGAGCGCCGAGTCGAGGACGGTGCGCGAGACCGGTCCGACCTGGTCGAGGCTGGACGCGAGAGCGATGGCGCCGAACCGGCTCACGCCGCCGTACGTCGGCTTCATGCCGACCGTGCCGGTGACATGCGCGGGTTGTCGGATCGACCCGCCGGTGTCGGAGCCGAGGGCCAGCGGCGCCTCGAAGGCGGCGACGGCGGCAGCGGACCCACCGCCCGAGCCGCCGGGGATCCGGTCCAGATCCCAGGGGTTGTGGGTCGGGCCGAACGCCGAGTGCTCGGTGGAGGAGCCCATCGCGAACTCGTCCATGTTCGTCTTGCCGAGCGGGATGAGGCCGGCGGCGCGGGAGCGCGAGACCACCGTCGCGTCATACGGCGACAGGTAGCCCTCGAGGATCCGGGAACCGCTGGTGGACGGCATGTCCGTGGTCACCAGGACGTCCTTGATCGCCAGCGGCACACCGGCGAGCTCACCGAGCTGCTCGCCTGCCGCGCGGCGGCGATCGACGTCGGCCGCGGCGTCGAGGGCGCCCGCGTTGACGTGGAGGAAGGCGTGCACGTCCGCGTCGACGGCGGCGATGCGATCCAGGTGGGCCTGCGTCGCCTCGACGCTCAACACCTCGCCGGAGGAGAGGCGCGCCGCGAGATCGGCGGCGGTCAGCCGTGTCAGGTCCGCGCTCACTGCTCCTCCCCCAGGATGGCGGTGACGCGGAAGCGCCCGTCGGCGGAGTCGGGAGCGTTCTGGAGGACCTGCTCCACGGTCAGCATCTCGCCGACGGCGTCCGGACGATAGACGTTCTCCAGCGGGATCGGGTGACTGGTCGCGGGGACGTCGGCCGAGGCCACCTCCGAGACCTTCGCGATGTTGTCGACGATCACGGCGAGCTGACCGGTGAGGCGCTCGACCTCCTCGTCACTCAGCTGGATACGGGCGAGCACGCCGAGATGGCGCACGAGATCTGGGCTGATTTCCGACACCACGACAGTCTAGTTGCGGCGCGCCCCCGGTCCTGTCCGGGCCTCCCCGGCGCGCGCCCCTGCCGCCGGCATTCGCACCGTCGTAGGCTGGCCCCGTGACGACCGCCTACGAGCCGCCTCGCCCCTGGATCGCCAGCTATGCCACGGGGGTACCCGCCGACATGGAGCCGGTGACCGGCTCGCTGCTGGACATCGTCGCCGCCTCCGCACGCGACTACCCCGATGCCGTCGCCCTGCAGTTCTTCGGCCGCGAGACGACCTACCGCGACCTCGAAGCGGCGATCTCCCGCACCGCCGCCGGGCTGAAGGCGCTCGGCGTCGGCCCGGGCGACCCGGTCGCCATCGTGCTGCCGAACTGCCCCCAGCACATCGTCGCGTTCTACGCCGTGCTCCGGCTGGGCGCGGTGGTGGTCGAGCACAATCCCCTCTACACGCCGCGTGAGCTGCGCAAGCAGTTCGAGGACCACGGCGCCAAGACGGCGATCGTGTGGAGCAAGGTCGTCGAGACCGTGCAGCAGTTCCCCGCTGACATCGCGGTGACCCACGTCGTGAGCGTGGACATCACGACGGCGATGCCCCTGTCGCTCCGGCTGGCACTGCGGCTGCCGATCGCCAAGGCCCGCGAGTCCCGCGCCGCCCTCACCACCCGGGTGAGCGGCGCGATCCCGTGGGACCGCATCGCGCAGAGCGCTCCGCTGCCCGCGGGGCACCCCTACCCGCAGACCGACGACCTCGCGATCATCCAGTACACGAGCGGCACGACGGGGACACCTAAGGGCGCCATGCTCACGCACCGCAACCTGCTCTCCAACGCCCGGCAGTCGCAGCTGTGGGTCCCGTCCATCCAGCGGGGAAAGGGCTGCGTCGTCTACGCCGTGCTGCCCATGTTCCACGCGTACGGACTCACCCTGTGCCTCACCTTCGCGATGTCGATGGGCGCCCGCCTCGTGCTGTTCCCGCGGTTCGAGCCCGACATGGTGCTCGAGGTCACCAAGAAGCACCCTGCGACCTTCCTCCCCCTTGTGCCTCCGATCGCCGACCGCCTCCTGTCCGCTGCGCGCGGTGCCGGCGTGTCGCTCGCCGGCACCGAAGTGGCCATCTCTGGCGCGATGGCGCTTCCCCACGAGCTGGTCGTGCCCTTCGAGGAGGCCACGGGCGGGTATCTCGTCGAGGGATACGGACTGTCGGAGTGCTCGCCCGTCCTCATGGCCAACCCCGTCGCGGACAACCGGGTACCGGGGACGGTCGGGCTGCCGCTGCCGGGCACCGAGTGCCGGGTGGTCGACCCCGACGAGCCCACGCGCGACGTCGCACAGGGCGAGCGCGGTGAGCTGCTGGTGCGCGGACCGCAGGTCTTCTCCGGCTATTACGGACGGCCGGAGGAGACCGAGAGCGTGTTCGTCGACGGCTGGTTCCGCACCGGCGACATCGTCACCATCGGCGACGGCGGGTTCGTCCGCATCGTCGACCGGATCAAGGAGCTGATCATCACGGGCGGCTTCAACGTCGCGCCGACAGAGGTCGAGAACGCCCTTCGTCAGCACCCCGAGGTGGAGGACGCCGCCGTCGTGGGCCTGCCGAGCGATCGCTCGGGAGAAGAGGTCGTCGCGGCGGTCGTGCTGTCTCCGGGCGTCGACCACCCCGACATCGAAGGGATCCGCGCGTACGTGCGGAGCGTCCTGACGCCGTACAAGGTCCCGCGGCGGGTGTTCGTTGTCGACGAGCTCCCGAAGTCGCTCATCGGCAAGGTGCTCCGACGCCAGGTGCGGGATTCGCTGCTCGCGCTCGCGCAGCCGTCCGACGGCTGATCCGAGGGCTCCGGAATCAGGCGCCGCCGGCCTCGTCGAGCCCGGCGGGGCCCTGCTCGACCAGGATCTTGAACTGGGCCGCGTCGATGATGCGGATGCCGAGCTCCTCGGCTTTCGACAGCTTCGAGCCTGCGCCCGGGCCGGCCGCGACGAAGTCCGTCTTCTTCGAGACGCTCGAAGCCGCCTTGCCGCCCGCGGCCATGATCGCCTCCTGCGCTCCCTCGCGCGAGTAACCCTCGAGGGAGCCGGTGGCGACGACGGTGATTCCGTCCAGCACACCGCCCGCCGCGGCCGCCGCGCCCGGCCCGGGGTGGCCCGGGATCCACAGGCGGGCACCAGCCGCCGTCCACCGTTCGACGATCTCGCGGTGCCAGTCGACCTCGAACCACTCGATCAGCGCGTCGGCGATGATGCCGCCGACGCCGTCGACGGCGGCGAGCTCGTCGCGGCCGGCGGCGCGGATCGCGTCGAGGGAGCCGAACCACTGGGCGAGGGCCCGCGCGGCCACAGGCCCGACGTGACGGATGTTCAGCGAGACGAGGAACCGCCACAGATCCTTCGTCTTCGCCTTCTCGAGTTCGTCGAGCAGCTTCAACGCGGCTGCGGAGGGCTGGGGGCCGGTGAGACCCTCCTTCTTCTCGGCCGTGGTCGCATTGCGCTGGAAGGGACGACGCGTCTTGACCGTGCCGTCGGCATCCTCCTTGGCGAGACCCGTCTCGGCGTCGCGCACGATCACCTCGATGGGCACCAGCTGCTCGAGGGTCAGCTCGAACAGCCCGGCCTCCGTCTGCAGCGGCGGGACGGCCGGGACCTCGGGCTGCGTCAGCGCCGCCGCCGTCACCTCGCCCAGCACCTCGATGTCGAGGGCGCCGCGGGAGCCGATGTGCTCGACGCGGCCGCGCACCTGCGCCGGGCACGTGCGCGTGTTGGGGCAGCGCAGGTCGATGTCGCCCTCCTTGGCGGGGGCCAGGGTCGCACCGCACTCCGGGCAGTGGGTGGGCATCACGAACGCCCGCTCCGTGCCGTCGCGGAGCTCGGCGACCGGCCCGAGCACCTCGGGGATGACATCGCCGGCCTTGCGCAGCACGACGGTGTCTCCGATCAGCACGCCCTTCTGCTTGACCACCTCCTGGTTGTGCAGCGTGGCCTGCCGGACGACGCTGCCGGCGACCCGGGCGGGGGCCATCACCGCGAAGGGCGTGGCACGGCCCGTCCGGCCCACCGAGACGACGATGTCGAGCAGCTTGGTGTTGACCTGCTCCGGCGGATACTTGTAGGCGATCGCCCACCGGGGTGCCCGACTGGTCGCGCCGAGCTCGTCGTGCAGCGCGAGCTCGTCGACCTTCACGACGACGCCGTCGATCTCGTGCTCGACGTCGTGCCGGTGCTCCCCGTAGTGGGCGACGTACTCGCTCACGCCCTCGACGTCCTCCCACGTGCGGAAGTACGGGCTCGTGGGCAGGCCCCACCCGGCGAGGAGCTCGTACACCTCGCTCTGGGAGGCCACCGGCGGCCTCTCCCAGGCGCCGATGCCGTGGACGAACAGCCGCAGCGAGTCGAGCCGGGCCTGCCCCGCCTCGCGCTCGAGACCCGACTTCTTCTCCAGCTGCTGACGCAGACCGCCGCTGGCGGCGTTGCGCGGGTTGGCGAAGGCCGGGAAGCGGCGCAGCGCCGCCCGGTCGGCCTTCTCCTGGTCGAGGCCGCGTGCGGTCGCGTCGGCGATGACGCGTTCGCGCATGCGCGCCTGGAGGGCGTTCAGCTCTTCGAAGGCGGCGACCGGGATGAAGACTTCGCCGCGCACCTCGACCAGCTCCGGGTGCCCGGAGCCGGTGAGCCGCTGCGGCACGCCCGAGACGCGCACGGCGTTCACGGTGACGTCCTCGCCCACGCGGCCGTCGCCGCGCGTGGCCGCCGAGACGAGGACGCCTCGCTCGTAACGCAGGCTGATCGCGAGTCCGTCGATCTTGAGCTCGGTGAGCCAGCGCACCTCGCGACCGGCGGCGTTGCGCGTCTTGACGCACCATTCCGCGAGCTCCTCGGGACTGAAGACGTTGTCGAGGCTGAGCATGCGCTCGGCGTGCTCGACGGGAGCGAACATCGAGTTCTCCGCCGCGCCGACGCTGAGCGTCGGGGAGTCCTGGCCCTGGAGCTCGGGGTGCAGGCGCTCGATCTGCTCGAGGCTGCGCATCCATCCGTCGTAGGTGGCGTCGTCGACCAGCTCCGCGTCGCGGCCGTAGTACGCCTCGCGCGCATCGAGGATGAGGCCGGTCAGCCGCGCCGCCTCGGCACGCGCGTCGTCGAGCGGAAGGGAGTCGAGGTCAGCGGCATCCGTCACCCCGTCAGTCTAGGAGCGACCTCCGACACCGCGACCGCCACGAGCGACCTCAGCCGCCGACGGGCACCGCCGACACCGTCCGGGCGATCGTGAACTGGCCGAGCACGCGCGTGCCGACGTAGAGCACCGCCGTCTGACCCGGCGCCACGCCGTCGAACGGCGACGCGGGGCGCACCACGATCTCGTCGCCGACGATCTCGGCCAGCGCCGCCACCGGCTCCGCATGGGCCCGGATCTGGACCTCGCACGCGAACGACGAGGCCGACGGCGGTCGCCCGGTCCAGCTCCGGCGCGTGCCGGCGATCTCGGCCGTCGCCAGCGCCTCCCTGGGCCCCACCACGACGGTGTTGGTCACCGGGCGCACCTCGAGCACGAACCGCGGCTTGCCGTCCGGGGCGGGAACGCCCAGCGAGAGCCCGCGCCGCTGGCCGACGGTGAACGCGTGCGCGCCCTCGTGCGCGCCGACGACGGCGCCGCTGCGGTCGACGATGTCGCCCTCCGCCGTGCCGACCCGCTCGGCGAGCCACCCGCGGGTGTCGCCGTCGGGGATGAAGCAGATGTCGTGGCTGTCCGGCTTCTGGGCGACCGTCAGTCCCCGCTCGGCGGCTTCGGCGCGCACGAGGGCCTTGGTCGGGGTCGTCCCGAGAGGGAAGTACGTATGCGCCAGCTGCTCGGCGGTCAGCACGCCGAGCACGTACGACTGGTCCTTCGCCGCGTCCGAGGCGCGGTGGAGCTCGCGTCCCTCCGGGCCGTCGACGAGGAGCGCGTAGTGGCCGGTGCACACCGCGTCGAAGCCGAGCTCGACGGCGCGCTCGAGCAGCGCCGCGAACTTGATCTTCTCGTTGCACCGCATGCAGGGGTTCGGCGTCCTGCCGGCCCGGTACTCCGCGACGAAGTCGTCGATCACGTCATCGCGGAACCGCTCGGAGAAGTCCCAGACGTAGAACGGGATCCCCAGCCGGTCGGCCGCGCGCCGCGCGTCCATCGCGTCTTCGATCGTGCAGCAGCCGCGGCTGCCGGTGCGCAGCGTCCCGCCGGCCCGGGAAAGGGCGAGGTGGACGCCCACGACCTCGTGCCCGGCGTCGACGGCACGCGCCGCGGCGACTGCCGAGTCGACGCCGCCGCTCATCGCCGCGAGGATCTTCATGCGTCCAGTCTACGAAGCGCCCGGCAGCCGGGGCCGCGGCACTCAGCGCGATCCCGCGGCGACGGCGCGTGCGTAGGCGGCAGGGAGCGCCGCGAGGAGGCTGTCGACCTCGTCGGCCGTGGACGTGCGTCCCATCGTGAAGCGCAGCACCGAGCGTGCGGCCCGCTCGTCGCGACCGAGCGCGCGCACGACGTGCGACGGCTCCGCGACTCCCGCCTGGCACGCCGATCCGGTGGAGACGGCCACCTCCGCCTGGTCGAGCAGGAAGAGGAGCGTCTCCCCCGCCGCGCCGGGGAAGAGCACGTGGACGTTGCCCGGCAGCCGGAGGTGCGGATCGCCCAGCAGCTCCGCCTCCGGGATCGCGGCGCGAATGCCGTCGACGAGCCGTTCACGCAGCCCGACCAGGCGCGCGGCCTCCGCCTCGCGCCCGCGTTCGGCGGCGGTCAGGGCCGCGGCGAAGGCGGCGGCGCCGGCGACGTCCTGCGTCCCCGAGCGCAGTCCCCGCTGCTGCCCGCCGCCGTGCAGCAGGGGCGACAGGCGCGCCTGGCGCGACACGACGAGCGCACCGGTGCCCACCGGCGCGCCGATCTTGTGGCCGGAGACGCTCAACGCGACCAGGCCCGTGGAGGCGCGTCCCTCTCCTCGCCAGGCGGCGAAGCGGACGTCGACAGCGCCGGCGGCCCCGACGGCGTCGAGGTGGAGGGGGACGGCTCGCGCAGCCGCGGCCGCTGCGAGCGCCGGCGCGTCCGAGACCGTGCCGACCTCGTTGTTGGCGATCAGCGCCGTGGCGAGGGCGGCGCCGGGAAGCGCCGACGCGAACGCGTCCACGGGGACGGCGCCCGTCGCCTCGAGGGGCACGGCGACGACCCGTGCGGCCTCGGCCGCGTGCAGCCACTCGACGGCGTCCATCGTGGCGTGGTGCTCACCGTCGGGCAGCACGATCGCGTCGGAGCCCGCGCGGCGTGCCCACCACAGGCCCTTGATCGCCAGGTTGACGGATTCGGTGCCCCCGGAGGTGAACACCACCTCGATGGGATCGCAGTCCAGCGCGGCGGCGACGTCTTCGCGCGCCTGCTCGAGGATGCGCCGGGCGCGCTGCCCCGGGCCGTGGACGGACGAGGCGTTGCCGACCACGTCGACCGCGTCGAGCCACGCGGCGCGCGCCTCCGGACGCAGCGGGGTGGTCGCGGCGTGATCGAAGTAGGCCGTCACCCGCTCACCTCCTCCGCCCTGCGGATCCGCGCGTGGTCGGCGCGCGGCGTTACTACTGTAGATCGCATGCTTCCCGTGCCGGACGTCGCCGACGCCTCCTTCCTGTCGCCCGCGCTCGATAGCCTCGGGGTCACCCAGGGTCCCGACGGCGGCACCCTCCGGGTGTGGTCCGGCGCCGCGACCGCCGTCGAGCTGGTCCTGTTCGACGAGGTGGACCTCGACTGGATCATCGACACGCTGCCGCTGACGCGCCGACCCGGCGACGACGGCGCCGGCGAGGTCTGGGAGGTGACCACCCGCGCCCTCACGCCGGGCGCGCGCTACGCGGTCCGCGTGGACGGGCCGCACGGCCCGGGAGACACCTTCAATCCGCAGACGCTGCTCATCGAGCCCTATACGAAGGGCCTCGTGTCGGGGGGCCTCGGAGATTGGCGCTCGGTCGTCGTCGACGAGTCGTTCGACTGGGGCGGCGTGTCCAAGCCCGCGGTCCCCTGGGATCGCACGGTGATCTACGAGGCGCACGTGAAGGGGCTGACCAAGAGGCATCCGGCGATCCCGCCCGCCCTGCACGGCACGTACGCGGGTCTCGCCCACCCGGCCACGATCAGCCACCTCCAGGCGATCGGGGTGACGTCCGTGGAGCTGCTGCCCGTCCACGCGTTCGAGAGCGAGCCCCGGCTCCTCCAGCACGGGATGACGAACTACTGGGGCTACAACACCCTCAACTTCTTCACCCCGCACGCCGACTACGCCACGGCCGCCAGTCGCGCGGCGGGCCCCGACGCGGTGCTCCGCGAGTTCAAGACGATGGTGCGGGATCTCCACGCCGTGGGAATCGAGGTCATCCTCGACGTCGTCTACAACCACACCTCCGAGGGCGAGCTCGGCGGACCGCGCTCGAGCCTGCGCGGCATCGACGGGCGCGCGTACTACCGTCAGCACGACGACGGCGCCTACATCGATGTGACGGGCTGCGGGAACTCCCTCGACACGTCGACCGATGCCGCGGCGCGCCTGATCGTGGACTCGCTGCGGTACTGGGCGGGCGAGCTCCAGGTCGACGGATTCCGGTTCGATCTCGCCGCCACCCTGGGGCGCGGCGCCGACCACTCCTTCTCCCCCGACCACCCGCTCATCCGTGCCATCGTGGAGGACCCTGCCCTGGCGGGCGTGAAGATGATCGCCGAGCCGTGGGACGTCGGAATGGGCGGATGGCAGACCGGCAACTTCGGTCCCGGGTGGGCGGAGTGGAACGACCGCTACCGCGATCGCGTGCGCAACTTCTGGCTCAGCGACGTGGACTACGCGCGTCGCGCGGGGACGGCTCCCGTCGGCATCGGTGGCTTCGCCACCCGCCTCGCCGGCTCGTCAAACACGTTCTCGCAGGCGCGCGGTCCTCTGGCCGGCGTCAACTTCGTGACGGCGCACGACGGCTTCACCCTCCGCGATCTGGTGTCCTACGACGTCAAGCACAACCTCGGCAACGGCGAGCACAACCGCGACGGCGCGGACATGAACCGCTCCTTCAACCACGGCGCCGAGGGCTCCACGGAGGACGAGGCCATCCTCGCCCGGCGCCGGAAGGCCATGCGGAACCTCCTCGGCACGCTCCTGCTGTCGGCGGGGGTTCCCATGCTCACGGCCGGCGACGAGTTCGGGCGCACTCAGCGCGGGAACAACAACGCCTACTGCCACGACTCCCCCCTCACGTGGGTGTCGTGGGACCACGCGCCCTGGCAGCAGGACCTCGCCGCTCACGTCGGCCGCCTGCTGCAGCTGCGCCGCGACAACCCCGCCCTCCGGCCGTCGCGGTTCGCCCACGAGGCGCAGACCGTGCCGAGCGCCTCGGTCATCGACTGGTACGACGAGCACGGTGAGACCATGTCCGGCGACCGATGGACCGATCCGGCGCACCGGACCCTCCAGTACGTCGCGCAGTCGACGCCCGAGAACGAGCAGCCCAACCGCATCCTGCTCATCGTGCACGGGAACGAGCGTCCGGTCGACGTCACCCTCCCCCGCATCGACGGCGTCCGGCGCTACGTCGCCCTCTGGTCGAGTCTCGATGAGCGCCCGACGGCGGAGGAGCCGGTCTTCGAGCCGGGCGACGTCGTCTCCCTCCCCGACACCGCGATGCACCTGTTCCGCGTCGAGTAGCGGCCGCCACGGCGTGCGGCGGTGTACCGCCGCTCGCAACGGAGGTAGGTTCGAGACGTGGCCACGACGACGAACACCACCGGAATGGTGCGCAGCACCGCACAGATCCCCCTCCGCCCGGCGGTCGCGTGGCAGGCCGAGGCGGGCACCCGCAACGGGCGCATCCCGCTGGTGCTGCCGCGGCCGACGACACCGGATCCGCGCTTCCCCGCCAGCGCCTTCGTCGGCGAGGCGGTGCCGTTCCAGGTGACGGCGTTCCGCGAGGGCCACGACGCGATCGGGGTGCACGTCCGGCTCATCTCCCCGAGCGGCGCGGAGTCGCTCCACCGCCTCACCGCCCTGGGCGACGGGTTCGATCGGTGGCGGGTCGGCGTCGCGCCCCTCGAGCAGGGTCTGTGGAGCTTCCGGTTCGAGGCGTTCGGGGACGACTTCGCGACCTGGCAGCACGCGGCGGACGTCAAGATCGCCGCCGGCGTCGACACGTCCCTCATGCGCGAGTCGGGCGCCCTCCTGTTCCTGCGCGCCGCGGCCGAGAAGTCGCGGCCCGCCGCCGAGCGCCGCGCGCTCACCGACGCAGCGGCGAGCCTTCGCGACGCGGAGCGCGACGACACGGCAGCGCTGGCGATCGTGCGCGATGCGTACTTCGCGAGCGTGTTCGCCGCCCGTCCGCTCCAGTCCCTGCTGACGGTCGGACCCGAGCTCTCCCTGCTCGTCGAGCGCGAGCGGGCGGGCGTGGGCGCCTGGTACGAGTTCTTCCCGCGCTCCGAGGGCGCTCGACGCCTGAAGGACGGCACCGTCAAGAGCGGGAACTTCCGCACCGCCAAGAACCGGCTGCCGGCGGTGTCCGCCATGGGCTTCGACGTGCTGTACCTGCCGCCCATCCACCCGATCGGCACGCTCAACCGCAAGGGTCCCAACAACACCCTCACCGCCGGTCCCGGCGACCCCGGGTCGCCGTGGGCCATCGGCTCGGCCGCGGGCGGCCACGACGCCGTGCATCCGGAGCTCGGCACGCTCGCCGACTTCCGCGCCTTCGTGCGGGCCGCGGCCGCCGAAGGGCTCGAAGTCGCCCTCGATCTGGCGCTGCAGGCCGCTCCCGACCACCCGTGGGTGACAGCCCATCCGGAGTGGTTCACGACGCTTCCCGACGGCTCCATCGCCTACGCGGAGAATCCCCCCAAGAAGTACCAGGACATCTATCCGATCAACTTCGACAACGACCCCGAGGGCATCCGGGCGGAGGTGCTGCGGATCGTCCGCCACTGGATCGCCCAGGGCGTGAAGATCTTCCGCGTCGACAACCCGCACACCAAGCCGCTGCAGTTCTGGGAATGGCTCATCGGAGCGGTCACGGCCGAGCACCCCGACGTCGTGTTCCTCGCCGAGGCGTTCACGCGCCCCGCACCGCTGCAGGCCCTGGCGTACAGCGGCTTCCAGCAGAGCTACTCCTACTTCACGTGGCGGAACACCAAGACGGAGCTGGAGGAGTTCTTCCGGTGGATCTCCGACGAGACGGCCGACTTCATGCGGCCCAATCTCTTCGTCAACACGCCGGACATCCTCACCGAGTACCTCCAGTACGGCGGGCGCCCCGCGTACAAGATCCGCGCCGCCCTCGCCGCGACGGCGGGAGCCAGCTACGGCGTCTACGCCGGGTACGAGCTGTTCGAGAACGTCGCCCGGCCGGGATCCGAGGAGAACATCGACAACGAGAAGTACGAGTACAAGCTCCGAGATTGGGCCGGCGCCGAGGCCGCCGGCGACTCGCTCGCCCCGTACCTGACGCGGTTGAACGAGATCCGGCGCGCCCACCCCGCTCTCCGCCAGCTGCGGGGACTGACCGTGCACTGGAGCGACGACGAAGCGATCCTCGTCTACTCCAAGCACCTGCCGGCCGAGCTATCGCCGGACGGGGTCGCCGACACGATCATCGTGGTGGCCAACGTCGACCCCCACTCGACCCGCCAGACCATGGTGCACATCGACAGCACGGCGTTCGGCGTGCCGCGAGGGCACGACTACGACGTCGAGGATCTCGTGACCGGCGCCCGATGGACCTGGAACCAGGACGCCTTCGTCCGCCTCGACGCGTTCGCCGAGCCCGTCCACATCCTGCACGTGAAGGGGTCCCGATGACCACGCCCTCAGATTCGCTCCTCGACGCGGTCGCCACCGGATCCCACCACGCCCCCCACGACGTCCTCGGCGTCCACCGCGACGGCGAGGGCTGGGTCATCCGGGCCCGCCGGCCGATGGCGGCGACGGTGACCGCGGTCACCGCGGCGGGCGTGCGCATCCCCCTGGAGCACGTGCGGTCGGGCGTCTGGGCGGGGTCCACCGACGCCGATCCCGGCGCCTACGACCTCCTGGCGACCTACGACGGCGGTCCCGAGCATCGCGTCGACGATCCGTACCGCCACCTGCCGACGCTCGGGGAGATGGATCTGCACCTGATCCGTGAGGGACGGCACGAGGAGCTGTGGCGGGTTCTCGGCGCGCACGTCCGCCACTTCACCGGGGCGGCGGGCGTCTCGTTCGCCGTCTGGGCGCCGAACGCACGGGCGGTGCGGGTCGTCGGCGGCTTCAACGGCTGGGACGGCCAGTCCCACGCGATGCGCTCCCTCGGATCGAGCGGGGTGTGGGAGCTGTTCATCCCCGGCCTCGGTGCGGGGGCCACGTACAAGTACGAGCTCCTCACCGCCGACGGCCACTGGATCCTCAAGGCCGATCCCATGGCCCAGGCGGCCGAGCTGCCTCCGGCCACCGCGTCGGTGGTGACCGAGAGCGCCTACGCGTGGGGCGACGACGACTGGCTGACCACGCGCTCGTCGCGCTCGCCCGTCGACCAGCCCATGTCGACCTACGAGCTGCACCTCGGCTCGTGGCGTCCCGGCCTCGGCTACCGCGACGCCGCCGATCCCCTCATCGAGTACGTCACCGCCGCCGGCTTCACCCACGTGGAGTTCCTCCCCCTGGCCGAGCACCCGTTCGGCGGCTCGTGGGGCTACCAGGTGAGCGGCTACTACGCGCCGACGAGCAGGTTCGGCAGCCCCGACGACCTGCGCTATCTCATCGACCGCCTGCACCAGGCCGGAATCGGCGTGATCATGGACTGGGTGCCGGGTCACTTCCCGAAGGACGAGTTCGCCCTTGCGCGCTTCGACGGTCGCGCGCTGTACGAGCACCCCGATCCCCGTCGCGGCGAACACAAGGACTGGGGCACGCTGATCTTCGACTACGGCCGGAACGAGGTGCGCAACTTCCTCGTCGCCAACGCCCTGTACTGGTTCGAGGAGTTCCACGTCGACGGCCTGCGGGTCGACGCGGTGGCTTCCATGCTCTACCTCGACTACTCGCGCGAGGCCGGCGAGTGGGAGCCGAACATCCACGGCGGGCGCGAGAACCTCGAGGCCATCCGGTTCCTCCAGGAGGTCAACGCGACGTCCTACAAGCGCTACCCCGGCATCGCCATGATCGCCGAGGAGTCGACGAGCTTTCCCGGGGTCACGGCCCCCACCGACCAGGGCGGTCTCGGCTTCGGCTTCAAGTGGAACATGGGCTGGATGAACGACTCGCTGGAGTACATCAAGCGCGATCCGATGTACCGCTCGCACCACGAGGGCGAGATGTCGTTCTCGTTCGTCTACGCGTTCACCGAGAACTTCGTGCTGCCCATCAGCCATGACGAGGTCGTCCACGGAAAGGGCACGCTGTTCACCCGCATGCCGGGCGATCACTGGCAGAAGCTGGCCAACATGCGCGCCTATCTCGCGTACATGTGGGGCCACCCCGGCAAGCAGCTGCTGTTCATGGGACAGGAGTTCGGCCAGATGTCCGAGTGGTCCGAAGGCCGTGGGCTCGACTGGTGGATGCTCGATCAGCCCGCGCACCAGCAGCTGCTCTCCTTCGTGGGCGCCCTCAACCACCAGTACGCCGAGCACGCCCCCCTGTGGTCGCGCGACAGCGACGGGTCCGCCTTCTCCCGCCTGGGCGCGCCGTCGTGGAACCCGAACGTCATCGCCTTCGCGCGCCGCGACAACCACGGCAACACCGTGGCGGTCGTCAGCAACTTCTCCGGCGCCCCGGTGTACGACTACACGCTGGACCTGCCTGAGCGCGGCGAGTGGCGCGAGGTGCTCAACTCCGACGCGGCCGCATTCGGCGGATCGGGAGTCGGCAACCTCGGTGCGGTGCACACCGACCACCGCGGGCAGGCCACGATGACCCTGCCGCCGCTGGGCGTGCTCTGGCTGGCGCACCGCGCCTGACGCGCAGGCCGGTGCGCGGGCCGACGCTCAGAAGAGCAGGCTCGCCAGCCGGCCGCGCGCTCGCACGACGCGCGCGTCCGCGTCGCCGATGAGCCCGAACAGTTCGAGCAGACGCTCACGCACCGGCGCGCGCTCGTCGGTCGGCAGCTCGGAGAAGAGCGTCAGCAGGCGGTCGAACGCGTCGTCGACGTGTCCGCCGGCGACGTCGAGATCCGCGACCGCCAGCTGGGCAGCGACATCGTGCGGGGCTGCGGCCGCCGCGGCGCGCGTCTCCTGCAGGTCCAGTGCCTGCACCCGGGAGAGCAGACGCACCTGGCCGAGGCCGGCGCGAGCGTCCTCGTCACGCGGGTTCTCCGCGAGCGCGGCCTCGTACGAGGCGATGGCGGTGGCGTAGTCGCCGGCTTCGATCGCGTCGAACGCGGCCTGATGCAGGGGCGGCAGGGCCGCGGGCTCCTCATCGGCGTCGGCCACGGCGTCGGAGCCGCTCACGGGCACCGTGCCGGTCACACCGTGCTGCGCGGCCAGCTGGAGCAGCTGCCCGAACACCTCGCGAACCTGAGCCTCCGGGACGGCGCCGGTGAACAGCGGCACCGGCTGCCCCGCGACGAGAGCCACGACCATCGGGATGGACTGGGCCCGGAAGCCCTGAGCGAGCTGCGGGTTGGCGTCGACGTCGACCTTGGCGAGCACCAGACGACCCGCCAGCTCCTGGACGACCTTCTCCAGGATGGGGCTCAGCTGCTTGCAGGGACCGCACCACTCGGCCCACAGGTCCACGACCACGGGCACCGTGCGCGACAGCTCGAGCACCTGCGCGAAGGTGTCGTCTGTCGCGTCGAAGACGAGCGAAGGTCCACCGGCGGGCGCGCCGTCCGCCCCCGCCGGCGCGGGCTGCGCGGCGGGACGGGAACGGAGGGAGGACAGGTCGACGGCCCCGCGCAGAACGGCGCCGGGGGTGGGATCGGTCACTTCTTCTTCACCACCTTGGCTGAGAGGATGTCGGACGAATAGCCGAGGAACCGGATGCGCTCCGTCGAGCTCTGCGACGGGACGAAGAAGAACAGCTGGTCGGCGTAGCTGCTCCGGAAGCCCGTCGAGGACTGGGTGACGCCGCTCAGCGTCTTGACCACTTCGTTGTCGTCGACCTTGATCACGGCGTCCTCGTTGGTCGGGGTCACGGTGTCGTTCTCGTTCACGGTGACCGCAACGATGGCACCGCTGTCGAGGGTCGCCATGGCGACGGGGTTCGTCGACCCGGCCGACGCCGAGAACGAGATCTTGCCGGTCTTGGACCCGGTCTTGTTGAAGTCCTCGACGCGCGCGGCGCGGTTGTCGGCCACGAGCGTGCGGAACGTGTCGGTCTCCGCATCGAACATGGGGGCGAACTCGCTGTCATCGCCCTTGTCCAGCACGTCCGCGTAGGCGGCTGCGAGGTCCTGCGGGGCGATGAGGAGGAAGGCCGAGTCGGGCTGGACCTTCGGTGCGCCGATGTAGGGCGGGGCGACATTGAGGCTCGCGTCGGCGACCATGTTCGCGACGTACGAGAGCTTGTAGTTCGACCATGCGTCGCGCTGCGTGACGGTCATGATCGTCGCGACGCCCGAGTCGGCGTCCTCCACGACGGCGAAGAAGGTCCGCGGCCAGCCCTCGAAGGCCTCCGGAAGCAGGATCTTCAGCGCGGTCGTGGGGATGGCCGGAAGCGGCTCGTGATCGTCGAGCTCCTTGCGCAGCGTGTAGTTGGTCTTGCGCGCCGCCAGAGCGGGACCCTCGAGGCGGACCGCCGCCTGCGCGGCGCTGTTCTTCTCGTCGGCCGCGGCCACCTGGGCGGAGATGCGGGTCAGGATGCGCTCCGCCTGGGCCTCGGTCACTGCCGGCGGGTCGTCCTGTCCCTCGGGCACGACGACCGTCGCCGAGGGCGTCGGCGTCTCCGACGGACCGAACTGGGGCCACGAGTCCGCCGAGCACCCCGACACGAGGAGGGCGGACACGACGACGACCGGAAGCGCCACGAAGCCGCGGCGGCCCCCGGAGAGCTGTCGGCGGGACGGCGAAGAGCTGATCACGCCCTTGTCGGCGGAGGCCTCACTGAGATCGATCGGCTCGGTCCGCGCGATCGGCAGGCCCTTGCGGCGAGGGCCGCGCGAGCGACGCACGTGCCGCACGCCCAGGATGTACAGCACGATGCCGATCGCCAGCATGATCCCGCCGCCCACGATGAGCGGGCCCGCCCAGGGCGTGGTCACGCCTGTCGGCCAGGTGACGGAGAGCTGCGCCGGTGCCGGTTCCACCCCGTCGGCGGCAACGAGCACGCTCATGTCGGCGGGCAGCTGGAGCGGCGCGATCAGCACGTCCTCCTGCTGGAACTCGTCGACCCAGAGGTCGGAGCCGAGGGGCGACAGCGGCTCGGAGGGCTCCGCGTCGGCCTCCTCCTGCGGGGCGGCGACGCTCTCGGTGACGATCTCCTCACCCTCGCGGGTGACGTGGACGTAGTCGCTGCGTGCCAGCCAGGCCATCATGTCGTCGGTGCGCCCGTAGGCGGCGAAGATCTCGCCGTCCCCCTGGGCGCGCAGGGTCTGCGACCCGGTGTGTCCGCTCAGGACGCCTCCGTCGACCAGCACGTACGGGGTCGACTCGGCGATCTCGATGGACTGGGTCTCGGTCTTCGGTCCCTGCAGCACGGTGCGCTGGGCGATGCCCGCACCGATCATCACCGTGGCGAGCACGAACGCCGCCACCGCCCAGACAAAACGCACGAAAGGTCACCTTCCTGCACCACGCGGCGACGTCAGAGGCCGCCCTAGTGTGCACAATCGACGTTCCAGACTAGCGAAGTGACCTGAATGTCGCCCGGGAGGGGGTGGCGCTCACCCCGGGATGGGGCGGCCCGCGTAGTGTGGGGCCACCACGACAGGCAAAGGGCTCCCGTTGAAGATCCAGCATCCGTTCCGCACCGCGCTGATCGCCACCCTCGGCGTCGGCGTCGGCATCCTGCTCATCACCAGCGTGCAGACGCTCTCCACGGTCCTCCTCTACGTGGGCACCGCCCTGTTCCTGGCCCTCGGACTGGACCCCCTCGTGTCGTGGCTGGAGCGACGCGGCCTCCCGCGATGGGGCGCACTGCTCATCACCTTCGCGGCGGTCCTCGCCGCTTTCGCGGGAATCATCCTGATGGTGGTGCCGATCATCGTCGGGCAGATCAGCCAGCTCGTCACCGAGATCCAGAAGCTCGTCACCAGCGCCGTCGACCAGGAGTGGGATCCGATCACCGCGTCCAAGGACTGGCTGCACGACATCTTCCCGGCGCTCAACGTCGACCAGGTCTTCGAGTACCTCTCGGACTGGTACGCCTCGATCGACATCGGGAACGTCGGCACCATGGTGGGCGAGAGCCTCGTCACGATCGGCGCCGCGATCATCGCCGGGTTCACCGGCGCGATCATCGTCCTCATCCTGACGATCTACTTCACGGCCTCCACCCCGTCGCTGAAGGCCGCGGTGTACCAGCTGGTGCCCGCCTCCAAGCGCGCGCGGTTCATCGACCTCTCGGAGCAGATCACCGCATCGGTCGGCTACTACGTCATGGGGCAGGTCTCGCTCGGCGTGATCAACGGCGTTCTCAGCGCCATCTTCCTCTCGATCATCGGGGCCCCGTTCCCGGCCGTGCTCGCCGTGATCGCGTTCTTCTTCTCGCTGATCCCGCTCGTGGGCACCCTGACCGGCTCGGTGATCATCGTGCTCACGTGCCTCATCCCGGGGCTCGGATCGCCGCTGACGGCGCTCGTGGCCCTCATCTGGTACGTCGTGTACATGCAGGTGGAGGCGTACCTGATCTCGCCGCGGATCATGAACCGCGCCGTCTCGGTGCCCGGAGCCGTGGTCGTGATCGCCGCGCTGGCAGGTGCCTCGCTCGGCCAGCTGCTCGGAGCGCTGGTGGCGATCCCCGTCGCCGCCAGCATCCTGATCATCTACCGCCAGGTCGTCATCCCGCGTCAGAACGAGCTCTGACGCCCGGCCCGGGCGCGTTCAGGCGTCCGGCCACTCCGTCGCGAGGGGCAGGGCGTCGGGGTTGACCGCGGCCACGATCTCGGTGAGCACGCGGCGGGTCTGGTTCTCCCCCACCCACAGGTGCTTGCCGCCTTCGACCGCGATCACGGTCGCGTGAGGAATCGAGGCGAAGCGCTCTCGCGCCGCGTCGGGACGCAGATAGTCGTCGAGCTCCGGTACGACAACCACCACGGGGCGGTCGACCTGTGCCCAGGCGGCGACTTCCTCCGCGCTGGCGCGATGAAGCGGCGGAGACAGCAGGATGATCCCCTCGATGTCGTGATCGCGTCCGTACTTGAGGGCGAGCTCGGTGCCGAACGACCACCCCACGAGCCAGGGCCGGGGCAGTCCTCGCTCCTGCACGAACGAGACAGCCGCCGCGACGTCGAACGACTCGGCACCGCCCCCGTCGAAGTGCCCGCCGCTGGTCCCGCGCGGCGACGTCGTTCCGCGGGTGTTGAAGCGCAGCACGGCGAGGTCCGCCTGCGCCGGCAGGCGGCCCGCCGCCTTGCGCAGGATGTGCGAGTCCATGAACCCGCCCGCCGTCGGCAGCGGGTGCAGGGTGACGAGCGTCGCCACCGGCGGACGGCTCTCGGGAAGAGCCAGCTCGCCGACCAGCGTCACCCCGTCGAGCGTGTGCAGCTCGACGTCCTCGCGCCGCGCCGGCAGCAGGACCGGTCCCCTGATCTCCATGTCAGCCGATCCTCCAGCAAGCGGTGTGCCAATGACGGCGCGCGGCGAGGTCCGCCGCGTCGCCCAGGACTCCGTCGGCGCGCCACACGACGACGTGCGCGGTCCCGACGCCGACCTCGCGTCCGCATCCCGGGCAGGTGTACGGCTTCTGCGCCTGAGCGGCGCTCACCGGCTGGACGGTCCACTCGACGCCGCGACGGGTCTCCGTGCGCTTCCACCCGCTCAGCAGACGGGCGAACGCGTCGTCGGACGAACCGGCATCGTCACGCCGCCGGCGATGGGACCTCGGCATGCGTTCAGTACCAGCCCTTGCGCTGGGAATGATCCCAGGCACCGCACGGCGTGCCGTAGCGCCCCTTGATGTAGCCGAGACCCCAGGCGATCTGCGTTGCGGCGTTGGTCTCCCAGTCGGAGCCGGCGCTGGCCATCTTGCTCCCTGGAAGGGCCTGCGGGATGCCGTACGCACCGCTGCTCTTGTTGTAGGCGTTGACCCGCCAGCCGGATTCCTTCTTCCACAGCGCGACCAGGCAGGCGAACTCGTCGTCGCCCCACCCGCGAGCGGTCACCATCTCGTACGCCGTGGCCTGGGCGCTGCCGGGATCCGGGGAGACGAACGGAGGTGCCCAGCCGCTCGATCGGGACGACGAGCTCGACCCCGTCGACGTCGCCGTCGGGGTCGGCGTGGGCTTCGGCTTCGGCTTGACGTAGACGCTGTAGGTCATGTCGGCCCTGCCGAGGTCGTCGTCGGTGACGGTCGACGCGGCGATGTAGGCCTGAGCATCGGCGATCGAGCTGGCGTAGAGCGACACCGGATCGAGCTCTGCAGCCTCGGCACGCGGGCTCCCTGCTGTGAGCGGCAGCACGTAGCCGCCGGCGAAGGCAGCGGCGGCGAACACCGCGAACACCGAGAGCGCCCGGCGGCGGCGCGACCAGCGCGGCGGCTCGGACGAGCTGCGGTTCGATCTCGCGACGGCCCTCGACCGGTTCGCGAGAGACCGCCGTGTCACGGGGATCAGCTCGCCATCAGAAGTCACAGTGACAGCGATTCTACCCGGCGCTCCGGACCGTCGCCACGCCTCGCACGCCGCGCGCCCTCAACCGACCGCGAGCATGACCTCGATGACCGCATCGAGGACGGCGTCGACCTGCACCTCGTCGTAGCCGCCGCGCTGCATGCGGAAGGCGACCGTGCGCACCTGCTCGACGGTGAGGGACTCGCCCGACTCGAGATAGCGAGCGATGCGGTCGGCGACGATGTCGACCTCATCGATGCGGTAGCCCCAGCGCAGCCGGCTGACACGGCGGAATCTCTCCCGCTCGGGACGGCTCAGCCGGTCCAGCACCTCCTGCGCCAGCCGCCGGGACGACCCGACCCACTCCCGCGCGCCGGCCTCGGACAGCGCCTGCTCGCGCTCGCGCGCCGCGAACGCGTCCTCGATCCGCCCCATGGCCGCGTCCACGGCGTCGATCCGATAGCCGTGCTTGACGAGGCGGAAGGCGGTGCGCCGGACATCGGCCGCTGTGAGCGGCTCCGCGGTGCCGTCCTCGAAGGATCGGCGGGCGGCGGCGAGGAAGTCGTCCACCTGCGCGGGGTCGTAGCCCTGGACGCGCCCGGTCGTCAGCGGGAAGGGGAGGACCGTGCTGTCCTGACTCATGCGGCCGCCAGCGGAGAGAGAAGGAAGTACATCGCCAGCGCGGTCGCCGCCGACGGGAGGATGGAGTCGAGGCGGTCGAGGACGCCGCCGTGTCCGGGAAGCCATGAGCTCATGTCCTTGATCCCCAGGTCCCGCTTGATCATCGACTCCCCCAGGTCGCCGACCGTCGCCGAGGCGAGCACCGCCACGCCGAAGATCACGCCGGCCCACCACGGGATCTGCAGCAGCAGCATGCCGATGGCCACGGCGGCGGCGATGGCCGCGGTGGCCGCTCCGGCGAAGCCCTCCCAGGTCTTCTTGGGGCTGATGCGCGGCGCCATCGGATGCTTGCCGAACGCGAGCCCCGAGGCGTACGCGCCGGTGTCCGCCACGACGACGACCACGATCATGGCCAGCAGCCAGAACTCACCGCCGTCCTGACGCAGCAGCACGAGGGTGAGGCTGGCGAGGAACGGGACGTAGAGCGGAACGAAGCCGGCCACCAGCACATCGGAGAGCACGTCGCCGTACCGGCGGCCGTCGTGGGCCGACATCTGCGCGACCATCCGCCACACCACGAGGAAGGCGACCGCCGCGAACGTGGTCACCCAGTGCGTCCAGTGGCCCTCGACGAAGCCCGCGACCATGATGATCGCGCCCATCGCCACCTGGGGCCACACATCCACTCGACGGCCCGCGCTCTGGAGGGCGCGCGAGAACTCGAAGACACCCAGGAGGCAGACCGGGATGGCGAAGATCAGGAACAGCCACTTCACCCACAGGAGCGATCCGAGCACCGCGGCGCCGATCGCCATGCCGCTGAGCGTGGCCAGCAGAAGATTGCGTCCCGTACGCGCGTTGATGCGCTCGTTCACGTGCTCGAAGTCGGCCCGCGCCTTCACGATCTGATGCTCGAACTCGGAGCGAGCCGCGCGCACGTGCGAGTGCAGCGCCGTGACCTCGACCTCGGCGGCACGGCGCGCCTCGGCGCGCGTGCGCGGGGCGTCGCCCGCCCCGTGGTCGTCCGAGGGATCGTCGGTCATGGGTGCCTCACACCTCGAGGAGTTCAGCCTCTTTGCGCTTGAGCGCCTCGTCGATCTCGTCGACGTGCGCGCGCGTGATGGCGTCGAGCTCCTTCTCGGCCCGCGCGAGGTCGTCTTCGCCGACCTCGCTCTTGAGCGCGTCGAGCTCGTCCTTGGACTTGCGCCGGATGCCGCGCAGGTGCACCTTGGCGTCCTCGCCCTTGGAGCGCACCAGCTTGACATACTCCTTGCGGCGCTCTGCGGTCAGCTCGGGCATCGTGACGCGCACGAGATTGCCGTCGTTGGTCGGGTTCGCGCCCAGGTTCGGGGTGTCCCGGATGGCCTGCTCGATCGCCTTGAGCGCCGACTTGTCGTAGGGGGTGATCACGAGCGTGCGCGCCTCGGGGTTGTTCAGCGAGGCGAGCTGCGCGAGCGGCGTCGGCGACCCGTAGTAGTCGACGAGGATCTTCTGGAAGAGCTGGGGGTTGGCACGGCCGGTGCGGACGGTCGCGAAGTCGTCCTTCGCGGCCTCGACGGCGCGGTCCATGCGTGCGGTCGTGTCGGCCAGGGTCTCGGCGATCACGGTCACTCCATTCGTTGTTGCGTCGGTCAAGTCTAGTGCGGTGCAGGGCGCCGACTCAGACGGTGACGAGCGTGCCGATCGACTCGCCCAGCAGCGCGCGCGTCACGTTGCCGGCGGGCTCCATGCCGAACACGCGCATGTCGATGCCGTTGTCCATGCACAGGCTGAAAGCGGTCGAGTCGACGACCTTGAGACCCCGCTGCAGGGCGTCCCCATAGGTGAGGCGATCGAGCCGGACGGCGTCGGAGTGCGTCTTGGGGTCCGCGGTGTAGACGCCGTCGACGCCGTTCTTGGCGACGAGGACCTCGTCCGCGCCGATCTCGAGAGCACGCTGAGCGGCGACCGTGTCGGTCGAGAAGTACGGCAGGCCGGCGCCGGCGCCGAAGATGACCACCCGCCCTTTCTCCATGTGGCGCGCCGCACGACGGGGGATGTACGGCTCGGCGACCTGCGTCATCGAGATCGCGGACTGCACGCGTGTGGCGGCGCCCGCCTGCTCGAGGAAGTCCTGGAGCGCGAGGGCGTTCATCACCGTGCCCAGCATGCCCATGTAGTCGGCACGGCCGCGATCCATGCCGCGCTGGCTCAGCTCTGCGCCGCGGAAGAAGTTGCCCCCGCCGACGACGATCGAGATCTCGACCCGGTCCACCGCCGCGGCGATCTCGCGAGCGATCTGGCTGACGATGTCGGGGTTCACGCCCAGCTGACCTCCCCCGAAAGCCTCGCCGGACAGTTTCAGGAGGACGCGTCGGCGTCCGGTGGTCTCATCTGTCACGGGGTTCCTCTCGTCGGTTGCAGGATATCGTCCGGTGGGCATCGAAAAGGGGCCCGCATCTTCGCGATGCAGGCCCCTGTTCGGACTTACGCGCCGACCTTGAAGCGGGCGAAGTCGGTGATGGTGATGCCGGCCGCCTTCGCGACCTGGGCGACGGACTGCTTGTTGTCCTTCGCGTAGTCCTGGTCGAGCAGGGCGACCTGCTTGAAGAACGCGCCGACGCGGCCCTCGACGATCTTCGGCAGGGCGGCCTCGGGCTTGCCCTCGTTGCGGGAGATCTCGGTGACGATCTGACGCTCCTTCTCGACCTCGTCCTCGGGGACGTCCTCGCGGGAGAGGTAGGTCGGGTTGGCGAAGGAGATGTGCTGCGCGATGCTGCGCGCCGTCTCGGCGTCGGAGCCGGTGTAGGCCACGACCACGCCGATCTGCGGAGGCAGGTCCTTGCTGGTCTTGTGCAGGTAGATCTCGAAGGCGTCGCCCGAGAGGGTGCGGACGCGGCGGAGCTCGACCTTCTCGCCGATGATCGCGGCCTCGTCGGAGATGAGATCGGCGACCGTCTGCCCGTTCGCGTCGGCGGCGAGGGCGGCCTCGGCGGACTCGGCGCCCACTGCGGCGGCGGCGGCGAGCACCTTGTCGGCCAGCGCGATGAAGCGGTCGTTCTTCGCGACGAAGTCCGTCTCGGTGTTCAGCTCGATGATGGTGACCTTGCCGTCGACCTCGGCCGCGGCCACGAGGCCCTCGCTGGTCGAGCGGTCGGCGCGCTTGGCGTTGCCCTTCGCGCCCTTCAGGCGCAGGATCTCGACGGCCTTCTCGAGGTCGCCGTCGGCCTCCTCGAGTGCCTTCTTGGTGTCGACCATGCCCGTTCCGAGCTGCTCGCGGAGCGCCTTGATGTCGGCGATGGTGAAGTTGGCCATGGGTGGTGGCTCCTAGTCGTGGTGTCGTGCGAAAGCGGTGGTGATCCCGCTCGGCACCCGGCGTCGCGCGCGGGTGCCGAGCGTTCTCGGTGTCTGATTACTCGGCGGCCTTGTCGGCGGCCTCGTCGGCGGCGGGCTCCTCCGCAGCGGGCGCGGCAGCCTCGTCGGCGGCGGGCTCCTCGGCGACGGCCTCGGCCGGCTCCTCCGTGGCGGCAGGCTCGTCGGCGGCAGCGGCCTCGGTCGCGGAGCCCTGCTCGAGCAGCTCGCGCTCCCAGTCGGCCAGGGGCTCGGCGTCAGCGGACTCCTCGGTCGGCTGGTGACGCTGGATGAGGCCCTCGGCGGCGGCGTCGGCGATGATGCGCGTGAGCAGGCCCACCGAGCGGATCGCGTCGTCGTTGCCCGGGATCGGGAACTGGAACTCGTCGGGGTCGGCGTTCGTGTCGAGGATGCCGATCACGGGGATGCCCAGCTTTTTCGCCTCGTCGATGGCGAGGTGCTCGCGCTTGGCGTCGACGACCCAGATGGCCGACGGCGTCTTCTGCAGGTTGCGGATGCCGCCGAGCGACTTGTGCAGCTTGTCGAGCTCGCGCTTCTTCAGCAGGAGCTCCTTCTTGGTGAAGCCGCTCTCGGCCGGGTTGTCGAAGTCGAGCTCCTCGAGCTCCTTCATGCGGGCGAGGCGCTTGCTCACGGTCGAGAAGTTGGTGAGCAGACCGCCGAGCCAGCGCTGGTTGACGTAGGGCTGACCGACGCGGGTCGCCTGCTCGGCGATGACTTCCTGGGCCTGCTTCTTGGTGCCGACGAAGAGGATCGTGCCGCCATGGGCGACCGTCTCCTTGGCGAACTCGTACGCCTTGTCGATGTACGACAGCGACTGCTGCAGGTCGATGATGTGGATGCCGGAGCGCTCGGTGAGGATGAAGCGCTTGACCTTCGGGTTCCAGCGCCGAGTCTGGTGTCCGAAGTGGACGCCGCTGTCGAGCAGCTGGCGAATGGTGACGACGGCCATGGCCGTTCTCCTGTTCTTTCGGTTGTTCCCGCGAACCGGATGGTTGCGGAGCCTGGTGCCCCGGCGCACACCCACTCCACCGCGGAGCGATGGAGACCTGGGGTGTGGATGCCGATGTGCGGGCACGCGTAGTCACCCCGACATGCGGAGTGCGCCTCCAGTGTAACAGTCACGAGGCCTCCTCCCCCGCGTGCGACGTCCGTCCCGCGTACACCGATCCGGGCCGCGCGGCGGCAGGGGCGACGCCTCTCCCACACGCTGTCCCCATGCGAACCTCTCTGCGCCCTCGACGGCTGGCCGGTGCCGTTCTCCTCGTCCTGCTCGGGGCGTCTCCGCCGTCCGCCGCGGGCGCGGTCCCGGACGGGATCGACCGCCACGCACGCGCCGCCGTGGTGAGCGGAGAGGAGGAGGCCCGCGCGCCGTGGCAGTGGCCCACCGCGCCCGTCCGCGTCGTGGCCGCGTACGACGCGCCCGCGCACGAGTTCGCCGCCGGCCACCGCGGCGTGGACGTCCTGGCTGCGGCGGGCACGCCGCTGCGTGCGCCGGCCGACGGCGTCGTCGTCTTCGCCGGCACCGTGGTGGACCGTGACGTGGTGACGATCGACCACGGCGACGGCCACGTGTCGACGCTGGAACCGGTGCACGCGGTCGTCCGCCGAGGCGCACAGGTGCGCGCGGGTGACGTGGTCGCCCGGGCCGCCGCCGGCGGGCACGCCGCGCCCGGCTCCGTCCATCTCGGCGTCCGCCGGCACGGCCGGTACATCGACCCCCTCGAGCTGCTCGGCCCGCTTCCCCGGGCCGTGCTGCTGCCGTGCTGCTGAGGTGGCGGGGCGGGGAGGCGACAACCGTCTCAGCCGGGCAGAACCTCGTTGCGATCGCCGGTCACATCCGCGGAGCCGATGTCGGCGGCTTCCACCTCGTTGTCGTTGCCGACGATCACGAGGTCGCCGATATCACCGGCGACATCCCACGAGTTCCGGTCTCCCCGCACGGCCGCGCGGCCGACCGACCGGAGGTCGAGCTCATTGTCCTGGCCCTCGAGCGTCACGGCCTGCAGCGTCCGCGCCTCGATCTCGTTCCCGTCACCGCGGATCCTGACGGTGGACACCTCGACGCCGGTCAGGTCGATGTCGAGTCCCGTGCCGGCGACGTCGACCCGCCGGCACGAGCCCGTCACGATGAACTCCTCGTCGACCCCCGCAAGGGTGAGCACACCGTCGTCGCACCGGGGCGGCGCCGTGGACGGCGAGGGCGAGACGGAGCCGCCGCCGCCCGGCGGAGCGACAGTGGCGGACAACGGCGGCAGCGCACTCAGCGCCGGTGCCGGCTCAGCGGTGCATCCGCTGACGAGGAACGCGACAGCCCCCAGAAGCGCGACCGATCGCCGTACCGGCGCGCGTTCGCCGGGACGGACGAAGGGGTGCGAGCGCATGCCGCCAGCGTAGATGCCCGCGGCGACGGCGTCAGGCACGCGGGTGCGCGAGCCGATACGTCGCGGTGAGCTTCTCAGCCGAGACGTGGGTGTAGATCTGCGTGGTACCGAGGCTTGCGTGGCCCAGCATCTCCTGCACGGTCCTCAGGTCGGCTCCCCCGTCGAGCAGGTGCGTCGCGGCGGAGTGCCGGAGGGCGTGGGGTCCGAGCGCGACCGCTCCGAGGTCGGGACCGACCAGCCGGTTGACCACGTCGTAGACGGCGCGCGGACCGACGCGGCCACCGCGTGCTCCCAGGAACAGTGCGCGGGCATCGCCCGCCGTCGTGTCGGCGCGCCGGGCGCGCAGAGCGGGACGGCCCCGTACGAGGTATGCGTCCAGTGCCCGCTGAGCAGGCACGCCGTAGGGGGCGATCCGCTCCTTGTCGCCCTTGCCCGTCACCCGGACGGTCGCGCGCTGCGGGTCGAGGTCATCGATGTCGATGCCGCACAGCTCCGACACACGCAGCGCCGAGGCGTAGAGGAGCTCGAGCATCGCCGAGTCCCGCAGGTGTACCGGATCGCCGTCGGCGGCGACCGCCCGCGCACGATCGAGCACGCCCGCCATGGTGTCCGCCGTGGCGACCTTGGGCAGGGATCGTCCGCGCTTGGGCGCCTGCAGGCGGATGCTCGGGTCATCAACCCGCAGGCCGGTCTCGACCGCCCAGGTGAAGAAGGCGCGCGCCGCCGCGGTCCGCCGGGCGATGGTCGCCCGCGCGTCGCCTCTCTTGGTCGCCACCCACAGCCATTCCCTGAGGTGCTCGAGGTCGACATCCTGCAGCAGGGCGACGCCGGTGACGGCAGCAAGGTCACGCAGGTCGGAGCGGTAGGCGCGCACTGTGGCGGGCGACAGACGCCGCACGGTGGCGAGGTGCCGCGCGAACTCGTCGGCGGCGGTGATCAGCTCCATGCTGTCCAGAATGCCGCGCCGCACCGGGGATGCCGTCAGGCTCACCGTGCAGGTGCGCACCATCCATCGCCCACCCGCCGCGCCGCCCCATCCAACACCAGCAGACCGAGTGCGCTCTCGACGGCATCGATGTCCAGCCCGCTGCGGCGCGCCAGCTCCTCGGGGGTGCGGGCTGCGCGACCACTCAGAGATTCCTGCACCCGGCTGAGGGTGTCGGCGCTGCTCCCGGGGTCTGCGGGGGTGCTCCTCCAGCCGATCAGTTCCCGCACATCGTCGGCCGAGGTGATGCACTGCGCGGCGTACTCGCGGAGCAGGCGGTGGCATCCCGCCGACGTCGCACTCGTGATCGGACCGGGCACCGCGCCGAGCGGGCGCCCCAGCGCTGCCGCGTGGCCCGCGGTGTTCAACGACCCACTGCGCCACCCCGCCTCGACGACCACTGTCGCATCGGAGCCGGCGGCGATCAGCCGGTTCCTCGCGAGGAACCTCCACTTCGTCGGTGCCGCACCGCAGGGCGCCTCGCCGACGAGAGCTCCGCCCGAGGCGACCACCTGGTCGAGGAGGGCTCGGTGACCGGCCGGGTAGGCGCGGTCCACGCCGCCTGCCAGCCACGCGACCGTCACAGCTCCCGCCGCCAGTGCCGCCCGGTGCGCCATCCCGTCGATGCCGTACGCCCCGCCGGAGACGATCGAGGCCCCGCCGCGGCCGAGCTCCGCCGCCAGTTCCGCGACGACGTGCTCGCCGTAGGACGTCGCCGCGCGCGCACCGACGAGGGCGACCGTCGCCGCCGGGGCGACTACAGCGCTCACCTCGCCGCGCACCCACAGGCACAGCGGGGCGTGCGGACCGAGGTCGTCCAGCCGTGCGGGCCATGGGCCGGCCTCGGGAGTGAGCACCCGCACTCCGGCCCGCTGCGCAGCCGACACCGCATGCGGCGCGTCGCCCGCCCGTGCACGCCATCGCCGGACGGCGGCGTGCGCGGCCGCGGCATCGAGGCCGCAGCGCTCCATCAGCCGCTCGGAGCCACGCCGGTGGAGGACGAGCTCGAGCGCTTCTCTCGCACCGAGTGCACCCACCAGTGCCCCTGCCACTCCGTCGCCGGGCTCGGTGAGCGCCGCCCACAGCATGCGCGCGTCCAGTGCCTGCAGCCGGCCGAGGTCGTCGTCGGGTCGGGCCACTCCCTGTGTCCGCCGGCGCACCGCCGCCTCACTCACGTCGATCACGTCGCCGTCGATCCCTTCTTGAGGAAGAGCGCACGCCCGATGTCATCAGCGCGGAGGTGCGCGCGGTCGTCGAGATCGGCGATGGTCCAGGCCAGCCGCAGGACGCGGTCATAGCCGCGCAGGCTCAGCGATCCGCGGCTGAGCGCGGCATCGAGCGGTCGGCGCACGTCCGCGGCCGGCGTGTCGGGGCCCGACCGCAGCCACGCGCCGCTGACCTCCGCGTTCGTGCGCCAGGGCGTCGCTCGCAGCCGGTGGGCCGCGCGTGCCCGCGCCTCGCCGACGCGGCTCCGGGCAGCGGCAGTGGTGACGACATCGCCCGCCGCCACCACGTGCGCGAGCGACACCCGGCGCAGCGACAGTTCGATGTCGACGCGGTCCAGAAGCGGACCGCTGAGCCGGCCGAGATATCTCCGGATCGCCAGAGACGGGCAGGTGCAGACGCCTCCCGGCACGCCGTACTGCCCGCACGGACAGGGGTTCGTGGCGAGCACCAGCTGGAACCGTGCCGGGAAGCGAGCTCGAAAGCCCGCGCGATGGATCTCGATCTCGCCCGACTCGAGCGGCTGCCGCAGGGCGTCGAGTGCGTGTGCGCCGTATTCGCCCGCCTCGTCGAGGAAGAGCACCCCGCCGCTCGCGCGCGCGATCGCCCCGGGTCGCACGGTGCGGCTGCCCCCGCCCACGAGCGCCGCGACACTCGCCGAATGGTGAGGCGCCTCGAAGGGCGGAGTGCGGGAGAGGACGGTGACCGGCAGGCCCGCGAGCGAGCGCAGCGACGCCGCCTGCAGGGCGGCCGTGTCGTCGAGGTCGGGAAGGATCCCGGGGAGCCGGCGGGCCAGCATCGTCTTGCCCGCGCCGGGCGGACCGGACATCAGGAGATGGTGCCCTCCCGCGGCCGCCACGACCAGCGCGTGGACGGCGTCGCGCTGGCCGATCACCTCGGCGAGGTCGGGAGCCGCACCCCCGGCCGACGGCGCGCCGTCTCGCGACGGCACCGGCACCGGCACCGGTTCCTGATCGACCTCCGCGACCTCGAGCCCGTGCAGGCGCGCGACATCCCGGAGATTGACCGCGCCGAAGACCTCCACGCCGTCGACCAACTCGGCCTCGGCGCGGCACGCGGCGGGAACCACGACGCGGGCGAAGCCCGCTCGCGCCGCCGCCGCGACGGCAGGGAGGATCCCCGGCAGCGGCCTGAGCCGGCCGTCGAGTCCGAGCTCGCCGAGGTGCACGGTGCGGGCCAGCGAACCGGCGTCCAAGGGCAGCTCCGTGGCGAGCGCGGCGATCGCGACCGCCACGTCGAGCCCCGTGCCGTGCTTGGGGAGGCCGGCGGGTGAGAGGTTCACGACGACCCGGCGCCGCGGGAGGGAGAGGTCGCTGTTGCCGCACGCATTGTGGACGCGCTGCTCCGCCTCGCCGATCGACTTGTCCGGGAGTCCGATGATGGTGAACCCCGGCGTCTGGGTCGACAGGTCGGCCTCGACCTCCACGATGTCGCCCAGCAGACCCGTGAGCACCACGCTCCACGTCCGGCCGAGGCTCACCGCAGGTCCTCGAGGTGCTCCAGCACCGCGGTCCGCGGATCCTCGCCCGTGATGCCGATGACGTCGAGACGGAGCCGTCGCCCCCGCGACGACTCCGGGTGCGCGCGCATCCACGCGTGCGAGAGCCGCCACAGGCGCTCGCGTTTGCGCGCGTCGACGGCGTCGAAAGGGTGCCCGAAGGCCTCGCTGCGACGGGTCTTCACTTCGACGACCACGAGATCGGAGCCGTGGAACGCCACGATGTCGAGCTCGCCCTGGGCACAGCGCCAGTTGCGTGCGCGCACCTCGTACCCGTGTTCACTCAGATACCGCGCGGCGCGGTCCTCGCCCGCGCGACCGCGCACGTCCTTCTCAGCCATGCGCTCGATGGTGGCCCGCAGCGCCGGTGGCCGGCGCCCGCGGTGCGGCATCGGTGGAGACGCGTGGATCAGCCCCCGCTGTGGAGAGCCCGACGCGCCCGCGTCGTCAGGAGTCGAGCGAGAGCTCGTCGGGGATCTGGAAGTCCCGTCGCTGCAGTTCCTCGACGTTGACGTCCTTGAAGGTCAGCACACGCACCGACTTGACGAAGCGGTCCGCCCGATAGATGTCCCACACCCAGACGTCGGTCATCGAGATCTCGAAGTAGAAGTCGTGCTCGGTGTCGCGGCGGACGACGTTCACGTCGTTGGCGAGATAGAACCGTCGCTCCGTCTCGATCACGTACTGGAACTGCGAGACGACGTCGCGATACTCCTTGTACAGCGCCAGCTCGAGCTCGCGGTCGTAATCCTCGAAGACTTCGTCATCCATGGTGCGTCAATCCTATTGCCCGCGGCGTGCCGCCAGGATCAGAAGAGGGTGGGCGCATCGGCGATCGCCCAGGAGGCACGGTGGTGCGCGCTGAGTCCGTGGGAGCGGATGGCCGCGCGATGCTCGGGACTGGCGTAGCCCTTGTTCCGCGACCACTGGTACACCGGGAGGTCCGCGTGAAGACCCGTCATGAGGTCGTCTCGGGCGACCTTGGCGATCACGGAGGCCGCCGAGGCCGACGCGCAGTCCCGGTCGGCTTTGATGATGGGCTGGACCCGCAGGCCGCTGCCGCCCGCGGGGGTGATGTAGTCGTAGTTGCCGTCGAGGATGATCACGGCGTCCTCGGGAACGATGCCCGCGACACGCAGATCGGCGATCGCACGGAGCGCCGCCAGCCCCAGCGCGCGCATGATCCCGACGCGGTCGATCTCTGCGGCGTCGGCCCAGCCCACGGCGGACGCCGAAACCCACTGGCGCGCGCGACCGGCCACGTCGTGGCGATGGTGCTCCGCGACCAGCTTCGAGTCCCGCAGGCCGACCGGAACACGCCGACGCGCCCCGGCGGCATCCATCACCGCCGCTCCGACGGCGACGGGGCCGGCGAGGGCGCCGCGGCCGACCTCGTCGCACGCGATCACCAGCGGATGCTCCTTGAGCAGCCTCCGCTCGACGGTGAGGCGTGGGACGGCGACGGTCATGGCGCGGAGTCGGGCACGCCCGCGAAGACGTCGTGGTGGAAGTCGATGAGGCCGAAGCGGTCCAGCGGCCAGGTGACGAGGAACGCGCGTCCCACGACATTGTCGAGGGGCACGAAGCCCTGCCCGGGCTGGTCGGTGTTGTAGCGGGAGTCGCGGGAGGCGTCGCGGTTGTCGCCGAGCACCCACAGCGAACCGTCGGGCACCGTGACGTCGTAGGGCACCACCTCGGGCGCGCTCTGCCCCGGAGCCAGGTTGAGGTAGGAGGTCTCGTCGATGGGGATGTCGTTGACCGTCACCTGCCCGAGCGCGTTGCAGCACACGACGTGGTCGCCGGGGACGCCGATGATCCGCTTGATCAGGTGCTCCTTGCTGTCGGGAGCCGAGATGCCCACCAGCGCCAGCACCCAGTCGACGGCTTCGACCAGCACCGAGCGCTCGACCTTGGGCTCCGTGGGGAGCCAGCCGCCGGGATCGCGGAAGACGACGACATCGCCCCGGTCGTATCCGCCGAAGCGCGGGGTCAGCTCGTCGACGAGGATGCGATCGTCGACGCGCAGCGTCTGCTCCATCGAGCTGGACGGGATGTAGAACGAGCGCACCAGGAAGGTCTTGACAAGGAACGAGACCAGGACCGCGATGACGATGATCACCAGCACGTCGCGCAGCAGCGGCCAGACACCGCGGCGCGCGGGACGACGGGGGCGCACCGGATCGGTCGCCGCTCCGGCGGCGATGTTCTCGGGGGTCATTCAGATCCTTCGTCTCTGCAGGAGAAAGGGGCCGCTCTCCTGCGCACCTGTCAAGGGTCGCACATCCCGGCGGACGCGTGTCCACGGCCCACCGGCCGGACGCGTCCGCGCGCGGGAACGACGATGCCCCGGGGGCCGGGCCCCGGGGCATCGTCGATGAGAGCGCGTCAGCGGTCGCGCTTCTCCTTGATCTTCGCCTTCTTGCCGCGCAGGTTGCGCAGGTAGTAGAGCTTGGCGCGGCGCACGTCACCGCGGGTGACGACCTCGATGTGGTCGATCGACGGGCTGTGCACCGGGAAGGTGCGCTCGACGCCCACCTGGAAGCTGATCTTGCGGACGGTGAAGGTCTCGCGCACGCCGTCACCGGAGCGGCCGATGACGACGCCCTGGAACACCTGGACGCGGGAGCGGTTGCCCTCGGTGATGTTCACGTGCACCTTGACGTTGTCGCCGGGCGCGAAGGGAGGGATGTCGGAGCGCAGCGAGGCCGCGTCGACGGAGTCGAGGATCTGCATGATCGTCACTTCCTGCGACCGCCACAGGTCGATCGCGAGAGTCAGGATTGGAGGATGTGTCGTGCCCGAGGCGACCGTGTCGGCGCCGTGCTCCCCTGAGGCAGAGCCTGTTCAGGGCACAAACAACCATTCTGCCACGGACCCGCGCCGCGACCAAAACGACTACGGAGCCGGCGGCGTGCGGCCCTCGGTGATCACGATGACCTCGGGATCGGACGTGTCCGCGTGCGGCGCCGCAGGAGGGATGTAGCCGATCCCCTCGGAGGTGCGCAGGACGGTCAGTCCCCCGCGTGCCTCGCGCCAGAGCTGCGACAGCGAGCTCCACAGCGCGGCCACGCCCACTCCGACGGTGAGGGCCAGCAGCGGCCACCACCACCGGCTGTCGAAGACGCCGAGCGCGACGATGAGGACGTGCCACGCGCCCAGCAGTCCGAGGTCGAGCCAGGAGACCGCCCGGTCGGCCCGGACCGTTCCGCGCGCGCGGACCAGCAGCGTCAGGATCAGCTGGCCGATGAGCACCACGGGTGCCGAGACGATGACCCACAGCAGCGCCCACGGGTTCGCGCCGAAGACGATCCAGCCCACGAACAGCCAGAGGGGCAGCACGAATGCCGCTGGAATCAGCCACCGGAAGAACGCCTGACGCACCCACATGACCTCGATGCTACGCCGGTCAGCCAGAATGGAACCTGAGTGAAAGGAACCCGATGATCGAACTGCGCACGCCCGCCGAGATCGAGCAGATGCGCCCGGCCGGCCGCTTCGTGGCGGAGGTCCTCGCGACTCTTCGGGACGAGACGACCGTGGGCACGAACCTCCTGGCGATCGATCGGCGCGCCCACGACATGATCCGCCGGGCCGGGGCCGAATCCTGCTACATCGACTACCACCCCTCGTTCGGGGCGAGCCCGTTCGGCAAGGTCATCTGCACCTCCGTCAACGACGCGGTCCTGCACGGGCTCCCCCACGACTACGCGCTCCGCGACGGCGACCTGGTCACCCTCGACTTCGCCGCCTCGGTCGACGGATGGGTGGCCGACTCCGCGGTGTCCTTCGTGGTGGGCACGCCGCGCGACGAGGATCTCGCCCTCATCGACACCAGCGAGCGTGCCCTCGCAGCGGCCATCGACGCCGCGGTGGTGGGGAACCGCATCGGCGACATCTCCCACGCGATCTCCCAGATCGCGCGGGCCGACGGATACTCCATCAACACGGACTTCGGCGGCCACGGCGTGGGGCGCACGATGCACGGCGACCCGCACGTCGCCAACGACGGGAAGCCCGGTCGCGGCTACCCGCTGCGCGACGGACTCGTGCTGGCACTGGAACCCTGGTTCCTGCGCACGACAGACGAGCTCGTGACCGATCCCGACGGATGGACCCTTCGCAGCGTGGACGGCTCGCGGGGCTCTCATTCCGAGCACACCGTCGCCATCACGACCGACGGACCCATCGTGCTCACGGATCGCAGCTTCCTCGGCGTCCACTGACCCGGCCATCATGAGGCTCGACCCCTACTTCGCCGACCGGCTCCGCAGACATCGTCGCTACCTGCTGCGTCAGGCCCTGCAGCGGCTGCGCACCGCGGGCCCGTGGACTCTGCTCTCGCGGGCGACCGCCTCGGTGACGGGGGCGCCGAGCGCCACCCCGGCCCCTGCTGCCGGGGCGGCGGCGCCGACGCGCGCGGAGCGGTCCGCCCGCGCTCGCGCCCGCCACCGCCGTGCCGCCCTCGCCTGGGACCGCGACGAGCTGGCCGGCGCGGGAACACCCGGCCCGCCGACGATCACGTCCGACCACGTCGTCCCGGTCGCGGGGTTCCCGGACGTCACGGTGCGGGTCTACCGGCCCACCGCCGACGACCGGGTCCGCCCCGCAGCGCTCCACTTCTTCGGCGGCGCCTTCCGCATCGGCGGCATCGACTACCCGACCACGGATGCCGCCTGCCGCCGTCGCGCCGCGGAGGCCGACGTCGTCGTGGTCGCCGTCGCCTACGACCTGGCGCCCGAGCACCGGTTCCCGACGCAGGTGGAGCAGGGCCATGCCGCCCTCGAGTGGCTCGTCCGCGAGAGTGCTGCGCTCGGCGTCGACCCGGCCCGGCTGGCCGTGACGGGCACCTCCGCCGGCGGAGCGATCGCCGCCGCCGTCACCCTCATGAACCGGGACCGCCGCCGCCACCGCCTGCGCCTGCAGGTGCTGGAGGTCCCGGTGACCGACCTCACCGGCAGGCACATCGACGTGCGCCCCACCTGGCGCATGGGCGTGCCGGCGCTGATCGTGCTGCGCGAGCTCCGCTCGATCGCCCGCACCTACCTCGCCTCTCCGGCACAGGCCCGCCACCCCTACGCCTCACCCCTGCGCGCGGCGGACCACACCGGCCTTCCACCCGCTCTGATCCTCACCGCCGAGTACGACACGCTGCGTGGCGACGGAGCCGCCTACGGCGCGGCGCTGCGTCGGAGCGGCGTGGATGCCACGGTGGTGCGGTATCTCGGCGTCACGCACGACACGCCGATCTACACCGGCGCACTGCCCGCGTCGCGCGCGTGGCACGAGCAGGTCATCGGAGCGCTGCGCGGCCTGCACGCGGACTGAGCTCGGCGCGCTCGCGCGTCACTCCGGCAGGAGGTCGGGCCGGCGCTCGCGCGTGCGCTCGAGCTGCTGCGCCCGACGCCAGTCGACGACGCGCCCGTGGTGACCGCTGAGCAGCACGTCGGGGACCTCGTAGCCGCGCCAGGCGGCCGGCTTCGTGTACGACGGATACTCCAGCAGGCCGTCCTCGTGGGACTCCTCGACGAGGCTCTCGGGATTGCCGACGACGCCCGGGATCAGGCGGCCGACGGCCTCGATGATCGCCATCGCCGCCACCTCGCCGCCGTTGAGCACGTAGTCCCCGAGGCTCACCAGTCGCACGTCCCCGCGGGTCGCCGCATAGGCGAAGACGCGCTCGTCGATTCCTTCGTAGCGGCCGCAGCCGAAGACGAGGTGCGGCAGCTCGGCGAACTCACGAGCCGTGGCCTGGGTGAACCGCTCGCCCGCCGGCGACGGGAAGACGAACGTCGGTCGTGCATCCGGCCCGGCGGAGGCGACGATCTCGTCGATCGCCTCACCCCACGGCTCCGGCTTCATCACCATGCCGGCGCCGCCGCCGTACGGCGTGTCGTCGACCGTGCGGTGGCGGTCGTGGGTGAAGTCCCTGAGGTCGTGCACACGCACGTCGATCAGACCCGACGCACGGGCCTTGCCGAGCAGCGACACCTCGAGGACGTCGAAGAAGGAGGGGAAGATCGAGACGACGTCGATGCGCACGTCAGTCCTCGGTCGCCGCGTCCTCGGCGGGACCCTCCGCGGGACGCGGCTCGTCGGCGTCGTCGCCCGGCAGCTCCTCGAAGAGCCCGGCGGGCGGGGTGACCACCACGCGCCCGGCCGCGACGTCGACCTCGGGGACGATCGCGGCGACGAACGGCACCAGCACCTCGCGGTCGGGGTCGCCACTGAGCTTCACGATCAGGAGGTCCTGGGCAGGAAGGTGGTCGACGCGCACCACGCGGCCGATGACGTCACCGTCCCGGACGACCTCGAGCCCGACCAGCTGGTGGTCGTACCAGGCGTCGTCCTCGGCGCCCGCGGTCTCGTCCTCGTCGATCCAGAGGATGGCCCGGACGATCGACTCGGCCGCATCGCGGTCCTCGACGCCGTCGAGGAAGACGACCGGGTGGGAGTTCATCCAGCGGAATTCGCGCACCGTGACGGTCTTGCCGTGCCACGGCGAGGACTCCGGAACCTGGAGGGTGAAGACGGCGCCGGGCACGAAGCGCCCGTCGGGGTCGTCGGTGTACAGCTCGAGCTTGAGGGCGCCCTTGAGCCCGTGCGCCTTGACGAGACGGCCGACGCGCAACTGCGTGCGCGCGGCTCCGGAGGCCGCCATCTCAGTCGTCCGCGACGTCGACGCGCACGCGTGCGCCATCGGCCAGCGCGGTGATGAGCGTGCGCAGCGCCTTGGCGGTGCGTCCGCCGCGCCCGATCACCCGTCCGCGGTCGTCGGGGTGCACGCGCACCTCGAGCACGTCGCCTCGCGGCGACGTCGAAGAACGGACGGTGACGTCGTCGGGGTGATCCACGATCCCCTTGACGACGTGTTCGAGCGCGGCGGCCAGCACGGTCTTACTCGGCCTCGGTGGTCTCTGCCTCGGCGTCGGCCGGGGCGTCGGTCTCGGCGGCGGGAGCGGGCTCCTCGGCCTTCTTCTCGACCTTGGGCTTGATGACCGACTTCTTGGAGTCGTCCACGACGAACTCGGACTTGGCCTCGGCGGTCTTCACGGTCGAGACGGCGTCCTTGTCGCCCTTGAACTTGCCCCAGTCGCCGGTGAGCTTGAGCAGCGCGGCGACCTGCTCGGTCGGCTGGGCGCCGACGGACAGCCAGTACTGCGCGCGCTCGGAGTCGACCTCGATGAACGAGGGCTCCTCGGTCGGGTGGTACTTGCCGATCTCCTCGATGACACGACCGTCGCGCTTGGTGCGCGAGTCGGCCACGACGATGCGGTAGTACGGCGCACGGATCTTGCCGAGGCGCTTCAGACGGATCTTGACAGCCACAATTCTCCTGAATGGTGTTGGGAAGTAATGAACGTCGCCTGGAGAGTGGGGTGCACACCCGGCGGGAGCTCTGAGGGCGGACCGCTGCCGGATAGAGGGTCGAGCAACAGGTCCAGCGATCCATTTTGCCAGATCATGACGCATGCTGCGAACCACCCGCCTCTCCCATGCCAGACTGTCCGCATGACGGTGCCGTTCGCGACATCCGCCCGCTCCTCCGTGGGGCTGGAGTGGGAGATCATGCTTGCCGACCCGGAGACCGGCGATCTGGTCCCCCGCGCCCCGGAACTCCTCCCCGAGCTCGAGGAGCGCACGCAGCTGGAGCGGTACACCGTCACCGGCGAGCTGCTCACCAACACCGTGGAGGTCACCAGCGGCGTGGGCGACACCGTCGCCGCCGCCGTCGACGACATCGCCGACGCGATCGCGCACGTCCGGACCCTCACGACGCCCCGCGAGATCGAGCTGCTGTGCGCCGGGAGCCACCCGTTCGCGCAGTGGTACGACCAGCAGGTGACCGACAAGACGCGGTACCACAACCTCATCGAGCGCACGCAGTGGTGGGGGCGCAACATGATGATCTGGGGCATCCACATCCATGTCGGCGTCGACGACGTGAACAAGGTGTTCCCGATCATCAACGCGCTGGCCGTCTATCTCCCGCATCTCCAGGCGCTCTCGGCGTCGAGCCCGTTCTGGGCCGGTGAGCGCACGGGCTACGCGTCCAACCGGGCACTGGTCTTCCAGCAGCTGCCCACCGCCGGCCTGCCCTGGCCGCTCACCTCCTGGGCGCAGTTCGAGTCCTACCTCGACGACATGGTCCGCACGGGAGTCATGGCCGACGCCACGGAGGTGCGGTGGGACATCCGTCCCGCGCCGCGCTGGGGCACGATCGAGGTGCGCGCGTGCGACGGCATGTCGACGCTCCCCGAGCTGGCCGCCGTGGCCGCGCTCGTCCAGGTGCTCGTCGAGCACTTCTCCCGGGAGCTGGACGAGGGCCGCGAGCTCCCGACCATCCCGCCGTGGTTCGTGCGCGAGAACAAGTGGCGCGCGGCGCGCTACGGACTCGCCGCGCAGATCATCGTCGATCGCGACGGCACCCAGCGTCCCGTCGTCGACCACCTGCGCGAGACCGTGGCCGAGCTGGCGCCCATCGCCGACCACCTCCACTGCGCGCGCGAGCTCGCAGGCATCGAGACGATCCTCACGCAAGGGGCGAGCCACGCACGGCAGATCCTCGTCGCCGAGGCCGCCGACGGCGACCTCCGGGAAGTGGTCCAGCACCTCATCCGCGAGTTCCGCGCGGGGCCCACCCTGCGCGACCACCTCGCGGCACTCGGTCACTGAGACCGCGCGGGCTCCGTCACCCCGATCTCTTCGGCGGCCTCCCTCGTGAGGTCCTCGGCCGGTGCGTCGTGCAGCTCGAACGTCGACATGCCGTGCTCTGTCTTCTGCCAGTAATGCGGCTTCGTGATGAGCTGCCACAGCGCCTTGTACGACGCCGCGGAGTGCAGGAGCCAGTAGACGGGGTTCAGCAGAGCCCAGCCGACCAGCCAGAACGAGCCGCGCTTGTACGGGCCCATCATGTTCAGGTACACCATCAGCCCGTTCCCGATGAGGAAGTTCAGCAGGCACAACCAGAGGACGAGCGGCGGGAACGCGTCGGAGATGTCCAGCCACGGCACCGCGAACGAGGCGATGAGCAGCGCGGTGAACGGGATCACGCCGAGGAACGTCAGCGGCGTGCCGGCGATGAGGAGCGCGAACGAGAAGAACCGGCGGAGTCCGACCTGCGCGATCAGCCGCCCCGGGCGCCGTGCGTGCACGAGCGCGGTCTGCATGTAGCCCTTGATCCAGCGACTGCGCTGACCGATGAAGATCCCCATGCGGCTCGTGGCCTCCTCCATCGTGGTGGAGTCCACCACCCCCACGCGGTAGCCGAGAGCGCTCGCGCGGATGCCGAGGTCGGCGTCCTCCGTCACGTTGTAGGGATCCCACCCACCGAGCTCGCGGAGGGCGGAGGTGCGGAAGTGGTTCGAGGTCCCCCCGAGCGGAATCGGAAGGTCGCGCACGTCCAGGCCCGCGAGCATGTAGTCGAACCAGTAGCTGTACTCGAGCGCGAACATGCGGGTCAGCACGTTCTCCCGCGCGTTGAAGTAGTTGAGCGAGGCCTGCATCACGACGGTGGAGGCGTCGGCGCGCGAGAAGGCGACGACCGTCTTCTTGAGCTGGTCGGGCTCGGGCGCGTCCTCGGCGTCGTAGATCACGAGGAACTCGCCGCGGGCCACCTCCAGACCCACGTTGCACGCACGGGGCTTCGTCTGCGGCGAGCCCTTCGGCACCGTGACCACGAGGAAGTTGTCGGGGGGCGAGGACACCGCGAGCGCATCGCGGGTCTCGTCGTCCTCCTCCTCCACGAGGATGATCACCTCGAGCTTCTCGGCCGGATAGTCGAGCCGTCCGAGGTTCTCGACGAGGCGCCCCACGATGCGCGCCTCGCGGAAGACCGGCACCAGCACGGTGTAGATCGGCAGATCGGCGTCGTCGAGTGCGGCGATCGACTCCGCGTCCACGTGCTGCACGAGGTCGTAGCGGGACCCGTGCAGCGCGACCGAGAACTTGAACAGCGTGCTCGCGAGGAAGACGATGCTGGCGACGGCGATCCCGACGATGATCGTCGGCAGCGGCCACAGGACGAGCGCCGCGACCACGAGCACGAGGAGCACGACGAGGCCGACCTGCTGCGAACGCGAGAGCACGCGTCGCGCCGACAGCCCGGGATCCGTCAGGTAGAGACCGTTGGCGGCCTGATCGGCGAAGTCGTCGCGGAACTCGGTGACGACCCGGTCGACGATCGCCCGCTGCGACAGCGGCTGCACCGAGATCGGCGCACCCACGCTCGCGCTGATCGCGGTGCGCGCGGCGCGGCCGAGCTCGTGCGAGGCTCCGATGACGACCCTGTCGCCCTCGCGGCCGATCGGCAGCCAGCCCTCCTGCACATAACGCGTGCGGAGCTCGGGCGAGAGCAGCGTGCCGTCGGACATCATGACAATCCTCCCAGCGCCCGCACCCAGTCGGCGAGGGTCGCCCATTGCAGTGTCGTCAGCCATCCGATCACCCACAGCACGACCGACACGGCGGACGTGAGCAGGGTATGGGCCAGTGTGGTCAGGGTGGGGACGATGGCGATCGCCAGGAGCAGCATCAGCGTGTAGTTGATGCCCGCGGTGCCGGGCGGCGTGAGCCCCAGGATGAAGGCGAGCAGCGTGCTGGCGGTCAGCAGCACCGCGATCAGCGCCGTGCCCGGGAACCGGAGCGCGAAGCTCGTCACCACGAGCAGCAGCACCGGGGCGAAGTAGACGACGCCGGCCGGGGTGGCGAAGAAGGCCAGCATCGCCTCGAACCGATCCGGACTCCAGCTCAGGTCGCCGCGCATCATCGCGAGCGGGCCGGCACCGAACGCGATGCCGAGCAGCGCCAGCGAGACGAACAGGGTGATCGTCGGGAACGCCACCACGTACGCGTTCGCGAACCGCGCGCCGGGCCGCGACTGGATGATGAGCGTGCCGGCGACGGCCGCCACGAGGGCGGAGAAGGTGACGGTGGAGTCGGAGAACGCCGCGCAGGCGAAGAGGATGCCCGCGCGGAACCCTGCCTGCGTGTTCGCCCAGGTCACGAAGCGGACGAGGTCGATCATCCCCAGGCCGAAGAACATCAGGCCGACGATCGCCTCGAAGTTCGTCGTGGCGATGTACGCGAACACGGGCGTGGCGCCGAGGGTCAGGATGAAGACGAGCCGGACGAACACGGGGAACTGCCGCCGGCGCATCGACTGCACGACCAGCTGCAGCATCAGCCCCGCCGCGAGACTTCCGGCGATCGCCAGGCCGAGAGGCCCTCCGGGAACGAGCATGGCGATGAGGCTCGTGAGCGGCGGGTACAGGGCGCCGATCACGGCGACGCCGTCGCTGCCGTCCGCCCCGCTGAGCAGCCGTCCCACGCGCTCGGCCAGGGCGGCGTTGGCCGTCCCCTGCCAGTCGCCCGCGGTGGCCACATGGAACCAGACGGCGACCGCGGCATAGAACGCCGCGATCAGAAGACGCAGGCCCCATCGCGCCCAGGCGTTGCGCGGGAACTTGTCGAGCCGTCCGCTGACGCTCTCACGGAAGAGCGGCGTGTCGCGCTCGAAGACCCTGCTCGTCGAGACCCTGCTAGTCACACTTCCTCTGCCGCATCTCCCCAGACGTCCCCAGTCGACCCACGGGTGTCAGCCTAGCGGCGGACGGCGCGGCGACGCGGGCGCCGGGTCGCGTGTGTCTCAGCCCTTGCCGAAGAGCTTCTGGATCTCGGCGAGGTCGGCTTCGGACGGCTGCGGCGCGCCGCCGAGACCGAAGCCGGATCCGCTCGGGGCGGAGGCCGTGGCGGCGAGGCCCGCGTTCTCGGCGGCCCGCTTCGCCGGGTTGCCCGAGCGGGAGCCGCCGCCCTTCTTCTGCTTCGCGCCCCGCTTGCTGGACGCTCCGGGCTTGCCGCCCATCGGGCCCATCCCGGGGATCTGGGGCACCCCGCCGCGCGCGACGGTCTTCATCATCTTCGCGGCCTGGTCGAACCGCTGGACGAGCTGATTGACGTCGGTGACGGTCATCCCCGAACCGCGCGCGATGCGCAGGCGCCGCGAGCCGTTGAGCAGCTTCGGGTTGCGGCGCTCCATGGGCGTCATCGAGCGGATGATCGCCTCGGTGCGGTCGATCTCGCGCTCGTCGAAGTTCTCCAGCTGCTGCTTCATGTTCCCGGCGCCCGGGAGCATCCCGAGCATCTTCTTCATGGAGCCCATCTTCTTGAGCTGCTGCATCTGGTCGAGGAAGTCCTCGAGCGTGAACTGCTCGGTCGCGAGCTTCTCGGCGACCTTCTTGGCCTCCTCCTCGTCGAACGCGGCCTGGGCCTGCTCGATGAGGGTCAGGATGTCGCCGAGGTCGAGGATGCGGCTCGCCATGCGGTCGGGGTGGAAGGCCTCCAGGTCTTCCAGGCCCTCGCCGGTCGACGCGTAGATGATCGGGCGACCCGTGACGGAGGCGACCGACAGGGCCGCGCCGCCGCGGGCGTCGCCGTCGAGCTTGGAGAGCACCACGCCCGTGAAGTCGACGCCGTCCTGGAACGCCTTGGCGGTGTTGACGGCGTCCTGACCGATCATCGCGTCGATGACGAACAGGACCTCGTCCGGGTCGACGGCCCGGCGGATGTCGGCGGCCTGCTTCATGAGCTCCGCGTCGACGCCGAGGCGGCCGGCGGTGTCGATGATGACGACGTCGTGCTGCTGGCGGCGCGCGTGCTCGACACCGTCGCGCGCGACGCGTACCGGATCCCCGACGCCGTTGCCGGGCTCGGGGGCGAAGACGGCCGCTCCGGCGCGCTGGGCCACGACCTGGAGCTGATTGACGGCGTTGGGCCGCTGCAGGTCGGCCGCCACGAGGAGAGGCGTGTGGCCGTCCTTCTCGAGAAGGCGCGCCAGCTTCCCGGCGAAGGTCGTCTTGCCCGAGCCCTGCAGGCCCGCGAGCATGATGACGGTCGGCGGGTTCTTGGCGAACTGCAGCCGGCGCTGCTGTCCGCCGAGGATCGCGACGAGCTCCTCGTTGACGATCTGGACCACCTGCTGGGCGGGGTTCAGCGCGCGGCTGACCTCGTCGCCGAGCGCGCGCTCGCGCACCTTCGCGGTGAAGTCCTTGACGACGCCGAGCGCGACGTCGGCGTCAAGGAGCGCGCGACGGATCTCGCGGACGGTGCCGTCGACGTCGGCGGGCGTGAGCTTGCCCTTGGTCCGCAGATTGCGGAAGGTCTCTGTGAGCCGGTCGGAGAGTGTGCCGAAAGTCGCCATGATGCCCCGATTCTACGGGAGCGGCGCGGAGCGGAGCGGCCGACCGCACCGGGGCGGCCGGTCCGCCCGTCGGGCGTCGCGCGGCGGTCAGGGCGCGTCGAGTTCCTGGAACAGCGTGAGCTGCAGACCCGCGGCCCCGCGGACCCGCGCGTTGCGCGACCGCCACGGCGTCTCACGCGGGCCGGCCTCCAGCAGCGCGCCCGCCTCGAGGACCGACGCGGTGGACTCGATCGTGTCGGCGACCTCCAGACCCACGCGGATCGGATCGCTCGGCGCGTCGCCGTCGGTCTCGACCGCGTCGATGAGGTCGATCTGGGCCGCGTTCGCCAGCTCGAGGGTGGCGCGCCCCGCGTCGAGGATCACGACCCGGGCTCCCCCGTCGCCCTGGAACGCGTCGAGCTCGGTCATCCCGAGCACGTCCCGGTAGAACCGCACCGCCCCCTCGAAGTGGTCGGCGCGGGCGACGACGCGCAACTGGCGCACGGCGCGCGGCAGGGTGGCTGCGGCCGCATCGAGTGCGCCGCGCAGCACGTCGGGGAGGGACGTGCTGCCCGCACCGCGGCGGGCCCATTCGCCGATGGCCGCGAGCACCGCGCCGCCGTGGGCGGCACCGGCCACCTCGGCGACGACCGCCCCGGCTCCCCCGAGTCGCAGCCGGCGCGACACCGCATCGGCGATGCGACCGCGGCGGCCGGCGGATTCCCGAACCAGTTCGGACTCGATCCCCATCGCGGGCGCATTCACCAGAGCGAGCGCCAGCGCGTCGGGCGCGAAGCCGCTCGCGATCCCGAGAAGCGTCTCGCGCACGTCTGCACCGTCGGCCAGCGAGATCTCGGCCGCGTCGATGCGCGCATCGAGCCCCGCCCAGAGCACGTCGGACTTCGAGGAGAAGTAGTTGAAGAAGCTCGATCGACTCACGCCGGCGCGCAGCGCGATGTCGCCCACCGTGGTGCCCTCGTATCCCTTTTCGAGGAACAGCTCGCACGCCGCCTCGGCGAGGACCTCGCGGGACGACGACTTGGGACGACCGGTGCTCATCTCCCCACCATATCCAGGCTATTGTTGGACGCAGTCCAGTAATCGCGAAGGAGACGGCGTGCTCGACATCCAGACGATCGGCCTCGCACCGACGTACGTTCCCTACGGCGACGGCTGGGAGCTCCAGCGCCGCCTGCACGGCGAGATCGTCGCCGGAGCACGACCCGACACGCTCCTGCTGCTGGAGCATGAGCCGGTGTTCACCGCCGGCGCCCGGACCGCGCGTCACGAGCGCCCGACCGACGGCACGCCCGTGATCGATGTCGACCGCGGCGGGAAGATCACCTGGCACGGGCCCGGCCAGCTGGTCGGGTACCCGCTCGTGCGCCTCGCCGAGCCCGTCGACGTCGTCGCACACGTGCGCCGGCTGGAGGCGGTGCTGATCGAGGTCCTCGCCGCCTTCGACGTCGAGGGCTACCGGGTGGAAGGGCGCAGCGGCGTCTGGGTGCGCCGTCCCCTGTCGGAGGACAAGATCGCGGCCATCGGCGTGCGGGTGCAGCGCGGCGTGACCATGCACGGCTTCGCACTCAACTGCGACAACAGTCTGCTCCCGTTCTCCCAGATCGTGCCCTGCGGGATCTCCGACGCCGGGGTCACGACCCTCAGCGAGATCGCCGGCACCGACATCTCCCCCGCCGATGTCGTCGACACGGTCGCCTCGGCCTTCCAGGCCGCCTTCGATTCGGCGGTCGCCGCGTGAGCTGCGGCACCGCCCCGGGCGGGCAGAACGCCGGGCAGGCAGCGCCCGAGGGGCGCAGACTCCTCCGGCTCGAGGTGCGCAACGCGCAGACGCCGATCGAGCGCAAGCCCGACTGGATCAAGACCAAGGCCCGGATGGGCCCCGAGTACCAGGCCCTCCACGCCCTCGTGAAGGACGAGCAGCTGCACACCGTGTGCCAGGAGGCCGGCTGCCCGAACATCTACGAGTGCTGGGAGGATCGCGAGGCGACGTTCCTCATCGGCGGCTCGCAGTGCACCCGGCGCTGCGACTTCTGCCAGATCGACACCGGCAAGCCCGCCGACTACGACATCGACGAGCCCCGGCGCGTCGCCGAGAGCGTCGAGCGGATGCGGCTGCGGTACGCCACCGTCACGTGCGTGGCGCGCGACGACCTCCCCGACGGCGGCGCCTGGCTGAACGCGGAGACCGTCCGTCAGATCCACGCGCGCAACCCCGGCACCGGCGTCGAGCTGCTCGCCACCGACTTCAACGGCGACCCGGCGCTGCTGTCCGAGGTCTTCGACGCCCGGCCGGAGGTCTTCGCCCACAACGTGGAGACGGTGCCCCGCATCTTCAAGCGCATCCGTCCCGCCTTCCGCTACGAGCGCTCGCTCGACGTGCTGACCCAGGCGCGCGCCGCCGGACTCATCACCAAGTCCAACCTCATCCTCGGCATGGGCGAGGAGCCGGAAGAGGTCGTGCAGGCGCTGCAGGACCTGCGTGACGCGGGCACCGACATCATCACGATCACGCAGTACCTGCGCCCCACCCCCCGCCACCTCCCGGTGGCGCGGTGGGTGAAGCCCGAGGAGTTCGTGGCGTTCAAGGAGGAGGCCGAGCGCATCGGATTCCTCGGCGTGCTCGCCGGTCCGCTCGTGCGCTCCTCCTACCGCGCCGGACGGCTCTGGGCGCAGTCGATGGCGTCTCACGGCCGTGAGATCCCCGCCCACCTGGCGCACCTGACGGCCGACGGCGGGTTCGCGCAGGCGGTCTAGCCGGCGGATTCCCATCCGCGGACGAGGTACTTCGGCGCCTGCGTGCGCCAGGCCTCGACGAGAAGCTCGGTCAGGTGTCCCGGGTCGATCGCACCCAGCCGGAACGCGATCTTGGGCTCGCCCCACCGCGTCGTCTGCGGCAGGAAGACGGCCGGATCCATCTCCCGCAGCGCCCGGGCGTCGTCGGGATCGCCGACCTTGGCTCCGACGACAGCCTCGGCGAGGATCACCGCGCGCACCGGCTCGGGGATGCTCGGCCACGGGTGGCACTCCCAGGCGAACAGTCTGCCCCGCACGAACCAGGCCGCACCGCCGGTGGTCTGCCTCTCCTCGGCGCCCGGCAGCCCCAGGACCACCCGCCGGACGTCGTCGACCTCGGGCATCCGCGTTCAGTCGGCGCTGGTGACAGACTGCACGGCGCCGTCGCTGGTGAGGTTCACCAGGAGCACCTCGTCGGTGGCGTCCCGATCGAGCGCGTACTCGAGCACGGCGAACGGGTCGGCGCCGCCGTGCTCGTCGGCGAGGATCGTCATGCTCACCAGCTGCAGGGAGCGGATCACGTCGATGTGGACGTCGCCGGAGATGTCCACGAGGAAGTCCTCGATCTCCTCGCCCATCTGCTCCTGCTGCTGCAGGATGTACTCGGTGACCTCGCTGGTGCGATCGTCGAGCTCGGAGACCATGGCGTTGCGCGCCTGCAGATCGATCGCCTCGAGGGAGGAGATCATGGCCGCCGCGACATCCAACGCCGCAGGCGAGACGTCGTCCTGATCGGGCGCGGTCAGATCGACGGTGACCCTCTGGTCGCCGAAGTCGATCGCCTCGCTCCAGAAGATCGATCCGTCCGGCCCCGACTCCAGCAGGCCGAAGTAGTCGTGCTCGATCGCCATGGCCCTATGCAACCACCCTCGCGGCCATCATGCGAGCCCGGTGACGCATGTCGCGGCGCTCAATCGACCAGCGCCGACACGAAGACGTGCGGGGTGAAGCCGGTGAGGTCGCCGATCCCCTCGCCCTGCCCGAGCAGCTTCACCGGGATGCCGGTGCGCTCCTGGACCGCGAGGACGAAACCGCCCTTGGCCGAGCCGTCGAGCTTGGTCAGCACGAGTCCCGTGACGCCCGCGTGCTCGAGGAACGCCTGCGCCTGCATGACGCCGTTCTGCCCCGTGGTGGCGTCCAGCACGAGCAGGACCTCGCTGATCGGGGCGAGCTTCTCCACCACCCGCCGGATCTTGCTCAGCTCGTCCATGAGGCCGCCCTTGGTGTGCAGGCGGCCGGCGGTGTCGACGAGCACGATCTCGGTGCCGGTCTGCACCGCGTGGTCGATGGTCTGGTACGCGACCGATGCCGGGTCCTGCCCCTCGTGCTGCGGCCGGACGATCGTCGCCCCACCGCGTTCGGCCCAGGTCGCGAGCTGGTCGACGGCAGCGGCACGGAAGGTGTCCGCGGCGCCCACGACGACCGACCGCTCGAACCGGCGGAGGTAGGCGGCGAGCTTTCCGATGGTGGTCGTCTTGCCCACCCCGTTCACGCCGACCACCAGCACCACCGCGGGACGCTCCGTCAGCCGCAGGGTCGAGTCGAATGCCGCGAAGTGCTCCTCGAGGGTCTCCTTCAGCATGCGCTGCAGATCGCGCGGGTCCGTGGTCCGGAACCGGTCCACCTTCTCATGGAGCTCGTCCAGGAGCCGCTCGGTGATGTCGGGGCCGAAGTCCGCCGTCAGGAGGGCGGTCTCCAGGTCCTCCCAGGTGATGTCGTCGATCGTGGGCTTGACGAACATGCCGCGCAGCGCGCGACCGAGCGACCAGGAGTTCTCCGCCATGCGTCCAGCCTAGGAGTTCGCCCGCACCCGGGCGCGCACCTCGCCGCCTGCCTCGCCGATCGACGCGCACCGAGGCACCGCAGCGGCGGTCAGGACGGCACGTGCTCCCGGACGCGCTGCCCCACGACCGCCGAGACGCCGTCCTGCCGCATCGAGACGCCGTACAGGGCGTCGGCGATCTCCATCGTCCGCTTCTGGTGGGTGATGACGATCAGCTGACTGGAGGCGCGCAGCTGCTCGAAGACGCCGAGAAGCCGACCCAGATTCGCATCGTCGAGGGCGGCCTCGACCTCGTCGAGGATGTAGAAGGGACTCGGCCGCGCCTTGAAGATCGCCGTCAGGAGCGCCACGGCGGCCAGCGATCGCTCGCCACCGGACAGGAGCGACAGCCGCTCGATCTTCTTGCCCACCGGTCGCACGGACACCTCGATGCCGGTGGTGAGCGGATTGTCCGGGTCGGTGAGCGAGATGCTTCCCGAGCCTCCGGGGAACAGGATCGGGAACACCTCGCCGAACGCGACCTTCGTGTCCTCGAACGCCGCGAGGAAGATCGTCTGCATCCGCTCGTCGAGCTCTTCGATGATCGTGAGCAGATCGGCCCGGGTCTGGGTGAGGTCGGCCAGCTGCTCGGTGAGGAAGGCGTGGCGCTGCTCGAGCGCGGCGAACTCCTCCAGAGCCAGCGGATTCACCCGCCCGAGCTGAGCCAGCTTGCGCTCGGCGTCCTGCAGTCGACGCCGCTGCGCGGCGCGGTCGTAGGCCTCGCCGTCCTCCTCGCCCTCGGTGGGGATGAGCTGATCCGGACCATATTCCGAAATGAGAATGTCCTCGCTGAGACTGAGCTCGCTGCCCACCCTCTCGAGCAGGGAGGTGACGTGGAGGCGCTTCTCGTGCATCTGCAGCTCGAGCCCGTGGACGCTCTCCGTGAGGCCGCTCAGGCGTTCTCTGACCGACGCGTCCTGGGCGCGCAGGTCGACCAGTTCGGCGGTGACGGCGCTGCGCGCCTGCTCGGCCAGCTGCAGCTCGACACGGGCCTGGGACACCGACCGATCCACGGAGTCGAGCAGTGGCGGCAGCTGCCCGGCGACCTCGGCGGCGATCTCCCGCTGCGCCCGGCGGAGGACCGCCCGCCGGGCCGCCTCCTCCGCGGCGGACCGCTCGCGCTCCCGCTGGCGCTCCAGCTGCACGACCCGGGCCTCCCCGGCGCGCACCCGCTCCTTCAGGGTCTCGACGTCGAGTCGCGCACGCATCTCGCCGTCGCGCGCCTGCTCCAGCTCGGCGAGCAGACCGTCGCGGGCGGAGGCGTCGAGGATGGGGCGGGGTGCGTCCTGGGCCCGCGCGAGTGCCTCCTCGGCCGTCCGCGCAGCCGCCTCGGCGTCGGCGACGGCGGACTGGGCCTGCCGCACCCCGGCCTCCAGTCGCTCGCATTCGGCGATCGCGGCCTCGTGGCGCACCGTCGCCCGGTTCACCTGCTCGCTGTGCGCGGCCAGCGCGGCGTCGTGCTCGCGCAGCGTCTGCAGCGACTCCCGCGTGCGCCGTCGCGCGTCGTCCCAGCCTGCCTGGGCGTCCGCGAGTGCCTCGCGGAGGGAGTCGGCGACGACCACGATCTCGCTCAGCCGGTCGGTCGCGGCATCGCGCTCCGCCGCGAGCTCCAGGCGGGAGCGTCCCGAGCCGGAGCCGGCGCGCACGGTGTACGCGGTGACGATCTCTCCGGCGCGGGTGACGAGGGTGACGGGCGACTCGTCGGCCGGGAGCTCGGCCGTCAGCGCGTGCGCCGCGGCCAGGTCGTCGACGATGTGCACCGACGCGAGCACGCCGCGCACACCGTCCGGAGCCGTCACGACCTCGAGCGCGGGGGTGGCGCCGGCGAGCACCCGCGGTGCAGGAACGGGCCCGCCGTCCGCGAGGGCGATGTCCACGGTGCCGAGATCTGCGTCCTGCGCGGTGCGCGCGACCTCGAGTGCGGACGCCAGATCGACGACGAGCACCCCCTCGGCGAGTGAGCCGAGCGCCGCGGCGATCGCCGCCTCGTAGCCCGCGGTCACCTTGACGGCATCGCCGACGAGACCTCGGATACCGTCCCCGCCGCGCTCGATCAGCGCCGCGGCGGCGTTGCGCACATCGAGCGCCCGCCCGAGCGCCGCAGCCTGAGCCGTGAGCGACTCCACCTCGCGCTCCGCGGCGTGCAGACGCTCGCGCAGCGCCGTGACCTGCGCCTCCGCCTCGCCCGCGTCGCGCTGCGCGCGCTCGTAGGCGGCGGCGAACTCGGCCGACGACCCCTCCGGCACGAGCTCGGGCTCCACCCCGGCGAGAGCCTCCTCGGCGTCCACCCGTCGCTGCAGCGCCGCGTCGAGTGCGCGCTGCTGACGCTCGACGGCGCCGCGCACCGCCTCGAGGCGCGACGCGGCGGCCTCCGCCGAACCGCGCAGCGCGGTGAGTCGCATGTCGTGCTCGGAGACGAGGGCGCTCTGCGCCGCGATGTCCGCATCGAGCGCGTCGAGCTCGGCGCGGGCCCGGATGACGTCACGCGACGCTGCAGCGGCCGCGTCCTGAGCCGCGCCGAGCCCCGATGCGATCTCGTCGACGTCCACCCGCGCCTCGTCGATGCTCGCCTGGCTCACCGTCGCGACGTCGAGCGCGAGCTGTCCGTCGTCTTCGAGCAGCGCGAGCCGCTGACCCGCCAGCGAGTACAGGCCGCGCAGCCGCTCCTGGACCTGCTCGAGCCCGAACGCGGCCGCACGTGCGCGATCGACCCCCTCGGAGCGCTGCTGTGCCTCCAGCGTGTCGATGCGCAGCTTGAGCTGCTCGGCCTGATCCTGCAGCACGATGCGCTCCGCATGCCGCTCGTGCTCGGTGCGCGCGTGGTCGGCGAGCTGCGTGCGCAGGGACACGAGCTCATCGGCATACAGACGCGCCTTCGCATCGCGCACGACCGCCGCGATCGTGGCCGCCTCTCGCGCGATCTCGGCCTGCTTGCCCAGCGGCTTGAGCTGACGACGCAGCTCGCCGGCGAGGTCGCTCAGCCGCATCAGGTTGGCTTCCATCGCGTCGAGCTTGCGGAGGGTCTTCTCCTTGCGGCGTCGATGCTTCAGGATCCCCGCGGCTTCCTCGATGAAGCCGCGGCGGTCCTCAGGACTGGCCTGGAGCACGCTGTCGAGCCGGCCCTGACCGACGATCACGTGCATCTCCCGACCGAGGCCGGAGTCGCTGAGCAGCTCCTGCACGTCGAGCAGCCGGCAGGTCTCCCCGTTGATCGCGTACTCGCTGCTGCCGTTGCGGAAGAGGGTGCGGCTGATCGTGACCTCGCTGTAGGCGATCGGGAGCGCACCGTCGCTGTTGTCGATCGTCAGCTGCACCTCGGCGCGACCGAGCGGTCCGCGCGTTGCCGTGCCGGCGAAGATGACGTCCTCCATCTTCCCGCCACGGAGGGTCTTCACCCCCTGCTCCCCCATCACCCAGGCCAGGGCGTCGACGACGTTCGACTTGCCCGACCCGTTGGGTCCGACGATGCACGTGACGCCGGGCTCGAGGGCGAAAGTGGTCGGCTGCGCGAACGACTTGAAGCCTTTGAGCGTCACGCTCTTCAGGTGCATGGGCGGTCGTCCTCCGTCAGGTGTCGCGCAGCTGTCGCGACCACGCTACCGGCACCGCGCTTGACGGCGGCGCCAGCCACGCGCTATCGTCACTCTCCGCGTCAGAAGTTGAGAAAGGAGGTCCCGAAATGATGCACATGAACACCACCGGAGGAATGACTCCGCGTCTCGCGTGCGCCGGGACCATCTCCTTCGGCGCCTTCCAGAACACGCGTACGCACGCGTTCATCTGATCCCCGCAGGGGACGAGTCTGCCCGTTACCGGGCTCGATGACCGTTTCCTGCCCGGGCTGATCCGTCGCCCGTCCCCTCGTGCTGCGGCACGATCTCCGCCGCTCTCTCGGCATCCACCCCTTTTCAGCGAAAGCACACTCTCATGAACACTCTCACCGCGCCGCAGCGCTCGGACCGTCGGCGATCCGACGACACCGTCCCGCTGTCGCATCTCCCGCTGCAGGACCGCACCCCGCGGACTGCTCTGCCCGATCGCGTCGCCCTGCGCGTGGCCCTGGCGCTCCTGCTGTGGAGCACCCGGCCGCAGCTGCAGACCACCGCGACCGCGCGTCGCGCCCAGCGCGACCGCGCAACCCGGGAGCTGGACTGGCAGCTGCGCTGCCACCGACTCCCCCACCTGTGATGCGGGTGCCGGTGCTCCGAAGGCCACACGACCACGGACGCACCGGCATCCGCCCTCTCACCTCTTCACTTCTGACGAACGGATCACCATCATGACCACCATCAACGGACTCGACGTCGAGTTCCGCCCGCTCACGATCCCCGCGCACATCGGCGACGACGACGCCACCGACTTCATCGAGATGACTCGTGTGCGAAACGCCGTGTACGCCGAGATCGGCGGCAACGACGACGACGCCCTCACTCCCACCGAACTCCTGCCTCACTATCAGCCCGACCCCGACGAGACGCGTCTCAGCTGGATGGTCGTCGCCGACGGCGCGGTCGTGGGCCGGGTGGGTGTCGACATCCCGCACGAGGAGGGGTCCCGCTCGGCCTACTGGCTGATCGAACTGCTCCGCTCGCATCAGGGCCGAGGCATCGGCACCGCGGCGTACCCGCTCGTCGAGCGGGCGGCCCGGGAGCACGGCCGGACGGTGCTGCAGTCCTGGGCGCAGCACGCCGAAGCAGACGGCCCGCGGCTGAGCGCGCCGACCGGCTTCGGCACGATCCCGCGCGATCGCGCCGCGCGGTTCTATCTCTCGCAGGGCTACGTGCTCGAGCAGATCGAGCGTCGCAGCGACCTCGATCTCGTGGCGAGCGCACCGACCGTCGAGCGCCTGCTCGCGGATGCGGAGCGCGCCGCCGCGGGATACCGGATCGTGCAGTGGTCGCCGCCGACCCCCGCCGAGCACGTCGCCGGATTCGCCTGGATGAAGTCCCGCATGTCGACGGATGCACCGGCGGCCGGGATGGAGTTCGACGAGCAGGCGTGGGATGCCGACCGGGTGGCACGCCACGATCGCCGCTGGCTCGACGGCGGCATGACGGTGCTCGTGACCGCCGCCCAGCACATCGCGACCGGCGACCTGGTCGCCTTCAACGAGCTCAGCATCGGCGCGGACGGCACACGGCCGACCAACCAGGAGGACACCCTCGTCCTCAAGGAGCACCGGGGCCATCGGCTGGGACAGCTCGTCAAGTGCGCAGCTCTCAAGACCTGGCGGGACATCGCCCCCCGCTCACCGAAGGTCATCACCTACAACGCGGAGGAGAACCGTCCCATGCTGGACATCAACGAGGCGATCGGCTTCCGCCCGGTCGCGTACGAGGGCGCGTGGAAGAAGGTGCTCTCATGACCGTCGAGACGCTGAGCGTCGAGCGGGTGGCGGTGCCGCACGCGATCACGGACGCCGAGGCACGCGACTTCGTCGACATGATCGAGGTCTTCAACCGCGGCGTGGAGTACGACATCGGCCTCGACCACCTGCGGTGGGAGCCGACGGAGATGCTGCCGTCGTGGCTCGACCAGCGCTACATCGCCCGCGGGGGCCACCTCGTGCGGCGCAACGGCGAACCGGTCGGCGCCCTGCAGTGGAGCATGTCTCGGGAGGACGGCGCCCGCAACCTCGAGTTCGATCTCCTGACCGCGCCCGAGGGCCGCGGGCACGGCGTCGAGGAGCTGCTGATGCGGCGGCTGATCGACGATGCGCGGGAAGCGGGACGGACATCGTTGCAGACCTTCTCCCTCCACCGGGTCGACGCTCCCGGCGAGCGGCTCGACGCGCCGACGGGCTTCGGCAGCGTGCCGCGGGACGAATGGTCGCGGTTCTTCCTGGACCACGGCTTCGTGCTGCAGCAGGTCGAGCGCAACAGTGCGTTCGACCTGCGCGGATCGTTGGCGGACGTCCGCCGGATGCTCGATGAGGCGCTCGCCCACGCCGGCGCCGACTACCGCGTGGTGACCTGGACGGGCGCCACCCCCGAGGAGCACCGCGAGGCCTACGCGTACATCCTGTCGCGCATGTCGACCGACGTGCCGATGGGCGACCTCGATCTGCCGGAGGAGACGTGGGACGTCGAGCGGGTCGTGCATCGGGATCGGCGACTGGCCGCGGGCGGGCTCCTCATCGCAGTGGCAGCCGTCGAGCACATCCCGACCGGACGCCTCGTCGCGTACAACGAGCTGGGCATCGGGGAGGACCGCACGCGCCCGACGAATCAGTGGGGAACCCTCGTCGTCACCGAGCACCGGGGACGGCGGCTCGGGACCATTGTGAAGTGCGCCAATCTGCTGCGGTGGGCGGAGCTCGTCCCGACCTCCCCCTTCGTCTCGACGTTCAACGCCGAGGAGAACCGTCCCATGCTCGATGTGAATGAGGCGATCGGCTTCGCGCCGCTGACCGTGGCGGGAGCGTGGCAGCGCGTGCTCGAGTGAGGACGGGGATCAGCGTCGGCGCTGACAGTGGGGGCAGTAGTGGCTCGACCGGTTCGTGAAGGACACGCGGACGATCGGCCGGCCGCAGCGCGGGCACGGCTCGCCGGTCCGGCCGTAGGCCCGCAGCGAGTGGGCGAAGTACCCCGCCTGCCCGTTGACGTTGACGTACTGGGCGTCGAAGCTCGTGCCGCCCTCGGCCAGGGCGCGTTCGAGGACGATCCTCACCTCCTCCAGCAGCCGGTTCACGGTGCGCGCCGGCAGGGCCGAGGCGGCCGTCTCCGGGTGGATCCGTGCGGCCCACAGCGACTCGTCGGCATAGATGTTGCCGATGCCGCTCACGACGGTCTGGTCGAGGAGCACGCGCTTGATGGCGGAGGCGGTGCGCGCCAAGCGGGTGCGGAAGAGGCCGTCGTCGAAGGCGGGGTCGAGCGGATCGCGGGCGATGTGGGCCACCTGCGACGGTGTCGCCGCAGCGTCCGTTCCCCAGCCTCCGGGCGCACCGTCGGAGGTCGGGGTCAGACGGTCCACCGCCAGCGAGCCGAAGGTACGCTGATCGGCGAAGACGACATCGAGCTCGCCGTGCGCGGAGTGGACGACGTGCAGCCGGATGCGCTCGTGCCGCTCGGCGGCGGACCCGGGCGAACGCAGCAGCAGCTGGCCGCTCATGCCCAGGTGCGCCACGATCGCCTCGCCTTCGCCCTCGCGATCGCGGTCGTCGTCGGCCAGCGGCAGCCACAGGAACTTGCCGCGCCGGGCTGCGGCGACGACACGTCGACCGGAGACCGCAGCCTCGAACGACGCCGGGTCGCCGACGTGACGCGTCAGCGCGCGCGGATCGAACACGTCGGCGCCGAGGATGGTGGCGCCCGTGACGGCGGGTGCGAGGCCGGCGCGGACGACCTCGACCTCGGGGAGCTCAGGCACGCGCGGAGAGCTCGCGCCAGACGGCGAGGGCTCCCGCCATCTCCGCCTGCTTCTTGCTCGAGCCCGATCCGGTGCAGGACACCTCGCCCACCGACACGGTCGCCGTGAAGCGGCGGTGATGATCCGGTCCCTCCGCGGTGACCGTGTACACGGGCGGCGCGAGGCTCAGCCGTGCGGCGAGCTCCTGCAGGCTGGTCTTCGGGTCCATCGCCGCGCCGTAGCGCTCCGGGTCGGTCATGAGCGGCTCGAGGAGCCGCAGGACCAGTGCGGTCGCCGCCTCGGGGCCCGCGGAGAGGAACGTCGCGCCGAACACCGCCTCCATCGTGTCGGCCAGGATGGAGTCCTTGTCCCGTCCGCCGGTCTGGTCCTCACCGCGTCCGAGACGCAGGTGCGAGCCGAGCTCGATGCTCCGGGCGACCTCGGCCAGGGCGACGGTCGAGACGACGCTGGCCCGGCGCTTCGCCAGCGAGCCCTCGTCCAGCTGCGGGTGCCGCGTGAAGAGGTGGACGGTGACGGCCTGCCCCAGGATCGAGTCGCCGAGGAACTCGAGGCGCTCGTTGTGCGGGATGCCGCCGTTCTCGTACGCGAAGGACCGATGCGTCAGCGCGAGCGACAGAAGCTCGGGGTCGATATCGACCCCGAGCTTGTCGGCGAGCACCGAGTGCTCGATGAAGACGTCCGTCACGACGTGACCGTCGTTCAGACGTCGGCGACCTTGCGGCCCTTGTACTCGAGGAACAGCTCGGTACCCTGCGAGTCGGTGACGACCTTCGCCTGGTGCGGACGGCTGTAGACGACCTTGCCGTTCTCGACGGTCTTGACGAGCGCGGGGGCCTCGGCCTTCCACTGCGCACGGCGCGAACGCGTGTTGGAGCGGGAGACCTTCCGCTTCGGGGGGTTACCTGCCATGGCTAGCTCTTCTCTGTGTCGTCGGCGGCGGGGCGCACTGCCTCGCCGTCGTGGTCTGGGGTGAGGGCCTTCAGCGCGGCCCAGCGCGGATCGACCGGGGCTTCCGGCACGGCGTCGGACGTCAGCCTCTCGCCCGTGTTCGGATCGAGTCCGGGGCAATCCGGCTGACACACCGGCTGGAAGGGAAGCGACAGGACGATCGAATCCCTGACCAGAGTTTCAAGATCCACGTGGTCGTCTTGAACCTCGAAGTCATTCGCTTCTTCACCAGGATACCCGAAGAGCTCCTGAAACTCGACTTCGAGGGGCTGGGCGATGTCGGTGAGGCACCGTCCGCACACCCCCGTGTACTCCGTGTCGATCTGCGCGGACACGAGGATGCCCTCGTGGACCGACTCGAGCCGGACGTCGAGGTCGATGATCTCGCCCTCCGCGACGGAGACCAGTCCCTCTCCCCACTTCGAGGGCGACGCGACCTCCACACGGTGCTCGCGCATCTCGCCCGGGTGGCGGACGATGTCGCGGACGGGGAAGACGAACGGACCGTTCAGGTGCTTGCGTGACATCGGTGCTCCTCAGTTCTCTCGCGCGCCCGTGTCGAGGAAGCGCGCGACGGGTGCGGGGACGAACGGCGACACGTCGCCGCCCAGCGCCGCCACCTGACGTACCAGCGAGCTCGACACCATCGCGTGCGCAGGATCGGGCAGCAGGAAGACGGTCTCCACGTGGGCGAGGTGGCGGTTGACGATCGCCATCGGCGTCTCGTAGGCCACGTCGACCTGCGAGCGGATGCCCTTCACGAGCACGCCCGCGTCGACGTCGACGGCGTAGTCGACCAGCAGCCCCATGCTCCACGAGGCGACGACGATGTCGCCTTCGATGCCGGCGTCGGCGACCGACTGCTCCAGCAGGGTCAGGCGCTGAGCCAGCGGGAGCATCGCCTCCTTGCCGGGGTTGTGGACCACCAGGACGTGGAGCTGGTCGTACAGCGAGGCCGCCCGTCGGATGACATCGAGGTGGCCGAGCGTCGGCGGGTCGAACGATCCCGGGACGACCGCGATGCGGTTGTTCATGTCGTCCAGCCTACCGGGGTCAGTTCTTCGCGAGCGCGGCGCGCTCCTGCTGGCCGACCCGTCGATCGATGGCGTCCGCGAGACCGGGATGGGACGCCAGGGTCGGGTCCTCGGCCAGCACGCGCTCCGCGGCCGCGCGGGCGCGGGCGATGAGGTCGGCGTCGGCGACCACCCGCAGCAGGCGCAGCGACGAACGCGCGCCGGACTGCGCGTCGCCCAGCACATCGCCCTCGCCCCGCAGCTCGAGGTCGACCTCCGCCAGCTCGAATCCGTCGCTCGTGCGCGCCACCGCCTGCACCCGGGAGCGCGCCATCGTGCCGACAGCGGCCTCGGTCACCAGCAGGCACAGCCCCGGCAGCCCGCCGCGGCCGACCCGCCCGCGCAGCTGGTGGAGCTGGGAGACTCCGAAGCGGTCGGCCTCGAGGATCACCATCGTGGACGCATTCGGCACGTCGACGCCCACCTCCACGACCGTCGTCGCGACGAGCACGTCGATCTCGCCGCGCGCGAACGCCTGCATCACGGCGTCCTTCTGGTCGGCGGGCATCTTGCCGTGGAGGACCTCGACCCGCACGTCGCGGTACGACTCGTCGCGAGCGAGCATCTCGGCCACCTGCACCACGCCCCACCGGGTGCGCTCCGTCTCCCCCTCGACCGCCGGCGCGGACGGCGCGTCCGGATCCGGCTCCTTGGCCGCGGCGTCGATCGCCGCGCAGACGACGAACGCCTGCCGCCCCAGCGCGACCTCCTCGGTGATCCGCTCCCAGACGCGGGCGAACCACCCCGGCTTCTCGGCCAGGGGTGCCACGAACGTCTCGATGCCCGCACGGCCGGCCGGCAGCGTGCGGATGGTGGACACGTCGAGGTCGCCGAACACGGTCATCGCCACCGTACGCGGGATGGGCGTCGCGGTGAGCACGAGCACGTGCGGCGCGTTGCCCTTGGCGCGCAGCGTCTCGCGCTGCTCGACGCCGAAGCGGTGCTGCTCGTCGACGACGACGAGTCCGAGGTCGGCGAAGGTGGTCGTCGAGCTGAGGAGCGCGTGCGTGCCGACGACGATGCGCGCCTGGCCCGACGCCACCCGCAGCGCCGCCTTGCGCCGCTCGGCGGCGGGGAGCTGCCCCGTGAGGAGCGTGGGCATGAGCTCGGGCGCCAGCCGCGGACCCAGCATGCGCGCGATCGAGCGGAGATGCTGCGCGGCCAGCACCTCGGTGGGGGCGATGAGCGCAGACTGCCCGCCCGACTGCGCGACCTGGAGCATGGCGCGCAGTGCGACGAGGGTCTTGCCCGATCCCACTTCTCCCTGCACGAGCCGGTTCATCGGCCAGTCCGCCTGCAGGTCGGCCTCGATGCGGTCGCCGACGGTCACCTGATCGGGGGTGCGCGCGAACGGCAGCGAGGCGTCGAAGCGCTCGAGCAGCTCCCCCGCCGGCCGTGCGGTCGCCGCCAGCGCCCGCACCTCTTGCCGCTGCTGCAGGAGGGCGGCCTGGAGGACGAAGGCCTCGTGCATGCGGAGCGTGTGACGCGCCGGGTCGATCTGCTCGATGTCGTCGGGGGTGTGGAGGTGCCGCACGGCGGTGAGGGCGGGCAGGAGGCCCACGGCGCGTCGCAGCGCCTCGGGCAGCGGATCGGGGATCTCGGTGACGCGGCTCAGCACGGCGACGATCGTCTTGTGGAGCTGCCAGCTCGACACGGTGCTGGTGGCGGGGTAGATCGGGATCGGCTGGCGCTGACGCGCCTCCGCGCTCTGGCGCGCCTCGCCCTCGTCGTCGAAGAGCTCGTAGTCCGGATGGGCGAACTGCTTCTGCTGCTTGAACTCCCCCACCTTGCCCGAGAAGATGCCCTGCCGCCCCACGCGGAGGTCGGCCTGCCGCCACTGCTGGTTGAAGAAGGTGAGGTTGACCGTGCCCGCGCCGTCGCTGATGACGACCTCGAGGAGCGTGCCGGGGCGCCCGCGCATCGGGCGCACCGACACCGAGCGCACCTCGGCCACGATCGTCACCTGCTCGCCGACGGGAAGGGACGCGATGGGGGTGAGCTCGCCACGGCGCGCATAGCGACGGGGATAGTGCGCCAGGAGCTCGCCCACCGTGGTCATCCCGAACGCCCGTCGCAGCGTCGCCGCCGTCTTCGCGCCGACGACCTCCTCGAGGGTCGAGGACAGCGTGACAGGCGGCATGAGTCGAGTCTAGGGAGCGGCGCCGACGCGGGCGCGACCCGCGCCCGCGTACAGTGGACGGATGATCCGACGCGCCGTCGCCCGTGTCTTCTGGACGTTCAGCCGCTGGACCCTGCGCACCGAGCCCGCGCCCGTCGCCCCGACGGTCCTGGTCGGCGCGCCGCACACCTCGAACTGGGACTTCGTCCTCATGCTCGCCATCGCGTGGCGGCTGGAGATCCCGATCCGCTGGCTCGGGAAGGACTCGCTCTTCCGCGGGTGGCGCGGACCCCTCATGCGTCGCCTCGGCGGCATCCCGGTCGACCGGCGCGACGCCGGACGCGTGGTGTCCGAGGTCGTCGCGCGCGCGCACGCCGGCGAGGTCTTCGGCCTGGTCGTGACCCCCGACGGCACGCGCGGGCCGCACACCCACTGGAAGAGCGGCTTCTACCGGATCGCCCGCGAGGCGGGGATGACGCTGACCCTCGGCTACGTCGACCGGACCACCATGACCACCGGCCTGGGCCCCACGCTCGCGCTGACCGGCGACGTCGCCGCGGACATGGACCGCATCCGGGCGTTCTACGCCGACAAGGCCGGTCTCCGCCCCGAGCTGCGCGTCGAACCGCGGCTGCCGTCCGAGGCGCCGCACGGCGTGGGGACGTGACACGGATCATCGCCGGCGCCGCCGGCTCGCTCACCCTGGCCGTCCCCGATGCCGGCACGCGCCCCACCAGCGACCGCGTCCGGGAGTCCCTCTTCGGTGCGCTGGAATCCGCCGGCGTCCTCGCCGGCGCCGCCGTCGCCGACCTGTACGCGGGGTCGGGCGCGCTGGCCCTGGAAGCCGTCAGCAGGGGCGCCGCCTCGGCCGATCTCGTCGAGCGTGCGCCGCGCGCGGCCGCCGTCGCCGAGCGCAACGCCCGCACCGTGCAGCGCGCCGTCCCGGGCGCCGTGATCCGGGTCCACCGCGCCACGGCCGATGCCTTCCTGCGCTCCGCGGCCACGCCCTTCGACGTCGTCTTCATCGATCCGCCGTACGACCTCGGCGAGACCGAGCTCGCCGCGACGCTCGCGCTCGTCGCCTCCCGCCTCGCCCCCGGGGGCCTCGTCATCATCGAACGCGCGGCGCGATCGCCCGAGCCGACCCTCCCGCGCGGGATGACCAGCGACAGGCACAAGCGCTATGGGGACACCGCGATCTGGTGGGTCACGGACGACACGAGCGAGCTCGACCCCGAAGAGTAGTCCGCGCGGCCGATGCCGGCGGCGTCAGCCTCGGACGGCATCCCAGTCGCGCAGCGGATCCCAGCCGCCGGGGCCGGCCGGCGGCACCCCGTCCACGGTGACAGGGGCCGTCCCCCGGGCCCGGACGCGGCCGATGGCCCGGAAGCCCTCGGGCAGCGCCGCGTCCTCGGGGAAGGCCGCCAGGAGCGCGTGATCCTCTCCGCCGCGCAGCTGCGGACCGTCGGCGATGCCGCGGAGGTCGACGGTGACCCCTGACGCGTCTGCCAGGCGGGTCGCATCCAGCAGCAGCCCGTCCGAGACGTCCATCATGGCGGTGGCCCCGGCGACGGCGGCGACCGGCCCGAGACCGACCGGCGGCTCCGGCCGGAGCTGCGCGACGAGGTCGGCGCGGGACGCGTCGTCGAGGAGGCCGAGGTCGACCGGCACGGGGAATCCGTCCGGGTCGCGGAATCGATCGAAGAGCACGGCGAGGCCGCGCGCGGCGGCGCCGAGACTGCCGGCGACGGCCACGACGTCGCCGGGGCGGGCGCCGCTGCGCAGGACCGGCGCACGGCCCTCGAGCACGCCGACGGCCGTGACGGCGATCGTGAGCGTGTCCGACGCCGTCAGGTCGCCGCCCTCCACCGCGCATCCCGGGGCGAGCAGATCGCAGGCGGCGCGCAGGCCGCGCGCCAGTTCCGTCACGAAGGCGACGGTCGTGTCGGCGGGCATCGCCAGGGCGACGAACAGGGCCGTCGGCCGCGCCCCCATCGCGGCGACATCGGCGAGGTTCACCGCCGCCGACTTGAAGCCGAGGTCGTGGCCGCTGGACCAGGCGAGCCGGAAGTCCGGACCGTGCACGAGCGTGTCCGTGGTGACGACCACGCGCTCGCCCGGGGCAGCCAGCACGGCCGCGTCGTCGCCCGGGCCGACGACGGCGGCGGAGGCGCCCGACAGCTCCGCCAGGATGTGCGCGAGGAGCTCCCCCTCGGACACGTCGCCGACGGTCGGGCCGTGAGGTGCGCTCATGAGTCCACGGTAGCCTGAGGGGGTGACCCGAACCCGCCGCATGCTCCGGCCCGCGGCCGTCGTCGGCGCCGTGGCCGCCGTCGTGCTCCTCACGGGATGCGCCACCACCGTCTCGATGCAGCCCGCACCGGAAGCCGACTCCCCGGACTGCGCCGCGGTGACCGTACGGCTGCCCGCCGAGGTCGACGGCCAGCCGCGCGTCTGGACCGACGCCCAGGCGACCGGTGCGTGGGGGGCACCCACGACCGTGCTGCTCACCTGCGGGCTCGAGCCCTCCGGGCCGTCGACGCTGCCGTGCGAGACCGTGGACGGCATCGACTGGCTCATCGACGACGCCGAGGCGCCGCGCTACCGGTTCACGACCTTCGGCCGCACCCCGTCGGTCGAGGTCTACCTCGACTACGACGTGGTCAGCGCACGCTCGGTGCTCGGCTCGCTGTCGTCGGCGGTGCGGATGCTGCCGGCGACCGAGTCGGAATGCACCGACCGGCCGTCCGCCTGAGCCTCAGCGCACCCGCGCCAGGTCGATGAGCTCGGTGAGCAGCTCGTCGTAGGGCAGCCCCGAGGCGATCCAGCACTTGGGGAACATCGAGATCGGCGTGAACCCGGGCATGGTGTTCACCTCGTTGACGAAGAACTCCGTGCCGGTGAAGAAGAAGTCCACCCGCGCGAGCCCCTCGCCGCCGACGGCCTCGAACGCGCGCGCGGCGACGCGCTGCATCTCCGCCAGCTCGCCGGGACGGAGGTCGGCCGGGCACACCAGGTCGATGCCGGGCGCGTCGAGATACTTCGCCTCGAAGTCGTAGAACTCGCGGCCGGTGATCACGATCTCCCCGGCGACGCTCACGCGCGGCGGGGCGCCATCACGTCCCTCGAGCACTCCGCACTCGACCTCGCGGCCGGTCACCGACTGCTCGACGAGCACGGTGGCATCCTCTGCGAACGCGACATCGAGCGCCGCGTCGAGCTCGTCCCACGCCGAGACCTTCGAGACGCCGACGCTCGATCCGGCCCGGGCCGGCTTGACGAACACCGGCAGGCCGAGCGCGCGCACGCGCCGCTCCCACAGCTCGCGCTCCCGGGAGAGATCGCTCCGCGTGAAGGCGACCCAGGGCACCACCGGCACGCCGGCGGACTTCAGGATGCTCTTCGTGGTGTGCTTGTCCATGCCGATCGCCGACATCAGGAGCCCGGCGCCCACGTAGGGCAGACCGAGCAGCTCCAGGAACCCCTGCACGGTGCCGTCCTCGCCGAAGCGGCCGTGGAGGATCGGGAAGACGACGTCGACGTCGCCGAGGGACTCCTCCGACCCGTCGGCGCGGACGAGCGTCAGCTCGCGCGACCGGGTCGAGTCCGGCCAGCGCACGCGCGTGCCGTTGTCGACGACCTCCGGGAGGCTCCCCGCTGTCAGCGCGAACTTGTCGGGGTCGTCGTCCTCGAGCACGAAGGCGCCGTCGCGGGTGATGCCGATGGGGATCACCCGGAAGCGATCACGATCGATCGCGCGCAGGACCCCTCCGGCCGTGGCGGAGCTGATCGAGTGCTCGCTCGAACGTCCTCCGAAGAGCACCGCCACTGCCGCCTTGTCCATCCTGCGTCCTCTCGCCCTTCGGCTTGTCGTCGTCGGTCGTCAGATGAGGCGCGATGTCGCGCGGATCCATCGTTCCGTCCAGAACCATCTTGACCTGCTCCACGATCGGCATCTGCACGCCCGCCTCGCGGGCCAGCTGCAGCACCGGCGCCACCGAGGCCAGACCCTCCGCCGTCTGGTTCATCTGCTTGACCACGTCCTGGAAGCTGTACCCCTGCCCCAGCAGCCGGCCGGCCGTGTTGTTCCGGCTGAGCGGCGACTGGCAGGTGGCGATCAGGTCGCCGAGGCCCGCCAGTCCCTGCAGGGTCTCGGGCTCGGCGCCCTGGGCGACCGCGAAGTCGGTCATCTCCACCAGCCCGCGGGTGATGATCGAGGCCTTCGTGTTCTCGCCGTAGCCGACGCCGTCGACGATGCCGATCGCCACGGCGATGAGGTTCTTGAGCACCCCGCCGAACTCCGTTCCCACCACATCGGTGTTCACGAAGGTGCGGAAGTAGCCGTTGCGCGCGCGCAGCGCGACCGCCTCCGCCGTCTCGCGGCTGGAGGAGGAGATGACGGCCGCCGTGGGCTGCTCGCGTGCGATCTCGAGCGCGAGGTTCGGGCCCGAGGCCACGGCGATCCGCGCCGGATCGCAGTGCAGCTCCTGCTCGATGACCTGGCTCATCCGCAGCCCCGACCGCTTCTCGACCCCCTTCATGAGGGACACGATCGGCGCGCCCGTCTGGGCGACGAGCGGCCGCACGGCCTTCAGGTTCTGGCGCAGGGCCTGGCTGGAGATCGCCAGATACACCTGGGTGGAGCCTTCGAGCGCCTCCGACAGGTGGGTCGTGGCGGTCATGCTCCGCGGGAGGTTCACGCCGGGGAGGTACTCGCTGTTGCGGTGCCCCTCGTGGATCTCCTGCGCGAGCTCTGCGCGCCGCGCCCACATGACGACGTCGGCGCCGCCGTCGGCGAGCACCTTGCCGAAGGTGGTCCCCCAGCTGCCGGCGCCGATGACGGCCACCCGCGGCCGCACGCCCTCCTGCCTACGACTCAAGGCGGCCCGTCTCCTTCTGGCCGTGCACGCTCGGGTCCCAGCGCTCGGCGGGAGGGTTCTGCCCGCGGAGGATGCCGAGCAGGCGCGAGATGTCGGCCATGACCACGTCGGTGGCGGCCACCAGGTTCGTCGCCGTCCTCGTGGCGCGGTACTCCTCGAGGTCGAGCGCCGGGCCGAACAGCACGCGGACGCGGCGGCGCGGCGGGAACAGCCGCAGCTTGCCGTAGCGCGGCATGATCTCCTGCACACCCCAGGTCGCGACGGGGATCACGGGCAGGCCTCCGGCGAGGGCGAGGCGGACCGCTCCCGTCTTGCCGCGCATGGGCCACATGTCGGGGTCGCGGGTGAGCGAGCCCTCGGGATAGACGATGACGCCCCGGCCCGACTCGACCAGCTCCTTCGCCTGGGTGATCGTCTGCTTGGCGGCGGCCGCCGTCGATGCGCGTGCGACCGGGATCATGCCGGTGGCGCGCAGCAGCGCACCCAGCACGGGCACGCGGAACAGGCTCTCCTTGGCCATGAACCGCGGGGCGCGGCCCAGCCGCCAGGTGGCCACGGCCGTGATCAGCGGGTCGAACTCGCTGTAGTGGTTCGGCGCGAGGACGTACGCCCCCGACTCGGGCAGGTGCTCGCCGCCCTCGATCTCGATCTTCGCGAACCACCCCACGGCCGGGATGACCACCGCGGCGGCCGGCCAGAACGCACTCGGCCGGGACTTCTCCGCCGACGCGCGGCGACGCGTTCCCATCGCGGCCTAGCCCGCGACCGAGAAGTCGGCGCCGAGGGCGGCCAGCTTGTCGAAGAGCTTCTCGTATCCGCGGCGGATGATGTCCACGTTGCGGATGATCGACTCGCCCTCCGCGGCGAGAGCGGCGATGACGTAGCTGTAGCCGCCGCGCAGGTCGGGCACCACGACGTCGGCGCCGTGCAGCGGCGTGGGCCCGGTGATGACCGCCGCCTGCTCGAGCGCGCGGCGCGGGACCCGGCGGTCGGGAGAGGCGATCCCCTCGGGATGCACGACGATGTCGGCGCCCATCTTGTTGAGCGCCTGCGTGAAGCCGAGGCGGTTCTCGTACACCGTCTCGTGCACGGTCGAGACGCCCTCGGCCTGGGTGAGCGCGACGATGAGTGGCTGCTGCCAGTCCGTCATGAAGCCGGGGTGCACGTCGGTCTCGACGACCACCGGCTTGAGCGCGCCGCCGCGGCGGAAGCGTATGCCGTCCTCGGCGATGTCGAAGTCGCCGCCGGCCTTGCGGAAGACGTTCAGGAAGGTGAGCATCTCCTGCTGCTTGGCGCCGGCGACGAAGATGTCCCCGTCGGTGGCGAGGGCGGCGCACGCCCACGACGCGGCCTCGTTGCGGTCGAAGATGCAGCGGTGGTCGTAGCCGCGCAGCGACTCGACGCCCTCGATGAAGATGACGCGGTTGGGCTCGTACGAGATGATCGCGCCCATCTTCTGCAGGACCGCGATCAGGTCCATGATCTCCGGCTCGATCGCGGCGTTGCGCAACTCGGTCGTGCCCTTCGCGCGCACCGCGGTGAGCAGCACCTGCTCGGTGGCGCCGACGCTCGGGTAGGGCAGTTCGATGTTCGCGCCGTGCAGCCCGTCGGGCGCCGACAGGCGGATCCCGCTCGGGAGCTTGTCGACGATGGCGCCGAAGGCCCGCAGGGCGTCGAGGTGGAAGTCGATCGGGCGGTCGCCGATGCGGCAGCCGCCGAGGTCGGGGATGAAGGCCTGGCCGAGCAGGTGCAGCAGGGGGCCGCAGAACAGGATCGGGATGCGCGACGCCCCGGCGTGCGCGTCGATCTCCTCCATGTGAGCCGAGACCGCCCCGCTGGGGTCCAGCCGCAGCACGCCTTCGCCGTCGTCCTCCACGGTGACGCCGTGGACCTCGAGCAGCGAGCGCACCACCTGCACGTCGCTGATCTCGGGGACATCGCGCAGCACGCTCGCCGACTCGCCGAGCAGCGCCGCCACCATCGCCTTGGTGGCGAGGTTCTTGGCGCCCTTGACGTCCACGCGGCCGCGCAGCGGCCGTCCTCCCCGGATCGTCAGCACCGTCACCTCGTCTGGTTCGCCGCTGCCTTCCGACGGCGACGGGGCGGACTCGCTCAGGAGGGTGTTCATCCGGTGGACCTCACTTGTATCTCGAGGAAACGACTGCGTGCCCCGTCGTGAGGGGCGTGCTTCGGGCTACGGGACAGGAAGCGTCCGTGGCCGCCACGCCTCACGGCGCGCCTCGAACTGCGCGATCTTGTCCTCATTGCGCAGCGTGAGCCCGATGTCGTCGAGCCCTTCGAGGAGCCGCCACCTAGTGTAATCGTCGATCTCGAAAGCGGTCTCGAACTCACCGACACGGGCGGAGCGCGAAACGAGGTCGACCGTCATCTCGACGCCGGGATCGGCCTCCAGCGCAGCCCAGATGCGTTCGATCTCGGGCTCGCCCACCACGCCCGTCACGAGTCCCTGCTTGCCCGCGTTCCCGCGGAAGATGTCGGCGAACTTGGGGCTCAGCACCACGGAGAACCCGTAGTCGCGCAGTGCCCACACCGCGTGCTCGCGGCTCGAGCCGGTGCCGAAGTCGGGGCCGGCGACGAGGATGCTCGCCCCCGCGTAGGCGGGCTGGTTGAGCACGAATGCGGGATCCTGCCGCCAGTTGGCGAAGAGCGCGTCGTCGAAGCCCGTCTTGGTGACGCGCTTGAGGTAGACGGCCGGGATGATCTGGTCGGTGTCGACGGCGGACCGCTTCAGCGGGACGGCGACACCGGTGTGGGACGTGAACGCGTCCATCAGCGGACCTCCGCCTTCGTCGGTTCGTGGCTGAGAGCGGGCAGATCGCTGGGGCTCGCGAGGCGGCCGAGCACGGCGGTCGAGGCGGCGACGAGCGGCGACACGAGGTGGGTGCGCCCGCCCTTGCCCTGCCGGCCCTCGAAGTTGCGGTTGCTGGTCGACGCGCAGCGCTCGCCCGGCGCGAGCTGGTCGGGGTTCATGCCGAGGCACATCGAGCAGCCGGCGAACCGCCACTCCGCGCCGAACTCGGTGATGATCTTGTCCAGGCCCTCGGCCTCGGCCTCGAGCCGCACGCGTGCCGAGCCGGGCACGACCATCACGCGGACGCCCTCGGCCTTGGTCCGACCCTGGATGATCGACGCGAACTGCCGCAGGTCCTCGATCCGGCTGTTGGTGCACGAGCCCATGAACACGGCGTCGACCGCGACGTCCTTCAGCGGCGTCCCCGCGGCGAGGTCCATGTACTCGAGCGCCCGCTCGGCGGCGGCGCGCTCGTTGGGGTCGTCGAACGAGGCGGGGTCGGGCACGACGCCGCTCAGCGACACGCCCTGCCCCGGGTTGGTCCCCCACGTGACGAACGGCTCCAGCTCGTTCGCGTCGAGGAACACCTCGGCGTCGTAGACGGCGCCCTCGTCCGACGGGAGCGTGCGCCAGTAGGCGACGGCGTCCTCCCAGTCCTGTCCGGTCGGGGCATGGGGCCGGCCCTTCACGTACGCGAAGGTCGTCTCGTCGGGGGCGACCATGCCCGCCCGCGCGCCGGCTTCGATCGACATGTTGCAGATCGTCATCCGGCCTTCCATCGACAGCGCGCGGATCGCGCTGCCCCGGAACTCGAGCACGTATCCCTGCCCGCCGTTGGCGCCGATCTTCGCGATGATGGCGAGGACGATGTCCTTGGCGCTCACGCCGGGCTTCAGCTCTCCCTCGACCGTGATCGCCATCGTCTTGAACGGCTTCAGCGGCAGGGTCTGCGTCGCGAGGACGTGCTCGACCTCGCTCGTGCCGATGCCGAAGGCCATCGCGCCGAACGCGCCGTGCGTGCTCGTGTGGGAGTCGCCGCAGACGACCGTGATCCCCGGCATCGTCAGTCCCAGCTGCGGACCCACGACATGGACGATGCCCTGGTCCTTGTCGCCGAGCGAGTGCAGCCGGACGCCGAACTCGGCGGCGTTGCGCCGCAGCGTCTCGATCTGCGTACGGCTGGTGAGGTCGGCGATCGGCTTGTCGATGTCGAGGGTCGGGGTGTTGTGGTCCTCGGTCGCGATCGTGAGATCGAGGCGCCGCACCGGCCTGCCCTCGGCCCGCAGCCCGTCGAAGGCCTGCGGGCTCGTCACCTCGTGCACGAGGTGGAGGTCGATGTAGAGGAGGTCGGGCTCGCCGTCCTCTCCCTTGACGACCAGGTGGTCGTCCCAGACCTTCTCGGCCAGGGTGCGCGGGCGATCGGGAATCGAAGTGCTCATGTGTCTCGTACTCCAGGATGGGGGTGTGCCCGCGACGGACTCCGCGACGAGAGAGGGCTCAGAACGAGATCTCGTCGCGGCCGCTAAGGAGAAGACGAGCCAACCGCATCGGCTCAGATTACCACTTCACGACCGACGGTCGTCCGGCTCGGGCGCGTGCGGGTCGGCCACCGTCGGCGGCGTGCCCTTCTCCTCGGCGACGACCTCCGCGGCGGCCACCGGGGTCGACTCCGCCGGTTCGCCGGCCGCGGCGCCGACCGGCACCGCCGCACGCTCGCGCGCCGAGGCCACCAGGCTGGCGACGGTCGCGACCGCCATCGAGACGACGATCACGCCCAGCGACATCCACGTGGAGATCTCGGGCGCCCACTCGATGTGCTCGCCGCCGTTGATGAAGGGCAGCTCGTTCACGTGCATGGCGTGCAGCACCAGCTTGACGCCGATGAAGGCCAGGATGAAGGCGATGCCGTAATGCAGGTAGCGCAGCCGGTCCAGGAGGTCGCCGAGCAGGAAGTAGAGCTGGCGCAGTCCCATCAGGGCGAAGATGTTCGCCGTGAAGACGATGAACGGGCTCTGCGTGATGCCGAAGATCGCCGGGATCGAGTCGATGGCGAACAGCAGATCGGTGACGCCGATCGCCGCGAACACGATGATCATCGGCGTGAAGATCTTCTTGCCGTCGACGACGGTCCTCACCTTCGCGCCGTCGTACTCGTCGGAGATGTCGATCGTGCGGCGCAGCAGCCGCACGATGAAGTTCTCGCGCTGCGCGTCGTGGTCGTGGGTGCCGCCCGGGAAGGCCTGCCGCCACGCCGTCCACACCAGGAACGCGCCGAAGATGTAGAACACCCAGCTGAACTGCTCGATGATCGCGGCGCCCGCCAGGATGAAGAGGCCGCGCAGGACGAGCGCGATGATGATGCCGACCATCAGGACTTCCTGCTGGTAGCGGCGGGGCACCGAGAACTGGCTCATGATGAGCACGAACACGAACAGGTTGTCGATCGACAGGCTGTACTCCGTCAGCCATCCCGCGACGAACTGGCCGGCGAACTCTCCCCCCGCGAAGATCCACATCAGCAGCGCGAACACCAGCGCCAGCGTGACGTAGAAGACCACCCACAGCGTCGACTCCCGCGTGGACGGGATGTGCGGACGCTTCAGGATGATGAGCAGATCGGCGGCGAGGATCAAGGTCAGCACGACGAGCGAGCCGATCTCGAACCAGATGGGGAGGTCGAGGTCCATACGGGCCTTTCAGAGGGTGACGGAACGCCGAAAGTCTCTCCCCCGCCGAAGCGGCGCGCGCCCGGGCCCCCGACGGTGGGGTCCGTGATGACGGACGCGCGAGGCCGGGATACTCCCTCTCGCCCTGACAGAGTACCGCCCCGCGGCCGGGGCGGAGGACACGCTGAGACCATCGGCTCATTGCCGACACTCCTGTGCTGAGAGACGATATGAACACCATGACCGAGCCGTCGGAGCGCAGCGACGCCGAACTCGTCGCTGCGGCGGCGAGCGGCAGCGAGCACGCCTTCCGCACGATCTACCGCACCTACGTGCGGCCGGTCTACTGGATCGCGCACGGCCTGGTGGGAAACCCCGCCGACGCCGAGGAGGTGACCCAGGAGACGTTCCTGGCCGCGTGGCGGAAGCTGCCCGGCATGGAACTGGCGGGCGACTCGCTGCTGCCCTGGCTGGTCACCATCTGCCGCTTCCAGTCCGCCAACCGCATCCGCCGCCAGCAGCGCGACCGCACCCACACCGCCGCCGCCGTCGAGGAGACGCTCCCGTCGACCGTCGACGTCGAGCAGCAGGTGGTCACGTCGCAGCTGGTGGACCGCATCCTGCGCGAGGTCGCCACGCTCAGTCCCCTGGATCAGCAGATCTTCCGGCTGTGCGCCGCGGAGGGATACGCGTATCAGGCCGCCGCCGAGCAGCTCGGCGTGACCCATGGTGTCGTCCGCAATCGCCTCTCCCGGATCCGCACCCAGTTGCGGACCGCCGTCGAACCGGAGGGGACGTGAACGAAGACATGGACACCGAGGACGTGACGCTGCCCGAACTCAGCGACGCGCGCATCGACGAGATCGAGGGCGTGCTCTTCCGGGCGATCGGACGGGAGCGACAGCGCGACGTCGCGGCACAGGAGCGCGCGCGACGTGCGCGGCGCGGCCGGCTGTGGCTCGGAACCGGGGGCGCCGCCGCCGTCATCGTCATCGCCGCCGTGCTCGCGCCGTCGATGCCGGCGATCATCGGCGGGATGGGAGGCGGAAGCGACGCCTCGACCGCAGAGGGCGCCCCCGACATCGCCCCTGCCGACGGCGGGGATCTCGGCGGCGCGGTCGATCAGGGCGGAAACGGCACGATGTCCGGCGAGGGCGCTTCCGAGGAGTCGGGCACCGCGCGGGAGATCATCGCGACCGCGTCGGCCACCGTCCGCGTGGCGGACGCCGAGGCGGCTGCGACCCGGATCGGCGAACTCGCGACGGGCGCGGGCGGCTACGTCGAGGCGATGAGCGTGGGCGGTGAGCGAGCGGTCCCCTACGACGACATGGTCGACGGAGGGATGGTCGACGATGGGATGGGCGGCGATGCCGTGACGACGCCGTCGCCGTCGAGCGCGTGGATCACCGTCCGCGTGCCGGCCGCCGAGCTCGCCGACGTGACCGCCGCGCTGTCGGACGTCGGAGAGGTCACCGCCTCGCAGATCGACCGCCGCGACGTGACGTCGGAGGCGATCGACCTGCGCGCCCGTGTCGAGGCGCTGGAGGCCTCGGTGGCCCGCCTGACGGATCTCGTCGGCGAGGCGGAGTCCACCGCCGATCTCATCGCCGCCGAAGACGCGCTCGCGACGCGCCAGTCCGACCTCGAGGCCTACCAGCAGCAGCTGAAGTACCTCGACGAGCAGGTCGGGATGTCGACGCTCACGGTCTCGCTGTTCGAGCCGAGCCCCGTCGTGACGGCCGACCCCGCCGGGTTCGGCGACGGTATCGCGGCGGGCTGGGGCGGGCTCGTGGCGACGCTCAACGGTCTCGTCATCGCGCTGGGGTTCCTTCTCCCCTGGCTCGCCGTCATCGCCGTCGCCGCGACGATCGTGTGGGGCGTCCGCCGAGTGATCCGACGGCGGCGAACCGCGGCCGCCGCTGCCGGCACGCCCGATTCGGACGCTCCCCCGGCCGGCTGAACGCCGCCGGAGACCACGAAACGCCCGTCCAGTGGACGGGCGTTTCGTGTGTTGGTGACCCCAGCGGGATTCGAACCCGCGTTACCGCCGTGAGAGGGCGGCGTACTAGGCCGCTATACGATGGGGCCGATCAGGCAACCGTTCGATTATGCCATGGTCTCCGCGCCTCGTCCAAATCGAGGCCGCACCCGCGACGGGAGGCCGCGGCACGCCGACTCCGACGCACCGTGCGCGTCGTTGACTCCGACCCTCGGGGCGCGTTGACTGAGGGGATGCGCGTCACGAAGCACGAACATGCCTGCCTCCGCATCGAATCCGAGGGTCGTACGCTCCTCGTCGATCCCGGCGGGTTCACCCTCCCCCTCCACGATCTGCGCCGTGTCGTCGGTGTGGTGCTCACGCACGAGCACCCCGACCACTGGACGCCCGAGCATCTGCAGCGGATCGTCGACGCCTTCCCCGACGTGCCCATCTACGCTCCCGCCGGCGTGGCGGCGGCGGCCGCCGGCTTCCGGATCTCCGTGGTCTCCCCCGGCGACCGCGTCGACGTCGAGCCCTTCACGCTCGAGTTCTTCGGCGGCACCCACAACGTGATCCACTCCTCGATGCCGACCGTCGACAACGTGGGCGTCCTCGTCGACGGCACGTTCTACTACCCGGGCGACTCGTACGCGGTGCCCGCGGGCGTCGAGGTCGGACTGCTGGCCGCTCCCATCGGCGCCCCCTGGCTGAAGATCGGCGAGGCGATGGACTTCGTGCTGGAGGTGGCGCCGCGGCGCGCCTTCGGCACGCACGAGATGACGCTCTCGCGCATCGGCCTGGACATGCACCGTCAACGCCTGACCTGGGCGACCGAGCAGGGCGGCGGCGAGTTCGTCGCGCTCGAGCCCGGCGAGAGCATCGACCTCTAGCCGCCGTACGGGAAAAGACGGATGCCGCGGGCTCTCGCTCCGCGGCATCCGTCTTTCGCTCTGAGGATCACTCGGCGTCGTGGTCCGTCTCCAGGAACGCGACCAGGGAGTCCAGCGCCTCTTCGGCGCCCTCCCCCTCCGCCTTGAGGGTGACGACCGTGCCCTGCGTCGCCCCGAGGCCCATCAGCGTCAGGATGCTGCCGGCGTTCAGGTCGGGACCGCCCTCCACGGCGATCGTCACGGGCACACCGGTCGCCTGGACCGCCTGGACGAAGAGCTTGGCGGGGCGGGCGTGCAGCCCGGAGCTGCTCGCGACGGTGGCGGTGCGTTCTGCCATGGTGTTCCTCCTTGGATCGGTGACTACGAGCCTATGCCGTGACGGCCGTGGCCGGCACCTCGGCATTCCCGTCGATAACCTCCGCGGCAGGGCGGCGGTGCGCGAAGCGCTTGAGCAGCACGACGAGCACGGCGCTGACGACGGTGCCGATCGCGATCGAGAGCACCCACAGCCAGAAGTTGTCGATCGCGAAGAACACGAACACACCGCCGTGCGGGGCCTTGGAGGTCACGGCGAACGCCATCGACAGCGCTCCGGTGACCGCGCCGCCCACCATCGCCGCGGGGATCACGCGCAGGACGTCGGCGGCGGCGAACGGGATCGCGCCCTCCGAGATGAAGGCGGCCCCCAGCAGCCAGGCCGCCTTGCCGTTCTCGCGCTCCGGCTCGGTGAACAGCTTCCGGTCGAGCACCGTGGAGGCCAGCGCCATCGCGAGAGGAGGAACCATGCCCGCAGCCATGACCGCCGCCATGATCTGCAGGTAGCGCTCGTCGCCGGCGATCCCGGCGGCGAGGTTCGCCGTCGCGAAGCCGTACGCGACCTTGTTGACGGGCCCGCCGAGGTCGAAGCACATCATGAGGCCGAGGATCACGCCGAGGATCACGACGCCCGCGCCGGTGAGGCTGCCGAGCCAGTCGTTGAGAACCGTCATGAGCCACGCGATCGGGCCGCCGAGGACCATCAGCAGCAGGCCCGAGGCGAAGATCGAGGCCAGGAGCGGGATGATGACGACCGGCATCAGGCCTCGCAGCCAGCGCGGGACCTCGAGACGGTTGAGCCACCAGGCGGCCAGACCGGCGAGCAGACCGCCGACGATGCCGCCGAGGAAGCCGGCGCCCATGAAGGCGGCCACCGCACCGGCGACGAAGCCGGGCGCGATGCCCGGGCGGTCGGCCATGCCATAGGCGATGTAGCCCGCCAGCGCCGGCACGAGGAAGCCGAAGGACAGGCCACCGATCTTGAACGCCACGGCGCCCAGGTAGACGGCCAGCGAGTTGTCGCCGAGCGCCCAGAGGGTCGAGGACGCCAGGACATCGTCGGCGTTGAAGGCGATCTCGTAGCCGCCCAGGAGGAAGCCGAGGGCGATGAGGAGGCCGCCGCCGGCGACGAACGGGATCATGTAGCTGACACCGGTGAGGAGGGCCCGCTTGACGCTCCCGCCGAGGGAGGTCGGCGCCGCCGTGGCGGTCGCACCGGTCGCCGCGGCCGCGCTCACGCGGGCCGCCCCGGGGTTCTTCGCCGCCGCCACCGCCTCGGCGATGAGCTGCGCGGGCTGCTCGATCCCTCGCTTCACCCCCGAGCGGACGACGGGCTTGCCCGCGAAGCGCTGCTGCTCGCGCACGTCGACGTCCACGGCGAAGATCACCGCGTCGGCCTGATCGATGATGGCGGGATCGATCGCCTTGTACCCGCTGGAGCCCTGGGGCTCGACGACCAGGTCGACGCCCTCCTTGGCGCCCGCGGCCGACAGCGCGTCGGCCGCCATGAAGGTGTGGGCGATCCCTGTGGCGCACGCCGTGACCGCGACGATGCGGGCCGGACGGCCGTCGATCTGGTGCGCCGCATCGGCAGCGGCCGCGGAGGGAGCCGCGGCCGCGGCCGGGGGTGCATCAGAGACGGCGGCGCGCACGAGGGCAACGATCTCCTCGGCGGTGCTCGCCGAGCGGAGCCCCGCGGTGAAGTCGTCGCGCATGAAGCTGCGCGCGAGCTTCGACAGCACGGCGAGGTGCTCCTCCGCGGCGGTGTCCGGGGCCGCGATCAGGAACACGAGGTCAGCCGGACCGTCGGGGGCGCCGAAGTCGACGCCCGGCTTCAGACGCGCGAAGGCGAGGGTCGCCTCGGTGACGGCCGCGCTCTTCGCGTGGGGGATGGCGATGCCGCCGGGGAGTCCGGTCTCGTCCTTCTCCTCTCGCGCCCAGGCGTCTCGCGCCAGCGCGCCGGCGTCGGTGGCGCGCCCCTGCGCGGCGACGCGCGCCGCGAGGGCGTCGATGACGGCGCGCTTGTCGGCGCCGAGCGGCTCGTCGAGACTGACGAGAGCCGCGGTGATGATCTCTGACACGGTGACCTCCAGTGGTCGATTTGTCTTAGGTGAGGAGCGGACGGACCGGCACGTCGCCGGGGGGTAGGTCTGCGGGGGTGGGCGGCTGGGTGCCCGGCAGCGAGGCGGCAGCGGACCCGTAGCGGATGCCGCCGCGCACGCGGTCGGCGGGCTCCGCGCCCGCGGCGACGGCGAGCAGGAAGCCGGCCAGCGAGCTGTCCCCCGCTCCCACGGTGCTGCGCACCTGAATCGGGGGCGGCGTGCCGTGCCACGCGCCGTCCGCGGTGACGAGGACCGCGCCCTCACCGCCGAGCGTGACGAAGGCGGCACGGACCTGCCCGGGGACGAGGCGACGCGCCACGGCCAGGACGGCGTCGGCCAGGGGCGCGCCGGGGTCGAGGGCGACGCCGGCGAGCTCGGCGAGCTCGTCCTCGTTGGGCTTGATGAGGTCGGCGCCGCCGTCGGACACGACGGCGTGCAGGGCCGGCCCCGAGGTGTCGACCGCGATCGCCGGCGCGTGGGCGCCCCAGCGGTCGCGGACGGCATGGATGACGCGCACGTAGTAGTCGGCGGGCAGTCCCGGCGCCAGCGACCCCGCCAGCACGAGCCAGTCGGCCCCGCCCGAGGTCTCGACCACCGCGTCGGTGAGAGCCTGGGCATCGGCCTCGGTGAGCGCGATACCCGGAAGGTTGAGCTTGGTCGTGACGCCCTCGGGATCGGCGATCGTGATGTTGGCGCGCGCGGGCCCGTGGACGCGGACCGTCCGGACAGGAAGCCGCGCGCCGCGCAGCGCCGCGGCGAACGGGTCGCTCTCGTCGAGCGGGAGCACGGCCACCGTGGGGTGGCCGGCGGCGGCGATCACACGGGCGACGTTGATGCCCTTGCCCCCGGCGTCCTCCCGGGCGCCGATGGCCGCCTGCACCTCGCCCACGCGCAACGGCTCGCCGAGGCTGATCGTGCGATCGAGCGACGGGTTGGTGGTGACGGTGACGATCATGCGACGAGGACCTCCACATCGGCCTCGTCCAGCGCGCGGGCGAGTTCGCCGTCCGGCGCGGCGTCGGTGATGAGCACGTCGACGGCGGCCAGCGGTGCGAAGGACACGAGCAGCTCGGCGTCGAACTTCTCCGCGTCCGCGACGACGACGATCCGGCGGGCTGCGGCGACGATGGCGCGCTTGACGGCGGCCTCGTCGGGGTCGGGAGTGCTGAGACCGAATGCGCCGGAGATGCCGTTCACGCCGACGAAGGCCGTGTCCGGCCGCAGGCGCGAGACGGCCTCGACCGTCTGCGCTCCGACCGCAGCGGCCGTGAGTCCGCGGACGCGCCCGCCGATGGCGGTGAGCCCCAGGTGCGGCACCCCGGCGAGGGTGTGGGCGACGGTCATCGAGTGGGTCACCACTTCGAGAGCTCCGGCGACCCGGCTCTCGCGGGCGAGAATCTGCGCGATCGCCGCGGTTGTCGTGCCGGCGTCGAGGTACACGGCGCCGTCGAGGCCGGAGCCGAGTAGCTCCACGGCGGCCTGCGCGATCGCCTGCTTGGCGCCGCTGCGCACGCCGGCGCGCTCGGCGAACGAGGACTCGACGGTGCTGACGCGGGAGCGGCTGACGGCGCCGCCGTGCACACGGCGCACGAGTCCGGTGCGCTCGAGGTGCGCGAGGTCACGGCGCACGGTCTCGGTGGTGACCCCGAAGCGATCGGCGAGGTCGACCACGGCGACACGACCGTCGGCGGCGATGAGCTGCTCGATCTGCTGCTGGCGCTCCGTTGCGTACATGTGGTCCTCCTCGAACAAGCCACACATTACAACACAGTCCCACATATCACAACAGTCAGCACGTCGCCGCCGGGTGGGCCCGCTTCGCGTGCGCCCCGGGCTCGTTTTGTGAATGGTCTACAAGACACTCAGCGCCACCTTGCGTGAGACTTGGTGCCACCGCGCAGAACATCGCCGGCGTCCCCGGCATCGCCCCGACGGGCTGTTAGCGTCGTCACGCTTCACGACACATCCACGGTGCGCAGCGACGCTCACCGGGAGTCCGGTCCCCCGAAGACCGGCGTCGACGGGTCCCCCTGGAGCGTCCTCGCGCCTGCCCTCGGCAGGCCCTCACGATGGAGTCCTCAATGACGAGAACCCCTGCACACGTCCACGGTCTGGGCATGCGCATCACCGTGATCGTGCTCGGCGTGCTGCTGGCCGCCATGACGATCCTGTACTTCACCACCATCGGGAAGATCGCCGACGGCGCGGTGCGCCTGGACGCCGGCGCCAGCCAGGCCGACGACGGCTCCCGTCAGGTCGCCGACGGCGCAGCGCGCCTGGCGGGCGGAGCGGGCGACCTGGCCGCGGGAGCGGAAGAGCTCGGCGCGGGCGCCGTCGCGGCGGCGGACGGCGCCTCCGATCTCAGCGCGGGCGCCGGGCGCGCGTCCACGGGGGCCCGAACCCTCGCTGACGGCGCCGCCACGCTCACCGAGGGCGCCGCATCGGCCGCCGCAGGTGCCGGCCGGCTGAGCGCCGGCGCAGGATCGGCGGCCGCCGGGGCCGACCGCCTCGCCGCGGGCGCCGCCTCCGCGGCATCCGGCGCGGTGCGGGTGCGCAGCGGCGCGGCCGACATCGCCGCGGGCGCGGGCAAGGTGTCCGACGGCGCCTCGGCCGCGGCCGCGGGCGCCGCCCGCGTCAGCGGTGGCGCGACCCAGCTCGCGGCGGGAGCGGGCACGCTCTCCGCCGGCGCGGTGCGCGCCGCCGCCGGGGCCGAGAGCCTCGCCGCCGGCGCCGCCGCTGCGGTCGCGGGAGCGGAGACGCTCGCGCAGAAGACCGCAGCGCTCGCCACCGGGGTGGTCGGAGCCGACACCTACGCCCGCGGTGTCTACAGCGGCGCGAGCGACTTCGCCGCCCTGCTGTCGAGCACGGTGACCGCCGACGTGCAGACCCTCGCGGGCTCCCAGACCGCGATCTCCGGCCTCGCCGACGGTGCGGCCGGCAACGCGCAGACCCTTGCGGACGCGCTGGCGGGACTCGCGCAGTCCGACCCCTCGCTCGAGCCGCTCGCACAGCTCGCCGCCGGCCTCGACCAGCAGGTCGATGCGCTGGGCGCACCCGCGAAGAGCGCTCCCGCGCTCGCTCACGGACTCATGCAGGCCTCCGGCGGTGCCGCACAGGTCAAGGCGGGCGTGAGCGCGCTCATCAACGGCGACTCCTCCCGCGGATGGCCCGGGACCGTCGCTCTGGCCGACGCGGACCGCGGCGCTCCCGCACTCGCACAGGGAGCCGCAAACCTGGCCGAGGGCGTGTCCGCGCTGAGCACCGGCGCACGCGCGCTCTCCGACGGCACGAAGGAGCTCTCGGGCGGAGCGGCGGCGCTCGCCACCGGGACGACCACCCTCGCCGACGGCGCCGGCGACCTCGCAAGCGGGACCCGCAGCCTCGCGGGCGGCGCGGGCGCGCTCGCGGACGGCAGCGATACGCTCGCCGGCGGCGCCGCCTCGCTGGCGGACGGCACCCGCACCCTCTCCGCGGGCGCCGGCAGCCTGGCCTCGGGCACGCGCACGCTGGCCGAAGGCGCGACCTCGCTGAGTGCGGGAACCTCCGCCCTGAGCGCGGGGGCGACGCGTCTCTCGACGGGCGCAATGGAACTGGCAGACGGCACGGTCGCCCTGTCGGAGGGTGCGTCGTCCCTCGCCGACGGCGTCTCCCGCCTCTCCTCCGGCGCGGCCGCCGTGGCCGACGGATCGACCCAGCTGGCAGACGGCTCGGGTGAGCTCGCGACAGGCAGCGCCTCCCTCGCCGACGGCAACGGGCAGATCGCCGCGGGCACCGGGGAGCTCGCCTCGGCGACCACCGGCGCTGCACCGACGCTGATGCCCTGGCTCCTCGGCGTCCTCCTGGCGGCGCTCATCGCCGCCGGTTTCTGGATCGGTCACCGGATCGCGCACCGCGGTCGGGTCGCCGCGCTCGCGACGGCCTGATCCCCCCAGAGGCAGACCCCCGCAACAGCGAAGGCCCCGACCGTGAGGTCGGGGCCTTCGTCCGGTGGATCGAGGCTCAGGCCTCGCTCATCACCGTCACTTCCTTCTGACCGCGGGCGGCGAGGGCCGCCGCGCGGGCTGCAAGACGGCGCGCCTGCTCGGCCTGACCGGCGTCCAGCGTCTCCTGGTCGACCGGGAAGCTCTCGACGCGGTTCACGCCGTTGTACTTCTCGATGTACGCGTCGAGCTCCGGACCGCTCGTCCACGACGTGATGAGGCAGTAGCGCGGCGAGTCGCCGTAGTGCGTGGCGGCGTGCCACAGGCGCTGCGTATCGATGATGAGCTGCGCGCCGGCCGGGAGGGCGATGCGCGTCTCCTCGCTCGGATCGGTGCGGTTCTCACGCAGGACGAAGAAGCTGTCCTTGTCGTCGGTGAGGTTGAAGAAGCTGCGGACCACCCAGCCCGTGCCGTCGGGGTTGAGGCGGTTGTTGTCGTCCTGGTGCAGGTTGTACAGGCAGTCGGCGTACGTGTTCGGCTGGAGCTCGATGATGCGGCAGCGGCCGACGTTCGCGCCGGGCTCGAGGGCGCGCTCGGTGAGCGTCGGCGCGATCGCGGTCTGCGAGTCGATCCACACGCCGTCCTTGTCGGTGCGCGGCGGCTTGTGGTTCCAGAAGCCGTTGCACTCGATCTCGCCCTTGGCCGAGGCCAGCGGCGCGAAGCGCGTGTCACCCGAGGACTTCCAGTCGACGTACTCGACGTCGAGCCACTCCTTGGGGTCGATCTGCTTGTTGTAGCGGTCGAGGACGACGTATCCCGTCTCCTCCAGAGCAGCGCTCTTGATGTAACCCATGACGAATCATGCCCTTTCCGCGGACCAGCGAAGTTTTTACAGGTCCGACTTAGGCAAGCCTACAGAGGCGATCTGAGCGGCCGATTAGACTCGTCGGGGGTTCCGAGGAGCGATACGGAGAACATGAGCACTGCCACGAATGTCGATGCGACCGCCGTCAACACGATCGGCTGGCTCTCGGCATCCGACACCACCATCGTCGTGCCCGTGTACCAGCGCCAGTACCGGTGGGACATCGGCGGGTGCGAGCAGCTGCTGGGCGACATCCGCGCCGTCGCCGACACCGACGACGCGCACACCCACTTCATCGGCTCCATCCTGTCGACGGCCTCGACCGCCGATGCCGACGACGCCCATCTCGTGCTCATCGACGGTCAGCAGCGCATCACGACCCTGATGCTGCTGGTCGCCGCCCTGCACCACACCCTGGCCGCCTCCGACCCGGAGCTCGCGGCGGAGCTCGCCCGCGTGCTCGTGCGCGCCGACGACCCGGCACGCACGAAGCTCCGGCCGCACCGCGCCTGGGCGGACGTGTTCGAGAGCGTGGTGCTCGACCGGCGGTCGGCGGGTGACGAGAACCGCGAGTCGCGGTTCGACGACAACTACGCGTTCTTCCGCAGTCAGATCCGCCCCGACGAGGCCGCGCACATCTGGCGGGGTCTGCAGAAGCTCGAGCACGTCTCGATCACCCTCGGCGGCGAGGCGAACGCACAGCAGATCTTCGAGAGCCTGAACTCCACGGGAGAGCCGCTGCGCGACCACGAGCTCATCCACAACTACGTGCTCATGGGCCTCTCGCACGCCGAGCAGACCGAGATCGAGAACGAGTACTGGCTGCCGATCGAGCAGAACACCGGCGAGCAGATCGGCTCGTTCTGGCGGCACTACCTCGTGATGCTGACCGGTCGGGAGGTGACCGTCGTCGGGGAGCGGGGCGTCTACGACGCCTTCCGGCACGAGTTCCCCCGGCTCGGGATCGAGACGCTGCGCGCGCACGCCGCGCAGTGGCGCGAGCTGTCGGAGATCTACCGCACGCTACTGGACCCGGCGCGCACGCCCGACCCCGAGATCGGCCGGCAGATCGCCTACCTCAACACCTTCGGCCGCGGCATGTATCCCCTCGTCATGCGCCTGTACCGCGATCACCTGCACGGGGCGCTGGGCGTCGACGAGCTCATCGCCTCCCTCGAGCACCTGCAGTCCCTCCTCCTGCGCCGCAAGGTGGTGGGCCTGCCCAACGACCGCCTCGTCGCACGCCTGTGCCGCGCTGCCGACGAGGGGCGTGACGCGCTCGTCCTGGCCATCGCCCGCATCACCCCGTCGGACGAGCGCGCGCGAGTGGGCCTGAAGTACGGCGACCTCCCCCACGCGTCCTACGTGCTCGGGCGCCTCGCGGGGGTGGATGCGCACGACGGCCTCGATCTCGAGCACGTCGTGCCGCTCGCTCCCGGCGACGACTGGAGCGGCGACGGAGTCCGCCGCTGGGCGGAGTACTCCGACGACGAGCAGAACGCCCACCGCGCGCTCGCACAGACGCTCGGCAACCTCACGCTGCTGGAGGCCGAACTGGCGGACCGCGCCTTCGACGCCCCGTTCCCCGCGAAGCGGCCGATCTACGCCGAGAGCGCCATCGTCCCCACCCGGGAGCTGGCCGACGCCCAGGCCTGGGGAACGGCGGACATCGCCGCACGCACCGAGCGGCTCACGGCACGGTTCGTCGAGGTGTGGGAGCGCCCCGCCGTCGTGGGCATCGACGACGACAACCTCACCCCCATCCTGGACGCCAAGAAGCGGCGCGGCTGGCCGAGAGGATGGCAGCGCGAGTTCGACTACGTCGAGTTCCGGGGCGAGCACTGGGAGGTCAAGGACGTCCGCTACCTCTTCAACCGCGTGTTCAAGCGCCTGTGGGCCGACTCGCGCCAGAGCGTGATCGACTTCAGCGCACGCCGCGGCGGGCCGCTGTATCCCGCGATGGCGTGGAACGGGCAGTGGGACGAGATCGCCGAGGGCCAGTACCTCTACATGGGCTGGGACTCGAAGTACATGATGACCGCCGTGCAGGGCGTGCTCGACGAAGCCGGCTGGGCATCCGAGGTGTTCCTCAAGTACTCCTACATCGGCGACGCGATGTCCTGACGCTCGCGCCGCGAAACGCCGGGTCCCCGAGGGGCACCGACCGCAATGCAAAACCCCCGCCTGAGCGGGGGTTTTCCTTGCTGGGGTACCTGGACTCGAACCAAGAACAACTGAACCAGAATCAGCCGTGTTGCCAATTACACCATACCCCAAGGGCTTTACGACCGGAGTCGCACCGAGGATCGAGTCTACCTGACGCGGAGGGCCTCTCCAAACCAGCCGGGCTCCGGGCGTGGCGCGCCTGCCCGCGCCGCGGACTCAGGCGAGTCGCTCGCGCGGGGCGTCCAGGCGGCGGAGGGATTCGGCACGACCGAGGAGCTCCATCGACTCGAACAGCGGCGGCGACACCCGCCGGCCGCTGACCGCGACACGGAGCGGACCGTAGGCGACGCGCGGCTTCAATCCCAGGCCGTCGATCAGGGCGGCCGACAGCGCGTCCTGCACGGAGGCCGCCGTGAACGACTCCTCCGGCAGCGCCTCGAGTGCGGCGACCGAGGCCGTGAGCACCTCGCCGGCGTTCGCGGGGAGGCTCTTGAGCGCATCCTCGTCGTACACGACCTCATCGCGGAAGAGGAAGCCGAGGAGTCCCGGGGCCTCCCCCAGCAGCTGCATGCGCTCCTGCACGAGCGGCGCGGCGGCATCCAGGATCTGCTGCTGCTGCGCCGTCGGCGGCTCGGAAACCAGCCCGGCGGCGGCGAGGTACGGCACCAGACGGGCGGCGAAGTCGCCGGGCTCGAGCATCCGGATGTGGTCGCCGTTGATCGACTCGGCCTTCTTCTGGTCGAAGCGGGCCGGGTTCGGGTTGACGTCGGCGATGTCGAAGGCGGCGATGAACTCGTCGAGCGAGAACACGTCGCGGTCGGCCGCGATCGACCAGCCGAGAAGGGCGAGGTAGTTCAGCAGTCCCTCGTGGATGAAGCCCTTCTCGCGCTGCAGGAAGAGATCGGCCTGCGGGTCGCGCTTGGAGAGCTTCTTGTTGCCGGTCTCGCCGAGCACGAGCGGCATGTGACCGAAGCGCGGCACGAAGGGCGTGACACCGGCGTCGATGAGCGCCGCGTAGAGGGCGAGCTGGCGCGCGGTGGACGGCATCAGGTCCTCGCCGCGGATGACGTGCGTGATGCCCATGAGGGCGTCGTCGACCGGGTTGGTGAAGGTGTACAGCGCCTGACCGCCCGCGCGCACGACCACGAAGTCGGGGAACGAGCCGGCGGGGAAGGTCACTTCGCCGCGGATCAGGTCGACATAGGTGAGGTCGTGGTCCGGAACGCGCAGACGCCAGGCAGGCTCGCGTCCCTCCGCGCGGAACGCCGCCTTCTCCTCGTCGGTCAGGTGCCGGTCGTGGTTGTCGTAGCCGAGCTGCGTGGCGCGACCGTTCGCCGTGTTGCGGGCGTCGATCTCCTCGGCGGTCGAGTAGGACTCGTAGACCGCTCCGCTGTCGATCAGGCGCTGCAGCACGTCCGCGTAGATGTCCGAGCGCTGCGACTGCCGGTACGGCCCGTGCGGTCCGCCCTTCTCCACACCCTCGTCCCAGTCGATCTTCAGCCAGGTGAGCGCATCGACCAGCTGGCGATAGCTCTCCTCGCTGTCCCGCGCGGCGTCGGTGTCCTCCACGCGGAAGATCAGCTTGCCGCCCGTGTGGCGGGCGTACGCCCAATTGTAGAGCGCCGTGCGGACCATGCCGACGTGCGGCAGACCCGTCGGCGACGGGCAGAACCGGACGCGGACGTCGGTTCCGGAGGCGGTGGTGGTGCGGGGATCGATCGCGGCAGACATCCTGCCCAGTCTAGTTCGCGGCGGCCGTCTCCTTCGTGGCGGCGGCCGTCGACTTCGTGGCGGCGGCCGTCTCCTTCGTGGCGGCGGCCGTCGACTCGGCGACGGCGCGCTCGAGCATCGCGAGCACAGCGGCCACGGCAGGGATCCGCTCGGCGCCGCGCGCGGTCACCAGGTGGATGGCCCGCTCCTCCCCGCGCGGCAGGCGGCGGGTGACCACCCCCGGCAGCACGGGGAACGATGCGACGCCCAGCGACGGGAGCATCGCCACCCCGATCCCCTGGGCGACCAGGCCCTCCACCGCCACGACGTTGTCGGTCTCGAAACCGATGCGCGGGGTGAACCCGGCGCGCTCGCAGAGCTCCAGGAGGTGGCCGCGGCACCGCGGACATCCCGCGATCCAGTTCTCGTCGGCCAGAGCGGCCGCATCGACGACCGCTCCCCCGGCGGCGGGGTGACCGGCGGGGAGCACGACGAGCAGATCGTCCCGTCCCACCCGGCGGACGGCGAGACCGCGGGCGCTCTCGCGATGGGGGTCGGCGCGGTCGCCGGGGTAGGCGAAGGTGAGCGCGATGTCCGCGCGGTCCTCGCGGACGGCGGCGACCGCCTCGGGCGGCTCGGCCTCGACATAGGTGACCGTGATCCCGGGCTCGGCCTCCGCGATCCGCGCGAGCACCCGGGGCAGGATCGTCGGCGTGGCGGACGGGAACCCGACCAGCCGCACAGTCGCGGCGCGCAGCCCGCGCAGCGCGGCGAGCTCCCCCGCGGCCGCATCGAGCGCGGTCGTCACCGCCGGCGCGTGGCGGGCGAGGACGCGGCCCGCCTGCGTCAGGCGCACGCGCCTGCCGACCCGCTCGACGATCGGGAGCCCGAGGCGGGCCTCGAGGCGGCGCACCTGCTGGCTGATGGCGGGCTGGCTATATCCGAGGAGCTTCGCTGCGCCTGTCAGCGACCCCGCGTCGGCCACCGCCTTGGCGATGCGCACTGCGTGGATGTCGAAGTCGGCTGCATCGTCGGTCACCCAGATACATAACCATTCATCATGTGAATGATGCAACACCTGCCGTAGACGAATGAGTGCTCGCCCGCGAAAGTGGATGCCATGCCCGCCACCCTGCTCGGCACCACCCCTTCCGCCTCGGCCGCCCTTCGCGCCGAGTTCACCGACGGCGCGGGCTATCTGGCTGCGTGCACCGCGGGACTGCCCATGGTCTCGACCCGGGCGGCGATCGCCGCCGACCTCGTCCGGTGGCCCGACCTCGGGAGGTACACGCGCGCCGCCGAGGCGAGCCGGTCCTACGCGGCGCGGCTGCTCGGAGTGGCGGCGGAACGCGTCGCGATCGGATCGCAGACCTCGGTCATGGCCGGCCTGCTCGCCGCGTCGCTCCCCGACGGGGCCGAGGTGCTCTGCGCGGCCGACGAGTTCTCCTCGATCGTGCTGCCGTTCGTGCACGCCGGCCGAGGGATCACCGTGCGCACCGCCCCGCTGTCCGACCTGGCGGACGCCGTCGGGCCGAAGACGGATCTGGTCGTCTTCTCGCTCGTGCAGTCCGCCTGCGGGACCGTCGCCGACGGAGCGGCGATCGCCGCCGCGGCCCGGGCGCACGGTGCGCGCACGCTCTGCGACGTCACGCAGGCCGCGGGATGGATGCCGGTGGCCGGCGAGCTCTTCGACGCCGTCGTCTGCCACGCCTACAAGTGGCTCTGCGCCCCGCGCGGCGTGGCGTTCCTCGCGATCTCGGCGGAGTACGCACAGACCGTCCGGCCGATCCACGCGGGCTGGTATGCAGGCCATGACCCGTGGGCATCGTGCTACGGCGGAAACGCTGTGCTCGCGGAGGACGCGCGGCGCTTCGACGTGTCCCCCGCGTGGCAGGCGTTCCTCGGTGCGGAGCCCGCACTCCGGGCCTTCGCCGACGCGCACATGCCGGCGATCGCGTCGCACACGACGGCCCTCGCCGCCGCCTTCCGTGAGCGCTGCGACCGTCCCGCCGCGCCGTCGGCCCGCCCGAGCGCGATCGTGAGCTGGCCGGACGCCGACGGAGACGATCTCGCGCGACTGACGGCCGCCGGGATCGCGGCCTCGGGCCGAAACGGCCGTGCCCGCCTCGCCTTCCACATCTTCAACGACGAGGACGACGTCGATCGCGCGGCCCGCGCTCTCGGCCGCTGACGGCCGGTCAGCGCCGGGCGAACGGCGACAGCACCGTCACCGCGACGACGATCGCGAGCGCCGTCAGCGCCAGGCCGCCGTAGCCGATCCAGCTCAGCACCACGCCGGCGAGCACCGCGCCCGCAGCGGCGCTGAGCGTCATGATCGTGTCGCTGAGCCCCTGGCGGCGAGGTCGGCGCGCCGTCTCGGTGCTCTCGGTGAGCAGGGCCGCGCCGGCGACCGTCGCCGCGCTCCAGCCGAGGCCGAGGAGGAGCAGCGCCACGAGCACGGCCCACTGATCCTCCGGCGACACGGCCGCGACGACGAGCGCGGCGGCGAGGAGCGCCTGACCGAGCAGGATCACCCGGATGCGCCCGGTCCGGTCGGCGAGGAAGCCGAACACCGGAGAGAGGCCGTACATGCCGAAGACGTGGAGCGCGATGGTGACCCCGACGACGAGCGTCACCTCTCCGGGGGCGAGATGGGCGAGGTGCACCGGGGTCATGGCCATGACGGAGGCCATCACCACGTGCGAGCCCGTCACCGCGAAAACGGCGTACCGGGCGACGCGCGGGCGGTCGACGTCGATCAGGGTCCCCGCCGCCGCTCCGCCGCCCCGCGCCACCCGCTGCGCCGTGAGGAGCGGGTCGGGCCGGAGCGCGACGACGTAGAGCACGAACGCGCACAGCTGCGCCACGATCGAGAACGCGTACGCACCCGTCAGCGGAGGCATCCCGATCGCCTGCCCGACCGCCTCTCCGGGGGTCAGGAGCAACGGGCCGACCACGCCTCCGACCGTGGTCGCCCACACGACCGTGCCGAGGTCGCGCGCCCGCCGCGTGGTCGGGGCGAGGTCGGTCGCGGCGAAGCGCGACTGCAGGTTGCCCGCGTTGCCGGCGCCGATGAGGATCACGCCGAGCAGCAGCAGCGGGAACACGCGCGCCGCGGCGGCGGCGATGACCACCGCGATTCCGACGAGCGCGAACAGGTTCCCGAGGGTGAGGGCGCGACGGCGGCCGGTGCGTGCCGCCAGACGCGCGAGCGGGATCGCGCACAGCGCGGCGCCGAGCGTCACCGAGGCGGTCGCGAGTCCCGACAGCGAGGCCTGCCCCGAGATGTCCGCGGCCAGGAGCGCACCGAGGGACACCGTGGCGCCGAAGGCGATGCCGCCGAGCACCTGTCCGGCCGCGAGCACGCGGACCGTCCGGCGCTGGATGGCGGCGACGTCGTCGGGCGAGAGCGCGACGAGCTCGTCGGTCCGCGCCTCAGGCATCGCGCGCAGTGTTGCGCAGCACGCCGATGCCCGTGATCTCGACCTCGACGGTGTCGCCGGCGACGAACGGCCCGATGCCGGCGGGTGTGCCGGTGAGGATCACGTCGCCCGGAAGGAGCGTGAAGGCCGCCGACGCGTAGGCGACGATGTCGGCGACGGAGTGGACCATGTCGCTGATCGGGCCGTCCTGACGCACCTCGCCGTTGACGCGCGAGACGATCCTCGCCCCGCCGTCGAGGTCGAACTCGGTCTCGATGACCGGGCCGAGCGGGCAGAACGTGTCGAAGCCCTTCGCCCGCGACCACTGCCCGTCGGAGCGCTGCAGGTCGCGCGCGGTGACGTCGTTGGCCACCGTGTAGCCGAAGACGTACTCGTCGGCCTTCTCCGCGGAAACGTCCTTCGCGACCCGGCCGATGACGACGGCGAGCTCTCCCTCGAAGTCGGTGCGCTCGGACTGGCGGGGACGCACGATGACATCGCCCGGCCCGATCACGGACGTGTTGGGCTTGAGGAACAGCAGCGGCTCGGCCGGTGCCTCGCCCCCCATCTCCGCGGCGTGGTCGCGATAGTTCTTGCCTACGCAGACGACCTTGGAGCGAGGGATCACGGGGGCAAGCAGCACGGCGTCGGCGAGCGGCACCCGCTCTCCCGTCGTGTCGAACCCGGCGAACAGCGGATCACCGGCGAGCACCACGAGGTCCGCGCCGTCGACGATCCCGAAGCGGATGACCTCGTCGTGACGGAAGCGCGCGACCTTCATCGGGCGGACTCGGCGTCGTCGAGGCGGAGGAGCCAGCCGTGCGTGTCCTCTGCCCGGCCGTACTGGATGTCGGTGAGGTGCTGACGCAGCTCCAGCGCGAGCGAGCCCACGGGCTGCGTGTCCTCGAAGCCCTGGGCCTTCAGCGTCCCGATCGGGGCGACGACGGCGGCGGTGCCGCACGCGAAGACCTCGACGATGTCGCCGGAGGCGACGCCGTCGCGCCACTCCTGCAGCGACACGCTCCGCTGCTCCACGGTGTGCCCGCGGTCACGCGCCAGCTGCAGGAGCGAGTCGCGGGTGATCCCCTCGAGGATCGAGTCCGACTGCGGGGTGACGATGGTGCCGTCCTTGTAGACGAACACGATGTTCATGCCGCCGAGCTCCTCGACGTTGCCGTCCTGATCGAGGAAGACCACCTGGTCGCAGCCCTGCTCGTACGCCTGGGCCTGCGGCAGGAGGCTGGCCGCGTAGTTGCCGCCGGTCTTGGCGGCTCCCGTACCGCCCTTGCCGGCGCGCGAGTAGTCCTCGCTCAGCCAGATCGACACCGGCTTGGCGCCGCCCTTGAAGTACGCGGCGACGGGGCTGGCGATGAGGTAGTAGGCGACCTTGGCGGCCGGTCGCACGCCGAGGAAGGCCTCCTTGGCGAACATGAACGGACGCAGGTAGAGGCTCTGGTCCGCGCCGGAGGGCACCCAGTCGCCGTCGACGGCGATGAGCTCGCGGATCGACTGGATGAAGTACTCGACCGGAAGCTCCGGAAGGGCCAGCCGGCGCGCGCTGCGCTGGAGTCGGGCGCCGTTCTGGTCGGGCCGGAAGGTGTGGATCGAGCCGTCGGCGTGACGATAGGCCTTGATGCCCTCGAAGATCTCCTGGCCGTAGTGGAGCACGGCGGCAGCCGGGTCGAGCGAGATCGGGCCGTACGGCTGCACGCGCGGCCGGTGCCAGCCGCCTCGCGCCGACCAGCAGATGTCGACCATGTGGTCGGTGAAGGTCGTGCCGAAGACCGGATCGCGCAGGAGCTCCTCGCGCTCGGCGGCCGACTTGGCGGCGAGGTTGCGGGTGACGGCGAACGCCAGCGGGGCGGTCGTGGTCTCGGGGTCGATGAGGGTCATGATCTGTCCTGTTCCATGCGCGGCGTCGACGGATGCGGAGCGCGACTCCAGGTTACGCCTGGAGTCGTGCGACGATCGCGTCGCCGATCTGCGCGGTCGTGCGGGCGGTGGCGCCCCGCGCGGCGATGTCCTCCTCGACCGCGCGGGTGACGCGCCGGGCCTGGTCGCCGAGCCCGAGGTGATCGAGCAGCAGCGCCGTGGAGAGGATGGCCGCCGTGGGGTCGGCCTTCTGCTGGCCTGCGATGTCCGGCGCCGAGCCGTGCACGGGCTCGAACATCGAGGGGAACGCGCCGTCGGGGTTGATGTTCCCCGATGCGGCGAGACCGATGCCTCCGGTGACGGCGCCGGCCAAGTCGGTGAGGATGTCGCCGAAGAGGTTGTCGGTGACGATCACGTCGAAGCGGCCCGGGTTCGTGACCAGGAAGATCGTCGCCGCGTCGACGTGCAGATAGTCTACGGCGACGTCGGGGTGCTCCGATGCCACGGCATCGACGATCCGCTTCCACATCCCGCCCGCATGGACGAGGACGTTGGTCTTGTGCACGAGGGTGAGCCTGCCGCGGCGGCGCTGCGCCTGGGAGAAGGCGAACCGGACGACGCGCTCGATGCCGTAGGCGGTGTTGACGCTCGTCTCGTTGGCGACCTCGTGAGGGGTGCCGGTGCGGATCGAGCCGCCGTTGCCGACGTACGGGCCCTCGGTGCCCTCTCGCACCACCACGAAGTCGATGTCGCCCGGGGCGCTCAGCGGCCCGGGGACACCCGGGTACAGCTTCGACGGCCGCAGGTTGACGTAGTGGTCCAGCGCGAAGCGGAGCTTCAGCAGGAGACCGCGCTCGATGTTCGCGTGCGCGAGACGCGGGTCGCCCGGCACCCCGCCGACCGCGCCGAGCAGGATCGCATCGTGACCCGCGATGGCCGCCAGGTCTTCGTCGGTCAGCGTGTCGCCGGTCTCGAGGTAGCGAGCGGCGCCGAGCGAGAACCGCGTCTTCTCGAAGGCGATCCCCGCCGTGGCCGTGACGGCATCGAGCACCTTCTCCGCCTCGGCGATGACCTCGGGGCCGATCCCGTCGCCCGGGATCACGGCCAGGCGGTAGGTCCGATCGGTGGTCGCGCGCGACATTGCTCTCCTCGTGCTGGGCGATCCCGCCGGGAGGCGCTCAGTGCAGGGCCGGCGCGGTGCGGGTGCCTCCCAGCGTAGTGGCCGCGATCACCGCCGCCACGCCGACGAGCACGGCCCCGATCACGGCGGTGATGCCGACGCCCGCGTCGAAGGCGTGCGCCGCGGCGAGACGCAGCGCCTCGCCGGTGGCCGGATCGAGCGTCGCCGAGGCGGCCACGGCGCCCGCGAGGGTCTCGCGGGCCGCGTCGGCCGCCGCCGCGTCCACGCCGGCGGGGATCACGATGCCCGCACGGTAGGCGGCCGTCAGGATCCCGCCGAGGACAGCGGTGCCGAGCACGGCGCCGAGCTCATAGGCCGTCTCGGACACCGCGCTGGCGGCGCCCGCCTTGGCGGGCGGTGCGCTCGCGAGGATGAGGTCGTTGGAGACGGTCTCCGCCGCACCGATGCCGACGCCGAGGAGGGTGAAGGCGCCGACGAGCATCCCCAGCGCGCCGTCGCCCACGGCGATCGGCACCAGCAGGTAGGCGGTGACGGAGAATCCCAGCGCCACCGGCACCACGATCCGCGGCGCGGCACGGCGGGCGACCGGCACGACGAGCAGCCCGGCCACGATCATCGCCAGCATCCCGGGCACGAGCGCGAAGCCCGCCTGCATCGGCGTGAGTCCCACGATCAGCTGCAGGTGCTGGGCGACGAAGTAGAGGAAGCCCACGAGTGCGATCACGCTGAGGAGGTTCACCAGCAGCGCACCGCTGAAGGCCCCCCGCGCGAAGAGGCGCATGTCGAGCATCGGCGCCGGTGCGGCGAGCTGACGCCGGACGAACAGCACGCCGAACGCCGCTCCGAGCGCGGTGAGCCCCACCGGCAGCCAGCCCGGCCCGTGCACCGCGAGCTCCTTGATCGCGTAGACGACCGGGACCATCGTCAGCATCGAGTAGGCGATGCTCAGCGGATCGATGCGGCCCGGGTCGGGGTCGCGGCTCTCGGGGACGAGGATCGGCGCGAGGATCAGCAGCGGCACGAGCACGGGCACCGACATCAGGAAGACCGAGCCCCAGGCGAAGTGCTCGAGCAGGATCCCGCCGACGATCGGCCCGAGGGCGGCGCCGGCGGAGAACATCGACGCCCAGACGGCGATCGCGAGGCGCCGCTGGTCGCGGTGGGTGAAGATGCTGCGCAGCAGCGAGAGCGTCGACGGCATGAGCATCGCGCCGAACACGCCCATCCCCGCCCGGGCGGCGATCAGCAGCGCGGCCGACGGCGCGAACGCGGCGAGGACCGAGACCGCCGCGAAGCCGACCGCCCCGATGAGAAGCATCCGTCGCCGGCCGAACCGGTCGCCGAGCGTGCCCATGGTGACCAGCAGCCCGGCGAGCACGAGGGGGTACGCGTCGATGATCCACAGCTGCTGGGTGCTCGTGGGGGCCAGGTCGAGGGCGATGTCGGGCAGGGCGAAGCTCAGCACGGTGTTGTCGACCGAGACGAGCAGCACGGGGAGCATGAGGACGACCAGGGCCGCCCAGCCGCGCCAGCCGACCCGTCGTCCCGCCGCGTCGGCCAGGGTGATCTCTTCTGTCAGCGTCATTTTCTATACCGTCCAGCCGGTATAGTATCAGGTCACGTCCTGTCGCGTCGATACGATCGGAACCATGAGCCGCCCGCCCCGCGCCCGAGAGAGCGTCCTCGACGCCTTCGAGGCGCTCCTCATCGCCGAGGGCGAGCGCGCGGCCACGATGGATGCCACCGCGCGCGCCGCCGGAGTTTCCAAGGGCGGTCTCCTCTATCACTACGCCTCGAAGGAGGCACTGGAGTCCGCGCTGCTGGAGCGCATGGAGGCGCTCGTCCGCGACGACGTCGAGGAGATGCGGGCCGATCCCGCGGGCCTCGTCGCGGCGTTCGTGCGGACGTCGGTGATGAACGACTCCCCCGTCGACCGCGCGCTCATCGCCGGGTCGAAGCTGGCGCAGGGCGGCAGCGTCGACGCCGCCCACGCGCTCCGGCGCGTCCGCCAGCAGTGGGAGGACGCGCTGCGGCCGCACACCCGCGACGAGACCGCGCTCCAGCTTGTGCTGCTCGTCAGCGACGGCCTCTACTTCAACAACAGCCTCGACCAGGGCGCGGTCCCCGGCCCGGTTCCCCAGGGCGCCGACATGGACGCCCTCATCGCACTCGTCGAACGCGCGACACGCGCCTGAAGGGCGCGCCGGCGGGGCTCCGGCGGTGACGAGCGCGGGTCAGGACTCGGTGATCTCGATCTGCCGGAAGAGGTCGGCGTGGATCGCCGAGCGCACCTCGTCGAGGAGCTCGTCGGCCACGGGCGAGTCGACCGTGAGCACCGAGAGCGCCTGGCCGCCCGCCTGCGTGCGCGCGATCTGCATCCCCGCGATGTTGATGCCCGCCTCGCCGAACTTCTGGCCGTACACGGCCACGATGCCCGGGCGATCGGTGTAGAGCATCACGATGTGATGCTTCTCGATCGGCAGCTCGAGCGCGTAGCCGTTGATGCCGACGAGCTTCTCGGTCTGCTTCGTGCCCGTCAGCGTGCCCGAAACCGACAGCTGCGACCCGTCGGAGAGCGCACCGCGCAGCGTGATGACGTTGCGGTACTCCTCGGACTGGTCGTCGACGAGCAGGCGCGCCTCGATGCCGCGCTGCTCGGCGAGCAGCGGCGCGTTGACGTACGAGACCGTCTCGCTGACGACGTTCGTGAAGACGCCCTTGAGCGCGGCGAGCTTGAGCACCTTCACGTCGTACTGGCTGAGTTCGCCGTGCACCTCGACGTCGAGGCTGGTGAGGGGCGAGTGCGCGAGCGCGGAGAAGATCTGGCCGAGCTTCTCGACGAGCGGGATGCCCGGGCGCACGTAGGGGTCGATGATGCCGCCGGCGACGTTCACCGCGTCGGGCACGAGCTCTCCGCCCAGGGCGAGTCGCACCGACTTGGCGACCGAGACGCCGGCCTTCTCCTGCGCCTCATCGGTCGAGGCGCCCAGGTGCGGGGTGACGAGCACGTTCGGGAGTTCCAGCAGCGGGAAGGCCGGCCCGTCTTGCGCCGGCGGCTCCGAGCTGAAGACGTCGAGGCCGGCGCCGGCGATCTCACCGGTCGTCAGGGCGGCGTGCAGCGCGACCTCGTCGATGAGGCCGCCGCGGGCGACGTTGACCACGTACGCCGACGGCTTCATGCGACGGAACTGGTCGGTGGAGATCATCCCGGTGGTCTCGGGTGTCTTGGGCATGTGGATCGTGACGAAGTCGCTCTGCTCGAGGAGCTCGTCGAGGGTGAGCAGCTGCACGCCGAGCTGCTGGGCGCGTGCGCTTGTGACATAGGGGTCGTACGCGACGACGTTCATGCCGAAGGCCTGGAGGCGGGCGGCGATCAGCGCGCCGATCCGGCCGAGGCCGATGATGCCGAGCGTCTTCTCGAACAGCTCGACGCCGGTGTAGGCGCTGCGCTTCCACTGTCCGGCCGACAGCGACGCGTGCGCCGCGGGGATGCGGCGGGCAAGGCCGAGGATGTGCGCGACGGTGAGCTCGGCCGCCGAGATGATGTTCGACGTCGGGGCGTTCACCACCATGACACCGGCGGTGGTCGCGGCCTTGATGTCGACGTTGTCGAGGCCGACGCCCGCGCGGGCGATGACCTTCAGCACCGGAGCGGCCGCGATGGCTTCGGCGTCCATCTTCGTCGCCGAGCGGATGAGCACCGCGTGCGCGTCGGCCAGCGCCGGAAGGAGCGCTGCGCGGTCTGCACCGTCGACGTGGCGGATCTCGAAGTCCGGGCCGAGGGCGTCGATCGTGGCGGGTGAGAGTTCTTCGGCGATGAGCACGACGGGCTTGGACACGCTGGGCAACCTTCAGGGGCGTCGCGGGAGCGAGGAGCGGTGATGGAATGCCTCGCCGCACACCGTCGGGGCGTGGCCTGACCAGCCTAGCGCTCGCGGCGGGGGGCCACCGACCGCATGACGTCAGCTTCCGAGGAGCGTTCCCCCGCTGGACAGCGCATAGGCCACCACGTTGAGCCAGAAGACGGCCACGAGCGCGATCCCGGCGAGCAGCAGCAGGGCGAACTCCCCCACTCGGCGCCGCATCCCCAGCGCCAGCGCACCGGCGAAGACGAGGATCGGGAACACGGCGGCGAACAACAGGAGCCCCCACCCCAGCCCGTTGAGGCCGAGCGGTCCCGACGCCTGCTGGACCAGGAAGGAGACCGCGTTCCACACCGCGTAGGCGTAGAACAGGCCGAAGGCCCCCGCGACGGTGGCGACGAGCCACGTCGGCATCGCTCGGGAGGCAGAAGCGGAGGAGGCGCTCATTGTCCGACCACTCCGATCATGATGAACGGCCAGGGCACGAGGAGCACCGCGCCGGCGGCGAGCCACGCGAACCGGTGCCACGTCGGACGACCCCGCGTGAGCAGGAGGGTCGTCGAGAACCAGAGGAACGGAGCGAGCACGGCGAGCCAGAAGGCGGGCACGTAGGCGACGGGGCTCACCAGCAGGGCCGGGGCGATGACCTGGAGGCGCAGGCCGCCGATGATCCAGCCGATCGTGTAGAGCAGGTACACCCCGCCCAGGATGCCGAGGGCGACCAGCGCGACGTTCCCGATCTGCGCCGCGTCGACCTGGGCGTCGTCGGCGGCGGCCTCTTCGGGTCGGACGACCTCGCCGCTCCCCCGGCCCACGGCGGTGTAGCCGTCGGGGAGCACCGGGGCGGCGGGGTCGGGTGCGACGCGCTCCGGCGCGCGCCGGGCGGTTCCCACGTCGAGCGTCGGGTCCTCGTCGCCCTCCCAGGAGAGGGCATCGTCGTCGCGGCTCACGCCTTCAGCGTACCGGGCGTGTCCGCGGCCGCGACGGCTGCCGCAGCGGCACGCACCGCGGCGCCGACCACCGCGAGATCGGTGATGTCGTGACCGTCGGCTCCGCCTCCGGGCCCGGACGGCGCACCTGCCCCGCCCACCGCGCGCGCCGACAGGTGCACCGCGTCGACGCCGCACGCGACGAGAGCGCCGATGTCGGCGGGGCGCACGCCGCCACCGGCCATGATCTCGATCCCGTCCGACGCGGCGACCAGTGAGGCGAGCGCCGCCACGCCGTCGACCGAGCGCGCGGCACCGCCGGAGGTGAGCACGCGGTCCACGCCGGCCCCGCGGAGGTCGCTCAGCACGGCCAGCGGATCATCTGCCGCATCGATCGCCCGATGGAAGACGAGCGCGGCCTCGCCGGCCGCCTCGCGCCAGCGTGCCAGCGCGGACACATCGGCGCGCCCTCCCGGCGTGAGCGCCCCGACGACCACGCCGCCCGCCCCGCGGGAGACGCACGCGCGGATGTCGGCGGCGACCAGCCCGATCTCCTCGTCCGAGTACACGAAGCCGCCGCCGCGCGGTCGCACGAGGACGTTCACCGCCGCGGGGTCCACCGCCTCCAGCACCGCCTCGAGGAGTCCGAGCGACGGGGTGAGACCCCCGACGGCCAGCGCCTGGCAGAGCTCGAGCCGGGTGGCACCGGACGCCAGGGCGCCGCGCGCCCCGGCCACGTCCTGAACGGCGATCTCGACGGCGACGGAGCGGCTCATGCTCCCACGATAGTGAAGGCGAAGAGCCCGACCCCTCGTAGGGGCCGGGCTCTCCTGGCTTGCGTGAAGCCGGCTCAGCGGGTGCGCCGAGTGCCTGATGCGCGCCGTCGTCGCGACGCGCCGTCCGTCAGCGGGCGGCCGAGCCCTCGACGTAGTCGGCGTCCTGCTGCTTCCACGCGAACAGCGCGCGCAGCTCCTTGCCGACCGCCTCGATCGGGTGCGCGGCGCCCTTGGCGCGGAGCTCCTGGAACTCGGGCGCCCCGGCGTCCTGGTCGGAGATGAAGCGCTCCGCGAAGGCCCCCGACTGGATGTCGGCCAGCACGCCCTGCATGTTCTCCTTGACGTGGGGATCGATCACGCGGGGACCCGACACGTAGTCGCCGTACTCGGCGGTGTCGGACACCGACCAGCGCTGCTTGGCGATGCCGCCCTCCCACATGAGGTCGACGATGAGCTTGAGCTCGTGCAGCACCTCGAAGTAGGCGATCTGCGGCTGGTAGCCCGCCTCGGTGAGGGTCTCGAAGCCGTACTGGACCAGCTGCGAGACGCCGCCGCACAGCACCGCCTGCTCGCCGAACAGATCGGTCTCGGTCTCCTCCGTGAAGGTGGTCTTGATGACGCCCGCGCGGGTGCCGCCGATCGCCTTCGCGTACGAGAGGGCCGTCTGCCAGGCCGTGCCCGACGCGTCCTTCTCGACGGCGATGATGTCGGGGATGCCGCGGCCGGCGACGAACTCGCGGCGCACGGTGTGGCCGGGAGCCTTGGGCGCGACGAGGATCACGTCGACGCCGTCGGGGGTCTCGATGTAGCCGAAGCGGACGTTGAAGCCGTGCGCGAAGGCGAGGGTCTTGCCGGCGGTGAGGTTCGGCGCGATGCTCTCGCTGAAGATCCCCCGCTGGTGCTGATCGGGCGCGAGGATCATGATGAGGTCGGCCCACTGGGTCGCGTCGGCGACGGACTTGACCTCGAAGCCCTCCTCCTGCGCCTTCGGCGCGGACTTCGAGCCCTCCTTCAGGGCGATGGCGACCTCGACACCGGAGTCGCGGAGGTTCAGCGCGTGCGCGTGGCCCTGCGACCCGTAGCCGACGATGGCCACCTTCTTGCCCTGGATGATCGAGAGGTCGGCGTCCGAGTCGTAGAAGATCTCAGCCATGGATTCTTTCTCCTTGATAGGTCGGTCGTTGCGTTTCGTCTCGCTTCGCCCGCTCAACGACCGGTGAGCGCGAAGCGAAAGGGTCTAGCCGCGTAGGACGCGCTCGGTGATTGACTTGCCGCCGCGGCCGATGGCGAGGAGACCGGACTGGGCCAGCTCCTTGATGCCGAACGGCTCGAGCGCGCGCAGGATCGCCTCGATCTTGCCGCGATCGCCGGTGACCTCGACCACCAGGGCATCGGTCGCGTAGTCGACGATCGACGCGCGGAAGAGGTTCACCACCTCGATCACGTTCGACCGGGTCTGATTGTCGGCGCGCACCTTGATGAGCATGTGCTCGCGCTGCACCGACGCGCTCGGGTCGAGCTCGACGATCTTGATGACGTTGATGAGCTTGTTCAGCTGCTTGGTCACCTGCTCCAGCGGCAGCTCCTCGACGTCGACGACCACCGTGATGCGGGACAGGCCCGGCACTTCGGTGACGCCCACCGCGAGCGACTCGATGTTGAAGCCGCGGCGCGCGAACAGGCCGGCGACGCGCGTGAGCAGACCCGGCTTGTTCTCCACGAGGAGACTCAGGACATGACGACTCATCTCAGGCCTCCTCGTCGAACTTCGGCGCGTGGTCGCGGGCGTACTGGATGTAGCTGTTGCTCACGCCCTGCGGGACCATCGGCCACACCATGGCGTCGGCGCTGACGACGAAGTCGATGACCACGGGGCGGTCGTTCGTCTCCAGCGCCGTGCGGATCGCGGCGTCCACGTCCTCTTCCTTCTCCACGCGCAGCGCCATGCAGCCGTAGGCCTCGGCGAGCTTGACGAAGTCGGGGATGCGGATGGTGTCGTGCCCCGTGTTGAGGTCGGTGTTGGAGTAGCGCCCGTTGTAGAACAGGGTCTGCCACTGCCGCACCATGCCCAGCGACGAGTTGTTGATGATCGCGACCTTGATCGGGATGTTGTTGATGACGCAGGTGGCGAGCTCCTGATTGGTCATCTGGAAGCAGCCGTCGCCGTCGATCGCCCACACCACCCGGTCGGGTTCGGCGACCTTCGCGCCCATCGCGGCGGGGACCGAGTAGCCCATCGTGCCGGCGCCGCCCGAGTTCAGCCAGGCGTTGGGCCGCTCGTACTTGATGAACTGCGCCGCCCACATCTGGTGCTGTCCGACCCCGGCGGCGTAGACGCCCTCCGGGCCGGTGAGCTCGCCGATGCGGGAGATCACGTACTGGGGCGACAGCAGTCCGTCGGTGGGCTGGGCGTAGCCGAGCGGGAACTCGTCGCGGAGTCCGTCGAGGAACGCCCACCAGTCCGTGATGTCGGGCCGCGCGCCGCCGGTGACCGCCTGGAACGCGGCGCCGAGGTCGACGAGCACGTCGCGCAGGTCGCCCACGATCGGGACGTCGGCGCTGCGGATCTTGGAGATCTCCGCGGGGTCGATGTCGACGTGCACCACCTTGGCGTTCGGCGCGAACAGCGCCGCCTTGCCGGTCACCCGGTCGTCGAACCGCGCGCCGAGTGACACCAGGAGGTCGGCCTCCTGCAGGGCCAGCACCGCGGGCACGGTGCCGTGCATGCCCGGCATGCCCAGGTGCTGGGCGTGGGAGTCGGGGAAGGCGCCGCGTGCCATGAGCGTCGTCACGACGGGCGCCCCGGTCGCCTCGGCCAGCGCCAGCAGCTCGGCCGACGCCTGGGAGCGGATGACGCCGCCGCCGACGTACAGCACGGGCTTGCTCGCGCCCGCCAGCAGCTGGGCTGCGGCCTGGATCTGCTTGCCGTGGGCCTTGGTCACGGGCCGGTAGCCGGGGAGGTCGATCTTCGGCGGCCAGACGAAGGGCGCTTCGGCCTGCTGCGCGTCCTTCGTGATGTCCACGAGGACCGGGCCCGGGCGCCCCGTGCCGGCGATCTCGTAGGCCGCCGCGATGGCGCCCGGGATGTCGGCGGCGTCCTTGACCAGGAACGAGTGCTTCGTGATCGGCATCGTGATGCCCACGATGTCCGCCTCCTGGAACGCGTCCGTTCCCATGAGGTTCGAGAAGACCTGTCCGGTGATGCAGACGATCGGCACGGAGTCCATGTACGCGTCGGCGATCGCCGTCACCAAGTTGGTGGCACCGGGGCCGCTCGTGGCGATCGCGACGCCCACCTTGTTCGATGCGGCGGCATAGCCCTCGGCCGCATGACCGGCGCCCTGCTCGTGGCGCACCAGCACGTGACGCAGCGCCGAGGAGTCCATGAGCGGGTCGTAGACGGGGAGGATCGCGCCGCCGGGAAGACCGAAGACGTCGGTCACCCCCAGCAGCTCGAGCGAACGGACGACGGCCTCTGCTCCCGTCAGCACGGGGGCGGAGGATCCGCGGGCGGGCGGCCGGGGAACGGCCGCAGATGTGTCGGATGACATGAGTGGACCTCGAATGGTGGAGATGACGCAGTCGGGAAGGCCTCAGCCTGTCGTCGCGCCCTCCGCAGCGGAGCGCACGAGCTTCGAGTACTTGGCCAGGACGCCACGGGTATAGCGCGGAGGAAGGGGCTCCCAGCCGTCCCGGCGGGAGCTCAGCTCAGCCTCGTCGACGAGTAGGTCGAGAGTGCGAGCCGCGATATCGACCCGTATCAGATCACCATCGCGCACGAAGGCGATGGGACCAGCGTCCACCGCTTCGGGTGCTATGTGGCCGATGCACAGGCCGGTTGTGCCGCCTGAGAATCTGCCGTCCGTCAAGAGTAGTACATCTTTTCCGAGCCCCGCGCCCTTGATGGCGGCGGTGATGGCGAGCATCTCGCGCATGCCGGGTCCGCCCTTGGGGCCCTCGTAGCGGATGACCACGACGTCGCCCGCGACGATCTCTCCGGCTTCGAGGGCGTCCATCGCGGCGCGCTCGCGCTCGAACACGCGGGCCGGGCCCTCGAACACCGCGGCGTCGAAGCCGGCCGTCTTCACGACCGCGCCCTCGGGCGCCATGGTGCCGTGGAGGATCGTGATGCCGCCCGTTGCGTGGATCGGATCGTCGAACGTGTGGATGACGGTGCCGTCGATCGGGTCGGGATCGAGTTCGGCGAGGTTCTCGGCGAGCGTCTTGCCGGTCACGGTGAGCGCGTCGCCGTGGAGCAGGCCCTCGTCGAGCATCGCCTTCATGATGACCGGGATCCCGCCGTGACGGTCGACGTCGTTCATGACGTACTTGCCGAACGGCTTCATGTCGGCCACGTGCGGCACCTTGTCGCCGATGCGGTTGAAGTCGTGGAGGCTGAGCTCGACCTCGGCCTCGCGTGCGATCGCGAGGAGGTGGAGCACGACGTTGGTGGAGCCGCCGAGGGCCATCGCCAGCGCGATCGCGTTCTCGAAGGCCTCCTTCGTGAGGATGTCGCGGGTCGTGATGCCCTGGCGGAGCAGGTTCACGACCGCCTCGCCGGAGCGGTGGGCGTAGTAGTCGCGGCGGCGGTCGGCCGACGGCGGCGCCGCCGATCCGGGCAGGCTGAGCCCGAGGGCCTCGGCGACGGAGGCCATCGTGTTCGCGGTGTACATGCCGCCGCAGGCACCCTCGCCGGGCGCGATGGCGCACTCGATCCGCTTGAGGTCGGCCTCGCTCATCTTGCCGGCCAGGCATGCCCCGACCGCCTCGAAGGAGTCGATGATGGTGACGTCCTTCTCGGTGCCGTCGGACAGCTTGACCCAGCCGGGAGCGATCGATCCGGCGTAGAGGAAGACGCTCGACAGGTCCAGCCGCGCCGAGGCCATGAGCATGCCGGGGATCGACTTGTCGCAGCCGGCCAGGAGCACCGATCCGTCGAGGCGCGAGGCCATGATCACCGTCTCGACGGAGTCGGCGATCACTTCGCGCGAGACGAGCGAGAAGTGCATGCCCTCGTGCCCCATCGAGATGCCGTCGGAGACCGAGATCGTGCCGAACTGGAGCGGGTACCCGCCGCCGGCGTGGACGCCTTCCTTGGCGCCCTGCGCGAGCCGGTCGAGGCTCAGGTTGCACGGGGTGATCTCGTTCCAGCTCGAGGCGATGCCGATCTGGGGCTTGTCCCAGTCCTCGTCGCCCATGCCGACGGCGCGCAGCATGCCGCGGGAGGTCGTCGCCTCGATGCCGTCGGTGACGACGCGGCTCCGGGGTTTGATGTCGATGGTGTTGTCGGGCGAAGGCATTCTCGAAGTCTATTCCCGCGCGGCCGCGCGTCGGCGCGCCAGTCCGAGCAGCACGGCGGCCAGTTCGGCCTCGTCGGCCACCCGCATCGTCGCAGCCGTCTCGCCCGCGCCGACGCGGATCCCGACGTCGCCCGGGCCGAGGCTGCGCAGGGCGTCCTCGTCGGTCACGTCGTCGCCCGCGAACAGGACGCCGGTCGCCTCGGTGAGCGCGCGCAGGCGCGCGACGGCGGAGTCCTTCCCCTCGTCGCGGAAGGCGTACTCGGTGATCGAATGACCGACGCGGCGACGCCAGCGCGGCGCACGGGCGGCGACCAGCGCGTCCACGCGCTCGTGCACCTCCCCGGCGCGGCCGGGATCTGCGAGGCGCGTGTGCACCCCGAACCCGAACTCCTTGCGCTCGATCCATGCGCCCTCGACCTCGCCGGCGACGTCCTCGGCGGCCGCACGGAGCTCGTCGCGCAGCGCGATGTCGGCGGCGTCGGAGTCGCGGCGGTCGGCGGCGACCGCACCGGACGGATCCCACCACTGCGCCCCGTGGGACGCCGCCAGCAGGATCGGCGACCGGTCGTCGTGCTCGGCGATCACGCGGAGGTCGTCGAGCGTGCGGCCCGAGACGAAGGCGACCGTCGTCCGCGGCGCCGCGACGAGCGCGGCGACCGCTTCGGCGGCTGCGGGGACCATGCGGGCGGTCATGGGCTCATCGACCAGCGGAGCGAGCGTCCCGTCGAAGTCGAGCGCCACCAGCAGCCGCGGCGTGAGCGCCAGCTCGTCGATGCTCACGCGCGACCCTCCCGCACGGCGCGCAGGTCGCCGAGGAACCGGGCCGACCACGCCGCCACGTCATTGTCGCGGACGCGACGTCGCAGCGCGCGCATGCGGCGACGACGCTCCTCGGCGGGCATCTCGATGGCGGTCATGACGGCGTCCTTGAGCCCTTCGATGTCGTGGGGGTTCACGCGGACCGCCTGCGTCAGCTCGTCCGCGGCGCCCGCGAACTCGCTCAGCACGAGCACGCCGCCGCCGTCGACGCGACTGGCCACGTACTCCTTCGCGACGAGGTTCATGCCGTCGCGAAGCGCCGTGACCAGCATGACGTCGGCCGCGAGGTAGAGCGCCACCATCTCCTCGCGAGGGTAGGAGTGATGGAGGTAGCGCACCGCGGTGAACCCCATGGTGTCGTGGTCGCCGTTGATGCGCCCCACCGCGAGCTCGATCTCGTCGCGCAGCTGCATGTAGGCCGCGACCCGCTCGCGGCTGGGGCTCGCCACCTGCACGAGCGTCGCGTCGCCGGCGCCGAGGCGCTCCTCGTCGAACAGCTCGCCGACCGCCTTCAGCCGGTGACGGATCCCCTTGGTGTAGTCGAGGCGGTCCACGCCGAGCAGCACGGCGCCGGGGTTGCCGAGCTCCTCTCGGATCTCCGCCGCACGCGCCTGGATCTCGGGCCTGCGGGCGAGCTCCTCGTAGGAAGCGGTGTCGATCGAGATCGGATACGCCTTGGCGACCGCGGTGCGATGTCCCCCGTCGGTGGGCACGCGGATCGATCCCGCCCGGGTCTCGTAGCCGAAACGGCGACGCACGGCGCGCGCGAAGTTCCCGGCGTCGGCGACGCGCTGGAAGCCGATGACGTCCGCGCCGAGAAGGCCGTCGAGCACCTGGGTGCGCCACGGCAGCTGCGAGAAGATCCCGTATGCGGGGAACGGAATGTGGTGGAAGTAGCCGATGACGAGGTCCGGCCGCAGCTCACGGAGCATCCGGGGCACGAGCTGCAGCTGGTAGTCGTGCACCCACACCGTCGCCCCGTCCCCCGCGGCCGCCGCGGCCGCCTCGGCGAATCGGCGATTGACCCGCACGTACGCCTCCCACCAGGCCCGGTGGTACGTGGGCGCCGCGATGACGTCGTGATAGAGCGGCCAGATGGTGTCGTTCGAGAACCCCTCGTAGTACTGGGCGATGTCCTCGGCCGACAGCGCGACCGGCACCAGGTGCACGCCGTCGAACTCGAACGGCTCGATCTCGAGACCCGGCTGCCCGGCCCAGCCCACCCACGCACCGCCGGTGCTGCGCACCACGGGCTCGAGCGCGGTCACAAGCCCGCCCGGAGACCGGCGCCACGGGTCCGCGTCGTCGTCTCCGCGATCGACGGGGAGACGGTTGGCGACGACCACGAAATCGGCAGCTGCGGACACAGGGTTCCTTTCGGGGGGCGTATAGCCAGGCTAACAACCGCCTGGCAACCCCCTGCCGGTCCTTGTCACGCCCGGTAGCGTGGTGCTATGCGCAAGTACCTGTTCGGAACCGGCATCATCTCCGCCGTCACCGGTGGCCTCACCCTGCTGCGTTCTGCGCGCGACGACGCGCCCTTCAACTGGCGCACCGCGCTGGCGTGGCTCAGCTGGGCGATCACCTTCGCCCTCGCCATCGGGACGATCGTCGACACGTACCGCGCGTCGCGCGGCGGACTCATCGCCCCGGACTCGCCGGTGGCCGGCGACGAGAAGGACCTCCTGCGGCGACGCGTGCGCGGCCGCTGAGCATCACCGCGGGAGGGCGTCGCCCGTCAGCGCGCGCAGGTGCAGCGGTCGGCGGCGGCGACGCCCGCGAGAGCCTCGTCGACGTGCAGTCCGCAGCCCTGCCACGTCGTCTTACCGCAGTTCTGGCACCGTACCGGTGAGCACACGATCTGGATTCCTCTCGTCCACGAAGGCGCGACTGCGCGTGGGACCAGGGTAACGCGACCGCGCGCCGCGAGGGCGCGCCGCGTCAGCGGACGAGGATGAGCGCCTCGCCCTGACCGCCGCCGCCGCACAGACCGACCGCCGCCGTGCCCGACCCGCGCCGGACGAGCTCGTGCACCGCGTGCACGACCAGCCGGCACCCGCTCGCGCCGATCGGGTGCCCCAGGGCGATACCGCCGCCGTCGGGATTGACCACGTCGTCCGACAGGCCCAGCTCGGCCTGGGAGCGGGCGACGACGGCGCCGAAGGCCTCGTTGATCTCGACGAGGTCGAGGTCCGCCACTCCGATGCCCTGCTTGTGCAGGGCCCGCTCGATCGCACGCGCCGGCTGCGCGTGCAGCGAGTTGTCCGGTCCCGCCACCTGTCCCGACGCCCCGATCACGGCCAGCACCGGCCAGCCGTTCTCATCGGCGTGAGCGCGATGCGTGATGACGACGGCGGCTGCGCCGTCGGAGATCTGCGACGAGTTGCCCGCGGTGATGGTCCCGTCGGCGCTGAACGCCGGTCGGAGCGCGGCCAGCGCGGCCATCGTCGTCCCCGGCCGGACTCCCTCGTCGGCGGACACGGTGAGCGGGTCGCCCCGTCGCTGCGGGACGACCACCGGCACGAGTTCGGCACGGAACCGTCCCTCGGCCTGCGCCGCCGCCGCGCGCTGGTGCGATCGCACGGCCACGGCGTCCTGCGCCTCGCGCGTCACCTCGAAGCGCGGATTGAGCCGCTCGGTCGACGCGCCCATGCTCTCGTGGTCGTAGGCGTCGGTCAGACCGTCGAACGCCATGTGGTCGAGCACCTCGACCGAGCCGTACGTCCAGCCGTCGCGCGATCCCATGAGCAGGTGCGGCGCCCGGGTCATCGACTCCATGCCGCCGGCGACCACCACCGCGGCGTCGCCCAGCGCGACCATCCTGGCCGCGTCGATGATCGCCGTCAGCCCGGACAGGCACACCTTGTTCACGGCGGAGGCGGGAACGTCCCACCCGATGCCCGCCGCGAGGGCGGCCTGACGCGCGGGGTTCTGTCCCGACCCCGCCGGCAGCACCTGGCCGAGCACGACCGCGTCCACTGCGCCGGCCGGGATGCTCCCGCGGTCGAGGGCGCCCGCGATCGCGAACCCGCCGAGCTGGGGCGCGGTGAACGAGGCGAGCTGCCCCTTGAGTCGGCCCTGCGGCGTGCGCGCGGCGGCGACGATGACGACATCGTCTCTGCTCATGAGTCGTTCTCCTCCTCGATGCGGACGATGAGCGGTGGGTCGGTGGCGGAGACGACGTCGGCGACGCTCACGCCGGGCGCTGTCTCGACGAGCACGAGTCCGTCGTCGGTGACGTCGATGACGGCGAGGTCTGTGATGATGCGGTCGACCACACCCCGCCCGGTCAGCGGCAGCGTGCAGGCCTCGACGATCTTGGGCGATCCGTCACGGGCGACGTGCTCCATCAGCACGATCACCCGTGCGGCGCCGTGGACGAGGTCCATCGCCCCGCCCGGGCCCTTCACCATCTTGCCCGGGATCATCCAGTTGGCGAGGTCTCCCCCGGCCGACACCTGCATCGCCCCGAGGATCGCGGCATCGATCTTGCCGCCCCGGATCATCCCGAAGCTGAGCGCCGAGTCGAAGAAGGACGCGCCCGGGCGCACCGTCACCGTCTCCTTCCCCGCGTTGATGAGATCGGGATCGACCTCGGACTCGGCCGGATAGGGACCCACTCCCAGGATGCCGTTCTCGGACTGGAGGACGACCGTCACCCCCTCGGGCACGTGGTTCGGCACGAGCGTGGGCAGACCGATCCCGAGGTTCACCGAAGATCCGTCGGCGAGCTCGCGAGCGGCACGGGCCGCCATCTCCTCCCGGGTGCGCGCCATGTCAGGCCCCCTCTCCCGGCCGCGGCTCGCGGACGGTGCGACGTTCGATGCGCTTCTCGATCCCCGTGCCCACGGCGACGATGCGGTGCACGTAGACCCCGGGCAGGTGCACGCGATCCGGGTCGATCGCCCCCGCGGGCAGGAGCTCCTCGACCTGCGCGACGCAGATGCGTCCGGCCATGGCGGCGAGCGGATTGAAGTTGCGCGCGGCGCGGCGGAAGACGAGATTGCCGTGCGTGTCGCCGGCGGCGGCGTGGACGAGCGCGAAGTCCGTGACGATCGCCTCCTCGAGGACGTAGTCGCGCACCTCGCCGTCCTGCTCGAAGGCGCGCACGTCCTTCGGCGGGGACGCCACCGCGACACCGCCGGCGCCGTCGTACCGGCGGGGCAGGCCGCCCTCGGCCACCTGCGTGCCGATGCCCGTCTGCGTGTAGAACCCGGCGATCCCCGAGCCCCCGGCGCGCAGCTTCTCCGCCAGGGTGCCCTGCGGGGTGAGCTCCAGCTCGAGCTCGCCGGAGAGGAACTGCCGTTCGAACTCGCGGTTCTCCCCGACGTACGACGACGTCATCCGCGCGATGCGCCGGTCGGCCAGCAGGATGCCGAGCCCCCAGTCGTCCACGCCGCAGTTGTTGCTGACGATGCGCAGGTCGCGGGTGCCCTGCCGGTGCAGCGCCTCGATCAGCACCATGGGGTTGCCGGACAGCCCGAAGCCGCCGACCGCGATCGACGCGCCGTCGGGGATGTCGGCGACCGCCTCCGCCGCCGTGGGCCAGGTCTTGTCGATCACGTGCACTCCTTCGTCCGCGCTCCCTCCATCGTCGGTCCCCGGGCGCGTCCGCGCACCCTGTTGTTTGCCATGTGGATGCGCGTCGACGTATTGTCCACATCATGGACGGCATCGACACGGAGACCTCCGGTTCGCGCGCCGCCGGCCCGACCGTGCCGGGCACGCAGTCGGTCGCCCGGGCCGCCGTCCTGCTGCGTCTGGTGACACAGGCGGGCGACGACGGCGCCACCGTCGCCGATCTGGCCCGGCGCGCGGAGCTCACCCGCCCGACGGCGCACCGGCTGCTGGCCGCGCTCGGACGCGAGGGCCTCCTCGACCAGGACGAGGTCACCGGGCGCTGGCTGCCGGGACCCGAGCTCTACCTCATGGGGACCGTCGCGGCGACGCGGTACGACATCACCGCGATCGCGCGCGACATCGTGCGCTCGCTCGCCGTCCGCACCGAGGAGAGCGCGTTCCTCTCGGTGCGCCGGGGAGACGAGACCGTCTGCCTCATCCGCGAGGAGGGCAGCTTCCCGATCCGCTCGTTCGTGCTGTCCGAGGGCGTGCGCTTCCCCCTGGGCGTCGCGAGCGCCGGGCTGGCGATCCTCGCGTTCCTGCCCTCCCACGATGTGGACGCCTACTTCGAGCGGCATCCCGATCTCGCGTCCCGCTGGGGCGCCGCCCACGGGGAGCAGCGGCTGCGCGCGCGGCTGCGCGAGACGCACAGCACGGGCTATGCGGTCAATCCGGGCCTCATCGTGGAGGGAAGCTACGGGCTGGGTGCCGCCGTGTTCACGCGGGCGGGTCACCCGCAGTGGGCGCTGAGCCTCACCGGTGTCGAGTTCCGGTTCGGACCCGAGCGGCAAGCGGAGCTCGGGCGGACGCTGCTGGCCCATGCGCACCAGCTGACCACGCGCATCGCTGCCAGCGCGCGCTGAGTCCGCGCGCCCCTAGCGCGCGGTCCACCCGCCGTCCATCGTGTAGCTCGCCCCCGTCACCATGCCGGCGCCGTCCGACGCCAGCCACGCGGCGAGCGAGGCCACCTCGCCCGGTTCGATGAGACGCTTGATCGACGATTCGGTCAGCATGATCCGCTCCACGACCTCGCCCGGCGCGATCCCGTGCACGGCCGCCTGATCCGCGATCTGCTTCTCGACCAGCGGCGTGCGCACGTAGGCAGGGTTGATGCAGTTGCTGGTCACCCCGTGGGGGCCGCCCTCGAGCGCGGTCGTCTTCGACAGGCCCTCCAGCGCGTGCTTGGCCGCCACGTAGGCCGACTTGAAGGGGCTCGCGCGCAGCCCGTGGGCGCTGGAGATGTTGATGATGCGCCCACGCCCCCGCGCGTACATCCCGGGGAGGGCGGCCCGGATGAGGAGGAACGGGGCCTCGACCATGAGCCGGTGCATGAACCGCCACCGCTCGGGATCGAACTCGTGGATGGGGGCGACGGTCTGCACCCCGGCGTTGTTCACGAGGATGTCGACGTCGAGGGAGAGGTCGTCGAGGCGGCTGGTCGCCGAGAGGTCGACGATCCATGCCTCACCGCCGATCTCGTCCGCCGCCGCGCGGGTCGTCGGCTCGTGGACGTCGGCGATCGTCACCCGTGCGCCGCGTGCGGCGAACTCCCGCGCGCAGGCCAGGCCGATGCCACTGGCACCCCCCGTGACCAGCGCATGCTGTCCCGCGAACTCCGCCTCTGCCATCCAGGCCCTCCCTCTCTCCACCCCCACGGTCGATGCCCATCGTCCGCGGTCCGGCGCACCGCGTCAATCCCATTGCATACGCACGGTATATACTTTTGGTATGCATTACTCCGATGACCTGATCCGGCTGCTCATGGGCGCCCACGCCCTCACGCGCATCGCTTCGCTGGAGACACGGAGCGAGGCGCCGTCGGCGCAGTGGCGCACGCTCGCCCTCCTGCGCGATCACGGCCCGCAGCGGCTGGGCGATCTCGCGACCCTCAGTCGCGTCACGCAGCCGGGCATGACGCGCCTCACCGCCCAGATGGTCGATGCCGGGCTGATCTCCCGATCCGCGGATCCCACCGACTCGCGCGCGAGCATCCTGTCGCTGACCGCCGCGGGGGCCGTCGCGCTCGAGGAGTGGCTGACCCTGCTCGCCGACACGCTCGCCCCGCGCTTCGCCCATCTGGACGACGACGACCTCGCCGCGCTCCGGCGCGCGGCCGACATCCTGGCCGCGGTCGCCGCGCCGGTGGAGCCGGCACGATGACGGGGGCGCGTGCCACGAGCAGCGTCTGGCGCCAGCCCGCCCAGGTGTGGGCGGTCGCGTTCGCCAGCGTGGTGGCGTTCATGGGCATCGGGCTGGTCGATCCGATCCTCCCCGCCATCGCCGAGTCGCTGGCGGCGAGTCCGGTCGAGACCGAGCTCCTCTTCACGAGCTATCTGGTCGTCACGGGCCTCGCCATGCTCGTGACGAGCTGGGTCTCGAGCCGCATCGGCGCAAAGGCGACCATGCTGGCCGGTCTCGGCCTCATCGTCGTGTTCGCGCTCCTGTGCGCCCTCTCGGGCTCGGTCGACGCCGTCATCGGCTTCCGCGCGGGATGGGGCCTCGGCAACGCGCTGTTCATCTCGACCGCGCTGGCCACGATCGTCGGCGCGGCCTCGGGCGGGAGCGCGGCGGCGATCGTGCTGTACGAGGCGGCCCTCGGGCTCGGCATCGCGATCGGGCCGCTGCTCGGCGGCTTCCTCGGCGAGATCAGCTGGCGCGGGCCCTTCTTCGGCGTCGTGGCCCTCATGGCGATCGCCTTCGTCGCGGTGCTGGTGCTCCTGCGCAGCCCGGACCGGACTCGCACGCCGATCCCCCTCGCGGCGCCGCTGCGCGCCCTGCGCGTGCCCTCGCTGGCCGTGCTGGCCGCTGCCGCCCTCTTCTACAACATCGGCTTCTTCGTGCTGCTGGCGTTCTCGCCGTTCCCGCTCGGCTTCGGTGCGATGGGCATCGGGCTGACCTTCTTCGGGTGGGGCGTCGCGCTCGCGATCACCAGCGTGTGGATCGCCCCGCTCCTGCTGCGCCGGCTCGCACGGACGACCGCCATGCTCATCGTCCTGCCCCTGCTCGCCGCCGATCTCCTGGCCGCCGCGCTGATGGTCGAGGAGCCCGCCGGCCTGGTCGTCTGCATCGTCGTGGGCGGGCTGCTGCTCGGCCTCATGAACACGATCCTCACGGAGTCGGTGATGGAGGCGACAGACCTGCCGCGCTCCGTCGCGAGCTCCGCGTACTCGGCCGTGCGCTTCCTCGGCGGCGCGGCAGCACCGCCCGTCGCGGCGCTGCTGTGGCACGCGTTCGGCGCCGCCGTGCCGTTCGTCTTCGCCGCGGCCTCGGTGCTGGTGTCGGCCGCCGTCCTCGCCCTCGGCCGGAGGGCGCTCTCCCGCATCGACGCGCGTGAGGCGGATGCCGGCGATGAGGCCGCGGCGGTCCTCGTCGGGGATGCGAGCTGACGACGTGCGCGCGGTGTGAGCGCCACGAGCAGAAGGCCCCGGTCACTGGCGAGAGTGACCGGGGCCTTCTGTGGTGCACCCCCTGGGACTCGAACCCAGAACCCACTGATTAAGAGTCAGTTGCTCTGCCGATTGAGCTAGAGGTGCAGGCTGTTCGCTGCGAGGCGAACCGAGGGTCAACGTTATCATCCCGATGCCGTCTCCCGCCAATCGAGGCGACCACCCCGCGTATCCTGGAGCACGTGACCACCCCCGCCGCCACGCCCTCCTGGAACGCGCCGTTCGACGGGGATCTCTCGGGCGATCTCGCGCTGGCGCTGCGGCTGGCCGACGCGGCGGACGCGGTGGCCATGGCGCGGTTCGACGCATCCGACCTCGAGGTCCGCACGAAGGCCGACGCGACCCACGTGACGGAGGCGGACCTCGCCACCGAGAGAGCGATCCGCACGATCCTCGCCGAAGAGCGCCCCGAGGACAGCATCCTGGGCGAGGAGTTCGGCACCGGAGGAGCCAGCGACCGCCGGTGGGTGATCGACCCGATCGACGGCACCGCCAACTACCTCAAGGGCATCCCCCTGTGGACGACGCTGATCGCCCTCGCGATCGACGGTGTGCCGCGGGTGGGCGTCGCCAGCCAGCCCGCGATCGGACGGCGCTGGTGGGCGGCAGCCGGCATGGGCGCGTGGACGAACAGCGCGTCCGGTGCGCCTCGCCGCCTGCGCGTGTCGACGGTCTCCGACGTGGGCGCCGCGAGCATCAGCTTCCAGAGCATCGGCCAGTGGGAGGGCGCGGGGCGCATAGACGCACTCCTGCGGGTGAGTCGTGCGGTCTGGCGCGACCGCGGGTACGGAGACGCCTGGCCGTACATGCTGCTCGCGGAGGGACGGCTGGAGTTCGTCGCGGAGTTCGACGTCAAGGAGTACGACATCGCCGCGCTCGTTCCCATCGTGACCGAGGCCGGCGGCCGGTTCACCGACATCGACGGCGTCGACACCATCTCGACGCGGTCGTCACTGGCCACGAACGGCGTCCTGCACGACGAGTTCCTCTCCCTCATCCACGCTGCTCGCTGAACCGGAGCCCCCGCCGCATGATCGCTCGCGTCCCCTCTCGCCTCGCCCTGACCGTGCTCCTGGCCGCGGGCATCGCGGTCGCGGCCTCCGCGTGCGCGCCGTCCCCGGCGCCCGCGCCGACGATGCCGGGCGACGGAGGCACGACGGAGACCGTCGCACCCGTCGACCCGAGCGCCTCCCCCGGCCCGGAGGAGACGGGGAACGCGGTCGACCCCGCGACCGTGACGTGCGAGAACCTCATCGGCCCCGATCTGGTCACCGAGCTCACCGACCAGGGGTGGACCGCGAGGAAGGACCCGTTCGTCATCGGCGACACCGAGCTCGCCGACGGGACGGCGTGCACGTGGGGCGACTTCGACAACACGACCGGCGACGACCTGCTGCTGTTCGGCTGGTCCCCCATCACCGCGGAGGAGGCCGCCACCGTGCAGACCTCGCTGGAGGCGGAGGGGTGGATCGCCGAGGACGGATCCGAGGGGCTGTACGTCACCGAGGACCCGGCACAGGCGATCGCCGTCGACGAGGACGGCTACGGCATGACGTACCTGTTCGGGGACGGCTGGGTCATGGTGTCCGACACCAAGCAGGGACTCATCCTGATCGAGCGCCCCGGCGCATAGCCGGCTCGTCTCCCGCGGTCCTCTGCCCGGCCGGGCAGCGATGCCGGGCGGTGATGGTCGCGCGGCGGCCTCCGAAGTAGAGTCGGGGCGGAAGCGTCGGGGCGGAAGCGTCGGAGGACGCGAGGAGCCGAGCGCGGAGGGCACCGATGGCACACGTCGACACGATCGTGGTCGGAGCGGGCGTCGCCGGACTCACCGCCGCCGGACTCCTCACCGACGCGGGGCGCCGCGTCGTGGTCCTGGAGGCACGCGATCGCGTCGGAGGACGCGTCTGGAGCGATGACGACGGCGGCGTCGTCACCGACCGCGGCGCGTCCTGGATCCACGGCATCACCGACAGCCCCGTCGCCGCCGCCGCTTCGGCCTTCGGCATGCGGATGGTCGAGTTCACCGTCGGCGGCTACCAGCCCGACAGCCGGCCGATCGCCTACTACGGGCCCGACGGGCGCCGGCTGTCGGATGCCGACGCGCAGCAGCACATCGACGACATCCACGCGGTCGACGCCGCGCTGGTCGAGATCATCGCGGCGTCGGCTGCCGACGCCTCGTACCGCGACGTCACGGAGCGCGCCCTCGCGGCGCAGGAGTGGGAACCCGACCGCGCCCAGCGCGTGCGGGAGTACCTCGAGCACCGCAGCGAGGAGCAGTACGGCGCCTGGATCGAGGACCTGGCCGCCCACGGCCTCGACGACGACGCGATCGACGGGGACGAGGTCGTCTTCCCGGAGGGGTACGCCCGACTCCCGGAGGGACTCGCCCGGGGTCTCGACGTACGGCTCGGGCACCTCGTCACGCGGGTGGCCTGGTCGGCCGACGGCGTGACCGTGCACGTGGGCGACGAGGCGTTCACCGCCGACACGGCGGTCGTCACCGTCCCCGTGGGCGTGCTGCAGTCCGGCGCCTTCGAGATCGAGCCTCCGCTTCCTCCCGAGGTGGCCGCGCCGCTGTCGCGTCTGCGGATGAACGCCTTCGAGAAGGTCTTCCTGCGCTTCCCCACCCGGTTCTGGGACGAGGGCGTCTACGCGATCCGGCAGCAGGGACCGGAGAGCCGGTGGTGGCACTCCTGGTACGACCTGACCCCGCTGCACGGCGTCCCCACACTCCTCACCTTCGCCGCCGGTCCCGCCGCCGTGCAGACCCGCGACTGGACCGACCGGGAGATCGTCGACGCGGTCCTGGCCCAGCTGCACCGCCTGTACGGCGAGCGGGTCGAGCAGCCGACGCACGTGACCGTGACCGACTGGCAGGACGACCCGTTCAGCCACGGCTCCTACGCCTACATGACGGTCGGTTCCACGACGGACGACCACGATGCGCTCGCCATGCCCGTCGGCGGCGTCCTCCATCTCGCCGGCGAGGCGACCTGGACCGAGGACCCCGCCACGGTCACCGCGGCGATGATGTCGGGTCACCGCGCCGCCTCGCGGATCCTGCAGCGCGACATCGCCATCGAGCGGGCCTGGCTGAGGGACTGACCCCGCGCGGCGCCCGCCGGGCGGACTACATCTCGGGTTTGCGCCGTCTCGCCGCCCGCTCCCTCTCCCGGTCTCGCAGGCACGCCACCACTTGGGTGCCGATCCGCCGGCCCCATCGCGCGTAGGTCCGGGCGGTGAGATCGTTCGCCGCGTCGAGGGCGATCATCGGCGTGCCCGAGGCGGCGCAGATCCGCCGCGTCTCGGCGTCCAGCAGCCGGGCATGGCGCCCGGTCAGGCGACGCGCGAACGGCGAGAGGGTGCGGGTCAGCTGCATGCTGGCGGTGCTCGTGACGACGATCGATGCGGAACTGCCGACCGTCAGGGTGAGCAGCGTCGAGGTGTTGTACAGGCGCGATCTCTCGCGAGCGGCGGCGGACCCGTCCTCGGGGCGGTCCCACAGCTCGCCGTCGATGATGATCCACGCGATGACGATGGCGATCGAGGCGATCGAGGCGGCGCCCAGACGCCAGCCCGACAGGGATGCCGCCAGCAGCCACACCGTCGGCTCGATGGTCGCGACCGCGCCGGTGGCCAGCGCGGCGACGAGGGCCGACTTGAGCCCCGCGGCGAGGAGCCACGGCCGGTTCGCGAGCACCATGCCCAGGAGAACCCGACCCCGCCCGCTCAGACCCGGGAGCGTCACCCGCTCCTCGTGCGGCGGCGAGGACCCCGCCATGTCGGTGACGAGTCCGCGCACCGTGCGACGTGCGCGGGAGCGGACGCGGAGGCCTCCCAGAGCGGGCAGCGACAGCACGGCGGCTTTGCGTCGCGTGTCGAGCGCCGCGACGAGGTAGCGCCCGTCGTCGTCGCGGAGCGGGAGCTCCGTCACACCGATCACGAGGTCCCACTGATGGGCCAGGGCCCGCGCCCGCAGCCGCGCCAAGGCGATGTCGACATCCTCGGAGCCCAGCGTGAAGGGCTCGCTCACGAACTCGACCTCCCACACCTCGGCGGTCGCCTCCGCGGACGGGGTGAGGTCCGTCATGCGGCGCGCCACGTCGGTGGGCGATGCGGGATCGGCCACCAGTCCTACCCGGATCGGCTCCATGCCCGCACCGTACACCCCGCCTTCGGGCCGGACGACGGCCGTCACGACGAAGGGCCCGGGATCCGCGTGGCGACGCGGCTCTCGGGCCCTTCTTCGTGTGACAGCGGCATCGTGGAGATGGGGGGAATCGAACCCCCGTCCATCGCTGAAAAGCGGCGTCTTCTCCGGGCGCAGTCTGTGTAAGTCGTTCTGCTCGGCCCCAACCCTTGGTCACAGACACCCGAGTTGACGAGCCCAGTCCGGGAGAAGTCCCACGCGACGTCCGGACGCCGTCGCGCAGCAAGATCCCTTAGATGACGCCAGGGAACGTGACGGGATCAGTCACGCACTGACGGACTCGGGCTCGCTGCTCAGGCAGCGAGGGCGAAGTCGGACTGCTTCTTTTCGGCAGTTATTGTTTCGCAGAGATCGTTAACGAGATAACCCTGCATCCTCGGCCCGCTTCCCGCAGCAACGCAGGCGATGTCGAAACCGATCATCCCCGAGGCGCCGTTGAGGCAGAGGCCACTGTCACACTGTGGAGTTGTCATCCCTCACGGGAATCGAGTTCCCGGATGCGTGCACCCGAGCATTACAGCTTACAACACATGCCCACCTCCCACCATTCCACGTAGAGTCGCGGCATGAGCGAAGTCATCATCACCGTCCGCGGCGAGAACGAGGCGCGCGTCGCCCCCGAGCGCGCGGTCGCGCACGTCTCCGTCACCGCCGACGGTCCCGAGCGGGGTGCCGTGGTGGAGCGGATCGCCGCGCTGGCGACTCCCGTCCGCGACGACCTCGCGGCCCGCAAAGCCGCCGGGGCGCTGACGGACTGGTCCAGCCAGCGCGTCTCGGTCTGGTCGGAACGGCCCTGGAACAACGAAGGCCGCCAGCTCGCCCTCGTCCACCACGCCTCGGTCGAGCTGACCGCCACCTTCACCGACTTCATGGTGCTCTCGGACTGGCTGAACGGGCTCGCCGAGCGCGACGGCCTGCAGGTCGGCGCCGTCGAGTGGCTGCTCTCCCCCGAGACCCGGTCCCGCGTGGAGCGCGACGTGGCCACGGCGGCGGTCGCGGTGGCCGTCGACCGCGCCACGGCCTACGCGGGCGCCCTCGGGCTGACGGCGGTGACGCCGCTGGAGATCGCCGACCTGGGGCTGCTCACCGGCGGGCAGGAGGGCGCGCCGTCGCCGAGGATGTTCGCGAAGGCGGCGATGGACTCCGCGGGAGCTCCGGCGGTGGACTTCCAGCCCGACGACATCGTGGTCTCCGCCGCGGTCGAGGCGCGCTTCCGCGCGGCCTGACCGTCGTGGCCGCAGGCGTCAGTCGCCGAGTCGGTTGCGCGTGCGCATCGCCCGCTCGGCTTCGCGCTTGTCCTCGCGCTCGCGGATCGTCTGGCGCTTCTCGTACTCGCGCTTTCCCTTCGCGACCGCGATCTCGACCTTGGCACGACCGTCGCTGAAGTAGAGCTTGAGCGGCACCAGCGTGTAGCCGCCGGCACTGACCGCGTGCGAGAGCTTGATGATCTCGTCCTTGTGGAGGAGCAGCTTCCGGGTGCGCTTGGCCGAATGGTTCGTCCAGTGTCCCTGCGAGTACTCGGGGATGTTCACGGCGTCGAGGTAGGCCTGACCGCCGTCGATGTACGCGTAGCCGTCGCTGAGGTTCGCCCGTCCCTGACGCAGCGACTTCACCTCGGTGCCCGTCAGCACCAGGCCCGCCTCGTACGTCTTCTCGATGGCGTACTCGTGGTGCGCGCGACGGTTGGTCGCGATGACCTTCTCCCCGCGTTCCCTGGGCATGATGACTCCTCGTGGTTCGCCGTCCGGACAGGTCGTGGGGACGGCAGCCGTCCAGCCTACCTCAGGCGCGGAGCCACCGTCGGATCGCGAACCCGGCCGACGCCGCCGCCAGGACCAGCCCGATGACGATGAGCGCCGGGATCACGACCGCGGCGTCCCGCATGCCCACCCAGGAGGTGATGAAGTCCACACGGTCCCGCAGGTAGCCGTTCACGCCGAACTGGATGCCGGCGACGATGGCGATGCTCGCCAGTACCGATCCGATGAGCGCCGCGAACATGCCCTCGAGGATGAAGGGGGTCTGGATGAACCGGTTCGATGCGCCCACGAGTCGCATGATCCCGAGCTCCCGTCGCCGCGCGAAGGCCGAGAGGCGGATCGTGGTGGCGATGAGGAGCACGGCGGCGATGAGCATCAGCACGGCGATGCCGACCGCGATGTAGGTGGCGACGGTGAGCGCGGAGAACAGCGGATCCAGGTACTGCATCTGGTTCTGCACGCCGTCGACGCCCGCCATGCTGCGGAACGCCTCTTCGATCACGTCCGCGCGCGTCGGGTCGACGAGGTTGATCCGGAAGGCCTCGTTCATCTGATCCTCGGTCACGAACTCGGCGTAGTCCTCGCCGTAGAGGTCGAGCACCGCCTGGTACGCCTCTTCCCGCGACTCGAAGTCGTAGTCGCTGACCACCGACTGCAGCGCGGGACTGTCGAGCTTCTCCTGCACGGCGAGGATCTGATCGTCGCTGGCCACCCCGTCGGTGCAGTTCGGTCCCGACGAGATGGAGCTGCACAGGAACACCGCCACCTGCGCGCGATCGACCCAGAAGTCGTGCATCTTGGCGATCTGCATCTGCATGAGCATCGCGGCGCCGACGAAGGTGAGCGAGACGAAGGTGACGAGGATGACCGAGATCACCATCGACGCGTTGCGACGGAGCCCCAGGAGCGCCTCGCCCAGGATCAGGCCGATTCTCACGAGGTCGGCCCCACTTCGTCGTCGTCCTCGTCGGCCAGGCCCAGGCGGTCGGCGGCGCCGAGCCCACCCAGTCCGAGCTCCTGCAGGTCGACCGCGGGCGCGGCGATCTGGATGGGCCGGGTCGAGGGCTCCGGCTCCGCCGGGGCGGGTGGTGTCGTCACCTCGGGCGTCACCGGCGCCTGATCGGCGGCAGGAGACGCCGCCACCGCCGCGGCCGCCGCGGAGGCCGCCGCCGCAGCAGCCGCTGCCGCCGCCGATGCGGGCTGGGCGGCGATCTCCCGCTGCAGCTGGAGCACCGCCGTGAGCGCCGCCGTGGCCGCCGCGCCTCTCTCCTCCTGCGGCGCGAGACTCGGGATCGCGGAGGTGTCGCCGTAACCGCCGTGGTGGTCGTCGCGCACCAGCACGCCGCCGCGCAGCTCGATCACGCGCCGCTGCATCTCGTTCACGAATCCGGCCTCGTGGGTGGCCATCACCACCGTCGTACCGCCGGCATTGATGCGGCTGAGCAGCTGCATGATGTCGACCGAGGTCGCGGGGTCGAGGTTTCCGGTCGGCTCGTCGGCTAGGAGGATCTGCGGGCGGTTGACGAGCGCGCGGGCGATGGCCACGCGCTGCTGCTCACCGCCGGAGAGCTCATGCGGCAGCCGCTTGTCCTTGCCCTCGAGGCCGACGAGCGCCAGCACCTCGGGGACCGCCTGCTGGATGAACGCGCGCGACGAGCCGATGACCTGCAGTGTGAAGGCGACGTTCTGGAACACGGTCTTCCCCGGCAGCAGCCGGAAGTCCTGGAAGACCGACCCGATGTGGCGCCGGAAGTACGGCACCTTGCGCGTGGACAGGGTCCGCAGGTCGCGGCCGAGCACGACCACGCGGCCGTCGCTCGGGCTGTCCTCCCGCAGGATCAGGCGCAGGCACGACGACTTGCCGGAGCCGGAGGCGCCGACGAGGAACACGAATTCTCCGCGCTGCACCTCGAAGCCGACGTCGTGCAGCGCCGGCTTGCTCGTCCCGCGGTAGCGCTTGGTGACGTTCTCGAACCGGATCATGACCCGTCGAGCCTAAGCGCGGCCGTTGCGGATGCCGGACGCGACACCCGCAACGCGTCAGGAAGGCTCGAGCACGCCGCGCACGATCGAGTCGCCGGAGTGCGCCTCGTCGCCGTCGTCGGGCTCCTGGGAGATGTCGACGACGCGGAACACCGCGGTGTCCACGTCGGCGGGGATCTCGAACGTGCCGCTCCGGCCGTCGAGCACGCCGAGGCTCACGAGGTCGCTGCCGTCCTCGGTCAGCAGCCACACCTCACGGTGGCCGTCGGCGGGGACGTCGGCGTCGAGCTCGACCACGACCCGCTCGGCTCCGGTCGGCTCGCGCTCGAGCGCCGCCGATCCCGAGGCTCCTGGGTGCGCGGGGAACGCGTCGAGCACGGCGGTGGCCACATCGACGGGCCGCGGCACGACGAGGAGGGCGACGATCAGCACGACGGCGGCGGCGCCCACCAGCCCCGAGACGAGCAGGGCGGGGCGCAGGCGCCCCCGGCGCCGGCCGCGCGCGACGCGGTGGGCGCGACGCGGCGAGGAGCCCCCGATCGACGGGTTCTGCGCGGCAGGGGAAGCCGGCACCGAATCGGGCGACGGAGCGGAGTCCGGCGCGGGGGCCGAGTCCGGCGCGGCGTCGTCGCGGATCTCCGCCGCGATGGCGTTCCACACCCGCGGGGCGGGAGACACCAGCTCCGAGACGGGAGCGCGCCGCGCCGTCTGCACCGTGCGCTCCAGCGCGGCGAGCTCGTCGCGGCACACGCTGCAGTCACGCAGGTGCTCGGCCTGCGCGGCGTCGAGCGCGAGCTCGCCGAGGGCGACCATGGCCAGGTCGTCGGGGTCAGTGTGCGACATGGCTGCCCTCCAATCTCGTTCTCATGCGCTGCAGACTTCGTCTCAGGTGACTCTTCACGGTACCCAGTGGCATCCCGAGTCTCTCGGCGATTTGGGTGTGGGTCAGGTCGTCGTAGAAGGCGAGCCGGATGACGACCTGGGCGTCCGGCTCCAGTCTGTCGATCTCGTGGGCGACCATCACCGCCTCGGTGGGATCGGCGGCCTCCTGCACCGCAGGCTCGACGCTGCCCTTCAGCGCGTCGATGACCCGGTGCTCCTTGGCACGGGCCCGGTGCGCGTCGGCGATGCGGCGACGGGCGATCGCGACCAGCCACGTGGCCAGCGACGCCTTGGACGGATCGAAGCCGGCCCGGGATCGCCACGCCGACACGAAGGTCCACTGCGTGACGTCCTCCGCCTCGCTCACATCGCCCAACGACCGCAGCGCGATCGTGTACACCAGTCGCGACCAACGGTCGTAGACCGCCTTGAGCACCGCCTCGTCCGCCTGCGCGAACGCCAGATCGAGGTGCCTCTCCTCCGCGTCGTCGATGACGCACTCCTCTCCGAGCTGCGGGATCGCGATGGTCATCGGACTCACCCCGCCGGGTGGGCGACCGCGACCACATTGTCACTGTACGACCTCGTGGCCTCGTCGAACGACCCGCCGCACGTGATGATGACGAGCGCCGGCTCGCCGGTCCGCGCGAAGAACTCGTCGACGGGGAGCTTCGCCCGCGGGATGTAGTCCACGGTGGCCACCACGAACCGCGAGGTCTCGCCCTCGGCGTCGCGCACCGTGATCTCGTCGCCCGCTTCGAGCTCGCGCAACCGCGCGAGCGGACCGATACCCCGCACGCGCGAGTCCACGTGCGCCGCGACCACCGCCGACCCCTCCGGCGCTCCGGGAACCGGGCCGTAGCGGTACCAGCCCGCCACCGCCGGGTTCTCCGGGATCTCCATCGAGCCGTCGCGCTGCACCCCCACGGGGTCCACCGGGAGAGTCGCGTCGATCGCGGGGATAGCGATCCGCACGGGCTCCGGATCGGGAGCCGCCACCGGGGGCGGCGTCGCCTTCGTCACCGGCACGTCGACCACGGCCGTCGGGGCCGGCGCCGCGGTGGCGGGGGGCGTGGCGCGCTCCCCCTCGGCCATCCCGTCTCCGGGAGCCGAGGGGGAGCACGCGGTCAGCAGCGACGCGGTCACGACGGCCCAGACGGCGGCCGCCACGGATGTGCCGCGCCGCATCATCAGCTGCGCTGCGCGGCGACGCGACGGACGACGAGGACCGAGGCGAGACCGAGGAGCAGGAGGCCGCCGGCCACCACGCCGATCGGCGCCCACGATCCGCGGTCCTCCGCAGCGAGACCGGCCGAGCCGGTGTTCACGCCGTCAGGGTCGGAGTGCAGGCCCTCGACGGTCTGCACGGCGAGGGCGAGGTTCTCGTCCTCGGCGCTGCCCCACGCGTACACGATGGTGAGCGTGCCGTCGGCGATCTCCACGTCTGTCGGTCCGAGCACCGGGTCGGTCGTTCCCGCCAGCGCGACCGCGGCCGACACGGTGCCGGCGGCGAGGTCGAGCGTCGCCTCGTCGGGGTTCTCCAGCCCCTCGACGACGGCGTCGCCACCCGCCAGGATGTCGACGGCGGGGGCGGCCGCCACGTGACGGACGGTCAGTCGTCCCTCGCCGGCGGCGGTCTCGGAGGTGTCGTTCGTGAAGAGCGTCGCCGTGGGCTCGCCCGCGTCGGTGAGGTGCGCGGCCGCCGTGTACGACATACCGCCCTCGAGCGTGAGGCTGACCGGTCCCAGCACCGGGTCGGAGTCGTCGGCGGCGTCCGTGGCCGTCAGGGCGACGTCGTAGTCGCCGGCCGGGAGCTCGAGCGGTCCGGCGAGGTCCCCGGGCTGGAAGTCGTCGAGAGTGAGATCCCCGTTGACATAGACGTCGACGGGGGTGTCGGGGATGCCGTGCAGCACCGACAGGGTGGCGTCTTCAGAGGTCGCGGCGTTCGCCGGTCCCGCGACGGTGACCGCCGCGAGCCCCGCGATGGCGAGGCCGACCAAGATCCTGGATCGCATGTCGTTCTCCTTCCGTGCGGCGCGCGTATCGCGCCGTCATGGAGGTATTCGCACGAATGCGCGCAGGCGGATGCAGCGGTGGGGAGAACTTTTCCGGGGTGGTCCGGCAGCGCGACTCAGTCGTCGTCTTTGCGCTTGCGCCAGCGGATGCCGGCCGCGATGAGGCCGTCGAGGTCGCCGTCGAAGACCGAGGCGGGGTTGCCGACCTCGTAGCCGGTGCGGAGGTCCTTGACGAGCTGCTGGCCGTAGAGGAAGTACGAGCGCATCTGGTCGCCCCAGCTGGCGGTGATCACACCGGCCAGCTCCTTCTTCTTGGCGGCCTCCTCTTCCTTCTGCAGAAGCATGAGGCGCGTCTGGAGCACCCGCATCGCGGCGGCGCGGTTCTGGATCTGGCTCTTCTCGTTCTGCATCGAGACGACGATCCCCGTCGGGATGTGCGTGATGCGGACCGCCGAGTCGGTGGTGTTGACCGACTGGCCGCCGGGCCCCGAGGAGCGGAAGACGTCGACGCGGATGTCGCCTTCGGGGACCTCCACCTCCTGGGCCTCCTCCATGACGGGGATGACCTCGACGGCGGCGAAGCTCGTCTGCCGCTTGTCGGCCGAGCCGAACGGGCTGATGCGGGCGAGACGGTGCGTGCCGGCCTCGACCGACAGCGTGCCGTAGGCGTAGGGGGCGTCGACCTCGAAGGTGGCCGACTTGATGCCGGCGCCCTCCGCGTAGGACGTGTCCATGACCTTCACGGGGTACTTGTGGCGCTCGGCCCAGCGCAGGTACATGCGCAGGAGCATGTCGGCGAAGTCGGTGGCGTCGTCGCCGCCGGCGCCGGAGCGGATCGTGACGACGGCGGAGCGCGCGTCGTACTCGCCGTCGAGGAGGGTCTGCACCTCGAGCTGCCCGATGGCATCCTGGAGGTTGGCGAGCTCGGTGCGCGCCTCGGCGGCGGAGTCCTCGTCCTCCATCTCGTTGGCGAGCTCGATGAGCACCTCGAGGTCGTCGAGCCGCTGCCCGATGTCGTTCACGCGCTTGAGCTCCGACTGACGGTGGCTGAGCGCGCTCGTCACCTTCTGCGCCTTCTCGGGGTCGTCCCACAGGTCGGGGGCGCCGGCCTCGTCGGAGAGTCGCTCGATCTCCGTGCGGAGGCCGTCGACGTCGACCACCGCCTGGATGTCGGCGAAGGTGGAGCGGAGGGCCTGGATGTCGGCGGACAGATCGAGTTCGAGCATGGCACCCCCAGACTAACGTGGAAGGGTGACCCCGGATGCCTCCTCCGCGCCCGCCGAGGAGCCGATCGGGCGGATCCTGTGGCGGCTCGCCCCCATGATCTACGGACCGACGGTCCTCTTCGCCCTCGGCGAGGGCGCCGTCATCCCGCTCCTGCCCGTGCTGGCCTCCGCCCTCGGCGCCGACGTCCCGACCGCCGCGCTCGTGGCGGCCGCGCTCGTCGTCGGGCAGCTCTGCGGCAACCTGCCCGCCGGCTGGGCGGTCGCCCGGATCGGCGAGCGCGTCACCATGGCGATCGGCGGCGGGGTCGCCCTCGCCGGCACCGCCGGACTCGTCTGGGCGCCGAGCCTCGGCGTGCTCGCGGCCTCCGTCTTCGTCATCGGGCTGAGCGCCGCGGCCTTCGGGCTGGCGCGGCACTCGTTCATGACGACGCGAGTGCCTCTCGCCTTCCGCGCGCGGTCGCTGTCACTGCTGGGCGGCACGTTCCGACTCGGCATGTTCGTCGGTCCGTTCGTCGCCGCCGCGCTCATCGGACTGTTCGGGGATCCGCACGCCACGATCTGGTTCTTCGGGTTGTGTCTCGTCGCCGCCGTGCTGCTCGTGCTCCTGGGTCCCGATCCCGAGGTCGAGGCGGCGGTCGCCACGACGCGCGCCGCCGGCCGCCGCGGCCGCAATGGCTCCGGCGACGACGTGGAGGACACCGGCGAGGCCGTCACCGGCGCCGTTCCCACGCGTCGCGATCCCGGCACCGGCGTCATCCGCACGATGTGGCGCCACCGCGGGGTGCTGGCGCGCCTCGGCGTCGCCGCCGCGTCGCTGTCGGCCGTGCGCTCGGCCCGACAGGTCGTGCTGCCGCTGTGGGGTGTGTCGATCGGGCTCGACGCACAGACCATCGCCCTCGTCGTCGGCGTGTCGGGGGCCATTGATTTCGCCCTGTTCTATGCGAGCGGGCAGGTGATGGACCGGTTCGGGCGCCTGTGGGCGGCTCTTCCCGCCATGCTCCTCATGGGGCTCGGATTCGTCGCGCTGTCGTTCACGCACGACGGCGATCAGGCGGCCATGTGGTTCGCCCTCTTCGCCGCGGTGCTCGGTGTCGGCAACGGCCTGTCGAGCGGCATCCTGCTGACGCTCGGCGCCGACGCCGCCCCCCAGTCCGACCCGGCCGCCTTCCTCGGCTCGTGGCGAACGCTGACGGATGCCGGTGGGGCCATCGCCCCGCTGATGGTGTCGGCCGTCGCCGCCGCCTTCTCGCTGTCGATCGCGACGGGGCTGATGGGCGCGGTCGGACTGCTGGGCGCCGCCGCGTTCGCACGGTGGGTGCCGCGGTTCGTGCCACGTCGGTGAGCAGCGGCGGTCAGCCGAGCGCGGTGCGCGTCGTGGCGGTCGCATCGATGGTGACGCCGTCGGGCACGAAGAGGCTCAACACCGGCGGGCGCCATCGCAGCCTCACCGTCACGCGCGCGGAGGTGCCGTCCGGCGCGGACGCCGAGACGAGCTCCACTCCCCCGAACTCGTTGAGCAGTGCGGCGGCCTGACGTCGCACCTCCGCGTCGGTCAGCCGAGCGGCGGCGGTGCCGTCTACCACTTCGACCTCGAATCCGTCCGCTCCCGCCAGCGCCGCCGCATCGGCCGCGGCGTCTGCGCGCTTGTGCGCGAGATAGAGGCTTGTGGCGTCGGCGCAGACGAGGATGAGCGCCAGCGCGAGGACCGCGAAGCCGATGGTGAGAAGCATCGCCGTGCCGCTGTCGTCGGTGGCCCCCGCCGACCTCGGCTCCGCCGGTCTCGACTGCGCGGACGGGACGTTCACTGCCCGCCCCATCCGCGTGACACCCGCTGCACTCCGGTGGCCTCCACGGTCACCCTCGCGCGATCCTCGAGGTCGAGGACGGCGGGCACGAGCGGGAGCGGGACGTCGACCGTCACCGTCACGCGGATGAGAGCGCCCGCCGCAGGACACGGCGTCACGGGTTCACAGCGCACATCCATGTCGACCGACTCCGCCTCCCAGCCGTTCTGGGTGATGAGGCTCCCGAGGATGTCGTCGATGCGTCCCTCTGCCTCCGCATCGTCGTTCGCCGTCGCGATGGCGCGCGCCAAATGCCGTGACGCGCTGTCAGCCGCCATCGCCCCGCTCTGGATCTGTCCGAGGGCAATCACCAGGTAGACGAGCGGGACCAGGAGCACCAGCCCGACGAGGAGGAACTCGATGGCTGCGGATCCGTCTTCGTCACTCCAGACTCTCGAGCGGTGCACGTGCCGTCACCTCCCATCCCTCGGGTATCCCGAAGAGTCCGATGATCGGAAGGCGGGTGGTGACGCGGACCTCCACGACAGCGGTGCCCCCTCGGCCCACCAGGCGTGCCGTCGCAGAGTCGACGAATCCGTCGCCGACGGCACGCTCGAGGATCGCGCGTGCACGTGCGGCTCCTTCGGCGGTCTGGACGTCGGCCAGCGCGGCGAAGTACGCGCCCTCGACCGCGGCATCCTGCGTGAGGTTTCGCAGATAGACCGCCACCGCGAGCTGAAGCACACCCAGCGTCAGCGCTGTGAGCACGATGCTCACGAGCAGGAACTCGACAGCGCTCGAACCGCGGTCGTCTCTCAGCAGACCGCGCACCGGTGGTTCAGAACCCCGACACGCGACTGATCGCCTGCTCGAACAGCTGCGCGAGCGCCGGTCCCGCCAGAGCCCAGATCGCGACGACCAGCCCCGCCGTCATGAGCGTCACGAGCACCCAGCTCCGCATAGACTGACACCTATGACACGGAAGCTCGTAGATCTCTACCTCAGGCTCAGCGTTGACCGTGAGGGGAAAGACTCTCTGGAGCGACAGGAAGCCGACCTTCGAGCATGGGCGAAGCGCGAGAAGCTCACCGTGCGGAAGGTCTGGAAGGACGCGGGCAAGTCGGGCTTCAAGGCCGACGTCCACCGACAGAACTTCGAGTCAGCCGTTCACGCCGTCAGTACCGGCGAGGTCGGCACGCTGGCCGTCTGGAAGCTCGACCGGCTCTCCCGTCGCGGCGCTGGCCAGGTGGGTCTACTGCTCGATCAGGTGGAAGCCGCCGGATCGCGCATCGTCTTCCTGAAGGACAATCTCGATAGCCGCGAGTCCTCAAACCGAATGCTCATCATCATGGTCTCGGAGCAAGCCCGCGCCGAGTCCGCGAACACCAAGCTGAGGGTGCGCGAGAAGATCGCCGCCGACGCGATCAGGGGCGTCCCCAAGGGTGGAACACGCCCCTTCGGATGGGAGCCGGGCGGCATCACGCTTCGACCCTCTGAGGCCGATCTAGTGCGCGTGGCCGTGGCCGACTATCTCGGCGGTCGGCGCTCCCTGCTGAGGATCGCGAAGGACTGGAACGCGGCGGGCGTGCAGACAGACGGGATGAAGCGCGAGCGCGTCGGGCGTGACGGCGTGAAGCGCCCCGCCCGTGGCATCTGGACGGCGACGACGGTTCGTCAGCTACTGCTTCGTGAGCGCAACGCGGGGCTACTAGTGCACGACGGCGCGGTGATGCCCAAGAGCAAGATCAAGCCCATCATCACGACGGAAGAGCATGAGGCGCTGAAGGGTCGCGTCAAGGCCGGAACGCCCCTCTCTGAGCGCGCTGTGACCTTGCTTGGCGGCATCATTCGGTGCGAGTGCGGAGCACCGATGCACGGCACGATGAGCTACAGCCAGCGGGCCAAGGAGCGGGGCAACGTCCCGGCGGGCAAGCGCTACACATACACGCATTACAAGTGCTCTCAGGCGCTCTATGACAAGTCGCGTCGGCACGCATCCATCGTGCAGAAGATCGTGGATGACCTCATCATCGCGATGCTGTGGGCGGACCTGTACAGCGGCAAGCTCGACACGCCCGGCGACGACGTGACGGCGGCGCTCGCGGACGTCAGCGCGCGGCTGAGGGAGAACTCCGAGGGCATCGACCACATCGCGGGAGTGCTGAACGACTTCAAGCTGAAGTCCATACACGGGCGCTCGCGCGGCGACCTGGCCAAGCTCGAAGTCGAGCGCGCCGCCCTGGAACGAGAGCGCGACGGACTGCTTGCACGAGCGGCTGAGGGTGGCGCGCTCGCCGCCTTCCTGGAGGAATGGCGACGGTCCCCCGAGGGGTTCACCGGTACCGAAGACCGCGAGGCGTGGGAAGCCCAGTTCTGGGCCGTGTGGAACAGCGTCCCCATCGAGCGGAAGCACGCGCTGATTCGGGCGCGTTATCGTCCCGTGGTGAAGGTCGGCGGGCGTGGCATCGAGCGGGTGCGCATGGCTCCCCTGAGCGCCTGAGCGCCCCCGGATGCCGTCTCCATCTCTCAGAGCCGCCGTAGAGTGCCGATCATGGATGACGACGAACGCGAGGAAGCCGAAGAGCTGAAGCGGGCAATCGCCGGATGGATCGACCGCGAGCTTGCGAAGCGCGCTCAGGCGCTAGACGACGACGCGAGCCCTGAGCCCGACCCTGAGCGCGAAGAAGCCGAAGGGCGAGCGGTCTTCGGCCTCGTGGCGGCGCACGCCTTCGCGCTGGACGGAATCAACCTCCGAGCCCCGGCAGAGATCGCGGCGGCGCGTGCCGACCTTGAAGAGCTAACGGGCGAGAGCGACCCCACGGGAGTCTGGGAGCGGGCTACCGACAGGCTCGCGATGCTGGCAGGAAGGTTGCTTCGTGAGCTGGCCAACGCGCACGGGGTAACCGTTGCCGAAGAGCTTCGTCGGCGGCGCTGGGGCGAGTAGGCGCGGGCAATCCGACTTTCGGAGCCGCATTCTGAGGCGCGAAAAGTCGCGGCGGAAGTCTCCGAATCCGGGGGCGGGGTATCTGCCACGAGTAAAGTCGACCCCATGGGCCGACCACGAATCGACGAGAGCCTCGCAGACCGCTACGGCACGTTGCACTCGATCACGGTTCATCCGACCGACAAAGACACCTATCGAGCACGGGCTCGTGTCTGCTACCTGAGCCCCGAGGGCGAGTGGAAGTGGGTTGCTCGGTGCCTTGACGGGCCGACGCCCGAAGCGGCGCGCGCCGATCTCATCGAGCGCGTAACCGGCGTGATCGGGTGTCGGACCCAGGACGAGATGAACCACATCACGGGCGGTCTGCATCGCGGACACCAGCACGTGCCCGCTGGAGCGCTCCCCCAGGGGTGAGTGGCTCAGCTCTCCCGAGTCGTTAGCGCGTAACGTCTGACGCCTCGGGCAGAATGGGCGGTATGGGTCAGCTTCAAACGCTCGGTGATGTCGTGCGCGCAACGGTCGTTCTCGGAGTCGAGGCGGAAGCGCTGACGGACGCCGAGCGGGCGCTCATCGAGGAGCACCGAGACGGCGGAGTAGCTCCCGACGCCGACAAGCTCGGCGCGGAGATCTTCGCGGGTGGCGACCCACTCGGAGACGCATACGCCGAGATCGTGTCAGCCGCCGACCGTCGCCCCCTCGGGCAGACCTACACGCCCGCTCCGATCATCGAGTCGATGCTCGCGTGGGCGTCGCGCCGACCGAAGCCGGGGCGCATCGTCGATCCCGGCGCGGGGTCTGGACGCTACCTGCTGGCGGCGGCTCGCGCATTCCCTGAGGCGGATCTCGTGGCGCTGGAGATCGACCCCCTTTCGGGTCTCATGCTCCGCGCGAACGTGCGCGCGGCTGGGCTGTCCGACCGTGCCGAGGTCATCCTCGGCGACTACCGCTCGGCGAACCTGGCGCGCATCGAGGCCCCGACGCTTTACATCGGCAATCCGCCGTATGTCCGGCACCACCAGATCGACCCCGACTGGAAAGAGTGGCTCGTCACCACGGCGCTGAGTCAGGGCTACAAGGCGAGCAAGCTCGCGGGGCTTCACATTCACTTCTTCCTCGCGACCGCCGAGCACGCGCGCGAAGGTGATTACGGCGCGTTCATCACCAGCTCGGAATGGATGGATGTCAACTACGGCAGTGTCCTGCGCGAGTTGCTCCTCGGCTCGCTCGGCGGAACCGAGATCCACGTCATCGACCCCACGGCTGAGACGTTCGCAGACGCGACCACCACGGGCGCGATTACGTGCTTCGAGATCGGCGGCGCTGAGCCGTCGATGCGTCTTCGACGTGTCGAGTCCGTCGAGGCGCTGGGCGCTCTCGGGCTCGGAGCCGAGGTCTCGCGGGCACGCCTCGCAGAGTCGAGCCGTTGGTCGGTGCTCATGCGAACCGCTGTACAGGTTCCCGAGGGTCACATCGAACTCGGCGAGCTGTGCCGCGTGCACCGTGGCACCGTGACCGGCGCGAACGCCGTTTGGGTCGCGCGTCCCGGCGCGGTCAAGTTGCCCGAGTCTGTGCTCTTCCCCTCGGTGACCAAGGCTCGCGAACTCTTCAAGGCGGGCGTGCGTCTGACGGATGAGGAAGATCTCCGGCGCGTGATCGACCTGCCCGTCGATCTCGACACCCTCTCAACCGAGGATCGGAAGCTCGTAAATCGGTTCCTGCGGACGGCGAAGCTCTCCAACGTGCAAGCGGGCTACGTCGCCGCCAATAGGCGCGCATGGTGGAGCGTGGGACTGCGCAAGGCCGCTCCCATCCTGGCCACGTACATGGCGCGACGCCCGCCCGCGTTCGTACTGAACGATGTCGAGGCGCGCCATATCAACATCGCGCACGGTCTCTATCCCCGCGAGGAGCTGTCGCCCGTGGTGCTGGATGCTCTCGCGCTTCATCTGCGCTCCGCCGTCGAACTGTCCCAGGGACGCACGTACGCGGGCGGACTCACCAAGTTTGAGCCGCGCGAGATGGAACGCCTGACGATCCCCGATCTCGCGCAACTGCGCGCCGAGGTTGGGGTCTAGACGATGCCGAGCCGCCCGACCTGGACCGAGGACCAACTCCGAGCAAGCTCTCGACAGGCAATCGAGATCTTCCGCGAGGAGAGGCTCATCGAGCCGCTGGAGAAGTACCTAGAGATCTTCGACGACTACCGCGCCGCCGTCGAGGATCTCATCGAGGGGACGGTCGATCTCTCCCAGCTTTCGGCACAAGCCGTCGAGTATGTCGCCGACGAGAAGTCGCTCGTAGCAATCCGATATCTCGCCTCGCCTTTCATCTCAGAGGATGACCTCAAAGTATTGGCCGATGCGTCACTCGCGCCGAGCGTGCTCCGCAAAGATCCCGTCATGGCTGGCCGCATCGTCGAGGCCGTCATGACGGCTCTGGATCGGCGGCGGTTCCCATGGGTCGGCGAGGACCGCGAACCGACCGAGGGTGAGCGCGAGAGTGCGATCCTCTCGACGACTTCCATCATCGCGACCTCGCGCGCACAGACCGCGAGGCGGAGCACGTCCAAGGATGAGCAAGAGGAAGCCGTCAAGGCGCGGCTACGCGCTGAGGGATTCACCGAAGTACCGACGCGCCCGATCCCGAACTCGGCGAGTGCTCCCGAGCCGGGCGAGTTCTGCGCCGAAACGATGTTCGGCACGCGCAAGGCCGATGTCGTCATCCGGCTCTGGGACGGTAGGACGATGCCGCTGGAGTGCAAGGTGAGCAACTCCTCTACCAACAGCGTCAAGCGCCTGAACAACGATGCCGCCGTCAAGGCGAAGATCTGGATTCACGAGTTCGGTGTGAACAACGTCGTGCCCGCCGCGATGCTGTCGGGCGTCTTCAAGGTGCACAACCTTGTGTCTGCCCAGGCGGACGGCCTCACGTTGTTCTGGGCGCATGATCTCGACGCCTTCGTCGAGTTCATCGACTCGACGATGAGCTAGGGCTCAGATAGCCTCTGAGCGCCGCTGACGGTCTGCCGCTTTCCGCATGGCGCGGAGGTGCCGCTCCTCCCACAAGTCTTTCTCAGACGATCCCAGCTCGTCCCAGTTGATCGGGCGGCGGCGCAACAGTTCCGCCGACTCCTCGGGAGTCTTGGCGATCATGACGTGGCCTTTCCCGAGGTCGTGAGCCGGTAGACGGTCGCGATGCTGACGCCCAGCGTCTTGGCGATCTCGGGCACCCTCTCGCCCGCGTTCCGGAGCGTCTGAGCCTTGCGAGCTGTCGCCGAGTCGGCGACGCGCGGTCGCCCGCCCGTGCGCCCCTGAGCCTTGGCGGCGGCGAGTCCCGCCGTCGTGCGCTCGCGGATGAAAGAGCGCTCCAGCTCGGCGAAGATCGCGAGCATCTGGAGCATGGCCTTGCCCGTGCTCGTGGTCGAGTCGAGGCCGTCGCCGATGCTGTGCACGTGGATGCCCCGCGCCGTCAGGTCTTCGATGAGCTGGGCGACATGCGCCGTCGAGCGCCCGAGCCGGTCGAGCTTGTAGACCGTGATGACGTCCCCCGGCTGAGCGTCGGAGAGCATCGCGTCGAGGGCGGGGCGGGTCGTCTTCGATCCGCTCACACCGTGGTCCGCGTAGCGGTTCCGCTTCAGCACGCCCGCGCCGTCGAGGGCATCGTGCTGGAGCGTCTCATCTTGCTTGCCCGTGCTCACGCGCACGTAGCCAAGCCGGGTGCCGGTCGGGGTCTTGCTCGTCGTCGTCATGCGTCTAGTGTCTCATCTACTCATACGTTTATGCAACGCTCAAACGTACGAGTTATGAGAGAGCATTTAGTCGTCAGCTCGCGCCCATTTCGACCCCTCGCGGCGTTCTCATCTGAGCATCGTTTTTGAGAGATGCGCGCTACATCGTTTCGAGAATCGACCCGAAGGCGCCTCGGTTCCACGAGGTCAGCGCGGCATGGCCTTGAAGGCGACCGCCCCCGGCATCCGTACCCAGGAGGTGAAGACGGATGCCGGGGGCGTCTGGCCGAACCTGCTCGATGAGGCCACTCACTCGGAGCCGGTCAGCCGGTCGGTGCGAAGATGCACGGCGGGTCAGGCCGTGCCACCGACATTTGGAGCCGCACGAGGGCTTGGGATGCGAAAGGCCCGAGATGAACACCGCGCCCCCGTGCGGCGGCTCAGGTGGGCGGTCGGGCGTCGATGCCGAACCAGATGTCCGAGAGCCCGGCGACGGCGCGCGCTGTGAGGTTGGTCACTTCGCCCAGCGCAGTCAGCATGTGAAGCCGGGGCGCGCCGTCGCTGGCGGGCACGAGCACGAGCACGACGCCCCCGGCCTCATCGTCTGGGAAGGCGACTTGCGAGCCCAGCGGAAGGCCGTAGCGCTTCGCACCGATGAGCACGAACGCGGCTTCGCCCGTGAACGTCGGCGCGCCGTACTGTGGATCGAACCTCAGCGCGTGGGGCTTCGACGCCTTGGCGGGCGGCGGCGGGGTGCTGGCGGGCGCTGTGCGCCCCGTGGGAGCGCCGATGACGCTCGGACGGTCTGGGGTGTAGGTCGGCGTCATGGTCGCGGCTCCAGAGTGCTCAGGATGTGGGCCAGGGTGCGTAGGTCGGTCATCGCGTAGGCGTCGGCTATGCCCGCGCCGCTCTTGCGGGCGATGACGAAGCCGAACGCCCGTCCGTCGTGGTCGGCGGCTTCGACGGCGGCGCGCACTGACCCCGAGACGTCCAGGGCGTAGTCCGCGCGGGTGAGGATCGACGCGCGGGCGTATCCGTTGACGTCGGAGCGAGGCTCCAGCTCTTCGGTGATCGAGCGAGGCACCCCACGGATGACGGGGCGATAGGTCACGGGGCGGTCGGTCTCGTGGGCGAGGAAGTAGGCCGTCAACTCGCGGAACTCGTGAGCGCGGCGACGGTTGCTCACCGTGCGGTCGCGGTCGGTCTTCGCGGTGGTCATGGCCTCATCGCTCCCCACGAGCACGAGCACGAGCGAACCGCTCTTCCTGAGCTTCAGCGGCGCGTTCGGTGGGGTGCTCGCCCCGCTTGTAGATCGCCGTTGTCTGGCTCGTCAGCGCGGCGGGACCATAGACGCGCTCCAGCTCTGCCAGCTTCGCGGACCGCTCGTCAGGGTCGGTCTCCGCCCACGCGGCGGCGCGAGCCCGCGCTCTGGCGTCTTGCCATTCAGCGTCGCCGTAGGTCCATCGCTGAAGGCCTTCGGGTGCCGGTCCCGGCGCGAGCAGGGCCCGACCGAACCGCCGTACCTGCTCCGCTTCGTCGTGAAGCCACGTCGGCCAGCCGGTCAGGTTCCCGAACCGATCTCGCGCGCCTTCGAGAAGGTCGGCGGTCACGGTGACTACCTGCCCGCGCGTCAAAACGTGACTGGATGCTCCGAACGACTTCGAGCCCGAGCCAATCATGGTGCCGGTCACGAGGCAGTGGAACCGATCACCGGGCACGGGAAGGCGCGGCGCGGTCGGCGTCGAGCTGGCGTCGTCGGCGGCAAGGATCGCGTCCAGCTCGTCGGGCTCGGGATCTGCGAAGCGGTCACTCAGTTTTCCCATGGGAGGGCTCCAATCCAGCAGGGTGGGACGTTTCCGGAATCGTGAGCACGCGGGCCTTGCTGGCCTGTGCTCGGATCTCATCGGCGAGGTCGGGTCGGTCATCGCTCCCGAAGGCATCCGCGATGACGTCGGCAAGCTGAGGATGAGAGCGCACGAGCTGGCCCATCACCCTGGCGATGCTGGCGGCATCCCGTAGGTCGTTGGCGGCGTCGTCGTGGGAGATTCCCAACCTGTCACTGAGGACGCCAAGCGCCTTCAGCTCGGAATCTCCGAGGCGCGCCGCCAACCAACTGTTGCCGGTCTGGTAGGCGGCGCGGCGGGCACGCTGTGCGTCATTGGCGACGGCAAGCACTCGCTCCACGAAGCTGGCCGGTCTCATCTCAGGTGCGGCCTTGATCGCGGCGGCGAGCGCGGGCTTCAGGTGGAAGTTCAGATGACGGCGGATCGAATCGCCAGACACCCCGAAGCGGCGCGATACGTCGTTTATCGACGCTCCCTGAGCTAGGAGAAGATCCAGCTCATCGGCGTGGTCGTGAGCACAGCACAGGCAGGAACGCCCGTAGGTGTTTCTCGTGCTCAGCGGCGTGGTCATACAGGGATTGAAGCACGACTCGATGCACTTGTCGAATAGAAAAACCCTGGTCGTAGCGCATAACGTAAGCCTCGGAGGTCCGGGTCGGACTACGTTACGCGGCACGCGACGTAGCTCGTAGCGGTGTGTCCTCACCCCGGAGGAAGGCGTCAGGGTCGAGCCCGTCGAGCGGGTCTATCGCCGTGGCCCGGCGCTCTTCGATGCGCGCCAGCGCGGCGGGCACCTGGCGCATGAGCTTGTAGAACATGCTCTCGCTCATCCCGGTCTCAGCCATGACGCGAGCCTTGCGCTCGGTGGGCGGAAGTCCGTAGTGGGGCAAGATGTCCCGGACTCCGAACTTCGGCGGCGGACCCTTCCGAACGCCGTTCGCTCGCCCGTGGCGACCCCCAGCGGAGCGCCGCTCCACCTTGGTCTTGTCCCAGTGGCGGAGCACCCAGACAGCCCGCTCGCGCATCCTGGCCGACAGCTTGTCGGAGTCCAGCACCAAGCCCTTGCGCATCCCGTGGGGGTGCGCGGGGTCGGCGTACTCGTGGCCGAACTCGACATCCGCCACGAGCTGGAGCCAACGCTCCAGCGCCGCGACGTCGAGCGCGTTTCGAGTGTCGAGCGGGCGCACGTGGCCCCGCCTGAGCTGGGCGAGGTGACGTCGGTTGAGAGCGTGCAACCCTCGCGACGAGAGGTAGCACTCCACCACGTATTGGTAGGTGTCCCCTGTGGGGATGTCGGCGCGGTCGGGTCGGTGAAGAGTCATCGGGGCTCCAGCGGTTGAGAATCGCCTTCGCATCATCCAACGGGTCGGCGGAACCGTGGATGCCCGCCCGTAGCCTCCTACGGGCGTCCCTGTCGCTGGATTGCGACGAGACCGCGCATCGGGTCCAGTATCCCACCGAAGGCGCGTCAGCGTCGGTTTCGCCTTTGGGCCGTAGCGCGTGACGTGTGCTCGCAGTAGCGCGTGACGTGTGCTCCAAGAGCCCCAGCGGGTGCAGTGCACCCCCTCCGGGGGTATGGCTAAGTTACTGTGCACTCTCCCGAGCAACTGCTAGTTACTGTGCACTCCCCCGAGCAAGGGAATGCCCCGCCCGATGATGAGTCGGACGGGGCGAGGTCTCAACCAAGAGCCGCCACGATTCTACCGCGAGCTTGACCAGACGAACCGGGACTTCCTGCCCCGCTTCGTTTCCGGAATCAGGCCGAAGGACTCCACGCAGTGATGCGCTCGCCGTCGAGCTGGAGCACGTCACGAGCGACGACGCGGGCCACTTTTGTCATATGTGCTTGGCAATGACAGCCCAGCCCGGCACGTCGCCGCGCTCGTCGTCCCTCAGCCTCCCCCATGCGTTCCGACACTTCTGACTGACATCGAGCTGTTTCACGCCATCTCCTTCTTCCTGTGAACGTCTTCTGGCCGGTTGTCGCCGGTGGTCCGGTACGGCGCCATCACTGCACTCCCAGCCGCAGCATGACGACCCCGGGGAACACGGCGAAGAGGACCGACAGCGGCAGCAGGAGGAATACGAGCGGCAGGAGCATCGCGATCTCCTTGCGCCCCGCGAGTTCGATCAATGCGCGCTTCGCGTCGTCGCGAGCGTCGATCGCCTGATCCTGGAGCACCTGCGCGAGAGGCGCGCCGCGGTCGATCGCCGCGACCAGGTGGTCGACGGCGCGACTGAGGGACGCGACATCCAGACGCTGGGCGACCGCGCGCAGCGCGTCGGCGAGGCTCGAGCCGGTCCCGGTGTCGAGAACGGCACGGCGCAGCTCGCGGGTGAGTTCTCCGGTACCCACCTCGCCCACCCGGTGGAGGGCGTCGCGAAGCCCTTCACCCGCGGACAGACAGAGGGAGAGGAACTCCAGCACCGTCGGCAGCTCCTCTTCGATCCGCGCCTTGCGCCGTGCCGCCGCGCGCCCGAGTCGCGAGTCATAGCCGACGGCCGCGCCGACTCCGAGCAACGGAGCGAGAAGCGCAGCCCCGGCACCGCCGCCATTCGCCACCGCGGCGACGACCGCGACCACCGCGCCGCCCACCACCCCGGCGATCGTCCACCCCAACTGGCGCGCCCGGAACGACACCGCACTCAGCGGCGAGCCGGCCTGCGCGAGACGTCGCGCCAGCCCATCCGTGCCCCGCGCGAGCAACGCGGCCATGCGTGCCCGCAGACCGGCACCGGGCGGCATCGCCGCCACCGGCGTGAGTCCGCGCGGGTCGCCGATGTCCCGCAGGTAAGGTGCGATCCGTTGCACGAGCGACGACGCACCCCATCGCGGCACGCGGGAGACCGTCAGGAGCAGGCCCGCGGCGAGTGCGCCGCCCAGCACGATGGCCGTGGCCAGCTCGCTGAACCCGGTCATCCGAACCACCGCTGAGGCTCCGGCAGCCGCCCGAGCCTCATCATCAGCCGATAGGCGACGACCGACACACCCGCACCCGCGAGGATGAGGATCACGCCTTCGACCGAGGCGTAGGCGCGCGCGCCCTCGGGCCGCGTCGCGAGGAGCGCCAGCACGACCCACGGTGCCACGACGCCGAGGACGGCGGCTCCGCGAATCCACGACTGACGGGCTTCGACCTCACCGCGAAGCGCCGCATCGGCCCGCACCGATGCCGCCAGGGAGCGCAGGACTGTCGTGAGCTCGGTCCCGCCGACCTGCCGCGCCATGCGCAGCGTCTCGATGATCCTGTCTCCGACGGGGTCGCCGATGGCGGCCTTGGCTCGCAGTGCGGCCGAATCGAAGTGTCCCGAGGCGGACAGATCGGCGGCGAACTGGACGAATGCGGGCCGCAGCGCGGGCGGTCCCGACGACGCGAGGGCGGCGACGGAGTCCGGCAGCGGCATCCCCGCACGTACGGACGCGACGAGCAGTTCGCACACGTCCGGCCACAGGACCCGGCGCGACCGTCGCAGCCGCCGGGCGCGGGCACGCAACCACGCGAACGGCGTCATCACCCCGGCCGTTCCCGCGAGGACGGCCAGCACGACCACCCCGGTGCCCAGCCATCCGATCGCGGCAGCGGTCGCGCCGGTCGCCGTGGCCACGACCGGCAGCCGAGCGGACGGGGCATGGGCGAATCCTGCGGCGTCAAGAAGCCGTCGGAGGCGGCCGTCGGAGGACTCCGCCGGCCGACCTTCTTCGACCGGCCACAGCCACGGGGCCAGCGAAAGGAGGATGCCGGCTGCGAGGAGCCCTCCGAGGACGACGATCACTGCAGCCCGCCTCGGTACAGCGTGCGCGTCGCGACGCTGCCGGCGGCGAGCTCCCCGGTGACCTCGACCACCTCGGCCACGACGCGCCGGCCGTCGTGCCGTCGTCCGCAGTGCACGACCAGATCCACCGCAGCGGCGATGGCGGGAAGAACGAAGTCCGACGTGATGTTGCGGCCGGCCAGGAGCGGCAGCGCGGCGAGCTTCCGCAGCGCTTCGGACGCGGAGCTGGCATGGATCGTGGCCGCACCCGGCACGCCGGTGTTGAGCGCCAGGAGCAGGTCCAGGGCTTCCGCGTCGCGCACCTCGCCGATCACCAGCCGATCGGGTCGCATGCGGAGCGCCTCCTTCACGAGACGGCGGAGTGTGACCTCTCCCGTCCCCTCCAGACTCGGCTGACGCCCCTGCAGCGCCACGACATCCGCAGCCCGCACCGCGAGTTCGAACGTCTCCTCGACGGTGACGATGCGCTGATGCGCGGGGCATGTCCCGATGAGCGCCGCCAGCAACGTCGTCTTGCCGGCGTGGGTGGCGCCCGACACGAGCACGCTGCGACCGTCACCCATCGCCGTCGTCAGCAAGTCCGCAACGGTCGCGGGGAGCGCCCCGCCGTCGACCAGATCATCCAGCGTTCGACGATGCGGCACGAACTTGCGGATGTTGACGGCCCAGTGGCGACGCGTGATGTCAGGGATGACGACGTGGAGCCGCGAGCCGTCCGGCAGCGACGCGTCGACGAACGGCTGCGAGAGGTCGACGCGGCGTCCGGTGGCGTGGAGCATCCGCTCGACGAGGTCGCGGACGGCGATGTCGGTCAGCGCGACGGCGACATGCTGGGTGCGGCCGTCGCGGGCGCAGAACACCCGGTCGGGCGCATTGATCCAGATCTCCTCGACGGTGGGGTCGTCGAGAAGCGCCTGCAGCGGCCCGTACCCTGACACGCTCGCCAGCACATCGCGCACGAGCGCACCCTCGTCTTCCACCAGCGACGCGCCGCGCGCGAGGGCGTAGTCGTTGTGGGTGCGCACCTCCATGGCGGCGATCTGCGCCGCCCGTTCGGGATGCCGCGAAGGGTCGGTCTGCTCGGCGCGCAGACGGTCCCGCACCCGCTCGGCCACCGTTCGCGTGACGGCATCGACGGCATCAATCGACAGGGGCATGTCTGGCATCCTGCCGGTCCCCGCCCAGGACCCGCCGGAGTTTTCCACAGCCCGAGTGCGCATCTGGTCGCCGGTCAGGTTCCGCGTGGACAGATGGGGAGCATCGCCCCACTGTTGGGCGCGATGCTCCCCTTCATTCGTGGGTCGCCTGTGTTTGGTGCCGAAGACCGGTGGCACTCACGACGATGCCCGTCATATCGGAGTCAGAGGCAACAAGCTCTTCTATGTGAACGGCAAGCAGACCCATACCTGCAGACTCACCACTATCGTCTCCGGCAATGGCGCCCAATGCAGCCAATCCATCCGATGCAAGTGCCAATACGCAGGCTCTGACATCTTCTTCCTGCGCCGTGAGACTTACCGATCTTCGCGAACCGTCAATTTCTCGCAGGGTGAATGGGCCGGGAGGAGTGCCCTCAACGATGAAGGCCTCTCTCATCGCCGCAAGCAGCCAACTTTGGTAGCTCACCAGGGACTCCTTCCCCCGCTACTCGGTCCCGGTGCAGTATCCGGCTGACGGGAAAGTGGCCACCACGCCAAAAGCACGTCGTGTCGTTGCTGCTACGCAGCTTGGTCACCGTCGAATCATTGATGGACGCATTCATCCCGATGGCCGCGACGGCCCGCCGGCTCTGGTCCGATGCCACTGATCGTCCGCGAGCACCCGGGTTCGCGAACCCGTCGACCTCGCTCGACAAGCACCTCGCGAGCCTCACGGGGCTGCTTACTCGGTCTCACCCGTCGCCTTCTGCACCTCGCGGAAGCGATCAGTCGGCGGGAGTGAGAACAGTTCCTTCGCGGCCGCGTCCGGCGAGGTGGAAGACAGCGACCGGGCTACTTCGTCGCGACCCAGGCCCCATAGGGTTTGGACCGCTTGCGAAAGTTCTTCTTGCGCTGCTTCGGTGCCGGTCTCGTCAAAGAGAACTTCGCCCTGGCCAACGACGGCGTCATCGAAGGGCAAGACGGCCGTGATCGATAGTGCTTGCCAGGCCGGGTCGAAAGCGTCGTCGTGAACGAGCGGAACCAGATAGGCCCGCCCGACCTCCATGCGAGCTGCCTCGGCGAAGACGAGCAAGCGATCTTCCCCTGCGCTGACGACCCACGCGTTTGGAGAGAGCGTGATCTCACCCGGGGGTGCCAGGCCACGCGGTCCGACCCAGACCGTGTCGACAACCTCGAGGGTTACGTAGCGAAGTTTCAACCCCTCGCCAGCTTGCTCCTCGTCGCGCGTCAACTCCCCGCGCGACTCACCGGTGACGCGCACGACGACCACAGTGTCGGCGTAGCTCACCCAGTCGGTGAGTGTCTCAGACGGAAGAGCATCCAAGCCTTCCGACATCACTGTCTCGTATCCCGCCAAGGACGAGACCGCCGGGGTTGCGCTTGCAGTACTCAGCCCGGCCGGAACAACCGCACACCCGGTCAGCGCAAGAGCGATCACGGTGGTGGTGACTATGGAGGTGATCCTTGAGTGAGCGTTCAATTCAGTAGGTGTCCTTCAGCTGCGTGACGATGTTCAGGCCGAGGGAACGATTCTCTTCGTCGAAGGGAGTCCTCAAGCACCCGATCTTGCCCGCGCCGCGCGCGAGCTCATGCTCACGCCTGTTCAGAAGGTGTGGCGAGTCACGGTTCGCGGATCAGACTCTCGATCTCACTGATGGTGAGGGTTCGCTTCGTGATGGAGTTGAAGAAGCCTTCCGAAGTCTTCTCGAAGACGCCGTAACCGTCGGCCGCGACCACGAAGTAGTTCGGCTCTGCGGGATGGCGGAGCATGAAGAGGTACTCCTCGCCGGTCACGAGTCGGACCGGTTCCTCGGAGACGTACTGGACGGTGGTCGCACGGCGTTCCATTTCCGACTTCGCGGCGATGCCGTTCTTCTCGGTGCTGTCCGCGAAGTCGGACTCGAACACTTGCTGCAGCGTCACTGTGCCGCCAGGAACGAAGAGTCGGTCGCCAGTCGGGGCCTCGCCTTTCAGGACGCTGCTGGTTTCGACCGTCACGCCTGTTTTGGGTGTGCCACCCTTGGCGAAATCGAATGTGGCCATCGCATCGATGGCGGTGACGCGCGCGACAAGCACGACGTCCGCGTCCCTGACGACCTCGCCCGCGTCGGACACATCGAACGACCACGATCCTTGAACGGTCGCCATCTCCGCATCGGGAGCGAACGTTTCCTGTGTGGTCGGCGATTCGGCCGCTGGCCCGATCGAGGAAGTGGGTTCGGAGGTCGCCTGAACGGTCGCGGCACATCCCGCGAGCACGATGCTCGCGCCCAGTACGGCGAGGAAAGTGAATGAAGCTCGCATCGGATACTCCCTAGTACTTTGCAACCAGGACCGCGTTCTCCGCAGCCGTAAGTCCTGTCGCAGTCCAGCCCGACCTGAACTGGTACATGACCCGAGGCTTGTTGGCGGGGGTGACGAGATCACGTAGCCCGTAGCCGTGCAGCATCTCGTGCAGGACCACGAGCTTGCGCTTAGAGGTGCTCATCGGGTCAAGCATCGCGTCGTTCATCCGCACCTCGGCGTAGCGCCAGTTGTACCAATCCATCGGGATCGGCGCCAGCTTCATGTCGTCCTCGCCGTTTCGGTTCGAATCCTTCAACCACACATTGGGAGAACTTGCCTGGCATCCTGCCGGTCCCCGGCCACGACCCGCCGGAGTTTTCCACAGCCCGAATGCGAGCCCGGACGCCCGTGGTCCCGCTAGATTCGCCTCGGCGGACGTCGTTCCGCGGAAGGAGCGGGTGCGATGCTCAGCATCCCCGAGGCACTCGAGGCGCAAGCCGATGCGGCGATCCACAAGACCGAGGCGGTGCGCTCCCCCGGCCGCTTCCTCGTGTCGGGCATGCTGGCCGGCGCCTACATCGGCATCGGCGTCGTCCTCATGGTCGCGACCGCCGGCCCGCTCATCGAGGCGGGCACCGGACTCGGCAAGCTCGTCAGCGGACTCGTCTTCGGCGTCGCGCTGACCCTCGTCGTGTTCGCCGGCGGCGACCTGGCCACCTCGGCGATGATGGTGCTCCCCCAGGGCGCGCTCATGCGGGCGATCCGCCCCTGGCCTGCGGCCGGCACCCTCCTCGCGACGGTCGCGGCGAACCTCGTCGGGGCCTTGGTGTTCGCGGCGCTCATCGTCGCCTCGGGTGTGCTGCACAGCAACGCGCCGGCGGGCGTGATGCTCCAGGACATGCTGACGGCGAAGGCCCACGAGGCGCCGCTGGAGCTCTTCGTCCGCGGCATCCTCTGCAACCTGCTCGTCTGCCTCGCGGTGTGGATGGCGTCGCGCGTCGCCTCGGACGTCGCCAAGATCCTCCTCATCTTCGCGGCGATCCTCGCCTTCATCAGTTCCGGCTTCGAGCACGTCGTCGCGAACATGACGACCTACGGCATCGGCCTCTTCGGCGGCTACGCGGATGCCACGTGGTCGCTGTTCGCCGCCAACGTGCTCTGGGTGGGGCTCGGCAACCTCGTCGGCGGCGGACTGTTCGTCGGAGTCGCCTACTGGATCATCGCGGGCTCGCCGCGCCGCGATCGCGCCGGCGCCGAGTCCCCCGCAACGGCACGCCTGCACGCCTGACGCACCCGGCGGATTCGCAGGCCCGGGACGTCACGCGCTTGCGGTGCCCGTCGGTAGAATGAGCACCCTGCGGGAGTGGTGGAATGGCAGACACGCAGGATTTAGGTTCCTGTGCCGAAAGGCGTGTGGGTTCAAGTCCCACCTTCCGCACGGCCGACGGTCCTGAGACCTGCACTTCCTTTCACAGCACCGCGGAATAGGCCGCCGACCGACGCACGACCGACGGGACCCCTGTGCACTCCATCGCCCTCATCCCCTGGCTCGATCCGACCACGATCATCGAGGCGGCCGGCCCCTGGGCACTGCTCGTGGTCTGCTTCATCGTGTTCGCCGAGACCGGCCTGCTCGTGGGCTTCCTGCTGCCCGGCGACACCCTGCTGATCATCTCGGGCCTACTGACGCACACGAACGAGATCTTCGGCGTCAACATCTGGGTCGTCTCGCTCCTCATCGCCCTGGCCGCCTTCCTCGGCGGCGAGGTCGGCTACTTCATCGGCCACAAGGGCGGGCCGGCGGTGTTCGAGCGCAAGGAATCGGGACTCTTCAGCAAGAAGAACGTCGAGCGGACGAACATGTTCTTCGAGCGCTACGGGGGCCTGACCGTCATCCTCGCGCGGTTCGTGCCCATCGTCCGCACCTTCGCGCCCGTCGCCGCGGGCGTCGGTCACATGCCGTGGAAGCGCTACAGCCTCTACAACTTCATCGGCGCCATGATCTGGGGCTTCGGGCTCACCATGGTTGGCTTCCTCGTCGGGTACATCCCGTGGGTGGCGCACCTCGTCACCGAGTACATCGACGTCATCCTCCTCGTCGCAGTCGGCGGAACGGCGCTGTTCACCCTCTGGCACTACTTCAGCGAGCGCCGCAAGGTGCGCAAGGAGGCCGAGGCCGGCGGCGACGTCGTGATCGACGCGGAAGAGGCAGAGGAACTCGTCCTCGATCCCGAGGTGTTCGAGCGCGAGCCCGACCTCGGCGGGCACGGCGAGACCGAGCCGCCGCGCGTCTGACGCGACCCGCGACGCCTGGAGGCGCGTCTGCGCGTCTGCGCGTCAGGAGGCCTTGCTGGCCTTCTTCGCCGGCTTCTTGTCGGAGGCCGAGGCCTTCTTCGTGCCGCCGGACTTCTTCGTGGGCTTCTCGGCCTTCGACGACGACGCGCTGCTCTCGCCGCGCGCAGCGCGGCTGCGCTCGACGCTGGCGCGAAGGGCCGCCATCAGGTCGATGACCTCGCCGCCGGACTCCGCCTCCTCCGAGGCGCCGAACGTCTCGGAGGTGTCGAGCGCGTCGCCCTTCTCGAGCTTGGCGTCGATGAGGGTCCGCAGCTCCTGCTGGTACTCGTCGGTGAACGCGGTCGGGTCGAAGTCGCTCGAGAAGCTCTCGACGAGCGACGCGGACAGCTCCAGCTCCTTCGCGGAGATCTTCACCGGCTCGTCGAGGCCCGCGAACGAGGCCTCGCGCACCTCGTCGGCCCACAGCAGCGTCTGCAGCACGAGCACGTCGCCGCGCACGCGCAGCGCGGCCAGTCGCGTCTTCTGCCGCAGCGAGAAGCGGACGATGGCCGTGCGATCGGTCTGCTCGAGGGTCTTCCGCAGCAGGACGTAGGCCTTCGGCGACTTCGAGTCGGGCTCGAGGTAGTAGGCCCGGTCGAGGGTGAGGAGGTCGATCTGATCGGACGGCACGAACTCCACGACGTCGATCTCGCGACTGCGCTCGGCGGGCAGCGACGCGATGTCGTCCTTGGTCAGCACCACCGTCCGCTCGCCGTCGTCGTACGCCTTGTCGATGTCGGCGAAGGGCACGACCTCGCCGTCGATCTCGCAGATCCGCTGGTACCGGATGCGGCCGCCGTCAGCCGCGTGCACCTGGTGCAGGGGCACGTCGTGGTCCTCGGTGGCGGAGTACACCTTCACCGGCACGTTCACGAGGCCGAACGTCAGGGCGCCCTTCCAGATGGATCTCATTCCCCCAGTACACACCGCGCGCGGCCTCCCCTGCCAGGGGTTGCACATTAGCCTTGCGGCATGGCATCCGCAGCGCAGACGGTCGAGATCGGCGGTCGGCGGCTGCGCGTGAGCAATCTCGACAAGGTGCTCTATCCCGCCACGGGCACCACCAAGGGCGAGGTGATCGACTACTACGTGCGCATCGCGCCGCACCTTCTGCCGGTGCTGGCCGGTCGGCCCGTGACCCGCAAGCGCTGGCCCGAGGGCGTCGATCAGCCGCCCTTCTTCGCCAAGGCGCTGGAACAGGGGGCGCCGAGCTGGCTCCGACGGCACCCGATCGAGCACTCGTCGGGAGCGAAGGAGTACCCGGTGGTCGAGGAGACGGCGGCCCTCGCCTACCTCGCACAGGTGGCGAGCCTGGAGCTCCACGTGCCGCAGTGGCGTTTCGACCGCACCGGCGACCGCCTGCCGCCCGATCGCGTGGTGCTCGACCTGGACCCCGGCCCGGGCGTCGGCCTGGTGGAGTGCGCCAAGGTCGCCCGCTGGTGCCGGCTCGTGCTGAGCGACCTCGGGATGGATCCCGTCCCGGTGACCAGCGGCAGCAAGGGAATCCACCTGTACGCGCGACTGGAGGGATCCCGCTCCAGCGACGAGATCTCCGCCTTCGCCAAGGAGCTCGCGCGCGCGCTGGAGGCCGACCACCCCGACCTCGTCGTCAGTCAGATGAGCAAGAGCGCGCGTCCGGGCAAGGTCTTCCTCGACTGGAGCCAGAACAACGGGTCGAAGACGACGATCTCGCCCTACTCGCTGCGTGGCCGCGACGAGCCGACGGTCGCCGCGCCGCGCATCTGGGAGGAGCTCGACGACCCGGATCTGCGACAGCTCCGATTCGACGAGGTGCTCGCTCGCGCGGCGGAGATCGCCGCCGGGGCCGTCGATCCGCTCGCCGCACTGGTGCCCCATCGCGTGCCCGCGCTCGATCCCTATCTGGCCAAGCGATCCGCCGACCGCACACCGGAGCCCATGCCCAGTGCTCCGCCCGCGCTGCTCGGGGCGGGCGACTCGCCCCGGTTCGTCATCCAGGAGCACCACGCGACCCGGCTGCACCATGACCTGCGGCTGGAGCGCGAGGGCGTGCTCGTCAGCTGGGCGGTGCCCCGCGGTGTTCCCGACTCCCCCGACACCAACCACCTGGCCGTCATGACCGAGCCCCACCCGCTCGAGTACCTGACCTTCCACGGCGAGATCCCCCGCGGCGAGTACGGCGCCGGGACGATGACCATCTGGGACACCGGCACCTACGAGCTGGAGAAGTGGCGCGACGACGAGGTGATCTTCACGCTCGTCGGCGCTCCGGGCGGTCCGCTCGGCAGCGTCCGCCTCGCCCTCATCCGCACGTCCGGCGACGGCGAGAAGTCCCAGTGGCTGCTGCACCGGATGAAGGATCCGGCCTCCCGCGCACCGGCCGGACGGCACCGCCCGGGGCGTGCCCGCGCTGCGGCGCCCGCCGCATCCACCGGCGACGCGCCGATGCTCGCCACCCTCTCCACCCCGGGGCAGGCCACGGCCGCCGCCCGGCGCTGGGCCGAACGCAGCGGCGAGGTCTGGGCGGAGTTCAAGTGGGACGGCGTGCGCGCGATCGGCACGTGGGACGGCGACCGGCTGCGGCTGCGTGCACGCAGCGGCACCGACATCACGGCCCGCTACCCCGAGCTCACCGACCTCGATGCCGGACTCGGCAGCGAGCCGTGCGTGATCGACGGCGAGATCGTCGCCCTCGACAGCGCCGGCAGGCCCAACTTCACCCGCCTGCAGAACCGCATGCATCTGACCAAGCCGCACGAGATCCAGCGGGAGACCGCGCGCACCCCGGTCGCCTACTTCCTCTTCGATCTGCTCGCCCACGGCGGTACCGATGCTTCGGCGCTCCCGCTGACCGACCGCCGCGCACTCCTCGAACAGGTGGCCGCCGACGCGGTGGACACGATCGCGGTCCCGCCCGTGTCGCACGACGTCGACGCCGCCCTGGCCACCGCGCGCGAGCTCGCGCTGGAGGGCATCGTCGTCAAGGACCCGCGCTCTCGCTACCGCCGCGGGGTGCGGAGCGAGGAATGGCTGAAGGTCAAGCTCACGCAGACGCAGGAGGTCGTCATCGGCGGCATCCGCCCGGGCAAGGGCGGCCGGACCGGTCAGATCGGCTCCCTGCTGCTCGGCATCCCGGGCGACGACGGCCTGTCGTATGTGGGGCGGGTCGGCTCGGGGTTCAGCGAGGCCACGCTCGCCCGCCTGGAGGACCTCCTCACCCCGCTGCGGACCGATGTGAACCCGTTCGTCGGGGTGCCGGCCGCAGACGCGTCGGATGCGCTGTGGGTGCGGCCCGAGACCGTCGGCGAGGTGGAGTTCGCCGAGTTCACCCCCGGCGGCACGCTGCGACACGCACGGTGGCGGGGGCTGCGCTCCGACGTCGCCCCGGGCGACGTCACGCGCTGACGCAGGGTCAGTGCGCGTGGTGCTCGACGTGCCCGTCGGGTTCGAACTGGAAGGTCGAGTGCTCGACGTCGAAGTGCTCCGACAGACACGACTGGAGGCTCGAGAGAAGCTCCGGGGCGCGCCCGTCGGCGAGCACGGCTGCTTCGACCACGACGTGCGCGGTGAAGACCGGCGCGCCGCGGGTGAGCTGCCAGACGTGGACGTCGTGGACCGCCGTCACCCCCGGCTTGCTCAGCAGGTGCGCACGGATCTCCTGCACCTGCGTCCCCTCCGGCACGGACTCGGCGAGCACGGAGACGACCTCCCGCAGCAGCGCGATCGCGCGGGGGACGATCATCGCGGCGATCAGGAGCGAGGCGATCGCGTCGGCCGGGAGCCAGCCCGTCGTCACGATGACGACTGCGGCGACGATCACCGCGACCGAACCCAGCAGGTCGCCCAGGACCTCCAGGTAGGCCCCCCGCACGTTGATGCTGCGCTTCTGCGCGCTGGAGAGCAGCCACATCGCGACGGCATTGGCGAGGAGGCCGACCACCGCCACGACCAGCATGAGGCCGCCCGCGACCTCCGCGTCGGCGGGCTCCGCGAGGCGGCGGACGCCCTCGAACGCGATGGCCGTCGCCAGGACGAGGAGGATGATCGCGTTGATCAGGGCCCCGAAGACCTCCGCGCGCTGATAGCCGTAGGTGCGCCGGTCGTTCGCCGGTCGCGCTGCGACGGCACTCGCGACCAGGGCGATGATCAGTCCCGACGCGTCGGTGAGCATGTGGGCGGAGTCGGCCAGGAGCGCGAGCGATCCCGACAGGAGCGCACCGACCACCTGCACGAGGAAGACCACGCCGGTGAGTCCGAGCGAGATCGTCAGGAGGCGGCGGTTGCTCGCTCCTCGAAGCCCCGTGCCAGGCGCGTGATCGTGCATGCCACCAGGCTAGAGCCGCCCCCGGCACGCGGCGGCGCGGAACGCCTAGACGGGAATGAGAACGGTTATAGGTCGCGCAGGAGCGGCGCCAGCGCCACGAAGGCTCGGGCCCGGTGCGACTGCGCGTTCTTCTCCTCGGGCGACAGCTCGGCCGCTGTGCGCTCCGGACCGGTCTGGTCGTCGGGGATGAAGATCGGGTCATAGCCGAAGCCGCCGCCGCCGGCGGCTGCGGTCGCGAGGCGGCCCGGCCAGATGCCCTCGACGACGTGCTCCGCCCCCTCCGGTGTCACGAGCGCGATGACCGAGGTGAAGTGGGCGGTGCGGCGCGGATCGGCGATGTCGGCCAGCTGATCGAGGAGGAGCTCGACGTTGGCGGCGGCGTCCTTGCGGTGCCCCGCCCAGTACGCCGAGAAGGCCCCCGGCGCCCCGCCGAGGGCGTCGACGCAGATGCCCGAGTCATCGGCGAGGGCGGCCAGGCCCGTGTGCGCCGCTGCCGCCCGGGCCTTGATGAGCGCGTTCTCGGCGAACGTCACGCCGTCCTCGACCGGTTCGGGACCGTCGTAGGCGACGACCTCCAGGTCGGGACGGGTCGCTGCGACGATGTGACCGAACTCCTCCACCTTGTGGGGGTTGTGGGTGGCCAGGACGACGCGCGGCACGTCACGCCTCCGCGACGTCGCTCGCCAGCGCGCTGGACTGGAGGTCGCGCAGCGACGCGCAGCCTGCGAGCCCGAGCTCGAGGAGCGCGTCGAGCTCGCGCTTGTCGAACGGCGCGCCCTCGGCGGTGCCCTGCACCTCGACGAACAGGCCGCGCCCGGTGACGACGAGGTTCATGTCGGTCTCGGCGCGCACGTCCTCGACGTAGGCGAGGTCGAGCATGGGGGCGCCGTCGATGATGCCCACCGACACCGCCGCGACCGAGTCGACCAGCACCTGCGCCTTCTTGGCCACGAGACCCTTCGCGCGACCCCACTCGACGGCGTCGGCCAGCGCCACATACGCCCCCGTGATCGCCGCGGTCCGCGTGCCGCCGTCGGCCTGCAGCACATCGCAGTCGATGACGATCGTGTTCTCGCCCAGCGCCTTGGTGTCGACCACGGCGCGCAGGGACCGCCCGATCAGCCGGGAGATCTCGTGCGTGCGGCCGCCGATGCGCCCCTTGACCGACTCGCGGTCGTTGCGCGAGTTGGTCGCCCGCGGGAGCATCGCGTACTCGGCGGTGACCCAGCCCTTGCCCTTGCCGGTGAGCCAGCGGGGCACGCCGCCGGTGAAGGACGCGGTGCACAGCACCTTCGTGTCGCCGAACGAGACCAGCGCGGACCCCTCGGCGTGGGCGCTCCAGCCGCGTTCGATGACGACCGGTCGCAGCTGGTCGGTGGTGCGGCCGTCGGCGCGGACGATGTCGGTCATGGGGTCCCCTTCGGAAGGTCGATGGCGCCGGTCTGCACGAGGCGGACGCTCGAGACGCCGCGCCCCATCAGCCGGTGGGCGAGGCTCAGGAACTCATCGGCGGAGTCGCCGGTGGCTTCGTACACGTGGGTGGCGGTGGCATCGGGTCCGGCGAGGAGGTCGCGCGACACCAGCTGGCGGTACACGTCCTTCGCGGTCTCGGTGTCGCTCGAGACGAGCGACACGTCCGGTCCCATGACGTAGCTGATCGCGCCCTCGAGGAACGGGTAGTGGGTGCAGCCCAGCACGAGGGTGTCGACGCCGGCATGACGCAGCGGCGCCAGGTAGTCCTCGGCCACCGCGAGCACGTCGGGCGAGTCGGTGACACCCGCCTCGACGAACTCCACGAAGCGCGGGCAGGCCTGCGCGAAGACGGTCAGGTTCTCGTTCACCCCGAGCATGTCCTGGTAGACCCCCGAGCCGACGGTCCCGGCGGTCCCGATGACCCCCACCCGCCCGTTGCGCGTGGTCGACATCGCGGTGCGCACCGCGGGCCCGATCACCTCGACGACGGGCACGTCGTAGCGCTCGCGCGCGTCGCGGAGCATGGCAGCCGACGCGGTGTTGCAGGCGATGACGAGCATCTTCACGCCCTGATCCACGAGCGTGTCGAGCACCTCGAGCGCATAGCGGCGGACGTCGGCGATGGGCTTGGGGCCGTACGGCGAGTGAGCGGTGTCGCCGATGTAGAGCACGGATTCCCGGGGCAGCAGCTGCGAGACCGCGCGCGCCACCGTGAGTCCCCCGACGCCTGAATCGAAGATCCCGATCGGCGCGTCATTCACGATCCCAGCCTACCCGGCGCAGCCGGGCCGGATGCCGGCGGCGTCGATAGAGTGACCGCATGAGCGTCGCGCCGAGCGAGTCCCCGCACCCCTCTCCGAACCACTCCCCGAGCACCGCCCTCCTCACCGACCGGTACGAGCTGACCATGCTCGACGCCGCGCTGCGCGACGGCACCGCGGCGCGGCACTGCGTGTTCGAGCTGTTCGCGCGCCGGCTCCCCGGTGCGCGCCGCTTCGGCGTCGTCGCGGGCACCGGGCGCCTCCTGGCCGCCCTGCAGGACTTCCGCTTCGGCGAGGACGAGCTGCGCTTCCTGCGCGACGAGCACGTCGTGAGCGCCGAGACCCTCGCCTTCCTGGAGTCGTACCGCTTCTCCGGCTCGATCACCGGCTATGCCGAGGGCGAACTGTACTTCCCCGGCTCCCCCATCCTCACGATCGAGGGGTCCTTCGCCGAATCGGTCGTGCTCGAGACGCTCGCCCTCAGCGTGCTCAACCACGACTCCGCCGTCGCCAACGCCGCCGCCCGCATGAGCATCGCCGCCGGCGACCGGCCGCTCGCGGAGATGGGCTCCCGCCGCGCGGCCGAGCAGTCCGCCGTGGCCGCCGCGCGCGCCGCCTACATCACCGGTTTCGGCGCGACGAGCAACCTCGAGGCGGGCCGCCGCTGGGGCATCCCGACGATGGGCACCGCCGCGCACGCCTGGACGCTGCTGCACGACAGCGAGGAGGCGGCCTTCCGCAGCCAGATCGAGGCGCTCGGCACCGACACCACCCTCCTGATCGACACCTACGACATCCGCGAAGGCGTCGCCGCGGCCATCCGCGTCGCCGGCACGTCACTCGGCGGTGTCCGCATCGACTCGGGCGACCTCCCGACGGTGGCGGCCGAGGTGCGCGCCCAGCTCGACGAGCTCGGGGCCACGTCGACGCGGATCACCGTCACCAGCGACCTCGACGAGTTCGCGATCGCGGCGCTCGCGGCGTCTCCCGTCGACGCGTACGGCGTGGGCACCTCCGTCGTCACCGGCTCGGGCGCACCCACGGCCGGGATGGTCTACAAGCTGGTCGCGCGTCAGGCCGCCGACGGCTCCTGGGTGGGGGTCGCGAAGAACTCGACCGACAAGGGCTCCCGCGGCGGACGCAAGGCCGCCTTCCGCGAGCTCGAGCGCGGGAAGGCGGTCACCGAGCTCGTGACCGTCTCGGACGGGTTCGAACCGGTGCCCACACCCGCCGACCACCCCGACGCACGGGCGCTGCAGGTGCTGCTGGTCGATCACGGCGACACGGATGCCGCTCATCTCGGCCCGGAGGGCGTTGCCGCCGCCCGGGCGCACCACCTGCGGGTACGCGAGGAACTGCCGGTGCGGGCGCTCGCGCTCAGCCGCTCGGATCCCGCCCTGCCGACGGTCTTCCGCGACGTGGAGTGACGCTCAGCCCATCAGGGACTCGTAGATCTCCTTGCACGTCGGGCACACGGGGAACTTCTCGGGATCCCTCCCCGGCGTCCACTTCTTGCCGCACAGCGCACGGACCGGCTTGCCCGTGAGCGCCGACTCGAGGATCTTCTCCTTCTTGACGTAATGGGAGAAGCGCTCGTGGTCGCCCGGCTCGACGTTCTCCTCGCGGATGAGCTCTTCGAGCTCGCGATCGAGGGTGGCGAGGCCTCCCTGGTCGGGACTGTCCAGTGGCGTGCTCATGGACAGCGAGTCTACTGGCGCACGGTCACCGGCGGACGGTTCACGCCGATTCGACGAACTCCATCAGTCGCCCGCCGCGGCGCTCGAAGAACCAGCCGCCCAGGAGCACCCCGGCCGTCAGGACCGAGGCGCCGATCGCCAGCCCGCCCCAGAACGCCGACCATGCGGCCTCGTCGTCACCGCCGAGCGTGAGCCAGCCCCACCACAGGGCGGGGGCGCTCACGACGAGCGTGCCGACGAGCACGGCGCCCTGGGCCAGCGCTCCCCCGGTGCGCTGCGGCTGCTGGAAAGGCCCGTCGCCCGGTCGCGAGGCCGGGTAGGGGGCGAGCACCGACGAGAGCGAGGAGAGGCCGAGGCCCGAGAGGAACAGGCTGGCGCAGACGCCCACCATCGCGGGAAGCAGTGCCCACCGGCCGTGCATGCCGACGGTCACGGGGACGGCGATCGCCAGCAGCGGCACCGCGATCAGGGTCACCGGAACGAGCCGGCCCAGACGGTCCGCCGCACCGCGGACCGCTGAGGCGACATGCATCCACAGCGCGGTCGAATCGTAGGCGAGGTCGTTGTGCGCGAGCCAGCCGAAGAAGAGCGCGATGAAGGGTGCCGGCAGCAGCGCGGCGAGCGACAGGGGCACCCCGACCACGACCAGCGGCACCATCGTGAGGATCGCGGAGATCGGGACGACGAGGAAGTTCATGATGTAGCGCGGGTCGCGGAGCCAGTAGATGAGGCTCCGGGCGGCGATCGCGCCGGAGGGGGTGCCGGGGGTCACCGCGAACCATCCGAGCCCGCGCTGGGCGCGGGAGCTCAGCGGTCGCTCGGTCGTGGTGAGGAGCCAGTGGACCAGAGCCCACCACGTCGCAGCGAGCAGCAGGACGGTCCCGACGGCGACCAGCGCGGGCAGGAGCGCCGCATCGTCGAGAGCCCGCCACGGGAGCGCCCACGCGGCCCCGACGGGGGTGACCGCGAGGATGTCGACCGCTTCGGTGAGCTGGGTGGGGACGCGGCCGCGCCACTGCAGCGACGCCAGGAAGACGACGACCGGCACGACGACCACGAGCAGCCCCACCAGGAGCAGTCCGGTGAGCTCCCGGGAACGGCGGTGGCGGAGCACGCGTGCCGCGAGCGCGGCGGCCACCTTGCCCCCCAGCACGCAGGTCAGGATGCCGAGCACGACAGAGATCACGCCGACCGCCGGGGCGGCCCCGTGCGCGCCCCACAGCGCGACGAGTGCGACGCCGAGGGCCATCAGGGAGAGGACGGGCACGCTCGCCACGCTCGCCAGGAGCACCGAGCCGGCCAGAGCCGTCGGAGAGACGCCGAAGACCGCGAACCGCCGGGGGTCGAGCGGATCCTCCGGCCCGCCGAGGAGCGGGGTGACGAAGAACCCGACCGTGATGCCCGCGCCGCCGACGATCGTCACCGTCTGCGCCACCTCGTCCGGCGCGTCGCGCAGCCGGAGAAGACCCCAGACGACGGCGCCCAGTCCCACCACGAGCGCGGCGAGGACGGCGACCGACCGCGTCACCTGACGGGCATCGCCGCGGAGCGCACCGACGAGGAGAGCGAGCCTCAGCCGGAGAACGTGTGCAGCCACTCGAGGCCCTCCACGTCGCTCAGTCCGCCCGCCAGCTCGATGAACCTCTGCTCGAGCGTCAGCTCGCCGCGGACCTCCTCGACAGTGCCCTCGGCGAGCACCTGTCCGGCCACGACGACGGCCACCCCCGAGCACACGCGCTCGACCAGATCCATGCCGTGGGAGGAGAGGACGACCGTTCCCCCGTGGGCGACGTACGCCTTCAGGATGTCGAGGATGATCGCGCTGGAGACGGGGTCGACGGCTTCGAACGGCTCGTCGAGCACCAGCACTCGCGGCGAGTGGATCATCGCGCCCGCGAGCATGACCTTCTTGGTCATTCCCGCGGAGTAGTCGGCGACGGTGCGCCCCAGATCGCCGGCGAGATCGAACGCACGGGCGAGGTCGGCGGCGCGGCTCTCGACGACTGCCGGCGCCAATCCTCGCAGCACCCCGTAGTAGTGCAGGAGCTGCCGACCGGTGAGCCGGTCGAACGTGCGCAGCCGGTCGGGGAGGATGCCCATCATGCGCTTCGCGCGAGTCGGCTCGGCGGCGAGGTCGAGGCCGGCGATCTCGATCGTGCCGCGGTCGGGACGCAGCAGCCCCGCGATCATCGAGAGGGTCGTCGTCTTGCCGGCGCCGTTCGGGCCGACCACGCCGTAGAAGGTGCCCGCCGGGATGGACAGGTCGATCGCATCGACCGCACGGGTCTCGCCGAACGACTTGGCCACACCGCGCAGCCGCACGGCGGGGACGTCGGTCTCCGTGACGTCCTCCGACCCGGAAGCGACGTCGACCAGGACCGTCTGCCCGGGCGAGGGCTCCTCGCCGCCCGTTCCGACGTCGGCGACATCGAGGGGGTCGGCGACGACCTCCGCGGTCTCGGTGAGCGCCGGATCGACGGGCGACGCCACGTCAACCGGTTCGGAGGCACCAGCCGCCGAGCTCTCCGGCTCGGGCTCGGCGAGCTCGGGCTCGACGGGCTCGGCGAGCTCTTCCTCGGGTTCGGGTTCGGGTTCGGGCTCGGGCTCAGGCTCAGGCTCAGGCTCAGGCTCCGGCTCCGGCTCCGGCTCCGGCTCCGGCTCCGGCTCGACGATCCCCGAGGCTGCTTCCTCGGCCTCGTCGATCTCCGGCGCTGCCGCCTCGGGCTCGACGATCTCGGGCGCTGCCGCGTCGGGTGCGGCCACCTCGACCTGCGGAACGTCGGCCTCGGGCTCGGCCGGCACGACCGGACCTGCAGGGGACTTGGGCGGCTTCCGTGCGGGCGTCCTCTTCTTCTTCGGCGTCGGTCGGACCGCGGGCGCCGTAACCTCGTCAACCGTCGCGGAGGCGTCCGGCTCCGGCGCGGGCGGCACCTCGGCCGCTCGCTCGATCGACGCCTCGTCGCGGTACTGCGCGGCCACGGCGGCAGCCGACACCTGCGGCTTCGGCGGCGTGGCCGGCGGCTGCTCCGTCGCGGAGTCGTCGACGGCGGCCTTCTTGGGCCGAGGGGCGGCCTTCGTCCCCGATGCCGAGGACGTCGCCCGCGCCGACGATGATCGCGCCGGAGTGGGGCGCGGCGGGCGGGGCGGGCGGGGCGATGCAGCGGGTGCGGGAACCGTGCTCTCCGCCGCCTCGGCCGCAGAGATCCCCGGAAGCGGAGGGGCGGCCGAAGAGGAGTCCGTGATGTCCAAAGGATCTTCCTGCGACGGCGAGAGGGAGGCTGTCACCCGACCAACCTAGCAAGACCTCGCCGGGAGTCCGCCGGGTGCGTCACGGTGCGCCACGGACCGCCGCAGGTCACGAAAGGGCAACGAGCCGCGGGCATTCTGCGGGTTCCCAGGCGTCTTCGGTAGCATCGGATGCGGCACGAAGGCGTGTCTCTTTGTCTAACAGACAGTGAACACCTTCAGGAGCATCATCGTGACTCTTCAGATCGTCATCCTCGCAGCGGGCATGGGCTCGCGGCTCGGGCGCAGCCTGCCCAAGCCGCTCACCGAGCTCGCCGACGGTCGCACGATCATGCAGCAGCAGCACGACAACATCCGCGCCGCCTTCGGGCGCGACGCGCGCATCATGACCGTCGTCGGCTACCGCGCCGAGACGATCGTCGAGGCGTTCCCCGAGGTCGACTACGTCTACAACGACCGCTACGACCAGACCAACACGTCCAAGAGCCTGCTGCGCGCCCTCAAGGCGACGGGCAAGGGCGGCGTGCTGTGGATGAACGGCGACGTCGTCTTCGACCCGCGGGTGCTCGGACGCGCCATCGCGCACATCGAGCGCGGCCAGTCCTTCGTCACCGTGAACACGGCGAAGGTGAGCGACGAAGAGGTCAAGTACACCGTCACGCCCGACGGATACATCGACGAGCTCTCCAAGGTGGTCGTCGGCGGGATCGGCGAGGCGGTCGGCATCAACTTCATCTCCGCGGAGGACAAGCGCACGCTCATCGCGCACCTCGGCCGCGTCGACGACCAGGACTACTTCGAGCGCGGTCTCGAGAAGGCCATCGCCGAGAACGGCCTGCGCATCGAGCCGCTCGACATCTCCGACCTCTACGCGGTGGAGGTCGACTTCGCCGAAGACCTCGAGCGCGCCAATCAGTTCGTCTGACCTCGCGCCCCGGGCTCGGCGGCGCGCCCGCGGCCATCAGCACTCGCCCAGCGAGTGCTCCTACGATCGTGGCTGATATGGCCGAGGTCCCCCGCATCCACTCCCTGCCTCCCGACGCGCCGTGGGCCGGCGGCATCCCACCCGAGGGATCGCCGGAGCATCCGCGCGTGATCCGCATGCTCGACCGGGTCCTCGCCGTCCAGCGACCGGTCGTGGTGGCCCACCTGCGCAGCATCCGGCTGCGCCACCCCGGCGCCGACACCGCGCAGGTCGTGCGGATGCTCGAGCGGCGCTACCTCGCCGCCGTCACCACCGGAGGCGCCGCCGTCGGGGCGACCGCCGTGGTCCCCGGCATCGGCACCGGGATGACCCTCGCCCTGAGCGGCGTCGAGACGGTCGGCTTCCTCGACGCGACGGCGCTGTTCGCCCAGTCCCTGGCAGAACTCCACGGCATCCGCGTCGAGAACCCCGACCGCGCGCGCGCCCTCGTCCTCACCCTGATGCTCGGATCCGAAGGCGTCGACCTCGTGTCGCAGTGGGCTCGGCAGGCGTCCGGCAAGGGCGCCCCGCGGGAGAAGTACTGGGGTGAGCTCATCACGAAGTCTCTCCCCCGCGCCGCCGTCGGCCCGCTCGTCGACCGTCTCAAGACGGCGTTCGTCCATCAGTTCGCGGCCAAGGGCGGTGCCTCGATCCTCGGCAAGGCGCTGCCGTTCGGCATCGGCGCAGCCGTCGGCGGCACCGGCAACCACCTGCTCGGCCGCCGCGTGCTCGCCAACTCCCGGCGCGCTTTCGGAGCGCCGCCGCTCACCTACCCGGTCGAGCTCGAGCCCAAGCCCGGGGCCGTCCGCGTGGAGCACTCGCTGGTGCGCGCCGCCCGCCGCGCCGGCGGCGCGGTCGCGGGCGCCGGCAGGAGCGTCACCGACGCGGTGGGCCGTGCCGCCTCCGCTCCGCGCGCTGCGCTGACCCGACGCACGGACGCGGCCCCGACGGCCGACCCGGACGACCTCGGCGACGACTGACCCCCCTGACAGCGGCGCCGCCCGGGCGGTAGCCTCCGGGCGGGACCATTCGACGGTCCCGGACCTGGGCGAGACCACTGTGCGGGCAGGAGGGGATCGTGACGTCGTCGGAGCGGGACGGGCGGCCGGCGCTGCCGCGCGAGTTCGGGGTGTCGGGCACGGTGCCCGCGGTGGACGGGACGGAGCCGGCACCTCCCGGGCCGCCTCCGGCGTTCCCGCTGCCGGGGATGCCGTCGACGGTGTCCCTGGTGACGGACTCGGTGATCACCCGCCCGCTGGCGGAGCGGATGGCGGGCTCCGGCGACGGCGAGCGCATCGGCATCGTCCTGGAGGTGCGCAGCGACGGCGGGCTCGCGACCGACGAGGCGATGTCGCAGCTGCGGGTGCTGATCACCCTCACGGCTCCCGACGCGCCCGTGTGGGAGACCCGGTCGTACGTCCTGGCGGCCCTCACCCGCGAGGAGATCCTCGAGCTCGTCGAGCGCGACGCCGCGGCGGTCGACGGGGGTCGCGCGCCCTCACGGCACTCCCAGCGCAACGCGCCGCGCCGGTTCATCTCCCGCATCTGGCCGAACTTCGAGGTCCGCGCGACGATCCACCGCTCCGCTCTCACGGTGAAGGCCGATGCGGCGGTGCGATCCTTCGAGGCGACGGGCGCCGGGATCGTCTGGGCCGTGCTCGACACCGGCGTCGACGCGCGCCATCCGCACTTCCAGACCTACGACACCCTGGACCTGCCCGGCCGGCTCGCCCACCGGAGCTTCGTGGCGGGCAGTGACCGCCCTCTGGCCGACGAGAACGGTCACGGCACGCACGTCGCGGGCATCATCGCCGGCGGGAGGACGGCGACCGCGCGCAAGCCGATCGTCGCGGCCACCTGGTACCGCACGCCCGACGGCGGCGCCGGCGTCGAGCGCGTCGAGCTGGAGCGCATCAGCGGGATGGCGCCGCAGACGAAGATCCTGTCGCTGCAGGTGCTGCGGGAAGACCGCACCGGCGACGTGGCCGCGCTGCTCGAAGCGCTCGAATACGTCCAAGAGCTCAATCGCGGCGGTCGTGAGCTCAACGTCCACGGGGTGAACCTGTCGCTGGGCTATCCGTTCGACCCGTCCTGGTTCGGCACCGGGCTCTCCCCCGTGTGCCGCGAGGTGGACCGCCTCGTCGCGATGGGCGTGTGCGTCGTCGCGTCGGCAGGCAACACGGGCTACGGCGCAGCGCGCGACACGGCCGGGCGCGAGATGCGGCTCGGCTTCGGCATGACGATCAACGACCCGGGGAACGCCGCACGGGCCATCACCGTCGGATCGACCTCCCTCAAGCCGTATCAGACCGGCGTCTCGTACTTCTCGTCCAAGGGACCCACCGGCGACGGGCGGTCCAAGCCCGATCTGGTCGCCCCCGGCGAGCGCGTCGTCAGCGCCGGCGCCGGATCGATGCTCGCCCGGGCGCGGGAGCACGTGAAGGACGCCGGATACGTGGAGGATTCCGGGACGTCGATGTCGGCACCGCATGTATCAGGAGTGGCGGCCGCGTTCCTCTCTGTCCACAAGGAGTTCGTCGGCAGACCCGACGACGTCAAGCGCATCCTCATGGATTCCGCGGGCGACCTCGGCCGCGAGCGGACCTTCCAGGGCGCGGGGATCGTCGATGCCATGCGGGCGATCCAGTCCGTGTGAGGAGCGAGGAGGACGCGATGAAGCTTCCGTACGCCGAGGTGCGGATCGACGGGAAGGGCGCCTGGGTGGAGCCCGACGACGTGGACGGCGCCTCCGATCTGCTCGCCACCCACGCCGCGACCGATGTGCTGATCCTCTGCCACGGCTGGAACAACACCCCCGGCGACGCCCGTGCGCTGTACGAGCGGCTCGTGACGTCGATCGTCGCGGTGCGGGACGCCGTGCCCGGGAGTCGCCGCCGGCAGTTCGCCGTGGTCGGTGCGATCTGGCCGTCCATCCAGTGGGCACCGCCGGAGAACTCCGGCGCGGGCGCGGGGGCGGACGGCCCCGCGGAGGCCCTCCGATCCGAGATCGAGACCATGGTGACAGGTGCCGCCGCGCGTCGGAGGCTGCTGGCGCTCGTGGACCGGCTGGAGCACGACCCGGACGCGGCGGTGCAGTTCGTCGAGGTGCTGCGGACCACCCTGCCCCGCTCGACGAAGGGCGAGGACGCCGCGGCGTTCCGGATCTTCCGCAGCGCGCCGGCCCTGGAGGTGATCGAGGCCGTGCGCGGCGGCGCCGACGAGACCGCACCCGCCGCCGTCGGCGGAGCGGCCGTGCTGGACCTCGCGGCGCCGCCCGAGCCGGTGGACGGCGGCGGCGCAGGGCTCTTCTCCTCGCTGATCGACGCTGCGCGCAACGCGCTCAACATCGCCACGTACTACACGATGAAGGAGCGCGCCGGAGTCGTGGGGAGGAAGGGGATCGCACGGCTGCTCGAGCGCCTCCACGCGGATCATCCGCAGGCGCGCCTGCATCTCGTTGGTCACTCCTTCGGGGGCCGCGCGGTGACGGCGGCCGCCGACGCCGCGAGGGCTCCGGTGTCGTCGCTCACGCTTCTGCAGGCGGCTTTCAGCCACTTCGGGATGGCGCGGAACTGGGACGGGGCGGGGACCGACGGGCTGTTCGCCGGCGTGCCGGCCAAGGTGGAGGGCCCGATCCTCGTCACGTTCACGCGCAACGACACCGCGGTCGGTCTGGCCTACGCGATCGCCTCGCGCCTCGCCCGTCAGATCGGCGCCGCCATCGGCGACGAGAACGATCCGTACGGCGGAATCGGACGAAACGGCGCGCTGAAGACGCCGGCGTCCCTCCCGCCCGGGAAGCTGCGCGCCGTCGGCGGCGCCTACGACTTCCCGCCGGGACGGGTCGCCTCCCTCAACGCCGACTCCTACATCACCGGGCATTCCGACGTCACCGGCCGACAGGTCGCGTACGCGCTGCTGCGCGCCGTGGACGCCCCCGGCTGAGCGCGGGACGGTGGACGGCTGCGGCGCTCAAGTGAGACGCTGGCTCCTCCCCAGGTCGCTCTGCGTCGCCGCCATCCACCGCGGACCGGCGCCGAGGGTCGTACGCGTCCTCGGGCGTCGGACGCCGTACCTACGGTGGGGGCCATGCTGCACCTCCGGGAACCCGATCCGACGCCGGCCTACCGCGTCCCGTGGCGGGTCGAACGCCCCAACGAGACCCACCCGCTCATCGTGAACGACGGGGACGCGCCGGTCGACTTCGTGCGGGTCTTCCGCTCAGACGGGACGACCGAGCAGTGGGGCCGGCTGCACCCGGGGGAGACGATCGATCTCTGTCTCTGCGACACCGATCTCGATGCGGTCGTCGTGACCGTGTGCTGGTTCCGATCCGGTACGGGAGTGGAGTACGCGTGGCGATTCGTCATGTGACCCGGCGCTGGCCGCGACGCCTCGAACGGAGGACAATGGCGGCATGGGACTGTTCCAGCAGCGACCGGAAGAGCCGTCCGAGTGGGCAGGGCTTCCCGCCGAGCCGTGGGAGCCGCGGGAGCCCACCGAGGTGCTCGCCGAGCGCACGGCGGCCTTCGAGCTGCCGCTGTTCGGCGACGCGCCGCCGCGCGAGACGATCGCCTACACGATCCACACCGCTGAGCCCGCGTCGCAGGCGACGGGCGGCGATCACGTCGACGGGGACGACGCCGACTGAGTCGCGGCGCTCAGCCGATGGACTCGCGCCGCCGCAGCTCCCGGCGGAAATCGGCCTCGGAGTACGGGGTCAGGTCCTCCGGCAGGTCGGCCGCACCGAGTCCGGCGACGAACTCCTCCGGCCGGACGTCGAGCGCCGTGGCGAGCTGGATCAGCACGTAGAGCGTGGGGTTGCCCTGGCCGTTCTCGATCCGCGCGAGGTGCGACACATCGAGGTCGGCACGCTCGGCCAGCGTCTTCCGGCTGATGGTCTGTCGGTCCCGCAGCGCACGTACGAGCTGGCCCACATGGGCGGATGCTCTCGAGCGGGGTTCAGCCATGCCTACAGCCTGCGGGCGGCGTGCGCGATGTCAGGGGGCTTTCATGCGTGGGCTTTCCTGCCTATGCTGTGCCTCGCGGCGGAGTGAAGCTCCGCGCGGCGCCTCGACGCGGGCATGGCCCCGCACCGCGCGGCGCGCTCGACATGACCCGGGGGCGGCAATACGCTCGCGTCATGGACAGCACGCTGGCGTGCCTCGTCGACTGGATGCCGCGCCAGCGCTGGTACACGTCGAAGGGCCACTCCCCTCGCCTGCGCCTCCTCGGGGCGCTCGACCTCACCTCGCCCGACCCTTCGGCGCGCGTGCGGGTCCTCGTCGTCGCGGACGACGCCGTGGTTCCGGTGGTGGTCTACCAGGTCCCGGTGGTCCTGCGCGCGGGCGCGCCCACCGGCGCGGCGCTGATCGGCCGCACCCCCGACGGGCTCGCGCTCGTCGACGGACCGCACGACCCCGCCTTCACGACCGCGCTGCTGGCGGAGGTGTCGGACCACGCCGCGGCGGCGTCGGGGATGACCGCGCGCGTGCTCTCGGGAGAGCAGTCCAACACCTCGATCATCTTCGAAGGCGCGGGGCCGCCCGTCATCTGCAAGGTGTTCCGGCAGCTGAATCCCGGAGTGAATCCCGACATCGAGCTCCAGACGGCGCTGACCGACGGGGGCTCTCAGCACGTGCCGCGTGCGATCGGCCAGCTGGCCGCCTCGTGGACGGACCCGGCCGAGCCCGGACGGGAGACCACCGGATCGCTCGCCTTCGCGCAGGAGTTCCTGCCCGGGGTCGAAGACGCCTGGCGGGTGGCGCTGCGCGCCGCGGCCGCCGCCGAGTCCTTCACGTCCGCCGCGCACGCGCTGGGGGCCGCCACCGCCGACGTCCACCTCTCCCTCGCACGCCTGCTGCCGACGGCGGCCGCCGACGACGACGCCCGTGCGGCGGTGACACTCGCATGGCAGCGCCGCCTGGACATCGCCATCGCCGAGGTGCCGCCGCTGGCGCGGCATCGCGATGCGGTGTCCGCCGTCTACGAGCGCGCGCTCCGCACGCGGTGGCAGCCCCTGCAGCGCATCCACGGGGATCTCCATCTGGGACAGGTCCTGCACGCACCCGCCCGCGGCTGGGTGCTGGTCGACTTCGAGGGCGAGCCCATGCGCCCGATCTCCGAGCGACGGCGGCCCGATTCGGTCCTGCGCGATCTGGCCGGCATGCTCCGCTCCTTCGACTACGTGGCCGGCTCGCTCGGTCGTGACGGAGCGACCGCCCCGCCGGCGTGGGCGCCCGACGCGCGCCGCGCCTTCCTGGGCGGGTACGAGGGCCGGACCGGACACCCCGCCACCGGTCCGCTGCTGGACGCGTTCGAGCTCGACAAGGCCGTCTACGAGGCGATCTACGAGAGCCGCAACCGCCCCGACTGGCTGGCGATCCCGCTCGCCGCGATCGACCGCCTCGTCGGCACGGGCTAGCGCGTCCGGCATACGTCCAGCGGCGTAGTCGATACCCTGGGTCCAATGTCCAGTCCTTCGCCTCGGGTCGACGGCCGAATCCCGAGCCTCGACGGTCTTCGCGGTCTCGCCGCGACGATCGTGCTGCTGCACCACTGGCTCCTCATCGCACGGCCGCTGCTCGAGGGGTCGCTGAGCTGGGCGATCATCTCCCAGTCGCCCGTGAAGCTGCTCACCGCGGGCAACGAGGCGGTGCTGGTCTTCTTCGTGCTCTCCGGGCTGGTCGTCGTGCTCCCGGTGTTCCGTCCCGGGTTCTCCTGGATGGGCTTCCTCTCGGCCCGCATCGTCCGCCTGTACGGCCCGGTCATCGCCGCCCTCGCTCTGAGCGCCCTGCTGATCGTCCTCGTCCCGCGAGACCGCTCGACGATGCCCCCGGGATCCTGGATGGCGGAGACCCACGCCGACACCGTGACCTGGCAGGCCTTCCTGTCGCAGGCCTCCCTGGTCCCCCGCCAGTACTCGCTCAACAACCCGCTGTGGTCGCTGCACTGGGAGCTCCTGTACTCGATCCTTCTCCCGTTCGCCACGGCCCTCGCGCTGCTGGTCCGCCGCTGGGCGCTCACGGCGGTCATCGTCTGCTGCGTTCTCAGCCTGATCGGTCGCGTGTTCGAGCAGAGCGAACTGCTCTACTTCCCGATCTTCCTCATGGGCACGATCATGGCCGCGCGGATGCCGGATCTCCTCGCCTGGGTCGAGCGGCCCCGCGCCCGATGGTTCATGCCCGCGTTCGCGACCGCGAGCGTGCTCATGCTCATCGCCAGCTGGCTCGCGCGCCCGATCGCGCCGAGCGGGAGCGAGCTGAGCCACGTGCTCTGGGCGCTCGCCGCACCGGGGGCCGCCGGCATCGTCGTCGTGAGCCTCGCCTGGGCGCCGGCCATCCGCTTCTTCTCGACGCGCGTGCTGCAGTGGCTCGGCAAGATCTCGTTCAGCCTGTACCTCGTGCACGTGCCCGTGCTCGCCACCCTCGCGTTCGCGCTGGGCTCGGACCAGTGGCCGCTCGTCGGACTCATCGGCATCCCGCTGAGCTTCCTCGTCGCCTGGGTGTTCTATCAGGCGGTCGAAGCTAGAATCCATCAGGCTGCACGCCGCGTGCACCGAGCCGTCGCAGCCCGCGCGCATCGGCGTGCCGGCGAGATCGCGCCCTGAACGCCTCCGAACGAGAGCCCCACACCGTCATGCCCATCCGTCTGCCCTCCGCCGCGCGCTCCCTCCCTTCGCGCGCGCGCCGGATCGTCGCCGCCGAGCAGATCGCGGCGGCGCGGATGCTTCCGCTGCGACCGCGGACCGTCGTCTACGAGTCGTTCGCCGGCAACGGCGCCCTGTGCAATCCCGAGGCCATCTTCCGCGCACTCCTGGCCGACCCGGAGTTCGCCGATCTGGAGCACGTGTGGGCGATCAGCGAGCCGGGTGCGGCGGCGGCGCTGAAGCGCGAGTTCCGCGGCGTCAGGAATGTGCGCGTGGTCCGTCGCGGCGGCGCCGCGTACTGGCGCGCCGTGTCGACGGCGGGATACCTCGTCAACAACGCGACCTTCCCGCCCGCGTTCGGCAAGCGCACCGGTCAGGTCTACCTCAACACGTGGCACGGCACCCCCCTCAAGCTGATGGGCTTCGACATGCCCGGCGGTGCGATGGAGTCCGCCAACACGCTGCGGAACCTGCTCGCCGCCGACTACCTGCTGGCCGCCAATCCCTTCATGACCGAGGTCATGTACGAGGGCGCCTATCAGCTGCGCAACGTCTACCGCGGCGAGATCATCGAAGAGGGCTACCCGCGCATCGACCGCCAGCGGCTGAGCGACGCGGACACGGCGCGGCTGCGGGCCGAGCTCGCCGGATCCGTCGAGGCCGCACTCGACGGCCGGCGCCTGGTGCTGTTCGCGCCCACGTGGCGCGGCTCGTCCTTCCAGTCCCCCGATGCCGACCTCGCCCACCTCGCCTCCCAGGCTCAGCGCCTGCAGGAGGAGATCGGCCCCGACGCGGTCGTGCTCGTCAAGACCCACCAGGTCGTCCACGGCCTCGCGCGCCGCATCCCGGCGCTGGCGCGCCTGCTCGTGCCGAACACGATCCCCACCAACGCGCTCCTGGGCCTGGCCGACGCGCTCGTCACCGACTACTCGTCGATCTTCTTCGACTACCTCGCGACGGGGCGCCCCATCGGCTTCCTCGTTCCCGACGGCGACGCCTACGCCGCCGAGCGCGGCACCTACGTGCCCCTGGACGAGCTTCCCGGCCCGGTGCGCACCGACCCGGCGGCGCTCGGACGCGACCTCGCCGCTCTGCTCGCTCCCGGCGCCGAGCAGCACCCGCAGTACGCGACGTGGGCGGAACGGTTCACCCCCTACGAGGACGGTCACGCCACCGAGCGCGTCGTGGACGTCGTGTTCCGCGGCCGGACCGAGGGGCGTCGCGTGCGCCGGCCCGCGCGCGACGGCCGGGTCCGCCTGCTGTTCTACCTCGGCGGCATCCGCATGAACGGCATCACGACCTCGGCGGTCAACCTGCTGAACTCCCTGGATCCCGAGCGGTACGACGTCACCGCGCTCATGGCCCTCCCCCGCGGCGAGACCACCCGTCGCAATCAGCAGCGCCTGAACCCCGGCATCCGGCAGGTCTTCCGCATCGGCGGGATGAACGGCCTCAAGATCCGGCAGGTGCTGCGTCGCGTCGCCGACGTCAGCACCGATCCCCTGCGCGCGCACCGCCGCCTGGGTCACCGGACCCTCTGGCACGACGAGTGGACGCGCATCTTCGGATCGGCCAAGTTCGACTGGGTCGCCGACTTCAGCGGGTACAGCCCGTTCTGGGCCCACCTCATGCTGCATTCGCCCCGCGCGGTGCGGGCGATCTGGCTGCACAACGAGATGGCCGCCGACCGGGAGCGCACCGTCGCGGGACGCCAGCCCTTCCGCCACTCGCTCGGCCGGGTGTTCGCGATGTACCGGGCGTACGACCAGCTCGTCTCGGTGTCGCCCGCGCTCACCGAGCTCAACCGGGTGGAACTGGCGGCCTATGCCCCCGCCGACCGCTTCCGCACCCTGCGCAACCTGCCCGACGCGGTGAACGCGTCCGCGGCCGCCGCGCCGCCGGCGGACGCAGACATCGACGTCGATCCGGACGAGCCGTGGCGCGTGGCCCTGCGCGCGCCGGGTGCTCGCCGTTTCGTCACGGTCGGCCGTCTCTCCACCGAGAAGAACCACGCCCGCCTCGTCCGCGCCTTCGCACAGGTGCACGCCGACGCACCCGACACGCAGCTGTTCGTCGTCGGCGGCGGTCCCCTGGCCGCAGCGCTGCGCGAACAGGTGGCCGCCGCGGGGCTCGAGGAGAGCGTCTTCCTGACGGGCCCGCAGGCGGACCCGATCTCGATCATGCGCGCGAGCGACTGCTTCGTCCTCTCCAGCGACTACGAGGGGCAGCCGATGGTGCTCATCGAAGCCGCGCAGCTCGGCCTGCCCATCGTCTCCACGGCGTTCGGCTCCGCCGAGGGCGCCCTGCCCGGCGATGCCATGCTCATCGTCGAGCGCGACGACGCCGCGCTGGCGGAGGGCATGCGCGCGTTCCTCGGGGGCGGCGTGCCCCCGACGACACTGGACGTCGCCGAGTACACCGCCGAGGTGCTCGCCCAGTTCGACGTGCTGGTCCCCGATCCGGAATGATCGACGGCATGACCCGTGACGCCGCCGTCCCTCCCGCCGGAGCGGGCGTCACCTTCGTCATGCCGGTGCTGAACGAGGCCGACTACCTCGAGCGCGCGGTGCAGACGGTGCTCGCACAGGAGTTCGACGGCCCGGCGGAGATCGTGCTCGCGCTCGGCCCGTCGACCGACGGGACCACCGAGGTCGCCGAGCGGCTGGCTGCCGCCGATCCCCGCATCCGGCTCGTGCACAATCCCGAGGCCGACATCCCCGTCGGGCTGAACCTCGCGATCGCGGCGGGCTCCTATCCGACCATCGTCCGCGTCGACGCCCACTCCGAGCTCGCGCCGGGCTACACGGCCCGGGCGCTGGCCACCCTCGCGCTGGTGCGCGCCGCCAACGTGGGAGGCGTCATGCGGGCGCGGGGCCGCACGCCCTTCCAGCGCGCGGTCGCCTTCGCCTACAACTCGCCGATCGGCCTCGGCGGCGGCGCCTACCACAGCGGCGGCGCGGCCGGAGAAGCGGAGTCGGCGTATCTCGGCGTGATGCGGCGTGCGGTCGTCGCGGAGGTCGGCGGGTTCGACGAGTCGATCCGCCGCGGCGAGGACTGGGAGCTGAACCTGCGGATCCGCAACGCCGGCTACCGCGTGTGGTTCGAGCCGGCGCTCGCCGTCACCTACTGGCCGCGCGAGAGCTGGGTGCGCCTCGTGCGCCAGTTCCGGGCGACCGGGACGTGGCGAGGCGAGCTGGTGCGCCGCTTCGGCCGGCGCAACTCCGTGCGCTTCTTCGCGCCGCCCCTGCTCGTGCTGCTCCTCGTGGTGGCCCTCGGGGTCGCCGTCGCCCAGCTGACGAAGGTCCTGCCGGCAGCCTGGTCGCTCCTGGCCGCCGTCGTGTACGCACCGCTCGGGGCGTACGTGCTCCTCGTCGCGGCGGTGTCGCTCTTCGGTCGCGGCCCGGACGGGCGCGCCTCCTGGCATGAACGCCTGTGGCGCCTGGCCGTGATCCCGTCGATGCACGTGGCCTGGGGCCTCGGATTCCTCGTCGGCCTCGCCCGCGGGGCGCGCGACACGGTCGACACGTCGCGCCTGGCACGCAACACCCCGCTTCCCTGAGCGCGGCTGCGCGGGCCTCGGCGCACCTCCCCGGGGCGGCCGGAGCGCGCGTCAGCGGTCGATGAACCCCTGATCGAGGATCCGCGCCACGACGCGCTCGGCGGCCCCGCCGTCGTCGCGCGCGTTGAAGCGCGCCCGCCATGCGGCGTACCGATCGGCGTGACGGGCGGTGAGCGTGTCGTCGGCCAGGGCCTCCTCCAGCTCGGCCTGCGTGCTCACCAGCGGACCCGGCGCCGTCGCAGCCAGGTCGAAGTAAAAGCCGCGCAGCTCGCCGCGGTAATGCGCGAGGTCGGGGACGAAGAAGTAGACCGGCCGCCCCGTCACGGTGAAGTCGAACATGACCGACGAGTAGTCGGTGATGAGGGCGTCCGCGGCGAGCAGGAGTCGGGCCACGTCGGGGTAGGCGGTGACGTCGACGACCCGTGTCCCGCGGGCGTCGGCGCCGGGAAGCAGAGTGCGCGAGTGCCCTCGCACGAGCACCACGGCACCGGCGGCCGCCGCCAGCCGGTCCAGGTCGAGGAAGTCGACGATCCGCTCGCGGTCGTCGCGCCAGGTCGGCGCATAGAGGAGGACGCGCTCGTCGGCGCCGATCCCGAGCTCGCGCCGCACGGCCGATCCGTCTCCCGTCACCAGGACGTCGTTGCGCGGATACCCCTCGACCCAGACCGGGCGGCGACGGAAGGCGTATGCGGCGCGGAGGATGGCGGCGCCGTAGCCGTTCTGGGCGAGCAGCACGTTCCACCGACGCGACTCGCGCAGCACGGCGAGGATCCGGCGGGGGTCGAACCCGCGGCGATGAAGGGCGAGTCGCTTGAGAGGCGTGCCGTGCCAGGTCTGCAGGACGACCTGCCCCGGACGACGCGCGAAACGGCGACGCAGCCAGTCGTTGACGACGAGCAGCCGCGCCGCGCCGCGCGCCCGCCACCACTCCGGGCTGCCCTCGACCACCGGCACTGCCCCCTCGGGCACCTGCACCGAGAGGTCGACGACGCTCCAGTACCGCACCACATCGGGCGCCGCGCGTGCCAGCTCGCGATCGATCGCGAGCGGGTTGCAGCTCGCGTTCCGGCCGTAGAAGCTCTCGAAGAACACGGCGTTCTCCAGGCCCTGCGGTCGCGTCGCGTAGCGGCGCTCCAATGCGTCCTGCCCCTCGCCGGAGTCGTAGGCGGGATCCACGGGCGGTCCCACCACGAGCGCGCCGTCCCCCAGCTGCGCACGGAGGGTGCCGAGCTGGGTCAGCGGGATCTCCGCCTCGACCGGCTGCGGGCCGCCCCCGTCGGCGGGGGTGACGCCCACCTCGTACACGCCGGTGGGCAGCGGCAGGGCGGGACCCGACCAGCGCGACGCCCGGAGCGGGAGCACCGCACGCCAGGTCGTGCCGCGTCCGGTGAGGGCTGCCTCCACGCGCGCACGCGGACCGATCAGCTCCACGGCACGCGGCCTCGCGCCGGTGCCGCGCAGCTCCAGCACGGGTCCCTCGTCGAAACGGGCACGGATCATCGTCTGACTCCTTCCAGGCGCCGGCGGATGACCGCGTAGACGCGTGCCGTGTTCCGGCCGTCGCGGTGGGCGTGCACGCGCGCGTCGAGGGCGACCGCCCGCGCGACGCGAGCCGATCGCTCGGGCCCGGCCGGGATCACCTCGGCCAGCTGCGCCGCCGCCTCGGTCCAGGTGCGCGCCTGCGTGCCCTCCGTGACGTCGTCGTATCGTCCGTAGAACCCGCGCTCGACGGCGTAGTCCTCGGCATCGGGCGCGAGGAACACGACCGGAAGCGGCACCAGCGAGGCATCGAACACCAGCGACGAGTAGTCGGTGACGAGCACGTCCATCCCCGGAAGCAGCGGGGTGACGTCGGGCACGAGATCGCTGCCGAACAGCCGCACGCGCTCCCCCGCACCCGCCGTGTAGTCGCCGGCACCCAGCGGATGGGAGCGGATCAGCAGCACCGCATCGGTCGCCTCGAGCATCGCGTGGAGCGCCCGCCAGTCGGCGGCGTCGGGGACGGCCGGGTCGGGGTCGCCGTCACGCCACGTGGGGGCGTAGAGCACATAGGCGCGGTCGTCCGCGCCGGCCGGAGCGCCGACGAGCTGCGCGATGCTCGCCCGGGCGCTGTCGCGGCGTTGCGTCGCGGAGCCGGTCGAGAGGACGTCGACCCGCGGCTCACCGGTCACCGGCACCCGCTCGTCGTCGAGCGCGAAGGCCGACTCGAGTCGTCCCCGCACCAGATGCGACGCGGCGGGGAGCACGGCGATCCGCCGCTGCGTGGCGCGGTAGAGCGCAGCCACCAGCGGCGTCAGGAAGGGCAGCGGCGCACGCACGGTCGCCGGGGAGTCGAGGCCGATGCGCTTGAGCGGGATCCCATGCCACAGCTGGACCACGAGGGCTCCGCCCGTCGCGTACCGGTCGACGTCGCCGAACCCGTGGGTCACCACGACGACGCGCGCCCGCGCGGTCACCCAGAAGCCGCGGAGCGTTCCGCGCCGCACCGTGGGGATGCCCATGTCCGCGGCCTGAGCGTCCTGGGCCGCGTCCGCGGTCAGCCAGACACCCCGCTGGCCCTCCGCCGCGGCGTGGCGCCAGAGGGCGAGCGCGCCGTCGGCGATGCCGACCGCGCTGCCGAAGACCCAGCCGTCGCGCGTGCGGGGAATCACCCACGTCGCGACGCGACCCGCGAGGTACAGCGGTATCCGCAGGAGCTTGGCGGCGTTTCCCGCGCCGAATGAGAAGGACGCCACCCCGCGAGCCTATCGCGGGGCGGCGTCCTTCTCGTGGGGACGCGGGGGCGCGTCAGGGGGTGAGCTCGCCGAGAGTGACGTCGACGGATGCGGTCTGGCCGTCCCGCTCGTAGACCACGGTGGCGGTAGCCCCCGCGGCGAGGGCGCGCACCTGCGCGGTCAGGTCGGTCGCGTCGGTGATCGGCAGGCCGTTGAACGAGGTCACCACGTCGCCGGCGCGCAGGCCCGCCTCGGCGGCGGCGCCCCCGGCGGTCACCTCGCTGATGTAGGCGCCTGCGGTGGTCGCGTCCTCCTGCGAGGCGGCGTCGCCGACCATCGCACCGAGGAGGCCGTGGGTGGCCTCGCCGTTCTCGATCAGCTCGTCCGTGATGCGTTCGACGACGTTCGAGGGGATCGAGAAGCCGACCCCGATGGAGCCCGCCTGGCTCGAGCTGGAGCCACCGGTCGAGGCGATCGCCACGTTGATGCCGATGAGCCTGCCCTCCTCGTCGACGAGCGCGCCTCCCGAGTTCCCGGGGTTGATGGCAGCGTCGGTCTGGATCACCGCGATCGAGATCGAGCTGGTGGCCGTGGACTGCTGGTCGCCCTGACCGAAGTCGAACTGGAACGGCGACTGGCCGCCGCCCTGCTGCTGGTCCTCGTCCTCACCGTCGGGCGCTGCCGACGACGCGATCTGGATCGAGCGGTTCAGGGCGCTCACGATGCCGGTCGTCACCGTGTTCGACAGCCCCAGCGGGGCGCCGACGGCCACGGTCTGATCGCCCACGTTGAGGTCGCTCGAGTCGGCGAACTCGATGGGCGTCAGGCCCGACGCGTCCTCGAGCTTGATGACGGCCAGGTCGTAGGTGGGATCGGTGCCGACGACGGTGGCCTGGTACACCTTGCCGTCCGACGTGGTCACCGTGATGTCCGCGCTCCCGGTCGCGCCGTCGAGGGTGACGACGTGCGTGTTGGTCACGACGTAGCCGTCGCTGGTGAGCACGACCCCCGAACCGGTGCCGCCCGACGACGAGGAGGTGGCCGAGATCGTCACGACGCTGGGGAGCACCTTCGCGGCGATGGCCGTCGTCTGATTGACGGAGTCCGTGTTGTTGACCGTGACGGTCGACGGCCCGGCGGTGACGACGCTCGAGCCGGACGCGCCGAACAGCGACGCTCCGGCGGCCGAGCCGCCCAGGCCGGCGGCGCCGCCCACGAGGGCTGCGGCCACCATGATCGCGACGATCTTGCCGGCGCCGACGCGGCCCTGGTCGGCTTCGGCCGTGTGCGCACCGGTCGAGGCGGCCGGGCCGCCGGTGACGTGCGCGCCCTGCGGCTGGAGGGGCGCGGTGGGCTGGGTGTGGAAGGCGGACCCGTACGACGGGCCCTGCGGTGCGGGGGCGGCCGCCGGCAGCGGCGGGCGCGGCGGCAGGGACTGCTGCTGCGGCGCGGCGACGGCCTCGGACGCTGCAGGGACCTCGGGCGCGGCGGTGGGCGCCGCGGCAGCGGCAGGAGCCTCGGGCGCTGCGGGGGCCGAGGTCTCCGCGGGGGCGACGGACTCACCGGCGGCGGACTCGGCGGGGGTGGAGTCGTTCTCGTGGGATGACGTGGTGCTCATGGCGATTCCTTCTTTCCGGACGACTTCAGCATGACCCCGGAGTCTGTGCGTTTCTTATGGCCACACCCCGATGAGCCTATGCGTGTAGCGTGATCGCGATGCGACACATCCCCGGGGCCTGGTCACGCGCGGCGCGCGGCGCCGGCCTGCTGGCCCCCGACGGCACCGCCGTGGCCACGATCTTCGCCGAGATGAGTGCGCTCGCCGTGTCGACCGGAGCGATCAACCTCGGCCAGGGATTCCCCGACGAGGACGGGCCCGCCGTCGTGCTCGAGACCGCACGCGAGGCGATCGCGGCGGGGGCGAACCAGTACCCGCCCGGGCGGGGCATCCCCGATCTGCGCGCCGCCATCGCCGAGCACCAGGAGCGGTTCTACGGGATGGTCCTCGACCCCGAGCGCGAGGTGCTGGTGACCGCCGGGGCCACCGAGGCCCTCGCGGCGACGCTCCTCGCCCTGATCGACGGCCCCGAGGACGAGGTCGTCGTCTTCGAGCCGTACTACGACGCGTATGCGGCCTGCGTCGCGCTCGCCGGGGCCCGGCTCGTCGCCGTGCCGCTGCGCCGACCCGACTTCCAGCCCGATCTCGACGACCTGCGGCGCGCCGTCGGACCGCGCACGCGCCTCATCCTCGTCAACGATCCGCACAACCCGACGGGGGCGGTCTTCGCCCCGGAGGTGCTCGACGAGGTCGTCCGGCTCGCGGAGCGACACGATGCGGTGATCGTGACCGACGAGGTGTACGAGCATCTCGTCTTCGACGGCGCCCATACGCCGATCGCGGCGCGCGAGGACGCGCGCTCGCGCACCCTGACCATCTCGTCCGGCGGAAAGACCTTCTCGGCCACGGGATGGAAGATCGGCTGGGTCAGCGGCCCCGCCGACCTCGTCGACGCCGTCCTGGCGGTGAAGCAGTGGCTGACCTACGTCAACGGCGGCCCCTTCCAGCCGGCGATCGCGGTGGGCCTGCGCCTGGGCGACGAGTTCTTCCGGGACATGGCCGCGGCCATGCGTGCGAAACACGACCTCCTGGGCGCGGGGCTGCGCACCGCCGGCTTCGACGTGATCCCGCCGCGCGGCGGCTACTTCACCGTCGCCGACTCGTCCCGGGTGTGCGACCGCCTCGGAGTGGCCGACGCCGACGCCCTGTGCCGCATCCTCCCCGAGCGCGCGGGGGTCGCGGCGATCCCTCTCACCGCGTTCGTCACGGCCGAGCACCGCGCCGAGTACGCCACGCTCGTGCGGTTCGCCGCCTGCAAGCGCGTCGACGTGATCGAGGAGGCCTCCGGCCGCCTGGCGGCGCTGGCCGGCTGACGTCAGTCGCGGGGCTCCACGCGGAAGCGGCGCAGCCGGAGTGCGGGGTTGACGCGTCGCACCCGCTCGACGGTCGCGGTGTCGACGTAGGCGACGGCGACGTCCTGGGCCGTTCCCACGCCGGCGATCTCCACGCCCTGGGGATCCACGACGAGCGACGCCCCCACCCCCAGCGGCGGCGGGTGGTCGGCGGCGGCGACGAAGAACGTGTTCTCGATCGCCCGCGCGTGCAGGAGCGTGCGCCAGTGGTGCTCCTTCAGCGGCCCGCGCACCCACTCCGCCGCCACCAGCACCGCGTGCGCCCCGGCGTCGGCGAGGATGCGCGCGACCTCGGGGAACCGCAGGTCGTAGCAGGTCATGAGCGCGAACCGCACCTCCCCCACCTCGAACGTCTGCGGCGCGGCGATCTGCCCGGGCTCGACCCAGTCCGACTCCCGCTGTCCGAACGCGTCGTACAGGTGCAGCTTGCGGTAGGTCGCCAGAACCCCTGTGCCGTCCACCGCGACGACCGTGTTGCGCACGCGACCGCCCTCCCCGGGGGATCGCGTGCCGCGCTCCAGCAGTCCGGCGACCACCGTGATGTCGTGCCGTCGGGCGAGCTCGACGAGCGCCGCGACGAAGGGCCCGTCGATCTCCTGGGCGTGCTCGCTCAGCGTGTCGTCGAACGGGTCGACGAAGTAGGACGAGTACTCGGGGAACAGCACGACGCGCGCTCCGCGAGCGACCGCCCGCTCGGTCAGCGCGGCGATGGTGACGAGGTTGGCCGTCTCGTCGGCCGCGGGGGCGAACTGCGCCACCGCGACTCCCACGGCCTCCGCGCTCATCGGGAGCCGCCCCGCCGGCCGCGCATCGCCGCGGGCAGTGCGAGCCACAGCAGGGCGATCACCACCGCCAGCACCGCCGCCGCGATCCACGCCGCGGTCTCCCCCACCACGATGTCGAACACGAACGCGACCACGCCGACCGTGAGAGCCGACACGGTCACCAGGGCGGTGAGCAGTGCGGCATGCCCGTAGGCGACCGTCAGCGGCTTCTCCCCGCGGCGGAACAGGCGCCGGTGCAGGGCGACCGGGGCGAGCGCGATGATCGCGCTCAGCGCGGCGAGCACGACGAGCACGAGATAGAACACGCGCTGCCCGCCCGAGAGGTCGGCGAACGCCGGCTGGAAGGCCAGCGCCAGCAGGAAGCCGGTGAGGATCTGTGTGCCGGTCTGGAGCACGCGCAGCTCCTGCAGCACCTCGTTCCAGTTGCGGTCCGCGCGTTCGTTGCGGGTCTCATCGCGGCCGTCGCCCGGGCGGGCGTCGGTACGGGTCTCGGAGCGCGACGCGTCCGCAGTTGCAGCCATGCTCACATCCTCGCCGCTGGCCGGCACGCACGGCAACCGCCCGCCACCCGGATTCGCCCCCTCCCCGAACCCGTGCTAGGCTTTCTTCTTGTGCCGCGGGGTGGAGCAGCTCGGTAGCTCGCTGGGCTCATAACCCAGAGGTCGCAGGTTCAAATCCTGTCCCCGCAACGAGAGAAGGCCCGGAATCCTCGAGATTCCGGGCCTTCCGCCTGTCCGGGCATCCCTCGCTGCGTCCTCACTCGGCGGGAGAAGGCCCCGTGAGCGCCTCCGCCATGTCGTCCAGGAAGCGCACCACGGCGCGCAGCTCCTCGTCGCCGTAGTCGTCCATCGCGGCCGTCATCCGCCGTATCCACTCCCCGAAGTGGCGGGCGAACTCGGACCTGGCGCTCTCCGAGAGCACGACGATGCGCGCCCTCCGATCGTGAGGGTGCGGCCGGCGCTCCAGGTGGCCGCTCTCGGTCAGCCGGTCCAGCAGCTTGGTGGTCGACGCGGTCGAGATCGCCAGGTGCGTCGCGATGTCATGGGGCGACACGTAGCGCCCCCGTCGCTCGCGGACGATGAGCATCCGCAGCGCGGCGAGATCGCTCGCGTTCATGTCCATCTCGCCGCGCATGCCCATGTTCATGCGATCCACGGCGTCGGAGAAGGCGCGCACGGCGTGCAGCGCATCCCTCACGAGACCCTCGCGGGCGGTCTCGGGAACCCAGCCCCGCTCCACCGTGTGGACACCTCCTCTGCGAGTAGGTAGTATCGCTGAAAATCGCTAGATAAACTAGCAATAGGAGGCAGAATGTCCCCCGTCGACCTCGTCGTCCTGCTTGATGACGATGGCCGCGAGATCGGTACGGCACCCAAATCGAGTGTGCACGGCACCGACACCGCCCTTCATCTCGCGTTCTCGTGCCACGTGTACAACACGCGAGGCGAGACCCTCGTGACCCGCCGCGCCCTCGACAAGGGCACCTGGCCCGGGGTGTGGAGCAACTCGTTCTGCGGCCACCCGCGGCCCGCCGAACCGGTCCTCGCGGCCGTCCACCGCCGGGCGGAGCACGAGCTCGGGATCACACTGCGCGACGTGCGCCTCGCCCTCCCCCTCTTCCGCTACCGCGCGGTCGATGCCAACGGGATGGTCGAGCACGAGGTCTGCCCCGTCTACCTGGCGGTCACCGATGACGAGCCGGAACTGAACCCGCGGGAGGTCGCCGAGGCTCGCTGGGTCGATCCCGCCGAGCTCGCGGCAGGACTGCGCGCCACGCCCTGGGCGTTCAGCCCGTGGCTGGTGCTGCAGGCCGAGCAGCTGGACGTCCTCTCGAACGAACAGGAGCGGAGAGCCTCGTGATCGAGCTCTCCGACGCGCATCGCGCCCGCGTCGACGCCGCCATCGACCGGGCGCTGGCCCGGCTCACCGCGCGCTGCGCACCTCACGGCGACGGCGCGCAGGCCCTCGCCGCCGCCGTCAGCGCCTCCGCAGCCGACGGCAAGCGGCTGCGTCCGGCCCTTGTCGTCGCCTCCTTCACCGCCTTCGGGGGCGACACGGCCGCCACGCCGGCGCTGTGGGATGTCGCCGCGGCGTTCGAGATCCTCCACACCGCCCTGCTCGTCCACGACGACCTCATCGACCGAGACGTCGAACGGCGGGGCATCCTCAACGTCGCCGGCCGCTTCCGCGAACGCGCACACGCCTACGGGGCGGACGACCGCGGAACGGCCACCGTGGCCGACGCAGCCGCCGTGCTCGCGGGCGACCTGCTCCTCTTCGAGGCCACCCGGCTGGTGGCCACCGCGGCGCTCACCGACGACGAGCGCGACCAGCTGTTCGCGGTGCTCGACGAGGCGATCCTCGTCTCGGCGGTCGGCGAGCTCGCCGACGCGGAGCACGCCGCGCGCGCCGACCTCCCCGACGCCCACGCCCTGCTCACCGCCGCCCACGACAAGACGGCGGTGTACTCGTTCCGCGCGCCGCTGCGCGCCGGCGCGGTGCTCGCCGGCGCCACCTCGCACGCGGCGCTCTCCGATGCCGCCGCCGCGCTGGGGCTCGCCTTCCAGCTCGTCGACGACCTCATCGGCACCTTCGGATCCCGCCGCCAGGCGGGACGCGACCCGGGTGCTGATCTCCGCGAGGCCAAGCGCACGCCGCTCATCGCGCTGGCCCGGCAGACCGACGCCTGGCCGCGCGTGAGCGACGCGCTCGCGGTGGCCCACACCGGTCCCATCGCCGTCCGGCGCGCGCAGCGCGAGATCGAGGCGAGCGGCGCGCGGGTCGGGCTCGAGGAGCTCGTCCACGACAACCTGCGCCGAGCCCGCGCCCACGCGAGCTCCGCCGAGCTCCCCCCGCAGGCGGTCGTCCTGCTGGCGGCCCTGGCCGACGCCATCGAGAGACGGATCCCGTGACCGGCGGCGCGCTCTACGACCGCTGCGCGAGCGACGCCGCCGCCGCGGTCATCGCGACCTACTCGACCTCGTTCTCCCTCGCCACCCGCCTGCTCGGCGCGCGCGTGCGCCCGCGCGTGCGCGAGGTCTACGCCCTGGTCCGCCTCGCCGACGAGATCGTCGACGGCGCAGCGGAGGCTGCGGGGGTGCCCACCGCCGAGCAGCGCGCCCTGCTCGACGCCCTCGAGGACGAGACCCTGGCCGCGATCGGGCGAGGGTTCAGCACGAACCTCGTCGTCCACGCCTTCGCGCTCACCGCGGCGCGCTGCGGCATCGGCGAGGATCTCGTGCGGCCGTTCTTCGCCTCCATGCGCACCGACCTCGACCTCTCCCGTCACGACGCGGCATCCCACGACGCGTACGTCTACGGCTCGGCGGAGGTGGTGGGGCTCATGTGCCTGCAGGTCTTCGTCAACGCCGGCCGCGCCGCTCCCGTCGCGCCCGCGCCGCATCTCGTCGAGGGCGCCCGGCGCCTGGGAGCCGCATTCCAGGACATCAACTTCCTGCGCGACCTCGCCGACGACTCGGCACGCCTCGGACGCGACTACCTCGCGATGGGCGACGCGAGCGACCGGGCGGGGGTGCTCGCGCGCATCCAGGCCGACCTCGACGCGGCGGCGGTCGTCATCCCCGAACTGCCGGCGGACTGCCGTCGCGCCGTCACGACGGCGCACGGCCTGTTCGCCGAGCTCACGCGGCGACTGCGCGACGACGACGGCGACGCGCGCGTCAGCGTGCCGGCGCCCGTCAAGGCGGCGATCGCCGCGCGGGCCATCGCCGGACGACCTCCCAGGAAGGCTGACGCATGACCGCACGCACGGCGACCATCATCGGCGGCGGCATCGCGGGGCTCGCGACCGCCGCGCTCCTGGCCGACGACGGCTGGGAGGTGACGCTCTTCGAGGCCCGCGACGACCTGGGCGGCCGCGCCGGGTCCTGGGCGCGGGACGGCTTCCGCTTCGACACCGGGCCCAGCTGGTATCTCATGCCCGAGGTCTTCGAGCACTTCTTCGCCCTGCTCGGCACGTCGGCGGCGGCCGAGCTCGACCTCGTCGAACTGACTCCCGCCTACCGCGTGTACGCCGAGCCCACGGGTGACGGGCCCGGCGAGCGGGTCGACGTCACCTCCGGGCGGGACGCCGTGCGTTCGCTCTTCGAGGAGCGCGAGCCCGGCTCGGGTCCCCGCCTCGACGCCTACCTGGACTCCGCCGGCGACGCCTACGACCTCGCGGTCTCCCGCTTCCTCTACGACACCTACGCGTCTACCGAGGGGCTGCGCGATCGCCGCGTCGTCTCCCAGCTCCCCCGCCTCCTCCCCCTCCTGACGCGGCCGCTGGCCGGGCATGTGGCGAAGTTCTTCCAGGAGCCGGTGCTGCGGCAGATCCTCGGGTACCCCGCGGTGTTCCTCGGCGCGTCGCCGTTCGAGGCCCCGAGCCTGTACCACCTCATGAGCCACCTGGATCTCGACGACGGGGTGCTCTATCCCCGCGGCGGCTTCTCCGAGCTGATCGCCGCCGTCGAACGGCTCGCCCGCGGGCGGGGGGTCCGGATCCTGACGGGCTCGCCGGTGCGGGAGATCCTCGTCGACGGCAGCACGGCGACCGGCGTGCGCCTCGAGGACGGAACCGAGCACCGGTCCGATGTCGTGGTCTCCGGCGCCGATCTGCACCACACCGAGACGACCATGCTCCCGCCTCGGCTCCAGTCCTACCCCGATCGCTGGTGGGCGTCGCGCACCCCGGCGCCGGGTGCGCTCCTGCTGCTCCTCGGCGTGGACGGCGAACTGCCCGAACTGGCCCACCACACGCTGCTGTTCGCCCGCGACTGGGAGAAGAACTTCGGCGACATCTTCGGCGACCGCACGCGCATCCCCGATCCCGCATCGCTCTACGTGTGCCGCCCGTCGGCCACCGACGAGACCGTCGCTCCCCCCGGCTCGGAGAATCTCTTCGTGCTCGTGCCCATCCCGGCCGACCCCGGTCTCGGGCACGGCGGGACCGACGGGGGCGGCGACCCCGAGGTCGAGCGGGTGGCAGACCGCGTGATCGACCAGATCTCGCGATGGGCCGGGATCCCCGACCTCGCCTCCCGCATCCGCGTCCGCCGGACGATCATGCCCGCCGACTTCGCCGACGACCTCGGCATCTGGCGGGGTACGTCCCTGGGACTGGCCCACACGCTGCGGCAGAGCGCCGTGTTCCGGCCCCGGAACGTCTCGAAGAAGGTCGAGGGGCTGCTCTACACCGGCGCGTCCGTCCTTCCCGGGATCGGCCTGCCGATGTGCCTCATCTCGGCCGAGCTCGTGGTCAAGCGGCTGCGCGGCGACCGGGGCGCGGGACGGCTCCCCGTGCCGGTCGAGGCGGAGCGCTGAGGTGCCCGGCCTGTATCTCCTGTGCCTCGTGGTGTCGGCGGCCGGACTGGTCGCGCTCGATGCGCGGTTCCGTCTCGCGTTCTGGTGGACCCCGGGGCGCACCGCTGCCGCCGTCGCCCTCGGCACCGCCTTCTTCCTCGCCTGGGATGCCGTGGGGATCGCGACCGGGGTGTTCGTGAAGGGAGACAGCCCGGTGCTCCTGGGCGTGGATCTGGCCCCGCACCTTCCTCTCGAGGAGCCCGTCTTCCTCGCCTTCCTCTGCTACCTCGCCCTGCTCGTGTTCGCCGCCGTGCGGCGTCGGCAGGATCGGGCCGCAAGGGAGGACCGGTGACCTACGCGCTCATCGTGCTCCCGTTCGCCCTGGTGACGGCCGCAGTGACCCTCTCGACGCTCCGCAGGCCCCGCTTCGGCCGGCGCATGGCCGCATCGGGCATCGCCGCCGCCGTGCTCGTCGTGCTGACGGCCGTGTTCGACAACGCGATGATCGCCGCGGGGCTGTTCACCTACCCCGAGGAGCTCATCAGCGGCGTGCGGATCGGGCTCGCCCCCGTCGAGGACTTCGCGTATCCCGTGTGCGCGGCCTTCCTCGTCCCCGCCGTGCACGCGCTCCTCACGCCTCGGGGCGCGCCGGCGGCACCCGCCGGAAGAGAGCGGCGGGCGGCGGCATGACGGGCACCGTCCGGCAGCTCCTGCTCGCCTCGCGCCCTGTCAGCTGGGTCAACACGGCCTACCCCTTCGCCGCCGCGTACCTGCTCACCGTCCGCGAGGTCGACGCCGTGCTCGTGGTGGGCACGCTCTTCTTCCTCGTGCCCTACAACCTCGCGATGTACGGGATCAACGACGTCTTCGACTACGAGTCCGATCTCCGCAACCCCCGCAAGGGCGGCGCGCACGGATCGGTGCTGGACCGCCGCTTCCACCGCACGACGTTCTGGGCCTCCGCGCTCTCGTGCCTTCCGTTCGTCGTGTACCTCGTGGCCGTCGGCTCACCGGCGTCCTGGGGCGTGCTCGCGGTGAGCCTCTTCTTCGTGGTGTTCTACTCCGCTCCGCCGCTGCGCCTGAAGGAGCGGCCCTTCGCCGACTCCGTGACCAGCAGCATCCACTTCTTCTCGCCCGCGGTGTACGGGCTGGTGCTCGCCTCGGCCACCTGGACATGGCCGCTCCTCGCAGTGATCGGGGCGTTCGCCCTGTGGGGCGTCGCCTCGCACGCCTTCGGCGCGGTGCAGGACATCGTCGCCGACCGCGAGGCGGGCATCGCCTCCATCGCGACCGCGCTCGGCGCGCGCACGACGGTGCGTCTCGCCCTCGCGTGCTACGCGCTGTCCGGTCTCGCGATGCTCGGCAGCGCGTGGCCGGGACCGCTGGCGGCCGTGCTCGTGCTCCCGTACCTGGCCGCCGTGTGGCCCTACCGGAGCCTGGCCGACGAGGAGTGCACCGCAGCGACGACCGGCTGGCGACGGTTCCTGTGGATCAACCAGCTCACGGGCTTCGCCGTGACGCTGCTCCTCATCTGGTGGTGGTTCCTGACGGGGTGACCCGCCAGAGGGCGGGCCACCCGGTCGGAGGTCGATCGGCGCTCAGTCGCCGCTCAGGGCGATGAGCTTCTCCACGGCGGCGGTCAACTTGTCGTCGGCGACGGCGAAGGCGGCGAGATCGCCCGCCTTCAGCGCCGCGTCGCGCTCGAGCATCGCCTGCTGCGCCTCGCGGAGCGCGGTCTGGATGGCGACGTCCGTGCCCTCGCCGGGATCGGTCGGCTCCTCGCCCGGCGTGCCGCTGGGCGTCGGCGTCGGCGTGACGTCGCCGTCTCCGGTGCTGGCTCCCGAGTCGCCCTCGAAGATCGCGTCGAGCGCCTCTTGCAGCGTGTCCTCGAAGGCGACCTCGTCACCGAAGGCGACCAGGATCTTCCGCAGCGCCGGCAGCTGGGTGCCGCTGGAGGCCTGCACGAACACCGGCTGGACGTAGAGCAAGCCGCCGCCGACCGGGAGGGTCAGCAGGTTTCCGTTGAGCACCTCGGACTGCCCCTGCTTGAGCAGGTTGATCTGCGAGGAGATCTCCTGGTCCGAGTTGAACGTGTTCTGCACCTGGCCGGGACCCGGCACGCTCACGTCGGCGCTGATCTCCAGCATCCGCAGCTTGCCGTAGCCCTCGCCCTTGACGCCCTTGGTGGAGCCGGCGTTCGCATCGACGGCCAGATACCCCATGAGGACGTTCCGCGACCCTTCGCCCTCGGAGGCGGGGATGAACGACGTGAACATGGAGTACGTCGGCTCGTCCTGCCCCGGCATCTGCATCGTCAGGTAGTACGGGGGCTGGAGCACCTCGGTGCGCGAGACGGGGTCGTTGGGCGTCTTCCAGGCGTTGTCGCGCGCGTAGAACGATGCCGCGTCATCGACGTGGTAGGTGCCGAGCATGGCGCGCTGGACCTTGAAGAGGTCGCTCGGGTAGCGGACGTGGCTCATCAGGTCGGCCGACATCTCCGACACCGGCTTCAGCGTGCTCGGGTACACCTTCTGCCACGCCTGAAGCAGCGGGTCGGTCTCGTCCCAGGCGTACAGGGTGACCGAGCCGTCGTAGGCGTCGACGGTGGCCTTCACCGAGTTGCGGATGTAGTTGACGTCGTCGAGCGCGACCCGCGCCGCGTTGGTGGTGGTGTCGCTGATCGCCTGGCGGAGGCTCACGATCGACGAGTACGGGTAGTTGGCGCTCAGGGTGTATCCGTCGACGATCCAGACGATGCGGCCGTCCACGATCGACGGGTACGGGTCGTTGTCGAGCTCGAGGTAGGGCGCCGCCTTCTGCACGCGGTCGACGGGGTTGCGGTCGTAGAGGATCTGCGACTCCTCGTTGACGGCATCCGAGAAGAGGATGTCGGTCGACTGGAACTTGAGTGCGTAGATCAGGCGGTTGAAGATGCCGCCGATGGTCGGCCCGCCGTCACCGGTGAACGTCGTCTTGGTCTGGGCGGCGCCCTCGTCGGTGCCGCGCGGGTAGTCGAGCTCGATGTCCTCGGTGCCCTCGGGGGCGCCGACGATCGAGTATGTCGGCGAGGACTCGCCGAAGTAGATCCGCGGCTCGTACTCCTCCTGCGACGAGAGGACGCCCGAGGTGGGGATGCCGCGCTCGAGGAAGACGGGGTTGCCGTCGGCGGTGCGGTCGTTGCCCTTGGCGGCGACCATGCCGTAGCCGTGGGTGTACACGAGGGTCGTGTTGTACCAGGACGCGGCCTGACCGAGCTGACCGAGGTTGAGCTCGCGGACGGCCATGACGGTGTCCTGGGACTCGCCGTCGATCTCGTAGCGGTCGACGTCGAGGGCTTCGGAGAACTGGTAGTACGAGCGGTACTGCTCGAGCTGGCGCACCGTGGGCGGGATGATCGCGGGGTCCATGATCCGGATGGACGAGGTCGTCTCGGCGTCCTCGCGCAGCTGACCGGACTCCACCGTGGTCACCGCGTCGTAGCCGATCTTCTCCAGCCCGTCGATGCCGTACGCCTTCTTCGTGGCGTCGATGTTGCGCTGGTAGTACGTGCTCTCCAGGCGCTCCTGGTTCGGGATCACCTGGAACTGGTTGACGAACCACGGGTAGGCGACGCCGACGACCAGCGACGAGACGATCAGCAGTCCCGTCGCGATCAGCGGGAAGCGCCAGCGGCCGATGATCGCCGTCACGAAGAACAGGGCCGCGACGATCGCCGCGACGATCGACAGGATCGCCAGCCCGGGGATGATCGCGTGCACGTCGGTGTAGCCGGCGCCGGTGATCCGCTCGCCCTCGGACAGCAGCGTCTTGTAGCGGTCGAGCCAGAGGCTGACGGCCTGCACCGCGAGGTAGAGCCCCGCGAGGACGGCGAGCTGGATGCGCGCCGACTTGGAGATCCGCAGCTCCCGCTGTCCCACGCGGACGGCGCCGTACAGGTAGGCGACCACGGCCGAGACGGCCAGGCACACCAGCAGCACCGCTGAGGCGAAGCCGAGCAGCGACGTGTAGAACGGCAGCTCGAACAGGTAGAAGCTCGTGTCCAGCCCGAACTGGGGGTCGGCGTCACCGGTGGCGACGCGGTTCATCCACAGCCAGACGGTCTCCCACTGGGCCGACGCGGCGAAGCCGGCGAAGAAGCCGAAGAAGACGGGGATGCCCCACATGGCGAGCCGGCGCAGCGGCTCGACGACCTCCTGATAGTGGTCGAGCTGAGAGGTGAGTCGCGCGTAGACGGGCCGGAGGCGGTAGGCCAGCTGGATCGCGATGAAGACGGGCACCGCCATCGCGGCGAAGCCGACCAGGAACATGACCACGCGCGCCGTCCACTGCGTGACCAGCACGCCGTCGAAGCCCAGCTGCTCGTACCACAGCCAGTCGGCGAACAGGCTCGCGAACGTGAAGAAGGCCACCACCAGGGCGGCGATCACCGCCAGGGTGATGCCGATGGCGCGACGGAGCGGGTTGGGCGTGGCCTGGTTCGGCGCTGAGGTCGTGGTCACCCCTCCATCCTAGGCGCGCCCTTTCTGGGTGGACGCCGTGGAGATTCCTCGATCTCTCCCAGGAACGACCCGTCGACCGGCCCGGTTCACTCGCAGCCGGGCAGGGCGTCCAGATCGCCGCCGTCGCGCAGCGTCTCGAGCACCGTGAGCGCGTCGTCGAGCGTCGCCACGGAGAACACGCGCAGCCCTGCCGGAACGTGCCCCACGACCTCGTCGCAGTTGCTCTCGGGCGCGAGGAAGTAGTCCGCCCCGGCGTCGACGGCGCCGTAGAGCTTCTGCCGGATGCCGCCGATCGGTCCCACGGTGCCGGCCGAGTCGATCGTCCCGGTGCCCGCGATGTCCTCGCCGCCGTTGAGCTCCCCCTCGCTGAGGGTGTCGATGATGCCCAGCGCGAACATCATGCCCGCACTCGGGCCGCCGACGTTATCGAGCTGGATGGTGACGTCGATCGGGAAGACGTAGTCGTGGAGCGTGGTCACGCCGATGAGCCAGAGCGTCTGACCGTCGACGTCGGCCTGGCGCGGCGTCACCTCGACCGTCTCCTCGCGTCCGTTCCGCTCGATGACCAGGGAGACCGGCGATCCGCCGCCCTCGTTGATGACCGCGCGCAGCGCCTCGGTGTCGGCGATGTCGACGCCGCCGGCCTGCCGGATGATGTCATCGGGTTCGAGGATCCCCTGCGCCGCCGAGTCCTCCGTCAGCGCATAGACGCGCACCATCGGCTGCACGTCGTAGCCGAGCTCGGTCAGCGCGGCGGCGGTGGCCTCCTTCTGCGAGTCCACCATCATGGCGGCGCTCTGCTCGTTGCGCTCCTCGGTGGTCTGATCGGGCGGGAAGACGTCCTCGATCGGCAGCACGGCTCGCGAGGGATCGAACCAGGCCATGGCCAGCTCGAACCACGACGGCGTGCGGTCGCGGTTGCCGACCACCTGCACCGTCAGGAGGTCCAGCGACCCCGCCGTCGGGAACGTCTCGGCGCCCGACACGGAGATCAGGGGCACCTCGGCCCCGTCGGCGTCCTTCGCCGTGCCGAGCGTGTTGAACACCGGGCCGGGCTGCTGCACGACGAACGACGTCGGCAGGACCGTCAGCGCCAGCAGCGCGAGCAGCGCGACGGTGAGGGCCCAGATGCCGGCGACCGCCGAGCGCGGCAGTCGTCGACGGGGAGCGGGCACGACGTCGTCGCGCTCATCGAACAGTGCCACGTCAGACCTTCCTGGCCGGACGTTCGCGGCCGGCGTACACGAGACGCCCTCGAGCCGGACGGGCGTCGAACACGTGCGACTAGCGTAGAACGCGATGTCATCATCCTGCTGAAAGGCGCCTGACATGACCGACGACGACCGACCCGATCCCGACGACTTCGCCGAGCTGCTGCGCAACCTCCTCGGCGGCCAGGGCGGTTTCCCGAGCGGACCGGGCGGCATCGATCCCGCCCAGTTCGAGCAGCTGCGCGGCCTCGGTCTGGACCCGGCGATGATGCAGCAGGTCATCCGACAGCTCCAGGGCGCGTTCGCCGCCGGCGGCGACGGGGGGATCGACTGGGCCGCTGCGCGCACGCAGGCCCTCCACCTGGCCAACAAGGACGGTCTGGGCATCTCGAGCGGCGACCGGCAGGACTTCGATCACGCCTTCGCGCTGGCCACCCTGTGGCTGAGCGAGGCGACGACCATCTCGGAACTGGCCACCGCGCCGCGCGCTCTGACGCGGGGACAGTGGGTGGAAGCGACGCTGCCCGTCTGGCAGGAGCTCGCCGAACCGGTGGCGACCTCCATCGCCGACGCGATGACCGAGGCCATCGGCACGCAGCTCCCCGAGGAGATGAAGGACATGGCCGCCGGCGCCGGGCGGCTCATGCGCACGGTGGGCGGCTCGCTGTTCGCCGCGCAGCTGGGCGCCGTGGTCGGCGCCCTCTCGCAGGAGGTCGTGTCCGGCGGCGACGTTGGGATCCCGCTCCTGCCCGACGGCGAGGCGGCGATCCTGCCGCAGAACTTCGCCGACTTCGGGCGCGACCTCGAGATCGACGACGAGCAGCTCGCTCTCTACCTGGCCACGCGCGAGCTCGCCCACGCCCGCCTGTTCCGCCACGCCAAATGGCTGCGACTGCATGTGATCTCGCAGGTCACGGAGTTCGCGCGGGGCCTGCACGTCGACACCGACGCGCTCGAGGAGCTCGCCTCGCGGTTCGACCCGTCCTCGCCCGAGGAGCTGCGCCAGGCCCTCGAGTCCGGAGCACTGCTGCCCGCACGATCCGAGGCCCAGACGGCGGCCCTGACGCGCCTCGAGAACCTGCTCGCGACCATCGAGGGCTGGGTCGACGTCGTGACCGCGGACGCCACCGAGCGGCTTCCCGCCGCCGACCGCATCGCCGAGGCGGTCCGGCGCCGCCGGGCCGTGGGCGGTCCCGCGGAGCGGGCCATGGGCTCGCTCGTCGGCCTCGAGCTGCGTCCGCGCCGACTGCGCGAGGCGGCCGCGATGTGGCGCGCGGTGACCGACGCGGTGGGCACGGCCGGGCGCGACGGACTGTGGGACTATCCCGACCTCATGCCCTCGGCCGAGGACATCGACGACCCGGCCGCGCTCATCGCGCGGCTGCAGGCGGCCGCGCGCGGAGACGCGCCCGAGCGCGACGCCATGGACGACGCCCTCGACGCCCTGCTGGCCGCGGCAGCCGACGGATCCGAGGGGCTCTCCCCCGACTCCCCCGCCGGACCGGAAGGCGACGCGCAGACGGACGACGGGACGGACGCGCCGGAGGACCCCCGCCCGGTCTGAGCGTGGGCCGCCGCTGCGGCTCCTCCCCACGATCGCCGGTCCCGCCCGGTCTCCGCCTGATGTGGACAGTCGGCCCGGCGGGTTCGGGCGACCCGCAGAATCGGGCCATGCTGCGGCTCGCCCCCTCTCACGTGCCCCTGTGGCGCACGCCGACCTCGGTGCAGTTCGGCGCCGACGCCGTCGCGCGGATCGACGACGTCACACCATGGCAGGAGCGGTTGATCGATGCGCTCCAGTCGGGGGTGCCCGATGCGATGGTGGGGCGTCTCGCGGCCGGGTTGGGCGCTGCCCCCCGCGACGTGGAGCGGTTCCTCGACGACATCCGTCCGGCTCTGATCTCCCGGGCCGAGGCCGGTCCCGATGTGGTGCTGGAGCTGCCGCCGGACTTCGACCGGCTCGAGGCCGCGACGCTCGAGGAGGCGCTGCGCGACGCGGGAGTGCGCGTCGCGGCCGTCCGTCGCTGGCCGACCGACGACCACCGGCTTCCCGTCGCCGTCGTCGCCCACCGGCTGGTGGACCCCCGGCGGGCGGCGCAGCTCGCCTCGGCCGACGTCACCCACCTGCCCATCGAGCTGTCGGGCGACCGCGTCGACATCGGACCGCTCGTCGTCCCCGGCCGCACCGGCTGCCTCGCCTGCCTGCATGCCCACCGGCGGGAGGCGGACGCGGGATGGCCGCTGCTGGCCGCACAGCTGCTGGCGAGACCGCCGCTGCCCACCGAGCCCGCGCTCCTGCTCGAAGCGGCGCTCCTGGCCGCCCGTCTGCTGCGCACTCCGGCGCAGACGTCGTCGATGTCCGTGTCGGTCAGCGCCGCGAGCGCCCGGCGGAGGTGGCGCGCCCATCGGCCGCACGCACGGTGCCTGTGCCGATCTCCTGAAGGAACCGCGACCGCTGACGCTCTCGGTGACCGCTCGTCTGCGACCACGACAGCGACAGCGTACGCGCGGCCCGCGTGACCCCCACGTAGGCCAGTCTCCGCTCCTCGTCGATCTCCGTGAAGCTCGTGGCGTACGAGATCGGCAGAAGCCCTTCGGACATGCCGGCCAGGTGCACGTGGTCCCACTCGAGCCCCTTGGCGGCGTGGAGCGTCGCCAGCGTCACGGTGCGCAGCGCGAGCTCGTGCTGGTCCTTCGCGCGGGCCTGCAGGGTGTCGGTGAAGCGGCGGAGGGTCATGTCGGCGGGGGCGTCCTCGGCCAGCCGCAGCAGAGCGGCGCGCGCCTCCCACGCCTCCCGCAGCGCGCCGCCCGCCGGCGGCGGCTCATCGGTGAGGCCGAGGGAGCGCAGCACATCGCGGACGGCGGCGACGAAGCCGCTGTCGGTGGGTGCGACGGACGCGCCGCGGAGGGCGAGGAGCGCCTGGCGGACCTCGGGGAGATCGAAGAACCGCGTGCCGCCGAGCACCGTCGCGGGGATCCCGCGCGCGGCGAGAGCCGACAGCAGTGCCGCGGACTGCGCATTGGCGCGATACAGCACGGCGATGTCGCTCGGATCGGCCCCGGCCGACAGCTGCGTGGCGATCCGGCCGGCGATCCCCTGCGCCTCCGTCGCGTCGTCGGCGTACGCCGTGACGACCGGAGTCTCGCCGCGCGCGGCGTCCGAGTGGAGATGGAGTGCGCCCGGCCTGCCGCGCATGAGCTCGTTGGCCACGTCGAGGATCGCCGGATCCGAGCGGTAGTTGCGCTCCAGCCTCACGACCTTCGCGTCGGCGTAGCGCTCCTCGAAGCCGAGCAGGAAGCGCGGATCGGCGCCGGCGAAGGAGTACACGGTCTGGCTGGCGTCGCCGACCACGCACAGGTCGCGGCGGTCGCCGAGCCAGAGCTCGAGCAGCCGGTTCTGCAGCGGCGACACGTCCTGGAACTCGTCCACCGTGAAGTGCCGGTACTGCTCGCGCACCTGCGCGGCCACCCGCGGCTCGGATTCGAGCATGCCCGCGCAGGCCAGCAGCACGTCCTCGAAGTCGAGCTGGCGCCGCTCGTCCTTGATCTTCTCGTACGCCCGCTGGAGGTCGGCCATCGCCTGCACGTCCACGCGCCCGATCGCATCGGGGCGGTCTCGCGCCGCCTGCTCGATGGAGCGCATCGTGACCTTGCGCCATTCGATCCGGGCGGCCACATCGCGCAGGGTCGCGCCGTCCAGGTTGAGCCCGAGCGCGTCGGCGGCCTGCCCCAGCACCCGGACCTTGCCGGAGAGGATGGTGGGCGCCGTGTCGCCGGCGACCTGCGGCCAGAAGTGGTTCAGCTGGGCCAGTGCGGCGGCGTGGAACGTCCGCGCCGCGACGCCCTCGACTCCCAGCGCGCGCAGGCGGCCGCGCATCTCGCCCGCGGCCTTCGCGGTGAACGTGACCGCCATGACGCGCGCGGGCGAGTAGGCCCCCGTGTCGACGCCGTGCGCGATGCGGTGCGTGATCACCCGCGTCTTGCCCGTCCCCGCGCCCGCCAGCACGCAGACCGGGCCCCGCAGGACGGACGCGGCCTCCCGCTGCGCCCCGTCGAGGGCGTCGAGGGGGTCGCGGACGTCGAGAGGGTCGCCGCTCACGCCTCGACCCAGTCGCGGATGAGCCGGTGGGCGATCGACGCGCGTCCGGGGAGGCGGACCTCGCCCTCGCCGGCGAAGGCGGCGACGAGTTCGGCCCGGGTGAACCACCTGACGTCGACGATCTCCTCGCCGTCGGGGCGCGCACGGTCCGGGTCGGCGGCGACGGCGTGGAAGCCGAGCATGAGCGAGCGCGGGTACGGCCAGGACTGAGAGCCCCGGTACCGCAGGTCGGTGAGGTGCACGCCCGCCTCCTCCTCGATCTCCCGCAGGATCGCCGATTCGAGGGACTCCCCCGCCTCGACGAACCCCGCGAAGGTCGAGTACATGTTGCGCTCGGCCCACACGGCGTTCTTGCCGAGCAGCAGGCGTTCGCCGGGCTCGTCGGTGACCGCGACGATCACCGCCGGATCGGTGCGCGGGAAGTGCTCGCGTCCGCACACCGTGCACGAGCGCGCCCAGCCGCCCGATCGCAGCGTGGTCGTCCCGCCGCAGCGAGGGCAGTAGGCGGCGTCGATCAGCCAGCGGCCGAGAGCGAGCGCGCCGACGAAGAGGGCGGCCTGCTCGGCGGGGAGGTCGCCGCCGACGACGCGCAGCGAGCCCCACGTCGACGCGGCGACCGGTGCGTCCGCCTCGGCGTCGACGGCCGCGACGAGCACCGCCGTGCCGTCGGTCGTGCGGCCGAGGAAGGCCCAGACGGCTCCGGCACCGACCTCGGCGGGGGCGGACAAGGCGAGCGTCCCGTCCTCGGACAGGGGCGCGGTGTCGCCGCGCACGACGAGGACCCGGGTGTCGGAGCGGCCCCGGAGGCGCTCGACGATCCCCGGCTCGGCGCGCTCGTCGGCCGCGCGGTCGAAGCTCGCGCGTGCCAGCGGGGGCAGCTTCGGGGCGTCCGTCGGCGTCATCGAGGACCTCTCTTGCGGGCGTGGCGCGAAGGCACCGGGACGTGCCCCGCCTACCCTGGGGGGCATGGCACGCTCACCTCTCACTCTAGCCGCGTCGGTGACGGCCGCCCTTCCTCGCGCGGGAGTCGTGGGCGTCGCCTCGTTGACCGAAGGCGCCGCCGGACGCTACGACAGCGCCGTCGCCGCGCTCGACGACGGCCGCCGCGTGGTGGTCCGCGTGCCCGTCGACGCCGACGCCGACCGCGACCTGCGCGCCGAGGCCCGCGCCCTCGCCGCTCTCACCGCCGGCGTGCGGGCGGTGGTGCCGTTCACTGCTCCCGCCGTCCTCGGCGACACGGTCCTCGGCGGCAGCGCCGTCGTCGTGCAGACCTGGCTGCCGGGATACCGGGTCGATGCGGCGCAGGTCCCTCCCGGACCGGGCGTGGCGACCGCGCTCGGCGCCGCGATCGCGACCGTCCACGACCTGCCGGCCTCCGTCGTCCGCGACGCCGGGCTCCCGGTGCTCGACGCGACCCGGGTGCGCGCCGAGGCCGAGCGACTGCTCGATCGCGCCGAGGCCACCGGCCTTCTCCCCTTCGGCCTGCTGCGCCGCTGGAGCGCGGCGATCGCCGCCGACGCGCTCTGGCACTTCGAGACGACGGTGATCCTCGGCGGCGTCGACCCCGCCTCGTTCCTCTTCGAGGACGACGCCGAGGGCGTCCCGACGATCACGGGTCTGCTTCACTGGGGCGGACTCGCCGTCGGCGACCCCGCCGTCGACCTGCGCTGGCTCGCCTCCGGACCCGATGCCCGCGTCGACGTGCTCGACGCCTACGCCGAGGCGTCCCACCGCGCCGTCGACGGCGCCCTCTGGGAGCGGGCGCGCCTCCACGCCGAGCTGGAGTTCGCATCGTGGCTCGTGCACGGACACGCCGAAGGCGCGGACGGCGTCGTCGCCGACGCGGTCGCGCTGCTCGACGCCCTCGACGAGAGCGTGCGCGATGCGCCGCCCCTCGCGCAGGAAGCCGTCACCGTCGACGACGCCATCGCCGCGTTCGGACGGGTGCCCGAGGCCGCGGCCGTGGACACCTCGATGCAGACCGACACCTACGACGCCGAGGCGCTCGGGGAGTACACGAGCGATCACCCCGCCGAGGCGGCGACGAGCGGCACCGGCGTCACGGAGGAGGAGACCGCTCCGATCGAGCTGTCCGAGTGGTCGCCGCAGCTCCCCTCGGAGCACGCCGACGCCGACGACCCCGACCAGGCGGCGCGCAACGCGCTCCGGCGCTGGACCGAGACGGCCTGACCGCAGCACACCGGCGCGCAGGCGCGGCGGCGTCAGCCTCGGAGAACGAGGTCGTCGGCGACGTAGTACAGGACGACGTCGATGCGCTCCAGCGGCGTCCCGTGCTTGCGGTGGTACGCCTGCCGGTACAGCTCGAGCTGCAGCATCCGCTCCTCCCGCTCCGCGGCGGTGCGGGGCGGGCGTCCCGTCTTCCAGTCGACGATCTCGATCCGCCCCTCGCGCTCGTACACGGCGTCGAGCTTGCAGATCACGACGTGGGGGCGGCCGTCCGGCAGCAGGTCGTCGGCGGTGAAGTCGATCTCGGTCTCGACGGCGATCGGCTGCAGGCCGGCCCATTCCGAGGCGAGGAAGCGCTCCTTCAGCCCGGCGAGCGCTGCGGTGTCCGCGCCCGCCATCGCGGTCGACTCGTCCTCCTGCTCCCACAGGCCGTCGTCGTCGGAGGCGCCCGCGCCGCTGATCCCCGAGCGCTGCTCGACCCACGCGTGGAAGAGCGTGCCCAGCCGCGTCTGCCGATAGGGCCTCTCCGGCAGCGGGCGCGCCGCCGCCGCGGCGGCAGCGGCGTAATCCCCCGCGAACTCCTTGAACCGCGACGCCGGGATCCGCGTCGGCGCGACCGGCGCCGGGCCCGACCGCCGCGCCTCCCGCTCCGCCAGGAGCAGTGCCAGATCGCGCGACGGTTCGGCCGGGGGCCGCCGGGCGGCCGCGCGCACGGCGGCGGCGGCCTCCTCGACCCGTCTCCGACGCTCCCCCAGCGGATCGAGCGGCCACGACAGGAGGCGACGCTCATCGAGGTACGGATCCTCACCCGGGTCGCCGTCGGCATCGAGGGCGAGGTCCAGCGCGGCCGCGATCTCGCGGAGGAACGGGCTGGCCGCCCTCGGCGCGCGCGTGCCGGACCACGCGGCACCGGTCAGGAGCAGATGATCGCGGGCGCGCGTGACGGCCACGTACGCGAGCCGGCGCTCCTCCTCGAGGCGGCGCTCCTCCAGCGCGTGCTTGAAGGCCAGGAGCTCGTCACGGAGATCCTGCTGGGTGGGAGCGTCGTCGGCTCCCCACCGCAGCCGCGGCAGCCAGTCGCGGTCGCCGCGGAACGGATACGGGAGCACGCCGAAGCGCAGCCAGCCGAGACCGTCCCGCGCCTTGGCCGGCAGCTCCTCCTCGACGGCGCGGACGACGGCCACGGCGTCCCACTCCAGACCCTTGGATCCGTGGATCGTCAGGAGCTGCACGACGTCGTCCTCGGGCGGCTCGGTGCGGGGCGCGAACTCGTCCAGTCGTTCGGCGCGGTCCAGCCACGCGAGCAGCGCGGAGAGGGATCCGGAGTCGTCGGTGGCGAGGAAGCCCTGCAGCTCGTCCACGAACGCACGCAGCTGATCGCCGGCGATGCGCGCCGGACCGCGCGACTCGTTCGCGGCCAGCTCGATGTCCAGCCGGAGCTCGATCTCGATCAGTCGCACCAGATCGGGCACCGGGATGCCCACCGCGCGTCGGAGGCCCGCGAACACGGCGGCGGCCTCGCGGAGCCGGGCGCGGCCGGCGTCGCTGAATCCCGTCAGCCAGCCGTGGTCGGCCGGCTGACGAAGCACGAAGTCGAGGGCGTCGACGAGCGAGGCGGACTCGTCGCCCGCGCGGCGCATGCGGTCGGCGACGTCCGCGTCGAGCTGCTGCAGGGCGGTGTCGTGACGAGCGATCCGCCGCGCGAGGGCCGCCAGCGCGCGAAGATCGGCGAGACCGATCGCCCACCGCGGCCCCGACAGGAGCCGGATGAGCGCGGATCCCGCGGTGGGATCGCTGATGACCCGCAGCGCCGAGACCACGTCGACGACCTCGGGCGTGGACAGCAGGCCCCCGAGCCCCAGGATGCGGTGCGGGATGCCGCGGCGCGCGAGAGCGTCGGCGAAGCGCACCATGTGCTTCTTCGCACGGAACAGCACCGCACCGGTGGTCCCCCGACCCTCGGCGGCACGCTCGGTGCGCACGCGCGCGAACCACTCGGCGACGCGCTCCGCCTCGCCGTCGGCGTCGGTGTCGTAGCCGACGTCGACCCGGCCCCGCGGCGCCTGCGGGCGGGCCCGCAGCTCGCCCACCGTCACCTGCGACCGCGTCGCCAGCGGCTCGAGCACCGCGTTCGCGGCGGCGAGGACCGACTCGCTGTTGCGCCAGCTCGTCAGCAGCGCGAAGGTCTCGCTGTCGCCCGCCGGAGCGAACGCCGCCGCGAATCCGCCCAGGTTGCCCGCGCTCGCGCCCCGCCACCCGTAGATCGACTGATGCGGATCGCCCACCGCCATGACCGCGGCCCCCGCGAACACCTCGGCCAGCAGGTCGCTCTGCACCACCGACGTGTCCTGGTACTCGTCCAGGAGGACGACGCGGTAGCGGCTGCGCAGCTCCCCGGCCACCGACGGATGGCCGCGGACGATCTCGAGCGCTCCGGCGACCTGGTCGGAGAAGTCGATCACGCCGCGCCGCCGCTTCTGCTCGGCGTACTCGCGGGCGAGCGAGGTGAGGACGCCGAGGCCGTCGATCGCCGCGAGCGCCTTGTTCACGTCGGCGTAGACGCCCTGGCCCTGCCGGCGGGAGGGCCGCTCCCGCACCTGCGCGAGGGTCTCCGGGAAGGCGGCGAGCAGGTCGAGGTCCACCAGGTTGTCGGCGGCATCGCGAGCGATCCGCAGGGCGGCGTCGATGATCGTCGAGGGCCGGTACTCGATGCCCTCCAGACGCGGGTCGTCCGCATCGTGCACGACCCGGCGCATGAGCAGCCACGCCGCCGACTCGCTCAGCACCACGGCCTCGGCGTCGCGGCCCACGCGGACGGCGTTCTCGCGCACGATCGCGTCGGCGAAGCTGTTGTACGTGGCGACCGTCGGGCGGTGGAGCATCGCGTCGGCGGGGGCCTCGGCGGCGGGAGCCCCTGCCGCCAGGGCGTCCAGCGCGGCGCGGCGCGCACTCTCCGGCGCGCCCGCCTGCTCCATCCGGGCGAAGACGTCGAGGGCACCGGCTGCATGCAGCTCGGCGAGGCGGGGAAGCAGCCCGCGCTGCTCGAACTCCGCCAGCCGCTGGAGCCTGCGCTGGATGCGCTCGGCCAGCTCACCCGCCGCCTTGCGGGTGAAGGTGAGGCCGAGCACCTCCTCCCGCCGCACCAGACCGTTCGCGACCAGCCAGACCACGCGCCCGGCCATGGTCTCGGTCTTCCCGCTGCCCGCGCCGGCGACCACCAGCGCGGGCGCCAGCGGTGCGGCGATGACCGCGGCCTGCTCCTCGGTGGGCGGGAACTGTCCCAGGGCGGCGGCGACCGCATAGGGCGAGAGGAGCGCGCGGGTGCCGTCGGTCACGTGGAGCTCACCGCCCCGACCGTGTGGATCCGGCAGAGGCCGTGCGTGTGGTCGTCCCGGCAGTGCGCCTCGTAGGGGGCGAGGAACTCGCGCCCGCCCATCACCTGCACCGCCTGCTGGATGCGGGTCAGGAACGCGCCGCGCGTCTCGTCGTCGAAGGGCTGCTGCGCGGGCGTCGCATAGGGCGCGTTGCGCGTCTGCCGGAGGACCAGGAGCTTGGCGCCTCCCGCGGGCAGTCCCGCCGCGGCGGGGATCGCCCCCCGCTCGTGGGCGAGCTGGTACGCGCTCAGCTGGGGGTTGCCGGTGGCCGCCGCCGTCCCGGTGGCCTGGGAGCGGCCGGTCTTGAGGTCCACGATCACGACCGTGCCCTCGGCGGTGAGCTCCACGCGGTCGACCGTGCCGCTGATGACGGCGGGAAGGCCGGCGCCCTCGACGGGGACCTCGAGCTCGAAGTGCGGCTCCGCGCTCAGCAGGCGCGTTCCGGCGGCCTGCACGTCGCGCAGGTAGCGTCCGAGGCGCGACACGAGGTCGCGGGCTCGCACGCGCTCGGCGCGCTCGATCCAGGCCGCCTCGAACTCCAGCTCGCCCCACCGCTCCTCCACGACCGCCCAGAGGGCCTCCTCGTCGGCGCCCTCCGCATGCTCGAGCGCGGCGTGGATCAGGGTGCCCAGGCCCGCCGTCACACTGCCGGAGTCACCGCCCAGGTCGCCGATCACCCAGTTCAGCTGGCACTCGTCGATCGACTCGAGCTTGGACGGCGAGACGCGGGCCTGTTCGGTGCCGAGGTCGTAGAGCGGCGTGTCGGTCGACACCGGCGCGATCCCGTACCAGTGCTCGGGCGGCGCCCCCGCCACTCCCGCGGCCGCCAGCAGCGCCAGCTGCTCGGCAGCCTCCTGCCGCACGGGCGGCGGGACGCGGTCGGCGGTGAGGCTGCGGCGATGCTGTGCGACGAGACCGCGCAGCGACAGCGGGTGCTCGGCCGATCGCGGGGCCGGCTGGGCCGGCGGCAGGAGCTCGAACAGCACGCTCGGACCGGTGTCGTCGTCGTCGACGGCCGTGACGACGACGCGGCTGCGTGCCCGCGAGACCGCCCGCGCGAACAGCCGCAGTTCGTCGTGGAGCACCGCGCGGCGCCGATCGACGGTCGCCGGATCCACGCCTTCGTCGAGTCCGAGCCGCCAGGTCTCCAGGAGGCTCCCGCGCACCCGCAGGTTCGGCCAGACGCCGTCCTGCACGCCGGCGACCACCACGGTGTCGAACTCGGCGCCGAGAGCGCCGGCCGGCGTCATCACGCGGACCGCGTCGTGCGGCACGGGGGCGCTCAAGCGGTCCTCGGCGACGTCCGAGTCCAGGACGCCGCGGACGAACGCGAGCGCCGACGTGCCGTCCTCGCGCTCACCGTGCCGCTTGGCCGCCTGGAAGAGCGCCACGACCGCGTCGAGATCCCTGCCGGCCTGGTCGGCGAGCGGGCCATGGCCGCGCGCGGCCTCCTGCCATGCGCGCTCGCGTCCCGAGCGCTCCCACGCGGTCCAGAGCAGCTCGTGCGCCGTCGCCCCCTCCGCGAGCTGGCTGCGCAGCGCCTCGAGCGTCTGGGCCACCCGCGCCGCGCGGCGTCCCTCACGGGTGTCGAGCAGCTCGAACTCGAGCGGATGCCGCATCGCCGACAGCAGGAGCTCCCGCGCCGGGGAGTCGTCGGGATCCTCGCGACGGAGTGCGGCGTGACGCAGCGCGGTGCGCAGACGACGAAGCTCCACCGTGTCCATCCCGGCCCCGCGCAGCGCCTCGACGACCGCGTCCGCCTCCCACTGCCGCGGATCCTCCGCGGCGAGCTCGACCATCCGCAGCAGGTCGCGCACGGCGGCCGACGAGGCCAGCGTGCGCGTGGGCCCGGTCGCCCCGGTGGGCACCTCGCGCGCCGCGAGCTCGTCCTCGAGCGCCGCGACCTGCCGCGCGTCGTGGGCGATGACGGCGCACTGGGCCCACGGGATGCCGTCGTGCACGTGCCGCTCGCGCAGCAGGCGGGCGATCGTGTCGTACTCCTCGCCGGCCGACCGGAGCGCGTGCACGCGCACCGATCCGTCCGGATCGGCCCCGCTCGGCCGCCGTCTATGGGACACGACGCCACCGGCCCCGATGCGCGAGGTCACCTCGGCGACGAGGTCGAGCTGCGACGGTGTGCCGCGGTGCGAGCCGGTGAGCACGTGCACCTCGCCCGCCGAGGCCAGGCGGGCGAAGTTCTCGGGGGAAGCCCCCCGGAAGGCGCCGGAGCCCACATCGGGGTCGCCGAACGCGAGCACCGCGACGCCGCGGGCGCGCAGCGCCTCCAGCAGCTCGACTCCGCCGCTCGTGAGCTCCTGCGCGTCGTCGACCAGCACCACGCGCAGCGAGGCCAGCGGACCCAGCTCGCGCGCACCCTCGGGGAGCGCCCGCAGCAGCGAGACCGCCTCGCGCACCAGCCCGGCCGCGTCGCGGTGCGCACCGCGCATCCGCGCACGGACGTCGTGGTACTCCCGGGCGAAGGAGGCCATCGACGCCCACACCTCCACGCCCTCGCGCTCGGCGCGCGTCGCGAGCATCGGCGGGTCGATGCCGAGCGTGGTCATCTCCGCCAGGAAGGCGCGCACCTCCGCGCGGAAGCCCCGGGCGGCGCGGACATCGGCCGGGAGCCACGCCGGCCATCGCGACGCCCCCTCCGCCTCGTCCTCCGCGTCGCCGGCCAGCAGATCCTGGATGATGCCGTCCTCGTCCGGACCCGTGAGGAGCTGAGGCGGATCGGCGTCGGCGCTCACGCGGACGCTGCGCACGACCTGGAACGCCAGAGCGGCCACCGACTTCGCCAGGGGACCCGCGGTCGCCACCCCCACGGCCAGCGCGAGCTCGTCGCGCAGCGCCGTCGCCGCGGGCCGCGTCGGCGTGAGGACGACCAGCTCCTCGGGCGACAGTCCACCGCCGATCAGCGCCGCCACCCTCGCGAGGATGACCGAGCTCTTGCCCGATCCGGCAGCGCCGACCACGACGCCCGAGGCGTCCGCCGGCAGCGCGATCACCGTGCGCTGGGCGTCGTCGGAGACCAGAGCGGGAGACGGCGGCATACGCTCCACGCTAGCCGCCGCGCCCGACACCCGAGGGTGTCGTAGAGTCGGAGTGGCGCGCGAGATCGCACGCCGGAAAGGCAGTCACCCGTGGAGATCCGCATCGGCCTCGCGAACAGCCCCCGCGAGCTCAGCTTCGAATCCGAAGAGGCGGCCGACGCCGTCAAGAAGGCCGTCACCGACGCTCTCGAGTCCGGCACCGGCCACCTGTCCTTCACCGACGCGAAGGGCAACTCCTACGTCGTCCCCACCGCCGCGATCACCTTCGTCGAGGTCGGCACCGACCACTCGCGCCGCGTCGGCTTCGTCGCCTGACATGCAGATCATCATCGCGCTGGTGTTCGGCGCCGGCGTGGGCGGGCTGCTGCACTACCTGCAGCCCGGGCGGGACGTGCGCGGTGCGGCGCTCGCACCCGTCGTCGGCGCGTTCGCCGGTGCGTTCGTGTGGATGGTGCTGACCTGGCTCGGCGTCACCACGCTGAGCCCCTGGCTGTGGCTCGTCTCGTTCGCGGCCCCGCTGGTCGTCGTCCCAGTCCTTCTCGTCGTGCTGACGCGTCTGCGCGCCTCGCACGATGCGCGCGAGCGCGTGCGTCTCGGCATCGCCTGACGCAACCCGCGCGACGCCCTCACCGAGCCGACACGCCGCGTGCGAGCCGACACGGTACGACGCGCACCGAGCTTGTCGGCTCGCGCGGATCTTGTCGGCCCGGCACCGTACCGCCGGCACCGTGCAAGCCGGACGGCGCGGGATCAGGCGTCGAGGCCCATGGCGGCCATGCGACGCGAGTGCGCGCCGAGCAGCTCGGTGAACACCGGCTCCACGCGCTTCTCCTCGGCGGCGTCGAGGGACTGCGGGCGCAGCGCGCCGCGCGCGATCAGCAGCGTGTCGCCGACCAGCCGCCGGCCCCACAGCGCCAGCAGCGACCGCCATTCGGCGTCGGCGGCGATGGCGTCGGTGACGATCCCGACGAGTGCATCCCGCTCGTCATCGCGGTCGAGGATGCCGGCGACGCGCCGTCCGGTCGCCCCGTAGCTGGCGGACAGCGCCCGGTAGAAGTCGTCGAGCATGCCCGCGGTGATGTGCACCGACAGCATCGTCTCCAGCGGGCGGGCGCCGTGCGTGGCGCGACGGAAGGCGTCGAGGGGCTCCCGGAAGGGCAGCATGAGGTCGAGCGGATCCTGACCGCGCTCGCGGATCAGGTCGAGCAGCGCGCGGTGCTTGAGGAGCGCCGATCCGGCGGCGAGGGTGAGCGATTCCTTCTGCGTCAGGTCGGGCGTCGGGGCGATGAGCTCGCTCAGCGTCTCGAAGTAGCCGAGCTGCAGATACGCCGCCTGGCCGAGGAAGGTGTCGACCTCGGGCGCGAGCTCCTCGAAGTCCACGCGCGACACGTCGCCGTGATCGCCCCGGGAGCGCACCTTCAGCGTGCGCTCGGGAGCGCGTCCGCGTTGCCAGAACCACCTCACCACGGGTACAGCCTAGGGCGCCCCGCCGCGGCGCGCGGGGACGCCTCGCGAGGCCTCGCGGGGGCGCTGGGCTAGGCTGGGTGCGTCCCGGCGTCGGATCGGGACCCCGCGCCTGTGGCTGAGTGAAGGGCGTGGACCTCATCACCCGGCGGCTTCTCACCGCCAGACAGGCATGGAAACGTGACGACTTTCGCGGACCTCGGAGTCGATCAGGACATCGTCGACGCCCTCACCACCAAGGGCATCGTGGACGCGTTCCCGATCCAGGAGCAGACGATCCCCCTCGGACTGCCCGGTCAGGACATCATCGGTCAGGCCAAGACGGGCACCGGCAAGACCTTCGGCTTCGGAATCCCCGTCGTCCAGCGTCTCGGACTCGACCCCGCGCCCGGGGTCAAGGCCCTCATCGTCGTGCCCACGCGCGAGCTCGCCGTCCAGGTCTACGAGGACATGGACATGCTCACCTCCAACCGCTCGACGAGCGTCGTCGCCATCTACGGCGGCAAGGCGTACGAGGGCCAGATCGATCAGCTCAAGGCGGGCGCGCAGATCGTCGTCGGAACCCCCGGGCGCCTCATCGATCTGAACAACCAGCGCCTCCTCGACCTGTCGAACGCGACCGAGGTCGTCCTCGACGAGGCCGACAAGATGCTCGACCTCGGCTTCCTGCCCGACATCGAGAAGATCTTCACCAAGGTCGCGCAGGTCCGCCACACCCAGCTGTTCTCGGCCACCATGCCCGGGCCCATCGTCGCGCTCGCGCGGCGGTTCATGTCCAACCCCATCCACATCCGCGCCACCGACCCGGACGAGGGCCTCACCCAGGCCAACATCCGCCACCTCGTGTACCGCGCGCACTCGCTGGACAAGGACGAGGTCATCGCCCGCATCCTGCAGGCCGAGGGCCGCGGCAAGACCGTGGTATTCACCCGCACCAAGCGCGCGGCGCAGCGCCTCGTCGACGAGCTGAACGATCGCGGATTCAACGCGGGCGCGGTGCACGGCGACATGAGCCAGGAGTCGCGCGAGCGCTCGATGGCGGCGTTCAAGGCCGGCAAGAAGGACATCCTGATCGCCACCGACGTGGCCGCCCGCGGCATCGACGTCGACGACGTCACACACGTCATCAACCACACCATCCCCGACGACGAGAAGACGTACCTCCACCGCGCCGGCCGCACCGGTCGCGCCGGCAAGACCGGCATCGCGGTCACCTTCGTCGACTGGGAGGACCTGCACAAGTGGGCCCTCATCAACCGGGCGCTGGAGTTCGGTCAGCCCGAGCCCGTCGAGACCTACTCCTCGAGTCCTCACCTGTTCGAGGACCTCGACATCCCCGCCGGCACGCGCGGGCGCATCACGACCGCTCCGCGGACGCAGACCGTGCGCACCCAGCAGCCGGCGCGCGCGGCCGATGCCGCCGCCGGCGACACGACCGAGGGCGGCAGCCGTCGCCGTCGCCGTCGCCGCACCGCGTCCGGCGAGGGTCGCGTCGGCGCGACGTTCACCGAGGGCGCCGCCGACACCGGCGCCGGAGCGGGCTCGACCGACGGCGGCAGCGACCGCTCGGCCGACGGCGCCGGCACCCACGACGGTGCCGGCAAGGAGCACCACGACGGCAAGCCCGCCCCGGCGCGCCGCCGTCGGCGTCGTCGCGGCGGCTCCGGCTCAGGCGTCCCCGTCGCCGGCGCCTGACTCCGGCCCGGTCGACGGCGTCCGTCGCCGATCGTCGTCGACCGCTCGCGGCGGGTACACCCACGTGACCATCACCACCGAGATGATCATGAGCAGGAACCACGAGCCGAGCTTCGACGGCGACACGGGCTGCCAGCCGTCCAGCTGGTCGGGGTACAGCCACGCCCCGGCGCCGGTGCCGATGTTCTCCGCGAGGTAGATGAACAGCGCCACCCCGGCGAAGGCCGCCAGCACCGGGATCCGGATCACCCGGCGCCAGACCCGCGCGTGCATGATCGTCGGCAGCCACAGCGCGATCACCGCCGCGAACAGGAGCACGCGCGCGTCCCACCAGAAGTGGTGGGTGAAGAAGTTGGCGTACACGGCGATCGCGACCACGGTCGTCGCCCAGACGGGCGGATAGCGACGGAACCCCAGGTCGAACAGCCGGTGCACCCGCACGAGGTAGGAGCCCACGGCGGCGTACATGAAGCCGCTGAACAGCGGCACTCCCCCGATGCGCAGGATGCCGTCGGCGGCATACGTCCACGACCCGGCGTCGGTCTTGAACACCTCCATGGCGGTGCCTGCGATGTGGAAGAGCACGATCACCCACAGCTCGCGCCCCGTCTCGAGGCGGAAGGACACCATCGCGACCTGGATGAGGACCGCCGCGACGGTGAGGGCGTCGTTGGGCGCGACCGCGGCGTCGTCGGGCCACCAGACGCGCACCACGACGATCACCACGAGCAGGCTCGCACCGAACACGCACGCCCAGGCCTGCTTGACGACGAAGACGGCGAACTCCACGAGGCCCGCGCGCAGCCCGCGCGCCGGTGCCCGCGCGAGCAGCCGGTGCGCGGCGGCGTCGAGGCGGCGCTCGAGCGGGGTCGGCTGCTGCATCCTCCGACCGTAGCCGCCGCGCCGCCTCTGCGTCGCCGGCGTCAGGGGTAGACGGGGGCGCTCCCGCTTCCGAGGGCGATGAGCCGGGCCACCATGTCGTCGGCGGTCGTGTTCTCGCCGGGCAGGTTCGGCTTGCCGAGTCCGTGGTAGTCGCTCGAGCCGGTGACGAGGAGATCGTGCCGCTCGACCAGGGTCCGCAGGCGGGACAGCGCGGGCTCCTGGTTCTCCCGGTGCCCGAGCTCGTACCCGGCCAGTCCCGCGGCCAGCATCTGATCGGTGAGGCGTGCCGGCAGCAGCCCCGCGCGGCCGGCGGGATGCGCGACGACCGCGACGCCGCCCGCCGCCGTGACGGCGGCGACCGCGGTGACGGGGTCGGGGGCGTAGAGGGCGATGTAGTAGTCGCTGGCCGGGTGGAGGATCCCGGCGAACGCCTCACCGCGGTCGCGCACGAATCCCTTGGCCACGAGCGCGTCGGCGATGTGGGGTCGTCCCACGGTCGCCCCGGTGGCGGTCTGGGCGACGATGTCGTCCCAGTGCAGGTCGTAATCGCGCGAGATGCGGTCCGCCATGCTGCGGGCACGGCTGAGGCGCGAGTCGCGGATCCGGTCGGTGAGGGCGCGCAGCACCGCGTCGTCCGGATCGAACAGGTAGGCGAGCACGTGCACGCTCCGCCACTCGTGGCGCGCCGAGAGCTCCATCCCCGGGATGAAGGTCATGCCGAGTGACGTCGCCGCCTCGGCCGCCTCCGCCCACCCGGCCGTGGTGTCGTGATCGGTGAGGGCCACCGTGCGGAGCCCATGGCGGTGCGCAGCGGCCATGACCTTGGCCGGGGGCTCCGTGCCGTCGGAGTGGTCGGAGTGCAGGTGGAGGTCGCTCGGGCCGACGAACCGCCGACCGTCCGATCCCCGTCCCGGGACCCGGCGCTGAACGTCCGACGGCATCCTCCGAGCGTACCGCGATGCCGCGAACTCTCAGCCTGCTGACATAGAGTCGGCGGCGTGCTGCGGTTGCTCGGAATCCTCGTGACGGTGGTGTTCGCGATCGCGGCGGCACTCGTCACCTGGCCCCAGTTCTTCCGCCTCGAGCGCACCTTCCCCCTGGCCCAGATCGTCTCGCTGCGCGGCGCCCTCGCCCTCGCCTTCGGACTGATCGCCCTGCTCGCGCTGCTGCTCTGCATGGCCCGCACCGCCCGCGCCTTCGCCGCCTCGCTGCTGGCGATCGCCCTGGTCGCCGGCGGCGCGAACGCCGCGATCCTCCTCTCGCGCGGCACCGGATCGTCCGCCCTGCCCGAGCGCACCGAGCAGTCCCTGCGCGTCATGACCTGGAACACCGCGGGCGCCGCCGCCGACCCGGCGGTCATCGCGCGCACCGCCGTCGCGATGCAGGCCGACATCGTCGCCCTCCCCGAGACGACGATCGAGACCGGCGAGGAGGTCGCCGTCGCGATGCGCGAGATGGGCCACCCGATGTGGGCCCATCACGAGGACTTCGGCGAGCGGGAGGACTACCCCGACTGGGACGCCAACTCCACCACTCTCCTCATCTCGCCGGATCTCGGCGACTACGCCGTGGTGGAATCGACCTCGGCCGGGACCACCAACACGTCGGCGGTGCCGAGCGTCGTCGCGATGCCCATCGACGGCACGGGCCCGATCGTGGTCGCCGTGCACGCCGTCGCGCCGCGGCAGGACGCGATGGCCGCGTGGCGCGCCGACCTGCAGTGGATCGCCGACCAGTGCGCCGCGGACGACGTCATCCTCGCCGGGGACTTCAACGCGACCGTCGACCACATGGACCGCCTGGGCGTCGACGGCGGGACGATCGGGCGCTGCCGCGACGCCGCGAGCGCGACCGGAAGCGGTGCGGTCGGCACCTGGTCGACGACGTGGCCGCCTCTTCTGGGGACGCCGATCGATCATGTGATGGCCACCGAGGCATGGACCCCGGCGGCGTCGGTCGTGCTCACCACCCTCGATGACGCGGGCAGCGACCACCGGCCGCTCATCGTCCAGTACGAGCGCGCCGAGCCCTGACCGCCGGCCCTCGGGTCACGTGCTCGGGGCGGGAGCGGCCGTGAAGTGCGAGACTGGATCACATGAGCACGAGCGACAGCGACACCATCGCCGACACCCCCTCGGACGCGGCAACCGCCGAGCCCCAGCAGGCCGCCGAGCCCCAGCAGGCCGCCGAGCCCCAGCAGGCCGCCGAGCCCCAGCCGACCGCCGAGCCTCAGCCGACCGCTGAGCCTCAGGAGAACGCCAACCGCAAGCAGCCGTTCCCGCAGGGCTTCCTCGACACCATCTCGACCGGCTGGGCCGAGCGCCCGAGCGCCACCCCGGTCGAGCGCGCGCAGGCGCCGTACGCCGCCGCGCGCCGCCGCGCCGTCTCCGCCGAGTTCCCGGGGCGACGCCTCGTGATCCCCGCGGGCTCCCTCAAGCAGCGCTCCAACGACACGGACTACCCGTTCCGCGCGCACTCGGCGTTCGCCCACCTCACCGGCTGGGCCGCCGACGCCGTCCCCGATTCGATCCTCGTGTTCGACCCGACCGACGACGGGCACGACGCCACCGTGTACCTCCGCGAGCGCGCCGACCGGACGACGGCGGAGTTCTACGCCGATGCGTCGGTGGGCGAGTTCTGGATCGGCCCCCGCCCCGCGCTGGAGGGCGTGGCGAGCGATCTCGGCATCGCGACCGCGCACCTCGACGACTTCGAGGCCCATGACGACGACGTCGTGCTCGACGAGGACGCCGAGCTCGCCCGCTTCGTCTCCGAGCTCCGGCTCGTCAAAGACGCGTACGAGATCGAGCAGATGCGCCTCGCCGTCGACGTCACCGCACGGGGCTTCGACGACATCGTCGCCGACCTCCCGCGGATCATCGCCACGCCGCGCGGCGAGCGCGCGGTGGAAGGCGTCTTCCACCACCGCGCCCGCGTGGAGGGGAACGGCGAGGGCTACGACACGATCGCCGCCTCCGGGCCGCACGCGTGCTACCTGCACTGGACGCGCAACGACGCCCCTGTCGTCCCGGGCGACCTCATCCTCATCGACGCCGGGGTCGAGGTCGACAGCCTGTACACGGCCGACATCACGCGCACGCTGCCGGTGTCGGGCACCTTCACGCCGATCCAGCGCACGATCTACGAGACGGTCCGCGAGGCGGCCGACGCCGCGTTCGCCGCCGCGCGCCCCGGGGTCACCTTCCGGTCCGTGCACGAGGCGGCGATGAAGGTCATCGCCGCGCGCGTCGCCGAGTGGGGGCTGCTCCCGGTCAGCGCCGAGGAGGCGCTGGATGCGACCTCCGGCGGACAGCACCGGCGCTACATGGTGCACGGCACCAGCCACCACCTGGGCATCGACGTCCACGACTGCGCCCAGGCGCGGCGCGAGATGTACTACGACGGTCTGCTGGAACCCGGCATGGTCTTCACGATCGAGCCCGGTCTGTACTTCCAGATCGACGATCTGACGGTGCCCGAGGAGTACCGCGGCATCGGCGTGCGCATCGAGGACGACATCCTCATGACCGAGGACGGGCCGGTCAACCTCTCCGCAGGGATCCCCCGCACCGCCGACGACGTCGAGGCGTGGATCGCCCGGCTGACCGCGTGAGCTACACCGCGCCGGCAGCCTTCACGACCCGCCCGCAGCTGGAGGGCTCGCACGGCTTCGCCGCCTCGACGCACTGGCTCGCCACCGGTGCCGCTCAGGCCGTCCTCGAGCGCGGCGGCAACGCGTTCGACGCCGTCGTGGCCGGCGGGTTCGTCCTGCACGTGGTGGAGCCGCACCTGAACGGTCCCGGCGGCGACCTCGTCGGGATCTTCCAGGCGGCCGGGGCGCCGGATCCGATCGTCCTCATGGGTCAGGGTCCCGCTCCCGCCGGGGCGACGATCGAGCACTTCCGCGCAGAGGGCCTGGATCTCGTCCCGGGCGCGGGGGGCCTCGCCGCGGCGATCCCCGCGGCCGTCGACGCCTGGCTGCTGCTGCTGCGCGACCACGGCACGCTCGAGGTCGGCGACGTCCTCGCCGCCGCGAGCGGGTACGCCCGCGAGGGCCATCCCCTGCTCCCGGCGGCCGCCGCGACGATCGGACGCGTCGCGGACCTGTTCCGCCGGCACTGGCCGACGTCGGCGGACCTGTGGCTGCCAGGCGGCGAGGTTCCCCGCGCCGGCGACATCGTGCGCAACCCCGCGTACGCCGAGGTGCTCGAGACGCTGATCGCCGCGGGTACGGCCGGGCAGACGCGCGAGGAGCGCATCGACGCCGCCCGGGCGGCCTGGCGACGGACCCTGCACGACGCCGTCGACTTCCTCGCCGTCCCCCACCGCCACTCCTCCGGGACGGACCACGCCGCGGTGCTGACGGCCGGCGACGTGGACGGCTTCTCGGCAGGCTACGAGGACGCCCTGACCGCGACCTTCCGCGGCTTCACCGTCGCGAAGTCCGATGCGTGGGGACAGGGCCCCGCCCTGCTGCAGGCGCTGCGCATCCTCGAGCCGCTTCCGGATGAGCGCCTCGACCCGTCCACCGAGGAGGGCGCGCACACCGTCGTCGAGACCCTGAAGCTCGTGCTGGCCGACCGCGACGCGCACTTCGGCGACGGCGTCGACACCGCGCCCCTGCTCGCCGACGCCTACATCGCCGAGCGACGGGCGCTCCTCGGTGCGACGGCCTCGCGCGAGTGGCGGCCCGGATCCCCCGCGGGCGCCGCACCCCACCGCCCGCCGCTGCGTGAGGAGCAGGGCCGCACCGCCGGCACCGGCGAGCCGACCGTCGCCGTCTCGGGGCGCACCCGCGGCGACACCTGCCACATCGACGTCGTCGACCGCTGGGGCAACATCGTCGCCGTGACGCCCTCGGGCGGCTGGCTGCAGTCCTCGCCCACCGTCCCCGGACTCGGATTCTGCCTGGGCACGCGGCTGCAGATGTGCTGGCTCGATCCCGCCTCCCCCTCCGCGCTGCGGCCCGGCGCGCGCCCGCGCACGACCCTCACCCCGACGCTCGTCCTCCGCGACGGGGCGGCGGTGATGGCGCTCGGCACGCCCGGCGGCGATCAGCAGGACCAATGGCAGCTTCCGATGCTGCTGCGCATGCTCGTCGGCGGCTACACCGCGCAGCAGGCGATCGACGCGCCGACCCTCCACACGACCGCGATGATCGACTCGTTCTGGCCGCGCACGTGGAATCCGGCGGGCGTGGTCGCGGAGGACCGGCTCGGCGACGGCGTGCTCGACGGCCTCGCCGCGCGCGGGCACGACGTCGTCCGCGCGGGCGACTGGTCGCTCGGCCGGCTCTCCGCCGTCGGCATCGACGAGGTCCGCGGCGTGCTGTGGGCGGCCGCGAACGCGCGCGGGATGTCGGGGTACGCGGCCGGCCGCTGAGCGCGGCGCCCGCTCACGCGGAGGACAGCCGCCGGCCGAGCCAGGCGACGACGGGCGCCGCGAGGCGGGCGCCGACCTCCGCGGCCGGCCGCTTGGCGCCGGCGACCTCGAAGGAATGACCGCCGCCGTCGATCCAGAACACCTCGGCGTCGCGGCACGAGGCCACCACCTCGTCGAACTGCGTGAGCGGCTGGATGAACGGGTCCTTGGAGCCCTCGACGAACAGCTGAGGCGCGGCGATCGCCGGAAGGTGCGCCGCCCGCACCTTCAGCGGATCGCCGGGCGGATGCAGCGGGTAGCCGAGGTAGACGAGCGCCGACGGATCGATGCGGCCCTCGGACGCGGCCATCGACGCCATGCGGCCGCCGTACGACTTGCCGGCGGCGACGGCGGGGATCCCCGGCAGCTGCCGGCCGGTCTCGGCGAGGACGGCCTCCCACGTCGCGGCCGCGTGCGCTGCGGGACCGGGCATCCGCCGACCGGCCTCCACGTAGGGGAAGTTGAACCGCAGGCACGCGACCCCCGCCTCGCGCAGCGCGTCCGCGAAGCCCGCGAGGAACGGATGATCCATCCCCGCACCCGCACCGTGGGCGAGGGCGACGACCGCCGTCGGCGAGGCGGGGGCGCTCCACGCGATCGTGACCGGCGTCGCCCCGGCGGGGAGGGCGACGGGGATCGTGCTCACGCGACCGGGTTCGCCGGAGGCGCGGGGTCCTCGCCGGGTTCGCCGGGATGCGCCGACGGCCCGGGCTCCGGGTGGGGCGCGGGAGCCGGGGCCGGATCGATGCGCTCTCCGTACTGCGGCGGGACGGAGGGATCCACCGCCGGCGCGGGCGGCGCGGCCACCGCCGCGGGGGCGCCGAGGATCTCGCGCGCGCGGCGCAGCGACCGCGGCAGGACCGTGACCTCGTAGTGGTCGGCGATGAGCTGCGTGATCGACGTGTAGTCGCGACGACGACGGAGCACCGAGTAGGTGATGATGCTCATCAGCATGCCGATCGCGATGCCGACCAGCATGACGCCGACGAAGAGCTGGATCGCCGCGTTGGGGGTGCCCAGCACGAAGATCGCCGAGAACAGCAGGCCGAGCAGGATGCCGTTGATGGCCCCCTGACGCGCCGCGGCGGCGTAGCCGAGGCGACCGGTGACCGTCTCGACGGAGCGGAGCCCCCGGCCCACGATCGCGATGTCCTTCGCGGGGATCTCGGCGGCGATGAGGCGCGAGACGCTCTTCTGCGCGCCCTCGTACGAGGGGTACTCGGCGATGGTCTCGCCGTGCTCCTGGGGGGTCCCGCCCATCATGCTCACGCGGTCCATCTTGTCACGCCGGGCTCGGAAAGGCCCGAGTGCGACAGACCGGCCGCGCACGGGCGCCCCGCGGACACGCGCACTACGCTGGTCAGGTGAGTACGCAGCGGGTTTTCGTCGCGCGCCTGGTCGGGTGCGCCGTCTTCGACCCCGCCGGCGACCGGCTCGGCAAGGTCCGGGATGTCGTCGTCATCTTCCGAAAAGACGATCCGCCCCGCGTCGTCGGCCTGGTCGTCGAGATCCCCGGGCGTCGGCACGTGTTCCTCTCGATCGGGCGCGTGACCTCGATCGCCACCGGGCAGGTCATCACGACGGGTCTCATCAACGTGCGCCGCTTCCAGCAGCGCGGGGGCGAGGTGCGGGTCATGGCCGAGCTCCTCGGCCGCCGCGTGTACCTGCGCGACGGGTCGGGACCGGCGGTCATCGAGGATGCCGCGATCGAACGCAACCGCCTGGGCGAGTGGGACATCGGGCAGCTCTTCCTGCGCCGCCCCAAGACCAGCGCCTCGCCGTTCGCGAAGGGCCCGACCACGTTCGCGCAGTGGAGCGACGTCCGCGAGGACTCCACGCCGGGCGAGGCGCAGTCCGCCGAGCAGCTGGTCGCCAGCTACTCCGAGCTCAAGCCCGCCGACCTGGCCAACACCCTGCTCGACCTTCCCGAGGAGCGTCTCCTGGAGGTCGCCGAGGAGCTCCCCGACGACCGCCTCGCCGACGCGCTCGAGGAGATGCCCGAGGAGGAGCAGGTCCACATCCTCGAGGCCCTGGGCGACGAGCGCGCCGCCGACATCCTCGACCAGATGGAGCCCGACGACGCCGCGGACGTGCTGGCCCAGCTTCCCGAGCAGCAGCGCGAGGAGCTCCTCGAGCTCATGGAGCCCGAGGAGGCCGAGGACGTCCGCGAGCTCCTGAAGTACGGCTCCGACACCGCCGGCGGTCTCATGACGAGCGAGCCGATCGTGCTGTCGGCCGACGCGACGGTCGCCGAGGCGCTCGCCCTCATCCGGCGCCACGAGCTGCATCCCGCGCTGGCCGCCGCCGTCTTCGTCACGCTGCCGCCGTACGAGACGCCGACGGGACGGCTGCTGGGCACCGTGCACTTCCAGCGGATGCTGCGCTATCCCCCGCACGAGCGGCTCGGCGCGATCATCGACGACGCGGTCGACGCCGTGCCGGTGACCGGTTCGGCCGCCGAGGTCGCGCGGCTGCTGGCCAGCTACAACCTCGTCTCCCTTCCGGTGGTCGACGCCGCGCACCGTCTGGTGGGCGTGGTCAGCGTCGACGACGTGCTCGACTACCTGCTGCCCGAGGACTGGCGCTCCCATGACGGCGACGCCGCTCCCGCACCCGCGACGGCGCGAGGGAGGCGATGATGGCCCGCACCCCCCGCCAGACCACTCCGCTGGACGCCCCGCTCGGACGCACGACCCGGCGCGCCCCGCAGCCGTCGCGCGACCGCTTCGGCCGCTTCACCGAGTGGATCGCCCGCGCCATGGGAACGCCGATGTTCCTCCTCATCCTGTCGCTGTTCTGCATCGGCTGGATCTCATGGAACACGCTGATGCCGGTCTGGCTCCGCTTCGACTCGCAGGAGTACGGATTCACCGTCCTCACCCTGGTGCTCTCCCTGCAGGCGTCCTACGCGGCCCCGCTCATCCTTCTCGCCCAGAACCGCCAGGACGACCGCGACCGCGTGCAGATCGAGCAGGACCGTCAGCGGGCCGAGCGCAATCTCGCCGACACGGAGTACCTGGCCCGCGAGGTCGTCGCGCTGCGGATGAGCATCACCGATCTCACGGGCGAGCTCGTGACCAAGGACGCACTGCGGCAGGAGCTCGCCCGGCTGATCGAGCAGCTCGACGCGCGCGAGACCGCCCCGACCGACGACGCGCGACCGTGAGCGCGGACTCCCCCGCCGACGAGGTGCGGCGGGCGGTCTCGGCCGTCATGGATCCCGAGCTGCGCCTGCCGATCGGCGAGCTGGACATGGTGCGCGAGGTGGTCGTGACCGGTGACGTCGCCGAGGTGGCGATCGCCCTGACGATCGTCGGATGTCCGGCCGCCGACCGGATCGAACGCGAGGTGCGCGCCGCCGCCGCGGGCGTCGCCGGCATCGGGCGGGTGGACGTCGCGGTGGGCGTCATGTCGCCCGCCGAGCGCGCCGCGCTCACCGAACGGCTGCGCGGCGGCCGGCGCCGGATGCCGTTCGGGCCCGAATCGCTCACCCGCGTCATCGCCGTCACCAGCGGCAAGGGGGGCGTGGGCAAATCGACCGTCACGGCGAACCTCGCCGTCGCCCTGGCCGGGCGCGGACTGGCCGTCGGCCTGATCGACGCGGACGTCCACGGCTTCTCGATACCGGCGCTGCTCGGACTCGTCGGCCCCGACGGACTCCCGCCCCAGCCGACCCGGGTCGACGACCTGATGCTGCCGCCGGTCGCCTACGGCGTCAAGGCGATCTCGATCGGGATGTTCCTCCCCCGGGGCGAGCGCGGCGGCGGGGCCGTCGCGTGGCGAGGACCGATGCTCCACCGCACCATCCAGCAGTTCCTCACCGACGTGTACTTCGGCGACCTCGACGTGCTGCTCATCGACATGCCCCCGGGCACGGGCGATGTGGCGATCTCGGTGGGCCAGACCCTCCCCCACGCGGAGGTCGTCGTGGTCACCACCCCGCAGGCCGCTGCCGCCGACGTGGCGATCCGCAGCGCGCTCGTCGCGCGTCAGACCGGTCAGAAGGTGGTCGGCGTCATCGAGAACATGGCCGCGATGACCCTGCCCGACGGCACCGTCCTCGAGCTGTTCGGTGCGGGCGGGGGCGCTGCCGTCGCCCAGGCGCTGAGCACCGACGGGGACGTGCCGCTGCTCGGATCGATCCCCCTCGACGCGCAGGTGCGCGTGGGCGGCGACACGGGCGCGCCGATCGTGGTCTCGCACCCGGACGATCCCGCCGCCCGGGCGATCCTGTCGGTCGCCGAACGGCTCATCGCGCGGCCTCGCGGACTCGCCGGCCGCGCGCTGCCCGTCACCCCCCGCTGATCAGGTGGCCTCGGAGTCGAACGGCACCGGGGCGTCGGGATCGCGACCCGGCCGGGGATCGGAGTCGGCGAGCGTGCCCGTCGGGGACGGCGCGACAGCGGGCGCGGCGACGACGGCCGGGGCGATCGCCGAGGCCCGGGACGGCGGTGAGGGGGTGTCGTCGAGGAGCGCGTCGCGGATGATCCGCCGCGGGTCGTACTGCCGCGGGTCGAGCTTGCGCCACTCGATGTCGTCGAAGTCCTCGCCCATCTCGTCCTTGACGCGGGAGCGCGCCCCGTTGAGCCAGTCGCGGGCACGCACGGTGAACTTGGCGAGCAGCTCCGCGTAGCGGGGAAGCTTCTCCGGGCCGAGCAGGAGCGCCGCCACCACGAGGATGATGACGATCTTCTCCATGTCGATGCCGAAGAACATGGCTCAAGGTTACCCGTGCGCCTCGGCCGTCACGGCGCCCTCGCGGCCTACTCTGGCAGAGGAGGTCCAGGCGATGCGTGACAACGAGGCGGCCCGCGAACACGAGGCTTTGCGCCGGTACGCGGATGAGGCGACGATCGAGCCGGAGGCGATCGCCCGCGCGCGCGCTCACGCCCTCGAGCTGGGCGCGGACCCGGTGAGTGCGCCGGTGGGAGCGCAGTGCGCCGTCATCGCGGCGGCGACCGCGGCGCTCAACATCGTCGAGATCGGCACCGGCGGCGGCGTGTCTGGGCTGTGGCTGCTGCGCGGCTCGCCGCGCGCCACGCTCACCACCATCGACATCGAGCCCGAGCATCTCGCCGCCGCGCGCAGCGCGTTCGCCGACGCCAAGGTGCCGCCCGCGCGCGCCCGCTTCATCTCGGGCCGCGCCGCCGACGTGCTGCCGCGGATGAACGAGGCGTCCTACGACATCGTGCTCGTCGACGCCGACGCCGAGGGCGTCATCGAGTACGTCGAGCACGGCCTGCGGCTCGTGCGCGCCGGCGGCACGGTGCTGGTCCCCCGGGTGCTGGCCGGGGGCGCCGTCGCGGATCCGGTCAAGCGCGACGCGATCACGAGCGCCTACCGCTCGCTGATCCAGGAGACGCAGTCCTCGCCGGCGGTGCTCGGCGCACTGTCGATCGTGGGCGAGGGCCTGTTGCAGCTGACCACCACGGCGACCGACGGCCGCTGAGCCCGCCGCGCCGCGGACCGAGCGGAGACGACGAGAGGCCGGTCCGAAGACCGGCCTCTCGTCTGTCGTGAGGTCAGGCGGCGCCGACGACCTCGCCCAGAACGCTGTGGAGTTCCTTGGCCTCGTCGTCGTTCACCGATACGACCAGACGTCCGCCGCCTTCGAGAGGCACGCGCACGATGATCAGGCGTCCCTCCTTCACGGCCTCCATCGGTCCGTCACCGGTTCGCGGCTTCATGGCTGCCATTGCGGCTCCTTTTCGTTGACTACCTGTCAAGTTTACCCGTCCGCGCGGAGAGCGCGTTCCCAGGGCCGAGGAATCGTCCGCAGAACGTCGACGCGTGCGCTCAGGGGATCTGGAAGTAGGTGCTTGCGAGGGCGAACATGTTGTAGATCCACCACCACTGGCCGACGAGGCACGCGGCGAGCACGCCGAACCGCCACGGCATCGAGCGCGGGACCGCGAACGCCCCGAACAGCGGCGACAACGGCACGAGGAGGCGGAAGATGCTCGACTGCGGGAAGAACACCGCGAGCAGGTACAGGAGGTAGGACGCGGACCACAGCCGGATCTCCGCCCCCAGCCGCTTCACCGGCGGGGCGAACAGCAGGAGCGCCGCCGTCGCGGCCACGCCGAGCGCGAGCGCGACGTAGCCCCACGCCTCGGGAAGCCCCCACAGGCGGAACCAGATCGCGGCAGCCTGCACGAAGCCGTCGAACGGCACGAACGCCCCGTCCTCCCCCGTCCACGAGCGCCGCCAGCTGAGCTCGGTCTCGAGATATCCCGAGGGGTCCCCGGTGACGGCGCCGGCGATCAGCTGCCAGGAGAACCCGACGGCCGCCGCCAGGAGGCCCGTCGCCACGATGTGGACGATCTCGCGCCCGCCCAGCGCGTCGCGGTCCCGGCGCAGCCAGCGCCAGATCCCGTAGAGCGCCAGGAAGAGCGAGAAGGCGAGCACCCCGGGGCGGGTGTAGCCCATGAGCGGGATGAGCGCGTACAGCCAGCCGAAGCGGCGCTGCTGCACGCACCGCAGCGCGAGGAACAGCCAGAGGAGGAACAGCGACTCGGCGTAGCCGATCTGGAAGAGGGCCGCCAGCGGACCGTTCGCGAAGAGCACCACCGCCCACATCGCCGCGGTCGCGCCGATGCGTCCGCGGAGCAGGGCGAACAGCACGAGCGCGGCGAGGTACCCCGCCACGAGCGACACCACGAGGGCGCCGCGCGAGTAGTCGCCGAGGCCGACCACCTTCGCCAGCGCCGGGTACAGCGGCATGAACGCCCACTGGTTGGTGGTGACGTTCCCGGCGTCGTCGCGCGGCAGCTCGGTCGGATAGCCGACGCCCGCGATGAACGAGTACCACTCGGCATCCCACCCCATGACGAACGAGCCGACGGTGGCCTGGTCGCCGAACCGCGACCCGGGTCCGGAGAGTTCCGCCGCCACGAAGAGCATGGCCGTGGTCACCGCGCGCGCGAGGAGGTACACCACGGCGACCCGCGCAGCGACGGGCAGCCGGCGCCAGCGCGCGTGCGCGAACGCCCCCGCCGATCCCCCTCGCCGCCCGCGCCGGGGCGGGCCGGCGGCGTCGCCCGCGCTCAGGGCGCCGTCAGCCACGCCCGCAGTCCCCGCTCGACGTCCTCGATCTGGGCGACGGGCACGCGCTCCTCGTCGTGGTGGGCCAGGTGCGGATCGCCCGGCCCGTAGTTGACGGCGGGCACCCCGAGCTGCGAGAACCGCGCGACGTCGGTCCAGCCGTACTTGGGGCGCGGCTCGGCGCCGACCGCGGCGAGGAACTCCTGCGCGAGCGGCGCGTCCAGCCCGGGGCGGGCACCCGGGGCGACGTCCACGATCTCCACGTCGAAGCCGGCGAAGACGTCGCGCACGTGGGCCGCGGCCTCCTCGCCGCTGCGCTTGGGCGCGAAGCGGTAGTTCACCTCGACCTCGCACAGATCGGGGATGACGTTGCCGGCGATGCCGCCGCGGATGCCGACCGCGTTCAGCCCCTCGCGGTACACCAGGCCGTCGACCTCCAGATCGCGCGTGCGGTACTCCGCCAGCCGGGCGAGGATCGGCGCCGCCTTGTGGATCGCGTTCTCCCCGATCCAGGAGCGCGCACTGTGGGCGCGCACGCCGCGGGTGCGGACGACCGCGCGGAGAGTTCCGTTGCATCCGCCCTCCACCTGTCCGTTGGAGGGCTCGCCGAGGATCGCGAAGTCGGCCTGGAACAGGTCGGGCCGGGTCTCCACGAGGCGGGTCAGCGCGTTGCGGTCGGAGTCGACCTCCTCGTGGTCGTACCAGATCCACGTCAGATCGACACGCGGCGCGACGAGCTCGGCGGCGAGTTTGAGCTGCACCGCGACCCCGGCCTTCATGTCGACGGTGCCGCGCCCCCACAGGTACGCCTCGTCGTCGATCTCCATGTCCCGCGTGGGGAGATTGGCGTTGATCGGGACCGTGTCGATGTGGCCGGCGATGGCGACCCGCTGAGCGCGTCCGAGCCGGGTGCGGGCGATGATGGTGTCGCCGTCGCGCTCGACGTGCAGGTGCGCGTACGCGCTGATCGCCGCGTGGATCGCGTCGGCCAGGGTGGTCTCGTCGTCGGAGACGCTCGGGATGTCGCAGATGGCCCGGGTGAGCTCGAGCGCGGACACGGTCAGATCCAGCGTGGGCATGACGACGAGTCTACTGAGGCGTCGGGGCCCACTAGCCTGGAGGGATGAGCGATCAGCGTCGGGTGTGGGGTGTCGGTCTGGCCACGGTGAGCGCCGATGGGACGGTCCTCGACACCTGGTTCCCCGAGCCCGCACTCGGCTCCGCGCCCGCGGACGCCGACACGGAAGCCCTGGCAGGCGCCGCCGGTCCCGACGAGCGGCGGGCGGTGACCGTCGAGGTCGTCCTGATCGAGGCCGATCTCGACGAGGAGCCCGCCGGCACCTCCGACGCCTACCTGCGCCTGCACGCGCTCTCGCACCGCCTGGTCGCGCCGAACGACGTGAACCTCACCGGCATCTTCGCCCACCTGCCCACCGTCGCCTGGACCAACGCGGGCCCCGTGCACCCCGATGAGCTCACCCGCCTGCGCCCGCAGCTCCAGCGCGCCGGGATCCAGGTGCAGAGCCTCGACAAGTTCCCGCGCCTGCTCGACTACGTCGTGCCCTCGGGGGTGCGCATCGCCGACGCCTCGCGTGTCCGCCTGGGCGCCCACCTGGCGGCCGGCACCACGGTGATGCACGAGGGCTTCGTCAACTTCAATGCGGGCACGCTCGGAACCTCGATGGTCGAGGGGCGGATCTCGCAGGGCGTCGTCGTCGGAGACGGCAGCGACATCGGCGGCGGGGCCTCCATCATGGGCACGCTGTCGGGCGGCGGCAGCCACCGCGTCTCGATCGGGCGCCGCACCCTGCTGGGCGCCAACGCCGGCATCGGGATCTCGCTCGGCGACGACTGCGTCGTCGAGGCCGGCCTGTACGTCACGGCCGGGTCCAAGATCGTGCTCGCCGACGAGCCGCCGCGCGCCGACGGATCCCGGCCGACGGTCAAGGGCGCCGAGCTGTCCGGTCGCGACGGCATCCTGTTCCGGCGGAACTCCCTGACCGGCGCCGTGGAGGCCGTCCGCCGCGCCGGCGCGGGCGTCACCCTCAACGACGCGCTCCACGCCTGAGAGCGCGGCCTCAGCCGCGCAGTACGGCGGCCCGCGCCTCCCGGTGCTCGTCGGCGGTGATCACCCCGCGCGCCAGCAGTCCGTCGAGCTCGGCGAGGCGCTCCTCGATGGAGCGCGGCGCCGTCGCAGGCTCGTCGGAGCCCCGGAGCACGTCGCTGCGGAGCACCTTTGCCGCCACCGCCGCATCCACGGTGAACGGATCGGTCCCGGCGTCGCGCAGGATCCGGTACTTGCGGATGCCGACGACGGCGCTGAAGATCGCCGCCCCGATGAAGAGCACGACGAAGAGGCCGATGAAGCCCCCCATGCCGGTGGCGGCACCCATCGTGGTGGGATCGATCACGGGGTCGTCGACGAGACCGGCGGTGCGCATACGGTCAGCGTAGAGCCCGGCGACGGGCTCGTCGAGATGCGGTGAGCCGTCAGTCGCGGATTCGCACCGAGAGGCAGGTGACGCAGCCCTCGAGCTTCTCGAACTCGCTCACCGGCACGGTCACCACCTCCAGGCCGCGTTCCCGGTAGACCGCCGCGGTCCTCGGCGCGTCGTCCGACATCAGCACCGTGGCGTCGTCGAGCACCACCACGGCGGTGCCGTGCTCCTCGGGGATGCCGAGGAAGACGGGGAAGAGCGACGGATCGTCGACCAGCGGCGCGAAGCCGACCACGGTGCCGTCGGGGAGCGCGGTGACCCCCGACTTCAGATGCAGCACGAGGGTCACCGGGATCTCCACCACGTCCCAGCCGCGGGGCTCGAGCAGTGCGCGCAGCTGTGCGATGCCCGCCGCGTTGGTGCGCGAGGAGGCGCCGACGTACACCGTGCGCCCGACCTTCAGCACGTCGCCGCCGTCGAGGGTGCCCGGCTCCTCGATGCTCTCCACCGTGAGTCCGGTCGCCCGGGCCGCCGCGGCGGCGGTCGTCGCCTCTCCGCGCCGGCTCTCCGCGCCCGCCCGGCAGAGCACCACGAGGTCGCCGAAGACGATGAGCGCGTCCTCCACGAACACGCCGTCCGCCTGGGCGTCGTCCGGCTCGATCTCCACGACGTCCCACCCGCGCCTACGGAAGACGTCGACGTATCCCCGCCATTGGCGCACGGCCAGCTCGGGGTCGACGGGCACCCGCTCGAGGTGGGTGAGCTCGCCGTCGGCGAGTCGCGGGGACGGGCGGCGGACGAGGAGTCGAGGCATCCCTCGACCCTAGCGCCAGGAGGATCCCGGTGCGGCGCGCGTCAGACGGTGCCGGGGTAGTCGCGCTCCGCCGCACCCGTGTACAGCTGCTGCGGGCGACCGATCTTGGTCTGCGGGTCGAGCTGCATCTCGCGCCAGTGGGCGAGCCAGCCGGGAAGTCGGCCGATCGCGAACAGCGGCGTGAACATGCGCGTCGGGAAGCCCATCGCCTTGTAGATCACGCCGGTGTAGAAGTCGACGTTGGGGTAGAGCCGACGCTCCTTGAAGTAGTCGTCGTTGAGGGCGATGTCCTCGAGCTCCTTGGCGAGGTCGAGGAGCGGGTCGTGCACGCCCAGCTCTGCGAGGACCTCGTCGGCGGACTCCTTGACGAGCTTCGCGCGGGGATCGTAGTTCTTGTAGACGCGGTGCCCGAAGCCCATCAGCTTGACACCGTCCTCCTTGTTCTTCACGCGCTCCACGAAGCGCTGCACCGTCTCGCCCGAGTCGCGGATGCGGGCGAGCATGTCCAGCACGGCCTCGTTGGCGCCGCCATGGAGCGGGCCGTAGAGCGCGTTGATCCCCGCGGAGATCGACGAGAACTGATTCGCGCCGGTCGAGCCCACCAGGCGGACCGTCGAGGTCGAGGCGTTCTGCTCGTGATCCTCGTGGAGGATGAGCAGCCGCTCCAGCGCGCGCGAGGTCACCGGGTTCACCTCGTAGAGCTCCGCGAGGACGCCGAAGTTCAGCTTGAGGAAGTTGTCGACGAAGCTCAGCGAGTTGTCGGGGTACAGGAAGGCCTGGCCGATGCTCTTCTTGTGCGCGTAGGCCGCGATCACCGGGAGCTTGGCGAGCAGGCGGATCGTGTTGAGCTCGACGTGGTCGGGGTTGTTGGGGTCGGACTGCCCCTCGTAGTAGGTCGAGAGGGCCGCGGTGGCCGCCGACAGCATCGACATCGGGTGGGCCGTGTGGGGCAGCGCGGAGAAGAAGCGCTTCAGGTCCTCGTGCAGCAGCGTGTGGCGGCGGATCTTGTCGTCCCACTCGGCGAGCTGATCGGCCGTCGGCAGATCGCCGTAGAGCAGCAGCCACGCCACCTCGAGGTAGGTGCTGTTCGTGGCGAGCTGCTCGATCGGATAGCCGCGGTAGCGCAGGATGCCGGCGTCACCGTCGATGTAGGTGATCGCGGACTTCGTCGCCGCGGTGTTGACGAAGCCGTAGTCCAGCGCCGTGTGGCCGGTCTGCTTCGTGAAGGTCGAGAAGTCGACGGCGGGAGTGCCCTCGGTTCCGGTGAGGATCGGCAGCTGCGCCGTCCGCTCTCCGACGGTGACAGTGGCCTGCTGGGGGGTTCCCGACTCGCTCACGAAGCCTCCTTGCGGTCGATCTGGGCGTCCTTACAGCCTAGTGGGCCCGGCGGCCTACTCCGATCGGAGCCAAAGGATCACGGCATCCATAGGAGGAAATCTACGACGAGCGCGAGGCGTCCAGGCGTGCCGCCGCCGCGGCGATGCGCTCATCTGTGGCCGTCAGCGAGAAGCGGACGTGCTGCGGGAAATGTGTCCCGTAGAAGTGGCCGGGGCCGGCGAGGATGCCGATGGCGGCGAGCCTCTCCATCGACGCCCAGGCGTCCTCGCCCGCCGTCGCCCAGAGGTAGAGGCCGCCCTCGCTGTGGTCGATGCGGAATCCGGCCCGCTCCAGGGCGGGCTTCAGGAGGTCCCGGCGGGCGCGGTAGCGCTCGCGCTGGGCGACGACGTGCGCGTCGTCGCCGAGCGCCGCCGTCATCGCCGCCTGCACGGGGGCGGGGAGCATGAGGCCGAGGTGCTTGCGCGCGGTCAGGAGGCCGGCGACCAGGGCGGCGTCGCCCGCGAGGAAGGCGGCGCGGTAGCCGGCGAGATTCGACTGCTTGCTCAGCGAGTAGACGGACAGGAGCGAGGAGACATCGCCTCCGGTCACGCGCGGGTCGAGGACGCTCGGCACGGGCTGCTCCGCCCACGGGCCCTCCCAGCCGAGCTCGGCGTAGCACTCGTCGGACGCCAGCACGGCGCCGAGCTCGCGCGCCCGCGCCACCGCGGCGCGCAGCTCGTCGACGTCGAGGACCCTGCCGTCGGGGTTGCCCGGCGTGTTGATCCAGATCAGACGGGCGCCCTGGGGCCACTCGGCGGGATCGTCGGCCGCGACCGGCGTCGCACCCACGAGCTTGGCCCCGACCTCGTACGTCGGATACGCGGCCCGCGGATGGACGACCACGTCGCCCGCTCCCAGGCCCAGCAGCAGGGGCAGCAGCGCCACCAGCTCCTTCGAGCCGACGGTGGGGAGCACCTGGTCCACGTCGAGGCCAGAGACGCCCCGGCGCCGGGCGTACCAGTCCGCGATCGCCCGGCGCAGCGCCGCCGTTCCGACCGTCTGCGGGTACGCGTGCGCGTCGGTCGCCGTGCGCAGCGCGGTGGCGACCACGTCAGGGGTGGGGTCGACGGGCGACCCGATCGACAGGTCGACGATCCCGTCGGGGTGTGTCCGCGCCGTCGCAGCGAAGGGCGCGACGGCGTCCCAGGGGTAGTCGTCGAGGTCGTGGACCGTCATCCGTGCGACTGCGGCGGAAGCGCCGCGATCAGCGGGTGGTCCTTGGCGATGACGCCGATCTTGGCGGCGCCGCCGGGAGAGCCGATGTCGTCGAAGAAGTCCACGTTGGCGGCGTAGTAGTCCTGCCACTCCTCCGGCAGGTCGTCCTCGTAGTAGATCGCCTCGACGGGGCACACGGGCTCGCAGGCGCCGCAGTCCACGCACTCGTCGGGGTGGATGTACAGCGAGCGCTCACCCTCGTAGATGCAGTCGACGGGACACTCGTCGATGCACGCACGGTCCTTCACGTCCACACAGGGCAAGGCGATCACATATGTCACGCCTTCGAGTCTAGTTCGTCACTCCGCGTGCGGACCGCCGCGCGCCGCGCTGGGCCAGGCGACGATCAGGGCGACGAGGATCGGCACCGCGATCGTCCAGACGACGCCGGTCGAGAACGCGCCCTCGGCGGGCGCGGGCACCACCACCGAGCCCCCGGGGCCGCGACCGGAGAACAGCAGCGTCGTCGCCATGGCGCCGAGTCCGGTCGCCAGCGCGGACCACCGGTCCCCCGTCAGCAGCCGCACGGCGAGGACGATGGCGCCAGCGCCGACGACGGCGACCAGCAGGCCCACCGGGAACCAGCCCCACAGGGCGGACTGCGCGATGGTGCCGGCCACGCCGAAGACGGCACCGATGATCAGCGCGACGAGCCAGGTGCCCACCCGCGAAAGCGTCATTCCCACCGCGTCAGTCTAGGCGCCGCGTCATGCCGCGAGGCCCCACAGGCGCAGGAGGGCCGCCACGACGGCGGCGGCGATGACGACGAGGAGGAAGGGCGCGCGGAGCAGGAGCAGCCCCGCGGCGACGAGGACCGCGGGCACGCGCGCGTCGACCACGATCTGCTGCCCCGCCCCGAACGTCTGGACGGCGACCAGCGCGGCCAGCAGCGCCACCGTCAGCAGATCGGTGATGCGCGACGGGACGGGCGCTTCGAACCAGCGCGGCGGGATCAGGTAGCCGATCCCCTTCAGTGCGACGCAGACGATCGAGGCGATCAGCACCGCATTCCACATCGTCATGCCGGCACCTCCGAGGTTGGCCGCGCACCGAGCCAGTTCGTCCATCCGACGAGCACCGCGACGAGCGCGGCGACGAGGACGGGGATGCCCGGCATCAGCGCGGGGGTGAGGACCGTCGCCACGACGGCGGCGGCCACCCCGACGGCGACCGCCTGCCTCCGCCGCAGCCGCGGCCACAGGAGCGCGAGGAAGGCCGCGGCGGCCGCCGCATCCAGCCCGTAGGCGCGCGGATCCCCCAGGACGTCGCCGAGGAGCGCGCCGGCGAGGGTGGAGAGGTTCCACCCCAGCCAGATGCCGATCCCGGTGACCCAGAAGCCGACGCGGCGAGCGCGCGGCGTCTCCTGGGCGAGGGCGACCGCCGTCGACTCGTCGATCGTGAACTGCGCCGCGGCGGCACGCCGCCAGGGGCCGGCGCCGACGATCGGCGACATCCGCAGGCCGTAGGCGACGTTGCGCACCCCCAGCAGGCCGGCCGACGCGATGGCCGCCGGCGCGGCGGCGAGGCCGCCCGCGCCGAGGACGCCCACGAAGGCGAACTGCGAACCGCCGGTGAACATCAGCAGGCTCAGCACGCACGTCTGCCAGACGTCGAGTCCGGAAGCCACCGAGAGCGCGCCGAAGGAGACGCCGTAGGCGCTGGTGGCCAGCGCCACGCCGACGCCGTCCCGCCAGGCCCGGCGCGACGCCGCCTCCTCGGCGAGGGCCGTGCGGCGGCTGCCTTCCGGCTGCTCTGGTGAACGCATGATCAGAATGATGAACGATGACTGACTGTTCGTCAAACTGACCGACTGTTTGTCATACTGAACTCATGGACACCCTCGGACCTCGCATCGCGCAGACGCTGCGGCGCGAGCGCGAGCGGGCCGGGCTGGCGCTCTCGGAGCTCGCCCGGCGCGCCGGCGTCTCCAAGGCCACCGTCTCGCAGCTCGAATCCGGCAGCGGCAATCCCAGCGTCGAGACCCTGTGGGCGATCGCGACCGCGCTCGAGGTGCCGTTCTCGGTCTTCGTCGAAGAGCGTCGCGACGGGCCGCAGCTCATCCGCGCCGCCGATCGGTCCGGCATCCGCTCCGCCGAGTCGCCGTACGAGGCGCTGCTGCTCGCCGCCGGTGCGCCCCACGCGCGCAGCGACCTGTACCTGCTGCGCGCCGAGCCGGGCGAGCCCCGGCGTTCACTCCCCCACTCGGCGGGGACCACCGAGCATGTCGTCCTGGTCACCGGGCGCGCCCTCGTCGGGCCGGCAGACGGCGCCTTCACGCTGGATCCGGGCGACTACCTCCGCTACCCCGGAGACGAGCCGCACGTCTTCGAGGCGCTCGAGGAGGGCACCTCGGCCGTCCTGGTGTCCGAGGTCCGGTGACCCGGTACCCTGCCAGCATGAGCAGGATCGAGCGCATGGCCTTTGCCGCGGTCTACCCGCTGTACGTCCAGAAGGCGGAACGGAAGGGGCGCACGAAGGCCGAGGTCGACGAGATCATCGAGTGGCTCACCGGGTTCGGCCCGGCGGACCTGCAGCGTCACCTGGACGCCCAGACGACTTTCCCGGCATTCTTCGACGACGCCGACCTCAACCCCGACGCCTCGCTCATCACCGGGGTGATCTGCGGCGTGCGCGTCGAGGAGATCGACGACCCGTTCATGCGGAAGGTCCGCTATCTCGACAAGCTCGTCGACGAGCTGGCCCGCGGCAAGGCGATGGAGAAGATCCTCCGTCACTGAGCCGCACGCCTCGCGCGTGTCCGGGCGGACTCAGGCGTTGGCGTCCTGGCGCTTCAGGCGAGCCGTGGCGCGGCCGCGCTCGGTCGCGTCGAGCACGACCTTGCGGATGCGCACCTTCTCGGGCGTCACCTCGACGCATTCGTCGTCGCGGGCGAACTCCAGCGACTCCTCCAGCGACAGGGTGCGCGGCGGCGTCATCGACTCGAACGAGTCCGAGGTCGAAGAGCGCATGTTGGTGAGCTTCTTCTCCTTGGTGATGTTCACGTCCATGTCGTCGGCGCGCGAGTTCTCGCCGATCACCATGCCCTCGTAGACCTCTTCGGTGGGCTGCACGAAGAACGACATGCGCTCCTGGAGCGCGATGATCGCGAACGGCGTGACCACGCCGGAGCGGTCGGCCACGATCGAGCCGTTCTGGCGCGTGGAGATGTGACCCGCCCACGGCTCGTAGCCGTGCGAGATGGCGTTGGCGATGCCGGTGCCGCGGGTGGTCGTGAGGAACTCGGTGCGGAAGCCGATGAGGCCGCGCGAGGGCACGACGAACTCCATGCGCACCCAGCCGGTGCCGTGGTTGGTCATCGTCTCCATGCGGCCCTTGCGGGCGGCCAGCAGCTGCGTGATCGCGCCCAGGTACTCCTCCGGCGCGTCGATCGTCAGGTGCTCGAACGGCTCGTAGGTCTTGCCGTCGACCTTCTTGGTGACCACCTGGGGCTTGCCGACCGTGAGCTCGAAGCCCTCGCGGCGCATGTTCTCGACCAGGATGGCGAGGGCGAGCTCGCCGCGGCCCTGGACCTCCCACGCATCGGGGCGCCCGATGTCGACGACCTTCAGCGACACGTTGCCGATGAGCTCGCGGTCCAGACGGTCCTTGACCATGCGGGCGGTCAGCTTGTGGCCCTTGACCTTGCCGACCAGCGGCGAGGTGTTGGTGCCGATCGTCATCGAGATGGCCGGGTCGTCGACCGTGATGGCCGGGAGCGGACGGACGTCCTCCGGGTCGGCGATCGTCTCGCCGATGGTGATCTCCTCGATGCCGGCGATGGCGACGATGTCGCCGGGGCCGGCCGACTCGGCCGGGTAGCGCTCGAGCGCCCGGGTCTTCAGCAGCTCCGTGATGCGGGCGTTGCTGTGGGTGCCGTCATGGCGCACCCAGGCGACGGTCTGGCCCTTCTTGAGCGTGCCGTTGAACACGCGCAGCAGCGCGAGCCGGCCGAGGAACGGCGAGGAGTCGAGGTTCGTCACCCACGCCTGCAGCGGAGCCTCGTCGTCGTACGACGGTGCGGGCACGTGCTCGAGGATCGCGCCGAACAGCGGCTCGAGGTCGTCGTTGTCGGGCAGCGAGCCGTTGTCGGGACGGGTGAGCGACGCGGCGCCCGCGCGCCCGGACGCGTAGACCACCGGCACGTCGAGGAGCGCGTCGACATCGAGGTCGGGCACGTCGTCGACGAGGTCGGAGGCGAGTCCGAGGAGCAGATCGTGCGCCTCCTCCTCCACCTCGGCGATCCGGGCGTCGGGACGGTCGGTCTTGTTGACGAGCAGGATGACGGGCAGCTTCGCCTCGAGCGCCTTGCGCAGCACGAAGCGGGTCTGCGGCAGCGGACCCTCGCTGGCGTCGACGAGCAGCACGACGCCGTCGACCATCGACAGCCCGCGCTCCACCTCGCCGCCGAAGTCGGCGTGGCCCGGGGTGTCGATGACGTTGATGGTCACGGGCACGTCGGTGTGGACGCCGTTGTAGGTGATCGCCGTGTTCTTGGCGAGGATCGTGATGCCCTTCTCACGCTCCAGGTCGTTGGAGTCCATCGCCCGCTCCTCGACGTGCGCGTGCTCGCCGAAGGAGCCCGTCTGACGGAGCATCGCGTCGACCAGCGTCGTCTTTCCGTGGTCGACGTGCGCGACGATCGCGACGTTGCGGAGGTCGGGACGAAGGGCGCGCGCCATGAGATTCCTAAAAGAAGAAGGGGATGCACCCGGAGTCGGGTGCATCCCATTCTACAAGCCGTCGGCCGCGTGCGCGGCCTCGGGGGTTCCTCAGCTCGCCGGGCGGTACTTCTCCTGGGTCGCCAGGAGGGCGGCGCGGGCCTCGCGGCGCTCACGCTGCTCGGTCGGGTCGGGCACCGGAACCGCCGCGATGAGGCGCTGCGTGTACGGATCCTTCGGGTTGCGGAGGATCTGCTCCTTCGAGCCCTGCTCGACGATCTTCCCGTGCTGCATCACCGCGATGCGGTCGGCGAGCAGGTCGACGACGGCGAGGTCGTGCGTGACGAACAGCGTCGCGAACTGCTTCTCCTTCTGGATGTTCTGCAGGAGCTCCAGCACACGCGCCTGCACGGAGACGTCGAGGGCGCTGGTCGGCTCGTCGGCGACGAGGACCTCGGGGTCGAGCGCGAGAGCGCGCGCGATGCCGATGCGCTGGCGCTGACCGCCGGAGAGCTCGTGGGGATAGCGGTTGCGGAAGTCGCGCGGGAGCTCGACCATGTCGAGCAGCTCCTCGACGCGCTTGCCGATCTTGCCGCGCTCCCACTCGGCGAGCTCGAGAGGCTCGCCGATCGAGACGCCCACGGGCCACCGCGGGTTCAGCGACGACCCCGGGTCCTGGAACACGATGCCGAGCTTGCGGCGGACGGCGCGCAGCTGCTTGGCGTCCACGCCCACCATCTCCTGACCGGCCACGCGCAGGGTGCCCTCGGAGATCGGGACGAGACCCACGATCGCGCGGGCGATGGTCGTCTTGCCGGAGCCGGATTCGCCCACGAGGCCCAGGACCTCGCCGGGCTGGATCTTCAGCGACGCGGCTTCGACGGCCTTGAACGCCGGCACGCGCCCGCGCTTGGGGTACTCGATCGAGACGTTGTCGAGGAAGAGCGCCGCCGTCGCGTCCTCGCTGATGCGGTCCTCCTCGGGAGTCGCCTCACCGAGACCGAGGTGCGGGACGGAGGCCATGAGCGCCCGCGTGTAGGGGTGCTGCGCGTTCTCGAAGATCTGCGCGACCGGACCGTGCTCGACGACGTCGCCGTCCTTCATCACCATGACGTCGTCGGCCATGTCGGCGACGACACCCATGTCGTGGGTGATGAGGATGATGGCCGAGTCGAGCTTCTGGTGGAGGTTGCGGAGGAGATCGAGGATCTCCGCCTGCACCGTGACGTCGAGCGCCGTCGTCGGCTCATCGGCGATGAGCACGCGCGGGTCGAGCGCGATCGACTGCGCGATCATGGCGCGCTGCCGCTGACCGCCCGACAGCTGATGCGGGTAGGAGTTGTGCGCCTTCTCGGGGTCGGGCATCTCGACGAGGCCGAGCAGTTCGATCGCGCGGTTCTTCGCCTGCTTGCGCGTCATGCCCGGACGGTGCGTCTGCAGCGTCTCGGCGATCTGGAACCCGATCGTGTAGACGGGGTTGAGCGCCGTCATCGGCTCCTGGAAGATCGCCGCGATGCCTTCGCCGCGCACCTTCCGCAGCTGCTCGGGCGACGTGCCGATGAGCTCGTGACCGGCGAGTCGGGCACTGCCCGTCACGCGCGCGTTCTTGGGCAGCAGCCCCATGATCGCCATGGAGCTCGTGCTCTTGCCGGACCCGGACTCGCCGACGATCGCGAGCACCTTGCCGGGGTGCAGGTCGTAGGTGACGTGCTTGGCGGCGGCGGCCCACTTCGATCCGACCCAGAACTCGACGTTGAGATCCTTGACGGCCAGCGCGGGTCCGTCGTACTTCGCGCCCGGCACGTAGGTGCGCAGGGAATTGCGGCCGTGCTCGATCGAGCCGGTCTCGGGATTCACGTTGTTCGTCTGGGGATCCTTCGCCGCGGTCATCGCTGTGCCTCCCGTGTCAGGATGGGCAGATGCCCCACCCGGTTGTCTTCCGTCCGCGCGGCGGCGTGATCCTCGCCGTCCTCGCCATCGCCCTGTGCCTGGCGATCCTGATCTCCATCGTCGTGACCGACGGTGTCGCGGGCCTGCTCGCGTGGAGCTGGCCCGTGATCGCCGTCGGCTGGCTCGCGTGGCTCCTGTACGTCCGTCCGAGCGTCACGCTCACCGACGGCTTCGTCGAGATCCGCAATCCGCTCCGCACGCATCGCGTGCCGTGGGGCGACATCCTCGACGTCGAGTCGCGCTACGCGCTCAGCATCACCACGACCGATCGTCGGGTGATCCGCGCGTGGGCCGCTCCGGCGCCCGGCGCACGCCAGGCCCTGGGGACCCGCCGCGCCGATGTCGCGCGCGCTCCCGGCGACGGCGAGACGCGCCGCCCGTCGGACGCCGAGGGCACCCACTCGGGCGAGGCGACCGCACTGGTGATCCGCGCGCTCGAGCAGCACCGTCGCACCGGCGGCGCGAGCCTGCCCGGCGGCACCGTGTCGACGTGGGCCGTGCTGCCCCTGGCCGTCACCGCGGTGCTGCTGATCGCCGCGGTGGTCAGCCTGTCGCAGGCGATCGCTCACGGCTGATCGCCCCGCTCACGGGCGGCGGCGTTCGGATCGTCCGAGGCCACGCCCTCCGGGTCGCTCGCACTCGTCGGGCCGTCGACGAAGATCGGCGCCTGGGCCGACGGGATCGCGGCGACGGCACGGGCGGCCTTGCGCTTGCTGACCTTCGACTGCTGGCGCGGGTCGAACGCATCCCGCAGGCCGTCGCCGATGAAGTTGATGCACAGCGCCAGGATGATGATGAAGAAGCCGGGCCACCAGAAGAGCCAGGGACGCGTGCGGAACGCCTCGCGGTACTCGGAGATGATCTGGCCGAGGGAGACGTCCGGGTAGCTGATGCCGAAGCCGATGAAGGCGAGGGCCGCCTCCGTCAGCACGGCCGCACTCATCAGCAGCGTGGTGTTCACGATGATGATGCCGACGGCGTTGGGCAGGATGTGGCGGAAGATCACGCGGCCGCTGGACGCGCCGGCGACGCGTGCGGCGTCGACGAACTCGCGCTCGCGCAGGGCGAGGAACTCGCCGCGCACCAGTCGCGCGAGGCCTGTCCAGCTGAGGATGCCCAGGAAGAGACCGAAGACGATGGCGCTGGAGCCGCCCAGCAGCTTTCCGATGATCGAACCGATGACGATGATCGGGATGATGATCACGACGTCGGTGAAGCGCATGATCACCGCGTCGACCCAGCCGCGGTAGAAGCCCGACAGGGCGCCGAGAAGCACGCCGAGGACGAGCGACACGATCCCGACGATGAACATGACCGTGATCGACTGCTGGGTGCCGCGCATGACCTGCGCGAACACGTCCTTGCCGAGCGTGTCCTGCCCGAACGGGTGCTCGCCGATCGTCAGCGTGAAGATGTTGAGGGTCGGCATGCCGCCGTTGACGACCGGGTAGGTCGTGAACCAGTCGAGCGGCCACCAGCCGGGGATGCGGAAGCCGTTCACCTGGAGCGCGCCGTCCGGACCCGCCTCGAGGCTGCCGGTGCCGCCGACGACGGTGCCGACCGACGTGAACGCCAGCAGGATCGTCAGGACGAGGACGACGAGGGCGACCATCGCGCCCTTGTGGCGGAAGAACCTGCGGCGGACGAGCTGGCCCTGACTGAGACCGGCGAGGGCCTTCTGCTCGAGGGACTGCTCCGACCCGCGGTCCTGCGGGGCGTCGGTGGGAAGTGGTGTGGTCGACATGTCAGCTCACCCGGATCCGGGGGTCGAGTGCGGAGTACAGCAGGTCCGCGATGAGGTTGAAGATGACGGCGAGGACGCCGGTGACGAGGAAGAAGCCCATGACGAGGTTCACGTCACCGTGCCCGAGGCCGTCGACGAACAGGGAACCCATGCCCTTCCACGCGAAGATCGTCTCGGTGATGACGGCACCGCCGATCAGGGCGCCGATGTCGAAGGCGATGATCGTGGCGATCGGGATGAGGGCGTTGCGCATCGCGTGGCGGACGATGACCGTCCGCTCGCTCAGGCCCTTGGCACGCGCCGTGCGGACGTAGTCCTGGTTCATGACCTCGAGCAGGCTCGAGCGCGCGTACCGCGTGTAGGCGGCGATCGACACGAGGGACAGGGCGATGGTCGGCAGCAGCAGGTGCGTGAAGCCGTCCATGATCTGGAACCACATGTCCCCGGACAGGTTGGGGGTCTGCGAGCCGATCGTGGCGATCGCGCCGGACTGCGGGATCTTCCGCAGGTAGTCCTCGTACACGAGCATCGTGCGGTCCACCACCATCGTGAAGAAGGTGATGAAGCTCACGATCGCCGCCGTGCGGGCGGCCTCCTTCTTGCCGTCGCCGCCGACGACGAAGCCGACGCCGATGCCGAGGGCGATCGCCACGAGGTACATGAGGATGAGCATCCAGCCCTGCGGCACGAAGAAGAACAGGTACTGGATCGGGAAGTACACGGCGACCCAGATCGCCACGACGATGAGCGCGGCGTAGAGCGTCCGGCGGTTGGCGAGACCCGTCGAGATCGCGGTGACGCCGACGGCTGCGCCGACGCCGGTGAGGATCACGCCGACGATGCCGATCGACGGCGAGGCGAACCAGTCCGTGATCTGCAGGAACGCGAGCAGGAGGACGGTGACGAGGAACGCCGAGCCGAAGGTGATGAGGCGCTTCCTTGCGCCTCCCCCGAGGATGCTCATGAAGACGAACCCGGCGACCAGGCCGCTGACGATCATCACCGTGATCGGGATGTCGGGATCGGCGAGGAACTGGTTGAACTGGATGGCGCCGAACTCCTTGAGGAGCACCGCGATCCAGAAGATCGGGAGCGAGTACACGATGAAGGTCATGAAGGTGACCGTGTAGTCGAAGCCGCTGTACTGGCGCAGAGCCGTCAGGATGCCGATCGTGAGACCGACGATGATCGCGATGATCGTCGCGGCGGTGACGAGCTGGATCGTCGAGTTCGCCGCGTTGGCCACAGCGGCGGTGACGGGCTGGTCGCTGCGGCTGAAGGCGACGCCGAGGTCGCACTGGCCGATGAGGCACTTCGATGCGCCGCCGAGCCACAGGAAATAGCGGACGATGACCGGAGAGTTGAGGTTGAGCTTCTCGATCCGCAGAGCGATCTGCTCTTCACGGTTCGGGGCGTTGCTGCCGCGCAGTTCGCGGAGCGGATCGGACCCGATCGACGTCAGGGTGTAGACGATGAACGAGGCGACGAGGAGGACCAGCAGGATGGCGCCGAGCCGACGCAGGATGAAGGTCAGCACGTGCAGCCTCTCAGGTGGGTGGCTGAGGACATGGGTATTTCCATTCGCAACGAGGCGGGTAAGCCTCAAAAGTACTACGCGTCGGCGCCGAGGACAGGACGGAGGAGACGGCGGGCCGACACGACTGTGGGTGCCGAGGGGTCACCTCGGCACCCACAGTCAAGAGTCAGAGCGAAGGCTCCGGGTGGGAGGCGCTGGCCGCCCACCCGGAGCTTCGGATCACTCCGATGCCGCGCCGGCCGGCGCCCACTCCCAGAAGTTCCAGAAGTAGTCGGGGCTCAGCGGCATGATCTTCACACCGGTGACGCGGTCGCTCGAGACGAGCAGGCCCGGGAACTGGTACAGCGGGATCGAGGCGGCGTCCGCCCAGATGCCGGTCTCAGCCGTCTTGAGCAGCTCCGTCTGAGCGTCGGCGTCCGACGTCGTGTTGAGCGTGCGCAGCGCCTCCGAGGTCTCCTCGTTGCAGAAGCCGTTGTAGTTTCCGCCCTTGGCCATCGGGTCGTCGTAGCAGGCGTAGATCTGGTCCGAGCCACCCACGGCGAGCGAGGTCTGCGACCAGGCGAAGATCGTCGCGTCGTGCGGGTTGATCGGCTCCTGCGACGGGTCGGTGAAGACCCAGTTCGGCTCGCTCTCGTCGACGAGCTTGAAGCCCGCCTTCGCTGCCGAAGCGGCGATGAGCTCGTACTCCTGACCACGACGGACGTTGCCCTCGGGGTACCAGAAGCCGACCTCGACCTCACCGGTCACGCCGGCCTCGGCCAGGAGCGCCTTGGCGCCCTCGATGTCGACCTCGGCGTAGTCGGCGGAGCCGTTGGCCTCGGACAGGATCGGGTAGCGGACCGTGTCGGACGCGCTCACCAGGTGCGTGTTGCGGACGGTGGCGTCCGGGTTCAGCGGCTTGATGATCTTGTCGACGATCTCCTGACGCGGGATGGTCTTCAGGAACGCCTGGCGAACCTTGAGGGCCTTCTCCTCGTCGCCGCCGTAGGTGGCGGGGTCGAACGGACCGCCGTTGTTGAACGTCAGGTCGACGTGCTCGTGCGAGGCCTGGACACCGGTCTGCACCTCAGCGGTCTCGATGCCGTTGGCGAGCTCGAGGATGTCCGACGTCGGCTGACCCGTCCAGATGTCGAGCTCACCCGACTGGAGGGCCTGCAGCGCCGTGGTCGAGTCGGCGATCGCGCGGATCGTGATCTTCTCGTACTGCGGCGACTCGCCCCACGTGAACAGCGGGTTGGCGACGAGGGTGGTGTACTCGTCCTCCTTGGTGTCCAGCAGGTTGTACTGACCGGCGGTCAGGAACGCCGCGGGGCTCTCCGGCATCTCGGTGTAGACGTAGTCGTCGTTCCACGCCGTCGCGAGGGCGGTGAGGACCTCGGTGTCGCCGTCGGTGATCGCCGCGATGACCTTCTCCTTGGCACCCTCGGCGAAGGTCTTCGCCGCGTCGGTGTACTTGGTGAAGTCGTCGTCCGACTCGGAGGACTTGTAGGTGTCCCAGGCGGCCTGGACGTCGGCGTACTCGTCCGGGTAGGCGAGCGCGTAGGTGCCGTGCGCCGAGACGGTCAGCGGCTGGATGAGCTCCCAGTCCACGTAGGGCTCGTCGTACTTGAGCGTGATCTCCTTGTCGCCGGTCTCCGGCGTCTCGGTGATCAGCGCGTAGCCCGTCGTGGCGGCCGGAGCCCAGCCACCCTCGACGTTGCCCGAGAGCGCGGCCCAGGCCATCAGCATGTCGGCCTCGTCGATCGGGACACCGTCGGACCAGACCGCGTCAGCGGTGATCTTGTAGTTGACCGTCAGCGGGTCGTCGCTCGTCTTGTCGTACGTACCGAAGTCCGTGTTGCGGACCCACTCCGGCGTGTTGTCGTAGTAGCCCCACGACGACGCCGAATCGGTGATGTACTTCACGTTCGAGTTGGCGGTGTTGTTGCCCGCGCTGCTGCTCGAGTTGAAGGCCATGAAGCCCTCGTTGTAGGCAACGAAGATCTCGGTGCCTTCCTGAACGTCCGACTGGTACGGGTTGCCGCAGCCGGAGAGCACGAGTGCCCCCACTGCCAGGACACCCACGCCCGCCGCAAGACGTGCGATCTTCACATTTCCTCCTGTGCAAAGGTGATGCGCCCAGCCTGAAACAGCCCTGGGCACGGATACGACACACCATAAGCACGGGGCCCGGCACCGGACAAACCGACTCGGGGAACCGTTACAGATCCTTTACTGAAATCAACATGCCTGTGACAATCTGACAACGTGACCGACACACACGCCGCGATATCGCCCAGTTCTGCTCACGCACGCGCGCGATTGTGGTGGGAGATCGCGCTCGTGCTGGCGCTGTCGGTCGGCCGCTCGGCGCTGTACTCCGTGCTCTCGCTGATCCAGGCGCTGACGCGGGAAGAGGCGCTCGGCGACCAGTCGACCTCCCTCAACCCCGGCGCCGACGCCCAGCAGTTCTGGGACGTGCTCTACCAGTTCCTGGCGCAGTTCTTCGCGCTCGTGCCGGTGGCGCTGGCGATCTACTTCCTCTGGGAGCCCGGCCGCTCGGCGTTCCGGCGGATCGGCCTCGACTTCCGGATGTTCGGCCGCGACGTCGGGGCCGGCGTGCTGCTCGTGGCGGTCATCGGCATTCCGGGCCTGGCGCTCTACGCCGGCGGACGCGCCCTCGGCATCACGGTGCAGGTCGACGCCTCGCCCCTCGATCCCTCGTGGTGGACGATCCCCCTGCTGCTGCTCGCGGCGCTGCGCGCGGGTCTGACGGAGGAGGTCGTCTTCCTCGGCTATCTCTTCGATCGCCTCCGCCGCCTCGGCTGGAGCACGTGGACGATCATCCTGTCCACCGCGGCGCTGCGCGGCGCCTACCACGCCTATCAGGGCTTCGGTGCGATCGTGGGCAACATCGCGATGGGCGTCGTCTTCGGCTGGGTGTACCACCGCTGGGGCCGCGTCATGCCGCTCGTGATCGCCCACGTGCTCATCGACATCGTCGCCTTCGTCGGCTATCCCCTGGCCGCCGCCTGGTGGCCCGCCCTGTTCTGACCTCGTCGCCTCGCGGAAACACGACGAGACGACGAGGTCGGACGGTCAGGCGAAGGCCTCCACGGGAGGGCACGCGCAGACGAGGTTGCGGTCGCCGAAGGCGTTGTCGATGCGGCGCACGGGCGGCCAGTACTTCGTGCGCACGAGGCTGCGCACCGGATAGACGGCCTCTTCGCGGGTGTAGGCGTGATCCCACGCGGTCGCGACGACCGCCTCCGCGGTGTGCGGGGCGTTCACCAGCGGGTTGTCGGATGCCGGCCACTCCCCCGCCTCGACGCGGGCGGCCTCGGCGCGGATGGCGACCATGGCCTCGACGAACCGGTCGAGCTCGCCGATGTCCTCGGACTCCGTCGGCTCGACCATGAGGGTGCCCGCGACCGGGAACGACATCGTCGGAGCATGGAACCCGTAGTCGATGAGGCGCTTGGCGACGTCGTCGACGGTGATCCCCGTCTGCTCCTTGAGCGGACGCAGATCGAGGATGCACTCGTGGGCGACGAGGCCTCCCTCGCCCGCGTACAGGACCGGGTAGTGGTCCTTCAGGCGATGCGCGACGTAGTTCGCCGCGAGCACCGCGGCCCCCGTCGCCTCGCGGAGGCCCTGTGCTCCCATCATCCGGACGTACGCCCACGAGATCGGGAGGATCGAGGCCGACCCGTAGGGCGCCGCGGAGACGGGACCGCCGTCGAACACGAAGCCGCCGGCATGCTCGGCGCGCTGGGCGAGCGGGTGCGACGGCAGGTACGGCGCGAGGTGCGCCTTGGCCGCCACCGGACCGACGCCCGGGCCGCCCCCGCCGTGCGGGATCGCGAACGTCTTGTGGAGGTTGAGGTGCGACACGTCGCCGCCGAGGTCGCCGAAGCGGGCGAAGCCGAGGAGGGCGTTGAGGTTCGCGCCGTCGACGTAGACCTGTCCGCCCGCGGCGTGGACGGCCGCGGTGATGTCGAGGACGTCGTGCTCGTAGACGCCGTGCGTGGACGGGTAGGTGATCATGAGCGCGGCGAGCGCGTCGGCGTGGGCCGTCACCTTCTCCCGCAGATCGCCCAGGTCGACGTTCCCGGCCTCGTCGCACGCCACGACGACCACCTTCATCCCGGCGAGGACGGCCGAGGCCGCATTGGTGCCGTGGGCGGAGGACGGGATGAGGCAGACGTCGCGGTGCGTGTCGCCGTTGGCGTGGTGGTAGCCCCGGATCGCGAGCAGACCCGCCAGCTCCCCCTGCGAGCCCGCGTTGGGCTGCAGCGACACCGCGTCGTAGCCGGTGACCTCGGCCAGCCACGACTCGAGCTGCTCGATCATCACGAGGTAGCCGGCGACGTCCTCGGCGGGCGCGAACGGATGCACCCGGGCGAACTCGGGCCACGAGACGGCCGCCATCTCGGTGGCCGCGTTCAGCTTCATCGTGCACGATCCGAGCGGGATCATGCCCCGGTCCAGCGCGTAGTCGCGGTCGGCGAGCTGCTTCAGGTAGCGCATCATCGCCGTCTCGGAGCGGTGCGTGTGGAACACCGGGTGCGTGAGGAACTCGTCCTCGCGCACCAGCGAGGCGGGCGCCTGGTCGGCGAACGAGCCGGACACGAACGCGAAGGCGCGCGACTCCGGCCCGCCGAACACCTGGGCGAGCGCATGCAGCTCGGAGACGGTGGTGGTCTCGTCGACCGAGACGCCCACCGAGTCGGCGTCGCGGAACCAGAGCTGGAGCCCGCGGCCGCGCGCCGCATCGACGATCGCCTCGGCGTTGCCCGGCGTGCGCACGACGATCGTGTCGAAGAAGTGCTCGTGGAGCACGTCGCCGCCGGCGTCGACGATCCAGTCGCGCAGGAGCGCCGCGTGTCCGGCGACGGTGCGGGCGATCTGCGCGAGACCGTCCGGACCGTGGTACACCGCATACATCGACGCCATCACGGCGAGCAGGACCTGCGCGGTGCAGATGTTGCTCGTCGCCTTCTCCCGGCGGATGTGCTGCTCGCGCGTCTGCAGGCTGAGGCGGTACGCCGGATGGCCGACCGCGTCCTGCGAGACGCCGACGAGGCGCCCGGGGAGCTGACGCTCGAGTCCGGCCCGCACCGCGAGATAGCCGGCGTGGGGGCCGCCGAAGCCCATCGGCACGCCGAAGCGCTGCGTCGTGCCGACCGCGATGTCCGCGCCGAGCGACCCGGGCGAGCGCAGCAGCGTGAGCGCGAGGAGGTCCGCGGCGACGACCACGAGCCCGCCCTGGGCCTGCACGGCGGCGATGACCTCGGAGGGGTCCCAGACCCGTCCCGTCGCGCCCGGGTATTGGATGAATGCGCCGAAGGCGTCGACGGGCTCAGGGGCGCCATCGGCCGGCGACGGGTCGAAAGCGGTCTCTCGCACCTCGATGCCGAGGGCGGCGGCACGGTGCGCGATCAGCGCCTTGGTCTGCGGCAGGGCGTCGGCGTCCACGAGGAACACCTGGGAGCGGCTCCGCGAGGCGCGCCGGGCGACGAGCATGCCCTCCACGACCGCGGTCGACTCGTCGAGCATCGACGCACCGGCCGTCTGGAGACCGGTGAGGTCGGTCACCATCGTCTGGAAGTTGATGAGCGCTTCGAGCCGGCCCTGGGAGATCTCCGGCTGGTAGGGCGTGTACGCCGTGTACCAGGAGGGGTTCTCGAGCACGTTCCGGGCGATCACCGACGGCGTCAGCGTGTCGTAGTAGCCGAGCCCGATGAAGGAGCGCGCGACGCGGTTCTGGGATGCGAGGTTGCGCAGCTCCGCGAGGGTCTCCGCCTCCGATGCCGCAGGCGGGATCACGGAGGCGTCGCCCAGCGGCGTCGCATGGATGGAGGCGGGGACGGCGCGCTCGACCAGCGACTCCACGCTGTCGAATCCCAGGATGCCCAGCATCCGCTCCTGCGCCGGGGCGTCCGTGCCGATGTGCCGGCGGGTGAAGGGAACGGTCACGCCTCGCCGCCCGTGAGTGCGACGTAGGCGGCGCGGTCGAGCAGACCGTCGACGTCGGCGGGCGAGACCCGCAGGCGCACGAGCCACCCGGCGAACGCGTCGGCGTTCACGAGCGACGGGTCGGCCACGACGTCCTCGTTCACCTCGAGGACCTCACCGGTCAGCGGCGCGTAGAGCTCCCCCACCGACTTGGTGGACTCGATCTCGCCGCAGACCTCCCCCGCCGTCACGGCGGAGCCGACGGCCGGGAGGTCGACGTAGACGACGTCGCCGAGCTTGTCGGCCGCGTAGTCGGTGATGCCGACGGTCGCCACGTCGCCGTCCAGGGCGATCCACTCGTGCTCGTCGGTGTAGCTGAGGCTGTTCAGATCGGTCACTTCGTCCTCCGGTAGAAAGGCAGTTCGGTCACGGTTGCGGGGATGCGGGTGCCGCGCACGTCGAGGGCGAGCTCGGTGCCCGCGGTCGCATGCGTGGGAGCGACGAGGGCCATCGCGATCGGATGCCCGAGGGTGGGGCTGAGGGCGCCGCTGGTCACCGTTCCGACCGTGGCGCCGTCCGCGTCCACGACGGCGTAGCCGGCACGGCCGGCGCGTCGGCCGTCGGAGACGAGGCCGACCAGCACGGGCGCGTCCGTCGCGACGACCGACTCGAGCGCGGCCTTGCCGACGAACTCCGCCTTGTCGACGGCGACCACACGGCCGAGGCCGACCTGGACCGGGAGCACCTCGAGCGACAGCTCGTGCCCGTAGAGCGGCATCCCCGCCTCGAGCCGCAGCGTGTCGCGCGCGGCCAGGCCCGCGGGGACCAGCCCGTGCGGCGCTCCGGCCTCCGTCAGCGCATCCCACAGCTCCTCGGCGCGCGACGGCTCGATGTAGAGCTCGAACCCGTCCTCGCCGGTGTAGCCGGTGCGCGCGATGAGCACGCGAGCACCGCGGAACGACCCCTCGGCCGACGCGTAGTACGGCAGATCCTCGAGCGGCCTCGTGCGCGCAGCGAGCCCCGCCGTCTGCTCCAGGATCGTCCGGGCCGACGGCCCCTGGACGGCGATCAGCGCGTACTCGTCGGTCACGTCGGTCACCGTGCCGTCGAACCCGGCGCTGCGCGCCCGGAGGGCCTCGGCGACCGGGGCGCGGTTGCCGGCGTTGGCGACGACGAAGAAGCTGTCCTCGGCGAGACGGTAGACGATCAGGTCGTCGACGATGCCGCCGGACTCGGCCAGCAGCAGGCTGTACTTGGCCTTCCCCACCGGCAGGGTCGACAGGCGCCCCGCCAGCGCGTGATCGAGCAGGGCGCCGGCGCCCGGGCCGTCGACGGCGAACTCCGCCATGTGCGAGATGTCGAACAGCCCCGCGGCGGAGCGCACGGCGTGGTGCTCCGCCAGGTCGGAGCTGTAGCGCACGGGCATCGACCAGCCGCCGAAGTCGGTGAACGACGCGCCGAGGGCGCGATGACGATCGGCGAGGGCGGTCTCGCGCGGCGGGGCTGATTCGCACGGAAGGGCTGGGTCGGTCATGAGTTCTCCCGGGCTCGGGCGGGCGGACACCGGGGACCCGGCGTCCGTGAACTCCCCCTCTGTCATTGGCCTGAGAGTTTCACCGGCCGGCGCGCGGAGCACGATCGACGGTTTTCACCTTCGGCACGGACGCCGACGCGAGGTCGAAGCCCGTTTTCCAGAGCGGCCGGGACGCGAGCGGTACGCGGACCTGAGAGATTGGCGGGGAGGCTTGCTCCTTCGGTGCCCGGGCGGTGCCGCCCGGAGCTCTCCCGCACACGTCATGCGGCCTGTCTTCAGTTGCACGGCCAGCATAGCGCGGCCTGCGCGGCGGTCCGGTCAGGCGGTGCACCGTCCGGGCTCCACGGCCGGATCCGACGCCTCGCGGCCGTCGAGGGCCGGCCGCAGCTCCGTCGTCGTCATGGCGTATCCGCGCCCCTCTCCGTCGGCGCCGCGTGCGAAGACGACGCCGACGACCCGGCCGTCGCCGTCGAGCAGCGGGCCCCCCGAGTTCCCCGGCCGCACATCGGCATCGAGCGCGTAGATGTCGCGGGGGGTGGTGGAGCGGTCGTAGATGTCGGGGACCGGCACCTCGGCGACCGACAGCACCGCGGCCGCCGTGCTCGTGAACGGACCGCCCAGCGGGTATCCCTGGACCGCGGCCCGCGTGCCCGGCGCCGCCGGGTCGGCGATCTCGAGCGGCGCCGCATCGAGGCCGGGGACGGCGATGAGGGCGAGGTCGTCGACGGGGTCGACGTAGATGAGCCGCCCCTCTTGCACGCGCCCGCCGGGCAGCTCCACCACGGGAGCGGACACCCCCGCCACGACATGGGCGTTGGTCACGACGATGCCGTCGGCGGCCACGAACCCGGACCCCGTCATCGAGACGCCGCAGGCGTAGGCGGTGCCGCTGATGCGGGCCACCGAGGCGGAGGCCGCCTGCAGGTCGGGGTCGTCGAGCGCGATGGGCGGCTCGGTGGGCGCGACGACGGTGCCGATGACGTCGCCGAGCCGCGGCAGGGTGTCCGTCATCACCATCCCCCGCACCTGCGAGAGCGCGTCGTCCAGCGGCGCGGGGGTCAGCCGGTCGAGCACGTCCAGCACGCGGGAGGAGGCGACGGCGGGAGAGAGCACGGGGATGCCCGAGGACATCACCCCGGCCGCGACCATCACGAGCACGAGCCCCGTCGCGACGGTGGCGACCACGCCGCCCAGGAAGCGCTCCACGCCGCGCAGGGGCGTGCGGTCGACGCCGCGGCGGATCAGCGCGCCGACACCGGCGCCCACGGCCGTGACGACGATCACGATGCCGATGACCAGAGCGGCGAGCGCGGCGCTTCGCCACATGCCGATCGGCACGATGGCCGAGACGGCGGGCGTCGCGAGCGGGACGAGCCACAGGGCGATGAACGCCCCGGCCACCATCCCGACGATGGTGCCGAGGCTCGCGAAGAACCCGCGGGCGAGACCGGTCACGAAGGCGGCGAGCAGCGCGACCACGGCGACGATGTCGACGATGAGCATGGGGGTCCTCCTGACGGGCCACGCTACCGGCCCCGGGCTCGGCATCCGCTGAATGCCCGGCGCGCGCCGTTTGCCTTCGGGTCGCAGGGACTATAAGATCGTTCCCGAGGTTATAGTCACCATGACAAGAACAAGCGCATCACCCGCCGACGACACGATCCGCGTCGCGGTGTCGACCGTCATCTTCAGCCTGCGGCGGCACCCGGACGAGGATCGCGCGCGCGTCGTGCTGCCCCTGGTCAAGCGCACCCGCGACCCGCACGAAGGGCAGTGGGCGCTTCCCGGCGGGTGGCTCGGGACCGACGAGAACCTCGAGGCGGCCGCCTCGCGGACGCTCGCCGAGACGACCACCCTGGCCCCGAGCTACCTCGAGCAGCTCTACGCGTTCGGCGACGTGGACCGCTCCCCCTCGCGCGTCGTGTCCATCGTGTACTGGGCCCTCGTGCGCGAGGACGTCTCGCTGAGCTCGGAGCAGCACAACGTGGCGTGGTTCGACGCGGGAGCGCTGCCCTCGCTCGCCTTCGACCACGACCACATCGTCGACTACGCCCTCTGGCGGCTGCGCAACAAGGTCGGCTACAGCCGCATCGCCCACGGCCTCCTCCCCGCCGAGTTCACGCTCGCCGAGCTCCGCGAGGTGTACGAGGCGATCCTCGGGCGTCGCCTGGATCCCGCCAACTTCCGCCGTCAGGTCGAGAACTCCGACACCCTCATCCCCACCGACGACTTCCGCACGGGCAGCCACCGCCCCGCGCGGCTCTACCGCTACAACCACGACGTCGAGCTGGCCGACCGCGGCCCACTCCCCCAGCACTGACTGCGAAGGACAGATCATGGCAGCCTCGATCCTCACCCTCTCCCCGCGGCCCGAACAGCCGCTCCCGAAGGACCCCAGCGTCGACCACGAGATCCAGGCGATCGTCTCGGGCCGGATCGTCGCGGAGACCTGCAACACCGACCTGGCCGCCGCACCGTGGACGTTCGACACGCGCCCTGGGTACGGACCGGGCTCGTCGATGGGAGATGTCATCCCGACCGGCTCCCCGCGGCAGGGCGAGCTGCCCGAGGAGTACCGCACCGCCTCCGAGTCCGAGCTCGCCGACCGCATCCGCGCCGCCAAGGCGACCCTCGGCGACCGCGTCGTCATCCTCGGGCACTTCTATCAGCGCGAGGAGGTCGTGACCCACGCGGACTACGTCGGCGACTCCTTCCAGCTCGCCAACGCCGCCCTGGCGCACCCCGAGGCGGAGGCGATCGTCTTCTGCGGCGTGCACTTCATGGCCGAGACCGCCGACCTGCTGTCGCGGCCCGAGCAGGCCGTGATCCTGCCGAACCTGGCGGCCGGCTGCTCCATGGCCGACATGGCGGACATCGACCAGGTCGAGGAGTGCTGGGAGCAGCTCGCCGACGTCTACGGCGACCTCGACGTCCCCGACGCCGAGGGGCTCCTGCCGGTGATCCCGGTGACGTACATGAACTCGTCCGCGGCCATCAAGGGCTTCGTCGGCCGTCACCACGGGATCGTCTGCACGTCCTCGAACGCGCGCACCGTGCTGGAGTGGGCCTTCGCCCGTGGACGGCGCGTGCTCTTCTTCCCCGATCAGCATCTCGGCCGCAACACCGCCAAGGCGATGGGCGTGCCCCTCGAGCAGATGCCCATGTGGAACCCCCGCCGCCCGCTGGGCGGTTCCACCGAGGCGCAGCTCGACGACGCGCGCGTCATCCTCTGGCACGGGTTCTGCTCCGTGCACCGGCGGTTCACCGTCGACCAGATCGCGGCGGCGCGCGCCGAGCACCCCGATGTGCGCGTCATCGTCCACCCGGAGTGCCCCATGGACGTCGTGGACGCCGCCGACGCGGCCGGGTCGACGGACTTCATCCGCAAGGCCATCCAGGCCGCGACCGAACCGACGACCTTCGCGATCGGCACCGAGATCAACCTGGTGCAGCGGCTGGCCGCCGAGCACCCTCAGCACGAGATCTTCTGCCTCGACCCGGTCGTCTGCCCGTGCTCGACGATGTATCGCATCCACCCCGGCTACCTCGCCTGGGTGCTCGAGGGCCTCGTCGCCGGCGAGGTGCGCAACCGCATCTCGGTGACCGACGACGTCGCCGAACCGGCGCGGGTCGCGCTGGAGCGCATGCTGGCGGCGAAGCCGTGAGCAGCCGCGCACCGGCGGTCGACGTCGTCGTGGTCGGCTCGGGCATCGCGGGGCTGACCGCTGCCCTTCACGCCCACGCCGACGGGTGCCGGGTCACGGTGGTGACCAAGGGCGCGCTGAGCGACTCCAACACGCGCTACGCACAGGGCGGGATCGCCGGAGTGACGTCGGCCGACGACAGCGTCGCCGACCATGCGCGCGACACGCTCGTGGCGGGGGCGGGACTCGCCGACGCCGCCGCGGTGGACGTGCTCGTCTCCGAGGGCCCCGCCCGTCTCGCGGAGCTGATCGAGCGGGGCCTCGCGTTCGACCGGACCGCGGACGGCGCGCTGGTGCGAGGTCTCGAGGCGGCGCACTCCGCACCGCGGATCCTGCACGCCGGCGGGGACGCGACGGGCGCGGCCATCGAGGAGGCCCTGGTCGCCGCCCTCCGTCGCGCGTCCCGCGACGGCCGCCTGCAGATCCTGGAGCACGCCTTCCTCCTCGACCTCGCGCGGGAGCACGATGCGATCCGCGGCGTCGAGGTGCTCGTGGACGGTGACCGCCGGGTGCTCCCCGCCCGGGCGGTCGTCCTGGCCACCGGCGGTGCGGGCCAGCTGTACGCCCACACGACCAACCCCGCCGTCGCCACCGGCGACGGGATCGCCGCCGCGCTGCGGGCCGGCGTCGCGGTGAGCGACCTCGAGTTCGTGCAGTTCCATCCGACCGTGCTTCCGTCGGCGGCCGGTCACGGGGCGTTCCTCGTGTCCGAGGCGGTGCGGGGCGAAGGGGCGGTGCTCCGTGACGCCCACGGCAGCCGGTTCATGCTCGACGTCCACCCCGACGCGGAGCTGGCTCCCCGCGACGTGGTGGCGCGCGCGATCGCCGAGACCATGTCGGCGCAGGGCGGGCGGCCCGTCGTGCTCGACGCGACCGGTCTCCGCGACTCCGATGCCGAGACCGCCTCCTTCCTCGCACGACGGTTCCCGACGATCGACGCCGCGATGCGCGCGCGGGGTCTGGACTGGGCGCGCGTCCCGGTCCCGGTCACGCCGGCGGCGCACTACCTGATGGGCGGCATCGACACCGATCTGCACGGGCGCACGAGCCTGCGCGGTCTCTACGCGGTGGGCGAGACCGCGCGCACCGGCGTGCACGGCGCGAACCGGCTGGCGTCGAACTCGCTGCTGGAGGGCGTCGTGTTCGGCGCACGGGCCGGCGACGCGCTCCGTGCCGACATCGCGTCCGGGGCGTGGCCCGCCGGCGGCGGGACGTCCGACGCGACCCCCCTCGCAGAGGTGGACGCGTCGGCGCCGGCGTTCGACCGGCGAGCGCTGCAGGAGCTGCTGTGGCGTGACGCGGGGCTGGTGCGCGACGCCGACGGGCTCCGCCGCGCGGCGTCCGTTCTGGCGGGCTGGACCGCGCAGCAGCGGGAACCCCGGACCGTCGCCGAGTGCGAGGACCGGAATCTCCTCCTGGTCGCTCAGCATCTCGTGGCGGCCGCGCTGGCGCGGCGTGGGTCTGTCGGTGCGCACTTCCGCTCCGACGCACCGTCGAGCCGAGCGTCCGCACCCCGCGGCGCCGATCGCGACACCCGGCAGCAGAGCCGCCGCAGTGCGCCGCGACGTGCACCCGAGCCCGCTCGAAAGGTCCCCGCCTGATGCTGACGCCCGCACACATCGATCGCATCGTCGCTGCGGCCCTCGAGGAGGACGCACCCTGGGGCGACCTCACCAGCGAGTACCTCATCCCGGCAGAGGCGACCGCGCGGGCCGATCTCGTCGCGCGGGAGCCGGGGGTGTTCAGCGGCGGCGCGGTCTTCGCGGCCGCCTTCCGCCTCACCGATCCCCGCATCGAGGTCGAGCTGCTCGTCGACGACGGCGCCGTCTTCGCCGCCGGCGACGCCCTGGCGACGGTCGCCGGACCCGCGCGCGGCGTGCTCACCGCGGAGCGCATCGGCCTGAACTTCGCACAGCGGATGAGCGGCATCGCCACCCTGACGCGCCGCTACGTCGACGAGGTCTCCCACACCGGCGCGCGCATCGCGGACACCCGCAAGACCACTCCCGGCCTCCGTGCGTTCGAGCGCCACGCCGTCCGCAGCGGCGGCGGGCACAACCACCGCTTCTCGCTCTCGGACGCCGTGATGGCGAAGGACAACCATCTCGCGGTCCTCACGGCGACCGGCCCCGACGGATCCGTCTCGATCACGGATGCGCTGCGCGCGGCCGTCGCGCGGCTGCCGCACACGGTGCACCTCGAGGTGGAGGTCGACCGGCTGGACCAGATCGACCCCGTGCTCGCCGCCGGACCCGGGACGATCATGCTCGACAACTTCTCCCTCGACGACCTGCGCACCGGCGTCGCGCGCGTCGCCGGCCGCGCCACCGTCGAGGCGTCGGGCGGTGTCTCGCTGGAGGGCGTCCGCGCCATCGCCGAGACGGGGGTCGACGTCATCTCGGTCGGCGCGCTCACCCACTCGGCGCCCGCGCTGGACCTCGGCCTGGACGTGCGGGTGACCGTGCCGGACGGCGACTGACGTGCTCTACCTCGATCATGCGGCGACCGCCCCCGTGCGCCCCGAGGTGCTCGAGGCGATGCTCCCCTACCTGCGCGACCGGTTCGGGAACCCGTCGAGCCATCACACGGTCGGCGAGGCGGCCGCGCATGCCCTCGACGACGCGCGGCGGCGGGTCGCCTCGGTGCTCGCGATGCGTCCGGGCGACGTCGTGTTCACCTCGGGCGGCACCGAGGCGAACAACCTCGCTCTGAAGGGGCTCTCCATCGGGGCGTCGCAGCGCTCGGGCACGCCGGTGCACCTGGTCACCACGGCGATCGAGCACGAGTCGATCCTCGCCGCCTGCGAGTACCTGGAGCGCGTGCACCGGTTCGCCGTGACGCGACTGCCGGTGTCCTCGACGGGGCGGATCGATGCCGACCACCTCCGCGACGCGCTGCACACGCGGCCGGGCGGCGCGCCGACGGCGCTGGTGAGCGTCGGCTACGCGAACAACGAGGTGGGGACCGTGCAGGACGTGGCGGGCCTGGCAGCGGTCTGCCGCGAGGCCCGGGTGCCGCTGCACCTCGACGCCGTGCAGGCCGCCGGCTGGCTGCCCCTGGCCGGCACCGGCGCCGACGCCCTGTCGATCGCCGGCCACAAGATCGGCGCTGCCCCCGGAGTCGGCGTGCTGGCCGTGCGCGGCCGGCTTCCCCTGGAGCCGCTGCTGCACGGCGGCGGACAGGAGCGCGAGCGACGCAGCGGGACGGAGAACGTCGCCGGCGCCGTGGGGTTCGCGGTCGCGCTGGAGCGCGCCGAGGCCGAGCGCGTCGACACGGCCGCGCGCACCGCGGCGCGACGCGACGCGTTCATCGCCCGCGTGCTGTCGCTCGTGCCCTCCGCACGCCTCACCGGCGACCCGGTGGAACGACTCCCGGGCACCGCGAGCTTCACCTTCGCGGGCGTCTTCGGCGAAGCGGTGCTCCTGGAGCTCGAACGGCGCGGCATCGTGTCCTCGAGCGGCTCCGCGTGCGCGGCGGGCAGCGACGAGCCCTCGCACGTGCTGCTCGCCCTCGGCATCGCTCCCGAGGTCGCCCAGACCGCGGTGCGCTTCACCTTCGGCCACGGCGGCGACCTCGACCTCCTGCCCGTCGCCGACGCGGTCGCCGACGCCGTCGCGGCGGTACGATCGGGCGGGTGAGCCTGCCCGCCGTCACCGTCATCGTCCCCGGCCGCGACGTCGCCGCCTACGCCGCCCAGGCCCTCGACTCGCTCCGCGCGCAGACGTTCCCCGACTGGCGCGCGATCCTCGTCGACGACGGCTCGACCGATGCCACGACGACGATCTTCGAGGCGGCCGCGGCCGGCGACTCACGATTCACCGTGATCCGTCACGAGGCCCCGCGAGGGCTGGGGGCCGCCCGCAACGCCGCCCTCGACCTCGTCGACACGCCGTTCGTCGGCTTCCTCGACGCCGACGACGAGCTCACCCCCTCGGCGCTGGAGCGACTCGTGGGGACACTGTCGGCCTCGGGCAGCGATCTGGTGGTCGGCGCGTACGTGCGCCTGCGTCCGGAGACGGGACCGGGCGACACGGTCGTCTACTCCCCGGGAGTCGTGCAGCCCTGGGTGGCCGCGGCCACCGACCCCGCCCGCCGGGGCACGACGCTGGCCGCCCACCCGGAGGTGTCGGGGAACATCGTCGCCTGGTCGAAGGTGAGCCGGGTCGAGTTCTGGCGCCGTCACGGAATCCGCTTCCCGGAGGGGAAGCTCTACGAGGACCAGATCGTCGCCCAGCGGATGTACACCCTCGCGCGCGCGATCGACGTCGTCCCCGATGTCGTCGTGCTGTGGCGGGAGCGCGCGGACGGTTCGTCGATCACCCAGCACAAGGACGCGGTCGCCGTGCTCCTGGACTACCTCGATGCGCTCCGCGGCGGACTCGCGGTGCTCGATGCGGCCTCGCAGGACGCGGCGGCGCGCGCGCGGGTGCGCCTGATCCTCGATATGGACACCCCGCCGCTGATCCGGATCGCGCAGGACCACCCCGACGACGCCTACCGCCGCGCACTCGGGGCGTTCGTCCGCGACCTCGCCGGCCGGGCCGAGGAGGCCGGCCTCGTCCTCGATCCTGCCGCCGCCCCGCTGCTGGCCGCCGCGCGCCTGTGGTGAGCCCTCGGTCGGGCATCCAGACGGCCGGCGGAGAGGGCGCGGCCTGCTTCCCTCGTCAGCCGAGCGGCGTCCACTCCGACTCCGCGCGCGGAGGTTCGGTCACGACCACCACGGGCGCCGGCGTGTCGGACGGCGCCTGATCGGCGCGCCGGTCGGCGTGGTCCGCGGGCGGCGTCGCGGCATCGATGCCCTCGATGCGGGCCGCGGCCATCTGCTCGGCGGCCAGCTCCGCATACAGTCCCCCGCCGGCGAGGAGCTCGGCGTGCGTGCCGGACTCGACGATCCGCCCGGCATCGACCACGTGGATCACGTCGGCGCCCACCACCGTCGACAGCCGGTGCGCGATCGACAGCGTCGTGCGCCCGCGGGCGACGTTGTCGAGGGCTTCCTGCACGACGCGCTCGGAGACCGTGTCGAGCGCCGAGGTCGCCTCGTCCAGCAGCAGGATGGGCGGATCCTTCAGCAGCACCCGCGCGATCGCGATGCGCTGCTTCTCGCCGCCCGACAGGCGGTACCCCCGCTCGCCCACGACCGTGTCGTAGCCGCGTTCGAATCCGGCGATGACGTGGTGGATGTTGGCCGCGGCGCACGCGGCCTCCAGTTCCGCGTCGGTGGCGTCGGGCTTCGCGTACCGCAGGTTCTCCCCGATCGTCGCGTGGAACAGGTAGGTCTCCTGCGACACGATCCCGATGTGGTCGACGATCGACTCCTGTGTGAGCCGCCGCACGTCGGCACCGGCGAACAGCACGGCTCCCTCGGTGGCCTCGTACAGCCGGGGCGCGAGGTACAGCACGGTGGTCTTGCCCGCGCCCGACGGTCCGACGAATGCCACGTGACGTCCGGGCTCGGCCACGAAGCTCACGCCGTCGAGCGTCGCGCGGGTGTCGCCGGCGGCATCGGGATAGCGGAAGACGACGTCGCGGAACTCGATCCGCCCGATCGGTCCGGGCGCCGCCGAGACGGGGATCGCGTCCGGCGCGTCGACGATGGCCGGACGCAGATCGAGGTACTCGAAGATGCGCGCGAAGAGGGCGCGCGAGGTCTGCAGGTCGAGGGCGACGCGCATGAGGCCCATGAGCGGCTGGAGCAGCCGCGCCTGGACGGTCGTGAAGGCCACCACCGTGCCGGCCGTGATGAGCCCGGCCTCGCCCGCCAGGAGGTACCCGGCGACCAGGTAGATCACGGCGGGAACGGAGGCCATGAGCACCTGGACGACGGCGAAGAACCCCTGACCGCTCATCGCTCGGCGCACCTGGAGCTGGACCTGATTGCGGTTCTCCTCCTGGTAGCGGGCCGACTCCGAGCGCTGACGGTTGAACGCCTTCGAGAGGAGGATGCCCGACACCGAGAGCGTCTCCTGCGTGATCGAGGTGAGCTCGGACAGCGACTCCTGGGTCTGTCCCGCGATCCTGGCGCGCACCTGTCCGACGCGGCGCTGCACGATCACCAGCACCGGCATCAGCACGACCGCGATGATCGTCAGCCGCCAGTCGATGAGGATCATCGCCACGAGCGCGGAGATCACCGTGACGGCGTTTCCGAGGATGCTCGTCACGGTGTTCGTCAGCACGCCCGAGACCCCGCCCACGTCGTTCTGGAGCCGCGACTGGATGACGCCGGTCTTGGTCCGCGTGAAGAATCCGAGCTCCATCGACTGCAGGTGCTCGAACAGCTGCACGCGGAGATCGCCGGTCACCTTGTTGCCGACCGTGGCGGTCAGCCAGGTCTGGACCACGCCGATGCCGGCGGAGAGCAGGAACAGGCCGATCATCAGCAGCACCAGCACGAGCAGGAGCGGAAGATCGGGACCGGACCCGTCCACGGGAAAGAGCGCGTCGTCGAAGATCCGCTGGACGATCAGGGGCGGGATGACCCCGACCGCCGCGCCGACCACCACCAGGATCCCGGTGACGACGATGCGCGCCGTGTACGGGCGGAAGAGCGCGACCACGCGGCCGCGGAGGTCGCGGATCTGCGGGGCGTCGGCGTTGAGCCTGCGCTGAGCGTCCTCGTCGACGCCGCGGAAGCCGCGGGGCCCGCCCATGCCGCCCATGCTCATCCGTTCACTCTAGTGAGCGCGGAGGACACCGGGGCCGGCCCGGGCCCCGGCGACGGGCGCTCAGCCGAGCGAGGTGACGAGGTTGATGACCGTCGCCAGGATCACCGCGCCGAACAGGTAGGCCAGCAGCGTCTGCGCGATGACGATGCGGCGGATCTCCCCCCGCGTCACGTTCGTGTCGGCGACCTGGTAGGTCATCCCGAGCCCGAGCGAGAAGTAGGCGAAGTCGGTGTACGCCGGCGGCTCCGCCTGATTGAAGTCGATGCCGCCCTCCGGCTCCCCGTAGTACTCCCGCGCGTACCGGAGGAGGTAGTCGACCTGGATGAGCGCCCACGAGGCGGCCACCGCGACGACCGCGACCCCGGCGAGCACGAAGGCGGTCACCTCGTCGGCGTCGCGCGTCTGGACGAGCACGACGACGACGGCGCCGAGGCTCGCGACGCTGCCGAGCACCGCCACGACCCGCGCCACCCGTCTGCCGGGATCCTCGATCAGGGCGTGGGCGCGCGTCTGCGCGGCATCCATCCGCCACACCACGGCCAGCACCCAGGCCACGTCGATCGCCGCGAGGAGCGCCCATCCGGCCAGCAGCCCCGCCGCCAGCCCGAGCGCCTCCGTCACGGCCACGGCGCCGACGACGCCCGCGATCACGGCGACCGCTTCTCGCAGCGGTGCACGGGTATGGTGGAGGGCTCCCATGAGCGCTATCGTTCCACGGATCGGGAATGCCGTGTCGGCTCCCCGGGTTACCGTCGTCAGGCGCCCCCTTCGCGTGGGCGCTTCTGCTTTCCCACCACTTCATCCGCCGAGGAGACCCATGACGTCTGCGACGACGACCCGCACCGCCGCCCCCCTGCTGGCTCCCCGCGAGAGCCGCATCGTGTGGCTGCTGCTGGCGGCCGCCTTCGTCGCGATCCTCAACGAGACGACGATGGGCGTGGCGATCCCGCACCTGATCGACGACCTCGGCATCACGGCGCTGGCCGCACAGTGGCTGACCACCGCGTTCATGCTGACGATGGCGGTCGTCATCCCGATCACCGGCTTCCTGCTGCGCCGCTTCACGACGCGGCAGGTGTTCATCACCGCGATGAGCCTCTTCTCCCTCGGAACGCTGATCGCCCTCCTCGCCCCGGGGTTCGGCGTGCTGCTCGTGGCGCGCGTCGTGCAGGCGATGGGCACCGCGATCATGATGCCCCTGCTGATGACGACGCTCATGACGATCGTCCCGGCCCACTCGCGCGGCCGCATGATGGGCCGCGTCTCCATCGTGATGTCCCTGGCGCCGGCCATCGGTCCCACGCTGTCGGGCGTGCTGCTGGAGACCCTCAGCTGGCGCTGGATCTTCGGCATCGTGCTGCCGATCGCCCTCGTCGCGCTCGCGATGGGCGCCCGGTGGATCCAGAACCTCGGTGAGACCACCCACGCGCCGATCGACGTGCTCTCCATCGTGCTGTCCGCGTTCGGCTTCGGCGGCATCGTCTACGGGCTCAGCCAGATCGGCGGGGCAGCGGCGCACGGCGGCACGGCCGCCGAGACGGCCGCCCAGAACTCGTCGACCCTCGCGCTGGTCGTCTCGTTCGTCGTCGGGATCATCGCCCTCGGCCTGTTCCTGTGGCGGCAGGTGCTGCTGCAGCGCGCCGACGACGCGCTCCTCGACCTCCGCGTGTTCCGCGACCGCAACTTCTCCCTCGCGATCGGACAGATGGCCCTGCTGTCGCTGGCGTTCTTCGGGACGATCACGGTGCTGCCGCTGTACATGCAGCGCGCGCTCGAGTACAACGCCCTCGAGACGGGCCTGGCGGTGCTCCCCGGGTCGCTCCTCATGGGCGTCGCGGGACCGTTCATCGGCCGTGTCTACGACGCCCGCGGCACGCGGGTGCTGCTGGTGCCCGGCGCGATCCTCGCCGTAGCGGTGCTGTGGCTGTTCGCGCTGACGTTCACCGCCACCACGCCGATCTGGTTCATCGTGATCGCGCAGACGATCCTGTCGCTCGGTCTCGCGCTCTCGTTCACTCCGCTGTTCACGGCCTCGCTGGGGTCGCTCCAGCCGCGGTTCTACGCCTACGGCTCGGCTGTGCTGGGCACGGTGCAGCAGGTCGCCGGCGCGGCAGGGATCGCTGTCATGATCACCGTCATGTCGGCGGTCTCGGTCTCGGCCCAGGAGTCGGGCGTCGTCGAGACGGCAGCCGAGGCCCAGGGGGCGCACGCCGCCTTCCTGCTCGCGGCGATCGTCTCCCTGCCCCTGCTCATCGGCGCCCTCCTCATCCGCAAGCCCGAGGACGCGCCGGGCGGCGCAGAGGGTGCGCCCGTCGGTCACTGACACAGACGGGTCGTCGACGCCCGTCGCGCACCGACCTTCGCGACGTATCTGAGGTGGCATGACGGGCCTCCTGCGAGTAAGCCGGTATCACCGCATTCTCCAGGAGGCCCCCATGCTCATCCGCACGCCCGATCCCGAGACGGCAGACGGCGTCGTCGCCGACTTCTACCGCAGCGATCTCGACGACGACGGATTCGTGTTCAGCCATACCCGCGCGATGGCGGTGAACCCGGAAGCGCTGGCCGCGTTCGAGACCCTCGTGCACGCGATCGTCCCCTCGATCGGGGTGCGCACGTACGAGCTCGTGACGCTGGCCGCGGCGGGCGCCCTCCGCTCGCCCCACTGCCTGCTCGCGCACGGACGCAAGGCGCTGCGGACGGGTGCGCTCGACGAGGATCAGCTGGAGGGCGTGGCGTACGAGGGCGACCACCCCGAGCTCAGCGACGCCGACCGCGCGGTCATGCGCTTCGCCCGACGCGTGTCGACGGAGCCGACCGCCATGACCGACGCGGATGCCCAGGAGCTGCGCGACGCCGGATTCGACGACCGGCAGATCGTCGACATCACGCTCGCCGCCGCGGCGCGGAACTACTTCAGTCGCACCCTCCAGGCCCTCGCCGTGCCGGTCGAGACCGACCTCGTGGGGCTGAGTCCACGGCTGCGCGACGCGCTGCTGTCGCCCACGCGCGGATGACGCGCCCGCGCCGCGGGGCGCGTAGCGTCAGCGTCAGCGTCCGTCGAGCGCGGTAGCGAGCGCGCTCGACTCCTGAGCGATCGTCGCTTCCGGCACGAGGTCGGACGCACCCGCGGTCAGGGTGTCCGTCCACGCCTGGAGGATCGACGCCGCGTCGCCCGAATCGACGAGCTCCGCCTGAAGGCGCTCGAGCTCCGCCGCGTACAGTGCCTGGAACCGGTCGGACGCGAGGAAGCGCTCAGCGAGGATGTTGGATCCGCCGCCGCGGCCGGGTCCGCCCACGTCCGCGGCCGTCTGCGCGTCCGCGTCGCCCTCGGCCGGTGGCTCGCGCAGCTGGTCCCCCTGCTCGCCGCGAGCACCACCGCCGTCGCCCGGGACCTGACCCATCCCTCCTCCGCCGGGACTCGCGCCGAACGCGAGGTTGAGGTCCCAGGTGACGACGGTCATCAGTCCGGTGGTCCGATCGTAGGAGAGGTACGAGTTGTTGCCCGGCCCGTCGATGTCGTCGAAGTTGTCGACGAGCTCCTGGAAGGCCAGATAAGTCGCGAAGGCGTCCACGTCGAGGTGCGCGCCGAGCTCGGCCGCGAAGGTCGCGTCGGAGGCCTCGTTGATCCACTCCAGAAAGTCGATGAGCGGCGTCAAGTCGTCCTCGCCCGCCTCCTGGTCGAACACGTCCTCGTATGCGGACGCCTCCTGGCCGCGGTAGCTGTAGTCACCACCCGCCTCCGCCTTGTAGAGCAGCACGTCGCCGAGCTCCCGCTCGGCCCACTCGTCGCCCGGGTTCTCGATCACGAGACGCAGGGTCTCGGCCGACCCGTCGACGCTGAACCTCGTCGCGATGGCCGCCTCCGACGCCAGCCCCGTCTGCTCGAGGAGGTCGAGCGCCAGCGCCTCGTTGAGCGAGGTCTCGGAGCTGTTTCCGCGCACGACGAGCTCGGTCGTGCCGTCGAGGTTCTGACCGTCGACGAACTTGTCGAGCCGGATGATCCACGGCAGATCCTCCGGGCGCTGGGAACTGAGGGTGGCGTCCGCATCGGTCGAGAGTGCCCGCAACGAGGAGTTGCCCTTGAGCTTGAGCCCGACGTCGTCGAACGTCTGGCCGTCGATCGTGACCGACGCCGTGATCCAGATCTTCTCGCCCGTCGACAGATACGTCTCGATCAGGTCGTCGTAGTCGGTTTCGTCGTACGACACGGAGACGGAGTGGACGGTGGTCGAATCCCAGAGTTCCGGTGCGGCCGCGTCGGACGTGGCCGGGGCGTCAGAGCCCGACGACGCGTCCACCCCATCATCTCCGGCGGCGCATCCGGTGAGGATGAGGGCCGTCAGGCCGACGAGAACACTGACGCGGGCGATACGAGGGGCTGCCATTCCCCCAGATCAGCCGACGCGCCTATGCGTCAGCCCGCATGCCGATATGACCGCCGTACGAACGAGGCGGCGCGTGCCGACCGCGTCAGCTGCAGCAGCCGCCGCCGCAGCAGGAGGCGCCCTCGGAGACGACCTCGATGAGGTTCTTCTCGTCGGCGACGGGCTGCAGCTGCGGGGTGGGGAGATTCGAGGTGGCCATACCGCCATCCTACGACGTGCCGCCGGGACGGGACCCGTGCCGGCGCCGTGTCTGTCAACCCCCTCGGATCCGGCGCGGGCCGCGCCTAGCGTGAGGGCATGGCAACTCTCACCGGTAAGAAGATCGCGTTCCTGGCCACCGACGGATTCGAGGACAGTGAGCTGACCTCTCCCTGGCAGGCGGTGACGGAGGCCGGCGGATCGCCGGTCATGATCGCTCCGGCGTCGGACCCCATCACCGGCAAGAACGGGCACGAGCAGCCGGTCGATGCCACCTCGGGTGACGTCGACGCGTCGGACTTCGACGCTCTGGTGCTCCCGGGCGGGGTCGTGAACGCCGACCACCTCCGACTCGACGAAGCCGCCGTCCGCTTCACGCGGGACTTCTTCGCCCAGCACAAGCCCGTCGCGGCGATCTGCCACGCCGCGTGGATCCTCGCCGAGGCCGAGGTGCTCGACGGACGCACGCTCACCAGCTACCCGAGCCTGCGCACGGACCTCACCAACGCCGGCGCGACCTGGGTAGACGAGGAGGTCGTCGTCGACGAGGGCCTCGTCTCGAGCCGCACCCCCGACGACCTTCCCGCCTTCAACGCGAAGCTCGTCGAGGAGATCTCCGAGGGCAAGCACGACGGTCAGACCACCTGACGTGAGCGGTCGGCACCCGCATCAGCCGATGACGAACTCGCCGATCACAGTCTCACCGTCTTCCAGGTAGACGGGCACGCTGTGGCGAACGCCCCTATTGCGCTCCTGCCACTCCAGCGCGTCTTGTGGACTCCGGAAGCCCTCCGCGGCGGTGGTTCCGTCTGCGTCGGCGAGCGCATCGGCGTACACGTACCCCGATCGCCCGTTCGTCGCCAGGACCGCGATGAGATCCGGCTCGCCGTCGGGCCCGCCGCCCACGCCGAAGGTGTCGCCGTTGGCGTTGACGCCGAGTGGAAGCGGATCCGCGCGGAGGTAGGTGGCAGTGAGGCGCCACCGCTCCCCTGCACCGGCATCCACGGAGAGCGTGTCGCTGACCTCGGTGAGCGGGAGGTCGATCCATGCGCGGGCTCGCGGTGTTCCGACGTCGTCGGCGGTGCACGTCATCTCCCCGGCGCCAGCCGGGAAGGTGAAGGTGCCCGCACTCTCGCAGGTCAGCTCCAGACGGATCTTGTTCGCGTCGCCGGGGGCGGGCTCGAGCGTGAGCGATCCGGCGCCGCTGCCCTCATGGGAAGCGGGCTCACCCACCAGCGTCGTGTCCTCTCCTCCGGGAAGCGCCCCGATCACCCCCGCGACTGCGACACTTCCTCCCGCGATCAGCAGCAGGCTCAGACCGCCGACGATCGCCAGGCGCGTCGTCGTCGTCGGCGACTGCTGCCGTGCGAACCGAACCAACCCGTCGCGGAGTCCCGCACGAAACGCGGGGTTGATGTCCTTGGCGATCATGCCGTCTCCTCCCGTGTGGCATCCGATGTCGTCAGGTGCGCACGGATCCGCGCCCGCGCCCGCGTGAGGCGGGTACGTGCCGCGCCCGCGCTGAGGCCGACCGCAGCCCCGGCCTCGCTCGACGTGAATCCCTCGAACACAGAGAGCACGACGAGCTGCTGCTCGATCCTTCCGAGCGGCGCCAGCATCTCCTGCACGGCCGCCTGATCGGCGATCTCGTCGGCCGCCGATCGACGCGTGTCCGTGCGAGGGAGGGCGTCGAGCAGCTTCCGGTAGCGCGCCGAGGAGCGCGTCAGGTTGCGAAGCGCGTGCGTCGTGGTGGCGAGCAGCCACGGCAACGGCGACCCGTCGACCAGCCGGACGCGGTCCCGTTTGCGCCACATCTCGAAGAAGGCGACCGCCGTCGCATCCTCCGCGTCGCGCCTGTCGCCGGCCAGACGGGCCGCGTGCCGGAATACGCGATCGACATGGCACTCGTACAGCTCGGCGAGCGCACGCTCATCGCCGTCCTCGACGATGAGGCGCCACAGCTCCGAGTCCCGCATACCCCGTATTGTCCGGCAGAGCGAAGATCGTTACAGCAGCGAACGCTTGGCGGGCTTCACGCCCGCGGTTCACCTGGGCGCAACACCATCCACGCCCCATCGGCCCACCCTCTGATCATGGCCGTCTCGATGACGCCATCTCCACTCCTCCGATCGATGACGAGGACCGGAATCGAGTTCGATCCAGATCTCGTCGCCACTGTGCTCGGCTGCCGCCAGCACGGTGCCGGGAGTGAGCCGACGAAGCACATCGGCGTATCCGCGCCTGTGCTCGGATCAGCTGCGACCGTCGACCTCCACGATCGGCCAGACGACCGAAGTCAGCGTCACCGCGCCTTCCGCGTCCGCAGCTCCGTCGAACCGGAACTGCACGTCGTCGTTGAGAGCGAACTCGACGGAGTGCATCCGGTCGCCTGCCAGGCGAGCCAGCAGTCCAACCGGCGAGTCTCGGCGGGTCATAGTGTCGTCCTATGAACGACGATCAGACCCGTTCGGCGTGGCGCGAACTGTCCCCCGCAGAGCGGTCGCTTGTCAACACGTGGCTCGACAACTGGAACGACAGGTCAGGCGACACCGCCACGCTCCAGCCCGACGCTCTGGCGCGCTCAAGTTGCGAATGCGGTACCTGCCCGTCTTTCGCGGTGCGGCCGCTTGCTCTCAACGCTGCTCGCGGGAGCATCTCCACGCCGTATCTGGGGGAAGGCCACGCGACGATGACGAACGGCGCCGGACCCGGACTCCTCGTGTGGGGGCTCTCGCCTGACCTCGCGCGAGACGAAGTCGACTTCGAGATCTACTCCGTCGACGGCGACCCCGTCGCGCTTGAGGGCCTCCGCTTCCGGTTCGACGACTGACTGACGCGAGTCCAGATCTTCAGTCCGGGCGACCGAACTCCGCCGCGTGCTTCTCGACCTCCACCGCGACGTCTTCGGCAGTCCGGCCCGTGACATCGATGACGCGGTGCGTGTCGACCCACGGCGCCATCGCGCGCCCGGCCACGTCGGCCCAGCTCGGCTCCGGGAGATGCACGAAGCCCCGCTGTCGATCGCGCAGCCGCGACTCGTGGCCCTCGGAATCGGTCATCGTCAGCACCACCCAGCACAACGGCGCACCCGCTGAGGCCGCAGCTCTGCGCCACGTGTCACGGGCGGGCTCGCTGTCGTTGACGGCATCGACGACGACGCTGCGGCCCGCCCGCAGGTTGAGTTCCGCCAGGGCGCCGACGGCTTCATACGCGGCGACACCCGTCTCCCATCCGCGCGGGAGGCCTGCCGCGAGCAGGGCGTCCTCCACCGTGTCGATCGACAGCCGAACTGCTCCGAGTCGCGCGCCCACGAGATCGGCCACGGTCGTCTTGCCCACTCCGGGCAACCCGGAGATCACGGTGAGCATCGGTCGCGTCGTTGGTGAGCGGAACTCCACCGGGTTGCGTCACGGATAGGCATCTTCCTCGCCGCCGTCGACCATCGGGACAGCGACGAACCGGGGAGGCGGATCCGACGCCAAGCGGCCGTAGGTATCGACATCGACCGCTGTCCGTCGAGGAGGAACTTCGCGCGCTCCGTCCCTTCCTTGACGAAACCCGCATGTCGGGCGATCGCACCGGACGCGGGGTTGTTGACACGATGACCCAGTTCGAGGCGTTGCAGTCCGCGCACCGCCAGCGCCCACTCCGCAACGGTAGCGGCGGCCCGAGACATCCAGCCACGACCTCGCGCGGCATCCGATATCCAGTACCAGAACCATCCGTTGCGGTTCGCTTCGTCGACGGTCACGCAGACGAGGCCGACAAGCGTGTCGTCTGCCGCCACAGCCCACGCCTCATGCGGGGAGTCGGCTGCAATCAGCCGGGCGACATAGTGCTCAGCTTCCGCCACAGTCGACACCTCACCTTGGCGCACCATGTCCGCGTTCGACTCGAACGCGTCGAAGACAGCGCAAGCATCAGTCGGCCGAAGCCGCCGGAGTACGACGGACGGCTCGCTCACGCCACCCTAAGCGGGGTGATGGGTGCGCCCGGGTGAATCGGGGGAATCCTGTCAGTGAGAGTCAACGATCTCCACCTCCTTGGCCCCGCTTCGGTCGACGCGAAGCAGATCCGCCACTGGTCATTGATCCTGATGCTATTGCCGACCCGGTCACCCTCAGCGCTCAACGCTAGTTGTTGAAGCGGAACTCCACGACGTCGCCGTCCTGCATGACGTAGTCCTTGCCCTCCAGGCGCGCCTTGCCCTTGGCGCGGGCCTCGACCACCGACCCGGTCGCGACGAGGTCGTCGAACGAGATGACCTCGGCCTTGATGAAGCCCTTCTCGAAGTCGGTGTGGATGACGCCCGCGGCCTGCGGCGCCTTCCAGCCCTTGCCGATGGTCCAGGCGCGCGCCTCCTTCGGCCCGGCGGTGAGGTAGGTCTGCAGTCCGAGGGTGTCGAACCCGATCCGCGCGAGCTGATCGAGCCCCGACTCCTCCTGGCCGGTCGACGCCAGCAGTTCGGCGGCGTCCTCCGGGTCGAGGTCGATGAGCTCGGACTCGATCTTCGCGTCGAGGAACACCGCCTTCGCGGGCGCGACGAGCGCAGCCAGCTCGGCGGTGCGGGCGGCGTCGGTGAGGACGGCCTCGTCGACGTTGAAGACGAAGATGAAGGGCTTGGCGGTCAGGAGGCCGAGCTCCTTGATGGGTGCCAGGTCGATCTTCGACGCCGACAGCAGCTCACCGCGCTGGAGCGCCTCCTGCGCCTGCTGCGCGGTCTCCAGGACGACGGGGTCGAGCTTCTTGCCGCGCACCTCCTTCTCGTAGCGGGAGATGGCCCGCTCGAGCGTCTCGAGGTCGGCGAGCTGCAGTTCGGCGTTGATCGTCTCCATGTCGGAGGCGGGATCGACCTTGCCGTCGACGTGGACGACGTCGCCGTCGGCGAATCCGCGGACGACCTGGGCGATGGCGTCGGCCTCGCGGATGTTGGCGAGGAACTTGTTGCCGAGACCCTCGCCCTCGCTCGCGCCGCGGACGATGCCCGCGATGTCGACGAACGAGACGGCCGCGGGGAGGATCCGCTCGGAGTGGAAGATCTCGGCCAGCGTGTTCAGGCGCGGATCCGGGAGGTTCACGACGCCGACGTTGGGCTCGATCGTCGCGAACGGGTAGTTCGCCGCGAGCACCTGGTTCTTGGTCAGCGCATTGAAGAGCGTCGACTTGCCGACGTTGGGGAGACCGACGATTCCGATGGTAAGAGCCACGGGAGGTCAGTCTACGTGGCCGGAGAGGCTCCCTCCGGCGACCCCTCGCGGGCGGGCCCGCTGTGGAGTGATGCGACCCGCGCCGATCACGACGGCGGGCCCGAGGGGTCGACGCGCCAGTGCTGCAGCACGTGCCCCGACTCCTCCCACACGCGCGTCCCGAGGAGCTTCAGCGCCACCGGCGGTCGCTCGTCGAACAGATGCACGCCTCGCCCGCCGATGAGCGGGAACGTCACGAGCATGAGCTCGTCGACGAGCTGGGCGTGCATGAGGTCGTTCCACAGCAGTCGTCCCGCGATGACGACGATGCCGCGTCCCTCCTCCGCCTTGAGCGCCCGCACGACGTCACGGCTCTCGGCGAGTCGCACGATGCGGGTGTTCGGCGCGTCCTCGACATCCGACGGCTGCAGCGTGTCGGAGACGACGACCTTGTCGATGTCGAAGAACCGCTCGGCGAAGCGGCGCCGGATCTCGGTGGCGTCCGCGTTCCCGCGCACGCTCGACCAGTAGTCCACCTGACCGCGGAAGGAGCGTCTGCCCGCGAGGAGCAGGATGTCGGCGTCGTCCATCAGATCGGTGTTGTGGAAATCGAAGGTGTCGGACCCGTGATAGTCGGGATGCCAGTGCTCGAACAGGGATCCGATGTCGTGGGCGTCGTCCTCGTAGACGCCGTCGATCGTCGCGAAGTTGCAGACGGTCAGAGTGCGCACGTCACGGCCTCTCTGCGCGGTAGGCGCGGGTCACGTACGGCAGCGGGACGCAGACGTCACCGACCGCGCCGATCTCGTCGAACAGCTCGCCGATCTCGCGCTCGATGCGCGCGCGCTCCGAGGCGCCGGCGGTGATGACGTAGCTGCGCGAGCGCACCATCGCCGTCAGCGTCTCCCGCGTGACCGCACGCTCCCAGGACCATCGGCGCTCCTCGAGCCGCTCGAACGGCGGGCCGACGGGTGGGTCGCCCGCCGCGAGGAGCGTCTCGGCGTGGCTTCCGCGCATGGCCGCCGTGAGACGTGCGACCCACGGCACCGTCTCGTCACGGATGTTCCAGACGAGACCGAGCACGCCCCCGGGCCGCAGCACGCGCGCGACCTCTCTGCTGCCGGCTGCGGGGTCGACCCAGTGCCAGGCCTGCCCCAGCACGACGGCGTCGACCGAGGCGTCGGGCAGCGGCAGCGCCTCCGCGAACCCGACGAAGGTGGGCACGTCGGGAATCGCGGCGTGGAGGGTCGCGAGCATGTCGGCGTCGGGATCGATCGCGACCGTCTCCGCGCCGAGGTCGCGCAGCGTGCGCGTGAGCTTGCCGGTGCCCGCCCCGACATCGGCCACGCGCGGCGGCGCGGCACCGGATGCCGGCGCGAGGAGCCAGGACACGGCCTCGGCGGGGTATCCCGGCCTTCCCGCCTCGTAGATCCCGGCGACCTGACCGAAGGACGTGGAGAGCTTCTGCGCGTTCACCATGACCCGACCATACGCCCGCGCCCGGCGCGCCTCCACGGCGACGAGGCCTCGCCGGGCGAATGTGGGTGCGTGCCCCTGGACTTCACCGCGATCGACTTCGAGACGGCGAACTCCTCGAGCGCGTCCGCGTGCGCCGTGGGCCTTGCCCGTGTGCGCGGCGGGCGCGTCGTCGCCACGGCCGGCTGGCTGATCCGGCCCCCGGCCGGCCACGACCGCTTCTTCGAGATCAACATGGGGATCCACGGCATCCGCCCCGAGGACGTCGTCGGCGCCGCCGACTGGTCGACGCAGCTGGCCGACCTCGTCGCCTTCGCCGGCGACGACATCCTCGTCGCCCACAACGCGGGTTTCGACATGACGGTGCTCCGGCGGGCATGCGAGGTCACCGGCGACGCCTACCCGGCCTACCGCTACCTCTGCAGCCTCCAGGTGGCGCGCAAGACCTACGAGCTCGACTCCTACCGGCTCCCCGTCGTGGCCGCCGCCGCGGGTCACCTCGACTTCGCCCACCACGATGCGGCCGCCGACGCCCTGGCCTGCGCGCACATCGTCATCGACGCCGCGGCCCGCAACGGCGTCCAGGACGCCGTGGAGCTCGCGATGCTGCTGGGACTGCGGATCCCGCAGATCCCGCTCCCCGCTGAGACTCCCGTCCCGCAGCGCCCGGTCCCGCAGCACCCCGTGCAGGCCGGCGCCGCCGTCGCCTGACGGGGCGCCTCCGGGCCGATGTCGGGGGTGTGCGGCATCCTTCCCCCATGGATGTCGTCTTCGTCACCGCGACCGCGGTCGTCTGCCTGCTGGCCGGACTCCTCGCGGGATGGTTCGCCGGCGCGGCCCGTGCCGCCGAGCGCGCCGCCTCCGCACGCGCCGCGCTGGGGGCGCGCCTTGCCGCAGCCGAGGCGGAGCGGGGCGCGCTGACCGCCCAGCTCGATCAGCAGCGCTCCCTCACCCGCGAGATGGCCGCGCAGGCTCGCGCCGACCAGGCGGCCCGAGACGAACGGGAGCGGCGCGAGCAGCAGGTGCTGCGCGCGCTGACGCCCGTCCAGGAGTCGCTGCAGAGCATGCAGCTCAAGGTCGACGAGCTCGAGCGCGACCGTCGCCTGCAGTACGGCGCGATCGCCGAGCAGCTGCGCCGCGCGCACGAGGAGAGCGAGACCCTGCGCAGCACGACGGAATCGCTGGCGGGGGCGTTGCGGTCCAACTCGGCCCGCGGCGTGTGGGGCGAGACGCAGCTGCGGCGCATCGTCGAGTCCGCGGGGCTGACGCGCTACGTGGACTTCGACACGCAGTCCTCGATCCTGACCGAGGCCGGGGCCGGTCGACCCGACCTCGTCGTGCGCCTCCCCGGCGACAAGGCTCTCGCCGTCGATGCGAAGGTGCCCCTCGACGCCTACCTCGAAGCCAGCGCGATCCCCGTGACCGCCACCGGGGAGGAGGGGGCTCGTCGCAAGACGCTGCTGGAGCGCCACGTCAAGGCGGTGAGGGCGCACGTCGACGCGCTGGCGAAGAAGTCGTACTGGGCGGGACTGCCCTCGAGCCCCGAGTTCGTCGTCTGCTTCATCCCGAGCGAGTCGCTGCTCGCGGCGGCGCTCGAGGAGGACCCGTCGCTGCTGGACTACGCGTTCGGGCGACGCGTCGCGCTCGCCTCGCCGGTCAACCTGTGGGCGGTGCTGAAGACCGTGGCGTACACGTGGACGCAGCAGGACGTCTCCGACGAGGCCCGCACGCTGTTCGACCTCGGCAACGAGCTCTACCACCGCCTGGGCGGACTGGCCCGCCACACCGACGACCTGCGGCGAGCGATCGAGCGCACCGTCGCCAGCTACAACCGCTTCGCGGGCGCCCTCGAATCACGCGTGCTCGTCAGCGCACGGCGGTTCCCGGGCATCGACGAGACCAAGCTCGACGCCGTCGCCGCACCGCAGCCGATCGAGGCCGCTCCGCGCCCGCTGACCGCGGCCGAACTGATCGCTCCCGAACTCGGCGCCGACGTGGGCGATCTGCGGGACCGCCTCTGACGCGCAGGGATCAGCCGCCGGGGAGCAGGCTCATGGCGCTGACGACCGCGACCGAGACGGCCACGAACGCGCCGATCATCCACCAGGCGCTCACCTGATGCCCCTCGGGGGCGCGGCGGCGCAGCAGCACGTCGGGACGGCGAGCGGGGTCGAGGGGAACCGCGATCTGACCGGTCTTCGGACTGTTGGTTGCTGCGGACATCGATGACTCCAAGCTGTGTGGACGGCGACGTGTCGCCGGTGACACCGCGGTCCATTCTGCCAGACGCGGTCACACCCGAGAGGTGTCGCCACGCGCGGGACCGTCTCGATCAGGTCACGGGCGTGCGCAGCGGACGATCACAGCCACTTCGACGTCAGGTGCTCCGAGGAGATCCGGCGGAGCGTTCCCGAGGCGCCCCGCAGCACCACCGACTCCGTGTAGATGAAGTCGCCGTCGCGACGGACCCCCGCCACCAGCTCGCCGTTGGTGACCCCGGTCGCCACGAAGATGGTGTTCTTGCCCCGGACCATCTCGTCGGCCTCGTAGACGTGGTCGTCGAGCTTCAGTCCCGCATCGATCCCGCGCTGCTTCTCGTCGTCGTCGCGCGGCCAGAGCCTTCCCTGGATGTGTCCGCCGAGCGCCTTGATCGCGCAGGCGGTCACGATGCCCTCGGGGCTGCCCCCGATGCCGATGCACATGTCGGTACGGGCATTGTGGCGGGCCGCGTTGATGCCGCCGGCGACGTCGCCGTCGCTCATGAGCCGCGTTCCGGCGCCGGCCTCGCGGATCTCCTCGATGAGCCGTGCGTGGCGCGGGCGGTTCAGCACGGACACCACCATCTCGTCGACCGGCTTGCCGAGCGCCTTCGCCAGGCGGTGCACGTTCTCGGCGACGGGCAGGCGGATGTCGACGACGCCGACGCCGGCCGGTCCGGTGACGATCTTGTCCATGTAGAAGACCGAGGAGGCGTCCAGCATCGCGCCGCGGTCGGCGACAGCGAGCACGGACAGCGCGTTGTTGCGTCCTTCGGCGGTGAGCGTCGTGCCGTCGATCGGGTCGACCGCGATGTCGCACTGCGGACCACGACCTGTTCCCACGTGCTCCCCGTTGAAGAGCATCGGCGCGTTGTCCTTCTCGCCCTCCCCGATCACGATGACGCCGTCGAAGTTGACGGTGGAGAGGAAGGCGCGCATGGCGTCGACCGCGGCACCGTCGGCGAGCTCCTTCTGCCCCCGCCCGATGAACGGCACGGAGCGGATCGCGGCCGCCTCGGTGGCCCGGACGAGCTCGAGGGCCAGGTTGCGGTCGGGATGCAGCGGGCTCATATCCGCGGTCAGACTCACCATGGCGTCAGACTACGCGCCGCACGTACCCGCCGTGAGGACTTTCGCCCTGATTCGCACGAAGGAATCGCGTTTCTTTCCGCCCGGGCACAGACCGCCGGAGCGGGCCGTTTTCCCGGTCGGCCACCACGCGGCGTGCGCCCCGCTTCGCTAGGCTGACCGTTGGAATCACCGCCGCACAGACACATCGCTAGGAGCTGTCATGCCCGTCGCCACCCCTGAGCAATACGCAGAGATGCTGGACCGCGCGAAGGCCGGTGGATTCGCCTACCCGGCGATCAACGCCGCCAGCTCCCAGTCGGTCAACGCCGTCCTCCAGGGCCTCACCGAGGCCGGTTCGGACGGCATCCTCCAGGTCACCACGGGTGGCGCCGACTACTTCGCCGGCCACACCGTGAAGGCCCGCGCCACCGGCGCCCTCGCCTTCGCCGCCTACGTCCACGAGGTGGCCAAGAGCTACCCGATCACCGTCGCGCTGCACACCGACCACTGCCCCAAGCCGGCGCTGGAGGACTTCCTCCTCCCCCTCATCGCCGAGTCGGAGAAGGTCGTCGCCGCGGGCGGTCGGCCGATCTTCCAGTCGCACATGTGGGACGGTTCCGCCGTTCCCCTCGACGAGAACATCGAGATCGCCAAGGAGCTCCTGCCCCGCCTGAAGGCCATCAACGCGATCCTCGAGGTCGAGATCGGCGTCGTCGGCGGCGAGGAGGACGGCGTCAAGCACGAGGGGTCCAATGAGGCCCTCTACACGACCACGGCCGACGTCGCCAAGGCCGTCGAGGCGCTCGGCCTCGGCGAGCAGGGCCGCTGGATCGCCGCCCTCACCTTCGGCAACGTGCACGGCGTGTACAAGCCGGGCAACGTGAAGCTGCGGCCCGAGCTGCTCGGCGAGATCCAGGAGGGCATCGCCGCCCGGTTCGGCACCGGACCGAAGCCGCTCGACCTCGTGTTCCACGGCGGCTCCGGCTCGACCGACGAGGAGATCGCCCTTGCCGTCGCCAACGGCGTCGTCAAGATGAACATCGACACCGACACCCAGTACGCGTTCACGCGCTCGGTCGCCGGCTTCATGTTCAAGAACTACGACGGCGTCCTGAAGGTCGACGGCGAGGTCGGCAACAAGAAGGCCTACGACCCGCGCGCCTGGGGCAAGGTCGCCGAGACGGCCATGGCGGCCCGTGTCGTCGAGGCCACCCAGCAGCTCGGCTCGTACGGCAAGTCGACCTCCTGATCGCACCTCGCGCCCACGCGGATGCCGCGACCCGCTCCCCGGGTCGCGGCATTCGCCGTTCCGGCGCCGGACGATCAGCGAGCGCCCGGGAGGAGGCCCGGCCGCTCACTGAGCGCTCGGGAGGGCGATCAGTAGGAGGCGCCGAGCAGCAGGTCGCGCGGGTAGAGGAGCTTGGCGACGCCGTCGACCTTGACGCCGAGGTGAAGGTGCGGACCGGTGGAGCATCCGGTCGAGCCGACCTCGCCGATCTTCTGGCCGGCCTTGACGGTCTGCCCGTTCTTCACCGAGAAGGCGCTGAGGTGCGCGTAGGTGAGGACGAACTCCGTGCCGTCGATGGTGGTCTTCACCAGCACCTGCTTCTGACGCGTGTTGTTCGGCGCCCAGGACGGGCAGCCCGAGGTGATCCAGATCTCCTGGACGGTCACGGTGCCGCCGCGCATCGCGTACACGGGCGTCCCTGTCCTGGCGGCGAAGTCGTCGCCGGAGTGGCCCGAGTACGTCGTCATCGTCGCCGAGGGCCGGATGGGGAAGGCCCAGCCGTACTTCCCCGGAACGCCCGAGCCTGCCGCGCTCGCGTCCGAGTAGGCGGGAAGCTTCTTGCCGGTCCAGGTCGACAGTCCGTCCACCTCGACCAGCCGCAGCTGGCCGCTGTCGTCGAGGGTGAGCCCCGCGACCGCGTAGCCGTTCGTCCCGGAGCCCCATGCGGCCCGCCCGTCCCTGGTCGAGTAGACCGCGAGCGCACCGTCCTCGCGCAGGAGCAGGACGGGTGCTGCGGTGCCCGTGGTCCTGGTCGTCCGCAGCGGCGTGCCGCTCCGGCTGAGGACCACGTTCCCATCGCCCTGCACGGTGAAGCGGTAGGTGCCGTTGGGTGAGGCGATGTAGGTCCCCGCGCGCATCGGGATACCGGGGCGCAGGACGTTGCCGAGCGACCACGAGGCGGTCCGCTTGACCGACGTGCGGGTGACGGTGAGGTAGCCGCTCTTGGTGGCGGTGACCGTCACGGTCACCGCCCTGCCTGCGGCCCACTCCGGAACCCGCCAGGTGGAGGAGGTCGCGCCCGCGACCACGGCCCCGTCGACCCGCCACTGGTAGCCGAGATTCGGAGTCGGGCTCCACGTCCCGATGACCGCGGTGAGCGTGCGCCCGGCTGCCACACTGCCGCTCACGGTGGGCGTGGGGGCACTCGTGAAGGCCCATTTCACATCGACGGTCGCGCTGGTGCGCGACACCGAGGTGTACCCCGATTTCGATCCGCCGATCCGCACCGACACCTCGTGGCCGGCGTCGGCGGCGACGAGCTTGTAGGTCTTGGCGGTCGCGCCGGGGATCGAGGCTCCATCCCGGAGCCACTGGTATCGCAGCGTGACCGGCGACGGACCCCAGGTGCCCGGCGACGCGGTGAGCGTGGAGCCGACAGCGGGGGTCCCGCTCAGCGCCACGCGCGACGGAACGGTCAGCACGCGCGGAACCGTGACCGCGGCGCTCGAGCGGGTGACGCTCGTGTATCCCGTCTTCACGCCCTTGAGCCGGACCGAGACGGCCTTTCCGGCGTCGGCGCTCGTGAGCTTGTACGACGCCGCGGTGGCGCCTGCGATGGCGCTTCCGGCCCGGTACCACTGGTACGTGAGAGCCACCGGCGACGGACCCCACGCCTCGTGGGTCGCCGTCACCGTGCGGCCGACGGCCACCGTGCCGGTGATGACGGGAGCGGGAGATGCCGTGAACGCACGGAGGATCGTCCGACCCGAACTGGTGGCGCTGGTCGTCACGTAGCCGGTGCGCGACGCGGTGACCCGCACCGACAGCACCTGGTCCGCGTCGGCGGCGGTGGCGACGTAGGTCGCCGACGTGGCCCCGGCGATCGCGCTCCCGCCGCGCAGCCACTGGTAGCGGAACGTCGACGGCGTGGGCGACCAGGTCCCGCGCACGGCGGTGAGAGTGCGGCCCACCGTCGTGGTGCCCGAGACGGTCGGTGTGCCGACCGTGGTGAAGCGCTTGCTCGGGGCCGGTGTCGGAGTCGGGGTCGGCGTCGGCGTCGCGACCGCGGTGGCGGTGGGCGTGGGCGTCTGCGCACCGGCCGGGAGCATGTGCGAGGCAGCGCTCGCGGGCAGCACCGTCAGGGCGCCGGCGGCGATCAGCGCGAGGCCGGCGAAGGTCGCGAGGGCGCGACGAGGGAGGGCACGTGAAATCACAGGCTCCCTCCCGGGGGGTGTCGGGGCGTACGCCGAGGCGCAGCGTCACCGTATCAGACGACCGGGTGGATGCAGCAGGGGCGTGCGGAGTGGCGCGCAGGACTCCGGTCCGCGGCCGTGCCCCGTCATCCGCTGCGCAGCACGCCCTCGATCACTGCGGGGTCGCTCATGAGCGGCACGCTCAGACAGATGCTGACGACGATGAAGGAGACGACCGCACCGACCAGGGCGATCCACCACGACAGCCGGCCGCGCACAATCGCGCGCCACGACAGCAGGGCGGTGACGATCCACCCGACGGCGAAGAGGACGGCAGCCGTGGTGCCCCAGGCGCGGCCCTCTGCGACAGCGGTGAAATCGGCGTCGATCCCTGCCATCCGCATCCACAGCTCGGCGAAGGCGGCGTAGTCGATGAGCTGCGGGATCGTCGTGACGACGGTGAAGAGACCGTAGGCCAGGAGCGCGATCGTCACGAAGCGGTCGCGCCGTCGCGGGTTCGCCGCCGCGGCCGCGGCCTCGGGAGCAGGGGTCGACGCGACCGACGGGGGCGGCACGGCCACCGGCAGAACCTGGGCGTCGCCCGCCGGGACCGCACCCTGCGGCCCTCCGGACCGGCGGATGATCTCCTGCTGCTCCTCGGGCGTCGCGTACTCGCCGTACTGCGGCGCCGGGCGCGGGGTGTCGGTCACGTGCGGTCCTGTCCGGCCGCCGCGGGCCCTCCCGCCGCCCTCCCGCCGAGCGCCCGCTCGTCGCGGCGTCCACTGGAGTCCTGGCGCAGCTCCTTCGGGAGGGAGAACAGCAGATCCTCCTCCGCGGTGCGCACCTCCTCGACGTCGCGGTAGCCGGCGCCGGCGAGCTCGGAGAGGACCTCTCGCACCAGGACCTCGGGCACCGAGGCACCGGAGGTCACACCGACGGTCTCGACGTCGTCGAGCCACTCCTGCTGGATCTCGTGGGCGTAGTCCACGCGGTACGCGGCCTTCGCCCCGTACTCGAGCGCGACCTCGACGAGGCGCACGCTGTTGGAGGAGTTCGCCGATCCGACGACGATCACCAGATCGGCGTCCTTGGCGACCTTCTTGATCGCGACCTGACGGTTCTGGGTGGCGTAGCAGATGTCGTCCGAGGGCGGGTCCTGCAGGTTCGGGAACCGCTCGCGGAGGCGGCGCACCGTCTCCATGGTCTCGTCGACCGAGAGCGTCGTCTGCGAGAGCCACACGACCTTGTCGGGATCCTTGACGACGACCGTGGCCGCCTCGTCGGGCGAGTTGACGACGGTGACGTGGTCGGGCGCCTCGCCGGCGGTGCCCTCGACCTCCTCGTGGCCCTCGTGGCCGATCAGGAGGATCTCGTAGTCGCTGCGGGCGAAGCGCACCGCCTCGCGGTGCACCTTCGTGACCAGCGGGCAGGTCGCGTCGATGGCGTGCAGTCCCCGGTCGGCCGCGGCCGACACGACGGCGGGCGAGACCCCGTGCGCACTGAAGACGACGTTCGCGCCGGGCGGCACCTCGTCGACCTCCTCGACGAAGACGGCCCCCTGGGCCTCGAGCTCGGTCACGACATGGATGTTGTGCACGATCTGCTTGCGCACGTACACCGGCGCCCCGTAGCGCTCCAGCGCCTTCTCGACGGCGATGACGGCCCGGTCGACACCGGCGCAGTAGCCGCGCGGCGCGGCCAGCAGCACCCGCTTCTGTCCGGAGACCGGGTTATCCTGGAGCCGCCCTCGCGGCCCCGGTACGCGGGGCAGGGGCAGCTGGACGACGGATGTGCTCACACCCCGAGTCTACGAGGCGCAGCATGACAGTGGCCTGAGCGGCGGGATCGTGCCGGGCCGACCGATCCGCGACGCCGCACGGCGGCCGGGGCGCATCACCCGGGGCGCAGCGCAGGAGGAGGACACGTGACGTCGTTCGAGACGGTGGAGGGCCAGACGCCGCCGCCCGACTCCGTGCATCCCCGGGAGTCCTCCCCACAGGCCCCGACCTCCGTCTCGCGGCTGAACGAGACCATCCGCGATTTCGTGCAGCGGTGGAACTCGGTGTGGGTCGAGGGCGAGGTCACCTCGTGGAACGTGCGCGGCGGGCACGTCTTCGGACGCCTGAAGGACGCCGCGAGCGATGCGGCCATCTCGTTCCGGCTGTGGTCGTCCACCCTCCAGCGGCTGCCGGAGAAGATCGCCGTCGGCGACCGGGTCGTGGCCTGCGTCAAGCCCGACTACTTCGTCAAGAGCGGCGACTTCACGTTCACCGTGTCGTCGATGCGACACACCGGACTGGGCGACCAGCTCGAGCGGCTGGAGCGCCTCCGCTCCCAGCTGCGCGCCGAGGGGCTCTTCGACCCGGCGCGCAAGCGTCCGATCCCGTTCCTCCCACACGTCGTCGGCCTCATCACGGGCGAGCGCAGCGACGCCGAGAAGGACGTGCACCGCAACGCGGAGCTGCGCTGGCCGCAGGTGCGCTTCCGGACGATCCATGCCGCCGTGCAGGGCGACCGGTGCGTCCCCGAGACGATCGCCGCCCTCTCGGCGCTCGACGCCGATCCCGAGGTCGACGTGATCGTGATCGCACGCGGCGGGGGCGACCCGCAGACCCTCCTCGGGTTCAGCGACGAGCGCCTCCTGCGCGCCGTGGCGGCCGCGGCCACGCCCGTCGTCTCGGCGATCGGCCACGAGAACGACCACCCGCTCCTCGACGACGTCGCCGATCTGCGCGCCTCGACCCCCACCGACGCGGCGAAGAAGGTCGTGCCCGATGTCGCCGAGCAGCGCGCCCTGGTGCAGCAGCTGCGCAGCCGCGCCCGCAGCCGGCTCACCCAGCGCCTCGGCCACGACATCGCCCAGCTGGAGCAGCTGCGCTCGCGTCCCGTGCTCCGCGATCCCGAGTCGCTGCTGACCGGGCGGGCGCAGGAGGTGTGGACCCTGCAGTCGCGGGGACGCGACATCGTCCGCCGGCGGATGGACGCCGCCGCGACGGCCACCGCCGAGCTCCGCGCCGCGCTCCGGGCCCTCTCCCCCGGCGCGACGCTCGCCCGCGGGTACGCGATCGCGCACGTCGGCGAGGGCGTCATCGTGCGCGACGCCTCGCAGGCGCCCGCGGGGACAGACGTGGTCGTCACCGTCGCCCGGGGCTCGTTCCTCGCGCGCTCGGACGGCGAGCTGGCTGCGGACCCGGGCACGGCGGCCGCCGAGGCCGGGGGCACGTCCGCCGAGGACCGTAGGATGGAACCATGACGAGTGACGGCACCGCCGACATCGCCGGCCTGTCCTTCGAGCAGGCCCGCGACGAGCTCGTCCGCGTCGTCGCCGAGCTCGAGCAGGGTGCGCCCACCCTTGAGGACTCCCTCACGCTGTGGACCCGCGGCGAGGCCCTCGCCGCCCGCTGCGAGGAGTGGCTGCTCGGAGCCAAGCGCCGGCTCGACGCCGCCCGCTCGGTCGACGCGGAGTCGTGATGGCCTCCGGTCCTCGGATCGTCGCCGAGCTGGGTCGCCCCGAGACTCCCGACGAGACGGCAGCCCGTAAGGCGGAATCCTCCCGCGTCTACCGCTCGAGTCAGACGTTCCGCAACCTCATCGCCGCCCTCATCGCCACCGTCGCGGTGGTCGCGGTCGTCTACTTCGGCGTGCCGCGCGGCACGCCCCCGCAGCAGCCGCCGGTGGACGTCTCGGCGGCCGCCGCCGAGGTGTCCGCATCGCTGGGCCGCACCGTGATCGTGCCGGAGACCCCCGGATCGTGGCGGGCCAACGCCGCCCGGGTCGAGGACGGCGCGTGGACGGTCGTGTACGCGCCCCGGACCGGGTTCGTGCGGATCGCGCAGGGATTCGACGTGCCGGACACCTGGACGTCGACGCTCCTCGGCGGATTCGCTCCGACCGGGGCGACCAGCGTCGACGGGATCGAGTGGGACGTCTACGACCTGCCCGGCGACGACGGCATCCGCTACGCGCTGACCACCGACGCCGGTCCCGACACGATCGTCGTCTACGGCTCGATTTCCGCCGAGACCGCCGAGACGGCGGCTTCCGGGCTCACCGCACAGATCCGCGCCCTGCGAGAGGAGACACCGTGACCGACGCACGCCCCACCCCGACGACCGTCTGGAACGAGATGCGACGCGGCAACGCGCGCTTCGTCGCGGGTGAGCCCCGCCACCCGCGACAGGACGTCGAGCGACGCCATGAGCTGGAGAGCGCCCAGAAGCCGCGCGCCGTCCTCTTCGGCTGCTCCGACTCCCGCCTGGCCGCCGAGATCATCTTCGACAAGGGCCTCGGCGATCTGTTCGTCGTCCGCAACGCCGGCCAGGTGGTCTCGGACTCGGCGATCGCCAGCATCGAGTACGCCGTGGCGGTGCTCGACGTGTCGCTGATCATCGTGCTCGCGCACGACCAGTGCGGCGCGGTGCGCGCGGCGATCGACTCCACCGCCCTGGACGCGCCCGAGCTGCCTCCGCACATCTGGCGCCTCATCGCGAAGATCGTGCCCGCCGTCAAGCGCGTGCTGCGCACCGACCCGGACGCGACGCCCGAGTCGGTGGACGCCGAGGCCGTCGGCGCCGAGCACCTCCGGGGCACGGTGGACGAGCTGCTGGCGTCGTCCCGCCTCATCGCCGACGCGGTGGCCGAGGGCCGTCTCGCCATCGTCGGCGCGAACTACCGGCTCGGCGAGGGCACCGCCGTGCCGCAGGTCAGCGTCGGCATCGACGCCTGAGCGCACATCAGACACCCACCAGGAAACGAGGACGTGACCGACATGACAGAGACCGACTACCGCATCGAGCACGACACGATGGGTGAAGTTCGCGTGCCCAAGGACGCGCTGTACGCGGCGCAGACCCAGCGCGCGGTCGAGAACTTCCCGATCTCGGGCACCGGCCTGGAGTCGACGCAGATCGCGGCCCTCGCCCGGATCAAGAAGGCCGCCGCGCTCGCCAACAAGGAGCTCGGCACCCTCGACGCCGCGATCGCCGAGGCCATCGCCTGGGCCGCCGACGAGGTCGTCACCGGCCGGTACGACGCGCAGTTCCCGGTGGACACCTACCAGACCGGGTCGGGCACGTCCTCGAACATGAACATGAACGAGGTGCTGGCCACCCTGGCGACCCGGCACCTCGGCTCCCCCGTCCACCCCAACGACCACGTCAACGCATCGCAGTCGTCCAACGACGTGTTCCCGACGTCCGTGCACATCGCGGTCACCCAGGCGCTCATCGACGACCTGATCCCGGCGCTGGACCACCTCGCGGTGGCGCTGGAGGCCAAGGCCGAGCTGTGGAAGGACGCCGTCAAGTCGGGGCGCACCCACCTGATGGACGCGACGCCGGTGACCCTCGGCCAGGAGTTCGGCGGGTACGCGCGGCAGATCCGCCTGGGCATCGAGCGCGTGCAGGCGGTGCTCCCGCGTGTGGGCGAGGTGCCCCTGGGCGGCACCGCCGTCGGCACGGGCATCAACACGCCCCTGGGCTTCCCGCAGAAGGTGATCGCCCTGCTGCAGGCGGAGACGGAGCTGCCGATCACCGAGGCGAAGGACCACTTCGAGGCGCAGGCCAACCGCGACGGCCTCGTCGAGGCCTCCGGCGCGCTGCGGACCATCGCGGTGTCGCTGACCAAGATCAACAACGACATCCGCTGGATGGGCTCCGGGCCCAACACCGGCCTGGGAGAGCTCCACATCCCCGACCTGCAGCCGGGCTCGTCGATCATGCCCGGCAAGGTCAACCCGGTCGTGCCGGAGGCCACGCTCATGGTGTGCGCGCGGGTGATCGGCAACGACGCCACCGTGGCGTGGGCGGGCGCGTCGGGCTCGTTCGAGCTCAACGTCGCGATCCCCGTCATGGGGACCGCGCTGCTCGAGTCGATCCGCCTGCTCTCCAACGCGATGCGGGTGCTCGCCGACAAGACCATCGACGGCCTCGAGGCCAACCTCGACCGGGCTGCCGCATACGCGGGGATGTCGCCCTCGATCGTGACGCCCCTCAACAAGCTGATCGGCTACGAGGCGGCGGCGAAGATCGCCAAGCACTCCGTCGCCAAGGGCATCACGGTGCGCGAGGCCGTCATCGATCTCGGGTACGTCGAGCGCGGCGAGCTGACCGAGGCGCAGCTCGACGAGAAACTCGACCTCCTGTCGATGACCCACGCGGGTTGATAATCGGAGAGTGAACCGCGCGACATCCGTGCACTCCCGGCGCACACGAACTCTGGGGCTCCTCGTCGCCGTCGTGGCGGCCGGCTTCGCGCTGGCCGCGCTCGGCGTCGTCCTCGTGCACGTCGTCACCGAGCAGCCGCTGCCCTGGGCGACCATCCCCGTCTACACGACGCTGACCCTGGCCACCCTCGTGGTCGTGGGCGTCGTGGGATGGACCATCCTCCCGTCGGCTCCCGCGGAGCGGGTGGCCAACGACCAGGAGGAAACGGCGTACGAGGCCCAGCGGAGACTGCTCGACGACGTGCGCCATGAGCTCAAGACGCCGATCACGATCGTGCGCGGCCACCTCGAGGTGATGGATCCCAACGATCCGTCCGACGCTGCGGCGATCCGCGACCTCGGCATGGCGGAGCTGGACCGGATGACGCGCCTCATCGGCGACATCGATCTGCTGGCGGCCGTGGAGACCGACAAGTTCACGATGTCCGAGGTCGATCTGGGTCTGCTGACCCAGCGCGTCGGCGAGCTGGTGACGGTGATCCCCGACCATGCGTGGAGCGTCGAGCAGGCTGCGGACACCGTGATCCGCGGTGACGGCGACCGCCTGCTCCAGGCCTGGCTGCAGCTGGCCGACAACGCGGCGAAGTACACGCCCGCCGGCAGCGCGATCGAGGTGGGCAGCGCCGTGCACGCCGGCGGCGTGCAGCTGTGGGTGCGCGATCACGGTCCGGGGATCGCCCCGGCGATGCGGCACCGCATCTTCCGGCGCTTCGACCGGGGCACCGGCAAGCGGTCGGTCGGCGGCTCCGGGCTCGGGCTGGCCATCGTCGACGCGATCGCCAAGGCGCATCGCGGCCACTGCACGATCGCCGACACCGCCGGCGGCGGCGCGACGTTCACCCTCGAGATCCCCTTCGGCACGAAGGCCACCGTCCCCTCGCCGGTCCGCGCCGGCGACGTCCTGATGCAACGAGAGGCCACCGGATGACACGTATCCTCGTCGTCGACGACGAACCCCACATCGTCTCGCTGGTGACGCGCAGTCTCCACGCCGACGGCTACGAGACCGTCGTCGCCGAGGACGGCGCGGAGGCGCTGGAGCGCGCTCTCGAACCGGACATCGCGCTGGTCGTGCTGGACGTGGGACTGCCGTCGATGGACGGGTTCGAGGTGCTCCGTCACCTGCGGGCGCGCGGCAGCGCGATCCCCGTCATCATGCTCACCGCCCGCAGCGGCACCAGCGACACGATCGAGGGACTCGACGCCGGCGCGAGCGACTACGTCGCGAAGCCCTTCGCGGTCGCGGAGCTGCTCGCGAGGGTCCGCTCCCGCCTGCGCGAGTCCGCGACCGCGCCGGTGCTGCTCACCCGCGGGGATGTGACCCTCGACGTGCTCGCGCGCCGCGTCACCGTCGCCGATCGCGAGGTGGACCTCTCCGCACGGGAGTTCGCCCTCGCCGAGCAGTTCCTCCGCCACCCCGGCGAGGTCCTCACGCGCGAGGTGCTGCTGAGCCGGGTGTGGGGCATGGACTTCGATCCGGGCTCGAACGTCGTCGACGTGTACGTCCGCTACCTGCGGGCGAAGCTCGGCCCCGACAACATCGCCACCGTCCGTGGCGAGGGCTATCGCTGGGACTGAGGCGTGCCGCTCCCCGACCGCGACACGCTGGTCGCCTACCCGGCCGGCGACGTGTCCTCCACCGGCACGGTGCTCCACGTCGAGCGCCTCGCCGACGGCCGCTCCGCGGTGGTGCTCGATCGCACCGCCCTCCACCCCGTGGACACCGCGTGGCCCGATCAGCCCGCCGACCGCGCCGCCCTGCGCTGGGGTGACGACGAGCGCGTCGTGCAGGACGGCGTGACCGGCGGCATCCACCAGGGCGTCCTGCACCTCGGCGCCGACCTCCCGGTGCGAAACGGCACCGAGGGGTGGACGTTCGTGGTCGCCCACGTGATCGAGGGCGCACCGCCCGCCGTCGGGACGACCGTCGAGGTCGAGGTCGACGCCGCGTACCGGCGCTCCCTCTCGGCGGGGCACACCGGCTGCCACCTGGCATCCCTCGCCCTCGACGCCGCCCTCGCTGCGGCCTGGTCCAAGCCGGTCGCGCTCGACGCGCTCGGCCACCCCGCCTTCGATCAGCTCGCCATCCAGCGCTCGCAGATCGTTCCGGACGGGTCACTCGACACCTACCGCGTGGGCAGATCGCTGCGCCGCAAGGGTTTCGATCCCGCCGCCCTCGACGATCCCGGCGCCGTCGCCGAGCGGGCGAACGCCGTGCTGACGACGTGGGTCACGGCGGGCGGCGACGTGCGGATCGAGCGCACCGACGACGCGCTGTCCGCCCGGCGCCGCTGGGTGTGCGCGCTGCCCGACGGCCCGGTCTCGATCCCGTGCGGCGGGACCCACGTGGAGTCGCTCTCCGCGCTCGGGAGCGTCACCGTCGCCCTGACGACACGTCCGGTGGACGGCGGCCTCGAACTCGAGATGCGCACGCAGGTCACGCCGGCCCGCTGACACGAGCGCTCACCGCCCCGCGCCGCCGACCCGCCGGTTCGCCGTCGAGAGCACGGATGGTGCCCGCGCTCTCGACGGCGAGGACGGTCGTCTCGCGCCGCGGGGATCAGGGAGCGGTCAGCTCAGCTCGCCCTGCTCCAGCAGGTCGGTGACCAGCGCGGCGATCGCCGAGCGCTCCGAGCGGACCAGGGTGACGTGGCCGAACAGGTCGTGCCCCTTGAGCGTCTCGATCACGCTCGCGACGCCGTCGTGCCGGCCGACGCGCAGGTTGTCGCGCTGCCCCACGTCGTGGGTGAGCACGACGCGCGAATTCTGCCCCATGCGGCTCAGCACCGTCAGCAGCACGTTGCGCTCGAGGGACTGGGCCTCGTCGACGATCACGAACGCGTCGTGGAGCGAGCGGCCGCGGATGTGGGTGAGCGGCATCACCTCGAGCATGCCGCGCTCGACGACCTCCTCCAGCACGTTGCCCGAGACCACGGAGCCGAGCGTGTCGAAGACCGCCTGGCCCCACGGGTTCATCTTCTCGGCCTGATCGCCGGGCAGATATCCGAGCTCCTGCCCGCCGACGGCGAACAGCGGACGGAAGACGATGATCTTCTTCTGCTGCTGGCGCTCGAGCACCGACTCGAGGCCGGCGCACAGTGCGAGCGCGGACTTGCCCGTCCCGGCCCGGCCGCCGAGCGACACGATGCCCACCTCGGGGTCGAGGAGGAGGTCGATGGCGATGCGCTGCTCGGCGGAGCGGCCGTGGAGCCCGAAGACGTCGCGGTCGCCGCGCACCAGGCGGTACTCGCCGTCGCCGGTCACCCGGCCGAGCGCCGAGCCGCGCTCCGAGTGGATCACGAGGCCGGTGTTCACGGGAAGGCCGCGGACGTCCTCGCTGAGTGCGACCTCGGTCTCGTAGAGGTCGCTGACCTCGTCGCCGGAGATGTCGATCGAGGCGATGCCGGTCCATCCCGAGTCCACCGCCTGCTCGGCGAGGTACTCCTCGGCGTGCAGGCCGAGCGAGGCCGCCTTGACGCGCATGGGAAGGTCCTTGGAGACCACCGTGACCTCGTGGCCCTCCTGCGCCAGATGCATGGCCACGGAGAGGATGCGGGTGTCGTTGTCGCCGAGTCGCATGCCGGCGGGAAGGACCGAGGGGTCCGTGTTGGTGAGCTCGACGCGCAGCGTGCCGCCGTCTCCGACGGCGACCGGGAAGTCCAGCCGCCCGTGCTCGACGCGCAGTTCGTCGAGGTGACGCAGCGCCTGGCGGGCGAAGTAGCCGATCTCGGGATCGTTGCGCTTGCCCTCGAGCTCGGTGATCACGACCACCGGGACGACCACCGAATGCTCGGCGAATCGGAAGAACGCCCTCGGATCGCTCAGCAGCACCGACGTGTCCAGGATGTATGTGCGCAGATCCTGACCTGCGGCGGTGTCCTCGCCGGTGCTGATGCGGCGCTGCTGCTCTGGTGCTCGTGTGGTCACAACCCACTCCCGCCCCGGGTGATGATCACCCGGCAGTTACGAGTCGACCAGGGGCCACGAGTCAGTGGATGGCCGACTCGAACGGGCGCCTTGCCCGATGTGATGACGGTACGTCGCGCGGCCCCGGCGCGACGCATGCGACACGCCCTCGCCAGATGTCCGGCACGTTAACTCTCGACGGCGGGCGCCGGGACGACGAGGCGATGGCTGGACACCTCCGCGAGCGCGTCGCCGAACAGCTGCAGGCTGTCGGCGGCGGTGCCGGCGTGGGCGCTCACGCGGATCGTGCCGCCCCGGGCAGTGGCGGTCACCCCGTGGTTGGCCAGGGCCGCGGCCAGCGCGCCCGCGTCCTGGGGATCGGGCGACAGCGCGACGATGCCCGCGTGGGAGTCGCGGGGAGTGAGCACGGGCATGTCGTAGCGGTCCGCGAGCGCCATCATGTGCCGGGCCCGGTCCCGCACCGCCTCGGCGATGCGGCCCACCCCGACGTCGCGGATCTCGCGGACGGCGGTCGCCAGTCGCGCCGCGGCGAGCGCGTCGATCCCCGACACGGCGAACGCCGCGGCGCCGGGCGCCGGGGCGGGCACGCCGGGTGCGCCGATCTCGCCGTCCATGCCGGCGAAGCCCGACAGCACGGGCTCGATCCGCTCCCGCGCACGGGGGGTGAAGCGCGCGAAGCCCGTGCCGCGACCGGCGCGGAGCCACTTGTAGCCGTTCCCGCAGACGACGTCGGCGGCCGCGTAGTCGGCGTCGACCACCCCGAAGCCCTGGATCGCGTCGACGATCAGCAGACGATCGCCGATCACGTCCCGGAGTGCCGCGAGGTCGGCGACGAAGCCGGTGCGGTAGTCCACGAGGCTCACCGCCACCGCGGTCACGTCGTCGTCGAGCGCGTCGCGGACGGCCTCGGGCGTCACGAACGTGCCGGGAGCAGGCAGGTCGCGCACGCGGAGGCGGCCGAGCGCGTCCTGCGCGCGCCGTGCGGTCACCGGAAGGGCGGGGAACTCCGCGGCGGAGACCAGCACCTCGCCGCTCAGGCCGAACATCGCGTGCATGAGGCCGTAGGAGGTCGACGGCTGAAGGGTGACCTCGTCGGGTGCCGACCCGAGCAGCTCGGCGAGCAGGGCGCGCGCCTCGTCCGCGCGCTCGGCGACGAGGCCGATGCCCGAGCGGCGCCCCGCGCCGAGGAGCTCCGCGTCGGCGGCCGACTCGGCCTGGACGGCCGGCGACAGCGGCCCGAACGCCGCCCAGTCGAGGTATCCGGGTTCCTCGTCGAAGCTCTCGAGATACGACTCCAGCTCGATCACCCCTCCAGTCTGGCACGGCCCGTCCGGTGCCGCCGCGCCCGGCACGGCACGGCCGCGGCCGGGACGGCGACCCGATCAGCCGCCGAAGCGCCGGTCGCGCGTCGCGTAGTCGCGGATCGCCCGCAGGAAGTCCACCTCGCGCAGGTCGGGTCCGAGCGCCTCCACGAAGTAGAACTCCGAATGCGCCGACTGCCAGAGCAGGAAGTCGCTCAGACGCTGTTCGCCGGAGGTGCGGATGACGAGGTCGGGGTCGGCCTGCCCGCCCGTGTACAGGTGCTCGCCGATCTGCTCCGGCGTGAGGCTGGCCGCCAGCTCCTCCAGCGAGCCGCCGCGCTCCTGGTGCTTGGCGATGATGCGGCGCACCGCGTCGACGATCTCGCCGCGTCCGCCGTAGGCGACGGCGAGGTTCACGTGCAGCCCGGTGTTGCCGGCCGTCCGCTCCTCCGCCGTCCGCAGGGCGCGCGCCAGGTCGGCCGGGAGCAGGTCTGCCCGGCCGACGTGCTGCACGCGCCACTGGGGCTCGTGGGAGATCGCATCGGCGAGTTCGGCGATGATCTCGATGAGGTCGGCGAGCTCGCGCGAGTCGCGCTTGGTCAGGTTGTCGGTGGACAGCAGGTACAGCGACACGACGCGGATGCCGAGGTCGTCGCACCAGCGCAGGAACTCGCGCATCTTGGCGGCGCCGGCGCGGTGGCCGTGCGCCACGGTCGGGAATCCGGCCTGCCGCGCCCACCGCCGGTTGCCGTCGATCATCATCGCGATGTGATGCGGCACGACCTGTGCGTCGAGCTGACGCTTCAGCCGGGAGCTGTACAGCCGATAGAGCAGCCCCCTGCCCTCCGCCGTGCCTTTCGCCGTCACGCGTCTACGCTACCGCCCGACGGCGTGAGCCGTATGTGCGGCGCGGCATACCGCGCGGCGTAGGCTCGGAGCGTGACCGCCTCCCACGAGGGCGCAGAGATGCCCCAGCTTCCCCTGATCGACGCGGCCGCGGCGAGCGGTCACGTCGAGTTGAAGCCCTCCTGGCGCGGCTGGATCCACGCGGCGACCTTCCCCGTGGCGATCGCCGCGGGCGTCGTGCTCATCGTGCTTGCCGACGGCGCCGCCGCGAAGTGGGCGAGCGCCGTCTTCATGGCCACCTCGCTCCTGCTGTTCGGCAACTCGGCGCTGTACCACCGCTTCAACTGGGGCCCGCGCACGCGGGCGGTCCTCAAGCGCATCGACCACGCGAACATCCTGCTGCTGATCGCCGGCACCTACACGCCCATCGCGGTGCTCGCGCTCACGCCCGACAAGGGGATGCTGCTGCTGATCCTGGTGTGGTCGGGCGCGCTGCTCGGCATCCTCTTCCGCGTCTTCTGGATCAACGCGCCCCGCTGGCTCTACGTGGCGCTCTACCTGCTCCTCGGGTGGGCGGCGGTCATGTACATGATCGACCTCTTCCAGGCGAACGTGGCCATGATGTTCCTCGTGATCGTCGGCGGACTCCTCTACACCGGCGGCGCGATCGTGTACGGGCTGAAGCGGCCCAATCCGTGGCCCGGGCACTTCGGCTTCCACGAGATCTTCCACGTGTGCACGGTCCTGGCCTTCCTGTGCCACTGGACCGCGTGCCTGCTGATCGCGCTGCGACCCTTCAGCCCTTCGCTGGGCCTTCCGGGCTGACGTCGTCGCCCTCGTCGGCGGCGCGTGCGGCGGCCTCCTCGGCGTCGAGCTGCTCGGCGATCTCCGCACGGTAGCGGCCCCGGCGGATGCGGCGGATCATGTCGATGAGCAGCAGGACGACGGCGATGGCGATCACGGCGATCGCGATGAAGCCCGCCACGCCGGGAGTGACGTCGGAGGGGTTCACGGTCGGCGACGGAGACGGGACGAAGGGGGTGTTCGTCGCGATCCACGTGAACGGCTGCATGTGTCCTCGATCCGCGCGCAGAGCGCATAGCCTGGAAGTCCAGCCTAGAACGCCACGGAAGCCCAGATGACCTCCCCTGCCACGCCCGCCCTCCTCGAGGACCGCTACGGTCGCACCCCCACGCGCACCCGGCGCGTGTGGTGGATCGTGGCGGGCGTCCTGGCGGCCGCGCTCATCGGCTATCTCGCCTGGTCGACCGTGGCGCGGACCATGGATGCCGTGGACGTCGACACGACGGGGTTCCACTCCGTCGACGCGCACGGCATCACGATCGACTTCCAGGTCACCCTGCGTCCCGGCGAGCCGGTCGCCTGCGCGCTCGAGGCGCAGGACACCGAGCACGGCGTGGTCGGCTGGCGCGTGGTCGAGTACGCCGCCGACGACGCGCACACGCGCCGCTTCAGCGAGACGATCCCCACGGTGGCGCCGGCGACGACGGGTTTGGTGACCTCCTGCTGGATCCCGTAGTCTGATCCGACACACTCTGCGCCCCGGCACGTACGCCGGGGCGTTCGGTTTACGACCCGCTGACCCCAAGGAGACGACGTGTCCAGCGACAGCACCGTGACCTTTCTCACGCAGGACGCCTACGACCGGCTCGCCGCCGAGCTCGAGCACCTCTCGACGACGGGTCGCGAAGAGATCGCCAAGCGCATCGAAGCCGCCCGCGAAGAGGGCGACCTCAAGGAGAACGGCGGCTACCACGCGGCCAAGGACGAGCAGGGCAAGCAGGAGGCCCGCATCCGGACGCTCCAGCAGCTGCTGAAGGACGCCAAGGTCGGCGAGGCGCCCGAGTCGGACGGCACCGTGCAGCCGGGCACCGTCGTGACGGCGCTCGTGGCCGGTGGCGAAGAGGTGTTCCTCCTGGGCAACCGCGAGATCGCGGCGAACTCCGAGCTCGACGTCTACAGCGAGGCCTCTCCGCTGGGTGCGGCCATCCTGGGGCTGCGCGAGGGTGCGAAGACCTCCTACACCGCGCCGAACGGGCGTGAGATCTCGGTCGAGATCGTCAAGGTCGAGACCTACGCCGGCCAGTAGGAGCGTTCGCCGGCGCCTCAGTCGGGCATGACGAGGGGCTCGAAGCCCGCGCCCTGCAGGATCTCGATCACGTGGGCCCGATGGTCCTCGCCGCGCGTCTCGACGCTCAGCTGAAGGATGACCTCGCTGATCTGGAGCCCCTGGCCGTGCCGGGTGTGGAGCACCTCGATCACGTTGGCCCCCGCGATCGAGAGCAGCTCCGAGACGCGGGCGAGCTGGCCCGGGCGGTCGGGAAGCGGGATCTGGAGGGTCATGTAGCGCCCGGACGCGGCCAGTCCGTGGGCCACGACGCGCTGCAGGAGCAGCGGGTCGATGTTGCCCCCCGACAGGACGGCCACGGTCGGGCCGTGCGCGGCCACCTTGCCCGCGAGGATCGCCGCGACGCCCACCGCTCCGGCGGGCTCGACGACCTGCTTCGCCCGCTCGAGGAGCACCAGCAGCGCCCGCGCGATGTCGTCGTCGGTGACCGTGACCACTTCGTCGACGAGGTCGCGGATGATCTCGAAGGGCACCGCGCCCGGCCGTGCGACGGCGATCCCGTCGGCGATCGTCGGTGTCGTGGCCACCGTCAGCGGCTCCCCCGCGGCCAGCGACGACGGATAGGCCGCGGAGTTGGCCGCCTGCACGCCGATCACGCGCACGGTGCGCCCGTCGGCCGCCGCGCGGGCCTTGACGGCCGCGGCGACGCCGGCGATCAGCCCGCCGCCGCCGATCCCCAGCACGATCGTCTCGACGTCGGGCACGTCGTCGTAGATCTCGAGGCCGACCGTCCCCTGGCCGATGATCACGTCGCGGTGGTCGAAGGGGTGGATGAGGACGGCTCCGGTGCGCTCGGCGAACTCCGCCGCGAGCCGCAGCGGCGTCTCCACCGTGTCGCCCTCCAGGACGACATCGGCGCCGTAGCCGCGGGTGGCGAGGAGCTTGGGCACGGGGACTCCGAGCGGCATGAAGATCGTGGCGGGGATGCCGAGCTTCTGGGCCGCCCGGGCCACGCCTTGCGCGTGGTTGCCCGCCGAGGCGGCGACGACGCCACGGGAGCGCTCCTCGTCGGTCAGTCGTGACATCCGGTAGGCGGCGCCGCGGATCTTGAACGAGCCGGTGCGCTGCAGGTTCTCCATCTTCAGGTGGACCGGGGTGCCGAGCACCTCGCTGAGATGCTCCGACACGTCCATCGGGGTGCGCACGGCGACGCCGGTGAGGAACGCGGCGGCGTCCTCGAACTCGGCGAGGGTCGGATGGGTGGTGTGGGCGACGTCGGTCACGCGGGCCTCTTCCTCGTGCGCGGCACGGTGCTCCAGATGAGATCGCCGGGGTCGGGTCTGCCGCCGGTCTCCCATTGCCTTCTCGACAGGTACAGCGCCGCCACGTTCACAAAGGCCGCGAGCGGCACCGCGAACAGCGCGCCCGGGATGCCGGCGATCATCGCACCGCCGGCCACCACGAGCACGACGGCCAAGGGGTGGACCTTCACGGCGGCGCCCATCATCAGCGGCTGGAGGACGTGGCCCTCCAGCTGCTGGACGCCGAGGACGACGAGCAGCATCCACAGCGCGATCCACGGGCCGTTGTAGACCAGCGCGAGGAACACCGCGAGCGCGCCGGTCACGACGGCGCCGACGAACGGGATGAACGAGCCGAGGAAGACGAGCACCGCGACCGGGATCGCCAGCGGGACGCCGAGGAGGAAGGCGCCGAGACCGATCCCGATCGCATCGATCGTCGCGACGAACATCTGGGTCCGGGCGTAGGTCACGACGGTCACCCAGCCGGTGCGGCCGGCTCCGTCGACCGCCTCGCGAGCGCGCGACGGGAAGAGGCGCACCACCCACCGCCAGATGCCGCCGCCGTCGGCGAGCGTGCACAGCAGGATGAACAGCGTCAGCAGCGCCCCCGTGGCGACGTGGCCGACCGTCGAGCCGATGACGAGGGCACCCGACCACAGCAGCTCGGCCTGCTGCTGCAGGAACGTCCACGCCTGCGCCAGGAGGTCGTCGATCTGGGTGGCGGTGAGATGCAGCGGTCCGTCGATGAGGTACTGGCGCAGCTGGGCGACCGACTCGACCGTCCGCGCCCGCACCGACGGCCACTCGCGCGTGATCTGCCAGATGGCCAGGTACAGCAGCCCCGTGATGATCGCGAGCGTGCCCAGCACGCTGACGACGAGCGCGAGCCAGCGCGGCACGCGGTGACGGAGCATGAAGGTGAAGGCGGGCCACACGAGAGCGGTGAGCAGCAGCGCGATCAGCAGCGGGATGACCAGGAGCTTCAGCTGGATGACGATCCAGATGAAGACCGCGATGGCGCCGGCGATGACCAGGAACCGCCACGAGTACGCCGTCGCGAGACGCAGTCCGCGCGGGATCGACTCCCCGATCTCGGTCGAGACCGTCCGGGATCGGATCGTGTCGAGGAAGGATCCGCGAGGCTTCGGATCGGTCATCCCGTCAGTCTACGACCCGCCATATGTCGCTGAGGGCACGCGGAGGCACCCGAGGCGGAACGGATCGGACGGTCAGAACTGGATGCGCGGCGGCTCGGCGATCGCGGCGCCGTCGACCACCTCGAAGAACTCGCGCTCCGAGAAGCCGAGGTTCCGGGCGAAGAGGTTGTTGGGGAACACCTTGATCTTCGTGTTCAGCTCGCGGACCCCGCCGTTGTAGAAGCGCCGCGAGGCCTGGATCTTGTCCTCGGTGTCGACGACCGCCTGCTGCAGCTGGAGGAAGTTCTGGCTCGCCTGCAGCTGCGGGTAGGCCTCGGCGACGGCGAACAGCGACTTCAGCGCCTGCTGCATGTGCCCCTCCGCCACGCCGGCATCGACGGGGGTGCTCGCCGTCAGGGTCTCCGCTCGCGCCCGCGTGACGTTCTCGAAGACCGCCTTCTCGTGCGCGGCGTAGCCCTTGACCGCCTCGATGAGGTTCGGCAGGAGGTCGGCGCGCCGCTTCAGCTGCACCGTGATGTCGCTCCACGCCTCGTCGACCCGCACGTTGAGGGCGACCAGGGAGTTGTACGTCGCCCACAGGTAGATCCCGACGATGACGGCGAGACCGACGACGATCAGAACGGGGATCAGGATTTCCATATGGCTCCCATCAGGTGTGTGCTCATCCTATCCGGGCCCGCTCCTCCCGCGGACGCGGCCCCCGGGCTCTCCCAGCCGTTACCCACCGAGCACGCGGTCGAGGTACGCGTTGGCGAAGCGGCGCTGCGGGTCGAGGCGATCGCGGAGCGCGACGAAGTCGTCGAACCGCGGATACGACGCGCGGAGGCTCTGCGCGTCCTGCGTGTGCATCTTCCCCCAGTGCGGACGACCGCCGTGGGTGCGCATGACCCCTTCGACGGCCGCGAAGTACGCGGTCGGGTCGGCGCGCCAGTACCGGTGCACGGCGAGGTACCCGCTCGCGCGGCCGTGCGCCGTCGAGAGCCAGAGGTCGTCGGCCGCGGCGACGCGCACCTCGACGGGGAACTCGATCCGCCAGTCGTTCTCGTCGATCACCCGCTGCAGGTCGCGGAAAGCGTCTGCCAGGCGCTCCACCGGCACCGCGTACTCCATCTCGCGGAACCGCACACCGCGGGCGGTCGCGAAGACGCGGTGCGAGGCGTCCGAGAACGACCTGTCCCCCCAGACCCTGGCCGACAGCCGGTTGATCGACGGGATGGATGCGGGCACTCCCCTGCCGACCGAGCAGACCGCCTGGTGCAGGGCGTTGCCGACGAGCAGGTCGTCGACCCACCTCGTCAACGGCCGCAGCGGCGCGGTCGGGACGTCGACGGGCAGGCGCGTGTTGGTCTTGGTGAGCGCGACGTCGGTGTGCGGGAACCAGTAGAACTCGAAGTGGTCAGCCTCGGCCGTGCGCGCATCGAGGCCGGCGAGCACCTCTTCCAGCGGCTCGGGGCGCTCCACCGCCTGCAGCACGAAGGCGGGCACGCACTGCAGCGTCACGTCGACGAGGATGCCGAGGGCGCCGAGCCCGAGCGCCACCGCGGGAAGCAGGTCGGCGTTCTCGTCCTCGTCGACGGTGAGGAGGTCGCCGTCTGCCGTGACAAGCGTGGCGGCGACCACCTGCGTCGCGATGCCGCCGAATCGCGCACCCGTCCCGTGCGTCCCGGTGGAGATGGCCCCCGCGATCGACTGCCGGTCGATGTCGCCGAGGTTCTCCATCGCGAGGCCGTACGGCGCCAGGAGGGCGGGGATCTGATGCAGGCGGGTGCCGGCCAGCAGGCGCACCCGCGCCCGCTCCCGATCGACGGAGACGAGACCGCGTAGATCGGAGAGCTCCAGCAGCACGCCGGGGGCCACAGCGATCCCGGTGAAGCTGTGACCCGCCCCGACCGCCTTGACCCCGAGGCCCCGGGCCGCGGCGGCGGCCACCGAACGGCGCACCGCGGCCACCGTCGGCGGATACTCCACCCGCTGGGGGCGCACGCGCTCGGTGCGCGACCAGTTCTGCCAGACGCCGCCGGGTCGTGTCACAGGAAGCTCTTCCCCTCGCCTCGGTAGGTGACCGCCTCGCCGACCAGGTCGGCGCCGCGGGTCAGGTGGTAGCGGTCCACGCGCTCGGCGAGCTCGCCGCTCTTGGCGTGGCGGAACCACACCCGGTCGCCCACCCGCAGCGAGCGGGCCGCCTCGCCCTGGAGCGGGGTCTGCACCTCGCCGGCGCCCTCCCGTCCGAGCGTGTGCAGCCCTGCGGGCCACACCGGCAGAGGCTGTCGGGATGCGACGGGTGGGCCGGACGCGATCCAGCCTCCGCCCAGGACCGTGGCGATGTCGGCCGTGGGCTTGCGGACGACCTCGAGGGCGAAGGCCGCGGCGGGGGCCGGGGTGAAGGCGCGGTAGCCGTCGAAGAGGTGACCGGCCAGCAGCCCGCTGCCGGCGGTGGTCTCGGTGACGGCCTGATCGGCGGCGGTGATCTCGAGCGATCCGGTGCCGCCGCCGTTGACGAACTCGAGCGGCGCGATCTGCCGGAGGGCGGCGACGATCGCGCCCCGGCGGTCGACGAGCTCCTGGCGGCTGCGCCCCTGCATCCAGCGGATCACGGCATCGCCGGAGCCCGTCGCATCGGGCTGGCCGGCGATCTGCGCCTCGTACATCATGAGGCCGACCAGCCGGAAGCCCGGACGCGCGGCGATCCCGCGTGCCAGGCGCGCGACCTCGGCGGCGTCGTGGACGGGAGAGCGCCGTACGCCGATGTGACCGAGCACGGGCGCTCGCCACGAGGCGTCGGCGTCGATGGCCACCCGCAGCACCGGTCGCGTCGCGGGCGGCGCCGCCGCGTCCACGGCGTCGAGCTGGGCGAGATCGTCGACCATCAGCGTGATCCGCGCGGCCGCCGCCTCATCGGCGGCGAGCTGGGCCAGCGCCGCTCGGTCGACGGAGGGATAGCCGAGGACGACGTCGTCGTGGGTCTCGGCGAGCCACAGCGCCTCGGGCAGCGTGAAGGCGAGGATGCCGCGGTACCCCGCGAGCGCCAGGGTGGCATCGAGCACCTCCCGGACGCGGATGGACTTGCTCGCCACCCGGATCGGCACACCACTGGAGCGCACCACGAGGTCCAGCGCGTTGTAGCGGAGGGCGTCGAGGTCGATGCTGGCCACCGGTCCCGACAGCGACGACACCGCCTCGGTGCGCGCCCGCCAGTAGGCGGCGGCGTCTGTCCAGGGCTCGGCCGCCACGGGGGTCGGGCTCAGCAGATCGAGGCTCATGAGGCTCCTTCGCAGCGCAGATCCCCAGCCTAGGGCGAGAGCGAAGGCGAGACCGAGTGTTCCGCCCGATGAGACTCCGGTCCGGCGGAGGGCGATCCTGTGCGCGCTGACGGTGGGCGCCGGCGTCCTCGTACCCCCGCTGGGACTCGAACCCAGACTGAAGCGATTTTAAGTCGCCTGCCTCTGCCATTGGGCTACGGGGGCGTGGGCCATCGGCCCCGCCCCACGATAGCCGGGACTCAGCCGGCGGCGGGCTCCTTGGCGGGCGCCTTCTTCGCTGCGGGCTTCTTGGCGGCCGGCTTCTTGGCGGCCGGCTCCTTCTCGGCGACGACGCTCTTCGGGTCGATCGGCGCAGACGCGGGAGCCTCGGTCACGGCCGGACGCGGACGCGCGGCGAACTCCTCGAAGACGTAGCGGGGGTTCTGCACCGTCTGCAGCGACACGTTGTCGCGGTTCAGCCAGAAGTTGTGCCACCAGTCGCCGACGACGCGCCACTTGCGCTCCCACGAGGGCATCGCCAGGCCGTGGTACCCGCGGTGGGCCACCCAGGCGACGAAGCCCTTGAGGGCGATGCGGCCGGACTGGAAGACGCCGTTGTAGAGGCCGAGGCCGGCGACGGCGCCGAGGTTGTGGTGGATGTACTCGCGGGGCACCTCGCCGCGCAGCACGGCGACGAGGTTCTTCGCGAGGAGCTTGGCCTGACGCACCGCGTGCTGCGCGTTGGGCACGCAGTAGCCGCCCACGCCCTTGCCGGTGAGGTCGGGCACCGCGGCGACGTCGCCGGCGGCCCACGCGCCGTCGATGATCTCGTCGGCCGTTCCGACGCGCAGGTCGGGACGGGTCTGGATGCGGCCGCGCTCCTCGACGAGCAGGTCGCTGCCGCGCACCACGGTCGGGTTGGCCATGACGCCGGCGGTCCAGATGATGAGGTCGGTCGGGATGACCTCGCCGGTGGACAGCTCGACGTTGCCGTCGACCGCGCCGGTCAGCTGGGTCTCGAGGTGCACGTTGGCACCGCGCTTGGCGAGGTCCTTCAGCACCCACTCGCTCGTCTTCAGCGAGACCTCGGGCATGATGCGGCCCATGGCCTCGATGAGGTGGAAGTGGGTGTCCTCGAAGCGCAGCTGCGGGTAGTCCTTCAGCAGCGACGACGCGAGCGCGCGCGTCTCGGCGAACACCTCGATGCCGGCGAAGCCGCCGCCGACGACCACCACGGTGAGGAGGCGATCGCGCTCGGGTCCGGGCGGCAGGTTCGCGGCCCGGTCGAAGTTCGTGAGGATGCGGTCACGGATCGCGACGGCCTCCTCGATCGTCTTCAGGCCGATCGCGTTGTCGGCGATCCCCGGGATCGGGAAGGTGCGCGAGACCGCGCCGGCGGTGACGACGATCTGGTCGTAGGACTCGGTCCACGGCTCCCCCACGCTGGGCGTGATGGTCGCGGTGCGGGTGGCGTGGTCGATGCCGGTGACCTTGGCGGTGACGACGCGCGTCTTCTTGAGGTGACGACGGAGCCCCACGATGACGTGACGCGCCTCGATCTCGCCCGCGGCGACCTCGGGGAGGAACGGCTGGTACGTCATGTACGGCAGCGGGTCGACGATCGTGACCTCGGCCTCGCCCTTGCGGAGGTGCTTCTCGAGCTTCCACGCGGTGTAGAAGCCGGCGTAGCCGCCGCCGACGATGAGGATCTTGGGCACAGCCTTCGCCTCGGGACGGAGGGCAGGGCTGGTCTCAGTGCTGGTCACAGGAAGGAGAGCTCCTTGAATCAACGGCTCGGCACGCGCGAGGTGCGCGCCGATCTAACTCGCCGGGCAGCAGCAGTGACGCCGAGCCCCACCAGTATAGCGGCCAGCGTCGCACCCGAGAGCGGGACCGTGCCGTAGAGGAGGGTCTCGGCGCTGGGAAGAAGCGGCGAGCCGGGGCGCGTGGCGGCGTCCGGTGCGGGCAGCGGCTCGATGTCCACGGGCTCGACGGTTGGCTGCGGCAGCGGCGTCGCCTCGGCGCGGCGGTGCAGCCGGATCCACTCCGAGAGGCTCCCCATCGGGTTCTCGTCGACACGGGGGACGCGCGCCGAGACGGCCGCCGCCGCATCGATCAGCCCGCGCCCGTAGAGCTCGGGCTTGGCACGCGAGTCGGGCGTGGACCGCGCCGTCGAGATGATGCGGTTGATCACGTTGTCGGCGTCGAGGTCCGGGTGCGCCGCGCGCACGAGTGCGGCGACGCCCGCCACGATGGGCGCGGCGCCGCTCGTGCCGTTCCACACCATGATCTGCCCGTCGGCCGACACGCCCAGCAGCTCCTCGCTGGGCGCCATGACGCCGATGGAGATGCCCTGGGTCGAGGCCTCCACGCTGGCCTTGCCCTCGCGGTCCACGCCGCCGACGGTCAGGACTCCGGGGATGGTGGCCGGCGCACCGACCTCGTCGGTGCCGCTGCCGCGGTTGCCGGCCGCGACGACGACCACGACGTCGTGCTGGAAGGCGTAGAGGAACGCGGCATCCCACGACACGTCCCACTCGAGGGTGTTCGTCGTGAACGAGAGGTTGATGACGTCGGCGCCGTTGTCGACCGCCCAGCGGATGGCGTCGGCGACCTGATCGACGAACGGCACGGCGGAGGATGCGCCGAAGCCCACCGACAGCGACAGCAGCCTGGCCGCCGGGGCGACGCCGAGCATGCCGGCGCCGTCGCCGGTCCCCCGCGACGCGGCCAGGGAGCCGACCCAGCTGCCGTGGTTGAAGTCGACCGCCCCGACCGGCGTGCGGCCGTCGGAGGAGCCTCTGCCGGAGAAGTCGGCGCCCCCGACGACTGCGCCGTCGAACTCGGCCGGCCCCTCCCCGATGCCCGTGTCGATCACGGCGATCGTCACGCCCGCGCCGCGCGTGGTCTCCCAGGCGTCGCGGATGCCGTAGTCGTCGAGCCAGTACTGCGCCGACTGGATCGGGTCGGCTTCCTCCTCGGCGACGGGCGTCTCGTCCGGCGCCGCGGCTGCGCCGGTCGCTCCGACGAGGACCAGCGCGAAGGCGGCGGCCGCCGCGGCGAACCGCGCCCTCATCCGGCCACCCGCGGCGAGACGCACGTGCACACCGACGGCGACCAGTCGCCGCGCGCGAGCGCGAGGTCGCCGATGGGATTGACCCCGGCGCCCGCCGCCAGCGAGTGGGCGGCGAGCGCGTGCAGGCACTTCACGCGGGTGGGCATCCCGCCGGCGGAGATGCCCTCGATCTCCGGCACGTCGCCGTAGTGGGCGCGATCGGCGAGGTAGGCGCGGTGGGCGGCGGCGTACGCCGTGGCGACGTCCTCGTCCTCGGACAGCAGTTCGGACAGCTCGCGCATCACCTGCGTGGCCTCGAGCGCGCTCATGGCCGCGGTCGCCCCGGGGTGGGTGAGGTAGTAGAACGTGGGGAACGGGGTGCCGTCGGGCAGGCGCGGCTCGGTGGCGACGACGGTCGGGTTGCCGCACGCGCAGCGCGCCGCGATGCCCACGACGCCGCGCATGGGACGGCCGAGCTGCTCGCGCATCGTGTCGAGGTCGGCGTCGGTTGCGGGTGTCAGCGGCACCCCTCCAGGGTACCGGCAGTCATCTGGACGCCCGCCGACGGGCCCGCGCGCTAGTCGGCGCTCGTGGCGGTGCGGGAGACGCCGGCGCCGGCGACCGAGCGCAGCAGCTGCGACATCCAGTCGTTGCGCGTCTCCTGGACCTCGTCGCTGACGGCGGACTGCTCCGGCGGGATCGCGCTGTCGGGAAGGTCGTCGTCGACGAGGTACACCACCTCGCCCGGCTTGACGTAGTACAGCCGCTCCCGGGCCTGCGAGGTGATGTAGGCGGGGTCGGCCCAGCGCTCGCGCTCCGCCTCCAGGGCGGCGACCTCGTCCTTGCCGAGGGCGACGGACCGCTCCAGCGCGGCGATCTGCTGCCGCTGCTCGAGGTAGATCCCGACGCTCGGCACGAGCACGAACGCAGCCAGCACCACCAGTCCGAGCATGATGCCCGTGAAGGCCGACAGCCGCACGCCGCCGACCCAGTCGCGCACGTCCACCCGGCGGGGCGGGCGGGCACGAGAAGAGGGAGCCGGCGCAGTGCGTCCGGCTCCCTCTCTCGTCATGTCCTCAGCCTACGCGCGGGGCGCGCGAGGGCCGGGCAGGCACTCCGCGTGTGCTCAGCCCTTGAAGCGCGGGAACGCGCCGCGACCGGCGAAGACCGCGGCGTCGCCGAGCTCCTCCTCGATGCGCAGGAGCTGGTTGTACTTCGCAACGCGCTCGCTGCGGGCCGGCGCGCCGGTCTTGATCTGGCCGGCGTTGACGGCGACCGCGAGGTCGGCGATCGTCGTGTCCTCGGTCTCACCGGAACGGTGCGACAGCATCGAGCGGTAGCCGTTCTGGGTCGCGAGGGAGATCGCGTCGAGCGTCTCGGACAGCGTGCCGATCTGGTTCACCTTGACCAGGAGGGCGTTGCCCACGCTGAGGTCGATGCCCTTCTGCAGGCGGACCGGGTTGGTCACGAAGAGGTCGTCGCCGACGAGCTGGACCTTCGAGCCGAGCGCGTCGGTGAGGTTCTTCCAGGCGTCCCAGTCGTCCTCGGCCAGCGCGTCCTCGATCGTGACGATCGGGTAGTTGGCGACGAGGTCGGCGAAGTACTCGGTCAGCTGGTCGGCCGACCAGGCCTTGCCCTCGACGGTGTAGACGCCGTTGTCGAAGAACTCGGTGGCGGCGACGTCGAGGCCCACGGCGATGTCCTTGCCGGGCGCGAAGCCGGCCTTCTCGATCGCCTTCATGAGGAAGTCCAGACCTTCGCGGTTGCTGGGGAGGTCGGGCGCGAAGCCGCCCTCGTCGCCGAGGCCCGTCGCGAAGCCGGCGGCCTTCAGCTCGCCCTTGAGGACGTGGTAGACCTCGGTGCCCCACCGCAGCGACTCGGCGTAGGTGTCGGCGCCGATCGGGGCCAGGAAGTACTCCTGGAAGTCGATGCCGTTGTCGGCGTGCTCGCCGCCGTTGATGACGTTGAACAGCGGGACGGGGAGGACGTGCGCGTTCGGTCCGCCGATGTAGCGGAACAGCGGCAGGTCCGCGCTGTCGGCGGCGGCCTTCGCGACGGCCAGCGATACGCCGAGGATGGCGTTGGCACCGGTGCGCGACTTGTTCTCGGTGCCGTCGGTCTCGATGAGGATCTCGTCGACGATGCGCTGCTCGCTGGCCTCGACGCCCTCGATGGCGGGGCCGAGCTCGTCGATGACGGCGGCGACGGCCTTCAGCACGCCCTTGCCGCTGTACCGGCTCTTGTCGCCGTCGCGCAGCTCGTACGCCTCGAACGCGCCGGTGGATGCGCCGGAGGGGACGGCCGCGCGCTGGACGATGCCGTCGTCGAGCAGCACCTCCACCTCGACGGTCGGGTTGCCACGCGAATCCAGGATCTCGCGTGCGCCTACAGCCTCGATCAGTGCCACAGGGGACTCCTTGCTTGTGGAGGATGGATCTCGGAGCGTCGTCGGTCCGTCCCCGAGTCTAGTGATGCCCGGAGGGGTGCCACAGTGGGGCGCACCGGATCAAAGCGCGCTCACGCTTCGCCGGGTCGCACCACGAGGGCGATCGCGACCCCGTCCCACCCCTTCGCATCGAGGGTCTGCAGGGCCGTGGCCTCGAAGCGCGGGTCCTCGCCCAGCAGCGCGAGTCCCTTCCGGGTGCCGATCACCTGCGAGGAGGTCGTGCCGGCGTCGGCCACGGCGCCGCCGCGTCCGACGTTGTCGACGACGACGACGGTGCCGACGCGCCCGAGCCGCGCCGCCCAGTCGAGGTAGAGGGCGTTGGACTCCTTGTCGGCGTCGATGAAGACGAGGTCGAACGGCTCCTCGCCGGCGAGGGTGGGGAGGACGTGCTCGCCCCGCCCGATCCGGATGTCGACCCTGCCGCCGACACCCGCGCGGTCGATGCTGGCGCGCGCCACGGCGGCGTTGTCGGGCTCGGCTTCGATGGTCACCACGCGGCCGTCCTCGGGGACGGCGCGCGCGAGCCAGATCGTGGAGTATCCCCCGAGCGTGCCGATCTCCAGCACCCGCCGGGCGCCGCTCATCCGCGCGAGCAGGTGGAGGAGCTTGCCGTTGACCGGCGCCACCTCGATGTCGGGCATCCCCGCGGCGCGCTGGGCCTCGACGGCGGCCTCGAGGTCGGGGTCGGGGCCCACGAGGGTGTCGGCGAAGTAGCGGTCGACGGCGCGCCAGGTCTCGGGCGTCGGATCGTGTGCGGTCATGCCCCCAGCGTCGCCACCCGCGTGGGATCCGTCAAGGCGCCGTGTCCGCTCGCCGCCGGCACGGGCTTGCGCGCCGGTGGCGGCTCAGCCGAGCGGCTTCACCTCGAGCGCGTCGCGCGGCTGACCGGCCGCGACCGCGGCGAACGAGGTGTACCCGTCGGCCGTGGCGCGCTCCAGCAGCGCCTTGAGGTTCTTGGTGCGCTGCTCGAGCCGGACCCGGGCGCCCTCGGCCACCAGCGCCGCCTTCAGGGCCGCCAGCTCGGCGACCGGGACGTCGCGGTCGTGGACGAGCACCACGGCGCCCGCCCGCTCGCCCTCGCCCGGGGCGACGAGGTCGACCAGACGTTCGAAGCCGATCGAGAATCCGACAGCCGGCACGTCCTGGCCGAGGAAGCGGCCGATCATCCCGTCGTAGCGCCCGCCGCCGCCGAGCGAGTACGTGACGGACGGGTGGGCGAGCTCGAAGATGGTCCCGGTGTAGTAGCCCATCCCGCGCACGAGGAACGGGTCGAAGCGCAGGGGCACCCCGCCCGCCGCGGGGCGGGCTGCAGCGACCGCGTCGCCGATGCCGACGAGGTGGGCGACCAGGTCGTCGGCGATCCCTTCGGGGAGCGCCCCGCGGATCTGCGCCGCGCCGAAGGGCTCGTCCTCGGCGGCGTCCGGGCGACCGAGGAACTCCTCGAACGCGTCGACCGCGGCCGCCGTCGCGCCGCGCGCGCGGAGTTCGTCGGCGACGCCGGCGGGGCCGATCTTGTCGAGCTTGTCGATCGTGATGAGGACCCCGGGGCGCTCCTCCGGGGAGAAGCCGAAGGCGTCGAGCATCCCGTCGAGCACGCGGCGGTCGTTGATGCGGACCGTTCCGCCCTCGAGCCCGAGGGCGTCGAGGGTGTCGAGGCTCGCGACGAGGAGCTCGGCCTCCGCGCGGGCCGACGGGTCGCCGATGATGTCGATGTCGCACTGGACGAACTGGCGGTAACGACCCTTCTGCGGCCGCTCCGCGCGCCACACCGGAGCGATCTGGATCGCCCGGAACACCGAGGGGAGCTCCGACCGGTGACTGGCGTAGAACCGCGCGAGCGGCACCGTGAGGTCATAGCGCAGGCCGAGGTCCGACAGCGCCGCGGGGTCGTCGGCGGCGGCCCGGATGGCCTCGGCATCCATCCCGCGCTTGAGGACGCTGAAGGAGAGCTTCTCGTTGTCGCCGCCGATGCCCGCGTGCAGGCGCGCGTACTCCTCGACGACCGGCGTCTCGATCTCGTCGAACCCGTGCGCGCGGTAGCGGTCGCGGATGACGGCGAGCACGCGCTCGCGGCGGGCCTTGTCGGCGGGGAGGAAGTCGCGCATGCCGCGCGGCGGGTTCACGGATGCCACAGGTCTAGTTTCCCAGATCCGTCTCGGCCGCCCGCCCCGCGGCGGACGACGGCGCCGCTTCGGCACCACGGATGTCGTCCTCGAGCCGGCGCAGCCGCTCGCGCAGCGCCCGCTCCGCGTCCCATCCCCGTGCGCGCGCCGTGGCGACGAGGGACAGCAGCGCGTCGCCGAGATCCTCCTCGCTCGGCGGCCCGCCGACGCTCTCGCTCGGCGCGGGCAGCGCCGGCACGGCGGCGGCGCGGGAGAGCAGCTTCTGGGCCAGCGCCAGCGACGGCATGTGCGGGGAGACGCCGTCGAGGACGCTCGTGCGGGTGCGCTTCTCGGCAGCCTTGGCGGCGTTCCAGTGGACGAGGACCTCCTCGGGGGTCGTCGCGACCGCGTCGGCGAAGACGTGCGGATGCCGGCGGACCATCTTGTCGGTGAGGCCGCGGGCGACGTCGTCGATGTCGAACGGCTCCTCCCCCGCCTCGGCCGCGACGGCCGCGTGGAACAGCACCTGCCAGAGGAGGTCGCCGAGCTCCTCGCGGAGGTCGGCGCGCGACCCCGCCTCGACGGCGTCGATGAGCTCGGCCGACTCCTCGACGAGGTAGGGCACCAGATCGCGGTGGGTGATGCGGGCGCTCCACACGCAGTGCTCGCGCACCGCCCGCATCGCCTCGGCGGCGGCACGGAGCGGGTCGTCGGAGCGCGGGAGGCGGTCGCGCCCGGCGGTGCCGGCCGGGGTCAGACCGCCGGGATCAGGAGACGTCGGTGATGCCATGCCCGCCACGATACGAGCATCGCGGCCAGAACGAGCGAGAGGAGCGAACCGGCCAGCACGCCGAGGGTCGCCTGGTCGCGGACCGCGGCGTCGCCGGCGAACGACAGCTCGGCCAGCAGCAGCGACACGGTGAAGCCGATGCCGCCCAGCGCACCGGCCGCGAGGAGGTCGCCGATCTCGAGCCGCGGCGCCCCCGGCAGGTGCGCCACGCGCTGGGCGATCCATCCCGCCACGGTGATCCCGACGATCTTGCCGAGCGGCAGCGCGGCGGTCACGGCCCAGAACGCCGGGGACAGGGCTCCCGGTGACACCTGCGGGATCGCCACGAGGGCCGCCGACAGGGCGAACACCGGCAGCACGACGGCGTTGACCCAGGGCTCGAGGGCGTGGCGCGCGCGCAGCGCGGGCTGCTGCGCCATCACCAGTCCGAGGGCGACGCCGGCGATGGTGGCGTGCACACCGGAGGTCAGGACGCACCACCACACGAGGACGGCGACGATCACGAGCGCGACGATGAGGATCGGGCGCGTGGAAGTGTCGAGCGCGCGGCTGAGCAGCCGGAACGCGACGAGCCCCACCGCGGCGAACGCGAGCAGCAGGAGGTTGACGTCGCTGGTGAAGAGGACCGCGATGAAGACGATGCCGACGATGTCGTCGAGGATCGCGAGTGCGAGCAGGAAGACGCGCAGCGCCGAGGGCAGGCCCTTGCCGAAGACCGCGAGCACGCCGAGCGCGAAGGCGATGTCGGTGGCGGTGGGGATCGGCCAGCCGCGGGCGCCCTCGGTCCCGCCGGCGATCAGCAGATAGACGGCGATCGGCACGAGCACGCCGCCGGCGGCGGCGATGGCCGGCTGGAGGGCCGTGCGCGCCGAGTTCAGACGGCCGCTGGTGAGCTCGAACTGCAGTTCGACCGCGGCGATGAAGAAGAAGACGGCGAGCAGACCGTCGGAGATCCAGTGGCCGACGGACAGATGGACGATCCCGGGGATGCCGAGGTAGGTGGCCTTCGCCGCCTGGGCGCCGTCTGCCCAGGGAGAGTTCGCGAGGGCGAGGCCGAGGACGGCGGCCAGCAGCAGGAGGACGGCAGGGAAGCGGGCGGAGCGCAGCAAGGCCACAGGGCCTCCTTCAGGGTCGGTGAGCACGACGCCGACCAGACTTCCCGGCACACCTTCCTCCAGCGTAACGCGTGACGAGCACGAAACGTGGGGCCATTACCGTGGAGTCATGCGTGAACTCACCCGGACCGAAGCGATCGATCTCGTCGGACGCGGCGAGGCCGAGCAGGAGCTGCCCGAGCGGATGCGCGCCGACGTCCGCCTGCTCGGCGGCATCCTCGGCCAGGTGCTGCGCGAGAGCGGCTCGCCGGGCCTCTTCGACGACGTCGAGCGACTGCGCACCGCGACGATCGCCGCCTACACGGACGAGTCGCCGGAGGCCTTCGAGCGGGCAGCCGCGATCGCCGAGTCCTTCTCGGTCGACCGCGCCGACGAGGTCGCGCGCGCGTTCACCGTGTACTTCCACCTCGTGAACCTCGCCGAGGAGCACCAGCGGGTCCGCGTGCTCAAGGAGCGCGACGGCCGTCCCGAGAAGGAGGACGTCACCGACTCCGTCGCCGCCGCCTTCGTGCGGCTGGCCGGCGAGGTGGGCGACGACACGGCGCTCGACCGGCTGCAGAACCTGCGCTTCCACCCCGTGTTCACCGCGCACCCCACCGAGGCGCGCCGTCGCGCGGTGTCGTCCAGCATCCGCCGCCTGGCCGCTCTCCTCGTCGAGCACGATGCCGCCCTGCGCGGCGGCGCCGACGAGCGCCGCGCCGAGCGACGCATGATCGAGGAGGTCGACACGCTGTGGCGGACCGCGCCGCTGCGGGCCGAGAAGCCGACCCCCGTCGACGAGGTCCGCGCGATCATGGCGGTCTTCGACGAGACGCTCTACACGGCCGTCCCCCACGTCTACCGGCGCGTCGACGACGCCCTGCAGGGACCGGGCGCCGGCAACCGCGCCCCGGTCGTCCGCCCGTTCGTGCGGCTGGGCACCTGGGTCGGCGGCGACCGCGACGGCAACCCGTTCGTCACGGCGTCGGTCACGAAGAAGGCGGCGGCCATCGCGGCCGAGCACATCCTCCTGGGCCTGGAGCGCACCGCCGACCGCGTCGCCCGCACCCTCACGCTGGCCGCCGACACCACTCCTCCGAGCGCCGCGCTCCAGGCGCTGCTGCAGCGCCTGACAGCCGCCGACGAGGAGGGCGGCGCGGACGCGGTCAAGCGCGCAACCGGCGAGCCGCACAAGCGCGCGATGCTCCTCATCACCCGGCGGATCTCCGCCACGCGGCGCCGCGACGCCGACCTGGCGTACCGCGATCCCGAGCATCTGCTCGCCGACCTGCGGACGGTCCAGGACTCGCTCGTGGCCGCCCGGGCGGCCCGGCAGGCGTACGGCCACCTGCAGCAGCTGCTGTGGCAGGTCGAGACCTTCGGCTTCCACCTCGCCGAACTCGAGGTGCGCCAGCACTCCGCGGTCCACGCCAAGGTGCTCGCGGAGTGCGAGGCGGGCGGCGCCCTCAGCACGCAGGCCGAGGAGGTGCTCGAGGTCTTCCGCACCATCGCCCAGGTGCAGCAGCGCTACGGCCCGCGGGCAGCGGGCCGCTACATCGTCTCCTTCACCCAGTCCGCCCAGGACCTGGCGAACGTGCACCGGCTGGCGCGGTACGCCGTGGGCTCCAGCGGCATCCCCCCGGTGCTCGACGTCATCCCGCTGTTCGAGACGTTCGCCGACCTCCAGGCGGCGCGTCGCATCATGGCGGAGGTCGTCGAGCAGCCCGAGTTCGCGGCGCGGCTGGAGGCCACCGGGCGCCGCCTCGAGGTGATGCTCGGCTACTCCGACTCCTCGAAGGACGTCGGTCCGGTCGCGGCGAACCTCGCCCTCTACGAAGCGCAGGCGGAGATCGCCGCCTGGGCCCAGGAGTCCGGCATCCGTCTCACGCTCTTCCACGGGCGCGGCGGAGCGCTCGGACGCGGCGGCGGCCCGGCGAACTCCGCGATCCTGGCGCAGCCGCCGCACTCGGTCGACGGTCGGTTCAAGCTCACCGAGCAGGGCGAGGTCATCTTCGCCCGCTACGGCGACCCGGCCATCGCGATGCGCCACATCGATCAGGTCGCCGCCGCGGTGCTGCTGGCCTCGGCGCCCTCGATCGAGCGGCGCAACGAAGAGGCGGCGGCCCGCTTCGCCGAGGTCGCCGCGACGATGGACAGGGCCTCGCGCGAGCGCTTCTTCTCGCTCGTCAAGGCGCCCGGCTTCGCGCCGTGGTTCGCGACGGTCACCCCGATGGAGGAGATCGGGCTGCTCGCCCTCGGGTCCCGTCCGGCGCGCCGCGGCCTGTGGGTGGAGTCGCTCGAGGACCTGCGCGCCATCCCCTGGGTGTTCGCGTGGTCGCAGGCGCGCATCAACCTGGCCGGCTGGTTCGGCCTCGGCACCGCCCTGGAGGCCGTCGGCGACGTCGAGCTGCTGCGCCGCGCCTACGAGGAATGGCCGCTGCTGCGCACCGTGATCGACAACGTCGGCATGAGCCTGGCCAAGGCCGACACGCGCATCGCCCGCCGCTACCTCGCTCTCGGCGATCGGGACGACCTCGCCGAGCTCGTGATGCACGAGATGGAGCTGACCCGCGACTGGGTCGTCCGCATCACCGGAGGCGACGAGCTGCTCGCCAACCGTCCCGTGCTCCAGCGCGCGGTCAAGATGCGCGACCCGTACGTCGATGCGCTCTCGCTGCTGCAGCTGCGCGCGCTGCGCGTGCTGCGGTCGCAGGAGACGGCCGCGCCGGAGTGGCAGCGGCTGCTGCTGCTGTCGGTCTCGGGGGTCGCTGCCGGGCTTCAGAACACCGGCTGAGCGTCAGCCGTCGACGCGGCGGTCGCCGGCGTGGCGGGCCAGCGACGAGCCGTATCGCTCGGTCAGCTGCACCATCAGGTCGGGGGTGGCCCGGTCCAGGCCGAACACGTAGCCCGGGAAGTCCAGATCGTGCTGGAGCGCCCAGATCTCGTCGTGCCGGTCGGGCGGCAGCATCTGGGCGGGATCGCCCACGGCGACCCAGCCGATCGGGACGACCGACTCGGGCGGCAGCACCGTGCGCAGGTGGACGACCGCGTTGATGCGCACCTCGCTGTGCGTTCCGATGCGGGCGCCGTTGAAGACGCGCGTGCCGGTGGCGAGGAACACCTCGTCCTCGACCGTCGCCCCCGAGATGCTGGCCATGGGGCCCACCAGCACGTGCGAGCCGATGTGGACCGGGTGGGAGGCGCTCGCGCGGATCAGCGCGTTCTCCATGACGATCACGTGCTCGCCGAGGGTCACCGGACCTCCCTCGGCGGTGAGGACGGCACCGTGGAGCACCTGGCAGCCCGCCCCGATGGTCACATCCCCCGAGACCACGGCGGTGGCCGCCACGACGGCGTCGGGATGGATGCGGGGCTGCGCCCCGAGGTGCTCGAATCGCATGTCGCCAGCGTATGCCGCCGGCGCCATGTCCGTCGAGGCGTCCCCGCCGCGCCGGTAGGGTGAGGGTTCGCCCTCTCCCCCAGCCGGAAAGCTCTCCCGTGACCTCGACGCCGCAGCGCACGACGACGACGGTGTCGGCCCTCACCCTCGCCGGGTTCGTCGTCGGCTCCATGGTCGGCGCTGGCGTGTTCTCGCTGCCGGGGCGCTTCGCCGCCGAGACCGGCGTCACCGGAGCGCTCATCGCCTGGGGCATCGCGGGCGGCGGGATGCTGATGCTGGCCCTCGTCTTCCAGCACCTCGCCCTGCGACGACCCGACCTCGACGCGGGCGTGTACTCCTACGCGCGCGCCGGCTTCGGCCGCTATGCCGGCTTCTTCTCCGCGTTCGGGTACTGGGCGAGCGCGTGCGCGGGGAACGTCTTCTACTGGGTCTTCATCATGTCGACCCTCGGCGCCGTCTTCCCCGCCCTGGGCGCGGGCGACACGGTGCTCGCCGTGGGCGTCTCGTCCGCCGGCCTCTGGCTGTTCTACGCGCTCGTGCGCAGCGGCGCGCGGGAGGCCGCCGCGATCAACCGGATCGTGAGCGTCGCCAAGGTGCTCCCGATCGTCGTCTTCGTTTTCCTGTGCCTGTTCGCCTTCGATCCGCAGGTCTTCGCCGGAAACCTCACCGGCGGCGCCGGCGCCCCGGTCCTCTACGAGCAGGTGCGCGCCACTCTCCTCGTCACCGTCTTCGCCTTCATCGGAGTGGAAGGCGCCAGCGCCTACTCCCGTCACGCGCGGCGGCGGTCCGACGTCGGCCGGGCCACGGTCTTCGGCTTCCTGTCGGTGCTCGCGATCTTCCTCTCGGTGACGATCGTCTCGTACGGCATCCTCCCCCGCGAGGAGATCGCCGCCCTGCGCCAGCCCTCGATGGCGGGGGTCCTGGAGGCCGTCGTCGGCGGATGGGGCGCGGTGTTCATCGGCGCCGCGCTGGTCGTCGCCGTCCTCGGGGCGTACCTGTCGTGGACGCTGATGGCCGCGGAGGTGCTGCTCGTGGCCGCGCGCTCCGGCGACCTGCCGCAGGTGTTCGCCCGCACGAACGCGAAGGACGTGCCGGTCGGCGCGCTCACGCTGTCGACCGTGCTGGTGCAGGTGCTGCTGATCGTGGTGCTGTTCGCCGCCGACGCCTTCGACGTCGCACTGAACCTCACGAGCGCGCTCGCCCTCATCCCCTACTTCCTCACCGCGGGGTTCGCGCTGAAGCTCGCGCTGGCCGACCCCGAGCGGCGGTCGCGCGCGCGCCGTGCCGGCACCCTCGTCGTCGCGGTGCTGGCGACCGCCTACACCGGCTTCCTCCTGTACGCCGCCGGCGCGGAGTACACGCTGCTGTCGCTGCTGATCATCGTGCCGGCCACGGTGCTGTATGCGGCCGCGCGGCGTTCGCGAGGGGAACGGGTCTTCTCCCCCGCCGAGTGGGTGCTGTTCGCCGTCGCGGCGGCCGGGGCGATCGCTGCCGCGACGCTCATCGCGACCGGCGTGCTCGTGATCTGACCGGCGTGCTCGTGAGCTGAGCGGCGATCGAGAGCGATGCCGACGGCGTGCTCACGGTGCGGGCGCCCGATCAGTACGCCGCGCAGCTCTCGTCCGCGGGCACGACGGTCACCTCGACGCCGGTCGCGCCGGTGAGGCCGTCTCGACCGAGCGCGCGGTAGGCGAGGCGGACGGCGTCGGCCCGCCCGGGGCGGGCGGGGTCGATCAGGGCGTAGCCGACCTCGACGTGGCGCTCGGTGCCGGCCGGTATCGCGTGCTCCGGGGCCGCCGTGTCGAACCCGCTGGCCGTGCCGGTGAGGGTGCCGACCAGGGGACGCGTCCGCCAGCCGACGACCTCCAGGTTGTCGCCCTCGACGAGCTCCACACCGACGAGCTCCGCGTCGACCGTCGCGGTGACGAACGTCGTGCCGATCGTGACGCGCGGATCGCCCGCGGTGACGGGCGTGCAGATGCCGTCGCCCGCCTGCTGCGCCGACACGGGCCGCAGCGCCGCGCACCCCGACGCCGCACACCCGAGGACGGCGAGCGCGGTGAGGACGGCGGGAACCCGGAGTCGACGGCGCATGTGCCGACCCTAGCGAATCCGACGGCGGCGAACCGACGACGGCGAACCCGCTCAGCCCTGGAGGGCCGCGTCCGCCTCGCTGCTGTCCGGCACCGGCAGCGGGAACAGCTGGTCGAGCAGCTGCCGGGTCCATGCGATGAGGTCGGCATCGGCGAGCGACTCACCGCCGGCGCTCGGCAGCGGCACGATCATCGCCTCGCCGCCGGAGAGGATCTTCGCCTTCGGGTGGAGGCGCTGCAGCCGCACGCGCAGCGAGTCCGGCAGGCGCGCGGGGGCGACGCGGAGGTTCGGCCCCATGGCGACGACGTCGGTCAGGCCCGACTGGGCGGCGCGGCGGCGCAGACGGGCGACCTCGAACAGCCCGTCCACCTCGGGCGGCGTCGCCCCGTAGCGGTCGCGGAGCTCGTCGGCGACCAGGTCGATCGCGTCGGCGGCCGCGGTGACCGATGCCGCCGCCGACAGCTTCTGATACGCCTCGAGCCGCAGCCGCTCGCTGTCGATGTAGGACTCGGGGATGCGCGCGTCGACCGGCAGCTCCAGCCGCAGCTCGGCCGGTCCCTCGGTCTCCTCACCCCGGAAGGTCGCCACCGCCTCGCCGATCATCCGCAGGTAGAGGTCGAAGCCGACGCCCGCGATGTGACCGGCCTGCTCGGCCCCGAGGAGGTTGCCCGCTCCCCGCAGCTCCAGGTCCTTCAGTGCCACCTGCATGCCCGAGCCCAGGTCGTTGTTGACGGCGATCGTCTCGAGGCGGTCGGCGGCCGTCTCGCTGAGCGGCTTCATCTCGTCGTAGAGGAAGTAGGCGTACGCGCGCTCGCGTCCGCGCCCCACCCGGCCGCGGAGCTGGTGGAGCTGACTGAGCCCGTACTTGTCGGCGCGGTCGATGATGATCGTGTTGGCGTTGGAGATGTCGAGACCGGTCTCGATGATCGTCGTCGAGACGAGGACGTCCGCGCGGCGCTCCCAGAAGTCGTCGACGACCTGCTCGAGCGCGTGCTCCCCCATCTGCCCGTGCGCGACCGCGATGCGGGCCTCGGGGACGAGCTCGGCCAGATGCGCCGCCACGCGCTGGATGGACTGCACGCGGTTGTGGACGTAGAAGACCTGGCCCTCGCGCAGCAGCTCGCGGCGGATCGCCGCGGCCACCTGCTTGTCGCCGCGCGGTCCCACGTAGGTGAGGATCGGATGGCGATCCTCGGGCGGGGTCTGCAGCGTGGACATCTCGCGGATCCCCGTGACCGCCATCTCGAGCGTGCGCGGGATCGGGGTCGCGCTCATCGCGAGGATGTCCACGTTCGTCTTGAGCTTCTTCAGCTGGTCCTTGTGCTCGACCCCGAAGCGCTGCTCCTCGTCGATGATCATGAGGCCGAGGTCCTTGAAGATCACCTTCTCGGTGAGGATGCGGTGGGTGCCGATGACCATGTCCACCGTGCCGTCGGCGAGCCCCGCGATCGTCTCGCGCGCCTGCTTGTCGGTCTGGAAGCGCGAGAGCGGACGCACCTTGACGGGGAAGCCGGCGAAGCGCTCGGTGAAGGTCTCGAGGTGCTGCTTGACGAGCAGGGTGGTGGGGACCAGCATCGCGACCTGCTTGCCGTCCTGGATCGCCTTGAACGCGGCCCGCACCGCGACCTCGGTCTTGCCGAATCCGACGTCGCCGCTGAGCAGGCGATCCATCGGGATCGGCCGCTCCATGTCGGCTTTGATCTCATCGATGGTCTGCAGCTGGTCGAGGGTCTCGGCGAAGGGGAACGCCTCCTCCAGCTCGCGCTGCCACGGCGTGTCGGGTCCGAACGCGTAGCCCTTCGCCGCCATGCGCGCCGAGTAGAGCTTGACGAGCTCCACCGCGATGTCGCGCACCGCCTTGCGCGCCTTGCCCTTGGCGGCCGCCCAGTCGCTGCCGCCCATCTTGGAGAGCGTGGGGGCTTCGCCGCCGACGTACCGCGACAGCTGGTCGAGCTGATCGGTCGGCACGAAGAGCTTGTCGCCGGGGAAGCCGCGCTTGGACGGCGCGTACTCGAGCACGAGGTACTCCCGCTGGGTCTTCACGGCGTTGCGCCCGCCGGTGGAGACCTCGCGCTGCACCAGCTCGACGAAGCGCCCGATGCCGTGCGTGGTGTGAACGACGACGTCGCCGGGCTTGAGCTGGAGGGGGTCCACGACATTGCGCCGGCGGGACGCGAGCTTCTTCACCACGCGCGAGTCGGCGCCGATCGTGCGGCCGTAGAACTCGCTCTCGGTCAGCACGGCCAGTCGCGCGCCGGCGTCCTGGAACCCGGCCTCGAGCGTCGCCACGACCGCGGTCGCCATGCCCGCCGCGGGCGCGTCGGCGAGGTCCTGGGCCGTGCGCGCCGGCACGCCGCGCTCGGCCAGCACGTCACGGGCCCGGTCGACGAGTCCCGTGCCGCCCGAGGCGATCACCACGCGCCAGCCGTCGGCCACGAGCTGGGCGACATGACCGGTCGCCCCCTCGACGTTGCCGTGGAACGAGGGCACCGGCGCGGCGGCCACCCGCACGGCGCCGGAGGACTCGACGAGGCCCTCCGCCTCGGCATCCGCATCGCCCGAGTCGAACCCGCTCAGAGTCCACCACACGCCCCCGCGCTCGCGGGCGGCCTCGCGCAGGGCGGGGAGGGTGAGGAAGTCGCCCGCACCGAGGTCGACGGGCGTGTCGGCGCCCGCCGTGGCCGCGCTCCACGCGGCTTCGAGGAACTCCTGGTTCGTCTCGCCGAGCGTGATGGCGCGCGTGACGGAGCGCTCCGGATCGAGGAGGGCCGCGGCCGTTCCCCGCGGAAGGTAGTCCATGAGCGGGACCACGGCGTCGGCGACGACCGGGAGCAGGGACTCCATGCCCTCGGTGGGGATCCCCTCGCTCATCTTCTCGAGCATCCCGCGAAGCCCCGGGAAGCGGTCGCGCAGCGCCGCGGCGCGCTCGCGCACGCCCGCGGTCAGCAGCAGCTCACGGCTGGGGATGAGGGTGACCGATGCGACATCGCCCGGGAGCGAGCGCTGGTCGGCCACCGAGAACGCGCGGATCTGCTCCACCTCGTCGCCGAAGAACTCGACCCGCAGCGGGTGATCGGCCACCGGGGGGAAGACGTCGAGGATGCCGCCGCGGACCGCGAACTCGCCTCGGCGCGACACCATGTCGACGCGCTGATACGCGAGCTCGACGAGGCGCCGCACGACGTCGTCCCGCTCGTGCCCGCGCTCGCCCGCGACCAGCTCGATCGCGCCGGCATCGGTGAGTCCCGAGGCTATCGGCTGCAGGGCCGCACGGACGGAGGCCACGACGATCAGGGGCGCCGACCCGTCCCACGCGTGGGCCCGGCGGAGCACCTCCAGCCGCCGTCCCACCGTCTCGGGACTCGGGCTCAGCCTTTCGTGCGGCAGGGTCTCCCACGCCGGGAAGTGCAGCACCGTCGCGTCGGGGAGCAGGCACTCCAGCGCGGCGCCCACGCTCTCGGCGCGGCGCCCGGTCGGGGCCATCACGAGCATCGCGGGAGGCGAGCCCGCCTCCGCCGCGGTCGCACGGGCCGAGACCAGGGCGGCGAGCAGCGGCGCGTCCAGACCGGTGACGAGGGAGAAGTCGGTGTCGGTGCGGCTCCCGCGGAGCACCTCGGCGAACGGCTCCGACTGCACGAGGGCGCGCACGATCCCGGCGACTGTCATCCCTCCAGTCTAGGGCGGACCCCCGACACGCCGACCGGTCGGGCGCACGACACCCGGCATCCGCTCCGCGTTCACTCGCGCGTCACGCGGCCTGCCTAACGTGGCGTCCTCCCGCACCCGCGGGGCAGGATCGAGAGGCGCGGACCATGGGCGGTGTGACGACGCACCGGCGGACGACGATGGAGACCGCCACCGGCGTCCGCGTGGTCCTCGAGCCGGCCGCCGAGGCCATCGCCTTCCTGGGGGCCGATCTGCCGCTGCAGCGGATCGCGGTGACCGAGGTCACCCTCCGTCCCGGGGAGCTGCTCGTCGAGGTCGAGCTCGCCACGGTGTGCGAGCGGGATCTGCGCACGGCCCTGGGCGAGCGGCCCGCCTCCGCCGCGCAGGTGCTCGGGCACGAGCAGGTGGGCCGCATCGTCGCGTGCGGGCCCGGATCGCCCGCGACCACCGTCGACGGCGTGCCGCTCAGCCTCGGCGACCGCATCGTCTGGGCGGCGACCGTCGACTGCGGCGCGTGCGAGATGTGCCGGGACGGCATCCCCGAGGCATGCCTCGACCAGCGCCGCTACGGCCATGAGCGCGTGCGCCGCGGCTGGGAGCTGTCGGGCGGGCTCGCGACCCACGTGCACCTGGTCGCGGGCACGGCGGTCGTGCGGGCGCGCGACTGGATCCCGGCCGAGGTGTTCGCCCCCGCCGCGTGTGCGACCGCCATCGCCGCAGCGGCTCTCGACGCCGCCGAGCAGGTGCGACCCCTCTCCGGCGAGACGGTGCTCGTGTCGGGTTGCGACGCGGTCGGGCTGACCGCGGTCGCGATGGCCGCGGCGCGCGGCGCGCGCGTCCTGGCGGTCGACCCCGATCCGCATCGCCGCACCCCGGCGCCCGCGTTCGGGGCGGAGTCGACCCATCGGCCGGGACGCGCCCCGGCGGGCTACCGGGTCGCGCTGGAGTTCGGGGGCTCGCCCGAGGCGGTGACCGACGCTGTCGCGGGCGCCGGTCCCGGGGCGGTGCTCGTCCTCGCCGAGAGCGCGGAGGGGGCATCCGGCGCGGTGCCGGCCGCGACGCTGGTGGAGCGCGGGCTCACGGTCCGGGGCGTGCGCGGATACCGTCCGGAGCACCTGCTCGATGCCGTCCGGTTCCTCGAGCGCGCCGACCACGGCCTGTTCTCGGGGCTGATCGGACGCACGGTGCCGTTCTCCGACGCGGTCGCGGCGCTGACCTCGCCGGTCGCGCGCGGCGCCCTCATCGCCGTGCGCCCCTGAGCCGCCGGGGAGGCTGAGCGCCCGGCCCCGGACGGCACCCCCGACCCGGCCGCGGCGCGATCAGGCGCGCGGGGCGTGCCAGCGCTGCTGTGCGGCGAGCAGACCCTCGTCCACCAGCAGCTCGACGGCGTCGGCGGCGTCGCCGATGAGGCTCGGCAGGGCGGCGCGCTCGGTCGACGAGAACGGATCGAGCACCCAGTCCGCCGGATCCTGACGCCCGGGCGGACGGCCGATCCCCACGCGCACGCGGGGGAAGTCCGCCGTCCCCAGCGCCTTCGCGACGTCGCGCACCCCGTTGTGGCCGCCGTGGCCGCCGCCGACCTTGAGCTTGACCGTGTCGAAGGGGATGTCGAGCTCGTCGTGGACGATGACCACCCGCTCGGGGGGCACGTCGTAGAAGCGGGCCAGCGACGAGACCGGGCCGCCCGACACGTTCATGAAGGAGTTCGGCGTCGCCAGGACGAGCCTCGGTCCCCCGGGACGCAGCCACGACTCGGCAGCGCGCGCGTTGGCCTTGTGCGCCCGCAGCGTCTCCGAGCGACGCGCCGCGAGCTCGGCGACGACCATCTGCCCGACGTTGTGCCGGGTCGCCTCGTATCGGGGGCCGGGGTTGCCCAGTCCGACGACCAGCCAGCTCTCTGCCATGGGGGTCCCTTCCGACGACGACGCCCGCCGCCACCAGTATCGGCGGCGACGGGCGTCGTGGGGTACGGTCACTCGGCCTCTTCGGCCGCCTCCGCCTGCTCCTCGGCGACGGCCTCGTCGGCCGCCTCGATCTCGTCGGCCTCGGCGATCGTCGCCGCCGGCACCGCGATGGCGACCACGAGGGTCTCGGGGTCGGTGACGAGGGTCGCGCCCTTGGGCAGCGTCAGGTCGGCCGCGGTGATGTGCGTGCCGTCCTCGAGACCCTCGACGTCGACGACGACGTGCTCGGGGATGTGGGTGGCCTCGACCTCGAGCGACACGGTCGCGTTGTCGAGGTTGACGATGGTGCCCGGGAAGGGCTCGCCCTCGACGAGCACGGGAATGTCGACCTGGACCTTCTCGCCCTTCTTCACGACGAGGAGGTCGATGTGCTCGATGATCTGGTGCACCGGGTCCTTCTGGACGTCCTTGACCAGCGTGAGCTGCTCCTTGCCGTCGAGCTGGAGCTCGAGGACGACGTTGGCGCGGCGCACGAGCAGCGCGACCTGGTGGCCGGGCAGCGCGACGTGCACCGGGGTGCTGCCGTGGCCGTAGATGACGGCGGGGATCTTGCCGGCGGCGCGGAGGCGGCGGGCGAAGCCCTTGCCGAAGTTCTCGCGGGTCTCGGCGATGACCTTGGTGTCGGTCTCAGTCGACATGGTGATTCTCCTTGCGGGCCGCGACTCTGTGCGCGGGCCCTGGTCTGGGGTCTGGTGGATTCGACTCGAACGCCCGCGCGTGAGGAAAGCCACAGGACAGCCGCCAGGCAGAATCTCTGAGCCGATTCACCGCGTCGATCACGGATGCCGGAGCATCCCTCGCCGAAGTACGTCCCGAGTCTACCAGCGCCCCCGCTACGATGGTGACGCGCCCGCACCGACCTGCGCCGACCGAGGAGGACCCATGGACTACGGCTGGATGTCGCACGCTCTCCTGTGGCTGATCGGCCTGATGTCGGTCGGCGCCACCCTCGGCGCCCTCGGCGCCCTGTGGTCGCTCGGGCGCGCCGGCTACCGCAAGGACTGAGCGTCCCGCACCGCCGCGATCCGGCGGACCACCGACTCGAGGTCGGCGTCGTTGGCCACCCGCGCCCCCGCTTCGTCGGTCGCGAGCGGCTCGAGGGTCGCGAGCTGGGAGTCCAGCAGCGTCGCCGGCATGAAGTGGTCCCGCCGCGACACGCGTTCGCGCAGCTGGGTCTGCGGCACGACGAGCTCGACGAACCAGGCGTCCGCCGTCGTAGCGCGGATGCGGTCGCGGTACGCGCGCCGCAGCGCCGAGCAGGCGACGACCACCGGCGCCTCTCGCGACAGCACGAGGGCGACCGCGTCGAGCCACGGCGCCCGGTCCTCGTCGTCCAGCGGCTTTCCCGAGGCCATCTTCGCGACGTTGCTGCGCGGATGGAGATCGTCGCCGTCGACGAACCGCGCGCCCAGCCTCGCCGCCAGAGCGGCCCCGACCAGCGACTTGCCCGAGCCGCTCGGCCCCATGACCACGATCCTGCTCACACCCGCTCCTCCATGGCCGCGGTCCGCACCCGCGGCCCCGCCCGGACTCGCGCCGGGGAACCGTCGGTTCAGACACTACGCGCGACGACGTGCCGGACGCGTCACGCGGCGACGCCACACGCCGGGGCGGACTACGCTGGGAGGTGATTCCCTCCCCCGTTTCTCCGAGGAGTTCTCTGTGTCAGAAGCCGTCGCGGTCCCGCCTGCAGCCAACATCGGAGTCGTGGGGCTCGCCGTCATGGGGTCCAACCTCGCCCGCAACCTCGCATCCCGCGAGGGCAACACCGTGGCCGTCTTCAACCGCAGCAGGTCCAAGACCGACGAGCTGATCGCGGAGCACCCCGAGGCCGAGTTCGTCCCGGCCTTCTCGTACGAGGAGTTCGCCGCGTCGCTGCAGAAGCCGCGGACGGCGATCATCATGGTCAAGGCCGGCGGCCCGACCGATGCGGTCATCGCGTCGCTCATGGACGTCTTCGAGCCGGGCGACATCATCATCGACGGCGGGAACTCCCTGTTCACCGACACGATCCGTCGCGAGCGGACGGTGCGCGAGCGCGGTTTCAACTTCGTCGGCATGGGCGTCTCCGGCGGTGAGGAGGGCGCGCTGAACGGCCCCTCGCTCATGCCGGGCGGACCGGACGAGGCGTGGGTCACGCTCGGCCCGATCCTCACGTCGATCGCCGCGGTGGCCGAGGGCGAGCCCTGCGTCACCCACGTCGGCCACGACGGCGCGGGGCACTTCGTCAAGATGGTGCACAACGGCATCGAGTACGCCGACATGCAGCTGATCGCCGAGGCGTACGACCTGATCCGCCGCGGCACCGGCAAGTCGCCCGCCGAGATCGCCGACATCTTCGCCGAATGGAACCGCGGCGAGCTCGAGTCCTACCTGATCGAGATCACCGCCGAAGTGCTGCGCCAGACCGACGCCGCCACCGGCCGCCCGCTGGTGGACGTGATCGTCGACGAGGCCGGGGCCAAGGGCACCGGCGCCTGGACCGTGCAGACCGCCCTCGACCTGGGCGTGCCGGTCTCGGGCATCGCCGAGGCGACGTTCGCCCGCTCGCTGTCGAGCCACCGCGAGCAGCGCGATGTGGCCGGAGGGCTTCCCGGTCCTTCCTCCGAGGACTTCACCGTGGCCGATGCGGGCGCGTTCGTCGAGCAGGTCCGCCTCGCCCTGTACGCGTCGAAGATCGTCGCCTACTCGCAGGGCTTCGACGAGATCCGCGCCGGCGCCGCCCAGTACGGCTGGAACATCGACCTCGGTGCGATCAGCAAGATCTGGCGCGGCGGCTGCATCATCCGCGCGCAGTTCCTGAACCGCATCGCCGACGCCTACGACGCGGCGCCGGAGCTCCCGGTCCTGCTGACGGCCCCGTACTTCGTGGAGGCTCTGGGGCGCGCGCAGGACGCGTGGCGCGAGATCGTCCAGGTCGCCGCCGGCGCGGGGATCCCGGCCCCCGCCTTCTCGTCGTCCCTCGCCTACTACGACGGGCTGCGGGCTGAGCGCCTCCCCGCCGCACTGATCCAGGGTCAGCGCGACTTCTTCGGAGCCCACACCTACCGCCGCACCGACAAGGCCGGAACCTTCCACACCCTGTGGTCGGGCGACCGGACCGAGGTCGAGGCCGAGGACACCCACTGACCGCGGTCGTGGCGGCGCCGGCCGAGGAGTCCACTGCGCTGCGCGTGCATCGCGCGGCGGCGCGCGTCGTGCTCGCCATCCTGTCCGGGCTGTACCTGTGGGCGGTGGCGTGGATGACGCTGCGGGCCCGTCCCTACGGCTCCGACATCGCGGCCGCCCTGGACCGGCTGCTCGCCTGGTTCGCCCAGCGCGAGTCGACGGCCTGGATCACGTTCGACCGCGTCGAGTTCGGCGCCAACGTGGCGATGTTCGTGCCCCTCGGCATCTTCGCGGTGCTGTGGTTCGGGGTGCGCGGCTGGTGGACCGCTCCCGTGCTGGGGCTGCTGGCCAGCGGCGCGATCGAGTTCGCTCAGGCGCTGTTTCTCGATGCGCGCGTCGCCGATGTCCGCGACCTGGTCGCGAACACCCTCGGCGCCGTGATCGGGATGCTGCTCATGCTCCTCCTCGCGTTCCTGCTCTCGCCCTCCCGGCCCCGGAGGTGAGGACGTCGCCGCGCGTCAGCGGGTGATGTCGCGGATCGTCCCCTTGTCCAGTCGCAGGCGGCGCCCCGCGCGGCGCGCCACCGCGGAGTCGTGGGTGACGACGACGAGCGTCAGCCCCTCCGCGTTGAGCTGCTCGAGCACGGCGAGGATGTCGTCGCGCATCGACTCGTCGAGGTTGCCCGTCGGCTCGTCGGCGAGCAGCACCCGTGGTCGCTTGGCGATGGCGCGGGCGATGGCCACGCGCTGCTGCTGACCGCCGGAGAGCTCCCCCGGTCGATGGTCGGCGCGCTCGGCGAGCCCGACGCGCTCCAGAGCGTCGGCCACCAGTGCCGCCCGCTCGGAGCGGTCGAGCCCGAGCGGCTCGAGGCCCATGTCGACGTTCTCCGCTGCCGTGAGGGTGGGGATGAGGTTGAACGCCTGGAAGACGAAGCCGATCTCCCGGGCCCGCACGTGCTCGAGGTCGGTCGCCGAGGCCGTGGCGAGGTCGGTCTCGCCGATCATCACGTGTCCGGCGCTCGGGGTGTCGAGTGCCCCGAGCAGCTGCAGCAGCGTCGACTTCCCGCCGCCGGTCGGCCCCTGGATCGTCACGAACTCGCCGGATGCGATCTCGAGATCCACTCCCGTGAGGGCCTGCACCACGCGACCCTTCTGCGCGTAGGTCTTCACCACGCCGGCCAGCCGGTAGGCGGCCGCCTCCGGCGTGGCGGCGGGGTCGGCGGGGCTCTGGTCGATGAGGGTCATGTCGTCGTCTCCTGGATCGGATGGGTGGGATGGGCGTAGGAGGGCGCAGCCGTCGTCAGGCGACCGCGCGGAGTGCTTCGGCGGGGCTCAGGCGCGCGGCGCGCCATCCGCCGAAGGCGCCGGCGACGAGGCCGCCGGCGACTGCCAGCAGGAGCGCGAGCAGGATGATGCCCACCGACAGCGGCGCACTCAGGACGATGTCGGCGGAGGTCTGGCCGAGCTGGGCGCCGAACGCGCCCATGCCGCCCATGCCGCCGGGCCCGCCCTGTCCGAGGGCGTCCTCGGCCGCGGGTGCCGAGGAGATCGTGGGAGAGATCAGATTGACGGCGACCACGCCGGCGAGCCCCAGCACGATGCCGACGGCCCCGCCGATGAGCGCCTGGACCACCGACTCGCCGGCGACCTGCCCGACCACGCGCCGGTTGGACCATCCGATGGCCTTCAGGGTGCCGATCTCGCGCGTGCGCCGTGAGATGCCGGACATGGTCAGCAGGATCGCGAGGGCCACGGCGACGGCGAGCACGATGACCGACAGCCATGTGCCGAGGCTCGTGATGAGCGAGGAGGCGCTCGACAGCGACCCGGACACGTCGGCGGCGAGGTCGGACTGCGAGCTGACCGTCGCCTCCGGCAGCGCCTCCTCGAGCGCGGCTTGGACGGTCGCGATCTGGTCGCTGGAGGCCGCCTGCACGTAGACCGTCGAGACGACGTCCCCCGCGCCCGAGAGGTCCTGGGCGACGTCGAGCGGGATGTACACGTTCGCCGCGGTGTCGGCCTCGGAGGAGGTGGACGCGACGATGCCGACGATCTCGAAGGCGGTGCCTCCGACGTCGATGGTGTCGCCGACGGCGAGATCGGCGCTCGTCGCGTACGAGGCGTCGAGGACGGCGACGTCCGCACCGGCGTCGGCGTCGGTCAGCGCGCGACCCTCGGTGACCTCGACGGCCGACAGCGGCCCCACGGCGGTGTCGGCGGCCTCGACTCCCAGGACGGTGAACGAGTCGACGGTGAAGGATCCGCCCCCGAATCCGCCCATGCCGCCCTCGCCGTCCTCGGGCATGGGCTGTGCCTGGCCGGCGTCCGCTCCGCCCTCCGTCGCGGCGTCCGGCCGCTGGGGCAGCTCGCCGTCGAAGGTCGTGTTGGTGAGGCTGAGTGCGCCGGAGGCCGCGGCCACACCGTCGATGCCGGTCACCGTGTCGAGGGTCGCGGCGTCGATGGTGCCGCGGAGGAAATCGGTCATGAGACGCGACTGGTTGAGGCTCGTCGTCCCGTCGTCGGAGGTCGTGCCCTCGTCGTCGCCGAAGTCGAACTGCGGACCGCCGCGGCCGCCCTCGCCCGGCTCGGCCTGCGCGCCCGACACCGTGAGGTCGGTGCCGACGCCGTAGACGGATTCGAGCGCCTGGGCCTGGGCGTCGCGCACGCCCGCCGACAGCGCGTTGACGACGATGACGAGCGCGATGGCGATGGCGAGGCCGGTCGCGACGATGGTGGTCTGCTTCTTGCGCCCGGACAGCTCACGGCGCAGGTACGTCCAGTACATGGGTCTCCTTCTCGACGGCCGGTCGGGCCGCACCGGCATCGACATCCGGCATCCCGACGCTAGGGAGCGTGATTCTGCGCGCGGTCTGCGGGAGGTATGGGGACGCTATGAGCGAGGGGGCGACGACGCCCCCGCTTTCACAGAGGACGCATAGGTCTTCCCATAGGAACCGCATAGCCGGAGGGACACAATGGGAGCCATGACCGCACCCGCCGCCGCACCCGCCCTCCGCCGCCCCGACGGCTCACCCCTGCGCGTGCTCGTCGTCGACGACGAGCAGATGCTCACCGATCTGCTCTCCATGGCGCTGCGGATGGAGGGCTGGGAGGTGCGGACCGCGGGCTCGGGGTACGACGCCCTGACGGCCACGCGCGAGTTCGACCCCGATGCGCTCGTGCTGGACATCATGATGCCCGACCTCGACGGCATGTCCGTGCTCCAGCGCCTCCGCCACGGGGGCAACGATGTGCCGGTGCTGTTCCTCACCGCGAAGGACGCGGTCGCCGACCGCGTCGCGGGGCTGACCGCCGGCGGCGACGACTACGTCACGAAGCCCTTCAGCCTCGAGGAGGTGGTCGCACGCCTGCGCGGACTCATGCGCCGCGCCGGCAGCGCGACCGCCGGCGGCGCCGACCCGATCCTGCGCGTGGGCGACCTGACCCTGAACGAGGACTCGCACGAGGTCGAGCGCGGCGAGGCGCAGATCGAGCTGACGGCCACCGAGTTCGAGCTGCTCCGCTTCCTGATGCGCAACCAGCGCCGCGTGGTCTCCAAGGCGCAGATCCTCGACCGCGTGTGGAACTACGACTTCGGGGGCCGCTCGAGCGTCGTGGAGCTCTACATCTCGTACCTGCGGAAGAAGATCGACGCGGGCCGTGAGCCCCTGATCCACACCGTGCGCGGCGTGGGCTACATGATCAAAGCCCCGCAGTGATGACCGACGCCCCCACCACGCTCCCCCGGCACCGCTGGAGCCTGCAGACGCGGCTCATCGTGGCCGTCGTGTCGCTCGTGGCACTGATCCTCCTCGCGATCGGCTTCGCCACGGGCACGATCCTGCGCTCGATCATGGTGGAGAACCTCGACGCGCAGGTGACCTCGGCGGCGGAGCGCATGCACCTGGCGCCCACCGGCAGTGCGGCGGAGATCCTCAACGAGGGCCGCCAGGAGGTCGGCACGCTGCTCATCGTCAGCAACCTGTCCGGGACGACGGGTGCGTACGTCAGCGACGACGAGGTGGCCGTCGCGCTCTCGGACGATGACGTGCGCGGCGTCCTCACGAGCTTCCAGTCGGTGGACCGCCTGGGCTGGGGCGACGCCACGGTCGCCGGCGCCGGCGACTACCGCATCCGGGTGCAGGGCACGGTGTCGGGCGGGTACATCGCCGTCGGGATGCCGACCTCGGAGCTGGCCTCGACGGTCGCGCAGATCCTGACGACGGTGACCCTGCTCACCCTCGGAGGCCTGCTCGTGCTCGCCGCCGTCATCGCGGTCGTGATCCAGCAGGCGCTGAAGCCCCTGCGGGTCGTCGCGGACACCGCGGCGCGCGTCGCCTCGCAGCCCCTGGACTCCGGAGACGTCAGCATCACCGAGCGGGTGCCGGCCGCCGAGGCCGACGCCTCCGACGAGATCGGCCGCGTGGGGGCGGCGCTGAACACCCTGCTCGACCATGTCGACACGTCGCTGTCGGCGCGGCAGCGCAACGAGGAGCGGATGCGCGCCTTCGTCGCCGACGCGAGTCACGAGCTCCGCACCCCGCTCGCCGCCATCCGCGGGTACTCCGAGCTGTCCCTCCGATCGCTGCAGCGCCCCCACGACACCGATGACCAGCGCCAGGCGGCCGCGCAGCAGTCCGAGCAGGGGCTGGAGCGCATCCAGGCCGCCTCGCTGCGGATGACCACGCTCGTCGAGGACCTGCTGCTGCTGGCGCGGCTGGACGAGGGCAAGGAGCTCGTCTACGGCGCGGTGGACCTCACGCGCATCGCGATCGACGCCGCCGCCGACGCCCAGGTCGCGGGGCCCGACCACACCTGGCGGGTCGACGTGTCCGAGGAGCCCGTGGTCGTCGCCGGCGACGGAGCGCGGCTGCATCAGGTCGCGGCGAACCTGCTCGCCAACGCGCGCGTGCACACCCCGACGGGTACGCAGGTGACGGCGTCGGTGTCGCTCGACGGCGGCGACGCGGTGCTGCGCGTGCACGACGACGGCCCCGGCGTCGACCCGGCGGTCGCCGACGAGCTGTTCGAGCGCTTCGCCCGTGCCGACTCGTCCCGCGCGCGTCAGACCGGCGGCACCGGACTCGGCCTGTCGATCGTGAAGGCGATCGTCTCGGCCCACCACGGCACGATCACCGTCGACAGCCGGCCGGGATCGACCACGTTCGAGGTCCGTCTCCCGGCCCGCCCGGCCGATCCCGCCTGAGGAGCGGCCGACGGTCGCGCTCAGTAGCCGGAGAAGGCGTCGGTGGTGATCGACCGGGCCTTGTCCAGCGCCGGCGCGAGCTCGGCGATCAGTCCCGGAGGGCCCGAGATGTAGGCGTGGCGCGTGGCGATGTCGGGGACGACCTGCAGGAGCCCCTCGGCGTCCAGCCGCACGCCGCGCGCCCAGCGCCAGTGCGCGGGCATCGCGTCGGGCTGGTCGCGCGTGAAGACGATGACGGGGATGCCGGAGTCCTCCAGCTCGGAGCGGAAGGCGAGCTCCTCGCTCCCCGATGCCACGTAGACGAACACCACGTCACGGTCCTCGCGGGCCAGACGCAGATGCCGCAGCTGCGAGACGAACGGCGTAACTCCGATGCCGGCCGCGACCATGAGGACGGGGCTGGAGGGCTTCGCGGGGAGCACGAAGTCGCCCCAGACTCCGGTGACCGGCAGCGACTGTCCGGGCTCGACGAGGGCGAGCGCCTTCTTGTAGGTCGACTGCGACCCTTCGCGGAGCGCGATGCGGACCGTCGGCAGCTCTTCGGGCGCCGAGACGATGCTGAACTCGCGCCGCGTCCCGCGGGCGTCGGGCTTGGGGTGGGCGACCTCCAGCTCCAGGTACTGTCCGGCCGCGAACCGGAAGCCCCGCCGGGCGCGGAAGACGAGTTCGCGCACGGTCGGCGTGAGGGCGACACGCTCGACGAGGGTGAGGCGCACGGCGGAGCGGAACGCGAAGGCGAAGGCGAGGAGGTTGCCGACGAGGAGTGCGCGCTCCTGTCCCAGGCTCACCTCTCCGAGGTCGATCGGCCATCCGGCCAGCACCCCCACCACGGCGGCGACCGCGAACTGCTGCCACCGTCGCGGCGGCAGCGTGAGCGGCTCGGACAGCATGAAGGCGCCGAGGAAGAGGAACGGCGAGGACCACAGCAGCTGCCAGAACACGGTTCCCGCATCGAAGTCGAGTCCCGCGCTCTGGTACTGGCTGACCGTGCGGGCGAAGCCGACGACGACGGCGATCACGAGGAAGACGAGGATCACGCGCACCTTCTCGGTGCGCAGCAGCACGACGAGCCCCGCGAGGATCACCGGTGCGGCGAGGTAGGGCGAACCGACCCACCACGCGGAGGATCCGAGGTCGGGGAGCCAGACGCTCAGCACGGTCAGGAAGGTCGCGCCGACCGCGGCGGGGTTGAAGACGTGCCGGCCCTGCCAGGCGAGCAGGTACTTCGAGGCGGAGGCGACGATCCCGGCGATCGCCAGGCCGACGAGACCGAGCGGCTCCAGGGTGGGGCGGAGCACGAACAGCAGGATGAGCGCGGTGATGAGCGTCGACTCCCAGCGCCACGCCTTGCCGAGCACCCGGTGGGCCACCGCGTCGGTGCCCGCGCAGGCGGCGCCGAGCACGGCCCAGGCGGCCAGCAGCTCCACCGCGGTGGGCGCCAGCACGCCGAAGAAGGAGAGCACGACGGCGATGGCGGCCAGCGCGACGAGCGAGAGGACGACGAGCCGGTACATCGACACGCGGCCGACGACGCCGTAGAGACGCGTCCACAGGGCGGTGAGGGAGGAGATCACGTGAACAACTCTGCCTTACAGTCGGGCGACCACTCCACGCGGCCGTCGGTGGTCATCCGGACCCAGTGGACGCCCCAGCGGTGGGCGAGTTCGGGCCCGCCCTCGAAGAAGAGGGCCGTGGCGACGGCGTCGGCAGTCATCGCGTCGGCGGCCAGCGCCCAGGTCGCCGCGACGGTGCGCACCGGCTGCCCGGTGCGGGCGTCGAGGACGTGGTGCAGTCCGTCGCCCCACGCGCGCCGATTGGTCGCCGAGGCGCAGAGGGCGGCGTCGGTGACCTCCCAGACCCCGATCGCCCGACGCGGATCGTAGGGGTGCTCGAGGCCGACCCGCTCGGGCCCGCCGCGCACGGCGAGGTCGCCGCTGGCGTCGACGACGACTCGGCCGTCGACCCAAGGGGCGATCTCGGCGAGCACGCGATCGACGAGGCGTCCCTTCCCGAGCGCGCCCACGTCGATCATCGCCGGCGACGACAGGCCGAGTCGTCCGCCGGACCACTCGAGGCGGCTGGTCCAGTCCCCCGGCGCCGGGCGCGCGCCGTGGTCGATGAAGCCGTAGCCGGGGTCGTATCCGCGCCCGGCCAGCGCGTCGCCCACGAGCGGGTTGACCGCACCGGCGGTGGCGGCCGACAGCTCCGCATAGGCATCGAGCATCGCGGCCGCGTCGGGCGGCGTGGGGACGGCACCGCCGCCCCGTGCCAGCGTCGTCACGAGCGAATCCTCGCGGAAGCGGGACCAGTCGCGGTCGAAGGCGTCGATGAGATCCCTCACCGACTCACGGATCGCCGCGGGAAGCGGCGTCGCCGTCTGGATCTCCCATGCAGTGCCGATCGCGGAGAAGGTCCACCGCGTGTCGGCGCCCGCGGTCATCAGGCGGCCGCTTCGGCCTTGATCGCGTCGATCGCCTCGTTGAAGCCGCCGCTGGTGAGGGAGGAGCCCGCCACGCGGGAGACCGAGATCTCGTCGATGTCCTTGCCGACCACGGCGTCCTGGATGCCGCCGATGAACTGCGACTGGTACTGCTCGGACTCGCTCTTGGTGGGGTTGCCCGTCACCTCGACGGCCGTGATGATGTCGTCGGCGAGCGTGACGGTGACGCTGATGGTCTCCACCGACTCGGGGGTCGCATACGAGCCGTCGGCCGTGTAGGTGCCGTCGGTGTAGGCGACGGACCCGCTCGACGAGCCGGTGTCGGTTGTGTCGGCAGCCTGGTCGGTGCTCGAGGCGCCGCTGCCGGCGTCGGTGTTCGCGGACGTGGTCCCGGCGCAGCCGGCGAGCACGGCGATGCCCAGAACGGACGCCGCGGCGGCGCCGACGCGCAGCTGGCGGGGAACGGCGGTGGTGCGGATCATGACTGGTCCTCCTTCTGTCGTGCCCCACCGCATCCGGTGTATCCGGCCGATCCGGCGGATCCGGGGGCATGGACAACGCTAGCGGCGCCGACACAGCAGGGAGCTTCGTGGAGGCTATGCGTTTGCAGTGAGCCGGGATGCGTCAGAACGGCGGTTCAGGACGGTGCCCCGGCGGCGATGCCGGCGGCCCAGGCCGGCGGGCTGCGTCGGGGCCGGTGCCAGGGTCGGGGCCGGTGCCGGGGTAGGTGTCGAGGCCGCTGCCAGAGTCGGTGGTGAGGCCGGGGTCCGGGTCGGGAACGAAGACGAGGGTCCGTGCAGGTCGGTCGGGGTAGTGCCTGCCGGTGGGGCTGGTCCAGTGCAGCACCCCGTCGGGGGTCTGTCTCACCCGCCAGGCGGAGTGGTGTTTCAGCGTGTGGTGCCGGCGGCACAGGTGCGCGAGGTTGGTGAGCTCGGTGGGGCCGTCGTGTTCGCGGGCGGTGGTGTGGTCGATGTCGCACCTTCGCACCGGGATCCGGCAGCCCGGGAATCGGCAGTGCTCGTCCCGCACCCGCAGCGCCCGCTTCAACTGGTCGGACGGCCGGTACCGGTCCACCGCGACCACGGTTCCGGTGACGGGGTGGGTGAGGACCCGGTCCCACCCGGTAGCGGTGCCCGCCAGCCGCAATGCCGTAGCTGTGTCGATCGGGGCGTGGCCGGTCAGCTCCGCCGGGGTGGTGTCGGCACCGAGCACGGTGAGTACCGGGACGCTGATCTGCACGTGCGCGACGATCGCGTGCGTCTCGGGGATCGACGCGTTCGAGACCTCGGGCGTCGCGTGCCCGGTCAACAGGAGATCCGCGAACACGTCGGCACGGACCTCATCGATCCCGCGGATGTCGTGCACCGTGGGCTCATCCAGCAACATCGCCTCGACGGCCGCATCATCACTTGCACCACGGCGCCCGTCGATGACCCGCCGGGCGTACCGGTCGAGGCGGTCGCGGATCCCGTGCGCCAGATGCGCCGGCAGCGTCGCGATCAGTTCCGCCATCCCGTCGTCGAGGTCCCGCACCCACACCGACCGCCCCTTCGCCGCCACGGCGTGCCGCTCCGCGAACGGCAGCGGATGCAGTCGCGCTGCGAGCAGCCGCACCGCCGGCCGCAACCGTCCGGGCGTCTCCCGCCGGGCCACCTCCAAGACGGCCTCCTCGAACACGGCGCGGGCCTCGTCGTCGTCGATCGGCTGCCCCGCCTCGACGATCACCCGCACGTGCGCCCGCGAGACGTCCCCGGCAGCGAGAGCGGCCCACGCCGCGGGGAACCGCTCCGTCAGCACCACCGCGTCGGACAGCTGCCGCTGCACCGTCCGATCCGACACTCGCAGCGCGGCGCCGAGCTGCGCCGCCATCGACCCCGCAGCGGGACATCCCGCACCCCCGACGGTCCCGGCACGTCCTCCTGCGCCCGCACCACCGCCACCGCCCGCGCCAGCACCGCCGCCTCACGGGCCTGCAGCGCCGCCATCCCGCGTCGGATCTCGACGAGCTCATCCACCACCGCATCCACGGCGTGAAGGTCCGCCGCGAGTGATCCGGTGTTCGTCATGCCCCCATCCTTCTCGGAGGCACCGACACCGACACCCACAAAGCCCCGGTCAGGGCCGCTTCCTGTGGACAACCCCGCCGGCACCCCACCTGGGGAGGAAACGCCACCTCCCGGACGCCAGGGAGACGACCGTCACGCGGTGCGTCGACGCAGCGCCTTCAGCCCCTCGACGGCCACGAAGATCACGACGGACAGGACGACGGGAGCGATCCAGCCGGTCACGCTCAACGGGCTCGATCCGAACAGGCCGTTCATGAACGGCACATAGGTGTAGACGAGCTGCAGGGCGATCAGCGCCGCAGCCGACCACCATACGACGGGGTTGCCGCGCAGCACGTCGACCGTGAAGCTCGAGCGCCCGAGGAAGCGGCAGTTGAGCAGGTAGGCGAGCTGCCCGAGCGCGAGCATCGCCACCGCCTGGGTGCGTGCGACCTCGACGGGGGCGCCTCCGGCCGTGGCGAGCCAGAACACCGCGAGGGTCGCACCACCGATGAGGAGCGACACGATGAGCACGAATCCGAGCTCGCGCGCGTTGATGAGCGTGCCGCCGGCTGCTCGCGGCGGGCGATCCATGATGCCCTTCTCCGCCGGCTCGTAGGCGAGCGCGAGCGACAGGGTCACCGCGGTCACCATGTTGACCCACAGCACCTGGACCGGGGTGAGCGGCAGCGTGAGCCCGAACACGATCGCGACGAGGATCACGAGCGACTGCGCGCCGTTGGTCGGCAGCAGGAAGACCACCGACTTGCGCAGATTGTCGTAGATGCGCCGCCCCTCGCGGATGGCGCTGCGGATCGTGGCGAAGTTGTCGTCGGCCAGGACGATCTCCGCCGCCTCCTTCGTCGCCTCCGTGCCCTTGATGCCCATCGCCACGCCGACGTCGGCGCGCGTCAGCGCGGGGGCGTCGTTCACCCCGTCGCCGGTCATCGCGACGACTTCGCCGTGCGCCTGCAGCGCCCGGACGATGCGGATCTTGTGCTCGGGGCTCGTGCGCGCGTAGACGTCGACGTCGCGGGCGACGGCCTTCAGCTGCTCCTGGCTCATGGCCTCCAGCTCGGCGCCGGTGAGCACGTGCACGTCGTCGCCGGAGGCGAGCCCCATCTCCCGGCTGATCGCGAGGGCCGTCCCCGCGTGGTCGCCCGTGATCATCTTCACCCGGATGCCGGCGCGGTGGCAGTCGGCGATCGCGGTGATGGCCTCGGGGCGCGGCGGGTCGAGGATCCCCCAGAGCCCGAGGAACTCGAGGTCCACCAGGTCGTCGATGTCCAGCCGGTCCGAGCGGGTGGGCGTGCGGGCGGCCGCGAGCACCCGCAGCCCCTCGCCGCTGAGCTCGTCGATCGCGCTCTCCCAGAAGACGCGGTCGAGAGGTTCGCTGCCGGCCGTGCCCCGCTGGGTGAGCGAGCGATCGAGGAGCCGGTCCGGGGCCCCCTTGACGAGGATCGCCCGGGCGCCGTCGGCGGACTCGTTGAGGGTCGCCATGAACTTGTTCGCCGAGTCGAACGGGACGACGCCGATGCGGCGCGGCCGGGACTCCGGTCGCACGCCGCCCTTCATCGCGACGACCTTCAGCGCGCCCTCGGTCGGCTCCCCCACCAGCGTCCAGCCCGATCCGTCCTCCGCGCGGACGATGTGGGCGTCGTTGCACAGGTCGGCGACGGCCAGGAGCGCGCGCACGTCGCCCCCGAGCGCGCCCGCCTGGGCCGTGCCCGCGTCCCCTCCGCCGGCTGGCCCGTCGCCGCCCTCGGGGGTGATCGCACCGTCGGGGTCGTAGCCGAGTCCCGCTGCGGAGTACCGCCCGACGGGGGTGATCAGCCGCCGCACGGTCATCTCGTTCCGGGTGAGCGTGCCCGTCTTGTCGGAGCACACCGTGGTCACCGACCCGAGCGCCTCGACGGCGGGGAGCTTGCGGGTGATCGCGTTGCGGCGCGCCATCTGCTGCACGCCGATCGCGAGGGTGATGGTGACGAGAGCGGGCAGGCCCTCGGGGATCGCCGCGACCGCGAAGCCGATCGTCGCCGAGACGAGCTCGCCCACGGGCATGCGGTGGACGAAGCGCCCGATGAGCATCATGAGCACCGCCATCCCGAGGATGACGAGGGTGAGCACCTTGCCGAACTGGGCGAGCTGCTTCGTCAGCGGCGTCTGGAGCGACCCCGCCTCGCCGACCAGCGTCTGGATGCGGCCGATCTCGGTCGACGCGCCGGTGGCCGTGACGATCCCGCGGCCCTGCCCGGCGGACACGATCGTGCCCGAGAACGCCATCGACGCACGGTCCCCGACGCCGGCGTCCTCGGCGACCGGCGAGGTCGCCTTCGACGACGGCACGGATTCGCCGGTGAGCGCCGCCTCCTCGATGCGCAGCTGATGGGTCTCGATGAGGCGGACGTCGGCGGGCACCTTGTCTCCGGGCGCGAGTCGCACGACGTCGCCGGGGACGAGGTCGGCGGCCGCGATCGTCGCCCAGCGACCGTCCCTGCGCGCCTGGGCATCGGAGGAGAGCATGCCGCGGATGCCGGCCAGCGCCTTCTCTGCGCGTCCCTCTTGAAGGAAGCCGATGACGGCGTTGATGATCGCGACCGCCATGATGACCCAGAAGTCGAGCCAGTCGGCCATGATCGCCTTGATCGCCGCCGCTCCCAGCAGGATGTAGATCAGCGTGTCGTTGAAGTGACCGAGGAACCGCAGCCACGCCGGCGTGCGCGCGGGCTCCGGGAGCAAGTTGCGGCCGGCGACCGCGAGCCGGGCGGCCGCGTCGTCGGCGGTGAGGCCGCCGGCGTCGGTGCGCAGCTGTGCCGCCACGTCGTCCACGCTGCGCGCGAAGGGGCGCGCGACGTCCAGATCGGCCTCGGTGAGCGGTGAGACCATCTCGGAACTCCTACGCGGCGCCGTCGAACATGCTCGTGACCGAGCCGTCCTCGAAGACCTCCTTGATCGCGCGGGCCAGCAGCGGCGCGATCGGGAGGATGGTGAGGCCGGGGAAGATCTTCTCGGGCGGCAGCGGCACCGTGTCGGTCACCACGACCTCGTCGATGGCCGGATCCTGCAGGCGCGTGCTCGCGGGGTCGCTGAAGATGGCGTGGGTGGCGGCGACGATGACGCGCTCGGCGCCGTCGTTCTTCAGCGCCTGCGCGGCCTTGACGATCGTGCCGCCGGTGTCGATCATGTCGTCGACGAGCAGGCACACCCGCCCCGCCACGTTGCCGACGATGTCGTTGACCGTCACCTGATTGGCCACGTTCGGATCGCGGCGCTTGTGGATGATCGCCAGCGGTGCGTCGAGGCTGTCGGACCACGTGTCGGCCACGCGCACGCGTCCGGTGTCGGGAGACACGACCGTGAGCTTCGCGCGGTCTTCCGGCGACAGGCTCTTCTCGAAGTAGTCGAGCAGCACCGGCTTGGCGAACAGGTGGTCGACGGGTCCGTCGAAGAAGCCCTGGATCTGGGCGGCGTGCAGATCCACGCTCATCACGCGGTCGGCGCCGGCGGTCTTGAGGAGGTCCGCGACGAGCCGGGCGCTGATCGGCTCGCGCCCGCGCCCCTTCTTGTCCTGTCGCGAGTAGGGGTAGTACGGCGCGACCACCGAGATGCGCTTGGCCGACGCGCGCTTGGCGGCGTCGAGCATGATGAGCAGCTCCATGAGCCACTCGTTGACCGGCGGGCCGAAGGACTGGATGAGGAAGATGTCGCAGCCGCGGATCGACACCTCGAACCGCGTGAGGATCTCGCCCGAGGCGAAGGTGCGGTGCTCGGTAGGGACCAGCGACGAGCCGAGCTCGTCGGCGACCTGCTGCGCGAGCTCGGGGTGAGAGCTGCCCGCCGCGACGACGAGCCGCTTCTTCGTCTTGACGACGAGTCCGGGGGCGATGTCGTCCCGCTCGATCTCAGTCGCCTTCTTCTTGCGCGCCATCGTCCGCTTCCTGTGCGGACCGTGCACGTGCGGCGGCTGCTGCCGCCGCGGTGCCCGGTCGGTGGTTCTCGACCCACCCCTCGACGTTGCGCTGAGGGGTCACGCTCAAAGCCAGCGCTCCGGCGGGGACGTCCTTGCGGATGACCGCGCCGGCGCCGGTCTTGGCGCCATCTCCGATCCTAACGGGCGCGACGAACACGTTGTGCGAGCCCGAGTGGACCTCGTCGCCGATCTCGGTGCGGTGCTTGGTCAGGTCGTCGTAGTTGGCGGTGATCGCGCCGGCGCCGAGGTTGACGCCGCGACCGATCGTGGTGTCCCCGATGTAGGACAGGTGCGGGACCTTGCTGCCCTCGCCGATCGTGGAGTTCTTCGTCTCCACGAACGTGCCGATCTTGCCGTGCGCGGCCAGCTGCGTGCCGGGACGGAGATAGGCGAAGGGACCGACGGTGGCGCCCGCGCCGATGACGGCCAGCGTCGCATCTGTCCGTCGGACGACCGCACCCTCCCCCACTTCGCAGTCCTCGAGCGTCGTGTCGGGTCCGACGACCGCCCCCGAGGCGATCGCCGTCGCGCGCAGGATGTGCGTGTTCGGCAGCACCGTGACGTCGGGGGCGAGGGTGGCGGTGACGTCGATCCAGGTGGTGGCCGGGTCCTGCACCGTCACTCCGGCGAGCTGCCAGCGCCGGACCGTGCGGGCGTTCAGCAGGCGCCCCGCCTCGGCCAGCTGCGCCCGATCGTTCACGCCCAGCGTCAGCGACACGTCGGCGACGACGGAGGCCGCGACGCCCCGGCCGTCGGCGCGCAGCAGTCCGATCACATCGGTGAGGTACTTCTCGCCCTGCGCGTTGTCGGTGCCGACCCGCGAGAGCTGCGTGCGCAGCTCCGCGGCCCGGAAGACGTACACGCCCGCGTTGATCTCGCGGACGGCGGCCTCGTCGGAGGTGGCGTCCTTCTGCTCGGCGATGCGGGCGACGGCGTCCGCCTCGTCGCGGATGATGCGTCCGTATCCGGTGGGGTCGTCGACCAGGGCGCTCATGAGCGTCGCCGCCGCGGCCCCGGCGCGGTGCTCGCGCACGAACGCGGTGAGGGTGTCGGCGTCGAGGAGCGGCACGTCGCCGCTCAGCACGAGGACATCGCCCTCGAAGCCGGGCAGGTGCTCCAGCGCGATCTCGACCGCGCGACCGGTTCCGGGGACCTCGTCCTGATCGACGACGACGACCTCCGGCGAGACGCCGAGCACGGCGTCTGCCACCTGATCGCGCTCGTGCCGCACGACGACGAGGACATGGGCCGGGGCGAGGTCGCGCGCGGTGTCGAGCACGTGCCCCACGAGCGGGCGCCCGCCGATGCGGTGGAGGACCTTCGGCAGGGAGGAGCGCATGCGCGTACCCTGCCCGGCCGCGAGGATCACCACGGCCAGAGCGGGATCGAGAGTGTTCTGCGTCATGCTCCGCCGCCAGGACTCGAACCTGGACCTCACAGCTCCAAAGGCTGTCGTGCTGCCATTACACCACGGCGGACCACGGCCACCCGGGTCCGCACGTGGTGCCCACGTGGTCCGCCGGAGCGGGGCCGCACGTCAAGTCTGCCACGGGCGACCCCGCTCGCCCGGGCGCGGGAGCGGGGTCGCCGAGCCCGCCGCCTACTTCGTCACGCGCACCGTCAGATCGGCGCTCGTGGTCGTCCCGGCGGCGTTCACGAACTCGACGCGGTAGACGTGGGTCCCCTTGGCGGCCGCGGTCACGGCGAGCGACGCCTGCTGGGCCGCGGGGGTGCGCGCGGTCAGCGCGCCCTCCTTCACGAGCGCGCCGTCCTGGAAGAACCGGAACGAGGTCGCGTTGGTCCCCCACCACATGTTCGCCGTCACGGTGTAGCGGCCGTCGCCGTCGTGGTTGTCGTGGCTGAGCACCGGCTTGCCCGGGGCGGCGGCGGTGACGCTCACCGTGATGGGGGCCAGGGTCGTCTCCCCCTGCGTGTTGGACAGCACCGCGCTGTACCGGTAGGTGCCGTTCGCGCGCCCGGAGACGGGCACCGCGGCGTACTGCGCCGCTGTCCCGCGGGCCGTGAGCGGCACGGTCGCGAGGAGAGCGCCGTTCTCGTACAGCCGCAGCGACGAGGCGTTCTGCCCCCACCACAGGTTCATCTTCACCGTGTAGTCGCCGTCGAGGAGGCCGGTGTCCCAGCCGTTGTCGTGCGAGAGCACTCCCCGCGCCGGAGCCGCGGTGGCCTCGTCGGCGTCGCGGCGCACGAGCCGGGCAGCGGCGTCGTCGAGCGCGGCCCGCGCCGCCGCGACGGCCGTCGCGGTCGGCCAGTCCGCAGCCGCGACGACACGCGCACGCGCGACGGCGTCGGGCAGCGAGGCGGACGACCAGGCGGTGTAGTCCGCGAGGTCGAGGGCGGCGAGGTCGTCGGCCCGCGCCGCGAGAGCGCCCGTGTCGATCCGCTCGCCGGCGCGGGTGAGGCGGATCTCGTCGATCGTGCCCCACGCGCCCGCCGACAGGGAGAACGACGCCGACACCGTCAGGACCCCGTCGGCGCCCACGGCGACCAGCGGAGTGGTCGCGGTGCGCCACGCCTGCCAGCCGGCCAGCTCGAGGGGTGCCGACACCGTTCCCGCCGCGCTCGTCGCCCGCAGGGTGGCGGTGTCGGCAGGGCTCTCGCCGTCGCCCTGGACCGTCGCGGAGAGCGTGTACGTGCCCGGTGCCACGCCCGAGATCCGCTGCGTGACCGCGAACGCGTACGCCGTGTCGAGCCAGAAGCTCACAGCACGGCCGCCCGCGGCGGCGTCGGCCGTCGCGCCGATGCCGGCGCCGCTGCCGGTCACGCTCCACATCGAGACGTCCGTGGATTCGAACCCGGGGTTCGCGACCCACTGCCGCGGCGTCACGGTCACCGTCGCCGCGGCGGCGAGGCCGGCCTCGGTCGTGCCCGGGATCTCGTAACGCCCCGATCCCGCGATCGCGTCGACGGCCGCGGACCACTCGACGTCCTGGTCGGCGCGGACGCCGTTCCAGCGCCGCACCTGCACCGTCGCCGGAAGCGCGATCGGGGATCCCTCGACGACCGTCAGCGTCACCGGCAGCACGGTCGGTGCGGGCTCCTCGCCCACGAGCTCCAGCGCGGCCCAGGCGGCCTCCAGCGCCGCGAGGGCGGCGTCGACCTTGGCCTGCGACGGCGCCGCGGACCCCAGGACGACGTCCGCGATCTCGAGGGCCGCATCGAGCGCGACGAGCGACTCCGCCGTCACCGCCTCCCGGTCGAGAGCCTCCGAGCGATCGACGAGGTCCGCCAGAGCCGACGTGTCGGCCCCGGCCGCCTCGCGCGTGAGGACGACGTCGTCGATGGTCCCCCAGGCGCCGGCCGGCAGCGTGGCCGAGATCGTCACCGTCGCCGTGCCGCCCGCCGCGACGGCGACCGGCTCGGTGACCGGCGTCGACCAGTTGCGCCAGCCGTTCAGCTCGAACGGCGCGGAGGCCTCCGCCCCGCCTGCGGCAGCGAGGGTGATCCGCACGTCGCTCGACGCGTTCTCGCCGTCGCCCTGCAGCGAGGCCGACGCCGTGTACGAGCCGGCGGGAAGGCCGGTGACGCGCTGCGTCAGCGTGTAGCTGAAGGCGGAGCCGGAGTAGAAGTGGGCCGACCGCGTCCCCGACCGGGGATCGTCGGTCGCCCGCAGCGTCAGAGCGGTGCCGGTGCGCGTCCACATCGAGACGTCCGCCTCCTCGAAGCCGGCGTTGCGCAGGAGGTTGACGGCGGTCACCGTGACGGTCGCCGTGGTCGTGCGACCGGACGCCGTCTCGCCCGCGATCCGGTACACGCCGGGACCGGAGATGTACTCGGCCGCGGCGGACCACGTGACCGCCTCCGCCTCGGTGGTGCCGTCGTTGTAAGTGATCGTCACGGTCACCGGGAGCGCGATGTCCGCGCCGTCGGCGACGGTGAGCGCCGGCTGCTCGACCGCGGTCACCTCGCGCGGGGCGATCGCTCCCGTGCGCGCGTAGGAGAACACGCGGAGGGACTCCAGCGGCGTGCCGTCGAAGGCGAAGAGCGCCTGGTTGTCCCACGCCGAGCCGCCGTACCACTCGCCCGCGTCGTCGGGGTCGTACTCGGCGGCGTAGCTCGACGCCCATCCCGACCCGTCGCGCTCCCAGAGCGCCCGGTTCTGGGCGAGCTCCGACGGCGGTCCCACCGGCAGCCAGGCGGGCTCCCAGTAGAAGACGCCGATGCCGGCATCGCCGACGTCGGCGACGGCCTGGACGACGTCGCGGACGGCCGTGGCCTGCCCCTGCACGCTGATCGGGTACTGGGTGGCCTCGGACGCGAGATCGATCGTGTTGCCGTGTCCGTCGCCGTCCTCGAGGGTCGATGCCCAGCTGGTCTCGGCGACCATGACCTTCTTCCCGTACGTGTCGGCGACGTGCGAGAGCACGGCGGTGAGATTGCCGAGCGAGCCGTGCCAGTACGGGTAGTACGACGACGCGAACACGTCGTAGTCCACCCCGGCGGCGTCGAGGTTCGCCGCGTAGCCGGCGTACCGGCCCGAGGTCTCGGGATTCGTGAAGTGCAGGGCGACGAGTGCGTCGGGGAAGACGCTGCGCACCGCGGCCGAGCCGGCGGCGAAGATCTGCGTCATGCCCGTCCACCCGGTGACCCCGGCGACGCCGTTGTTGGTCTCGTTGCCGACCTGGACCATCTCCACGTCGACTCCGGCCGCGGCGAACTCCTCGAGTGCCGCCGTCGTGTACTCCTCCACGGCGACGGCCTTCTCGGCGACGCTCAGCGCGGCCCAGGCCTTCGGCGCCTTCTGCTTGGCCGGATCGGCCCAGAAGTCCGAGTAGTGGAAGTCCACCAGCACGCTGAGCCCGGCGGCCGTCGCGCGTTCGCCGATCTCCACCGCGCGCGCGACGTCCACGTCGCCGCCGCCGTAGCCGTTGCCCTCGGCGTCGAACGGGTCGTTCCACACCCGCACCCGGACGTCGGTGATGCCATGGTCGGCGAGGACCTCGAAGAGGTCGGCGGGCTCCCCCGCCTCGTCGCGGAACACGACCCCGGACTCCTCCAGCGAGAGGACCGAGGAGACGTCGACGCCGCTGCGGAAGCCGTCGGGCAGGTTCTCGACCTTCTGGACGACGATGCCCGCCTCGACGGGGCCGTCGTCGGCCCGGGCGGCGGGCGCGCTCAGCAGGGCGGTGCCGACGGCCACGACGGCGGAGACGGCGACGATGCGCCGGCGGGCGTCGCGAGCGGGGCGGGGGTGGGGGTGCGACATGACAGAGATCTCCTTCGATCCAGGTGCGCATCGCGGCGCGCGCGACGGGCGTCACCCTACTGTTACCGGTCACAGTCTCCCCGGCGACTCCGACGCCGGAAAGGGCTCTCCCGCATTCGTTACCGAACTGAGACCGGTAACAGGGCCACCGATCCCGGTCGGCCGGCGCACGACGCCGCACGCCCGCGAGCGAACCGCGATAATGACGGAGTGACCCCCGAGCACGACGAGGTCGACCGCATCGTCGACGCGTGGATGACCCAGCGTCCCGATCTCGACTTCTCCCCGCTGGAGGTGCTGTCGCGCGTCGACCGCCTCTCCCGCCACCTCGACCGCGCGCGGCGCGAGGCCTTCCGGCGCAGCGAGCTCGAGCCCTGGGAGTGGGACGTGCTCTCCGCGCTGCGCCGCGCGGGAGAGCCCTTCCAGCTCAGTCCCAAGCAGCTGCTGCAGCAGACGCTCGTCTCGAGCGGAACGATGACCAACCGCATCGATCGCCTCGTCGGCCGCCGCCTCGTGCGGCGCGAGGCCGACCCCGCCGATGGCAGGAGCGTGCTCGTCACCCTCACCGACGACGGCCGCACCCGTGTCGACGCGGCCATCACCCGCCTCGTCGACGCCGAGGCCCTGCTGCTGGCGATGCTCTCCCGCAACGACCGCGAGCGGCTCGCGGGGCTCCTGCGCAAGCTCAGCCTCGGCTTCGACGCCTCGCGCTGAGGCTCAGCAGCCCAGCTTCCAGCGGCGCGGGGAACGCCGGCGACTCAGGACTCCAGCTGCTCCGACAGCTCCAGCCATCGCTCCTCGAGCGCCGCGATCTCCTCGTCGACGGCGCCGATCGCCCGCATCTTCTCGCCGATGCCCACGTAGTCCGACTGGTCGTGGTCGGCGAGCGCCGTGCGATCGGCGTCGACCTGCGCGGTGAGCTTCGACAGCCGACGCTCGAGCGCCTGCAGCTCCTTCTGCGCGGACCGGCGGTCGGCCCCCGCCAGTTCGGGTGCCGCCGGCGCGGCGGTCCCGTGGGGGGTGGCCGCCGCCGCGGCCGGGATGCCGTCGGGCACGCCGCCCGCCTGCTGCGCGCGCCGCAGCCGCACGTACTCGTCGATGCCGCCGGGGAGGTGTCGCAGGTGCCCGTTCATCACGGCGTACTGCTGGTCGGTGACGCGCTCCATGAAGTAGCGGTCGTGGCTGACCACCAGCAGCGTGCCCGCCCAGGCGTCCAGGAGCTCCTCGATCGCGGCCAGCATGTCGGTGTCGAGGTCGTTCGTGGGCTCGTCGAGGATGAGGACATTGGGCTGATCGAGGAGGATCAGGAGGAGCTGCAGGCGGCGCTTCTGCCCGCCCGAGAGGTCCTTCACCGGCGTCGAGAGCTGCGCCGACGAGAAGCCCATGCGCTCCAGGAGCTGACCGGGGGTGAGCTCCTGCGCCTTGGATCCCGTGCCGAACTCGTAGGTGGTGCGCAGCCGTCCGACGACGACGCGCACGGGCTCGTCGAGGTGGGGGTCGAGCTCGTCCATCCGCTGGGTGAGTGTGGCCACGCGCACCGTCTTGCCGCGCTTGACGCGACCGCTCGTCGGCTCGACGGTCCCGGCGACCAGCCCCAGGAGCGTCGATTTGCCGGCGCCGTTGACGCCGAGGATGCCGGTCCGCTCCCCCGGGGCGATCCGCCACTCCACGTCGCGCAGCACCTCCCTGGTCCCGCCCGTGTCGGTGGGATACGCCACTCCCGCGTCGAGGAGGTCCACCACGTCCTTGCCGAGCCGGGCGACGGCCAGCGACTGGAGCGAGACGCGGTCCCGCAGCTCGGGGACGTCGGCGATCAGCGCGTTGGCCGCGTCGATGCGGAACTTCGGCTTCGCGGTGCGCGCCGGCGCGCCGCGGCGCAGCCAGGCGAGTTCCTTGCGGGCGAGGTTCTGGCGGCGCGCCTCGATCGAGGCCGCCTGACGGTCGCGCTCCACCCGCTGGAGGATGTAGGCCGCGTAGCCGCCCTCGAACGGGTCGACGATGCGGTCGTGCACCTCCCACGTGCGCGTGCAGACCTCGTCGAGGAACCAGCGGTCGTGCGTGACGACGAGCAGCGCACCGGCGCTCGGCGACCAGCGGCGCTTCAGGTGCTCGGCCAGCCATGCGACGGCCTCGACGTCGAGGTGGTTGGTCGGCTCGTCGAGCGCGAGCACGTCCCAGTCGCCGGCCAGGAGGGCCGCCAGCGCCACGCGGCGGCGCTGGCCGCCGGAGAGGCCGGCGAGCGTCCCGTGCCAGTCGAGGTCTCCGACGAGGCCCGAGATGACGTCGCGGACCGCAGCATCGCCCGCCCACTCGTGCTCCGGCCGGTCGCCGACGACGGCCTCGGCCACCGTGAGGTCGTCGGAGAGCACGTCGGCCTGATCCAGCATGCCGATCCGCACGCCTCCGCGCACGGTGACGCGACCGGAGTCCGGTTCGCGCCGACCGGCCAGCATCGCCATGAGGCTCGACTTTCCGTCGCCGTTGCGGCCGACGATGCCGATGCGGTCGCCCTCGTCGACCCCCAGCGAGACGCCGTCGAAGACGACCTTGGTGGGGTATTCGAGATGGAGGGCCTCGGCCCCGAGAAGATGTGCCATGTCGCCTTCCAGGCTAGGCGGTGCCGAGCCTCCCCCGCGCCGCACGGCTCCCGGGCGACCGCCCTCGTCGCCCGGACCGGAGGTGCGTCAGTACCAGAAGCCGAGGCTCGGCGCCTGCGTGCCGGCGAACAGGCGGGTGACCCGGGACGGGTCGTCGGTGTGCAGGCGCCCCGCGCGGGCCAGGGTGGACGGCGAGACGCCGCCGAGGAGGATCGCCGACAGCTCCGCCACGCCGAGACGGACGCGGAGCGGGTCGTCGCCGGCCGCGCCCGCGTCGAGCACGCGTGCCGTGCCGTCCGGCTCCGTCCGAAGGACCACCGGACCTGTGGCGATCCCGAGCGGATCGTCGATCTCCAGCACGATCTCGTCGGCCACGGCGTAGCACCGCGCCTCGAGTGCTGCTGCGGGGTCGAGCACCCGCACGTACTGGTGGTCGCGCACGGTGATGGTCGCCGCACGCTGGTCGGCGATCATCCACCACAGCGGCTCGTCCACCGACAGCTCCCCGGCACGGATGGTGCCGATGAGGTCCATCGAGAGGAAGAACCGCCAGAGCCCGGAGTAGGCGGCGTCGGTGGCCGCCAGGAGCAGGTCGAGGTCGATCGTGGACGCGGCGAAGTCGTCGTGGTTCTCGGCGACGCGGTAGAGCGCGAGGCCCTCCACGGCGCCCGCGGGCGAGCGGTACTGCACGACGCGGAGGGCCTCCGCCTTCTCGGCGTCCGGTCGCGTGCCGAAGAAGCGGTCCCAATGACCGCCCGGCATGTCGATCTCGCCCGGCGTCGCGGCCCGCACCCGGTCGTGGAGGGCCTCGGCGAGCGCGCGTCCCTCCTCGCGGGTGATGAAGTCGATGCGGCCCGCCTCGGGGGCGTCCGGCCCGCGCCAGCCGGCCCGGCGCACGTCGATCCGCCAGTGCGCGGCCGACGCTGCCGGTGCGAACCCGAAGCGGCCGTAGATGCCCGACTCGCTGACGGTGAGGACCGCGACGGCGAAGCCGGCCGCCGCCGCCGTCCGCAGCTCGCCCGCCATGAGGGTCCGCAGGAGACCGCGACGGCGGTGGGTCGGGGCGACGGTGACGGAGCTGATCGCGCAGGCGGTCGCCGCGCCGCCGGGCACGGTCAGCCGGGTCCCCCACGAGGCGAAGGTGGCGACGGGCACCTCGGGGTGCGGCGCATCCGCGTCGAAGACGCCGAGCTTGCGCCGGTAGGCGCCCCGGTCGAAGAAGGCCTGGCGCTGGGTGTCGTTGCGCTCCCCGTCGAGGAACCCGCGGGAGACCGCGTCGAGCCAGGCGTCGACCTCCGCGCGCGACGCGTCGTCGACACGGCGCACGTCCAGGCGCTGCGCGGCGAGCTGCGCGCTCAGCTCGGCGTCGAGGGGGGCGTCGTGGAAGGAGGTGTCGAGGTCGGTCACGGGGCTCTCCGCTCAGTCGATCGTCAAGATGCGCGCGCCGGCGACGGGGCCGTGCGCCGCGGTCGCCGCATGTCCGCGGTCGCCGAGGCTGCGCGCGAGGTCGGCGGCCGACCGCTCGTCGGACGCCAGGAAGGCGACGGTGGGACCAGACCCCGACACGAGACCGGCGAGCGCTCCGAGTCCCACGCCCTCGTCCAGGAGCGCGCCGAGCTCGGGGCGGCGGCGCACCGCCACCTCCTGCAGGTCGTTGCGCGTGGCCGCCGCCAGCGCCGTCGGGTCTGCTCCGCGCAGCGCGTGCAGCACCGCCGGGTCGACGGCGGGCACGCCCCGTGCCGGGGCGATGTCGGCTTCGGCGCGCAGCGCATCCAGTCCCGCGTACGCCTCGGGAGTGGACAGCCCCTCCACGTGGGTGACGAAGACCCAGTCGAAGCGCCCGCGCACGAGGGCGGGCGCGAGCTCGTCGCCGCGGCCGGTGCCCACGGCCGTGCCGCCGCGGAGGGCGAACGGGACATCGGCGCCCAGCTGGGCACCCAGCGCATGGAGCTCGGCCGTCGACAGCCGCCCGTCGAGCAGCTCGTTCACCGCCACGAGCGCGGCGGCGGCATCGGCCGACCCGCCGCCCATGCCGCCGGCGACGGGGACGCCCTTGTGCACCTCCAGGTGCACGCCGCCGTCCCAGCCGAGCTCGCGCGCCACCAGGCGGGCGGCACGCACGGCGAGGTTGCGGTCGTCGAGCGGCACGCCGCTGACGTCGACGTCGCCCGTGACCGCGATGGTGAAGTCGTCGGAGATCGTCGCCCACACGTCCTCGTGCATCGAGACGGCCTGATAGACGGACGCGACGTCGTGGTAGCCGTCGGGCTGCACCTCGCCGACCTCGAAGAAGACGTTGACCTTGCCCGGTGCACGCACGTGCACCCGGCGCTCGGAGACGCGGCTGAGGCTCACTCGGTCGGCGCCCACAGGGTGTCGATGCCGGCGGCGATCACGTCGATGCGCTCGAGCTCCTCGGCGTCGAAGGCGGGACCGTCCAGCGCGGCGAGGTTCTCGTCGAGCTGCTCGGGACGCGAGGCGCCGATGAGCGCGGAGGCGACGACGCCGTCGCGCAGCACCCACTGCAGGGCCATCTGCGCGAGGGTCTGGCCGCGCTCGCGGGCGATGACGTCGAGCGAGCGCAGCGCCGCCAGCGCGCTGTCGGTCAGGCGGTCGCCGGCCAGCGACGATCGCTGCTGGGAGCGCTCGGAGGTGCCGTCGCCGAGGTAGCGACTGGTGAGCAGGCCCTGGGCGAGCGGGACGAAGGCGATCGCGCCCATCCCCTCCTGAGCGAGGAGGCCCGTGAGACCGTCCTCGATCCAGCGGTCCAGGATCGAGTACGACGGCTGGTGGATCACGAGGGGCGTGCCCAGCGACCGGGCGATCGCCGCCGCCTCCGCCGTCTGGGTCGGGCTGTAGGACGAGATGCCCGCGTAGAGCGCCTTGCCCTGGCGGACGAGCGTGTCCAGCGCACCGATGGTCTCCTCCAGCGGCGTCACCGGGTCGAAGCGGTGGGAGTAGAAGATGTCGACGTAGTCCACGCTCATGCGGGTCAGGGACTGCTCGGCGCTGGCCAGCAGGTACTTGCGGGACCCCCACTGCCCGTAGGGCCCGTCCCACATGTCGTAGCCGGCCTTGGAGGAGATGATGAGCTCGTCGCGGTACGGCGCGAAGTCCTCGCGCATCATGCGGCCGAAGTTCGTCTCCGCGGAGCCGTACGGCGGGCCGTAGTTGTTGGCGAGGTCGAAGTGCGTGATGCCCCGGTCGAAGGCGTGGCGCAGCAGCGCGCGCTGACCGTCGAACGGGAAGTTGTCGCCGAAGTTCCACCACAGCCCGAGCGAGATCGGCGGCAGGTACAGACCGCTGGATCCCACCTGCCGGTACGCGGTGGACGAGTAGCGGTCGGCGGCCGCGGCGTAGGGACGGTGGAGGTCTCCGCCACGGGACGGCGGGAAGCGGTTGTCGGTCACTCACCCAGGCTAGCGACCCGCTCCCACCCCGACCACGGTGAACGCGAAACGTCGGCGACACACAGTCCGTCTAGGTTGGTCACGACCGCATCTCCGATGCGGGCGAGAGAGGAGCACATGACGGCTCTGCAGGCGCTGCCTCCCCACCCCCATCCGTGGTCGACGCTTCTGGCGCGCGGCGACGTCGTCTTCGACGACGGCGTGTTCCGGCTCCGCCACGTCGACACGACACCCGCCCAGGCACTCGAGGCCGACCTGCTCCTGGTCGCGGACGCCCTCGACGCCGCCGGCATCGCCACGACGCTGATCCGTCACGGGCGCACCTCCCCCGCGCTCGTGGTCGACGCCGACGAGCGGGGCGCCGTGCTCGGTGCGCTGCGCGCCCTCGGCGAGCGCGAACCGCTCTACGCCAAGCCCGCCGGCGCGGCGCTCGCGCTGGCTGCCGATCTCGGCACGACGACGTCGGCGGCCGCCGACGGCGCCCGATCCATCCGGCTGTTCCGGCCGCGCATCAGCGGCACCGGTTCGCTCCGCTACGACAGGGAGTGCGGCTTCGCGCTCGAGTTCTGGCGGCGCGACGGCGACCTCGTGCACGCTCCCCGGGCGAACGCGCTGACGCGCCGCGTGTTCCCCGCCGACGATCTGCGACCGGCGACGACGCACCGCTACGGACGGTCGTGGCGGACGCTCGACGGCATGTTCGACCCCCAGCCGGACGAGGTCGTCGACGAGATCGACCTCGTGTTCTCGTGGGTCGACGGTTCGTCCAGCGAATTCCAGCGGCAGCGGGCCGCGCAGATGGCGGGATACGTCGTCGGCGAGGGCGACGAGAGCGCGGCGCGCTACCGTCACGTCGACGAGCTGCGGTACGCCCTGCGGAGCGTCCACATGTACGCCCCGTGGGTGCGGCGCATCTTCATCGCGACCGATTCCCCGCGCCCGGCGTGGCTGGCCGATGATCCCCGCGTCACGCTCGTGCGCAGCGAGGAGTTCTTCGCCGACCCCTCGGTGCTGCCCACCCACAACTCGCACGCGATCGAGGCGCAGCTGCACCGGATCGACGGACTCGCCGAGCACTTCCTGTATTCCAACGACGACATGTTCTTCGCGCGCCCCGTCGACCCCGAGCTGTTCTTCACCGCCGGCGGCGTGTCCAAGTTCGTCGAGTGCCCGATCCGGATCGGCACGGGAGAGCCGATGCCCCACCGCAGCGGCCACGACAACGCCCTGCGCGTCAACCGGGCGCTGCTGCACGAGCGCTTCGGCCGCACCATCCTGCGCGATCTCGAGCACTGCGCGACGCCGCTGCGACGCAGCGTGCTGAGCGAGCTCGAACGCGAGTTCCCCGAAGACTTCGCCCGCACCGCGGCGTCGCGCTTCCGCTCGGCGACGGACATCTCCGTCACCAACAGCCTGTACCACTACTACGCGCTGATGACGGGCCGTGCCGTCGTGTCGACGGAGGCTCGCGTGCGCTACGTGCAGTCGACGCTCGCGACGTCGCTGCGTCAGATGCGGCGGCTCGAGAAGCGGCGCGACGTGGACATGTTCTGCCTCAATGACGGCGGATCCTCCGAGGTGCCCGAGGAGCTGCGCATCCGCACGGTGCGCGACACGCTCGAGCGGATGTTCCCGGTCCGCGCGCCGTGGGAGCGGCCCGCGGAGCAGGTCAGCGCTTCACCGGTCGGTGCTGCACAGGTCGGTGCAGCACAGGTCAGTGCAGGACCGGCACCGGACGAGTCGGCGGAGCGGATCGGCGCGCCACACTGACGCCCGTGACCCCGGCCTCGGCCAGCAGTTCGCGTGCGCGCCCCGGATCGGTGTACTCGACGGGGACCGGAACGTCGACGGGAACGACGGCGTGGACGATCGTGTCGTCGTACACGTGCACGAGGTTGAACGCCTGGGCGCCGTCCTGCGGCCGCGTCCCGCCGACCGGGACGGTGAGATCCTGCGCGTAGCAGGTGGACGAGGCGACCGACACGGGGATGCCGGCGAACGTCCCGAACGTCGAGTAGTGAAGGTGCCCGGCGATGATGGCGCGCACGTCGGTCCCCCGCAGCACGTCGGCGAGGCGGCGCTGGTCGCGCAGTTCGACGCTGGCGGCCAGGGCAAGGACGCTCGGCACCGGCGGATGGTGCATGGCGAGGACCGTGCCCAGGGGCGCGGGGGTCGCCAGGACCCGGGCGAGCCACGAGAGCTGCTCGTCGGCGACCTCGCCGTAATGGTGGCCGGGCACGCTCGTGTCGAGGGTGACGATGCGAAGGCCGTCGAACTCGTCGACCCTGTCGACGGGGCGCTGATCGTCGCCGTGCTCGTCCCACAGCTCCGCCCGGAACGCGGCGCGCTCGTCGTGGTTGCCCATCACCCAGACGACCTCGGCGCCCACGCGCTGCGCGAACGGCTCGACCCGCGCACGGAGGTCGGCGTAGGCGCGTCGCTCACCCAGGTCGACGAGGTCGCCGGTGAACACGATCACGTCGGGGCGGACCCCGGAGGCCTCGATCCCGTCCAGTGCCCGGCTCAGCCGTTCGCTGCCGTCGATCGCGTCGAAAAGGAGTGGCGCACCCGCGCGCAGGTGCGTGTCGCTGAGGTGCAGAAGAACCCGTTCGGGAGCCGGGTACTCGGCGTTTGGCATGCGCCAGATGTTACAGGCATGTTTCGTAACGTCGCGAGAACGCGCGCGGAACGTCAGATGACGTGCGCGCGCGAGATGGCGACGAAGTCGTCGATCGTCAGATCTTCGCCGCGCGCGGTCGGGGCCACTCCGGCGGCCTCGAGGACGGCCGAGGCCTCGGCGGCCGTGCCGCCCAGAACGCCCGCCAGAGCCTGGCGGAGCATCTTGCGGCGCTGCTGGAATGCGGCGTCCACGATCCGGAAAGTTCGTCGCCGCTCGCCCTCGTCGCCGCGGGGCTGCGGGTCGCGGTCGAAGGCGACGAGGACGCTGTCGACGTTGGGGACGGGCCAGAACACCTGACGCGAGACGGTGCCGGCGAGCCGCCACGTCCCGTACCAGGCCGCCTTCACGCTCGGCGCACCGTAGGTCTTCGACCCCGAGGGGGCGGCGAGGCGCTCGCCGACCTCGGCCTGGACCATGACGACGCCGCGCCGGATGCCGGCGAAGGTCTCCATGAAGTGGAGCAGCACGGGCACGCTGACGTTGTACGGCAGATTCGCCACGAGGACGTCGGGTTCGCCGGGCAGCTCCGTGATGCGCAGCGCGTCGGCGGCGATGACCGACAGCGCCCCGTCGGGGACGCCGTGCGCGGCCGCCGTCTGCGCCAGGCGCGCGGCGAGACGGTGGTCGATCTCGACGGCGGTGACGGGTGCGCCGGTCTCGAGGATCGCGAGCGTCAGCGACCCCAGACCCGGACCGACCTCGACGACGTGGTCATCGGCGGTCACGCGGGCGACGTGCACGATCTTGCGGACCGTGTTCGCGTCGACCACGAAGTTCTGGCCGAGCTTCTTCGTCGGCGTCACGTCGAGATCGGCGGCGAGCGCGCGGATCTCCGCGGCCCCGAGCAGTGTGACGACCATCCCCCCAGCCTAGGGCGCGCTCCCGCCGAGCCGACACGCTCCGCGCGAACCGACAGGCTGCGCCCGCACGCGGGATGTCGGTTCGGCACAAGCGTGTCGGCTCGCCGGTGACAGCGGGCTCAGGCCGCAGCGGCGGCGGCGCGTGCGGCGCCGGGCAGCGCGTCGATCACGCGCGAGAGCACGTCCTCGTCATGGGCCGCGGTCACGAACCACGCCTCGAACGCGGAGGGCGGCAGGCTCACGCCGGCATCGAGCATGGCGTGGAAGAACCGCGCGTACGCGGCGGCGTCCTGGCGCTGCGCCGTCGCGTAATCGGGCACGCCCGCCTCGATCGTCGCGCCGAAGAACACGCTGAACAGGGTCCCGGCGCGCTGGACCACGTGCGGCACGCCGGCGGCCGAGAGCGCGTCGGCCACCGCGCCCGAGAGCGTGTCGGCGGCCGAGGCCAGCGCCGCGTACACCGCGTCGTCGGCCAGGCGCAGCGTCGCCAGTCCCGCCGCCACCGCCACGGGATTCCCGCTGAGCGTGCCGGCCTGGTAGACGGGCCCCAGGGGGGCGAGCAGATCCATGAGATCGGCGCGGCCGGCGACCGCGGCCACGGGCAGGCCGCCCCCGATCACCTTGCCGAACGTCACCAGGTCGGCGGCCACCGGCTCGCCCGCGTCGCGCAGGACCTGGGCGTATCCGCCCGCCGCGGCACGGAAGCCGGTGAGCACCTCGTCGCTGATGAGCAGGGCGCCCTCGCGGTGCGCCAGATCGCGCAGCGCCGCGGTGAAGCCGGGCGCCGGGGGGACGACCCCCATGTTGGCCGCGGCCGCCTCGGTGATGACGGCGGCGATGCGGCCGGGGTGCGCCGCGAACGCCTGCTCGAGCGCGCCGAGGTCGTTGTAGGGCACCACGAGGGTCTGCGCGGCGACCGCCCCGGGCACGCCGGCCGAGCCCGGGAGGGCGAAGGTGGCAAGACCCGACCCGGCGGCGGCGAGGAGCCCGTCGGAGTGGCCGTGGTAGTGGCCGGCGAACTTCACGAGGAGATCGCGCCCGGTCGCGCCCCGCGCGAGGCGGATGGCGGTCATGGTGGCCTCGGTCCCCGTGGAGACCAGACGCACCTTCTCGACGCCGGGCACGCGCGTGGCGATCAGCTCGGCGAGCTCCGCCTCGGCCGGGGTCGGCGCACCGAAGGACAGTCCGCGGCGCGCGGCGGCCACCACCGCCTCCACGACCTCCGGGTGCGCGTGGCCGAGAAGGGCGGGGCCCCAGCTGGCGACGAGGTCGACGTAGCGCCGACCGTCGGCGTCGGTGACGTACGCACCGGCGGCCGACGTCAGGAACCGCGGCGTCCCGCCGACCGAGCCGTACGCGCGGACGGGCGAGTCGACGCCCCCCGGGATGACGCGCTGCGCGCGCGCGAACAGCTCCTCGTTGCCGGTCACGCCGACTCCTCCCCGCCGCGCAGACGCTGCGCGACCTCGATGGCCCAGTAGGTCAGGATGGTCTCGGCGCCCGCGCGGCGGATGCCGATGAGCGTCTCGGCGATGGCGCGGTGGCGGTCGATGAGTCCCGCGGCGGCGGCGTGCTCGACCAGGGCGTACTCGCCCGACACCTGGTAGGCCCAGACCGGCACCGGGGAGACCTCGGCGACGCGTGCGAGGACGTCGAGGTAGGGGCCGGCCGGCTTCACCATCACGATGTCCGCGCCCTCGTCGGCGTCCACCAGCGCCTCCTGCACGCCCTCGCGGCCGTTGGCGGCGTCGAGCTGATAGGTGCGGCGGTCTCCGTCGAGGGTGGACTCCACGGCGTCGCGGAACGGTCCGTAGAACGCCGAGGCGTACTTGGCGGCGTACGCGAGGAGCGCGACATCCGTGCGTCCGGCCGCGTCGAGGGCGGCGCGGACCGCGGCCACCTGGCCGTCCATCATCCCCGAGAGCCCGAGGATGTCGGCGCCTGCGGCGGCCTGGGCGACGGCCATACGGCCGTAGACCTCGAGCGTCGCATCGTTGTCGACAGAGCCGTCGGCGGCGAGCAGGCCGCAGTGGCCGTGATCGGTGAACTCGTCGAGGCAGAGGTCGGCCTGCACGGTGAGGCGCCCTGCGGCGGCCCGTGCGGCGACGGCGATCGCGCGGTTGAGGATGCCGTCGGGTGCCGTCGCGCCCGACCCGACGGCGTCGCGGTGCTCGGGCACGCCGAACAGCATGACGCCGCCCAGCCCCGCCGCCGCGGCCGCCTCGACGACCGCCGGCAGCCCGTCCAGCGGGTGCTGGGCGACACCGGGCATGCTCGCGATCGGCTGCGGCGCGTCGATGCCCTCCTTCACGAACACCGGGAGCACGAGCCGGCGCGGCGTCAGGTCGTGCTCGGCGACGAGGCGTCGCAGGGCAGGGGTGGCGCGCAGGCGGCGCAGGCGCCGCTCGGGGAACGCGGTCATGGGGTGGTCTCCGTTCGTGCGGAAGCGAGAGGGATGCGGGAGTCGTCGAGCTCGGCGACGAGGGCGTCGACGCTCTGGGTGCGGGCGGTGTGCCCGACGGTGAAGCCGATCTTCGCGGCGTCGCGCGTCGTCCCCGGGCCGATCGACGCGACGAGCGTGGAGGCGGGCGGGATGCCGATCTGGCGCCGGAGCTCGCGCGCCACGCTGAGCGAGGTGAGGAGGATGACGTCGACCTCCCCCGATCCGATCCGGTCGCGGACCTCGGGGGCGAGGTCGACCCCGACCGTCCGGTAGCCGATGCAGACGTCGACGCTGAAGCCGCGGAGCTCCAGCTCGTCCGAGACGACGGAGGTCGCGAGGTCCGAGCGCAGCACGAGACAGCGTCCCGTCGCACGCGGATCGCGGCCGGCGCACCACTGGGCCGTCAGTGCGGCCGCCGACGACTGCCCGGCCGGCACGAACGCCACCTCGCTTCCGGCGTCGGCTACCGCGCGCGCGGTAGCCGATCCCACGGCGGCGATCTGCGTGGTCGCCGGCACCGTCACACCGTGGCGGGCGAGCTGCTCGACCGCGGCGGCGCTCGTGACGAACAGCCAGGCGTACTCGCCGGCGGCCAGTGCCGCGAACGCGCGGTCCCGCGCGGTCAGGTCGCGCGGGGCTGCCGAGGCGATGACGGGCGCCACGATCCCCTCCGCGCCGCGCCGCTCGAGGTCTGCGCGCACCCGCGCGCCCCAGGCGCCGCCGCGCGGGATGAGCACGGACGCACCGCGAAGTCCCCCGCTCCCCGCGGCACCGCCCGCCGTCACCGCGCCGACCCCGTGAGGTCGGCGAGCTCGCCCGCGCCGGCGTCCAGGAGCTCGGCCACCACGTCGGCGGCGGCCGCATCGCGCCCCGCGGCATCGGCGAGCGTCGCGGCGGGCACCTCCCGGGCCACGCGCACCGACCGCGCGCCGTCCAGCGCGTACACCTCCGCCACGAGGGCGATCCCACCGGCCGCCGCATCGGCGGCGTCCCCGAGGGCGAGGGCGCTGATCCCGACCGGGGCCGCGCATCCCGCCTCGAGCCGGCGCAGCACGTCGCGCTCCCAGAGACTGGTCAGCGTCGAGGAGCCGTCGCCGATGACGCCGACGGCTGCGGCGAGCTCGGCGTCGGCGGCGCGCACCTCGACGGCCAGCGCGCCCTGGCCCGCCGAGGTCGGCCATGCGGCGAGGTCGAACGTGTCGGTGATCTCGTCGGTGCGCCCGAGTCGTGACAGTCCCGCCTCGGCGAGCACGGTCGCGTCGTACTCGCCCTCGTGGACCTTGCGCAGACGCGTGTCGACGTTGCCGCGGATGCCGCGCACGACGAGGTCGGGGCGATGCCGGAGCAGCTGCGCGACGCGGCGGGGCGACCCGCTGCCGACGACGGCCCCGTGCGGGAGGGTCTGCAGGGTGCGCCCGTCCCGCGCGCACAGGACGTCGCGCTGGACCTCCCGGGGAGGCACGGCCGCGATTACCAGTCCCGGGACGGCACCCGTGGGCAGGTCCTTCATCGAGTGCACGACGAGGTCGCACTCCCCGCGCAGGAGCGCCTCCCGGAGGGCGGCGACGAACACGCCGGTCCCGCCGAGCTGGGCGAGCGGGCCGGTGAGCACGTCACCGGCGGTGGTGATCGGGACGAGCTCGACCTCGCGGCCGGTGGCGGCGCGCAGCGCGTCGGCGACGTGCCCGGACTGGGTGGTCGCCAGCGCGCTCGCGCGCGTGCCCAGCCGGAGGGCGGGAGCAGTCGTGGTCGTCGTCACGGGGCGATCCCGGCGAGCGCCGGCTGGAATCCGAGCCGCTTGTTCTCGCAGCAGCCCGGGCGGCACACGTCGTACCAGGGACCGAGATCGGTCACGTGGGGCCGCTTGTCCGGCGCGGTGCCCCGCAGGCGCTCCTCCATGAGGTCGACCAGCCCCGCGACATAGGCGGGGTGGGTGCCCGGCGTCGCCGTGCGCAGCGCGACGAGACCGAGCTCATCGGCCGTCTCGAGCGCTTCGGTGTCGAGGTCCCACAGCACCTCCATATGATCGCTCACGAAGCCGAGCGGCACGATCAGCACCGCGCGTCGGCCACGACCGGGAAGCTCCTGGAGCGCGTCGTTGATGTCCGGCTCCAGCCACGGCACCTGCGGCGGGCCGGAGCGGCTCTGGTACACGAGCTGCCAGGCGCTGCCGATCCCCAGCTGCGCCATGATCTGCTCGGCGACGGCGAGGTGCTGGGCGACGTAGGCGCCTCCGGGGCCGAACTCCCGCTCGGGCGGTCCCGACCGGTCCGCATCGGAGTCGGGGATCGAATGGGTCGAGAACAGCACCTCGACCTCGCGCTCGAGGTCGGTGATCCCGCGCTCGGCCAGCTCGGCGACCGCCGCGCGGATCCCGTCGACGAACGGTGCGACGAACCCGGGGTGATCGAAGAACTGACGCACCTTGTCGATCTCGACGCGGCCCGCGAGCCCCGTCGCCTCGACGGCGTCGGCGAGGTCCTCGCGGTACTGGCGGCACGAGGAGTACGACGAGTACGCGCTCGTGGCGATCGCGAGCAGGCGGGTGCGCCCCGCGTCGGCGGCGTCCTGGAGGGCGTCGGCGACGTAGGGCATCCAGTTCCGGTTGCCCCAGTAGACGGGAAGGTCCAGCCCGCGCGCGGCGAGCTCCGCGTCGAGAGCCGCCTTCAGCTCCCTGTTGTGGTCGTTGATGGGCGACACGCCGCCGAAGTGACGGTAGTGGTGCGCGACCTCCTCGAGGCGCTCGTCGGGGATCCCGCGGCCGGCGGTGACGTTGCGCAGGAAGGGGATGACGTCGTCCTGCCCCTCCGGGCCGCCGAAGCCGAGCAGCAGCACGCCGTCGTAGGCGACCGGCGTGGTCGCGTGGGCGTCGCCGGCGCAGGTCGCGGGCGTCGCCGCCGGGACGCGGCAGCCCTCGCCGAGGGCGGGCGCGGAGCTCGCACGCGGCGGCTTGGGCCGGAAGCCCTCCGGGACGGACCGTCCGATGTTCTCGGCCATCAGCCCAGCACCTCCGCGAGCTCGGAGGTCGCCACGCGGCGACCCGTGTAGAAGGGCACCTCTTCGCGCACGTGGCGGCGGGCGTCGGTGGCCCGCAGGTCGCGCATGAGGTCGACGAGGCTCAGCAGCTCGTCGCTCTCCAGCGGCAGCAGCCACTCGTAGTCGCTGAGCGCGAAGGTCGAGACGGTGTTGGCCACCACGTCGGTGAAGCGCGCCCCCTTCCTCCCGTGCTCGGCCAGCATCGCGGCGCGCTCGTCCTCGGGGAGCAGGTACCACTCGTAGCTGCGCACGAACGGGTACAGGCACAGCCATTCCCGCGCCGCCTCGCCGCGGAGGTATCCGGGCACATGCCGCTTGTTGAACTCCGCCTCGCGGTGCACCCCCATGGCGCTCCACTCGCACCCGAACCCGGCGAGGACATCGGTGCGCCGGAGGGCCCGCAGGGCCTTCTGGAGGGCTGCCGCGTCGTCGCCGTGGAGCCAGACCATGAGGTCGGCGTCGGCGCGCATGCCCGTGACGTCGTAGATCCCCCGCAGGGTCACTCCGGCATCGGCGAGCGCGGCGATCTCGCTGTCGAGCGCGGCGATCGCCGCGGCGTCGGGAGCGCCGGCGCGCGGGCGGGGCGCGGTCAGCACGGCGAACAGGGTGTAGCCGACGAGGTTCTCCTCGGTCATGCGGTCCTCCGGTCGTTCGAGGTCGGTGGGGTGTTCGGGGTGAGCGTCGCGGCGGCCGCGAGGGGGTCCGGCACCGCCCGGGTGCCGGGTCCGATCGGCGAGGGCCCCCGCAGTTCGGCGACGAGGGCCCGCGCGAGCTCCCGGGCGTGCGGCACGACGGACGCCAGCCCCGTGCCTGCGGCGGCGGCGCCCGCCAGCAGCACGCCGTCGGCGGCGAGGGCGGCGCGGCGGGCGGGATCGACGGGCGGGGCGGCGACGGCGTCCGGCCACGCCTGCTCGACGACGGCGACGACGTCGGCCGGGTCGAGCGCGACGCCGGCGAGCACGTCGAGCTCGCGGACGACGTCGGCGGCGGTGCCGAGGCGCGACGCCCCGTCGCGGGCCGAGAAGCGCACGATGTGGTGTCCGGGCGGCACGGCCTGGGCCACCCACTCCCACTTCGACGTCACGTGGGTGAGAGCCTTGGCCTGCCCAGGAACATCGGCGGCCGCGATGACGCCGGATCCGACGGGTGCGTCATCGAGCGCCGGTGCACGGACGAGGGCCGCCGCGACCCGCACGACGGGCGGCGCCGCCGCCGGCGTCGCGAGCAGGCTCCGTGCGGCCGCGGTTCCCGTGGCGAGCACCACGCGCCGCGCGCGGAGCGTGGCGTCGCCGGCCGCGACCGACACCCGTCCCTGCTCCGTCGCGATCTGCCGCACGCGCGCCCCGGTGCGGATGTCGGCGCCCTGTGCCGTCGCGGCGCGATGCAGCTCCTCGGCCAGGCGCCACATCCCGCCCTCGATGCCGCCGACGGCCGCTCCGGCGCGCTCGGGGGCCGCGAGCGAGGCCGCCGCCGCGGTGAGCGATCCGAGGTCGCAGAAGGCGCGCCACAGCGCCGGATGCAGCCGCGAGAGGCGGACCTCGGCCGCCGGCACCGAGTACACGCTGCGGCAGAGCGGATCGACGAGCCGGTGCAGGAGCGCCGGTCCGGACCGCTCGGCGACGAGGTCGGCCAGGGAGGGCTCGGCGAGCTCCCGCCCGCCCGGCGGCATCGCCGCCTCCGCGGCGGCGCGGCGCGCGCCGGCCTCGCCGAGGATCCGCACGACGTCGTCGGCGAGAGGGTCGGCGGGGATGCCGAGCACCGTCCGGCGCGGCAGCGGGGCGCGGAGCACGCCGTGGTCGCCGACGGCGGCGAGGTGGGCTCCCCCGGCCGTGGGCGCCACGATGCGCAGGCCCAGACCCGCGTCGGCGATGAGGTCGGCCACGCCCGTGGTGCGCGTGGCGAAGGATTCCGCGCCGATGTCGATCGCGACGCCGCCGAGGTCGGCGCGGCGGAGCATGCCGCCGGTGCGGTCGCCCTCTTCGAGCACCACCACATCGAGCCCCGCACGCGCGGCGTCGTGCGCGACCGCCAGGCCGCCGATGCCGGCGCCCACGACGACGAGGTCGACGGTCACGGCATCCGCCAGTCGTGCACCGCCCGCACGACGTCGCCGATGGCGTCGGGGTCGGCGTCCATCGGCACGCCGTGGCCGAGGTTGAACACGTGCGCGCGGGCCGCGGATCCTGCCTCGAGCACGCGGTGCACCGCCGCCGTGCGCACCGGCTCGGGAGCGAACAGGAGGGCCGGGTCGAGGTTGCCCTGCACGGTGAGATCGCGGCCGACGCGGCGCCGGGCCTCGTCCAGCGGCACCCGGTAGTCCACGCCGATCGCGTCGATGTCGAGCGAGGCCATGTCGGCCAGCAGCTCTCCGGTGCCCACGCCGAAGTGGATCAGCGGGATGCGGTCGATGCCCGCGCCCTCGGCGACCGCGGGGAGCGGAATCTCGCGCACCGCCCGCAGTGCGGCAGCCGAGGCGGGGAGCACCGACGCGCGGTAGACGTCCGGGGCCAGCGCACCGGCCCAGGAGTCGAACAGCTGCGCGGCGCTCGCCCCGGCCGAGACCTGGAGCGCGAGGAACTGGCCGGTGACCTCGGCGAGCCAGCCGGTGAGGGCGCGCCACGCCGAGGGGTCGTCGTGGATGAGGCGCCGGGCGGCGAGGTGATCCTTCGACGGTCCGCCCTCGACGAGGTAGGCCGCCAGCGTGAAGGGGGCGCCTGCGAACCCGATGAGCGGCAGCGGCTCGCCGCGCGCCTCGGACTCCTCGGCGAGCATCGCGGTCGTGCGGCCCACGGCGTCCGCGATCGCCTCGCCGCGTTCGCGCACGAGGGCGGGGTCGATCTCGACGGCTGCGGCGATGTCGGCGGCGGTGCGCAGCGGCCGGGAGAAGACCGGGCCGCGCCCCGCGGCGATCTCGACGTCGATGCCGATGAGGGCCAGCGGGACGACGATGTCGCTGAAGAAGATGGCCGCGTCCACGCCGTGGCGGCGCACCGGCTGCATCGTGATCTCGCTCGCGAGGGCCGGGTCCAGGCACGCCTCGATCATCGTGCCGCGGCTGCGGAGCGCGCGGTACTCGGGCAGCGAGCGCCCGGCCTGGCGCATGAACCACACCGGCGTCACCGCAGGGCGGTCGCCGCGCAGCGCGCGCAGCAGACGCGACGAGGCGGTGTCGTGAGCGGTCAGCGGATGGGACGAGGCGGCGCCGGAGACGGCGACCCCCGCGTCAGGGGCTTCGGGTGCAGGGATGATGCGGCTCCTCGATCGAGTTAATCGTTATACTAACCCTGTTCGCCGAGCGTCCTCGGCCCGCCGCCCCGATCGGAACCCCACGTGCTCGTCTGCCTCACCGCGCATCAGCGCACCACCCCGCTCGAGTCCCTGGAGCGCCTGGCGGGGATGGGCGACGAGGTCGCCGTGCGGCTGAAGGACGCCCACGACGAGATCCGCGGCGCGGTCGTGCTCTCCACGTGCAACCGATTCGAGGCCTACTTCGACCTCGACGACGCCTCCCCCGTGCCCGCGATGGACGCCGCCATGGAGCAGTTGTCCGGACTGGCCGACCTGCCGTTTCGCACCGTGCGGGACACCGTCGACTTCGCGCAGGGGCACCGGGTCGCCCAGCACCTGTTCTCGGTCGCCGCGGGGCTGGACTCGGTCGCCGTCGGCGAGGACGAGATCGCCGGCCAGGTGAGGCGCGCCCTCGACGCGGCCCGCCGCGACGGTCTCACCACCGCGCCGCTCGAGCAGCTGTTCCAGCGGGCCACCGAGGCCTCTCGCGCCGTCCGCAACAGCACGCGCCTCGGCGAATCGGGGCGCTCGCTCGTCCGGCTCGCGGTCGAGCTCGCCGGCTCCCGGCTCGACGGCTGGGAGGACGCGCGCGTGCTCCTGGTCGGCACCGGCCGCTACGCGGCCGCGTCGCTCGCCGCGCTGCGCGACGTGGGGGCGCGCGACATCCGCGTGCACTCGAGGTCCGGACGCAGGAAGTTCGCGCACCGCGAGCACCTCACGGTGGTGCCGGCCGAGGACTACGCCGCCGAGGCCGCGGCCGCCGACGTCGTCGTCACCTGCACCACCACCTCGCACGAGTTCGCACTCACCGCCGACGACCACGCCGTCGCACGCGCCGGCATCCGCTCCCCGCAGGTCATCGTGGACCTCGGCATGCCGCGCAACGTCGATCCGGGCGTCCGGGCGCTCCCCGGCGTCGAGCTCCTCGACCTCGAGACCATCCGCGTGCATGCGCCGATCGACGAGAGCGCGACCATCGACCACGCGCGCGAGATCGTGCAGGCCGCCGCTTCCCGCCATGCCGCCGCCCACCGCGTCCACGGGGTCTCCCCCGCCGTCGTCGCCCTGCGCGAGCACGTGCGGGGCGTGCTGGAGGAGGAGATCGCCCGCGGCGTCGGCGCCGAGACCGAGGCCGCGCTCCGCCACTTCTCCGGCGTCCTCCTCCACGGCCTCATCGCGCGCGGCCATTCGCTGGCGGCGGGCGGGCACGGGACGGAGTGGGCCGACGCGGTCGAGACGGTCCTCCCGCCGCGGGCCGGTTCCGCGGTCGCCTCGGACAGCTCCGATGCGCCCGACGTGCGGGTGAACTCGTGACCGAGCCGCGCGGAGTGACCCTGAAGGACATCGCGCTGCGCGCGGGGGTCTCCACCGCGGCGACGAGCCAGGCGCTCAACGATCGCGGCAGCATGCGTCCCGAGACACGGGAGCGGATCAAGGCGATCGCCGCCGAGCTCGGCTATCGGCCCAACAAGCATGCCGCCGCCCTCCGCAGCGGCCGGACGATGTCGGTCGGCTTCGTGATGGCCGACAGCTCGCTCGACGACGGACGCCGCGCCCTCCAGCGCGCCCGTCAGCTCGCCTCGCTGGTGCGCTCCTCCGCCGAGCACGGCTTCACCGTGACGGTCCTGCCCGACTCCCGACCCGACCTCCTGCCGGGCGCGCAGATCGATGTGCTCTACTTCCCCGACCCCGCCGACGACCGCGGCATCCTGCGCGAGGCGGCCGCCCGCGGCATCCCGGTCGTGGCGACCGACCTGTACATCGCCGGGGCCCCGGGACTGAGCGTGCGCACCGGCTACGACGCGGCGGTGCGCGCGGGCCTGGCCCACCTCGAGGCGACCGGCGCGGAGCGCATCGGCTTCCTGGTCGACGAGAGCGAGGTGCCCCGCGACCAGATCGGCGAGAGCGCCTATCTCGCCTGGACCGCCGTGCGCGGGCGCACCCCGCTCGTGTCGCGCGTCGACGCCGGACGCCGGCGCCTGGCACGCGAGGTGCGCGACCTCCTCGACCGCGGCGCGGACGCGATCTTCGCCTTCTGCGAGGACGGTCCGGAGATCTACCTGCAGCTCGAGGCCACTTCGCTCGTGATCCCCCGCGATGTCCAGCTCGTCGCGCTGTGCACCACCGAGGCGGGAAGCGGCGAGTGCGCCCTCAACGAGCGCCTCGGCGTCACGCGCGCGTGCGTGCACCCCGAGCTGGCGGCCGAGGCGATGTTCACCGCCCTCGGCGGCCCGCTCCCGGCCGACGGACCCGCGGTCGTCGACCTGCCGTGGGAGCTCATCAGCGGCGCGACCACGCGCTGACGCGCACCGCGCCCGCGCCCGCTCAGTCGAACGAGCCGTAGACCTCGAGGGTGTTGGCCGCCAGCTGCGCGCTCAGCTCGTCGACGTCCAGGCCCAGCTCGGCGGCGAGGAAGCGCACGGTCACCGGGATGAGGTAGGGCGCGTTCGGGCGGCCACGGTGGGGGGCCGGGGTGAGGAACGGCGCGTCGGTCTCGACGAGGATGCGCTCCCGCGGCGTGACCGCGAGCGCGTCGCGCAGGTTCTGCGCGTTCTTGAACGTGACGTTCCCCGCGAAGCTCAGCCAGTAGCCGCGATCGGCGGCGATCCGCGCCATCTCGGCGTCGCCCGAGAAGCAGTGGAACACCGTGCGCTCGGGGGCGCCGACGCGTTCGAGGGTCTCCAGCACGGCCTCGTGCGCGTCGCGATCGTGGATCTGCATCGCGATGCCGTGCTTCTTCGCGAGCGCGATGTGCGCCTCGAAGCTCTCGTGCTGCGCGGGAAGGCCCTCGGCGTCGGTCCGGAAGAAGTCCAGCCCCGTCTCGCCGATCGCCCGCACGCGCGGCTGGGCGGCCAGCTCGTCGATGACCGCGATGGCGTCGCCGAGCGCGCCGGCGGCCGCGTAGGCGGGGGCCTCGTTGGGGTGGATCGCCACCGCCGCGAGCACGCGGGGATGGGAGGCGGCCGCCCAGGCCGACCACCGGCTGGAGTCGATGTCGCCGCCGGCCTGCACGACGCCGGCGACGCCCACCTCGGCCGCGCGCGCCAGCTGCTCGTCGAGCGACAGTCCGACGCCGTCCTCGATCTCCAGGTGGGTGTGGTTGTCGTAGACGGGGACCGCGAGCGGCTCGGGGGCGTCGGGATAGGTGACGTCCCGGGTGCCCTTCTCGCGGGTCCGGACGTACTGCGAGGGATCGGTGGCATCCGTCACGGCATGTCCCGCTTTCGGTCGTTCACGGCGCTGTCGACGCGCATGTTTCGGGACATGTCCTGCGGAAATCGGGACATGCGGTGTCGATTTCGGGACATGCGCCGATCAGGCCTGCTCGATGCGCGGGAACAGCGGGGCGAGGCCGTTGACACTGGTGCCCGGGCGCAGCACGCCCCACGCGCCGGCGTCGCGCAGCGGCTGGTCCTGCAGGCGGCCGAGCGACTCGGCCGCGCCCAGGGCGATCCAGAGCTTCTCGGTGGCCACCGGCATGATGGGCGACAGCAGCACCGCGAGCGCGCGCAGGGCCTCCGCGGCCGTGTACAGCACGGTGCCCAGCCGCTCCCGCTGCGTCTCGTCCTTGGCGAGGGCCCACGGCTCGTTCTCGGTGATGTACCCGTTCGCGGCGTCGACGATCGTCCAGATGGCCGCGATCGCCTCGTCGGGACGGAAGCGCTCCATCGCCGCGTCGGCCTCGGCGGCTGCCGAGGCGACCGTGTCCCGGATCGCGCTGTCGCGCTCGTCGCCCGCGGCCGCCGGCGGCACCACGCCCTCGAAGTAGCGCTCGATCATCGCCGTCGTGCGCGAGGCGAGGTTGCCGAAGCCGTTGGCGAGCTCGGCCTGGTAGCGCGCCGAGAGGTCCTCCCACGAGAACGAGCCGTCCTGGCCGAAGGCGATCGCCGAGAGGAAGTAGAACCGGTACGCGTCGGAGCCGAAGACATCGGTGATCTCGGTCGGCGCGATGCCGGTGAGCTTGGACTTCGACATCTTCTCGCCGCCGACCAGCAGCCAGCCGTGGGCGAACACGCCCCGCGGCACGTCGAGCCCGGCGGCCATCAGCATGGCGGGCCAGATCACGGCGTGGAAGCGCAGGATGTCCTTGCCGACGACGTGGTAGGCCGGCCAGCGCCGGGCGAACTGCTCCGGGTCGGTGCCGTAGCCGACGGCGGTCGCGTAGTTCAGGAGCGCGTCGACCCACACGTAGATGACGTGGCTGTCGTCCCACGGCACCCGGATGCCCCAGTCGAAGGCGGAGCGCGAGATCGAGAGGTCCTTCAGCCCGCTCTTGACGAACGAGATCACCTCGTTGCGCGCCGACTCGGGGCGGACGAAGTCGGGCACGCTCCGGTAGAGCTCCAGCAGCCGGTCGCCGAACTCGCTGAGCTTGAAGAAGTAGTTCTTCTCCTGCAGGAGCTCCAGCGGCTTGGAGTGGATCGCGCAGACCTTGAGGCCCTCGAACGCTCCGGTGCCGTCGACGATCTCGGCCTCGGGCTTGAACTCCTCGCACCCCACGCAGTACAGCGCCTCGTACTCGCCGGCGTAGATGTAGCCGCGGTCGAACAGGGCCTGCACGAACTGCTGCACCCGCTCCTCGTGGCGGGGCTGGGTCGTGCGGATGAAGTCGTCGTTGGCGACGTCGAGGGTCTTCAGGAGCGGGAACCACGACTCCTCGACGAGCTTGTCGACCCACTCCTGCGGCGTCACGCCGTTGGCCGCGGCCGCACGGAGCATCTTCTGGCCGTGCTCGTCGGTGCCGGTCAGCATCCAGGTGTCGTCCCCGGCCTGCCGGTGCCAGCGCGCGAGCGTGTCCACGGCCACCGAGGTGTACCCGTGACCGATGTGCGGAAGATCGCTCGGGTAGTAGATCGGGGTCGTGATGTAGAAGGAACGGCCGTTGCTCACCCGAGGATTCTAGTTGGGCGGGACCGGCCGTTCTTCGCGTGTGACGCTCAGGCGGTCTCGCGGACCACCAGCGAGGTGGGCAGCACCACGGACTCGCGCGGACGTCCCGCGATGACGTCGAGCACCATGTCGACCATCGTGTGGGAGATGTCGGTCCACGGCTGGCGCACGGTGGTCAGGGGCGGGTCGTGGATCTCGGCCAGGCCGGAGTCGTCGAAGCCGGCGACGGCGATGTCCTCGGGAACCCGCTTGCCGGCGCGGCGCAGGGCGGCGATGGCTCCCACGGCCATGACGTCGGAGGCGGCGAACACCGCGTCGATGTCGGGCGCGCGCTCGAGGAGCCGGGTCATCGCGGCGTCGCCGCTGGACTGCTCGTAGCTGCCCTGCTCGACGAGGTTCGGATCGAACGCGTCCCCCATCTCCTCCTGGAAGCCGACGAGGCGGAACCGGCCGCCGGGGGTGTCGTTGGGGCCGGTGATGAGGGCGATGCGGCGGTGCCCGCGGCCGCGCAGGTAGCGGGTCATCTCGCGCGCGGAGGCGACCTCGTCGACGGAGACGTGCGGCACGGCCTCGGCGGCCAGCGGGATGCCGGCGCACACCGTGGGGACCCCGGCCGCGACCAGGGAGGCCAGCAGCGAGTCGGACTCGTGCGAGGACACCAGGAGCACGCCGTCGACGTGGCCGGCGCGCACGTACTGCTCGACGGTGGCCTGCTCCTCGGGCGTGCCGGCGATGAGCAGCACGAGGGTCATCGACCGGGCGGCGAGCGCCTCGGTGGCTCCGCGCAGGAGCAGCGCGTAGGTGGAATCGGCGAACAGCAGGTGCTGGGGCTCGGTGAGCAGGAACGCCAGGGAGTTCGCCCGGCCGGTGGCCAGGCTCCGGGCGGCGTGGTTCGCGGTGTAGCCGGTCTCGAGGATCGCGGCATCCACCGCGGCGCGGGCCTCGGGCGACACCCAGTGCCCGCCGTTGATCACGCGCGACACGGTGCCGTGCGAGACGCCGGCGACGGCCGCGACGTCGCGGATCGTCGGCTTGCGGGGGTGATCTGCAGCAGCCATCACCGGTGACTCTACCGCCTGGCACCCTCGCGTCCGCGCGCATTCTGGGACCGGTCACAGTTCGGTAACGAAGGGCGATCGGGCGCGAGGGGCCGACGTACACTGATCGGGAGGCTGTGACCGGTCACAGCCAGGACATCCGGACAACGAGGACCCGACGCCATGAGCTCCACGCCTTCGCCCGCCACCGCGTGGCCCGCGATCTCCGGCATCGCCTATGGCGGCGACTACACGCCGGAGCAGTGGCCGCGCGAGGTGTGGGACGAGGACGTCGCCCTCATGCGCGAGGCCGGCGTCAATCTCGTGAGCATCGGCATCTTCGCGTGGGGGCTGCTCGAGACCGCCGAGGGCGAGTTCGACTTCTCGTGGCTCGACGACGTGATCGAGCTGCTGCACGCCAACGGCATCGCCGTCGACCTCGGCACCCCCACCGCCTCTCCCCCGGCGTGGTTCTTCGCCGACCACCCCGAAGCCCGCGCCGTCACCCGCGACGGCGTGCCGCTCGGGTTCGGCGCGCGCGGCATGGCCTCGCACTCGGCGCCGGCCTACCGCGAGGCCGCGGTCCGCATCGCGACCGAGCTCGCCCGCCGCTACGGCTCCCACCCCGCCGTCGTCCTCTGGCACGTCCACAACGAGTACGGCGTTCCGGTCGGCGAGGACTACTCCCCCCACGCCGTCCGTGCGTGGCGCGAGTGGCTGCGCGCACGCTACGGCACCCTCGACGCGCTCAACGCCGCCTGGGGCACCGCGTTCTGGGGCCAGCATTACGGCGACTGGGAGCACATCGGCGCGCCCGCCACAGCGCCGTCGGTCATCAACCCCGCGCAGCGACTCGACTTCGCGCGCTTCACCGATCACCAGCTCCGCGCCTGCTTCATCGCCGAGCGCGACGCGATCCGCGCCCACAGCGACCGCCCCATCACCACCAACTTCATGGCCAACCAGCACCATGGCTGCGACCTGTGGGCCTGGGCGCGCGAGGTCGACGTCGTCTCCGACGACCACTACCTGTGGGCCGCCGACGAGGAGGGCGAGATCGGCCTGGCCATCGCGGCCGACCTGACGCGCTCGGTGGGACGAGGCGCGCCGTGGATCCTGATGGAGCACTCGACCTCGGCGGTCAACTGGCAGCCCCGCAACGTCGCCAAGCGCCCCGGCGAGATGGCGCGCAACTCGCTGTCGCACTTCGGGCGCGGCGCCGACGGCATCCTCTTCTTCCAGTGGCGGGCCTCGCGCTCGGGCGCCGAGAAGTTCCACTCGGCGATGCTCCCCCACGCCGGCACGTCGTCCCGCGTGTGGCGGGAGGTCGTCGACCTCGGCGCCAAGCTGCAGCGGCTCGACGAGGTGCGCGGCAGCCGCGTGCACGCCGACGTCGCGATCCTCTGGGACTTCGAGTCCTTCTGGGCGCAGGACCTCGAGTGGCGCCCGTCCGAGGACGTCAGTCACGACGAGCGCATCCGCGCCTTCTACGAGAAGCTGTGGCGCGACGGGATCACCGTGGACTTCGCACTCCCGGGCCACGACCTGTCGGGCTACAAGCTCGTGCTCGCCCCCGCGCAGTACATGCTGAGCGCGGCGGATGCGGGCAACCTCGACGCCTACGTCGCCGCGGGCGGCACGCTCGTGGTCTCGTTCTTCTCGGCGGTGGTCGACGAGAACGACGCCGTGCACCCCGGGGGCTTCGCCGCGCCGCTCGAGCCGGTGCTCGGCGTGCGCGTCGAGGAGCACCTGCCCCTGCGGACCGGACACGTCGCCGCGATCGAGTTCGACGGCACGCCCTACCCGGCCGACACGTGGCAGGAGGATCTCGTGCCGACCACCGCCGAGGTGCGGGCGATCTTCACCGACGGTCCGGCCGCCGGTCGTGCCGCCGTCACGCGCAACGCCCACGGCGCGGGTGCCGGCTGGTACCTCGGCACCCGCCCCGACAGCGCCGGGCTCGCGGCCGTCCTCGAGGCCGCCTACGCCGACGCGGGGATCGCTCCGGCCGGCCTGCCCGCCGGGGTGGAGTCGATCCGCCGGCGCTCCGACGAGGCCGAATACCTCGTCGCCATCAACCACGGAACGGATGCCGTTTCGTTGCACACTTCGGGCTTCGACCTGCTGACACAGGAGGAAGCACGAGGCATGCTGGTGCTGAACGCGGGAGACGTCGCCGTCCTCCGCACGCAGCGCACAGCCGAAGGGGGTGGTCGATGACCGACCGCACTCCTGCGGGCCTTCCCGCGAATCCGCACTGAGAGACACACACCTGCCTCGGCCACCGGCCGCGGCATCCCACCATCGGTCGTGACGAGGCGACTTCACCGAGGCCGCGCCGGATCGACCACCCTTTGGAAGGACAATCCATGCGCAAGATGGGTATCGGCATCGCCGCCCTCGCCGCCACCGGCCTCCTGCTGGCCGGCTGCAGCAGCACCCCGCCGGCGACCACCCCCACCGAGACCGAAGAGGCGATCGACGCGAGCGGCGTGACCCTGACGGTCTGGACCGACGAGAACCGCAAGCCCGCCATCGAGGCGGCCGCGGCGACCTTCGAGGAGGAGACCGGCGGCAAGATCGAGCTCGTCCAGAAGAACTTCGAGGACATCCGCACCGACTTCACCAACCAGGTGCCCACCGGCGAAGGCCCCGACATCACGATCGGCGCCCACGACTGGCTGGGCAGCCTCGTCCAGGCCGGTGTCGTCTCGCCCGTCGACCTGACCGACACCGCGAGCAGCTTCGCGCCGGTCTCCCTCGACGCGTTCACCTACGACGGCCAGCTGTACGCCCTGCCGTACTCGCTCGAGACCATCGCGCTCATCCAGAACACCGAGCTCGTCGGCGACGACGCGCCCGCCACCTGGGACGACGCCATCGCCGCGGCCGACGCCGCCGGCGCCGAGCGTCCGATCGTGATCAACACCGGCGGCCAGACCGGTGACGCGTACACGATGTACGGCTTCCAGACTTCCTTCGGCGCCCCGGTGTTCGTCAGCGACGCCGACGGCTACACGACCGAGGTCGGCATGGGCGGCGAGGCCGGCACGGCCTTCGCCGAGTGGCTCGGCGCCAACGGCGAGAAGGGCACGGGCGACATCTCGACGACGATCGACTACGACACCAACAACGAGCTGTTCGCCAGCGGCGAGGCCGCCTACACCGTCCAGGGCCCCTGGGCGATCGAGGCTCTCACCGCCGACGGCGTCGAGATCAAGGTCAACCCGATCCCCTCGGCCGGTGGCGAGACCGCGTCGCCGTTCGTCGGCGTGCAGGGCTTCTACGTGAGCTCGCAGAGCGAGAACGCCCTGGTCGCCCAGGAGTTCCTCACGAAGTACCTCGCCACCTACGACGCCCAGAAGGCGCTGTACGAGGCCGACCCGCGCATCCCCGCGTGGAACGACCTCGCCACCGAGGTGTCCTCCGACCCGGTGATCGCCGGCTTCGTGGCCTCGTCGCAGAACGGCGTCCCGATGCCCAACATCCCCGAGATGGGCTCGGTCTGGGACCTCTGGAACGCCGCTCAGGTGCAGATCATCAAGGGCGCCGACCCGGCGTCCACGTGGGACAAGATGATCACCGACCTGCAGGCGCTGATCGGCTGATCGGCTGATGCCGCCGGGGGCGGACGGCCCGGCCCACCCCCCCCCCGACCCCGCCCCTGCCCGCACCCCCTCGAAGGAGATGCACATGTCGGTTCCGCAGGACACCGCCCCGGCGCAGGCCGCGCCCCCGAGCAAGGCCCCGCCGGCTGCCGCGCCGAGCGAGCCGCACGGCCGACGCTGGAACGGCGTGGGCTGGGGCTTCCTCGTGAAGCTCGTCATCATGGCGATCGTCAACGCGTTCGGCCTGCTGGGCATCTTCGCCGCCGCGCAGGCGCAGTCCTGGATCATCTTCGGCGCCGCGGTCCTGCTGCTGGCCGCCGCCGACATCGTCTACTTCACCAAGCGCGCCCTGCCCCTGAAGTACCTCCTGCCGGGGCTCGGCTTCCTCCTGGTCTTCCAGGTCTTCATCTTCGGCTACACCGCCTACATCGCCTTCACCAACTACGGCGCCGGACACGTCGGCTCGCAGGAGCAGGCCGTGCAGGCCGCCCTCAGCCAGGGCGAGCGCCGCGTCGAGGGCTCGCCCACCTTCCCCCTCGCCGTCGTCGAACAGGGCGGCACGCTCGGGTTCGCGATCGTCGAGGAGGGCGAGATCAAGGCGGGGTCGGCCGAGAGCCCGCTCGCCGTGGTCGGCACCAGCACCGCCGCGGGCGCCCCTGCCGAGGTCCCCGGGTGGACGATCGTCCCCCGCAACGACATCATCAGCGACCAGGCCCTCCAGAAAGAGGTCATCGCGCTGCGCGTCCCGGTCTCGGACGACCCGAACGCGGGATCGATCCGCACCAACGACGGCAGCTCGGGATCGATCTACCAGTCCACCCTGCAGTGGGACGCCGAGAGCCAGACGATCACCGACACGTCCTCGGGCACCGTCTACCGGGCGACCGCCTCGGGCAACTTCGCCTCCGACGACGGGGTGACCCTCCCGACCGGATGGACCGTCCACGTCGGATTCGACAACTTCGTCCGCCTCTTCACCGACCCCGCCATGATCTCGCCGCTGGCGACCGTGACCCTGTGGACCTTCGCCTGGGCGATCCTGTCGGTCGTCGTCCCGTTCGCGATGGGACTCGTCTTCGCGATCATCTTCAACGACGAGCGGATCAAGGGGCGCAAGATCCTGCGGACCCTCTTCATCCTCCCCTACGCCTTCCCGGCGTTCATGTCCGCGCTGCTGTTCCGGGGCATGTTCAACGCCGAGTTCGGCGTGATCAACGAGTTCTTCTTCGGCGGGACGAACATCGACTGGCTGGGCGATCCCTGGCTCGCGAGATTCGCGGTGCTGTTCGTGAACGTCTGGCTGACCTATCCGTACTACTTCCTCGTGTGCACGGGCGCCATCCAGGCGCTGCCCTCGGACGCGCTCGAGGCGGCCTCCATCGACGGCGCCGGCCGGTTCCGCCAGCTCCGCTCGATCATCCTGCCGCTCGTGCTCGTGGCCACCGCGCCGCTGCTGATCTCGTCGTTCGCCTTCAGCTTCAACAACTTCACGATCATCTACATGTTCAACAACGGCGGCCCCGCGATACCGGGCGCGCCCTACGCCCTCGGCTCGACCGACATCCTCATCTCCGCGATCTGGGACATCTCCGGCGTCTCGGGCGGCAAGGCGGACTACGGTCTGGCCAGCGCCCTGTCGATCCTGGTGTTCATCGTCGTCGGACTCATCTCCGCCCTGGCCTTCCGCCAGACCAAGAAGCTCGAGGAGTACCAGTGATGTCCGCTCCGAACGACACCCGCACCGAGGCCGCCCAGGCCCGGGCCGCCCGCTCCTCCGTCACGCTCGACGCCGGCCGCCGCAGCGCCGTCCGCCGGCGCTGGCTCATCGAGGTGGGCTGGAAGTACCTGGTCGCCGCCGTCATCCTCTTCTACGCGATCTTCCCGCTCGTGTACGTGCTGTCGGCGTCCTTCAACCCGGGCGGCAGCCTGGCGGCCAGCAATGCGCTGTTCTCGGTGTTCGACGTGGGCAACTACGCCGCCCTCGGCGGCACGCGGTACTGGACCTGGTACGGCAACACCCTCCAGGTCGGGATCGCCGCGGCCGTCGGCGCCGTCCTCATGGGGGCCGCCGCCGCCTACGCCTTCTCGCGCTTCCGCTTCCGCGGGCGCCGCATGGGACTCACCGCCCTGCTCATCATCCAGATGTTCCCGCAGGCGCTCGCCTTCGTGGCCATCTTCCTGATGCTGCTCGCCCTCGGCGAGGTCTTCCCCGCGCTCGGACTCAACTCGAAGATCGCCCTCATCTGCGTCTACCTCGGCGGCGCCCTCGGCGTGAACACGTTCCTCATGTACGGGTTCTTCAACACGATCCCGATGGAGCTCGACGAGTCGGCGAAGATCGACGGCGCCACCCACGCGCAGATCTTCTGGACGATCATCATGCCGCTGGTGACGCCGATCCTCGCCGTGGTGGCGCTGCTGGCGTTCATCGCGTCGTTCGGGGACTACATCATCTCGAAGATCGTGCTGGTGTCGGAGGACAACTGGACGCTCGCGGTCGGCATGTTCCAGTGGGTGTCGAACCAGCTCTCCAGCAACTGGGGACTGTTCGCGGCCGGAGCGATCCTCGCGGCGATCCCCGTGCTCGCGCTCTTCCTCGGCCTGCAGCGCTACATCATCGGCGGGCTGACCGCCGGGTCGGTCAAGGGCTGAGCGGGCGGGGAGGGCTGCAGCGGCACCCGCTCGACCGGGGACGCCTGCGGTCCTCCCCGGTCGCGCGGTCAGCGGGCGGCGAGGGCCGCCTGGTAGAGGTCGCGCGAGCTGCGCCCGGTCTGACCGGCAACCTCCGAGGCAGCTTCGCGCAGGCGGACCCCGTCAGCCACGAGCGCGAGAACCTGCGCGACGGCGTCCTCCTCCGACACGGCGCGGGCGGGCGCACCGCCCACGACCACCACGATCTCGCCGCGCACGCCGTCGGCGGCCCACGTCGCGAGCTCTGCCAGCCCGCCGCGCACGACCTCCTCGTGCAGCTTGGTCAGCTCCCGGCAGACGGCCGCCGGGCGGTCGGGCCCGAAGGCGACAGCCATGTCGGCGAGCGTCGCGGCCAGCCGGGAGGGCGCCTCGAAGAAGACCATCGTGCGCGGCTCGGATGCCAGCGCCGCCAGGGCGGAGCGCCGCTCCCCCGGCTTGCGGGCCGGGAAGCCCTCGAACGTGAAGCGGTCGGTCGGGAGCCCGGCGACGGCGAGCGCGGTCACGACCGCCGAGGGACCGGGGATCACCGTGACCGCGACGCCCTGATCGACCGCGGCGGCCACCAGCGCGTAGCCGGGGTCGCTGACGGTGGGCATGCCGGCGTCGCTCAGCACCAGCAGGTCCTCGGTCGCCGCCCGCGCCACCAGATCGCCGGCGCGCTGCTTCTCGTTGTGGTCGTGCAGGGCGAGCAGCCGCGGCCGGTTGGCCACACCCAGCGCCTGGAGGAGCCGCTGCGTGGTGCGGGTGTCCTCGGACGCGATCACCGTGGCCGCCTCGAGGGCCGACACCAGTCGCGGCGAGGCGTCCTGGAGATTTCCGATCGGCGTCGCAGCGAGGATGATCACCGCCCCAGCATAGGCTGGTGCCCGTGACGAAGTCGGCCGAGCCCCTGCTCCCTGCCGAGCCCGCGTCGGTGACCGAGCGGTGGCAGGCGAGGCTGTCGTCGCAGCCGCGGCTCCAGCGCCTCTACGGCTGGGCGGTGCCGGCGGCGATCACCCTCCTGGCGCTCGTGCTGCGGGTGTGGAACCTCGGCCATCCGCACGTGCTCGTCTTCGACGAGACCTACTACGTCAAGGACGCGTGGAGCCAGTGGATCCTCGGCTACGCAGGGTCCTGGCCCGAGGGCGCGAACGAGCAGTTCGTCGCCGGTCAGACCGACGTGTTCACCACCGATCCGAGCTTCGTCGTCCACCCCCCGCTGGGAAAGCTCCTCATCGGCGTCGGCATGTGGGTGTTCGGCCCGGAGTCCTCGTTCGGCTGGCGCATCTCGGCCGCCCTCTTCGGCACCGGATGCGTGCTGCTGCTCTACCTGCTCGCCAAGAGCATGACCGGCTCGATCGTCTTCGCCGGCACCGCCGCGTTCCTGCTCGCGATCGACGGACTCGGCATCGTCATGAGCCGCGTCTCGCTGCTGGACATCTTCCTCACCTTCTTCACGATCCTCGCGTTCTGGTTCGTCGTCCTCGACCGCAACCGCCACCTGGACCGCCTCGCCGCGCGCGTGGCCGCCGCGGCGGCCGGCGATCGCGGACCCGACTGGGGCCCCCTCCTCTGGAACCGCCCGTGGGTGATCGCCGCGGGAGCCGCCGCGGGAGCCGCCACCGCAGTCAAGTGGTCGGGCGTGTGGGTGCTCGCCGCCATCGGCCTCTATCTGGTGGTGACCGACGCGCTGGAGCGCCGGCGGCTGGGCGTCGGCTTCTGGCCCGTCGACGCGGTCCGGCAGGGTGCGGCGTCGTTCGTGCTGCTCGTGCCGGTGGCGTTCGTGGTCTACCTGGCGTCGTGGACCGGATGGCTCACCACCGACGGCGGCTACGACCGGCACTCCGCCGACGCCGAACCCGCGTCCGGGCTGTTCGGCTGGGTTCCCCTCGCACTCCAGAGCCTGTGGCGCTACCACCAGACGATCTACGACGCGATGACCCGGATCACCGCCGAGCACAGCTACGAGAGTCCCGCCTGGCAGTGGCCGCTGCTGTGGCGGCCGACCTCGATGCACGCCGCATCGACGATCGACGGGCAGGACGGCTGCACGGGCGGGGCCAACGGCTGCCTCGAGATCCTCTACAGCATGCCCAATCCGCTGCTGTGGTACGCCTCGATCGCCGCCGCCGTCTACCTCGTCTACCGCTTCACGCTCGATCGCGACTGGCGGCACGCGCTCGTGCTGGTGGGCATCGGCGCCACCTGGCTGCCGTGGCTCCTCTTCGACCGCACGGTGTTCCAGTTCTACACGATCGTCATCTGGCCCTTCCTTCTCCTGGCGCTGACCTTCGCGCTGCGCGACATCGCGGGCGGCGAGGACGCCGACCGCCATCGCCGGCTCGCCGGGCGGCGTACCGTGGCCGTCTTCCTGATCGTGGTCGTGGCGCTGTCGGCGTTCTGGTACCCGCTGTGGTCGGCGATGCAGGTGCCCTACGACTTCTACCGCCTCCACAACTGGCTGCAGGGCTGGGTGTGAGCCTGCTCCCGCCGGCGGCACTCGGGCGCGCCGCGCCCTCCCTTTAGGCTGGTCTCGTGTTCACCTATGCCGTCGCCAGCGACCCCGCCGTCGCCGGCTTCGCCATGGTGTCGGACCGGTTCCTCGCAGTGCTGGCCGCGGACGCCGACGACGCCGTCGCCCTGCGACTGTGGAGCACCCTCGGCGAAGCGTCCACCGGCGCCGGCGACGCCGGCACGACCATCTCGTCGGTGCTGTCCGCCCTCGCCGCGGACGGCATCGCCGCCGTGCCCGACTTCGCCCTGGTCGAACTCGTCGACGCCCCCACCCGGGCCGTGGCCCTCGCCGTGCGGGGCGGCGCGCAGATCCTCCTGGCGGGCGGCGACGTGCGCACCGGCGACCCCGCGACGGCGTGGACGGAGAGCACCGCCCAGGAGGTCACCGGCCTCACGCTGCAGCTGGGCCCGTCGCGCGCACTGCTGGGCAGTCTGCCCCTCGGTCGCGGGGTGGTCCGCGCCGACCGCCTCGACTGGGGCCCGGGCGGCGACCGCGCGCCGGCCCCGGCCGATGCGACGCCGGCCGCCGCGCCCGCGGCGACGACCCGCCGCGGCTCGGCCCGTCGTGCCCCGACCGAGCCGCAGGCCCCCGCCGAACCGCCGGCGACGGCTCAGCCGCCGGCGGGGACCGTCCGCCGCGAGCGGCTCGCCGAGGTGATCGACGACCGCACCGAGCTCAGCCGCGCGCATCGTCGGGCCGCTCGGCCGGTGCTGCGGATGGGGAGCGACCGGGTGCTCGAGCTGGACCTGCCGGTCGTGTTCGGCAGGTCGCCGCGCCCGGCGGCCCACCCGGGCGCACGGCTGGTCTCGCTGCCCTCGCCGCGGCGGGAGATCTCCGGCGCGCACCTCGAGGTCCGCCTCGACGGCGATGCGCTCGTGGCCCGCGACCTCGACTCCACCAACGGCACGATCGTGCGCGAGCCGGACGGATCGATGCAGCTGCTGCGGCACGGCGCCTCGGCCCGCCTCACCCGCGGGGCCTCCCTCGACCTCGGAGACGGCAACATCGCGATCTTCGACGTCGCCGACGGCGCGAGGGGCTGAGATGGCCACCCGCCTGCCGTCCGCGCCACCCGTCCTCGGCGGCTTCACCTACGTCCGGCCGCTCGGGACGGGCGGATTCGCGGACGTGTTCCTGTTCGAGCAGAACCTGCCGCGGCGCCCGGTGGCGGTCAAGGTGCTCCTCAAGGACATCGTCGACGAGGGTCTGCTGCGCATGTTCAACGCCGAGGCCGACGTCATGGCGCGGCTGAGCTCGCACCCCTCGATCCTGACCGTGTACGAGGCGAGCATCTCGGCCGACGGGCGCCCGTACCTCGTCATGGAGTACTGCCCCACCTCGCTGACCACCCGCTACCGGCGGGAGGCCATCCCGGTGGCCGAGGTGCTGCAGCTGAGCATCAAGATCGCGTCGGCTCTCGAGACCGCGCACCGATCGGGCCTGCTGCATCGCGACATCAAGCCGTCGAACATCCTGGTGACCACCTTCGGCGCCCCCGTGCTGAGCGACTTCGGGATCGCCGCGGCCTTGAGCGGACGCACCGGCGCCGACGAGGTCTTCGCCATGTCCGTGCCGTGGAGCGCACCGGAGATCGTCGACGAGCGCATCCCGGGATCGATCGCCGCAGAGGTGTGGAGCCTCGGGGCCACGGTCTACTCGCTGCTGGCGGGGCGCAGCCCGTTCGAGCGCGCCGGGAGCGGTCAGAACACGCGCGAGCAGCTGAAGACCCGCATCCGCCGTGCGGTGTACACGCCGGTCGGACGGGCAGACGTCCCGCCGCGCCTGGAGGCGACGCTGGCGCGCGCCATGAGCAAGGACCCCGCCCAGCGCCACGCGTCGGCGGCCGAGTTCGCCTACGACCTGCAGCTCGTCCAGCACGAGATGGGGCTGGCGCACACGCCGATGGACGTGGCCGTCGACGAGTGGGCGACCGCCGGCGCCGCGATCGACTTCGCCGACGATCGCCAGCGCGGGCCGGTGCGACCGAGCGTCGCGTACCCCTCCCGCCGCGCCGGCCGGGCCGCACCCGCTCCGACGCGGCGCGCGCCCGACGACGGCACCGTGCTCGCGGGAGCCGAACCCGCCCGGCGCCCCCGCACGGCGCTGCGGATCGGCCTGTGGGCGGGAGCGGCGGTCGTCGCGGTGTCCGCGATCGTGACCGTCGTCGCCCTGGTCGCGGGGGGAGGCTGACATGGCCGAGCCCGGGCGCCGCCGGAGGCCCCGCACGAGCACCCTCGTCGGCGCGGCCGCCGTCGTGGTCGTGGCCGGCCTGGTCACGACGCTGGCCGTGATCTGGCCGGGATTCGACGCGCGGGAGACGCCGCTGGACGACGGCACGCTCTGGGCGGTGCAGACGGGCGCCGGCGACGCCTACGCGCGCGTGAACCTCGAGCTGGGCGAGCTGGACACGGTCAAGACCGCCGAGAACGCGAGTTCGCTGGCTCAGACGAGCGACCGGCTGTTCGTCTTCGCCGACAGCGACACCCAGTTCGCCGACGTCAGCATGGCCACTCCCCCCGACCTGACCGCGACCACGACCGACGCCTTCACGCGCGCGCCGGCGGGGACGGTCGAGGTGGCGGCGGCGGGCGACTTCCTCGCCTTCCGCACCGACGCCGGCGGGGTGTCGGTGGGCACCCTCTCGGGCGGCGGCGACGCGATGCCCATCGACCCCTATGCCGACGTGCAGGTGGAAGAGGGCCAGGAGCGCCCGCGGTTCGCCGCCGCCGCGGTGGCCGTCGACGCCGACGGGGTCGTCTACCTCTACTCCGCCGCCGAAGGGCGCGTCGTGCGCGCCGACGGCAGGACCGGTCGCATCGTCGGCGACGATGCCGTCGCCTCGGCCCCTGCGGACGCGCAGCTGACGGCCGTCGGCGGACGCTGGGCGCTGCTGGACGAGGCGACCGGCGCCGTGCGGGTGCAGGGGCGCGAGGAGGCCATCGCGACCGACGCGACCGTGGGCGCCGTGCTCCAGCGCAGCGCCGCCGCGGCGGGCGACCTCTACCTCGCCGACTCCGGCGGCCTCGTGCGCGTCTCCTTCGACGCCGGCACCGCCGAGCGCGTCGTCGCCGAGGACCTCGGCACCCCCGCGGCGCCGCTGACGCAGGACGGCACGACGTACGCCGCATGGCTGCGCGACGGCGAGGGGGGCGGCACCCTGTGGACCACCGAGGCTCCGACGCTGAACCCGCTCGACTACGGCGCGGCCGCCCTCGGAGAGCAGGTCGACCCGACGTTCCTCACCGACGGCACCCGGGTGGCCCTCAACGAGCGGAGCTCGGGCTGGGTCTGGACGGTGCCCGCGGGCGCTCTGATCGCGTCGTCGCAGCAGTGGGCGCTCGAGGAGAGCTCGGAGGCGGCGCCCGACGAGGACACCGTCGCCGATCGCGTGATCGATCCCAAGCCGCCGGTCGCCGTCGACGACGCGTTCGGGGTCCGCGCGGGGGCGGTCGCGCTGCTGCCCGTGCTGCTCAACGACCACGACCCCAACGAGGACGTGCTGAGCGTCGATGTGGCGTCGATCTCCGGGCTGGATCCGGCGTTCGGCACCGTCTCGATCTCCGGCGCCGAGCAGACGCTGGTCGTGGACGTCTCCCCCGACGCGACCGGCTCGGCGACGTTCCGCTACCGGGTGACCGACGGCACGACCGCGGACGGCCTGCTCTCCGGTGAGGCCACCGTCACCCTCACGGTCGTCCCCGACGACGTCAACCGTCCGCCGGCGCCGTGCGATCCCGACGACTGCCTCGCCGAACGGCCACGACCCACCGTCGCACCCGGCGGCACCGTCACCGTCGATGCGCTGTACGGGTGGGTCGATCCCGACGGCGACCCGATCTACCTGGCGTCGGTCGTCAACGAGAGCGGGATCGGCACCGCCGCCGGCCAGCCCGACGGCACCGTCACCTACCAGCACCCCGATGCCCAGGCGACCGAGGCCGTGGACGTCGGTCTCGCCCTCACGGTGTCCGACGCGCGCGGCGGGACGACACGCCGCGGCATGACCGTCGCCGTCACCCCGGCCCCGCGCCTGACGGCGGACTCGTTCGCCCTGGTGGGTGTGGCGGGCACGCCGCTGTCGATCGACGTCGACGCCCAGGTGAGCGGCACCACCGGGATCCCGCTGCTGACCGGAGCGGTCGTCCTCGACGAGAGCGCGGCGACCGTGTCGGCGAACTCCGCCGACCTCAGCATGGAGTTCAGCGCCGATGCACCCGGCTCCTATCTCGTGCAGTACACGGTGCGCGACGACCGCGGTGAGGAGACGGCGACGGTCCGCGTGACCATGCGCGACCCCGCGGAGACCATCATCTCCACCCCGCCGCTGACCGCGTTCGTCCGACCCAACGAGGACGCCACCGTCGACGTCTTCCCGGCCGTCTCCAACCCCGCCGGGCTCGTGCTGCTGCTGAGCGACCTGCTCCCCGAGAGCGCGCCGCAGGCCACGCTCAGCGTAGACCTCGTGGGGCAGAGCATGATCCGCGTGAGCGGTTCGACCGACGACGGCTCCCCCGGCGTCCTGGGCGTCGTCCGCTACACGGTCTCGGACGGATCGGGAGCGGCCGCGGCGACCGCCGAGGGCGAGCTGACCGTGATCCTCCTCGACTCGCCGCAAAGCGATCCGCCGATCGCGGTCGACGACGCGGTCACCGTCCGCGCCGGCGCGCAGATCGACATCCCCGTGCTCGACAACGACAGCGCGCCGGCCGGTGCGCTCTTCTCCGTGGACCCGTCGGAGATCGTCAACGAGAGCGGGGCGGGGCTGGCCTTCGCGACGGGGCGCCTCGTGCGCTACCTGGCGCCCGCCGAGCCCGGCACCTACAGCATCGGCTACACCATCTTCCGCCTCGGCTTCCCGGACGCCGTCGACTCCGCGCGCGTCATCGTGACCGTGGTCGGCGACGAGGCGAACCGTGCACCGCTGCCCCGGGTGCTCGAAGGACGGGTGCTCAGCGGGGAGTCGGTGCGCATCCCGTTCGACCGCTTCGGCGTCGACCCCGACGGCGATGCCGTCGCGCTGGATCGCATCCTGACCCAGCCCGCCCAGGGCGGCACGGCGACGATCTCGGCCGAGGGCGACGCCATCGTCTACACCAGCCCCGACCGCTTCAGCGGGCAGGACTCGTTCACCTACCAGGTGCGCGACGCCGAGGGAGCTCTGGGCCAGGCCGAGGTGCGGGTGGGCGTCCTCGCCGCGGAGTCGGATCCCAGCCCGGTGACCTTCAGCGACTACCTCCAGATCCAGGTGGGCGCCGGCAGCGAGGCCAACGTGCGTCCGGCCGACAACGACGTCGACCCGGCGGGTGGGGCGCTGACGCTCGAGTCGGTCGTGCCGAACGCGCCGGAGGGCTCCGAGGAGTACGAGGCGCTCTCCGCGCTCCTGGGCGAGGTCGCCGACGGCCAGGTCACGGTGCGCGCCGGCGAGACGCCGGGCACGTCGTCCTACGTGTACACGGTGCGCAATCCGACCGGCGACACCGCGATGGGCCTGATCGTGGTCAAGGCCGTGCCGATGCCGGTGCCGGACTATCCGGTCGTCACCGACACCACGCTGACCGTCGAGACGCGCGAGGCCTTCCCTGCGGGCATCGACGTGCTCAGCGGGAAGGTCGCGTGGAACACCGGCGACCCCGGGCGACTGACCCTCTCGCTGTGGGGCACGCACCCCGGCATCGAGGTCGACGGCACCCGCATCCGCGGCGAGATCCCCGCGCAGTCGCTCCTCATCCCGTTCCGGGTCAGCGGCACCTCCTTCGACGGCACCGAGGTCGTCTCCTACGGCTTCCTGCGCGTCCCCGGCGATCAGGACGTGCGGCTCTCGCTGCGCGCCGACGCCTCCCAGCTGGATGTCCGGGAGAACGAGTCGCGCGATCTCGACCTCGCGGATGCCGTCGCGGTGCCCGCGGGACGCGCGCTGGAGATCGACGGCGGCGGCGTCCGCGCCGGCGGGGCGCGGGCCAACGCGCGGTGCGAGCTCGTCTCGGGCACCACCATCCGCTACACGGCCGGGGCCGACGCCCCCTGGACCGACACGTGCGTCGTCCCGGTCCGCCTCGACGTGCAGGACGACTACACGTTCCTCACCCTCCGGGTCGTCATCGAGGCCGAGGATCCCGAGCCGATCCTCCGCAGTGCCTCGATCACCGTCGGTCCGGGCCAGACCCAGGACTACGACCTCACCACCATGGTGGGCTGGGCGGGTCGCGAGGACTGGGACAGCCTGCAGTTCGCGGACGCCTATCGCGGCGATCAGTTCACCGTGAGCCGGTCGGGCGCCACGCTGACCGTCACCGCCGACGACGCCGCCCGCCCCGGCCGCGAGGAGGCCGTGTCGGTCTCGCTGAGCAGCCACCCCGACGCCGTCGGCGCCGCGCTGAACCTGACCGTCGGGCCCGCGCCCTCCCAGCTCCCCAAGGGCGGAACGGCCAGCCAGCGCTGTTCGCAGTCGGGCGGGAACTCGTCGTGCACCATCACGGTGATCGGCACCCCGGGAGAGATCAACCCGCTGCCCGGCACGCCGCTCGCCCTCGTGTCGGTGAGCTCCCCCGCCAACTGCGCCGGCGTGACCTTCACCAAGGCCGGTGCGACGGCCGTCCGGGCCTCGTGGTCGGCCGATGCCCCGGGCGCGGCCGACTGCACCGGATCCTTCGTCGTGGCCGATGCACAGGGGCGGTCCTCGGCCGGCGATCGCAACGGCACGGTGCTGCTCGACCTGCAGGGCCTGCCGGCGGCCCCCACCCGTCTGGAGTGGATCGGATTCTCCGCGAACAGCGTCACGCTGCGGGTGATCGCCGACACCAGCTCCTACCCCTCGGTCGACGGCTTCCGGATCACCGCGGGCGGCCGGGTGGTCGCCACGTGCGACGCGTCGGGCGCGTGCCCCGAGATCCCCGCCGAAGCGGGCGAGCCGGTGACCTACCAGGCTCGTGCGTACAGCTCGGTCGGAGAGTCCCGGGGCGCCGTGCAGGTGTCGGCGTGGGCCTACGCCGCACCGGCCGCCCCCACCGGCGCCATCGTCGAGCCCGTGCCCAGCGGGACGGCCGGCGGCGTGGCCACGATCACGGTCACCGGCATCGACTCGTCCACCGGCACGGTCACCCTCTCGGGCGGGGCCGGCGGCGAGGTCACGCTGCCGGTGCGGGGATCGAGTGTGACCTTCCGCGACTACAACGTGGGCTCCAACACACCGACGTCCCTCACCGCGACGCCGATGACCCGCTTCGAGCTGCCGCCCATCCCCGGCGGCTCGCAGGCGGGAGCCGCTTACTCGTTCCGCGCCAACGGCATCGGCGCGCCGTCGCTGACGCTCGACGTGACCGCATCGCGCAGCGCCAACCCGGGGACCGTCACCGCGACCGCGACGGCGACCCCCAACGGCGTCGGCGACCGCATCCTCGTCGGATTCGCGATCGACGGCGCGACCTGCACGCCGGAACTGGTGGTGGCCGCAGGCGGCGGCACGGTCAGCCGCACGTTCGACAACCGCGAGCTCTGGCGGGAGAGCACCGTGACCGCCTGCGCTGTGACGGAGCGGAGCGGGCAGGGCTTCGGACGCACCGAGAAGTCCGGATCGGCCACGCCGACCGAGGGCATCCCCGCCCCGGGCGCCTCGTCGTACTCGATCTCGCAGACCAGCGAGTACCTCTGGGACACGGTCAACGGACCCGACCACTCGGACTCCGCGCTCTATCGCGTCTTCTACAGCAAGAACGGCGGACCGAAGACGGACGACTTCGCGAGCCTCTTCCCGTCCGATCAGCTCGGCCAGCACCCGGGGACGATCCAGGCCTTCTCGTGCGTGCGCTTCAACACCTCGCGCTGCGGCGACCCCGTCACGGTGACCCCCGCCGCCGGGGCGGAGTACACCGCGCGCGTCTCGTTCCCCGCCGAGCAGTGCCGCAGCGAGGACACGTCGGCACCGGCCCCGACCGTCACCGCCAATCCCGGCGACTACAGCGTCTCGACCACGTCGAGCACCGATGATGCCGGGGTCGTGACGTGGACATGGACCGTCACCTGGCAGAACCGGCTCGCGTCCTTCGGCACCGTGACGCAATCGCTCACGTGCGCACCGCCCGAACCCGAGCCCGAGCCCGAGCCGACGCCCGAGCCGACCCCCTGACCTCCCCCGACACCGATCCCCCCGATCCCCTTGAGAGGACCCCGATGACCGTCACCGCGGAGCAGACCGCCTGGTTCCAGGAGACCTTCAGCACGCTCGTCGACAACGTCGAGCAGGTCGTCCTGGGCAAGCGGCACGTGATCGAACTGGCCTTCACCGCGATGCTGTCCGAGGGCCATCTGCTCCTGGAGGACGTACCCGGGACGGGCAAGACGTCGCTCGCCCGCGCGATGGGCCAGACGGTGCAGGGCACGAGCAGTCGCATCCAGTTCACCCCCGACCTGCTCCCCGGCGATGTGACCGGCATCACGGTCTACGACCAGCGCAGCGGGCAGTTCGACTTCCACCAGGGGCCGGTCTTCGCCAACATCGTCCTCGCCGACGAGATCAACCGCGCCTCGCCCAAGACCCAGTCGGCTCTGCTGGAGGTGATGGAGGAGGGTCAGGTCACCGTCGACGGCGTGACCCGGCGCGTGGGCGTGCCCTTCCTCGTGGTGGCGACGCAGAACCCCGTCGAGCAGGCCGGCACCTATCGCCTGCCGGAGGCTCAGCTGGACCGCTTCATGATGCGGACGAGCCTGGGCTACCCCGACCACGCCTCGACCGTGCGGATCCTCGAGGGAAGCGCCGCCGCCCGCCGCGAGGTCGCCCCGGCCATCAGCCCTCAGGGAGTGATCGACATGGCCGACATCGCGGGTGCGGTCTACGTGAACCCCCTGGTGCTGGACTACATCGCCCGGATCGTCGAGGCCACGCGCCTGGCGGCGCAGGTGCGCATGGGCGTGAGCGTCCGCGGCGCGCTCGCCCTCACCAAGGCCGCCAAGACCTGGGCCGTCGCGCACGGGCGCGGCTACGTGACCCCCGACGACGTGAAGTCGCTCGCCGAGTCCGTGCTCGCCCACCGCCTGATCCTCGATCCCGAGGCGGAGTTCGACGGGGTGACCGCCGAAGCGGTCATCGGCCAGGTGCTGCTGGACACGGTGCCGCCCAGCCAGAGAGAGGTCGTGTGAGCTCGAACACCGAGTCGCGTCTGACGCGTACCTCCGCGGCGACGGGGGGTACCGGCTATTCGCGCACCCGCTATTCGACCGCCAGCTCGTCGACCGCGCTGGCACTGCGCGGTCTGCGCTGGTGGCGCCGCATGCAGGTCGGTGCGGCGGCGACCTGGGAATGGGTGTCGGGGACGCTGTCGGTGGCGGGGTGGATGCTGGTGGCCACCGCCGCCCTCGGGCTCGGCCTCGGGCTGGGCTTCGGGTGGATCGAGTTCGTCGTCGCCGGCCTCATCGCCGGGGTGCTCGTGCTGCTCTCGGTGCCGTTCCTCTTCAGCGCCCGCTCCTACGACGTGGACCTCGCGCTCGGGCACGACCGGGTCGTCGCGGGGACGCAGGTGGCCGGTACCCTCACGGTGACCAATGTCGGGCGCGGCATCGCGCTCCCCGGGCGCATCGACATCCCCGTGGGCGAGGGACTGGTCGACGTATACATCCCGCTGCTGCGCCGTGAGCACCAGCACGTCGAGCGCGTCGTGGTGCCCACCCACCGGCGCGGGATCATCCAGGTCGGGCCGGCCCGCACCGTGCGCGGCGACCCCCTGGGCATCCTGTCCCGCGAGGCGACCTGGGCCGACATGCACACGCTGTGGGTGCACCCGGTGACGACCGCGCTGCGCAGCACGAGCGCCGGCTTCATCCGCGATCTCGAGGGCAGCGCGTCGCGCACCGTGGTCGACTCCGACATCTCCTTCCACGCGATCCGCGAGTACGTCCCCGGCGACGCGCAGCGCCAGGTCCACTGGAAGTCGACGGCCAAGACCGGCACCCTCATGGTGCGCCAGTACGAGGAGACCCGCCGCTCGCGCATGGTCGTCGCCCTGGCCGTGTCGGAGTCGGAGTACGCCTCCGACGACGAGTTCGAGCTCGCCGTCAGCGCCGCCGCGTCGATCGGCGTGCGCGGGATCCGGGACGGTCGCGACGTCGACGTGGTCATCGGCGGCGAGGTGCCGGAGTTCGTCCGCGCCTCGGCCCGCACGATCCGGGAGCTCGCCACCGTGAGCGCGCGGACCCTGCTCGACGAGCTGAGCGGCGTCGAGCGGCACGCGCGGGCGAGCGCTCTCGGCGAGGTCACCTCGCTCGCCGCCGAGACGCACCCCGACGCCTCCATCGCCTTCATCGTGTGCGGCTCGACGCAGACGGCCCGGTCGTTGCAGACCGCCGCCCTCGCCTTCCCCTCGGACGTGGGGGTCGTCGCCGTCATCTGCAACCCCGAGGCCGAGCCGGGCTTCCGGCGCCTCGGGTCCGTCTCGGTCATGTCGATCGGCCTCCTCGACGATCTCCGTCAGCTCCTGGGCCGGGGGGCGCAGTCATGAGCGCGGCCGGAGCGCCCCCGATGAGCCGTCGCTCGCGCCGGCAGTCCTTCCGCGTCGACCGCCCGTCCGCGCGGCTGCTCGTGGTCAGCGCCGTGCTGCTGGACCTCCTGTTCGTCGTGGGCGCCGTGGCCGCCTGGCCGATCTACCGCGCTCCCGCTTTCGTGATGGTCGTCGCGATCGCCCTGGCATCGGCGCACGTGATCGCCTGGGCCGGCGTGCGGTGGCGGCTGTCCGGGTGGTGGCTGGCCCTCCTCACCTTCGGCGTCTACGTCGTGCTCGGCCTTCCCGTCGTGGCCCCGGCGATGCTGACGGGAGGCGGCGATCAGGCCCTGCGCGGACTCGTCGGCGTGATCACCGCGCCCGTCACCGGCTGGAAGGACCTGCTCACCCTCGACCTGCCGCTGGGCACCTACCAGACGACGCTGGCGCCGGTCTTCCTCATCTGGCTCTCGGTGCCCGTCGCCGCCCTGTCCCTCGCCTGGCGTGCACGCCGCCTGTGGGTGCTCGCCCCTCTGCTCGGCCTCCTGCTCCCGATCTTCGGAGTGCTCTTCGGGGCCGCCGCGCTGAGCGATCCGCTGGCGTGGGGTCCGCTGATGATCCCGGGACCGATCGAGATGGCGGTCGGCGCCGCGGCCGTGCTCCTCGCGCTGGCCTACGTGGTCTGGCGCACCCTCGACGATCGACGGCGGTCGCTGCGCGCCGCCGAAGCGGCCACCGGCATCCGTACGACGGGGCGCAGCGGGTCCGCGGTCGCCGGCCGGATCGCCATCTCCGCGGCCATGGTCACCATCGCCGTCGCCGCGGGGGCGATCGCCGCGCCCCTGGCGGTGGCCGGTCAGCCGCGCGACGTGCTGCGCGAGCGGATCGACCCCCGCCTCGAGATCCAGGCCCAGCTGTCGCCCCTGGCGCAGTACCGGAGCTTCTTCGCCGACGACCGGTACGACGAGGTGCTGTTCTCCATCGCCACGGACGCCGACCGCGTGCGGCTCGCGACGCTCTCGTACTACGACGGCCGCCTCGCGCGCGTCCTGGATCCGTCGGTGGACGGCTCCGACCAGACGACGGCCTTCGTCCGGGTGCCCTCGTCGCTGCCCGCACCCGGCGGCACGGTGCCCGCGACCGCCGATGTGACGATCGCCGCCTACGACGACGTGTGGATGCCCACCGTGGGCTCGCTCACCGGCATCCAGTTCCGCGGGGAGTCCTCGTCGGCGCTCGCCGACGGCTTCTTCTACAGCCCGTCCGCCCAGACCGGCGTGGTCCTGGGCGGCACCGCTCTGACGACGGGCCTCGGCTACCGGCAGGAGGCCGCCGTCCCGACCTCCCTCCCCGCCGTCGCGGACCTCGTCCCCGGCCGCACCAGCCCGCAGCTGCTTCCCGCCACGGTGCCCGAGAGCCTGACCGACTGGATCCGCGCGCAGGAGGCGCCCGGCGGCGGCGAAGGGCTCGCCCTGCTGATCGAGCGGCTCCGGGCCCGCGGATTCCTCAGTCACGCGCTCTCGATCGACGCCGAGAGACCGCCGCTGTGGCGCGCGGAGCTCGGCGACTACACGTTCGAGCCCAGTCGCGCCGGACACTCCACGGATCGCATCGACGCCATGTTCACCGCGCTCCTGCAGCGCGAGACCGATGTCGGCGGCGAGGACGACGCCCTGCTCGTGGCGGCCGTCGGCGACGACGAGCAGTTCTCGGTGGCGGCGGCCATGATCGCCGATCAGCTGGGGTTCGCCGTGCGGATCGTGCTCGGCGCCCGGTTGACCGGCGACGAGCTCCCCCGCTGCGAGGACGGCGGGTGCCGCGGCGGCGACGTCTCGGCGTGGATCGAGGTGCAGGACGCGTCGGGCGTGTGGGTCCCCGTCGACGTGACGCCTCAGCACGAGAACGCGATGTCGCCGGACGTTCTCGAGGTCCGCGACCCCGAGGTGCCGACGGAGGTGCACCCGGAGGGCGCCGAGCAGGTGCTCCCGGGCGATGCCGACCCCGCCGACAACGGCGAGCGCAGTGACGACCCGCTGCCGGAGTCGGTGGACTGGGCGGCGATCTGGGCGGGCGCGCGCATCGGCGCGATCACGCTGTCGGCGCTTCTGCTGGTGACCGGCCCGTTCCTCCTCGTGCTGCTGCTGAAGGCGGTCCGTCGCCGGTCGCGCCGCTCCGCGCCCGATCCGGTCGGCCGTGTCACCGGAGGATGGGACGAGTACGTGGATGCGGCCGTCGACAGCGGCCTCCCCGCACCGGGGACGCGCACGCGCCAGGAGGTGGCGGACCTCCACGGCGCGGGGGACCACGGCAGTCGCGCGACCCTCCTCGCGACGTGGGCGGATCGATCGGTGTTCGACGCCGAGCCGACCACGAGCGCCGATTCCGACCGCTTCTGGGAGACCGTGGAGGCCGAGCGCTCCCGCCTGCTCGCCGAACGCGGCTGGTGGGCGCGGCTGCGGGCGCGCCTCTCGCTGCGCTCGCTGACGCGGCGGACGCGGACGTGAGCGGGGGGCGCGGCCCGGACGGCGGCGGGAGCGGACCGAGGGATACGGAACCGGATGTGACGATGAGGAAGGCGTGGTGACGGATCAGATGACGGATGCGTTCGGCATGATCGCGGCAGTCCAGCTGGTGGGAGGCCTGGGCGTCTACGTGTGGACGTCGCTGGCGCTGATGGCGGTGTTCCGCAAGGCCGGCGCCGCGCCCTGGAAGGCGTGGGTGCCGGTGTGGAACGCATGGACGCTGTTCGAGTGCGCCGGCATGCGCGGCTGGTGGGCGGCCGTCCTCGCCGGCGGCGCGATCGTCTTAGGCGCCGCGGCGGCGATCGTGGCCGGAGCGCTGGGAGCGGCGGCGGTCGGCGCGTCCTTCGGCGGCGACCCCGCCGATGCCCAGGCGGCGATGGTCGCCGCGGTGCTCGTCCCCGCGCTGCTGGGCCTGGTGGTCGTGGTCCCGGCGGTGGTGCTGCACGTGCGCATGGTGCGGGGCCTCGGCCGCCGCTTCGGGCTGGGGACCGGGTACGCGGTCCTCGGCGTGCTGCTGTTCCCCGTCTGGGCGAGCATCGTCGGCTGGGGCTCCGCGCGCTGGCTCCCCGGCCCCGCTGCCGACCCGGCGCCGGTCGCACCGGCCGAGGCCGCACCCGCCTCGCCGATCGTCCCCGCCCTGGCCGACTTCTCCGCGCGCACGGGCACCGCACCGGGGTTCAGTCACACCCCGGTCTTCGGCGCGCCGTCCGCGCCGTCGGCGTCGGCCGCATCCGCCGCGCCCGGCTTCGCGTCCGGTCCCCCGCCCGCCTTCGGTGCACCCGCGCGTCCGGCCGCCAACCCCTGGGCTCCCCCCACCGGTGTCCCCGCTCCGCCGGAGCCGGCGTCGTCCTTCATCGCCGCGCCGTCGTCGGCGCCGGCCGCCGCGGGACCGGCCGCCGCACGACCGGCCGCCGCGATCCCGGCGCACCCGTCCGACATCGAGGACCGCACGGTGCTCGCCGGCCGCCGGCTTCCCGGATGGTCGCTGGTGCTCCCCGACGGACGCGCGATCGCCCTGACCGCCGACGCCGTGGTCCTCGGCCGCAACCCCGCCGCACCGCCGCGCGCGCCGCACGCGCAGCTGGTCGCCGTCGACGACGTCACCCGCACGGTCTCCAAGACCCACGCCCTGCTCACCCTGACCGCGACGGGATGGGTCGTCACCGACCTCGACTCCACCAACGGGGTCTCCCTGGGCGCCGTCGCCGATGCCGGCACCGAGGTCACCGGCTCCGCGCCGGTGTCCGGGCCGTTCTTCCTCGGCGACGCGCCGCTCGAGCTGAGGGCCGACGGATGACCCTTCCGGCGCGCAGCGGCCGTCCGCCCCGAGAGCCCCGCACCACGTGGGGGGCCCACACCGACACCGGACGACGCCGGACGGTCAACGAAGACGCCTACCTCGCCGAGATGCCCGTGTTCGTGGTCGCCGACGGCATGGGCGGCCATGACGCCGGCGACCGGGCCAGCGCCGCCGTCGTCGAGGTGTTCCGCTCCCTGCTCGGGCGCGGCGAGCTGACGTTCGACGACGTCACCCGCGCCGTCGACGCCGCCCACAGCGCGGTCTCCTCCATCGCGGCGAGCACGCAGCGCGGAGCCGGCTCCACCGTGGCCGCGCTCCTCGCCATCCACCACGAGGCGGAGCTGCGATGGCTGGTCGTGAACATCGGCGACTCCCGCGTGTACCGGCTGCGCGGCGACCGGCTCGAGCAGGTCACCGTCGATCACTCGGTCGTCCAGGAGATGGTCGACGCGGGGCGGCTGGACCGCGCCGACATGGCGACGTTCCCCGGGCGCAACGTCATCACCCGCGCCGTGGGCGAGGAGCGCAGCGCCGCCGACTACTGGCTGCTGCCCGTCGTCACGGGCGAGCGGATCCTGCTGTGCTCGGACGGCCTGCCCGCCGAGCTCAGCGACGAGGCGCTGCGCGCGGGACTGACCCTCGGCGGCGCGCCCGCGCAGACGGCCCGGGCGCTGGTGGCGCAGGCGGTGACCCTCGGCGGCCGCGACAACATCACGGCCGTGGTCGTCGACACCGTCTCCGGCGGGGTGAGCGCGATCGGCGAGGACATCACCGGAGGATTGTCTCTGTCGGCCGAATCGACCACGATCGAAGTGGCGACGGTACGCAGTCGACGCACGAGGGCACGACGGGGCTGAGGCGGAAGGGCGACATGATCGACGACGAACGGACCGAACTCCGACGGGACAGGATCCCGGTGGAGGAGGCGACGCGAGCCGTCGACCGGTCGCTCGACCTGCGGCGACCGGCGGCGGACGACGCGGCCCTCGCAGCCCCCGAGGCTCCCGTGGCCACGGCGGCCGCGGGCCGCGTCGCGCGCGTTCCCGGCACGACCGCGGACGACGCGGCGTACGGCATCCGCCGCAGCGCGTCGAGCGCACCGGTGACCCGGTCCACGGCGGCCGAGCCCGCGATCCGGCGGCGCGAGGCGGCGCCCCGGCGTGCGCGCACGGGCCTCGCGCTCGTGATCGCCGTCGCCGCGTTCGCCCTGGTGCTCGCGGCCGCGGCCGTCGTCCTCGTGCTGCTGGTGGTCTCGTGAGCGGTGCCGTCGAGGCAGGCGTCGCCGCAGAGGTGACCGATCTGCAGATCGAGTTCTGCGGCGAGTGGTTCTCCCCCGAGCGTCCCGGGCCGTTCACGATCGGGCGCGAGGGCGACCTCGTGGTCGACGAGAACCAGTACCTGCACCGGCGCCTGCTGGCCTTCACGCACGAGGGAGGGCTCTGGTGGCTCGCCAACGTCGGCCAGTCGATCGGGGTCAGCCTGTCGACCGGCGACGGCGTCTACCAGGCCGTCCTCGGGCCCGGCGCCAAGGTGCCCCTCGTCTTCCCGCGGCTCGTCCTGCTGTTCACCGCCGGCCCGTTCACCTACGAGCTCGCGGTGCACTGCGCGCAGGCCGCGTTCCACTCGGCGCCCATCGTGGCCGATGTCGACGACCCGCACCACATGACGATCGGGAGCGTCTCGCTGACCCCCAGCCAGCGGCTGCTGGTGATCGCGCTGTGCGAGCCGCTGCTGCGCGACGGTCTCGTCGGGCAGAGCCAGCTGCCGACCTCGGCGCAGGCCGCCGCCCGTCTCGGCTGGCCGCTCACGACCTTCAACCGCAAGCTCGACGCCGTCTGCGACAAGCTCGACCGGGAGGGCGTCCCGGGCCTGCGCGGCGGCGTCGGCAAGCTCGCGACCAACCGGCGCGCGCGACTGGTCGAGCACGCCGTCCTCTCCCGGCTCGTCACGCCCCAGGACCTCGCCCTCCTCGACGCGCCGTCCTGACCCTCGGCGGCCTACGATGGAAGGCCATGCCTGCGCCCGTCATCACCTATCCGCCCGAGCTGCCCGTCAGCGCGGCGCGGGACGAGATCGCGCAGGCGATCGCGGAGCATCAGGTCGTCATCGTCGCCGGCGCGACCGGCTCGGGAAAGACCACGCAGCTGCCGAAGATCTGCCTGGAGCTCGGCCGGCGCAGCATCGCGCACACCCAGCCCCGCCGCCTCGCGGCCCGCACGATCGCCGAGCGCATCGCCCAGGAGCTGAGCGTGCCCCTCGGCGGCCTCGTCGGCTACAAGGTCCGCTTCACCGACCAGGTCTCCGCCGACACGCAGATCGCACTGCTCACCGACGGCATCCTCCTCAACGAGATCCATCGCGACCGGCTCCTGCGCCGCTACGACACGATCATCATCGACGAGGCCCACGAGCGCTCGCTCAACATCGACTTCCTGCTGGGCTACCTCACCCGCATCCTGCCGGAGCGCCCCGATCTCAAGGTCGTCATCACCTCCGCGACGATCGACCCCGAGAGCTTCGCGCGCCATTTCTCGCGCCCCGGCGCCGGTGACGGCGAGGAGCGCATCCCCGCCCCCGTCATCGAGGTCTCGGGTCGCACGTACCCCGTGGAGATCCGCTACCGCCCGCCGGCCGGGATCGCCGACACGGGCGAGGACGCGCCGCGGGCCGACGGGCGCGCGCCGGGGCCGGACGACGGCGACGACATCGACGCGCTCCTCGCGGCGCTGCGCGAGCTCGACCGGGAGCCCGACGGCGATGTGCTGGTCTTCCTCCCGGGCGAGGCGGAGATCCGCGACGCGACGGATGCCGTCCGCGGCATGTACGCCCGCGATGCGCGCCCGACCGAGGTGCTCCCCCTCTTCGGGCGGCTGTCGGCGGCCGAGCAGCACCGCGTCTTCGAGCCGTCGACAGTGCCCGGGGTGCGCCGGCGCATCGTCCTGGCCACGAACGTGGCCGAGACGAGCCTCACCGTTCCCGGCATCCGCTACGTCGTCGACGCCGGCACGGCGCGCATCTCGCGCTACAGCGCCCGCTCCAAGATCCAGCGGCTCCCGATCGAGGCGATCTCGCAGGCCTCCGCCCAGCAGCGCTCCGGGCGGGCGGGACGCACCTCGCCCGGCATCGCGATCCGCCTGTACGCGCATGAGGACTTCGAGGGACGCCCCGAGTACACCGAGCCGGAGATCCTCCGCACCTCGCTGGCGTCGGTGATCCTGCAGATGCTGGCGCTCGGGTTCGGCGACATCACCGCCTTCCCGTTCCTCACTCCGCCCGACTCCCGCGGCGTCAAGGCCGCCATCGAGCTGCTGACCGAGCTGCGCGCGGTCGCGCCGGCGGGACGCCCTGCCCGCGGCGAGCAGCCCCAGTGGCGCCTCACGAGGATCGGCCGCGAGATCGCCCGCCTTCCCATCGACCCCCGCCTGGCGCGCATGCTCATCGAGGCCGAGCGGCTGCACGTCACCCGGGATCTGCTGGCGATCGTGGCGGGCCTGTCGATCCAGGACGTCCGCGAACGGCCGTCGGCAGACGACGGTGCGCGCCGCGAGGAGGCCGACCGGCTGCACGCGCGGTTCGTGGACCCCACCAGCGACTTCCTCACACTGCTCAACCTGTGGAACCACCTCCAGGACCAGCAGCGCGAGCTCGGCTCGAGCGCCTTCCGGCGACTGTGCCGCAGCGAGTACCTGAACTACGTGCGCGTGCGCGAGTGGTTCGACGTGCACCGGCAGCTGCGCACGCTGATGCGGCCCACCCGCGGCGCGCAGCCGACCGGTGGACAGAGCGCCGCACCGGGCGCCGAGACGGCGGCGGCCGACCCCGATGCCGTGCACCGCGCGATCCTGTCGGGTCTGCTGTCCCACATCGGCATCCTCGACACACGCTCGCTGAAGACGTCCCCGGCCGACAAGAAGCGCCGTCCGCTCGCGGAGTACCGGGGAGCCCGAGGGGCGAAGTTCTCGATCTTCCCGGGCTCCGGACTCCACGGCTCCCGCCGGGGCAGCGCGTCGCCCGACGCGGTCGTGGCGGCCGAGCTCGTGGAGACCTCGCGGCTGTTCGCGCGCACCGTGGCCGTCATAGATCCCGCCTGGGCCGAGGAGCTCGCCGGCGACCTCGCGCACCGCACCCTCAGCGACCCGCACTGGTCGAAGGACGCCGGAGCGGCGGTGGCGGCCGAGAAGGTGACCCTCTTCGGCGTGGAGATCATCCCGCGGCGCAGGGTGCAGCTGGCCCGCACCGACCGGCCGCTCGCCCGCGAGCTCTTCCTGCGTCACGCTCTCGTCGAGGGCGAGTGGAACAGTCAGCACCTCGACAAGCGCCTCACCGCGTTCGAGCGGCGGAACCTCGAGCTGCGCCGGCGGCTCGAGAAGCTCGAGGAGCGCGAGCGCCGCCGCGACATCCTCGTCGGCGACGAGGCGGTCTACGCGTTCTACGCGGCGCGCATCCCGGCCGACGTGTTCGATGCGCGATCCTTCGAGGCCTGGTGGCGCACCGAGTCCGGGCGCACTCCGCGCCTGCTCGACATGAGCGAGGCCGATCTGCTCGACGACGCCTCCCGCGCGGACGAGCAGGACTTCCCCGCCCGCTGGCGCCAGCGCGACCAGCTGCTCTCGCTCGCGTACCGCTTCGAGCCGGGTGCGCCCGATGACGGGGTGAGCGTGGTCATCCCCCTCGCCCTCCTCGCCCAGCTGTCGCCCGACGGCTTCGACTGGCAGGTGCCGGGCATGCGCGACGAGCTCATCGCCGCGCTTCTGCGCGCCCTGCCCAAATCGATCCGCCGCCACGTCGTTCCCGCCGCGGACTGGGCCGCGAAGCTCGGCGCGGAGATCGCCGCAGACGGTCCGGAGTCCCACGACGGCGTCCCCGCGCAGACGCTGCGTGCGGCGCTGGCGTCCCGGATCCAGCGTGTCGCCAATCAGCCCGTGTCGCCGGACGACTTCGATCTCGAGCGCGTGCCCGCGCACCTCACCGTGTCGTTCCGCGCCGTCGACGAGCGCGGACGCGCACTGGGCGCGTCCCGCGATCTCGGCGAGCTCCAGCAGCGTCTGGCCGGCCGTGCCCGCACGGCGGTCGCCCGGTCGCTGAACGCTCGTCCGGGACCGGCGGCCGTGGCCGGTGCCGCGGCCCCCGCCACCGGGGTGACCATCGCGGAGCGCACCGGACTCGTGACGTGGGATCTCGACGCGCTGCCCGAGGTCGTCGACACCCGGGTCGCCGGCGGTGTCGTCCGCGGCTATCCGGCGCTGGTCGACGAGAAGGACGCGGTCGCGATCCGCATCGAGGCGACCGCCGAGCGCGCGGCGCGCCTCACCCACGCGGGCGTCCGCCGGCTGCTCCTGCTGGCCGTGCCGTCGCCCTCCGCGTACGTCCTCGAACACCTGACGGCCGCGGAGAAGCTCGCCCTGGCCACCTCGCCGTACCCGTCGGCCAAGGCCCTCATCGAGGACGCCCGGCTGGCGGTCGCCGACGCGGTGATCGCGCGCACCTCTCCGGTCGTCCGCACGCGCGCGCAGTTCGACGCCGTCCGCGACGCGTTCTCGGCGGTCGTCGTGGACGAGCTGTTCGCGGCGGTGTCGCTCGTCGCGCGCATCCTCACGCGCCTGCGCGACGTCGAGCGCGCGGTGCGGGCGCAGAACTCGATGACGCTGCTCGGCGCTCTCGGCGACGTCAAGGCGCAGGTCGCCGGTCTCGTCTTCCCCGGATTCGTCTCGCGGATCGGCCTGACACGGCTGGCCCACCTGCCGCGGTATCTCGAGGCCGCCGGCGAGCGCGTGTCGGGACTGGCCGACAGCCCCGGCCGCGATCGCCAGCGCATGACCGAGTACGAGCGCGTCGCCGCCGCCTTCTCCGAGGCGGGCGGGACGATCCCGCTCCCCGCCGACGCCCCGCCCGCGCTCGTCCGCGCCCGGTGGCTCCTCGAGGAGTTCCGCGTGAGCCTCTACGCCCAGCGGCTGGGGACCGCCGAACCCGTCTCGCCCCAGCGCATCGCCAAGGCCCTCGCCGGTCGGGAGTAGTCTCCGCGACGTCTCCCGCCGTCTCCCCGCGGCACGCCCGGCGGGTAGCGTGGAGCACATGGCTCAGGCGATCACCTACACGCGATTCGGAGGGCCGGAGGTCCTCGCACTCACCGACGTCGAGGTCGGCGACCCCGGGGCGGGCGAGCTCGCGATCCGCGTCGAGGCGGCCGGCGTCAACCCGCTGGACCACAAGCTGCGCTCGGGTGCCCGCGCCTCGGGCGAGATCACCGCACCGCGGCGCGTCGGGAGCGACGCCGCCGGGATCGTGACCTCCGTCGGCGCCGACGTCGAGGGCTTCCGCCCGGGCGACGCCGTCGTGGTGGCCGGCGCCACCGGCGCCTACGCGACCGATCTCGTGGTGGCCGCCCGCCAGGTCTGGCTCCGGCCTCCGGCGGTCTCGGCGCCCGTGGGCGCGGCCCTGGGCATCCCCGCCGGCACCGCCTACCAGACGCTGCGCTCGCTCGCCGTCGGCGCGGGCGACACGCTGCTGGTCCACGGCGGATCCGGCGCCGTCGGTCAGGCCGTCATCCAGTTCGCCACCCTGTGGGGCGCGACGGTGCTGGCCACCACGAGCGATCGCCGTGCCGCCCGCGTGCGCGCGCTCGGAGCGACGCCGCTGTCCTACGCCGAGGGTCTCGAGGAGCGGATTCGCGCGGCCGCGCCGCAGGGCGTGACGGCCGCGATCGACATCGCCGGCACCGACGAGGCCCTCGCCGCGTCGCTGGCGCTGGTCTCCGACCGCAGCCGCATCGCGACGCTCGTGCGGGGCAAGGACGCCGACGGGCTCGGGATCCGGGGATTCATGGGCGGAAGCCCGCGGCCGCTCAGCGCCGGCGAGCTGGCATGGCGGGCCGAGGCGATCGCGGTGACGCTGCCGCTGATCGCCGCCGGTGCCTTCTCGGTCGAGCTCGGTCCGTCGTTCGCGCTCCGCGACGCCGCCGACGCGCATCGGCAGGTGGAGGCGGGGGTCGACGGCAAGGTCGTGCTGCTGCCGTAGCCGGCGCCCGGCTCACGGCTCAGGCGCCGGCGGACAGTCCTCCGATGACGCCCGAGACGATCATGTACAGGCCGATGGCGCCCACCACGATCCAGATCGTGATGCGCGCCGTCGACGGCCCCTGCGGGGCCGGGTCCGCCGGATCCCCGGGCCGGAACGAGTCGTCCCGGCCCGAGGAATCGCGTCCGAACAGGTTCATCAGTGGCCGGACCGACGCTTGTTGTAGACGTCGAACGCGACGGCCAGCAGGAGCACGAGGCCCTTGACGGCCTGCTGCCACTCGATGCCGATGCCCATGATGGACATGCCGTTGTTGAGCACGCCGATGATGAGACCACCGATGATGGCGCCGCCGATGGTGCCGACGCCGCCCTGCACCGCCGCACCGCCGATGAAGGCCGCCGAGATCGCCTCGAGCTCGAAGCCGTCACCGGCCTTGGGTCCGGCGAGGTTCAGGCGCGCGGTGAAGATCAGTCCGGCGAGCGCGGCGAGCACGCCCATGTTGACGAAGAGCCAGAAGTCGACGCGGCGCGTCTTGATGCCCGACAGCTCCGCCGCGTGGCGGTTGCCGCCGATCGCGTAGATGTGACGGCCGAACACGGTGCGGTTCATCACGATGCCGTAGATGAGCACCAGCGCGGCCAGCACGATCAGGGTGACGGGGATGCCCTTGTACGAGGCCAGCGCCCACGAGAACCACCCGATGACGACGGCGACGAGCACGAGCTTGGCGACGAACCACAGGAACGGGTCGACGTCCTGCTCGTACTTCTGCCGCGCCGAGCGGGTGCGCACCTGCTGCACGATGAGGGCCACGATCGCCACGGCGCCGATGACGAGCGTGAACAGGTCGATGTCGGACTCGCCGAACAGGCCGGAGAGGAACCCGTTGCCCAGTGCCCGGTACTCGGTGGGGAAGGAGCCGATGTTCTTGTTGCCGAGGACCACCAGCGCGAGGCCTCGGAAGATGAGCATGCCGGCGAGCGTCACGATGAACGCCGGGATGCCCACATAGGCGACCCAGAAGCCCTGCCACGCGCCGACGAGGGCGCCGATGAACAGCGACAGCACGATCGCGAGCCACCAGGGCAGCCCCCAGTGCACCGCGAAGACGCCCGAGACCGCCCCGATGAATGCGGCGACCGAACCGACCGAGAGGTCGATGTGGCCGGCGATGATGATCATCACCATGCCGATCGCGAGCACGAGGATGTAGCCGTTCTGCACGACCAGGTTCGAGATGTTCTGCGGGCGGAGCAGGATGCCGTTGGTCAGGATCGCGAAGAGCGCCACCACCGCGATGAGGGCGATGAAGATGCCGTTCTTGCCGAGATCGGACAGGACGGTCGTGAACCACCGGGTGAACTTGTTCTCGGGCGGGTTGACCAGCCCGCCGGCGGCGGTGTCGGGGGAAAGGGTGTCGTTGGACATGTGCGGTTCTCCTGCCCTCAGCGGGGCTTCTCCATGGTCATGAGCTTGAGGACGTTCTCGGGGGTCGCGTCGCCGATCGGCAGCTCGCCGGTGATCCGCCCCTCCGAGAGCGCGTACACGCGGTCGGAGATGCCGAGGAGCTCGGGCAGCTCCGACGAGATGACGATGACGCCCTTGCCCTCCGCGGCGAGCTTGTTGATGATCGTGTAGATCTCGTACTTGGCCCCGACGTCGATGCCGCGCGTGGGCTCGTCGAGGATGAGCACCTCGGGGTCGGAGTAGATCCACTTCGACAGGACGACCTTCTGCTGGTTCCCGCCCGAGAGCTTCCCCGTGGGCACCAGCACGTTGGGCGCCTTGATGTTCATGCTGCGGCGGTAGCCGTTGGCGACCTTGTACTCCTCGTTGTCGTCGACGAGGCCGCCCCTCTCGAGCTTCTTCAGCGACGCCATCGAGATGTTGCGCTTGATGTCCTCGATGAGGTTCAGGCCGTAGGTCTTGCGATCCTCGGTGGCGTACGCGATGCCGTTCTCGATCGCTTCGGCGACCGTGCGGGTCTTGATCTCGCGGCCGCGGAGGAACACCTTGCCGGAGATGCGGGTGCCGTAGCTGTGGCCGAACAGGCTCATCGCGAACTCGGTGCGGCCCGCGCCCATGAGGCCGGCGATGCCGACGATCTCGCCGGCGCGGACGTTGATCGACACGTTGTCGACGACCACGCGGCTCGGGTCCTGCGGGTGGTGGGCCGTCCAGTCCTCGACGCGCAGCAGCTCCTCGCCGATCTGCGGCTCGTGGTCGGGGTAGCGGTGCTCGAGGTCGCGGCCGACCATGTCCTTGATGATCCGGTCCTCGGTGACGTCGGCCTTGGCGATCGTCTCGATCGTCTTGCCGTCGCGGATGACCGTCACCGTGTCGGCGACCTTCTTGATCTCGTTCAGCTTGTGGCTGATGATGATCGACGTGATCCCCTGCTCGCGCAGGCTCAGGATCAGGTCGAGCAGGTGGTCGGAGTCCTCGTCGTTGAGCGCGGCGGTCGGCTCGTCGAGGATGAGGAGCTTGACCTCCTTCGACAGCGCCTTCGCGATCTCGACGAGCTGCTGCTTGCCGACTCCGATCTGGTTGACGCTGGTCGTCGGGTTCTCCTTGAGGCCGACGCGCTTGAGGAGCGCGGCCGCCTCGTAGTTCGTCTTGTTCCAGTCGATGAGACCGCCGGCGCCCTTGCGCTCGTTGTTGAGGAAGATGTTCTCCGCGATCGACAGGTACGGGCTGAGCGCCAGCTCCTGATGGATGATGACGATGCCGCGCGCCTCGCTGTCGCGAAGGTTCTTGAACTCGACGACCTCGTCCGCATAGCGGATCTCGCCGTCGTAGCTGCCGTGGGGGTACACACCAGACAGCACCTTCATGAGCGTCGACTTGCCTGCGCCGTTCTCGCCGCAGATGGCGTGGATCTCGCCGCGCTCGACGCTGAAGTTGACGTTCGACAGGGCTTTCACGCCCGGGAACGTCTTGGTGATGCCACGCATCTCGAGGATGGTTTCGCTCACGATCTCCGACTTCCTTGTGGGGATTAGGGGGGAGGCTACCGGATGGCGGCGGTGGCGGGAGGGATTCCCGCCACCGCCGCGACGCGGATCGGACTCAGAGCCCGAGCTCCTCCGCCGTCCAGTATCCGGTGTCGACGAGCGCCGACTCCACGTTGTCCTTCACGACCTGCACGGGTGCCAGCAGGTACGAGGGGACGACCTTGACGTCGTTGTCGTACGTCTCGGTGTCGTTGACCTCGGGCTCCTCGCCGTTCAGCGCGGCGACCGCCATGTCGGCGGCGACCTTGGCCAGCTCACGCGTGTCCTTGAAGATCGTCGCGTACTGCTCGCCGGAGAGGATCGCCTTGACCGAGTCGACCTCGGCGTCCTGGCCGGAGATGATCGGCCACTCGTCGCCCACGGAGTAGCCCGCGTCGGTCAGAGCGGAGATGATGCCGCGCGAGATGCCGTCGTAGGGCGACAGCACCGCGTCGACCTGCGAGCCGTCCGAGTAGTTCGCCGTGAGGATGTCCTCCATGCGGCTCTGGGCGGTCTCGCCGTCCCAGCGCAGCGTCGCGGCCTGCTCGATCGTGGTCTGACCCGACTTCACGACGAGCGTGCCGTCGTCGATGAGGGGCTGCAGCACGTCCATGGCGCCATCCCAGAAGAAGAACGCGTTGTTGTCGTCGAGCGACCCGGCGAACAGCTCGATGTTGAACGGACCCGCGGGGGCGTCGGCCTTGGCCGTGCCGTCGAGCTCGGTGAGGCCCAGCCCGTTGAGGACGGTCCACGCCTGCTGCTGTCCGACGAGGAAGTTGTCGAAGGTCGCGTAGTAGTCGACGTTCTCGGTGCCCTTGATGAGGCGGTCGTAGGCGATGACCGGGATCTCGCTGTCGGCGGCCGTCTGCAGCACCTCGGAGAGCGTCGTGCCGTCGATCGAGGCCACGATGAGCGCCTCGGCACCCTTGGTGATCATGTTCTCGATCTGGGACACCTGCGTGGGGATGTCGTCCTCGGCGTACTGCAGGTCGACGGTGTAGCCCTGGCCCTCGAGGGCCGCCTTGACGGCGTCGCCGTCCTGGATCCAGCGCTCGGAGCTCTTGGTCGGCATCGCGACGCCGATCAGGCCGCCGTCGCCGCTGCCCTCGCCGCCGTCGGTGCTGCCCGGCGTCGTGTTGCCGGCGCACGAGGTGAGCAGGAGCGCGCCCGCGGCGACCGTGGCCAGCATGATCTTCTTGATCTTCACTGTGGTTCCTTTCCCCTGGACATCTCTGTCATGGGTTCTTGGTGTTCTTGGTGTTCAGTTGTGACCGCTTTGTCGCATCGGGGAACGCCCCTCGCGGCTACCGGCGGTCGTCGGTGGTCTGTCCGTACACGTTCTGGTAGCGGTGGTACAGGGCGTCGATGGACTCCTGCGGGATCGGGATCAGCTCGCCGCCCTGCCGGGCCACGTGCACCGTGCGGGCCACGTCCTCGAGCATGACCGCGGCCTTCACGGCGTCCTTCGCGGTCGCCCCGATGGTGAACGGCCCGTGGTTCTGCATGAGCACGGCGCGGCTGCGGTGGCCGGTGAGGGTCTCCACGATCCCGCGGCCGATCGAATCGTCGCCGATGATCGCGAACGGGCCGACGGGGATGGGTCCGCCGAACTCGTCGGCCATCGCGGTGATGACGCAGGGGATCTCCTCGCCGCGCGCCGCCCATGCCACCGCGTAGGTCGAGTGCGTGTGCACGACTCCGCCCACCTCGGGCATGTTCCGGTAGACGTAGGCGTGCGCCGCGGTGTCGCTGGAGGGCGCCCGCTCGCTGCCGGGAGTGCCGGGGATGACGTTGCCGTCGAGGTCGCAGAGGATCATGTTCTCGGGTGCGAGATCGTCGTACGAGACGCCGGAGGGCTTGATGACGAACAGGTCCGCGCCGGGCACGCGGCCCGAGACGTTGCCGCCGGTCCAGACCACCAGGCCGTAGCGGACGAGCTCGGCGTGCAGTGCGGCCACCTCGGCACGCACACGGGCGATCGCCACCTCGGTCTTGACGCCGTTGACGTACCGGTCAGCGTCCCTCGTTGACACCACTGTGCAGACTCCCTTGTCCCGCGCTGAATCGCGTGGATGATGTGACGGTTCATGTGACCGTTCACATTGCGACACTATAGCCATGACCCCGACGTGCGTGTCAACTCCGCCGATGTCTCGGCTTCGTAACGGCCGTCACAGAAGCGGTGCGCGACCCGTCGACGAGCGCACCAGGAGCTCCGGGATGATGGCGTGGACCCCGCGCTCGCCGCCTCCCCCGAGCAGCAGGTCGACGCAGCGCCGGCCGAGCTCGGCGAAGTCCTGGCGCACCGTCGTCAGCGGCGGCCAGAAGTGCGACGACTCGGGGATGTCGTCGAAGCCGACGATGCTGATGTCGCGCGGGCACTCCAGTCCCTCGTCCCGGATCGCGTGCAGGAGCCCGAGCGCCATCTGGTCGTTCGACGAGAAGATCGCGGTGAAGTCGCGGAAGCGGAGCAGCTCGCGGCCCGCGTAGTAGCCGAACTCCGCCGTCCAGTCGCCGAGGATCGGTGCGGTGGTCGGGATGTCCCACGCGCTCATCTCCTCGAGGAATCCGCGCATGCGCGCCTCGGCCTCGATCCAGTCCTGCGGCCCGGCCAGGTGGTAGATCGAGCGGTGGCCGAGCTCGATGAGGTGGCGCGTGGCCAGGCGGGCACCGGCGATCTGGTCGACGCTGAGGGTGTGGTCGGGGTCGAGGTCCGTCGACTGCAGCGTCACGTACGGGATGTCCAGCGGCTGCGCGGACAGCGCCCGGATCACCCGGACCTGCGGCGCGATGACGACGAGCCCCTCGATCGACTGCGCCATGAGGTGCGACAGCCCGTCGGGGATCGCCTGGGCGTCGGCGGCGTCGATGTTGGCCGTGGACACCCAGTAGCCGCGCGCCCGCGCCGCCGCTTCGATCGCCGCGATCGACGAGGCGGGACCGTACTGCGTGGCCGAGGCGGCCAGGATGCCGATCGTGCGCGAGCGGCTGGTGACGAGCGCCCGCGCCGCGCGGTTGGGGCTGTACGAGATCTCCGCCATGACCGCGAGGACCCGGTCGCGCGTCTCGGGGCGGATGCTCGGATGATCGTTGAGGACGCGGGACACCGTCTGGTGGGAGACCCCCGCCAGACGCGCGACATCGCGGATGCTGGGCCTGCGTCCGCCGGCGTCGTCGCTCATGGCATCTCCGAGTTCTCGATGTGCACGGTCACACCGATTGAGGCCATTATGCACGGAATTTCGCAAGAGCACCCGCTCGGAATGTGACAGTCACACAGATTCCCCCGGAGCGAGGATGTGACAAGGCGGGTGTTGTCACACGCTCGATCCCCGGCCGGGGCGAGGTGTTCCGCCCTATGCTGTCGCCATGGCCGACCTGTCCCGACACCTCCCGCTCAGCAATCGGCCGGCGCAGGACGAGTCGAACGTGAGCGGCGACCGTCGCGCAGCGCTCGTCCGTGTGGTGGAGCAGGCGGCCGCGCTGTCGACCGAGGGCGGTGACGCGTCGCGCTTCCTCGCCGAGGCCGGTCTCGACGGGGAGTTCGCGGGCCGGTCCCTCGACGAGGTCGCCGCAGCCGTCGCCGCCGGCCCGCCCCGCAGCATCCGCGCCCTCACCGATGCCGTCCGTGCGGCGCTGAGCCTCGCCGGCGATCGTCCGGTCGACCTCGATCCGGTCACGACCGGCTCGGTCGCCCTCTACGCCGTCGGCCGAGCGCCCTTCGACCGCCGCGCGGTCGTCGGCGGCTGCACCCTGCGGGCGACCGACGCCGGGTGGGAGTTCGGCCGCGGTCCCGAGCGCGCCGCCCCCGCGCGGCAGATCCTGGACTTCGCCCTCGGGCTCGCCGACGTGCCGCCGCCGCTCACGACGCGGCGATGAGCTCGCGGTAGAACCCGATCCCGCGCAGCCAGACGGCCACGCGGATCCGCTCGTCGTGGGAGTGGAGCGCGTCGCGCTCGCTGCGGGTGAGGTGGAACGGCGTGAAGCGGTAGACGTGATCGCTGATCTCGGTGAACCACCGGCTGTCGCTGGCGCCCAGCTGTATGTAAGGCGTCGTCAGGATGTCGTCGCCGAGCGCCGACGCCACCGCCGTCGCGATCCGCCGCCAGGCCGCACCGCGCCACGGCGACACGGGCGACGGGTCGGATCCGTGCCGCACCTCGATCTCGAGCTCCGGGTCGGCGACCACCTGTCGCACGCGCTCGGCGGCCGAGGCCACGGTGTCGCCGGTGAGCAGGCGGATGTTGATCGCGGCGCGCGCCGTGGTCGCGAGGACGTTCTCACCCGGGGCACCCGACAGCTCGGTGGCCACCGCGGTCGTGCGGACCATGGCGTTCATCTCCGGCCCGAGCCGCGGGAACACCCGCGCGAGCAGCGGACCGGTGAGGCCGAGGTTGCCGAACACCCAGCGCAGCGGCTGCGGCGCGTGCGGCGCCACGGTCGCGAACAGCGCCCGCACGGGCGGCGCGATCCGGGGTGGGAAGGGGCGGCGGTGGATGCGGTCGATGGCGCGCGCGAGGCGCGCCGTCGCGGGAAGGGCCGGCGGGGTGGAGGCGTGCCCGCCGCCCTCGCGGGCGGTCAGCAGCAGCGTCATGACGCCGCGCTCGGCGACTCCGACCATGGCGGTGGGCACCTCGACGCCCGGGATGACGCCGTCGACCACCGCGCCGCCTTCGTCGATCACGAGGCCGGGCCGCACGCCGCGCTCCCGCAGGGCGGCCACGATCGCGCGGGCCCCTCCCCCGGCGGTCTCCTCGTTGTGACCGAAGGCGAGGTAGACGTCGCGGGCCGGCCGGCGCCCCTCGGCGACGAGCCGCTCCACGGCCTCGAGGATCGCCACGAGCGATCCCTTGTCGTCGATGGCGCCGCGGGCATGGATCTCGGCGGCCTCGCCCTCGCCCACGAGCTCGGCTCCGAACGGGTCGTGCCGCCAGTCGCCCGCGACGACGGGCACGACGTCCAGGTGGGCCATGAGCACCGTCGGGCTCTCCGACGCCGTCGCCGTCGCGCCCGGCCAGCGGTACAGGAGCGAGTGGCCCGCGATCACCTCGTGCTCGAGCACGGCGTGGAGCCCGGGGTAGAGGCGCGGCAGGGCGGCGAGAAACAGGTCGAACGGCGCGGGATCGACGAGCGCCTCGTCGGCGTGGGAGACGGTCGGGATCCGCAGCAGCTCGCGGAAGCGCTCCACGGCATCCCGGGAGGCGCGATCGAGGTGGTCGATGGTCACCCACCGAGCCTAGGGCGCGACGCCGGCGGCTGACGCGCGGTCGCCGGGTCGATAGGCTCGACCCATGACCGGACTTCGCTGGGGAATCCTCGCCACGGGCGGCATCGCGCACGCCTTCACCCGCGACCTGCGGACGGCGGGACGGACGGTCGCGGCCGTCGGCTCGCGCCGCCCCGAGGCTGCGCAGGCCTTCGCCGACGAGTACGGCATCCCCCGGGCGCACTCCTCCTACGAGGCGCTCGTGGGCGATCCCGACGTCGACATCGTCTATGTGGCGACCCCGCACAGCCGCCACTTCGAGGACGCCGCGCTCGCCCTCCAGGCGGGCAAGCACGTGCTGATCGAGAAGCCGGTCACGCTCGACGCGGACGAGGCGCAGGCCCTCCAGGACATCGCCGCCGACGCCGGGCTGCTCGCCATGGAGGCGATGTGGACCCGCTACCTGCCGCACATGGTGCGCATCCGCGAGATCGTCGCCGCCGGCACGCTCGGCGAGGTGCGCACCGTCTTCGCCGACCACACGCAGCGGATCTCCGCCGATCCGCAGCACCGTCTGAACGCGCTCGCCCTCGGCGGCGGGGCGCTGCTGGACCTCGGCGTGTACCCGATGTCGTTCATCTGGGACGTGCTCGGGGCGCCGACCGGCATCCGCGCCCTCGGCCGGCTCGCCGACACGGGCGCCGACAGCGAGGTCGCCGCCTCGATGGTCCACGCCGGCGGCGCGGTCTCCTCGTTCGTCACCTCGTCGCGCGGCGCGGGGCCGAACACCGCGAGCATCGTCGGCGCGGACGCCCGCATCGACATCGACCGCGTCTGGTACACCCCGACGGCCTTCCGCGTGGTGACGCCCGACGGCGACGTCCTCGAGGAGTACCGCTCCGAGGTCGACGGACGCGGGATGCAGTACCAGGCGCTGTACGCCGAGAAGCTGCTCGCCGAGGGCCGCACCGACAGCGACCTGCTGCCCTTCGCCGAGAGCGTCGCGATCATGGCCGCGCTCGACGAGATCCGCGCGCAGGTGGGCGTCGTCTACCCGGACAAGGACTGACCCGGCGGGCGACTCCGGGCCCAGGCACGCCCAGGAGGTCCAGGCCACGCCCAGGAGGTCCAGGCCACGCCCAGCAGGTCCAGGCCACGCCCAGCAGGTCCGGGGCACGCCCAGGAGGTACAGTGTCGTTCGTGGTACGCCGGAACACGCCACCCGGTTCGCAGTCCTCGCTCCGGGAAGCCAACAGGACTCGCGTCGTCGAGTCCCTCAAGAGGCATGGGCGCCTGACGCAGATCGAGCTCGCCGGCAGCACCGGGCTCTCGCCGGCGACGGTGTCCAACATCGTCAAGGAGCTCACCGCCGCCGGAGTGCTCCACACCTCGTTCACCTCCCGCAGCGGCCGCCGGGCGACCCTCGTCGCGCTCGCCCGCCGGGTGGGCCTCGTCGCCGGCGCCCACTTCAGCACCCGGCAGCTGCACATCGCGATCGCCGACGCCACGCGCACGACCGTCGCCGAGACCGTCGTCCCGCTGGCACCCGGTCACCGCCACGACGCCGAGCTCGATCGGCTGACCCTGCTGCTGGGCGACATGGTGGAATCCCTCGGCGGCTCGCTCGGCGATCTGCTCGCCGTGGGCGTGGCCCTGCCCGCCCCGATCGACCCCCGCACCGGGATGGTGTCCACACCGGGGCTGCTCCCCGGATGGGAGGGCGTGGACGTCGCCGCGAGCCTGTCGGCCCGCATCGGCCGCCCGGTGTTCGTCGACAGCGAGGCGAACCTCGGCGGCCTCGCCGAGGCCCGCGAGGCCAGCGGCCGCGGCGCGAGCTCGTCGGTGTTCGTGCGCGTCGGCCACACCATCAGCGCCGGGCTCGTCGTCGACGGCGACCTGTTCCGCGGCGTGAGCGGCAAGACGGGGCAGATCGGCCACGTGACGATCGACGAGAACGGCCCCGTCTGCCGCTGCAGCAACCGCGGCTGCCTCGAGATGTACGCGGCGGCGCCCGCGCTGCTGGCGCTGTTCCCCGAGAGCGAGGGGATGCAGCGCCTCGCCGACCTGCTGGCCGCCTCCGACGCGGGCGTCGGCGCGGCGCACCGCGTGATCGCCGATGCCGGCCGCCACATCGGGATCGCCGTCGCGAGCCTGTGCAATCTCTTCGATCCCGAGGTCATCATCGTGGGGGGCGAGCTCGCCCAGGCGGGCGAGATCCTGCTCGCGCCGATGCGGCACGCCCTCGCGCGCTCGGCGCTGCCGGCGACGGGCGGGCTGCCGGAGATCGTCGCCTCGTCGTTCGGCGAATGGGGCGAGACGCGGGGCGCCATCGCGATGGCACTCGATCACGTGAGCGTCGACGCCGACGTCACCGCGCGTCTGGCCTGACCCGGGCACCATCCCATCCGAGGAGACCCCTTCGTGCAGCGTCGCACCCCTCTCTCCGCCGCAGCCTCCGTGCTCGCGGGCCTCCTCGCGATCGCCGCGGCCGGCTGCGCGCCCGTCGGCGGCGCGCCGGAGATCGCGCTGCTGCTCCCCGACAAGAAGACGGCGCGGTACGAGACGTTCGACCGTCCGATCTTCGAGGAGCGCGTCGCCGCGCGGGGAGACTACGGCGTCCTCTACGCGAACGCGGATCAGGACGCGGCCAAACAGCAGCAGCAGGCGGAGTCCGCGCTCGCCGCCGGCGTGAAGGTGCTCGTCCTCGATCCCGTCGACGCGAAGGCGGCCGCCACGATCGTCGGAGCCGCCACCGCGCAGGGCGTGCCCGTCGTGGCCTACGACCGCCTGGTCGACGGCGGAGGGCTCGCCTACTACATCTCCTTCGACAACGTGCGCGTCGGCGAGCTGCAGGCCGAGGCGCTCGCGCAGGCGCTCGCCGCCGACGGCGCACCCGACGGCGGCGTCCTCATGGTCAACGGGTCGCCCACCGACAGCAACGCGGCGCTGTTCCGCGAGGGCGCCCGCCGCGTGCTGGCCGAGCGCGGGGTGACGGTGCTGGCCGAGTACTCGACGCCGGACTGGAGCCCCGACAAGGCGCAGGACTGGGTCGCCGGCCAGATCAGCCAGTACGGCGAGAGGATCGCGGCCGTCTATGCGGCCAACGACGGGACCGCCAGCGGCGCGATCGCGGCGCTGCGCGCGGCCGACGTGCAGCCTCTCCCGATCGTGACCGGTCAGGACGCCGAGCTCACCGCGATCCAGCGCATCCTCACGGGCGATCAGTACATGACGGTCTACAAGGCGCTCCGCCCGCAGGCCGAGCGCGCCGCCGACGTCGCGGTCGACCTCGTCGAGGGACGCGAGGTCACCGGTGAGCTCGAGGTCGACGGCACGCCGGCGACCCTGCTGGTGCCCGTCGCCGTCACCGTCGACGACATCGTGTCGACGGTGATTGCGGACGGCTTCTGGACTGTCGAAGATATCTGTACTCCCGCGTACGCAGCCGCGTGCACGGCCGCCGGCATCCGTGAGGACGAGACCCCGTGACGACCCCCGCCCCGCTCCGGACGGGTCGATCCCGCGAGCGCGTGCTGACGATGCGCGGCGTCGGCAAGCGCTTCGGCGCCGTGCGCGCGCTCACCGACGTGGACTTCTGGGTGAACGAGGGCGAGGTGGTCGCCCTCATCGGCGACAACGGCGCCGGCAAGTCGACGCTCGTCAAGGTGCTGGCCGGCGTCCACGCGCCCGACGCGGGCACGATCGAGTTCGAGGGCGAGGCGGTCGAGATCGCCAGCCCCGCCGACGCGCAGGAGCTCGGCATCGCCACCGTGTTCCAGGACCTGGCGCTCTGCGACAACCTCGACGTCGTCGCCAATCTCTGGCTCGGGCGCGAGCTGACGATCGACGGCGCCCTCGACGAGGTGGGCATGGAGCAGCGCACGTGGACGCTGCTCCGCGAGCTCGCGGCGAAGATCCCCTCCGTCCGCACGCCGGTGGCGGCGCTCTCGGGCGGGCAGCGACAGACGGTCGCCATCGCGCGCTCGCTCATCGGCCAGCCGCGCGTCGTCATCCTCGACGAGCCCACGGCGGCGCTCGGGGTCGCCCAGACGGCCGAGGTGCTGAACCTCATCGAGCGCCTCCGCGAGCGCGGGCACGGGGTCGTGCTCATCAGTCACAACATGGCCGACGTCCTGGCGGTCGCCGACCGCGTCGCCGTCCTGCGGCTCGGGCGCAACAACGGCGAGTTCACCGCCGCCGAGGTCACCAGCGAGACGCTCATCGCCGCGATCACCGGTGCCATCGACGTCTCCCGGCGCGCGGGCGCCGCCCCGCCGCCCCCCGAGCGCCCGGGCAGTCCGCAGAGCCCGATCATCCCGCTGTCGGACCGCCGCCGCCGTCCGGGGAAGACCTCGTGAGCGCAGGCGACGAACCGCGTCCCGCGCTGCGCGCGCGCCTGGAGTCGTTCGCCAGCAGCAGCAGTTCCCCGCCCGCCTGGGAGCCTACGACCCACTCGGCCGCGTGCGACGCGATCCCCGGTGCGGCCTCTCGCAGGATCCGTGCATGTTCGGCGTCGAGCTCGGACGCCCTGACGTCGGCGACGAGGGTGTCGCCGTCGACGACGACCTCGCCGCAGCGGTAGTCGCCGAGCGGCTGCCAGGTCGGGGTCGGCTGCACGCCCACAACGTCCGCGTCGGGACGGGACGCGACGGCCCCGGCGACCCCCGCGACGATGCAGGCGACAGCGGCCAGGGCGGTCGCCGCCGGCAGCCACCTCCGCGGGAGTCCGCGGCCCCGGGCGCGGCCGGGCGGCCATGACGCTCCGGATGCACGGGTCTGCGCGTGCGCCGCGGGCACGACACCTGACGAGGGCGATGCGAACTCATCCGTCAGCCGCCGACGCACGCGGTCCACGGCGGCGACGTCGAAGTCGTCGCTCCCGACCTCATCCAGAACGTGACGCAGATCCACGGCTCTCCTCCTTCGCCTCGCCGGCCGCCTGCGCGGCGCCGAGCAGTCGTCGCACACGATGCAGTCGCGACCGCACGGTGCCCACCGGGACGCCGAGCACGTCCGCGAGTTCTTCGTACGTCAGCCCTGCCCACGCGTAGAGCTGCAGCGTTTCGCGGTCGCTCGCCGAGAGCGCCTGCAGCGCGGGGGCGAGCGAACGCACCGCCACGGACGCATCCGTACGTGCGTCGGCGGCATCGATCCCGCCCTCGTCATGTGCGTGCGCGTCGCGGGTCGCTGAGACGATCGACCGCCAGTGCGCCGCCTCGACGGCGCGGTGTCGGCGGATGAGCCGCACCGCGATGCCGAGGAGCCAGGGCTTCGCGGACTCCGTCTCAGCATCGAACGACGCCCGCCGCCGGAACGCCGTCAGGAAGGTCTCGCTCACGATGTCCTCGGCCGCATCTGCGCCGGCCCGGCGCGAGACGAACGCCCCGATCACCCGAGCATGACGGTCGAACAGCGCGGCGAACTCCGCGGGCGCGGCGAGGGAACGCCGGATGATCTCGCCGTCGCTGGTCACGATCAGTATTGGCGGATCTGACGTGTTCGGTTCACGAGGTCAGGATGACACGTCCGCCGGCGCGTGAGCGGCAGGGAACAGCACGCGCAGCGAGAACCAACGGTCGTCGGTGATCACCGGGACAAGGAGCCCCCCTCCTTGCACAGCCGCGAGCGGGAGAGGAGTGTGAAAGGAAGCCGGGCGTGGTGTTTCACGGAGCCTTCGAGCAGCTGCATGCCCCCGCGTGCAAGCCGACCCGATAGTCGACGTCCAGGAAAGAGGTCCCGATGGGACGTTTTGATTACGACACGCTCGCCAAAGTCGAGGTCGAGGATCGCGCCCTCGCACACGTTCAGCTTGTCGTGGGCAACAAGCTGCGCCGTGTCGAACCGTTCTACTTCACATGGCGGGAAGACCCGAGCACGGGCGAAGGCCGCCGATCCGTGTGGCTCCATCCGGCCGCCACCCTGAGGTACGACTTCTTCGGCAGCCGCACGCCGGCATTGAATCGCGACTGGCTCGAAGCCCTCGCGCTGACGGCGAACTCCCCCAACGGACTCCACCTCATCCCCGAACCGGCGGGCCCGGTCCCCTCGGACGCGGACGTCGATACATCCCTCGAGCCCTGAGCGAGAGCGTCACCACACCCCATCTGCCACGATCGCCGCACTCGACACGATGTCACCGTCGTCGCCCGGGCGATGAGCGAACGTGCGCAGCACGTGGGGGAAGACGCAGGAGCCCCCGGCGAGTCGCGCATGTGCAGCGACCTGCCGGGGGCTCCCCGTATCAGTGAGGTGGTACTACTGACCAGGAGTTCTAGAAGTCCCAGTCCTCGTCTTCCGTCGCGACGGCCTTGCCGATGACGTACGACGAACCCGACCCGCTGAAGAAGTCGTGGTTCTCGTCGGCGTTCGGCGAGAGGGCCGACAGGATCGCGGGGTTCACGTTGGTGACACTCGAGGGGAACATCGGCTCGTAGCCGAGGTTCATGAGCGCCTTGTTCGCGTTGTAGTGCAGGAACTTCTTGACGTCCTCGGTGAGGCCGACGCCGTCGTAGAGGTCCTGCGTGTACTGCACCTCGTTGTCGTAGAGCTCGTACAGGAGCGAGAACGTGTAGTCCTTGATCTCGTCGCGCTCCGCGGGCGTCAGCTTCTCGAGACCCTTCTGGAACTTGTAGCCGATGTAGTAGCCGTGCACGGCCTCGTCACGGATGATGAGGCGGATGATGTCGGCCGTGTTCGTCAGCTTGGCCTTGCTCGACCAGTACAGCGGCAGGTAGAACCCCGAGTAGAACAGGAACGACTCGAGCAGGGTCGAGGCGACCTTGCGCTTGAGCGGCTCGTCGCCACGGTAGTAGTCCATGACGATTTGCGCCTTGCGCTGCAGGTTCGGGTTCTCGACCGACCAGCGGAACGCGTCGTCGATCTCGGGCGTCGAGCACAGCGTCGAGAAGATCGACGAGTAGCTCTTGGCGTGCACCGACTCCATGAACGCGATGTTCGTGTAGACGGCCTCCTCGTGCGGGGTGATCGCATCGGGGATGAGCGAGACGGCGCCGACGGTGCCCTGGATCGTGTCGAGCAGGGTGAGGCCGGTGAACACCCGCATCGTGAGCGTCTGCTCCTCGGGGGTGAGCGTGTTCCACGACTGGATGTCGTTGGACAGCGGCACCTTCTCGGGCAGCCAGAAGTTGTTCACGAGACGGTTCCAGACCTCGAGGTCCTTCTCGTCCTGGATGCGGTTCCAGTTGATCGCCTGCACGTGGTCGACGAGCTTCAGCGGTTCGGGGGTCATGGTCGTTCCTTGGGAATCGGTCGTTGAGCGAGCGAGCCGCGGCTCAGAGCATGCAGGAGACGCACTCGGACATGTCGGTGCCCTCGAGCGCCAGCTGACGCAGGCGGATGTAGTAGATCGTCTTGATGCCCTTGCGCCAGGCGTAGATCTGCGCGCGGTTGATGTCGCGCGTGGTGGCGGTGTCCTTGAAGAACAGCGTCAGCGACAGGCCCTGGTCCACGTGCTGCGTCGCCGCGGCGTACGTGTCGATGACCTTCTCGTAGCCGATCTCGTACGCGTCCTCGTAGTACTCGAGGTTGTCGTTCGTCATGAACGGCGCCGGGTAGTAGACGCGGCCGATCTTGCCTTCCTTGCGGATCTCGATCTTCGACGCGATCGGGTGGATCGAGCTCGTCGAGTTGTTGATGTACGAGATCGAGCCGGTCGGCGGCACGGCCTGGAGGTTCTGGTTGTAGATGCCGTGCTCCTGGATCGACGCCTTCAGCGCCGTCCAGTCCGCCTGCGTCGGGATGTGGATGCCGGCGAACAGCTCCTTGACCTTCTCGGTCTGCGGCACCCACTCCTGCTCGATGTACTTGTCGAAGAACTCCCCCGACGCGTAGGTCGAGTCGGCGAAGCCGTCGAAGGTGGTCTTCCGCTCGATCGCGATGTTGTTCGAGGCGCGCAGCGCGTGGAACAGCACCGTGTAGAAGTAGATGTTCGTGAAGTCCAGGCCCTCTTCCGAGCCGTAGCGGACGTGCTCGCGGGCGAGGTAGCCGTGCAGGTTCATCTGGCCGAGGCCGATGGCGTGCGAGCGGTCGTTGCCGTCCTCGATCGAGCGGACCGAGCGGATGTGGCTCTGGTCGCTGACCGCGGTGAGGGCGCGGATGCTCGTCTCCACCGTGCCCGCGAGGTCCTTGCCGTCCATCGCGAGGGCGATGTTCATCGAGCCCAGGTTGCAGGAGATGTCCTTGCCGATCTGGCCGTACGAGAGGTCCTCGTTGTAGGTGGTCGGCGTGTTGACCTGGAGGATCTCCGAGCACAGGTTCGACATGTTGATCCGGCCCTTGATGGGGTTCGCCCGGTTCACCGTGTCCTCGAACATGATGTACGGGTAGCCCGACTCGAACTGGATCTCGGCGATCGTCTGGAAGAAGTCGCGCGCCTTGATCTTCGTCTTCTTGATGCGGGCGTCGTCGACCATCTCGCGGTACTTCTCGGTGACCGAGATGTCGCCGAAGGGCACGCCGTAGACCTTCTCGACGTCGTACGGCGAGAACAGGTACATGTCCTCGTCGTTCTTGGCGAGCTCGAACGTGATGTCGGGCACGACGACGCCGAGCGACAGCGTCTTGATGCGGATCTTCTCGTCGGCGTTCTCGCGCTTGGTGTCGAGGAACTTCATGATGTCGGGGTGGTGCGCCGAGAGGTAGACGGCACCGGCGCCCTGACGCGCACCGAGCTGGTTGGCGTAGCTGAAGCTGTCTTCGAGGAGCTTCATGACGGGGATGATGCCGCTGGACTGGTTCTCGATCTGCTTGATCGGGGCGCCCGCCTCGCGGATGTTCGAGAGCAGGAGCGCCACGCCGCCGCCGCGCTTGGACAGCTGCAGGGCGGAGTTGATGCCGCGGGCGATCGACTCCATGTTGTCCTCGATGCGCAGCAGGAAGCACGAGACGAGCTCGCCGCGCTGGGCCTTGCCGGTGTTGAGGAACGTCGGGGTGGCCGGCTGGAAGCGGCCGGAGATGATCTCGTCGACGAGCTGCTCGGCGAGGGTCTCGTCGCCGTCGGCGAGGCCGAGGGCGGTCATGACGACACGGTCCTCGAAGCGCTCGAGGTAGCGCTTCCCGTCGAAGGTCTTGAGCGTGTAGCTCGTGTAGTACTTGAAGGCGCCGAGGAAGGTCTCGAAGCGAAACTTCGCGCCGTAGGCGCGGTCGTTCAGACGCTGGATGAAGTCGAACGAGTACTTCTCGAGGACGGCGCCCTCGTAGTACTCCTTCTCGACCAGGTAGTCCAGGCGCTCCTTGAGGGAGTGGAAGAACACCGTGTTCTGGTTGACGTGCTGCAGGAAGTACTCCCGCGCGGCGCGCTTGTCGGCGTCGAACTGGATCTTGCCGTCCGCTCCGTAGAGGTTCAGCATCGCGTTCAGCGCGTGGTAGTCGAGTCCCTCGAACCGCTCATCGGTCTTGAAGGTCGTGTCGGTCACTGCAGCTTCCACCATCGTTCCAATCCGTCGGTCACCCGATCGACGTCGTCCTGCGTGCCGAACAGTTCCAGCTTGTACAGGTGCGGCACGTGGCACTTGCGGCTGATGATGTCCCCGGCGGCGCAGAAGGCGTCGCCGAAGTTGGTGTTTCCTGCGGAGATGACTCCGCGGAGCAGGGACCGGTTGGCCCCGTCGTTGAGGAAGCGGATGACCTGCTTGGGGACCGCGCCCTTCTCCTCGCCGCGCCCCTGGCCCCCGCCGTAGGTGGGTGTCACGAGCACGAACGGCTCGTCCACCACCAGGGCGGGGTCGGAGGCGTGGAGCGGAAGGCGGAGCGCCGGCATCCCGAGCTTCTCGATGAAACGCGCCGTGTTGCCCGACACGCTCGAGAAGTAGACGAGCAGCGGTGCGTCGGTTGCGGTCAGCATCTCAGCGCACCCCGCTCTCTCTCGGATTACGCGAGCCGGGAGGCCAGCTCGTCGATCTTGTCGGGACGGAATCCCGACCAGTGGTCCTCGTCGGTGACGACGACCGGGGCCTGCAGGTAGCCGAGCGACTTGACGTGCTCGAGCGCCGCCGGGTCCTCCGACAGGTCGAGGATCTGGTAGTCGATGCCCTTCGAGTCCAGCGCCCGGTAGGTCGCATTGCACTGAACGCAGGACGGCTTCGTGTAGACCGTGATCGCCATGGTGATCCGCCTTTCCCCTCTCAAAAACCTGGTGTGTGTCGGCGGTGCCTCCGCCGGGAGTCCAATACTACATATGGGTACGGACATTGGGGGCAACCACAAGGGATAGTAGTTACATCCGTGTAGTTTTCCACCGCTCTCCCCTGATACAACACAGGTTGTCCACCGTTTCATCCACAGCCGGCACCCCGATTCCGAACCTGGAAAATCCCTGAATCACGGGCATTTCCTCCGGCCGTCCGGAAACTGTCCACAGGGCCGACGCTACGACCGCCCTCCGACACGCGATCGCCCTGTGGAAACGACGGTCCGGCGTGTCGCGGCGTGTCGCGCGGATGGGTAGCGTGGTGGGGTGGCCGGCTACCGGGATCTTCTTCGCACCCCCGGGGTCGCGCGCATCATCGCGGCACAGCTGACCGCGCGGTTCCCCAACGGCATGACGAGTCTGGCGATCCTGCTGCACGTCGAGCGGCAGACCGGGTCGTACGGGGCGGCGGGCCTCGTCCTCGCGGCGGCGTCGATCGGCCAGGCGGTGGCCGGACCGGTCACCAGCCGCTGGATGGGCGCGTGGGGCATGCGGCGCGTGCTGACCCTGACCACGGCGGTCTGCGCGGCCGCGATCCTGGTCCTGGCGCTCGTGCCGATGCACCTCGTGGGCTACATGGTCTTCGGCCTGATCGCCGGGCTCTCGACGCCGCCGGTCCAGTCCGCGGTGCGCACGATCTACCCGAAGATCGTGAACTCCCGCCAGCTGACGCCGCTGTTCTCGCTCGACGCGAGCCTCCAGGAGATCATCTGGATCCTCGCGCCGGTGCTCATCACGATCGTCGCGACACAGGCGGGCACCGTTCCGGGCCTCCTCATGATCGTGGCGATCCTCGTGGGCGGCGGCGCCTGGTTCATCCTCTCGCCCGAAGTGGGGCGCGTGCGCATCCCGCGCAGCCGGCGCGCTTTCGGGAAGGTGCTCGGCAAGCCCGTGGTGCTGCTGGCCACGGTCACCGGCTTCCTCCTCATCGGCGCGTGCGCCGCGGTCGAGGCCGGCGTCGTGGCGACCTTCGGTCACGGCGGGCTCGAAGCGGGGCTCGTGCTCGCCATCTTCTCGGTCGGCAGCCTCGCCGGCGGCCTGTCCTTCGGCCACATCCCGATCGGCCCCTGGGCCATGGCACGGCGGCTCACCGTCGTCGCCGTGGGACTCATCGCCAGCGTCTTCCTGCTGTCGTCGTTCTGGGGCCTCAGCGCCTCGCTGTTCGTCGCGGGCATCGGCATCGCGCCCGCCCTCGCCGTCATGTTCGCCATGACGAGCGCAAGCGTGAAGTTCAGCGAGACCGCCGAGGCCTACGGCTGGATCGGGACCGGCCAGCTCATCGGCGCGGCCGCCGGGTCGGCCGTGGCGGGCTTCCTCATCGACGGCGTCGGCTACGTCGGCGCCTACTGGGCGGCGGCCGCCTTCGCGATCGTCGGGGCGATCGTCGCCGCGACGTGCGTGCGCGGCTTCCCCGACCTCCGCGGACGCGACGTGAGCCCGATCCCCGACACCGAGCCCGTCCCGGTCATCACCTGACCCGTCGCCGCGGACGCGTCCGGTCCTAGGCTGGGCGCATGCCCGCTGCCCTCACCCTGCCCCGCCTCGCCTGGGGCTCGCCCGACGCCTCGCGGCACGCGCTGCTGATCCACGGCCTCGGCTCCAGCGGCGCCCTCATGTGGCGCTTCGGGACCGCGCTCGCGGACGCCGGCTGGTGCGCGACGGCGGTCGACCTCCGCGGGCACGGCACCGCGCCCCGCGCGCTGGACTACACGATCGGCTCGTACGCCGCCGACGTGCACGGCACCGCGCCGCAGCGGCGCGACGGCGGGAACGGCTGGGACCTCGTGATCGGGCACTCCCTCGGGGGTGCCGCAGCGACCGTCGCGAGCGCGCAGGACCCGGCCTGGACCCGGCGGCTCGTCCTGGTCGATCCGGGCATCCATCTCGTCGACGCCGATCGCGAGGCGGTCACGGCCAGCCAGGAGCAGGCCTTCGCCGACACTTCGCAGGCGGCGGTGCGCGCCGAGCACCCGCACTGGCACCCGCAGGACATCGAGCTCAAGTCGCTCGCCGCCCAGCAGGCGAGCCGATGGGCCGTCGAGCAGACCGGGGCGCAGAACACGCCGTGGGACGTGCGGGACGACGCGGCGCGGCTGACCGTACCCACCCACGTGCTGGGCGCCGACCCGGCCGTGTACTCGCTGTTCACCGGTGAGCTCGCTGCGCAGGTGCGCCGCAACCCGGTCGTCACGATGTCGGTCGTCGCGGGCGCGGGCCACTCACCGCACCGCGACGCCCCCGAGGAGACGATCCGCCAGCTGTTCGCCGCGCTCGGCTGACGGACCCTCGGCTGACGGCGCCTCGGCGGACGCCGGGCGGGATCAGGCGATGCGCGCCAAGAGCGCGAGGACGGCGAGCGCATAGGCGTCCTCGGGCTGCGGGTGCTCGAACCGGTGGAGCTCCTCGGCCGATCCCTGATCGCGGCGCAGCGCGATCTCGACCACGTGCGTGTCGGCGAGACGGTGGAGCGAGCGGAAGGCGCCGCGGAGCAGCTCGCGCAGCTGATCCTCACGGGGCAGCCACAGCGCGTCCTCGAGGGCGACGGAGTCCAGCGCCCACTCGGTGGTGCCGTTGAAGGCGAGGATCGTGCCGGTCGGGTAGGACCGCGGCTCGATGGTCATCTCGCTCACGGTGAAGACGTCGGCCTCGAACTCGGGCTCGTCCAGCTGGAAGCGGTCCCCCGAGGCCGGATGCCAGACGAGGCCCGCGTCGCGCAGAGCCAGGGCGAGGTCGGTCGAGATCATGCGACCATCCTCTCCCGCGCGCGACGGAGGCGGGGCCGTGCTCCCTCTGCGGGAGCAGAATGGAACGGTGACGACGTTCGACCCCACCGACCTCCTGCCCGACGATCTCCTGGAGCGCATCCGCTCCCGCGCCGCGTCCGTCGACGCGGGCAACGTCTTCCCCGACGCCGACCTCGCCGAGCTGCGGACCACCGGGTACCTCGCGGCGCTGGTGCCCGCAGACCTCGGCGGGGCGGGACTGGGCCTGGCCGAGGTGTCCGTCCTCCAGCAGCGGCTGGCGACGGCGGCGCCGGCGACGGCCCTGGCGATCAACATGCACCTCGTGTGGACCGGGGTCGCGAAGGTGCTCGCCGACCGCGGGATCGACACGCTCCGCTTCGTGCAGGAAGGCGCGGCCGCGGGCGAGGTCTTCGCCTTCGGCATCAGCGAGGCCGGCAACGACCTCGTGCTGTTCGGGAGCGACACCGTCGCCGAACCGCTGCCCGACGGCGGGTACGCGTTCACCGGCACGAAGATCTTCACCTCGCTCGCGCCGGTGTGGACCCAGCTCGGCCTGCACGGCCTCGACACGACGAGCCCCGACGGCCCGCAGATGGTCTACGCCTTCGTCCCCCGCACCGAGGCCGTCGTGACCCGCGACGACTGGGACACCGTCGGCATGCGCGGCACGCAGTCCCGCACCACCGAGCTCCACGGCGCGGTGGCCGCACCGGACCGGGTCGTGCGGCGCATCGCGCCGGGGCCGCAGCCCGATCCGCTCGTCTTCGGGATCTTCAGCGTGTTCGAGCTGCTGCTGGCCTCGGTCTACACGGGTATCGCCCGGCGGGCGCTCGACCTCGCGGTCGAGGCGGCGAAGTCGCGCACGTCCAAGCGGACGGGCCGGTCATACGCCCAGGACCCCGACATCCGCTGGCGCATCGCCGACATGGCCCTCGCCTACGACGCCCTGCTCCCCCAGATCGAGTCCCTGAGCCGCGACGTCGACGAGCGCGCCGACCACGGCGGGCTCTGGTTCGCCAAGCTCAGCGGCGTCAAGCACCGCGCGGTGACGACCGCCAAGCAGGTCGTCGACGAGGCGATGCTGGTGGCCGGCGGGTCGTCCTACTTCACGCGCAACGAGCTCAGCCGGCTCTACCGCGACGTGCTGGCCGGGATGTTCCACCCGTCCGACCCGGAGTCGGCGCACAGCACGGTCGCCGGCGCCTGGCTCGGTCCGCTGGAGGCCTGAGCGCCGCGGCGTCAGCGCCCCTCGAAGTCGTACGCCTTCAGCAGCTCGGCGACGGCCTGCTCGCGCTCCGCTCCCCCGCTCTCGAACATGTGGGCGACGTGGGTGCGCAGGTGATTCTCGATGAGGAGCTTGTCGAGCGACGCGAGGGCCTTCTGGATGGCACGCGACTGGCCGATGATGTCCATGCAGTAGTCCTCGTTCTCGATCATCCGGGCGAGGCCGCGGATCTGGCCCTCGAGGATGCTCGTGCGGTGCAGGGCGCGCTTCTGGATGTCATCGATCACGCCGCCAGAATACGCCGCGCGCGGGGGTGCGGTTCCGGCGGCAGTCCCGCGCGCCGTCGTTCCCGCGGCGGCCGTGCGCGTGCGAACATAGCGGGATGGTCCGCACCCCGACGTCGCTGCTGAGCCCTGCAGACCAGGAGCGGCGCCGCGGCCTGCGGATCATGAAGGGCGTGGCCCTCGGAGCGCTCGTGTTCATGGCGGTGCTCTTCGTCGTCGCGTTCGCGCTCGAGGACCGGTATCCGTGGCTGTCGTACGTCCGCGCCGCCGCCGAGGGCGGGATGGTCGGCGCCCTGGCGGACTGGTTCGCCGTCACGGCCCTGTTCCGCCACCCCCTCGGGATCCCGATCCCGCACACCGCGATCATCCCGCGCCGCAAGGACGAGATCGGCCGGAGCCTCGGCGAGTTCGTCGAGACCAACTTCCTCGACGGCGACGTCGTGCGCGAGAAGCTGCAGTCGACCGCCATCGCCGCAAAGGCCGGCGACTGGCTGCGGGTGCCGGACAACGCCGAGCGCGTCGCCGCCGAGGGCGCGGCGATGGCCACCGGGATCCTCCGGGCGCTCAGTGACGACGAGGTGCAGGACCTCATCGGAGACCTCGCGCGCGAGCATCTGCTGAGCCCCGAGTGGGGGCCGACGGTCGGGGCCTGGCTCGACCGCGTCGTCGACGCCGACGCCCACCGCGGCGCCGTCGACCTCGCCTTCGACAGCATCGCCCTGTGGCTCGAGACGGGGCGCGAGTCCTTCACGGGCCTGGTCTCCCGCCGGCTGCCCTCGTGGGTCCCCTCGGTCGCCATGCGTCTGGTCGACGACACCGTGTACAACGAGGCCGTGAAGTTCGTCGCCGCGGTGCAGGCCGATCCCGCCCACCCGGCTCGGGCGGCCATCGACCGCTACCTCGCGCGGCTGGCCGACAACCTGCAGCACGACCCCGAGACGATCGGGCGCCTGGAGGATGCCAAGAGCGCCGTCTTCGACAGCCCGCGCGTGCGTCAGCTCGCCGCGGAGGCGTGGAACACCGCCAAGGCGGGCCTGCTGCGCGCCCTCGAGGACCCGGCGAGCGGGCTGCGCCGCCGCGCCACCGAGGCGCTCGCCGAGATCGGCGGGCGGCTGTCGGCCGACCCCGCGCTGCAGCAGCGCGTCGACGACCGCATCACCGACGCCGCCGTCTTCCTGGTGGGCCGTTACCGTCACGACATCGCCTCGATCATCACCGACACGGTCGAGAAGTGGGACCCGGCGGAGACGACCGAGAAGATCGAGCTCATGGTCGGCCGCGACCTGCAGTACATCCGCCTCAACGGCACCGTCGTCGGCGCCCTGGCCGGGGTGGCGATCTTCGCGATCGCCCACGCCTTCCTCGGCTGAGCACCGGCTCGTCACGTCGCCGCCGCGGCGGCCCCGGGGTAGCCTGAAACCGTGGCGGACGCGACCGAGCTCCTGTTCACCTACGGCACGCTGCAGTTCGCCGAGGTGCAGCTCGACACGTTCGGGCGCGTGGTCGCCGGCGACTCCGACGTCCTGCCCGGGTACACCATCGACTACGCCGAGATCGAGGACGCGCGCGTCGTCGACGTCTCGGGCCTGTCGGTGCACCCCGTCCTCCGCGCGACGGGGAACCCCGTCGACAAAGTCATGGGAAAGGTGCTGCACATCACTTCCGAAGAACTCGACGCCGCCGACGAGTACGAGGTGTCGCTCTATCGCCGCACCTCCGTCACTCTGGCGAGCGGACGCACGGCCTGGGTCTACGTCGGCTGATGACGAACGCACCAGACACCACGCTTCCCGCCGACCCGCTGTGGCCGCGTGCCGGTCACTGGCCGGCCTGGGAGGGCTCCTCCGACGCGGTCCTCGTCGGCGCCCCCGCCTTCCGCACCTCGCTGTCTCCGACGGGCGCGCACGCGACGCCGACCGCCGTCCGTGAGGCGCTGCGGCGATTCAGCCCCACCCTGGTCGGTCCGCCTGCGCTCGACCTCACCGACATCCTCCGCATCGCCGACGCCGGCGACGTCGACGATCCCGACGGGCCCGAGGGCGAGGAGCGCCTGCGCGCCCGCGTGCGCGAGCTCGCCTCCGCGGCGCTGGTCGTCACCCTCGGCGGCGACAACTCGGTGACCTACGCCGCGGCCCAGGGCGCGAAGGCGACCGGGCTCATCACGATCGACGCGCACTTCGACCTGCGCGACGGAATCTCCAACGGCTCGCCCGTGCGTCGCCTCATCGAGGACGGACTCGATCCGCGGCGCATCGTGCAGATCGGCATCGCGGACTTCGCGAACTCCGCCGCCTACGCCCATCGCGCCGCCGAACTCGGGATCACGGTCGTCACCCTCGACGAGCTCAGCCGCCGCGGGATGGACGACGTCGTCGCACAGGCGCTGGAGATCGCGGGCGCCGGCGACGGCGCGGTCATCCACCTCGACGTCGACGTGGACGTCTGCGACCGGTCGGTCGCCCCGGCCTGCCCCTCCTCGCTTCCCGGCGGCCTGGCCGCGTGGGAGCTGCGCGCCCTGGTGCGAGCGCTGACCGTCGACCCGCGCGTGCGCTCGGCCGACATCGTCGAGGTGGACGCCGAGGCCGACGCGCCCGACGGGCGGACCGTGCGGCTGGCGGCCCTGTGCGTCCTGGAGATGCTGACGGGACTGGCCGGACGCGCCGTGGGCCGGCAGAGCGGTCCCGCGCCGACGGTCGACGCGCCGCGCGCGTCCGACGCGGCGAGTGAGACGGACGACACACATGGTCACGACGCCTCCGAGAGCACGAGCGACGCGGACGACGCGCCTTCCGGCGGTGCGCCCGGATCGGAGTGGGCGCCGCCGGACGATTCCGAGCCGGAGCCGTGGCCCGCGGGGCCGGCACCGCTCGATCACGCGGGGCAGGAAGACGACGACCGTTCCGAGGAGGAGCATCGGTGATCACCCTGGCGCTCGTGCGGCACGCCAAGAGCGACTGGGGCGACCCCGGACTGGACGACCACGACCGTCCGCTCAACGATCGCGGACGTCGTGACGCGCCGGTGCTCGCGGCGCGCCTGGCGCAGACCGGCTTCCGGCCCGAGGCCCTCCTCACCTCCACGGCGCTGCGGGCCCGGACGACCGCCGGCTTCTTCGCGGAGGCGCTCGGCGTGCCCGCTCAGGAGCGCCCGGAGCTGTACGGCGCGCCGGCGCGCACGCTCCTGTCCGCCGCCGCCACCAGCGGCGCCCGACAGGTGATGGTCGTCGCCCACGATCCCGGGATGTCGGTGCTCGCCGACGCGCTGTCGAGCGGCGACATCGGCGCGATGCCGACCTGCGCCGTGGCCGTGTTCACCTGGGACACCGACGACTGGGATGTCGCCACCTCCGTCGACCCGGCGTCGTGGACCTTCGACAGCCCCCGCTGACCCGTCCCGACCCGTCGGCCGGCAGCGTGCTCTAGCGGATCCTCTCGCCGCCCCGATAGACCTCGCGCACGAGCGGGACCCCGGGGCGGTAGGCCAGGTGCACGCGCGTCGGCGCGCCGAGCACGACGAGGTCCGCACGCGCACCGGCGCCCAGGCGTCCGACGTCGTCCCGGCGGAGCGCCCGTGCTCCCCCGGCAGTGGCCGCCCACACCGCCTCGGCGGGCGTCATCCCCATCTCGCGGACGGCGAGGGCGATCATCAGCGGCATCGAGCTCGTGAAGCTCGACCCGGGATTGCAGTCGCTGGCGAGGGCGACCGTGACGCCGGCATCGATCAGCCGCCGCGCGTTCGGGTACGGATGACGGGTGGAGAACTCCACGCCGGGCAGGAGCGTCGCGACCGTGTCGGAACCGGCGAGAGCCGCCACGTCGGCATCCGTCAGGTACGTGCAGTGGTCGACGGAGGCCGCGGCGTGCGCGACGGCCAGCGCGGCCCCCGCGCCTTCGCCGAGCTGGTTGCCGTGCAGCCGGGCGGGAAGTCCGGCCGCCGCCCCCGCGGCGAGGATGCGCTCGGTCTCGGCCGGGGTGAAGGCCCCGGTCTCGCAGAACACGTCGATCCACCGCACGAAGGGGCGGACCGCGTCGAGCATGGGCCCACACACGAGGTCGACGTAGGCCTCGCGGTCCTCCGCGAACTCGGGCGGGACGACGTGCGCCCCGAGGAAGGTGACCTCCTCGGTCACCTCCGCCGCCAAGCGCGCGCTCCGTGCCTCGCCGTCGACGGTGAGGTCGTAGCCGGTCTTCACCTCGAAGGTCGTCGTCCCCTGGGCATGGAGCTCGGCGACGAAGCCCGCCAGCCTCGCGCGCAGGACGTCCTCGTCGGCGGCACGGGTCGCCGCCACGGTGCGCCGTATGCCGCCTGCCGCATACGGCGTCCCCGTCATCCGCGCCTCGAACTCGTCGGCCCGGTCGCCGCCGAAGACGAGGTGGGTGTGGCTGTCGACGAACCCCGGGATGACCGCGGCCCCGGCCAGGTCGACGACCTCGGGCCGGGCGTCCGACGTGGCCGCCTCGAGGGCCGACGCGGGGCCGGCCCAGACGATCCGGCCGCCGTCGATCAGCAGTGCGGCGTCCGCGATCGTGCCGAGCGCGTCGGAGGGGTCGTCACCGAGGCCCACGACGTTCGTCGTCAGCTCGCCGATCCCGGTCAGCAGCAGCGCGCTCACAGCATCGGCACTTTCAGCCCGCGCTCCCGGGCGACCTCTGCGGCCCGCTCGTAGCCGGCGTCGACGTGCCTCATCACACCCGTGCCGGGATCGTTCGTCAGCACCCGCTCGATCTTCTCGGCGGCGAGCTCGGTGCCGTCGGCGACGATCGCCTGCCCCGCGTGGATCGAGCGGCCGATGCCGACGCCGCCGCCGTGGTGGATCGAGACCCACGACGCACCCGACGCGGTGTTGAGCAGGGCGTTCAGCAGCGGCCAGTCGGCGATCGCGTCCGAGCCGTCGGCCATCGCCTCCGTCTCTCGGTAGGGCGAGGCGACAGAGCCGGCGTCGAGGTGATCGCGGCCGATGACGATGGGGCCCGACAGCTCGCCGGAGGCGACCATCTCGTTGAACCTGAGCCCGGCGAGATGGCGCTCCTTGTAGCCGAGCCAGCAGATCCGCGCCGGCAGTCCCTCGAAGTGGACGGTGCGACCGGCCTTGTCGAGCCAGCGACGCAGCGGCGCATCGTCGGGGAACAGCTCGGCGACGGCGCGGTCCGTCTTCGCGATGTCCTCCGGATCGCCCGACAGGGCCACCCAGCGGAACGGCCCGCGGCCCTCGGCGAACAGCGGACGGATGTAGGCGGGCACGAACCCCGGGAAGGCGAACGCCCGTTCGCATCCGCCGAGCTCTGCCTCGCGGCGGATCGAGTTGCCGTAGTCGAAGACCGCCGCTCCGGCGTCCTGGAAGCCCACCATCGCCGCCACCTGACGTGCCATCGACGACCGGGCGCGGTCGGTGAAGCCCTCGGGATCGCGCAGCGCCTCGCTCCGCCACTGCGCGAAGGGGATCTCGCTCGGCAGATACGCGAGCGGATCGTGCGCACTCGTCTGGTCGGTGACGATGTCGATGTCGATCGTGCCGGCGTGCTGACGTCGCAGCAGCTCGGGGAAGACGTCGGCGGCATTCCCGACGACGCCGACGCTGAGCGGCCGCCCGGCGGCCTTGGCCGCCAGCGCCCGTTCCACCGCGGCGTCGAGGTCGGTGGTGTACTCGTCGAGGTAGCCGTGCTCCACCCGGCGCGCGAGCCGCGACTCGTCGACGTCCACGACGATGACCGCTCCGTCGTTGAGGGTGACCGCCAGCGGCTGGGCGCCGCCCATTCCCCCCGCTCCCCCGGTCAGGGTGAGCGTGCCTGCGAGCGACTCCTTCCCGAGCGATCGGGCCACGGCCGCGAACGTCTCGTACGTGCCCTGGAGGATCCCCTGGGTGCCGATGTAGATCCACGATCCGGCCGTCATCTGCCCGTACATCGTCAGGCCGAGCTGCTCGAGCCTGCGGAACTCCGGCCAGGTCGCCCAGTCACCGACGAGGTTGGAGTTCGCGATCAGCACCCGCGGAGCCCACTCGTGCGTGCGGAACACGCCGACGGGCTTGCCCGACTGCACGAGCAGGGTCTCATCCGGCTCGAGCTCGTCGAGCGTGCGCACGATCGCGTCGAACGCCTCCCACGACCGGGCGGCCCGGCCGGTGCCGCCGTAGACCACGAGGTCCTCGGGGTGCTCGGCGACCTCGGGGTCGAGGTTGTTCATCAGCATCCGCTTGGCCGCCTCGGCGCCCCAGCTCTTGGCGGTGAGGTCGGCGCCGCGCGCAGCGCGGACCGGGCCCCGCGCGTTCGCAACTCCGGAATCTTCGGCACCATGCGACGACATCATGTGTTCCTCCTCGGTTTCAGGCCGGGTCTTCCGGAGTCGTGAACGCCGGATCGCTGGCAGCGACGGCGGTGCGGGCGATCTCCCCCGCGAGCACGAGCCCGGTGACAGCCTCGAGCTCGGGCGACACGACGCGGTCGGGCCCGGGGCCCGCGACCGATCGGCGCACCAGGGCGCGCACCGCGCCCGTCACCGGGCCCGGCTGCAGCGGGGCGCGCAGGTCGAGGGCGCGGCAGCCGGTGATCACCTCGATCGCCAGCACCCGCGCGAGCCCGTCGATGCCGCGGCGCAGCTTCCGCGCCGCCGACCAGCCCATCGACACGTGGTCCTCCTGCATCGCCGACGACGGGATCGAGTCGACCGACGCGGGGACCGCGAGGCGCTTGAGCTCCGACACGATGCCGGCCGCCGCGTACTGCGCGATCATGAGGCCGGAGTCGACGCCCACCTCGTCGGCGAGGAACGGCGGCAGCCCGTGGCTGCGCGAGCGGTCGAGGGCGCGGTCGGTGCGGCGCTCCGAGATCGACGCCACGTCGGCGACCGCGATGGCGAGGAAGTCGAGCACGTAGGCGACCGGGGCGCCGTGGAAGTTGCCGTTGGACTCGACCCGTCCGTCTTCGGTGATCACGGGGTTGTCCACGACGGATGCCAGTTCGCGGCCCGCGATGGCGCGCGCATGATCGATCGTGTCGCGCGCGGCGCCGTGCACCTGGGGCGAGCACCGCAGCGAGTAGGCGTCCTGGACGCGCGTGCAGACGGCGGGGTCGCGGTGGCTGGCGACGATCGGCGACCCCGCGAGGAACGCCCGCAGGTTCGCCGCCGACGCGGCCTGGCCGAGCTGGGGTCGCAGCGCCATGAGGTCGGCGGCGAAGACGGCGTCGGTGCCGAGCTGGGACTCGATCGACAGCGCGGCCGCCGCGTCGGCGGTGACCAGGAGCGCGTCGAGGTCGTGGAGGGCGAGGGCGAGCATGCCCAGCATGCCGTCGGTGCCGTTGATGAGCGCGAGCCCCTCCTTCTCCTCCAGCAGGAGCGGGGCGATGCCGGCGGCGGCGAGCGCGTCGGCGGCGGGGACGGGATCGGGGAGGCCGGGGAGGCGCACCTCGCCCTCGCCGAGGGCCGCCAGCGCGACGTGCGAGAGCGGTGCCAGGTCGCCCGAGCAGCCGAGTGAGCCGTACTCGCGCACGATCGGGGTGATGCCCGCGTCGAGCATCTGCGTGTACGTCTCGACGACCACGGGCCGGACGCCGGTGTGCCCGGAGGCGAGCGTCTGGAGCCGCAGGAGCATGAGGGCGCGCACGACCTCGCGCTCCACTTCGGCTCCGGTGCCCGCCGCGTGGGAGCGGATGAGACTCGCCTGCAGCTGCCGGCGGCGCTCGGGGGCGATGAACGTCGTCGCGAGCGCGCCGAAGCCGGTGGAGATGCCGTAGCGGGGCTCGGGGTCGTCCGCGAGACGTTCGACGAGCGCCCGGCTGCGCGCGACGCGGTCGAGGGCCTCGGGCGCGAGGCGCACGCGGGCGTCGTGCCGCGCGACCGCGACGACCTCGTCGATCGTGAGCGGCCGCGCCCCCACGGTGACGGCGGGGACGGCGTCTGTACGGGCGACGGTGGGGACAGCGGAGGCCATGACCCGATTCCACTCGCCTCCAGAGCCGATCACCAGCGACTTCTGTCATCCTGTGTCTGTGATCCCAGACAGTTCCGACCGCCCGCAGGTGCCGGCCGCAGACCAGACGCTGCGCGTGCTGTCTTTCCTCGCCCGCCAGCGCGGCCCCGTCGCCGCCCGGACCATCGCGGAGCAGCTGGCGATCCCCCGGTCCACGATCTACCACCTGCTGGGCGCCATGGCGCGGCACGGGTTCGTCGTGCACCTCGAGCCCGACCGTCGGTGGGGGCTCGGAACCGCCGCCTTCGAACTGGCCGGCGGCTACACCCGGCAGGAGCCGCTCGCGCGGCTCGGACGTCCGCTCGTGGCCGCTCTCGCCGACCGCACCGGCGAGAGCGCCCATCTGGCGGTGATGACCGGACGCGACGTGCTGTACATCGTCGAGGAGCGCGCGCCGCGTCGGCCCGCCCTCGTCACCGACGTCGGCGTGCGCCTTCCCGCCCATCTGACCGCCACCGGGCGCGCGATGCTCGCGCATCTTCCCCGCGAGCAGGTGCGCGCGCTCTATCCCGATGCCGCGGCGTTCTCGGACCGCACCGGCCGGGGGCCGGGACGGCCGAGCGAGCTTCGCGACCTGCTGCGCGGCAGCCGGGAGCGCGGCTACGCCACCGAGGACGGCGAGGTGACGATCGGCCTGCGCTCGGTGGGTGCTCCCGTGCTCGACCACACCGGCTGGCCCGCGGCGGCGATCGCCGTCACCTGGCCCGACGATGCCGACCGGGACGCGGATCAGCTCGCCGCGCTGGCCGGTGAGGCGGCGCGCGAGCTGTCGCGTCGGATCGGCCGGCGGTGATCGACCCGCCGCACGGGCGGCGGGTGCGGGATCAGCGGACGATGAGGCGCGGCTCCACGAGCACGTGCGCGCGGCCGGGGGTGGGGCTGCGCAGCGACACGGCGCCGGCATCCCCCATGAGGAGGTCGAGCGCCCCCGTCGCGACGCGCTCCGGCAGCTGCTCGACGCTCGACAGCCCCAGCGCCTCGGCGGCGGGGGTGTTGTCGAAACCGACGATCGGCAGCGAGGGGCACCCGGCGGCGACCGCGGCGAGGTGGGCGCCGACGGCCAGCGAGTCGCTGACGCAGACCAGTGCGTCGATCGTCTGCGACGCCAGCGCCTCGGAGACCACGCCGCGCGCCCGCGCGACGTTCTCCTCGCAGACGAGGCGCACGGCCTCCGCCCCCGCCGGAAGGCTCTCCCGCCAGCCGCGCTCGCGGTCGTCCCCGGTCCCCGATCCTTCGGGCCACCCCAGGAACGCCACCCGGGGCCCGGCGGTCGCGAGCGCATGACGCGTGGCGGCCGCGGTCCCGGCTGCGCCGTCGACGTCGACCCACAGATGAGCGGGATCGGCGACGTCGTCGACTCCCCACGGACGACCGAACGAGACGAACGGCACGCCCCGCTCGATCAGCCAGGTCGTGCGCGGATCGCCGTGGAAGGTGCCCGTGATGACCACGCCGTCGATGTCGCCGCCGTCGCGGAGGTCGGCCATCTTTCGGATCTCCTCCTCGGGCGAGCGCGCGGCATACAGCGTCACGCGCAGCCCCCGCTCGCCCGCGTGCTCCGTGAGGGCGTGGACGAAGCGGTCCAGGACGACCCCCGAGATGCCGCCGGCATAGGGATCGAGGTGGATGCCGATCGTCGAGCTGCGGCGCGTCCGCAGCCGGCGCGCCGAGGCGTGCGGCGCGTAGCCCAGGCGCTGGATGGCCGCCTGCACGCGCTCGCGCGTCTGCTCGCGCACGATCGCGGGCGAATTGAGGACGTTGCTGACCGTCTGCCGGGACACCCCGGCGGCGAGGGCGACGTCCTCGATGGTGGCGGGCCTGTTCATCGTCTCCTGGTCGTCGTCGGTCGGAGGAGGGCGGTCGTCCGCGGTCTGGACGGACGGTCTTGACGGAGGGGGCGACGACGCCTTATCTTGTCAAGCATTCCACAATTTGAACGATCAAAGAAGTGCGCTCGCACGAATATGAACGTTCAAGCCATGTAACCCTGTGAGGGTTCCACACCGTTTCGAAGGAGATGCGATGAAGCGACACACAGCACGGACGCTGCTCGCGACGGGAGGGCTCGCGGTCGTGGCCGCGCTGACCCTCACCGGCTGCGGCCAGGGATTCAGCGAGACCCCCGACCCGTCGGGATCGGCGGGGGGCGACGCCGGCAGCCTGACGTCGTCCGACGACGCCCTGACGATCATGATCGGCTCCAGCGGCGACGCTGAGACCAAGGCCGTGCAGGATGCGGTGGCCGCCTGGTCGGCGGAGTCCGGCGTCGAGGCCGAGGTCGTCGCGGCGACCAACCTCAGCGAGCAGCTCGCGCAGGGCTTCGCGGCCGGCTCCCCGCCGGACCTGTTCTACCAGTCCACCGACCAGCTGGCGGCCTACGCCGACAACGGATCGCTGCAGCCCTACGGCGACCTCCTGCCCAATAAGGACGACTTCTACGAGTCGCTCGTGGCCAACTTCACCTACGACGGCACCTTCTACTGCGCGCCGAAGGACTTCTCGACGCTGCAGCTGATCATCAACCAGGGCCTGTGGGAGGAGGCGGGCCTCACCGAGGCGGACATCCCGACCACCTGGGAGGAGCTCGCCTCCGTCGCCGAGAAGCTCACGACCGGCGACACCACCGGCCTCGTCTTCGGCGGCGAGTACGCGCGCATCGGAGCGTTCATGGCCCAGGCCGGCGGGCGCCTCGTCTCCGAGGACGGCACCACCGCCGAGGCCAACAGCGACGCGAACGTCGAGGCGCTCGGCTACGTGCAGGAGCACCTGAAGGACGGCACGTTCGCCTACGCGGCCGATGTGGGCGCCGGCTGGGGCGGGGAGGCGTTCGGCAAGGAGCTCGGCGCGATGACGATCGAGGGCAACTGGATCACCGGCGCCCTCGGCGACTACCCCGATGTCGAGCCGCTCGTCGTGGAGCTGCCGGCCGGCCCCGCCGGTCAGGGCACGCTGCAGTTCACCAACTGCTGGGGCATGGCCGCCGACAGCCCGAACCAGCAGGCCGCCCTCGAGCTCGTCGAGTACCTGACGAGCGCCGAGCAGCAGCTGGCGTTCTCCGAGGCCTTCGGCCCCATGCCGTCGGTGCAGTCCGCCGCCGACCAGTGGAAGGCCGACAACCCCGACCTCGTCGCCTTCCTCGACGGCTCGGCGTACGCACAGGGCGTCCCCACGAACAAGGGGTCGGCCGACGTCGTCACCGACTTCAACGCCCAGCTCGGCTCGCTGAAGACGGGTGACCCCAAGGCCATCCTCGACTCGGTGCAGTCGAACCTCGAGGCCATCGTCGGCTGACGGACATGACCGCGCCCGTCACGCCGGCCGCGGCATCCACCCGTCCGGCCTCCACTCGGTCGCCCCGCTCCGGCGGGACGCACCGGGGGGAGGCCGGCGCGGGCTGGCTGTTCGTCTCGCCCGTCATCCTCATCCTCGGCACGTTCCTGTTCGTGCCGGTGCTCATGGCCCTCTGGGTCAGCTTCTCCGACTGGTCGGGGCGCGGCAGCCCCCTCTCCTCGAACGTCTCGTTCGTCGGTCTCGACAACTATGCGACGATCACCACCGGCGGTCTCGCGACGCGCGACTTCGGCACGGCGCTGCGCAACAACGCCTGGTACGTGCTGCTCGTCGTGCCGCTGCAGACCGCGCTCGCCCTCTTCCTCGCGGTGCTCGTCAGCCGCCGCATGCTCCGTGCACGCGGCTTCTTCCGCACCGCCTTCTACTTCCCCTCGGTGACGAGCTCGGTCGCGATCACAGTGCTGTGGCTCTTCCTGTTCTCGTTCGCCGGGCCCGTCAACGGGATCATCGCCTGGTTCGGCGGCGAGGGACCGAACTGGTTCCGCGAGCCGACCGGGCTCGTGCACCTGGCGCTCGGCGCGTTCGGCATCACCAGCGGCCCCGACGCCCTGACCCAGAACACCGCGCTCGGCCTGTCGTGGTGGGACTGGCTCGCCGGCCCCTCCGTCGCGATGTTCGCGCTCATGCTGATGGCGGTGTTCACGACGAGCGGCACGTTCATGCTGCTGTTCATCGCGGCGCTGCAGAACGTCGGCTACGAGCTGACCGAGGCGGCGATGATGGACGGCGCGAGCGCGTGGCAGCGGTTCTGGCGGATCACCCTCCCCCAGCTGCGACCGACGATCTTCACCGTCGTGACCCTGGGGCTCATCGGCTGCTGGCAGGTGTTCGACCAGATCTACACCGGGACCAAGGGCGACCCCGCCAAGACGACGATGACACCGGCGTATCTGTCCTACACGGCCGCGTTCCGCGAGAACGACTGGGGCGTGGGTGCGGCGATCGCCTTCATCCTCTTCCTCATCATCATCACGTTCACGCTCTTCCAGCGGTGGGTGCTGCGGGACCGTCCGGTCTCGCGCCGTCGCATCCGCGCCTACCAGAGCGCCACCTACCGGAAGGGGGCCACCTCGTGACCGACACCACCCTCGCGCGCGCCACGACGCCTCCCGTCGAACCGGCCCCCGCACCGTCGCGGCGCCGGCGTCGCTTCACCCTGCGAAGCGCAGCCGGTCAGGTCCTGCTCTACGCGATGATCGTCCTGCTCGCGGTCGTCTACATCTACCCGTTCCTCGTGCAGGTGGCGACCTCGTTCAAGACCGAGCAGGAGGCGGCGTCCAACCCGATCTCGCTGCTGCCGCAGACGTTCTCGATCGCCGCGTACGAGCGCCTGTTCCTCAACAGCGACTTCCCGCTGTGGTTCGCCAACTCCGCGGTCGTGACGATCCTCGTGACCCTCGGGCGCGTCTTCTTCGTCTCGCTCGCCGGCTACGCCCTCGCCCGGCTGCACTTCCGGGGCCGCGGATTCGTCTTCGCGATGGTGGTGGGCGTCATGGCGGTGCCGGCGGTCGTCCTGCTCATCCCGAAGTTCCTCGTGCTCAACCAGATCGGCATCTACGACTCCTACACGGGCATGGTGCTGCCGCTGCTGGTCGACGCCGCGGGCGTGTTCATCATGAAGAACTTCTTCGAGTCGATCCCGGCCTCGGTCGAGGAGCAGGCGCGCATCGACGGAGCCGGCACGTTCCGCGTGTTCTGGTCGATCGTCCTGCCGATGGCGCGGCCCGCGCTCGTGACGATCATCATCCTGTCCTTCCAGGGATCGTGGAACGAGCTCAGCCACTTCATCGTGGCGACCCAGTCGCCCGAGCTCACCACCCTGACCAAGGGCGTGGCCTCGCTCGCATCGGGACAGCTCAGTCAGGGCACGCAGTACCCGCTGAAGCTCGCGGCGGCGGCGATCATGACGATCCCGGTCGCGGTCCTCTTCTTCATCTTCCAGAAACGCATCATGAACACCAGCGAAGGAGCAGTGAAGGGATGACGGACGGACTCCAGCCGTTCCTGTCGGATCGGGTGGTGGCGCTCAGCGCCCCCACGCAGACGTGGTCGGGAGCGGACGGCGACATGGGCGCCGCGCCGATCGACGGCGTCTACCACGGCGACACGAGGTTCATCCGCGGGGTGGAGCTCCGCTACCTCGACGCGGAGGGGCTCGAGGTGCGGCCCGAATGGGTGCGCGCGAGCGTCCCGGCCGCGACCGAGGTGCGCTTCGACGCGCTGCTGCGGGGCGTCGACGACCGGTGGCCCGATCCGAAGGTCCGGCTGGAGCGCGTGCGCCGGGTCGCCGACGGCACGGTCTCCGAGACGCTGACCGTGCGCTCCCACCTCGACGCGCCGCTGCGGCTGGCGCTGCGCGTCGCCGTGACCCCCGACTTCTCCCCTCTGCAGGAGGTCAAGGCGGGGGCGCCCGCGCCCGGCGGGTGGACCGCCGCCGCCGACGCGCCGGGCACGGTGGTCGTGCGCCGCGGCGAGGCGGACCTGACGCTGACGGCCCCGGACGGCGAGGTCACCGTCGCGGCGGACGACCTGAGCGTCGCGTGGACGCTCGAGGTGCCCGCACGCGGCGTCGCCGAGGTCGCGTGGACGGTCGCGCTGCACGACCCGTCGCTGGTCGTGCGCGGCGTCGCCGACCCGGCGCCGTGGAGCGTGCCGCCCGCACCCGCATCCGCCGACCCGCGCCTCGGCCGGTGGCTGACCCAGGCCCTCGGCGACCTGGAGGCCCTGCGCCTGGCACTCCCGGACCACCCGGACGACGTCTTCTACGCCGCCGGGGCCCCGTGGTTCTTCACCCTCTTCGGGCGCGACTCCCTCTGGGCCGCGCGCCTCATGCTGCCCGTCGACCGCTCGATCGCGGCGTCCACGCTCCGCGTCCTCGCGCGCCTCCAGGGAACCGCGACGACGCCCGCGACGGCCGAGCAGCCCGGCAAGATCATGCACGAGCTGCGGTCGGACACCCTCTCGATGCCCGGCGAGGGGATCGAGCTCCCGCCGCTGTACTACGGCACGGTCGATGCGACCCCGCTGTGGGTGTGTCTCCTGGCCGATGCGGCGCGGCTCGGCATGCCGGACGGCGAGGTGGAGGAGCTGCTCCCTGCGCTGGAGCGCGCGCTGGCGTGGATCGTCGAGAGCGCCGGCGAGGACGGATTCCTGGATTACGTCGACGAGACGGGCCACGGCCTGTCGAACCAGGGCTGGAAGGACTCGGGCGACTCGATCCAGTGGCGCGACGGCCGGCTCGCCGACGGCCCGATCGCCCTCAGCGAGGTCCAGGGCTACGCCTACGAGGCCGCTCTCGGCGGCGCCGACCTGCTCGACCGCTTCGGGCGCGCGGGCGGCGAGGCGCTGCGCGCGTGGGCCGCGGGCCTGAAACGCCGCTTCGCCGAGCGGTTCTGGGTCACCACCCCCGAGGGCCGCTACCCGGCCATCGCCCTCGACCGGGACGGCCGCGCCGTCGACACCCTCACCTCGAACGCGGGGCACCTGCTCGGCACCGGAATCCTGGAGCCCGCGGAAGAGCAGGCGATCGCCGCGCTCATGGTGGCTCCCCCGATGTCGTCGGGGTTCGGCCTGCGGACCCTGTCGACCGGCGCCGCGGGCTACTGGCCGCTCAGCTACCACGGCGGCAGTGTCTGGACGCACGACACCGCCATCGTCGCGCGCGGCATGGCCCTGGCGGGTCGCACGACCGAGGCGCGCGCGCTCGTGACGGGACTGCTCGCGGCGGCCGAGGCGTTCGACTACCGGGTGCCCGAGCTGCACGCGGGCGACGCGGCATCCGACGTGCGCGCTCCCGCGCCGTATCCGGCGGCGTGTCGCCCGCAGGCGTGGTCGGCCGCCGCCGCCGTCACCGCCTGGGAGATCCTGCGCGGCTGAGGCCGTGCCGTTTCGTCTCGGTCGCTCCGCTCCCTCGCTCGACGACCGGACCGCCCGCGGACCCCGGTCGTTGAGCGAGCGCAGCGAGACGAAACGCTCAGTCCACGCGTGCGACGGTCCCGGCGGTCAGCCGCACCAGCTCGTCGAACGTGAGCGGGAAGACGGTGTGCGGCGTGCCGCCGGCGGCCCAGATCTCCGGGAAGGCGGCGAGCGCCTCGTCGACGACGGTGGGAAGCGGCGAGGGATGACCGGTGGGCGCCACGCCGCCGATCGCCTGGCCGGTGGCCTCACGGACCTGATCGACCGTCGCGCGCACGATCCCGCCCCGCCCCAGCCGCTCGGCGAGCGCGGCGGTGTCGACGCGGTGCGCGCCGCTGGTCATCACGAGGAGCGGCTCGCCGTCGGACCAGAACACCAGACTGTTCGCGATGGCGCCGACCTCCACGCCGAGTGCGGCGGCAGCCAGCGCTGCCGTCGAGGCGGCGTCCGGGAGCACCACGATCTCCCCGTCGATCCCCGCGGCGCGGAGAGCGTCGTGGACCAGGCGGCTGCGCGGGTGGAGCTCGGCGGGCGTCGTCATGCCGTCAGCCTAGAGCGAACGCTGGACGCTTCGCCCCGAGGGGGTGGAGACTGAGTCCGACCCCACCGAAGGAAACCGCACGTATGGCCGCACGCCCCTCCATCGCCTCCCGCATCCGCGCCATGGGCCAGAACCGCATCGGCGCGCTCCTGCTCCTGCTGGCGACCGTGGCGGCGATCGTCTGGGCCAACGTCTCCCACGGGTCCTACGAGACGCTGTGGGAGACCCACCTCAGCATCGGGGTCAACGACCTCCGGCTCGACTTCACCCTGCACGCGCTCGTGAACGACGCGCTCATGGCGATCTTCTTCTTCACGGTCGGGCTCGAGGTGCGGCGGGAGTTCGCGATCGGCGAGCTGACCAGCTGGTCGCGCGCCATGGTGCCCGTCCTGGCCTCGATCGCCGGGCTCGCCCTCCCCGCGCTCCTCTTCGTCCTCATCGCCGCGCCCTCCGGCCACGCCGACGCGTGGGGCGTGGTGATCTCCACCGACACGGCCTTCCTCGTCGGCGCCCTGGCGCTCGTCGGCCCGCGCATCCCCGGGCGCCTGCGGATCTTCCTGCTGGCCCTCGCCGTCGTCGACGACATCGGCGCCTTGACGATCATCGCGCTCGTCTACACCGACACCTTCACCCCGATGCCGCTCATCGTCGCCGCGATCGGACTCGCGGGCGTGTACGCGACCCGGTACCTCCGCAGCGGCCGTGGGCCGGTGTACGCGACGCTCGCGATCATCGTCTGGCTCTCCTTCCTCGCCTCCGGGGTGCACCCGACCCTCGCGGGGGTGGCCATCGCCCTCCTGGTCCCCGTCTACCGCCCGAACCGCCGCGACGTCGAGCACGCGCTCGAGCTGGCCCGGACCTTCCGCCAGTCGCCCAACACCGAGTACGCCCGCGCCGCCGCCAACAGCCTCCGCGAGTCCATCTCGATCAACGAGCGCCTCCAGTCGGCGTACGCGCCGTATGTGGCCTACGTGATCCTGCCGCTGTTCGCCCTCGCCAACGCCGGCGTCGTGGTGAACGGCGAGATCCTCGCCGCGGCCGCCCGGTCTCCGCTCACGTGGGGCATCGTGGTGGGCCTGGTCGCCGGGAAGTTCCTCGGCATCTTCGGCTCCACCGCCCTCCTCAAGCGGTTGCGCCTCGGCGAGTTCGGCCCGGGGCTCACCCTCGACCGCATCGCGGGCGGCGCCGCGCTCAGCGGCATCGGCTTCACGATCTCGCTGTTCATCATCGACCTCGCGATCGACGACGAAGCGGCGCAGAACGAGGCCCGCGTCGGCGTGCTCGCCGCCTCCGTCCTCGCCTTCGTCCTGGCGACGATCATCTTCCGGATCTCGGACGCCGTCCGCGGCGACATCGAGACGGGGCAGACCCTCGCCCGCCCGGTCGATCCGCGGCGCGACCACGTGTGGGGTCCGATCGACGCGCCGTACACGATCGTCGAGTACGGCGACTTCCAGTGCGAGTTCTGCCTGAAGGCGTCGGGGTCGATCCAGGAGGTCATCCGCGAGCTCGACGGCGACCTGCGCTACGTCTGGCGTCACGCGCCGCTCACGACCCAGCACCCGAACGCGCTCGCGGGCGCCGAGGCCGCCGAGGCGGCGTCGCTGCAGGGCAAGTTCTTCGAGTTCGAGCGCGGCCTGTTCGCCGACCAGGAGCACCAGCTGCCCTCGGACATCGTGCGGCTCGCGGCGTCGCTCGGGCTCGACGTCGAGAAGTTCGAGCGCGACCTCGAGTCGGCCGAGGTGACCGGACGCGTGCGCGACGACATGCTCGACGCAGAGGCGATGCACATCACCTCCGTGCCCACCTTCTTCGTCAACGGCCGCCGGCACGTCGGCCCGTACGACGCGCAGTCGCTCATCCGCGCGCTGCAGTCGCCGGCCGACGACGCAGCGGCATCCGCCGGCCCGGCCCCGGTGTCCGTCACGATCGCTTCGCGACCGCCGGACGGCACTGCCGGGACCGCGGCAGGTCCCGGCACCGCCGCCCCCTCGACCACCCCGCCCGCGACGGAGGACACGTGAGCGCCGACGAGACCATCTCCCCCACCCTGACCGACGATCAGTGGGCCCGCCTGACCGCGATCGGCACGACGGAGGAGGTCGCCGAGGGCGACTACGTCTTCCGCTCCGGCGACAGCGACTACGACCTCATCGTCGTCGAGGAGGGCGAGATCGAGATCGTCCGCGACGCGCTGAAGTGGGTCGATGAGGTCGTCATCTCACGCATGGGTCCCCGCACCTTCGCGGGCGAACTCGGGCTCCTCAACGGCCAGGGCGCGTTCCTGTCGGCGCGGGCCACCGGCCCCGGGCGCGTGCGTCGCATCACGCGCGCCGAGCTGCGCCGGCTCATGAACGAGGACGACGACCTGTGCGACCTCATCCTCCACGCGCTGTGGGCACGCCGGGAGTCGCTGCGCAACGGCCCCGCCGCGATGACCCTCAAGTTCGTCGGCTTCAGCTCCTCGAGCGACTTCCTGGCCCTCAGGCGATTCGCGGAGCGGCTCGACCTCGTGCACGTAGCCGTCGCGGTGCCGCCCGACGGCATCGAGTACCTCGTCGGCCACAGCATCCCCGAGGACAACCTGCCCCTCGCCTTCATCCAGGGCGAGCCGATGCCCCGTGCCACGCCCGGCGCCGTGGCCGAACGGCTGGGGCTCAGCTACCAGGCCAACGCCGACGAGGTCGTCGATCTCGTGGTCGTCGGCGGCGGCCCCGCCGGCCTCGCGGCGGCGATCTACGGCGCGTCGGAAGGCCTCAGCACCGTGCTGCTGGACGCCGTCGCCCCCGGCGGCCAGGCGGCGGCGACCTCGCGCATCGAGAACTTCCTCGGCTTCCCCTTCGGGGTCAGCGGCGGCGACCTCATCGGCCAGGCCACCCTCCAGGCGCTGAAGTTCGGGGTCCGGGTCTACGCACCGTGCGAGGCCGTCTCGCTCGCCACCGTCGACGGCGGCTCCGAGCTGGACATCACGCTCGCCGACGGCCGCATCATCCGTGCCCGCGCCGCCGTCATCACCTCCGGCGCCGCCTACCGCCGCCTGGCGCTGGACCGCTGGAGCGACTTCGAGCGCGCCGGCATCTACTACGCCGCCACTCCGCTCGAACTGCGGCAGGTCACCGGGGCGCCGGTGGTCGTCGTCGGCGGGGCGAACTCCGCCGGGCAGGCCGCCCTGTATCTCGCGGCCAACGGCAGCCCCGTCGACCTCGTCGTGCGCGGCACCGATCTGAGCGCCCGGATGTCCTCGTACCTCGTCGACCGGCTCGTCGAGGATCCGCGCGTGCGCATCCACCGCGGCTCGAACGTCGTGGGCCTCGGCGGCGACGCCGAGCTGGAGAGCGTCCGCATCGACAGCGTGGGCGAGGTCGATGCCCGCGGCCTGTTCTGCTTCATCGGGGCCGATCCCGCCACCTCGTGGGTGCCCACGCTCGACCGCGACACCGAGGGGTTCATCCGCACCGGCACCGACGTCGGCCTGCAGTCGCTCGAGCGGTGGCAGCACCTCGGCCGCGAGCCGCTGCCGTTCGAGACGTCGATCCCCCGGGTCTTCGCCGCGGGCGACGTCCGCCGCGGCTCGATGAAGCGCGTCGCCGCCGCCGTCGGCGAGGGCTCCAGCGCCGTCGCCTCGGTCCACCGCGCCCTCGCCGGCTGAGCCGGTGGGCACCCGTCCCCCATCCGAACCGGAGGATCCCCGATGACCGACCTCGCCGCGAGTTTCAACCCGGCCGCCGCCCCCTCGGGCACCGGCTGCGACGAGTGCGACGCCGTCGACGGCTGGTGGGTGCACCTGCGCCGCTGCGCGGCGTGCGGCCACATCGGCTGCTGCGACAGCTCGCCCGCCAAGCACGCCACCGCGCACTACCACCGGACCGGCCACCGCGTCATGCAGAGCTTCGAGCCCGGTGAGGACTGGTTCTGGGACTTCGAGGCCGGCGAGATGGTCGAGGGCCCCGAACTCGCCCCGCCCACCAGCCACCCCGACACCCAGCCCGCCCCCGGCCCGCGCGGCCGCGTGCCCCTGGACTGGCGCGACCACATCGGCTGACCGCCCGGCGGCCGCGTCGGTCGCTCCGGCCGCTCCCCGTGGCAACGGCAGGGCCGACCGACCGAGCCGGGGCCGAGACGGCGCCCAGCCGCTGTTCAGCCTGCTTTTGCCCCGCGGCGCCCGGCCAACGCACCCCGGAGCGCCGCCAGCACCACCTCCGGCCGCCACATGATGTCCTCCGCGATGAGCCGCAGCACGAGGAACCCCTGCGCGGCGGCAGCAGCATCGCGGCGCCGGTCGTTGCGCTGCTCCGCCCAGCCGGTATGGAACTGCGCGCTGTCGCACTCCACGATGAGCCAGCCGTCGACGAGGAAGTCCACGCGCCCCACGCCGACGATGACGACCTGCGGCTCGTACCGACATCCCAGACCTCGCAGCATCAGTCGCACGAGGGTCTCCGGACCCGACTCGGCCCGGGCATCGAGGAGCCTCCGGAGCCGCCGATACCGGCGCGGAAGCCCGGCGAACAGCTCGTCCATGTCATCGACGTCCACGAGCCCGAGGTGCAGTGCGGAGTCGAGCGTCGCGATGGCAGCCCGGGGGTCCTGGCAGGTGACGGCGTCGTGGAGCGCATCGAGCAGCTCCACGCTGAGAGCGCGTGGATGCGGCGTGCGGTGCAGCCGTCGGCGATGCACTCGCGCGCCGGCCGGCCGCGCGGGGAGCCTCGCAGCCGTCGGGGACACGTGCACATGCACCATGGAGCGGTCGCGGACGAACACCCCGCGCCGCCGCAGCTCGGACACGCACGTGAGCCGCCCGCGCAGCTGTCCGGCCGCGACGCACTCCTCCGGTGTGCCGACCGGGCAGTACGCCCCCTGACGCAGCCTGATCAGCGCACCCGCCGCGACCGCCGCGGCGACACCGCGCCACGACAGTCCCTCCGCTCGCAGGTCGGACGTGCGGAGGAACCGCGGGAAGGGAGTATCGCGGATGGTCGACGTCGTCATCCGGCGACCGTGCCGCGTTCATCGACCGCTCGTCGCCCGCTCCGCCCGCGCCGTGGCGGGCCCGGTGAACTCGCGACCTGGGGAGGAGCCGGTGCCGGCGGTGGCAGGAGCAAGGCCCGATGGACCCCACGGCCCCTGCCAGCCGCCGAAACGGCGGTCGGGCCTGCTTTTGCCACGCGCCGCGGGCGGGCCGCCGCGTGACGACCGGGCGCCGCTGGGGCAGAATGGACGCGGATGCCGCAACGCCGCGGCGTCTGCAGCGCAGAGCCCACAAGGCCGGCCGAAAGAGGACGCGATGACGCACACCCCCTTGCCCGAATTCACCCACGAGCGCGTGGAGGTGATCACCGGCAGGCGGAGCGGCCTCGTCATCACCGTCGCGCTGCACTCGTCGGTCCTCGGCTCCGCCCTCGGCGGCGCGCGGCTGTGGACCTACCCTCACTGGTCCGACGCGGTCGCCGACGCCCTCCGCCTCTCCGCGGCGATGACGCTGAAGAACGCGACGGCGGGGCTGGATGCCGGCGGCGGCAAGTCCGTCCTCTGCCTTCCGCCCGGGACCGTCCTGGATGCCGATCGACGACGCGCCGCCTTCCTCGACCTCGGCGACGCCGTCGCGTCCTTCGACGGCCTGTACCGCACGGCCGAGGACGTCGGGTCGACCACCGAGGACATGCTGGTCGTCAGCGACCGCACCTCGCACGTCGTCGGCCTCCCCGACGCCGTGGGCGGCTCGGGCGAGCCGGCAGGGCCCACGAGCCTCGGTGTGTACGAGTCGGTGCGCGCGACCCTGGAGCGGGTGACCGGCAGCGCCGAGGTCACCGGCCGCCGGATCACCATCTCGGGCCTCGGGCAGGTCGGGAGCCGCCTCGCGGTGCGGCTTTCGACCGAGGGCGCGGTCCTCACGGTGACCGATGTCGATCCCGCCAAGCGCCACCTCGCGCTCGAGCTCGGGGCGACGTGGGTGGAGCCGGGCGAGGAGCACCGGGTGCCGGCGGATGTCTTCGTGCCGGCCGGCATCGGGGGGCTGCTCACCGACGAGGTCATCGACGCCCTCGCCGCCGCCGCCGTCTGCGGACCGGCGAACAATCCCCTCGCCGACCACTCCGGCGCCGACCGGCTGGCCGCGCGCGGCATCCTGTACGCGCCGGACTTCGTCGTCAACGCGGGCGGGGTGATCTATCTCGACTCGGAGGCCAAGCGCCTCTCCGGCCGCGAGGAGACGATGACCCGGGTGGCGGCCATCGGTGACACGCTGCGCCGCCTCTACGACGACGCCGAGGCGCAGGGCATCACGCCGCTGGCGGCGGCCGAGGAGCTCGCCGCGTCACGGCTGGCGGCCGGCGCACGGGTTCCGGTCTGAGCGGCCCGGAGACGACGGAACGCCCCTCACGAGGAGGGGCGTTCCGTCTGTTTCGGTGGACCTGAGGGGATTCGAACCCCTGACCTCTTCATTGCGAACGAAGCGCGCTACCAACTGCGCCACAGGCCCGAGAACCTCGAAGAGCCTATCACGGGCGAGACCCCTCGCTCGCACGGCGACAATGGATGGATGCTCCTCTCCGGCCCGCTCTCCTCGCTGCGCAATGTCCGACTCGCCGCCTCCGACGGCACCGTCGCCGCGGTGGACCTGCAGCTCGCCGACGGCGTGATCACGGCCGTGACGCCGACCGGTGCGGCGGCAGATGCGGCGGCGGCAGACGGCGCGTCGCGCGACGGCGGTGGCCTGCTCGCCCTCCCCGGTCTCGTCAACGCCCACGCGCACGTGGACAAGTCGTGGTGGGGTCTGCCGTGGGAGTCCTACGGCGGCGAGGGCGGCACGGATGGGCGCATCCGCCACGAGCGCGCACGCCGCGATGCCCTCGGCATCCCGAGCGTCGGGATCACCTCCCGCGTGCTGGCCGAGCTGGTCCGCCACGGCACGACCGCGATCCGCACCCACGTGGACGTCGATCTCGGCCTCGGACTGCGCGGGATCCACGCCGTCCGCGAGGCGGCCGCCGCGTACGGGGATGCCGTGCGCGTCGAGATCGTCGCCTTCCCGCAGGACGGGGTGCTGCGCCGTCCGGGCGTCCTGGATCTTCTCGCCGACGCCGCCCGCGCGGGCGTCGAGCACATCGGAGGACTCGATCCCGCCTCGATCGACCGCGACCCGGTGGGACAGCTCGACGGGCTCTTCGCGATCGCCGCGGAGCACGGGACCGGCGTCGACATCCACCTGCACGATCCCGCCGAACTCGGCGCTTTCCAGATCGAGCTCATCATCGACCGCACGGCGCGGCTCGGCCTGCGGGGCCGGGTGAACGTCGCCCACGGCTTCGCCCTCGCGCAGGTGGCGCCGGCGCATCGCCGCGATCTGCTGCAGGCGATGGCCGAGCTCGACATCACGATGACGACGGTGGCGCCGCTGCGGCTGCCGCAGCTCCCCCTGACGGAGCTCGATGCGGCGGGGGTGCGCTTCGCGTTCGGCACCGACGGGATCCGCGACCTGTGGAGCCCCTACGGCACCGGCGACCTGCTCGGGATCGCGTGGCAGTACGCGCGGGCGTCGAGCGTCGTGCGCGACGAGGACCTGCGCCGCGTGGTCGAGATCGCCACCGGCGCATCGGGCGCGTTCGCGGGACTCCCCGCGAACGCCCTCCGGGCCGGCGACCGCGCCGACATCGTGCTGGTCGACGCGGAGAACCCGATGGACGCGCTGGTGCGCACTCCGCCGCGCGCGCTCGTGATCGGCGGCGGCCGCGTGCTGTCCGAGGGCTGACGCCGGGAACACGCCCGACCGGGGAACCCCGACCGCAGCAGGCCGACTACTGGCCGACGGCGCGCCGTGCGAGCAGCGAGCGGACGTGCTCCTCGATCGCGGCGTCGTCGACGTAGCCCATCCGGGCGAAGTCGGGAGCCTCGGCCGCGGGTGCACGGCGGGCGGTGTCGATCGACGGCGGAGCCGCGCGCTCGGCGCGCTCCCGGATCGTGTCCTCGACCGCGGCCTGACGCAGCGCCTCCTGCGCGGCGGCCGCGTCGAGGAGCGCGGCGGCCCGCGAGCCGGCCGAGGCGGTCAGCGGACGGGGCAGCTCCCTTGGGGTCCACGCGGCGCGATCCGAGGCGAGCGAGACGTCGGGCACCGAGGCCGGCGCGGACGCCGCCTGCCGGGCCGTCTGGCCCGAGACAGCGCGGCGCACGGCGGCCCGCTGCACCGTGGACATGCGGTGGAGCATGGCCGCAGCGAGGACGGCGACGAGGCCACCCGCGACGAGCGGAGCCGGGGATCCGGAGCGGGCGAGGTCGATGGCGCCCCATGTCGCCAGCGCGAGCGCGGCGAGGGCGATGACCGTGGTCGACAGGCGCGCGCGACGCCGTGCGCGGGCACGGCGGGCGGCGGGATCCTCGGCGGCGATCGCGGCGTCGGCGAGGGCGCGCTCGCGGGCGGCGAGCGCACGCTGGCGGGCGACGGCGGCCTCCGCAGCGGCGCGCGCCTGCGCGGCCTCGTGCTCGGCGCGGGCGGTCTCGCGAGCCAGCTCCTCCTGCTCCGCCTGCGCGCGGCGGGCGAGCTTCTGCTGAGCGAGCGCCGTGCGCGCCGTGAGCTCCAGCCGCACCTCGTCGGGGGTCTCGCTGGTCTGCGCGAGCACCCGGAGGGCCTGATTCAGCCGCACGGCGTTGCGCTCGGCGGCGTTGTAGCGGTGGCGTCCCTGCCACGACGGCAGCAGGTAGACGAGCCAGAGGAGCACGGCGACGAGAACGATCACCCCGCCGCCCAGTACCTGCCCGTCCATGGGGTCAACGGTAGGTGCCGCAGGCCGGGATCGCCCGGCACCGGCGGGCGTGTCTCAGGTTCGACCTCAGGTTGAAGTCTCGGCCGGCGCGCGCGGCGCGATCGGTCAGTGCGCGATGCGGTCACGCGGCGGGATGGTGGCCGCGTCGGCGGGCGCGCGCCCGGTGAGCCAGCGGGTGAGCACACCCTCGGGCACGTCCTCGCGGACGAGGGCGAAGCAGTAGTGGTCGCGCCAGTCGCCGTCGATGTGGATGTACCGGCGCCGCAGGCCCTCATAGCGGAAGCCGAGCTTCTCGACGACGCGCAGACTCGCCACGTTCTCGGGTCGGATGCAGATCTCCATGCGGTGCAGCCGCAGCTCATGGAAGCAGAGGTCGGTCGCGAGCGCCACGCTGGTGGGAGTGATGCCGCGACCGGCGAACCGCTCGCTCACCCAGTACCCGATGGTCGCCGACGAGAGCGAGCCTCGCGAGACGCCCCAGACGTTGAGCTGTCCCGCGATCTCGCCGTCGTACTCCATGACCAGCGGCACGCCGGCGCCGTCGCGGTACTGCTGCAGCAGTCGCCGCACGCCCAGCCGCATGTCGAAGGACACCGGACCGTCGGGGCTCGTCGCCTCCCAGGGCCGCAGCCACGAGCGGTTGGAGAGGAGCTCGGACTGCAGCACGCGCGCGTCGCGCTGACGCACGAGGCGGATCGAGATCGGGCCGTGTGCGCGCGGCATCGTCAGGTCCATCTCACCCCCCTCGCCTGGCGGCGTCAGAGATTGGCCGCGAACTCCTTCAGCCAGGGGCGCAGGTCGGGTCCGAGGTCCTCGCGGTCCGCGGCCAGCTGCACGATGGCCTTGATGTAGTCCAGCCTATCTCCGGTGTCGTACCGGCGACCACGGAAGACCACGCCCAGCACGCCCTCGGTCAGTGCGAGCTCCTGCAGCGCGTCGGTCAGCTGGATCTCGCCGCCCTTGCCCGGCTGGGTGCGATCGAGGATGTCGAACACGTTCGCGTTCAGCACGTATCGACCGATCACCGCGTAGTTGGAGGGCGCGTCCTCCTTCGGGGGCTTCTCGACGAGACCGGTCACCCGCACGATGTCGGGGTCGTCGGTGGCCTCGACGGCGGCCGCGCCGTACATGTGGATGTGGTCGGGGTCGACCTCCATCAGCGCGATGACGGTGAGGCCGGTGCGCTCGTTGGCCGCGATCATGGTCGTCAGGAGGGCGTCGCGCTCGTCGATGAGGTCGTCGCCGAGGAGCACGGCGAACGTCGAGTCGCCCACGTGCGCGCGGGCGCGCAGCACCGCGTGGCCGAGTCCGCGCGGCTCGCCCTGGCGGACGTAGTGGATGTCGGCCAGGTCGCTGGACTCCTTGACCCGCAGCAGCCGATGCAGGTCGCCCTTGTTGGTGAGGTTGGTCTCGAGCTCCGGAACGGCGTCGAAGTGATTCGAGATGTTGTTCTTGTTGCGGCCGAGGATGACCAGGATGTCGTCGATGCCGGCTCCCACCGCCTCCTCGACGACGTACTGGATGGCCGGCTTGTCGACGACCGGGAGCATCTCCTTGGGCATGGCCTTGGTGGCGGGGAGGAATCGGGTTCCGAGTCCGGCCGCAGGGATCACTGCCTTTATCCGAGAGGTCATGGGTCCCACCCTACTGACCGACCGGGACGCCTCGGTGCCGCCGGCCGCCGCGCGAAACCGAAGACCGGATCGTTCTCGGCGATCTCCCTCCCGCAGCCGCCTACAATCGGAGCATGACCGGGGCGACCGACAACGCGAAGCGCGCACTGCGCGCGGAGCTGCGCGAACGTCGGCAGCAGCGCTCCGAGGTGTCGCTCGAGGCGGACGCCCGCGGCGTGAAGGCCCAGCTCGATCGGCTCGTCGCCGACCATGCTGCCTCCTCGATCTCCTGCTTCCTGTCGGCGCCCACCGAGCCCGGCACCCACGACTTCATCGTCGACGCGGTCCGTCGCGGCATCCGCGTGCTCCTTCCGATCACGCGCTCGGACGGGCTGCTGGACTGGGCGGTCGCCGACGAGACCGGCGACATGGTCGAGGGACTGTTCGGCACACCGGAGCCGGTCGGAGAGGTGCTGAGCCCGTCCGCCGTCGACGACGTCGATCTGCTGGTCATCCCGGCGGCCGCCGTCGACCGCACGGGGATGCGGCTGGGATGGGGCCGGGGCTACTTCGACAAGACCCTCGGCTCGATGGAGCACTGCCCGCCCGTCTACGCCGTCATCTTCGACTCCGAACTCGTCGACGAGGTCCCGAGCGAGCTGCACGATCAGCCCGTGACGGGCGTCGTCACCCCCACCCAGACCGTCGTCCTCGCGTCATCCCGACGCTGAGAGCGACGCCTTCCCTGCGAGGATCACATGCCCACCTACGCCTACGCCTGCAAGCAGTGCGGCCACCGTTTCGACATCGTCCAGTCCTTCTCGGACGCCGCGCTGACCGAGTGCCCCGAGTGCGGCGGCACGCTCCGCAAGCAGTTCGGCACGGTCGGGGTGACCTTCAACGGCTCGGGGTTCTACCGCACCGACTCGCGCGCCGGCGGTGGCGCGGGCGGCTCGACTTCGACATCATCGAAGTCCGAGGCGACGTCCTCGCCCGCAGCCGCGGGTTCGTGAGCCGGCCCCCCGGCGGAGACAGGAGCATCCGATGATCAAGGGCTTCAAAGACTTCATCATGCGCGGCAACGTCATCGACCTCGCCGTCGCCGTCGTGATCGGCGCGGCGTTCACCGCCGTCGTCAACGCCATCGTCGCGTCCATCATCAACCCGCTGATCGAGCTGGTCTGGAAGGCGGACGAGGCTACGGGTGCGGTCGGACCGACCGTCATCGGGATCCACGGCGATCCGGTCACCTTCCCCATCGGCGGACTCATCTCGGCGATCATCTCCTTCCTCGCCGTCGCCATCGTCGTCTACCTCGTCTTCGTCTACCCGATGAACCGCTTCAAGGAGCGCGCGGCGGCCAAGGCCGGCGTCGCCGAGCCCGAGGGCGAGAAGCTGCCGACCGAGCAGGAGCTCCTCGTGCAGATCCGCGACCTGCTGCAGAAGCAGGACACCACGCCGCCGACGGCGCGCTGACGGCTCATCACGGCTCCCGCGGCGCCCACGGGTCCGGCGCCGGCGCCGGCGGATCAATAGTGCGGCGGGACGTCCCGGCGCAGGCGCTCGTCGTTCGGACCGGATGACGCGGTGTCCGCCGCCGGTGCGGTCTCGTCGACGACGGGCAGCTCCGGCGCGGCGTCGGTCCCGGGCGCGGGCGTCAGCTGCGCGCGGCGCGAGCCGGCGACCCGCACGATGCGCTGGCGCTCACTCCCCGACATCGAGGGGCTGGGTCTCCGTGTCGGCCGTGGGCGTCTCCGGCTCGACGCCGAGGATCGCGGCGATCCGCCCGGCGACGCCGGCGGGGTCGCTGTAGAGGTCGAACGCGTGCACCCGCACGTAGTGCCATCCCAGGCGCCGGAGCGTCTGCGGGCCGAGCCGCAGGGACTCGCGCAGCGACTCCCCCGTGGTCTCGGGGTCGCTGACGGCCACGACGGCCTTGCCGTGGTGCTGGGCGACGAGCGGGAGAAGGCCCCGGTAGTCGACGTCGACGGCGATGCCGAGGCGGCGCAGATGCTGGGCGAGGATGAGGGTGAGCGGGTCGGCGAGGTCCTCGAGCCGGGCCTCGCGGGCGCGGGCGGCGATGCCGTTCAGGATCGACATGAGGGTCGCGGCGCCCGACTCCAGGCGCCCCTCGTCGAAGGACGACGGGCGGATGGACGACACGATCACCATCGAGCGGCGGGCGCGGGTCATGCCGACGGTCAGCAGCCGCTCGCCGTCGGGGCCCGACAGCTCGCCGAAGTCGCTCAGCACGCGGCCGTGCTTTGTGAGGCCGAAGCCGAGGGAGAAGACGACGCGGTCGCGGCTCTCGGCCACCGACTCGTCCAGGCTCAGCACGGCGAAGGGCTCCGCGGTCTCGCGTCCGACGAAGTCGGCCACGTCGCTGCGGCCCGCGAACGCCGAGGCGACGGCCGCACGCACGCGCTCCGCGTGCCGCGGGGAGGCGGTAACGACCATCAGGGACTCCGACGGCCGGTTCACCGCGTGCTCGACCACGAGGGTGACGACGCGGGCCACCTCGGCGTCGGGGCTCTCGACGGCGCCGGTCTCGGGATCGGGGGTCCCCGTGCCGCCCTCGACGTAGTCGACGCTCAGGCTCCCGCGACCGAGGTAGGAGCCGGCCCACGGCAGCGAGACGAGCTCCCCGCCGTAGAACGCGTCGTTGACGAGCTCGGCGAGGTCCTCGCCGCCGGCGCGATAGCTGCGCGTGAGCGTCTCGACGGGCACCAGCTCCGCCAGCCGCTCGAAGACACTCGTGTCGTCGAACGGGAGCTCGTCGCCGTCGAGGTCGTCGGAACGGCCGGCGGCGATCTGGAACGGCGTGGGCTTCTGGGTGACGGGGTCTCCGAAGAGCACCACCTGTCGCGCCCGGCGCAGGGCGGGGGCGACCTCGGCGAGGCAGGCGGCCGCGGCGTCGGCGACGATCACGACGTCGAACTCGGGACGGTCGGGAATGGCCGGCACGTCGTAGGGCGAGGCGATCCAGACCGGCGCCAGCGTGCGCAGGAGCGTGGGGGCGGCGGCGACCAGCTCGGCGGCCGTCGCGGTGCCGGCCCGCAGCGCGGCCTTCAGCGCGGTGGCCTCCTGCGCCTCGTCGACGATGGCGATCTTCCAGCGCGTGGCGAGCTCGGCGGCCAGGAGCGGTCCGGCGAACGAGGCGTGGGCCTCGTCGACCAGCCGGAAGTCGCGCTCGAGGCGGTCCACCACCGAGGTGTTGGCGCCCAGGAGGGCGCGGTCCGAGCGCAGCATCGCTTCGAGCGCCGACTGCCACCAGGTGAACTCGAACTCGGCGGCGACGTCCTCCTCGGGGACGTGACGCACCGACAGCTCCGTCAGCAGCCCCTCGAGGCCGAGCTCGGCGAGCTGGTCGCGCAGCGTCGCGCGCTCCACGAGGTTGTCGAACACGTCCGACTCCGCCGCCAGGCCCGACAGCGTCCGCAGCAGCTGCGGGATCGGGAGCGAGGCGAGCGGCTCGGAGCGGCCGAGGGCGGCGTCGAGCGTCGCGAGATCGGCGTTGACGCGCTGCCAGGCGGTGGCGACGTCGTCCAGTCCGAGCGGGATCTCGGGCGTGACGCCCGCGTCGACCAGCCGCTGCCACTGCGTGCGCTGCTGCTGCACGCGCACGAGCGACTCGTGCATGTCGCCGATGTGCATGCCGGGCCGCACGTACTCGCGCGACAGGCGGCGCAGGCGCCGGCGGTTGGCGCTGGACATCGTCGGGGCGTCGCGCCGGTTGCCGTGCGCCTGGATCAGCTCGCCCAGCGGGCGCTCGAACACGGTGACGCTGAACCGGTCGAGCGACGCGCGGATCCCCTGCAGGAGCCGCACGTACGCGCCCATCTCGGCGATCGTGCCGAACGGGCGCATGCGCGTCTGGGCGATCAGCTCGTAGCCGCGCTCGAGGATGCCGGGGACATCGACGCGGTGCAGCCGCCCCGCCAGCGTGTGCGCGGAGCGGGCGGCCTCGGTCGTCGCGAACGACACCCCGTACCAGGGCGAGTCGTTCGGGCCGAAGCGGAACTCGCCCAGCCGGGCGGCGTCGGCGAGGGCGGCGGCGGCCTCGGCGCGGCGCGTCGACAGCCGCTGCAGCGTGGTCAGGTCGAAGCGGGTGGTCGCCGAGGGCTGCGGGGAGCGGGCCGCGATCACGGCGAGGGTGCGCAGCGCCTCGAGCGGGGACACCCCCAGGTTCGCGTGCCGCTGCGTGAGCGCCCCGCGGTAGTCCCGCAGCACCGTGCGCAGTCGCACGAGGGCATCGTCGACGTCGGCCATCTTGGGCGCGACCGCCTTCTCATTGCGGGCGATCGCGCGGATGAGGTCGCGGTGCAGATGGCGCGGGGTGACGGCCAGCCCCGGGAGCCCGATGCCGGCCAGCCGGTGGCGTACGCCGTCGAGGGTGGAGCGGCGGGTGCTCACCACGAGCACCCGCTTGCCCGCACGGACCAGCTCGCCGACGGCGTTGATGACCGTCTGGGTGCCACCGGTGCCGGGGAGGGTGTGGACGGCGAGGGACTGGCCGGCGACGATCCGCGCGAGCACGGCCTCCTGCTCGGCGTCGGCGTCCAGCAGCAGGCGGTCCGACGCGGGCGACCGGTCGTCGGCGCCGACGAGCGGCGGCAGGGCGCGCACCAGCGACAGCGACTCCCGTTCGGCGTCGTGCCCGGCGAGGGCGTCGAGGACGGGGTGGTCCAGGCGCGCGGCATCGCGCTCGAGGTCGGACGCGACATCGGCGAACGTCGAGACGATGAGCCTCGGGAGCACCGTGAAGGTGGGGATGTGCGCGGTCAGCGCCCGGAGGTGGTCGATCACGGGCTGCGGCTTGAACACGCCGTCGTCGTGAGCGAGTGCGGCGAGCGCGCGGCCGTCGACCGCGATGCCGAAGTGGGTGCGGGCGGCGGCGACCAGCTCGGGGTTGATGCCGAACTCGCCGTGGAGCTTGAGATCGAAGTCGGTGTGGTGGCGGCGGATCGCGAGCGGCCGCAGCAGCACCGGCGCGGTGTAGGCGACGCCTCCGATGCGCCACGACGCGATGCCGACCGCGAGGTGGACAGTGTCCAGTCCGCGCGCCGTGCGCAGCTCCACGTCCTTGGCGGCGATGCGCTCGGCGGCCAGCCGCGCCGTGCGCAGGGCCACCTCGTCGCGGAACAGGTTCGACAGCAGGGTGGAGCGCCCCGTGATGAACTGGGGCAGGCTCCCGGGGTGGGCCTTGGTGATGTCGATGCCCGCGTCGCCGTCGTCGCTGTAGTGGAGCAGGGTCGAGCGGCCCCCCAGCTGCGCGGCCTCCTCGCGGAGGCGGTTGCGAGCGGGGTCGGCGACGTGCGCCACCTCGACGCCGGGCTCCGCCACCTGGAGCGTCCCGGGGGTCGCGGAGGTCACCGTATCCTCGTGCTCGGTGTCTTCTGCACCTCGCACGGCGCCACCATCTCCTCGCCACACACGAGTCACCTTAGGCACCGCGCCCGGTCGTTCCCTGTATCCGCCGCCGAGTTTCGCGGGATCGACGGGCTCCGCCGGCCCCCGCGGCTCCTCCCCACCCCGCCGCAGGCCGGTCGCGTCTCCCCAGACGGCGCCGGGATCCCGCCGCCCGGCCGGCGACCACCATCATGGAGCCATGACCTCCGCAGCGTTCCACGTGCATCCCACTCCTCTCGGACCGGTCCTCCTCGTCGTCACCGACCGGGGACTCGTGAGCCTCGACGTGCTCGACGGTCCGCACGACGATGCGCTCGAGCGCGTGAGCCTGGCCCTTCGGACGGTGCCCGAACAGGACGCGGCAGCCGCTGCGGAGATCGCGGCACAGCTCGACGCCTACTTCGCCGGCACCCGCACCCGCTTCGACCTGCCCCTGGACTGGCGGCTCGTCCAGAGATTCGTCCGCGACGCCCTCGAGGCCGTGTGCGAGATCCCCTACGGCGAGACCGCGTCCTACGGCGAGGTCGCGATCGCCGCGGGCTCCCCCGGCGCGCATCGGGCGGTGGGCTCGGCGTGCGCGCGCACGCCCGTCTCGATCATCGTGCCGGCGCACCGCGTCGTGCGCTCCGACGGATCGATCGGCGAGTACGGCGGCCGACCGGAGCACAAGCGCTTCCTCCTCGACCTGGAAAGCCGGGTGGCACGGGCACGGGCCGAGGAGGGGAACGCCGGCGCGTAGGCCGCCGGCACCGGGACGGCCCCGGCTCCGCGGTCATCCGCGAGGCCGGGGCCGTCCCATGGAAAGGGTCCGTCAGACCCGATCCGTCAGTGCGAGGTCGCCTTCTCGGCGCCGTGACCGGTCAGGGAGCGGACCTCCATCTCGGCCGCCTTCACCGGGTCCTCGCTGCGCCGCGAGGTGACCGATCCGAGCCAGCCCAGGAAGAAGCCGAGCGGGATCGAGACGATGCCCGGGTTGTTGAGCGGCCAGATGGCGGTGCCGACGTTCTTGAACACGCTGGTCTCCGTGCCCCAGAACACCGGCGAGAGCACGATGAGGATGATCGCGGCGGCGAGACCGCCGTACATGCTCCACACCGCGCCGCGCGTCGTGAACCGGCGCCAGAACAGCGAGTACAGGATGGTCGGGAGGTTGGCGGACGCGGCCACGGCGAACGCGAGCGCCACCAGGAACGCCACGTTCTGCCCCTGCACGCCGATGCCGCCCAGGATGGCCAGCACGCCGATCACGATCACCGTGCGCCGGGCCACCTTGACCTCGCCGTCGGGCGGGACGTTCCCCTTCTTCACGACGTTGGCGTAGATGTCGTGCGCGAACGACGCCGCCGCCGTGATGGTGAGTCCCGCCACGACCGCGAGGATCGTCGCGAAGGCCACCGCGGAGATGAAGCCGAGGAGGATCGGGCCGCCGAGCTCGAGCGCCAGCAGCGGCGCCGCGGAGTTGACCCCGCCGGGGGCGGCGGCGATCCGCTCGGGACCGACGAGAGCGCCCGCGCCGTAGCCGAGCACCAGCGTCAGCAGGTAGAACAGGCCGATCAGCCAGATCGCCCAGACCACCGACCGCCGCGCCTCCTTGGCCGTCGGGACCGTGTAGAAGCGCATCAGCACGTGGGGAAGGCCCGCCGTGCCGAGCACCAGGGCGATCGCCAGCGAGATGAAGTCCCACGGGTTCTTGCCGTACTGCAGCCCCGGTCCGAGGATGGCCTCGCCCTGGGGAGACGCGGCGACGGCCGCCTCGAGCAGCGTGTTGAGGTTGAACCCGTTGATGGCGAGCACCCAGATGGTCATGACGATCGCGCCGCCGATGAGGAGGAACGCCTTCACGATCTGCACCCAGGTCGTGCCCTTCATGCCGCCGACCAGCACGTAGACGATCATGAGCAGGCCGACGACGGCCACGACGATCGACTGGCCCAGCTGCTCGGTGATACCCAGCAGCAGCGACACGAGACCGCCGGCACCGGCCATCTGCGCCAGCAGGTAGAAGAAGCAGACGGCCAGCGTGGTGATGGCCGCCGCCATGCGCACCGGAGCCTGCTTGAGCCGGAACGACAGCACGTCGGCCATCGTGAACTTCCCGGTGTTGCGCATGAGCTCGGCGACCAGCAGCAGGGCGACCAGCCACGCCACGAGGAAGCCGATCGAGTAGAGGAACCCGTCGTAGCCGTTGATGGCGATGGCTCCGCAGATGCCGAGGAACGACGCCGCGGACAGGTAGTCGCCCGCGATCGCGAACCCGTTCTGCGGGCCGGTGAACGAGCGCCCGGCGGCGTAGTAGTCGGCGGCCGTCTTGTTGTTGCGGCTCGCACGGATGACGATGAACAGCGTCACCGCCACGAACGCACCGAAGATCGAGATGTTCAGGATCGGATTGTTGTCGACCGTGGTCCCGGCGGCCTCGATCGCCGCCCCCACCTGCTCCCACCACGGTCCCTGCGCCTGCCGGGCGGTCATGCGCCGGCCTCCCGGCTCTCGAGGTCGGCACGGATCTCCGCCGACACGGGGTCGAGCCGGTGATTGGCGTACCAGACGTACCACATCGTGATGCCGAAGGTGGTGACGAACTGACCGAGACCCATGAGCAGGCCGATCGTGATGTCACCCGTGACCCGCGTCGACATGAACTCCGTCGCGAACGACGACAGGAGCACGTAGGCGAAGTACCAGACGAGGAAGACGATCGTCAGCGGCCAGACGAAGCTGCGGTGCCGCTTCTTGAGCTCTCGGAAGGTCGGGGAGTCCTCGACGGCGACGTAGTCGATCGTCCCTGCCGGTGTGGGGGGCGGTGATGCGGATGGTGCGGACATGCGATGGCTCCTATCCTTCTGAGCCGTCGTCATCGACGGCTGCTGCGCCGGTCTCCGGTGACCGCCGCGGTGGTATCGTCGACCCTACGAAAACGGATGACGCAGCCGTCACCCCCGGAAGTAGGTACACCGCGATGGCATTGTCCGGCCTCGCCTCCGACGCCGACCTGATGGCGCATGCCATCGGCGACCTCGCCACCCGCACCGGCCTTCCCGTCGCCTTCGGCGGCTACGAGCGCGAGGAGGCCGTCGAGGTCACCTCCGTCGTCGGCAACCGCACCGCGCACCTGGCGGGCCTCGTCGTGCGGGCCAGCCGCGGGCTCGGCGGGCGCGCGATGGTCGAGAAGCGCCCGCGCCTGGCGCTGGACTACAAGACGTCGCGCCACATCACGCACGACTACGACCGGGTGATCCTCGGCGAGGGGATCTCGACGCTGTTCGCGGTGCCGGTGCTCGTCTCGGGCGTGACACGGGGCATCCTCTACTGCGGCTCGTGGAACCAGCTCCCGTTCGGCGAGAACGTGGCCCGCAACGCGGTGGCCGTCGCCAATGACCTCGCCACCGAGCTGCGCGTCCGCGAAGAGGTGCAGCGCCGGCTGTCTCAGCTCCCGCAGCCCGAGTCGGCTCCGCTGATCGCCCCCGCGGCGCGGGAGCAGCTGCGCGAGTCCTACGCCGAGCTGCGCTCGATCGCCGCGGAGATCACCGACGCGGGGCTGCGCGAGCGCATCGCGGGCCTGGAGAGCCGACTGGCCGCCCTGTCCCGCGAGGACGCCGACCCGCACGACCACCTGGACGTGCGGCTGTCCCCCCGCGAGACCGACGTGCTGGCGTGCGCGGCGCTGGGTGCCACCAACAGCGAGATCGCGGCCACGCTGCAGCTGCGCGAGGGGACGGTCAAGTCCTACCTGCAGTCGGCGATGTCCAAGCTCGACGCCTCCACCCGTCATGCGGCGGTCGCCAAGGCGCGGCGCGCCGGCATCCTGCCCTGAGCGGCCACGACGGACCGACCGGCCACGACGGACGCCCGCGGCATCGCCTCGACTCCCGAGGTGTCGCGCACCGGCGGCGCTGACTAGGCTCGGTCCATGGCTCGCAGAATCGTGCATCAGCTCGTCGACGATCTCGACGGCACCGTCCTGGAGGTCGGCGCCGGGGAGACGGTGCTCTTCTCGCTCGACGGCGTCGCGTACGAGATCGACCTCACCGATGAGAACGCGGCCGCGCTGCGCGACGCGTTCGCGCCCTACATCGCGGCGGCGCGATCGGTCTCCGCTCGCACGGGGGCATCGCGCGCGAGCACCGGCACCCGCTCCGCGGCCGCGCGCGGCACGCGCACCCAGCGCCGCGCAGGCCAGCGCGACTACGGCCCGGTGCGGGAGTGGGCGGCGAAGAACGGCTACACGCTCTCCGAGCGCGGGCGCGTGCCGGCCGCCGTGCTCGAGGCGTTCGACGCCGCGCACTGACCGCACGCCTGTCAAGGCCCTCGGCGTCGTGACACGCGCGCCGTAGCGTCGGCGCATGACAGCGCTCACCGCCCTCGCCCTCAACTGCACCCTCAAGCCGTCGCCCGCCGATTCGAGCACCGATCTGCTGCTCTCCCAGGTGATGACCGAGCTCGGCACCCACGACGTCACCGGGACGACGGTGCGGGTGGTGGACTTCGACGTGCGGCCCGGCGTCGAGACGGACATGGGCGACGGAGACGAGTGGCCGAAGATCCGCGAGCTCGTCCTGGCCGCGGACATCGTCGTGATCGGCACGCCGATCTGGATGGGCCACATGTCGAGCATCGCCCAGCGGGTGCTCGAGCGGCTGGACGCCGAGCTCTCCGAGACCGACGAGCAGGGTCGCCCCATCCTCTTCGACAAGGTCGCCGCCGTGGCCGTGGTCGGCAACGAGGACGGCGCGCACCACGCCACCGCGGAGCTCTATCAGGGGCTCGTCGACGTCGGCTTCACGGTCGCAGCCCAGGCCGCGACGTACTGGAACGGCGAGGCGATGCAGACGGTCGACTATCGCGAGCTCGACGAGACGCCCGAGGCCGTGGCCAATGCGACGGAGATCCTCGCGCGGACGAGCGCGCACCTGGCGCGCGCGCTCCGCGCGCAGCCGTACCCGGCCGCCGACTGAGTCGGCTCGCCTCAGCTCTCGGTGCCCGGGTCGGGGGCGTTCGCGACGAACACATGGACCTCGTCGCCGACGACCGCGAACCGCACCGCCGTGACGTCGCCGAGAGCGGCCCGCGCGGTGGCGGACAGGTCGCTGTCGACGGTCGACACGTCGATCACCGCTTCGAAGCCCGGCGCCGAGCACGCGCCGCGCGTGCCGCGCGAGTCGAACTCGTCATTCCTGTCGGGCTGCAGCTCGACGAGGATGCACCGGCCCTGCTCGTAGTCCAGTGCGCCGGTCGACACGTGCATCCCCAGGAAGTCCTCGTAGCGCTGCGCCTCCGACTCGGGACTGAAGAAGACGGTGTTGGGCGGCGCATCGATGGGATGCAGGATCGCGTAGGGCTGCTCCGGGAGCGCCGCGACCCAGAGCGTGATCGGGACGGTCACCGCGACGACGCCGACCGCGGTGAGCGCGCAGGCGGCGACGACGGTGCGCCAGGCACGCCGCCGCGGCGGCGGCGCGGTCGTGCCGTCGCTCCCGTCCGAGGGCAGCGCCTCGCCGGGCGCTGCGGCGGGCGCGTCGGCCGGAGACCCCGCCGCGGCGCTCGTGCGCGGCGCGTCGGGAGTCGTGGCGGCGGTCGTCGGCTCGGGCGCGGGGACTCCCGGCGGCGGATCGAGCACCCGACCTCTGACGCGCACGCGCTCCTCCAGCGCACGCAGGCGCGTCACGGCGTGGTGGTCCGCGGTGATGTCGGCGTCCGGCCCGTAGGCGCGACGCCGGAGCGCGGTGAGCTCGTCGTCGAGACTGTCCCCCATGGCTCCACTCTGCCACGGCGCCCACCCGCGGTCACCGGGGTCGTCGCGATCCCGCGCGGCCCGCGCCGACGCCGCGCGCCGCTCCCCCACCGCGTTTCGCATTTCGGCTCAGCGCGCTTCGGCTGCGGGCCTCGCGGCTCCATAATGAAAGGGGTGCCGCATGGGCACCCGTCGAGTCGAGTGAGGTGGCATGCCGTACCGCGATCAGGCGACGGTCGAGGGCTGGGTGGACGAGTTCCGCCAGCAGGAGAACCTCGAGACCGCCGTGTCCGTCCTCGAGAAGGACTTCACCGCCGGTCCCGACTCCGGACTGGTCGTGGTCTCTCTGCGAACCGCCTCCACCGTCACCTACATCCAGCCCGTGGTGCGCGACGGCGTTCCCACGTGGGTGGTGACCTTCGAGCCGCGCCACGATGGCTTCGATCTCGACAGCGACGGTGTCGCCGCCCTGTCGCACGACCTCGGCACGCTCGCCCGGCTCTGCGAGTTCCTCCAGCGGAAGACCGACGAGATCCTCTCGTCCCGCTGAGGGGTCCGACCGCCCGAGCGGTCAGAGGTAGGGAGCGACCGCTCCCGCGGTGAGTGCCAGTCCTCCCGCGACGACACCGCTGACGACGGCGGCACGACGGAGCGTGCGGGTGAGCCGGCGCGTCCGCGCGTCGGGCGGAGGCGTCGTCGGCACCGACAGGACGGCGCGCTGAGCCTCCTTCAGGGTGTCGTAGCGGCCCACGGGCGTCGAACGCCCGTCGAACGCGAGGAAGGAGCCGTCACGCCACTGCTCTACGTAGCCGAGGAACTCACCGGCGCGGGAGGCGACGTGGAAGCCGGACTCCACGTGCGCCCACGTGGCGCGGGCGGGGACGAGTTCGAGGACCGGGGCGCTCATGCCACCCGCCTCAGGTCCGCGACCGGCTGCGACGCGGTCGCCTCGGCGGCCAGGTCGACGAAGACGCCCGCCGAGGACGTGGCGGCCTGGGCCATCTCCTCGAGGTAGCGGCGGTCGATGGGCTCGGTGCGGCCGAGCTCGAAGCGCAGCGGGATCGCCGCCTGCAGCCAGATCGTGGTGCGGGCTTCGGAGTCCTCCGCCTTGTTCCACGAGACCGTGAAGCTCTCGGAGCGGCGCAGCTTGGTGGCCGCGACGACCTTGAGGTGCGCGAGCACGCGGTCCGGGATCTCGATCGGCTCGGTGCTGTTGCCGTAGTAGAGGTAACCCATCGTGTGACTCCCTTTCAAGCGAACTAACTTGCCTGAAAGGTTACTCACAAAAAAAGTAGTTAGTCAAGCAAGATACTTCACGGCCTGTATTGTGTATCTTCGAGAGGTATCGGACATCGGAGGTGACCATGACTGACATCGAGCTCGACGAGAGCGTCGGCGCCGTCCTCGCCGCCTACCATCGCTTCCGCGACGCCGACTCCGCCATGGCGCTGCGCATCCGCTCGGAGACGGGGATGAGCGACAACGAGATCGCGATCATCCGCTACCTCCTCCGTGAGCGCTCGGACGAGCACGAGGTGATGCCCAGCCAGATCTCACGCCATCTCGGCATCAGCTCGGCATCGACCACGGCGCTCATCGACCGCCTGGAACGCGCCGGCATGGTCGAGCGCATCAGTCACCCGACCGACCGGCGAAGCATCCTCGTCGCAGCCACCGACCTGGCCGCCGAGCGGATCGCGAGCACCCACGACGCCTTCGAACAGCGCCTCCTCGACCTCACGTCGAACCTCGGCGACGTCGAGCGGCACGATGTCATCGCCTATCTGACGGCGCTGGCCGAGGCCGCCGACGCCACGGCCACCGGTCCGCGCCGCTGACGACGCGGCGGTCGGCTGACGCCGGTCAGGCGTCGATCTCGTCGACGGCCTCGCGCAGCGCGTCGAGGAACCGGACGATCGTCTCGCGGTCCTCCGCGCTGATCGAGCGGACGACGTCCATCATGCGACCGTGCATCGAGGACAGGGTGTGGCGGATCTCCTCCTCGGCGAGTTCGCTCGAGGTGATGATGACGCTCCGCCGGTCATCGGGATTGGGCATGCGGGTGATGTGGCCGCTCTTGGCGAGCCGGTCCAGCAGCGCCGTGGTCGACGCGGACGTGATGCCGAGGTAACGGCTGAGGCTCACCGGCGTCACGGGCTCGTCGCGCCGCCGCGCGCGCGCCAGGTAGCGCAGGACCAGGAGCTCGTTCTCGCCCATGTCCATCGCCTGCTGCGTGCGCCGGCGCATCGCCACCTCGGCGGCGCGATAGGAGCGCATCGCCTCCAGCACCGCCGTGCTGCGCGCGCCGTCCGCCTCGTCGTACCAATACGACGCGGTGCTCTCTGTCCCCCCGGTCACGATCATCCATTCTCCCCCATGGACAGCGGGAGGGCGGGATTGCCGCGAAGGCAGACCCCGCCCGCACCCACCTCAGGCCACGTCGCCCCGCCACGAGCCGGTCTCGCCGCCGCGGGACTCGATGAACGACTTGAACTCCCCGAGCTCCTTCTTGACGGCGTGGTCGTCGATGCCGAGCACGGCGCCGAGCTTCTCGCGCAGGCCCTCCGGGTTCCAGTCGAGCTGCACCGTGACGCGCGTGGTCGTGTCGCTGAGCCGGTGGAAGGTGACCACGCCCGCGTGGTCGACCTCGCCGTCGACGCTGTTCCAGGCGACGCGCTCGTCGGGGTGCTGCTCGGTGATCTTGGTGAGGAACTCCCGCTGGACGCCGCCGATGGTGACGACCCAGCGGTTGGTGACGTCGTCGATCTGGGTGACCGTGTCGACGAAGCTCAGGAACTGCGGGAACTCCTCGAGCTGCGTCCACTGGTTGTACGCCGTCGTGACGGGAACCTCGACGTCGATGCTCTGGGTGATGTTCGCCATGCGGATGACTCCTCTCGTGCCGCCGGCCGGTCGACCGACGGGATAACGAGTCTTCGGGAACGGCCGGATTCGCGAATCCCCATTGACATCGGCGAACGCTTGTGTCGAGGAGGCGAGCGGCGGCGCCGGTACGGCGATCACAGCCGTCGATCCGATGTCAACCCCCTACCCGCATCTTTACGACCGGCTTTATTTTCGATGCGATGGATACGTGTGTGTGTAGGTGGCTGTAGGTGGCGGAACGATGGCGACTTCGCACAGCGGGACCGGATGCCGTGGAGGAGACCTGGCAGACGGTCGTGCCGTCGTCGCGGCTGCATCGCGTCGATCCGCAGCGCTTCGCATTCGACTGGACGTCGTCGACGCTCGAGGGGATGACGGTCGTCGCCTACGACCTGGAGGCGTCGGTGCGCGCGGCCGTCGACGCGGTCGACCAGGTGATGGTGTGCCGGGTCGTGACCGCTGACGGCGGCGCGTGGGACGAGCACGGCCCGCTGGACACCCGCCATCCGTGGGTGAGCGCGGGACGTCCGATCCGCGCGCGCTGGGACGGCCGCGCCCGCGTGCACGCGCTCGTCTTCGACCGGCGCCTGGTCGAGCTGTCGGCCCGTCGCATCAGCGGCGACGACTCGCTGTGGCTGGGTCCGTGGGATGCGCGCCCGGTGAGCGACGCCGCCGCGCGCCACTGGCAGCGCGCGTACCGCTACATCGCCGAGATGCTCCTCGCCGACGACGAGGGTCCCGGGAGCCTCGCCGAGGCGGAGCTGCGACGCCACGCGGTCCACGCGACGCTGACCACCTACTCCCCCGCCTTCCTGGAGCGCTCCGCGCGGTCCGCGCAGCGTCGCGCGGCCCCCGCCACGGTGCGCCGGGCGATGGCCTTCATCGAGGAGCACGCGCACGAGCCCATCACCGTGGACGACGTCGCCCTCGCCGCCGGGATCTCCACGCGAGGCCTGCAGTACGCCTTCCGGCGCGCGGTGGACACGACGCCCACGGAGTGGCTGCGCCGTGCCCGCCTGTCGGGGGCGCACCGGAGCCTCTCGGACCCCGAGGGCGGAACCGTCGCCGAGATCGCCCGTCGCTGGGGCTTCGAGCACCCCTCGCGCTTCGCCGCCCACTACCGCGCGGCATACGGCGTGAACCCCGCGCAGACGCTGCGCGCGCACCGATGAGCCGCCCGGTTCGCCGGGGGGACCTCCCCTTCGCTGCACGGACATCGGTGGAGCCGGGGGGCGGGCGGCGGTCATCGTGGTCGGGGAGCAGACATATGGGCAGACTGGTATACGACGGCGCCGTGCGCTTCGTCATCGACGACCGCACACTCGCGCATCTCCAGGTGGTGATCGGCGACAAGCTGCGGCGACGGGAGCCGTTCACCTTCACATGGGCCAATCCGCTCGACGACGGCGGCGGGCGCACGTCCGTGTGGATGTCGCCCGCATCGAGCCTGGCGTTCACCTTCGACCGTCACCGCCCGCAGCGCCTCAACCGCGCGTGGCTCGATGCGCTGTCGGCCGCCACGCATTCGCCGGCGGGCCTCTCGGCGATCCCCGAGCCGGAGCCGGAGGACGACCGCCCATGAGCGTGGATCCGGTCGAGGTGACGGTCGAGCAGATCGCCCGCCGCGTGCAGGACCTCGGCGCCACCGTCGGCGCCGTCGAATCCCTGACCAGCGGTGCGGTCGCCAGCGCGCTCGGCCGCGGCAGCGACGCCGCCGGGTGGTTCCGCGGCGCCGTCGTCGCCTACCAGATGTCCACGAAGGAAGCGGTGCTGGGCGTGGCACCGGGCACCGACCCGGCCACGCCGGACTGCGCCGCGCAGCTCGCCACGGGGGGACGGACCCTCCTCGGCGTCGACGTCTGCGTCTCGGTCACCGGCGTCGGGGGACCCGACCCCGAAGGCAGCCACCCCGCGGGCGAGGTGCACCTCGGGATCGCCACCGCGGCCGGCGTCGAGACCGCCTCACACCGCTTCGACGGCGATCCGGCCGACGTGGTCGAGCAGAGCGTGAGGGCCGCCGTCGAGGCGATCCGCAGCGCGCTCGACGGGTCGGCCACCGGCGCGACCGAGCGCCCCGCGGACGGCATCCGCATCGAGCCGATGCGCGTGGCCGACGCGGGCGAGGTGCTCACCGTGCAGCGCGCCGCCTTCGTCAGCGAGGCGCAGATCTACGGCGCCGCCGACACGGCGCCCCTGACCCAGACCCTCGAGCAGCTGGAAGCGGACATCTCCGGCGGTCAGGGGTGGGTCGCACGCCGGCACGGCCGGCTCGTGGGTGCGCTCAGCTGCCGGGAGGCGGACGACGTGCTGCTGATCGGCCGGATCGCCATCGCGCCGGACATGCAGGGCGAGGGAATCGGCCGCCGCCTGCTCGCACGGGCCGAAGCAGCCAGCACGGCCGCCGAGGCGGAGCTGTTCACCGGGAGCCTCAGCGAGGCGAACCTGCGCCTGTACCGCAGCTGCGGCTACGTCGAGACGGAGCGGATCGACCAGGGCGACGGCACGGCGCAGGTGTTCCTGCGCAAGCAGCTGCGCTGACCTGCGAGTACCCGGCGCGCGCTCACCACGCGCCGGGTGCCACGCCCTCGCGGAGGAAGCACCCGACGATGCCGTACAGCCTGTCGGTCTCGTGCGGGATCAGCGTCTCGAAGAACGCGAACGCGTGGATCATCCCCGGCGCGACGACCAGGCTCACGGGCGCACCGGCCGCCCGGGCCCGCGCGACGTACTCCTCGGCCTCCGAGCGCAGCGGGTCGTATTCGGCCGCGATCACGAGCGTCTCGGGCAAGTCGGCCGCGTACGGCCCGGACAGCGGCGACGCGGCGCGCCTGTCGGCGTCCGCCGGGAAGTAGTGGTCGAAGTACCACGCGACCCGCTCCGCCGTCAGCAGGTGACCCGTCCCGAGCTCGCGCAGGCTCGCGCCGCTCATCGTGTAGTCGAGGCTGGGGTAGAGCAGCACCTGGCGCCGGATGGGCGAGATCCACTCGCCCGCGGCGACGCGCATCGCGATCGATGCCACCTTGGCGGCGCCGCCGGAATCGGCCATCGCGTGCACGTGCCCGGTCGTCGGGATCCCGTCGATTCCTTCCGGGAGCGCGCGCAGCACCGCGTAGACGTCGGTCAGCCCCGCCGGGAACGGCGCCTCGGGTGCTCGCCGGTAGTCCACCGACACGACCACCATCCCGGTCGCGGCCGCGGTCCGCCGCGCGGAGAAGTCGTACACGTCGAGGTCGCCGGCGAGATGGCCGCCGCCGTGGACGAACAGGACGACGTCGCGCTCCTCGTCGGGCACGGGTACGTAGCGTCGCACGGGCACCCCGGCGATGACCGCGTCATCCACCCGTGCCACGTCGACCGGGGCCGCCGCGAACCCGGCGAGCGCGGCCAGCGCGGCGCGCGCCGATTCCGGGGTCGCCACGACGCCCGCGCGGGCTGCCTCCTCGGCACGCGGGTTGAGCTCATCGAGATGGGCGCGCAGAGCCGGGTGGAGGGGCATGCCTGGATGCTAGCGCCGACGCGCCCCTCCCCCTCCGCCCGGCTCGGCCGAACCGCTCCGTCAGGGCTGGAGGACGACCTTGATGCAGCCGTCGGCCTTCTTCTGGAAGAGGTCGTAGTGCGCCGCGGCGTCCGCGAGATGCGGGCGATGGGTGACGAGGTCCTCGGTGCCGAGCGGATCGTCGTCCGCCTCGACGAGCGGCATCAGCATGTCGGTCCAGCGCTTCACGTTGCACTGCCCCATCCGCAGGGTCACCTGCTTGTCGAACAGGGTCTTCATGGGCATCGGGTCGGCCTCGCCCGCGTACACGCCGCTGATGGAGACCGTTCCGCCGCGTCGCACCATGTCGATCGCGCTCATGAGCGCCGCCGTCCGGTCGAGACCCGCCGTCTCCATGAGAGGCTGCGCGATCGCGCCGGGGAGCGATCCGATCGCATGGTGGGCGGCTGCGACCACGGGGTTGCCGTGCGCCTCCATCCCGACGGCGTCGACCACCGCATCGGCGCCGCGGCCGGCGGTCGCGTCGCGGATCGCATCCACGGCGTGCTCATCGCCGACCGACCGGATCCCGTGACGCTCCGCGAGGGCGCGCCGCTCGGGCACCGGGTCGACGCCGATCACGTCGTAGCCGAGGTGACGGCCGATGCGGGCGGCGAACTGCCCCACCGGTCCCAGCCCGACCACGGCGAGCGTCCCGCCCTCGGGCACGTGCGCGTAGTTCACGCCCTGCCAAGCCGTCGGAAGGATGTCGCTCAGGAACAGGTAGCGGTCGTCGGGGAGATCGTCGCCGACAGGGATGGTGTTGTAGTCGGCGAGGGGCACGCGCAGGTACTCTGCCTGGCCGCCCGGGACCTGCCCGTACAGCTTCGTGAACCCGAACAGCGATGCGCCCGAGCCGTACTCGGTCACCTGCGTCGTCTCGCACTGGGACTGGAGTCCCCGCTCGCACATGAAGCACTCGCCGCACGCGATGTTGAACGGGATGACGACGCGCTGCCCCACCCGGAGGGTGTGCACGTCGCTGCCGACCTCCTCGACGACGCCCATCGTCTCGTGCCCGAGGATGTCGCCCCGGTCCAGGTAGGCGCCGAACAGCTCGTACAGGTGGAGGTCCGATCCGCAGATCGCGGTGGAGGTGACGCGGATGATCGCATCGGTGGTCTTCTGGAGGCGCGCATCGGGGACCTCGAGCACCTCGACCTTGCGGCGCCCCTGCCAGGTCAGGGCCTTCATGCGCTGCCCACGGGGGGAATGCCGGCGGCGGGATCGGACGCGTCGCCCGGAAGCTCGGTCCGCAGGTCCTGCGGCGTCGCCTCCGCCTCGGAGTCGTCGCCGGGTCGCTCGTCGCCGAGGTCTTCGGGGGCGAGGTCGCCCTGACCGTCCTCGCCCAGTTCGGCGTCGACGGGATCGGCGCCCTGCGTCTCGGGCTGGAAGGCGTCGCCGGGGAGGTCGGCGGAGGGGATGTCCGCACTGCCGGCGGGGAGATCGGAGTCGGTGGTCATGCGGCCCACCCTCCTCGGCGCCGGTGCGCCCGGCGAGGGGGTTGCCCCGCGGCGGCGCACGGGCTACGGGACCGCGCCGCCGGACGGCCGTCCGCGGGAGCGGATCCCTCAGTCCGCGCGCACCACCTCGGCGAAGACCGGCCGGTGGTCGGTGGGTGCTCCCGGCACCGCCAGGGTCGCCGCGTAGGACGCGCGCCGGTCCGGAGCGACCATGATGTGGTCGATCGCCCCTCCCCACCGGGGGGACACCGACGTCGGCCACGACGGCGCCAGGCCCTCGACCGTCGCGCACCCCCCCGAGGCGCCCGCCCGGCATGTTCCGGACGCTCGCGTTGAAGTCGCCGAGCGCGATGACGTCGTCTGCCGCGCACTGCTCGGCCACCCAGTCGAGGCCGTCGGTCCACATCCGGCTGCCCCAGCTGAGCGAGATCCGCATCACGTGGACGGCGACGATGCGCGGCAGGGCGGCATCGGGGTCGTCGGGAGCGAGCACGATGCCGGTTCCGCCGTCGTCGGCGTCGACGACGCGGTACGGGCCGAGGCGATCGGCGACGAGGACGACGATCGCGATCCCGGGCTGTCCGAGCAGCTGGTAGCCGTCGGGAACGCCGCCGGCGGCGGCCTGCTCCATCGTGAGCTCGGGGAACACGGCGACGTCGGCGGACGTGTCGCGCACCAGCCGGGCGCGTGCGGCCGCGTCGACGTCTCCGTGCCGCACGTTCCATGCGAGCACGCGGATCGCGTCTTCGCCGGCCGCGACCGGGAGCTGTGCGACCGTGCGGGTCGGCGCGACGATCACGACGTGCAGCACGAGCGCGACGGCGAGCACCGTCACGAGCGCGCCGCCCCCGATCAGGAAGGTCCGCCGCCGGATCCCGGCCGCCCAGGCGAACAGGAGGGTCGCGAGCGCCAGCGCCGTGAGCACCGCGAGCACCACCCGAGGAAGCGCGAGCGCACCCGCGAACAGGCCCCATCGCGACCCGACGCCCAGCACGAGGCCGCCGAGGTAGGCGATCGAAGCGACGCCGACCAGCGCCAGCGCGACGGCGAACACGCCGCCGAGCAGGGTGCGCAGCCGCGCAGCGGATGTGGTCATGGGCGCCGTCCCTTCGGGAGGAAGGTGCCTCGTCGCACGAGCAGGAATGCCCGGAGCGTATCGCACGGGCCCGAGGTCGTGCGAGCACGGACCGGGACGCGGCGCGGTCAGCCGATCTCCTCCAGCGTGAGGTCCAGCATGCGCACCACGTACGACGCCTCCTCGCTCGTGAGGGTGAGCGGCGGCTTGATCTTGAGGACGTTCTGGCGCTCCGACGTGGGCTGCACGATGACGCCGCGCTCCCGCATGCGCTCGCACACCGCGGCCGTCTGCCACACCGCCGGGGTCAGCGCCTCGCGGTCGGTGACGAGCTCGACCCCCTGATACAGCCCGGTGCCGTGGAGCGCGCCGATGAGCGGATGCCGCTCGGCGAGCGCCTCCAGGTCGCGCCGCAGCTGGTCGCCGACGACGCGGGCGTTGTCGACCAGCGCTTCGTCCTCGAGCACGTCCAGCACGGCGAGCGCGGCCGCGCACGAGGCCGGAGCGCCGCCGGCGGAGGAGAAGAACTGCCCCTCGCGCCCGAGCGCGTCGGCGATCTCGCGACGGGTGATCACGGCGCCGACGGGGTAGGCGTTGCCGAGGGCCTTGGCCGTCACGACGATGTCGGGCACGGCGCCCTGGTCGAGGAAGCCCCAGAAGGATCGCCCGAGTCGGCCGAGCCCCACCTGCACCTCGTCGGCGATCGCGAGCCCGCCGGTCTCGCGCACCGCCTCGTAGGCCCCGGCGACGTAGCCCGCGGGCGGGATCACTCCCCCGCCGTTGCCGTGGACCGGTTCGGCGATGTACGCGGCGGGCGGGCGGCCCGCGTCCACGAGCCCCTGCAGCTGCGCGCGGAGGTCGCGGAGGTACGCCTCCCCGGCGGCGGGCCCGCGATGCACCCCGCGGAGGGGGTGCGGGGCGTCGGCGATGTGCACCCAGTCGGGGCGGGAGTCCAGCGCGTGCGGGTTGTCGAAGGCCGAGGTCGACACCGCGTCCGCCGCGTAGGTCCAGCCGTGATAGCCCTCCCGCACCGCGACGACATCGCGTCGTCCGGTGGCGATCATGGCGAGCCGCAGCGCGAGGTCGACCGCCTCGGTGCCGCTGTTGACGAGCAGGACGGTGTCGAAGTCGCCAGACGGGATGGTCGCCAGCAGACGCTCGCTGAGCTGCGCGATCTGCGGATACAGGAACCGCGAGTTGGTGTTGAGGGTGTCCAGCTGCCGCGCCACGGCGGCCGTGAGCCGGGGATGGGCGTGGCCGATGCTCGACACGTTGTTGACCATGTCGAGGTGGGGACGTCCGGTCGAGTCGATCAGGTGACTGCGCCAGCCGCGGACCATGAGGGGCGGCTGCGCGTAGTAGTGCTCCTGGGCGGCGGCGAACACGCGCGCCTTCCGCTCCCCCTCGGCGCGCGCCGTCGGCGACGGCGGCAGGGCGGGAAGGCCGACAAGCGCCGCGGGGTCGTGGGTGAGGCGCCGCCAGCCGGTGGCCCACGGCTCGGCAGCCCACTCCGGCGGCTGGGGCGCGGCCGCCGGGCTCCACACGACACGCAGGCGCCCGGTGGTGCGCCCGAGCGCCTCGCCGGCGGCGACCCGGCCGGCGGAGACGCCGGGGGCGATGCCGTGCACCCGCACCGCCGTGCCCGCGAACCCCAGCACGAGAGCGTCGGGCGCGACCTCGGTGACCTCTGAGTCACAGGGAGCGCGGACGATCGTGCCGGGCGGCAGATCGACGGCCACACCCAGCGGCACATTCGACGGCGGCGCGTCGCCGAGCGGCTGCGCCCGGGTCAGGTCGGGTCTGCCGTGCGGCAGCGCGACTGCGCCGGAAGGGCTGCGATGCGCGGCGATCAGGCGCTCTCTGGCCCCGTCTCCGTCCCGCCAGACGCCGCCCGCCATGAGCGGGCTCTCGGGCGCGAGGTCGATCATGACGGCCGCGGCATCGATCATCGGCGTGAACGGCCCGGCCGGCGGCGGTGCGGCGTCGTGGCCCAGCAGACCCGCGATCGTCGCGGCCGCCAGGTCGATGTCGACCGACACCGCGGTCTCGAACACGCCGAGCTCCTCGGCGAGCCGCTCCTGCACGTAGTCGTTGTCGGCGTCGAGGGCGCCCTGATGCATGCCGCTGACCACGAGCACGCACCCGCGCAGCACGACCAGCGGCCACAGCGCCGCGACCTCGTCCGGTGTCAGCGGCACGATCTCGGCGTACGCCTGGACGGCGCTCAGGGCGAGCGCGGCGTCGCCGTCCGCACGGGTGAGCAGCCCCGACGCCGTGACCGCGATCTCGGCCACCCGCCAGCCGAGCGCGAGGTCGCCGAAATCGATCACCGCGAGCCGGTCGTCGGCGGTGCGCACCACGTTGTCGGGCGTCAGGTCGCCGTGGATCGGGGCGACCGGCAGGCCGCTCGCGACCGCCTGCACGCGCTCCCACGCCGTCTCGGCCGCGCGGCGCAGGCGTTCCGCCAGCGCCGTGTCGGTCACGGACGGCAGCAGCTCGTCGATGACGGCGCGACTGCGGCGCATGTCCCATTGGAGGTGCCGGTCGAGGCCCGGATGGGCGAAGTCGGCGAGCGCCGCATCGAGGCGCGCGCCGAGGGCGCCGAGGCGCCGCGCGTCGTGGTGGCCTAGCCGCACCGCGTCGGCCAGGGGGACGCCCTCGACGAAGGTGAGCAGCCGTGCGCGGTATGCGGCGGCAGGGGTGTCGAGCGGCTGGAGCATCGCACCGTCGACCCCCGGCACCGGCTCGGGGGCGAGCACACCGTGCACGGCGAGGTGCTGGAGCCCGCGGGTCTGCGCCTCGATCTCCTCGGCCCGGAAGACGGGGTTGTCGACCTTGAGCAGGTGGCGCCGACCGTCCGCACCCGCGAGCAGGAAGTTGCGGTCCTGGTTGCTGCCGAGCTCCGAGACCGAGGCGTCGAGGCCGAACCGCTCCCGCGCGAACGCGGGGATGCCGTCGGCGCCGACGTCGGGGCGGCTCATCCCGTACGACGAGGGGCTGTCGGACACGCGGGGACCTCTCTTTCGCAGGCAGCCGGCTGCGCGCCGCCCGCCGGGTGGGGCGTGCGGCCGTGCTGACGTCGATCATGGCACGGCGCGCGCCGGCACCGACGTCCGGGGGGACGACGGTGCTCCGGTCGCGTGTCAGCGGACGCGGGCGGTGGTCTTCGAGGCCTTCGTCACCGTCGCGTAGCCGGACTTCTTCCCCGTGACCTTCACCGTGATCTTCTTGCCCCGCAGCGACGACGACAGGCTCAGCGTCGAGGTCGTCGCCTTGCTGATGGCCTTCCCATTCGCGTACCACCGGTAGGTGAACGTCGTCCCCTTCGTCCACGCACCCGGCTTCGCCGTCAGCTTCTTGCCGACCGCGACCGTCCCGCTGATCGACGGCTTCCCGGCCGTCATCACCTTCGCCGTCGCCGAGGACGTCACCGACCGGGAGGCGTACCCCTTCTTCGACCCCGTCACCTTCACCGAGATCTTCTTGCCAGCCTGCGCCTTCGTCAGCGTGAACGTCGACCCGGTCGCCTTCGAGATGGCGACGCCGTTCGCGTACCAGCGGTAGGAGAAGGACGTCCCGCGGGACCACGTGCCGCGCTTCACCGCGAGCGTGCTCCCCACGGCGACCGTCCCCGAGACGGCCGGCTTCGCCGCCACCAGCGTCCCCGCGGCGACCTTGTCGTCCATGGTCCAGCCGGTGCTCTCCCATGTGTCGTAGGAGTCGGGCGTCTCCGCCGGACGGGTGCGGCCGAAGACGGACACGCTGATCCGCTTGCCGAGCTGCGATGCGGTGAGGGTGAGCTTCGAGCTCGTCGCTCCGTCGATCGGCACGTCGTCCGCCCGCCACTGGAAACGCACCGTCGTGCCGGCATCCCAGGATCCACGGGCTGCGGTGAGCGTCTTGCCGACTGCCGGCGTGCCCGTGATCCTCGGGTAGATGAGGACGCCGTCGGCGTAGTCGAAGTCCTGGTCCACGCCGGTGCGCTGCTCGTGGTCGGCGAGCGTCAGGACGGTGGCCGACTGCGCACTGGGCTTCTGCGACCAGTACACCGCGCGACGGCACGACCACAGCCACTCGTCGCCCACCTCGTACTCGCCGCAGCCGCCCTCGCCGCCGAACGCGATCGTGTAGTCGTCGGCCGGGAGACCGGCGAGCGTGTACGAGCCGTCGGCATCCACCTCGAAGTCGCACGCGTTGGCGTCGGTGGTCCGGCCGACCGCGCAGACGGCCGCGATCGCGCTCGGTCCGCCGGAGAGATAGGTGGTGGACACCGTGCCGCTGATCGAGGCGCCGGTCGCCAGTGTGGCGACGAGTCCGGTGCGCGTGTGGCCTCCGGCGAGGGAGATCGTCGCAGCCGCGTCACGGTCGGGCTTGTCGTCCCACCACTCGGGCAGGTAGTTCTGACCCTCGCCCGGGGCGAAGGAGATCGTGTAGTCGTCGGACGGAAGGCCCGGGAAGGAGAAGCCGCCCGAGGCGTTCGTGAGGGTGCTCGTGACATAGCCCCAGCCCCACGACATCTCCGCGTACAGCTCGGCACGAACGCCGGCGATCGGCGCAGCGCCCTCGTCGCGCACCGTGCCCGAGATCGACGCGGTGTCGGCCGCCGATGCCGCGACCGCCGATCCCGAAACGATCAGCGAGGCCAGTGCGACCGCCGCCACCGTGATGACCGTGGACTTCGCGCGCGCGAGTGCGTTCATTGCTTCCCCCCAGAAGCGGCCGCGCTCCCCAGCAGCGCGCGACAACAGGCTCACGCTATCGGCTGGTCGCGCGCGCCGACAAGCACGGATCCTCGGCCCGCGGCGGTCGTGCGGCGCGGCCGGTCGCCGCGCGTGGTTAGGGTCGAGGGATGCAGGAACTCACCTCTCTCACCACTCTCGTGTCGGCCATGTGGTTGTCGGTGGCGATCCTCGCCGGCGGGCTGGCCCGCACCCGCAACCGCTCACCCTGGGTCTGGTTCCTCCTGACCGCTTTCCTCGGCCCGATCGCCGCCTTCCTGCTGGTGGTCTGGCCCCCTCTCCCCGCCCGCCCCTGAGCCCCGCCTGGCCCGGCGCTCGGCGAATGTGGCGCATCTGGGGGCTCCCCGCGCGATGTGACGCTCATTTGCGCCACATTCGTGCGCCCGGATCGAGCCGTCACGGGGATGCTGCGGTCTAGGAGGCATTCATGAGATGCTCTTGTGAACCGGATGGGCCCTTGAATGAGGAAACGTGTGCGATGGTGAACCCGCTCCTCCCCACGCTGATCGACGTCGTGTGGGCCGGCGTGCTCACGGCCCACGTGTTGCTCGCTGGCGTTGCGCTGATCGTACTGGTCGCACGTCGACGAACGGAGGGACTCTGGGGCTCGATCTTGCTGATCACACTCGTTCCTCTGGCCGGCCCGGTCGTATGGCTAGCAAGCCTTCGTGCCATCGGCGCCCGCAGCCCGATGAAAGTGGCGCAGAAGCGGGTCTCCTCGCGCGGTTGACCCTCAGTCGCGCCACATTCGCACGGCGGAGACGGGCGCGAGCCCGTCAGGGGGCGGGGGTGGGGGCGGGGGCGAGGTTCTCACGGGCCCAGGCGCCGAGCTGGTCGAGCACGGGAAGCAGGCGACGGCCGGCGTCGGTGAGTTCGTACGCCACCGTGATCGGGGGGCCGGCGTCGACCGCGCGCTCGGCGAGTCCGGCCGCGGTCAGCTCCGCCAGGCGATCCGACAGCACCGTGTCGCTGATGCCGGACACGGCGCGTCGCAGACCGACGAACGTCGTGGCGCCCGCGCCCAGCGACGACAGGATCATGCCGTTCCACCGCTTGCCCAGCACCGAGAAGGCGAGCGTCACCGCGGCATCGCACTCAGCGTGCTCACCATTCGTCGTCGACTCGGGCATGACCCCAGATTACCCGTGCTAGAGTCTCGCTAGTCGCTCTGTTTTTCTTAGCGACTCGGATTTCTTGATTGGAGTGTCATGTCGCTGTTCCGCCTGGATGCCAGCATCCTCCCCGCGTCGAGCGCCAGCCGTTCGCTCGCCGACATCGTCGAGCAGGAGTGGGTCGCCGCCCACCCCGACTCGACCGTGACGCGTCGCGACCTCGGCGCCGACCCGGTCCCCGCGACCGCCTGGGCGGACGTCGTCACCGCGAAGTTCGCCGCGGAGGCCGACCGCACCGACCGTCAGCGCGAGGCGCTGAGCCTCGCGACGACGTTCGCCGACGAGCTCATCGCCGCCGACGCGCTGCTGTTCGCCGTGCCGCTCTACAATTACGGCGTCTCGCAGCACTTCAAGGCATGGTTCGACCTGGCCTACACCGACCCGCGCATCGACCCGCAGGGCACGGCGCTGCGCGGCAAGCCCGCCACTCTCGTCACCGTGCTCGGCGGCAACTACGCACCCGGCACCCCGAAGGAAGGCTGGGACCACTCGACCGGATGGCTCCGCCGCGTGCTCGAGGACGTCTGGGGCCTCGACCTGCGCGTCGTCGAGCGCCCGTTCACCCTCGTCGGCGTGAACCCGGCGCTCGATGCCTTCGCGGATGCCGCCGCCGCACTGAAGGCCAAGGCCGAGGTCGAAGCCGTCGCCTACGGCCGCGAGCTCGCCGCCACGAAGGGCGAGTCGGCCGCCTGACGCCAGCCGGGGCGGCGGTCTTTCACGGCCGCCGCCCGGGGCGGGCGCGAGGGCGACGGGGTACGGTCCCGGCGTGGGGTTCTCCGGGTATGGGCTGGCCGTCGGGCTCGCCGTGCTGGCGCCCAGCCTGCTGCTGATCCGGCTCCCGCCGTGCCCGCCTCTTCCCGCCGTGCACGTGCCGGTCGCCCTGACGTGGCTCGAACGCGCCGGACAGGCCGCCTGCCTAGTCGTGCCCGCGATCACCGCGCCCGGCACCGTCGCCGCAGGCTGGCTGATTCCCCTCGCTATCGCGCTGGCCGCCTACTACGCGCTCTGGGTGCGCTACCTGCTCACGGGCCGGCCGCTGACAGCGCTCTACGGATCGCTGTGGACTGTGCCCGTCCCGATGGCGATCCTGCCGGTGATCGTCTTCTTCAGCGCCGCGGGGTGGCTCGGCAACCCCTGGATCGCCGCCTCGTCCGCCGCGCTGGCCGCGGGCCACATCCCCGCCGCGCTCATCGTCGCCCGAGCGGTCGCGCCGGGGAGAGGCGAGACTGTGTGAGCTGTGGTGCCCCTGGAGGGACTCGAACCCCCAACCGTTTCCTTAGGACGGAACTGCTCTTCCATTGAGCTACAGAGGCTGGCTCCCCGAGTCTATCGGGCGTCGGCGGCGAGGATCTCGGCGTTGAGCGCCTCCTGCCACTCCCGCAGCGCCCACATCGGGTGATGCGGCGCGGCGTTGGAGCACAGCACCACTCCCCACACGCCGTGCGCGAGGGCCGTCCGCACCCCGTGCTCGGCGAGCGCGCGGCCGATCCCGCCCTCCTCGAAGTCGCCGTGGAGCGGTGTGTAGCCGACCCACCCCTCCCCGACGATCGCGGGCACCTGCTGCCAGCGCGCCCACCGGGCGATGGCGATGGTGCGCGAGGCGATCTCGCGCACCATCACGTGCTCGTAGGGCGGATAGTGCTCGACCAGCCACGCGTCCCACTTCTGCGGGTCGACCCAGTCGTACCCGTAGACCATCTGGTCGGTGATGACGGTCGCCCGGAACTTCCAGTCCGCCGCACGCCCGTACGCGTCGACAGGCGGTGCGTCGTCACGCAGGAGCGCACGCAGCTCCGCGTTCGGGAACCCCTCGCTCCCCTCCGAGCGGATGTCGATCCGCTGCTGCAGCGCGTCGAGCACCCCGTAGCTGTACACGTGGAACTGCGCGGCGCCGAGCCCCTCAGGGAGGCTGTGCATGTCGAGGTGCGGCGGCTTGCCGTAGCTGGCGGTCACCAGCAGGTCGGGATGCCGCTCCCGCAGCCACCGGACCTCGTCCGCTCCCCCGTCCTCGAGCGCCGGCAGGATCGAGAAGTCCACCTCGTTGTGCAGCTCGACGAGGGCGATGCGCGCGCGGTGTCCCTCGGCCGTGAGCCACTCGATCATCCGGTCCCACGCCCGCGCGAGCAGTCGGTAGCGCTGCTCCAGCGGGACGGCGTCGATCGCCTCGAACCACCGCGGCGACGCGGCGAACGCCGGCGACTGCTGGTACTCCCAGCTGGCGAGGATCACCGCGATCCCGTGGCGGGCGGCGGCCTCGAACAGCTCGCGCAGTCTGGCGCGCACGTCGATCGTGTACCCGCCGGGGGTGTCGTACCAGCGGGTGCGCTGACCGTAGAAGCCGCCGCCGGGTGCCGCCCCGAGACCTTCGATCTCGAGCGCACCGGCGAGGTCGTCGAGCCCCAGCCCGCCGAACAGCAGCAGCGGCGCGGCGCAGATCCGGATGGCGTTGTAGCCGAGGCTCGCCGCATCGGCCACGGCCGTATCGATGTCCTCGTACGGCTGACCGGGACCGGCCTGCGTGTACCAGGAGAAGTCCCACAGCGTGATCGTCAGCCGCGGCGGCAGGTGCGCGGGCACCGGCCCGGTGAGGGGCCGTTCGTCACGCTCGATCGTCCCGGAGCCCAGATAGCGGTCAGCCACGGGTTCCATCCTCTCCGATCGAGGCGAGCACACCGCCCGGCGGCGCCGGCTCGTACGCGCGCCCGGCGACGGCCAGGCGCTCCAGCTCCGCCGCGGCGGCCGCGCGCACCGACGCGGTGCCGACATCGAACAGGGTGAGCTCGGGCACGGAGGTGGCGAAGTAGTCGACCTCGTCGCGGGCTGCACGCAGCTCCGCCGCGCGGGCATCGAGCGCCGCCCACTCCGCCTCGGCTGCGGCACGCTCCCCCAGGTGCACGAGGGCCACCCCGCGCCAGTAGGTCGACGCGTCGGCGGCACGGGGCGCGACGGCGAGAGGCGTCGGTGCGACGGCGGCCCGCCACGCCGCGCGTGCCCCGTCGAGGTCTCCGGCGGCGGCGCGCGCGTGCCCGAGCAGCACCCACCGCTGCACGGGACGCTCGGCGGGATGCCTTCCCTCGCCCAGCGACCGCGGCGGCATGAGGCCCGCCTCCAGCAGGGCCGCGGCATCGACGGGACGCTCGGCGAGCATCGCCTCGGCGCGCAGGCACGCGGCGCGGTCGAACGCGGCGATCACCCGCCCTTCGCCGCCTTCGAACGGGCGGAAGCGCCGCGTGGTGAGCAGCTGCCACGCCTCGTCGACGCGTCCGACGTCGAGCAGGAGGTCCGCGTGGCGCACGGCGAGGTCGTCGCGCCGGTCGAGCAGCTCCGGATGCCGCTCGAGCAGCGCCAGCCGCTCCCGGGCGTCGAGCCCGCGCCGGACCGCGAGCACATCCCGCTCGACCACGAGCCGGGCGTCGGCCCGCAGCTCGAGCGCGCGGGCGAGGGCGGCGTCGGCGGCGTCCTCCTCGTGCGCGGCGACGACGAGGGCGATGGCCAGGTTCCGCCACACCACCGGATCGGTCGATCCCGCCTCCGTGGCGGCGCCGAGCCGCACGAGGGCATCGCGGGTGCGGCCGGCGTCGAGCAGCCACATGCCGAGGAGGCCCGCGGCGACGGCATCCGCATCGACGGCGGCGACGGCCGCGACGAGGGCGTCGTACTGGTCGAGCCCGGCAGGGAAGGCCAGATCCGTCGGCGTCGCCGCGGCGGCACGGCGCTCGGCGGCGGCTTCCGCGGGGCGCCCGGTGCGCTCGAGCCACCGGGCCCGGAGGTAGCCGCGGATCGGCCCCGCCAGTCCCGCGGCGGGCGTGGCGTCGCTCACGACGTCGGTGGCCGCGAGAGCTTCGGCGTACGCCCCGGCGCGGGCGAGCTCGGCCCCCACCTCGAGCGGCATCTTCGCGTCGAGCGCGAGGGCCTCCCCACGGAGCGCGCGGAGAGCGGGATCGAGCGGATCCGCCTCCGCGAGCGCGTCGAGCATCCGTGCCGCCTCGGCGGGCGAGCCCTGCCGGGCGAGCGCCAGGGCCTCCAGGCGCCGTGCCTCCGGGATCGGACCCGCCGCGTGTGCGAGGCGCAGCGCCGCTTCCGCCCGAGCGGCCCGCAGCGCCAGCCGCGCGCGACCGAGTGCGGCCGACGGTGCGAACGCCGCGTTCCACGACGCCTTCGCGAACCAGCGGTCGGCACCCTCGTCGTCACCCAGGCGCTCGGCGACCAGCGCACGCAGGTAGACCGCCTCGCCGTCGCGCGGATTGAGGTTGCGGCGCGTCAGGCGCTCGATCGCGACGTCGAGCACGGCCGCGGCGTCGGCGTACTCGCCGCGGTGCAGGTGCCACGCCCCGAGCGCGGTCGCCGCGCGCGTGTCGGCGGGGTCGCGGCGGAGGGTCTCGCGCAGGTACGGCTCGGCCGACCGCGACGGATGACGGTACTGCAGCAGGTGCACGGCGGTCGCGTAGAGCTCGTCGGCCGAAGCGATCTCCTCGGGCGCATCGGGCGCGGTGGCAAGCCACGGCTCGGCGGGCGGCGCCTGCCCCTCGCGCGAGCGCCAGATCACGAGGGGCTCGCCGGCATCCTCGACAGACACCTCCAGGCCGGGCGTCTCGGGATCGATCCCGACGACGCCCGCGAACGGCCGATCGGGGCCGAGGTCGACCGACCAGCGGGCGAGCTCGTCGCCACCGCAGCGCACGACGACCGCGACACCGCAGCGGGGCCGCGTGGTGAGCGCCGTCACCCGCGTGCCACCCTCCGCGGCCGTGATGCCGACAGCTGCGTCGGTCGTGGCCTGGCGCACGGGCCCGGTCGCATGGATCGGGAACCAGAACTGGGAGAACCGCTTCGTCTCGCCCGGGAGCAGCCAGCTGAAGTCGGGCTGGTTGTCGGTGTAGACGCCGGCCATCAGCTCGACGTACGGCCCGTCGCCGTCGGTGAGCTGGTCGTCCCAGGCGCGTCCGATCTCGCCGTCGCCCCACGTCCACTGCTTCTTGCCCGGCGAGATCGCGCGATCGGCCCAGTGCACGAATCCCGCATCGGCGGCGTGGTCGTATCCGCCGAAGAAGTCGTCGTCGGTGTCGGTGATCATGTACGAGGTCGGCACCGGGATGTTGCTGTAGATGTCGATGCGATCCGCGTCGACGCACCCCGGCTGGGCGGCGAGCGCCGGATAGTCCACGCCGTAGTAGGGGCGGTCGGCGCGGGGGAAGGCGGTGATGGCGCGGCGCGCGTGATCGGCGACGTAGGCGACGTCGTCGGGGAAGAACGACTGGTACTCCTCGTGCACCCTCGCGGCGACGTTCGCCCACCACAGGAACGTCTGCGGCACGTCGGTGCGGTTGTGGAGCTCGGCCTCCAGCTCGATCACCGACGAGCCCGGACGCAGCCGCACCCCGTGGAGGCCGCGCATCCGCTGCAGCGGATCGAGGTCGCTGTGCCACACGACGACGGCGCCGTCGTCCTCGCGCGCGATGCGGGAGTCGACCGGCAGGAACGTCGCCGGCCGGTGGTGCTGCGGCCAGTTGAACTCGACGCCGCCCGAGATCCAGGGCCCGGCGAGCCCGACGAGCGCGGGCTTGATCACGTTGTTGCGGTAGAAGAAGTCGTAACCGGCGACCTTGTCGTAGCCGATGTGGATCCGCCCGCCGATCTCGGGAAGCAGCACGAGCCGCACATAGGCGTTCTCGAGGTGGATCGCCTGCCACTGCCGCGGGGACTTCTCGTGCGAGACGGAGTCGATCATCGGGAGCGGATACACCCGCCCGCTCGAGCCCTGGTACACCCGGCGGTCGAGGAAGAGCGGATACGGGTCGGGCGCCCCCGGCTCGTACGTGTCGATCCACAGCGGCTCGCTCCAGCAGGCGACGCCCCCGGCCTCGAGGATCGCGGCCTGATCGGCGGGGGCGTCGGGCAGCTCGATGCGGCTCGGAGACACGTCGTCGGGGATCACCTGGCAAAACTATGGGGTGCGGCGCGCCGGCGGAATGGGCGATCCCCCACCGCACCTGGACGATCCGACGGTGACGCGGGGACGGCATCGTGTGACAGAATCCCGGCATGGATGCGACGGAGAGTCCAGGCGCCCCCGGGGCCTCGGCAGCGGCGACGGAGCGCGCCGACGGGTTCGACCGGCAGCGGCTGAGCGTCGTCCCGCGTCCTGCGGTGGAAGCCGCTCTCGCGCGCCCCGTCACCCGCCGCATGCTCGTGACCGACGCCGGGTACTTCCCGCACGCGGACCACCACGGCCGGCACCGTCCCGACGGCGTCGCCGAGACGATCGTCATCGTCTGCGTCGCCGGCGGCGGATGGGTGGAGGCCGCCGGCATCCGCACCACGGTCGGGTCGTCGATGGCGATCGTCATCCCGGGCGGCACGCCCCACTCCTACGGCGCCTCGGCCGAGGACCCCTGGACGATCTGGTGGTGCCACGTGCGCGGCACCGACGTGCCCGAACTGCTGGAGGCCACCGGCATCCGACCCGACCGGGTGACCCTGTCGCTGCGGGCCGTGGAGAGGGTGACGGCCCTCCTCGACGAGATCTCCGTCTCGCTCGCCCGCGACACCACGCCGGTGCGGCTGCTGGCGACGTCGGGCATGGCGTGGCGGCTGCTCACCCAGCTCGCCGTGGATCGGGTGATCCCCAGCGAGGGCGCCCCTGTCGAACGGGCGATGCGCTACCTCGAGGAGCGCGTCGACGGGCATGTGCAGGTGCCGGAGCTGGCCGCGATGGTGGGGGTGTCGCCGTCGCACCTGGCGGCCCTGTTCCGGGAGGCCACCGGCGGCGGCGTGCTCGCCCACCACAACGCGCTCAAGATGGCGCGGGCCCGGGAACTGCTCGACACGACGACCCTCGCCGTCGCCGAGATCGGGCGCCGGATCGGCCTGGACGATCCGTTCTACTTCTCGCGCCAGTTCCGCCGGACCCACGGCATGAGCCCCCGCGCCTACCGCGAGACCCGCAAGGGCTGACCGCCGGGCGTGCCGGCGCGGCCGCCGGCGCAACGGCTTCCGCCCGCTTCGCGTGGCGAAAGCAGGGCGGATCGACCCGAATCCGGCCCCACAGCCCCCGTGCGTCGTCTCAGCCTGCTTTTGCCACGGACAGCACGACACAGGGCGGCCGGTCGGGTCAGCCCTTCGTCGCTCCGGCGGTCAGGTCGGCACGCCAGAACCGCTGCAGCCCCGTCATCAGGGCGACCAGCAGCAGCGCCGACACGGCGGAGCCGGTGACCACCAGCGAGTAGAACATCGGGTCGCGCTGGGTCTGCCCGTTCCACAGCGTGAGGCCGAGGGTCACCGGGAAGGTCGAGGTGTCGTTGAGCATCACGAGCGGCAGCAGGTAGTTGTTCCAGATGGTGACGAACTGGAAGAGGAAGATCGTCACGAGCGCGGGCATCATCATGCGGCTGGCCATCGACGCGAAGATCCGCAGGTCGCCGGCGCCGTCGAGCCGGGCCGCCTCGATCACCTCGTCGGGCACGCTCGCATTGGCATGAATGCGGGCGAGGTACACGCCGAACGGGCTCACCATGCTCGGCAGCAGCACGGCCCAGTAGGTGCCCGTGAGTCCGACGGTGTTCAGCAGGAAGTAGAGCGGCAGGGCGATGACGGTCGCCGGCACGAGGACCCCGCCGAGGATGACGGAGAACAGCAGCTCCCGCCCCCGGAACGGGAACTTCGCGATCGCGTAGCCGCACGCGGCGGAGATCACCATGGCGACGAAGGCCCCGACGCCGGAGTACAGCACGCTGTTGAGCACCCACCGGGTGAACGAGCCGCCGTCCTGGGTGAAAAGGGCGACCAGGTTCTCCCACGCCCGCGGGGTGTCGGAGGACCACAGGCCGAACGTGCCGAACAGGTCGGCCGGCGACTTGGTGGCGGCGATCAGCACCCACACGAGCGGCAGCAGGAAGTACACCGCCGCGACCAGCAGGGCGACGTTGATCGCGACGGAGCTCACCGTCCCGGCGGCATGCGGGGCGGGACGCCGTCGCCTTCCCGACGCCGAGGGCACGGTGAGGGCACGGGTGGCGCCCGTGGGGGCACCGGCGTCGACGGTCACCATGCGCGGCTCCCCTTCCGGTTGACGAGGCGGAGGAACCCGAACGAGAACGCGAAGCCGAGCAGGGCGACGATCACGGCCATCGCGGCGGCGAGGTTGGGGTTCCCCTGCGCGAACGCCTGGTTGTAGGCGGCGAGGTTCGGCGTGTAGGTCGAGCTGATCGCCGTCGTGAGCGGTCGCAGCACGAGCGGCTCGACGAACAGCTGCAGGGTGCCGATGATCGTGAAGACGGTCACGAGGATGATCGAGGGTCGCACGAGCGGCAGCTTGATGTGCCAGATGGTGGCCCAGCCCGAGGCGCCGTCGACGCGGGCGGCCTCGTACAGCTCGGACGGGATGGCGTTCAGCGCCGCCATGAGGATCACCATGTTGTATCCGGCAAATCCCCACAGCGCGATGTTCGCGATGGAGAAGAGCACGTTGCCGCTCGAGAGCGGATCGAATGCGATGCCCGCCGCACTCAGCAGCTGGAGCACCGGGCTCGTGGCGGGGACGTAGAGGAATCCCCACAGCAGCGTCGCGACGACGCCGGGAACGCCGTACGGCGAGAAGAAGACGACCCGGAAGAAGCGGGGGGCGAGAGCGCGCCCGGAGTCCAGGAGGAGCGCCAGCCCGAGGGCGGTCAGCACCATCAGCGGCACGAGGATCGCCGAGAAGCTCACGAGCCTGCCGAGGCTCTCGACGAAGGACGGGTCCGAGAGGGCGCGCACGTAGTTGTCGATGAAGACGAACGTGGTCTCGGGGGCGCCGTAGCCGAGGCCGGAGCTGCGCGTGGTGAACATGCTCTGCACGAGCGCGTACACGATCGGCGCCACGAAGAAGGCGACGAACATGATCGCGAACGGCAGGATGAGCACCCACACCGCGCCGGGGAGCCGGCGGCGGGGGCGGGTGGCGAGGGCGGAGCTCACGGATCTTCTCCCGGGTGGCGAGGGGGTGGGCCGGCGCGGGCGGGCCCACCCCCTCGGGTGTCAGTCGGCGACGGAGATGCCGCGCTCGGTGAGGGCGGCGACCATGTCGGCCTGGGTCTCGGCGTACGCGTCGACGAGCGGGGTTCCGCCGTCGACGGCGGCCTTGACGTTGTCGGTCAGGCTGGCGAACAGCGTCGAGGACAGCGGCGGCCAGGCCCACGAGGTGTCGACGGCCTTGTCCGACTCCGCGAAGACATCCCAGATGTCCTGTCCGCCGTAGAACTCGAACACCTCGGGGGCGTCCTGCAGCGACGCGATCGCGGCGGTGTCCACGATCGAGGGCCAGCCGGCGCCGATCTCGGTCAGGATGCTGACGCTGTCGGTGTTGGAGTTGAGCCACACGGCGAACTCGGCCGCGGCCTCGGGGTTCTTCGAGCCCTTCAGCACCGCGTTGGCCGAGCCTCCCGCCCACGTGGCCGACACGTTCTCGCCCGCGTTCCACTGCGGCAGCGCGCCGACGGCCCAGGAGCCGCTCGTCTCGGGAGCCGTGCCGCGGAGGATGGCATCGGCCCACGAGCCCGAGATCCACGACAGGATGTTGCCGTTCTGCAGGTCGGCGTTCCACTCGCTGGAGAAGTCGGCCTCGACCTTGACGAGGTCCTCGTCGATGAGCTTCTGCCAGAACTCGGCGACCTTCGCGGTCTCGTCGCCGTCGATCGACACCGACCAGGCGTCGTCCTCGGCGACGAACCAGTTGGCGCCGCCCTGCTGGGCCAGGCCGATCATCCAGGGCGCCTGGTTGAAGGCGAACGCGGTGATGTAGCGGTCCGGGTCCGACGCGCGGACGACCTTGGCGGCCTCGTAGAACTCGTCCCAGGTCTCGGGGTACTCGATGCCGAGCTCCTCGAAGATGTCGGCACGGTAGAACTGGCCGAGCGGACCGGACGCCTGCGGGATGGAGTAGACCTTGTCGCCGAACACCCCGGTCTGCCACTGCCAGGGGACGAAGAGGTCCTCGGAGTCGGCGACGTAGGGGGTGATGTCTTCGAGGGCGTCGTTGATGAGGAAGTCGGGGATCGCGTCATAGCCGAGCTGCACGACGTCCGCGGGGTTCCCGGCCTGGACCGCCGACAGCATCGTCGCGTAGCCGCCGTCGGGTCCGGCGGTGATCGTCTCGAGCGTGACGTGGATGTCGTCGTGCGCGTCGTTGAAGGCGTCGACGGCGCGGTCGATGTTGGGCACCCACGACTGGAAGGTGATCTCGACCGGCTCGCCGTCCGAGGGCTCCTCGGGCGAGGTGCCGGCGGCGCAGCCGGCGAGCGCGATGGCAGCCACGGCGCCGATCGCGAGGGCCGCCACTCGGGTGCGGCGGCGTGCGGAAATGGACATACATGCTCCCTTGCAATGCAGGCGATCAGGCCTCGTCTGGATGGTGCGGACTGACACTATGCGGGCACGGCATGCCGGGAACATAGTCGAACAACGGGATCACCTGGACGATTCTACGGATCCGGCATTGACCCGGCCGGCGCGCCTTGCGGCGGTCGCCGCTGCCCCTCGGCCCCCGTCGCTACGGCGTGCGGCGCCGACCGCGCCGCCAGAGCAGCACGCCGGCCGCACCACCCTGGACCATCACGATCGCGCTGATGGTCGCGGCGATGGCACCGGCGGACTGGTCGGCCGCGGTCAGCAGGTCGAACCCGGCGTGCCACACCAGGACGGGCACGATGCTGCCGCCGGCTCGAAGGGTCATCCACGACAGCAGGAGCGAGCCGCACAGCAGCGCGATCGCCCAGCCGATCGCGCCCGCGCCCATGGCCGTGTAGGTCGGGTTGAACAGGAACGCCGGCGCGTGCCACGCGATCCACACCGCACCGACGAGAAGCGCCGCCCGGAGCGGGGACAGCCGCTCGGAGAGCGCGGGGAACAGCCAGCCTCGCCAACCCGCCTCTTCGCCGACCCCGAACGTCAGAAGCCACACCAGCGCGACGAGAGGCCACGCCAGCCCGGGGAGCTTCGAGGTCACGCCGAACGCCGCCGGGTCCGGCCACGTGCCGGTCGTGATCACCTGGGCGGCCCATCCGGCCGCGAGGTACAGCGCGAGCATGGCCGCGGCCTCGAGAAGGCGAGGGCCGACGCCGCGCACCGCGAACGTGCGACGCCCCCAGGCCGACAGACCCGGCCCGCCGCCCGATCAGGCCGAGGCCGCGAGGGCGCCGCACAGCGGTCCCGCCGAGGCGGCGAAGAACGTCCACGGCATCCGGTCGAGTCCGGTGGACATCGCCTGCGCCGCCAGCGGCAGCCACAGCGCCCAGGTCACGCCGAACGCGATCACCAGGAAGACCGCGATGCCGCCGCGCCGCACGCGCGGCGAGCGCGACGAGGCCGGCGAGACGCTCATGGGGCGAAGTCAACTCCTCCTCGCGCAGCGGGGTCCGCGGCACGGACCGGGAGAAAGCACCGAGCCCTCCGGGGCCGCGGGTTAGGCTCGCGATGATGAGCCGACACGTCCACACCTCCGTCGTGAGCCGCGGCATCCGCGCACTCGTCGCGGTCGCGGCGGCGCTCGCGCTGGCCGGGTGCGCGATGGGTCCGGCCCCGCGGGCGACGCCGGACGGGACGCCGGCCGGGACGCCGGAGGGGGCCCCGGCTCCCTCCTCCTCCGCCGTGCTCATCGCGTCGCCGCCGGTCGCCGGCGCCCCCGACTATCAGCTGGGCGGTGCGTACGAGCCGGCCACCGAGGTCCAGATCGTCGCGCGCGACCGCACCGACCCGCCCGTCGAGCGGCTGTACTCGATCTGCTACGTCAACGCGTTCCAGACGCAGCCGGGCGAGGCGGCAGACTGGCCGGCCGACCTGCTCCTGCGCGACGCCGCGGGCGAGTTCGTGATCGATCCCGACTGGCCCGACGAGGTGATCGTCGACACCCGCGACGCCGAGGCCGTGGCCGCCGTGGTGTCCCCGTGGATCGAGGGGTGCGCGCGCGACGGCTTCGACGCGGTGGAGTTCGACAACCTGGACACCTACACGCGCACCGACGGCGCGCTTTCGCGCGAGGACAACCTCGCCGTCGCCGGACTCCTCGTCCGGGCGGCTCACCGCGCGGGGCTCGCCGCGGGTCAGAAGAACGCGGCCGAGGATGCCGCCCTGCTGCGCTCCGAGGCGGCCTTCGACTTCGCGATCACGGAGGAGTGCGCCGCCTACGACGAGTGCTCCGCCTACACCGACGTGTACGGCGACGCGGTCATCGGCATCGAGTACACCGACAATCTGCCGGCGCCCTTCGCGGAGGTCTGCGCGAGCCCGGAGCGTCCGGCGTCCCTCGTCCTGCGCGATCGCGACCTGACGGTACCCGGCGACCCCGCCTACGTCTTCGAGCTCTGCCGCTGAGCCGCTCGGCGACGCGGCACGACGACGACGTCCCCGACGGCCGGGTGGCCGCGGGGACGTCGTCGGGGGTGCTGGAGCGGGATCTGCAGGGGGTCAGACGCTCAGGGGATCAGCGACCCGGGCTCTCACCACAGCCAGGTCTTGTCGCCGACGAGCGCACGCCAGGGGCGGGCGAGGCTCAGGCGCTGGGTCGGCACCGCGAAGAACGCGATCGCCATGACGCCCATGTCGATGATGTGGCTGTCGATGAGGGGGTTGGTCGCACCGGTCAGTGTCAGGGGGAACTCGGCCAGGTACATGAGGAAGAGCATCGCGACGCCGGCGATGGCACCGATGCGCACGCCGATCCCGGTGAGGAGCGTGACGCCGACCCCGAGCAGACCGAGCATGAACAGCCAGTCCACCAGCGGCACGCCGGCCAGCGCCGTGAACAGGCCCGCGAGCGGGCTCTCCGCGGTCGCGTTGCTGAGGAACCCGGTGGTCGGGCTGCCGCCGTTGATCCACGCGCGCTCGGCGGGAGTGGCGAAGCCGAGGCCGAACACCTTGTCGAGGAAGGCCCAGAGGAAGTAGAAGCCCATCAGCATCCGCGTGACCGCGATGGCGATCGGCAGTGCGCGGGTCGTGGGGACCGGGGTTTCGGTGGCACCGCCGTGCGGGACGGGGGTGGCGGTGGGGACGGCCATGATCGGGACCTTTCGTGTTCTCCTGCTCCGGTGGCTCCGGGGCGATGACCTCAGTTTCCGCCCGTCTGGGAGGACCCTGGGAAAAGTCGGTGCGCGGCCGACATGTGGTCTGACCACAATCCCTTTTGCACGGTCGATCATCTACAAGCGGCACCGAAAACCTCCGGATCCGGTGTGAGTCGGGCCGCATGGTGTGTCAGCGTTTGCGATCCGCCGCGATTCTCGGCATCGTGGCCGGTCCGCAGCAATCCACGGAAGGAGAGCACCATGCTCACACTCACCGAGAACGCCACCATTGCCGTGAAGTCCCTCACGGAGCAGATCCCCACCACGACCGGAGGCCTCCGCATCAGCGAGGCCGTGGCCCCGGACCAGGGCTACGCCTTGAATCTGGCCAGCGCCCCCGAGTCCGACGACACCGTCGTCGAGAACGACGGCGCGCGGGTGTTCGTGGACCCGGTCGCCACCGTCGCCCTCGACAACCGGGTGCTCGACGCCCGCGTCAGCGAGGACGGCGCGGTCGGTTTCGCGCTCGCCGAGCAGCGCTGAGCGCGCACAACTCGCACGACTTCCGGTGGCCCTCGATCCTCATGGATCGGGGGCCATCGTGTGTGTGCTGCGAGGGCACTCCGTCGTCGCGGCCGCTCGCCGGCTCCCCTCCCGCCGGCGAGCTGCCGGGCCCTCGCCTCGGGAAGAGTGGCGCGAGTCGAGCGACGCCGATGCGCGCGAGGTCGACCTCGTGGCGGGACAGGAGATAAGCCTCTCGCCCAGCGCCTCATGGCCGTCCCGACGGCGACCGCGCGGATCGGCATCAGCGGAAGTCGCGCGAGCGGTGCTGCACGCCGACTTTGAGATCTTCGAACGCATCGGCGAGGAGGTTCGTCACACCCTCCGGCGAGCGCTCCAGCATGCCGCGGGCGATGAGCGCCGGAGAGTCCCGGAGCACGCGCCGGTACTTGTTCCAGACGCCCAGCGAGCAGATGACGTTGACGAGGCCGTGCTCGTCCTCGAGGTTCACGAAGGTGATCCCGGATGCCGTCGCCGGCCGCTGCCGGTGGGTCACGAGCCCGGCGACCTCGATCCGCCGCCCGGTCTCGTGATCGCGGAGCTCGCGCGAGGTGAGCACCCCGCGCGCATCGAGCTGCGCTCGGTAGTGGGTGAGCGGATGGTCGTCGGTCGAGATGCCCGTGGCCCACAGATCGGCGGCGAGGATGTCGTAGCTGGTCTGGTCGGGGAACAGCGGCGGCTGCACCGAGATGAGCGTGCCCTCGAGGAACTCGGGGCGGTTCTGAGCGGCGTCCCCCGCCAGCCAGATGCCCTCGCGCCGCGACACCCCGAGGCTCTCGAACGCCCCGGCTGTCGCGAGGGCTTCGAGGTGGGCCTCGGTGGCGCCGGTGCGACGGACGAGGTCGCGGAGGTCGCGGAACGGGCCGCCGCGATCGCGCTCCGCCACGATGCGGTCTGCCAGCGGCTTCCCGATGCCCGTCACCGCGGCCAGACCGAGCCGCACGGCGAAGGCGCCGTCGCGGCGGTGGGCGGCGTCCGCCACGGACGCGGTGGGGTCGAAGTCGGGCACCGGCGGCTGGATCCGGTCGGTGCACGACGCGAGCCCGGTGGGTGGAGCCGGTGCGGGATGCTCCTCGGCGGTCCGGCGGACCGGGGGCGGGGCCTCCACCGGCTCGAGGACGGCTTCGGTCTCCGAGGCGTGGATGTCGGGGCGGCGGACGGTCACCCCGTGCCGCCGGGCGTCGGCGGTGAGTGAGGCGGGCGAGTAGAAGCCCATCGGCTGCGCGCGCAGCAGGGCCGCCAGGAACGCGGCCGGATAGTGCAGCTTCAGCCAGGACGACGCGTAGACGAGCAGGCCGAACGACAGTGAGTGGCTCTCGGCGAAGCCGAAGTTCGCGAACGCCTGGATCTTCGCGTACAGATCGTCGGCGACCTGGCCGACCAGGCCGTGCCGGGCCATGCCCTCGTAGAGCTTGCGCTTGAGCGACTCGATCCGCTCGATCCCGCGCTTGGAGCCCATCGCGCGGCGAAGGAGGTCGGCATCCTCCCCCGACAGGTCGCCCACGGCCATGCCCATCTGCATGAGCTGCTCCTGGAACACCGGGATGCCGAGGGTGCGCTCGAGCACGGGCTCGAGCTTCGGGTGCACGTAGGTGACCTTCTCGTGTCCGAGCTTGCGGCGCACGTACGGGTGCACGGCGCCGCCCTGGATGGGCCCGGGCCGGATGAGGGCGATCTCGATCACGAGGTCGTAGAAGCGCCGCGGCTGCAGCCGCGGAAGGAGCCCCATCTGCGCGCGCGATTCGACCTGGAAGACCCCGATCGAATCGGCCCGGCAGAGCATGTCGTAGACGGCGGCCTCCTCCTTCGGGATCGTCGCCAGCTCCCACCGCTCCCCCGTCGCTTCGTCGATGAGATCGAAGCCGTACTGCAGCGCCGCCAGCATCCCGAGGCCCAGCAGGTCGAACTTCACGAGCCCCATCCAGGCCGCGTCGTCCTTGTCCCACTGGATGACGGTGCGGTTCTCCATGCGCGCGTGCTCGATGGGGACGACCTCGCCGACGGGCCGGTCGGTGAGCACCATGCCGCCGGAGTGGATGCCGAGGTGCCGCGGCGCCTTCAGCAGCTCGCCCGCATAGGCGAGCACCCGATCGGGGATGTCGTGGTCGGCGGTCTCGAACTGACCGTCCCACCGCTCGATCTGCTTCGACCAGGCGTCCTGCTGGCCCGGCGAGTGGCCGAGCGCGCGCGCCATGTCGCGGACCGCGTTCTTGGGCCGGTACTGGATGACGTTCGCGACCTGCGCGGCGCGGTCGCGGCCGTAGGTGGCGTACACCCACTGGATGATCTCCTCGCGCCGATCGGAGTCGAAGTCGACGTCGATGTCGGGCTCCTCGTCGCGCAGCGCCGAGAGGAACCGCTCGAACGGGAGCCGGTAGAAGATCGAGTCGATCGCCGTGATCCCGAGCAGATAGCAGACGGCGCTGTTGGCGGCCGACCCGCGGCCCTGGCAGAGGATGCCGCGGCGGCGCGCCTCCTGGACGATGCCGTGGACGATGAGGAAGTACCCCGGGAAGTCCTTCTGCTCGATGACGCCGAGCTCCTTCTCGATGCGTGCCCGCCCGTCGTCGTCGAGGTCGGGATAGAAGCGCGGCACCGCGTCCCACACGAGGTGGCGCAGCCAGCTCATGGGGGTGTGCCCCTCGGGCACCGGCAGCTTCGGCAGCGCGGGCTTGGCCCGCCGGAGCGGGAAGGCGAGCTCGTCGGCGAGGGCGACCGTGCGGCTGACGGCGCCGGGGTACCGCCGGAACCGGCGCTGCATCTCGGCCCCCGACCGCAGGTGCGCGCCGGCGTGGGAGGGCAGCCACCCGTCGAGCTCGTCGAGGCCGCGCCCGGCGCGCACCGCGGCGACGGCCGCTGCGAGGGGCATGCGCTCGGGCACGGCGTAGTGGACGTTGTTGGTCGCCAGCAGCGGCAGGCCGCGGTCCCGGGCGAGGGCCGCGAGCGCGTCGTTGTCGCGGGTGTCGGTGGGGTTGCCGTGGTCGATGAGCTCGACCTCGACCGCGTCGGGCCCGAACAGCGCGACCAGCCGGTCGAGCTCGTCGCCCGCGGCCCCCGGTCCCCCGTCGGCGAGGGCCCGGCGGACGGCGCCCTTGCGGCATCCCGTGAGGATCGACCAGTGTCCCCTGCCGCGCTCGGCCAGGTCGGCGAGGTCGTAGTGGGGACGCCCCTTCTCCGCACCGGCCAGCTGGGCGTGCGTGATGGCGGCCGCCAGCCGGTGGTAGCCCTCCTCTCCCCGGGCCAGGACCAGCAGGTGCGTGCCCTCGGGATCGGGAAGGCCGGTGCGCGGCGACGCGGGCGCGGAACGCGGCGCCGATGCGGGCGGCACCCCGAGCAGCCCCGCTCCCGGCGGGCCCGCCGTCTCGCCGAGCGACAGCTCCGCGCCGAAGACGGTCTTCACCTGCAGGTGCTCGGCCGCCTCGGCGAAGCGCACGATGCCGTAGAAGCCGTCGTGGTCGCTGATCGCGAGGGCGTGCAGACCGAGCCGCTCGGCCTCTTCGGCGAGCTCGGCAGGCGAGGAGGCGCCGTCGAGGAACGAGAACGACGAGTGCGCGTGCAGCTCGGCGTACGGCACGGGATCGTCGGGACGCACGATGGGAGTCGGCTCGTACGGCCCGCGCTTGCGCGAGAACGCGGGACCGTCGCCGCCGTCGGGCTCGGGACGCCCGCTCAGCACCCGCTCCATCTCCGACCAGGTGACCGACGGGTTGTTGAAGCCCATCAGTCGTACCGCCCCTCGGCATGCCAGACCCCCGCCTCGCACACCAGCAGCCACGCCGTCTGGTGCACGTCGACCACCTGGAAGCGGTGCGCGTGGCGTGCTCTCACGGCATCCCACGCCCGCTCCACGACCGGCCAGGGCCCTGCCCACGTCTGCACCGGCCGCGTCGTCCCCGCTGCCACCAGGGCCGCCGGCGCCGCCGTCGGCTCGCCCCGCGCATCGACGGCCACCATGTCGCCGTCGCCGTCGACCACCGCCACCGGCACCGGCTCGGCGAAGACCGTGGACGGCAGCGGATCGGGGATGCTCCCCGGCCACGGCCGTGCACGGTCGGCGGGCACCACGCGGTCGCCCCACGGCACGAGCACCTGCCGCTCCTGCAGCCACCTGCCGCCTCCGACGACCGGTGTGACCACCCCTCGATGGCCCAGCATGGCCTGCACGCGCGAGAGGGCGTGATGCACCTTCTCGTCGGGCCCGCCGCCGAAGAGGGCCCGCGCGTGGTGGGCTGCGGCATCCACCCGCTCCGGTTCGAGCCGCACATGGGCGACGGCGCTGCGCAGGGTCTGCTCGGCCAGCTGCCAGCGCACCCGGTCGACGACCCCCGACGCGTCGAACGCTCCCGGATGCAGCCAGACCCGGGAGCTGCGCTCGCCCCTCTCCCCGGTGACCACGACCCGCAGCTCGGTGCAGACGAGGTCGACGGCGCCGAGTCCCGTGATGAACTCGTCGGCGGCGACGCGCACACCGAACGCGACCTGCTCGGCGAGCTCCAGCGGCGGTTCGAAGGCGACCTCCCGGTGCAGTTCGGGCGGCGGGGTGCGCGGCGTCACCGGACGGGAGTCCGCCCCTGCTGCGAGCGCGTGCAGCCGCGCCCCGCGGGCGCCGAACCGTTCGATCAGCCGTTCCACCGGGAGCGCGGCGACCTGCCCCAGGGTCTGCACCCCCAGCCGCGCGAACAGGTCGACGATGTCGTGCTCGAGCACCGTCACCGGCAGGGGCGCGAGAAAGGCCGCCGACTCCCCCGCCGGCACCAGACGGATCGGCTGGTCCGTGCGCGTGCCCGAACGAGCTGCCTGCTCGGCCGTGAAGGGGCCGTCGGCGACGCCCGCCCGCACGTCGTCGATGCCCGCGTCGCCCAGGATGCCGGTGAGCACCGTCGCCGCGGCCGCCTCGCCCCCGTAGTAGCGGGCCGGTCCTCTCGCCTTCAGTGCGCACAGCCCCGGCTGCAGCAGCTGGACCCCCGGTGCGACGTCCTCGAGCTGCGCGATCAGCGGGGCGAACACCCGCTGATCGCGCACCGGATCGGCGTCGGCCACCACGAGGTGCGGGCAGCGCGCCTGCGCGTCCCGCCGCCGCTGACCGCGCCGCACCCCCTCGGCCCGCGCGGCGGCGGAGCAGGCGACCACCATGCCCTTCGCGAAGATCGCGATCGTCAGGGCCGCATCGGGCGGGTCGGTGCCGTCGCGGGTGAGGGCGACGATCGGCCAGTCCGGGACCCACACGACGAGGCTGCGCACCGGCGCGCCGCCGGTCTCGGCGACGGCGGGCGCCCCCCGCGCCGGCATCAGCTCACCGCCCGCATCGGCGGCGCCTGCTCGCGCACGATCCTCTCGACGGGGGCGATGGTGCCGTCCGGCGCCGGCAGCATCATCCGATTGCTGCGGGGCACCGGGAAGCGCCGGCTCGACACGGTGACGGTGAGCTCCCGCCCCGACAGGATGCCGTATCCGTCGCCGAGGCCCGACCATTCGGGGCTGTCGACGTCGATCATCGCCTCGGTCTGCGGCCAGGGTCCCTGCACGAGGAGCACCGATCCGCGCTCGCGCATCCGCGCCGCGAGCCGGCCGATGTCGGCGTCCTTCGCCCGCGACGGCGGCCGCACGGCCACCACCGGCAGCACCTCGGCGATGGTCGCCGTCACCGCGAGCCACCGGGGCCCGGGATCGGGGATCAGTACGAGGCGCGACAGATCGACACCGATGCGCTCGGCCGCCTCGACGCCGAAACCGGGCACACCCACGACCCCGCACCACGACCCCGCCTGAGAGGGCTGCGCCAGGAGCGCGAACAGCAGCGACATCGACCGCCCGAGCGAGTACGCCGCTCCCGGACGGAGTCCCCGCCCCGGGAGGAGCTCGCCGATCGCAGGGTGGACGGGCAGCACCGGGGCATCGAGACGACGGCCCTGCACCCGCTCGAGCTGGGCGCGCAGCCGCTGCACCTCCTGCACCGCAGCCGCATCCCGCACGATCGTCCTCACCTCGACAGGCTAGAACATTTGTTCTAGCTCCTCAATCCGTCGAGATCGAAGATACGGACGACCACCGACATCCCGTCGGCGGCGCTGGTCAGGCGGCGAGCGCCAGATACGGCTCCCAGACCGGGTCGGTGCGCTCGGTGCCGCGGACCGTCCACTGCGCCCCCCGAGGCGGCTGCGGGATCCACTTGAGCTCCCAGCCCATCTCCTGCGGGGTGCGGTCGCCCTTCATGTTGTTGCACCGCAGGCAGCAGGCCACGAGGTTCTCCCACGAGTCCGCGCCTCCGCGTGACCGCGGCAGCACGTGGTCGATCGTCGTGGCGCCCTTGCTGCAGTACGCGCAGCGGTGGGCATCCCGGCGCAGGACCCCCCGTCTGGTCACCGGCACGCGGCGCCCTCCGGGCACCCGGACGTAGCGGGTCAGCAGGATCACGGCCGGGCGGTCGTACGCGCCTCTCGCTCCCCAGACCGGATCGTTGTCGACGTGCTCGACGACGGTGGCCTTGTCGTTCATCACGAGCACGAGGGCTCGCTTGAACGAGACGACGGCCAGGGGTTCGTATCCTGCGTTCAGCACCAGAGTGCGCATTCGGTGTCCTCTCGAACTGCCGTGACGGCTTCAGCGGTTGTTCGGTTGCGACGCCGCCCGGGCGAAGAGGGTGCGAGCACGAAAAAAGGCGCTGTCGAAAGACAGCGCCTTTGATCCACGACCGAGGTCGCGGCAGTCGTGCACACGATGCCGAAGGACATAGCGACCGGAGTCATACCGGTCTGTGGCATTCATGGATCGAATGCGGGGTACTACGTCCATCTGCTCCCCCTGGGCTCGTGCGAGCGTCGGGATCAGGCTAATACACCGCGCGCAGGGCGAGGCGCAACGTGATGCGATCGTCGCCGCGTGTCGGAGGTGCGTCGAGGACGCGGGGGATCAGCTGGCGTTGGCCTGCAGCCACGACTCGGCGTTGACGTAGCCGCCGTTGAGCCGGATCTCGAGGTGCAGATGCGTGCCGAAGGCACGACCCGTGTCGCTGACCTGCCCGATGAGCTGACCCGCCGAGACGGTCTGGCCGACCGAGACGCGACGGCTGCCGTAGAGCATGTGGGCGTAGAGCGAGGTGACGCTCTTGCCGCCGATGTTGTGCGCGATCTTGACGTACACGCCCCAGCCCGGGCCGCTCTCGCTCGAGGCGACGACGACGCCGTCGGCGATCGCGTAGATGGGAGCGCCCCGGCCGACCATGTAGTCGGTGCCCTTGTGGCCGGCGTACGGGGTGCCGAAGTTGTTGAACGAGGTGAGCGGGCGGACCACGTCGCCTGCTGCGGCGATCGTGGCGGGGACGGCCATGCTCACCGACGACGACGAGGAGTACGAGGAGGACTGCGCGGCCAGGCGCGCGGCCAGGGCGGCCTTGGCGGCCTCCTCCTGCTTCTTCTTCTCGATCTCCTCGGGCGTGGTGGCCGAGTAGCCGCCGCGCTTGAGGGCCGCGGGCGTAGCCTCGGAGGCGATGACGAGCGACTGGGCGTTCTCGGCGGCGACCTGCTGGATCGTGACGGCCTCGTCGGTCACACCGCGAGCGGCGGCGAAGGCGGGGATCGCGACGGTGGCGACCATTCCGGCCACGGCGGTGACGGTCAGGAAGCTGCGCACCGGGTGCGCGGTGCGGTGGCGCGCGCGACGGGTGGCCACGGCCGGGCTCTTCGCCGCGGTGCGGCGGGCGAGCATCCGGCGCGAACGACCGCTCCGCGCGGCGTCGATCGCCTGGGCAGGGGTCGTCTCGGAGTCGGGTGCTTCCTTCGACGAATCGAACTGTTCAGCCAAACTTTCCTCCCGGCCTCCGCTTACCCAGGCCGGGTGAGACGCGTCCGTCGGCAGTGTTCGTCGTACTGTGTCGGGCACAGATGTACGGGCTTCATCCACGCGAACGACGGACCGTAGAGGCTTTCCGCGTGGAGGTCCTGTGGCGGGCTTCTCGCCGTCGGACTCTTGCACGCTACCGGAAAGTAACGAATAAGTCACGCAAGGACCCTGTCTGTCAGGACCCTCCCCGGTGATGCTCAGGCTTGCGGGCGTGCCTCGACGAGGAAGATGTGCGACGCGACCTCGACCGGGAGCTCCAGTCCGTCGTCCTGTCCGTCCATCTGCACGAGCACGTATCCCTCGCTGAAACGGAACTGCCCGGAGGCGCCGGGCACGACCCCGGCGGCGCGCAGCTGGTCCAGCAGCTCCGGGTCGACCTGCACCGGCTCCGCGAGCCGGCGGACGGTGCCGGCGATGGGCCCGCCCTCGGTGTTCAGGGCGCGGACGAGGCCGACGACGCCGTCGTGGAAGGTGTGGGCGGGGACGTCGCCGAGCTGGTCGAGCCCCGGGATCGGGTTGCCGTACGGCGATTCGGTGGGGTGGCCGAGCAGCTCGATGAGGCGCCGCTCGACGAGCTCGCTCATGACGTGCTCCCACCGGCAGGCCTCTTCGTGGACGTAGGCCCAGTCCAGGCCGATCACGTCGCTGAGCAGCCGCTCCGCGAGACGGTGCTTGCGCATGACGTCGACGGCCTTCTGCCGGCCGGCGTCGGTCAGCTCCAGCGAGCGGTCCTCGGAGACGACCACGAGACCGTCGCGCTCCATGCGGCCGACCGTCTGGGAGACCGTCGGGCCCGAGTGACCGAGACGCTCCGAGATGCGGGCACGCAGAGGCGTGATGTCCTCCTCCTCGAGCTCGAGGATCGTGCGCAGGTACATCTCGGTGGTGTCGATCAGATCGGTCATGCAAGGCCTCGTCGCGCGGGTTCTGGGGTGGCCTTCCAGCCTATCCGTTTGTGACGGCCGGTGGCCGGGCGCCGGCAGCCGCCGACCATAGAATCGGTCCATGGCCCACGTCACGCTCCCCCGCGAGATCCTGCCCACCGACGGACGCTTCGGCTGCGGCCCGTCCAAGATCCGCGCGGAGCAGCTCGCCTCGCTCGCCGGCCCCGGGTCGGTGCTGATGGGGACCTCCCACCGGCAGTCGCCGGTGAAGAGCCTCGTCGGCCAGGTGCGGATGGGGCTGTCCGACCTCCTGCGCCTTCCCGACGGCTACGAGATCATCCTCGGCAACGGCGGCTCGACGGCCTTCTGGGACGCTGCGGCGTTCGGGCTCATCGAGTCGCGCGCCCAGAACCTCGTCTTCGGCGAGTTCGGCGGGAAGTTCGCCGGTTCCGCTTCGGCGCCCTGGCTGGAGGCCCCCGACGTGCGCAAGGCCGAGCCGGGGACGCGCGTCGCCGCCGAGGCCGTGCCGGGCGTGGACGTGTACGCGTGGCCGCACAACGAGACCTCGACCGGCGTCGCCGCCCCGGTGACCCGCGTCCGCGGCGACGAGGGCGCCCTCACCGTCATCGATGCCACGAGCGCCGCCGGCGGCATCAACTTCTCGGTGTCCGAGAGCGACGTCTACTACTTCGCACCGCAGAAGAACCTCGGCTCCGACGGCGGCCTGTGGTTCGCGGCGGTCTCGCCGGCCGCCATCGAGCGGATCGAGCGGGTCGCCGCCTCGGGCCGCTACATCCCCGAGTTCCTGAGCCTCAAGAACGCCCTCGACAACTCGCGGCTCAACCAGACGCTCAACACGCCGGCGGTCGCCACGCTGCACCTGCTCGACAAGCAGCTCGAGTGGATCAACGGCAACGGCGGCCTGGGCTGGGCCGCCGCCCGCACCGCCGAGTCGTCGGGTGCGCTCTACGCGTGGGCCGAGCAGGCGCCGTACGCGACGCCGTTCGTGGCCGACCCCGCCGACCGCTCGCCGGTGGTCGTCACCATCGACTTCGACGACACGGTGGATGCCGCGGCCGTCGCGGCGAGCCTGCGCGGCAACGGCGTGGTCGACACCGAGCCGTACCGCAAGCTCGGCCGCAATCAGCTGCGCATCGCGACGTTCGTGTCGATTGAGCCCGACGACGTGCGCCAGCTGATCAAGTGCATCGAGTACACGATCGACGGCCTCAGGGGCTGATCGCCGGCCGGGCCTGGCGGAGGTCCGCGCCCCGGGCTCTTGCGAGGGGGCGGCCTCACGGTCCCCGAACCCGCCGGGCCTCCTCCCCAGGCGGCTCCGCGGCGTGGTTATCCACAGGAAATGGCTCTGACCTGGCCTTCCCTTCCTCGGATGTCGGAAGCCCCGAGCAGGATCGGCCGTATGACAGGCATCAGCGCGAGCGATCCCGGCGTCGTCCCGCCCCGGGTCGACGCGCTGCTGGATGCGCTGGCGGACGCGGAGCGGACGATCGCCGCCGCACAGGCCCGCAAGATCCTGCTGCTCGCGGAAGCGGTCGAGATGGCGCGGGCGCAGGCAGAGGCGGATGGCGCGGCGTCGTCACGCGATGCAGACATCCCGATGAGGTCGATGGCCGCGCAGATCGGCGCCTCGCTGCGTCACCCCGACCGATCGGTGCAACGCGAGCTGTCCGACGCTTTCGAGATCGTGACCAGGTTCCCGGCGACGCTCACCGCTCTGGCCGACGGGTCCATCTCCCGCGCACATCTGGAGGTCGTCGTGGACGCCGGAACCCGGATCGACGACGATCAGGTCCGGCGGGAGTACGAGGATGCCGCGCTCGCGATCGCTCGCCGGGAGGCGCCCGGGCGATTGCGGCCCGCGGCGAAGCTCCTCGCGAGCAGGCTCCACCCGGTCCCGCTCAACGAGCGGCACGCGGTCGCTGCGAAAGGCCGCTCGGTGTGGGTGCGTGACCTCGACGACGGCATGGCGGAACTCATCGCGACGCTGCCGGCGGCGATCGCGCACGGGATCAAGAACCGGCTCGACCAGATCGCCCGCCAGGCCATCGATGCCCGCGGCACCGTCGAGGCATCGCCGCTCGACGAGCCCACCCCGATCGACAGCCGGTCGGCGGGCGAGGTCCGCACCGACGTCCTCACCGACCTGCTCCTCACCGGGCACGCCTCACCCGAGGTCACGAACGGCTCGCTCCCCGAGCGCGAGGCGATCGTCGCGCAGGTGCAAATCACGGTCCCCGTGCTCACGCTCCTGGGCGCCGGCACCGCACCCGCGGAGCTCGTCGGCCACTCCCCGATCGACACCGCCACCGCGCTCCGGCTCGCGGGGACGGCGACGGGATGGGACCGGGTCCTCACCCACCCGATCACCGGATCCGTCGTCGCGGTCGACCGGTACCGGCCGTCGGATCAGCTGAGACGGTTCCTGCGAGTCCGAGACGAGCACTGCCGCTTCCCCGGCTGCCGGATGCCCACCGCCCGCTGCGACGTCGACCACACCATCGCGAGGGCGCACGACGGACCCACCGAGCTCGGCAATCTCGCCCACCTGTGCCGACGCCATCACACGCTGAAGCACCACTCCGCGTGGCGGGTCCGGCAATCACCGGACGGCGTCCTCCACTGGACGAGCCCCACCGGCCGCGTCTATCCCGACCGGCCGGCGCGCACGCTGTTCTTCACGACCGGCGACCCTTCAACCGGCGATGTGACGGAGCGCGCGCCGTTCTGACGGTCAGCCGTCGGGCGACCCCTCGACAGGCTCGGGGACCGCCCCTCGACAGGCTCGGGGGCCGGGGAACGGCTCGGAGACCGCGACCGCGGGCTAGTCGGCGAGCGGCGACGGCCGCGGATCGAGCACCGCGGAGACGATCGCCTCGATCGCGAACTCCGAGGCCCGGGCGAGATCGACGTCGGTCGGATCGAGGAGCCACTGCACCTGCAGACCGTCCATGGCGGCGAGGATGCCGGCAGCGGCATATGCGATCGTGTCGGGCTCGGTGACGCCGCGCTGCGCGCAGATCAGACGGAAAGCGGCCGTCGCCTCGGCGCGCAGCGTCCGGTAGCGGCCCTCGAAATACTCCCGCCCCGGGTGACCGTCGGTGACGGACTCGGCCGAGAGCACCGCGTAGGCCTGCACGATGCCGGCACGGCGCGCGTTGAGGAACGCGGTGCGCACGAGGTGGCGGAAGAACTCGACCCCGTCGGGAATGTGCTGGCCCTCGATGTCGGCGACATCGGTCTGGTCGCGATGCTCCAGCACCTCCAGGAGGAGCTGATCCTTCGAGCCGAAGTGGTGGAGGATCCCGGCGTGGGTCATGCCCACCTGATCGGCGATGTCCTGCAGCGTGCCGCCCGCGAAGCCCTTCGCGCCGAAGATGTCGACGGCGGCGTCGAGGATGTCCCGACGGCGCGCGATCGTCTCGGGCCGCGATCGCGGCTGACGTCGTCCGTCGACCATGTGTCGCCCTTCCCTCCGATGCCGGATCAGAGTCTACGCAGGTCGATTCCGCAACGATCCCGCATCATGAGTTGCTTACTTACTTACTTGATTGTAAGTTAACTCCCGCAATCACACTCAGTGCCGAGTTGCTCGTTCGAGAGTCCACCCGGCGCCGGGGATCCACTCACGAAGGAGAAGCAATGAGGCTCAAGACCTCCCTCGCCGCCGTCGGCCTCGCCGCGGCCCTGGTGCTGACCGGCTGCGCCGGTGGCACGGGCGAAACCACCGATCCGGCAGGATCGGGTGCCGCCCTCACGATCGCCAAGCCCGACGGCGCGATCACCACCGAGTCCAACAACCCCTACCTCGGCGACTCGTCCGCCTCGAAGTACGGCTACGGCAAGGTCATCTTCGAGTCGCTCGCGCTCGTCAACCCGACCGGCGACCTCGGCACGACGCCGTGGCTGGCCGAGGAGGTCACCTGGAACGAGGACTTCACCCAGCTGACGGCGAAGGCCCGCAGCGGCGTGAAGTGGAGCGACGGCGAGGACTTCACCGCCGAGGACATCGCGTTCTCGTTCAACCAGGTGCTCGACGGCAAGCTCAACGACACCAACGCGCTCGATCTGAAGAGCGTGGCCGTCGACGGCGACACCGTCACGATCGACTTCAACAGCTCGAAGTTCACGCAGCAGGCACGCGTGCTGCACTTCCAGATCGTGCCCGAGCACATCTGGGCCGACATCGCCGACCCCAACACCGACCCGCTCACGGGCGAGGGCCAGGCCGTCGGCACGGGCCCGTACGTGCTCGACTCGTGGACCACCGAGTCGGTCACCCTCGCCGCGAACCCCGAGTACTGGGGCGGCGAGCTGGCGGTGCCCGAGCTGCACTACGTCTCCTACGGCGACAACGCCGCCCTCACCACCGCGCTGGCCACCGGCGAGGCGGACTGGGCGCAGGCGTTCATCCCGCAGATCCAGGACGCCTACCTGTCCGCCGACGACGCCAACCAGTTCCTCGTCTCGCCGACCGCCGGCGCCGGCACGCTCTTCCTGAACCTCCAGAAGAAGCCGTTCAACGACGTCGCCCTCCGCCAGGCGCTGGCGTGGACGATCGACCGCGAGGCCTACGTCGACATCGCCCGCGAAGGCGCGAGCTCGCCGGTCTGGAGCGTCACCGGCCTCGGTGAGGTGCTCGACAGCGAGATCCTGCCCGAGTACCAGGGCCAGGACTACTCGGTCGACGTCGAGAAGGCGAAGTCGATCCTCGAGGACGCCGGCTACACCTGGAAGGACGAGAAGCTCATCGACCCCGACGGCGAGGCCGTCTCGTTCTCGATCTCGGTCCCGGCCGGGTGGAGCGACTGGAACACCGAGCAGGCCCTCATCGCCGAAGAGCTCAAGGAAGGCCTCGGCATCGACGTGAAGGTCGACCAGCCGGACTGGGGCGGCTGGGACGCCGCCCGCCAGGAGGGCACGTTCGACGCGATCATCCACTGGCTCGAGGACACCGGCAACGCGTACGGCATGTACACCTCGACGATGGACCCCAAGTGGATCGTGGACGGCAAGGCCGCGTTCAACTTCGGCCGCTTCGACGACCCGGCCGTGACCGAGGCGCTCAACACGTACGCCAACGCGTCGTCCGACGAGGACCGTCAGGCCGCCCTCGCCGTCATGCAGAAGGCGTTCGTCGAGAACGTGCCGGCGATCCCGCTCGGCTCGCACCCGCTGCTGGGTGAGTTCAACACCCGCAACTACGTCGGATGGCCTTCGGAGGACGACCAGTACGCGTCGGCCGACCCGACCCAGCCCGCCGTCGTGCAGGTGCTGACGAAGCTGACCCCGGCCGAGTGAGCCCGCCCCCGGTGGAGCGGATGCGCACTCCGCGTCCGCTCCACCGGGGCGCGCACCCGAACGAAAGCGAGCACGCTCCGATGAGCGAACCCCTCCTCACCGTCCGCGACTTCTCCGTCGTCTACGACGTCGACCCGCCCGTCGCCGCGGTCAAGAACGTCACCCTCCAACTCCAGCGCGGCGAGATCCTCGGCCTCGCCGGCGAGAGCGGCTGCGGCAAGACGACGCTGGCCTACGGCGTGCAGCGCCTGCTGAAGGCCCCCGCCGTCATCACGAGCGGCTCCGTCGTCTTCCACGACGCCTCCGGCGACGACATCGACGTCAACGCCCTCGACGCCGAGCAGATGCTCGCGTTCCGCTGGGACAAGATCTCCATGGTCTTCCAGGGCGCGATGAACGCGCTCAATCCGGTCGCCACCATCGGCTCCCAGCTCGAGGACGTGTTCATCGTGCACCGTCCCGAGCTGACGCGGTCCCAGCGCCGCGAGGCCGTCGTCGAGCTCCTCGAGATCGTGAAGGTCGGCGGGCAGCGCTACCGCTCCTTCCCGCACGAGCTGTCCGGCGGCATGCGACAGCGCGTCATGATCGCCATGGCCCTCGCCCTGCGGCCCCAGCTGATGGTGATGGACGAGCCGACCACCGCGCTCGACGTGCTCGTGCAGCGCGAGATCCTCCGTCAGATCTCCCAGCTGCGGCGCGAATTCGGCTTCTCGGTGATCTTCATCACCCACGATCTGCCCCTGCTGCTCGAGATCAGCGACCGCATCGCGATCATGCGCGAGGGCGAGATCGTCGAGCTCGACACCGCGGAGCGCATCTGGTCGAACCCGCAGAACGAGTACACGAGGACGCTTCTCTCCTCGTTCCCCCGCCTCACCGGCGAGCGGGGGGTGGTGGTCCGATGACGCTCCTCGAATTCGACCACGTGTCCAAGATCTACTCCGTCCGCGGCGCCGGCCAGATCAAGGCGCTCGACGACGTGAGCTTCACCCTCGAGTCGGGCCAGACGATCGGCCTGGTCGGCCAGTCCGGAAGCGGCAAGTCGACGATCGCGAAGATCCTCACCCAGCTTGAGGTGCCCTCCAGCGGAGAGGTGCGGCTGGACGGTGCGCCGATCCCCCGCCGCGGCGCGGGGCTGCGCTCGTACCGGCAGCAGCTGCGCATGGTGTTCCAGGACCCCTTCGCCTCCCTCAACCCGTACCACTCCATTCGCTACCACGTGGAGCGTCCGCTGCGGCTGGACGACGTCGTGCCGGCGTCCGAGACCGAGGCGGAGGTGCGCCGCCTGCTCGAGCGCGTGCGCCTCGACGCCGATGCGGTCATCGACCGCCGGCCGCACGAGCTGTCCGGCGGTCAGCGTCAGCGCGTCGCGATCGCGCGCGCCCTCGCCTCGCGGCCGCGGCTGCTCATCGCGGACGAGCCCGTCTCGATGCTCGACGTCTCGCTGCGCCTGGGAGTGCTGAACCTCCTGGCCGACCTCCAGCGCGAAGAGGGACTGGGCGTCCTCTACATCACCCACGACCTCGCGACGGCGCGGCACTTCAGCGACGAGATCATGGTGCTCAACCAGGGTCGCGTCGTCGAGCGCGGCCCCGCCGACGACGTCATCCTCCGCCCGCAGGACCCGTACACGCAGGAACTGCGCGCCGCATCGCCCGACCCCGAGAAGCACTTCGCCGCGGCATCCGGGTCGGGACGCACCGAGACCCTGGGAGGCTCCCTGTGACCGCCGTCGAACCCCAGCTCCCGCCGGAGTCGCTGACGCGCACCCCCGACCCGCTCGAGGTCGGGACGACCGCCACCGTGGCCGAGAAGGGCCACTCGCGGATCCCCTGGCGCTTCCTCGGCGGACGCGCCGCGTTCTACCTGTTCACCCTGTGGGCCGCGATCACGATCAACTTCTTCCTGCCGCGCCTGATGAAGGGCGACGCCGTCGACCAGTACCTGGCGCGCAACCGGAACGTGAGCCCCGAGGCCGCGGAGGCGCTGCGGGCACTGCTCGGACTCGACTCCGACAAGAGCCTGCTCCAGCAGTACATCGACTACTGGGGCCTGCTGCTGCGCGGCGACCTCGGCGTCTCGCTGCTGCACGGCCTGCGCCCCGTCACCGAGGTGATCGCGGGGGCGCTCCCCTGGACGATCGGACTCGTGGGGTTCGCCACGATCATGTCATTCGTGATCGGCACCCTCGGCGGCGCGATCGTCGGATGGCGCCGCGGCAGCAGGCTCGACGGGCTCATCCCGCTCACCACCTTCCTCAGCACGATCCCCTACTTCTGGCTGGGGCTCCTCGCGATCGCCGTCTTCTCGGTGAACCTCAAGTGGTTCCCGATCGGCAAGGCGTACGGCGTCGGCGTGCAGCCGGAGTGGTCGGCCGAGTTCATCGGCGAGGTGATCCACCACGGCACGCTTCCGGCGGTCACGATCATCATCGCCTCGCTCGGCGGATGGATGCTGGGCATGCGCAACATGATGCTCACCGTCCTCGACGAGGACTACATCACCGTCGCGCAGGCCAAGGGCATGCCGAACCGGCGGGTGCTGTGGCGCTACGCCGCGCGCAACGCGGTGCTGCCCCAGATCCAGAGCTTCGCCCTGTCGATCGGCTTCATCGTCGGCGGCACGATCGTCATGGAGATGGTCTTCAGCTACCCGGGCGTCGGAAAGCTCCTGCTCGACGCCACCAACGCGAAGGACTTCGCGCTCATGCAGGGCGTCTTCCTCGTGATCACCCTGTCGGTCCTCGTCGCCAACATCCTCGCCGATGTCGCGTACGCGTTCCTCGACCCCCGCACCCGCCAGACGGAGGCCTGAGCATGACCACCACAGCCCGTATCGCGACCGCGCGCCCCGAGGCGACCTGGCGCACCCGGTTCGGCGCGGCGTTCGCGATGTTCCGCAACCGCAAGTCGATCGCGGGCCTGTCGATCCTCGGCTTCTTCGTGCTGGTCGCGATCTTCGCCGACGTGCTCGCGCCCTACTCTCCCACCAAGGTCGACAACACCGCGCGCTTCCAGCCGCCCTCCGCCGCCCACTGGCTCGGGACGACCCACATCGGTGAGGACGTGCTCAGCCAGGTGATCCACGGCACGCGCGGCGTGCTGGTGGTCGGCTTCCTCGCCGCCGTCATCGCGACGATCATCGCGATCGTCGTCGGCGTGATCTCCGGCTACCTGACCGGCTGGCGCAGCGAGGCCCTGTCGGCGCTGACGAACGTCTTCCTCGTGATCCCCGGGATCCCGCTCATCATCATCGTCGCCTCGACCTTCGAGGATCCGCCCCTCATCCTCATCGCCGGCGTGCTCGGCATCATCGGCTGGGCCTGGGGTGCGCGGGTGCTGCGGGCGCAGACGATGTCGCTGCGCAACCGCGACTTCATCCAGGCCGCGCGCGCCAACGGCGAGCCGCTGCGCCGGATCATCGCGGTCGAGATGCTCCCCAACCTCATGGCCCTCATCGCGGCGAGCTTCGTCGGCACGGTGACTGCCGCGATCCTGGGACTCACGACGCTCTCGTACATCGGCGTCATCCCCGTCGACACCTACAACTGGGGGACGATCCTGAACTGGGCCAGCGCCCAGGGCGCGTTCCGGCAGAACCAGTGGTGGTGGTACCTGCCCCCGGGCCTGTGCATCGCCGCCATCGGCGTCGCCCTCTCGCTCATCAACTTCGGCATCGACGAATACGTCAACCCGCGCCTGCGCTCCGCCGGCGAGCGCGCCCGCGCGATGAAGAAGAAGGGGCTCGACGTCAACGACGCCGTCACCGTCGTGCGCCCCGCCGCCGCCGTTCCGCCGCTCTCCCCGACCACCAAGGACTCTCCCGCATGACCACCGTCGACCTGTCGACCTCCCCCTACCTCGACCCGAACCTGCCCGTCGACGACCGCGTCGCCGACCTCCTCGGCCGCATGACGCTGCCCGAGAAGGTGGGGCAGATGCTCCAGCTGGACGCCCGCGAGGACCTCGACGAGGCGGTCCTCGGACGCCACGCCGGATCGATCCTCCACACCTCCCCCGAGAAGGTGCTGCAGGCCGCTCACCTGACGGCCCAGACGCGGCTGCGGATCCCGCTGCTGGTGGCCGAGGACTGCATCCACGGGCACTCGTTCTGGGAGGGCGCGACGATCTTCCCCACCCAGCTCGGCATGGCGGCGACATGGGACACCGACCTCGTCGAGCAGGTGGCCCGCGCGACCGCCGCCGAGGTGGCCGCCACCGGCATCCACTGGACCTTCTCGCCGGTGCTGTGCATCGCACGCGACCTGCGCTGGGGCCGGGTGAACGAGACCTTCGGCGAGGACCCCTTCCTCATCGGCGAGCTCGCCTCGGCGATGGTGCGCGGGTATCAGGGCGGCGGACTGGACGACCCGGACGCGATCCTCGCCACGGCCAAGCACTTCGCGGGATACTCCGAGACCCAGGGCGGGCGCGACGCGAGCGAGGCCGACATCTCGCACCGCAAGCTCCGCTCGTGGTTCCTCCCGCCGTTCGAGCGCGTCGCGCGCGAAGGCTGCCGCACGTTCATGCTGGGCTACCAGACCACCGACGGCGTGCCGATCACGATCAACGACTGGCTCCTCAGCGACGTCCTGCGCGGCGAGTGGGGCTACACCGGCACGCTCATCACCGACTGGGACAACATCGGCCGCATGGTCTGGGAGCAGAAGGTGCAGCCCGACTACGCGCACGCGGCCGCGGCCGCCGTCAAGGCCGGCAACGACATGGTCATGACCACGCCGAAGTTCTTCGAGGGCGCGCTCGACGCGGTCGCCTCCGGCATGCTCGACGAGTCCGACATCGACCGCGCCGTCGCCCGCATCCTCAGCCTCAAGTTCCGCTTCGGCCTGTTCGAGAACCCTCGCCTGCCCGACACGGCGCGGATCGGCTCGGTGATCGCCCAGCGCGCCCACACCGACCTGAACCTCGAGGTCGCCCGCCGCTCGCTCGTGCTGCTGCGCAACGACGGCACGCTGCCGCTGGAGCCCGCCGCCGCGCCCCGGCGGATCGCGGTCGTCGGACCGCTCGCCGACGACGCGCAGACCCAGCTCGGCGACTGGGCCGGCTCGTCCGGCCAGGTCGACTGGATGCCCGACGGCCACCCGCGCGCGCAGATCACGACGGTGCTCGACGGCCTGCGCGACCTCGTCCCCGCCGACTGGAGCGTCGAGTTCACCGAGGGCGCCGGCATCCTGGACCTCTCCGACGACCCCGCTGGCGTGTTCCCCGACGGCCAGCCGCGGCCGCCGATCGTCGTGCCGCGCGAGCCGGACGCCGCCGAGATCGCCGAGGCCGTCGCCGTCGCGGAGCGCTCCGACGTCGTCGTCGCGGTCGTCGGCGACCGCATCGAGCTGGTCGGCGAGGGACGCTCGACGGCCACCCTCGAACTGGTCGGCGGACAGCGGGCGCTCCTGGAGGCCCTGGCGGCGACCGGCACGCCGCTGGTCGTGGTGCTCCTCGCCTCCAAGCCCCTCGTCCTGCCCGAGGCCGTGCGCGAGGCGTCGCTCGTCTGGGTCGCCAACCCCGGCATGCAGGGCGGACGCGCGATCGCCGAACTCCTCCTCGGGCGGATCGAGCCGCAGGGGCGGCTCCCGATCTCGTTCGCACGTCACGCGGGGCAGCAGCCCACGTACTACAACCAGATCCGGGGCCAGCACGGCGACCGCTACGCGGACCTCACCCAGAGTCCTGCGCACGCGTTCGGCGAGGGACTGTCCTACTCGACGGTCGAGTACGGCGAGGTGGAGATCCTCACGCCCGCCGTGGACGTCGGCGACACCGTCCGTGCCCGTGTGACGCTGCGCAACACCGGAGCGCGCGCGGCGCACGAGGTGGTGCAGGTGTACGTGCGCGACCAGGTCACGTCGGTGAGCTGGGCCGACAAGGAGCTCAAGGCGTACCGGCACGTCGACCTCGCCGCCGGCGAGACGGCGGTCGTCGAGGTGACCGTTCCCGCCGCGGACTGCACGATCGTCGACGCCGCGGGTCGCCGCATCGTCGAGCCCGGCGCGTTCGAGCTGCTCATCGGGCCGTCGTCGCGCGACGAGGTGCTCCAGCCGGCGGCGTTCGAGATCCGCTGAGCCGTCGGCCGGGCACCGCGTCTCGTCTCGGTCGCTCCGCTCCCTCGCTCGACGACCGGATACGTCNGCGCAGCGAGACGAAACGCAGCGTCTCACCGGTCGTTGAGCGAGCGCAGCGAGACGAAACGCGGCGTCAGTCACCGGTCGTTGAGCGAGCGCAGCGAGACGAAACGCAGCGTCAGTCACCGGTCGTTGAGCGAGCGCAGCGAGACGAAACGCAGCGTCTCACCGGTCGTTGAGCGAGCGCAGCGAGACGAAACGCAGCGTCTCACCGGTCGTTGAGCGAGCGCAGCGAGACGAAACGCGGCGTCAGTCACCGGTCGTTGAGCGAGCGCAGCGAGACGAAACGCAGCGTCTCACCGGTCGTTGAGCGAGCGCAGCGAGACGAAACGCGGCGTCAGTCCTCGTCGTCGTCCGGCTCGGACTCGTCGCCGGAGTCATCCAGCTCGTCGATGTCGACACCGTCGACGTCGCCGGAGTGGAGGATCGGCGAGCCGTCGTCGTCGAAGTCGGCCGCGTCGAGGTCGTCCAGATCATCCTCGCCGTCGAGCTCATCGTCGTCGTCGTCGAGGTCGTCGTCCTCCCCCTCGACGTCCCCGCCCTCGGCCTCGGCCAGCGCGGCCTGAGCGGCCTGGTAGTCGGCGAGACGCTCCGCCCACGGCACCCAGTCCGGCGCGAGCAGGGCGCCCTCGCCGGGCAGCAGCTCGACCTCCAGCACGGTGGGCTCGGCATCCTCGACGACGGCCACGCTCACCGTCCAGAACCAGTTCGGATAGCCCGCGAGGCGGTTGTAGAAGCGCAGCGAGACGACGCCGCCCTCCTCCAGGGTGTAGCCGGCGGGCTCACCGACCGTCGCCGCCGGAGTGATCTCGAGCAGCGCGGCGCGCGCGAGGTCATGGGCGGTCAGCAGCCGGTCGTCGACCGACTCAGGCGTCGAGGTCATCAGCCACCTTGCGGAGGATCGCCGCGACCTTCTTGCCGTGGGCGCCGCTGGGGTAGCGACCGTGGCGGAGGTCGCCGCCGATGGTGTCGAGCACCTTCACCAGGTCCTCGATGACGACGGCCATGTCGTCGGCCTTCATGCGGTTGCGCTTGGAGAGGCTGACGGGCGCGTCCAGCACGCGCACGGCCAGCGCCTGAAGGCCCTTGCGGCCGTCGGCGACGCCGAAGTCCACACGGGTGCCGGCCTTGAGGGACTCCGTGCCGGCGGGGAGCGCCGTCGCGTGCAGGAAGACGTCCTGGCCGTCATCGGTGGTGATGAAGCCGAACCCCTTCTCCTCGTCGTAGAACCTGACCTTGCCGGTGGGCATCTCAACCTCGCTGGGTACTGCCGGGCCCGGGACGCGCACGTCTCCGGGCAGGATGGAAGAGGGGCCACAGGGCCCCGTACCCAGCCTACGCCACGGCGGTCAGCCGCTAGGCTGAGTCCGATGACTACACCTGCCTCCGGTGACGACCTCCCGGTCCGTCGCATCGACCGCATCCTCGCGATCATGTCGCTGGGGCTCCTGGTGCTGTCGCTGCTGTGCTTCGTCGCGATCATCATCGGCTCGGCCGTCAAAGCCGACTTCAGCGGCGGGGTCTGGCCCACGGTGGGCGTCGTCGTCTACATCGCGCCGATCCTCGCCTTCGCCCTGCTGCTGGCGGTGCTCATCATGACGTTCGTCCGAAGGGCTCGTGCCGGCAAGGGGCGCTGACGTGGCTGCTCCCGACGCGCGGACCCTGGCGACCCACCTCGCCACGCTCGACGACGCCGCGCTGCGAGAGCTCCTGTCCGCCCGGCGGGTCGCGCCGACCGCCGGCTGGTCGGACTACTTCGACGCCGCCGACGCGCTGCTGGACACCGCATCGATCGTGCGCGGAGCAGCCGTTCTCCCCCGTCGAGCGGCCGATGCGCTCGAGAGCGCGGTCTCGCAGGGGACCGCCGTGCCCGCCGGATCCGAACGCGACCTGCTGGTCGCCCACGCGTTCGTCACGCCGGACGGCATCCCGTATGCCGCGGTCACCGCCGCGTGGGGCTCGGTGCCCACCACCCGCGCGGAGCCGCCGTCGCCCGGTCCCGCAGAGGACGCGGCCCACGCCGCCGAGCGGGCCTTCGCCGCATCCACCTCGCTCGCCGACGTGCTGCAGTCCGCGATCTCCGCTCCGCTGTCGCGCATCGGGTCGGGTGCCCTGGGCGCCGCCGAGCGCCGCCGACTGATCGAGGAGGGCGCGATCGACGCCCCCGAGGTCGCCGACGATCTCATCGCGATCGCCGCCGCCGCCGGACTCGTCACCGACGTCGACCGCCAGTGGCTCGTGACGCCGCTGGGCGACCAGTGGCTGGGAGACCGCACCGTCACGCGGTGGCACGACGTCGCCCGACGCCTGCGCGACGCGCTCCCCGCAGCGCTGCGCCCGGCCGACGGCGGCTGGATCGCGCTCGACCAGTGGCGGGCCGCGTACCCGTTCGACCCGTCGTGGCCGGCCCGGGCCGATCATCTCCGCCGCCTCCTGTGGCGATGGGCGATGATCGGCGGCGACGGCGCCAGCCCCGAGTGGGCGACAGGTCTCGCCCGCGGCGAGGACGCCGACGAGGCGGCCCTGCAGGCGCTGCTGCCGGCCGAGGTCGATCGCGTCTTCCTCCAGAACGACCTCACCGCCATCTCGCCCGGCCCGCTCGATCCGCAGCTCGACCGGCGGCTGCGCACGATGGCCCACCGCGAGTCCCGCGCGCAGGCGTCCACCTACCGGTTCACCGCCGACACCCTCACCGCCGCGCTGACCGCCGGAGAGAGCGCCGAATCGCTGCGCAGCTTCCTCCGCGACCTCTCGCTCACGGGTCTGCCGCAGCCGCTGGAGTACGAGATCGAGCGCAGCGCCCGGCGGCACGGGAGCGTGCGCGTCGGTCCCGACTGGTCCGGGCGCACACGGGTGACGGCGGACGATCCCGCGCTGCTGCAGTCGATCGCCGTCGATCAGGCGCTGCGCCCGCTGGGCCTGCATCCCGAGGACGGCGCCCTCCTCACCCGCAGCGGACCCGACACCGCCTTCTGGATGCTCGCCGACGCCCGCTACCCGGTGACCGCCGTCGACGCGGACGGCGAGGTGCGCGCGCTCGACCGCCTGCGGCTCGCGCCCCGCGAGGAGCCCGCCGCGCCGGCCGACGCCTCGGCGCCGCTGCGCGCCCGCCTGCGCGCGGCCCACGCGTCCGACGCCGACTCGGCGTGGCTCGGGCGCGAGCTCGAGCAGGCGGTACGCGCCCACACGGTGCTCGTGATCGTCGTCCGGATGCCCGACGGCAGTGAGCGCGAGATCACGATGGAGGCCACCGGGCTCGGCGGCGGGCGCCTGCGCGGCCGCGACCGCGTCGCCGACGTCGAGCGCACCCTCCCCGTCTCGAGCATCGCCAGCGTGCGCCCGGCGTAACCGGCGCGCCCGCCCGCACCCGCACGGTCGGATGGCAGTCGTCGCCGCCTCGGGGCAGTCGGATGGCAGTCGCTGCCGCCTCGGGGCAGTCGGATGGCAGTCGTTGCCGCCTCGGGGCTGTCGGATGGCAGTCGTCGCCGCGTCGCGCCAGTCGGATGGCAGTCGTTGCCGCCTCGACGGCCGGGACCCGACGACGACTGCCATCGATCCGGCGCGGAGCCTCCTCCCCCAGCGGCTCCTGCCGGGCGGCTGTCCACCATGTGGAGTGAGAGCGGGCCATCGCGGGCGCGAGGATGTCAGGGTAAGCAGATGCCGTCGCCGCCCGCCCCGCTGCCACCGGAGCTCGGCCGCACGTTCCACTACGGCGAGGCCCGCGCCCGCGGAGCCTCACCGCGCCGGCTGCGCGCCGGCGACCTCGCCGCGCCCCATCGCGGGGTCCGTGTGCGCGTCGCCGAGGTCGGCCGAGAACCGGACGACCCTGATCGCGCCTCACGGATCGGGCACGCCGTCCGGCAGCGCGCCGAGGCGTACGACGTCGTCAGACATCCCGACGCCTTCTTCGTCGGGCGGACGGCACTCGCGCTCTACGCGCTTCCCCTCGAGCGCCTGCCGGGCGAGCAGCTGAGCGGCGACCTGCTCCTCTCCGGCGGCGCAGCGCTCGACGTCGGCGTCTTCGCACCGCAGCGAGCACCCCGGGCGCGCGGCGTGCGCGGCGTCCAGGTCCGCCCTGCCCTCGCCACCCTCCGCAGCGTCGGCGGGTTCCCCGTCACGAGCCCCGCATCGACCTGGGCCCTCCTGGCCGGCGAGCTCGACGCGGCCGGTCTCACACGACTCGGCGATGCGCTCGTCCGCATCCCGCGCGACGAGCGCGGCCGCCTGCTCCCGGATCATCGACTCGCGACCATGGAACAGCTCCGCGCCGCCGCCGACGTCCCGCGCCGCCGAGGCAGGCCTGCGCTGTACGCGGCCCTCGCGCAGATCCGGGTGGGGAGCGCGTCGCCCCTCGAGACGGACTGGCGTCTCGCGGCCGACGCCGAGGGCATGCCGGAGTTCGCCCTCGACGTCGAGATCAGGGACGCGCGCGGCGCCCTGCTCGGCATCGCGGACGCCGCCCATCACGGCTACCGCGTGGCGGTCGAGATCGAGGGCGATCACCACCGCACCGACCGCGCGCAGTGGTCGCGAGACATCGAGAAGCACGCGGCGTACGTCGCGGCGGGGTGGGAGCCGGTGCGCCTCACCGCCGCGCACATCCGCTCCGGTCGCGCGACGATCCTGCTCGGCGATGCCCTGCGCCGCCGCGGCTGGATCGGCTGATCGGACCCGCCACCTCCCCTCCGCGCCGCTCCGTGCCCAGCCGGATGACCGCGATACGGATGGCAGTCGTCGCCGCCACGCGCTGGAGGGATGGCAGTCGTCGCCGCCACGCGCTGGAGGGTTGGCAGTCGTCGCCGCCACGCGCTGGAGGGATGGCAGTCGTTGCCGCTTCGACGGCCGGGACGCGACGACGACTGCCACCGATCCGCACACACCCGACGACGACTGCCATCGATCCGCACGGACGCGACGACGACTGCCATCGATCCGGGCGCACGCGACGACGACTGCCATCGATCCGCACACACCCGACGACGACTGCCACCGACCCGAGCGGACGCACCCGACGACGACGGCCGACGGACGGGCGGCGGGCGGCCGCATGCGCCCCCGGCGGCCATCCGCCGGTAGACTGGCACGTTATGGCTGACGGCCCCCTCATCGTGCAGAGCGACCGGACCGTGCTCCTGGAAGTCGCCCACCCGGCGGCCGAGGACGCACGGCACGAACTCGCCATCTTCGCCGAGCTCGAGCGCGCACCCGAGCACATCCACACCTACCGGATCACGCGGCTGGGCCTGTGGAACGCGCGCGCGGCCGGACACGGCGCCGACGACATGCTCGCCACCCTCGAGCGCTGGTCGCGCTTCCCCGTGCCGCCCTCGGTGTCGATCGACATCCGCGAGACGGTCGGCCGCTACGGCCGCCTGGTGATCGAGCGGGGCGAGGACGGCGAGCTCCTCCTCCGCTCCACCGACGTCGCCGTGCTGGCGGAGGTGTCGAAGAACAAGCGCATCCAGCCGCTGCTCATCGGTCACCCCGAACCCCACGTCTTCGTCATCGACGCCTGGGCCCGCGGACACATCAAGCAGGAGCTGCTGAAGATCGGCTGGCCGGCCGAGGACCACGCCGGCTACACGCCGGGGACGCCCCACGAGATCGACCTCCACGAGGACGGCTGGACGCTGCGCCCGTACCAGCGCAAGGCCGTCGACATCTTCAGCGAGGGCGGGTCGGGCGTCGTGGTCCTCCCGTGCGGTGCCGGGAAGACCCTCGTCGGAGCGGCCGCCATGGCCGAGACGAAGACGACGACCCTCATCCTGGTGACCAACACGGTGAGTGCGCGGCAGTGGCGCGACGAGCTCCTCAAGCGCACGAGCCTCACGCCCGACGAGATCGGCGAGTACTCCGGCCAGGCCAAGGAGGTCAAGCCGGTCACCATCGCGACGTACCAGATCCTCACCGCCAAGCGGAAGGGCGAGTACGCCCACCTCGCCCTGCTCGACGCCCTGGACTGGGGCCTCATCGTGTACGACGAGGTGCATCTGCTGCCGGCGCCCGTGTTCAAGCTGACCGCCGACCTGCAGGCGCGGCGCCGCCTGGGCCTGACCGCCACGCTCGTCCGCGAGGACGGCCGGGAGGGCGACGTGTTCAGCCTGATCGGACCCAAGCGCTTCGACGCGCCCTGGAAGGAGATCGAGGCCCAGGGCTTCATCTCCCCCGCCATCTGCTACGAGGTGCGGGTGGACCTCCCGGCATCGGATCGCCTCGAGTACGCGGCCGCCGCCGACGACGAGCGCTACCGCCTGGCCGCCACCGCCCACGCCAAGATCGGCGTGGTGCGCGACCTGGTCGAGAAGCACCGCGGCGAGCAGATCCTGGTGATCGGCCAGTACCTCGACCAGATCGACGTGCTGGCGCAGGCCCTGGACGCACCGCAGATCACCGGCGCCACCCCGGTCGACGAGCGCGAGGAGCTGTACGGCGGCTTCCGCGAGGGCCGCATCCCAGTGCTCGTCGTCTCGAAGGTCGCCAACTTCTCGATCGACCTCCCCGAGGCGTCGGTGGCGATCCAGGTGTCCGGCTCGTTCGGCTCTCGTCAGGAAGAGGCTCAGCGTCTGGGCCGGCTCCTGCGTCCGAAGACCAGCGGCCACACAGCGAGCTTCTACACCCTGATCGCCCGCGACACGGTGGACCAGGACTTCGCCCAGAACCGTCAGCGGTTCCTGGCCGAGCAGGGGTACAGCTACACGATCCTGGACGCCGAAGGGCTCTCCGCCGCCTGATCCCCGCCCGCCGCCTGATCCCCGGCGGCCGCCTGATCCCGCTCCGCCGCCTGATCCCCGGCCGGGCCCTGGGCGGACGGCTCGTAGGCAGGGACGGCCGGAGCGGGGGCCCCGGCCCACGCGGGCGCGACCGGCGGGACGGGAACGGGGGCCGGCGTGACGATGACCGTGCGGCCGAGGCCCGAGCGCCGGAACATCCACTCCACGACCGCGACGTAGGCGCCGATGAGCAGCGTCGAGAAGACGAGGCTCATCCACCCCGGCGACTGGGCATTCACGTCCGAGAGGCCGGCCAGCGCCAGCAGGAACGCGAGGAGGTTGTTGACGACGTGGAGCGCGATCGCCGCCTCGAGCCCGCCCGTGCGCCACGTGAGCCACCCGGCGGCGATGGCGAAGACGCCGACGCCCACCTGCCCGAGCGGGTCGTAGAGGTGACCGAGCACGAACAGCGGCACGGGGAGCAGGATCGCGAACGCCGGATGCCGCAGCCACCGCCCGACCGCCTGCATGAGGTAGCCGCGGAACACGTACTCCTCGGCCGCCGCCTGGAGGGGCACGAGCAGAAGGAGCACGACGAGCGTGGTCCACAGTGCCGGGTTTTCCGCGGGGGCGACCACGCCCGACCCGTCGGTGACCCCTTCCGCGCCGCCGGGGAGGAGGAAGGAGAGGCCGCTGAGCACGACCGCGACGACGACCGCGGCGCCGGTGGTCCGCAGCAGCCAGCCCCAGCGCAGGCGCCCCGCCGCCGACGAGATGAAGCCCAGCTTCCCGCCCTGCACGATGAGCGACGCCAGCACGTAGGAGGGCAGGAGGAACACGATGCTCAGGAGCAGCACCGCCACCAGCACCGGGTCGGTGAGGTCGAAGAAGACCTGGGGGCCGCCCGCCAGCGAGAGGAAGCGCTCCGCCATCGACGCGTCGGCGAAGGCCAGCAGACCGACGGCGACTCCGAGCACGATCGTCAGGACGAGGTAGAACGCGGCGGCGAGGAGCCCCGTCACCAGCGGCGTCCACCAGCCGCGGCGGCGGCGTGCGAACCCGAGCCGGTGGAAGGCGAGCCCTCCCACGATGGCGTCGACGGGGAGGGGCTTCGGCATCGAGGTCGGCGCGGGAGGCGGCGTCATGATTCCATCATGCCCGCCCGCGCGCGTTCGGGCTCAGCGGACCGCGGCGACGGTGGCGCCGATCGCGACCCCCAGGCACGAGAAGTAGACCGCCCCGGCGAACAGCGCGTGGAAGACGACCGCCTTCGGCATCCGCCCTCGGAAGACCGCGCCGATCGCGCCGCCGTAGTCGCGGCCGAACCCCTCGGAGCGTCCGGACATCCCGCGCCAGCGCCGCCGGAGCAGGGCGTCGCCGAGAGTGTTGCCGATCGTCAGCAGCACGACGGCGAGCCATGCCCAGCCGATCGCGCCGGTCACGGCGAACACGACCCAGACGACCCCGGCGGATCCGTTGGCGACCACGTGGCCGGCGATCGATGCCGCCGATCGTCGCCCGTGTCGCCACCAGGCGACGAGCAGGATGACCCCGGCGATCGCCTGGATCGCGAACAGCGCAGTGACGACGTGGACCATGGCCGGGATGTTACTACTTCTGTAGTGCATTCACTAGACCTATAGTGAATTCATGGCCGACACCCGACGACGCGCGCTCGACGCCGCCGTGACGCTCGTCGGCACCGGAGGCATGCGCGCCCTCACCCACGCGCGGGTCGACGCCGAAGCCGGCCTTCCCGCCGGCTCCACGTCGAACTGGTTCCGCACCCGCGCCGCCCTCGTCGCGGGACTCGTGGACTGGATCGCAGAGGCCGAGCTCGCGGATCTGTCCGGCACGGTGAGCGCCCCCGGCGGCGGCGACGCCCCGCTCGACGCCGACGGCTTCGTCTCGGCGCTGACGGCGATGATCGAGCGGCAGACCGAGCAGCATCCGCTGCGCACGCGGGCGCGCCTGACGCTCTTCCTCGATGCGGCGCCGGAGGTGCAGACCCCGCTCCACGCGCAGCGCCGCGTGTTCGCGCGCTGGATGCGCGAGCGCGCCGAGGAGCTCGGGATGCCCGATCCCGACGCCGCCGCGCGGACGCTGCTGGCCTGCGGCAACGGACTCGTCATGCACCGCCTCACCGTCGATCCCGGCGCCCCCGTGCGCCCGGTCGTCGAGCGGGCGGTGCGCGGGTGCCTGAGGGGCTGATCGGCCCCCGCCGCCGCATTTCCCGCATCCGCACAAGATCGGATGCCAAGATGGGCGTATGAACGCTGCGCGCATTCTCGTCGTCGACGACGAACCGAACATCCGGGACCTGCTCGTCACGAGCCTGCGGTTCGCCGGCTTCCAGGTCCGTGCCGTCGCCAACGGCGCTCAGACCATCTCGGCGGTCCTCGAGGAAGAACCCGACCTGATCATCCTCGACGTCATGCTGCCCGACATGAACGGCTTCAGCGTCACCAAGCGGCTGCGCGGGGCCGGGTACACGGCGCCGATCCTCTTCCTCACCGCGAAGGACGAGACCGAGGACAAGATCGAGGGGCTCAACGCCGGCGGCGACGACTACGTCACCAAGCCGTTCAGCCTCGACGAGATCGTCGCACGGATCCAGGCGATCCTCCGCCGCACCATGCAGGCCGACGAGGAGTCGACCATCAAGGCCGGCGAGCTCACCATGGACCAGGACACGCACGACGTCCTCGTCGGCGACGTGTCGATCGACCTGTCCCCCACCGAGTTCAAGCTCCTGCGCTACCTCATGCTCAACCCCAACCGGGTGCTCAGCAAGGCGCAGATCCTCGACCACGTGTGGGAGTACGACTTCAACGGCGACGCCGGCATCGTCGAGAGCTACATCTCGTACCTGCGGCGCAAGATCGACCCGTACTCGTCCGAGCCGCTGATCCAGACCAAGCGCGGCTTCGGCTACATGCTCAAGACCGGCAAGACCACGTAGTCCGCGCGCGATCGCGCGTCCGAGGGGGTCCGACCTGAGCGGCACCAGCACCAAGACCGACCGCCTCACCGCGTGGTGGCGCGGCACGAGCCTGCGCGCCAAGGTGACCGGGGTCACGGTCGCCGTCCTCGCGATCGGGCTGATCTCGGCGGGCGTGGGCACGATGGTCTTCCTCCGCAACTCCCAGCTCGCCTCGCTCGACGACTACCTGCGCCAACTGGCCCCCACCGACGTCGCCAGCACGGTCTTCGACGTCGAGGTCTACGACGGCGTGCCGATGTTCATCGCCAAGGAGACGCCCGGCACACAGTACTTCGTGGCCGTGTACGGACCCGACGGCGCCCTCAAGGCCACGGCGGGAGACAACGGCCCCGAGCCCGACTTCCCCGAGATGTTCACGCTCGAGGACACGCTGACCAAGGGCACCGAGCCGTTCGAGCTGACCACGGTCGACGGGAGCGGGAAGTTCCACGCGAGCGTCGACTTCCTTCCGCCGCTGGAGGGCGTACGGCTCAACTACACGCAGATGGTCGCGATCCCGCTGTCGAGCGTCAACCAGACCGTCGCCAACTACATCGGCATCTACACGATCCTGGCGATCCTCACGATCCTCGCCGGCGCCCTCGCCACCCGCAGCGCGGTCACGCTGGCCTTCCGCGGCCTCGGGCAGGTCGAGGACACCGCCATGTCGATCGCGGCGGGTGACTTCAGCCAGCGGATGGGCGACATCACCCCGGGGACCGAGGTCGGGCGCCTGAAGACCGCGATCAACGCGATGCTCGACCGGATCGACCACGCGCTCGCCCAGCGCGACGCGTCGGTGCGCCAGATGCGGCGCTTCATCGGCGACGCCAGCCACGAGCTGCGCACGCCCCTGGTCACCGTGCGCGGGTACGCCGAGCTCTACCGCATGGGCGCCATCTCGGGCGACGAGCAGACGGCGCAGTCGATGGAGCGGATCGAGAAGGAGGCGGTGCGCATGGGCGCCCTCGTCGAGGACCTCCTCGCGCTCGCGCGCCTCGACGAGCGACGCGACATCGTGATCCTGGACGTCGACCTGCGCCCGATCGCACGCGACGCCGTGCTCGACGCGCGCGTGACCTCGCCCGACCGGACCGTCACGATGATCGACGAGACCGTGGTGATCGCGACGGTGCGCGAGGAGCCGCCGCGCGAAGAGCCCGTGCGCGGCAAGGACACCGTTATCCGCGGACGCCGCTCGGGCGCCAGCCTCGCCGACGCCACGCGCTCGATCCTCCGCCGCCGCCCCCGCGGCGCCGCCGCAGAGGGCGGGGCCGAGGCGCAGCGCACCGTGCCGGCGTCGTCCGACGCGCCGGCCGCACCGCCGGAGACGACGACCTCGCCCGCTCGCCATGTCGTGGACCCGATCGTGCTCGGCGACGAGAACCGGGTGCGTCAGGTGGTCGCCAACCTGCTCGCGAACGCGCGCCGCTACACGCCCGCCGGCAGCCCCATCGAGGTCGCCGTCGGTGTGGACGAGCGCTCGGGCATGGGCTGGATCGCCGTCATCGACCACGGCGAGGGCATCCCCGAGATGATCCGCGACAAGATCTTCCAGCGCTTCTGGCGCGCCGACACCTCGCGCACCCGCGAGACCGGCGGTTCGGGGCTCGGCCTGTCGATCGTCGCGTCGATCGTCGAGGCCCTGCACGGGTCGATCGAGGTGACCGAGACCGCCGGCGGCGGTGCGACGTTCCGCGTCTCGTTCCCGCTGGCCAAGGCACGGCCGGTGGAGGATCACCTGCTCATCGAGACGCAGCCCCTCCCGCGGCTGCGCGAGAGCTGACGCCTCCTCCCCAGCGCGGGGATCCGCTCGGTGGCGCACGGCGGCGCGGATGCCGGGCACGCACGCCCGCGCGGATGCGTAGCGTGGCGGCATCCACAGAGAAGGAGCCTCACATGGCCGTATTCAGCGTCGACTCCGACGCGGTGATGTCCGCCACCTCCGCCGTCCGCGCCACCGGCGACCGACTGCAGACCGACACCGCAGCGATGATGGTGCAGCTCACGCAGCTGCAGGGATCGTGGACCGGTTCGGCCTCGGTCGCCTTCCAGGCGGTGATCGAGCGCTGGCGCACCGCGCAGCGGGAGGTGGAGGCGGCGCTGTCCGACATCAGCGGAGCGCTCGGCCACGTCGCGCTGCAGTACGCGGAGACCGAGATGGCCGCCGTGGGCGTGTTCCGCTAGCGGCAGCAGCGCGCACGCAAGAAGGGCCCCTCCGAAGAGGGGCCCTTCTCGTCAGTGCCTGTCAGGCGTGGATCAGAAGTCCATGCCGCCGGTCGGGTCGCCGGCCGGGGCCGACACCTTCTCGGGCTTGTCGGCGACGACGGCCTCGGTGGTGAGGAAGAGGCCCGCGATGGACGCCGCGTTCTGCAGCGCCGAGCGCGTCACCTTCACCGGGTCGTTGATGCCGGCAGCCAGCATGTCGACGTACTCGCCGGTCGCGGCGTTGAGGCCCTGGCCCGCAGGGAGCTCGGCGACCTTGTTCGCGACGACACCCGGCTCGAGGCCGGCGTTCAGGGCGATCTGCTTCAGCGGAGCCTCGATGGCGACCTTGACGATGTTCGCACCGGTCGCCTCGTCGCCCGTGAGCTCGAGACCGGCGAACGCCTTCTTGCCGGCCTGGATGAGGGCCACGCCACCACCGGGGACGATGCCCTCCTCGACGGCCGCCTTCGCGTTGCGGACGGCGTCCTCGATGCGGTGCTTGCGCTCCTTGAGCTCGACCTCGGTGGCCGCGCCCGCCTTGATGACGGCCACGCCGCCGGCGAGCTTGGCGAGGCGCTCCTGGAGCTTCTCGCGGTCGTAGTCGCTGTCGGTGTTGTCGATCTCGCGCTTGATCTGGGTCACGCGACCCTCGATCTGCGCCGAGTCGCCGGCACCCTCGACGATCGTGGTCTCGTCCTTGGTGACGATGACCTTGCGGGCACGACCGAGCAGGTCGAGCGTCGCGTTCTCGAGCTTGAGGCCGACCTCCTCGGTGACGACCTGGCCGCCGGTGAGGATCGCGATGTCCTGCAGCTGCGCCTTGCGGCGGTCGCCGAAGCCGGGGGCCTTGACCGCGACCGACTTGAAGATGCCGCGGATCTTGTTCAGCACGAGGGTCGCGAGGGCCTCACCCTCGACGTCCTCGGCGATGATGACGAGCTCCTTGCCGTCCTGGATCACCTTGTCGACGATCGGCAGGAGGTCCTTGATGTTGGAGATCTTCTGGTTCGCGATGAGGATGTACGGGTCCTCGAAGACCGCCTCCTGGCGCTCCGGGTCCGTGACGAAGTAGGGGTTGATGTAGCCCTTGTCGAAGCGCATGCCCTCGGTGAGCTCGAGCTCGGTGCCGAAGGTCTGCGACTCCTCGACGGTGACGACGCCCTCCTTGCCGACCTTGTCGATCGCCTCGGCGATGAGCTCGCCGATCTCGGGGTCGCCGGCGGAGATGGATGCCGTGGCGGCGATCTCCTCCTTGGTCTCGACCTCCTTGGCGTCTTCGAGCAGCTGGGCGGTGATGGCGGCGACGGCCTTCTCGATGCCCTTCTTGAGCGAGATGGGGTCGGCGCCGGCGGCGACGTTGCGCAGGCCCTCGCGCACGAGCGCCTGGGCGAGGACGGTGGCGGTGGTGGTGCCGTCACCCGCGACGTCGTCGGTCTTCTTGGCGACCTCCTTGACGAGCTCCGCGCCGATCTTCTCGTACGGGTCGTCCAGCTCGATCTCCTTGGCGATCGAGACGCCGTCGTTGGTGATCGTGGGGGCGCCCCACTTCTTCTCGAGCACGACGTTGCGACCGCGGGGGCCGAGCGTCACCTTGACGGCGTCGGCCAGGATGTTGAGGCCGCGCTCGAGACCACGGCGGGCCTCCTCGTCGAAAGCGATGATCTTTGCCATGTGTGTGTCGTCCCTCCCGGACGTAGGCGATGTCTTTAGCACTCAACGAGAGCGAGTGCTAAATCATTCTGGCACTCGACCATGGCGAGTGCAAGCCGCCGAGCCGGGCCGCGCCCGGGGTCTAGAGGACGACCTTCACCGATCCGCGTTCCGGGACGAGCTCCACCCAGGTGTTACCCGGAGCCAGCGTCACCACCGCCCCGTCGAGGTCCTTCAGCACGATCGGGGTGTCGCGACTCTTCTTCGACCACGTGACGCGGATCGTGCGGCCGTTCGCCGAGACCGTGCCCTTGCCGGTGCCGATGAGCCGCGTGCGCGGAACGGTGCCGTAGTCGACGGGAACAGTCAGCGTCACCACGTTGCTCGCCCGCAGCTGTCCGCCCTCGGCGGAGCGGTCCTTCACGCCGTCCTGCCACCGGAGGTACCGCTGGGACTCGCCGTTCCAGCGCCAGGTGCGCTCGGACTGGGACGAGAAGACGATGTCGAGCCCCCGCGTCTTCCGGCCGTTCGCGCCGGCGGACGATGCCGCTGCGCTCTCCGCATACGCGAACTGCGCTGTGGGCGGATCGATCTTCTTGTAGGCGGCGCGCAGCTCCTGTGCCCGCACGACCACGTTGTGCGGCGCGCGCTTCGCAGACGATCGGAACATGTACCGGTCGTCCTTGCCGCCGTGGATGGACGTGTGGAGATCGGTCGCACGGATCATGTCGACGAACTTCCGCTTGCCGCCGGAGAAGGCGATGATCCCGCCGAGGGGCCCCACGATCTCCGGGTCCATGGGCCGGATGCTGCGGATCGGACCGATCTCCTTCGGCACATCCGAGAACCAGACGGCGACGTACCGCGTGATGCCGCCTTCGACGAGCTCCTCGAACACGATGTCCGTGTGCTCGAGCCCCCACTGCGGGCGCGCGTCCCAGTGGTTGTCGATCTTCGCGGCGAGCGCCGGGCCGGTGATCTCGGCCAGCGGCACCTCGGTCCCCCGCAGCGGCGATGCGCCGGTCGTGGGCGTGGGCGTCGGAGTCGGGGTCGGCGTGGGTGTCGGCGTGGCGGTGGCGGACGGCGTCGGGGACGGCGCGGCCTCGGTCTGAGGCGTGCAGCCGACCAGCGCCGCCGCCGCGAGCGAGAGGGCGGCGAGGGCGGCTGCGGGGCGTGGGGGAAGGTTCACCCGGGCAGGATAGCCGAGCGAGATGACGTCACGCCGTCACGACGCGGACCGACTCGGCCTGCGGGCCCTTCTGCCCGGTGCCGACGGTGAACTCCACCGTCTGGCCCTCTTCGAGCACGCGGAAGCCCGACATGTCGATGTTGGAGTAGTGGACGAACACATCCTGGCCGTCGACGACCGTGATGAAGCCGAAGCCCTTTTCGGCGTTGAACCATTTGACGGTGCCCTGCGTCATGTTTTCTTTCCCGTCATGCGAATCTCGTGAAGCGGTGGAACGTGGCAATGCTAACGACGCGCCCGGCAGCCGATCCGCCGTTCGCGCAACTGTTGACACGGCTGAACCGAAGTCTTCACACGCAGGAAACACGCGCCCGTCCGCGGGCGGAGGAGGTCAGTCCGAGGCGCCCGCGGCGCGGTCCAGTCCGAGGACGATGACGAGCTGCTTCAGTCCCTCGCCGTCCTCGTACGCCTCGCTGAACTCGATGTCCGCGCCGCCGATCGCCTGCGCGAGCCCGCGCGCGGCGCCCTCGTCGTCGGCGGCGGCGTAGAAGACCGTGGTCCGGTCGAAGTCCTGGGAGCCGGCATCGCCGACGGTGACGTCGTTGGCCGACCAGCCGGCGGCGATGACGTCGGCGCTGACGCTCGCTCCCAGCTCCGAATCCGTCGTGGCGTTGAGGATGAGGATCGTGTACGACGTGTCGACCACCGGTTGCGCGGTCGGCCCCGCCGTCGGCATGACGGCGCCGGTGGGTGCCGCGCCGAAGCGACCGCCCGCCCAGAGGGTCCCGACGATGCCCAGTCCGATCAGCACGACGGTGGCCACGGCCGCCCACAGGAAGATGCGCCCGCGTCGCATCCGCGGCTGCTCGGCGCGGTGGGCGCCCACTCGGCGGGCGTCGCGCTCCGTGGCGGACGTGATCTCGTCGAATCGGTCCGACGGGGGCGTCGGAAGGGAGCTCGGCATCCCCGAATTCTATCGGCCGGTCCCGGACGCCGCCGTCGCGGGCGCCGTGCGCGCTTCGCGCATCCGGCGCAGCCGGTGGACGAGCATCGGGTCGTACGCGAGGGCGTCCGCGTCGTCGACGAGGCGTCCCAGCAGCTGGTAGTACCGCGCGGGGGTGAGTGCGAGCTCGGCGCGCACCGCCTCCTCCTTCGCCGCCCCGTGCCGACCCCAGCGCGCCTCGAAGTCCAGGAGGACGCGGTCGCGATCGGAGAGGGGCACGCGTCCAGGGTAGGTGGCCCGATCCCTCCTCCCCGGCAGCGCCACTCGCGTCTGCCGAACCGGAACACCAGCGGCCCATCTCGGGTTGAATGGAGTGGACGTAAGGAGCCGTGATGACCTACAGCGTGAACAAGACCGACGAGCAGTGGCGCGAGGAGCTGACCCCGGAGCAGTATGCGGTGCTCCGCCAGGCCGGGACCGAGCGCGCCTGGACCGGCGAGCTGCTCGACGAGAGCCGCGCCGGCCTCTACACCTGTGCCGCGTGCGGAGCGGAGCTGTTCCAGAGCGGGACGAAGTTCGACTCCCACTGCGGCTGGCCGAGCTTCTACGAGTCGGTGCGCCCCGAGGCGGTCGAGCTCATCGAGGACCGCTCCCACGGCATGGTCCGCACCGAGGTGCGCTGCGCCACCTGCGGATCGCACCTGGGCCACGTCTTCCCCGACGGCTTCGGCACCCCGACGGGCGACCGGTACTGCATGAACTCGCTGTCGCTGTCGTTCAGCCCCGAGAAGTGACCGGCGCCCTGGAGGCCGTCCGCGCGCGACGGTCGTGGTCCAAGGTGACCGAGACGGCACCGACGCGCGCGGAGCTCCTGGTGCTCGTGTCGGCCGCGGGACGGGTGGCCGACCACTCGTCGCTACGGCCGTGGCGGCTCATCGAGCTGCGCGGCGACGACCGCGCGCGGCTGGGCGCGGCCATCGCCGAGGCGCAGGGTGACGACGAGCCCTCCGCGAAGCCGCTGCGCGCGCCGCTGCTGATCGCGGTCGTCGCGAGCTACCGGCCGAGCGAGAAGGTGCCGCGCTGGGAGCAGGAGGCGGTCGCCTCGGGCGTCGCGCACGTGCTGAGCCTGCTGCTGGACGAGGCGGGCTGGGGCGTCATCTGGCGCACCGGCGGGTACACCCGCTCGCAGGCGGTGGCACGCATGCACGGACTCGGCGAGGACGAGGAGCTGCTGGGCTGGCTGTACGTCGGCGGCAAGCCTGCGGGCGCCCGTCCGGGACGACGCAAGATCGTCGATGCGCGCACGAAGCTGCACCGCCTGCCGGCCGCCGCGGACCCTGCTTCCACGGAGCCCGGCGAGGAGAAGCCCGCGGCGACGGTCGGCAAGAAGGCGAAGAAGAAGGCGCGCAAGCGGGCGAAGAAGGCCGAGAAGAAGGCGCGCAAGGCCGAGAGGAAGGCGCGCGCTCAGGATTGACGGCGCCGGCGCCACGGCACGGCGGCGACCACGACCGAGGCGAGCGCGACCACCACGGTGATGAGCTCGACGATCCACCCCGGGCCCGCCGACGCGGGCCATGCCACATCGATCACGAGCGCGGTCAGCAGCTGTCCCGCGACGGCGCCGAGTCCGAGCAGCAGCACTCCCGTGTGCACGACGATGGCCGCCGACAGGAAGATGTAGAACACGCCCATGGCGCCGCCGGCGTACAGCCACGGCTCGGGCGGGAGGGCATCCGGGGCGCCGCCGACCACCGTGCTCACCACCGCTGCGGCCACCAGCAGCACGGTGCCGCCGATGAAGTTCACGAGCGTCGCGGTGAGGGGTGTGCCGACGCGCTGACGCAGGCGGCCGTTGGTCGCCTGCTGCCACGCGATCCCCACGCCGGCGATGAGCGGCAGCACGAGCATCCACAGCGGCACGCGCTCGAGCACCCCGCCCTGCAGCGACACCGCCACCGCCACGAGCGCGAGCGCCCCGCCCAGCACACGGGGCACGGTGACGGCCACCACGCCGGCGGGGCCGTAGCCGATGCGGTCGAGCACCAGCCCGTTGAGGGTCTGCCCCGCCACCACGCCGACGGTGAACAGCGAGACGCCGATCACCGCCACCGCGAGGCCCTGCGTGGCGACGGTGAGCGCGCCAGCGACCCCGCCCAGCAGCATCCACCACGGGATCGTCCGCTCGCGCATTCCCGCGCGCAGCGCCCGCACGCCGCGCCGCCCGCTCGGCAGGATCAGCGACAGGACGATCAGGATCAGCAGCCCCGAGCCGAAGGAGATCGCCGCCGCGACGAGTCCATCGCTCAGGCGCAGGCCGAGCTCGCCGTTGATCCGCGCCTGGGCGGCGGTCATCATCCCGATCAGGACGGCGCCCGAGAGCGCCAGCCAGGCCGGCATCCGCCTCTGTTCCGGTGTGGAGCTCACCGCACGAGCCTAGGCGAGGTCGTGCCCGGGCGAGGTCGGGGCGCCGCCGCACAACGAGAAAGAGCCTCGGCTCGCTCACCCCCCGATGCGCGAGCCGAGGCTCTTCTCGTTGCTGTGCACAGCACGAATTCCCGTGCTTCGGCTACTCCGTCCCCCCAGTTCGGGAGCGCCTGCGCGTTCGATTCACAGTATCCGGCGCCGGCGCCGCCGACGCCCATTCCGGCCGATCTGAGCTTTTCCTTGCACAATGCTGAGGTTCGCCGGCGGGCGCGCCGACGCGTCGAGGTTCGGACGCGCCGGGAGGGAACGCGACGGGACTAGTGCGTGGCGATCCACACCGTCGCCTCGGCCGGCACGACGGGTCCGCTCGCGTCCGCGCTGGCGAGCACGATGCCGCCGGCACCGGCCGCCAGTGCATCGGGCAGCCGGTAGTCGGCCTCGCCGAAGTTGGTCACGACGTGCCAGCCGCCGGGGCGGACGAAGTGGAGCACGTCATCGCGGCCGGTCTCGATCCATTCCAGCTGCTCGGGTCCCTGCAGGCGGCGGCGGAGGTGCAGCGCGCGGCGATACAGCGACAGCGTGGATGCCGGGTCGCCCTCCTGGCGCTGCACGGCGAACTCGCCGAACCACTCCGGCTGCGGCAGGTGCGACCCGTCGTCGCCGAACCCGAAGGCGGGCGCGTCCGGGCGCCACGGGAGCGGCACGCGGCACCCGTCACGGCCGATCTCGGCGCCCTGCGTGCGGAAGTACGTCGGGTCCTGCCGCTGCGCCGGCGCGATCTCCGACACCTCCGGCAGGCCGAGCTCCTCACCCTGGTACAGATACGCCGACCCCGGGAGTCCCAGGACGAACAGCGTCGCCGCCGTCGCGCGACGGTGGCCGCGCTCGGCGTCGACCTCGTCGCGGCTGCCGCCGTCCAGCAGCCACTGCGCGGCGCGCTTGGTCGGCGCGAGCCCGGGATCCTCCGCCCCGCGCAGGCCGTAGCGGGTGGCGTGGCGCACCACGTCGTGGTTCGACAGCACCCACGTGCTCGACGACGACGAGCCGTGCGTGCGCGCGAGGTTGTCCGTCACGATGCGACGGAACTCGGGCCCGTGGAACGCCGCCTCGAGCAGGTCGAAGTTGAACGCCTGACCGAGGCTCTCGGGACGTGCGTACAGGTGGATACGGGAGGGATCGACCCAGGCCTCGGCGACGGCGGTGCGCGGGGGGTCGTAGGAGTTGAAGACCTCCCGCCACTGCGCGTAGATCTCGTGCACGTCGTCGCGGTCGAGGAGCGGGTGGCTGCCGTCGCGCGGGAGGAGGTCGAGCTCGGCGCGCGAGGGAAGCGGCTCGGTGAGGTCCTTGGACAGCATGTGGGCCACATCGATGCGGAACCCGTCGACACCGCGGTCGGCCCAGAACCGCAGCGTGGTGACGAAGTCCTCGCGCACCTCGGGGTGATCCCAGTTCAGGTCGGGCTGCTCGCGGGCGAAGTTGTGCAGGTACCACTGACCGTCGTCGACCCGCTCCCACGCCGGACCGCCGAACGTCGACAGCCAGTCGGTCGGCGGCTCGGCGCCGCCGGGGCCCGTGCCCTCGCGGAAGATGTACCGCTCGCGTGCCGCGGATCCGCGCCCCGCGGCCAGCGCCTCCTGGAACCAGGCGTGCTGATCGGAGGTGTGGTTGGGGACGATGTCGACCACGACCTTGATCCCCCGTTCGTGCAGCGCCGCCAGCATCGCGTCGAAGTCCGCGAGCGTTCCGAGCCGCGGATCGACGTCACGGTAGTCGGCGACGTCGTACCCGCCGTCGGCGAGCGCCGACGGGTAGAACGGGCTGAGCCACACCGCGTCGATGCCCAGGCTCGCGAGGTAGCCGATCCGCGACGTGATGCCGGGCAGGTCGCCGATGCCGTCGGCGTCGGCATCGGCGAAGCTCCGCGGATAGATCTGGTAGACCGCGGCCTGCCGCCACCACGGCGGGGTCTCGTCGTGCGCCGCCGCGTCGAGGTCGGGGCGGAGGTCGGAGTCGAGGTCGAGAGGGGTGGTCACTGCGCGGTGCCTTTCCGAGGTGAGGGTGGGGTGAGGGATATCGTGCCGGACGGGGCGGTCAGCCCTTGACGGCGCCCTGGGTGACGCCCTCCATCACCCATCGCTGGGTGAAGAGGTACGCGATCAGGGCCGGGGCCATCGCCATGAGGTACGACGCGAACGACACGTTGTAGTTGTTGCTGAACTGCGTCTGGAACAGGTTCTGCCGCACCGGCAGGGTCTGGAGGGCGGGGTCGGAGATGATCAGCGACGGCATCATGAAGTCGTTCCACGCGTAGAGGAAGGCGAAGATGCCGACCGTCGCGCTCATCGGCGCCAGCAGCGGGAAGATCAGCCGCCAGAAGGTCTGCCAGGTGCTCGCCCCGTCGATGCGCGCGCTCTCCTCGAGCTCGATCGGGATCGACCGCAGGAACGCCGTGAACAGCAGCACGCTGAAGCTCAGCTGGAACATCGTGGCGAGGATGATCACGCCGAACGGGTTGTCGAGCCCGACCCGGCCCGTGAGCTGGATCTGCGGGAGCGCGACGACGGGGAACGGGATGAACATCGCCGCCAGCAGGTAGAAGAACGAGTAGCGGAAGAGGCGCCGCTCCCAGTTGCGGACGATGGCGTACGACGCGAAGGCGGCGAGGACGATCGTGGCGGCCACCGTGCCGGCGGTGACCAGGAACGAGATCGCCGCGCCGACGGGGAACTTGGTGAGCGTCCACGCCTGGACGAAGCCGTCGATGCTGAACGGCGCGGGCAGCGAGAACGCGTTGCCGTCGACGGCCTGTGCGCTCGTCTTGAAGGCCATGGAGATCGTGACGTAGAGCGGCAGCAGCACCGTGACGGCGCACAGCATCAGGACGATCGTCGCCGACCAGTTCACGCGCTCCATGCGGGGCGTCCCCCGGCGGCGGCGCGGCGGATCCACGGCGACGTCGGCCTCTTCGAAGGCCAGGGCCGGCTGGCTGGTGGAAGTGGTCATGAGAGCTGGTTCCTTCCGCGCGTGAGCGAGAGTTGGAGCACGGAGATCACGACGGCCACGATGAAGAAGATCGTCGCGTTGGCCATCTGGTAGGCGTAGTCGCCGCCGTTGAAGCCCGCGATGATCGTCATCGCGATGCTGCGGGTCGCCGTTCCCGGTCCCCCGTTGGTGAGGCCGACGATGATGTCGTAGGCGTTGAGGAAGCCCTTGAACCCGAGGATCACGTTGATCACGACATAGCCGGCGACGAGCGGCAGCGTGATGCGCAGCAGCTGCTGGCGCTTGTTCGCCCCGTCGAGGTCGGCCGCCTCGTACACGTCGCCGGGCACCGAGAGGAGGCCGGCGATGTAGATGAGGAGGGTGCCCGGGATCGCCTGCCAGGCGGTGACGATCACGATGGCGATCCATGCCAGATCGGCGTTGGCGAGCAGGCTCGTCTCCAGCCACGGCACTCCTACCGCCGAGCCGAGCGCGGGCACGGAGTTGGAGAAGAGGAAGTTGAAGACGTAGGCGATGATGATGCCCGAGATCACCATGGGGATCACGAACACGGTGCGCAGGCCGGTCTTGAACCGGATGCGCGCGGTCAGCGCGACCGCCAGCAGGAACGCGATCACGTTGACCACGATCACCGTGGCGATCGAGAACCCGAACGTGAACAGGTAGCTCTGCAGGATCGCCGGGTCGCTGAACAGGGCGATGTAGTTGGTGAATCCGATGAAGTTCCAGTCGCCGATGCCGATGGAATCGGTGAAGCTGAAGAAGATGCCGATCACCCCCGGCACCGTGATGGCGAGCGTGAACAGCACCAGGCTCGGCAGCAGGAACAGGTAGTAGATCGGCTCCACCCGCCGCTTCTTGTGAGCGAGGTCGCGGGGTCCGCGCCCCGCCCCTCCGGTGACGATCGTGCGGGTGGTGGTCATCTCGAGGTCTCCTTCGACTCTTCGGAAGACGGCACGGGCTGACGGAATGCGAGACGCGACCAGTCCCGGTCCATCGTGCGGAGGATCGACGACGGCGCGTCGCCGAGCACCATGGCCTGTGCGTAGTTGAAGACGGGGATCGTCTTGGGCACGAGCACCGACGGCCCCTGGTAGACCTTGCCGTCGGCGTAGTACTCCTGCATGCCGGCCACCCGCGGGTCGTCGGGCGGGGCGGCGTCGGCGAGCGGCGAGAAGCCCAGCTGCGAGGCGTTGTACGCGTCGATCACCTCCGGCTGATAGAGGTACTCGAGGAAGTCGCGGGCCGCCTCCTTGTGCCGCGACGCCTCGGGGATCATCGCGGCGAGGTCCATGTTCACCCGCACCGCGAGGTCTCCCGCGTCGTCGGTCATCGGAAGCGGGAACGTGCCCAGCTCCAGGTCGGGATCGATCTTCGCGATCTCCGCGAAGGCCCACGGCCCCTGGAGGTACATCGCCGCCTCGCCGCGGGCGAAGGCCAGGTTCCCGTCGCCGTAGGCGCGGCTGGCCGCGTCGTCGTTGACGTACTCGCCGGCGAGTTCGAGCATGCGCTCCATCGGCTCGGTGAAGTCCTTCTCGAACGAGACCTCGGAGGTCGCCCCGACGTCGGCGCCCTCGGCCGCCAGCCGGTCGAAGAACTCCAGGACCGGGAGCGAGCCGCCCACGGCGTAGTCGTACCAGCCCTGGGCGACGGTCCAGTCGTCCTTGAACGTCGCGTAGAACGGGGTGATGCCGGCGTCCTGCAGCGCGGTGCAGACCTCGATGAGCTCATCCCAGGTGGTGGGCACCTCGAGCCCCTGCTCCTCGAAGATCTGCGGGTTGTAGATGACCGACGCCGCCATGACCGAGTAGGGCAGCGCGCTCACCGTGCCCTCGCACGAGCCGTACTGGTCCATCAGCGGCTGGAGGTCCTCGCGCACGCTCCCCGCCGCGTCGGTCCCGGAGAGATCGCTGAGTGCGCAGCGCTGCACGAACCGCGCGACCTCGTAGTTGTAGTTGGCGAGCATGATGTCGGGCGGGTTGCCGCGCACGAAGCTCGCGGAGACGACGTCGACGCCCGAGGTGTCCATCTCGACGGTGACGCGATCCTGCGAGGCGTTGTAGTCGGCGACGGTCGCGGTCATGAAGTCGAGCGCCTCGCGCTTGCTGAAGGTGAAGCGGATCGTCTCGCGCCCGTCGCTCGAGCAGCCCGCGAGCATTCCGCCCGCGAGCACGAGCAGCGCCCCGGTGGCCAGCAGCCGGATCCTCCTGTGGTGTGCCATCGACATCCTCGTCTCTCACCGCATCGTCGCGGATATATGGTCGCCTATTAGATTTACTCGTCAAATCAATGTCTGCACGGCAGTATTGCAGCAGCAGAAAGTGAAGGTCAAGACCCTTGTCCACTCCCCTCGGAACCACGGCGACCCGCCCGGCGAGCCTCGACGCCGTGCTTCGGCACGCGTGGCAGGCGCGCGAGTTCACGGCTTCCGAGGTGATGGCGGCCACCGGGCTCACCCGGTCGACGGCGATCGAGGCGATGGACACCCTGGCCGAGATGGGGCTGCTCGAAGAGCTCCCCAACGCGCGCCTGGCGGGCGACTACCGCAAGGGACGCCCCGCCCGGCGCTTCGCGCTCAGGGCGGATGCCGCCGTGCTCCTCGGCGTGGACGCCGGACACGCCCGCATCACGGCGACCGTCACCGACCTGCGCTCGCGCGCGCTCGCCTCGCACGAGACCGCACATGAGATCGACAGCGAGGGGCCCGATGCGCGGCGCGGCGCCGTGCTCGCGACGATCGACGAGGCACTCGCGCGGGCGGGCCGCACCCGCGGGGACGTCCTGGCCGTGGCCGTCGGGGTCCCGGCCCCGGTGGATGCCGCGGGGCGCTCGCCCCGGCACCCGCACAGGTTCTGGGAGCGGATGAACCCCGGCCTGGCCGAGGCGCTCGATTGGGCGCCCATCGTCCGCATCGACAACGACGCGTCACTGGCCGCCGTCGCCGAGGGGGCCGTGGGCGCGGCCACCGGGTGCACCGACTACATCACGCTGCTCGCGGGTGACCGCCTGGGCGCCGGCGTCGTCGTGGACGGTCACCTCCTGCGGGGCTCGCACGGCGGCGTGGGCGAGATGGTCGCGTTCGACCACGTCGAGGGCGTCGGATCGGCGCACGGCCTCGGCGCCATGGCGGCCACGTGGGCCCGCGCAGCCGTCGACGAGGGGCGGCTCTCCCCCGACGGCGCGCTCGCCGGACTCTCCAGCGACGACCTCGACGGCCGCCGGGTGCTGGAGGCGGCCGCCGCCGGCGACCCGGACGCGCGCGAGATCGCTGCGCGCGTGGGAGGAGCGCTCGCCCGGATCGTCAGCGTGCTCGGCAGCATGTTCGACCCGCAGCGCGTGGTGGTGTCCGGGGCCATCGCGGCCGGCATCGACGACGTCGTGCGCGCGGCGCGGCTGGCCCTCCCCACCGACCTGCACCTGCCCGCGCCCGAGCTGGTCGTCTCGACGCTGGGCGCGGACGTCGTCGTCACCGGGGCCGTCTGGGCCGCTGCCGACGCGGCGCGGACGGCCGCTCTCGACGTATGGGCGTCCCGCCGCGCCGGCTGACGCGCCTCGGGGCGGCAGTCGCTCACGGCGTCGGGCAGGCGCCGCGCTCCCCGACGATTTCGCACCCGGTCGTCACGCCTGTGCTCCGGCAGACTTCTCCTGCGCTCCCGCAGACCCTTCCGGCGGCGTGGACGAGGCATGGTGGACAGGGTGCCTGCGCTCGAGCGCGGCTCCGATCGCTGGTGGCGGCCGCCGCCGGAAACGCCGAGACCGGCCGGCGTCTCCGTGTCGAGGTCCTGGCGGCTCCGCTGCCGCAGATGCGCTTCTCGGTGCCGTCATCCGGCGTGCGCTGAGCCGTGAGGACTTCGCGTTCGCCGTCGCGCTAGAACTCGGTCGTCGTGGGGACGAGCACCCACAGCACGATGTAGACCGGGATCGCCACCGAGGCGATGAGCACCGCGGACAGCCGGACAGCGAGCGGCGGGAGGCCGAGCTGGCGAGCGAGGCCACCGCACACGCCGGCGATGAGTCTGTCCTTCGTTGCTCTGCGCATGGCGCTACCTCGGCTTCCGGGCCCCGACGCCCCCACACGGCTCACGGTACTAGGAGCGCGGGAGTTTCGCTCCTGCGAGCGCACACCACGGTCGCACGGGCATGACGAGGGTTCGGTGGGCTGTTAGCAGAACCTGTCCTGGTGCGGATCGCGGGCATCCGGGGTTCCTGCGTTTCCTGTAGACGGTTCCTGTTTTTCCTGTAGAGCGGGCACAGTGATGGCCCCTGCCGAACGAGGCCCAGGACCGAGAGGCTCTGGTGGGAGTCGCGGTGCACCGAGAATGGCAGAGCTGACTTAGCGAGATCATCACCGGACGTCCGGTGTCGCTCGGATAGATTGCGCTAGCGTGCGGCATGTGGACGCTGCCGAACTTCCCTGGTCATTGGTATCTATCGCGCTGGCAGCACTTGCTGGCGCAGGGTTGAACCATGCGTTTGGTCGTCGCGCGGAGTCGATGCGCGCCCTACGAGAAGCTCGCACCGAGTGGGCCGTCGACGCAATGGCGTTCCGTGACGCGAACCTCGAGGACGTCGTGATGAAAATCTACGCACGTCCGGAAGCACCCGAAGTCAAACCGGCGCTGAGAGTCATTGACCCTCGTGGCGCTCGATATGCGTACACGCTTGTGATCGTGCAGGCATCTGCCGAACGCCAGATCGCTGACCAGTGGTTCGGCGGCAATGGTATCTACAGCACAATCACGCCGCCACAACTGCGTAGGCTCGGACGACTCATGGAACGCACAATCGCACTGTGGGCTCAGGCAAGTTGGCGCATGCCGTTGTGGCGCCTACGCCTAGTCACCTGGTGGCTCGTCCGACGTGAACAGCTGTGGACGGAGTACATGCATGGCGAGCTAAACGCCGGGCACCAGCGAGCCACCAACCGCGCGGACGCGGCAAGCTTTCGCAAGTACGCCCGCGCCCGCAGGCGGGAGGTACGTCGTTCCCGCCGACGCCAGAAGCCAACCGGCGCGTTCATCGATTGCTCGACGTGCGGACGGCCCGCCTACCAGGAGCAGAGCGAACTGTTGACGCTGGAAGATGGTGCGGAGGTTGTGCGTGATACCTATCGGTGCAAGAAGGGCCACGAGACGTCATCGGAGCAACCGTTCGAGGTGGAATAGTCACCCTCGGCGCCATGACGCGCGGGAAGTCGAACTGTTGTGGTCCGGAACGAGACCGCTGACCAGGACGATCCGACGGGATCAAAGCGTGATCTTGTCGGCAGGTAGCAACGCCGGGTGAAGAACAGGGGCAGTGGAATGTTGCCGACGCGGGCGACCTCCACGAGTTCGGTGAACTTGATCTCGCCGTTCTCGAGCGCGTGACGGTAGGCCGCCCGTTCGCTAGCGACCGAGTTGTCGAGAAGCGCGACGAGCACTTCCCGTTCGATCTCGACTCGGTCCCCACCGAGAGTGACGTGAACCTGCATAGCTCCCCCAGAACTGGCTCTCGTTCACTATGTCCCGGTCAGCCTGGGCGATCACCACGACACGCCCTACCCCGCCCCGGCGGGCACTGTTCCTGAAGCAACCGTCAACCGCTCGGACAGCATTGCCGTGCTGTCGGAGGGGACTTCGTCGCTGACCATCAGCGAACGTAGCACCTACGCCGTTCAAGCACGTGCTCCCCCCGACCGGAACCGTTAGAGACTGGTAGGTGCGGAGACTGACCGAGGCGACCGCAACTGCCTCGGTGTCTTTTGACTGATTCGAGTGCCACGCAGCTCGAGAACGGAGCATCACCCTGTGACATCCCGTGTCGCGCCAAGGACCGTCGTCGAGTCGCTCCTCCCCGCATCGGGCTCGATCGCGTTGCCAGACGTGTATCGCGTGAGCGCGATGGCCGGGCTGGAGGAGCAACCGGTCCGGCTCGCGATCCGCCGACTCATCCTGGCAGGCGACCTCAGCCAGCACGGCCGTGGACGCAGCGGATTCCTCGAAGCCACGCCGACGGGGGCGGCGCGTCTGTCTCGCGACCGCGAACGCATCGATCTCGCGTTCGCGCAAGACGCCGGCGACGTCAAGTGGGATGGGCGATGGCACCTGCATGCAGCACGAGTCTCGGGGCAATCGCGACCTCTACAAGACCGCATCGTGCGCAACCTGGTCACAATCGGCGGCGCTCCACTCTCCATGGGGCTGGTCGTCTGCACGCGCGACCTGACCTCGGAGGTTGCCGATGATTTCCGCCCATACCTCGCGAGCGCATCGTCCGATGATCTGAGCGTTCACGGTGTGAGCGAACCGCGGGCACTCGCAGAGCTGCTCTGGCCGTCGGAGCCGACAATCGCGCGGTACCCCACCACCACTGACGTCATCAAGCACGGTGATGAGAGCTCAATCGCATCCCCGGAGCTGAGAGCGCTCCTCCTAGCGACTTCACTGCTGAAGGCGGTTCGCTACGACCCACTTCTGCCGTCCACGCTCCTGCCGTCACCGTGGCCACCGACCGAGATGCGCCTGACCTGGCGCGCCCGCTGGGACGACCTCCGATCGAAGACGACATTCGACATCTACCCGGACTGGCTCCGCGAACGCGCTTGGGCCTGAGCCGAGCGCGGACTGGGCTCTCAGAGGCGGAGCACGGCGATGCCTCGTCGTCCAGCGTGGGAGGCTGGGGGGATGGCTTCGAAGCATCCTCCCCGGGACTACGCACCCCAGCCGGCCCGGTTCGGTGAGCACGCTGCTCGCCGTCTGTGGGGTCCCCTTCCGGAGGATCCGCTGGAGCGTGCGCGGAGTCGCGCGGCGCAGGTGCAGGATGCCGCGGTGGGGCAGATCCTCGCCGGGCTGAAGGCAAAACGGTTCACCCGTAAACAGTTGAAGGAACGCACCGGGTGGGGAAGTGAGCGGCTGTCCCGGTACATGACGGGGCAGGCGCCGATCCAGCTGGACGATCTGATGTTGTTGTTGGATGCGGCGGGGATTCCGTTCGCGTCGGTCGCGTGGGTGTCGACGGAGGAGCAGTTCCGGGAGCGTCAGCGGCTGACGGATATCCAGGGGTATCTTGCGGGGCTGCAGCAGCAGGTGGGCGTGGAGCTGGCGCAGGTTCACCGGGCGAGGGATCAGTCCTTGTCCAGCTCGTCGCCCCCTACGGTGCGCGGTTTGCCTCGGGTGCGGTGAAACGGCGAACGGGCCGCCCGGTGGGGCGGCCCGTTCTGGTTGGTGGGTCAGGGAGTATCGGTCGGTGCGGATCGTTCGTGGTGTGCGGGGCGAGTGGCCGGGCATCGCAAGACCTGCGTGTGAGGTCGCTCACCTACCGGTCGGCTGTTGACGGCGGCCCAGTCCCGGATGGTGTCCGTGTTGGCTCGGAGGACCTCCATCACGCTGAGGATGCCGTTCGCGGCGATGCCACGCGCCCGCCGCCGTTCCAACGTGGGTCGCTGGTTCAGTCGGGTGAACGCGGCCTCGATCGCGTTGCGCTCGAGCTTGGCTCGGTGCTCTGCGACCGCCGTAGCCACCGCTGCCGGAATCGGGGGAACACGCCAGACACCGTCGACGCGAGGCGAAGGCTGGGAGGCTGCGCGGTGACCAGCACACCGGTGCGTGCTAGGGGACGACGCCAGCGACGCGTAGCGCGGCGGCACCGCCGGTGCGTACAACGCGCCGGCGACCACGGTGGCGGGCTGAGCCGCCGCACGGTGGAAGGGGAACTCTCGATCCTTCGGCGCCCAGGCGGCAGCGGTGTGCACGTCCGGCAGGACACCACGGTCGGCTCCCCGTCCCGTTGCGCGGAGGTGGATACCGCGAGCGGCGATGTGGGCACGAACGTCGGCGGCAGAGGTATCCGGCAAGGTCACAGCGCCGCGGACGGTGAGCCCGATGATGAGCTCCGGGACAGCGCGGCGCGACCGCCTGCTCCCGGGGACGAGGACAGCGAGCTCGTCACCGTGCCCGTGCTCGCGGCGCGCGCTGCTGGGGTCGCGGGGAGCGTCGCCTGGCTCGGCGGGCATGGGCGAGGCGGGGTTCTTTGTGTATCGGTTGCCCGGTCGCGTGCGGCGTCGGCGGGGCAGTTCGGTTGCTGCGTGCGTGTGGCTGCGGGAGTCGACGGCGACGCGAACGCCGTCCGGGCTGACGACGGGCAGGAAGCCGTCGAGGTGTGCGTCGATCAGCCGGTTGGCGACCTTCGCGACCCGGGCACGTGTGACCGTGGCCTCGTCGCTACGTGTGGGATCCGCGTTCGCGGCGGCGATCACCCCGGCCCGCGGCGCCGTGAACATCGGAGACGGCTCGATGGCGCGGAGGACGCGTCGCACGGCACGCGCCACGGTGGCGTAGTCGCTGACGAAGTCTTCGGGGATCTGGAGGAACGTGCGCGATGCGGGCGTCAGCCGCTTGAAGAATCCGGCGTGGAGTCCGGCGACGGTCAGACCGCGCCCTTCCAGTGCGACCGTGATCCAGCCGATGAGGACCGTGCGGTGCGACAGCACCGACGGGCGGCTGCGGCGACCGTCTTCGCGGTCCCACCGGTCGAGGAGGTCGACGACCCCGGAGCGGTCGATGACGCGTGCGGCGCGCTGAACCAGAGCGTGAGCGAGGGGTGCGCGGCGCGGGAGGACCGCGTCGGCGCCCTTCTGGGTGGACAGGGACAGGGGGGCGATGGGGCCGTTGTGGCCAGTCATGTTTTCCATGCTTGTCCTGTACGAGGGCGGATCAGAGACTCAACACGACATTGAGCCGATGAATCATTGAGAGATTTATGTTGCGCTCTTGAGTCAGTAGAACGGGCCGCTGAGCCTGTTTACGTCGCTGAGTCGGCGAATCGCGAAGGCCGCAGACGCGGCTGGTGACGGGTAACGAATGTCGATGAGTCGGCGGCTTTGCGAGAGCCGCGCCCGTTACGTTCGCGTGGTGAGAGCACCAGGTGGAGGCGGGAACGTTCGATCCTCGTCGCGGATGCCGAGGATCGTCGGCCCCTGTTACACAACCGCGAGCATTGCACGGACTCTCCATCTCACCACCGACGACGTCCAACGCATGGCGGGAGCCGGGGACCTACTCGCCCTCACCACCGCCGACGGACACACCGTCTACCCGTCGTTTCAACTCGACCACGGCGTCGTCGTTGAGCACCTCGGCGATGTTCTTCGCATTCTCCGCCACGGCATCGACGACCCCTGGGCCTGGGCGCTCTGGCTCACGGGCCACCCCTCCTCCCCCACGCCAGGGTTCACGCCCCCGTCTCGTGTTGAGCAGCTGCGCGCTGGCGAGGCGCAGACTGTCCTCGTTGCCGCCGAGCACACCGCCTACGCGTGGCGATCGTGAAAGTCACCTCTCACGTCCGCAGTCGATCTTCGAGGACGCAGCATGAACGAGGGCCGCGATGAGCGCGCGCGCCGACGAACGCTTCCGCCCTGTCGTGGCAATCGACATCGACGGTGTCCTTCGGCTCGCGGTCCCACCAGAAGGCCCGGGGCCGGAGGGGGCGTACCCGGTGGAGATGACGGTGCGCCGCAACGCGTACCCGGACGCCTACCACCGGCCGCCGCGCTGGGGTCGGGATGGCACCGTAACGAGCACGTACTGGTTGTCGGGGATCGGGGCGGACTGGATCCGGTCGCTGCTGGCGCGTGGGGTCGAGGTGGTGTGGGCGACGACGTGGCAGGAGTACGCGAACGTGTACTTCGCCCCCGCGCTCGACATCCCCGCGTTGCCGGTCGCGACCACGGGCAAGGAGGTCCACGGGTGGGACTCCTCGGACTGGAAGAGCGTGCGGCTCCGGGAGCGATTCCCGGGACGGCCGATCGTGTGGGTCGATGACAACCCGGTCTCCGCCGACAAGTACGCGATCGACGAGATGCGCGCCCCGCACGATCGCGCGCTCGCATACTTCCAGTTGATCTTGAATGCCCGGGAAGGGATCCGCGCCGACCACATCCAGACGGTCGAAGAGTGGCTCGAGCTGGCATCCACGATCGAGGGTCACCGGGAGCTTCGTCGTCGCCGGCACAGGAATCGGCAGTACTGGAGGCGACTGTGGGATCGGAACCGTCACGGCACCCTCGCGCGCGCGGCCCGTTGGAAGCGCGCTAACAAGTTCATACGGACACTTGTTCCGGACGGTCGACCTCACCTGCACTCGCAGCTCGCGGACTACATGCGCGACCACACCGAGCCGGACGCCACCGAGCTCCACTTCCTCGTCGAGTACTGGTGGCGCGACGACCTCGGCGACCAGGACGCCGCGGTCGACGCGATCGAGCAATGGTTCAAGGACAACCCGTGACGCGCGAGGTGGTGTCGCATGCGTGATCCCGACGACAACGACCGGTTCCGTGCCGCGCAGCTCGGTCACGCACTGCGCGTCGCCCGCGTCGTCGCCGACAGGGCCGAGTCCGCCCCTGACGGCACCGAAACACAGACGCCGGCTGCGCTCCGTCAACTGCTGAACGCGATCGACGCTGTTGCACCGCGCACCCACCGTGGCGAGCAAGAGGAGGAACTGACCGAGGAGGAGAGGAACTTCGTTGTCTCCGCCGGGATCCCGGTGACGGTGTTCACAGACTTCGCGCGTCAGCAGGGTGAGGACTGGGTGCTGTGGTCCGCGCTCCGCGACCACGCCGTCCACATCCACCTCGACCAACTCACGGAACATTCCGCGCTGCTGATCATCCCCGAGTTGCACCGCGTCATCGACGCGTTCCCCCTCGACTACACCGACCTCGACAAGTTCCGCTTTCTCCGCAGACCCGACGAACAACTCGACGGGCTCTCACCCCTCCGCTGGCTGCTCCTCGGCCGTCCCGCCCGCACGGTCGTGAAGATCATCACCGACCTGAACTACCTCCCCTGATCCAGAACGGGACCACCACGATGAAGCCACTCGAGACCGCCCGCACCATCACCCTCCCCGACACCCAAGTCGCGGTCTGCGGGGACTGGCACGGCAACCTCGACTGGCTCCGCACCCTGGCGCCGGCGATCACCTCGCTCGCCCCTGACGTCAGAACGGTCCTGCAGCTCGGGGACTGGTGGATGCAGACCGACGCCAGCGACCGTATCTTCACCGACGCCGGGATCGAGCGCGTCTACGTCACCCTCGGCAACCACGAACCCTGGGGGGAGATAGCCCCACTCCAGCACGCTCACCCGGGTGAAGCGATCCGCATCTCGGAAGTGACGTGGTTGCTGCCCCGCCCCGCGCGCCTCCGCATCGGCGGCCGCACAATCCTGTCCCTTGGGGGCGCCGCGTCCGTCGACCGGCAATGGCGTACCGAAGGTGTCGACTGGTGGCCCGACGAGAACATCCACGGCGTCCACGTCGAAGTGGCCATCGCGGGCGGTCCCGCAGATGTCATGCTCACCCATGAATCACCCGCCGGAACACCGGTCCGGCAAGTCCGCGAGATCCTCCGCACCAACCCCCTCGGATTCCCGAAAGCAGCCCGTCTGGAGTCCGCCGTCTCCCGCAAGCGGGTCAGCAGAGTCTGGGACGAAGTCAAACCCGACCTACTCATGCACGGCCACATGCACACCCCCGGCGCCGGAACCACCGACGACGGCCGCCGCGTCATCAGCGTGGGATGCGACGGACAACAAGGCAACCTCGCGTTCCTCGACCTGCAAAGCCTCGAGCTCGAAACGCCGAGCCTTCGCGAGGTCCGCCACGCCGCCGAGTCTCGCGCGAGTGCCACCGAAAAGGCTCAAGACGTCATCGAGCAGTAACGACGCAGCCACCCATGCGCCTGCCCACGGAGGAACTTCGAAGAGAGCACGGTCAGGCACGGCGGCGTCGCGAGTGGCTCCGAGGGCGAGCAAGATCGACGCAAGGTCGAGCTAGGACAGTAGGGTGTCGCCGATATACCCCCCTTCTTGACATCCCGGTGGGATGGCGAAGACGGCGGAGCCGATCGGTGTCGTCCATTGGTTGAGCAAGTCCAGCTCGTCGAGTCGGCGTTGGATCGGAATGAACTGTCGATCGATGTCGGCCTGATAGCTCACAAAGATGAGACCGGAGTTGGACACTTCGCCAGGATCAGGGGCGTCGTCGTAGTTGAACGATCGCCGGAAGATCCGCTCACCATCCCCATCAGACCGTGCGCGCCGCATGTGAGAGAACTCCGGAATCACAGGGAATCCGAGAGCGTCTTTTGCGTCGAAGTCCGGTTCGTCCCGCTCGTTCGTGCCGGTGAGAGGCGCACCGTTGGTGAGGTTTCGACCGACGGACAGTTCTCGACCCGGGCGATCGAGCTCGTCCCACGTGTCGAGATTCATCTGAATGCGGCGCAGGACCAGTCCCGTGCCACCAGTGAGCCAGCCGTCGGCCACCCAGACGAGTTGGTCGAAGTCCGCTGTGTCTGGCTGGGGGTTGACCGTCTCGTCGACTTGTCCAAAGAGATTTCTCATGGCGGTGCCGTCGGTGGCAGAGCCGAAAGCACGTCGGAATCCCGTCTGGGTCCATCGCACGGTGGCGAACGCACGTGTGTCCTTCAAGAGCATGCGTGCGGCGTGCGCGACACTCATGGGCTCGTCCCCGCTCACCTGGATGAGGAGGTCGCCGTGCGAGAACTCGTCGCGCAGTTTGTCGATAGAAAATGCTGGAAGTGGGCGAAGCCAGGTTGGTGCGTCGCCGTCCGCGCGCCGCACGAACCCTGGTCCGAATCCGAACGTGACGGTGAGCCGCGCGGGGGTTGCGGCGAGCTCCGCCTCCCCTGAGTCAGTCGCGACGCATCGTCGGACAAGAGTCGCATCATCTGCCGGAGACGCGTGCGGTCGACGTCCTCGGCGAGATCGAGGCCGACGAAAAGTCCGTGCGCGGCGGGAGCTGACGCGATGCCGGCTTGATGGGTTCCGTCGAACGGGATCGTCGCCGTGCCGTTGAGTTCGCGCGGGACGTCGGCCACAGGCTCGGGCTCTGGGTCACCTGAAGTGGAGATGGCGTAGCCGGCGCCGATCGCCGCGGCGGCGCCGATGCCGGCGACAGCTCCCCCGAGAAGGAACTGTCGCCGGCTCGACGTCGGCGGACCCGGCGTGCGGCCGTGATCCGTGTCACTCATTCGTCGCCGTCTCCCATGTCCATCCCGCCAGAGTCGTCTCCGACGTAGTTCTCGTTCGCGCCGGAGTAGTCCTTCACGACCGCGGAGAAGTCGAGCGTGGACCCGTCGGAGAACTCGAGCGTGAAAGGCACTTCCGCGCCCGCCGTGAGCGGCTCCGAGATTTCCATGAGCATCAGGTGATTGCCGGCCGGGGACAGCGGGAACTCTCCTCCGGCCGGGATGGTGAAGCCGCCTTCAATGGGTCGCATCACCATCGTTCCCGTCTCGTCCTCGACGGTCTCATGAAGCTCGGCGACCGGTGCCGCCGGCGTCGTGACCGCGACGACAGTCGCGTCAGTGTCAGCGTCGGGGTTCGTGATGAGCCCGAACCCGGCTGTCATCCCTGAGTCCGCACTCTTGACCCAGGCGTCGGTGACTGTGACGCTGTCCCCCGCCGGCAGTGAAGTTGTCGACGGCGCTGGCGCGGCCCCAGCGCTGCATCCAGAGAGGATCAAGCCGGCGACGCCAACCGCGAGACCGACCATTGTGAGCTTGCGAGCGTTCATGTGATGAGAAGCCTTTCGATTCGTGGAGTTCGTGAGATTCATGAGTGGTGGCCGCTCGCGCGCGTGGCGGCGCGACGACGGGTGTAGACGATGGCGACGTAGATCGACACCGCGAGGACGGCTCCTGCTGCCCCCATGAGAAGCACCTGCCAGAACGCGAGCGGCGCCGCGTCTGTGCTGACGTCGCCAGCGACTTCGACCGAGGAGTCTGGCGGCGAGCCGGTCGATACCTGCGTGAAGGGTTGGCCGTCGCCGACGGTGAACGGAATGAGTGAGCTGATCGGATGCCCGTCGCCGGACACGACCCGCCAACGCACTTGATAGCCCGCCGCGGGCATGTCCGCGGCGACCGGGACGACCACGGTCGCACCGTCGATGACAGGGTCTCCCTCAGCCCAGTCCTTCCCACTCTCGTCTACGACGACGATGACGGCTCCGACAGTGAGAACTTCGTCGGTGAACACAAGCTCGATCTGGGAAGGAGCCTCGGCGAACCTTTCATTCTCAGTTGGGGAGCTCGACAGGAGATCTTCATGGGCGAACGCAGGCGCGGTCTGGGTGGTCAGAATCGCAGCGGCGGTCGCAAGTACAAGCAGTGATTTCGTTCTTCTGTGCACGTGTCACAGACCTTTCGTGCCGTGCGCGAGAACCCCGCGCACACTCGGGTAAGAGCCGCGCGCAGAATCGCCAAGCGCGCGGGTGAAATCCCCGACGCGGCTCAGATGCGCGGCGGGGTGAAGGTCAGAAGGCTGCTGCGGGGAACGGCGGACCGCGGCGCGACAGCGAAGATGCGTGCCGACTCAGCGGAGCGTGCGACGGACGGCCGACCGCTCGCACAGCGCGGCGGGGTGCACGGACGCTGGTGATCAGCTCGTGGACGAGCCGACGTAGCCATGCGGCGACGCGACCCGCGAGCATCCGCAGCACGGCGGCGAGGCGCTCGCCCGACCAGAGCGCGAGCGTGGTGACGACCGCCGCCACCGCGTGGCCGACCCACATGGTCGGAGCGAGATGCTCGTGCATCGGCTCCGACGCCGGCGGCATCAAGGGCGTGCCCGCGTGGTGCGCGACGACCGCCTGTCCGGAGGGGGCAATGGTTCCGAGCACGAAAAGGAAGTGGAAGAGGACCTGACTGACGCCGACGCCGATGCCGAGACGGACGATAGACACCCGCCGCCCGGTCAACAGTGTGCACACCATCGTGGCGAGCAAGAGCGGCACAGCGATTCCAAGCCATCCCGGCATGACTCCGCCACCCGCAAGGTGAGACAGAAGCGCGGTGAATGTCGCCATGCCTGCCGCGAGAGCGCCGCGCGCTACACGTGCCGGCCGGGACAGAGTCATGAGCCCATTCTCACCCATGGTCGGGCGAGCCGCCCCGTCACAGGCGCACGCCCCGCGCGCGTAGGAAGGGGGCGGGGTCGATGCGCGTGCCGTTGCGGTAGATCTCGAAGTGGACGTGGCACCCGGTCGAGGCGCCCGTGTTGCCTGCGTAGGCGACGGTTTCGCCCGCGCGAACGGTGGCGCCCCATCGGACCGCGAAACCCGACGGTTTGATGTGGGCGTACGCGCTCATGATGCCGCCACCGTGGTCGATCTTCAGGTAGTTGCCCCACGCGCCGTTGTACGCCGCGAAGACGACACGGCCGGCCGCAGCCGCAAACATGGGCGCGCTGCAGCCGGCGTACATGTCGGTTCCCCTGTGACCGCTGGAGGTGCAGTATCCGTTCGAGCAGATCGTCCCTCGCGCACCGAAATGCCCGCTGACTCCGCCGTAGGTCGGGCGCACCCATCCGGACGGCTGTACCTCGCCGGCGGGCGTCCCACTGTCGCCGTCTCCGGCACCCTCCTGTTCGCGTCGACGCCGCTCTTCCTCGCGAGCACGTCGTTCGGCCTCCTCACGTTCTCGACGTAGACGGGCTTCGCGGGCCCTGCGGCGTGCTTCGACACCGTCCCGGTACTCGGCGATCGTGGTGGCGGTCGCGTCGCGAAGGGCAGCCAGTTGAGACTCGAGGGTGTCGAGTCGCTCGGCCTGCGCCTCGAGCGCTTCCTGGGCTGCGCGGGCTGCCTCCTGGGCACGGAGCATGGTGGCTTCGGCGGCTTGCTGAAGGCGGTCGCGTTCGACGCGCGCGATGTCGGCCTGATTCGAGAGGTTCTGCGCGTTATCTCTCGCGCCCACCGCGTCGGCGTAGACGCTTCGATTCGCATCGACGAGTTTCTCCATCGTGCCGAGCTTCGACAGAAGGTCTTCGGCAGCCACCGCGGATCCCGAGAAGAACAGTTCCAACGTCGTGTCTGACCCACCCATCCGGTACTGCTGCGCGGCGAGCCGGCCCAGCTTGTCGGCCGCGACTGCCGCACGATCCCGCTCCGCATCCGCTTGCTCCCGAAGCGACTCGGCGCGGTCCGAAGCCTCCTCGAACGCCTCCAGCGCCGCGATGTACTCACCGGAGAGCCGTTCAGCCTCAGATTGCTTCGCCGCAACATCGGCAGCGAGACCGTCGATGAGCGATTCGATACGTGAGACCTCGCGTGCCTTGGCTGTTTGGCTCGCCTTCGCTCGCTCGACGTCGTCCCACGATGGATACGTCGCCGCCCACGCCGGAGCTGACACGGCGAGACCCGCGGTGGCGAGTCCGACGATTCCTACTCCCATGGCGCTACGACGCGACAAGAGCCGCCCGGCACCGAGCGATTGGAGTTCACGCTCGGACGGCGCGCAACCGCAATCGTCGGACGACCCGGCAGGGGTGGAACGCACGCGCGGCTCCTCACTTGTGATGATGCCGGTCACAGTAACAAGGAAAAGAGCGACAAAAGTGCACGATCAGTCCCGTCGGCAGTCGCTGTTGGCGGTCCCCAGCGCGGGTGCAGAGTAGGCTACGACTGATGGATTCCCCGATCCGGCCACCGCATCGCGGCAGGGTTGAGTCCATCAAACTGATAATGCGGACCATTCTCAGCGTGGCGCTCGGTCTTCTACTCTTGCTGGGCATCTCGACTACTTTTCACGGCCTAGGCGCCGACGCTGATGTGACGGTGTCTATGGCGTCATTGGACTCGCCGGAAAGCGTGATCGGGGACGAAGAGGTCGGGGCGCACGCAGCGAGCGTGACGTCGTCCATCCTGTCTTCGGATGCCGTCGGTGCGGCACTCTGCCTGCTCGGGGTCCTTTGTGGGCTCGTGATCATCGCGGCGGTTCGACGTGTGCTCCGCACGCGCTCAGTGGAAAGTGTGCTCCGTGTGAGGCGCCATCGCGTCGCGATCGTCGACCCGCCGGTGCAGATGCTCGCGCGGTGCCCGTCCCTCACGGAACTAAACCTCTCTCGGACCTGAGTTCGACACGCCTGCCATCGTGCAGGTCCAAGCCGGCAGTCGCCGGCCCCTTCGTGTCGTCCCCGTCCTTGGAGAACCTGAATGAGAACCCGACTCATGGTGATCGTGCTGATCGCAGCGATCGCCTCACTAGCCCTTGCCATCGCATTCATCATCGTCTTGATCGATGAGGGCCGCCTGACGACAGCTTCCGATGACGACGGGCCGGCCAGGCTCGCGTCCGCCGCCGTGTCGACTGGTGGCGGCTCATGATGCTCGCGCCACCAGGACTCTCTTATCGTCGCGTGATTATCGTCGGTGCGGGTCAGGCGGGACTCGCCGTCGCCGCGGCCCTGCGCGCCGAGGGACTTGAGCCCCAACGCGACTTCATCGTCATCGACGGCGCGCCCAGTCTCCACCTGCGCAGCTGGCGCGATCGACGCGCCACTCTGGAACTACTGAGCGACGCCCGCCACAGTGCGTTCCCGTGGCGTCCGCTACCCGGCGACCAGCGACGACGGATTCAGGCCGACGAGATGGCGGACTATCTCTCTGCAGTCGAAGCCGCCCTCGGAGTGGAGACGCGATGGAATGTGCGGGCTACCAGCGTCGAGCATTCCGGCAGCGGCACCACATTGTTCCTCTCGACATCGGCGGGCATTGTCCAGACCCGCAACGTCGTCTGCGCCACGGGAGCGACCTCGCGTCCAGCGAGCCCGTCGTGGGCGTCATACCTGGCTGTGCCTGGCATCGTTCTTCACAGTCACGACTATCGGTCGCCCGACCAGATCCCCCGCGGCGACGTCCTGATCGTCGGCGGCGGAAATGCCGGCGTGCGACTGGCGCATGAACTGTCTGCGACTCACCGGGTCACCCTCGCGACGCGTACACCGCGTGTCATACGCGCAGACCGAGGGCGCGCGCCCCGTGCGGGCCGTCCACCCCGGTTCGCCCCCCGCGCCGCTCACCGTGAACCTGTCCATGGCCCGAACCTCGCAGCGCTCCGCCGCAGCGGCGTGACCCTGGCGTCCGGCGTCGTCCACGCGGATGGCGCTCGCGTGAGGTTCGCCGACGGTTCGGTGGCGTCGCCGACATCGGTTGTGCTCGCTACTGGATACCACCCCGGTGACGAGTGGCTCGCCGGCGCGACGCCACAGCCCCGCCGCGCCACGCTCACCGACATCCCGGGGCTGTTCGTCGCGGGCATCCCGAGGTTCGGTCGCCCCGAGTCCGTGACGATTGCCGGGGTCTGGAACGACGCGACGATCATCGCGCAGCACATCATGGGGCGACCGTGACACTGATACTGCCGACAACCCTGCGCCCCTCTGCGCAAGATGAAAGGATCTCCGTGCGACCATCACTTCTGGCGAGGATCATCGCTTCATTCGCCGTCGTCATCGGCTCGGTGGTGATGGCAACGGTGCCCGCCTACGCCGCGGACGTGCACCCGCCGGCGGTCGACGGCACCGCTTCCTTCCCGCTGCTGGCGGCGATCGGCATGGCCATCGTGCTCGTCTTCGGACTCGTGCTTGTCCTCCGGCTCGGATCCATCCACAAGAAGCGCATGCGAGAGGAAGAGGCGGAGTCCCTCTCGGATGATGCCTGAGCCCGCGTGGGCGACGCGGGCTGCTCTTCCCCACCCTTCCGATCCGCCCACCATTGCATCGATGCTGCAACTCGAGGTGCACAGCGTTTCGTTGCTGAGCGTCTTCGCGATCTGCCTGGCAGCGCTGTACGTGCTCGCTGTGATCCGGGTGCGCCGACGAGGGGTGCGCTGGTCGATGACCCGAACGCTGCTCTTCGTCGCCGGATGCACGCTCATCGTGCTCGTGACCGGCACCGAGCTCGATGCCTACGGGGAGCAGTTGTTCTCCGTCTTCATGTTCCAGCAACTCACTCTGATGATCGCCGTGCCGCCGCTGCTCGTGTGGGGGTCGCCGGGACGGCTCCTCCTGCGAGCGGTGCCGCACCGGGGTCTAGGCGGTCTCGTGCAGCGTGCAGCCCTCGGGGGGCTGCGGTCTCGGTGGGCCCGCGTGCTGCTGCACCCGGCAGTGACCGTCACGACGTTCCTCATGAGCTACTACGGGCTGTACTTCGCGGGTATCGCCGACAACGCGCTCCGCTGGGAGGGCGGACATGTTGCTCTTGAGACGGCTTTCCTCGCGGCGGGGGTGCTCTTCCACCTACCGGTGTTGTCGGATGATCCCCTCCCCGTGCGCCACGGTCACGTCGCGGGCATCCTCGACGTCTTCATCGAGATCGCTCTCCATGCGTTCTTCGGCGTCATCATCATGATGAGCACTCGCCTGCTCCTCGACACGTTCGCAAACCCACCCAGCGCGTGGGGCATCGATCCGCTGGCCGACCAGGGCGTCGCCGGCGGACTCGCCTGGGGCTACGGAGAAGGACCGACTGTCCTGATTCTGATCTATCTGCTGCACCGATGGTTCCGAGACGACACGCGACGCGACGCGGCCAGAGATCAGCGTGTGGATCGCGATGGCGATCCCGAGTTGGACGCCTACAACACCTACCTCGCACGGCTCAATGCAGCCGATACTCCACCCACTGAGAGAGCGGACGAACACCCCTCATGACGAAACGACCTCCCGTCCCGTCCGAACGGCAGCGCAACGCGCTCCTCCCCGGGCTGATTCTCGGAGCCACCCTGCTCGTCGGAATCATCTACATCGGCGAGGCAGGCGCATCCATCATCCGATTCATCGTCGCGATCCTCGCCGTGATCATCGCGTGGTTCGCGGTACCCGCAAGGCAGTGGTGGTGGCTCCCGCCGATGATCGCTGTTGCCGTTCTGTGGAATCCTGTCTTCCCCCTCTCCTTCTTGGGCGACCTCTGGATCGTGGCACACATCGTGGCCGCCATCGTCAGCGTCGCAGCGGGCTCGTTCATCAGCATCCCCCGCGTCATTCCGGAGGTCAGCCGTGCTCAATGACAGAACCGACTCTCGCGAAACCCTCTTCGCATCGTTCCTCATCGCCACGGGGCTCATTGGGTTGATGGCTTCGCTCGCGCTGTCGATCGAGAAGATCGAGAAGCTGCAGAATCCGCAGGGGGTGCTGAGCTGCGACGTTTCGGTGCTCGTGCAGTGCTCCGCCAATCTCGACAGTCCTCAGGGGGCCGTGTTCGGTTTCCCCAACCCGTACCTTGGGCTCGTCGGGTTCGCCCTCGTCCTCTGTGTCGGGGTCGCCGTGCTGGCGACGCCGGGATTCACCCGATGGTTCTGGGTGGCGTTCCATGTCGGCGTCACAGGTGCGGTCGTCTTCGTGGCGTGGTTGATCTCGCAGAGCATCTACGTGCTCGGGACCCTGTGCCCCTGGTGCATGGTCGTCTGGGTGACCACCATCCCGCTCTTCCTCACGGTCTCGGGGCGGCACCTGCGCCGCGGGGTGTACGGCGCTCGCGCGAAGAAGGTCGGTGAATCGGTCTGGCCTTGGTTGCCACTGGTGGCGATCGTGTCACTCGCGATCGTCGCGGTACTCGCTCAGCTCCGGCTGAACGTGCTCGCCTCGATTCTCTGAGGCTCCGCGCGACCGGCGCGACATGAAAAGCAGGACGAGTCCGAGGCCGACGCCAAGCGCGACGTCAGCAAGATTTCCGATGAACAGGTTGCCATAGGCCAGGAAATCGATCACATGGCCGACGCCGAAGCCCGGCGGGGCGAAGAGCCGGTCGATGAGGTTGCCCATCGCACCACCCCACAGAAGCCCGATCGCGAACGCCCACCGGGCGGTGCGCACCTTGCTCGCGGCGATGAAAGCGACCGGCATCGCGACGGTGGCGAGAGCCGTGAAGATCCAGGTCGAACCGGATCCGAACGACATGATCGTGCCCGGATTGAACGCGAGCTGCAACCCGAGCAGGTCACCCAGCAGCGGTCGGCGCGTCGACTCGGACAGAGTGTCGAGAGCGACCGCCTTCGACACCTGGTCGATGACGACGACGACGGCGGTGATGATCACAGTGAGCGCGAACAAGCGCAGACGCGCGCGGTCGCCGAGGAATCGGCGGGGCAACGCAGGATCGGGCTCAGGCATGGACATGGGAGCTCTTCTCTCGAGTTCGAAGTAATGTGGCGTCGGGAGTACGAGCGGAGTACAGGAGGGCGACGACGAGGGTCAACGCGCCGAGGCCGACGACGACAGGTGATATCCACGGGCCGATGAGAGCCGCGAGGGTCGCGCCGGTGCGAAGTTCGACATCGGCGACAGCGGCCGCGACCGTATCGGGCGCTGCCGAGTCGAGAACGGCGCCGTCCGGAGCGAACACCTGGCTCGTGCCGACGGTGGAGACATTGACAACGGCACGACCGGTCTCGATCGCGCGCATTCGCGCGATCGCGGCTTGCTGAAGATTCTCGTCGGTCCCGCGGAAATCGGCGTTGTTCGTCTGGAAAACGAACACCTCCGCGCCATCTCGGATGCCGTCGTAGATGACGGCGTCGTAGATGACGTCAAAGCAGATCGCGAGTCCGACGGTGCTCGCGTCGACGGTGACGACGGGCGGGAGCATACCCGGGGTGTATTCGCGGCGGATGAGGTCGATGAACTGGGGTGCGATGCGCTCGTAGAACCAGCGGTCCGGCACACGCTCTCCGAACGGCACCGGGTTGACCTTGTCATGATGCTGCGGCGGGATGCCGGGCTGCCAGAGGAGGGAGGTGTTGAACGTGTTCTCGCCGCGTTGCGTTGCGGCGTTGATCAGAAGCGGCGCGCCCATAGCGTCCGAGAGCGTGTCGAGCGTTGAGGCTGTCACCCCGTCTGCGAGGGGGTCGCTGTCCACGCTCCCTTCCGGCCACGCCACGAGGTCGAGATCTTCGCCTCGCAGCCGTTCGGTTGCGCTGAGCTGAGCACGGAGGATCTCTCCGTCGCTCGCGGTATCGAAGTATGCCGTCGGGCCATTCCCCTGCACCCACCCGATGCGGATGCTGCCCGCGGGCGTCGTCGGGAACTGCGGGACGACGGCGAACGACACCAACGCCATCGCGGTGATCGAGATCGTTCGAGCACGGAAGCGACTCCGCAGCCGCACGACCTCGACAGCGAGCGCGCTGGTCAACACGACGAGGAATGTCAGGCCGGTCACGCCGACCCACGACAGGAGTTCGGCGAAGGGGCCATTCACTTGACTCGTCCCGATCCGCGCCCAGGGAAAGCCTCCATACGGCCACGCGCCCATCAGGACTTCACGACCAGTCCACACCGTCGCGACTCCGGCGGCCACGATGATCGGTCTTCCGCGTCCCATCGAGACTCGGTCCAGACCGCGATACACCACGGCAATGGCGGCGGCTCCCACGGCGAACAGCGCCGTCTCCAACGTCGCGAGCGCGAGCCACGGAACCGGACCGAGAAAGCCGCCGACCCAGACCAGCTGAGTGAGATGGAAGACCGCGCCGAACACTCCCCCCACGAGGAGCGCGCCGCCCACTCCACGCCCCGCAAGGGTGAGGAGCCCGGCAGCCACTCCGAGGAACGCCAGCGGCCACCATGCGAGCGCGGGAAACGCGCCGTCGAGTGCCAGCCCGCCGACGGCGGAGATCGGAACCGCGGCGGCCAGCGGTACGCGCCGCTGTCCGCGGGCGGTGATCGGGCGGGCTGTGTCAGCCGGCGATGGCGCGGTCGAGAGCATCGGTGAGGTCGGTCAGCTGCGTGAGCTCCAGCTTCTCGCCGTCGAGGAAGAAGGTCGGTGTTCCCTCCACGTTCCAGTCGAGGCCCTCGGCATAGTCCATCTCGACCCGGGCCTGCGTCTCCGGGTCGGCGACCGCGGCATCGAAGGCGTCCATGTCGAGGCCGAGCTCCTCCGCGAAGCCACGGAAGCGCTCCGCCTCCGACGTCTGCTTCTCGCCCCACTCGGCCTGCGTTTCGAACATCCGGCTGTACATCTCCTCAACCTGTCCCTGTTGCGCGGCGGCCTCGACGGCGATGGCGGCGTTCATCGAGTTGAGGTGCGACGGGATAGGGAAGTAGCGGATGGCGAAGTTGATGTCGCCGCGGTACTGCTCGCGCACCTGCTCGATCACGGGATAGAGCCCACCACAGGCCTCGCACTCGAAGTCGAGGAACTCGACGAGCGTCGGAGCATCGGCACCGGCGTCGTCGAGGACATGCGTGTTGCTGCGCGTACCCGGCAGGGCGCCGTCGCTGCTGCTCTCGGGCGCGGGAGCGGTGGGCTGGTTCATCATCGTGATGAGGATCGCGCCGATACCGAGGGCGATGAGTGCGGCGATGACGATGATCGTCACCTTGGCAGGTGTCTTCATGGGGTTCCTTCTGAACTCGAATGGCGGGTAGGGAGGGAAGCGAGATGATCGGCGCGGAAGCGGTCCAGGGCGTCACCGAGGTTGGGGTCGTCGCCGCGCGCCAGAGCCGCGTACTCGAGGGCGACGCGATCGCCTTCGACACGCGCGCGGACCCAGACGCGACGGCGCGGGAAGAGAAGTGCGACGATCAGGCCGAAGGTGGCGATGATCGCGAACACGAGCACCCACGTGGCGCCGGCATCGTGCTGGATCTGCAGAGACGCGAAGCGCTTCACCGACGACATCGGGTCGGTCCCCTCCGACGCATCCTCGAACGTCACGGTGCCCCACCCGTCGGGGAGGTCCACGGTGTCGCCGGGTGACAGTTCGAGGGACTTCACGCCGGTGTCCGCACCGGTGCGCTGATCCATTCCAGAGGTGTCGAGCACGTAGACGGAGCGCGGCGTTCCGTCATTGATGCCGAGATCACCGACATAGACATTGAAGGTCACGACGGGATCGACGAGATCGGGGTAGATAGAGGTCAGCGCTCCGCTGGCCAGCTCGCCACGCGTCGGGTAGAGGAAACCGACGAGACCGATCTGCTCCGGCAGTCCGTCCGGGACCTTGATGATGCCGAGTGACGTCATGAACGAGTCCTGTGGCAGGAACGGAAGTGCATCGGAGTACACGACGTCGCCCGCCGCGTTCCTGACCGTGATCGTGGGGGCGTATCCGTTGCCCAGCAGGTAGATGCGTTCGTCGCCGACGGTGATCGGATGATTGACTCGGATGCTCTCGACCCGCTCGGCGGGCATCCCCGGACCACGGATCGTGACGTTGGCTGAAAAGTCGCCCGCCTGACCGGCACCCGGGGTGCCCGGCAGCTCGTACCGCACGTCGAAAGTGTCGAGCGTCATGGCGTACGGCTGGAGCCGGCTACCGTCCACGAATCGTCCCGGGGTGAAAGAGGAGTAGTCGCTCATCGCGTTGACAAAGGTCGTGCCTTCGACGACGACGCGCTGCCCCGTGTACGTGAACCCGCTGGCACCGAGCACCGAGACCAGGACGCCGACGAGCGCGATGTGGAAGACGAGATTTCCGGATTCCCGGCCGTAGCCGCGTTCTGCGGACACCGACCACGAACCCGGCCGGTCGTAGCGCGCCACCCGGTAGCGACGACTCCGCGCCAGACGCTGTGCCAAGTCGACGGCATCCCGGGCCGTTGTCTCCGGGTCGCCGCCACCGTCGATAACGGCCGCACGGTGGTGCTCGAGCCTCGTGAAGCGCGCAGGAGTCCGCGGTGGCTGCGACCGCAGCGCCTGGTAATGGTGTCGCGCGCGCGGAATCACACAGCCGATCAGTGAGACGAACAGCAGGGTGTAGATGGCGGAGAACCAGAAGGACCCGTACAGGTCGAAGAACTGGAGCTGGTCGAGGATCCTCGCCCACTCCGGGTTGTCCTTGTAGTACTGGATGACGCCGTTGGGATCGGCGGTCCGTTGCGGAACGAGCGAGCCTGGAATCGCACCGAGCGCCAGCATGAGCAGGAGCACGATGGCCGTACGCATGCTCGTGATCTGACGCCATACCCATCGCGCCCACCCCGCGGCGTTGAGGCGCGGGCCGGTCGCTGTGGCCTCGGGCGCCTCGTCGACGTGATCGTCGGGGCGGAGCGGGTCAGAGCGGAAGTGTGACACCGAGCATCACCCCCTGGAGTGCGGACATCAGCATCCCCCACAGCCCGGTGACCATCAGGAGCCCGAGAAGGATGAGGAGGGCCCCGCCCACGATGTTGATGAGACGGATGTGGCGCCGGACACGCTCCACGGACTTCATCGCCCAGTTCAGCCCCAGCGCGATAACCACGAACGGCAGGCCTAGCCCGAGGGAGTAGGCGAGCCCCAGCACGGCCGCACGCGCCGGGTCGCCGAGGTTCCAGGAGACCGACATGATCGCGGCAAGTGTCGGGCCGATGCAGGGCGTCCACCCGATGCCGAGCGCGATACCGAGTAGCGGAGCGCTCCACAGGCCGCTGCGCACGGTCGACCGAAGACGGAACGTCCGCTGCGCCCTCGGGAAGGCACCGACGAAGAGGAGCCCCAGCACGATGACGATGACGCCGAGCACGCGGGTCAGCACGTTCGCGTACTCGAGGAAGAATCGCCCCAGTACGCCTCCGAGGATGGTGACGGTCATGAACACGAGGGTGAAGCCACCCACGAACAGTCCGACGCCCACGAGGAGGCGAGGACGGGAGGCCGGATGACCGTTGCTGGTCGACCCGATGTAGCCGAGATAGCCCGGCACGAGCGGGAGAACGCAGGGCGAGGCGAACGACACGAGCCCTGCCAGTGCTGCGATCAGGACCGCGACCCCGAGTGCTCCGTCGAAGATCACGAAGGCGGAGTTCACTCGCCCTCCGCCAGGAGGTCCTTGACGAGCGTGTCGAGGATCGATGCCGACGGCAGTTCGCCGATGATGCGGGCAGCGACCCGACCCTGCCGATCCATTACGAGTGTCGTGGGCGTCGCTTGAATCGGCGTGACGGCGGCGAACGCCAGCTTCACCGCGCCATCGTTGACGTCGATCACACTCGGGTAGGTGATGCCGTACTGCTCGGCGAACGAAGCAGCGGTTCCGGGCTGGTCGTAGATGTTGACGCCGACGAATCCCACCTTCTCGCGCTGGTACTTCTGCCACACCTCCTCCAGTAGAGGCGCTTCAACCCGGCACGGGCCGCACGCCGCGTACCAGAAGTTGACGACATACACGCGGTCTTTGAAGGTTGCACTGTCGATCGCATCGCCGTGCTCACTCGTTCCGGAGAACGCGACCGGCTCGCCGCGCTCGTCGGCAGCGATCTCGAAGATGCGCCCGTCCACCGACACGACGCCGGCACCGTCCGGCGGGGTGTACCCCTGATCGACTCCCCCGATGGGCGCGCAGCCCGAGATGAGAAGTGCAGTGATGCTGATGACAGCGAAGGGCAACGCGCGGCGGTGGAAATGGGTGCGCGCGAGCGCACCACGATGGCGGCGGTACATGAGACTCCCGGCATTCGACGGACATGACGACGTGAGTGGCGATCAGCCCCATCGGGAGCCACGCCGCACGCGTCACGTACGGGAGATGCCGAGACCAGTCAGTGAAGGTGTGGGAACGCGCCGGGTGACGGAGACCGGAACGATACGCCGCGCGTGTTCGCGGGCCGTCACGAGGGCCTGCTGCGGGTGGCTGAGCCGGCGGCGCAGGAACAGCAACGCCATGACCCCGCAGAACAGGCCGATCGCGCACAGTATCCCCGAGGACTCAGCGTCGGAGCTGGCGGGGACAGGCGTCGTGGCTGTGGCCGATGTGCTGCCGAGCGCCTCGTCGACCATGAGTACACTCGCGGCGGCATCGCCCGCCTCAGCCGGACCGCTATGACCGAGTCCGACCACGCCGAGAAGGAGTAGGAGCGCGAGCGCGACGCTGGTCACGATTCTCGTTATCAGCAGTCGCTCACTCAGCATCGCTGCTCGGGTGCGCGATGCGAGAATCATCGCTTCCATGGTAACCCAGCGCGCTGATGCTCCCGGCGCCGCCGGGTCACGCCACCATGTGGGGAACAGGTCTCACGCCAACTGTAGAAGCCGACGGCGCCGTACGCCGTGCTGCGCGGACGCCGTTGAGGATGACGATGACTTCCGCGATTTCGTGGACGAGGACGACGCCGGCGAGCCCGAGCACGCCGAACAGGGCCAGCGGGAACAGGCCGACGATGATAGCGAGCGCGAGGACGATGTTGGCGGTCATGATGCGCCGGCCGCGTCGGGCGTGCGCGAGCGCGCCGGGGATGAGGCGGAGGTCGTGTCCGGTGAACGCGACGTCAGCGGACTCGATGGCCGCGGCCGATCCCTTCACTCCCATCGCGATGCCGACGGTGGCGGTGGCGAGCGCGGGGGCGTCGTTGATGCCGTCGCCGACCATCGCGGTCGGCCGGGTACGGGTGAGCGTGTCGATCGCGGCGGCCTTGTCGGCGGGGAGCTGCTCGGCGCGGACGTCGGTGATCCCGGCGTCGCGGGCGAGGGCGTGCGCGGTGGCGCTGTTGTCGCCGGTCAGCATGATCGTGTCGATGCCCTGGGCATGGAGCATCCGCACGGTCTCCGCCGACTCGGGGCGTAGTTCGTCGCGGATGCCGATGAGGCCGGCGATCGCGCCGTCGGCTTCGACCACGACAACGGTAATGCCCTGCGAGGCCATCCTGTCGGCCTCTGATCGCAATGTCACGGCATCCAGCCACCGCACATTGCCCACTCGGATCGCCCGACCGTCGACGGTGCCACGGATGCCGTGTCCGGCGTCCTCGACGACGTCCACCGCGAGGGTCGACGACGGGGCGGCAGCGATGATCGCGGACGCGAGCGGATGGGTGCTGGCCGCCTCGACCGCACCCGCCCACCGGAGGACGTCGTCGCGGGACCGGCCATCCACCGTCCGAACTTCAACGACGGCGGGTTCGTTGCGGGTGAGCGTGCCGGTCTTGTCGAACGCGACCGCCCGGATGGTGCCGAGCCGTTCGAACGCCTCACCAGACTTGATGACGACGCCGAACTTCGACGCCGACCCGATCGCACTGATCACCGTCACCGGCACCGCGATCGCCAGCGCGCACGGCGACGCGGCGACGAGAACCACGAGGGCCCGTTCGATCCACGTCTCGGGATCGCCGACAACGAAGCCGAACAGGGCGACGAGGGCCGCCGCGATCAGCACGACGGGCACGAGCGGACGCGCGATTCGGTCGGCGAGCCGGGCGCGCTCGCCCTTGCGGGCGTGGGCCTGCTCCACGAGTGTCACGATCTGCGTCAGCGAGTTGTCGCGTCCGTCGGCCGTCGCCTCGATGCGGAGCGTCGCCGATCCGTTCACGGATCCGGCGGCGACCGCATCCCCCGGCCCGACCTCGACCGGGATCGATTCGCCCGTGATCGCGGACGTGTCCACGCTCGATCGACCCTCGACGACGACACCGTCGGTCGCCACCCGCTCCCCCGCCCCAACGACCAGGATATCGAGCTCGCGCACCTCGACCGCGGGAATCGTGGCCTCACCGGCCAGACGCGACACTCGGACCGTGTCCGGGATGAGCGAGAGCAGCGCGCGCAGACCCTCCTTCGCCCGGTCCATCGCCCGGTCTTCCAACGCCTCGGCGAGCGAGAACAGGAACGCCAGCGTGGCCGCTTCTCCGACATGACCGAGCAGCACCGCCCCGACGGCGGCGATCGTCATCAGCAGCCCGACACCCAACCGCCGCCGCATGAGACGACGCAGCGCGCCGGGAACGAACGTGTATGCGCCCGCGAGCAACGCCAGCCACTGGAACACCAGCGCCGGCACCTGCACCCCGCTCCACTCGAGCACGTAGCCGACTAGAAGGAACACTCCCGACAACGCCGACGGCAGCAGCGCCAAGTCACGCCACCACGCCGCCCGCAGCTCGTCCGGCATCTCCGGACCCGCCGCGCGCGCGACGATATCAGGACCACAGCAGGCGTCACCGACATCCACCACGACTTGAGGACACCCGTCGGTGACGTTCGGACCGCAGCACGCATCCCCACCTCGGGCGGGGCGAGTCATCTCGACGCGTCCGACCAGCGGCGAAGGTCGCGCCTCATCCCGACCGCAGCACTCCTCGCTCATGCGCAGCACTCGCAATGCTCATCCGCGCACGGGGCGCCTTCGTCGACGGCCACGACCGCCTCCAACAGGTGCCGAAGGCCCAAGGTCAGGTGGGGATCCGCGATTTCGTACCGTGTCCGCCGCCCTTCCGAGCTCGCCACGACGAGCCCGCATCCCCGTAGACAGGTCAAATGATTTGACACGTTCGACCGCGTCAGATCGAGTTCTCGGGCGAGCTCCGCTGGATACCCCGGAGCATCCAGCAGCGCCAGCAGAATGCGCGACCGCGAAGGATCGGCCATTGCCCGCCCCACCCGATTCATCACGTCAACACGAGAGGCAATGGTCATCATGCACTGACCATACATCGTTCACTGAACTGTCATCAAGCCCTCAGAACTACCACCAACCGTGATCGCGCTGCCAATCAGAGCGCCTGCCGGATAGCGCATGCGATCCAGCCTGTTAGTATCTACGCATGCACGCAGATACGCATGAAGAATCGCTGTCGCCCGAGACGCCGCTCGTCGACGTCGCGGTCGAGGTGTTCCGGCTTCTGTCCGACGCAACGCGGGTGCGGATCATCCTCGCGCTCAAGGACGGCGAGCTGTCGGTGAACCACCTGGCCGACATCCTCGATCGGCCGGCGGCATCCGTCTCGCAGCATCTCGCCAAGCTGCGCTGGGCGCGGCTCGTGCACGCGCGCCAGGACGGCAACCGCGCGTTCTACTCGCTCGTCGACGAGCACGCGCTGCGCGTCGTCAAGGAGGCGCTGCTGCAGGCAGAGCACAGCGTCGACGAACGACCCGCTCACCACGCATGAGCGCCGTCGGATCCGGGCTCGTTTCCGTTCTCGCCGATCGGTCATATCGTCGCCTCTTCAGTGCTCAGGTGATCGCGCTGCTGGGAACGGGCATGCTCACGGTGGCGCTCGGGCTCCTGGCTTTCGATCTCGCCAGCGACGAGGCAGGAGCAGTCGTCGGGACCGCGTTGACGATCAAGATGGTCGCGTACGTGGGGGTTGCTCCCCTGGTCGCCGCTGCGGTCGACCGACTCCCCCGCAAAGCCGTGCTCATCGGCGCGGACCTCGTGCGTGCGCTCATGGCGCTGGGCCTGCCGTTCGTCACCGAGGTCTGGCAGATCTACGTGCTCATCTTCCTGCTGCAGTCCGCGTCGGCGACGTTTACGCCGGCGTTCCAGTCGACGATTCCGAGCATTCTCACCGACGAGCGGGACTACACCAAGGCGCTCTCGCTGTCGCGGCTCGCCTACGACCTCGAAGCGATCGTGAGTCCCCTCGTCGCCGCGGCGCTGCTGACGGTCATCTCGTACTCGAACCTCTTCGCCGCGACAGTCGGCGGCTTCCTCCTCTCGGCCGCGCTCGTGTTCGCGACGGCGATCCCGGCGCGCTCGGCCCCCGCGCAGACACGCAGCTTCTGGCAGCGCACGACCGAGGGCGTCCGCGTCTTCGCGCGTACGCGCAGTCTGCGCTTCCTCATGCTGATGAACGTCGTGGTCGCCGCGGGCACCGCGCTCGTCCTCGTCAACAGCGTCGTCTACATCAAGGGGGTCTTCGCGCTCGACGACAGCGCGCTCGCCCTCGCCTACGGTGCGTACGGGGTCGGCTCGCTCCTGGTGGCGCTGAACACGCCGCGGATCGTGGATGCCGTCGGCGTCACCCGCGCGATGCTGCTCGGCGCGGGAGTCGTCGTCGCAGGGCTCACCGGCGCGCTCGTGTTCACCCTCGTGGCGACGAACGGGGGTGGCGCGTGGGGCGTGCTGCTCGTCGTCTGGGCCGTCCTCGGGGCAGGTACGTCGCTCATCAACACGCCGTCGGCGCGGCTGCTGCTGGCCGCGTCGACCGAAGACAACCGCGCCCTCGTGTACACCGCCCAGTTCTCGCTGTCGCACGCCTGCTTCCTGATCAGCTATCCGATCGCGGGCTGGATCGGGGCGTGGACTCTGGTCGCGGCGGTGTCGGCGCTGCTGGCGGTGGCGGTCCTTGCCGCGCTGATCGGCGGGCGGCTCGGCGAGCGAGTACACAAGGCAATGTTGCCTGAGGACTAGGCGCTCGTTGTCGATGGTTCCGATACCGCTGCGTTCTTTCCGAACGAACCCAGACGGTCCTGCCTCCTCAGATTGACCGGCGATTTGGGCTGAGAAGCGTTCTGAGACCCTCGACGCGCTGAGGATCGAGTCTTCCTGTCTGCAGGCTGCGGAGTTGTCGGCCGAGCCATCGCGCATGTGCGAACTCGACCGGGTCGGATGCCGCGTGAGTGGGCAGTTTGCCTGTCCGGCGCTGGTGTTCCAGGCAAGCGGCCAGTCTGCGTTCCCATATCGCACCGCGCGGGTCCCAGTCGAATGCGGGCGACACCTCCAAGCGCGCCAGCTGGTAGGCATTGAGCCGATCCTCGAACCGCCGTTGGTACCGCGCCCATTCGCCCAGGTGGCGTTCATTCTTGCCCAGGGTGTGGCGTGCCCGAGTGTTCTCACGGGGGCGTCTCCCTGTATCCCGGTGGAACTGCTCGTACGCGAGCAGTGACATGCTCCACTTCACCGCGCGCGGGTAGAGAACGCGTTCGTCGGCGAGCAGCCGGGATGCCTCCTCCGAGTACCGCCGTCCCTCTTGATCGCGGGCGTCGATGGCCTGTCGGAGCGCATCGGCGAGCGCGTGCAGTTCCTCGTTGGTCACGGTGGTGCGCGGTCCTTCCATGGGTTCGGGGTTGGCCCCATGGATCTATGCGCGGTGCGTGGTGTGTCAGTGGACACGCAGCGTGACGGCAGTGCTGTCGGTGAGTCGGTGGAGTTGCACTTTCGCGATTCCTAGCCTGGGCAGACCCCTATCAGGAGGCCGCGATGGCAATGCAGACGACATCGATCAGTGATCTCTGTGGCGTGATCGCGGGCGCGTACGTCATCTCGACGAGTGACGGATGCCGGTTCCTCGTCGACATTGATGAGTGCGTAACGGTCCGGCTTGGCTCGAGCGATGAGGTGCTCATCGGGAGAGGGCAGGCTCGCTCGGATCGCCTCCTCGTCGTCGCTACGTGCCGAATCGGTGAGCCGATGGTGCTGTTGGTCGATCGCGGTGTGCCGAACGTGGAGTTCACGCGGCGCGAGACCGCCTCCGTGACGCGGATCGCTCGCCTCCTCCGCCCGCCGCAGTTCGACCGACGTGATGCCTGATGGGCGAGGACTCGAGGCGGTCGGCATCAGCGACCGACGACGCTACGCTCGCTGGCTTCCTGCCGGTGCACGCGTTGCCTTACTGGGAAGTCCTGGAACCTGTCGTGATCGCGGCGGTGAATGCGGCGGTTCGCGTTTCCAGTCGGCCACCTCGGCAGTTTCTGTCGGCGGCCACGGCGATGGCGCTGTGGGCGTGGCGGACGAAGGCACTCGCACCGGACGCGAAGGAGATCTTCCGTCGTCCGCTGGTGAACGAGTTCGTGCATCGCGGGATGCCGGGCACGACGCGCGCGACGCGCGCGACGTACCGCTCGGCGCTCGTTGTCGTCGCTGACGCCCTGCTGCCGCCGGCCGAACGGGCTTACCGGATTCCTCGTTCTGAACCGACTCCGCCCTACACGCATGCGGAGATCGCCGCGATGCGGAGCTGGGCGGTCCGGCAGGGCCACCCAGCGCGACGTCTCGATGCTCAGTTGTTGTTGGCGTTGGGGTTGGGTGCCGGGCTGACGACGCTGGAGCTGCTGCGCGTTCGCACCTCGGAAGTGGACGTGAGTGGTGATGAGGTTCGGATCCAGGTGTGGGAGGGGCGGCCCCGGGTCGTGCCAGTGCTCCGCGCGTGGCAGCAGCCTGTGAGGGACGCGCTCGAGAGCGCGACGGTCGAGCAGTGGCTGTTCCGTCCTCGTCGACGTGGAGTCCAGCCCGGGCAGGTCACCGACTTCCTCCATCGCCGGCACGACACTCCGGTCGACGTGCGTCCCGTGCGGATGCGGACGACCTGGCTCCTCACCCACCTCACCCTCGGCACACCTCCCCACGAGTTGCTTCGGATCGCCGGGTTGGAGCAGTTGGCGTCGCTCGACCGGATCAACCGGTTCCTGCCGCCGCGAGCTCCGAAGCCCTCGCGGGGCTAACTCGTCGGGTGCCTGGAGAGCTGGCGGTGCGGCGTGTGTCGTTGGCTCTCGAGATGGTCGTGCGCAAACTTTTCCGTCGCCGCGTACATGCTCGGCATGACCGACTCTCGAAAAGACCGACTCTCCGACATTCCCGCCCACATCGAGGCCATCCGGGACCACCACCCGCGGGTCAACGACCGCGCGTGGAAGATGATCACCCGCTACGAACCGATCAGCCGCGACCTTCGCGGAGCGTGGGCGGAGGTGCGCCCTTTCACGGTCGACACTGCCGCCTCGATGTTGCCCGACACCTTCAACGTCACCCGCCGACTGATGTCGATGACCGCCCGCTTCCACTGCTGGGTGTGGGCGCGCACGGGTATCGAACTGACGGTCCAGGCCGTCTATACGCAGAGCCACATCGATCGCTACCTCGCGGCGGAACACAAGAACAGCTCCGTGCCGCACCGCTACGGAACCTCGCAGCAGATCGTCCACGTCGGACGCGTCCTCGCAGACCTCGACCTCGTCACGGCGCCGTTCCAGGGCGACAAGGTCCGCGACGCGTTCACGAAGAAGCAGATCGCGATCATGCACAGTTGGGCGAACTCGCGGACGACCCTCCTGAAGCGGCAGAACGCGTGGGCGATCCTCGGCCTCGCCGGCGGCGCCGGACTCACCTCGGCGGAGATCGTCAACGCCCGCGTCGGCGACATTGTTCGCGACGGTGAACTGACGTTCGTCCACGTCCATGGCGACCGAGCCCGACGCGTTCCCGTCCGGCAGTCATGGTCCCGTGCCCTGCTCCGCAGCATCGAGGGTCGGGAGAGCGCGGACGAGAACCTGTTCGTCGGCTTCCGCGACGACGAGTACCCGCCGCGGGTCATCCAGCACTTCCTCAGCGACAACCCCGCACCGGTGCGCCCGACGCCCGCGGCGCTGCGCACCAGCTGGCTGATGCACCACATCGACAACAACGTCCCTGTGACCGTGCTTCAGCAGGTCTCCGGCATCCAGCACCTCCAGACGCTCGTCCGCTACTACGAGAACGCCCTACCCCTCGAGGTCGCCGACTACACCGCGCTCCTCACCGGGACGGAGGCGGCCCGATGAGCACCACCGACACCGACTACCACCTCCCCGGCTACACCACCGAGTTCGGTGGCATCACCGAACGGGAGATCGTCGGCCGCGGGCGCAACATGCAGACCGTCGACCCCGGCCTCGTCGCCCTCGTCGAGTCGCGTGTCCGGAAGTCCGGCGTCCTCGAACAGCTCGAGCGGTGGAGCGCCGAAGACGCCAACCCCGACGGGATGGGCGGCAGGCCCGCCGCCATCTCCTTCCGCGCCCTCCTCACCGCGATGCTCATCCTCACCCACGAGGGCGCACCGCTGCACATGAGTCGCGCGGCCACGCTCCTGCAGCACCGCCTCGACGATCAGTCCCGCACGCTGCTCGGGGTGTCGAAGCCGGCCACCGCGTTCGCGACGCACACGGCGATCAACGCCCGCTGGTACAACAACACGGTCCGCGCCTTCCACCGCATCATCCGACTCGTCGACCCCTACCCGCAGGAGCGATACACGTCGAAGACGCACACGCAGATCCAGCGGATCCTGAAGGAACACGACGCGGAACGTGCCGACAAGTACAAGGCGCGCCTCGATCACTTCACCCGAGTCATGCTGAACATGTCGTTCATGGAGCAGCCGAGGCAGATCCGCCGCGCCTCCAAGCAGATGGACGTCTCCTTCGACCAGACCTACGTCGGCACCCCGACGACGAAGGGCTACTCCAAGAAGCACCTCAACGCCCGTGTTCGGGCCGAGAAGGGCGCCGACCTCGGTCAGCTCGCTCCAGGACCGGTCGACGCGTTCGCCGGCTGGCACGCCAAGAGCGGCAAGGGCGAACGCAACGACCACCAGAAGGGCGAGATCGATCAGACCGCCCCCGGACGCGGCGAGTACACCAACTACGACTGGGGATGGGTCGCCAACCTCGCCGTCCGCGTCGACTCCGAAGCCGCCGGCTCCAAACGCTTCCCCGGCCTCGTCGTCGCCGCGTCGCTCAGCATCCCCAACATGGAGGTCGCCGAAGAAGCCACCCGCCTTCTTCAGACTGCCGCGACGATCGACCCCACCCTCACCCCTGGGGTCGCCGATGCCGACAAGCAGTACTTCGCGAACAGCAAGTCGTTCCGGCTCCTCGTTCCCGCACTGGAAGTCGGGTTCACCCCGTCGACCGACTACCGGACCGACCGGATGGGTGTAAAGGGCGGAGACCACGGTGCCCTCTTCGTCGAAGGCGAGGCCTACTGCCCCAGCACACCAAAGGAGTACCTCGAGGCGACTCCCATGTACCTCGCGGACAACATCGACCGGCCTACCTACCGAGCCCGCCTCGAAGAACGAGAGAACTACCGCCTCCACGTCAAAGAGAAGGCAAAGACCCCCGCCGGGAAGGTGATGCTCCGCTGCCCCGCGCTCGGCAAGTCACCGACAGTCACCTGCCCGCTTCGCGAGCTCATGGTCGGCGCCGCCATCAAGGCGCGACCTGAGGTCAAGCCGGAAGAGATCGAGGAAGAGTTCCTCGACACCATCTGCACGAAGCACTCCGCCGCCTTCGATCTCACCGAGATGCAGTCGCCGCCGCAGGCGTTCGACTACGGCAGCGAGGAATGGGAACAGTTCCACGATCACGCCCGCAACTCCATCGAGTCCGAGAACGGCCAGCTCAAGACATCGGGCAACGACGACATCGAGACCGCCGGCCGCCGGAAGGTCCGCGGCATCGCGGCCGCCCAAGTGATGATCACCATGCTCCTGGTCAACCACAACATCCGGAAGATCGCCGCGTTCTTCAGCGACAAGGAAAAGGAGAAGGCACGCACCACCCCACGCATCCCCCTCCTCCGCCGCAGAGACCGCGTCTGGGCTAACCGGTACACGAAGACCACTGGCAACGGCGACCTCACGATCCCCCGAGGAGTAGCAGCCCACACTCTCAAGGCACACGAGCAAACGTCGCGGCCCCTCGCCATTCCCCTGCGAACCTGAGCTCGACTCAACCAAGCGCCACCCGCCGGCGACGACACCGGCACCACCCACCGCACACGAGACGATCGAACGCGCCCGAAAACCGGGCGCGTTCGTCATTTCACCCACAACTTCACGATCACCACTGACCATGTGACTCACTCGGGCCCCCCAAAGGCCGTAAAGACAGACGGGCACTCGCGCAATGCGAGTGCCCGTCTGTCTTTACGGCAGTTTTGCAAACAGTATTGCTAACGGCCCGTTCGGTGCCGGCTACAGGACTTGAACCTGCAACCCCCGTATTACAAGTACGGTGCGCTACCAATTGCGCCAAGCCGGCGAGGACGCCCCAGTCTATCCGGGCGGTGGGATCGCTTACGGCGTGGGGCTGGGCGACGACGAGGGGGCGGGCGACTCGGTCGACTCCGCCTCCTGCGAGCGGTAGAACGCGTCGCTCGCGCTGGTCATGACGAACTGCGAGAACTCGGCGGGGTCCCCGAGGGCGCCCACGTAGGCCTGGCCGTTGACGAGCACCATGGGGATGCCGGTGAGAGCGAGCCCGTCGGTCTCGGGGATGTCGGTGACGGCGCGCTCAGTGGCGTCCTTCACCCAGGTCGAGAAGTCGCCCGACTCGATGCAGGTGCGCACGCGCTTGGGGTCGTCGGCGCCGGAGGCGATCGCGAGGTCGGCGAGCTCGGCGTCGGTGTAGCCGTCCGAGTCGACGGCGGGCTGGCGCGAGAGCAGCTCGTTGTTGAAGTTGAAGAAGTCGTCGGGCGAATAGGTCGCCATGCAGGCGGCCGCTCCTGCTGCGCGCAGCGAGTACTTGGTGCCGTTGGACTTGGCCGCCATCATCGACACCGGGTGATAGGTGAGCGTCGCCGCCCCCTGCTCGACCCACGCCGAGAGCTGCTGTACGTTGGCGAGCTGCCATTCGCGCGCGCCGGGCGACAGGTAGTCCACGTAGACGCGGATCTCGACGGGAGGCACGGCGTCGGCCGTGGCATCCGGCGTCGGCGTGGGCGTCTCGGTGTCCTCGGCGACCGGGGTGGGGCTCGTGTCGACGCCGACCTGCGCCTCGGGGTCTCCCCCGACCACGCCGGCGACCGACGAGATGGCGAAGCCGTCGGCGGTCGCGTTCAGCGGCTCCAGCTGCGGGCGCCCGGCCGTGGCCGAGATGGTCCACGCGACGACGGCGGTCACGGCCACGCCGGCCACCACGACGCCCGCGACCAGCGCGGAGCGGCGGGCCAGGCGGGCGCGCGACTGCTGCACACGCACCTGCTGCGCCTTCTCGCGCACCGCCTCTCGGCGGTCGATCGAGGCCAGCTCGGGGCGGGAGTCGTCGGTGGACATGGAACCTCTTGTGAAAACGAGTGCGGCGGCATGATGAAGCCGCCCGGTCGCACGGGATTGCGACCAGATCGATGGTAGTCAGACACCCTGAGAAAACCCCAGACACGGTTTGCCCGCGAATGCGCTTTCACACTTCTGGGGACCGGGTCCGCGTGCGATACTTGACCTGCGTCCTCCCGGGACGTGCGGGCCAAGCCCCCGCTCATTCCATTCACTACGGATCGTCCGGCACGTACCTGCCGGTGAAGGAGAAGAACAAATGGCGTCCGTCACCTTTGACAACGCAACCCGCCTCTACCCCGGCGGAACCCGCCCCGCGGTCGACAAGCTGAACCTGGAGGTCGCCGACGGCGAGTTCCTCGTCCTGGTCGGTCCGTCCGGTTGCGGAAAGTCCACCTCGCTGCGCATGCTGGCCGGCCTCGAAGAGGTCAACTCGGGCCGCATCCTCATCGGCGACCGCGATGTCACCGACATCCCGCCGAAGGACCGCGACATCGCGATGGTGTTCCAGAACTACGCGCTGTACCCGCACATGACCGTCGCCGAGAACATGGGCTTCGCCCTGAAGATCGCCGGCGTCGGCAAGGAAGAGCGCGCCAAGCGCGTCGAGGAGGCAGCGAAGCTCCTCGACCTCGAGCAGTACCTCACGCGCAAGCCGAAGGCGCTCTCGGGTGGTCAGCGTCAGCGCGTCGCGATGGGTCGCGCCATCGTGCGTCAGCCCCAGGTGTTCCTCATGGACGAGCCGCTGTCGAACCTCGACGCCAAGCTCCGCGTCCAGACGCGCACCCAGATCGCGTCGCTGCAGCGCCGCCTCGGCGTCACCACGGTCTACGTCACGCACGACCAGACCGAGGCCCTCACGATGGGCGACCGCATCGCGGTGCTCAAGGACGGCCTCCTCCAGCAGGTCGGCACGCCGCGCGACCTGTACGAGAAGCCGAACAACGTGTTCGTCGCCGGCTTCATCGGCTCGCCGGCCATGAACCTGTTCCCGGCGGACCTCGCCGAGGGCGGCGTCAGCTTCGGCACCGCCGTCGTGGGCGTCGAGGCCGACACGCTCGGCAAGGCGCACGGCTCGCAGGTCACGATCGGCGTGCGTCCCGAGGACATCGTCGTGAACCCGGCCGACGGCAAGGGCCTCACGGTCGACGTCGACCTCGTCGAGGAGCTCGGCGCCGACGGCTACCTCTACGGCCACACCGAGATCAACGGCAAGCGCGCCGACCTGGTCGCGCGCGTCGACGGTCGTCGTCACCCGAACGCGGGCGAGAAGGTCGTGCTGGCGCCGGTCGCCGGTCACGTGCACGTCTTCGACCTCGAGTCCGGCGAGCGCCTGACCGACAAGGCCATCGCCTCGGCCTGATCGACAAGCAAGCCAAGCGACGCGGCGCGGCGGGTCATCGACCCCCGCGCCGCGCCGTATGTCAGCACCGGAGGGGAACACCGTGGTGGAGTCTCTGACCATCACCGCCAGCAGCGTCGACGCCGGCCTGCTGTCGCTGCCGTGGTCCACCCCGCTCGAGGAGTGGACGAGCGACACGATCGTCTCGCTCCCCAAGGGCATCTCCCGCCACCTGGTGCGTTTCGCGAGCCTGTCGGGACGGGTCGTCGCCGTCAAGGAGACCACGGCGGAGATGGCGCGCCGCGAGTACGAGATGCTCGGCGCCCTCGCCCGCCTCGACGTCCCCTGCGTCGACCGGTTCGCCGTCATCGACGGCCGGCGCACCCCGAAGGGCGAGCCGCTTCCGGCCGCGCTCGTGACGGCGCACCTGCGCTTCTCGCTCCCCTACCGGGCCCTCTTCACCCAGGTGCTCCGGCCCGACACCGCCGGGCGCCTGGTCGACGCGCTGGCGGTGCTGCTGGTGCGCCTGCACAACATCGGCTTCTTCTGGGGCGACGTGTCGCTCTCGAACACGCTCTTCCGACGGGATGCCGGCGAGTTCGCCGCCTACCTCGTCGACGCCGAGACCGGCGAGCTCCACGAGCGCGGACTCACCCGCGGACAGCGGGAGCACGATCTCGACGTGGCGCGCACGAACATCGCCGGCGAGCTGATGGACCTCGAAGCCGGCGGCCGGCTGGAGCGCGGCATCGACGCCGTCGCGATCGCCGACCGCATCATGTCGTCGTACTGGTCGCTGTGGGGGGCCCTGAACGATCAGGAGACGTTCTCGGCGAACGAGTCCTGGCGCCTCACGGAGCGCGTGCAGCGCCTGAACGAGCTGGGCTTCGACATCGGCGAGATGTCGATCCAGTCGGCACCCGACGGCACGCGCGTCACGATCCAGCCGAAGGTCGTCGACGCCGGGCACCACCAGCGCCGCCTGCTGCGACTCACCGGCCTCGACGTCGAGGAGAACCAGGCCCGCCGCCTGCTCAACGACATGGACGAGTTCAGCGCCCGCGTCTCACGCCTGGGGTCGGACGAGGAGATGGTCGCCCACGAGTGGCTCACGCGCGTGTTCGAGCCCGTGATCAAGGCCATCCCGTACGACCTGCGCGCCAAGCTGGAGCCGGCCGAGGTGTTCCACCAGGTGCTCGAACACCGCTGGTACATGTCGCAGGCCCGCGGCACGTCGGTGCCGATCGCCGAGACCGTGTCGTCGTACATCGACGACGTGCTCAGCCACCGCCGCGACGAGGCGACCGTCATGGGCCCGCCCACCGAGACGACGGCGCTGCCGGTCCTCACCGGCGCGATCGAGCTCGACCCGGACGAGGACGACGCCGTGGACTGGCGCGACCTCGTCTGAGCCGGCTCCCGGGTCTCAGTACCCGACGGTGAAGCGCTCGCGCGAGTGCTTCGGGTTCTCGATCTCGTCGAGCACGGCGACCGCCAGGTCGGCGCCGGAGATGAACGACTCCCCCGCCTCGTCGGTCACGATGACGTCGCCGCCGTCGCGGTAGACGCCGGTGCGCTCACCGGGCGCCCACGCACCGAAGCCGCCCGCCGGGTGGATGAAGAACCAGTCGCGGCCGGACTGCTCGGCCTGCAGGTCCTCGAGGATGCCGATGGCCTCGAGGGCCTCGGGCTTGAACTCCTCGGGGAAGCCGCTGTCGACCACGCGCGGGCCGCCGGGGGCGACCAGGCTGCCGCCGGCGCCGCCGATGACGCCGACGCGCACGTCGTCGGGGAGGACGGAGAGCAGCGCCTCGATGTTCGGGCGCACCTGCCCGAGCATGTCGCCGCGCGGGGCGATCGCCGACACGACGACGTCGGCGCCGGTGAGCTCGTTGGCGAGAGCGGGGACGTCGAGCAGGGTGCCCTCGACGTAGGTGGCGCCCTCGACGCGCTCCGAGGGGAGCGTGCGGGCGATCGACAGCACGGTGTGACCGCGCTGGACGGCCTCGGCGACGATGTGGCGGCCGGCGTAGCCGGTGCCTCCGAGAACGGCGATGGTGGCCATGGTGTTCCTTTCGAAGAGGGTCACCGGGTCCAATCGCCGCGCGCAGCGATTCATTCCCAGGAATCCAGATTGCCCGCGCGAGGGATGTGCGAGCGCGGACGGGTCAGGGCCGCGGCGGGAGGACGAGCGACTTCACCGCCGGCGGACGCCCGTCGGCGATGGGGGCCAGGGCGCCGTCGACGAGGCGCTCGAAGGGCAGCGGCGCGGGCGCGACGACATCCCACCGGCCGGCACGCGCGGCGACCAGCCGGGCCGCGTCGTCGAGGTCGGTCTCGCGCACCATCGCATTCGTGCCGACGAGGGTGATCTCACGGACCGTCACGCGGCCGAGGTCCACCGGGGCCGGCGCCTTCGCGATGCCGACGGCGACGATGGTGGTGCCCATGGGGACGATCTCGATCGCGAGGTCCAGGCCGCGCTGCGACCCGGTCACCTCGAAGAAGACGGGGAGCTCCTCCCCCCAGGCGGCGACGAGCTCGTCGGCGGTGGTCGCCGTGGCTCCGACGACGGTGAGCGTCGCACCGAGCTCCGCGGCGAGGCGGAGCCGCCCGGGATCGAGGTCGACCGCCACGACGCGCGCACCGAGGTCGACGAGCACGTGGATGAGGAACGCGCCGATGCCCCCGACGCCCTGGACGACGGCGACGTCGCCGGATCGCACTCCCGAGCGGCGCGCCGCATGCACGGCGATCGACATCGGCTGGACCAGCGCCGCCTCGTGCTCGTCGATGCCGAGGGCCCCCGCATCGACGCAGCTGGCCGCCGGGGCGGACACGTAGCGCGCCAGCGCACCGTCGCGATGGAGGCCGACCGCCGCGTAGCGACGGCAGACGTTCGAACGGCCGATGCGGCACAGGTCGCACTCGCCGCACGGGCCGGCACCGCACGATGCCGCCAGCCGGCCGATCCAGGCCGGGTCGACGCCGTCGCCGACGGCCACGACGCGACCGGCGAACTCGTGCCCCATCGTCAGCGGCCCGAGGTGCCCGGTGACGGGGTGGCGGACCTCGATCGGCAGGAGCTTCGGACCGTTCCCCCACTCGGCGGCATCCGTCCCGCAGACACCCACCGCGGTGACCTCCAGGAGCAGCTCGCCGGGACCGGGTGACGGCGACGGCACCTCCTCGACGCGCAGATCCCGGCGACCGTGCAGCACGGCCGCGCGCATGGTCGCCGGGATCGCGGCGGTCATCGGCTCAGTCCTGCAGGCCGTCGGTGACAGCCGCGTTCTCGGGCTGCAGGTCGAGCCCGGCCCCGCGCGCGACGGTCAGCAGGAGCGTCGCGAAGTCGAGCTCGGTGTTGCCGGCACCGACCTCCTGCGCGACGATCTGGCGCGTCGCCGAGGCGATCGGCATCGGCGCGCCCAGCCGGTGGGCGGCGTCCAGTCCGAGGTCGAAGTCCTTCTGCAGGAGCGGCATCGTGAACGTCGCGGTGAAGTCGAGGTTCACGAAGGCCGGCGTCTTGTAGCCGGTGAACACGGATCCCATCACGGAGTCGTTGAGGAACGACAGGAACGCCTCGCGGGACACGCCGCCCTTCTGTGCGAGCACCGTGATCTCGGCCAGCGACTGGGTGACGACGCCCAGGAACACGTTGTGCGCGATCTTCACGAGACGCGCCACCTCGCCCTCGCCGACGTACGTCACGCCCCGGCCGAACACCTGAAGCACGGGCTCGACCTCGTCGAACACGTCGCGGGGACCGGAGACGGCGACGGTGAGCTTGCCCGCCGCGATCACGGCCGGGTTGCCGGAGACGGGCGTCGCGAGGAACGCGGTGCCGCGCTCGGTGGCCGCGGCGCGCACCTTCTCGCTCGTGGCCACCGACACCGTCGACACGTCGGCGACGATCCGCGGTGCAGTGTCGCCGGTGAGCAGGCCGTCCGGACCGAGCAGCACCGCCTCGAGGTCCTTGTCGGCCGAGACCATGCTGAACACGAGGTCGCGGCCGGCGAGATCCACGGGACGCGCCACGTGGCTGGCTCCCGCGTCGACCAGCGGCTGCACCTTCGACGCCGTCCGGTTGTAGACGGCGACGTCGTAGCCGGCGTCGAGGAGGCGCTGGATGAGCTGTGCTCCCATGCGTCCCGCACCGATCCAACCGATGGTGGGCAGGGTGTCGGACATGTGGTGTTTCCTTTTCTCTCGGTATCGGGTGTGCGAGCCGTCGTAGGGATTCTCGCGCTAGACGAGCAGCGTCAGCGGGTTCTGGATGCGATCGGTGAAGGCGGCGAGCCACTGCGCGGCGAGCGCGCCGTCGAGGACGCGGTGGTCGGCCGACAGCGTCACCGTCATGACCGTCGCCGCGGTCAGTTCGCCGTCCGAGCCGACGACGGGCCGGCGCTCGGCCGCTCCCACGGCGAGGATGCCGGCGTGCGGCGGGTTGATGATCGCGGAGAAGCGCGACGTGCCGTACATGCCGAGATTCGACACGGCGAACGAGCCGCCCTCCAGCTCGTGCTGCTTGAGACGTCCCGCGCGGGCGCGCTCGGCGACGTCGCGGACCGTGCGGTTCACGCCGCTCAGCGAGAGCGCCTCGACCCCGCGGACGACCGGCGTCACGAGTCCCCCGGGGATCGAGACGGCCACGCCGATGTCGACGCTCGAGAAGCGCCGCGTCGCCTCGTCGGTCCAGATCGCGTTGGCCTCGGGAACATCGAGCATCGCCGCGGCGACGGCCTTCAGGACGAAGTCGTTCACGGAGATCTTCGACTCGGCCTTCTCGTTGATGCGCGTGCGCAGCTCGAGGACCTCGTCGACGATGCAGTCCGCCGACAGGAAGAAGTGCGGCACGGTGACGGTGCTCTCGGTGAGCCGTCGCGCGATCGCTCGACGCATCCCGGTGTGCGGCACGTCCGTGTACGGTGCGGGCTCCCCGGTGGCAGGGACCGGCGCCGCCGTCGTCGCGGCGGGCGCCGTCGCGGGTGCGGGTGCGGATGCGGGCAGATCGTCGAGGTCGCGCCGCACGATGCGGCCGTGGGGTCCCGACCCCTTCAGGCCGGTGAGGTCGAGGCCGCGCTCGCGGGCCAGCTTGCGCACGAGCGGACTGGCGAACTGGCGGGAGCCGTGCTCCGCCGGAGTCTCGACGGCAGCGGCCGGCGCCGCCTCGGGAGTCGCGGGAGCCTCCGGTGGCACGGGCGCCGGAGCCGGGGCGAGCAGACCGTCCTCCGACGACTCCGTCGCGGGTTGATCCCCCGCTCCGGCGGCGGTCGTCGCCGGCTCGGTGGCGTTCGGCTCTGTGGTCTTCGGCTCTGTGGTCTTGGGCTCCGGGCCGGCGGCCGCGACGCCCGCCTCGGCGAGCGCATCCTCGGCGGACTGGCCCTCGCCTGCCAGCACGAGGATCGGCGATCCGACGGCGGCCGCCGCGCCGGCGTCGACGAGCACGGCGGCGACGATCCCCGCCTCCTCCGCCTCGTACTCCACGACCGCCTTCTCGGTCTCGATCTCGACGATCTCCTGGCCGACCTCGACACGGTCGCCCACGGCGACCAGCCACGCCTGCACCGCCGCCTCGGTGGCACCGGCGGCCAGCGCGGGCATGCGCACGACGGCGGCCATCAGCGTCCGCCTCCGTTCGTCCGCACCCGCTCGAGGCCCTCGGCCACTTCCTCCGTGCGGGCGATGGCCGCGCGCTCGAGCACCTTGGAGATGCTGGGGCTGGCCTCGCCTCCGGTGACCCGCTCGATCGGCTGATCGAGCCAGTCGAACAGCCGCCGCTGAAGCTCGTCGGCCAGCCACGCACCGTACGAGGTGCCGCGCGCGCCCTGCTCGACGATGAGGACGGCGCCGGTCTTGCGCACGCTCGCCTCGATCGTCTCCCAGTCGAGCGACGCGCGGTCGAGCCAGCGCAGGTCGATGACCTCGGCGTCGACGCCGGTGCGCTCCACGGCCTCCAGGGTGTGACCCACCATCGAGAGGTAGGTGAGCACGGTCACCGTCGAGCCCTCGCGGCGCACGGCGGCCCGCCCCGGCGGGATCACGTAGTCCAGATCACCGTCGGGCACCCGGTCGGCGGTTCCGTACAGGTCGACGTGCTCGATCACCAGCACGGGATCCTCGAGGGCGAGCGCCGCGTTCAGGAGGCCGATGTAATCGGCCGCCGTCGAGGGTGCCACGATCCGCCATCCCGCGGAGGTCGCGAAGATCCCGGCGGGATCCATGAGGTGCTGCGACCCGTAGCCCGACCCCATGGCGACCTTGGTGCGCAGCACGAGCGGAACGGTGTTGTTGTCGCCGAACATGTGTCGGGCCTTGCCGACCTGGTTGAACACCTGGTCGGCGGCGACCCACATGAAGTCGGGGTACATGAACTCCACGACGGGACGGAACCGGCCGTCGAGCGCCATCCCGCCCGCCAGTCCGAAGAAGCCGTTCTCGCTGATGGGCGTGCCGATCACGCGGTCGGGACCGAAGGCCGCGAGCAGCCCCTTGGTGGCGCCGTTCGTGCCTCCGGCGAGGCGATGGACGTCCTCGCCCATCACGACGATCCGCGGATCGGCGGCCATCCGGCGCTCCATCGCGGCGGCGACGGCGTCGACGAACTTGACGTCGGTCCAGCCGCCGGTGTGGTCGGCGGGCTCGGCCGCGGTGAGGGCGTCGAGCTCGCTCGCGTCGCCGCGGATGCCGGTGTCGACCACGGCCGGGTCGGGCCACAGCGCGGGGACGATGCGGCGACGGCCGGCGTTGTCGGGGTCGTCCTCGGTGAGGGCGCCCACGGCCGCCGCCATCGCCTCGCGTGCCTGTGCGCGCAGAGCCGCCGCCTCGTCGGGGCCGAGCACCGAGAGCTTCGCGAGCTCCTTCTCGAGGCGTGCGATGGGGTCGCGCGCCTTCCAGCTCTTCTCCTCGTCCTTCGTGCGGTATCCGAAGGCGCTCCCCGGATACGGCCCGTTCTGGTGGAAGAAGCGGTACACCTCGGCCTCGATGATCGCCGGCCCTTCACCGGAGCGCATGCGCTCCAGCGCCTCCTGGGTCGCCAGGTGCACGGCGAGGGGGTCCATGCCGTCTACGCGCCACGAGGGGATCCCGAAGCCCTGACCGCGGACCGAGAAGCGCGGGTCGGCGGTCGCCTCCTCGGCGCGGGTGGAGACCGCATAGAGGTTGTTCTCGATGAAGTACATGACGGGCAGGCGCCACGCGGCGGCGAGGTTCATCGACTCCAGCACGGAGCCGATCTGGCTCGCGCCGTCGCCGAAGTAGTTGATCGAGACGTCCGTCGTCCCCGCGTGCTTCTGCGCCCAGGCGTTGCCGGCGGCCAGCGGGGCGCCGCCGCCGACGATCGCGTTCGTGCCGAGCGCCCCCGCCTCCAGCCACTGCAGGTGCATCGATCCGCCCCGCCCGCCCGAGAAGCCCTGGGCGAGCCCGAGGATCTCGGCGAGGGTCCGCTGCAGGAGCGCCTGCATCTCGGCGTCGACGAGATGGGCGGGATCCAGGCGGCCGCCCGAGACGTGCCCGATCGCCTTGGCGAGGAACTGGTGATGGCCGCGGTGCGAGCCGTTGACGGCATCGGTCGAGCGGAGCGTCACGATCGAGCCGACCGCGCCGCCTTCCTGGCCGATGCTGGAGTGCGCCGGTCCGTGCACGAGTCCGGCGCCGGCGAGATCGAGCACGCTCTCCTCGAAGGCGCGGATGAGGTGGAGCTGGCCGAGCATGGTCGTCAGCAGGACGGGATCCGCGGCCTTCCAGTCGGCTGCCGTCGTGCTCAGCTCGATCCAGGGAACGTCGGTCGAGAGGGTGCGTCGTCGCGGCATGTTCGTCTCCATCGATGTCATGCGGTGTGATCACGGTAGAGGACAATTGCATCCAATATCAAGACCCGCATCCCTTCCAGAGTCGATTCGGGTTGATTCGCGGCGGCAAGTGGATACAATCGGGGCAATCACATCGGAGTGACGAGAGGAGCCGACATGCCGATCCCCGGAATGCGCGGAACCGACCACATCGGCTTCACGGTGCCCGACCTCGACGAGGCGGAGCGGTTCCTCGTGGACGTGCTCGGGGCGGTCCGCGTGTACACGCTCGGCGCGAAACGGTCCGACGACGACTTCATGGCGGTGCAGCTGGGCGTCCACCCCCGCACCGCCATCACCGAGATCCGCTTCTACCGGCTCGGCAACGGCAGCAACCTCGAGGTGTTCCACTACGACAGCGCCGACGGGCAGGCGCCACTCCCCCGCAACAGCGACATCGGCGGGCACCACCTCGCGCTGTACGTGGACGACATGGACGCGGCCGTCACCTACCTCCGCGCCCACGACGTGGACGTGATGGGCGAGCCGGTGGTGAGCGCCGGCGCCTCTGCCGGACAGCGCTGGCTCTACTTCCGCAGCCCCTGGGGCATGCAGTTCGAGCTCGTCTCGTTCCCGGACGGCAAGGCGTACGAGGCGCATGCCGACACGCTGCTGTGGCACCCCGCGGATCCGGCGAAGTGATCGGCGACCGGTCAGAGTGAATCCATGAGCCAGATCGACATCACCCGCACCCGCGACGGCGACGCCGGGGCGCGGATCGCCGAGGGCATCCGCAGCCGCATCATCGGGGGCGCCTACCCGCCCGGCACCCGCATCCGTCAGGAGGACGTGGCCGCCGAGTACGGAGCGAGCCGCGTCCCGGTGCGCGAGGCGATCCGGCAGCTGGAGTACGAGGGCCTCGTCACCGTCGTCGCCAACTCCGGAGCGTGGGTGTCGCGGCTGACCCTCGCCGAGTGCGAGGAGGTGTACCAGATGCGCGAGCGGCTGGAGCCTCTGCTCCTGCGGTACTCCGCGCCGCAGCTGGATCCCGCCGCGCTGGAGCATCTCGCCGATCTCGCCCAGCGCATCAGCGAGGCCGGCGACGACACCGAGGCGTTCCTGCAGCTGGACCGCGAGTTCCATCTGGCCAGCTACGCCGCCGCACGCACCTCGCAGCTGGATCCGCTCATCCGCAAGCTCTGGAACACGACGGCGCCCTACCGGCGCGCGTACGTCTCGTCGTGGGACCGCGACTCGCGCCGCATCGCCTACGAGGAGCACCACCTGATGGTGGCCGCCCTCAAGGACGGCGACCTCGAGGAGGCCGAGCGCGTGCTCGGCGGACACATCCGTCGCACACGCCGTCAGCTCGCCCGCACGCCGCACATCTTCGACCACACGCACGACGACTGATCCGCAGTCCGCCCCTCAGAAAGGCCCGCCATGCCCATCGCCTCCATCAACCCCGCCACCGGCGAGACGATCGCCCGGTTCGAGGAGCACGACGACGCCGAGATCGACGCCCGGATCGCGGCGGCCGCCGCGGCCCACCGCACCCTGCGCGGCACCGGGTTCGCGCAGCGCCGGGAGTGGATGCACGCGGCCGCCGACGTGCTCGATGCCGACGTCGACACGGCGGCGGAGATGATCACCGCCGAGATGGGCAAGCCCCTCGCACAGGCCCGCGCCGAGGTCGCGAAATCGGCGAAGGCGATGCGGTTCTACGCCGACCGCGCCGAGGAGTTCCTGTCGGGATGGACGCTCGACGACCCGTCCGCCGTCGGCGCGTCGCGCGCGCACACGGTCTACCAGCCGCTCGGCGTGGTCCTCGCGGTGATGCCGTGGAACTACCCCATCTGGCAGGTCATCCGCTTCGCCGCGCCCGCCCTCATGGCCGGGAACACCGGCCTCCTCAAGCACGCGTCGAACGTGCCGCAGGCCGCGCTCTACCTCGACACGCTGTTCGAGCGCGGCGGGTTCCCGGAGGGCTCGTTCCGCTCGCTCCTGATCCCCGCCGCCAAGGTCGAGGGCGTGCTCCGCGACCCGCGCGTGGTCGCCGCGACCCTCACCGGCTCCGAGCCCGCCGGGCGGTCGGTGGCCGCCATCGCCGGATCGGAGGTCAAGCACGTCGTGCTCGAGCTCGGCGGATCCGACCCGTTCCTCGTGATGCCGTCAGCCGACCTCGACCGCGCCGTGGCGACCGCGGTGACGTCGCGGACGACCAACAACGGTCAGGCCTGCATCAACGCGAAGCGGTTCATCGTCCACGCCGACGTGCACGACGCGTTCGTGGAGAAGTTCGCCGCCGCCATGTCGGCCCTGCGCGTGGGCGACCCGATGGCCGACGGCACCGACATCGGCCCGCTCGCGACCAGGTCGGGCCGTGAGGACCTGATCGAGCTGGTCGACGACGCCGTCGCCGGCGGCGCGACGGCGGTCGTGGGCGGGAGCGTCCCCGACGGCGACGGCTGGTTCTACCCGCCGACGGTGCTCACCGGCCTGACCCCGCAGATGCGCCTGTACCGCGAGGAGGCGTTCGGACCCGTCGCCTCCGTCTATCGTGCCGCGGATGCCGAGGACGCACTGCGGATCGCCAACGACACCACCTTCGGGCTGAGCTCGGCCGTGTGGACGGAAGACGCCGACGAGGAGGAGCGACTGGTCGCCGGCCTCGACGCGGGCGCCGTCTTCGTCAACGGCATGTCGATCTCCTACCCGGAGCTGCCGTTCGGCGGCATCAAGGACTCCGGCGTGGGTCGCGAGCTGTCGGCGGAGGGCATCCGCGAGTTCTGCAACCTCAAGTCGGTCTGGAAGGCCTGATCCCCCCGGTCGTCGAGCGAGCGCACCTCCGGTCGTTGAGCGAGCGCAGCGAGACGAAACGCCACCCCGCCCCGTTTCGTCTCGGTCGCTGCGCTCCCTCGCTCAACGACCGACACCCCCCACCGGACCGCGACACGCCCGGTGGTCGAGCGAGCGCACCCCCGGTCGTTGAGCGAGCGCAGCCCCGGTCGTTGAGCGAGCGCAGCGAGACGAAACGCCACCCCGCCCCGTTTCGTCTCGGTCGCTGCGCTCCCTCGCTCAGGCGTGCGGGACGGGGTCGTTCGCGTTCCGGTCCCGCACGAACCAGATCGCGCGCACCTCGACGTCGCCCTCGTTCCAGAACCGGTGGGGCAGCGCCGAGTCGAACACGATCGAGTCGCCCGGGACGAGCGTCGTCGCCTCGCCGCGCACCTCGACGCTCAGCCGCCCCGCGATGATCACCCCGTACTCGCGGCCCTGATGGACGATGTGCTCGGCGGGCGCCTCGGTGCCGGGGGCGTAGACGACCTCGAGGAACTCGGCGTCGGCCTCGCCGCGCGCCGTGAGCCTGCTCCACCGCGGGCCGGAGCTCAGCTTGATCGAGGGGTGCTGATCGGCGCGCTGCACGATGCCGCTCGCCTCCAGGTCTCCGCCCTCGCCCGAGCCTGATCCGCCGCTGTCGGACGGCGCCGTTGCCCGGACCGGCGGACCCTGCGGGTCGAGGATCTCGTGCATCTGGACGCCCAGCTCGGCGGCGACCGCGTAGAGCGCCGGCACGCTGAAGGACCCGATGCCGCGCTCGACCTGCGAGACGTGGCTCGCCGAGACGCCGATCCGGCGGGCGAGCTCGCGCACGGTCAGGCCCGCACCGGCGCGCAGCTCCCGCACGCGCTCCCCTACGGTGTTCCAGGGCGTCTCGAGCTCGGTCATGCGCTCGCCTCCTCGTTCAGCCTGCGCTGCGACGGTGCAGCCGGCCCATCACGTCGAGCACGTCGACGGCGTTGCGGATGTCGACGGGTGCGTCGGCATCGGTCCGGCGGGTCGACCCGACGATGTACCAGACACCCTCGGCGACCTCGTCTGTGTGGTTGAAGTAGTAGTGGGGCCGCTGAGCGTCGAAGCACAGCGAGTCGCCGGGCCGCAGGACGAAGGTGTCGAACTCGAGCTTGAGCGTCAGCTCGCCGCGCACGATGTAGCCGTGTTCGACGCCGACGTGCCGCATGTGCGTCTCGTCGATCGAGCTGGCCGCGCCGGGCTGATAGGTGGCGAGCACGGCGTCCATGCCCTCGTCGCCGCCGACCGCCAGACTGCGCCACGTGACACCGTTCTGCATGACGATCTCGGGCGCCGCCGAGAACGGCTGCACGGGGTCGGGACGCATGCGGGGCCGGGCGGGCGCGGCGACCGGCGGGTGATGACCGAGCACGTCGTCGACCGAGAGGCCGAGGCAGCTGACGATGGCGTACAGCGTGCTCACCGAGGGCTGCACCTTGCCGGTCTCGACCTGCGACAGCAGGCTCGGCGAGATGGCCGCCTCGGCGGCGGTGGCGCGCAGGCTGAGGCCCCGCGCGGTGCGTGCCGCACGGATGCGGTCACCGAGCTCTCCGGTCATGAGCCTCCCTTCGCGAGACCGACCCTACTCCTGGCTGTGCCGTCAGACTGAACACCACGACGTCTCGTGACGAGGTCAGTACGGATTCGCGACGAACAGCTCCTGGGCGGGGAAGCGGGTGAGCACTTCGATGCCGTAGTCGGTCACCACGACCTCCTCTTCGATCCGCGCCGCGGACGATCCGTCGGAGGCGGGGCAGTAGGTCTCCATCGCGAACACCATGCCGGCCTTCAGCTCCACCGGGTCGGCCATGGAGTTCAGGCGGGAGATGATGGGGCGCTCGTGCAGGCCGAGGCCGAGCCCGTGGGCGAACTGCAGCCCGAAGGCGGCCAGCTCGTTCTCGAAGCCGAAGTCCTCGGCCTTCGGGAGCACGGCGGCGACCTGATCGCTGCCGACACCCGGCCGGATCGCATCGAGCGCGGCGTCCATCCATTCCCGCGCCTGCTTGTACGCGTCGTGCTGGCTGGGCGTCGCCCATCCGACACCGAAGGTGCGGTAGTAGCAGGTGCGATAGCCGTTGTAGGAGTGGATGACGTCGAAGAACGCCTGATCCCCGGGCCGGATGATGCGGTCGGTGAAGTTGTGGGGATGCGGGTTGCACCGCTCCCCCGAGATCGCGTTGATGGCCTCGACTTGGTCGCTGCCGTACTCGTACAGACGCGCGTTGGCGAGGGCGACGATCTCGTTCTCGCGCACGCCCGGACGCAGGGCGTCGGCGATGTCCTGGTAGACGCCGTCCACCATCGCCGCCGCCTGGTTCAGCAGCATGATCTCGTCCCGGTTCTTGATCACCCGCGCGTCGAGCATGTGCTGCTGGGCGTCGGCGATCCGGATGCCGCGGCGCTGCAGCTCGAACAGGAACGGCGGCTCGATGATGTCGATGCCGACGGGCGCATCCTTCAGCCCCGCCGCCGCCAGCAGCGACTCGATCTCGTCGATCGCCGTCTTCATGAGGTCGGCGCCGCCCTCGGGCGCGACGGCGCCCTTGAACCCCAGGAAGCCCGCGCGGTAGTTCTCGTCGGGCACCCAGTCGGAGTAGAGCTTGTGGTGGCGCACCGCCGACCCGAAGTCCCAGAGGATCGGCTCGTGGCCGCGCATGAGCAGCGCGTAGCGGATCATCTTGTCGCCGAGGGCGCCGCCGATCCAGGTCTGGGTCGTGTAGCGGATGTTGTAGAAGTCGAAGAGCAGGAAGGCCCCGCACTCGCTCGCCTCCAGCGCCGCCTGAGCGCGGCCGAGGCGGTACGAGCGCAGCCGGTCGAAGTCGACGCGGTGCTCGTAGTCGACGCCCATGATGCCGGGCGAGCCGAGGGGACGGACGCCGGCCGGCCGGTCGGCGGGCCGCTCGAAGCGGCGCTGGCCGTGGCCGTGGCCGTGATGGGCGCTCACGCGTCCTCCGCCGGGGCGGCGGCGACCACGTGGAACTCGAAGCGCAGCCGCGCGTCGGTGGCCAGGCGCACCACCTGCACCGTCGTGCTCGTGGGGATGTGCCCGCCGAACCACGCGGCCTGGTGCGCGTTGACGACGTCCTGGTCGGCCTCGACGTCGGTGAAGAAGCGGATCATGTTGACGACGTCCTGGCGGCCGCAGCCCGCCGCCGCCAGCGCCTGGTCGAGGTGGTCGAAGGCGTTGCGGACCTGTCCCGCCGCATCGGTGGGCATCGCGTCGAACACCTCGGCCACGTGAGGGTGGTCGTGGTAGACGGGAGCGCCGGTCACGCCGCTGATGAAGACGAGCCGCGCCGGGGAGACCACGCGGATCGCGGGCACGAACGGGCTCACGATGCCGGCGTCGAAGCCCTCGTGGTGGATCACGTCGGCCTGGCCGACCCGACGCGGCGGGGGGATCTGACTCATCTGCTTCTCCTGTCGGTGATGTCCGTCACCGGACGCTGGTCGTGGATCGGTGGGTGATCCGCCCGCCGAGGACGGTCAGGTCGCTCCGGATGTCGCGGAGCTCCTCGTCGGCGCAGGTCAGCGGATCGCGGGTCGGCACGCACAGGTCGGCGTCGTAGCCGGGCACCAGGCGACCGCGATGGCCCTGCTCGCCCGTGAACCAGGCGGCATCCCTCGTGTACGCCGCGATCGCGGCCCAGCGGTCCATGCGGTGAGCGGGATCGCGGCGGCCCCGGCCGTCGAGCGTGTCGCCGGTCACGAGCCACCAGATCGACGCCCACGGCGAGAACCAGTTGGCCCGGGTGGCGTCGGTGCCCGCCCCGATGACGATGCCGAGCTCCCGCATCGTGCCGATCGGCGGCGCCTGCGCGGTCGGGGTCTCGCCCCACGCGTCGGCGTAGTCGCTCCCCTTGAGGATCAGCCGGTTCTGCACGAGCACGCCCGCCCCGAGCCGCGCCAGCCGCTCGAGGTTGCCCCGGCTCGCCTCGTCGGCGTGCACGATCGACCAGCCGCGACCGGCGACCAGCCCGGTCTCGGCCTCGACGCGCTCCCACGCGTCGAGGATCCGCCCGAGCGTCGCGTCGAGCACGGCGTGCACGCTCATGCGCCAGCCGCGACGTGCGCAGAGGCGGACGATGTCCACGAGCTCTTCGGCGGCGTCGTCGGGCATCGCGAACGGGTCGAGCCCCTCCATGTCGTGGCAGCCGAGGTGCGGGATCTCGCCGACGCCGACGATCCGCAGCATCCCGTCGCCGGAATCGGGCTGCACGAGGGTCGTGAGCGCATCGATGTCGGCGACCTCGCCCCCGCGGGTCCAGGCCGAGACGAACAGGCGCGCCCGGATCCCGAGGTCGCCCGTCCGCCAGACCGCGGAGATCGGGTCGTAGTCGCGCGGGGTCATCAGCAGCCCGCCGCCGTCGACGACGCCCGTCAGTCCGTGCCGGGCGAACTCGGCGGCCATCGCCCGGACGCCCTCCTGCGCCTGTGCGGCCTCGGCGCCCAGCGACAGTCCGATCGGCACGGCGAAGGCCCCCACGCCGCGGATCCGTCCGGTGAGCGCACCGTCCTCGTCCCGCTCCAGCACGCCGCGCGGCGGGTCGGCGACGGCGTCGGCGAATCCCGTGGCGCGCAGCCCCGCGGCGTTGAGGATGCCGAGGTCGTACAGCTCCTGCAGGTACACGGGGTGATCGGGCGCGACGGCGTCGAGCTCGGCGCGGTCGGGCGCGCGTCCCTCCGCGAACTGCGAGCGGTGCCATCCGCCGACGACGGAGATCCAGGCGCCCGGCGGAAGGGCCTCGGCGGCCTCGGCGATCGACGCGAGCGCGCCCTCGACCGAGCGCACCGACTCCCAGTGCAGCGAGCGGGACCACGAGTTGGCGCCGCGGACCGCGTGGATGTGGGAGTCGTTGAGGCCCGGGATCACGCGACGACCGTCGAGGTCGATGACCTCCGCGGCCAGGTCGGCGTAGGGCGCGAGCTGCTGATCGGTGCCGACGGCGACGACGCGACCGGCGGCGACGGCGATCGACTCGACCTCGGCCGGAGCCTGGTCGGGGTCGGCGAAGGTGGTGATGCGGCCACCGCGCAGCACGAGGTCGACGAGCGGCAGGGCGCCCGTCAGACGGGGCGCGCGGGGATCGGCGGGCATTCGGGCTCCGGTCAGATGCTCAGGTGGCGCTCGAGGAGCACGTCGTCGGCGCGCAGCTCCGCCGGGGTGCCCGACCAGGCGATCGTGCCGGAGTCGTCGATCACGATGACGCGCTCGGCGATGTCGAGGGCGAGGTCCACGTTCTGCTCGGCGATGAGGATCGACAGTCCCGACGCGCGAAGCCCTTCCAGGCGGTCCTGGATGACATCCAGGACACTCGGGGCCAGGCCCTCGCTGGGCTCGTCCATGATGAGCAGCGACGGGTTGGTCATGAGGGCCCGCCCGATCGCGAGCATCTGCTGCTCGCCACCCGAGAGCGACCGCGCCATCGAGCCGGAGCGCTCGGCGAGCCGGGGGAAGAAGTCGAACACGCGCTCCACGGTCCACGGCTCGGAAGCGGCGGCGCGCCGGGCCCGCGGGACCACGGTGAGGTTCTCCAGCGTCGTGAGCGAGCCGAAGACGCGACGGCCCTGCGGCACGAGCGCGATCCCGGCGCGGGCGATCCGGTGCACGGGAAGCTTGGTGAGCTCGGCCCCGTCGAAGACGATCGATCCGGCCGTCACCGTCGGCGGACGCAGCCCGCAGATCGCGCGGACGAGCGTCGTCTTGCCCATGCCGTTGCGACCGAGGAGGGCGACGCTCTGCGCGTCGCCGATCTCGAAGTCGACGCCGTGGAGCACCTGCGCCGTCGCGTAGCCGACGTGCAGGCCGGTGACTGTGAGGCTCACTTCTTGTCCCGCCTTCCGAGGTAGATCTCTTTCACGGTGGGGTGCTCGCGCACCTCGGCCGGCGTGCCGGTGACGACGTGGTGGCCGTTCTCCATGCACATCACGCGGTCGGTCAGCCCGAGCGCCAGGGACATGTCGTGCTCGATGAGGAGGATCGGCAGCGTCCGCGGCAGCGCCTCCACCAGCTCGCGCAGCGTCGTGCGCTCCACCGCCGACAGACCCGCGGCGGGCTCGTCGAGAAGGAGGATGCGGGGATCGGTCACGAGCGCCATCGCGATCTCCAGCTGCCGCTGCTCGCCGTGGGACAGGTCGGCGACCGTGTCGTCGCGGCGGTCGACGAGGTCGACGGAGTCCAGCATCTCGAGCGCGCGCGTCGTGACGTCGTCGCGCAGGCCCTGGGTGCGCCAGAACACCCGCGCCTGCGGCGAGCCGCCGCGCGCGGCGACGCGGACGTTGTCGAGGACGGTCATCTCGCGGAACAGGTTCGAGACCTGGAAGGTGCGCCCGACGCCCAGGCGCGCGCGGCGGGAGGCGTCGACCCGGGTCACGTCGCGGCCGAACAGCTCGATCGCGCCGGCCGTCGGCGGGACGTCGCCGGCGATCATCTTGAACAGCGTGGTCTTGCCCGCGCCGTTGGGACCGATGACCCCCATCCGCTCGCCGGGAGCGAGCGTCAGCGAGATGTCGTCGACGGCCTGGACGCCGCCGTAGCGCTTGCCCAGTCCCGTCACGGTGAGCGCGGGGGCGGTGGCCCCGGATCCGTGAGGACCCGGGGCCATCGCCGGTGCCGATGCGATCACTCGAGCCCCTGGAAGCTCTGCGAGTACGTCGGCTGCGCGAGGGCCTCTTCGGGCGTGCGGCCCAGCCACTGGTCGACGTCCTCGAAGGTCGCGATCGGCGTGTTGTAGAAGTTGCCGTCGTCGCCGGCGACCACCTCTCGCACGTACACCGGTCCCACCATGTTGTTGTAGTCGTCCCACGAGACGCGTCCGAAGATGCTGTCCTCGAAGGTGTACTCGGTGATGGCGCTGACGAGCTCCTCACCGGTGACCAGTCCCTTCTCCTCGAGCACGGAGGCCACCAGCGACGCCGTCATGTAGCCGCCGGCCACGTAGGCGCCGGGGACCTTGCCGTCGGCGAACTCCTTGTAGGCCTCGATGAACTCGGCGACCGCGTCGCTGTCGCGTCCCTCCGACCAGTAGCTGATCGACTTCACGCCGACCACCTGGTCGCCCATGGCGCGCAGGGTGCCCTGGTCGAGCGAGCAGCAGTTCATGAGCAGCTTGCTCGAGTCGAGCCCCAGGCCCTGGTAGGCGTTGAGGAAGTTCGGACCCGGGGCGCCACCGGCGGTGGCGACGTAGACGACGTCGGCACCGGCGGCCTGGATCTGCGACACGTACGTCGAGAAGTCGGTCGTCGTGTTCGGGAACCAGATCTGCTCGACGACCTCGCCGCCGTTCTGGGTGAAGCCCTGCACGAAGCCGGCGCACGACTCCCAGCCGAACGCGTAGTCCGCGCAGAGGGTGACGGCGGTGTCGAAGCCGCCCTCGGTGGCCGCCCACTCGCCGCCGGGGTAGTTCGCCTGCGAGCCGCCCATGGAGCCGGTGCGGACCGTCAGGTCGTTGGCGTTGCGCTGGGTCAGGTCGTCGGAGGCGGCGACGGGGTGCAGGTTCGGGACGCCGACGCTCGCGGCGTACTCGGCGACGGCCAGGGCCGTGTTGGCGATGAGGGGGCCGACGATCACGTCGACCTCGTCCTGCTCGACGAGCTTGCGCGCCTTGGTGAGGGACGTCTCGGGGTTGCCGGCGTCGTCCTCCACGATCGTCTCGATGCTGACGCCGTTGACCTCGGTGCCGTTGAGGTCCCAGTAGAGGTTCCAGCCGTCCACCATCTCCTGACCGGCGACGGCGAAGTTGCCGGTCGTCGGCGAGATGTAGCCGACCTTGAGGGTGCCGCCGGCCTCGCCGCTCGATCCCGAGGTGGGCGCGGGCTCGGCCGCTCCCGGAGGGGCACAGGCGGTGAGGGCGAGGGCGGTCGCCGCCGCCAGGCCGGCGACGGCGAGCGCCGATCGGCGACCGCGTGTCTTCATTGACGTCATTGCAGGTCCTTTCCTTGGTGCTGTTCGGTGGGGTGAGGGTCGGAGTCTCCCGGCGGCGAGGCCGCACGTCGGGCGCGCAGGCGGCGGAACAGCTTGCGCGTGCTGCCGGCGATGCCGGCGCGGGCGAAGAGGATCACGAGGATGAAGATGAGGCCGAGGACGGTCGGCCAGCGGTCGACGTGGCTCGACAGGACGTTCTCGACGAGGACGACCACCGCGGCGCCGATCAGCGGTCCGAGCAGCGTGCCGACGCCGCCGAGGATCACCATGACGATGAGGTGCACCGAGCGGTCGACGCCGGCAGACGAGGGGCTCACGAAGTGCGTGTGCCACACCGCCAGCAGTCCGGCCAGCCCCGCGACGCTCCCCGAGATCATGAACGCGCCGAGCTTGTAGGAGCGCACGCTGTAGCCGAGGCTCCGCATGCGGCTCTCGCTGTCGCGGATGCCGCGCAGGCTCGCGCCGAACGGGGAGTTGCCGACGACGTACAGCAGCGCGGTGGCGGCCACGAAGGCGGCCAGGACGACGTAGTAGTAGATCCAGTACGACGCCATCCACTCCGGTCGCTGGATGCCCGAGATCCCGTTCTCCCCGCCGGTCACCGACGACAGGCGGAACGCGAGCCCGTAGATCAGCATGCCCACCGCGAGGGTGACCATGAGGAAGTAGATGCCGCTCGTGCGCATCGACAGGAGCCCGTAGATGAGGGAGACGAACACCGTCATCCCGAGGGCGAAGAGCGCCTGCATGCCCGGATCGAACCCCTCGCGCGACGCCCAGCCCGCGCCGTAGGCGGAGGCGGCGGCGATGCCCGCGTGCCCGAGCGAGACCATCCCGCCGTTGCCGGCGAGGAAGTTCACGCTCGCCGCGAGGGTGGCCGAGATGAGGATCGTGGACACGAGCGAGACGACGAAGCCGGAGGCGCCGAGGTAGGGAAGGGCGATCGCGGCCACGAGCAGGGCTCCGAGGAGCCCGAGGTTCATGAGCTGGACGCGGTCGCGGCGCGGGGCGCCGAAGGTGCGGACGGTGCGGGTCTCGACGATGCGGTTGCTCATCAGGCAGCCTTTCCGAACAGGCCCGTCGGGCGGAACACGAGGACGAGGGCCATCGGCAGGAAGATCGTGAAGTAGGCCAGCTCGGGGATCCAGGCCTTCGCGAACGCGTCGATCAGGCCGATGAGCACGCTGCCGACCGCGGCGCCCGGGACGCTCCCCAGGCCGCCGATGATGATCACGACGAGGGCGTAGAGCAGCACCTCGTTCTGCACGCCGGGGAGGATGCTCTGCATCCCCGCGCCGATCGTGCCGCCGATCGCGGCCAGACCGGCGCCGACGACGAACATGCCGGTGAACACCCACCGGATGTTCACCCCCATCGCGCCGATGATCTCGCGGTCATCGACGCCGGCCCGCACCACCGCTCCCACGCGGGTGCGGGTCTGGACGAGGGCCAGCGCGACGCCGATCGCGATCGCGAGGCCGATGACGAAGATCCGGTACCAGGGGTAGGCGAAGTCGCCCAGGACGAACGCCCCCGGGATGCGGACGGCGTTGGGGAGGTTCTGCGGGTCACCGCCGAAGAAGGCGAGGCAGAGGTCCGCGATCACGAACGAGACGCCGATCGTCAGCAGCACCTCGGGCATCTCCTGGCCGCGGACGAAGCGCAGCAGCACCACCTCGACGAGGAACGCCGTCAGGCCGACCGCCACCATGGCCGCGATCACGGCGACCAGCAGGTTGCCGGTGAGCGTCGCGATCACGACGCCGATGTAGCCGCCGAGCATGTAGAACGCGCCGTGCGCCATGTTGACGATGCGCATCAGTCCGAACACGAGCGTGAGACCGCTCGCCAGGAGGAACAGGAGTGCGCCGAAGCTCAGTCCGTTGAGGACCTGCTGGGCGAGGAATACGGGTTCGAACACCGATCTGTCAGACCTTCCACATCGTCGGGGAGCTGCCTGGGTGGGACCCAGTGAAGCAAGGAGTGAACACCCTGTCAAGTGTTACTGCACATCAATCAAGTAACAGTGCACAGGCGCGGGCGGGCAGGCACCGGGGCCCGGGGCGCGCGGCGGGAACGCGGCCGGAGTGCTGCCCGACCGCGTACCGCGCACGGGGTCCCGCCGCCGGAGGACGGCGCGTCTCAGACGATCTCGCCGCGCCCCTCGGGCGTGTTGAGGTGCGACTGGGAGTCGCGGATCTTGGAGAGCGGGCCGTTGACCGTGAAGTAGCGGCCACCGCCTGCCACCAGCAGCTCCTCGGCGGGGAACTTGGTGATGACCTCGCAGCCGTCGGCGGTGACGACGACCTCCTCCTCGATACGGGCCGCGCCCCAGCCGTCGGCGGCGGGCCAGTACGTCTCGAGGGCGAAGACCATGCCCTCCTCGAGCACCTCGGGGTGATCCAGCGAGGTCAGCCGCGAGAAGATCGGCTTCTCCCAGATCGAGAGTCCCACCCCGTGGCCGTACTGGAGGGCGAAGGCCGCCTCCTCGTCGGGGAAGCCGAACTCCTGCGCCGTCGGCCACAGCTCCACGATGTCGGCCGTCGTGGCCCCGGGCCGGACGGCCGCGATCGCGCGGTCCATGTACTCGCGGCAGCGCGTGTACGCGTCACGCTGGGCGGGACTGGCCGAACCCACCGCGAAGGTGCGGTAGTAGCAGGTGCGGTACCCGTTGAACGAGTGCAGGATGTCGAAGAAGGCGGGGTCGCCCGGCCGCACCGCGCGGTCGGAGTAGACGTGCGGGTGCGGCGCGCAGCGCTCTCCCGAGATGGCGTTCACTCCCTCGACGTACTCGGACCCCTGGTCGTAAAGCGACTTCGCCACGAGCCCGACGCACTGGTTCTCGCGCACACCGGGGCGGAGGAACTCGTACAGCTCGTCGTAGGCGGCGTCCACCATCGACGCCGCGGTGGTGAGCAGCGTGATCTCGTCCGCCGTCTTGATGCGCCGCGCCTCCATGAACACCTGCTGGCCGTCGACGACGTCGATGCCCTCGCGCTGCAGCGCGAACAGGATGGGGAGCTCGACCACGTCGACGCCGAGCGGCTCGTTCGCCAGGCCGAAGCGCTCGAGCTCGCGCTTGATCTTGCGCGCCACCTCCTCGGCGATGCCCGCGTCGGGCGGGAAGGCTCCGCGCAGCGTCGAGATGCCGGCGCGCGCCCCGGACTCCAGCCGCGGCCGCGTCGCACCGTGGTGCGGCGCGTGCGGGTCCGCGTCGGCCTCCATGTGCGTCTCGTGCAGCCACGGGTTGAGCAGCGCGTGATGCTTGGCGGCCGAGCCGAAATCCCACACGATCGGGTCGGTCTTGCGGGTCACCAGGCAGAAGCGTATGAGCTTGTCCATCGCCCAGGTGCCGATGTGGGTGGCCGAGGCGTAGCGGATGTTCGAGAAGTCGAACGCGAGCACGGCTCCGAGCGAGGATCGCTCCAGCTCGGCGTGCAGGCGCGCCAGGCGCTCGTCGCGCAGGCGCTCGAAGTCGACGCGCGCCTCCCAGTCGACGCCCATCGTCCCTCGTGTGGCGATGCTCATGGTCTTCTCCCTGTCTCGGTGTGCTCGATGGTGCGCGCGGCCGCGGTCAGCTGATGCGCCAGCCGCGGTCGACGTTGAGGCTGTGCGCGGAGACGCCTCGGTTGAACAGCAGGAACTTCACGGCGTCGACGACGTCGGCCATGGTGGCCAGCGCCCCGCCGGGGGTGCGGCCCTCGTATCCGCTCAGCACGCCTTCGGGCTTGGCCGACCAGAACGGGCTGTCGCCGATGATGCCGGGGTGGAGCGCGTTGACGCGGATGGGCGCGAGCTCGTGGGCGAGCGTGTTCATGAGCCCGTCGACGCCCCCGTTGATCGTCGACACGGTGGTCGAACCGGGGTACGGCGCGTCCTTCGCCCGCCCGCCGAACAGCACGATGCCGGTCGCGACGGTGGGCTCCAGCCGATCCAGGAGCGTGTGGATCGTCTCGGTGTAGCCGATCAGCTTGAGCGTGACCAGGCGGCGCGCGCGAGCGATGTCGTACTCCCGCAGCGTGTTGGCGTCGCGCTCGATCGCAGCGAGGACCAGCCCGTCCAGGCGTCCGACGCCGGCCAGCTGCGCCGCGATGCCCTCGGGCTCCGAGACGTCGAGCGCGATGCCGGTGGCGCCCTCGCCCACGCTCGCGGCCACCTCCTCCGCGCTCTCCCGGCTGCGGCTCGTGAGGATCACGCGGTCGCCGCCGGCGACCAGGTCCTTCGCGAGTTCGAGCCCGATCCCCGAGGATCCTCCGGCGATGAGTATGGTCCGTGCGCTCACATCTCCTCCTCGAGACGTTCTTCCAGGTACTGCCAGTCGCGTACGAAGCGGTACGCGTGTCGCGGGGGCATCTGCGGCGACTGGGTCTCCAGCCACTGCACCTCGGCGCCGGTCGCCTCGAACGAGTGGACGCAGCCCACGCCCGCCCAGGCGATGTCGCCGGCCTTCAGCAGGAACTCCTGCCCGTCGAAGCTCGCGCGCACCTCGCCCTCGGTGATGAGGTAGGCCTCCTCGAGCGGGTGGTCGTGGGGACCGGCCATGCCGTCGGGCGCGTAGCGCACCATGAACAGCGTGCCGAGCGTCGCGCCCAGGTCGGAGTCGACCATCATCTTCAGCGTGATGCCGCTGTAGACCAGCAGAGCGGTGCGCATGCTCGCCGACACGGCCAGGAGCTCCTGGGACTGGCGGCCCGGGTTCATGTGCTCGGTGGTGATGTTGCCGAACGAGCGCGTCCTCGGATCGCGCGTGTCGATCCGGATCGGCTCGCGCTCGGCGATCTCGGGCACCCGGTAGGTGTCCGAGCCGTAGCGGGAGCGCGCGGGCGGGGTGAACAGGTCGGCCCACGACGCCGCGGCGTCGCCGGCGGCGCGCCAGGCGTGCGGGACGCCGATCGGGATGACCCCGTAGTCGCCGGCGACCAGGTGGACCGTCGCCTCGGGGGTGGCCAGGACCACCTCGCCCTCCAGGATGTGGAAGCTCTCCTCGAAGGAGTGCACATGGGTGTCGGTGCGACCGCCCGGCTCCAGGCGCGAGATGCCGAAGTCCGTGTGGGCCGCCCCGTCGTCCTCGCCGACGCCGCGCCAGCGCGTCATCCCGACGGCGCCGGGCGCGAGCGGCCCCGGATCGAGGTACTCGGCCTCCGCTGCGTGACGGACCACGAACCTGGCCATGCGCTGCCTCCCTGGGGATCCGACCCGGCCGCGCCGCGTCGCGGGGCCGGGGAGACACCACCGTCTCGCGGTGTTCAGTCTCACTAAACCCTATGTAAACGACACGACCCTCGGCTTGTCAAGCGGACGACGCGGACGAGAGCGCCGCACCCGCCCCGGCTATCCGAAATCGGGGGGAAACGGACTCTTCCGAAACGAGCGCCGATGCGGCATGCTGTTGGCCATCCGGCGTTTGACCCGACTGTACAAGCGCTGAACAATCTGTTTGCGGACACTGCTGATCAAAGGAGATGGCGATGTCAGACGTCCCTGCCCCCACGGCCTCCCCCGCCCCCGCACCGCACGCCGGACAGCCGGTGCTGTTCCGCGGCGGCATCGTGCTCACGATGGACGACGCCCACACCGTGCTGCCGCGCGGCGACGTGCTCGTCCGGGACGGCGTCATCGCAGAGGTGGGCGTGAACGTCGACGCCCCCGACGACGCGCTCGTCATCGACGCCTCGGGCGGCATCGTCATGCCGGGCATGGTCGACACGCACCGGCACATGTGGCAGACCGCGATGCGGGCCTACGGCGCCGACTGGACGCTCACGCAGTACTTCGTCTGGTACTACCTGCAGCACGGCGCGAAGTTCCGCCCCCAGGACTACGCCGCCGGCAACCTCATCTCCGCCCTCGATGCGATCGAGTCCGGCGTGACGACCAGCGTGGACTGGTCCCATGGCCTGCGCACCGTGGAGCACGGCGAAGCGGCCTTCGACGCCCTCGTCTCCTCGCCCGGCCGGTTCGTCTTCGCCTACGGCAACATCCACCAGTCGCCCTGGGAGTGGACCGCCGATCCCGCCATCCAACGGCTTCTCGTCGCCTCGCGCGACGACTCCCGCATGTTCGGCACCCAGATCGCCTTCGACGTGCCCAACCAGGACGAGCAGTTTCCCGAGCTGGCCGCCTACCGCGTGGCCAAGGAGCTCGGTCTGCGCGTGACGACCCATGCGGGCGTCTGGGGCGCCACCAATGACTGGGGGATCCGCAACGCCTACCGCGCCGGTGTCATGGAGGAGGGGTTCACCTACGTCCACGCGGCCTCGCTGTCCGAGGAGAGCTACCAGATGATCGCCGCCACCGGCGGCAACGTCTCGCTGGCGACCGAGTCCGAGGACACCTGCGGGCAGGGGTACCCGCCCATCCACCAGCTGCGCCGTCACGGCATCCCCACCTCGCTCTCCGTCGACACGAGCGTGTGGTTCAGCGCCGACCTGTTCTCGGCCATGCGGGCCACCGTCAACGCCGACCGCGCGCTCGAGCACTTCCACGCCCACCGCCGCGAGCCGGCCGAGACCGTGACCCACGTGAAGCTGCGGGCCGAGGACGTCGTGCACATGGCCACGCGGGGCGGGGCGCAGGCGATCGGGGAGGACTCCCGGATCGGCTCGCTGGAGGTCGGCAAGCTCGGCGACGTGATCCTCCTCAAGAACGAGGACTCCCCCACCTGGGCACCGCTCATCAACCCCTGGGGCCAGATCGTGTACCAGGCGCAGCGCGGCGACGTGCACACCGTGCTCGTGGGCGGCGAGGCGGTGAAGTGGAACGGCAAGGTCATCGCCGGCGACCTCCGCGGCGTGCGCGCGAAGCTGGACGACACCGTCGCCTACCTCGAGCGCGAGGTCGGCGACGACTGGATCGCCGGGCAGCACCCCGACATCCCCGAGACCGAGGTGCTCACCAACCCGTACCAGTACAAGAAGTGAGCGCCGCGGGCTCCGATCCGTCCGGCGGACGGGTCCTCCGGTATCCGGCGCCGGTCTACCCGGGGATCTCCGACAGCGTGCGCGTGCGCGCGGGCGAGCTCCTCTTCGTATCCGGGGTCGTGGGCCTCGAGGACGACGGGACGGCGCCGGCGTCGTTCGAGCGGGCGGTGGCGCTCGCCTACGCGGGGCTTCGCCGGGCGCTCGCCGCAGCCGGTGCATCGCCGGAGGACATCGTGCGCGTCGGCGTCTACATCGCCGGTCTCGACGAGCAGAAGCTCGCCGTCTGGCGTTCGGTCCGCGACCGCATCATGGGTGGCGATGACCTTCCCGCCAGCACGCTCCTCGGGGTGTCGTGGCTGGTCGGGGGCGCAGCGATCGAGATCGACGCCGTGGCTGCGGTCTGACCCCTTCCCTCATCCCGAGCCGACACGCTTTGCGCGAGCCGACACGCTGCGCACCGCACGCAGCGTGTCGGCTCGCGCGCATCGTGTCGGCTCGGCGAGGTGGGTGAGCGTGGCGGCGGGCCTACTCCTGCGCGGCGCGGAGGGTGGACACCTGGTAGAGCGCGACCGACGCGGCGATGCCGGCGTTGAGCGACTCGGTGGCCGTCGAGATCGGGATCGAGACGATCTGGTCGCAGTTCTCGGTCACCAGGCGCGAGAGTCCCTTGCCCTCCGAGCCGACGACGATCACGACCGGACGGTCGGCCAGCTCGAGCGCGGGGAGCGACACGTCGCCGTCGCCCGCGAGCCCCAGGACGAACACGCCCTGCTTCTTGAACTCCTTGAGCGTCGTCGTCAGGTTGGGGGCGACGGCCACGGGGATGCGCGCCGCCGCGCCGGCACTCGTCTTCCACGCCGCGGAGTTCACGCTCGCCGACCGCCGCTGCGGCACGATGACGCCCTGCCCGCCGAAAGCCGCGGTCGAGCGGATGATCGCGCCGAGGTTGCGCGGGTCGGTGACGCCGTCCAGCGCCACCAGCAGCGGCAGCTGGCCGCGGTCGATGATCTCCTCGAGCAGGTCCTGCGGGTGCGCGTACTCGTAGGGCGGCACCTTCAGGGCGACGCCCTGGTGCACGCCGTCGAACCCGGCCATGCGGTCGAGTTCGGGACGCGTCACCTCGAGCACGGGGATGCCGCGCTGGGTCGCGGTGGCGAGCATCTCCTTGACGCGGTCGTCCATCTCCACGCGCTGGGCGATGTAGAAGGCGGTCGCGGGGATGCGCGCGCGCAGCGCCTCGAGCACCGAGTTGCGGCCGGTGACCACCTCGGTGTCCTCGTCCTTCTTCGCGCGGCCGCCGGAGGTCGACGTGCGCGCCTTGCCGGGCGCGCCCTTGCCGCCCGCCGCGGCGTACCGCTCGGCCGCGGCCTTGCGCTTGCCGGCCGGGTGCCAGGCGCGGTCCTCGGCCTTGGGGGTCGGGCCGCGACCCTCGAGCGAGCGCCGGTTCTTGCCGCCGGTGCCCTTCGTGGGTCCCTTCTTCTTGCCCTTGCCTGCGGAGGGGTTGCCGGGCTTAGCCATCGTTCAGACTCCAATGGGTCCCGTCGGGACCGTCTTCGAGGGCGATGCCGGCCGCCGCGATCGCGTCGCGGATGCGGTCGGCTGCCGCCCAGTCCTTGCTCTCGCGCGCCTGGGCGCGCTGGGTGATCATCGTCTGCACCAGGGCGTCGAGCGCCGCGGTCTCGGCGCCGCCGCCGGCGGTGCGCCACTGCGGATCGCTCGGGTTCAGCCCCAGGATGCCCGTCATGCGGCCGACCTCGACGGCGGCGGTCGCCGCTGCGGCGTGGTCGCCCGCGTCGAGGGCCGTGTTGCCGGCGCGCACGCGCTCGTGCACCACGGCGAGCGCCTGCGGCACGCCCAGGTCGTCGTCCAGCGCCGCGGCGAACTCGTCCGGCAGGTCGGCGGCGGTCATCCGGCCCTTCAGCCCGAGGGCACGGGTCGCGCGCTGCTGGAAGGTGCGGATGCGGTCGAGCGCCGCCTCGGCCTCGTCGAAGGAGGTCGGCGAGATGTCGAGGCTGGAGCGGTAGTGCGCAGCGGCGAGGGCGTACCGGACGACCAGCGGATCGTGGTCGCGGAGCACGTCGTCGGCGAGCAGGAAGTTGCCCAGGGACTTCGACATCTTCTGGTCGCCGACGGTGACGAGGCCGTTGTGCACCCAGTAGCGCGCGAACGCATCGCCCGCGGCCGTCGACTGGGCCAGCTCGTTCTCGTGGTGCGGGAAGCGGAGGTCGAGACCGCCGCCGTGGATGTCGAACTCGGCACCGAGGTACCGCCTGCTCATGGCGGAGCACTCGATGTGCCAGCCGGGGCGGCCCGCGCCCCAGGGCGAGTCCCACACGGCCGACGCGGGCTCGTCCGCCTTCGCGCCCTTCCACAGCGCGAAGTCGCGCGGATCCCGCTTGCCGCGGGGATCGGCGTCGGCGGCGGGCTCCATGGCGTCGATCGACTGGTGCGTGAGCGCGCCGTACCTGGGCCACGACCGCACATCGAAGTACACGTCGCCGCTCGCCCCGGCCCCCGAGCTCCCCGAGGGATACGCATGGCCGGCCTCGATCAGGCGCTCGATCAGCTCGATCATCTGCGGGATGGATGCCGTCGCGCGCGGCTCGTAGGTGGGGGGAAGGATGCCGACCGCGGCATACGCCCGCGTGAATTCGCGCTCCATGCGGTACGCCAGCGCCCACCACGGCTCCGCGTCGGTCGCGTTGATCAGCACCTTGTCGTCGATGTCGGTCACGTTGCGCACGAACGTGACCCGCCCGAAGCGGTAGGTCAGCCAGCGGCGCAGGAGGTCGAAGCTCAGCGCGGCGCGGACGTGACCGATGTGGGGACCGGACTGCACGGTGGGGCCGCAGACGTAGAGGGTGACGTTCGACGGATCGAGCGGCGCGAAGTCGCGCAGCGCCTGAGCCTGGGAGTCGTAGAGGCGGACCGTCACCGCACCAGCCTACCGGCGCGCGCCCTGTAGAACTGTAGGGTGCTCGCCGTCCTCGCCGTCCTCGCCGCCGCCGTGCTGTTCGGCACGACCGGCACCTCGCAGGCGCTCGGCCCGGAGGGCACCACGCCGCTGTCGATCGGGGTGATGCGCCTGGTCGTGGGCGGCACCGTCCTCGCCGCGATCGGCTTCACGCTCGCGCGGCGCCGCATCCGCCGGCATCCGAATCCGCTCCCCACCCGTCGCGCGATCGCGCTCATGGCCGTGACGGGCGTCTGCCTCGCCGCCTACCAGCCGCTGTTCTTCCTCGGGACGGCCCGCGGCGGCGTCGCCGTGGGCACCGTGATCGCGCTCGGGTCGGCGCCCGTGATCGCCGGCCTGCTGGAGTGGGCGCTCACGCGCCGCCTGCCCTCGGCGACCTGGATGGTCGCGACGGTCCTCGCCACGGCCGGCGTCGTGGTCCTCGGTGTCGGGGGCGCGGCGGGCGGAGCGGGCGGCACCGACCCGCTCGGCCTCGTCGGCTCGGTCGGCGCCGGCGCCTCGTTCGCCGTGTTCGCGAACGCTCAGCGGCGGCTGATGGACGCGGGATGGGACCCGTTCACGGTCGCTGGGGCGATGGGCGCGTGGTCGGCGGGGGTGGCGGTGCTGGCACTGCCGTTCGTCGACGTCTCGTGGGTGCTCGGTCCCGCCGGCCTCGTGATGACGCTCTGGCTCGGCATCGCGACGATCGCCGTCGCCTACACGCTCTTCACCTGGGGACTGGAGCGGCTGACGGCTGCGACGGCAGCCACGCTCACCCTGGCCGAGCCGCTGACGGCGAGCATCCTGGGCATCGCGGTGCTCGGCGAACGGCTGAGCGGACTCGCCGTCGCGGGCCTCGGCATCCTCGCCACCGGTCTCGTGCTGCTCGCCTGGGGCTCCCGCCGCCCCCGCGACCCGGCGCCGTACGCCCTCGAGGGCTGAGCGGGAAACGCCGGCGAAACCTGGCCCTGGCATCCTGACGACCGTGACCCTCCGCATCATCGTCGACGACCTCTCCGGCACGCAGACCCTGCGACTGATCGCCGCGCACCTCGCGGGCATGCACGAGCTGACCCCGGCGTGCAGCGTCCACGCCCTCGACGCGGGCGCCCTCGCCGATCCGGCCGTCACCGTGTGGTCGGCCTGGCAGGGCGAGGACCTGGTGGGGATCGGCGCGCTGAAGCAGCTCGACGACGAGCGCGGGGAGCTCAAATCGATGCGCGTCGACGACCGGTTCCGCGGCACCGGGGCGGGGCGGGCGCTCCTCCTTCACATCGTCGCGGAGGCGCGGGCCCGCGGCATCCGCTCGCTCTGGCTCGAGACCGGCGCCGAGGCCGCGTTCGTCCCCGCTCGCCGGCTGTACGCGAGCGAGGGGTTCACGGAGTGCGGACCCTTCGGCGACTACCGGCACGACCCGCTGTCGGTGTTCATGACCCGGTCGCTCTGAAGCGCTCCGTCGGAACCGGTTCAGACCGCGACGACGAGCGCGACGGCGAAGGCGGCCACGCCCTCGCCGGTCCCGGTGAAGCCCAGCCCGTCGGTCGTGGTGGCCGACACGGAGACGGGCGCCCCGAGGGCGTCCGACAGCACGCGCTCGGCCTCGAGCCGGCGCGCGGCGAAGCGCGGGCGACGCGCCTGCACCTGCACCGACACGTTGCCGATGGCGAAGCCCGCCTCGGCGAGGATCGCCCGGGTGCGGGTGAGGAAGGCCGCCGCGTGGGCTCCCGCGTACTCGGGGTGGTCGGTGCCGAAGTGCAGGCCGATGTCCCCCAGTCCCGCCGCCGCCAGGAGCGCGTCGACGATGGCGTGCGCGACAGCGTCGCCGTCGGAGTGACCGTGCAGCGCCGTCTCCCCCGGCCATTCCAGGCCGGCCAGCCACAGCGAGCCCCCGCCGCCGAACGCGTGCACATCTGTGCCGATGCCCACGCGCGGAAGCGCCGGGCGGGGGGCCAGGGAAGCGGTCGACGGGGCGATCGGCGCGACGGCGGCGCGGGCGCGCTCGAGGTCTGCCGCGGTCGTGATCTTGAAGGCCCGCTCGTCGCCGGGCACCGTGGTGACCGCGTGGCCGGCGGCCTGGACGAGGGCCGCATCGTCGGTGTGCTCCTGATCGGCCTCGGCGAGCGCGGCCAGCAGCACGTCGCGGCGGAAGCCCTGCGGCGTCTGCGCGGCGGCCAGCACCGACCGGTCGACGGCCACGACGACCGCCTCGCCGTCGACGCGCTTCACCGTGTCGACGACCGGCAGGACGGGGAGCACCGCCTCCCTCCCCTCTTCGAGCGCGGCGATCACGCGCTCGAACACCGCCGGCGGCGTCAGCGCCCGCGCCGCGTCGTGCACGAGGATGTACTCGACGTCGGGCCACACCGCCGCGAGCCCGGCGGCGACCGACTGCTGCCGGGTGGCGCCGCCGGAGACGACCGTGACGAGGTCCCGCCGCTCGCCCGCCGATTCCACGACCTCGGTGAGCGCATCGCCGCGCCGGTCGCCGGGGACCACGAGCACCACCTGCGCCGCGGGCGCGGCGAAGACGCCGTGGAGCGCATGCCGGAGCACGGTGTGGGCGTCGATCCCGACGAAAGCCTTGGGCGCGTCGGCGCCGAGCCGGGTGCCCGACCCGGCGGCGACGACGACGATCGCGGTACGCGGGCGGGCGATCGGCGAAGACGGCGCGGTCATGGGTTCGACACTACCGACCGCTCCCGCGGTGGGAGGCGAAGACCCGAGGAGCTCCGCCGGCGAAGATGGAGCGCGTCAGCTCGCGAGGACGTCGTCGAGGACGGCGGACGCCTTCTCTTCCTCGGTCTTGAGCGCGAGCGCGATCTCGGACACGAGGATCTGGCGCGCCTTGGCCAGCATGCGCTTCTCACCGGCGGACAGGCCGCGGTCCTGATCGCGGCGCCACAGGTCGCGCACGACCTCGCTCACCTTGATCACGTCGCCCGATGCGAGCTTCTCGAGGTTCGCCTTGTACCGGCGCGACCAGTTCGTGGGCTCCTCGGTGAAGGGCGCGCGCAGCACGTCGAAGACGCGCTCCAAGCCGTCCTTGCCGATCACGTCGCGAACGCCGACCAGGTCGACGTTCTCCGCCGGGACCTCGATGATGAGGTCTCCCTGCGTGACGTTGAGCTTCAGGTATTTCTTGGTCTCGCCCTTGATGATCCGGTCCTTGACCTCGATGATCGTCGCGGCGCCGTGGTGCGGATAGACGACCGTCTCGCCAACCTCAAAAAGCATGCAGTTATGTCCTTTCGGCAACCTCAAGGATACCACAGCGCAGATAGGGTAAGGTTCGCCGCCTGACCGCTCCCACCGGCTTCAGTCTGCACGAAACCGCCTCTAGGATGGTGGCGTACGCCCCGTCGCACCACCCGCATCATCCCAGGAGGATCCGTGATCTCGCGCCGCCTCGCGCCCCTTGCCCTCGGAGCCGCCGTCCTGCTCGGTGCGACCGGGTGCTCGATGGTCTCGCCGCAGGCCACGACGATCCCCTACTCGCCGTCGGACGGCGTCAACGTCCCGGCCTCGGGCCCCCTGCAGGTGCGCAACGCCATGGTGATCGCCAACGAGGACGGCACGCTGGGCAACCTCATCGGCGCCATCGTCAACGACACCGACAGCGCGGAGACCCTGAACGTCGGAATCGCCGGTCGTGTCGCGACCGTCCAGGTGCCGGCGCGCAGCGTCGTGAGCCTCGGCGTCGACGGCGCCCAGCCCCTCTTCATCGACGCCCTCGGCGCCGCGCCGGGCGACAACGTCGAGATCGCCTTCCAGTCGGGCGACGGCACGGGCGTCGAGGTGGCCGTCCCGGTCCTCGACGGCACCCTTCCGCAGTACGCGGAGTTCGTGCCGGCGGCCGTGCCCGCCGGGGACTGAGCGCTCTCAGCCCTCGAAGCGGTATCCGAGGCCGCGCACCGTCAGCAGCATCGTCGGCTCGCTCGGGTTCTGCTCGATGCGCGAGCGGATCCGCTTGATGTGCACGTCGAGCGTCTTCGTGTCGCCGAAGTAGTCGCTCCCCCAGACGCGGTCGATGAGCTGGCCTCTGGTCAGCACCCGTCCGGTGTTGCGCATGAGCACCTCGAGCAGCTCGAACTCCTTGAGCGGCATCGGGATCACCGTGCCGTCGACCGCGACGGTGTGCCGGTCGATGTCGATCCGCACGCGGCCGCCCTCGACCACGCGCTCGTCCATGTCGAGCTCCGGCCCCTCCGCCCGGCGGAGCACCGCCCGCATCCGGGCCAGCAGCTCGCGCGAGGAGTAGGGCTTGGTCACGTAGTCGTCGGCGCCCAGCTCCAGTCCCACGACGATGTCGACCTCGGAGTCCTTGGCGGTCAGCATGATGACGGGGACCTGCGAGGTCGTGCGGATCACGCGGCACACCTCGGTGCCCGGCATCCCCGGCAGCATGAGGTCCAGCAGGACGATGTCGGCGCCGCGTGCGGTGAACGCGTCGAGCGCCGTCGGGCCGTCCTCGGCGATCTCCACCTCGAACCCCTCGCGTCGCAGCAGATACGCCAGCGGGTCGGCCAGGTCGGGCTCGTCCTCGACGATCAGCACCCGGGTCATCTCTTGTCTCCCTTCACCCGCGCAGCGTCGCGGGTGGCTTTCTTCTTCTTCTTCTTCGAGGCGCGCTTGCGCTTGCCGTCGTCGTGGGGCGCGGCCACGGCGGCCAGGCGCACGGTGAACGTCGAGCCCCGACCGGGCCGCGACCACAGCTCTACCTCGCCGCCGTGCCGCTGCACCGCGTGCTTGACGATCGACAGTCCCAGCCCCGTGCCGCCGGTGCGGCGGGAGCGGGCCTGGTCGGCGCGGTAGAAGCGCTCGAACACACGGGCCTGCTCGCCCTCGGGGATGCCGATGCCGCGGTCGGTGACGGCGATCTCGACGGCCCCGTCGACGACTTTGACCCCCACGCCCACGGTGGATCCGGACGGGGAGTACGCGACGGCGTTGGCGACGAGGTTGGCGATCGCCTCGGTGAGCACCTGCACGTCGCCGCGCACCCAGGCGCCGCGCACCCCGCCGCGCACGATGGTGATCTGCGCCGCGTCGGCCGCGATGGTCTGCGACTCGATCGCGGCGGTCAGCACCTCGTCGATGGACACGTCGCGCAGCTCGGTGAGGTCGTCGGCCGCCTGCAGCCGGGACAGGTTCATGATGCGGGACGTCAGCTGGCCGAGCCGCGACGCCTCCGCGCCCAGCCGCCCGGCGAAGTGCCGCACCTGGTCGGGGTCGTCGGCGGCGGACTCGATCGCCTCCGCCAGGAGCGTCACCGCCCCCACCGGCGTCTTCAGCTCGTGGCTCGTGTTGGCCACGAAGTCGCGGCGCATCTCCTCAACGCGTTCGCGCTCCGTGATGTCGCGGATCACGACGAGCGTCAGGCGCGCGCTGATGCTGCTCGCGCGGGCGGTGACCGAGCGCAGCTCCACGCCGCGGCGCAGTCGCAGGGTCTCGGCCTCGGGGCGGGCGGTCGAGCGCGCGGAGCGCACCAGGTCGCGCAACTCGTCGGAGGACAGCAGCTCGCCCTCCACCATCCCGAACAGCTCGGCCGGGGCGGAGGCGGCGACGATGTGCAGGGACGAGTCGACGACGACGGCCACCTCGTCCATGCCCTGCAGCACGGCGCGCGTGCCGTCGGGCAGGTCGGACGACGCCTGCAGGCGGGCCGCGTCACGCGCGCGCAGGGCCACCAGCAGCAGCGCCGCCAGGGCGCACCCGATGAGGGTGCCCACGCCGAGCGCGATCAGCGCCAGCTGCGTCGAGTCCATGACCCCAGCGTAGAGTCGCAGGGACCACGCGAAATGCCTCCCGCCCGCGCTGGCGGGTCGCTCTCGCGCAGTGTTCACCGACGCGGCACCGTCCGTTAACCTTCGGAGGGGATGATCGCCGCGTCGCCGGCTCGGCATCGTGCCGCGCCCGCGAAGAGAGAGGTTTCCGCTGATGCGCGAAGTGTTCCACCAGTCGCTCGAGGACGTGCAGGCACGTCTGGTCGAGATCTCCGAACTCGTGACGGTCGCCGTCGACAAGGCCACCCGCGCGTTCGGCACGAGCGACGTCGCCCTGGCCGAGGAGGTCATCGAGGACGACCAGGTGATCGACGACAAGGCGATCGAGCTGGACGAGCTGGCCATCGAGATCCTCGCGCGCCAGCAGCCTGTGGCCCGCGACCTCCGCATCGTCGTCGCCGCGCTGCGGGTCAGCGCGTCGCTGGAGCGGATGGGTGACATCGCCGAGCACATCGCGCAGCTCACGCGCATGCGCTTCCCCGAGCGCGCCATCCCGAAGGGCCTCAAGAGCACCTTCATCAAGATGGGCGAGCTCGATGTCGAGGTGGCGCGCACGCTCACCGAGGTGCTGCGCACCGAGGACCTCTCGCTCGTCGAGAAGCTCCGCTCCCTCGAGGAGGAGCTCGACGACCTGCACCTCGCGATCTTCGAGAAGGTGCTCGGTGAGACCTGGAAGGGCGAGGCGGCCGCGACCGTCGACGCCACCCTCGCGAGCCGCTACCACGAGCGCTTCGCCGACCACGCCGTCTCGGTCGCCAAGAAGGTCGCCTACCTCGCGACCGGCGACTGGACCCCCGACACGAACGCGATCTCGATCATCGTCACCGGCGAGTGAGCCGGGCGTTTCGTCTCGCTGCGCTCGCTCAACGACCGGAAGCCATCACCGCCCGTCGAGCCTCCGCTGGTCGCCCCCCGGTCGTTGAGCCCCGGTCGTTGAGCCCCCGGTCGTTGAGCGAGGAGCGCAGCGACGAGACGAAACGCCGTCAGCGCTCCCCCGGTCGTTGAGCGAGGAGCGCAGCGACGAGACGAAACGCCGTCAGCGCTCCCCGGTCGTTGAGCGAGGAGCGCAGCGACGAGACGAAACGCCGTCAGCTGAGCGCTACTTCTTCCCCTGCGCTGCGACGGCGGCGGCACCGGCGGCGGCGGCCTCGGGGTCGAGGTACTCGCCCGGTCCGAGCGGGCGCAGGTCCTCGCCCAGCTTGTAGACGAGCGGGATGCCGGTGGGGATGTTGAGCTCCGCGATGTCGGCGTCGCTGATGCCGTCGAGGTGCTTCACCAGGCCGCGGAGCGAGTTGCCGTGCGCGGTCACGAGGACGGTCTTCCCCGCCTGCAGGTCGGGGACGATCGCGCTGTCCCAGTACGGGAGCAGGCGGTCGATGACGATCTTCAGCGACTCGGTGCGGGGGACGTCGCCGTCGATCCCGGCGTAGCGCGGGTCGTTGACCTGGCTGTACGGGCTGTCGTCGTCGAGGTCCGGCGGCGGAACGTCGAACGAGCGGCGCCACAGCATGAACTGCTCGTTGCCGAACTCCTCGAGGGTCTCGGCCTTGTCCTTGCCCTGCAGCGCACCGTAGTGGCGCTCGTTGAGGCGCCACGAGCGCTGGACCGGGATCCAGAGGCGGTCCGCGGCGTCGAGGGCGATGTTCGCGGTCTGGATGGCGCGCGACAGCAGCGACGTGTGCAGCACGTCGGGAAGGAGCCCGGCCTCCTTGAGGAGCTCGCCGCCGCGCTGGGCCTCGGCCTTGCCCTGGTCGGTGAGGCGGACATCCACCCAACCGGTGAACTGGTTCGTCTTGTTCCACTCGCTCTGCCCGTGGCGGAGGAGGATCAGCGTGTACGGCGCGGTCATGGCGCCAGTCTATCGGCCGGGGCACTGCCATCATGGGGGGATGACGCCGGAGAAAGTGCCCGGCAGAGTGGTCGGGCAGATCACGCGCGGCACGACCAACACGAACCGGCTGAGACGGGTCGATCGCTGGATCGCACGGCACCCGGCCCTGCGCCGCGCGACCGACCCGCTGGTGGTCGACCTCGGCTACGGTGCGAGCGGCGTCACCGCCTTCGAGCTCGAGGCGCGGCTGCGGCGGGCGCGTGCCGACGTCGAGGTGCTCGGACTGGAGATCGACCCGTCCCGTGTGGCCCGCGCGCAGGCGCAGCTGGCGGAGATCCGTGCCGGTCGCGGGCAGTTCGCGCCCGACGCGCGGGTGTCCTTCGCCCGCGGCGGGTTCGAGGTGCCGGTGGCCGATGGCCGGCGCGCGGCGGTCATCCGCGCCTTCAACGTGCTGCGGCAGTACGACGAGTCCGACGTCGCCGACGCGTGGCAGCGGATGTCGGCACGGCTGCACCCGGACGGCATCCTCGTCGAGGGGACCTGCGACGAGCTCGGCCGGATCTGCACGTGGGTGGAGGTCGGGGCCGACGGCGCGCCGCGCTCGCTCACCGTCTCGCTGCGGCTGCGGGACCTGGACTCCCCCGCCGTCGCCGCCGAGCGCCTGCCGAAGGCGCTCATCCACCGGAACGTCCCCGGGGAGCCGGTGCATGCGTTCCTCGCGGCGCTGGAGCTCGAGTGGACGCGCGCCGTCGCGGCCTCCGCGTTCGGGCCCGCTCAGCGCTGGCGGGCCGCCCTCACCGCCCTGGACGCGGCGGGCTGGCCGGTCGCCTCCGCGGCTGGCGCCCGCTCACGGTGGCGCCTCGGCGAGGTCACCGTGCCGTGGAGGACCGTGGCGCCGCACGCCTGAGAGCGTCGCTCAGACGCGCGGGAGCGCCGCCCGGGCGTCGGCGGACGGCATTCCCGCCGCCGTCATGAGGTCCACCGCGAGGGGGCGCAGAGCGCCGACGAGGTTCTGGTCCAGGCTCTGCCGCCCCGCGGCGAGGGTCGCGGGGTCCAGGCGCGCGGCGACCGCGCGCACCGCCTCCCGAGCCGCCGGCTCGAAGGAGATGTCGTCGAGCGAGTCGCCGATGAGCCGGGCTCCGGCGGCGAGCTCGCCGAGGAGATCCGCGGCGACCGGGCGCGGGCGGCTGTCGTCGCACACGTACACGACGCGGCGGCCGATCACCCGCAGATTGCGCACCGCGAGATCGATGTGCACCCGCACACGGTCCTGGCGCTCCAGCTCGAACCGCTGCCGGCGCAGGAACGGCGAGATGCGGGCGATGGCACGGCCCGACTCCAGCGACGCCTGCCACCGATCCACGAGGGGCTGCAGCGCACGGGCCTTCTGCAGACCGCGCTCGGCGCGCATCCGGTCGCCGCGCCGCAGCGCCTGCACGAGCGTCAGCACGGCGCCGTCGAACGCGGCGAGGAGCGCGTGCCCGTCACGCGTGACGGCGCGCACGGGGTTGCGGGGCACGAGCGCGGTGACCAGCAGCGCGGCGATGCCGCCGACGACGCCGTCGACCAGGCGCAGGAAGGGGACGCTCGCAGGGATCACCATGACGATCGCCGACTGGATGGCCGCGGCGATCGCGAAGCCCGGCTGTGGCGAGAGGAAGCGGGCGACGGCCAGGCTGGCGGCGAGCGTGATCGCCAGCTGCCACCACCCCACTCCGGCGACGAGCAGGATGAGCTCGGCGATGAGGATGCCCACGACCATCCCCACCACGGTCTCCAGCACGCGACGGGGGCGCGCGTCGCGCACGAGTCCGAGGCTCGAGATCGTCACCGTCGCCGCCAGCAGCGGCGCCGCGTGACCGAGCACGAAGTGCGCGAACGCGTAGGCGGCGGTGGCGGCCAGCACGATCTGCAGGATCGGCGTCGACGACTCCCGCAGCCGATCGAGCCCGGCGCGCAGGTCGGCGCGCGCCCTTCCGCCGGCCGGGACCGGCGCGGTCTGCGGATCGCTCACCGGCGCCTACCGCCGGCGCGACAGGCGCGGCATCCGCGGGACGGATGCCGTGCGCCCCGCGTCGGGCGGCACGATCTGCTCCTGGGCGGCGGTGATCTCCCCACCGTCGACCGCGACGGTCAGGGCGGCGTCGACGGGGGTCGTCCGCCGCACGAGGGCCAGCGCGATCGGACCCTCCTCGTAGTGGCGGGCGGCGGAGGTCAGGACGCCCACCACCTCGCCGTCGGCGCGGACCTCGGCACCGGGCTCGGGGAGGACCGCGTCGCTGCCGTCGAGCTGGAGCGAGACGAGCCGGCGCGGGGGGTGCCCCAGGTTGTGGACCTTCGCGACGGTCTCCTGGCCGCGGTAGCAGCCCTTGGAGAGGTGGACGGCGGTGCGCAGCCAGTCCACCTCGTGCGGCAGGGTGCGCCCGTCGGCCTCGGCGCCGGCACGCGGTCGCCAGGCCGCGATCCGCAGGGCCTCCGCCGCGAGCGTCCCGGCGACGGAGCGCTCACCGCGGACCGCCTCGGCCGCCAGCTGCTCGGCGACCGCGACCGGCACCACCGCCTCCGCCCAGTCGCGGGAGGCTGCGGGGTGAGGATCGACCGCGGCGTAGCCCCAGCCGCCGGCGGCGACGGCCGGCCACGGGTCCAGCCAGACCACGGTGGAGGCGATGTCCGCCACCGCCGCTGCCGTGCCGCCGATCACGACGTGCTCGGCGGAGACGTCCTGCGGGTCGACGCGCAGGCGGAAGCGCATCCGGGTGAGCCAGGCGAGCAGCCCCTCGGCATCCGTCCGGTCGGCGATCAGCCAGGTGCGGACACCGTCGTCGACGACGGCCGCCGCGTGCTCCACGTGACCCTGCGGGTCCAGGACCAGCAGCTCGGTGCTCACCCCGGCCGGCAGAGCGGCGAGCGCCTGCGAGGTCAGCGAGTCGAGCCAGCTCAGCCGGTCCTCGCCCGAGACGGTGAGCACGGCCCGGTCGGCACGGGGCACGATGGCCTCGCCCTGCTCCAGAGCGCGCTGCTCCCGGAGCGGGCTGCCCACGTGCAGCAGCACGTCGCCGTCGAAGACGGCGGCAGGCACGTCGTGGAACGGCGAGGTCATCAGTCGGCCCGCGCGAGTCGTGCGGAGGCGTGGGCGGCCAGTCCGCCCCCGAGGGCGGCGATGTCCCACGCCCACAGGAGGTGGCCGTCGACCAGGCCGTACATGCGCGTGGCGGCGGCGTAGTCCTTCGCGCTGGCGGGACGGACGACGGCGTCGGTGGCGAGGTCGATGCGCGGTCCCTGCACCTGTCCGACGTAGAGCTCGCTCACCCCGTCGGAGTGGATGATCGCGACCTCGAGATCGAAGCCGCCGGAGGCGTTGCGCAGGCGCTCCACATCGTCGGCGGACCGTGCCGAGAGGCGCGCCTCGATCGCCGGGAGCAGGGCCGGGCCCGCGTCCATGTCGCCGGCCGGACGCGCCAGGCGCCAGAACCCCTGCTCGGCGACCAGCGGCGTGCGGGCGCCGTCGTCACCCAGGAACCAGGCATTCGCCGCGTAGTTCACGTAGTCGCCGCCGTCGTGGCTGAAGCTCACGCGGTGCGCGAACTCGCCCGAGTAGTGCCGGTCGCCGCTGTCGTAGTCGATGACGCCGGTGCCCTCCCAGACCCCGAGCAGCCACGAGAGCGGAACGATGTCCGCCGGGAGGTCCGTGGGCAGATCGATCACGGGTTCAGCGCTGGCCGCGGTACAGGTTCTTGAGCACGACGGCCGAGACGAACACGATCGCGACCGACGCGAGGCCGAGCAGTCCGACGAAGAACAGTTCGAGTGCGACGAGGTCCATGGGCCCTACTCTACGCCGAGAAGAGGGTCGCCAGGCCCAGGCCGACGCCGATGAATCCCATCACCAGCAGCCCGCCGATCACGCTCAGGGCGACCCGCTGGATGAACCCCTGCGACCGACCCGACCACAGCTGCACGGCGAAGGCGACCGGGACGATGAGCCCCATCCCGACGCCCATCCACGCCGCACGCCAGTCCTCGGGGGCGAGGATCCCGACGAGCACGGCCGCCACGGCGGCCAGCACCCAGACGACGATGACGCCGGTCATCGAGCGGCGAGGGGCGATCTCCGGAGCGGTCACCCCTCCATTGTGGCGCACGCGCGTCGTCCGCGTCCCGGGCCCCGGCGACCGGTGGAGGGCGGGCGCCTCTCGGGCAGCGCGCCGAGAGGCGTGTCGGGTGGTTCTAAGATGGGGGCACGGTTCCGGCATCCGGACCGGGAAGGACCCTCTTGGCTCAGCTTCTCGTCTTGAGCTCCGCACCTTCCTCCACACCGGGAGGCGGAGCGGTCCTTCCCGCGCTCGAGCTCCTGAGCCACCGGGTGCGCCAGATCCCCGCCGAGCCCGCTCAGCTGGTCAACGCCCCGAGCGCCGACGTCATCTTCGTCGACGCGCGCGTGGACCTGGTGGGGGCGAAGTCGCTCTGCAAGATCCTCAACACCACCGGCCTCGACGCGCCGCTCGTGCTCGTGGTCACCGAGGGCGGCCTCACCGCCGTCTCCACCGACTGGGGCATCGACGACGTCATCTTGGTCGGCGCCGGTCCCGCCGAGGTCGACGCCCGCATCCGCCTCGCGATCGGCCGGATGACGAAGGACCCCGTCTCCACCCGCATCCAGACCTCGGGCGTCACGATCGACGAGTCGTCGTACTCCGCGAAGGTCCACGGCAAGCCGCTGGACCTCACGTACAAGGAGTTCCAGCTCCTCCACTTCTTCGCGACCCATCCGTCGCGCGTCTTCACCCGCGAGCAGCTGCTGAGCGAGGTGTGGGGCTACGACTACTTCGGCGGCACCCGCACCGTCGACGTGCACGTGAGGCGCCTGCGGGCCAAGCTCGGCGACATGGAGCAGCTCATCGGCACGGTCCGCAACGTCGGCTACCGCTTCAACGTCTACGAAGAGGACCAGATCGCCTCGCCCCGCGAGCGCTCGGAGGCCTGATCGGTTAACGCGTCGGTCACGTCGCCCTGCAATGATGAGGGGATGATCGACACCGCGGTGACCGACTCCGGCCTGGGCGACGCCGACGACGACGACTTCGACGCCGTCGAGCTCGCCGACTCCCAGCTGCCCGACCACCGGTACCTCGATCGCGAGCTCAGCTGGCTCGCCTTCAACCAGCGCGTGCTGGAGCTGGCCGAGGATCCCACCCTGCCGGTGCTCGAGCGGGCCAACTTCCTCGCGATCTTCGCGAGCAACCTCGACGAGTTCTTCATGGTGCGCGTCGCGGGGCTCAAGCGCCGCATCATGACCGGTCTCGCGATCCCCACCAACGTCGGCCGTGCGCCGCAGGAGGTGCTGGGCGACATCTCCGCCGACGCGCACGCCCTGCAGCTGCGCCACGCCGCGGTCTGGCAGGACCTCGTCAAGCCCGCCCTCGCGGAGGGCGGCATCGAGGTGGTCACCTGGGACGACCTCTCCGAGTCCGACCGCGAGAACCTGTACGGGTACTTCCAGAACCAGGTGTTCCCGGTGCTCATGCCGCTCGCCGTGGATCCCGCCCACCCCTTCCCCTACATCTCCGGCCTGTCGCTGAATCTCGCGATCCGCATCCGCAACGCCCGCACGGGCCGGCAGGAGTTCGCCCGCCTCAAGGTGCCGCCGATGCTCCCCCGCTTCGTGGAGGTGCCCCGCCCGGACACCTCGCGCACCGACGCTCCCTCGCGGTACCTGCCGCTCGAGGAGCTCATCTCCAACAACCTCGGCGACCTCTTCCCGGGCATGGAGGTGCTCGAGCACCACGCCTTCCGCCTCACGCGCAACGAAGACGTCGTGATCGAGGAGGACGAGACCGAGAACCTCATCCAGGCCCTGGAGGCCGAGCTCCTGCGCCGACGGTTCGGGCCTCCCATCCGGCTGGAGGTCACCGAGTCGATGGACGACGTGACCCTCGACCTGCTGCTGAACGAGCTCGACATCACCGCGCAGGAGGTCTACCGCCTGCCGGGACCGCTCGACCTCCGCGGCCTGTTCGACCTCGGCCGCATCGACCGGCCGGAGCTGCGCTACCCGGCGCACGTGCCGACGACGGCCGCGGCGTTCCAGCCCGCGGAGCAGAACGGGCGCGCCGACCTGTTCGCCGCCATCCGCAAGGGCGACGTCCTCGTGCACCACCCGTACGAGTCGTTCAACACGAGCGTGGTGGCCTTCCTCGAGCAGGCCGCGCGCGACCCGCACGTGCTGGCCATCAAGCAGACGCTGTACCGCACGTCGGGCGACAGCCCCATCGTCGAGGCGCTCATCGACGCCGCCGAGAACGGCAAGCAGGTGCTCGCCCTCGTCGAGGTGAAGGCCCGCTTCGACGAGGCGGCGAACATCGTCTGGGCGCGCAAGCTCGAGAAGGCGGGCGTGCACGTCGTCTACGGCCTCGTGGGGCTCAAGACCCACTGCAAGCTGCTCCACGTCATCCGCGAGGAAGACGGCATGCTCCGCAGCTACAGCCACATCGGCACGGGCAACTACAACCCGAAGACCAGCCGGCTCTACGAGGACTTCGGCCTGTTCACCTCCGACGAGCAGGTGGGCCGGGACCTCACCCGTCTGTTCAACGAGCTGTCCGGCTACGCGATCGAGAAGAAGTTCAAGCGGCTCCTCGTCGCCCCCCTGCACCTGCGCAAGGGCCTGCTGCGCCACATCGACAAGGAACGGCGCCACGCGCAGGACGGCAAGCCCGCGCACATCCGCATCAAGGTCAACTCGATGGTCGACGAGCAGATCATCGACGCGCTGTACCGCGCCAGCCAGGCGGGCGTGCGCGTCGACGTCTGGGTGCGGGGCATCTGCTCCCTGCGCACCGACCTGGAGGGCGTGAGCGACAACATCACCGTGCGCTCGATCCTCGGGCGCTACCTCGAGCACTCGCGCATCTTCGCGTTCGCGAACGACGGCGACCCGCAGGTGTACATCGGCAGCGCCGACATGATGCACCGCAACCTCGACCGCCGCGTGGAGGCGCTCGTGCGCGTCGTCGCACCGGCGCACGTCAAGGAGCTCGTCGACCTGTTCGACCTCGCCATGTCCGAGGGGACGAGCTCCTGGCACCTCGGCGCCGAGGGGGTCTGGACGCGCCACAGCACCGACGCCGACGGCGCGCCGCTCATCGACCTGCAGGAGAGGACGATGACGCAGATCCAACGGCGCCGTCGCGCGAGGGCGGTGCGATGACCGACACCGCGGTGTACGCCGCGGGCGGGGTCGTCTGGCGCGTGGTCGACGGCAAGCTCAAGGTGCTCGTGATCCACCGCACGGCGTACGCCGACGTCACCCTGCCCAAGGGCAAGGTCGACCCGGGCGAGACCCTCGCCGAGACGGCCGCGCGCGAGATCTTCGAGGAGACCGGCATCCGCGTGCGCCTGGGCATCCCCGTCGGCGTCTCCCGCTACCGGATGCCGAGCAAGCGTCAGAAGATCGTCCACTACTGGGCGGCCGAGGCCACCGACGACGCCATCCGCGCGTCGAGGTTCGTGCCGAACAAGGAGATCGCCGCGATCGAGTGGATGAGTCCCAAGCGGGCTCTGAAGCACCTCAGCTATCCGGTCGACATCGAGATCCTCGAGAACTTCCTCACCTTCGTCGGCGACGGCATCCTCTCGACCTTCCCGATCATCGTCCTGCGCCACGCCAAGGCCACCCCCCGCGAGGAGTGGACCGGCGCCGACGCGGCGCGCCCGCTGACCGCCCGGGGCGCGAAGCAGGCCAACGCGCTCGTGGGGCCGCTGCGCACCTTCGGGGCCCGCAAGATCGTCACGAGCGACGCGGTCCGCTGCGTGACCACCGTCACCCCGCTCGCCGCCGCGCTCAGCAAGGAGATGGAGCGCACGCCGCTCATCGGCCAGGACGCCTGGGAGGACGGGACCTCCGACGTGCGCGCCGTCGTCGGCAAGCGCGTGCGCGCGCGCAAGCCCGCCGTGCTGTGCAGCCACGGCCCCGTGCTGCCGGACATCATGAGCGAGCTCGCCCTCGCGACCGGCACGCTGCGCGGGTCGTACCTCGGCAGCGCATCGGCGCTGGAGGTGGCGGCATTCTCGGTCGTGCACCTGTCGGCGACCAATCCCGGCTCGGGCATCGTCGCGATCGAGACGCACGAGCCCAAGGTCTGACCGGCGCTCCCGGGCTGCGCCCGGGCACCGGGGGATCCCGCGGTTCTCCGCGCCGCACCGGCACTGTTCACCTTCCGTTTACCGACACAGCGCACTCTCTTAAGAGTCGATGTCTACCGTCACGGTCGTGCCCTGCACCAGGGCCGCACCCTGACACCCGAAGGATCTCACAGTGAAGCTCAACCGCATCGCCCAGCTGGGCGCTGTCGCCGCCATCGCGGCTCTCGCACTCACCGGCTGCGCCGCCAACGAGGGGACTCCCGGCACCGGTTCGACCTCCGACCCCGCCGGAGAAGCGCCCACGCTGTCCGGTGAGCTCGCCGGCGCCGGCTCGTCCGCGCAGGATGTCGCCGTCCAGGCCTGGGCCGCCGGCTTCCAGACCACCAACGAGCGCGCCACCGTCACCTACGACCCGTCCGGTTCGGGTGCGGGTCGCGAGTCGTTCCAGGCCGGCGCCGTCGGCTTCGCCGGCTCGGACCGTGCCTTCACCACGGAGGAGATCGCCGCCGGACCGTTCAGCGCGTGCGCTCCCGACACCGACATCATCCAGATCCCGTCGTACATCTCGCCGATCGCCGTCATCTTCACGCTCGACGGCATCGACACGCTGAACATGGACGCCGCCACCGTCGCGGGCATCTTCGCCGGCACGATCACCAACTGGAACGACCCGGCCATCGCCGCGACCAACGAGGGCGTCGAGCTGCCCGACCTGGCCATCACGCCGGTCCACCGCGCCGACGACTCGGGCACGACCGAGAACTTCACCGACTACCTCTACCAGGCCGCTCCGGACGTCTGGACCTGGGAGCCCGACGGCGTGTGGCCGCTCGACAGCGGCGAGGCCGCGCCCCAGACCTCGGGCGTCGTGGCCGCGGTGCAGGGCGGCAACGGTGCGATCGGCTACGCGGACGCCTCGCGTGCCGCCGACTTCGGCACGGTCGCGGTGCAGATCGGCGACGAGTTCGTCCCGTTCTCGCCGGAGGCCGCCGCCGCCGTCGTCGACGCGTCGCCGCTCGAGGAGGGCCGGACCGAGGGCGACCTCGCCATCGCGCTGGACCGCACGCCGGACTCCGCCGCCTACCCGATCGTGCTCGTCAGCTACATGATCGCCTGCGAGCAGTACACCGACGCCTCGGCCGCGCCGCTGGTGAAGGGCTTCCTCGAGTACGTCATCAGCCCCGAGGGCCAGGACGCCGCGGCCTCCGCCGCCGGCAGCGCCCCCATCAGCGACGCGCAGCGCACCGCGATGCAGTCCGCGCTGGACCTGATCGTCACCGAGTGACCCTGAACGTGCACGGCCCGGCGCACTCCGCCGGGCCGTGCACGCGTCATCAATACCGAGGAGACTGGAGATCATGACGACCACCACGAGCCGGGCGTCGGCCGCACCGGCCAAGCAGCGCCCGGGCGACCGCTGGTTCTCGGGCACGGCGCTGGCGGCCGGGACGATGATCCTCGTCACGCTCGCCGCCGTCGCGATCTTCCTGATCGTCCAGTCCATCCCCGGCCTGACGGCCACATCCGCCACGGCGTCGATCCTCACGTCCGACTTCTGGGACTACGTGTGGCCGCTCGCCTTCGGCACGATCTGGGCGTCGATCCTCGCCCTCGTCATGGCGGTCCCCCTGTCGGTGGCGGTCGCCCTCTTCATCTCGCACTACGCGCCCCGCCGCCTGGCACAGGGGCTCGGCTACATCGTCGATCTCCTGGCCGCTGTCCCCTCGGTCGTGTTCGGCCTCTGGGGCATCCTCGTCCTCGCTCCGGCGGTGCAGCCGGTGTACGCGTGGCTCAACGTCAACGCCGGGTGGTTCCCCCTGTTCGCGGGCACCGTCTCCGGCACCGGCCGCACGATCTTCACCGCCGCGATCGTCCTGGCCGTCATGGTCGTGCCGATCATCACCGCGATCTGTCGAGAGATCTTCCTCCAGACCCCGGTGCTCCACGAAGAGGCCGCCCTCGCCCTCGGCGCCACCCGCTGGGAGATGGTGAGGATGGCCGTGTTCCCGTTCGGGCGCTCGGGCATCGTCTCGGCGTCGATGCTCGGCCTCGGACGCGCGCTCGGGGAGACCATGGCCGTGGCCATGGTGCTCTCGGTCGCGAACATCGTCACGTTCCGTCTCTTCACCGCGGAGAACCCCGGGACGATCCCGGCGAACATCGCGCTCACCTTCCCTGAGGCGTACGGCACCAACATCAACGTGCTCATCGCCACCGGCCTGATCCTCTTCGTCGTGACGTTCGCCGTCAACGCGGTGGCCCGCTGGATCGTCAGCCGCCGCAAGGAATTCTCGGGAGCCAACTGATGTCCGCCGTCTCCGCTCCGCCCCAGGGACCGACGATCGTCTCCGCCTCGCGGCCCACCCGCTCGCTCACGAGCGGGCACCTCCCCCGCTGGACCCCGTGGGCGCTCCTCGCCGGCACGGCGGGCCTGAGCGCGCTGCTGTTCGGCGTGCTGTCGCTCGCCTCCGACGGCGAGTTCGCCGTCGCCGGATGGGCCGTCGTCACGGGAGTCGTCTACCTCGTTCTGATCACGGTCGTCTCGAGCCTCGTCGAGGGCCGTCGGCGCGGTGTCGACCGGCTGGTGACCGGCGTCGTCACCGTCGCGTTCCTGATCGCGATGATCCCGCTCGTGTCGGTCGCCTGGACCGTCGTCGTCAACGGCGTGGCGGGCGTCTCGGCGGACTTCTACTCCATGTCGATGCGCAACGTCGTCGGCGAGGGCGGCGGCGCCCTGCACGCGATCGTCGGGACGCTGCTCATCACGCTCGCCGCGGCGGTCATCTCGATCCCGATCGGCCTGTTCACCGCGATCTACCTGATCGAGTACGGCGAGGGGAAGCGCCTGGCGCGCGGCATCACCTTCCTCGTCGACGTGATGACGGGCATCCCCTCGATCGTCGCGGGCCTGTTCGCGTACGCGGTCTTCGCGCTCTTCTTCGGCCCGGGCATCCGGCTGGGCATCATGGGCTCGGTCGCCCTCGCCGTGCTGATGATCCCTGTCGTCGTGCGCTCCAGCGAGGAGATGCTGCGGCTCGTGCCCAACGAGCTGCGCGAGGCCTCCTATGCGCTCGGCGTGCCCAAATGGCTCACCATCGTCAAGGTCGTGCTGCCGACCTCGATCGCCGGGATCACGACGGGCATCATGCTCTCGATCTCCCGCGTGATCGGCGAGACGGCACCGCTGCTGCTGACGGCCGGCGTCACCGCCTCGATGAACTACAACCTGTTCGAGGGCCGCATGATGAGCCTTCCGGTCTTCGCCTACGCGCAGTTCATGAACCAGGGCATCCCCGCGCAGGCGTACGTCGACCGCGCCTGGGCCGCCGCCCTCACCCTCATCCTGATCGTCATGGTGCTGAACCTCCTCGCGCGACTGATCGCGCGGGTTTTCGCCCCCAAGTTCGGCCGCTGACCGGCATCCGCTCCTTCCAGAAAGAACCCGACGTGTCCAAGAGCATCGAAGTCAACGACCTCAACGTCTACTACAGCGATTTCCTCGCCGTCGAAGGCGTGTCCCTCGAGATCCAGCCGCGCAGCGTGACCGCGTTCATCGGCCCCTCCGGCTGCGGCAAGTCCACGTTCCTGCGCACCCTCAACCGCATGCACGAGGTCATCCCCGGTGCGCGCGTCGAGGGCGAGGTCCTCCTCGACGGCGACGACCTGTACGGCCCCGGCGTCGACCCGGTGCTGGTGCGCCGGCAGGTGGGCATGGTCTTCCAGCGCCCCAACCCGTTCCCGACGATGAGCATCAAGGAGAACGTGCTGGCGGGCGTCAAGCTCAACAACAAGAAGCTCTCCAAGGGCGACGCCGACGCGCTCGTCGAGCAGTCGCTGCGCGGCGCCAACCTCTGGAACGAGGTGAAGGACCGTCTCGAGAAGCCCGGCTCCGGCCTGTCGGGCGGTCAGCAGCAGCGTCTGTGCATCGCGCGCGCGATCGCCGTGTCTCCGGACGTGCTCCTCATGGACGAGCCGTGCTCGGCCCTGGACCCGATCTCGACCTTCGCGATCGAGGAGCTCATCCAGGAGCTCAAGAAGGAGTACACGATCGTCATCGTGACCCACAACATGCAGCAGGCGAGCCGCGTCTCCGACAAGACGGCGTTCTTCAACATCGCCGGCACCGGCAAGCCCGGCAAGCTCATCGAGTACGACGAGACGGGCACCATCTTCACCACCCCGTCGGTCCAGGCCACCGAGGACTACGTCTCCGGCCGCTTCGGCTGATCCCCTTTCCGCGGACCATGTCCCACTTTCGGCTGCTTTCGCCTCGGCGAAGCGACCGGAAGTGGGACATCGTCGTTCCGGCGGGGCTCAGTCGCGCGGGCTCAGCAGGTAGGCGTTGAGGGAGGCGGTGAGCTCGGCATCGTGCGGGAGCGCCGCGCCGTCGACGGCGACGACGGGAGCGGCCAGGCGGACGCTCGACACGAGCCACGCCGCATCGGCCGACGCCAGGTCCGCGGCCGGGACCGTCTCGTAGGCGGTGGCGAACCCGCGGGCCTCCAGGTGCTCGAACAGGCTCAGCTGGGTCGTGCCGTGCAGGATGCCGCCGTTGGGGGCGGGCGTGACGAATGTGTCGCCCCGGCGGAGGATGAGCGAGGCCGTCGGCGCCTCCAGCACGAAGCCGTCGGACGAGACGAACACCGCATCGTCGGCGCCGCGGCGCTTGGCCTCGCGGATGGCGGCCATGTTCACCGCGTACGACAGCGTCTTGGCCCCCAGCAGCAGCCACGGCGCACGGGCGGGCACATCGATGTCGTAGCCCCGGTCGAGCGTCACGACGCGGATGCCGTCGGTGCGGGCCGCGGTGAAGTCCGCCGCCGAGGCGACCGTCACCCACGCGGTCGGTGCCGGACCGTGCTCCACGCCGCGGCTGAGGATCAGCTTGATGACCGCCTCGCCCGAGCCGGCGTGCGCGGCGGCTCGGGCCACAGCCTCTCGCCACTGCCCGACGTGGGGCGCCGGAAGGTCGCACAGCCGGGCGGAGTGTGCGAGACGGTCGAGGTGGGCCTCGACCTCCTGCGCGTGCCCGTCGACGACACCGATCGACTCGAAGATGCCGTCGCCGCGCTGCGTGCTGAGCTCGCCCACGGTCAGCGCCGGCGCCGATGGGTCGATCTCCGCGAACGTCGGCGAGAAGTCGGTGTCGGCGGCATCCGCGTCGACAGGGGTGATCATGAGGGCGTATCGCCAGGCCATGGATAGAGCCTAGGCCGGGTGCGGGGAACGGGTGCGAGGCCGGACGCGTGGCGAAAGCAGGGCGGATCGACCCCGGCCCGTCCCGCAGGGGTAGATCGCATCGATCGACCCTGCTTTCGGCACGGGAATAGGTCGGCGCGAGGTCCGGTTACACTGGTACAGCCGGGCCGCAGTAACCCCGGGCTCCATCTTTTGCCGCTTCGAGCGGCACCGCGCCGAGAGGCGTTCTGCGGCCCGGCATCTTCAGGCCCACCGCGAGCCCCGACCGGCGCACGTGCCGCGCGGCTCCGCGGGTCAGGTGAGCGAGTCCCGGCGCCACAGGGCGGCAGCGGCGGACAGGTCCTCGGCGTAGGTCGTCAGCCGCAGCGCGCGGGTCGTGAACGCGGTCGCCCGCTCGGGCTCGGTGCGGTCGTGGTCGTCGGCGAGGTCGGCGGCGCCCGCCGCCTCCACGCGGCAGAACGACGCCGCCCGCTCCAGCGCGACGGCGAAGTCGCCGCTGAACACCCCGCGCAGGATGGAGTCGCTGAGCGAGACCAGCTCGTCCGGTCCGGCGGGGGTCGGCGCACCGGCCACCACATGGTCGGCGGTCGCCAGGCGCACCCGGCCCCGCTCGTACAGCAGCGCCGCGGATCGGGCGTCGTCGTGGACCATCAGCTGCAGCAGGTAGAGCCGCCACAGGGTGCCGGGCAGCGACTTCGCGGGCGCCCGCGACCAGAGCTCCGCGATCGTGTCGATCCCGTGCTCGTCGGTGAAGGCGATCAGACGGTCGACGACCGCATCGGCCGGCTCCTCCCGCACCCGCGACAGGAGGGCCACCGCCGTGGCGTGCGCCACGCGCGACACCTCCGCGGGGTCCTCGGCGCTGAAGAGTCGGTCGAACAGCTCGGCGGGTCGCCGAACGGGCTTGTGGAAGGCGCGGGGGTCGTCGGACATCGCCTTCCAGGCTACCCGCGTGAGATCACGCCTCGGCCGGGACGATCGCCACGATGGGATCGGTGGTCGGCGCCCCGTCGGGGGAACCGCCCTCCTGCTCGACCGTCACGGCCACGCCGTCGCCGGTCTGGATCTCGCCCGCGAGGAGGGCCGTCGCCTCACCGTCGGCCGAGTCGAAGGTGCCTGCGGAGACGGGCGTGCCGTCGCGCAGGAACCACATCTCGAACGTCCGGTCGGCCTCGATCTCGGGAAGCCCGGAGGCGACGATCACCGCTTCGCCCAGGGACGGCGACCAGTGGAGCGTCGCCTCGCCGCCGCCGCTGAGCTCGCTCGTGGCCTCCTGCGCGTCGGGCGCCGCCTCGATCTGGGCGAGCGTGGCGACCGCGGGGGGCGTGCGGAGGGCGTCGGTGACCGCGCCCACACCCCAGCCGATGCCGACGAGGAGGGCGATCGAGGCGACGAGGGCGAACATGCCGCGCGTCCACGTGCGGCGCTGGATGGCCTGAACGATCTCGGTCGGCGGAGCTGCCGCACGCAGGGCGGCCTCTTCGGGTGCGGCCTTCTCGGGGATGGGCGGCGTCGCCGGTGCGTCCGCCTCGTCGGCCGCCACGGCGGCGCGCGGGAGGGCGACGGTGTCGTCAGCGGGGGCGGCGGCGCGAGGGAGGGCGACGGTGTCGTCCGCGAGGACGGCGGCCCGAGGGAGGGCGACGGTGTCGTCCGCGGCGGAGTCGTCGGCGGCCCGGTCGTCCGCGGGGGCCGAAGCCGCCACCGGCGACTCGGCATCGGCACGGATCAGGCGGAGCAGCTGCGAGCGCATCGCCAGCGGGGGCGCCACCGGGGCGACCGACTCGCCGAGGGTGGCGGCCGTCTCGAGGTCGGCGTCGACGATCCCCTGCCATTCGGGGTGCTCGCGCAGAGCCTCCTGGAAGGCGGCCTCGTCGTCGGGGGACAGTGCGCCGAGGGCGCGGCCTGCCGACAGGTCGGCGAAGTCCTGGATGTTCATACGGTCACCCCCATCTCGGTGCGCAGGCGCGACAGGCCGTCGCGCATTCGGGTCTTGATCGTTCCGAGCGGAGTCCCGCTCATGGCAGCGATCTCGCTCTGAGAGTAGCCGCCGAAGTAGGCGAGGGTCAGTGCTTCCCGCTGCAGCTCAGGCAGGGCCTGCAGCGCCCGGGCCACGCGCCGACTCTCGATGCGCAGCTCGACCTGTTCCTCCACTCCGGCGGCCGCGGTGTTCAGCTCCCGCATGCCGGCGCGCACGTCCCGTTCCCCGGCCGCTTGCGCGGACCGGACCCGGTCGACGGCCCGTCGGTGTGCGATCGTGAGAACCCACGACCTCCCTTGTCCTCTATTCGGAGCGAACGAGCCAGCGGATTGCCACACTTCGAGGAAGACCTCCTGCAGCACTTCCTCGCTCTGCGCGCGGTCCACGAGCACGCGCAGGATCAGGCCGAACACGCGGGAGGAGAGCATGTCGTAGAGGCTGCCGAAGGCGCTCTCGTCACGGTCGGCGATGCGCATGAGCAGCTCCGCCACGCGATCGGCGCTCTCGCCGTCCTCGCGCACTTCCACCCCGTCGATGACCATCTCGACAAGCATGCACCATCTCCTCGATCAACTCCGAACCCTTGCTCATCCGAACGTGAATGAGTAGACCTCGACTCCGGCGGGCACCTCGAGCGTGATGACGCCCTCGCGGGCATCGCCGGGCTCCAGCACCGCGTAGGAGCGCGGGGTGCCGCCCACGTCGATCGTCGACGTCTCGCCGTCGACGTCGGCGGTGATCGTCCCTTCGCCCGCCGCCACGATGCGGACCTCGGACGCGCGGTACGTCAGGCGCACCCGGGCCTCGTCGCCCGTCGGGGTCACGAACTGGGTCTGCACTTTCCATCCGCCGTCGAGCGCGAAGGTGTCCGGCGCCTGGTCGGCCGGGAACGCGAAGGTGTCCTCGCCCTGGCCGTACGCGTCGGGACCGGCGAAGTTGCGGTCCTTCGACGAGCCGAGGAACGTCTCGGGCGTCGTCGATCCGACGTCCGGCGTCGTGTCGTCCACATCGGTCGCGGCCGGGAGCGAGACGCCCGGGTCGGCGTCTTCGAGCAGCTCGCGGATCATCTTCTCGGTCGCCGCGTAGTTCCCCTCACCGAACGAGATGTGGCGGACGGTGCCCGACGCATCGATCAGGTAGTGGGCCGGCCAGTACCGGTTGCGGTAGTTCGTCCACGTCGACAGGTTGTTGTCGAGCGCGACCGGGTAAGTGATCCCGAAGTCGCGGGCGCCGGCCTCGACGTTCGCGGCGTCCTTCTCGAACGCGTACTCGGGCGAGTGGATGCCGATGACCTGCAGCCCCGCATCGCGATAGGCCTCGTCCCACGCGACGACATGCGGGATCGAGCGCTGGCAGTTGATGCAGGAGTAGGCCCAGAAGTCGATGAGCACGACCTCGCCGCGCAGCTCGGCGAGGTCGATGCCCTCGCCGCCGGGCGTGTTCAGCCACTTCTCGATGCCCTTGATCGACGGCGCCGTGCCGCACGACTCCAGCTCGTCGGCGCCGTTCGTGCACTTGTCCAGGTCGCGGTTCTCGTCGTTCACGAGACCGCCGAGCCCCAGCGCCTCCGCGGCCTGCTCGTTGTCGGTCAGGTCGCGCTGCAGCTGCGCGGTGTAGTCGGGCAGCAGTCGCTGCAGCGCCTGCGGCACGTTGAAGACCAGGCCGACGGCGAGCGCCAGCATCGCGACGCCCGCGGCGATCCGGAGGCCTCGCTCGCGCTTGCGGAAGGCGCGGATCCGCTCGACCAGTCCCCGACCGGCCAGCGCGAACACCAGCAGCGGGATCGCGACGCCGATCGCGAAGGATGCCGTGAGCAGCACCGTGTCGGCGCCGATGCGCCCGGTCGCGCCGGCGACGATGATGGCGGCGAGCACCGGACCCGCGCACGGGACGAAGACGGCGCCCAGCGCGAGGCCCACCCCGAATCCGCTCCCCCGGTTCTGCACCTCGCGGCGCGGCAGCCACTGGAACGGCTTCTCGAGGATCTGCTCGAACCGAGGGATGAGGAGGCCGACGCCGATCACCACCAGCACGGCGATGCCGACCCAGCGGATGATGTCCTGCGGCAGGTTCAGCAGACCGAGGATCAGCGAGCCGACGAGCGTGACGAGGGTGAAGCTCACCACGAGGCCCAGGATCACGAGATACGGGCGGCTGCGGCGCGCCGGGAGCGGACCGTCGTCGGCCGAGGCGCCGTCGCCCTTGTCGAACCGGGCGGACTGCGCGCCGCCCGTGAGGAAGATGACCGGGAGCACGGGCAGGATGCACGGCGAGATGCCCGTGATCAGTCCCCCCCAGCAGGCCGATGATGATCAGATCCATGTTCTCCCTCTTTCGTCGGGAGTCATTCGTGGGCGAGCGCGCATCGGATTGATTCCGACGGTGTTCGCAGTTCTTCCCATCCGATCTCGACAGGGCTCCGAAGAACCCCTGAAGCCGCCAGAGGAGGCGGCCCTGAGAAACGGAGAAAAGCCATGCTCAGCACCAAGAAGACCACCGCAGCCCTCGCCCTCACCTTCGCCGCGGCGTTCGCGCTGGCCGGTTGTTCCATGGGCGGAACCACCGCAGAGGAGTCCACGGCTCCGGAGCCCTCGATGAGCGAGAGCGCCCCCGCCATGGAGAACGACCCCGCCGCCAACCTCGTGGGCCCCGGCTGCGCCGACTACGCCGAGGCCGTTCCGGACGGTGCCGGCTCGGTTCAGGGCATGTCGCAGGACCCGGTCGCCGTCGCGGCGTCCAACAACCCGCTCCTGACGACGCTCGTCTCGGCCGTCAGCGGCCAGCTGAACCCCGACGTCAACCTCGTCGACACCCTCAACGGTGACGAGTTCACCGTCTTCGCGCCGGTCGACGACGCCTTCGCCAAGATCGACGCCGACACCATCGAGGTCCTCAAGACCGACAGCGACCTGCTGAGCTCGATCCTCACCTACCACGTCGTCCCCGGCCAGATCGAGCCCGCCGACATCGCCGGCATGCACACCACGGTCAACGGCGCCGACGTCGAGGTCACCGGCTCGGGCGACGCGCTCATGGTCAACGACGCCAGCGTCATCTGCGGTGGCGTGCAGACCGCCAACGCGACCGTCTACCTCATCGACACGGTGCTGATGCCGCCGACCGAGTGATCCCGCTTCCCGTTCCGGTATCGGGGATTTTCGGACGGTGAGCACGACGGCACCCGCTGGAGCGCAGAGCTTCGGCGGGTGCCGTTCGTGTGCGGTGAGGTCGGTAGGCTGGATCCCGAGGGCCTCTAGCTCAGTCGGTAGAGCATCGGACTTTTAATCCGCGGGTCGTGGGTTCGAGCCCCACGGGGCCCACCTGTCAGACACGAGATCACGTCGTAGTGTCGTATTCGCGGCTCGCCGTTCGTTGCATCGGTAGGCGGTTCGAAACGGATCGCTGCGACCGACGCGCCATGCGGCGGCCGCCATCTCGACAAGAGGAGACGACAGTGCCGAACTACCTGATCGCGTTCAACGACGAGTGGGTTCCGCCGCAGACCGCCGAGCAGCTCCAGAGCAAGAGCCAGGCGTCGATGGCGGTGCTCGAGGAGATGAAGCAGGCGGGAGTGTTCGTCTTCGCCGACGGCGGCATCGACGCGTCGACGGCACTGTTCAGCGTGGAGCTGGCCGACGGCGAGCCGGTGTTCACCGACGGCCCGTACACCGAGACGAAGGAGCACCTCGGCGGGTTCACCGTGATCGACGTGCCCACCGACGACGACGCACGCCACTGGGCCGGGCGCCTGGCGGCCTCCCTCGACTGGCCGCAGGAGGTGCATCGCTTCCCGAGCGGCGTGGTGGAGATCATCGACCGGCAGACCCCCGAGGCCGGGTGACCGCTTCTCCCGCCTCACACGGGATCACCCGCGCGCACCGCGAGGAGTGGGCGCGGGTGGTGGCGGGTCTTGCCCGTCGCTTCGGCGACCTGGAGCTCGCCGAAGACGCTGCAGCCGACGCGTTCGTCGCCGCCGTCGAGCTCTGGCCACGCGACGGCGTGCCGCCGAACCCGGGAGCCTGGCTCACCACCACCGCCACTCGCAAGGCGATCGATCGAGTGCGGCGGGAGTCTCAGCGCGGTCGCAAGCACGACGAGGCGCAGATGCTGGTCGATGACGATCCTCCCCCACCGATCGGCGCCGTGGACGACGACCGGCTCCGACTGCTGTTCATCTGCTGCCACCCCGCGCTGAAGATGTCGGCGCGGGTCGCCCTGACACTGCGGATGGTCGGCGGACTCACGGTCGCCGAGATCGCCCGGGCGTTCTTCGTGCCGACGACCACGATGGCCCGGCGCATCACCCGCGCCAAACGCACTCTCGCCACCGCGCGCGTCCCGTTCCGGATGCCGTCGGCGGACGACGTGCGGGAGCGGCTGGCGGGGGTGCTCGCCGTGGTCTTCCTGATCTTCAACGAGGGCTACCTGTCGACCTCCGGTGACGACGCGATGAGGGTCGAGCTGAGCGAGGAGGCGATCCGCCTGGCGCGCCTGCTGCGAGAGCTCCTCCCTGAAGAGGGCGAGGTCGCGGGGCTCCTCGCACTGACGCTGCTCATCGACGCGCGCCGCGCCGCGCGCGTGTCGCCCGACGGCGAACTGGTGACCCTTGCAGAGCAGGACCGCAGCCTCTGGAATCGGGAGCGCATCGCCGAGGGGCACGCGATCGTGCACGAGCGGATCGCCGCGGTCGCCGACGGCTCCGCGTCGCCCGGTCGCTACCAGCTGCTGGCGGCGATCAACGCCGTGCACACCGATGCTGCGTCGGCCGGAAAGACCGACTGGCGGCAGGTCGTCGCCCTGTACGACAGGCTGCTCACCGTCGATGCCTCGCCGATCGTCAGACTGAACCGCGCCGTCGCGGCCGCCGAGCTCCACGGGGCCGCCGAGGCCCTGGAGGAGGTCACGCGACTCGCCGACGTGCTGTCGGGCTACCACGCCTTCCACGCCGCACGGGCCGATCTGCTGCGCCGTGTCGACCGCGTCGACGACGCACGGCGAGCCTACGACCGCGCCATCGCCCTCGCCGGCAATCCCGCCGAACGCGCCTACCTCTCGCGTCGCCGCGACGACCTCCCCGGTTGAGGACGGACGGGCGAGAGCACGGTCGCCGTTCCTCCGGGTGAGGATGGATGTGTGGATTCTGCTGCAGCACGCTTCATCGACCACACGCTGCGGTCCGAGGCGTCGGAGTGGCGCACGTGGGCGGACGGCGATGCGTCCGTCGGTGGACTGTCGGTGTACGGCGCCTCGATCGGTGCGATCCGAGGCACTGTTCGAGACGCGCTGCGTCGGCATCGGGATCTTCCGCACGACGACATCACGGCGCTTGCGTCGGAACTGTGGGCGGTTCCGGTTTTCGAGCGCCGCCTAGCGGCGATCGTGCTGCTGCAGAGTGAGATCGGCGCCCTGACCGGGAACGACCTCACCCGCATCGAGGGGTTCCTCCGCGACGCGCGGATCCCACAGCTCATCGAGCCGCTCACTCTCGATGTCGTCCAGCCTCTGCTTCGCCGGCTGACGGGACCGGAGGCCGACCGAGCGCACCGCATCGTCACTCGATGGGCGGCGTCGAGTGTCGACGGACTGCGCGCCGCCGCCGCACTGCTGTGAGCCCGCGCGGTGCGACCTCCCCCGCATAGCGGTGGCACCCAGGGCGGAGTACGGTTCGAGCATCGACCGCGGGAGACGCAGATGTCCGATGTCCTCAGCCCCAGCAACCCTCTCGAGCCCGTGCCAGGAGTGGCCTCATTCCGCGACGACTCGCCGTCGGCGATCGCGAGCCGCGCCGCACAGTACCTCGGCATGTCGGCGTATGCGTTCGGCGGCGATGATCTCGCTCTTGCGATGCAGGAGGATGCGGATGCGCTGGGCGTCCCCCACGTGGGTCCCGCGCCGCCGCAACTGGAGGAGTGGTTCGAGGAGAATCGCCTCGATGACCTGACAGATCAGGCTTTGCGGCACCATGCGGGCACGTCCTGGGATGGCGGGTTCGATCCCGATGCGGCAGCGGCGCTCTGGGAGGAGCTCAATGCCACCCATCTCCCCACCACACTCCTCGCGCTGCTCAATTACGCGCAACGCAGCGACCAGCGCCTCGAGTCCGTCGCAGCGGCCGGCAGCCTCGCCATCGTCACCGGGCGGCAGACGAGCGCACCACCGGAGACCCTGCTCCTCGGCCTCGAGTCCGCCGATCCACTCACCCGTGGCGTCGCCGCGGCGCTCGCGGGCTGGGAGACTGCGGGCCCGTCGTCGTCCGGCGACACAGCACGCGAGCGAATCGTCGGGCCGACGAGCGTTCCCATCCATGGCACCTGGGGATTGGTGACAGACACCGGCTGGCACAAGCCGCACTCGCCTCTTCACGACCATCTCCGTTCGTCGGTCACCCCGAACCTCTACTCCGACGACACGTACTTCGTCTGGAGCGGGGAGTACTCGGAGCAGGGACGCGCGGACGGCGCCCGCGACCTCGCCCTCTGGCGCGACCTCGTCTCCGATGCCGGCTGGCTCGACACCGTCTACGCGCACAGCCATGGCGGGAACGTTGCACTGAGCTCGCTCGCCAACGGCAACCAGATCAAGATGCTGGTGCTCCTTCACACCCCCGCGATCCATCGCTCCGACGAGGAATGGGCGACGATCCGCGGCAACGTCGGCGGAGTGATCACGATGCGAACACGCATGGACCTCGTCGTGCTCGGTGATTCGCTCCGGCACTTCGAGAATCGGTTGAAGTTCAATCCGCGCAAGCTGCCTCACTTCCCGGTGGTCGGTCACTGGGCACACAAGGATGCCTGGCTGTCGCACGCCCACTACGTCACCGTGGACAACTGGATCACCGAAGACCTCGCCGATATCGTGAGGACTCGCTACGCCCTCATCGGGCGGAGTTGACCCCCGGGCACCCTTGCGCCTACCCGGATCCTCGGAGAGCCTGAGGACATGTGGGATCGCGAATCAGCCGCCGCCGCCGCTCGGGAGTGGATGGACCGCTACATCCACGCGTGGACGACCAACGACCCGGACGACGTCCGCTCGCTGTTCACGCCGGACGCGGAGTACCGTGACGGTCCGTCGACACCGCCCTGGGTCGGTCACGACGCCATCCTGGCGGGGTGGCTCGGTCAGAAGGACGATCCCGGCACCTGGAGCTTCGACTACGAGCTCACCGCGGTGGACGGGGATGTCGCCGTGATCCGAGGCCGGACGGAGTACCCGACCGCGACGGAGAAGAACCACATCTACGACAACCTCATGGTGATCCGACTGGACGCCGACGGGCGAGCGCAGTCGTTCACCGATTGGTGGGTGACGCCCGACGCCGGGACGGACGGCTGAGATCGGGCGAAGGGCGCAAAGAAAAAGCCCCGACTGTTACCACACAGCCGGGGCGAGACGAATGAGAAGTCCGCCTATCCCGATCATCGTATCGCGCCCACCTGGGAGGTGCCTGCGGGCAGCCTCGCCCCGCGTGACGCGGTCGTCGCATCAGCCCCCGACGGTCGAGACGAGCACGCCGCTGTCGGTCGGCAGCACGCGCCAGACATTGCCCGCGCCCTCGACCCGCAGCCCGCCGTCGCCCACGATCAGCGCGGTGCGCTCGTCGATGCCGAGTGCGCCGGTGACGAGGCCGGCCTCGGCGGCGGCGATCACGCGGGAGAGCACGCCGCGCTGGGCGACGTGGACCTCGATCGTCACGTCGACGAGGCCGATGCCCGCGTCGAGCTCGAGCTCCTCGCCGGGCTCGGCGGCGTCCTCCGGCGACACGACGACGCCCCCGATGCGGGTCCCGCTCCCGAGCGAACGCTCCCCCGCGATCATCGCGCCCGCCGAGACGCCGAGATAGGGGACGCCGGCGGCGACGTGTCGGCGGATCCGATCGAACACCGGCTCGAGCCCCGCGCGCACCGTCTCGACGTTGCCGCCGCCCACCGCGATGCCGTCGACGTCGTCGACCGCGTCCTGCGCGATCGGCTCTCCGGCGCGGCCGGCGGTCAGCTTCAGGTCGATGGCGGCACCGCCGCCGGCCCCGACGAGCAGCTCGCCGAGCGCTGCCGCCTTCTCCTCGGCCTCGGGGTGGAGTGAGATCACGGCGATGCGCGCCCGCTCGCGGCCGGCGGCCTCGGCCCGCCTCGCGGCTTCCCTGACGAACGAGGCGTGGAGCGGAGCGTCGGCGCTCGTCGTCGCGCCTCCGCCGATGAGGTGGATGCTCATGCGGCACCGGCTCCGTGGCGAGGGGTGTTCGAGGTCATCCCCAGAGGCTAGCCGGTCGCCGGCCGAGGCGCGGACCCGGTCGGCGGCAGCGCGGCGAGCGCGGTCGCCGCGACGGCGCGGACCTGTTCGCGAGTACCGCCGTCGCGCGCCATCCCGGACATCCCGCGCATGACGGCGACGATGTAGGCCGCGAGGGCGGCCGTATCCGTGGACGCGGGCAGATCGCCCTCGCTGACGCCTCGATCGAGCCGTTGACGGATCTTGTCCTGCACCACCTCGCGCTGGGATGCGAGGCGGGGCTCGGTGAGCAGCAAGCAGCCCGGCGGCGTCGAGGCATCGGTGTGCGCGCGGGCCGTGTCGTCCAAGAGGCGCGCGATCGACGCCCGCGTATCGGAGAGCTGAGCAGCGGCATCGACTCCGTCGCACGTGCGGGCGAAGTAGACGCCCGCCGCTTCCTCGAAGAGCGCCTGCTTGTCGCCGAACGCCGCATACAGGCTGGGCGGGTTCACCCCCGTCGCCTCCGTCAGCTCGGCGATCGACGTCCGGTCGAATCCTCGGCGCCAGAACAGCTCGACCGCGGTCGCCAACGCGGCGTCGCGATCGAAGCTCCGCGGTCGTCCGGCCATGTGCCGAGCCTAACATTAGTGATCGCTACAGAACTCTGTTACGGTCGACGAATAGATAGTGATCGCTACAGAAAGGCTCTCCTGTGAACGTCGAAGGTCGGAACATCCTCATCACCGGCGCGAACCGCGGCATCGGCGCGGCATTCGTCGAAGAGGCGAAACGGCGCGGAGCGGCGAAGATCTACGCGGCCGCGCGTGACGTGGACAGCATCGCCGCCGCCGGTGTCGAGCGCCTCCGGATCGATGTCACCGACCCGCAGCAGATCGCCGCAGCCGTCGAGGCGGCCGGCGACGTGCACATCCTGGTCAACAACGCCGGCATCTCCACGAGCACGCCGCTGGTGACGGGAGACGAAGAGCGCATCCGCCGCGAGATGGACACCAACTTCTTCGGCCCTCTGCGCATGACCCGCGCCTTCGCACCCGTGCTCGCCCGTGGCGGCGGCGGCGCGATCGTCAACGTGATCTCCGCGCTGTCGTGGTTCACGACCCCGATGTCCGGCGCGTACGCCGCGTCGAAGGCGGCGGCCTGGGCCCTGACCGACAGCACCCGCCTCGAGCTGACCGCCCAGGGCACGCACGTGGTGGCCGTGCACATGGGACTGGTGGACACCGACATGTCCAGCGGCTTCAACGGTCCGAAGGTCGCGCCTCTCGCGGTCGCACACGCCGCTCTGGGCGCCGTCGAGTCGGGCACGCAGGAAGTGCTGGCCGACGACTGGTCGATCTTCGTCAAGTCCGGGCTGACCCTCGCCCCGGCCGAGCGCTACGAACAGATCCTGGGAGCGCTGCGCGGCTGACGGCATCGACCACGTCGGGCCGCCCGCCGCTCAGCGCACCGCGGTCTCCGTCGCGCGCTCCTGGCTGCTCGCCGCGCGCGCACGGGAGCGCGCGACGATCCGGCCGCGGATGGCGAAGGCGAGCACCACGGCCAGCACGACGTAGAGGCCGACGCTGATCGGGCTGTGCACGAGGATCGAGAAGTCGCCGTTCGCGCTCATCGCGGCATCCCGCAGGCTCGTCTCCGCCAGCGGCCCGAGGACCATGCCGATGATGAGCGGCGCGAGCGGGAAGTCCAGCGCCCGCAGCAGGAAGCCGACGACGCCGATGCCCAGCAGGATCAGCAGATCGACGAGCGACCCCGACGTGGCGTAGATGCCGAGTGCGCAGAAGACGGTGATGCCCGCGAAGAGGTAGGGGCGCGGGATGAGCAGGAGCTTGGCCCACAGCATCGCGAACGGCAGGTTCAGGATCAGCAGCACGACCATGGCGATGAAGAAGCTCGCCAGCAGCGACCACACGAGGTCGGGGGCGCGGTCGAACAGGAGCGGTCCCGGCTGCAGCCCGTACTGCCGGAACGCGGCGAGCATGATGGCGGCCGTGGCCGAGACCGGCAGTCCGAGCGCGAGGAGCGCGCCCATGGCCATGCCCGTGGTCGAGTTGCCCGCGGCCTCGGGTGCGGCCAGCCCGCGGATGGCTCCCGTGCCGAACTGCGGGTGCGGGCGACGCGCGTCGAGCCGCTTCTCGAGGCCGTAGGCGAGGAAGGTGGGGATCTCCGAGCCGCCCGCGGGGATCACGCCGAACGGCAGGCCGATCGCGGTGCCCCGCAGCCACGCGGGGGTCGCCTCGCGGAGGTCCTTGCGGCTGAGCCACGGGCGCCCGGTGGGGCGGAGCATCTTCTTGTCGGAGGTGTGGCGCTCGAGGCAGGCCACGTAGATGACCTCGCCGAGGGCCAGGATGCCGACGGTCACGGTGACCAGCGACACCCCGTCGAACAGGTACGGCGAGTCCATCGTGAAGCGCGGAGCGCCCGAGACGCCGTCGACGCCGATCACGGCGATGCCGAGGCCGATGAAGAGGGCCGTGAGCCCCTTCAGCGCGTTGTCGGTGACCACCGACGACGTCGCCGCGAAGGCGAAGACGGCGAGCGCGAAGAACTCGGCGGGGCCGAAGCGGCTCGAGAAGTCGGCCAGCGCCGGCGCGAGGAACACCAGCACGATGCAGGCGACGAACCCGCCGATGAAGGCACCGATGGCGGCGGTCGCGAGAGCCTGAGCCGCCCGTCCGTTGAGGGCCATCTTGTGCCCCTCGAAGGTGGAGGCGATCGCCGAGGCCTGCCCCGGCGTGTTCATGAGGATGCCCATCGTCGAGTCGCCGAACAGGCCGCCGAAGTACACGCCGGCGAACATGATGAACGCGGCCGTCGGGTCGAGCGAGAACGTGATGGGGAGCAGGAGCGCCACCGCCATCGACGAGCCGAGTCCCGGTAGCACGCCGACCGCGGTGCCCAGCACGCAGCCGATCAGCACCCACATGAGGTTGATCGGCGTGAACGCGCCGAGGAACCCCTCACCGAGCATCTGCAGTGCGTCCATGTCAGAAACCTCCGAGGATGCCCGACGGCAGCGGCAGGCCGAGGACCATGTCGAAGCCGATGTAGGCGAGGGAACTCATCGTCAGTCCGACGACGAGGCTGGCCAGTGGCTTGGTGGAGCCGAAGCCGCGGGCGACGCACCAGAACAGCAGGCCCGCCGCGATGACCCATCCGAGCACGTCGAGCAGGAGCGCGAAGGCGAAGAACGAGCCGATGATCCACAGGAACGAGCGCACGTCGATCCGCACCGCACGCGGCTCGGCGGGCGCCTCCTCACCCGCTTCGGCGGCGAGGAGCTCGGCGACGTGCGGGTCGGGCAGGCTGCGCACCTCACGGATGCCCGACACCGCCAGCGCCACCGCGAACGCGTAGAGACCCGCCGTGATGATGGCCGGGAAGAACTGCGGCCCGGGGAAGTCGGCGGAGCTCGGCACGCGCATCGTGAAGATGCCGATCAGGAGGTACGTGGCGAAGGCGGCCACGACGACCGGCATGGTCAGCGCCTTCAGCAGCGCGGCGATGCCCGGGCGCGACACGATCCGCAGGCGGTCGCCGACGACGGCGGAGGCCGACGTCGGATTCGGTGGGAAGGTCACAGGCCCATCTCCTCGTACAGGGTGCGGATGCGGCTCTCCTCGTCGTCGAGGAAGTCCGCGAGCTCGTCACCGGTGATGACGCGCTCGGTCCAGCGGTAGCGATCGATGGCATCGCGCCACTGCGGCGTCTCGACGCTGTCGACGACGAGCCGGGTGAGGCTGTCCTCCTCCGACGCGCTCAGGCCCGCGGGCGCCGCCACCATGCGCCAGTTGGTGAGGGTGACGTCGTAGCCCTGATCGACCGCCGTGGGGATGTCGATGCCGTCGACGGGGTCCTGAGCGACGAACGCGAGGGCGCGCAGGCGTCCGGCCTCGATCTGGTCGATGTTGTCGGGGTACCCGCCGGCCGCGGCCTTCGCGGTGCCGTTGAGCAGGGCCTGGATGGCCTCCCCGCCGCCGTCGGACGAGATGTACGTGGTTTCCAGCGGGTCGATCCCCGCGGCCAGGGCGAGGTCGGTCACGACGAGCTGGTCGAACGATCCGCCGCCCGTCCACGGCAGGGCCTTCGGATCGTCGCGCCACGCCGCCACGAGGTCGTCGAGCGTCTCGTACGGCGAATCGGCGGGCACGACGATGACGTCGTACTCCTCGACGATGACCGCCAGCGGGGTGACGTCGTCCAGGGTCGCCGCGGAGTCGAACTGGATGGTGGCGGCGAGCAGCCCCGTGCCGCCGACGAGCAGGTTGTTCGGCTGGCCGCTCAGCACCGAGACGTTGCCCAGCGCGATCGTGCCGCCCGCTCCCGGCATGTTCACCACCTGCACGTTGTTGACGAGGCCGTTCGCCTTCTGCGCCTGCTGGAGCTCGCGCGCCACCCCGTCCCAGCCGCCGCCGGCGGCCGCGGGGGCGATGATCGTCATCGACGCGCTGATGTCCTGCCCGGACGCGGCCGAGCTGATCGAGCCGAACACGGCGACACCGACGGCGGCCGCGGCGATCGCGCCGCCGACGGCGCGGCCGATCAGTCGTGCGGGCCCGGATCTGGGGGGAAGGGGCTGCGGTGTCATCTCTGCTCCATTCGCGCGGACATCGTCGTCGCCGCGGGATCGACCTAGGATGGCACCGCCGGTCCGAGGTGCGGCGGCGCGGGCGAATTGTTCTCTTAAACGCCGTCAGCAGACCGGCGGTGCGTCTCGACGGGGAGTGTGATGACCATGGCGATGCGGCCGAGCCCGCGGGCGATCCGCCTGGCGATGATCCTCCTCCCCTCGGTCGTGACCCTCGCGGCGCTGACCGCGACGGTCATGGTGGCCCTCTGGCTGCAGGAGAAGAGCATCCGCGACGCCACCGCCGAGCGGGTGCAGGAGGTCGCGTCCAGCCTCGCGGCGCTGCCGCAGGTGCGCGCCAGCCTCGCATCGACCGTCGACGCGGGCACCCCGGGCGACCTCGCCGACGCCGCGGATCTCGCCACGGCGACGGAGACCCTGCAGCCCATCGCCGACCTCGTCGCCCAGGCCGCGGGCGTGTACTACGCCGTGATCACCGACGACGAGGGCGTGCGCATCACGCATCCGCTCGCCTCCGAGCGCGGCGTCCAGGTCTCGACCACGAACGAGTCCGTGCTCGCGGGCACGCCGTTCCTCGGGACGGAGACGGGTCCGTCCGGCCGATCGCTGCGCGCGAAGGTGCCGGTGCGCGGTGCCGACGGCGACGTCGTCGGGATGGTCGCAGTGGGCGTGCTCGAATCCGACATCGAATCGGAGCGCATGGAGGCGCTCACCGGCCTCCTCCCCTGGGCGGCCGGCGCCCTCGTCGTCGCGACGATCGCGAGCTCGCTGCTCACGGCCGCCGTCGAGCGACGTTTCCGCCGGCTCGACGGACTGGCCGCCGAGCACGCGCAGATGCAGCGCACGACCGCCGCGCTGCAGGAGCAGGCCCACGAGTTCCACACCCGGCTGCACGTCGTGCACGGGCTGGTCACCCACGGGGAGCCGCGCGCCGCGCTGGACTACATCGAAGACGTCGTCGCCGTGAGCGACGCGACGCCGCCCGATGGCCGCGGCGGCGCCGGGGACGGCGTTCCGGGAACCGCGCTGCGGGAAGCCGCGATGCACGCCGTGCGTGCCGATCTTCTCGAGCGCGGCGCGCTCGCCGAGTTCGACGTCGAGCCCGGCGTCCACGTCGACGACGACGTCGTCTCGATCCTCACCAACCTCAGCCGCAACGCCGGCGAGGCGGGCGCCACGCGCGTGCGCTGCACGCTCCGGCAGTCCGGCGACCGGCTGTACGGCGTCGTGGAGGACGACGGGCCGGGCGTCGATCGGCACGTCGCCGCGCGGATCTTCACCCGGGGGCTGTCGTCCAAGGCGGACACCGGGGGACGCGGACGCGGGATCGGGCTGGACCTGGTGCGCCGCCTCGTCACCGCCCGCGACGGCTCGGTCGAAGTGGGCGCGTCGACGCTCGGCGGCGCGCGGTTCTCCTTCGAGCTGGAGGTGCGCCCGTGAGCGGGCCCATCCGCGTGCTGGTCGTGGACGACGACCGCGGCGCACGCGCGCTGCACGCCGGGTTCGTCGCCGCGACGCCCGGCTTCGTCGTCACCGGGACCGCGGCGACCGGCGCGGAGGCGCTCTCGCTCGCGACCGCCGCCGATCTCGTGCTGCTCGACATGCGGCTGCCCGACATCAGCGGCGTCGAGGTGATCCACCGCCTGCGCACGATGGGCGAGGGCGAGCCGGACGTCCTCGTGATCAGCTCCTCGCGAGACCAGACCACCGTCCGGCAGGCCATGGCGGGGCGGGTGGTGGGGTACCTCATCAAGCCGTTCACGCGAGCCGCGCTGCAGGAGCGGCTCGCGCACTACGCCGCCACGCGCGCCGCGCGGCCGGAGACGCCGCGCGACGTGCCCCTCGGGCAGGGTGAGATCGACCGGCTGTTCACCGGCGGCATCCGCACCGCCCGGCGCTCGCCCGCGGCGCTGCCGAAGGGGCTCGCCCCGACGACCCTCGAACGCGTGGTCGCGGCGCTGGATCCCGTCATCGCCCGGACGGCCGCGCAGGTCGCGACGGAGTGCGGACTCTCGTCGGCGACCGCGCACCGCTACCTCACCCATCTCGTCGAGACCGGCGCGATCGACATCGCCCACCGCTACGGACGCCGAGGGCGGCCGCAGGTCCTGTACCGGCTGACCCCGGACACCGCTCCGTCCGGCCCCGGCGACGCACCGGGCGCTCGCTAGGCTTGCGACATGATCGTGTCCTGGCGTGCCCGCGCCGCAGGGATCGTCGCGATCGTCGCCCTGCTGATCGGTGCGGCGCTCGTCGTGCTCGGAGCCCCCGCAGACACCTCGGCATCCGTCGGGTGGTTCGCGTACCAGCCGTTGGCGGCGCAGGCGTTCTTCCCCCAGGGCGGCATCTCGCTCTCGCTCACGAGCCTGGCGGGCCTCCTGCTGGGAGCCGCCGGGCTGACCGTCCTCGCGTTCTTGACGGGCCGATGGGTCCGGCGACGCCGCGACGCGACGCAGCCAAACGCCCGTCGGCGCATCAGGACCGCCTGGTGGGGCGTCGCCGCGGTGGTCGTGGTCGGCGCGATCCTCACGTTCACGGGGTGGCCCGCTCCGCAGCCGCTCTTCTCTCTCGATGACTCGTACATCGCCTTCGCCGACGGCTGGTCGCCCGCCTCCGCCGACGGCTTGCTCCTCGGCGGCTTCCTCCTCGCACCCGTCGCGCTCATCGGCCTCCTCCTCGTGCTGGGCGCGCTCGCGATCTCGGCCTTCCTGATGGGCCTCACGCGCACACCTCTCCCGCCGGCTCCGCCCTCGACGTGATGACAGTCGTTGTCGGGTCCGGCCCGCCGAGGCGGCAACGACTGTCAGCAGACCACGCAACGGCTCACACGGATGACAGTCGTTGTCGTATCCCGTCGGTCGAAGCGGCAACGAGTGTCAGCGCACCCGCCCGCCGCGCGCCCACACGCGGCCCCGCCCCGCGCCGCGGAGCACGTCCTGACGGAGGGGCGATCTGGCAAGGGGGGTGAACTCCCGGTCGAAAGGTGATCAGGTGTCGTAGGTGAACACCACCCCGACCTCTTCCGCCGACGCCGACGCCTCCGCCGACGCCGAGACCGCGACCCCGCCGACGGACGCACGGCGCGCCGCCGTGGTCTACAACCCCGTCAAGATCGACCTGGACGCCGTGCGAGCGGCCGTCGCCGCCGAGCAGGAGGCGGCGGGATGGGCGGAGACGCTCTGGTTCGAGACCAGCATCGAGGACCCCGGCGGCGGCGCGACCGCCGACGCTCTCGCGGAGGACGTGGACATGATCATCGTCGCCGGCGGCGACGGCACCGTGCGCGCGGTGGCCGAGGCCCTCGCCGACCACGACGTCCCGCTCGCACTGCTCCCCTCCGGCACCGGCAACCTGCTGGCCCGCAACCTGAAGCTCACCCTCGACGACCTCACGCACTCGCTGAACTCCGCCTTCACGGGGCAGGACCGCCGCATCGACCTCGGACGGATCGAGATCCGCCGCGAGAACGGCGACACCGACCGTCACGCCTACCTCGTCATGGCGGGGCTCGGCCTCGACGCGAAGATGCTCGCCCACACCGACGACGAGCTGAAGGCGAAGATCGGCTGGCTGGCGTACGTGAAGGCCATCGTCCTCGCGCTCCGCGACAAGAACCAGCTCCGCATCCGCTACAAGCTCGACGACGAGCGCACGCGCTCCCTGCGCGCGCACACCGTCATCATGGGCAACTGCGGTGCCCTGCAGGCGAACATCCTGCTGCTCCCCGACGCCGCCGTCGACGACGGCGAGCTCGACATCGTGCTCCTGCGCCCCGAGGGCGTCGTGAGCTGGGCGCAGATCGTGACGAAGATCATCTGGGAGAACGGCGTGCTCAGCCGCACACGGCTCGGCCGGCGGCTGCGCACCAAGGAGGTGCGGGCGCTGAACTACATCAAGGGCCGGCGCTTCACCATGCTCGCCAACCGCCCCGAGCTGATCCAGCTCGACGGCGACGAGTTCGGGCAGACGACCGCGATCCGCACCTGGGTCGACCCGGGCGCGTTGACGGTGCGCGTTCCCGCGGAGGACTGACGCGCCCCGGCCGCGGGACCCTGCACGATCGGAACGCGTTGGCAAGCCCCGTGCCAGCGAGCGCCGGCGGGTGTCTGATCGGAGTCCACGACGAGAGGACCCCCGATGGCTGACGGAACCGAGCAGGAGGACGTCGCCTCACCCGACGCCTCTGCACCTCAGCGCAACGACGCCCCCGACAAGCCCGCGCCCGATCCCGAGGGCGTGCTGCCCGAGACGACGGACGACGAGGGCATGCCGCTGGACAACCCGTCCGGCTGACGATCGAACCACGACCTGGAGGTCACACATGAACGAGGAACACCACGGCTCGAACGACGCCGATCACACCGACGCGCACGCGGACAGCGCGGCAGCGGCCGGCTCGGAATCGCCCGAAGAAGGCCAGGCGGCCGAGGATGCCGCGGCGGACGCGGTCGACGGGCACGACGACGCGTAGCCCTCGCCGTTCTGAGCGCTGAGCCCTGCTCACCCCGTCATTCGTGTTCGGGGAGGATGGGCGCCGACCAGCCGGGATCGCGGCCCAGCTGCGTCGCGCGCGCGAGTGACGCCGCGCCGAAGCGGTCGCGCACCGCGTCGGCGACCGTGTCGAGCCGCGCGCTCTCGCCCCAGTCGATCGGGAGCTCCTGGGGCACGTCCTCGCCGCGCACGAGCTGACCGAGCGAGATTCCGATCAGGGTGATGCCGCGGGACTCGATCTCGGGCCGCGCCGCGGCGAGGAGCCCGCGCGCCGCCGCCAGCAGCACGGCCGTGCGGTCGGAGGCGAGCCGCAGGCTCCGGGACCGCGTGGCCTTGGTGAAGTCGCCGAATCGCAGCCGCAGCACAACCGTGCGGCAGCCGCGGCCACCGTCACGGAGTCTGCGCGCCAGCCTGTCGACGATCTGGCTGAGGATGACGTCGAGCTCCTCCGCTGTGCGCGGCCCGTTACCGAGCGCGCGCTGCGAGCCGATCGAGCCGCGGCGGGTCGTGGTGACCACGGGGCGCGGGTCGAGGAGCCGCGCCATGGCGTGCACGTGGGCGCCGGCGGCGCGTCCGAGCAGTCGCTCGGCGGCAGAGGCCTCGAGCTCGGCGAGCTGACCGACGGTGCGGATGCCGTGCCGGTGCAGCTTCTCCGCCGTCACCTTGCCGACGCCCCACAGCCGCTCGACCGGGAGCGGCAGCAGGAACTCCTCCTCGCGGTCGGGCTCGACGATCAGCAGACCGTCGGGCTTGCTCACCGCGCTCGCGACCTTGGCGAGGAACTTCGTCCGCGCGACGCCCACCGAGATGGGCAGCCCGACCTCGCGGCGCACGCGCTCGCGGAGGCGCACCGCGACCTGTTCGGGGGTACCGGCCAGCCGCCGGAGCCCGCCGACCTCGAGGAAGGCCTCGTCGATCGACAGGCCCTCCACGAGCGGGCTGGTGTCGCGGAAGATCCCGAAGACCGCTCGGCTCGCGGCGGTGTAGGCCTCCATGCGCGGCGGGACGATCACGGCATCGGGACAGAGCTCCCGCGCCTGCCGGCCGCCCATCGCGGTCCTCACCCCGCGCGCCTTCGCCTCGTAGCTCGCGGCGAGCACGACGCCGCCACCGACGATGAGCGGGCGTCCGCGCAGCGCGGGCGCATCGCGCTGCTCGACCGACGCGTAGAAGGCGTCGAGGTCGGCGTGCAGCACCGTCGCCTCGCCGCGCATGCGCCCTCCCGCCGATCCGCCACGGATCGTCCGGCCCGCCGATCCCTCGAGGGGATCGTCCCACCCGCCCCCGACACGGGACTGCCGGGCGGATCAGGCGGCCGCAGCCTCCTCCCTCACCCGCCGCACAAGCTCCGCGACGCCGCCGGACCACGGGGCGCCGTGGCCGGGGAGCACCCAGCTCGCCTCCAGGTCGGCCACGACCGCGAGCGAGGCCAGCGACTGAACCGGATCGTCGGTGAACGGCGCCGGCTGCGGGCCGACGCGGCCGGTGAGCACATGGCGCGTGGTCAGCGCGTCGCCGACGAAGAGCGCCCCGACCGACGCGGTGTGCACGGCGACGCTCCCCGGCGAGTGCCCCGGGAGCGGGATCACCCGGGGCTCGCCGGGCAGATCGAGCACCTGCTCGCCCGCGAGCTCGACGACCTCGGTGAGGTGGTGGGTGCGCGCACCGCCCTTGCGGAGCGAGTAGCCCAGGAAGCCGAGCGTCGGCGCGATCCGCATCTTCGGCCACGGCGTGGCCGGCGGCTTCTCGCCGCGCGCGCGGCCGGCGTCGCCTTCGTGGACGTACACGGGGATGCCGTGCTCGCGGCGCAGCCGCTCGGCGAAGCCCACGTGGTCGCTGTCGCCGTGGGTCAGGATCACGCCGCGCACGTCGGCCGGCGTGCGGCCCATGGTGGCGAGCTCGGCACGCAGGTCGGCCCACATGCCCGGAAGGCCGGCGTCGACGAGCGTGACGCCGTCGGCGGTGACGATCGCGTACGCGGCGACGATGTCGTTGCCGATGCGGTGAAGGCCGGGTGCGAGCTGCATGTTCCCCTCCGGAGGGTGCGTGATGATGATAGCTAAAGTATATAGCTATCATGGCTAGCGTCAATAGCTATACTGATCGTGGATCGAGAGGAGCGCCATGCCCACCCCCGCGCGCACATCCGTCGAGGAGATCGTCTCGGCCGGCTCCCGCATCCTCGACGACGCGGGCCTGCCGGGCCTCACCATGCAGGCCGTCGCGGCGCGGGTCGGGGTGCGCCCGCCCTCGCTCTACAAGCGCGTGCGCGACCGCGATGAGCTGCTGCGCCTGATCGCCGACGACACCGCGCGCGAGCTCGGAACGCGTCTGGACGCCGCCACGACCGCGGTGGGCCCGTCAGCCGCCGCCTCGGACCGGCTCGTGCAGCTGGCGCACGCCCTGCGCACCTTCGCCCACGCAAGCCCCGAGCGCTACCGCCTGCTCTTCACGCCGCCCACCGCCGCCCACCGCCCCGACCCCGACGCGCAGGCGCGCTCGGTGCGCGCCCTCCTGGACACGACCGCGCAGCTGGTCGGTCCGGGCGACGCGCTGTCGGCCGCCCGCACCGTGACCGCGTGGGCGACCGGATTCATCAGCATGGAGTTCGCCGGCGCGTTCCAACTGGGCGGCGATGTCGACGAGGCGTTCTCGTACGGCATCAGGCGGATCGCCGCGGCTCTGGCCGCCGACGGCGCCGCCTGAGCCCGCGGGCCCGCGGGCCCGCGGGCCCGCGCATGGCCGGATGTCAGCGGGCGGTCACGCCGTCCAGTCGCTCCTGGAGCACCGCCAGCCCCGCGTGCACCGTGGCCGCCGCTTCGGGATCGAGCAGCTCGGCCAGCACCTCGTTCCGCGCGACGGTCGCGTCCCGCAGCGAGGCGGCACCGAGCGCGGTGAGCGCGATGTACGACGAGCGCCCGTCGGTCGGATGCGGGCGCCGCTCGACCAGCCCCGCCCGCTCCAGACGGTCGACGAGTTTGCTGGCCGCCCCCACGGTGATCCCGATCTCGGCGCTGACGTCGAGGACCCGCCCGGTCTCGCCGTGGCGGTCGATGATCGTCAGCGCGTGATGCTGCGCCGCGCTCACGTGGCCGCGCTCCCGCAGCGCGCCGTCGACGGCGTTCCACAGCCCCACCTCGTATCGGATGAGCGCCTCGAAGAAGTCCATGACGCGTGCAACCGGGCGGCCGCCGACGGTGTTCCTGGGGACCCGACCCGTCGGCACACCGCTCTGGCCGATCGCCGGCCTCAGCGGATCGCCGTGACGGTGCGCGTCGCGGAGTCCCAGCGCCGCAGCGCCACCCCCGCGCCGGCACGGACGGGACCGAGGACGCCCACGGCGTCGGGCAGGGCATCCAGCCGCAGGCGGCGGGCGAGCGTCACGTGCGGCGTCCAGTCGCCGGGCGCGGTGTGCGGCGCGTCGACGCCGGGCGGGACGGCCGCATGGACCGCCTCGTGCAGACGGCGGAGCTCCTCGGTCGGCGTCACGCGACGCGCGAGGACGCCCCGATCACCGTGCCGGAACACCAGGGGCTCGGCGAGGGTCAGGGCCACGGGAAGCAGGGCGAGGGCTTCGCCGAACGCGACCGGTGCGAGCGCCGGCCGCACGAGCAGCGTCACGTGGGGCCTGTTGCTCGGGGCCGTATGGGCGGCGAGGCTCGAGTGGCCCGCTGCCCGCAGCCTCTCCCAGTCGGCGCGGACGGCCGCCTCGGAGGCGTCGTCGAGCAGCAGCTCGATGCTGACGACGTCGCTCACCGGCACCTCGTGAGGACGGTCACCGGTCCGCCGGGAGCACCTCGGCCAGGAGATCCTCCACGTGGGCCCGGATCTCGTCGCGCACCCGGCGCACGCCGTCGAGATCGAGCCCGGCCGGGTCGGCGAGGTCCCAGTCGAGGTAGCGCTTGCCCGGGTACACGGGGCAGGCGTCGCCGCATCCCATGGTGACGACGGCGTCGGCCGCACGCACGATGTCGTCGGTCAACGGCTTCGGATACGCCTCGGTGACGTCGATGCCGATCTCGGCGAGCACCTCGACCACCTGCGGGAGGATGCCGTCACCCGAGGGCTGCGAGCCCGCCGAGCGCACGTGCACGCGCCCCCCGGACAGGTGGTCGGTGAGCGCCGCGGCCATCTGCGATCGTCCGGAGTTGTGCACGCAGAGGTACAGGATCTCCGGCACCGTCTTCACGATGAGCCCGCGGGACTGCGCCAGCGCGGTGAGACGATCGCGCGCGAACCGCTCCGCGAGGCTCGTGAGGTGCGCGGTGACGGTGGCCGTCCGTCCGAGCGCCGTGTAGGACTCGAAGACGACGCGCTCCACCGTCTCGGGGCCGACGATCCCCTCGAACCGATCGGCGAGCCTCTCGGCGGCGCGCAGGAGCACCGCCTCGGGCGCCAGGAGGCCGCCCTGCCCCGACGACGCGGTCATCCCCGCGCACCCTCGCCGACGAGCTCGCCGATCAGGCGCTCGACGCGCCCGCGGATCTCGTCGCGGATCGGTCGCACCGCGTCGATGCCCTGGCCGGCCGGGTCGTCGAGCTCCCAGTCCTCGTAGCGCTTGCCGGGGAAGATCGGGCAGGCGTCGCCGCAGCCCATGGTGATCACGACGTCGGACTCCTTCACGGCGTCGACCGTGAGGATCTTCGGGGTCTGGCCGGCGATGTCGACGCCGACCTCCGCCATCGCCTCCACGGCGACGGGGTTGATCTGGTCCTTCGGCTCGGATCCCGCCGAGAGCACCTCGACGCGGTCCCCGGCGAGGCTGCGGAGGAAGCCCGCGGCCATCTGGGAGCGGCCGGCGTTGTGCACGCAGACGAAGAGGACGGTGGGGGTGCTGCTCATCGGGTTCTCGCTTTCGTTTCTCAAAGCATAGACCCTGATCTATGTGTTCGCAGGTGAATCCTCGGTGAACGCGGAGGCCGGGAGCAGCTCGTCGAGGAGCGCGCGCACCCGCTCGGCGATGTCGTCGCGGATGACGCGCACCTGCGGCAGCGGCAGGCCCGCCGGGTCGTCCAGGTCCCAGTCGAGGTAGCGGCGGCCGGGATACACCGGGCACGCGTCGCCGCAGCCCATCGTGACCACGACGTCGGCCGCCCGCACCGCTTCGTCGGTCAGCGGCTTGGGGAACTCCCCCGCCAACGGCACCCCGATCTCGTCGAGCGCCGCGACGATGTGCGCCCGCACCTCTCCGCGCGGCGCCGATCCGGCCGTCCGCACGCGCACGCGGTCTCCGGCGAGCTGGCGCAGGATCCCGGCCGCGAGCTGGGAGCGACCCGCGTTCTCCACGCAGACGAAGAGCACCTCGGGCACCTCCGGCGTCGGGCGGCGCGCGCGGCTGAGCGCGTCCAGCCGCGCGGTCGCGAACGACGCCACGCGGGAGGTCAGCAGCGCGGTCGTCCCGCCGTCGGCCAGGAGCTCAGCGGCGGCGGCGACGTTCTCGCGCACGGTCTCGACGCTGAGGACGCCGCGGAACCGCACCGACAGGTCGTGCACCACGCGCTCCAGATCCGGATCGCGTCGCGCGTCGGGAGAAGGGACGGACAGCAGCGCGGCCACGCGATCCGCCTGGTCGGGCGCGAGCGAGTACCAGGCGTGACGCCCTTCGGGATGGCGCTCCACCATGCCCTCCTCGCGCAGGGTCCGCATGTGGTGACTCACGGTCGGCTGGCGCAGCCCGAGCTCGTCGGCGAGCTCGCCCACCCGCACGCGTCCCGACGGCGACCGGGCGATGAGCGCGAGGATGCGGGCGCGCGTGGGATCGGCCAGCACGGTGACCGTCCGCTCCGCCGCATCCATAGACGGGAGTCTATCGGCCCTACGGATCCTCCCGGCCGTTGCGGGTGCTCCGCCGCTCGACGAGAACGGTGTCGCGCCACCGGCCGGCATGCGGTCCGCGCACCGATGTCGCGATCGCCTCCCGGCGACCGACCACCCGGAAGCCCGCCGCCTCGTGCAGGCGCAGGCTGGCGGCGTTCTCGGGGAAGATGCTCGACTGGATCGTCCATACGCCGGCCTCCTCCGCCGCCCCGATGAGCGCGTCGAGCAGGATCCGGCCGATCCCCCGGCCGCGCGAGGCGCGCGCGACGTAGACGGAGTGCTCGACGACGCCCCGGTAGGCCGCGCGGGCGGAGACGGCCGAGGCGGCGGCCCACCCGACGACGGCCCCCGCCTCGTCTACGGCGACCAGCCGCAGGTCCGCCCGCTTGCCGGCGTCGAAGTCCTCCCACGCCGGCGTCGCCGCCTCGAAGGTCGCCTCGCCGTCCTCGATCCCCTCGGCGTAGATCCGCTCGACCTGCGGCCAGTCGGCGGGCTCGAGCCGGCGGGTGGCGATCACGAGCAGCAGCCCACGGCCGAGGGACCCGAGCCGGTCGAGCACACCCCCGTCGCCGGCAGCACGAGCTCCACCTGCGACGCCGCGGCGATATCTCCCCCGATCCACGCGGTCACCGACCTCACCTGCTCGTAGCCGGTCGCCAGCAGGAACGTCGGCGCGCGGCCGTAGGACTTCATCCCGACGATGAAGAAGCCCGGCTCGGGGTGGGTGAGCTCGCGGAAGCCGTGGGGCTCGACGGTGCCGCACGAGTGCACGTTCGGGTCGATGAGCGGCGCGAGCCGCACCGGGGCCTCGACGATCGGGTCCAGTTCGAGACGCATCTCGCGCAGCGCGGCGAGGTCGGGGCGGAAGCCGGTGGCGTTGACGACCACGTCGGTCTCGTGCGTCGCCGCCTCCCCCCGGCGACGGCCGACGAGCACCGCGGCGCCGTCGCCGCCGCGACGGGCGCGGAGGATCTCGAATCCGTCGAGCATCGCGACGCGACCGGCGGCCACGGCGTCCTCCACACGACCGCCGAGCCGCGCGCGGTCGGCCAGCTCGTCGTCGGGCGAAGAGGTCACGCGGGCGGCGCGGGAGTTGCGGATCAGCCAGGTCACCGACGTGTCGGGCTCCTCCTCCGCCAGCTGCGCCAGCGCCAGCAGCGTGTTCGCCGCGGAGTGCCCCGCCCCGACCACGGTCGTCCGCCGGCCGGCGAAGCGGCTGCGGTCGCGACCGAGCACATCGGGCAGCGCCGGCGTCACCGCATCGGCGATCTCGCCCATCCCCCGCAGCGGCAGGCCGTCGGAGGACAGCGAGTTGGGCGTCCGATAGGTTCCGGAAGCGTCGATGACGGAGCGTGCCGAGAGCTGATCGTCGCCGTCGTCGCCGGGGACGTCGCCGACGATCCGCACCGCGAACGGCACGCCGTCGCGGCGGCGCGACCGCGTGCGATCCATGCCCTCCCGGGTGACGCCGGTCACGGTGACGCCGGTGCGCACGTGCGGGGCGATCGCGTCGAGCGCGGCCAGCGGCTCGAGGTAGCGGGCCACCAGCTCGGCGCCCGTCGGCGCGCGCTCCGGGTCGGGGAGGGTCCAGCCGGTGGCCTCGAGCAGCCGTCGCGCGACGGGATCGACGAGGTGCTTCCAGGGCGAGAAGAGACGGGTGTGCCCCCACTCGCGCACGTTCGCCGCGACGACCGGACCGGCCTCGAGCACGACGAAGGGGATGCCGCGGTCGGCGAGCTGCGCCGCGGCCGCCAGTCCGATCGGGCCTGCGCCGATCACGACGACGGGGAGGGCGGTGAGGCGCTCGTCCACGCGAGGGCGAGGGGTGATGTCCAGCAGGGTCATGGCTACTCCATCGATGGATGTCGATATCTCGGAGACCGAGTCTGCACCCGTGTATCGATGGATGTCAATATCGAGTATTGTCGATGCATGCAGACTCTCGAGGTCACCGACGTCACCGCGGCATGCTGTGCGCCGCTCACCCGCGAGCCGCTCTCCGCGGCCGACGCCGACGCGCTCGCGCACACCATGAAGGCACTGGCCGACCCGACCCGGCTCCGGCTGCTGTCGATCGTCGCCGCCTCCGACGGGGCCGAGGCCTGCGTGTGCGACCTCATCGACCCGGTCGGCCTCAGCCAGCCCACCGTGTCGCATCACCTGCGCATCCTCATGGAGGCCGGCTTCCTCTCGCGCAGCAAGCGCGGGACGTGGGCGTACTACTCGCTCGTCCCCGGCGCGCTCGACCGCGTCTCGCAGGTCCTCGTCGCGCCGTGACCGTCGCACCCGCGCGCGAGCTCCTGGCAGAGTTCCTCGGCAGCGCGCTCCTCGCCGCCACCGTCCTCGGCTCCGGCATAGCCGCGGCCCGCCTCTCCCCCGCCGACACCGGACTGCAGCTCCTCGAGAACGCGTTCGCGACCGCGTTGGGGCTGGCCGTCCTCATCCTCGTCTTCCAGCCGGTCTCGGGCGCCCACTTCAACCCGGTCGTGACGCTCGCCGACTGCACCCAGGGGCACCGGCCCTGGCGCGACGCGGCGCGCTACCTCCCGGCGCAGATCGCGGGCTGCATCGCCGGCGCCGCGCTGGCGAACGTCATGTTCGACCTGCCCGCCGTCTCCTGGAGCGGCACCGCGCGGATCACCCCGGGAGCCCTCGCCGCCGAGGTGGTCGCCACCGCCGGCCTCATCCTCGTGATCTTCGCCCTCGCCCGCACGGGACGGGGCCACCTCGCCGCCCCGGCCGTGGGTGCCTACATCGGCGCCGCGTACTGGTTCACGTCCTCGACGAGCTTCGCCAACCCGGCGATCACGATCGGCCGGATGTTCTCCGACACCTTCGCCGGCATCTCACCCGCGTCGGCGCCGTGGTTCGTGCTCGCGCAGCTCGTCGGCGGGGCGATCGGTCTCGCCGTCGCGGTGGCCCTGTTCCCCCGGCGCCCGGTGGCGGCGCGGGCCGATGCGGTGGCAAAAGCAGGGTGAATCGACACCCCCGGCCGGTATCGGGCCCGGGACAGCCGACCCATCCTGCTGTTGCCACGCGAACCCTCGGCCGCGCCGGCGCGATCCCGTCCGGTCAGCGCACGCGGCGCCGATAGGCCAGCACCGCGAGGGCGTAGGCCACGACCAGGATGACGCCGCACCACGCGAGCGCCACCCACAGCGACGCTCCGGGGGCGCCGCCGGTGAGCAGGGCGCGGATCGCGTCGACGATGGCGGTCACGGGCTGGTTCTCCGCGAACCAGCGGACGGGACCGGGCATCGTGCCGGTCGGCACGAAGGCCGAGCTGATGAACGGCAGGAAGATGAGCGGATAGCTGAAGGCGCTGGCCCCGTCGACGGTCTTCGCCGACAGACCCGCGATCACCGCGATCCACGTGAGCGCCAGGGTGAACAGCACGAGGATCCCCGCCACCGCGAGCCACGCCCCCACGCTCGCGGGAGACCGGAACCCCATGACCAGCGCCACCCCCACCACGATGGCGAGCGACACGATGTTGGCCACGACCGAGGTGAGCACGTGCGCCCACAGGACGCTCGAGCGGGCGATCGGCATCGATTGGAAGCGCTCCACGATCCCGCCCTGCAGATCGAGGAACAGCCGGTACGACGTGTACGCGACGCCCGAGGCGATCGTGATGAGCAGGATGCCGGGGAGCAGGTAGTCGATGTAGGCGGTGTCGCCGGTGTCGATCGCGCCCCCGAAGACGTAGACGAACAGCAGCATGAACGCGATCGGCATGACCGCGGTCGTGATGATCGTGTCGGGGCTGCGCAGGATGTGGCGGAGCGACCGGCCGGTGAGGACGGCGGTGTCGCCGAGGACGTGCGTGGTCATGACGGCTCCTTCGAGGGAGGTTCTGCGGGGGACGTGTCGCCCACGATGGAGAGGAAGACCTCCTCGAGGGTGGGCTGCTTCTCGACGTACTCGACGGTCGCCGCCGGGAGCAGGGCCTTCAGCTCGGCGAGCGTGCCGTCCGCGATGATGCGTCCCTGGTGGAGGATCGCGATGCGGTCGGCGAGCTGTTCGGCCTCGTCGAGGTACTGGGTGGTGAGCAGGACGGTGGTGCCGCCCGCGGCGAGCTCCTTCACCGCCTGCCAGACCTCGAGCCGGGCCTGCGGGTCGAGCCCCGTGGTCGGCTCGTCGAGGAAGATCACCGGCGGATCGCCGATGAGGCTCATCGCGATGTCGAGCCGGCGGCGCATGCCCCCGGAGTAGGTGCCGGCCCGGCGGTCGCCGGCGTCCGTCAGCGAGAAGCGGGCGAGCAGGTCGTCGGCGATCGCGCCGGGACCCGGCAGGTGGCGCAGCCGCGCGACGAGCATGAGGTTCTCCCTCCCGGTGAGGATCTCGTCGACGGCGGCGAACTGGCCGGTGAGGCTGATCGACTCGCGGACCTCGGCCGCCTGGGCCCCGACGTCGAACCCGTGGACGGCGGCCGTGCCCGCGTCGGCGGCCAGGAGCGTCGATAGGATGCGGACGAGCGTCGTCTTGCCCGCGCCGTTGGATCCGAGGAGTGCGAAGACGCTTCCCGGGGCGATGTCGAGGTCGACGCCTCGCAGCACCTCCAGGTCTCCGAAGGACTTCCGCACGCCCGAGACGCGGATGGCGGAGGCGGTGGCGACGGCACTCATGACGGGTCCTCCTTCGCCGCCTTCTCGACGGCCTCGACGAAGCGGGCGCGCTCCTTGTCGATCCACTGCCGTCCGCCGTACGCCTGGGCGAACGTCTCGGCGAAGTCGACGGGGTCGTCGCCGACGATGTCGCGGACGGGCGTCCCGTCGAGCGCGGCGCGCTCCCACAGGTCGGCGCCGTCGACGTACATGCGCACGATGGTGTCGCCGTCGACGGTGCCGCCGTAGTACATCAGGTAGCGCTGAAACGCCTCGGCGGCCCCGCGATACGGCGCGGGGAGTGCCTCGATGCGCGCCTTGGCTGCGCGGTACTGCTTCTTCTGCTCGAGCGGTCCGACGATCAGCTCGATCCATTTCGCGGTCATGATCGGTTTCCTCCGTGCTGGTGGAGCTGGTCGAGTCGTTCGGTGAGGAAGCTCCAGGTCCTCCAGAACTCGCCGAGGTAGGCGCGGCCCTCGTCGTTGAGCGAGTAGACCTTGCGGGGCGGCCCCTTCTCCGAGGGCACCTTCTCGATGTCCACGAGTCCGCGCTGCTCGATGCGGACGAGGAGCGCGTAGATCGTCCCCTCGGCGATGTCGGTGAAGCCCTGCTCGCGCAGCGAGGCCGTGATCTCGTACCCGTATGCGGGACGCCCCGCGAGGATGGCGAGGACGATGCCCTCCAGGACGCCTTTCAGCATCTCGGTCGCCTGCTTGCCCATCGCGCCTCCGTCTCGGTCGTGGTCGGTCAGTATCTAGCGACACTGACTACCGCTAGATAGTAACGCTGAATACCGGTAGATAGCAACACTGAATACCGACCGCACTCGAGACCTGGAGTCGGCGGCGTGCGAGCGCGCCGGCGCGCTCAGTCGTCGAGCTGCAGCCGATATCCCATGCCGGCCTCGGTGAGGAGATAGCGCGGATGGGCGGGGTCGGGCTCGAGCTTGCGACGCAGCTGCGAGATGTAGAGGCGCAGGTAGCCGGTGTCGGTGACGTGCTCGGATCCCCAGATCGTCGTGAGGATCGTCTGTCGGGTCACCAGGCGCCCCGGATTGCGCAGGAGGATCTCCAGCAGCTGCCACTCCGTGGGGGTGAGCCGGATCCGCTCGGTGCGGCCGTCGGCGCTGCGCGTCACGCTCCGCGCGGGCAGGTCGACCGACACGTCGCCGAGCTCGACCACCGGGTCGGGCTCCTGCTGCGGCGCCCGCCGGGTGAGCGCGCGGATGCGGGCCAGCAGCTCGTCGATCGAGAAGGGCTTCGTGACGTAGTCGTCGGCGCCCGCGTCGAGCGCGTCGACCTTGTCGCCCGACCCGGTGCGCCCCGACACGACGAGGATCGGCGCGTCGGACCAGCCGCGGATGGCGTGGATCACGTCGATGCCGTCCAGCGCCGGCATGCCGAGGTCGAGCAGGTAGATGTCGGGGCGGTGGTCGACCGCCGCCGCGATGGCCTGCGTGCCGTCGGCGGCCGTGACGACGTCGTATCCCTGAGCGGAGAGCGTGATCCGCAGCGCGCGGACGATCTGCGGGTCGTCGTCGGCGATGAGGATCCTCACTCCGGAGCCTCCTCGGGACTCGCCTGCCCGGCGGCCGGCAGCGCGATGACCATCGTGAGCCCTCCCCCGGGTGTGTCCTCCGGCGTGAGCGTACCGCCCATCCCCTCCACGAACCCCTTCGACAGGGCCAGTCCGAGCCCGAGCCCCGTCGTGTTGTCGGTGTCGCCGAGGCGCTGGAAGGGCACGAAGATGTCGTCGCGGCGGTCGGCGGGCACCCCGGCGCCGTGATCGACGATCCGCAGCTCGACCATGTCGCCGAACGCGCTCGAGGCGATCCGCACCCGCGCGCCGTCCGGCGAGTGCCGCACCGCGTTGGCGAGCAGGTTGACCACCGCCCGCTGGAGGAGCACCGGATCGGCGCGCATCGGCGGCGCAGCCAGCGCCAGATCCACGGTCGCCGGGCCGAGGCCCAGCTCGTCGAGGGCGGGCAGGACGACGTCGGCGGCGTCGACCGTCGAGAGCGAGATCGCCAGCGCTCCGGCCTGCAGACGGCTGACGTCGAGCAGGTCGGTGACGAGCGCGGCGAGCGTGGCGAGGCTCTCATCGGCCGTGGCGAGCAGCTCGGCGCGGTCGTCCTCGCTGAGGGTGCCGTCGAGCGGGGCGCTGCGGAGCCCGCCGACGGCGGCGGTCGCCGCGGCGAGGGGCCGGCGCAGATCGTGACTGAGCGCGGACAGGAGCGCGCTGCGCACCCGATCGGAGGCGGCGAGCGGCTCCAGGCCGCTGGCGACCTCGGCGAGGTCGCGGTGGGCGAGCGCGGCGTCCAGCTGCGCGACGAGGACGGCCAGCCGCCGGCGCTCCGAGGCGGGCAGGTCGGCCCCGTGGAGTTCGAGCACGGCCCGCTCGCCGATCGGCACCGGCGTGTGTCGACCGTCGGGGAGCGGCTCCCCGCTCGTGGCGAGCACGACGTCGCCCGCGACGAGCCGCACGCCGGCGAGGCCGAACGCCTCGCGGGCGCGCTCCACCAGGGCCTCCACGGCGCCCGAGCCGCGCAGGACGCTGCCGGACACAGTCTGCAGCAGCTCCGACTCCGCCGCCGCCCGGCGCGCGGCGCGGGTCTTGCGGGCGGCGCGGTCGACCACGAAGCTCACGAGGATCGCGATCGTCACGTAGAGCCCCAGCGCGAGCAGATGCAGCGGCTCCTGCACCGTGATCGTGAACAGCGGCTCGACGAAGAAGTAGTCCAGCGTGATGCCGCTGAGCACCGCCGCCCACAGGGCCGGCCAGATCCCGCCCACGAGCGCGACGACGACGACGAGCAGCTGATAGCTGAGCACATCGCTCGTGATCGACTCGGTGCTGCGGAACGAGACCAGCAGCCACGTCAGGAGCGGGCCCCCCACCATCGCGAGCGCGAACCCCGCGAGCCGGCGGCGTGCACTCAGCGCGCCGCCCAGCCGCGGCAGCGCGAATCTCCCGCCGGCGGCGGAGTGGGTGACGATGTGCACGTCGATGTCGCCGGACTCGCGGATGACGGTGGCGCCGATGCCCGGGCCGGTCAGCAGCGCCGCGAGCCTGCTGCGTCTGCTCACGCCGAGCACGAGCTGGGTCGCATCGACCGAGCGGGCGAACTCGACGAGGGCGCGCGGGACGTCCTCCCCCACCACCTGGTGGAACGTGCCGCCGAGCTTCTCGACGAGGGCGCGCTGCTCGGCGAGCGCCGCCGGGTGCGCGGCGCGCAGGCCGTCCTGGCTGGTCACGTGCACCGCGAGCAGCTGCCCGCCCGCCGAGCGCGCCGCGATCCGGGCGCCGCGGCGCAGGAGCGTCTCGCCCTCCGGTCCGCCCGTCAGCGTGACGACCACCCGCTCGCGGGCCTCCCACCGGCGCTCGATGCCGTGCTCGGCGCGGTAGTCCTTGAGCGCCTGGTCCACCTCGTCGGCCAGCCACAGCAGGGCGAGCTCCCGCAGCGCCGTCAGGTTGCCGAGACGGAAGTAGTTCGACAGGGCCGCGTCGACGCGCTCCGCGGGATAGACGAGCCCGCCGGCGAGGCGGTCGCGCAGCGCCTGCGGCGCCAGGTCGACGACCTCCACCTGGTCGGCCGCCCGCAGCACCTCGTCCGGAACCGTCTCGCGCTGCGGCGCTCCGGTGATCTGCTCCACGACGTCGTTGAGCGACTCGATGTGCTGGATGTTGACGGTCGAGATGACGTCGATCCCTGCGTCCAGCAGCTCCCGCACGTCCTGCCAGCGCTTCTCGTGGCGCGAGCCCGGAGCGTTGGTGTGGGCGAGCTCGTCGACGAGCGCGACATCGGGGCGGCGGGCGAGCACGGCGTCGAGGTCCATCTCGCTCAGCTCGACGTCGCGGTGACGGACGGACCGGCGCGGCACCGCTTCGAGCCCCCGCGTCATCCGCAGCGTGGCGGCGCGGCCGTGGGTCTCCACGACGGCGACGACGACGTCCGCGCCCTCGTTCTGCAGGCGCGCGCCCTCCTCGAGCATCGCGTAGGTCTTCCCGACACCCGGAGCGGCCCCGAGGAGGACGCGCAGCCGTCCGCGTCCGCTCATGCTCACCCTTCCCGCCGGTCCATCGCCAGGTTCAGCTCGACCACGTCGACGACCGGCTCTCCAAGGTAGCCAAGGTCCCGGCCCTGCGTGTGCTGCGCCACGAGCTGCTGCACGTCGGCGGGCGTCCAGCCGCGCGCGGCGGCGACGCGGTCGATCTGGATCCGAGCGTAGGCCGGGGAGATGTGCGGGTCGAGGCCCGATGCGGAGGCCGTGATCGCATCGGCGGGCACCTCGGACGGTGCGACGCCGTTCAGCGCCGCCACCTCCGCCCGCCGCTGCGTGATGGCCGCCGCCAGATCGTCGTTCTCCGGCCCGAGGTTGGACCCGGACGACGCGGCGCCGTCATAGCCGTCTCCGGCCGCCGACGGCCGCGGCTGGAAGTACTCCGGCAGCGGCGCGCCGTCGGCGTCGGCGAAACTCTGCCCGACGAGCGCGGAGCCGACGACGGCGCCGCTGTCGTCGCGCAGCAGCGAGCCGGCCGCCTGGCCGGGCAGCGCCAGCTGTCCGACCGCCGTGACGAGCGCCGTGTAGCCGATGCCGAGCACGATCGTGAAGAGAGCCATCGCCCGGATGGCGACCCAGGCGGTGCGTCCGGTGGCGCGGGAGGAAGTGTTCATCGCAGGACTCCTGGAGAGAGGGGATTCGGAGGCGTGGGGTCGGAGGTGGGGTTCAGAAGCCGGGCAGCAGGCGCACGACGAGGTCGATGAGCCAGATGCCGACGAAGGGGGCGACGACGCCGCCGAGTCCGTAGACGAGGAGGTTCCGCCCGAGTATCCGCGACGCGTTCATCGGCCGGTAGCGGACGCCCCGGAGGGCGAGCGGGATGAGGATGACGATGATGATCGCGTTGAAGACGATCGCCGACAGCACCGCGGACGCCGGCGAGTGCAGCCCCATGATGTTCAGGGCCGCCAGCCCCGGGAACACGCCCATGAACATGGCCGGGATGATCGCGAAGTACTTCGCGATGTCGTTGGCGATCGAGAAGGTGGTGAGGGCGCCCCGCGTGATCAGCAGCTGCTTGCCGATCCGCACGATGTCGATCAGCTTCGTCGGATCGGAGTCGAGGTCGACCATGTTTCCGGCCTCCTTCGCCGCCGACGTCCCGGAGTTCATCGCCACGCCGACGTCGGCCTGCGCGAGTGCGGGCGCGTCGTTGGTCCCGTCACCGGTCATGGCGACGAGGTTCCCTCCCTCCTGCTCGCGGCGGATGTAGGCGAGCTTGTCCTCGGGCGTCGCCTCGGCGAGGACGTCGTCGACGCCCGCCTCGCGCGCGATGGCCGCCGCCGTCAGCGGATTGTCCCCGGTCACCATCACCGTGCGGATGCCCATGGCGCGAAGCTCCGAGAACCGCTCCGTGAGCCCCTCCTTGACGACGTCCTTCAGGTGCACCACGCCGAGCACGCCGGCCGCATCGGGGCCGATCGCGGCGACCACGAGCGGCGTGCCTCCCGACTGGGCGATGCGGTCGGTCTCCCCCGCGAGCTCCGTCCGCTGGGCCTCGCCGGGCGCGTGGCCCGCGTCGGCGAGCCAGGCCGCCACCGCGGAGGCGGCACCCTTGCGGATGCGCGTGCCGTCGGGCAGGTCGAGGCCGCTCATCCGCGTCTGCGCGGTGAAGGGCACGATCTCGCCCCGCACCTCGTCTCCCGATCCCGGCGCTCCGGCGCTCATCCCCAGGCGCGCGGCGAGCTCGACGATCGAGCTGCCCTCGGGGGTCGGGTCGGCCGACGAGGCCAGGGCGGCGGCGCGCACGAGGTCGCGTTCGGCGACGCCGGCGAGCGGGACGAACTCCGAGGCGCGCCGGTTGCCGTAGGTGATGGTGCCGGTCTTGTCCAGGAGCAGCGTGGTCACGTCGCCGGCCGCCTCGACGGCGCGCCCCGACATCGCGAGGACGTTCCGCTGCACGAGCCGGTCCATGCCGGCGATGCCGATCGCCGAGAGGAGCGCTCCGATGGTCGTCGGGATGAGGCAGACGAGCAGGGCCACCAGCACCGGGATGCTCACCGGGGCGGCCGCGTACGACGCGATCGGGTTGAGGACGAGCGCGACGACGACGAACACGATCGACAGGCTCGCCAGCAGGATGCTCAGGGCGATCTCGTTGGGCGTCTTCTGACGCGCGGCGCCCTCGACGAGGGCGATCATCCGGTCGACGAAGGTCTCGCCGGGCTTCGAGGTGATCCGCACCACGATGCGGTCGGAGAGCACCCGGGTGCCGCCGGTGACGGCGCTGCGGTCGCCGCCGGACTCGCGGATCACGGGCGCGGACTCGCCTGTGATCGCCGACTCGTCGACCGAGGCGATGCCCCACACGACGTCGCCGTCGCCCGGGATGAGCTCGCCGGCCGACACGACCACGACGTCTCCGACGCGCAGCTCCGCCGACGACACGTCCGCAGAAGTCGCCGTCGCGGCCGACGGATCGGCGGCGGGGTCGTACCCCGCGACCCGATGCGCCACCGTGCTCGTCCGGGTGGCGCGCAGCGTGTCGGCCTGGGCTTTGCCGCGCCCCTCGGCCACGGACTCCGCGACGTTCGCGAAGAAGACGGTGAGCCAGAGCCAGGCCGCGATGATCGCGGCGAACGGCACGGGCACCTCGGCGCCGCCCGACGACGAGGGTCCACCGAGGAACGGCTCGGCGATCGCGATGGCCGTCGTCAGCGCCGCGCCCACCCACACGAGGAACATCACGGGGTTGCGCCACTGGGCGCGGGGGTCGAGCTTGCGGACGGCGCCCGGGAGGGCGGCGGGGATCGCGGCGAGCAGCCGTCCGCGGCCGGCGGCGGCGGGCCGCGCGTCGGCGGATTCGGTCAGTGAGGACATGGTTCAGATCAGCCCTTCCGCCAGGGGACCCAGCGCGAGAACGGGGAAATAGGTCAGTGCGGTCACGATGAGGATCGTGCCGACCAGGAGCCCGACGAACAGCGGGCGGTGGGTGGGGAGCGTGCCGGAGGTCTCGGGCACGGCATCCTGCGCGGCCAGCGATCCCGCCAGCGCGAGGACGAGCGCGATCGGCACGAACCGGCCGAGGAGCATGGCGACTCCGAGCGCGGTGTTGAGCCACGGCGTGTTGGCCGTGAGCCCCGCGAAGGCCGAGCCGTTGTTGTTCGCGGCCGACGTGAAGGCGTACAGCACCTCGGACAGTCCGTGGACCCCGGGGTTCCAGATCGACGTCGTGGTGACGTCGTCGCGGACGCCGGGCAGGGCGAAGCTCAGCGCGGTGCCGAGCAGCACGAGCACGGGCGTGACGAGGATGTAGAGGCTCGCGAGCTTGATCTCGCGCGGCCCGATCTTCTTGCCGAGGTACTCCGGGGTGCGACCGACCAGCAGTCCCGCGATGAAGACGGCGATGACGGCGAACACGAGGATGCCGTACAGACCGGAGCCGACGCCGCCGGGGGCGAGCTCGCCGAGCATCATGTTGAGCATCGGCATCATCCCGCCGAGCGCCGTGAACGAGTCGTGCATCGCGTTGACCGCCCCGGTGGAGGTCAGCGTGCTCGTCGAGGCGAACAGCGTGGAGCCCACGATTCCGAAGCGGGTCTCCTTGCCCTCCATCGCCGCCCCGGCCAGCCCCGGCGCCGTCCCCGATCCGGCCAGCTCGAACGCGGTCAGCGCGGCGAAGGAGGCGACGAAGAGCACCGCCATCGCGGCCAGGATGGCCCGGCCCTGCCGCTGATCGCCGATCATCGCGCCGAAGGTGCGCGGCAGCGAGAAGGGGATCAGCAGCATCAGCACGATCTCGAACAGGCTCGTCCATGCCGTGGGGTTCTCGAACGGGTGGGCGGAGTTGGCGTTGAAGAAGCCGCCGCCGTTGGTGCCGAGGAGCTTGATCGCCTCCTGCGAGGCGACCGGCCCGCCGGGGAGAGCCTGCGTGCCCCCGCTGACGGTCGTGATCTCGGTGAACCCGGCGAGATTCTGGATGACACCGCCCGCGAGGAGGACGACGGCGGCCACCACCGCGAGGGGAGCCAGGATGCGGAAGGTCCCGCGCACGAGGTCGACCCAGAAGTTGCCGATGGTGCCGCTGCGGCGTGCCGCGATGCCCCGAACGAGCGCGACCGCCACCGCCATGCCGACGGCGGCCGAGACGAAGTTCTGCACCGCCAGCGCCCCCGCCTGGGCGGCGTAGCCGAGGGTCTGCTCCGGCGAGTACGACTGCCAGTTGGTGTTGGTGACGAAGGAGATCGCGGTGTTGAACGCGAGGTGCTCGCTGGGTGCCCCGAGGCCCAGCGCGTAGGGCAGCCAGGGCTGGAGGCGCTGGATCGCGTAAACGAGGACCACCCCGACGGCGGAGAACACGAGCACCGAGCGCAGGTACGCCGGCCACGACTGGGCGGCGCGGGGGTCGACCCCGATCACCCGGTAGAGACCGCGCTCGGCGGCGGCGTCCCGGGACGACGTGTAGACCCACGCCATGTAGTCGCCCAGCGGGCGGTGGGCGAGAGCGAGGACCAGGGCGACGGTGAGCAGGGCGCCGCCGGCGAACACCCACTCCATCAGAACCGCTCCGGCGTCAGGAGGGCGATGACGAGGTAGGCGACGGCGGCGACGCCGAGGACGACGGCGAGCGCTTCGAAGACGATCACAGCTTCTCGACCGCCTTGCCGATGAGGCCGACGATGACGAAGAGGGCGAGCGCGCCTGCGAGGAAGGCGATGTCGAGCACGGAGGATCCGATCGATGGGTGACGGACCGCGAAGTCCGGGCGCCGGGATGACGCAACACCCGATCCCACACCCGGCGGCCGCGCGATCCCCCGGTCCTCACGGAATCCATACGGCTTCGCGCACTTCCCTCACGAAGCCCCTACGCCGGCGGTCGCCCCGGCCGCGGGCGGGGAGCGCCGTCAGCCGCCGAGCGCCCCGACGACCGCGCCGGCGACGCCGCCCGCGATCACGACCGCCCACGCCGGCACCCGGGCGGGCCCCAGCAGCACGAAGGCGGCGATCGCGCCCGCCAGCGATGCCGGACCGGTGATCGCGGCGACGAAGACCGGGTCGTAGAGAGCGGCGGCGAGGATGCCGACGACCGCCGCGCTCGCGCCGCCGACGAGCGCCGCGGTCCAGGTGCGACGGCGCAGGACGTTCCAGAACGGGAGCACGCCCACCAGCAGCAGGAACCCCGGGAGGAACAGCGCCAGGGTCGCGATCGCGGCGCCGGCGACCCCGCCGGGACCGGCGGAGGCCAGCGCCCCGAGGTAGGCGGCGAAGGTGAAGAGCGGACCGGGGACGGCCTGGGCTGCCGCGTATCCCGTGAGGAACTGATCGGCACCGACCCAGCCCGACTGCACGACCGACGCGTCCAGCAGCGGCAGCACGACATGGCCGCCGCCGAAGACGAGGGCGCCGGCGCGGTAGAAGGCATCGGCCAGCGCGATCGTGCCGTCGCCGGTGACGCCGGCGAGCACCGGCAGCCCGATCAGGAGCACCGCGAACACCGTGAGGCCGGCGACGCCGACCGCCGCCGGCACGGGGAAGCGCAGCCCCGGAGACGAGGGCGCCGCTCCCCGCGACCAGAGCAGGCCGGCGAGGGCGCCGAGAACGATCGCCGCGATCTGGCTCCACGGCCCGCCGACGACGAGCACGACGGCGGCGGCCGCGGCCGCGATGAGCGCGCGGTTCCGATCGGGCGCGAGCGTGCGCGCCATCCCCCACACCGCGTGCGCGACGACCGCCACGGCGACGACGAGAAGCCCGCGGATCGCTCCCTCGGCCGCGGCTCCGGCGAGGAGGCCCGTTCCCGCGGCGGCGGCGAGCATCAGGAGGCTCGACGGCAGGGTGAAGCCGACGAAGGCGAGCAGCGCGCCGGGGGCGCCGGCGCGCAGCAGACCCACGGCGAAGCCGACCTGGCTCGAAGCGGGCCCCGGCAGGAACTGGCACAGGGCCACCAGTTCCCCGTACTCCTCCTCGGAGAGCCACCGTCGCCGCTCGACGAACTCCGCTCGGAAGTAGCCGAGGTGGGCGACCGGTCCCCCGAAGGAGGTCACGCCGAGGCGCAGGAAGACGAGAAAGACGGCCAGGGCGCGCGGCATGCCGGCAGGTCTCTCACGGGCGGAGGGCCGGGCGGCATCGCTCATCCGGCACCGTCCGGCGCAGCGGCCCGGCGGCGCCCCGACAGCGCTGCCGCCCGGGCGCGCAGTCCGACCGCGGACGGCACGTCGCTCGCGCTCCAGGCGGCGACGGCGACGATCACGGCGACCACGGCGAGCAGCGTGAGGAGACCGGTGAGGCCGCCGAGCACCGCGTCGGCGATGGCGTCGAGCGCCGGCGCGGCATCTCCCGACGCTCCGCGGAGCACCCGGCGCGCGATGCCGACCGCCGCGAGGGTCAGGAGCAGGGATGCCGCGGCACCGGCGGCCGCCAGCGACACTGCGCGCACTCGGCGCCGCGCGAGGAGCACGCCGCCTGCCAGGAGCGCGAGCGCCAGCCACGGGAGCCAGGCCCCCACGGCCACGGCGACGGCGTAGGCGGTGCGGGCGAGGACGACCGAATCGGCCTGCCCCAGCGGCACGACCAGAGACACCTCCGGGATCACCGCGGCGACGCGGAGCCCCTCGTCGAGCAGCGCCTGCCGCGCGGCCCCGACGACCGGCCCCAGGTGCAGCTCGAGCACGCTGTCTTCGCTGATCCCCACGACCCCCGATCCATCCCAGGTCAGCAGGGCGGTGCCGCGGTCGTGGGTGGTCCGCAGCACGGTCGTCCAGGTGCTCGCGAAGGCGTCGGACTCCACGACCCGCGTGACGGTCCGTTCGATGAGCGCCTGCACGGCGGCCACGGCGGAGCTCTCCAGCAGCGGCAGGGCGGCCGCGGCACGCGGCGGGAGGTCGAGGGTGGCCAGTCCTCCGAAGAGGTCTCCCACGAGCCCGTCCACGTCGATGCGGGATTCGATCGCCGCCGTCGTCCGCTCGATGACGAGCCCCTGCACCGCGGGGTCGTCGGCCAGTGGCGCGAGCGCCTCGACGAAGCGGTCGGTGTCGACGAGCGCCACCCGTACCCAGGCGCCGACGGCGGCCACGGGCGTCAGCACGACGCCCACGACGATCAGCGCGACAGCCAGCGACCGCCGCACGGGCTATCGCCTCACACGCCGTAGGTGGTGATGAGCGTGGTGAGCTGCTGCCAGAACCACGCGAACCACGCGAGGGAGACGATGATGACGAGCGCGATCGATCCCAGCCAGACCCAGAGGGCGGTCAGGCCCGAGCCGGTCTCGCGACGCAGGACGACCGTGCGACCGATGATGTACACGCCGATCGAGATGACGAGGGCGAAGAACGCCCAGCCCCAGTGGAACGGACGGGCCACGCCGCGCTTCTTGAGCTCGCGCCAGTCGAGCCAGGCGAACACGATCGACGCGGCGATCGTCACGTAGGTGAGCACCGAGACGAGCATCGTCCGGCCGAACCAGTCGACCATCGCGGCGACGGTCTCGGGATCCGCGCCGCTGCCGCGGTACTCGACCGCGACGATCGCGCGCAGGTAGTCCGACCAGTCGATGAGGAACAGGGACAGGACCGGGAGCGTGGACGCCACGATGCAGAGGTAGATCCACAGCGTGTTCGTGTTGACGCCGGGCGCGGACGGGCCCGCGGCGACCGGCGGCGCCGCCTGCGGCCAGGTCGGCGCGGCGGGGTAGGCGGGCGCGGCGGCGTAGGTCGGGGCCCCGGTGTACGCGGGGGCGGCGGGTGCCGCAGGGGGCGTCGCGGCGTACTCGCCGTAGCGGGGCTGCGGCGGGGTGGGAGCGGCCTCCGGCGCCGCCGGGGCGTCGGCCTCGGGAGCAGGAGCGGGCGCGGGCTCCGCGGCGGCAGCGGGCTCCGCGGCGGGCTCCGCGGCGGGCGCGGGCTCCGGGGCGGCAGCGGGCTCCGGGGTCGGCGCGAGCTCCGCGGCGGGCGCGGGCTCCGCGGCGGGCGCGGGCTCCGCGGCGGGCGCGGGCTCGGTGGGCAGCGGCGCGGTGTGCTCGGTCCACTGCGCGCCGTCCCACCAGCGCGTGCGGGTGGGATCGGTCGGGTCGGCGTACCAGCCGGCGGGGGTGCTCATCGGTTGCTCTCCTGGAGTTCGGCGCCCGCGTGGGCGAGTTCGGCGAGGGCTGCGTCGCTCGAAGCGGGCGCCACCCCCGCGACGAGGTCGGTCAAGATGCGGACGTGACGGCCGTGGTCGATGGCGTCCAGAGCCGACGCGCGCACGCAGTAATCGGTGGCGATGCCGACGACGTCGACGTCGACGACGCCGTGGGAGGTCAGCAGATCGCCGACCGTCTCCCCCGCGTCGGTGACCCCTTCGAACAGCGAGTAGGCGGGCTTGCCCTGCCCCTTCTTGACGTGGTGGGTGACCGCCGCGGTGTCCAGCTCCGGGTCGTACTCGGCGCCGGGAGTGCCGGCCACGCAGTGCACGGGCCACGTGTCGACGAAGTCCGGCTCGCCCGCGGCGAAGTGGCCGCCGTTGTCGCCGTCGGCGTCGTGCCAGTCCCGGGAGGCGACGATCAGGGCGTAGTCCGCGGCATGCGCGGCGAGGTGGGCGGTGATCCCGGCGGCCACGGCGTCGCCGCCTGCCACCCCGAGCGCTCCGCCCTCGGTGAAGTCGTTCTGCACGTCGACGATGAACAGGGCTCTGGTCATATGTCGAGCGTAGCCGGGTCGCCCCCGTTCACAACTCCGGAGGTTCGCGCCGACTCGCTCGCCGAGTCCGGCGTGTCGGGCCCTCGGGGCGTCGGATCTCCGGAGTTGCGAACGTCACCACCCTGACTCGGCCCCCAGGCTCGGCGCCCCAGACTCGGCGCCCCTAGGCTGGCACCCATGCTCGCCGCCTCGCTCGCCTTCCTCGGCGCGCTCGTCTACGGCTCCGCGGACTTCCTCGGCGGCCTCGCCGCCCGGCGCCTGCGGCCGCTCCTGGTGACGTCGGTGGCCGCGGTGTCGGGACTCCTCGTGCTCACGCTGGCCTCCCCGCTGCTGGGCGGCGTCTGGCGCGTCGAGGATGTGCTCTGGGGCGCGGCATCGGGCCTCACCGGCGCGATCGCGATCGGGCTGCTCTACGCCTGTCTCGCCCTCGGCCCGATGAGCGTGCTCTCCCCCGTCACGGCGGTCGTCTCGGCCGTCGCGCCGATGCTGTGGGGCCTCCTCGTCGACGGCGAGCGCCTGGGAGCCGCGGGCTACGCCGGCCTGGCGCTGGCCGTGGTCGCGATCGTGCTGGTGGCCTTCCTCCCCGGCGAGCGCATCACCCGGCCGTCGCTGCGGGGCCTGCTGATGGCGGTCGGCTCGGGCCTCGCCATCGGCGCCTTCCTCATCCTCATCGACCGCACCGGCGAGGACAGCGGGGTGGTCCCGCTCATCGTCAACCGCGGCGTGGCGGCGATCATCACCGGCGCGATCACGCTGGCGCTCGTGATCGCCGCCGTCCGGCGGGGCCGGACGGTGCGGGCCGCGCTCTCGGCGACGGGGATGCCGGTGGCGCCGACGCCGTCGGGCCGGGCCGACCTCGAACACGCCGGCGACCGCCCGACCGCCCCGACAGCCTCGGCCGCGACGCTCACGGCGGACTCGACGGCCGCGGGCGACGGTGCCCCGTGGGGCCGCGCATGGGCGCTGGCGGCGCTGTGCGGCGTCGTCGACGCGACGGCCAACGTGCTGCTGGTGCTGGCGCTGCGCTCGGGAGGCGACCTCGCCGTCGTCTCGGCGCTCACCGCGCTCTACCCGGCGGGCACGGTGCTCCTGGCGGCGGTCGTGCTCCGGGAGCACATCGCGCGGATCCAGTGGGCCGGCCTTGCTCTCGCCCTCGCGGCGGGCGCTCTGCTCGCGCTCGCGTGACCGGCTCCCCGGTCGAGGGCCTCAGCCGCGCACGAAGAGCAGGACCCAGGACACCACGAGGGCCACGACGCCCAGGGCGAGCGCGGCCGCGGCCGCCCAGGCCACGGCACGCAGACCCGGAGGTCGGCGACTGAGCCGCATCCGGTCCCGCCACCCGTAGCGGTACCAGATGCCGATGCGGTCGACGCCCTCCAGCGCCCCGGCATCGTGATCGCCCACCCGGGCGCCGTTCGCATCGCCGTCCGCGTCGTACCAGCGCACGAAGGTGCCCGCGTCCTCGTGGTCCACGAGCCCCTCCGCCGGCAGCCAGGTGCCGTCGGCGACCCAGATGACGACCGCGGCGACGCCGAGCACCAGCGCCCCGATGAATCCGAGCCACGTGAAGATCTCGATCACCGCGTCGAGCGCGTCCACCCGGCCTCCTGGAGCCTTCCGCCCGGCGATCGGGACCGACCGCCGACCCTACGACGAAGGCCCGCCGAGCGACGGGCCTTACTGGTCGAGCCACCTAAGGGAATCGAACCCTTGACCTATTCATTACGAGTGAATCGCTCTGCCGTCTGAGCTAAGGTGGCGCGTGCGCTGCTCGCGCATGCACGATCAACGATCTTACAGGGTCGGCGGGGGTGCCGCGAACCGCGCGAACGCGACCGCGGTGTCGGCGTGTTACAGCCGGATTCGGCGAGGGGACGTCGTCCACGTACGGTCGTCAAGGCACCGCGACGAGGCGAGCGCGGTCCCGATCGCGTTCGACGCCCCGTGCTCTCACGGAGCGTCCGCGGTGCCCCGATCCACAAGGAGCACCACCATGCCGAAGAAGTTCCTCCGAGCGGCCGCCCTGGCCCTCCCCCTCGCCCTGCTGCTGAGCGCCTGCGCCGGCACCGCCCCCGAGCCGGGCGCCTCCAGCGCCGCGCCCGAGTCGACCGGGCCCGTGAAGATCGGCGTCGTCGGCGCCGGCGACGCGTACTGGACGACGTACAAGGAGGCCGCAGCCGCCGAGGGCATCGAGATCGAGCTCGTCGACTTCAGCGAGTACACGCAGCCCAACCCCGCCCTGTCCGCCGGGGAACTGGACCTCAACCAGTTCCAGCACGTGATCTACCTCGCCACCTACAACGTGAACGCCTCCGACGACCTCGTGCCGGTCGGCGCCACGGCGATCTACCCGCTCGGGCTGTACTCGACGAAGTACGCCTCCGTGGGCGACATCCCCGCCGGTGAGACGGTCGCCGTCCCCAACGACGAGTCGAACGAGGCCCGCGGCCTCCTCGTCCTGCAGTCCGCCGGTCTCGTGGAGCTGCAGGACGGCGGCTCGCCGTTCTCGACGGTCGCCGACGTGCTGGACACCTCCAAGGTCAAGGTCGAGGCGCTCGACGCGGCCTTCACCGCCACCTCGCTCCCCGACGTCGCCGCGGCGATCATCAACAACGACTTCGTCGAGGACGCGGGGCTGACCTTCGCCGACGCGATCGCCACCGACGACCCGTCCGACCCGAACGCCCTGCCGTACGTCAACATCTTCGCCGCCCGCGCCGAGGACGCGGAGAACCCGACGTACCAGAAGCTCGTCGAGATCTACCAGAACACCCAGGAGGTGCTCGACGGCGTGCAGGAGGCCTCGGGGAACACCGCGGTGCTCGTCAAGACGCCGGTGGCCGACCTCCTCACCTCGCTCCACGAGGTCGAGGACGACATCCGCGCCAACCAGTAATCCGCCTCGCGTGCGCGGCCCGTTCGATCGAGCGGGCCGCGCACGCATGTCACGGAGGTGACCCATGACACTGATCCGCCTCTCCGGCGTGACCAAGTCCTTCCCTGCGACGAGCAAGGGCGGTGAGCAGATCGTCGCGGTGGACGACGTCTCGATCGACGTCGCCGCCGGCTCCATCACCGGCATCATCGGATACTCCGGTGCCGGAAAGTCCACCGTCCTGCGGCTGGTCAACGCCCTGGAGCTCCCCACCCGCGGCACCGTGGAGATCGACGGCCGCGACATCACCCGCCTCCGCGAACGCGACCTGCGGGCGCTGCGCAGCGACATCGGCATGATCTTCCAGCAGTTCAACCTGTTCGACTCGCGCACCGTCGCCGGCAACATCGCCTACCCCCTGGAGGTCGCCGGCCGGCCGCGCGGCGAGATCGCGGCGCGCGTGACGGAGCTGCTGCGGTTCGTCGGGCTCGCCGACAAGGCCAAGGCCTACCCCGAGCAGCTCTCCGGAGGGCAGAAGCAGCGGGTCGGGATCGCCCGCGCCCTCGCGACGAGCCCCCGCATCCTGCTGGCCGACGAGGCCACGAGCGCGCTCGACCCCGACACCACGCAGGAGGTGCTCGCGCTCCTGCGCCGCGTCAACGCCGAGCTCGGCGTGACGATCCTCGTCATCACCCACGAGATGGACGTCATCCGCTCCCTCGCAGATCGCGTGGTGGTGATGGAGGCCGGCCGCGTCATCGAGGACGGCGCCGTCTTCGACATCCTCTCCGCCCCGCAGCATCCCGCGACCCGCCGCTTCGTCGCGAGCATCATCGACGAGGTGCCCGCCGGCGAGAAGCTGCAGGCGCTGCGCGCGCGTCATCCGGGGCGCATCGTCACCTTCCGCCTCCGCGACGGTGACGGCTCGCAGGCGGACGTCTTCGCCGCCCTCGCCGGTCACGACGTCCGCTTCGAGCTCATCCACGGCGGGATCAACGACATCGGCGGCCGCGTGTTCGGCCACCTCACGCTGTCGCTCACCGGCGAGGCGGACGCCGTGGAGCGCGCGATCGTCGCGGCCCGGGCGCACGCGCCGCTCATCGAGGAGGAGATCCGTGGATAGGCTCATCGACCTGCTTCCCGAGCTGCTGGACGCGACGTACGAGACGCTCTACATCGTCACGTTCTCGCTGATCCTCGGCGGCCTGCTCGGGCTCCTCCTCGGAACGCTGCTCTACGCGTCCCGCCCGGGGAGCCTGTTCCCCAACCGGCCGGTGTTCGCCGTGCTCAACGTGATCGTGAACTTCTTCCGACCGATCCCGTTCGTCATCCTGCTCGCGGCGGTTCAGCCGCTCGCGCGCGGGGTCGGCATCCCGGGCATCGGTGCGAACTTCGGCGTCTTCGCGATCACGATCGCCTCGCTCTTCGCGATCAGCCGCATCGTGGAGCAGAACCTGCTGACCGTCCGCCCGGGCGTCATCGAGGCGGCCCGCGCGGCCGGGGCGAGCCGGGCGCGGATCCTCTTCCGCCTGGTCCCCCGCGAGGCGCTGGGGCCGCTGGTGCTCGGCTACACCTTCATCGTCGTCGCCCTCGTCGACATGACGGCGATCGCCGGTGCGGTCGCGGCCGGCGGCCTGGGCGAGTTCGCGATCGTCTACGGGTTCAAGCAGTTCAACCCGTGGGTGACCTGGGCGGCGGTGCTCGTGATCATCGTCATCGTGCAGGCCGTGCAGTTCCTCGGCAACGGCCTGGCCCGGCGCATCCTGCGACGCTGATCCGCGCGCTCACCCGCAGCGCAGCCCGTCCTCCGGAACGGTCCCGTCGATCAGGTAGGCGACCACCGCGTCGTCGACGCAGGCGTTGCCCTTGTTGAAGCCGGTGTGCCCCTCGCCCACCCGGGTGACGAGCACCCCCGACGACAGCTGCTCGGCGAGGGACTCCGACCACGAGTACGGGGTGGCGGGGTCGTTGGTGGTGCCGACCACGACGATCGGGGCGGCGCCCTCGGCGACGATGGGCTCGCGGACGCCGGTGGGCTCCGCCGGCCACACCGCGCAGACGTCGACGCCCTGCCAGTAGGGGGCGATCGTCGGCGCCTTCTCGGCGATGGTCGCCTCCGCCGCGGCCTGGTCGGCCTCGTCGGTGTCGAGCGGGTAGTCCATGCAGTTGTACGCGCGGAACGCCTCGGTGGAGTTGTCCTCGTACGTGCCGTCGGGGGTGCGCCCGTAGTAGAAGTCGGCGAGCAGGAAGGCGGTGTCGGGGTCGCCGGAGAGGGCGTCGTCGAGGGCCGCCGTGAGGTAGGTCCAGCTCTCCTGCGCGTAGAGCGCCGCGATGATGCCGGTCAGCAGGGCGTCGGCGCCGAGCTCGCGCCCGTCGGAGGCGGGGAGGGGGCTGCGGTCGACACTCGCCAGCAGCGTGCCGAGGTCGGCCATGGCCTCGTCGACCGAGCCGGAGAACGGGCAGTCGTCGCCGTCCAGGCAGTCGGCCATGTAGGCCCGCAGCGCCGATTCGAACCCGATCGCCTGCGTGGTGCCGACGTCCAGGCCGGGGATCGACGGGTCGATCGCCCCGTCGAGCACGAGCCGTCCGACCTTCGCCGGGAACAGCTTCGCGTAGGTCGCCCCGAGGAAGGTGCCGTAGGAGTAACCGAGATAGTTGAGCTGCGCGTCGCCCAGCACGGCGCGCAGCAGGTCGAGGTCGCGCGCGGCGTTGTCGGTGGTGATGTACGGGAGGATGCCGTCGCTCCCGTCGACGCACGCCTGCACGAACTCGTCGTTGCGCTCGGTGAGCTCGGCCTCCCAGCCCGCACTGCCGCGGGGGTCGGCGGGGATGTCGAAGAGGTAGGCGTCCATCGCCCGCGGATCGAGGCACGTCACCGCCGTCGAGCGTCCGACCCCGCGCGGGTCGAAGCCGATGACGTCGTACGCGGCGGCCAGCTCCTCGCCCACGGCGAACTGGGCGCTTTCGGCGATCAGGTCGTATCCGCTCGCCCCGGGACCACCGGGGTTGGTGAGCAGCGACCCGCGTGCGCGGTCGTCTGCGGCACGGCGGATGACCGCCAGCTCGATCTCGCCGGCCTCCGGGTCGGCCCAGTCCAGCGGCGCGGTCACCGTCGTGCAGTCGTAGTCGCCGGAATCCGCCCCCTCGCACCTCTCCCACGCGAGGCTCTGCCCGTAGAAGTCCTCGAAGCCGGCGGGCACGTCATCGAGGTTCGGGCTCTGCGAGGGCGCCGTGGCGTCGGGGGTCTTCGGATCCCACAGGATGCCGCACGCGCTCAGAGCCAGCGCTGCGGCGAGGACGGCGGCGGCGACGGCGACGAGACGACGGGGACGGTTGTTCACGGGGTCCTTCCGCTGGCGACGGTGATCAGCATGCTCTCGAGGGCCAGCGCCGGGGCGGCGTTGCCTTCGAGGTTCGTGCGGGTGACAGAGATCTGGTCGAGCACGGTCAGGGTGCGCTCCGGGCTCCATGCCGCGGCGAGCGCGGCGAGCTCGTCGGACAGCTCCCGGTTGATGAGCCCGTCGGCGCGGCCGAACTGGAGCATGAGGGTGTCGCGGTACATCGACTCGAGGTCGGTGAGCACGCGGTCGATGCCGTCGCGCAGGCTCCGCGTGGCGCGCCGCTTCTGATCCTCCTCGAGCGCCCCCAGCTGGCCGCGGACGGCGGGCGGGACCGCCGCTCCGGCCGGGATGCCGAGCGTGCGCAGCAGGGACTCGCGCTCGGCGTCGTCGCGTTCGGCCGTCAGCGACTTGGCGTCGTCGGTGGCCAGCTGCACGATGCGCGCGGCGACCTCGACCGCGTCGTTGACGCCCCGCACCCGCAGGACCGCCCGCAGCGTCTCGTCGCGCCGGGCGCGCGCGGCCTCGTCGGTGGCCAGGCGCTGCGCCATGCCGATGTGGCGCTGGGCGAGCCGGGCCGACTGCTCGGCGATGGCGGGGTCGGCCCCGGTCCGCTGGACGATGAGGCGGGCGACGTCGTCGACGTCGGGCTCGCGCAGGCGCAGGGTGCGCACCCGCGACCGGATCGTCGGCAGCAGGTCGGCGTCGCTCGGGGCGCACAGCACCCACACCGTGCGCTCGGGCGGCTCTTCGAGCGCCTTCAGCAGGACGTTGCTCGTGCGCTCGACCATGCGGTCGGCGTCCTCCATGACGATCACGCGGTAGCGACCGAGCGACGGGGCGAAGTAGGAGCGCTCGACGAGGGCGCGCGCGTCCTTGATGGAGATGATGACCCCCTCCGTGCGGAGGGCGGCGAGATCGGGGTGCGTTCCGGCCAGCACCTGCCGCATCGCGTTCTCGTCGCCCGGTTCGGCGATGAGCGCCGCCGCGAAGGCGTAGGCGAGGGTCGAGCGCCCGGATCCGGGCGGCCCGGTGATGAGCCACGCGTGCGCCAGCTGCGCCGGATCGGAGGCGGCTGCCTGCAGCTGCGCGACCGCGTCGTCCTGTCCCCAGACCTCGCCCCACGGCACCTGACCCAGCGGGGACGTCGACGCGGCGGTCGCGGGGGCGTCGGAGGCCGTCGTCATGCCGACCAGCCTACGGTGTGGCGCCGACCTCGTCCTGCGACCGGTGGCGGCCGCTCAGGCGAGGACGGCGGCCACGCGATCGCGCACCGCGGCTGCCAGTTCGCCCACGTCGCGCGTGGCGTCGAGCACGAGGAACCGCTCGGGCTCCGCGGCGGCCAGCGCGAGGTAGGCCGCCCGCACGCGGGCGTGGAAGTCGGATCGCTCCGCCTCCAGCCGGTCGAACGGCTTGTCGTCGGCGTCGAGGCGGTGGCGGGCGGCGGCCGGATCGATGTCGAGCAGCACCGTGAGGCGGGGCAGCGCGCCGTCGGCGGCCCACAGCGACAGGTTGCGGATCTCGTCGGCGTCGAGCACGCGGCCCGCGCCCTGGTAGGCCACGGACGAGTCGAGGTAGCGATCCTGGATCACGATCTCGCCCCGGGCGAGGGCGGGCTGCACGAGCGTCGCGACGTGGTGCGCACGGTCGGCGGCGTAGAGCAGCGCCTCGGCGCGCGGCGCGATGTCACCCCGATGGTGCAGCACGATGTCGCGGATCAGGACGCCGACCTCGGTGCCGCCGGGCTCCCGGGTGCGCACGACGGTGCGACCCTGGCCGCGCAGCCACTCCTCCAGCAGGGCGGCCTGGGTCGTCTTCCCCGACCCGTCACCGCCCTCGAACGTGATCCACAGACCCTGGTCGTGAGCGGGCAGCTCGGCGGGGGCGGATGCCGGGCCGTCCGCGGTCACTTCTTCTTCGCCGGAGTCTTGCGCGCGGTCGTGGTGCGCCGCGTCGTGCGCTTGGGGGCGGGCCCCTTCGCACGCTTCTCCGCGAGCATCTGCACCGCGATCTCGTAGGTGATGTCGTCGGGCGTCTGACCGCGCGGGATGGTGACGTTCGTCGTGCCGTCGGTGACGTACGCGCCGAAGCGGCCGTCCTTGATGCGGATCGGCTTCTCGCTCACGGGGTCGGCCTCGAACTCCTTGAGGGAGGTCGCGGCGCGGTTCGCGTACTTCGGCAGCGCGTAGATCTCCAGCGCCTGATCGAGCGTGATGTCGAAGATGAGCTCCTCGCTGCCGATGCTGCGCGAGTCGGTGCCCTTCTTGATGTACGGGCCGTAGGGCCCGTTCTGAGCGGTGATGTCGACGCCGGTCTCGGGGTCCTGCCCGACGACGCGCGGCAGGCCGAACAGCTTCAGCGCGGTCTCGAGGTCGATCGTCTCGGGCGACATGCTCTTGAACAGCGAGGCACGGCGGGGCTTGGGCGCGGTGTCCTTCTTCGCCCCGCGCTTCTTCGGGGCATCCTCGACCGGCGCCTCCCCCTCGGGGAGCACCTCCTCGAGGTAGGGGCCGAACCGGCCGTCCTTGACCACGATGTCCCGCCCGTTCTCGGGGTTCTGCCCGAGAACGCGGTCGCCGCCGACGGGAGCGTCGATGAGCTCGCGCGCCTTCTCGGGCGTCAGCTCGTCGGGCGCGAGGTCGTCGGGGACGTTGATGCGGCGCGGGCTCTCCTCGTCGCCGGGCACTTCGAGGTAGGGCCCATAGCGCCCGAAGCGCAGGACGGCCACGTCGCCGATCGGGGTCGAGTTGATCTCCCGCGCGTCGATGTCGCCGAGGTTGTCGACGACGTTGCGCAGTCCCACGTGGTCGTCGGCGCCGAAGTAGAACTTGCGCAGCCAGGTGGCCCTGTCCTGCTCGCCGCGGGCGATCGCGTCGAGGTCGTCTTCGAGTGCGGCGGTGAAGTCGTAGTCGACGAGGTCGGAGAAGTGCTGCTCGAGCAGACGCACGATGCTGAACGCGAGCCAGCTGGGCACGAGGGCCTGCCCGCGCTTGCTGACGTAGCCGCGGTTGAGGATCACGTCGATGATGCTCGCGAAGGTCGACGGACGGCCGATGCCCTTCTCCTCGAGCGCCTTGACGAGCGAGGCCTCCGTGTAGCGGGGCTTGGGACTGGTCGCGTGGCCCTTCGCCTCGACGTCGCGCAGGCTCAGCACGTCTCCCACCGCGAGCGGCGGGAGCGCCTGGTCGTCAGCCTTGTCGGAGTCGCTCCGCTTCTCGTCGCGGCCCTCCTCGTAGGCGTCGAGGAACCCCTTGAAGGTGTAGACGGTGCCGGACGCCGTGAACGCGGCGACCTGGGAGCCGGCGGCGACCTCGAGGGTCACCGTGGTCGTCTCGTACTTCGCGTCGGCCATCTGGCTGGCGATGGTGCGCTTCCAGATCAGGTCGTAGAGGCGCAGTTCGTCGCGGTCGAGACCCGACGACACCGATGCGGGCGTGCGGAAGTCCTCACCGGACGGGCGGATCGCCTCGTGCGCTTCCTGGGCGTTCTTGCTGTTGTTGCGGTAGCTCCGGGGGTTCGCCGGCACCGCCTTGTCGCCGTAGAGGGCCACCGCCTGCGCACGCGCCGCCGTGACGGCCTGCGTCGACAGCGCCGTCGAGTCGGTGCGCATGTAGGTGATGTACCCCTTCTCGTAGAGCCGCTGCGCGACGCCCATGGCGTGCTTGGCGCTCATCGAGAGCTTGCGTCCCGCCTCCTGCTGGAGGGTCGAGGTCGTGAAGGGGGGCTTGGGGCTGCGCGTGCCGGGCTTGGCCTCGACGGCGGTGACGGTGGCGGTGCCGGCGGCCTCGATCGCGCTCGCGAGTTCGCGCACCTGCGCCTCGGTGAGCACGACGACGGCCTTCTTCAGCTCACCGCGGTCGTCGAAGTCGGTGCCGCGCGCCAAGGGCGCGCCGTCGAGCCGCGCGAGACGGGTCGCGAACGCCTCCGAGGCGGCCTTGGCCGCGAGAGCCTCGACGTCCCAGTACGAGGCGGAGACGAAGGCCATGCGCTCGCGCTCGCGGTCGACCACCAGGCGGGTGGCCGCCGACTGCACGCGTCCGGCGGAGGTGCCCTGGCCGACCTTGCGGCGCGTGACGTCGGAGACGTCCCAGCCGTACAGGCGGTCGAGGATGCGGCGGGTCTCCTGCGCGTCGACGAGCGCGAGGTCGAGTTCGCGGGTGTTGTCGACGGCGGCGCGGATCGCGTCGCGGGTGATCTCGTGGAACACCATGCGCTTGACCGGCACCTTGGGCTTCAGGGCCTCGAGAAGGTGCCACGCGATGGCTTCGCCCTCGCGGTCCTCATCGGTGGCGAGCAGCAGTTCGTCGGCGGTCTTGAGGGCGCGCTTGAGCTCGGCGACGGTCTTCTTGCCGCGATCGCTCTCGACATAAAGAGGAGTGAAGTCGTTCTCGATGTCGATCGAGTACTTCCCCACCGAGGTCTTCTTGAGCTCCGCGGGGATGTCCTTCTTGTCGGCGAGGTCGCGGATGTGACCGACCGAGCTGAGCACCTCGTAGCCGTCGCCCAGGTATCCCTGGATCGACTTCATCTTGGTCGGGGACTCGACGATGACGAGCTTCTTCCCCGTCTCGCCCTTGCCCGCCCCGCTCCGGGCTCCGCCCGTGCTCCGCGTGCCCTTGCTGCCTTCAGCCACTGGCGTCCTTTCTTCGTTGCACACCATACACACCGGGAGAGGGTGCAATCGCTGGGAGCCCGGTCCGCCCGCCTCCGGGAGGGCGATGTTCTCTCAGGGCGCAGGACCGGCCCGGGCAACCGCCCTCGCCCGGAACGGTCCGACCGCCGCGCCGACGACGACGGTGGCGACGACCCCGTCCACGACACAGTCCTCCACGGTTGCGCCAGCCCGTGCGGCCACGTCGGCGGCCCGCGGGCACGGTGCGCCGCCGATCGCTCCGGTCGCCGCGTCGGCGGCCGCCAGCGCTGCGGCGTCGGCGACCGCGGCGAGACGGACCGCGCGCACCGAGGCCGCCCCCGCGGCCGCGCATCCGACGGCCAGGGTCGCCGTGACGGCGAGCGCCCCGATGACCAGCGCGACGCCCGCCATCAGAGCCCGCCCGCCAGGGCGCACCCCGTCGCCCGGAGGGGCGGGAGCGGAAGCGGCACCGCCTGCGCGACCGTCGCGTCGACGCACGCGAACTCGCCGTCGGAGCGGATGGCGACGCTCACCCCCTCGACGAGCGCCGCGACTGCCGCGCGCACGCGGTCGTCGCCCTCTCCCCGCGCCGCCAGCCGCGCCCCCTGCGCGGCGGCCTGCTCGAGCCGCACCTGCCGGCCTGCGGCGGCGAGGGTGGTCACCGCGAGCAGCACGACCAGCACGACGGCGGGTACGACGACGGCGAACTCCGCCGCCACCGATCCCCGGTCATCTCGGTGGAGGGGCCCATCGTGCCGAGGGCTCATTCGACCGTGAGCGCGCGGCGGACGAGATCGGTGAGGATCCCGCGCACCTCGTCGCTGCGCATGATGACGACCAGCAGCCCGGCGAAGGCGACGGCCGCCATCGTGGCGATCGCGTACTCGGCCGTCGCGGCGCCCGTGTCGTCGCGGAACAGCCGGGCAGCCCGGCGCGCGGTCAGCCGCGGCAGGTGCGGCGACCGTGCGAGGGAGCGGGCGGGCAGGTGAGGGATCATGTGTTTCCTTTCAGGACGGGACGGCGGCACGGGCAGGAAGAGGCAGGGGAAGAGCGGAGGAATACGGATCAGAAGCCGATGGACGACGACGTGAGGACCGACAGCAGCATGGGCGCGACGCCGAGCAGCAGGAAGGCGGGCAAGGTGCAGGCGCCGAGCGGAAGCAGCAGCCGGCCGCCGAGCCGCGCGGCGCGCAGCCGGCCCTCGGTCCGCGCAGCGAGGCGCCGGTCCTCCGCCTCGGCGCGGAGCAGTTCGACGGCCGGCGCACCCGAGCCGCGCGAAAGCGCGATCGTGTCGGCGGTGGCCTCCGACGCGGAGGGGCATCCTGCCGCCGTGACCACGTCGAGCGCGCGGTCGATCGAGACGCCGCCGCTGAGCGCGATCGACAGCAGCTCGTGCTCCCAGCCGGCGATGCTCGGCGGCGGCTGAGCCCGGCGCACGAGCGCGGCGGTCCAGCGGCGGGCCGCGACCATGAGGCCGGCACCGAGCGCCGCGCAGACCAGTCCGACCGGATGGAGCAGCGTGCTCGCCACGTCGAAGCCGAACGCGACCACCAGCACGACGCCCAGTGCCGGAAGCCAGCCGATCAGGCGGGCGGTCGTCGCGGGTTCGGCCAGGGCGACCGCCACATCGGCCCGCGCCTGCTCCGCGTCGCGCAGCGCGTCGGCGATCGCGCGCAGGCTCGGCGCGAGCGGGGCCCCCACCGTGGTGGCGACCCGCCACGCCACGGCGACCTCCCGCCAGGTCCCGCCCCGGCGATCGAGCTCGCCGGGGATCGCTGCCGCATCGTGCGCGGCGCCGGCGAGCCCCTGCTCACCGCCGGCGACGTGGTGCCACGCGCGGGCCGGCGTCAGCCCGGCCTGCAGCAGCACGGCGAGGCGGTGCACGCTGATCGCCGCGGTCATCGCGTCCGACGCGGCGGGTTCGGATGGGCGGCGCCGCCTCATGGGAGCTCCTCGACGCCCAGGCGCCCATCGTCGGCGATCAGCCGCCCGAGGCCCGCTACGCGCCGGCGTCCGTCGCGTCCGCGTTCGACGTGGACGATCGCGCCGATGGCGCTCACCGCCTGCCGCGCGACGGCGCGATCGCTCATCCCGGCCAGCGCCCCGAGCGCCTCCAGCCGGGCCGGCACGTCGGCGATCCCGCTGGCGTGCAGCGTCCCGGCGCCGCCGTCGTGGCCGGTGTTCAGGGCCGTGAGCAGCTCGCGCACCTCCTCGCCGCGGCACTCCCCGACCACCAGCCGGTCGGGTCGCATCCGCAGCGCCTCCCGGACCAGGCGCGCGAGACCGACGGCGCCGGCTCCTTCGAGGTTGGCCTGCCGGGCTTCGAGACTCACGTGGTGCGGATGCTCGATGCGCAGCTCGGCCACGTCCTCGATGGTGATGATGCGCTCGCCGGCGGGGACGAGGCCGAGGAGCGCGGCGAGCAGGGTCGTCTTGCCCGCACCCGTGGCGCCCGTGACGAGGATGTTCGCCCGACCGGACACCAGTCCCGCCAGGCGTTCGGCGCCGGCGGCGTCGACCATGCCCCGCCGCCCCAGGTCGTCGAGACTCAGGCGCTCCGCGGCGGGCAGCCGGATCGAGATCGCCGCGCCGCCCCGGGCGACCGGCGGCAGGACGGCGTGCACGCGAGCGCCCTGCTCCCAGCGCACGTCGACGAGCGGCGTCAGGTCGTCGAGGTGGCGGCCGCCGATCCCGACGAGGGCCACCGCGAGCTCGCGCACCGCCTGGGCGTCCGCCTGCCATCCGGCGACGCGTTCGGCGCCCCGCCCGCGGTCGACGAACAGCCCGCCGGAGCCGTTGACGAAGACGTCGGTGACGTCGGGGTCGGACAGATGCGGCAGGAGCGATGCCACTGCCGGATGGTCGGGCACCGCGCGTCGCCGCGTGGAGGATCCGCGCCGACGCGACGCCGGGGAAGGCTCGGTGACGACGAACTCCCCCGGCGACCGCGGGCCGGGCGGAACGGCGACGTCACCGCGCGGTCGGACGACGAAGGCTTCGGGCATGGCATGACCGTAGGCGGCGCCACACCTGCCGATCGCGGTGTTCCGCAGGCCGGTGGACGGCCGGACGAAGCCCCGTGCTGGGGAGGAGCCCCGGAGATGGAGAGGGGCGGCATCCTTTGGGGGGAAGGATGCCGCCCGGAACGACGTTCGCTACGGGGGATCGCGACACGTCGTTGCGCCAGAATCTGAGTTCGGCCGGGTCCGAGCATACGCAACGGCTCCGCGACCGCAAAACACCGTCGGCGCGTGGCGAACTGATATATCGGTCCGCATGGATCACCCACTATCGGCGGTAGTGTGCGGATTTGGGACCCGGCTAGATTGACCGGAATCGTCACGGAGCCCGCCGTCGTCCCGTGAGCACAAGCCGCAAAGGAGCGCGCATGAGCAGCCAGATCGACCACCTGCTGACCGAGGACCGCCGGTTCCCGCCGAGCGAGGAGTTCGCCAAGAATGCCGTCGCGACTGCCGATCTCTACCGCGAAGCAGAGGCCGACCGCGAGGCGTTCTGGGCGGAGCAGGCGCGGGCGCTCCACTGGCACACCCCGTTCTCACAGGTGCTGGACTGGTCCAACCCCCCGTTCGCACAGTGGTTCGCCGACGGCGAGCTGAACGTCGCGTACAACTGCCTCGACCGTCACGTGGAGGCGGGCGACGGCGACCGCATCGCCCTGCTGTGGGAGGGCGAGCCGGGCGACGAGCGGCGCATCAGCTACGCCGAGCTCACCGAGGAGGTCAAGCGGGTCGCCAACGTCCTCGGCGAGCTGGGCGTGGGACAGGGCGACCGCGTCGCGATCTACATGCCGATGATCCCCGAGGCCATCGCCGCGATGCTCGCCGTCGCCCGCGTCGGCGCGATCCACTCCGTGATCTTCGGCGGATTCTCGGCCGACAGCCTGCGCACCCGGATCGACGACGCGGGCGCGAAGCTCGTCATCACCGCGGACGGCGGTTACCGCAAGGGCCGGGTGTCCCCTCTGAAGCCGGCCGTCGATCAGGCCCTCGCCGATCGCGGCGCGGGGCCGCAGGGCACGGTCGAGCACGTGCTGGTGGTCAAGCGCACCGGCGACGAGGTGCCGTGGGACGCCGACCGCGACCTGTGGTGGCACGATGTCGTGCCCGCCGCGTCCCCCGAGCACGAGGCGCAGCCCTTCCCCGCCGAGAACCCGCTGTTCATCCTGTACACCTCCGGAACGACCGGGAAGCCCAAGGGCATCCTCCACACCTCCGGCGGGTACCTCACGCAGGCGACCTTCACCAACAAGGTGGTCCACGACCTGCACCCCGAGACCGACGTGTTCTGGTGCACCGCCGACATCGGCTGGATCACGGGGCACTCCTACGTCGCCTACGGGCCGCTCGCCAACGGCGCCACCCAGGTGCTCTACGAGGGCACGCCCGACACGCCCCACCCCGGACGCTGGTGGGAGCTCGTCGAGAAGTACGGGGTCACCGTCCTCTACACCGCCCCGACGGCGATCCGTTCCTTCATGAAGCTCGGCCGGGCCATCCCGCAGCAGTTCGACCTGTCCTCCCTGCGCCTGCTGGGATCGGTGGGCGAGCCCATCAACCCCGAGGCGTGGATGTGGTACCGCAAGATCATCGGCGGCAAGACGGCTCCCATCGTCGACACGTGGTGGCAGACGGAGACCGGCGCGATCATGGTGTCCGCCCTGCCGGGGGTCACCGAGACCAAGCCCGGGTCGGCCCAGGTGCCGCTTCCCGGCATCTCGATCGACGTCGTCGACGACAACGGCGAGCACGTCGGCAACGGCAACGGCGGACTCCTGGTCATCACCAAGCCGTGGCCCAGCATGCTCCGCGGCATCTGGGGAGACCCGGAGCGCTTCCGCGAGACCTACTGGGAGAAGTTCGAGAAGCAGGGCTACTACTTCGCCGGCGACGGCGCACGCCTGGACGACGACGGCGACGTCTGGTTCCTCGGACGCGTCGACGACGTGATGAACGTGTCGGGGCATCGTCTGTCGACGACCGAGATCGAGTCGGCCCTCGTCGGGAACGAGGCCGTCGCCGAAGCGGCGGTGGTGGGCGCGACGGACGAGACGACGGGCCAGGCCGTGGTGGCCTTCGTCATCATCAAGCAGTCCTACCTCGACGCCCACTCCCCCGAGGGCCTCGCCGGTGCGCTGCGGTCATGGGTCGGCGAGCAGATCGGGCCGATCGCGAGGCCGCGCGACGTGTACATCGTCGGCGAGCTGCCCAAGACGCGGTCCGGCAAGATCATGCGCCGGCTGCTGCGCGACGTCGCCGAGGGGCGCGAGGTCGGCGATACGACGACCCTGGCCGACACCGCCGTGATGTCGGTGATCTCCGCCCAGGTGAAGTAGCGCCGGGCTCGCCGCCGCAGGCGTGTCCCACTTTCGGTTGCTCAGCAGTTAGCGAAGCGACCCAAAGTGGGACATGCCCCGCAGGAAGTGGGACGAGTGGGGTCAGGCGAGGGCGAAGACGACCTCGACCTCGACGGGGCTGTCGAGGGGCAGGACCGTCACGCCGACGGCGGAGCGCGCGTGGACGCCCGCCTCGCCGAAGACCTGGCCCAGCAGTTCGCTCGCGCCGTTGACGACGACCGGCTGCCCGGTGAACTCGGGGACGGACGCCACGAAGCCGGTGACCTTGACGACCCGGGACAGATTGTCCACACCGCCCGCAGCGGCCGCCGCGGCGGCGATGGCGTTGAGCGCGCACTGGCGGGCGTAGGCCTGCGCGTCGGCGGGCGGCACGAGCCCGTGACCGTCACCGACCTTGCCGGTGGCCGGGAGGACGCCCGAGACCATCGGGAGCTGACCCGCCGTGTAGACGAGCCCGCCGTGCACGGTCGCCGGCACGTAGGCGGCGACCGGCGGGACGACCGGAGGAAGCTCGATGCCGAGCTCGGCCAGACGCTGCGAGACGCTCATCACGCCCCCTCGAACTGCTGCGCGGCCTGAGCGGCCGCGCCGAGCCCTGCGTTGGCGGCGCCGCCGCCGGCGGGCCGCTTGAAGTAGGCGACGAGGCCGCCCTCGGGACCGGGCACGACCTGCACGAGTTCCCACCCCTGCTTGCCCCAGTTGTTGAGGATCGCGGCGGTGTTGTGGATCAGCAGCGGCGTGGTGAGGTACTCCCACGTGGTCATCGGGTGCTCCCTTGCGACGGCGCGGATAGGCGCGGCATGCGGGCCCTACCGAGGGTTCCCCCAGGTAATTCCCTTACGATCAAGCCTATGCCCCAATCGAAACGGACAGCCACCGGCGTGCTCGGCGGCCTTCTGGGCCTCATCGGTCTGAGCACCGTGGCCGGCGTGCTGATCACCGCCACCGTGACCCCCGCCATCGCCGTGTCCGGATATGCGGCCTCGAGCGCCATCACCATGTTCGACAAGATGCCGAGCTATCTCGAGCCCGCGTCGCTCATGCTGCCGACGCGCATCTACAAGAAGAACGCCGACGGCAAGAACGTGCTCATGGCGCAGTTCTACGACCAGAACCGCATCCCGGTCACGTACGACCAGGTCAACCCGGTGATGTACGACGCGATCCTCTCCAGCGAGGACAAGAACTTCTACACGCACGGCGGCGTGGACCTCATGGGCACCCTGAAGGCCCTGGCGGGCAACGCCTCGGGCAGCAGCACGCGAGGCGGCTCGACGATCACGCAGCAGTACGTGAAGAACGTCCTCCAGCAGAACTGCGAGTTCGACGCCGCGAGCGAGGAGGAGGTGCGGGCCTGCTTCCTCCAGACCACGGTCAACGAGGGCGCCGAGGGCTACCAGCGCAAGCTCCAGGAGATGCGCTACGCGATCCAGCTCGAGAAGGAGTACGAGAAGAACGACATCCTCCTCGGCTACCTGAACATCTCGTCCTTCGGCGGGACCGTGTACGGCATCGGCGCTGCGGCGCAGTACTACTTCAGCACCACCGCGGCCAAGCTCACCATCGCTCAGGCGGCCACGATCGCCGGCATGGTGCAGGAGCCGAACACCTTCCGCATCGACAAGCCCAAGGGCACCTGGACCGACAAGGCCGGCAACGCCCGCAACGGCGAGGCCGACGGCTACGCCGACACCCTCAAGCGCCGCGACTACGTGCTCGGCCGCATGCTCGCCGACGGCAAGATCACGCGGGCGGAGTACGACGAGGCGAAGGCCTCGCCGATCGAGCCGAAGATCAGCCAGCGCAAGCAGGGCTGCAGCCAGGCCAAGGGCGCGCAGTTCTTCTGCGAGTACGTGGTGTCGATCATCCGCACCGATCCCGCCTTCGGCGAGTCGAAGGAGGAGCGCGCCGCCGCACTGCGCCGCGGTGGCCTGAAGGTCTACACGACGCTCGACTACGACCTGCAGAAGGCCGCCAACGACGCGATCGACATCGTGCCGGCGAGCGTGGACTACATGGACCTCGGCGCCTCCGGCGTGCAAGTGGAGGTGGGCACCGGGCGTGTGCTGTCGATGGTGCAGAACCGTCCGTACAGCACGAAGACCGACGACCCCTCGACCACCCAGGTCAACTACAACGTCCGCAAGCAGAACGGCGGCGGCAGCGGCCACTCGGCCGGATCGACCTACAAGGTCTTCAGCCTCGTCAACTGGCTGCAGGAAGGGCATTCCGTCAACGAGATGCTCAATGGCCGCACGGGCCTGAAGAAGGTGAACACCTGCGACGGTGCGACCCGCGACCAGTACGCCGACAACTCGGGTCAGACCAACCACATCGGAAACTTCGAGAACAACTCCGGCTACACGGGCTCCGTCTACCGGTTCACGAAGGACTCGCTGAACTCCGGCTTCCTGGCCATGGCGGAGAAGATCTCGGTGTGCAGCACCAACCAGGTCGCCATGCAGATGGGCGTCATGCGCGGTGACGGCACTCCCCTCGACGAGGTGCCCGAAGGCTCCGGCCTCTCGGCCAACGTTCCCTACAACGTCCTCGGAGACGCCAACGTGGCGCCGATCGACATGGCGCAGGCGTACGCCGCGATCGCGTCGAACGGCATCCTCTGCGAGTCGAAGGTGATCGACCGCGTGCTCAACGCCGACGGCAGCGACCATGCGATCCCCGACACCAAGTGCGAGCGCGTCCTCAGCGAGGCCGTCGCCTCCACCGCCGCCTACACGCTCGAGGGCGTCATGAAGGCCGACGGCACCGGCTCGGGCGCGCGCACCTACGACGGCACGCCCATCTTCGGCAAGACCGGTATCCACCAGTTCCTCCACACCTGGATGGACGGATCGAGCACCGAGGTCACCACGGTGGTCTGGGTCGGCAACGCCAACGCCAAGAAGAAGAACGGCGAATGGGTCAACACCCGACTCGACAACTACTACGAGTCGGGCTACCGCCTCTCGCGCATCCGCAACGGCATCTGGCCCGAGATGCAGCGCGCGGCCAACGCCAAGTACGGCGGCGACGACTTCCCGAGCCCCGACGAGGAGCTCACCAAGCAGGTGTACGTCACCCTCCCGAGCGTCATCGGCATGAGCATCGACGAGGCGACCTCGACCCTGCGGTCCGCGGGCTTCTCGGTGACGGTGGCGGACGCCATCGACGCGACCGAGAAGGCAGGCACGATCGTCGAGCAGAGCCCGGGCGCCGGCCGCGTGGCCGGGGGGACCAGCGTCACGATCACCCCCAGCAACGGCGAGGGCGTGGCCGTCCCGTCGGTGGGCGGAACGCCCGATGACGCCGAGAACGCGCTGCGGGCCGCCGGGTTCGGCCGGATCGACCGCGAGTGCACGCAGCAGGAGGGCGCCCCGCCGCAGGGCGTCGTCACCGGCACCGATCCGGCCGCCGGAACGATGGTCGGCCGCAACACGCAGATCACGATCCAGTACCAGGCCGCCAACTGCGGCGGTCCCGGGAACGGCAACGGCAACGACGGGAACGACGACTGAGCGCCCGCACGCCGCTTCGCACCGCCCTCATGGCTCCTCTCGGAGTCATGGGGGCGGTCGGCGTCGGCTCGGCGATCTGGGGCATCGGGATCGAGCGGTACCTGTTCACGGTCCGCCGTCACGACCTCGCCGTGCTCCCGCCCGGCAGCGCGCCACTGACCGTCCTCCACCTCTCCGACGCCCATATGGCGCCGTGGCAGCACCGCAAACAGCGTTGGATCGCCGAGATCGCCGAGCAGACGCAGCCCGACCTCGTCGTGAACACCGGCGACAACCTCGGACATGCCGACGGGCTCGACGGCATCCGCGCGGCCTTCGCGCCCCTGCGCGGGATCCCGGGATTCTTCGTGCACGGGTCCAACGACGTCGTCGGTCCGACGGCGCGCAACCCGCTCCACTACTTCTCCGGTCCGTCGGGCCACAAGCGTCGCGCCGAGCGGCTCGACACCCCCGCCATGGACGCCTACTTCGCCGATGAGCTCGGCTGGACCGATCTGGACAACACCGCCGCGCGGCTGACCGTCGGCGGCCTCACGATCGACGGCTTCGGCGTGGACGACGCCCACCGCGACTGGGACGAGCTCGACGCCGCGGCCGGGGCCCTTCAGCGGGTCCGCCGCGGGCGCTGGTGGCAGGTCCCCCGGGAGGCGGGGCTCACCCTGGGCGTCACCCACGCCCCCTACCGTCGCGTGCTCGACCGCTTCACAGATCTCGGCGCCGACATGCTGATCGCCGGGCACACCCACGGCGGCCAGGTCCGCGTCCCGTTCTCCCCGAACGCCCTGGTCGCCAACTGCGACATCCCCCTCGACCAGGCGCGCGGCCTCAGCACCTGGCATCACGGGAGCCGCTCGGTGCCCCTCAACGTCAGCGCCGGGCTCGGCCACTCCATCTACGCGCCGGTGCGCTTCGGGTGCCGCCCCGAGGTCTCGGTGCTGCGACTGCTGCCCATCACGCGTCCCGATTCGGTGTGAGCGCCGGAACGGGGTAGACTCGGAGGGTTGCCACGGGGTGTGGCGCAGCTTGGTAGCGCGCGTCGTTCGGGACGACGAGGCCGCAGGTTCAAATCCTGTCACCCCGACTGCACGAGGCTCCGCCTTTGATTTCGATCACGGGCGGAGCCTTTCGCATAACCGCCGATACGGAGTACGCGCCATGACCACGCCCCGCCTCGTCGCCTTCGACCTCGACGACACGCTCGCCCCCTCCAAGAGCGCCATCTCGCCGCGCATGGGCGAGCTGCTGCTCGCCCTCGCCGAGCGGGTCGAGGTCGCGATCATCTCCGGCGGACAGCTGCTGCAGTTCCAGTCCCAGGTCGTCGACCGGCTGCCGGCGACCGAGGCCGAGGTCCTGGGACGGTTCCACCTGCTTCCCACGTGCGGAACGCAGTACTACCGCCTCGAGGCCGACGGCGTCCGCACCGTCTACGCGCACGCCCTCACCGACGACGAGAAGCAGCGCGCCCTCGCCGCGGTCGAAGAGGAGGCGCGCCGCCTGGGCGTCTGGGAGTCGGAGACCTGGGGCGACATCCTGGAGGACCGCGGCTCGCAGATCACCTTCTCGGCACTCGGCCAGACCGCACCGGTCGACGCGAAGACCGCCTGGGATCCGACCGGGGCGAAGAAGAACGCCCTCCGCGACGCCGTGGCCGCGCGCATCCCCGACCTCGAGGTCCGCTCGGGCGGCTCCACCTCGGTCGACATCACCCGCCGCGGCATCGACAAGGCCTACGGCATGACGCGCCTCGCGGAGCAGACCGGCATCCCCCTCGACGACATGCTCTTCGTCGGGGACCGCCTCGACGAGCACGGGAACGACTACCCGGTGCTCGCGATGGGCGTCGCCTGCCACGCGGTGACCGGCTGGGAGGACACGGTCGACTACCTCGAGGCGCTCATCCCGACGCTTCCGTCGCGCTGAGCCTCCGCCCCCGCAGCGCTAGGCCTTCACGCGCGTCGGCGCCCGCCGCGGCGCGGGCGCCAGGACGGGGGTGAGACGCTGCAGCTGCGTGACGTGACGAGGCTCCAGCTCCGCGAGCGACGAGACGCCCAGGAGGGTCATCGTGCGCTCGATCTCGGAGCGGAGGATCGCGATCGTGCGGTCGACCCCGCGCCGTCCGCCCGCCATCAGGCCGTAGAGGTACGCGCGGCCGATGAGCGTGAACTTGGCGCCGAGGGCGACCGACGCCACGATGTCGGCACCGTTCATGATGCCCGTGTCGATCATGACGGTGGCGTCCTTGCCGACCTCGCGCACGACCTTCGGCAGCAGGTGGAAGGGGATCGGCGCACGGTCGAGCTGGCGCCCGCCGTGATTGGACAGCACGATGCCGTCGACGCCGAGGTCCACGAGCCGCTTCGAGTCCGGCACGTTCTGCACACCCTTGACGACGATCCTGCCGGGCCACATCTCGCGGATCACCGCGAGATCGTCGTAGCTGATGGTCGGGTCCATCGCGGCGTTGAGGAGCTCCCCCACCGTCCCGCCGGTGGTCGTGAACGAGGCGAACTCGAGCTTGGGCGTCGTGAGGAAATCGATCCACCACCACGGGCGCGGGATGGCGTTGACGATCGTGCCGACCGTGAGCTGCGGTGGGATGGAGAAGCCGTTCCGCTTGTCGCGCAGGCGGGCGCCGGCGATCGGCGTGTCGACCGTGAACATGAGCGTGTCGAACCCGGCGTCCGCGGCGCGCTTCACGAGCCCGTACGAGAGCTCGCGCTCCCGCATGACGTAGAGCTGGAACCAGTTGCGTCCGTGCGGGTTGGCGGCCCGGACGTTCTCGATCGAGGTGGTGCCGAGCGTGGAGAGCGTGAACGGGATGCCGGCTGCGGCAGCCGCGGATGCGCCGGCCACCTCCCCTTCGGTCTGCATGAGGCGGGTGAAGCCCGTGGGGGCGATGCCGAACGGGAGCGCGGAGGGCCCGCCGAGGATCTCGACCGACGTGTCCACGTGCTCGGCGGGACGCAGGATGTCGGGGTGGAACTCGATGTCCTCGAACGCCTGCCGTGCCCGGGCGAGGGACAGCTCGCCCTCCGCGGCGCCGTCGGTGTAGTCGAACGCCGCCTTGGGCGTGCGCCGCTTCGCGATCGCGCGCAGGTCGGCGATCGTCAGCGCCGCGTCCAGGCGCCGCTTCGTGCCGTCGAGCTCGGGCTTCTTGAACTGCATGAGCTCCAGGAGCTCGGAGATCTTGGGCAGCTGCCGCTGGACCATGGTGGTGTCTCGTCTCTCTCGTGTCGCCCCGCGGGGCTCCGGCGCCCGGTCAGAGGCTGTGCGCGGGTGCCGGGAGGCCGGCGTCGGCGTAGTAGCCCGTGATGTGGGCGCGCAGGACCTCCCGGGCGCGCTCGGCGTCGCCCGCCTCGATCGCGTGGACGACCTCGGCGTGTTCGTGCCGGAGACGGGAGGCGGTGCCCTGCCAGTCGGGGATGCGCTCTGCCCCGGCCCGGATGTAGCTCTCGATGGTGGTGCGCAGCCCCGCCATGGTGGCGGCCACCACGATGTTGCCCGCCGCGTCGGTGAGCCGCAGATGGAACTGGGTGTCCAGCGCCAGGAACTCCTCGGCGGTGAGCCCCTCGGCCGTCATCGCTTCGAGAGTCGCCCGCGCCGGGCCGAGATCGGGCTCGGCCTGCGCGGCGAGGTGCCCGACCGCCCACTCCTCGAGCAGGAGCCGCGTCTCGTACACGTCGGGGATCGGGAAGCCCTGCGCCGCCACCTGCAGGCGCAGGAACTGCGCCAGGCCGCCGTGGGGCGTCGCCGTCACGATCGCGCCGGAGGTGGGACCCGAGCCGGTGGCGGTGCGGATGAGGCCCATCACCTCGAGCACGCGCAGCGCCTCCCGCACGCTCGACCGTCCCACGCCCAGCGTCGTGGCGAGCTCGCGTTCGGGCTGGAGCCGGTCGCCGGGTCCGAGCCTGCCTTCGAGCAGGTCGGACTCGATCTTCTCGAGCACGACGCGCCAGGCGCGTGCCGGTGTGGAGTCGCTCATGGTTCCCTTCCGTGGTCTGGTCACACTACCGTCTGTGGTCTGGCCGCGCCAGGATTGCGCTGAAACGTTACAAGACCGAGCGGACAACGGGCGAGCGGGACGCCGGGTCAGCTGAGGCGCCCGCCGGACTCGCGGAGGTAGCACTCGGCGCACATCGACTCGTACGTGACACGGTCGGCGCTCAGCTGGTCGATCGCGACCTGATCGCCGTCGAAGACGAACCGCCCGCCCACGAGCCGCGCGTTGAACAGCGCCTTCCGTCCGCAGCGGCAGATGGTCTTCAGCTCCTCCAGACTGTGCGCGAGCTCCATGAGGCGCGCGGAGCCCGGGAAGGCGCGGGTCTGGAAGTCCGTGCGGATGCCGTAGGCGAGCACGGGGATGCGGTCCTCGACCACGATCCGCAGGAGGTCGTCGACCTGCGCCGCCGTCAGGAACTGCGCCTCGTCGATCATGAGGCACGCCACGTCGTACCGCGCTCCCGTGGCGCTGGACTCGGGGATCAGGGCCTCCTGCTCGGCCACGCGACGCACGCGCTCACGGTGTTCGGCGAACAGCGAGCGCAGGTCGTCGCCCGGGGCGATGAGGAAGTCCACGAGCCGCTCCACACCCAGACGACTGGAGATGCGGTCGGCGCCCTTGGTGTCGATCTCGGGCTTGGCCAGCAGCACGTGCTGACCGCGCTCCTCGTAGTTGAAGGCTGCCTGCAGCAGCGCGGTGGACTTCCCGGAGTTCATCGCGCCGTAGCGGAAGTAGAGCTTCGCCACTGATCAGGGGTTGATCTTCAGTGCCGCGGCGGTGGTGCGCAGGGACTCCTCCGCCACCTCGGGCCGCGTGTTCAGGGTGGCGCCGTAGCTCGGGATGAGTTCGCGCAGCGCGGGCTCCCACCCGGGCATCCGGTCGGGGAAGCAGGTCCTCAGGAGCCCGAGCATGATGGACGCGGCGGTCGAGGCACCCGGCGAGGCACCGAGCAGGCCGGCGATGGAGCCGTCGGCGGAGCTGACGACCTCCGTGCCGAACTGCAGCACGCCGCCCTTCTCGGGATCCTTCTTCATGACCTGCGCACGCTGGCCGGCCTGCAGGAGCTCCCAGTCCTCGTCCTTCGCCGTGGGCATGAACGTCCGCAGCGAGTCCACCTTCTTCTTGTGGTTCTTCAGCAGCTCGCTCACCAGGTAGCCGATGAGGCCGGGGTTGTCGATGGCGACCTTGATCATCGGCCACAGGTTCCCCGGACGCACCTGCGCGACGATGTCGGTGATGCGGCCGTTCTTCAGGAACTTCGGGCTGAACGTCGCGAACGGGCCGAACAGAAGCGACGCCTCGCCGTCGACCACCCGGGTGTCCAGGTGCGGCACCGACATGGGCGGCGCCCCGACGGAGGCCTGGGAGTACACCTTCGCCTTGTGCTGGGCGACGATGGCCGGGTTGCTGGTCTTCAGCCACTGGCCGCCGATGGGGAAGACGCCGTAGCCCTTGATCTCGGGGATGCCCGAGCGCTGCAGGAGCTTGATCGCCCACCCTCCCGCGCCCACGAAAACGAATCGGGCGTTGAGGCTGCCGGGCGTCTTGCCGAGGGAGTTCCGGTACGACACCTTCCAGGTGCCGTCCTTCTGGCGGCTGAGGTTGCGGACCTCGCGGTTGGTGACCACCTCGACGCCCTGCTCCTCGAGGTGGGCGAACAGCTGCCGGGTGAGGGCGCCGAAGTCCACGTCGGTGCCGGCGGGCACCCGGGTCGCGGCGAAGGGCTCGCCCTTGCGTCGCTTCTGCATGAGCAGCGGTGCCCACTGGTTGATGACGCGCGAATCCTCGGAGTACTCGATCCCCGCGAACAGCGGCTGGGTCCGCAGCGCCTCGTAGCGCTTCTTCAGGTACGCGACGTCCTTCTCGCCGCGCACGAAGGTCATGTGCGGGGTGGCGTTGATGAACGTCGACGGCTCATCCAGCACGCCCCGCTCGATGAGCGAGGTCCACAGCTGACGGCTCTGCTGGAACTGCTCGTTGATCGCGACCGCCTTGGCCGGGTCGACCGAGCCGTCGGGGCCCTCGGGCATGTAGTTCAGCTCGCACAGGGCGGCGTGGCCGGTGCCCGCGTTGTTCCAGGCGTTGGACGACTCCTGAGCGACCTCCGACAGCCGTTCGCAGACGACGATCTTCCACTCCGGCTGCAGCTGCTTCAGCAGGGTTCCGAGGGTGGCGCTCATGATGCCACCGCCGATCAGGACGACATCGACTGGTTCACTCACGATGTCCCAGTCTAGGCCCGGTTTTCCCCGGCCCCGACGGCGGGCCGCCACGGCATCCGGAAAGGAGCGGCGTTCTTTCGCCCACGGCAACCGCCGTCCGCGGCGAGGCGACGCGGTCTCAGACGGCGGCGGTCAGGCGCGCCGCGACGAGCTCGGCGATCTGCACGGCGTTCAGCGCCGCTCCCTTGCGCAGGTTGTCGTTGCTGACGAACAGCACGAGGCCCTTGCCGTCGGGCGCCGACTGGTCTTCGCGGATGCGGCCGACGTAGCTCGGGTCGTTGCCGGCGGCCTGGAGCGGGGTCGGCACCTCCTCGAGTGCGACTCCGGGAGCCGACGCCAGGATCTCCCGTGCGCGGTCGGGCGTGATGTCGTGGGCGAACTCGGCGTGGATCGAGAGCGAGTGACCCGTGAAGACCGGGACGCGCACACAGGTGCCGGCGACGCGGAGGCCCGGCAGCTCGAGGATCTTGCGGCTCTCGTTGCGGAGCTTCTTCTCCTCGTCGGTCTCGTTCAGACCGTCGTCGACCAGGTTGCCGGCCAGCGGGATCACATCGAACGCGATCGGCGCCACGTACTTTTCCGGCTGGGGGAAGTCCACCGCACCGCCGTCGTGGACGAGGTCGAGCGTGCGGCCCTGGGCCAGGACGCCCTCGACCTGCCCGAGAAGCTCCTGCGCACCCGCGAGGCCGGAGCCCGACACCGCCTGGTAGGTGCTCACGACGAGACGCTCGAGTCCGGCTTCGCGGTGGAGCGGCGCCAGCACCGGCATCGCGGCCATGGTGGTGCAGTTCGGGTTGGCGATGATGCCCTTGGGCAGATCCTCGATCGCGTGCGGGTTGACCTCGCTGACCACGAGCGGCACGTCGGGGTCCATCCGCCAGGCGCTGGAGTTGTCGATGACGACGGCGCCGGCCTCCGCGAACCGCGGCGCGTGCGCGCGCGAGCCGGTGGCGCCGGCGCTGAAGAGCGCGATGTCGATCCCGGACGGATCGGCGGTCGCGACGTCCTCGACGACGATCGTCTCGCCGCCGAACTCCACCGCCGTCCCGGCGCTGCGGGCCGTCGCGAACAGCCGCAGCTCGCGGATCGGGAACGAGCGCTCGGCGAGGATCTCGCGCATGACCGTCCCGACCTGGCCGGTGGCGCCGACGACGGCGACGGAGAGTCCGGATTCGGAGATGCGGGTCATGGTGGATCCTTGCGACGAGTACGGCGATGCGGGTGAGGTGCCCGAGCGGGCGTGTCGCCGATTCTACCGGCCGCCCGACGGGCCGGACGCCCGCGCGCGATCAGCGCCAGCTGCCCAGCTTCTCGGGATTGCGCATCATCCAGATGTCCGTGACGCGGTCGCCGTCCGTGGCGAACGAGACGACCGCCGACACCTCGCCGTCGAGCCGGATGAGGAGGCCGTCCCCGTCGCCGTGGACGACGTGCTCGTACGTGGCCGCCGGGAGCTTGCGGGCAAGGCCCAGCAGGAACCGGGCCACGTCGTCCGCGCCGCGCACCGGTCGCCGGGCCGCCGACACGATCCCGCCGCCGTCGGAGCGCAGCACCACATCGGGGTCGAGGATGCCCACGAGCGCCTCGAGCGAGCCGGAGCCCGCCGCCTCGGCGAAGGCCGCCACGAGTGCCGAGTGACGCTCGGGCGGAACACCGGCACCACGGCGCTGCCCCACATGGCGGCGGGCGGACGTCGCGAGCTGGCGGCAGGCGGCCGGCGTGCGGCCCACGACCTCGGCGATCTCGGCGAACGACAGGGCGAAGACGTCGTGGAGCACGAAGGCCACCCGCTCGGCGGGCGTGAGGGTCTCGAGCACGAGCAGCAGCGCCGTCGAGACGCTGTCGGCGCGCTCGACCGCCTCGGACGGATCGTCCGCGGGCGACGCGTACGCGGGCACCGGCTCCGGCAGCCACTCGCCCACGTACCGCTCGCGGCGCGCGCGCGCCGAGCCGAGCATGTCGAGGCAGATCCGTCCCGTCACGCGCATCAGCCATGCACCGGGCGAGCGGATGGCGTCGCGCTCCGCGTCGTCGAGGCGCAGCCACCGCGTGTACGCCTCCTGTACGGCGTCCTCGGCATCCGCCCTCGTGCCGAGCATGCGCAGCGCCGCGGCCACGAGTCTCGGCCGCTCGGCCAGCAGGGTGCTCTCCACGCCCACCTCCCCGGACCCGCCGGGGCGGCCGGGTCCACCTCACATTCTGGCCTGCTGCGTCGTCGATGAAGCGACCGATCAGAGAGAGGACACCCCATGAGGATCGCCGTCGCAGGAGGAACCGGAACCGTCGGACGCGAGATCGTCGCCGCCGTGCGGGCCCGCGGACACGAGGCCGTCGTGATGGCCCGGTCGACGGGCGTCGACCTCGGCACCGGGCAGGGGCTCGACGCGGCGTTGGCGGGCGCGGACGCCGTGATCGACGCGTCGAGCATCGGCACCATGAGCGCCGAGGAGTCGAGGGCGTTCTTCCGCACGGCCTCCGAGACGCTGCTCGCCGGGGCCGCACGCGCCGGCGTCGGGCACGCCGTGCTCCTGTCCATCGTGGGGATCGACCGGAATCCGCACGGCTACTACGCGGGCAAGGTCGCGCAGGAGGCGGTCTGGACGCAGAGCCCCGTGCCGTCGACGATCGTGCGGGCGACGCAGTTCCACGAGTTCGCGGGCCAGGTGTCCGGGCAGGCGAGACTCGGGCCGATCCAGCTGGCTCCGCACGCCCGCACCCAGCCGATCGCGGCGGCCGAGGTGGCCGCCCACCTCGCGGGGCTGGTCGAGGCGCCCGCGGCGGGTCGGGCGACCGACATCGCGGGCCCCCGCGAGGAGGACCTGGCCGACATGATCCGCGCGTGGGTGCGCCATCAGGGGCGGCGCGGGCCCGTCATCGCCGTGAGCCTGCCGGGAGCGCAGATGCGCGGCATGCGCGCCGGGCTCGCGCTCCCCGGCCCCGACGCGCTGCGCCTCGGTCCGACCTTCGCCGACTGGCTCGCCGACCGCGGCTGAGGCGGTGCGGCGAGACGGGCGCGCCACCGGTCGTTGAGCGAGGAGCACAGCGACGAGACGAAACGGGAACGACGTTTCGACTCGCTGCGCTCGCTCAACGACCGAGGAGACGGGCGCGCCACCGGTCGTTGAGCGAGGAGCACAGCGACGAGACGAAACGGGGACGACGTTTCGACTCGCTGCGCTCGCTCAACGACCGACGAGACGGCGCGCGACGGCCGGGGCGGTCGTCAGCGGCCGGAGCCGGCGTAGACGACAGCCTCGGTGTCGCCGTCGAGGCCGTAGGCGGTGTGCACCACGCGCGCCGCGTCGGCCAGCTCATCGCCGCGGACGACGACCGAGATGCGGATCTCCGAGGTCGAGATCATCTCGATGTTGACGCCCGCCGTCGACAGCGCCTCGAACAGCGTCGCAGAGACGCCCGAGTGCGCGCGCATGCCCGCCCCGACGACCGACAGCTTGCCGATCTGGTCGTCGTGCACGAGGCTCTCGAACCCGACCTGCTGCTGCTCGGCGGCCAGCGCCCGCAGCGCCGCCGAAGCGTCGGCCTTGGGCAGCGTGAACGAGATGTCGGTGCGGCCGGTCGCGGCGGCGGAGACGTTCTGGACGATCATGTCGACGTTCGCTCCGCTGCGCGCCACGATCTTGAAGATCTCCGCGGCCTTGCCGGGGACGTCGGGCACGCCGATGACGGTGATCTTGGCCTGGCTGAGGTCGGTCGCGACACCGGCGACGATCGGCTCTTCCACTTCTCCTCCTTCGACCCCCTCGGGAACCGTCATCCCGGGTCCGAGCACGAACGTGCCGACCCCCGAGCTGAACGTCGAGCGGGCATGGATCAAGACGCCGTGGCGGCGAGCGTACTCCACCGCACGGATGTACAGGACTTTGGCGCCGTTGGCGGCGAGCTCGAGCATCTCCTCGGCGCCGACGGTGCTGAGCTTGCGGGCGTTGGGGACCACGCGCGGGTCGGCGGTGAAGATGCCGTCGACGTCGCTGTAGATCTCGCACACGTCGGCGCCGAGCGCGGCCGCCAGGGCGACCGCCGTGGTGTCGGACCCGCCGCGGCCGAGCGTGGTGATGTCACGGGTGTCACGGTTGAAGCCCTGGAATCCGGCGACGATCACGATGGCGCCCTCGTCGAGCGCTTCGCGCACGCGGACGGGCGTGACGTCCACGATGCGCGCCGCACCGTGGTGGGCGGTGGTGATCATCCCGGCCTGGCTGCCGGTGAGCGAGCGCGCCTCGAAGCCCATGGAGTGGATGGCCATCGCCAGCAGCGCCATGGAGATCCGCTCCCCCGACGACAGCAGCATGTCGAGCTCGCGCGGCGCCGGGATCGGGGCGACCGCGTGGGCGAGGTCGAGGAGCTCGTCGGTCGTGTCGCCCATCGCACTGACGGCGACCACGACGTCGTGTCCGGCGCGACGCGCGTCGACGATCCGCTTCGCGACGCGCTTGATGCTCTCGGCGTCGGCGACCGACGACCCGCCGTACTTCTGGACGATCAGCGCCACTGCACAACACTCCCGGGAGAAGGCCGGCCACCCGGGCCGGCGGGCCGCTACCGGCCCCGACCTCTCATCTTAGAGACGCGCGGATGCCGCTCGAGCCATGTGACGCAGGTCCGCGAGCGCGTACCGTGGACCCATGAGCGCTCACGTCGAAGCCATCTGGAACCGCGCCCTCGACCTCGCCTCGCCGGCCGAGGCGAGCCGACCCGGCGATGTCGCCCTGCTCACCGTGCTGACCTTCCATGGGCTCGTGACCAACGGCGGGCTCCTCAACGCCGTCGAGCTCCACGCGTACGACGACGTCTACCCGAGCGACGCCGTCGTCGAGGCGTACCGGTTCCTCGGACTCGAGGACGCGGCCGCCGCGATCGACAACGCGGTGCTCGAGCAGCGCGACCTGGTCGTGCGCGGCGACGACGATGACGACGTCGCGGATGCCGCGGAGCGCATCGACGCCACGTACACCCTCGACGACGACGACATCGAAGCCGCCCTCGCGGTGGCCGTGCGCAACGACCCCGACGACTTCGCCCCCGTCGACTAGGTCGCGCCGGTCAGGCGATCGGAAGGTCGGTCGCAGGCGCGGGGCGACGACGCAGCCGCCCGCCGGTCGCGGCGAGCCAGCAGCCGAGGATCACCAGCGGGAAGCCGACGAGCAGGCCCGGCGACAGCGCCTCGCCGAGCACGAACACGCCCAGCAGCACGGCGACGACCGGGTTCACGTAGGTGAACAGCGGTGCGCGCACCGGGCCCACCTCGCGGATGAGCGCGAAGAACCCGAGGAAGGCGACCGCGGTGCACAGGATGCCGAGCGCGACGAGCGCCACGGTGGAGCGGACGGTCGGCACCTCGTGCTGGGTGAGCAGCCCGAAGGGCAGATAGGCGAGGCCGATGAACAGGAGCGAGAGCGTGATGGTCCCGAGCGAGGGCACGTCGCGGAGCTTGGTCGCGATGAGGAACGGGGCGATGGCGTAGAGCAGGGCCACCAGCAGCACCTGTCCGACCGCGAGCAGAGCCGCGTCGGCATCGGCCACCGCCAGTCCGGGACCCAGGACGATCACGGCGACGCCGGCGAACCCCATGCCGAGCCCGACCGTCCGCGCCGGGGACAGCACGCCGCGATCGCCGCGCAGGAGCGAGATGAGCGCGGCGAACAGCGGCACGGTCGCCACCAGCAGCCCGGTGAGTCCCGACGGCAGGGTCTGTTCGGCGTGCCCGAGCAGCAGGAACGGTCCCGCCATCTCGATCGCGCCGAACGCGAGCACCCACGGCCAGACGCGCAGGGCGGGGCGCAGCGCGCCGCGGTGAAGGGCCAGGGGAAGGAGGATCGCGGCGCCGAGGAGCGTGCGTCCGGCGACGATCGCGGCGGGCGAGAAGGAGTCGACCGCCTCCTTGATGAACAGGTACGGGATGCCCCACAGCACGGCCATCGCCCCGTAGAGGAGCCAGCCGCGCGTCGAGACGGACGGGCCGCCCATCAGACGCTGCGACGACCCTCGAAGGCGCGCCCGAGGGTGACCTCGTCGGCGTACTCGAGATCGCCGCCGACGGGGAGCCCGGAGGCCAGCCGCGTGACCCAGATCTCGAGCGTGTGCAGCAGGCGGCTGAGGTAGGTCGACGTCGCCTCGCCCTCGAGGTTGGGATTGGTGGCGAGGATCACCTCCTGCACCGTGCCGTCGGCGAGGCGCTGCATGAGCTGGGTGATCCGCAGATCGTCCGGGCCGATGCCGGCGATCGGGCTGATGGCGCCGCCGAGCACGTGGTAGAGCCCGCGGAACTCCCGCGTGCGCTCGATGGCCGAGACATCCTTCGCGTCCTCGACGACGCAGATGAGCGTGGGGTCGCGACGCGGGTCGCGGCAGATGCCGCAGCGCTCCTGCTCGGACACGTTGCCGCAGATCTCACAGAACCGCACCCGCTCGCGCAGCTCGCCCAGGAGCTGCGACAGGCGCGACACGTCGAACGTGGGCGTCTGGAGGATGTGGAATGCGATGCGCTGCGCCGACTTCGGGCCGATGCCGGGAAGGCGGCCGAACTCGTCGATGAGGTCCTGGACGATGCCGTCGTACATGGTCAGCTGAACCTCGTGGGCGGTGTGTAGGGCTCTTCACGGACGAAGGTGGCGCCGAGCATCTGGCGGACCACCGCCTCGCCCACCCGCTCGATGCCGTTCGGCCGGGGTGCTCGCGCCGGCGCCGGGCGGTCCACGGCGACGGGGGCGCGGGGCGGGATCGGCGCGTCCGCGGCCACGGGCGGCGGAAGCTCCTCCTCCTCTTCGGCCGTCATGGGCGCGTCGGCATCGGCGAGGACGTCTCCGGCGTGGGTGAGGGTGAGCGTGCGCACCGGCGCCGACGCCGCCTCTTCGGGCTCGTCGTCGACGGCGAGCGGGGCGCTGGACGCCTCACCACCGGGGATCGGCGCCACGGCCCACTCGGTGACGGGCGCCGGCGCGGCGGACGCGCGGGACGGAGCGGGGGCCGGTGAGCCGCCGGAACGCGGTGCCGATCCGGCCGAGGGAGCGGGAGGGTCCTGACGCGCGGAGGGAGCCGGAGGCACGCGGGAGGAGGGAGACGCTGACGCACCCTCCGCATCTGCATCACCGGACGACGCGCCGCCGCCGGCGGCTGCCGGGGCGGCCGGCTCGTGACGGGCGACGTACTTCACCCGGACGCCGAGGATCTGGATGATCGCGCCGCGGAGGTCTTCGCTGGGGCCCTTGCCGGCGGCCAGCTTCTTGAACGACGCGACGTCGGATGCGCTCGGGAAGGCCAGCGTGAGGACGTCGTCGACGAACGCGACCGGACGCGCGGCCGAGGCGAGCATCCACGAGGAGCGGCTGACCGGCTCGAGGGCCGCGAGGATGCGTTCCCAAGCCCCGGTGACGTCGTCGAGGGTCAGCGGACCGGAGGGCACCGGCGGGGCCGGCGCTTCGGCGGCGGGAGCGGGTGCGGCGGCAGGAGCGACCGCGACGGGAGCGGGTGCGGGAGCCTGAGCCGCCGGAGTCGGCGACGGCGCGGCCGGAGGCTCCGCCGCAGCAGGAGCGGCGGCGGGAGCGGGTGCGGCGGGAGCGGTGGCAGGAACGGCCGCGACCAGCGGCGCCGGCGCTCCGCTGGCGAGCACGCGCGCCACGAGGAGCTCGAGCTGGAGCCGCGGCGATGTGGCACCCGACATGTCGTCGAGCGCCGTCACGACGATGTCGGCGACCCGCGAGAGCCGGTCGGTGCCGAAGGCCGACGCCTGCACGCCCATGCGGTCGAGCTCGTCGGCCGGCACGCCGCGCAGCACCGCGGAGGCGCCCGCACCGGTGGCGGACACGATGATCAGGTCGCGCAGCCGCTCGAGGAGATCGTCGACGAAGCGGCGCGGATCCTGGCCCGTCTGCACGACACGGTCCACGGCGGCGAAGGCGGCGCCGGCGTCGTGCCGGGCGAACGCCTCGACGACCTCGTCGAGCAGCTCGGCGTGCGTGTAGCCGAGCAGCGCCACCGCACGCTCGTAGCCGACGACGCCGTCGTCGGAACCGGCGATGAGCTGGTCGAGCAGCGACAGCGTGTCGCGCGGCGAGCCTCCGCCGGCACGGACGACGAGCGGGAGCACGCCCGGCTCGACCGAGACGTTCTCGGCGGTGCAGAGCTGCTCGACGTACTCGAGCATGGCCGCGGGCGCGACGAGACGGAAGGGGTAGTGGTGCGTGCGCGAGCGGATCGTGCCGATGACCTTCTCGGGCTCGGTGGTGGCGAAGATGAACTTCACGTGCTCGGGCGGCTCCTCGACGAGCTTGAGGAGCGCGTTGAAGCCCTGCGCGGTGACCATGTGGGCCTCATCGAGGATGAAGATCTTGAAGCGATCGCGCGCCGGGGCGAACACGGCGCGCTCGCGCAGGTCGCGCGCGTCGTCGACGCCGTTGTGCGAGGCCGCATCGATCTCGACGACGTCGAGCGACCCGCCGCCGCCGCGGCTGAGCTCGACGCAGCTGTCGCACGTGCCGCACGGGGTGTCGGTGGGTCCCGCCGCGCAGTTCAGACACCGGGCGAGGATGCGCGCCGACGTCGTCTTGCCGCAGCCGCGCGGGCCCGAGAACAGATAGGCATGCCCCACCCGATCGCCGCGCAGGGCCGTCATGAGGGGCTCGGTGACCTGCGACTGCCCGATCATCTCGCCGAAGGACTCGGGCCGGTAACGGCGATACAGGGCGGTGGTCACCAGAACAGACTACGGCGTACCGGGGACATCGTGCCGGGCGCGCATCCCGGCGCCCTGCCGCGGGAAGAACGTCGTCCCCGGCGACGTTGAGCACCGTCATGGAACCCGCACCCGTCGACGTCGTCGTGATCGGCGCGGGCCAGGCGGGACTGTCGGCCGCCTACCATCTGCGGCGCCGCGGGTTCGTGCCCGTCGACGCTCCCGGCGACGACGACGACCCGACCGGCACCTTCGTCGTGCTCGACGCCGATGCCGCTCCCGGCGGCGCCTGGCAGCACCGGTGGGCGTCGCTGCGGATGGCGACCGTCAACGGCATCCACGAGCTCCCGGGCCACCCCGTGCCCGCCGCGGACCCGTCCGCCGCCAGCCGCGACGTCCTCCCCGCCTACTTCGCCGACTACGAGCAGCGGTTCGAGCTGCGCGTCCGGCGACCGGTCACCGTCTCCGCGGTGCGCCGCGCCGACGACGACCCGGACGGCGACCTCGTCGTCGAAACCGATCGCGGCCGCTGGCGGGCGCGCTGGGTGATCAACGCCACCGGCACCTGGCGGCGCCCGTTCTGGCCGCACTACCCCGGTCAGGAGCGCTTCGCGGGGCGGCAGCTCCACGTCCACGACTACGTGTCGGCGGAGGAGTTCGCCGGTGAGCGCGTGGTGATCGTGGGCGCGGGCATCTCGGCGATCCAGCTCCTGGACGAGATCTCGCGCGTCGCCGACACGTTCTGGGTGACGCGGCGAGAGGTCGACTGGGATGCCGGCGACTTCGACACGGCCGCGCGCATCGCCGCGATCGCCGGGGTCGAGGAGCGCGTGCGCCGCGGCCTGCCTCCGGGGAGCGTCATCTCGGTCACGGGTCAGCACTGGACGCCGTGGGCGCGGGCGGCGCGGGACCGCGGCGTGCTGGTGCGGCATCCCATGTTCACCGCCGTCGAGGAGCACGGCGTGCGCATGCCCGACGGCTCGTTCGAGCCCGCGGACGTCATCCTGTGGGCGACGGGGTTCCGCGCCGACATCGCCCACCTCGCCCCGCTGGGGCTGCGCACCGCCGCCGGGGGCATCCGGGTCGCCGACGGACGCGCCATCGACGAGCCGCGGCTCTTCCTGATCGGCTACGGCCCGTCCCAGTCCACGGTCGGCGCGAACCGTGCCGGCCGCGCCGCCGTGCGGGCGATCATGACCGACATCGCCCGCCGCCCCGCCGAGCCCGCGCCCGAGGAGGCGGACGTCGGCGCGGCGTGATCAGGTGTCGACGCCGAGGTTGCCGTGCTCGGACTGGACGGGCGACGAGGCGGTGATCACCGGGATGGCCGACGTGTTGGTGGAGATCGGCACGGAGGCCGAGATCATCGACCCGTCCTCGCGGAGCTGATCGCTGATGTCGCCGAGGGTCGGGCGACCCGACAGCACGGGTCCCTGACCGTCGAGCGGCACGACGACCGTGCCGCCGCCCTCGACGGCGTAGCCGATGCCGCGCACCTCGAATCCCACCGACTCGCCGGGGCCCGCGACCACGGTGAGCGCGTCGGCGGTGACCGTGATCTTCAGCTCGGTGCCGTGCCAGTGCAGCGTGTACGAGAGCGAGGGCCAGTCGGCCGGCAGGCGCGGGTCGAACGACAGGTCGCCGAAGTGGTCGCGCATGCCGCCGAAGCCGGCCACCAGCGCCGTCCACACCCCGCCGGCCGAGGCGACGTGCACACCGTCGGCCGCGTTGTGGTGGAGGTCGCCGAGGTCGACGAAGATCGACTCGCGGAAGTACTCCAGCGCGAGGTCCTGGTAGCCCACTTCGGCCGCCAGGATCGACTGCACCACTGCCGACAGCGTCGAGTCGCCCGTGGTCAGCGGGTCGTAGTACTGGAAGTCGGCGAGCTTCTCCTCGGCGGTGAAGTGGTTGCCCTGCAGGTACAGCGCCAGCACCACATCGGCCTGCTTGAGCACCTGGTAGCGGTAGATCACCAGCGGGTGGAAGTGCAGCAGCAGCGGACGCTGCTCGGGCGGGGTGTTCTCGAGATCCCACACCTCGCGCTCGAGGAAGACGGCGTCCTGCGGGTGGATGCCCAGCGCCTCGCTGTAGGGGATGTGCATCGCCTCGGCGGCGTGCTCCCACGCGTCGGGCTCGCCGGGCTCCAGGCGCAGGCGGTCGACCATGAGGGCGTACTGCTCGGGCTCGTACTCTGCCATCTCGCGCACCGCGCGCGCCGCGAAGCGCAGGTTGTAGCGCGCCATCACGTTGGTGAAGAGGTTGTCGTTGACCACCGTCGTGTACTCGTCGGGACCGGTGACACCGTGGATGTGGAACACCTCCGGCTCGCCGTCCTCGTTGAAGCGCCAGAAGCCGAGCGTCGTCCACAGCCGCGCGGTCTCGACCGCGATGTCCACGCCCTCGCGGTGGAGGAACTCCTCGTCGCCCGTCGCCCGCACGTACTTGCCGAGCGCGAAGCTCACGTCGGCGTTGATGTGGTACTGCGCGGTGCCGGCGGCGTAATACGCCGAGGCCTCCTCGCCGTTGATCGTCCGCCACGGGAACAGCGCCCCGGCCTCGTTGAGCTGACCGGCGCGCTTGCGGGCCGATGGGAGCATCAGGTAGCGCATCCGCAGGGCGTTGCGCGCCCAGAGCGGCGTCGTGTAGATGAGGAACGGGAGCACGTAGATCTCGGTGTCCCAGAAATAGTGGCCGCTGTAGCCGGAGCCCGACACGCCCTTGGCGGGCACGCCCTGGCCGTCGGCGCGCGCGGCCGCCTGGGCGAGCTGCCACAGGCACCAGCGGGTGGCCTGCTGGAGGTCGTCCCGGCCCTCGATGACGACGTCGGAGCGCTGCCAGAACGCGGTGCACCAGGCGGCCTGGCGCTCGAACTGCGCGGCCACCCCCTCGGCGGCGACCCGGTCGAGGGTGCGCCGGCCGCGGTCGACGAGCTCCCGGGCGGGGACCCCGCGGGAGGTGTGGTAGCTCACGAGCTTGGTGACCGTCACCGGCACCCCCGCCTTGGCCTGCACCCGGAAGACGTTCTTCGCGATGTCGGGTTCGGCGAGCGTGCGGGCCGAGTACTCGTTCTCGGTCTCGACCACGTGGTCGGCCACGACCGCGATCGTCATGCCCGACTCGGTCACGCGGTAGGCCAGCGCGGCGCGCGCGCCGTCCTGCCAGAACTCCTGCGGCTGCAGCACGCGCTCGTGGATCTTCTCCGCCTTGCGCGGGTCGAACCCGGCCTTCGCGCCCGCGCCGCCCGGGCGCCCGCCGCTGTAGACGTCCTGACCGTCCTGGCGGTTGATCATCTGGCAGCTCACCGTGACCGGGGCGTCCGCGTTGAGCACTGTCACCGTGACGCTCATGACGGCGAGGTGCTTCTCCTCGAACGAGACCATGCGGTCGAAGTCGATGACGACGTCCTTGCCGCTGGGGGTGGTCCAGCGCACGTGCCGCGTGAGCACTCCCGTGCGGAAGTCGAAGGCGCGCTCGTACTCGCGCACGTCGGCCACGTCGAACGACAGCGGCTCGTCGTCGACGTAGACGCGCATGACTTTGGCGTCGGGGGCGTTGATGATCGTCTGTCCGACCTCGGCGAAGCCGTAGGCCTGCTCGGCGTGACGGATCGGGAAGATCTCGTGGAAGCCGTTGACGAAGGTCCCGTGCTCGTGCGCGTGGCGCCCCTCGGGGTGGTTGCCGCGCAGGCCGAGGTAGCCGTTCCCCTGCGCGAACAGGGTCTCGGTGACCCCGACGTCCTCGAGCGAGAAGCTGCGCTCGACGAGACGCCACGGGTCGACGGGGAAGCGATCGCGATCGATCATGGAGCTCCTCTGGTCTGGAGGTCGACGACGGACGGGATGTACGGGTGTGTTCAGGGGAGGAAGGCGGACAGGTCGTCCACGACGACGTGCGCGCCCGACGCGAGCAGGATGTCGGCGCCGACGCCGCGATCGACGCCGACCACGAGGGCGAAGCCCGCCGCGGCGGCGGACTGGACGCCCGAGTGCGCATCCTCGACGGCGGCGCTGCGCGCCGGGTCGACGCCCAGCATCCGGGCGCCCTCGGCGAACACGTCGGGCGCCGGCTTGGAGGGCAGCCCCTCCCGCTCGGCGATGACGCCGTCCATCACGACCTCGAACCGGTCGCGGATGCCGGCGGCGCGCAGCACCTCGTCGGCGTTCTTCGAGCTCGACACCACCGCCACCGGCACGCCGGCGTCCCGGAGCCGGTCCACGAGCGCGATCGAGCCGGGGTAGGGAGCGATGCCCTCGCTGCGCAGGATGCGGGAGAAGACCTCGTTCTTGCGATTGCCGATGCCGCACACGGTGTCGGCGGTGGGCGGGTCGGACGGGTCGCCCCACGGCACCTCGACGTCGCGGGAGCGCAGCAGGCTCGCGACGCCGTCGTAGCGCTTCTTCCCGTCGAGGTACTCGAAGTAGTCGCGCTCGGTGTACGGAGGCGAGATGCCCCAGTCCGCGAAGAGCTCCGTGAACATCGTCTGCCACGCATGCATGTGCACCTCGGCCGTCGGCGTCAGCACTCCGTCGAGGTCGAAGAGCACGCCGTCGTACGAGGTCAGATCGGGGAGCTGAGCGGCTGTCACCCGTTCAGCGTAGTCGCGACCCGAGACCGGCGGGAGACCGAGCGGCAGAGTCAGCTCCGCGACACGATCGAGAGGGTCTGCCGGGCGATCTCGAGCTCCTCGTTGGTGGGCACCACCAGCACCGTCACCGCCGAGTCGTCCGTCGAGATCGTGCGCGGCCCGCGGCTGCGCGTCTCGTTGCGCACCGCGTCGATCCGCACCCCGAGGAAGCCGAGCGTCTCGAGGGCCGCCGCGCGCACCAGCGGCGAGTTCTCGCCCACGCCGGCGGTGAACGAGATGACGTCCACGCCGCCCATCTGGGCGATGTAGGCGCCGATGTACGCGCGCAGCCGGTGGACGTAGACGTCGAAGGCCAGCATCGCCGCGCCGTTGCCGGCTTCGCGGCGATCCTCGATGTCGCGCATGTCCGAGACGCCGGCCAGACCCAGCACACCGCTGCGCTTGTTGAGGAACGCGTCCAGCTCGCTGGGACTCATCTCCTCCCGCCGGGCCAGGACGAGGAGCACGGACGGGTCGATGTCGCCGGATCTCGTCCCCATGACGAGGCCCTCGAGCGGCGTGAGACCCATCGAGGTCTCCACCGAGTGCCCGCCGTCGACGGCCGTGATGGAGGCGCCGTTGCCGAGGTGGAGCACGATCTGCTTGAGCTCGCGCAGCGGCCGCCCGACGAAGTCCGCGGCGGCCCGGCTGACGAACTTGTGGCTGGTGCCGTGGAAGCCGTAGCGGCGGATGCGGTGCTTGCGCGCGATGTCGCGGTCGATGGCGTACGTGTAGGCGGCCGGCGGCAGGGTCTGGTGGAAGGCGGTGTCGAACACGGCGACGTGCGAGAGGTCGGGGAACGCCTCGCGTGCCGCGCGGATGCCCTGGACGGCCCCCGGGTTGTGCAGCGGGGCGAGCACCGACAGCTCGTCGATGTTGATCTCGACGAGGTCGTCGATGAGCGTCGGCTGGAAGAACCGCGCACCGCCCTGGACCACGCGGTGCCCGATCGCCACCGGGGGCTCGTCGGCGAGGGAGGGTCCGTCGGCGGCGAAGGCGTCGAGCATGACGGCGAACCCGGCGGCGTGGTCGGGGATCGGAAGCTCCCGCGAGCTCTCGGAGTCGCCGTCCGGCCCCATCACCTTGTGGCGTGCGGCGCCGGTCTCCTCGCCGATCCGCTCCACGAGACCCGAGGCCAGCGCGCGCTCCGTCTCGACGTCGAGCAGCTGGTACTTGAACGACGACGAGCCGCTGTTGATGACGAGGACGACGGTCATGCCCGTGCTCCCTGGTTCTGGCTCTGCGGCGCGTCCTGGCTCTGGGCCTGGATGGCGGTGATGGCGATGGTGTTGACGATGTCCTCGACGAGGGCTCCGCGCGACAGGTCGTTGATCGGTCGGTTCAGTCCCTGCAGCACCGGCCCCATCGCGACCGCCCCGGCGGAGCGCTGCACCGCCTTGTAGGTGTTGTTGCCGGTGTTCAGATCGGGGAACACGAACACCGTCGCGCGGCCGGCGACCTCGGAGTCGGGCATTTTGGCCTTGGCGACGGCGGCGTCGGCGGCCGCGTCGTACTGGATGGGACCCTCGACCAGCAGCTGCGGCGCCCGCTCGCGGACGAGCGCGGTCGCCGCGCGCACCTTGTCGACATCGGCGCCCGATCCCGACTCCCCCGTCGAGTACGACAGCATCGCGATCCGCGGCTCGATGCCGAACTGCTGGGCCGTCGCCGCCGACGAGACGGCGATGTCGGCCAGCTGCTCGCTGGAGGGGTCGGGGATCACGGCGCAGTCGCCGTAGACCAGCACGCGGTCGGCGAGCGCCATGAGGAAGACGCTCGAGACGACCGAGACGCCCGGCTTCGTCTTGATGATCTCGAACGCCGGCCGGATCGTGTGGGCCGTCGTGTGCGCGGCGCCCGAGACCATGCCGTCCGCCAGACCGAGGTGCACCATCATCGTGCCGAAGTACGACACGTCGGTGATCGTGTCGGCCGCCTTCTCGTAGGTCACGCCCTTGTGCTTGCGGAGCTCGGCGTACTCCCGCGCGAACCGGTCGACGGTCGCGGGGTCGAACGGGCTGAGCACGTGGGCGGCGCTGATGTCGAGGCCCAGCTCGACCGCCCGACCGCGCACCTCCGCCTCGTCTCCGAGGATCGTGAGGTCGGCGATCCCGCGCGCCAGCACGGTCGCCGCCGCGCGCAGCACCCGGTCGTCGCCGCCCTCGGGGAGCACGATGCGCTTGCGCGAGGAGCGCGCGGTCTCCAGCAGCTGGTACTCGAACATCAGCGGCGTGACGACGTGGGAGGTCGTCAGCCCGAGCGAGGTGGTGAGCTCCTCCGTGTCGACGTTGCGCTCGAACAGCGCCAGGGCGGTGTCGTACCGGCGCTGAGAGCCCGCGGCCAGGCGCCCGCGGGTGCCCATGACGCGCACCGCGGTGTCGTAGGTGTCGAGGTCGGTCTGGATGATCGGCAGCGACGAGTCGAGCCCCACCATCAGCCGCTCGACCGCGTCGGGCAGCGGGAACGGGCCGTTGAGGATGATGCCCGAGATCGACGGGAAGGTGCCGGACGAGTTGGCCAGCAGCAGCCCCAGGAGCACCTCGGTGCGGTCCGCCGGCACGATGACGATGGCGCCCTCGCGCAGCCGCGGGAGGATGTTGTTGAGCGACATGCCCGCCACCACCACGTCGATCACCTCGCGCGTGAGCAGGTCCTCGTCGCCGCGCAGCAGCCGGCCCTCCAGGCTCAGCATGACGTCGCGCACGGCGGGCGCCACGAGGTAGAGGTCCTCGGGGATGGACCATACGCCGACCTCCGCTTCGCGGTGCCCGTCGGCGGCGGGGGTGTCGGCGACGACGTCGCGGATGGCGGCATTGATGGCGTCGAGCTTGTCGGGGTCGGCACGGTTGGTGATGACGGCGAACAGCTCGGCGCGGTGGGTGCGCACCTCGGTGACGGCCAGCTCGGTCACCTGCGCCAGCTGCTCGGGGGTGCGCGCGATGCTCACGCCGAGGCGGTCGCCCTCGCCGGCGCGGCCGTTGAGGACGAGCAGCACCGGAGCGCCGAGGTTCGCGGCGATGCGCGCGTTGTAGCCGAGCTCCGACGTCGAGCCCACGTCGGTGAAGTCGCTGCCGACGACGACGACGGCGTCGCACTTGGCCTCGACGGCCTTGTAGCGCTCGACGATCTTCGACAGCGCGGCGTCGGCGTCGCGGCGGACGTCGTCGTAGGTGACGCCGATGCACTCGTCGTACTTCAGCTCCACGCCGACGTGGTCCAGCAGCATCTCGAGCACGTAGTCGCGCTCGACCGTGGAGCGCGCGATGGCGCGGAAGACGCCCACCTTCGGCGAGACCCGCGTCAGCGCGTCGATCACTCCCAGCACGATCGTGGACTTGCCCGACAGGCCTTCGGTCGACGTGATGTAGATGCTCTTCGCCACCCGTTCAGCCTAGGCTCCGCACCCTCGAGGGGGCCACGGATGCACCGGGAGAAACCCTCCGCCACCCCGGAAGCCGGACGGGGCGGCGATGCGGGCGTCACGGGAAAAGTAAGACTCTCCGCGAACCCGGCAGAGCCTGGTTACCCTTGCTACGTTTCCGTCCTGGGGGAGTTGGCCTGGATGCCGTCTCGCGGAGAGCTCCTGCAAGTTTACCCGACGTCCAGCCGGCGCCGCGCCGCACCGGGTTAGCATCGAGGAACGCATCGCCGCGGCGAAGGGGGACGCATGCCCGACGACCAGATCCAGACGCTCCGAGACCAGGTGGGGGCGGAGGACTTCGCCCGCGAGACGGCGGCGATCGCCGACTCGATCACCCGGGTGATCGACGGCAAGCCCGATGCAGTGCGGGCGGCTCTGGTGTGTCTGCTCGCCGAGGGCCATCTGCTCATCGAGGACGTGCCCGGAGTCGGGAAGACGATGCTCGCGCGGGCCCTGGCGGCCACGGTCGACGCGACCGTCCGGCGCATCCAGTTCACGCCCGACCTCCTCCCCGGCGATGTCACGGGGGTGAGCGTCTACAACCCGGTGGACCGCGTCTTCGAGTTCAAGCCGGGCGCCGTGTTCGCCCACATCGTCATCGCGGACGAGATCAACCGCTCCTCGCCGAAGACCCAGTCGGCGCTGCTGGAGGCGATGGAGGAGCACCAGGTCACCGTCGACGGCGTCAGCCGCGCCCTCCCCGACCCGTTCCTCGTGGTCGCCACTCAGAACCCGCTGGAGATGGAGGGCACCTACGCCCTGCCGGAGGCCCAGCGCGACCGCTTCATGATGCGCGTGTCGATGGGCTATCCCGATGCGGCGTCCGAGGCGCTCATGCTCCGCCAGCGCGACACGCTCAATCCGCTCGACGACCTCCGCCCGGTGGTCGGCTCCGACCGTGTGCGCCAGCTCATCGCGTGGGCCCGCAGCGTGCACGTCTCCCCCGCCGTCGAGGAGTACGCGGTGGGCCTGGCCCGCGCGACGCGCGCCCACCCGGACGTGCGCCTCGGCGCGAGCCCCCGCGCGACCCTGCAGCTCGTGCGCGCCGCGAAGGTGTGGGCGGCGCTCGACGGCCGCGAGTTCGTCATCCCCGACGACGTGGCGACCCTTCTCGAGCCGGTCTTCGCGCACCGGATGATCGCCGCCCGCGGCACGAGCGCCACGCGCGGACGCACATCCTCCGACGCCATCGCCGCAGTGCTGCGCACGATCGCGGACTCGGTGCGGGTCCCGCTGGCCACCCGCTGAGGATCGCCGTGGATCGCTGGCCGCTCACGCTCCGGGGCACCGGTGCCGTCGTCCTGGGCGTCGTGTGCTTCATCCTCGCGCACGAGTTCGTCGTGCCGGAGCTGATCTACGTGAGCGTGCTGCTGCTGGTCGTCGTCGCTGCGAGCGTCGTCACGCTGTCGGTGATGCGCCGCAGCGAGACCGTGCGCCGCTCGTTCACTCCCGACGTCGCCACGGTGGGGCAGGAGGTGTCCGTCCGCGCCCAGGTGCAGATCCGCTCGCCGCTGCCGGTCGCGCAGGGGCGCTGGCGCGAGGCCCTGCCGCCCGGGATGACCGGCGATGCTGCCGGCACGTTCCCCGCGACCGCCTCGGGAGTCCGTCTGGGCGCCCGGGCGATCGACCTCCGCTATGCGCTCACGCCGGCCCGGCGCGGCATCCACCCGGTCGGACCGCTGACGGTCATCTCGACCGACCCGTTCGGCTTCGCACGGCGACGCAGCACCGTCGGCGACGTGTCGCTGCTCACCGTGGCCCCGCAGGTCGTGGAGCTGAGCGCGCTGACCGATCTGCCCGGCGAGGCCGGTGGCAGCATGCACTCCACGACCAACCAGCTCGGTCAGGGCGCCGACAACCTGATCCCCCGCCACTACGTCCCCGGCGACTCGATGCGGCGCATCCACTGGCGCGCCAGCGCGCACCGCGACGAGCTGATGGTGCGTCAGGAGGAGCAGGAGACCACGCCCGAGGCGGTGGTCGTGCTCGACCGCGCATCGACCCGGTGGGCCGACGAGGCCCTGCGCGCGCCCGGGCGGGACTCGGGCTTCGAGGCGGCCGTGACCGCGTGCGTGTCGGTCGCGGCTCGGCTCGTGCGCGAGGGCTACCGCGTGACCGTGATCGATGTGGACGGCGTGGAGCTCGCCGAGCCCATCGAGGGCGGCGACGCGTCCGGCGTCGATCGCCTGGTGACCTCCTTCGCATCGGTCACCGCTCACCGGCGCGCGGGCGACCTCGCCCCGCTGGTCCGCCTGTTCGCGGGGGTGCAGACCGGCCCGCTGGTCGTGGTCACCGGCCGGTTCGAGGACGCGGACGCCGATGCGCTCGCCGCGCTCCCCCACCACAGCTCGCTTCCGGTGCTGCTGACGGTGGCGCCCATCCACGACGCCGCCGATCGGGCCGAGAACACCGGATGGCGGGTCGCGGCGATCCCGCCCGGCGCCGACCTCGCCGCGGTGTGGAGCGCCACGGCCGACCGGGGAGGCCGACGTGTCGCTCGCTGAGACCCGCGCCGGGCGCCCGGCGACGGCCCGGCCGCTGCGCCGCGGCGACCGCCGGCTGTCGATCATGCTGTGGCTCGGCCTGTGCGCCGCCATCGCGCCGCTGCTGGGCGTCGTGTCGCCCGGCCCGTGGCTTCTCGGCGCGCTGGCGATGTCGGCCGGGCTGCTCGCCGTCGGCGCGACCATGCGGCGCCTGCGGGTGCCCGCGGTCGGCGTGACCCTGGCCGAGGTCGTGGTGTGGGCGGGGGCGGTGACGGCTGTCTTCTTCGCGCGCGACGCGTTCCTCGGCCTCATCCCCACCCCGGACGTCGTCGATGCGGTCACCACCGCCATCCAGCAGGCCTCGGCCGAGATCCTGCTGGGCGTCGCGCCCATGGAGGCCTCCGCAGCCCTCAGCTTCGTCATCGTCGCGGCGATCGGCGCGCTCACGATCGCGCTCGACCACGTCGTGCTGACCGCGCGTATGCCGCTGCTGGCATCCATCGCCCTGGTAGCCGTCTGGCTGATCCCGGCGATCGCGGTGCCGAGCGGCATGAACGTCCTCGGCTTCGCAATCCTCGCCGCCGCGGTCCTGGCCCTGATCCGCGCCGAGACGCGGACGCGCGAGGCGCCCGAGCCGGGAAGCTCCGCCGGGGTGACCGCCGTCGCAGCGACGATCGGGGTCGTCACCGTCGTGGCGACCCTGATCAGCGCGCCCGCGCTGCCGGCGCCGATCGCGGCGGGCTCGGGCAGCGGAGCCCTCGCGACGATCGATCCGACGCTCGACCTCGGCAACGACCTGCGCCGGCGCGGCGACGTCGCCGTGCTCACCGTCCGCACCGACGGACCCACTCTCCCCTACCTGCGGGTGGCGACCCTCTCGGAGTTCGACGGCGAGATCTGGCGACCCGACCGGGTGCGGTCGGTGTCGCTGTGGGACGAGGGGATGGAGCCGGTGGTCGTCGACGAGGGCATCCGCGTCACGCAGTACCGCACCAACATCGCCATCTCCAACCTGTCCTCGTCCTACCTCCCCGTCTCCTACCCGGCCGTCTCGGTCGACGGTCTCGAGGGACTGTGGCGGACGGTCCCCTACAGCCGCACGGTGCTGAGCGGTCAGGCCAGCACCCAGGGGCAGCGCTACGAGGTCGTCTCGCAGGTGCCGCGGCCGACCCTCGAGCAGATCCGCGCCGCCGAGGCGGATGCCGACGGGCTGAACGTCGACGTGCGCGGCCTGCCCGACTCCACGCCCGCCCGGGTGGCCGAGCTCGCCGAGCAGGTCACCGCCGGCGCCCGGACCGATTACGACCGGCTCACCGCCCTCCAGGACTGGTTCCGCGGCCCCGATTTCACCTACTCGCTGCGCGCTCCCGTGCTCGAAGGCTTCGACGGCACGGGATCGGATGCCGTGGCCGCGTTCCTGGAGGTGAGGGAGGGCTACTGCATCCACTTCGCCGGCGCCTTCGCCCTCATGGCGCGCGCCCTCGACATGCCCTCGCGCATCGTGGTCGGATTCCTGCCCGGCACCTACACCGGGGACACCGAGGACGGGCAGCGGGTGGCCGAGGTGACCACCGGCCAGCTCCACGCCTGGCCCGAGGTGCACTTCGAGGGCGTCGGCTGGGTGCCCTTCGAGCCGACCAAGAGCCTCGGCAACGAGACGCGCTTCCTGCCGGCCAGCGAGGCGGGTCAGGACGACGGCGGCGAGGACATCTCCGGCCCGACGCCGACCACGACCCCCACGTCGACGGCCTCGGCGGCGCCGAACGAGCGGCCGGACGACGGGCCGACCGACGCCGCGGGCTCGACGCTCCGCCTGGTCGATCTGCGGCCGTACCTGCTGACGGTCGGCGGCGTGATCCTCGTCGGCGTGCTGCCGCTCGTCCTGCGCACCCTGCGCCGCCGCAGTCTCGGCCGCCGGGCCGCCGAGGGCGACGCGGGCGCCGCGTGGCGGATGCTCCAGGAGGCGGCCATCGATCTGGGCGTGACGGCGCCGGCCGCCGAATCGCCCCGGGCGTTCGGTGCCCGGCTGGTCGCATCGCACCACGCCCCGGCAGCCGAGGTCTCGCGCCTGGTGGCGGGCATCGAGCGCGCCAGCTACTCCCGCGACGGCCTCGGAGCGGCCGCGCTGGCGGACGATGCCGAGGCGGCGCGCGCCGCGATGCTGGCCGCCGCGACGCCGGCAGCGCGTGCGATGGCCGTGCTCCTCCCGCGCTCGCTCGTCGTGCGGCCGGGTTCCGCCTTCGCCGGCTCGGCGCCGGTCGTCTCCGACTGAGTCGCATACGACGGCGTCCCCGCGGCGGGACTCGCGCGGGGGCGGGCGTTCCGCAGGACACCCGCCCCCGCGGTCCGCTCAGCGGTGGCGGTAGGACTGACCGGCCTGGCCGAACACCTGCATCCGATCGGCGACGATGCGCTGCATCGCCTCGCGGCCGGGCTTGCCGTAGAGGGCCGGGTCGACGCCGATGCCGTCGGCGTCGAGATAGGTGCGCACGGCGGCGCTGTGCGCCATGTGCGAGTCCATGCCCTGGTTGATCTTGCGGATGCCGAGCTTCGTCGAGCGCGCCTTCTCGGTCTCGGGGACGCCCCAGGACTCGGGGAGCCTGCCGCCGTGCGCGTTGATCGTCTCGCGGAGGTCGGCGGGAAGCGACGACGAGCCGTGCATCACGAGGTGCGTGTCGGGGATCCGCGAGGCGATCTCCTCGATGAGGTCCATGCGCAGCACGGTGCCGTCGGGCGGGCTCGTGAACTTGTAGGCGCCGTGCGAGGTGCCGATCGCCACGGCGAGCGCGTCGACGCCGGTCTGGGCGACGAAGCGCTCGGCCTCGTCGGGATCGGCGAGGATGATGGCCTTGCTGCTGGCGCCGCCGTCCTCGGAACCGCCGATCGTGCCGAGCTCGCCCTCCACCGAGACGCCGCGGGCATGGGCGTACTCGACCACGCGGCGCGTCACCTCGACGTTCTCCTCGAACGTGGCGGGGGTCACGTGGTCGCGCATGCTCCCGTCGATCATCACGCTCGTGAAGCCGGCGCCGATCGCCCGGACGCAGTCGTCGTACGAGGCGCCGTGATCGAGGTGGAGCACCACGGGGACGTCCGGGTAGTTGCCGATGAGGCCGACGAGCGCCTGCCAGAACAGCTCGTCGCGACCGTGGACGGAAGCCCCCGCGATCGTCTGCACGATGACCGGGGAGTCGGTGGACGCCGCGGCGTCGAGCACCGCCTCGGCCTGTGCGAGATCGGTCACGTTGAAGGCTCCGACACCGTAGCTTCCTGCGCGTGCGGCATCCAGCGCCGCCCTGAGAGTGATGAGAGCCAAGAGCCCGTCCTCCGTTCCTCCTGCCCGTCTGCAGCGACGGGCGACAATTTCTGACAACGGTAGACAGACTAGGTGGCGGGTGTTAGTTTGTCCATCGATGGACAGAGATTGTCCGCAGAGTCGAGGAAGACGAGGAGTGAGGATGCGCGACGAGCTGCTGCTGGGCATCGACCTGGGCACGTCGTCGATCAAGGCGAACGCGATCGACCGTCACGGCCGCTCCCTCGGAATCGGCGTGGCACCCACGCCCTTCGCCGCCGGCGCCTTCGGGGTCGAGATGTCCACCGACGCGCTGTTCGCCGCCATCCGCGCCGCCATCGAGGACCTCGGCGTCCTCGCCACCCGCATCGCCGCCGTGGGCGTGGCGAGCATGGGCGAGACCGGGACCGCCATCTACGCCGACGGTCCGAGCGACCTCCCCCTCGTGGCCTGGCACGACGAGCGCGGCGGCGAGATCGTCGACGAACTGCTCGCCGAGTTCGGCGAGGCGGAGATCCATCGCCGCACCGGCCGCCAGGCGCGCAGCGTCACGAGCATCGCCAAGCTCGGCTGGCTCGCCCGCAACGGCTACGACGCGCGGGGCACCTGGACCGGCGTGGCCGGGCTGACGGTGTGGCGCCTGACGGGCGCCCTCGCACAGGAGCAGTCCCTCGCCGCCACCAGCGGCGCCTACGACCCCACCCGCGGCGAGTACGACCGCGAGATCCTCGCCCACGTCGGGCTCGACTCCCTCGTCTGGGCTCCCGCGCGCATCGCGGGAACGGCGCTGGGGCACGTCTCGGCCGAGGGCGCCGCGTGGAGCGGCCTGCCCGCCGGCATCCCCGTCACGATCGCCGGTCACGATCACCCGGTGGGCGTCATCGGCGCGGGCGGCGACCGCAGCGAGGTGATCGATTCCATGGGCACCGGCGAGCCGCTGGTCGTGTCGTGGACCGCGGCGCCCGATCTGCCCCATCCGGCCTGGCCGGGACAGCTCGGCGACCTGACCGTGACCGCCTGGCCGGGCACGCCCCGTCACATGCTCCTGTGGGAGACGCTGCGTCCCGGGCTCGCCACGCGCCACCTGCAGCGGGCGCTGCGCGTCAAGCGCGACGACATCGAGTTCCGCGCCATCCGGGTGGAGGCCGAGCCGCTGAGCCTCGAGACGCTCGTCGCCATGCAGGACGGCCGGATCCCCGCCGAGGTGCTGGAGCTGCCGGCCGAGGAGGCCTGGGCGGCGACGCTCGAGGGCTACGCCTCCGCCTCCGCCGACGCCGAGGCGCGCCTGCGCGAGCTCAGCGGGGTGTCGGGCCCCACCCTCCTCATCGGCGGCGGGCTGCGCAGCCGGCGCTGGGTCGAGGCGAAGCTCCGCCGCGCACGGCACCCGCTGGCGATGGCGTCCGAACGCGAGGCGGTCTCGCGCGGCGCGGGCCTGCTGGCGGGGGTGGCGGCAGGATGGTGGACACCGGAGCAGTATCCGCCCGCCGACACCGTCCCGCTGTCGACCGTCGTCCCCACGTCAGATCCCGAGTCTCAGGGCGCCCTGCGCCGTGGCTGAGAGAGGAGCCCCGCTCTATGCGTACGTCATCGCCGTCTGGGTGGTCATCATGAGCGCCCCCACCGACGCCGGGACGCCGCGAGGCCTGCGCCGCCCCGCGCGGCTGGTCGACCTCGCCGAGCACGCGGGCGTGTCGACCAAGACGGTCTCGCGCGTCCTCAACGGCGAGGCGTACGTGGCGCCGGCGATGCGGGCGAAGGTCATGGCGGCCGTGGACGAGCTGGCCTACGTGGGAGACGCCGCCGCCACGGGGCTGCGCACCAAGCGCTCCGGCTTCATCGGCCTCATCATCCCCGACGTGCGCAACGGCTTCTTCGCGCTGCTGACCCGCGCGATCGAGGAGCGGCTGGCCCCGACCTCCCCCACGCTCCTGCTCGGCGACTCCGACGAGGAGGCGGATCAGGAGGAGCGCTACCTGCGCACGTTCCGCCAGCAGCGCGTCGACGGGCTCATCGTGCTGCCCAGCGGGGCGCCGAGCCTTCCCGACGCCGTCTCCGAGATCCCCACCGTGATCGTCGATCGCACGGTGCCCTCGGTGCGCAAGAGCGCCGACCACGTGCTCGCGGGCAATCGCCGCGCCGCCGAGCGCCTGGTCGGCCACCTCGTGGCCCACCACGGCCTCTCGCAGGTCGCGCTGCTCGCGGGAAACACCGCCGTCTCGAACGTGCGGGACCGCCAGAGCGGCTACACCCGGGTGATGAACGCCGCCGGGCTGGACCTGCACGTGAGCGCCGGGCACACGACCCCCGACGACGCCGCCGCGGGCGCGCTCGAGCTCTTCTCGACGCTGACGCCGCCGTTCGGCGTGTTCACCACCAACAACCGCATGTTCTGGGGGGCGATGGCGGCCATCGCCCGGCTGGGGCTCCACATTCCGCGCGACGTCCTGGTGACCACGATCGACTCGATCGGGGAGGCGACCGTGACGGGCCTGAAGCCGACGCAGGGCGTCATCCCGGTCCAGACCGTCGCGGCGAAGGCGATGAAGCTCCTGTCCGAGCGCACGGAGGACCCGACCCTGCCGCCGCGCAACGTCAGCGTCGACATCGACATCGAGTTCGGCACGACCTGCGGCTGCATCCCGCTCACGCGGGCGCCGCTGATGATGGGGCCGCTCGCGGGCCCGTGACACTCCCGTCGGCGACGGACGGGTCAGCTGACCGCAGTGTGCCAGCAAAGCGAACACTGCGGCCAGCCGCGTCGCACCAGAGAACGAATCACACACTCGAAGGAGAGACATGACCACGATCATCAGGAAGCGGACCGCGGGAGCGGCCGCTGCGACGGCGACAATCCTAGCGCTGGCCCTCGCCGGCTGCGCGGGCGCCGGCGAGCCCACCGGCTCGGAGCCGGGCGCCTCGGAGCCCGGTGCCGGCGGAGGCGGCAAGATCGCGTTCGTCATCAAGCCGCTGGACAACACCTACTTCGGCGCCATGGCCGAAGGCGCCCAGGCCGCCGCCGACGAGGCGGGCGTGGAGCTGACCGTCGTCGCCGCCGAGAACGTCACCGACGACTCCGGGCAGGCCTCGAAGCTGAACGCCCTCGTCACCGCCGGGTACGACTGCTACGTCGTCAACCCGACGAGCCAGACGAACCTCCTCACCGGTCTCGTGCCGGTGTCCGAGGCGGGGACGCCCATCGTCAACCTCGACCTGCCCATCGATCTGGACGCCGCCGCCGACGCGGGCGTCGACGTCACGACGTACGTGGGCACGAACAACGAGACCGCGGGCGCCGCGGGCGGCGAGGCCATGCTCGGCCTGGTCGACGAGGGCTCGCAGGTGGCGCTCATCGGCGGTCTCGTCGCCGACCCGGGCAACATCGCGCGCCTGGCCGGCTTCGAGAAGGCCGTCGAGGGCAAGCTGGAGATCACCCAGACGGTCGCCGCGGACTTCGACAAGGCGAAGGCCAAGAGCGCGGCCGCGACGATCCTCATCGCGAACCCCGACATCAAGGGCTTCTTCACCCCGTCGGGCGACATGGCGATGGGCATCCAGCAGGCCGTCGAGGAGGCCGGCAAGACCGGCGAGGTCGCCGTCGTCGGCATCGACGGCACGAAGGACCAGCTCGCCGACATCGTCGCCGGGGGCCAGCCGGCCGCCATCGAGCAGTTCCCGTACCTGATGGGCGTCCAGTCGGTGCAGGCGTGCGTGGCCGCGATGGGCGGAGCGGACATCCCCGACAACGTGGAGACCCCGGTCCTCATCGTCGACAAGGACAACGCGCAGGCGGCCCTCGACGCCTTCCCGGCACCGCCGGAGGGCTTCGACGTGCCCAACCCGTTCGAGTAAGCCGACCCCGGTGGGGGGGGGGGGGGCCGCCCCCCCCGCCCCCCCCCCCCACCCCCCCCCCCCCCCCACCCACACCCNGCCGACCCCGGGGGGGGTGGCCGGTCCGGCCCGAGCGGCCGACCCGTCCACCCCCGACCACCCGAGACCAGAGACGGGGATCCTCACCCATGACAACCCAGACACCCACCCGCACCCGCCCGAGCGTGGACGAGGCGGCCCAGGCCGTCCGCCGCAGCCTGACGTCGGAAGAGACGTGGATGAAGCTCGCGGCACCGGTCGCGCTCATCGTGCTCGCCGTCGTGCTCGGCTCGATCAACCCGAGATTCCTGTCATGGCCGAGCATCACGAGCATGCTCGCGGATGCCACCATCCCGATCGTGCTGGCTCTCGGCGCCACCTTCGCCGTGACCCTCGCGGGGATCGACCTGTCGCTGGCGGCCACGGTCGCCCTCGGCAGCGTCACCCTCGCGACGGCCTACCAGTCGGGGCTTCCGCTGATCGCATGCTGCGGGATCGCCCTGCTGACCGGCCTGGCCGTCGGCGCGATCAACGGCACGTTCATCGGCTGGGTCAGGATTCCCGACTTCATCGTCACTCTGGGCACGCTCAGCGTGGTGATGGGGCTGAGCCTCATCATCTCGCAGGGCAAGCCCGTGCAGATCCCCGAGCGTGCGCTCACCGCCATCAGCACCGCGAACATCGGCGGCATTCGCATCAACTTCCTCATCGCGATCGCGATCGCCGTCGTGCTGCACGTCGTGCTGTTCCGCACGAGGTTCGGCACCCACCTGCTCGCCGTCGGCGACAACCCCGATGCGGCGAAGGCGATGGGACTCAAAGTGCCGCGCATCAAGCTCGCCGGCTACATGATCTGCGGCGGCATGGCGGGCGTGGGCGCGATCATGCTCACCTCGTACATCGGCTCCAGCCAGCCCGCCACCAACACCGATTACCTGCTGAAGGCCATCGCGGCGGTCGTGCTCGGCGGAGTGAGCCTGTTCGGCGGACGGGCCACCATCTACGGACCGGTGATCGGGGCGATCCTCCTCACCTTCCTGCAGTCCGGCCTCACGCTGCTCGGCGTGAGCGCCTTCTACTCGCCGCTGATGATCGGCATCGTCGTCATCGCCGCGGCCACACTCATGAGGGGGCGGAAGTGACCGACAAGATCGTCGTCGAGAACATCCACAAGTCGTTCGGCAACGTCGACGCGCTCAAGGGCGCGTCGCTGACCATCAAGGCGGGCGAGATCACCGCCATCGTCGGCGACAACGGCGCCGGCAAGTCGACGCTCGTCAAATGCCTCACGGGCCTGTACACGCCCGACGAGGGAGAGATCCGCATCGACGGCGAGCCGGTGCGCTTCTCGTCGCCGCGCGACGCACGCGACAAGGGCATCGAGACCGTCTATCAGGACCTCGCCCTCAGCGATCAGCTGAGCGTCTGGCAGAACATGTACATGGACCGGGAGCTGGTCGCCGGCGTCCCGGGATTCCGGTTCCTCCGGCGCGGGGAGATGAAGCGGCGCGCCGCCGAGCTCGTCGCCGACCTCGCCGTCAACGTGCCGGGCGTCGGCCGGTCGGTGAAGCGGCTGTCGGGCGGACAGCGGCAGGCGGTCGCGATCGCCCGCGGGGTCATGTGGGCGAAGAACATGATCATCCTCGACGAGCCGACCGCCGCGCTCGGCCTCAACGAGACCGCGCAGGTCGAGGCGCTCATACGCCGCGTCGTCGAAGGCGGCAAGACGGTGCTGGTCGTGTCGCACAACTTCGAGCAGGTCAAGCGGCTCTCGCAGCAGGTGTGGGTCATGCGCGGGGGCCGCGTCGTGGGCGGCACCCGCACCGAGGAGGTGACCGGCGAGCAGCTGGTCGGCATGGTGACCGGCGCGGTGCGCACCGTGTGAGACCGGCAGCGGAAAGCGAAGAGCGCCACCCCGAGTCGGGGGTGGCGCTCTTCATCTGTGGCGGAAGTGACAGGATTTGAACCTGCGATACGGGAGAACCGTATACATGGATTCCAGCCATGCTCCTTAGGCCGCTCGGACACACTTCCAAGGATCGATCCTACCAGGATGCGATCCCGGCGCCGTCACGGGGCCGGGCCGTCAGTAGTCGCCGGCCGCGTCCTCGGCGTTGACGATCGCCCGCGTCGACGACAGCCCCAGGCGCGTGGCACCCGCCGCGAGCATGGCTTCGGCCTCCGCGCGGCTGCGCACGCCTCCGGACGCCTTGACCTCGAGACGGTCGCCGACCGTCTGCTTCATGAGCGTCACCGCGTGCACCGACGCCCCGCCGGCGGGGTGGAAGCCCGTGGAGGTCTTGACGAAGTCGGCGCCCGCCGCCTCGGCGGCGCGGCACACGGCGACGATCGCCTCGTCGGAGAGCGCCGCCGACTCGATGATCACCTTCAGCACCGTGGGGGCGGGCACGGCCTCGCGCACGGCGCGGATGTCGGCCTCGACGGCGTCGAAGGCGCCCGCCACGGCGGCTCCCACGTCGATCACCATGTCGATCTCGTCGGCGCCCTGGTCGACGGCGAGCGCCGCCTCCGCCGCCTTGATCGACGAATGGTGCTTGCCGCTCGGGAACCCGACGACCGCGGTGAGCAGCAGCCCCTCGGGCACATCGACCGGAAGGGCCGAGGGCGAGAGGCACACGCTGTATGCGCCGAGCTCGGCCGCTTCGGCGACGACGGCCGCGACATCCGCCGGGGTCGCCTCGGGCTTGAGAAGGGTGTGGTCGACGAAGCGCGCCAGATCCTGCGTGGTCATCTGATCTCCTGGGTGTCTCGGGATGCCGTCGGAAGACGTCATCGGGCGACGGCCGCGGCGCGGCTGTCGAGGAAGCGGTTCAGGATCAGGGCCAGCACGAGGATCACGCCGGTGGCGATCATCTGGACGAACGAGCCGATCCCGAGCAGGTTGAAGAGGTTCTTCAGCACCGACAGCAGCAGCACGGCGATGAAGGTGCCGCCGACGCCGCCGCGGCCTCCGAAGAGGCTCGTGCCGCCGAGCACCACCGCCGCGATCGCGTCGAGCTCCGCGCCCTGGAACGCGGTCGGCTGGCCGATCGTGAGCCGGCTGGTGAGGAGGATGCCCGCCAGCGCGGCCGTCAGCCCCGAGAAGCCGAAGACGGAGGCCTTGATCCACTTCACCGGCACGCCCGACAGCCGCGCGGCCTCCTCGTTGCTGCCGACCGCGTAGACGTACTCGCCGAACGTCGTGTAGCGGAGGATCAGCCCCGTGATGATGGTCACGGCGATGAAGATGACACCCGTGAGCGGAAGGATGCCGAGGTAGCCGCCGCCGATGATGGTGAACGCCTCGGGCAGGTTCGACCCCGCCGGCCGGCCGTCGGTGAGCGTGTAGGACCACCCGCGGACGGCGGTGAGGCCCGCGAGCGTGACGATGAACGCCGGCAGCCGGATCCATGCGGAGACCGCACCCATCAGCAGGCCGACGGCCACGCCGACCGCCAGCGCGGCGAGGATCGCGAAGGCGATGGGCACGGACCCGTCGAGGAGGACGGCGACGATCATGCCGCTCAGGGCGGCGACGGAGCCGACGGCCAGATCGATGCCCGACGTCAGGATGACCAGCGTCATCCCGATCGCGATGATCCCGGTGAGGCTCGACTGCTGCAGCAGGTTGGCGAGGTTCCGGGTCGTCAGGAACTCGGGGCTGAGGAGGGCCGCGATCGCGCAGATCACGACGAAGACGATGAGCAGATTGCCCTTGATCAGCCACATCGATCCGCGCTGGCGCCACGTCGGGCGCGCCGCGAGCGTCTGCGTCGAGAGGGTGGGCGGTTCGACCGCCGCGGTCGTCGGGGAGTCGTTCATGATGCCTTTCCGCTGATGATCGCGTGGCTGATGTGTTGTTCGGAGTCGATGAGCGGGTCGAACTCGCCCACCTTGCGTCCCTCGTGGAGGACCACGATGCGGTCGGCGTTCGCCATGAGCTCGTTGAGCTCGCTCGAGGCGACGAGCACGGCGGCTCCCCCCTCGGCGAGCAGGCGCACCTGGCGGTACAGGTCCGCCTTCGCGCCGATGTCGAGACCGCGGGTCGGCTCGTCGAGAAGGAGGATGCGCGTGTCGCGGGCGAGCCACTTCGCGAGCACCACCTTCTGCTGGTTGCCGCCGGACAGGAGGCGGATCTCCTGGTGCGGACTGGCCGCCTTGACGGAGAGCTGCTTGAGGATCGGCCCGGTGCGGCGCTGCTCGCGCTCGCGCGGGAAGAGCGCCGGGCCGCCGCGGAGCGCCGCGAGACCGGCGTTGCGGGCGACCGAGAGGCCGAGCAGGAGCCCCTGGGTCTTGCGGCTCTCGGGCACGAGTCCGAAGCGGTGCCGCACGGCGTCGCGGACCGAGCCGATCCTCACCGGACGGCCGAAGACGCGCAGCTGCATCTGCGCCTTCTGCGCTCCGAAGACCGAGGCCAGCAGCGTGGTGCGCCCCGCGCCCCCGAGGCCGGCGAGTCCGAGGATCTCGCCCGCGCGCACGGACACGTCGCGGACGTCCAGCACGCGCGGGATGGTGACGCGATCGATCTCCAGGGCGAACTCGCCGTCGAGCGTGCGCCGCTCGCGGTGCTCGGTGAGCTCGCTCTTCTTGTCGCCGATCATGTCGGAGATCCAGCGCTCGGGGTCGGTGCCCGCCACGGGGTACTTCGCCGCGTTGACGCCGTCGCGGAGCACCGTGATCCGCGATCCGATCGCCTCGATCTCGTCGAGGCGGTGCGAGATGTAGATGACGGCGCGCCCGTCGGCGACGAGGCGCCGGATCACCTCGTACACCTTCTCGACGTCGGCCTCACCGAGGGTCGCGGTCGGCTCGTCCATGACGATGATGCGCGCGTCGGTCGTGAGAGCCCGTGCGATCGCCGTGAGCTGCTGGTCGGCGATGGGGAGGTCGGCCACCCGCGCGTCCGGCGAGAAGGTGGCGCCCACCCGGTCGAGGTACTCCCGGGCAGCCTGGCGGCGCTCCCTGCGGTGGACCACACCGCCGGTGCTCGGCGAGTGGCCGAGGAACAGGTTCTGCGCGACGGTCAGGTCGGCGAACAGGTCGAGCTCCTGGTAGATGACCGAGATGCCCGCCTTGATGCCGTCGAGCGGATGGGAGAACTGCACGGGCTCGCCGTCGATGCGGATCTCCCCGGAGTCCGGGATGTAGCTGCCGGCGAGGATCTTCATGAGCGTCGACTTGCCCGCGCCGTTCTCGCCCAGCAGGCAGTGCACCTCCCCCGCGTGCACGTCGAGGTCGACGGAGGCGAGGGCGACCGTGCCCGGGAAGGTCTTGCGGATGCCCCGCATCTGCAGCAGGGGCGGCGGGGCCTCGGAAGTCGTCATCGGTTCTTCTCCTCGAGCAGGTAGGTGGCGGTCGCCTCGTCGGTGACCAGCACGGAGCAGTAGTTGTTGGCGACCACGGCGAGCGCGACGGCCCGCTTGGCGGCGCCGCTGATGACAGCGATCGCCGCATCGGATCGGCGGAGGTCGTCGAGGGTGAGACCCAGGGTGCGCTCGTCGAGCTCGTGGTCGACGATGTGGCCGTCGGAGTCCACGAACCGCCCGACGACGTCGCCCACGGCACCCTTCTCGGCGAGCTCCCGCATCCGTGCCGGGGCGAGGTATCCGCTCGTGACGAGCACCGAGGCGGGCGTCACGGGACCGGCGCTGAAGACGAGCGCCGACGCGGCACGCGCCCTGTCGAGGATCGGCGCCACCATGCGGTCCGCCTCGATCGCCCGTCGCGTCGAGGCGTGCTCGAGGATCGCGGGGCTCGGGAGCAGGGTGACCACGCCCCCGGCCTTCTGCGCGATCGTGGTCGCCGTCGCCGACGCCATGCCGACACGGCGGTTCACGGTCACGCCGCCGTTGATCTGCACCACCTCGATGC
>NZ_CATNHF010000002.1 GCF_950097975.1 Microbacterium sp. T2.11-28
CCCCACGCCCAGAGCGGTCCGCGGCGTCGTACTCGGCCAGGATCGCCGCTTTGAACTCGGCGGTGAACGTCCGCCTCTTGGGCCGGTCAGCACGAGGAGCCATAGCCCCATCATCGGTGCCGACGTCAGCAACCGTCATCGTCATCTCAGTATTGGTCCGTTCTCGCCCCGTGCAGTGCGAAGGTCAGCAGTGCTGGTGTCTCACCCCATCCTGACGCACAGGGGCGTCCCGAAGGCTGAAGCGATGTCGTCATGTCCGGGTGGCTCGGTTATGCCTGACTTGGCGCGGCGATAGTCCTCCAGCAGGTCCGGCTTCCGGTCCGTGACTTCGTTGTTCCAGTGCTTCCGAGGCTTTGGGTCGCGCTCCAGAATGGACTTCTTCGTGACGAACCGTTCGCCGCGCAAGCGTCTAGAAGTTCGCCGGCGAACGAGAGTTGAGTGAGCACTGTCGAGTTCGACTTGCTGAAGGTAGGGCAGGACGAAGTGCGAGAGATAGTCGCCTGGGTCAAAGGTGGGGGACTTGCGGACGACAGCTAGCGGAACTAGCAAGAGCTTGCCATTTGGCATCGGCAGGTCGACATGGTCAGTCACCCACGACTGCGTTCGACGGTCCCACATCCAGCCTGAGTCGAGTCGCTGCACCATTGGGATGCCGTACAGAGAGCACACGTCCTGGGTGAACTTGATCAACTGGCTGCGGATGATGTTGATGGTCATATCGGAGACTCGGTCGTGCCCGACGCCATCAACGAACAAGACCGTCTCCTGAACTTCGCTGAGGATCCCCGATACGACCGCGCTGCTCATCCCGAGAGCGTCGTAGATGTCGGCTGCAATGCCCGTCGCAACGCCACTACCGCGAGCTTGCGCACTCGACAGGCCGAGGTGTGCTTCGTTCGATTCGCCCAGTCGTCCGAGCAGGTACATCGCTCGCGCTCGGTGTGACGCTCTGACGGCTGCCAATAGTTCGCCGTAAAAGTCTTGAAGAAGACTGACGCACTCGCGCGCCCAATCGCTCTCCATTGTGGTGAACGCGTGGGGGTCAACGAACACTCTGGTGTCACCCGTTACGTCGACATCGACGAATTCAAGCGAGGGCTGCGTAATGCCAAGCCGATAGAACTCAGAAACCCGCACGATGGCCCCCATCATGTTCGTTGCGCAGACGGGGCCCATCCTGCCGCATGGATTGGGTAACGACGTGAGGCGCAGCAGCGGTATCCGATTTCGTCAGCGCATGGAGGACGCACCGCTAGACGTGAAGGTCGGGGATATCGTCGCAATAAATCTGGCTCATCCCATTCGCTACGACGACGGTCAAGGCGGCGAAGAGTTGCGATACGAGATTCGCATCCAGGTCGAGGGGGTGAGCATCATCGGTGTTTCGGGTCGCGGGCCCGACGACGCGCCCGGGCCCATAACGCCGACCCACGACGGTCGAGGAGAGCGCCTTGGTGGTTCCGGCGTGGAGGGCGCGCGATTCTTCCCTTGGTCCGCCATCGCCAACTTGGGACTCGGGTTAAGGACATGCGTCTGGCGCATGACCGTTCACCACCGCGGGCATTACCGGGCACGTGTGCCGCCGTCCCGCTGATCTCGTCTAGTCCGACCGAGCTCCGGGGCCCGGAACCTCAGGGGGCGTGTTCGCCCGACGCCATCCACTCGGTCATGTAACGAACAGGGCGACGCTCGACCAAGACGTCCAAGGGCGAGCCGGTCGAACACATCACGTTGAAGTCCAACATCTGATGGGCGCGAACCTGCAACTCGTTGTCGAAGATCCCGCTCATCGCGAGGCTCGCCATCTCTCGGGCCACTCCCGCCAGGATGTCAGCGACCTGGACACGTGCATCCAACTTGGAGTCCACGAATCGTAGGTCCCGGAGATCGACGCCGTAGTGCACTCGACCCGTGATGAGCGTGGGGACCCGGACGGCCTCCAATATCTCGAACCGGGACTCCGTGTCTATGTCCCCGTAGTTGTCGGCTACGTACTCCAGTGCCACGTTTCCGAGCCTGAGCGTCCACGTACGTGCCACGGCGACCAACGCTGGCCACATCGGGTCGAACTCCCGTAGTGCTGACGTCCGTGCGTTCGCCAGGTCAGCCGCATCCTCGCGGTCCATCCACATTTGATGGAGGAGTTCACTTACATACTCATCGTTCGAGTGTCGCCAGGCATCCTCCAGAGCGTTGAAGAATCTGTCCGGCGCGGGCCTCTTCGTTTCCCGCCGACGGTATGCCCGGATGAGCTCATTGAATCGGGACAGCAGCGTCCGCCACCGATCTTGACCGACGGCCGGCGGGCCCGCCGAATGCAGATAGTCCGCCCACTCGCGCGGCTGACCGGGGATCAAGGAATCGGGATTCTCGGCCAAGAGGGTCCCGACAAGCTTGGAACTCACGAAGTATGACTTGTCGACCAAGTGGATGTTCCCCGCCTCCCCGAGCGCTTCGAGGAGATCGAGGACGGTCGAATCGGAGGCCGCGCTGTACGCTTCGAGCGCATCAATGCCGGGAGAGTGCTGCTGGTGTGCATCGCAGGTGCCCTCGAACGCGTAGCTGATTGACTGTCGAACCCCTCGGGATTCGACACCCCGCTTCCATCGCTCGAGGCGTCCTCGCACGGCGCAAGACTATGCTTAGTTTTCGCAGCTATCCAGGGATTTTTCTGCGTTGGAGGTACATGTGGGGGAGTGCTTCTAAAGGGTGTCGCTCACCCCTGGTGCCTGCGTGCATCGCTGTTTCCTTCTCTCTCTTCCTTGTTGCCTCAGTTCGTCTTGGGTCTTGGGTCTTGGGTCTTGGGTCTTGGGTCGCGTTGGGCTCGTCTGCGGGGACCCGGTGGGGTCGGTGTGGTTCTCTCGGCTGGCGGGAGCTCTACCGGCCATGGCGCCGCCGTCGCGCATGTCTCCGCCGGGCTGTTCGAACCGGCACCCGCCAGCCACCGATGGCGGGTGTGGAACGGTCGCGGGGGACGGTGAGCGTGTTGCGATGACACTCCTGGGCTCCGCTATATTGCGATCGCGTGCTTCGTCACGGTGAGGCGCACTCTCGTCGCTCGACTCAACATGCAGAAGCATCGACCCTCGCTTGCCGGGGGATCGGCTTTCCCTCACTCAGATAGCGACGGACAATGTGCAAGGACTTGGCCTGGTGGTCGGAGCTCGGCTGCATCATCGCCTCGCCGGCGTGGACTGCCGGGGCGCTCCAGACTCTCATCGGCGTCCTCCTTGCTGGGGTGGCTACCGTGTTGGCGCTTCGTCGACAGCTGCGCCACGACCGCGACCTCGCCGCTAAACAGCTCGCCGCCGAGCGCGAAGTTCGCACCGCGGAGCGTCGGTCAGTAGCAGCTGACACGTACGGTCGGTTCATTTACTCCTGGACCGACGAGCTCTACGACATGCGACCGAGAGATCTTGGTCACCTGCTCCTCACCTCGGAGGAGTACCCCAATCACGGGGCCATGCTCGATGCAGAACGCGAGGCTGAACTGGTGTTTCAGCCCAGCGCAGTGGCTATAGATGCTTGGCGCGACTTGTCCCACACCTGGCGCGCCTCGCGCTCTGTCGTCATCGATGACAAGCTCCACGCGGCCTCCGAAGCCGATCTGGTCGACATAGGCAACGCGGAGTTGGCGATGTTGGAGCCGTCTATCCATCGGCTGCGAGCGATGGCCCTCGAGTACATTCGCTGGGACGGCGGTCAGCCGCCCGACTTCACCGGCTTGAATAACGATTGGCGACCTGTGCGACCCAACGACCGCGATCTCTACCGGTCGTGGATGGCGGACACAAAGACATCTTTCAGGACCGAACTGCAGAAGCACCTTCGGCGACCGAACTGACGCACCGAAGGGGTTTGACGAGTCAGTATGACTATTCCCAGGACGCGCCACCGCGGGAGGCACTCCCCGACCCCGGGCGCTTGCGGAAGGGTCGTCGCAGGCGCATTCACACACGGTCCGACCACGCGGCTGGGTAGTCCAGGGACTCCAGTTTGTTCGAGTACCCGATTGGCTCCGAGGGAATGTCAGCCGTGGGTGCGAGGGTGGTCCCGTGCCGAAGGTTCGCTCCCCATTCGTCTCTGCTTCCGTTCCGTACCTCACTGACCGGGTGCCGGCGGGAGCGGTGCGGTACCTGCCCACCGGACCGGACGCGCCGCTCACGGCCGCCCGTGTTAACGACTTCATTGCGAATACCGCAGACAAACCCGACGTCCGGCTCGCCGTACTCGGGGTGCTACGCGCCCACAGCATGAATGGGGCGGAAGCCCCCGCGGCCATCTTCGCCGTCGTTATCGCTGCACTGACGGTTCTAGTCGGCACCACCCTCTCGGCTAGTGGCATCGGCGAGTTCCTGGGATGGGTGACGAGCGGGGGTCTCGTCATTCTCGGTGGCTGGTTCGCTCGACTTGCGTTCGCCGCCCAAGCCCGACGCATTATCTGCGGTGTTTGGCTCGCGGCCTACGAAGACGCTCTCCGCTAGCGGCAGCCGGCGCTACGACTTGAACTGTCCCCGGGATGGCATATCGTCCTGTCTCTGAAGCTGCAACAGAAGGGCGACCATACGTGACTGACCGGTACGCATTTCAAGAGGCGCATGTGGCTCAGGCTGCTGCCGTACTCGAGGCGCTTGGTCGTCCCGCGGGCGAACCGGCCGACGTCGCGGGCGCATGTTACGGGAATGCCGTTTTCGAAGCGCTGCCACCCTTACTCCAAGGTGAGCTGACGACGCTCCTTGGATACGAGCTCGACGATGACCCTTCAGGCGAGGGTCGGGCGCGGCTTACGCCTCAGGACGCGAACGCGGGCTTCTGGGGAGTCCGCCCGCTTAGTGATACACCGACCGATTCCGTGAGGTTGTGGCTTGGACTATTTTCGACAGTCACGGAGCCGGTCGTCCGCGGCCACCTGGCTGATCTGATCCTGACGTCCAGAACAGATACCAGCGCTCAGCACGCATCGGCGACCGTGGCGGGCTACCTGGACACGGCGGAGCGCGCTTCGACGGACTCGTTCTACGCAGCGATGGTGATCGTTCGAGCGGCTTCGATTGCCCGTTCGCGACGTATGACGGCAGAAGCCGATGTCTGGCTCGCGGGTGTCAATCTAGCGAGGCGTCTGCTCGACACCGAGACTGCGCCGGGTGGACCGGCCCGCGTCCTGGAAATGTTGACCCAAACGCCCCGCACATTCGTGCCCTCGGATGAGCAGCGAGCGACGGTCTCAGACTTGCTGAACGCCGCCGAGAGTCGCTACCGCGACGCAAACGCCGCGGATTGGATCGCTGATTGTCGTCGTCGTTGGGCCCGCACCGAAGAAGAAAGACTTGATGCCACCCGGCGGCAGACGGAACGGTATCTCTCGACCGCCGAGGACGGCGAAGGCTTCCTCCAGATGCACTGGGCCTCCAAAGCCGCTCAGCTAGCAAAGGACCATGGTGCCGCCGACGCGTATGACGCGGCCGTCCGCAAGATGCAGTCAATCCCGCGCGATGCGATGGGGTGGCAGGCCATTGAGTCGACCGAGCGCCTACCGACCGTGGCAGTCCGCAGTCACATCCGTCGGGTGGCACGAGCCGGCTCCTGGGAGCAAGCTCTCGCTGTATTCCTTGCGTCGCCCTCGCCCGCTGGATCGTACGAGCACAACAAGAACGTGGCCCTTGACGCTGCGAAAGGCAGTATCCGCGGACTATTCTCGACGACGGTGTTCGGCGTGCATGGTCTTCCGGAAAGGACCAACGACGCGTTCGAGGACGGCGAAATCCTCCGAATGGAGCAACTCGTCATCGGCACCCACGGGATCCTCCTCGCCGAAGAGCTATGGGAGATCCAGCGAACATATGGCGCCGTCGCGATCAGCGATGTCGCCACCCGCATGACGGCGCGGTACGGTTCCGACCGGCTCCTGACCGTCGAGTTTGCCTCCGCCCTGGGCCTCTTCTGGGAGGAGCGCTACTCCGACGCCGCCCGAATCGCGCTACCGCTCATCGAGGCAGGAGCGCGCGGCCTCTTGCTGCGACTTGACGAAGCGATCTATCGCTTGGAGCGAGGGAGCTCGCCAGGTCGATTTCCATCCATGGACTTCTACATCGAGAAGCTGGAGGAGCTCGGCCTCGACCCCGATTGGGTGCGAGCAGTTCGAGTCGCTCTACTCTCCCCCGGGTCGAACGCCCGCAACCTCGCCGCGCACGGCTTCAAGTTCACCTTCTCTCCGACCGAGACAGCGGTGCTGCTCAGGCTCGCCGGACTGTTCTGCGCCCTACCCGTGTCGACTGACGCCGATGAGCTTCGCAGGCTACTTCCTCAGCCGCTGCGCTCAGCGCGAAAAGAGCTTCGGCGTCGATTGGGTTGGATCTGGAGATAGGTCACACGCTCGGATTAGCGGCGCCGGGTCGTCCGAGCACTGCTCCGCGACATTACGAGCCGACGCACCTTGCGGCGCCGCCCGCAACGCCCCGGGACCGTGCGTCGCCCGTTCAAGAATCTGCTTACGGCCCGGCGGGCTCGTTCTGCGCGTCGAGCAGCGCAAGCTCGTAGGCCTGAACGAGTTCCGTCGAAAGCCGGCCACGAACTCCGACGGTGTAGCCGTTCTCGATGCCCCAGGCGCGGATCGCACCGGGAGAGGTGGTCGTTTGAACCGTGATGGGCGTGGTCCCAGCGGCGGCGGTCGTGGTCGTTGCTGCGGCACGTCTCGGCTTGGGTGCCGCGGCCTTGGCGGGTTGGAGGTGCTTGACCAAGATGGCGTAGGTCTCCGGATCAACGATGCGGGTACCGAGTTCCTGTGCTCGCGCGAGCTTTCCTCCTGCAAAGGAACCGTCACTCACGAGCATCGCGGTGAGACCGGAAACAGTTCCGAGCACGCGGACGCCGAGCTCCTGGGTTCGCCGCTCCAGCCGTGCTCGTTCACGTTCGCGCCCATCGAAGCCCGTGAAAACGACCTTGTCGCCGACGCGCAGCGGCTCCCCGAGTGCCCAGTCCGCAGGAAGCGGACCGAGTTTCGCGCCGAGCCGTGTCGCGCGCGCGGCGTCTGCCTCGGAGATCAGCTTCGGAACGAGTTCGCCCGACAGTCGCAGTGACGATGCGATGGACTCGAGTTCGGTCCGCTCGTCGCGGGAAACGTGGCCGTCGTCGAGCGCCTTGTGCGCGAGGGCGAGCACTAGGGCCTGGTGCGCGTCAGCCACATCGGCGTCACTGAGCTCGTAGACCTCGACGAGGTCCTGCAAAGCGGCAGCTTCATCTTCGGAGATGACGCCGTCCTCGAGCGCATCCAGCAGGGTTTCGACGTACGTGAGTGATCCTACGGGCGCCCCCTCGTCAAGCACTTCGGGGAGGCTGAGCTTCGACAGCTGGGTGATGAGCGCAGGCTGCTTTGGCTTCGCCTTGGTGACCCTGATCGGACGCGACCGAGCCGAGACCCGCTCGTCGGGCAAGAATTCAAGAGGTGCCCGGCTGGGTCCTGAGGGCCACACCACGCCTCGTGCGTCACTTTGCACCGAGACAAGTGCCGGGTGCGGACCCACTCGACCTTGCACCTGCAGGTAGTGGCGAAGAAGGCCGGCGGTCGCACGAGCATCGCCGAGGGCCGAGTGCGCACCGTTCAGCGGGACGCGAGCGCTCCAGCAGCAGTCGACCAGACGACGGCGGTCCAGATCAGGCATGTAGTGGTGGCTGCCGTCGAGCGTGCAGTATGCCGGCAGCCAGGGAACGTCCCAGCCTGCGCGGCTGAACTCCGCGCGCAGGAACGCAAGATCGAAGCGCGCGTTGTGCGCGGCGATGGGCAGCCCCGCGATGTACGGCACGACGGAAGCGGCGACATCGCGGAAAAGGGGCCCGTTCGCCACATCGGCCTGCGTGATCCCGTGGATGTGTGTTGCGCCGACAGGCCCCTCGGGGTTGAACCGGGTTGACCACTCGTCGACGACGTTGCCGCCTTGATCCACTCGGACGACCGCGAGCTCAAGCACGCGGTCCTTCTTCGGGGATAGGCCTGTAGTCTCCACGTCGATGATGGCGAAGTAGGGCGGGCGCGAAAGCGGAGGCGGCGGGGCCACCCGCGGTGCCGCCGTCTCCTTCTTCGCGTTACCGCCGCTAAACAACCAATCGAGCCAGCCCATGCTTCTCCCCATGTCCCTGCGCTGCCGATTGGGGAGCGCACTCGACCCATCATGCCGCGGCGGGCCGACCTGGCATGTACGTGTGCGATGACACACAGGCATGTCGTCAAGTGAGCAACGGGTTCAGGTCCCGTCACTCACCTCGATGTCCGCGCATTGACCACCGGGTATCGGGGCGACTCGTCTACTAGTCGAGGCGTCCGAGCCGCCAGTACTCGCTGCGGGGGATTGCATCCGCTCAGTACAGCGAAGCGACCGCGGTCGATCGCAGTGTCGGACGATCGGCAAGCGCTGATTCGGATCCGTACTCTCGTTGCCCGCGGGCCCGGGATGGCGCGGCCGACCGGATTCGCCCCTGCAATAGGTTGGCGACATGACAGACGAACCCCAAAGCCTCCCGCGTGGCCTTGGCGAATTGATCCAGGGAGTGCTCGAGCTCCAAGTCCACTTCACCCCCCTGGCTTCGCCCGCGATGTCGCGCCGGCGCGAACTGATCAACGCAATCGCAACTGAGTTCGCCTCACTTCTCGCCTCGTCGGATGATCATGTATCGCAGGTGAAGGGAAGCAACGGGGCCGGCAACAATGCCAAGGTGCCCTGGGTACGGGTTTTCGATCCTGCTCAATCGCCCCGACCAACCCTCGGCTGGTACGTCGTGCTCCTGTTTGCCGCGGACGGATCTGCGGCCTATCTGTCGCTCAACCAGGGCGTAACCAAGCTGGATCCGGGCGGCATCGAAGTCAACGTTTCAGATGGATGGCGCCGAGTATCTGAATCGCCGGCCTCGAGGACTCCGTTGATGGACGAAGCAACTCGTGATGTCGACCTGCGCGACCCGGGTCTCGGCGCCCAGTACGCTCGTGGCAACCTGCTGGCCTTCAGATACGGCCGAGACGGGATCCCGAGTGACGGGGACATCAAACGGCACCTGCGGTGGCTGTCAGAGCTATTGACGATCCTTCCGACTACCGACGCACTTCCCAGTCAGAATCGCACCCCGGCGGAGCCGGCGGTCCGCGAGGTGCCGGCGTTCCAAGACGCGGGGCAGGTGGAACTCAGGACGATCAGAAACGCGATCCACTGGTCTGAGGACGAGATCCTGAACACGGTTGAGAGCCTTCGGGACGCGAGTCCGCAGATCGTATTGGCGGGACCTCCCGGCACGGGCAAGACCTTCGTTGCTCGCCACCTTGCTGCCTACCTTCTCGGGCAAGCGGGGTACGTCGACAACAATCCGCAGATCGAAGTCGTGCAGTTCCATCCGACGTATGGGTATGAGGAGTTCGTCGAGGGTCTCCGCCCGACGATTGGCTCCACCGGCGCGTTCGAGTTCGCCCCGGTTGCCGGGACGATCGTCCAACTGGCCGACGCCATCGCAGAGGACGGCCAGCCGCGCGTGCTGATCATCGACGAAATGAATCGGGCGAATCTTCCCCGTGTATTCGGCGAGCTGTACTACCTGCTTGAGTACCGCGAGCAGGAAGTCCGACTCATGTACCGGAATAGGTTCGCGTTGCCGGAACAGCTGTTCATCATCGGAACCATGAACACCGCGGACCGGAGTATCCGGAGCGTCGACTTCGCGCTACGAAGGCGCTTCGACTTCTTCGATGTCACCCCATCATCGGACATTCTCAAGGCGCACTACTCCGAGGAAGGCCATGTGAATGAGCTTGGACCGTCCCTGTACTCCGGATTCGATGCCCTGAATGAAGCAGTCTTCGCACTCATGGGTGACCGCCACCACGGCATCGGCCACAGTTACTTCATGCTGGATCGAATGAGTCGGGCCACTCTGCGGGCAGTGTGGGAACGACAGGTGCAGCCGCTACTGGAGGACTACGTCGGCGGCAACGTCGCGAGTCTTGATGGCCTAAGCGTTGAGGGCCTCTTCGGCGAATGAAGACACTCCGCCTCATGGAGGCGCGAACAGCCACACATGGGCTCACCGACGACCAAGCGGGGAGGCTGGCTCTCCTCGGCAAGAAGCTCGCGGGGGAGCGGCGGTGGTGGGGAAGCAACGGCGCGCACGGCGACGATTCCCGATCCGTCTTCCGGCTGACCAAACTCTTCGGAGGCAGCTGGCGCATCGAAGTTGGCAACGTAGTTGGCGTCGTCGGACTTCCGGACCTCACGATCATCGTCGAACCGAAGATTGGCATGCAGCACTTCATGCACCTGCTCGCCCGGTCAAACGGCATGCCTCGCGTCGACTCGGCGATGACGTCGCTCGAGGCCGCTGCAGGTCTGCAGCGACTCGTTATCGAGTGGTTCGTTGGAGAGCTCGACACGCTATTCCGTCGGGGTCTTGTGAAGGACTACGTGCATTCGTCGGAACGGCTTCCGCACGTGCGGGGCCATGTCAGCTTGGTGTCAACATCCCGCCAGTGGCTGCAGGGCCGAATTCTCGTGGACTGCGAGTTCGACGACTTCTCCGAAGCCACACCGTTCAACCAGTACCTGGCAGCGGCTGTTTCCCAGTCGATTCGCTCCCCGGCGGTTAACGAACGCCTTCGGATGAGGCTGGCCTACTTTGCACGCGAGCTTCCCCCTGCGTCCCGTGAAGCGCGGGACGACGTTGATCTCGACCGACTCCCCGCACGCTACCGCCATTACCAGACAGCTCTGAAGTACGCGTTCGACATTCTTGCCGGGGTCGGCCGCTCCCTCGAGTCCGGCGACCACGCCTCTGGGACGTTCCTCTTCAACTCGGCAGCCGTTGCCGAGGATGCGATCCGCCAGGTGCTCGCTGACGCACTCGCCCCGATGCGCGTCGTCAAGACTGGTGGACGTCACCTGCTCCCCGCGTTTGTGTCGGTGAATCCAGACCTCGAGATTGGGCCGCCTCCGTTCACGGGGGACGTCAAGTACAAGATTGGTGATCGAAGCTGGAATCGCCAGGATCTCGCCCAAGCCGTCCTGTTCGCCGCGGCATACAAGAGTCCGCACGCGGTTATCGCGGACTTCGCCCAAATTGAGGTACTTCACCCTTCGCTAAAGGTTGGCGACATCCACGTTTCACGTCTCCGTTGGGCAATTGGCGAAGGGACTGATCCCGAAGACTCTGAACGCCGCTTCGCAGAGTCTGCTCGCAAGCACATGGAGGGGGTCGCGACTAAGGTCTTCGCCACCGCCTGAGAGGAGAAGCCCAGCATCAGCTTTGTTTCAGAGAGCTTGCTCGAAACCGACGCTCGCGATCGTCTGGCGCACGTACTCGCGTAGATCTGGATCGCACACGTAGACGTAAGTTCCCAAGATTCCTCGCGTGAGCAGCACGCCATAGATGTTCTGAATCAGTGTCAGGAGATCCCGGTCAGTCGTCTCCCTTCCCAGCTTCGCGAGGTTCTCCTTGCCCTTCTTGTCGCGGTAGGCGTCGCGGTCGACCAAAACCTGTCGGGTGGGCTCGTCGTAACGGAGGTCGCCGCCGATGATCACGCCGGCGTAGTTGAGGTCGTAACCCTGCACCGTGTGAATCGAGCCGACCTCGTCGATTGAGCCCGGGGAGTTGATCCAATCCTTGTCCGTGCGATTCCAGACGAACCCAATTCCCTCCAGTTCGAAGTCAAAGCCGGGTCCGTTGCCGCGGGTCTTCCAGTCCCAGGCGTAGCCCGCCACGAGTCGGGCGAGCCCCACCTCGCGGTTGCGGTCGCGGATGGCCTGCTGCATTTCCGTGACGCTCTCGAAGAACCGCAGGTCGTATTCACCGAAGTCTGGGCGGTCGCCCGTGCGAAGTTCACCCCGAAGCAACTGGCGGACGAATCCCACGTAGTCTGCGTCCGCCCTTACCCGCATCTGTCTCGCCAACGGAAACCACCGATGCACTCGCTTGGCGTCAGTGATCTCAGCGGCAAGAACCTCGCTCGGGAGGTCTGCCGGCCGCACACCTTGCTGCTCGTCGATGAGCAGGATCTGGTGCGTACTCTGCGCTCGGATCCAATCGAGCTGCGTCTTGCTGAGGTCGTCAGATCCGAAGAGCCGTTCGTTGATGTCGGTGAAGTCGCGGTTGCGCATGCCCGAGGATTGGTTCGCGCGGCGATTGAGCCGGTGCGTCTCGTCGACGATAAGCAGGTCGAACGGCATAGACGACTTGCCGACATCGAACGGGTTCAAGACGAGGTCCTCACTCACCTTCGGCGTCTTCTTGAACACCTTCTTGATCGATTCTCGAAGCGACTGCTGGGGTACGACCAGGCCGACGCGAACGCTCTTCAGTAGCTCTCGATTCTCGGGGACGAAGAACTCAGAGAAGAGGGAGTCCTGCTCGATCTCATCGGTGTCTTCGTAGTCGCGAATGTCCGCCAGCAGCTTCATCAGGAAGATCGCCACGATCGTCTTGCCCGTACCCGGATCGCCCTGGATGACGCTGGTCGATCGCGTGCCTGTCGCGAGGTCCGCGAGGAGTGCCTCGACGATCTGCTCGACCGCGATGGCCTGCTCCTGCGTGAGCACCTTGAAGGGAGAAAGCTTGAACAGGTCGCTGTTCTCGATCTCCGGGATGCTGCGCTGAAAGACGCCGTCGGAGCGCAGCTGCTCGAAGATGTCACGAAAGCTCTGGCGGTACTGATCGCGCTCGTAGTACCGCGCATCGATGATGCCCTCGTTCCCGTTGAGCACGGTGAAATTCCCGTCACCGGCGAGCCAGCGGATGAGGTGCGACTCGAGGTCGAGGCACGCCGACTTGTTGAACCTCTCGTCTATGACGACACGGACGCGACGGAATCCTGCTTTCGATGGATTCTGGAGGTGCTGACGCATTCGCGACGCGGCGCTGACGGTTTCGCCCACGTACACCGAGGGCAAACCTGAAGAGTCGACATTGTCCAGGATGTATACAACGGGCCAGTTCGCGCGACGCTCGTCACCGACTGCCCAGTTCGCGACCGCGCGGTGTGTGAAGTCCAGCCGCTCGATCTCAAAGGGCGTCATACTTCGCGCTCCGTCCCTTCGACCGCTCGGCCGGGTACTTGGCGCTGGTGACCGCCAGCTTTTCGAGAACGATGTCGTCTAGATCGAGCCCCAGTCGTTCGGCGAGGAGCGTGCAATAGGTGACGACGTCGGCCAGCTCCTCGCGGACGCGCGCCTCGTCACCGTCATCGCTCCACTGGAAGCACTCGAGCAGCTCAGCCGCCTCGATCGAGATGCTCTTCGCAAGGTTCGCCGGGGTATGAAACTGACCCCAGTCACGCTCGCGCACAAAGCCGGACAACGCCTCACGAACTCGCTCACTCGTCACGTTTGCGACGCTAGCGCAGAGCTGGCCCTGGGTCGCCTTTGAACGCATCGGAATGCGCTTGACTTCGTCGTGCTTTCTCCTCGCTGGCACCAGAGAGCACGGGGCTCTCTCAGCGCTGCACGAGATTCGCGTTGCGCCCATGTGCCGTCAGGACGGCCGCGGCGAGCTCCGTGATGCCGACGGCTTCGGTCAGCCCACTGACTCTCGCCAGGCTGAGGCTGTCGACGTTCAGCGACACGAGTTGCGCCTGCGGTAGGACGAAGAACGACCATGCCGAGACATCGAGTGGGTCGTAGGCGTTATGCTCCCGGACGGTGTGCGCCGCGAGCACGTACACGTCCGCCTTGTAGCTCTTCTCGGGCGACATCCCGGCCTCGATATCACCCCATGAGTGGGCACGCAGACCGGTGAATCGAATCTGCGACAGCTGACGCTGCGCCCACACCTGAAGGTGAGCTGACGCCTTCACCTCGATCGCGATGTCGTTCCACAGCACGTCGTAGTCATCCCATTCGGTGCGCAGCGCGTTCACGCCGAGCGCCCGGGCCACCATGAACTCCGCCAGATACCCACGCGTGTTGTTCACGCGCAGGTCTGACATCGCGAAACGCCAGAAATCCTGGACCGTAGCGTCCATGCCTAGGAACCTCTCGTCACCGCGCAGCGGAACGCTGGGTGGCGCGGGAATCCACGGAGATGGCTCGGGTGGCGTGCTCATGAAAGGACGCTACAACCGCTGCTCATGGCCGTGCATCTTCATCTTCCACGAACTCGTTGGTGGGCGACCGCCCCGCTTCGCCGTGAGAGCCATCGGGCGTCATAGATTGAAACCGTGAGCTCCGACCATGACCCCGAGTTCCAATCGGAGTGGCGCGCGTTCGACATGCTCGTCGATCACGCGCGCGATCTGGTGGGAACCGCAGCTTCTGTCGAGGTCGGGTCGCTTTACGAAGGCCGCATGGGTGCCTGCGATATCTTGCCGCGAAATCCGCGAGCGCGCGCGATCTCGCTGACCTCCGAGCAATGGCTGATCGTGGAGGTCGGTCACCCCGGGGGTCGGTTTGAGCTCGACTACGCTCCGGAGCACGTTGAGCGGGCTAAGCGGATCATTGAAGCCGCCATCGCGGGTCGTGCGACGGAGAGATCGGCTTTAGGCCGCTCGCGTGTCACGCTCACGATGGAGGACGGAGAGCGGCTCAGTGAGACCGGATACTCCGGATGCGCCGCACTTCTCGTGCCTCTCCCGGGGTGGACCCGGTGGGGGGAGCTGAAGACGTACGAGCCCTATGACGCACCCGTCCCGTGATCACGCGGGTGCACATCGACCGCAAGTGAGTTCTACTTCGAGCCCCGCACCTCGTGCCAGTACGCAGCCTGATCGCTGGTCTGCCGATGGATCGCGTCCGGTCGCTGCTCGTCGACGGGCCACAGAGCGAGTTCGTAGCGGTCCGGTGCAGGACCTTCGAAGTCGGTAACTCCATGCTGTCCCTCTGCGGTGCGGAGACCGAAGGCCGGCGATCCTCAATCTAGAAGAAGTGCCCCCGACAGGAATCGAACCTGCGACCTTTGGTACCGGAAACCAACGCTCTATCCCCTGAGCTACGGAGGCGCACTGATCGAGGTTATCACCGCGAGATGGCCTCTACCGCCGCGGCCAGCCGCTCGGCGAGGTAGCGGTGGCCGGCGGTCGACGGGTGGTTGCGGCCGACCTCGCTCGTGTCGATGACGTCGAGGTAGTCGGCGTCGGTGATCCACTCCTCGGCGAGGGGGGAGATGTACCACCAGCTGCGGGCGGCGGCCAGGCGCGAGAGCTCGGCGTCGACGGCGATGGTCGATTCCTCGACCGGGAGGATATGAGGCGCGGGCCCGAGGATCACGATGCGCGCCGACGGATACAGCTCCGCGAGTGCGTCCCACGCGGCGACGACGGCGTCGCGATAGCCCTCTGGGTAGAGCTTGCGGTCGTTGATCGACCCCTGCACGATCACGAGGTCGGGGTCGAGCTCGGGGTTCGGTGCCGGGTCGAGCCGGTCGATGCGCTGCCCGAAGGTGAGGCCGTTCTTCCCTTCGCGGAGGTATCCGCTGCCCTGGATGCCGTCGACGACGGTGGTCCAGCCGGCGATGTCCGCGACGACGTACGCGTAGCCCTCGCCGGGTGCGGCGGCTTCTCCCCAGGTCCACGAGTCGCCGAAGATCAGCACGCGCGGATTCTCGGGCAGGTCGAGAAGCTCCGGGGGAGTGACGGCGACGACCTCTTCCGCACCGGCGGCGATGCTCGCGGCGGGCTGCGCCCAGGGGCGCCAGAACGCGAGGACGGCGATCGCGATCACGAGCACCGCGAGTGCGGCGACAGCCCACGCCGGCGGCCGCACGGCGCGCACGCGCGACCGGCTGTCGGCCCTCTCCGTGGCCCGCTCCCTCGCCCCCATGCCGAGAGGATATGTCACGAATCCCACAGGCGGAAACGGTTTCCTCCGACCGCCTCCTGTGGGGGTGATCCAGCACCCTCGCGGGCATGCGAGGATATCCCGGTGCATCGCATCGTGACCGCCGAACTCGACCTGGATCTGGGGTCGCCCGTCGACCTCATCTTCCAGATCGCGGCGGCCCAGCCGGCGCCCGTCGTGCGCGAAGAGCTGACGTTCGCGCAGGGCGACCGCGTGTACACGCCGACCGAGATCATCGACCAGTCCGGGAGCCGGCTGCACCGCCTGCAGGGCGAGGCGGGCCTGCTCCAGGTGCGGTACGAGGCGCTCATCGACGGACAGGTCTCGCCGCGCGCGACGAGCGACCTCGAGGCGATCACCTACCTGCGTCCGAGCCGCTACTGCCAGTCCGACGAGGTGTTCTCGCAGGCGCGTCGCCAGTTCCGCGGCATGCAGGGTGAGGAGCTCATCACGGCGGTGAGCGAGTTCGTCGCGACGTCGACGACCTACACGCCGGGGCTCAGCCAGGGAACGGACTCCGCGGTGACGACGCTCATGACCGGCCAAGGTGTCTGCCGCGACTACGCACACGTCGTGATCGCGCTCCTGCGGGCTATGGACATGCCCGCCCGCTACGCCGCCTGCTACGCGCCGGGCCTGCGCCCCATGGACTTCCACGCGGTCGCCGAGGCCTACCACGACGGCACCTGGTACGTCATCGACGCGACGCGGCTCGCCAACCGCCGTTCGCTGGTGCGCATCGCGACGGGACGGGATGCCGCCGACTGCGCGTTCCTCAGCTACCACGGTGGCCACGTAGGCCTGCAGCGCATGCGGGTCGACGCGGTCGTGGTGCCGGATGACACCTCCGACGTCGAGGCGATCGACGCGGCTGCCGCGGCATCGGACCCGGCGCTCGACGACTTCGGCGCGCTGGTGCAGCTGGCCTGAGCCCGTTTCGTCTCGTCGCTGCGCTCCTGGCTCAACGACCGAAACGCCCCCCGGTCGTTGAGCGAGCGAAGCGAGACGAAACGAACGCCCAGGTCGCCGACCGTAGAATCGGAAGGCCATGAATCCTGAAGCCCTGTCTGAAGCCCTGCTCGCCGTCGTCACCCCTCTCGCAGAGGCGCGACGCCCCGGCTCGAGCGAGGGGCTCATGGTGCAGGACTTCGTCCTCGAGCGCCCGAAGAACCGCGACCACGGCGACTGGGCGTCGAACGCCGCCCTCAAGCTCAGTAAGGTCGTCGGCGCGAACCCGCGCGAGTTCGCCGCCGAGATCGCCACGGCGCTCGCCGCCACCGACGGCATCGCGAGCGTCGAGGTCGCGGGGCCCGGCTTTATCAACATCCGCCTCGACGCGGCCGCCGCCGGCGCCCTCGCCAAGACGATCGTCGACGCCGGCGCGGACTTCGGCACGAACGACAGCCGCAGCGACGAGGTCATCAACCTCGAGTTCGTGAGCGCCAACCCGACGGGCCCGATCCACCTCGGCGGCACGCGCTGGGCGGCCGTCGGTGATTCACTCGCCCGCATCCTGTCGTCGCAGGGCGCGCAGGTCACCCGCGAGTACTACTTCAACGACCACGGCGCGCAGATCGACCGGTTCGCGCGCAGCCTCGTCGCCGCCCACGAAGGGCTCCCGACCCCCGAAGACGGCTACGGCGGCGGCTACATCACCGACATCGCGCAGCGCGTGGTCGAGGCCTACGACGGCGACATCGACGCCCTCGACCCCGCCGCCAAGCAGGAGGCGTTCCGCTCCGTCGGCGTCGGCCTCATGTTCGACGAGATCAAGGCGTCGCTCCACGAGTTCGGCGTCGACTTCGACGTGTACTTCCACGAGAACGACCTGCACGATTCCGGTGCGGTCGACCGCGCCGTCGCACGTCTGCGGGAGCTCGGCCACATCTACGAGGCAGACGGCGCCACCTGGCTGCGCTCCACGGACTTCGGCGATGACAAGGACCGCGTCGTCATCAAGAGCGACGGCCAGCCCGCCTACATCTCCGGCGACCTCGCCTACTACCTCGACAAGCGGGAGCGCGGCTTCAACCGCTGCATCATCATGCTGGGCGCCGACCACCACGGCTACGTCCAGCGCCTCATGGCGATGACGGCCGCGTTCGGCGACGAGCCGTATGTGAACCTCCAGATCCTCATCGGCCAGATGGTCAACCTCGTCAAGGAGGGGCAGCCGGTCCGCATGTCCAAGCGCGCGGGCACCGTCGTCACGATGGAGGACCTCGTCGAGATCGTCGGCGTCGACGCCGCCCGGTACTCGCTGACGCGCAGCTCGGCCGACTCGAACCTCGACATCGACCTCGACGTGCTGCAGAAGCGGACGAACGACAACCCCGTCTTCTACGTGCAGTACGCCCACGCGCGCACCCACAACGTCGCCCGCAACGCCGCGTCGGTCGGCGTCACCCGCGACGCGTTCGCGCCCGAGCTGCTGAACCACGAGACCGAATCGGCGCTCCTGGGCGCACTCCAGGAGTTCCCGCGCGTGGTGGCCTTCGCGGCCGAGGTGCGGGAGCCGCACCGGGTCGCCCGCTACCTCGAGGAGCTCGCCGGCCTCTACCACCGCTGGTACGACAACTGCCGCGTCACCCCGCTCGGCGACGAGGAGGTCACCGACCTCCACCGCACGCGCCTGTGGCTGAACGACGCCACGGGCCAGGTGCTCCGCAACGGCCTGCACCTGCTCGGGGTCTCCGCTCCCGAGCGCATGTGACGGATGCCGCGATGAGCGCCGACGATCAGCCCACCCAGCCGCTGCCCGACCCGCGGGCGCAGTGGGTGCTGTCGAGCCCGGCCGAGCCGCCGCGTCGGAAGCGCCGGCGCTGGCCGTGGCTCGTCTCCCTCGTCATCGTGGTCGCGCTGGCCATCGGAGCCTGGTTCGCGGGTGACGCGATCGCGCGGAGCATCGTCGAGCAGACCATCCGCCAGCAGACGATCACGCAGCTGTCGCTGCCGGCCGACCAGCAGGTCGACGTCCAGGTCGACGGCCCCGTGCTGCTCGGGCTGATCGTCGGGAGCCTCGGCGAGGTGCGGGTGGCGTCCGACGACGTGCCGCTCGGCCGCCTCACCGCCGACATCTCGGTGCTGGCCCAGGACGTCCCCATCCACGGAGCGGGCGACTGGAGCGGCGCCTACGCGACCGCGACGATCGACGAAGCCCAGCTGCAGACGCTGCTCGCGACGCTCGAGGACTTCCCGGCCGACACGGTCGAGATCGACGCGCCCGACGTCGCCGTGACGTTCGAGCTCAACGCGCTGGTCACCACCGTGCCCGTGGGGGTCGCGCTGACCCCGCGGGCCGAGAACGGCGAGCTCGTCCTGTCGCCGACCTCGCTGCGCATCGCCGACGCCGAGATCTCCGCCGAATCGATCGTGCAGCAGTTCGGCGCCCTCGCCTCCACCGTCGTGCGCGACTGGGACGTGTGCATCGCGCAGTACCTGCCCGCCGCGCTCACCCTCACGGGCGTGCAGGTCGACCCGGCGGCGGTCGTCGTCGACTTCGAGATCGACAGCTCGATCCTGCGCGACGCCTCGGCCCGCGAGAACGGCACCTGCGCCTGAGGGCTCACCTCCGCGACGGACCGCGCCTCCCGCAGTCACACGGACGGGAGCGCCCGGCACGGTGCCCTAGACTTTCAGCACCGCATCTCAGGACTGTCCCGGCGTGATCATCCCGCCGACAGCCGCCATCCCCACCCGATTGGTGCCCTCCGTGTCCGCCTCCGAGAACCGTGCGCCCGTGCCGGACTGGCTCGCCGTGCCGGACGACGCGAACGCCCTCGCCACCGAGGTATGGCCCACGTCGGCCTCCCGCGACGCGCACGGCGCGCTGAGCATCGGCGGGGTCGGCGTCGCCGAGCTGCGCGAGCGCTTCGGCACGCCGCTCTACGTGCTCGACGAGCCCGAGGTCCGCGCCCGGGCCCGCGCCGTCCGCACCGCCTTCGAGACCGCGACCGCCCGCCACGGCGTGCACGCCCGCGTCTACTACGCCGGCAAAGCGTTCTTGTCCACCGAGGTCGTCCGCTGGGTCACCGGCGAGGGACTCGCCGTCGACGTCGCGACCGGGGGAGAGCTCGCCATCGCGCTCGCCGCGGGAGCTGACCCGGCGCGCATCGGCCTCCACGGCAACAACAAGTCGGTCGCCGAGCTCGAGCAGGCCGTCGAGGTGGGCGTCGGCTCCGTCATCGTCGACAGCCTGATCGAGGTGGAGCGGCTCGCCGCCATCGCCGAGCGCCGCGGCGCCCGGCAGGCAGTGCTCGTGCGCGTCAACAGTGGCGTCCACGCCGAGACCCACGACTTCCTCGCGACCGCGCACGAGGACCAGAAGTTCGGCTTCGCGCTCGGCGACGCCCCGGCCGTCGTCGCCCGCATCCGCGAGCTGCCGTCGCTGGCATTCATCGGACTCCACTGCCACATCGGCTCGCAGATCTTCGGCACCGCCGGGTTCGCCGAGTCGGCCGCGCGGCTCGTCGACCTCCACGCCGAGCTGCTCGCCGGCGGCGACGTCCCCGTGCTGAACCTCGGCGGCGGCTTCGGCATCGCCTACACGTCGGTCGACGACCCGACGCCGATCGACGAGCTCGCGACGGGCATCGTCGACGCGGTCGCCCGCGAGTGCGACGTCCGCGGCATCCCGATCCCGAATCTCGCCTTCGAGCCGGGGCGCTCCGTCGTCGGCCGCGCCGGCGTCACGCTGTACGAGGTCGGCACGGTGAAGCCGGTGCAGGTGAGCGACGACCTCACCCGCCTGTACGTCAGCGTCGACGGCGGCATGAGCGACAACGCCCGTCCCGCGCTCTACGGCGCGCAGTACTCCGCCCGCATCGCCTCGCGCACCTCCGACGCCACGGCCGCCCTGGCACGTGTCGTCGGCCGCCACTGCGAATCCGGCGATATCGTCGTCGACGCCGAGTACCTCCCGGGCGACGTCACCCCGGGCGACCTCCTCGCCGTTCCCGCGACCGGCGCCTACTGCTACTCGCTGTCGAGCAACTACAACGCCGTCCCGCGCCCTCCCGTGGTCGCCGTCGGCGACGGCCGGGCCCGCGTCATCGTGCGGGGCGAGTCGATCGCCGACATCCTGGCGCGCGACGTGGGCGCCGACCCGACCGACCGACCAGACCCCACAGACCCGATCAACGAGGGGAACGAATGACCGAGGACCGCCGACTCCGCGTCGCACTCCTGGGAGCCGGCTCGGTCGGCTCGCAGGTCGCGGCGCTCCTGCTGGAGCACTCCGCCGAACTGGCCGACCGCGCCGGAGCCCAGCTCGAACTCGTCGGCATCGCCGTGCGCGACCTCGACGCCCCCCGCGACACCGACCTGCCGCGCGAGCTGCTCACCACCGACGCCGAGCCCCTGATCGTCGGCAGCGACATCGTCATCGAGCTCATGGGCGGCATCGAGCCGGCCCGCACCGCGCTCCTGCAGGACCTCAACGCCGGCGCCGACGTCGTCACCGGCAACAAGGCGCTCCTCGCGACCCACGGGCCCGAGTTGTTCGAGGCCGCCGACCAGGTGGGCGCCTCGGTGCACTACGAGGCGGCCGTCGCCGGCGCGATCCCGATCGTCCGGCCGCTGCGCGACTCGCTCGCCGGCGACCGCGTGCGCCGCATCCTGGCGATCGTCAACGGCACGACCAACTACATCCTCGACCGCATGGACGGCGAGGGCGCGGACTACGCCGACGTCCTGGCCGACGCGCAGCGTCTCGGCTACGCGGAGGCAGACCCGACCGCCGACGTCGAGGGCTTCGACGCCGCGCAGAAGGCGGCCATCCTCGCCTCGCTCGCCTTCCACACGACCGTCCCGCTCGAAGCCGTCCACCGCGAGGGCATCTCGACCATCGACGCCCAGATGATGGACGCCGCGCGCGCCGCCGGCTACGTCGTCAAGCTGCTGGCGGTCTGCGAGCGGCTCGACGACGAGGGTGGCGAGGCCATCTCGGTGCGCGTGCACCCGGCCCTCGTCCGCCGCGACCACCCGCTCGCGAGCGTGCACGGCGCCAACAACGCCGTGTTCGTCCAGGCCGAGGCCGCGGGAGACCTCATGTTCTACGGCGCCGGCGCCGGCGGTATCCAGACCGCCTCGGCCGTGCTCGGCGACGTCGTCTCGGCTGCGCGCCGCCACATCGCCGGCGGCGTCGGGGTGGGCGAGTCCACCCGCGCCAATCTGCCGATCGCGCCGATCGGACGGGCGGTGACCCGCTACCAGATCACCCTCGAGGTCGACGACCGCCCGGGCGTCCTGGCGACCATCGCCGGGATCCTCGCCGACGGCCGCGTCTCGATCGCCACCGTCGAGCAGACCATCATCGAGCGGCAGAGCATCATCGACGCGGACGCCGATGCGGCTGCCGCGGCGCAGACCACGGGTGCGGAGGGCCGGGCGCGCCTGGTCATCGGCACCCACAAGGCACAGGAGCAGGACCTGGCCGAGACGGTGGACCGTCTCGGGTCGAGCGACGTCGTCGAACGCGTCGTCTCGGTCCTGCGCGTGGAAGGAGACTGAACATGGCACATGTCTGGCGCGGAGTCCTGCGCGAGTACGCCGATCGGCTGGGCGTCACCGACGCCTCGACGGTCGTGACGCTGGGGGAGGGCGGCACGCCGCTCATCCCGGCGCCGTCGCTGTCGAAGATCACCGGCGCCGACGTGCACATCAAGTTCGAGGGCATGAACCCCACGGGCTCCTTCAAGGACCGGGGCATGACCGTCGCCCTCTCGCGCGCGGTCGAGCACGGCGCGAAGGCCGTCATCTGCGCCTCGACCGGCAACACGTCGGCCTCCGCCGCCGCGTACGCGGCGCACGCCGGCATCACCGCCGCGGTGCTCGTGCCCGAGGGCAAGATCGCCATGGGCAAGCTCAGCCAGGCGGTCATCCACAACGGCCAGCTGATCCAGATCCGCGGCAACTTCGACGACTGCCTCGAGATCGCGCGCGAGCTCGCCGAGCACTACCCCGTCCACCTCGTGAACTCGGTCAACCCCGACCGCATCGAGGGGCAGAAGACGGCGGCGTACGAGGTCGTCAGCCAGCTGGGCGACGCCCCCGACTTCCACTTCATCCCCGTCGGCAACGCCGGCAACTACACGGCGTACTCCCGCGGCTACCGCGAGGAGGCCGAGCGCGGCGTCTCCACCCGCGTGCCGCGCATGTTCGGGTTCCAGGCCGAGGGCTCCGCCCCGCTCGTGCGCGGCGAGGTCGTCCGCAACCCCGAGACGATCGCCTCCGCGATCCGCATCGGCAACCCGGCCTCGTGGGAGCTCGCCCTCGAGGCGCGCGACGCCACCGACGGCTGGTTCGGCGCCATCGACGACGACCGCATCCTCGCGGCGCAGAAGCTCCTCGCCGGCACGGTCGGCGTGTTCGTCGAGCCGGCATCGGCGATCAGCGTCGCGGGCCTGCTCGACCGCGCCGAGGCGGGCGTCATCCCCGCCGGCTCGCGCGTCGTGCTGACCGTCACGGGGCACGGCCTGAAGGACCCGCAGTGGGCCCTGCGCCAGCCGGACGGCACCGAGATCACCCCGACGGTCGTCGACGCGGCGACCAGTGAGGTCGCCTCGGTCCTCGGACTGGCCCCGACGGCATGACCCGGACGCCTGAGTCGGTCGCGGTGCGGGTGCCTGCCACCAGCGCCAACCTCGGTCCCGGCTTCGACACGCTCGGCCTGGCGCTGAGCGTCTACGACGAGCTCACCGTCACCGCCCTTCCCGCCGGCCGGCTGGAGATCGTCGTGTCGGGGGAGGGCGCCGACGACGTGCCCACCGACGCGTCGCACCTCGTGGTGCGCGCCATCGCCTACGCGTTCGAGGCCGTGGGACGCCCCATGCCGGGCCTCCACCTCTCGGCGCGGAACACGATCCCGCACGGGCGGGGGATGGGCTCCTCGGGCGCGGCGGTGGTGGCGGGTCTGCTCGCCGCCAAGGGCCTGCTGGCGGGCGACGTCGACCTCGGCCCCGAGATGCTGCTGCGCCTGGCCACCGAGATGGAGGGCCACCCCGACAACGTGGCGCCGGCCCTCTTCGGCGGCCTGACGATCGCCTGGATGGACGAGAACGGCCCGCAGCACAAGAAGCTCCTCGTGCACCGGGGCGTCTCGCCGCTCGTGTTCGTCCCGGACTTCACGATGTCCACCAGCGTCGCCCGCGGCCTCGCGCCGCTGCAGGTGCCGCGTGAGGATGCCGTGTTCAACGTGTCGCGCTCGGCGCTTCTCATCGCGGCGCTCACGCAGAGTCCGGAACTGCTCATGGCGGCCACCGAGGACAAGCTCCACCAGTCCTACCGCGCCGAGGCGATGCCGGCGACCGACCAGCTCGTGCGGCGCCTCCGCGCCGCCGGGTTCGCGGCCGTCGTGTCGGGTGCGGGACCGAGCGTGCTCGTGCTCGCCGACGGCCCCGGGCGCCGTCTCGAGGCCGTCGAGGTCGCCGCCGCGGAGGACACTCCGTGGGAGCCGCTCCTGCTCGCCGTCGACGTCAAGGGTGGTACAGTGAGGGACTATACGGAGGGTTCCACGAGCTACTCGTGAATCTGGCCTCCGTCGCAAATCTGCGAACCACCGTGTTACCCCCCGCTTCGGCGATCGCCGTCCCTCGAGGACGCGGACGCGCTGTGGGGTGGGATGGCGCCTGCTGTGGACGGGCCCGGGACACGGTCAGTCATATCCATACGTAAAAGGGAGAACTCGTGGAGTCCATCTCCGAGATCCAGACCGACGACGCCGCGCGCGAAGACGCAGCCGTGGACGTCCCCACCGAGTCGGCCACCGCCGACCAGACCACCCCGGCCGCCGAGCCGGTCGCGGAGGAGACTCCGGCCGAGGAGCAGCCCGCCGAGGAGGCCCCTGCCGAGGAGGCTCCTGCCGCCGAGGCACCCGCCGAGGAGGCCCCCGCTGCCGCTGAGAAGCCGGCGAAGGCCCCGCGCAAGCGCGCTCCGCGCCGCGCCAAGAGCACCGACGTCGCCGAGACCCCGGCAGAGTCGCCCGCCGCCGAGACCCCCGCCGCCGAGGCCGACGCCGAGGCCGCCGCCGCGGCGAGCGGCGAGTCGACCGCCGTCGAGGCGCCCGCTGACGCCCCGGCCGAGGAGACCCCGGCCGGGGAGACTTCGACCGAGGCTGCTGCCGACGAGACGCCCGCCCCGGACGCAGCCGCCGAGGACGCTCCCGCCACCGAGGGCGACCAGCCCGCCGAGGGCGACGCGTCGTCCGAGACGGGCGCCGGCGACGGCGAGGGCGCGTCCGAGACGCCCAGCCGCAGCCGCAGCCGCTCGCGCAGCCGCAGCCGCAACCGCAACAAGAGCGGCGAGAGCGGTCAGGGCGGTCAGAACGGCCAGGGCAACGGCCAGGCCGCGCAGAACGCCGCCCCCGAAGCCGCTCCGGCCGCCGACGCCGACGACGACGCGTCGCAGGGCCAGGGCCGCGGCCGTCAGCGCAACAAGCGCCGCACCGCGCAGACCGGTGACGAGTTCGAGACCGAGATCGGCGAGGACGACGTCCTGATCCCGATCGCCGGCATCCTCGACGTCCTCGACAACTACGCGTTCGTGCGCACCACCGGCTACCTCCCCGGCACGAGCGACGTCTACGTCTCGCTCGGCCAGGTCAAGAAGTACAACCTCCGCAAGGGCGACGCCGTCGTCGGCGCGATCAAGCAGCCCCGCGAGGGCGAGCAGTCGAGCCGCCAGAAGTACAACGCGCTCGTCAAGGTCGACGCAGTCAACGGCCTCTCGGTCGACGACGCCGCGAACCGCGTCGAGTTCGGCAAGCTCACCCCGCTCTACCCGCAGGAGCGCCTGCGCCTCGAGACGGCGCCGGAGAAGCTGACCCAGCGCATCATCGACCTCGTCGCCCCCATCGGCAAGGGCCAGCGCGGCCTCATCGTCGCGCCCCCGAAGGCGGGCAAGACGATCGTCCTGCAGCAGATCGCGAACGCGATCGCGACGAACAACCCCGAGGTCCACCTCATGGTCGTCCTCGTCGACGAGCGTCCCGAAGAGGTCACCGACATGCAGCGGACGGTCAAGGGCGAGGTCATCGCCTCGACCTTCGACCGCCCCGCCGAGGACCACACCACGGTCGCCGAGCTCGCCATCGAGCGCGCCAAGCGTCTCGTGGAGCTCGGTCGCGACGTCGTCGTGCTGCTCGACTCGATCACCCGTCTCGGCCGCGCCTACAACATCTCGGCGCCGACCTCGGGTCGCGTGCTCACCGGTGGCGTCGACGCGTCGGCGCTCTACCCGCCCAAGCGCTTCTTCGGCGCCGCCCGCAACATCGAGAACGGCGGATCGCTCACGATCCTCGCGACCGCGCTCGTGGAGACCGGCTCCAAGATGGACGAGGTCATCTTCGAGGAGTTCAAGGGCACCGGCAACAGCGAGCTGCGCCTGAACCGCTCGCTGGCCGACAAGCGGATCTTCCCGGCGGTCGACGTCAACGCGTCCTCCACCCGCCGCGAGGAGATGCTGCTGTCCTCCGACGAAGTCAAGATCACGTGGAAGCTGCGTCGTGCGCTCGCGGGCCTCGACCCGCAGCAGGCCCTCGAAGTCGTGCTGGGCAAGCTCAAGGAGACCCAGTCCAACGTCGAGTTCCTCGTGCAGATGCAGAAGTCGATCCCGACCCCGACCGGTCACGCCGGCGGCCACAGCCACGGGCACGAGAACAGCATCCGCTGACCCGGACGGGGACGATCGTGTTCGAGTCCGTCCAAGGACTGATCGACGAGCATAAGGCGGTCCAGGAGGAGCTCTCCGACCCCGCCGTGCACGCCGATGCGGCGCGCGCCAAGCGCGTGAACCGCCGCTACGCCGAGCTCAGTCGGATCGTCGCCGCCCACGACGCGTGGGTGGCGGCCTCCGACGACCTCGACGCGGCGCGCGAGCTCGCCAAGGAGGACGACGCGTTCGCCGCCGAGGTGCCGGCGCTCGAGGAGCAGCTGTCGGCGGCTCAGGAGCGCCTGCGGCGCCTGCTCATCCCGCGCGACCCCGACGACGCGCGGGACGTCATCATGGAGATCAAACAGGGCGAGGGCGGGGCCGAGTCGGCCCTGTTCGCCGCCGACCTCCTCCGGATGTACCTGCAGTACGCCGCCTCCAAGGGCTGGAAGACGGAACTGCTCGAGCGCAACGAGAGCGACCTCGGCGGGTACAAGGACGTCCAGGTCGCCATCAAGGGATCCAGCTCCGACCCCGCGCAGGGCGTCTGGGCGCATCTGAAGTACGAGGGCGGCGTGCACCGCGTGCAGCGCGTGCCGGCCACCGAGTCCCAGGGACGCATCCACACCTCGACGACCGGCGTCCTCGTCTTCCCCGAGGTCGACGAGCCCGAAGAGATCCAGATCGATCCGAACGACCTCAAGATCGACGTCTTCCGCTCGTCCGGGCCGGGCGGGCAGTCCGTCAACACGACCGACTCCGCCGTCCGCATCACCCACGTCCCGACCGGCATCGTCGTCTCGATGCAGAACGAGAAGAGCCAGCTGCAGAACCGCGAGGCCGGTATGCGCGTCCTCCGCGCGCGCCTGCTCGCCAAGCAGCAGGAGGAGCTCGACGCGGCGGCCTCCGACGCGCGGCGGTCTCAGATCCGCGGAATGGACCGCTCCGAGCGCATCCGCACGTACAACTTCCCCGAGAACCGCATCGCGGACCACCGCACCGGGTACAAGGCCTACAACCTCGACCAGGTGATGGACGGCGCGCTCGGCCCGCTCATCGAGTCGGCCATCAGCGCCGACGAGGAAGCCCGGCTGGCGGCGCTGGGCTCCTGACACGGTGCGCGCCGGCCTCGCGCCGCGCGAACCGCCCGCGCTACGCTCGCGGCATGATCATGTTCCTCCTGCGCGCGCTGATCTTCCTCGCCTCGGCGGCGGTCGGCCTCATCGTGGCAGACCTGGTGCTCCCCGGCTTCGTCATCGACTGGGGGAGCCCGCTCGGCTTCATCCTGGCCATCGTGATCTTCGCCGTGCTGCAGAGCGTCCTGGCGCCCTGGCTCGCCCGCGTCGCGCAGCGCAACGCCCCCGCGCTGCTGGGCGGCATCGGCATCGTGTCGACCTTCGTCGCCCTCGTCGTGGTGGTGCTGATCCCGCGGGCCGGGCTCACGATCGGCGCCCCGTGGTGGACGTGGGTGATCGCGCCGGTGATCGTCTGGCTCGTCACCGCGCTGGCGACGCTGTTCCTCCCGATGCTCTTCATCAAGAAGAAGGTCGCCGAGCGCCGCGGCTGACCGACCCGCCGTCCCGCGCGGCGCGGGCTAGATGTGGTACTCGGGAGCGGTGAGCACGGCCTTCGTGTCCTCGCCGGGCGTGCGGCGCCGGGGCTTGGCCGGGATGCCGACCAGAACCGAGTCCTCGGGTGCATCCTGGGTGACGACGGCGTTGGCGCCGACGACCGATCCCGCGCCCACGGTCACCGGACCGAGGATCTTCGCTCCGGCGCCCACGGCGACACCGTCGCCGAGGGTGGGGTGCCGCTTGCCCGCGTCGCGGGTGCGGCCGCCGAGGGTGACGCCGTGATAGAGCATGACGTCGTCGCCGATCTCGGCCGTCTCGCCGATGACGACGCCCATGCCGTGGTCGACGAAGAAGCGCCGCCCGATGGTCGCCCCGGGGTGGATCTCGATGCCGGTCAGCCAGCGGGTGACCTGGGAGCCCGCGCGGGCGAGGAATCGCACCCGGCGCACCCACAGCGCGTGCCAGACGCGGTGCGCCCAGATGGCGTGGAGTCCCGGGTAGAGCAGGGCGATCTCGATGCCCGAGCGTGCCGCGGGGTCGCGCAGCTTCGCGGCGGCGACATCCTCGCGCACGCGCGAGAGGAACGTGAGGAGCCGGCGCGCGCCGCGACGGGCGACGGAGCGGGGGGACCGCGGGGCGCTCACGACGCCTCCTCGCGGAGGTGCGCGTAGAGGGCGGTCGACAGGTACCGCTCTCCGGCGTCGGGGACGATGACGACGATGCGCTGCCCGGCCGCCTCCGGACGCGCGGCGATCTGCAGCGCGGTCCAGACGGCGGCGCCGGCCGACATCCCCGCGAGGATGCCCTCACGGGTGGCCAGCTCGCGGGCGACGCGGATCGCGTCGTCGAACTCCACGTCCGAGATCTCGTCGACGACCGACCGATCGAGCACGTCCGGCACGAAGTTCGGGCCGATGCCCTGGATGCGGTGCCCGCCCGCGCGTCCCTCGCTGAGCACGGGGGAGTCCTTCGGCTCGACGAGGACGACCTTCACGTCGGGGTTCCGCTCCTTGAGCACCCGGCCGACGCCGGTGATCGTGCCGCCGGTGCCCGACCCGGCGACGAACCAGTCCACCCGGCCGTCGGTGTCGCGCCAGATCTCCTCCGCGGTGGTCCGGCGATGGATGGCCGCGTTCGCCGCGTGTTCGAACTGACGTGCCAGCACCGCGCCCGGCGTCTCCGCCACGATCCGCCGGGCCGTGTCGACGGCCTCGGTCATGCCCTTGTAGGGGTCGGTGAGCACCAGCTCCGCGCCGTAGGCCTTCAGCAGCGTGCGGCGCTCCTTCGACATCGAGGCGGGCATCGTGAGGATCACCCGGTACCCTCGCGCGGCCCCGATCAGCGCCAGCGCGATGCCGGTGTTGCCGCTCGTGGACTCCACGATGGTGCCGCCGGGCACCAGCTCGCCGGCGGCCTCGGCCGCCTCGATCAGCGCGTAGCCGAGCCTGTCCTTCACGCTCCCGCCCGGGTTGTAGAACTCGAGCTTGACGAGCACCTCCGCGCCGCCGGGCAGGTCGCGGGGGAGGCTGTTCAGGCGGACGAGCGGGGTGTCGCCGAACGCGCTGGTGATGTCGGGATGGATGCCGGGCACGTGTCGGTTCAGTCTTCGCGCAGGTGCTCGTAGAGCGCCGTCGAGAGGTAGCGCTCGCCGAACGACGGCACGATCACGACGACGTTCTTGCCGGCGGCCTCGGGGCGCGCGGCGACCTGCAGCGCAGCCCAGATCGCTGCGCCCGAGGAGATGCCGACCAGGATGCCCTCCTTGGTGGCCACCTCGCGCGCCGTGCTGATCGCGTCGTCGAAGGCGACGTCGACGACCTCGTCGATGACGCCCTGGTCGAGGATCGGCGGGATGAAGTTCGGGCCGATGCCCTGGATCTTGTGCGGGCCGGGCGTCCCCTTGGTCAGCAGCGGCGAGTCGGCCGGCTCGACGGCGACGACCTTCGCCTCGGGCAGGCGGTCCTTCAGCACCTGGCCCACGCCCGTGATCGTGCCGCCCGTGCCGATGCCCGCGACGAAGTAGCCCACCTCGCCGTCGGTGTCGCGGATGATCTCCTCCGCGGTGGTCTTGCGGTGGATCTCGACGTTGGCCTGGTTCGCGAACTGCTTGGCCAGGACGGCGCCCGGGGTCTCGCCCGCGATGCGCTCGGCCTCGGCGACGGCGCCCTTCATGCCGAGAGAGGGATCGGTGAGCACCAGCTCGGCGCCGTAGGCCTTGAGCAGCAGGCGCCGCTCGACCGACATCGACGACGGCATCGTCAGGATGACCTTGTAGCCGCGCGCAGCGCCCACCATCGCCAGCGCGATACCGGTGTTGCCGCTCGTGCCCTCGACGATGGTGCCGCCGGGCTTCAGCTCGCCCGAGGCCTCGGCGGCGTCGACGATCGCGATGCCGAGGCGGTCCTTGACCGACGAGGCGGGGTTGTAGAACTCGAGCTTTGCGAGCACGGTGCCCGGCAGTCCCTCGGTGACGCGGTTGAGCTTGACCAGTGGGGTGTTGCCGAATGCGCTCGTGATGTCGGGGTGGATGCCGGACATGGCCTGCCTTTCGTGCGGGTGTGCGGGTCGGACCAGCCTACGGCGGCGAACCGGGAGGACGACCTATGTGACGATTCTTCACGATTAGGCTGGACGCGCCCATGAGAACGATCGATGATTCGCGCGCGCCCGCGCGCCTGAGCGAGCTGCTGCGCGGGGCGACGGCGACCCTCGCCGCCGCCGGCGTGCCCACGCCCGACGTCGACGCCGAGCTGCTCGCCGCCCATGTGCTGGGGCTCTCCCGCGGCGCACTGGCCGCCGCCGCGCTGCGGGGCGACCCGGTCCCCGCGACCGACCTGGACGCGTGGCACGAATTGGTCGCCCGGCGGGCGGCCCGTGAGCCGCTGCAGCACCTGACCGGCCTCGCGCCATTCCGCCACCTCGAGCTGCGCGTCGGTCCCGGCGTCTTCGTGCCGCGCCCCGAGACCGAGATGGTCGCCCAGCTGGCCATCGACGCCCTCCAGGCCGCCGCGTCGCCCGCCCCGATCGCGGTCGACCTCGGCACCGGCTCCGGCGCGATCGCGCTGTCGATGGCGACCGAGGTGCCGCACGCGCGGGTGTTCGCGGCGGAGAACTCCGTCGACGCGTTCCTGTGGACCAAGGAGAACTTCGCGGCGATCGCCCCGCACGCGACGCTGGCGTTCATCGACCTGGCCGTGGCGTTCCCCGCCCTCGACGGCACGGTGTCGGTGCTCGTCTCCAATCCGCCCTATGTGCCTGACGACGCGATCCCGCGCGATCCGGAGGTGCGCTACTGGGACCCGCCGGCGGCGCTCTACGGCGGCGCCGACGGGCTCGACGTCGTGCGGCAGCTTTCGACCGTCGGGCAGCGCCTGCTCCACCCGGGCGGGTCGCTCGTCATCGAGCACGGCGAGTGGCAGGGCGCCGCGATCCGCGACCTCCTGACCGCCGACGGGTGGCGTGCGGCGGCCACCCACCCCGACCTCACCCTGCGCGACCGCGCCACCACCGCGATCCGCGCCTGACGGGCGCCGCCGGCGCGGGAGCACCGTCACCCGAGCACCGGCACAGGGAACCCGAGGCGCGCGACCGTAGACTGGAGCGGCTATGTCCACTGTGTTCGACTGCCGCGACGCCGACCAGCTGCTTCCCGCACTCCGTCAGGCGCGTCAGGCCATCGCCCGGGGCGAACTCGTCGTGCTGCCCACCGACACCGTCTACGGCGTGGGCGCCGACGCCTTCAGCCCGGCCGCCGTCGCCCGCCTCCTGGCGGCGAAGGGGCGCGGCCGGCAGTCGCCGCCGCCCGTGCTGGTCCCCGGCATCCCGACGCTTCGCGCCCTCGTGGCCGAGCTCCCCGAGCCGGTCGAGCGCCTCGTCGAGCGGTTCTGGCCGGGCGGGCTCACCATCGTCCTCCCCGCCCAGCCCTCGCTGACGTGGGACCTCGGCGACACCGGCGGCACGGTGGCCGTGCGCATGCCGGCCGAGCGCATCGCCCTCGAGCTGCTCGCCGAGACCGGTCCGCTGGCGGTCTCCAGCGCGAACCTGACCGGGAAGGCCGCGGCCACCGCGGTCGATGACGCGCTCGACATGCTCGGCGACAGCGTCACGGTCTACCTCGACGGGGGCGCCTCGTCCACCGGCGTCGCCTCGACGATCATCGACGCCACCGGCCTCGTCGGCGACGACCGCCGCGCGGTGCGCGTGCTCCGCGACGGCGCGGTCGGACGCGCCGAGCTGCGCGAGGTCCTCGGCGACCTGCTCGAGCCCGACCCCGCCGACCCCGACCCCGCCGACTCCGACGCTGGCGGCGGCGCTGCGTGAAGCACTACCTCTTCACGCTGATCATCACCGCGGCGCTGACCTTCACGCTCACGTGGGTGGTGTGGCGGGTGAGCATGCGCTACAAGCTCTACCCCGGCATCCGCGAGCGCGACGTCCACAAGAACCCCACCCCCCGGCTGGGCGGCGTCGCGATGTTCCTCGGCGTCCTCGGGGCCTTCGCGCTTTCCACGGCGGTGCCCTACTTCCAGATCATCTGGCAGGAGCCCGCGCGCGTGTGGGCGATCCTCGGCGCGACGCTGCTCATCGTGGTGGTGGGCGTGGCCGACGATCTGTGGGATCTCGACTGGTTCCTCAAGCTCGGCGCGCAGATCCTCGTCGCCTGGATCATCGTCGGCCCCGGCGGCGTGCAGATCTTCTACCTCCCGGTCGGCGGCGCGACCTACCTGTCCGGCTGGATCAGCGTCGCGCTGTCGGTGCTCGTGATCGTCGTGGTCATGAACGCGGTCAACTTCATCGACGGGCTCGACGGGCTGGTCGCGGGCGTCGTGCTCATCGCCAACGTGGTCTTCTTCGCCTACACGTACCTCCTCGCGCGCGACTTCGAGTTCAGCAGCTACTCCAGCCTCGCCGCGTTCCTGGCGATCACCCTGGTGGCCGTCTGCGTCGGCTTCCTGCCCTTCAACTGGAGCCCCGCGCGGCTGTTCATGGGCGATGGGGGAGCGCTCATGCTCGGACTGCTGATGGCGGTCTCGGCGCTCCTCGTCAACGGCAATCTGCCGCCGCAGCTCCTCGCGGACAACGATCAGTTCGGCCGCTCCCAGCTGCTCGGTGCGTTCATCCCCGTGCTCCTGCCCATCGTGGTCGTGCTCCTGCCGCTGCTCGACTTCGGGCTGGCGGTCATCCGCCGCATGTCCAAGGGCAAGTCGCCGTTCTCGCCCGACCGCAAGCACCTCCACCACCGCATGCTCGACATGGGCCACACCGACCGCGACGCCGTGCTGATCTTCTACGCCTGGACCGCGGTGGTCAGCTTCTCGGTCCTCCTCATGTACATCGGCACGACCGCGGGCTGGCCGGGGCTCTACGGGCCCGGCGTGGCCTTCGCCGCCCTCGGCGTGACCGCGTGTCTCATCGTCACCCTGATGCCCTCCCGGCGCGCCCCGCGCGGCGCCGCCCCACCCGCCCCCGAACGGAAGTCCGTCGCATGAACCCCCCCACCGTCTCGAGCACTCCCGTCCTGCGCACGACCCTCCTGTGGTCCGCGGCCGCCACCGCCGGGCTGGCGGTCATCGGCGCGCTCGTCGGCTGGGCCGTCGGCGGCGTCGACGGGCTGTGGAGCGCCCTGGTCGCCGTCGTGCTCGCCGCGGTCTTCCTGGGGTTCACCGGCGCGAGCATCCTGATCGCGAACCGCTGGTACGGCGACCCGCTCTACGTGCCGATCTTCTTCGGGCTGGTCATGGGCGCCTGGCTGCTCAAGTTCGTCCTGTTCATCGTGGTGCTGCTGTCGCTGCGCGACCAGCCGTGGCTGAACGGGCCGGTGTTCTTCGTCGCCCTCGTGGCGAGCGTGCTCGTCTCGCTGGCCATCGACGTCGTCGTCATGCTGAAGATGCGCATCCCGCACGTCAGCGACGTGACCCTCCCCACGGCCGAGGAGGTCGCCGAGGGCGCCGCGGATCGTCCGGCCCGGGACGATACCGCACGCGAGGACTGATAGGCTGTCTTCAGAGCCCGCCTGCTCCTCACGGAGCGGTTGCCCTGCTCCTCCGGGAGTGGTGTGCGGAGTCCGCTCACATCGACCATCGTCGCCCCGGCCCTGGCCGGTGCCCCGAAGCTGGAGCCAGCGCTGTTTACCCAGACTGCGACCCTGATCGCCACCTCGGCCGGAGAAGGCCCGGAATTCCACGGTCCCTCGATCGACGAGTTCTTCCCTGAGGCCATCTTCACGTTCCCGGGTCTCGTCCTGTTCGGTGAACCGCTCTCCATCACGCGCATCCACCTGATCCAGTTCCTCGCGGTCATCGCGATCGTCCTGATCTTCTGGCTCGGCACGCGGCGCATGACGGTCGTGCCCGGCCGCTTCCAGAGCCTCGTCGAGATGGGCCTCGACTTCGTCCGCGTCAACGTGGCCGAAGACCTGCTGGGCAAGAAGGACGGGCAGCGCTTCCTGCCGATCCTCACCACGATCTTCTTCATGGTGCTGTTCATGAACATCACGGGCATCATCCCGTTCCTGAACATCGCCGGCACGAGCATCATCGCCGTCCCGCTGCTGCTGGCCGTCATCAGCTACGTGACGTTCATCTACGCCGGCCTCAAGAAGAGCCCGAAGAACTTCTTCAAGAACGCGCTGTTCCCCTCGGGCGTGCCGCCGTTCCTCTACATCATCGTCACGCCGCTCGAGTTCATCTCGACCTTCATCGTGCGGCCCGTCACGCTGACGCTGCGACTGCTCATGAACATGATCGTCGGGCACCTCATGCTCGTCCTGTTCTTCGCCGCGACGCAGTTCTTCCTCCTCGACCTCGGTGGCTGGTGGTCGGCCCTGGCAGCGGGCTCGCTCGCGTTCGGCCTCGCCTTCACCCTGTTCGAGATCCTGGTGGCCGTCCTCCAGGCCTACGTCTTCACCATCCTGACCGCGGTCTACATCCAGCTCGCGGTCGCCGAAGAGCACTGATCGGGACGGCAACCGCCGCCCTCAACCGAAAGGAAAAACCCCGTGGACGCAACTACGGTTCTCGCCGCCCTCGAGGGCAACGTCGCGACGATGGGCTACGGCCTCGCCGCCATCGGCCCCGCCATCGGCGTGGGCATCGTCGTCGGCAAGACGATCGAGGGCGTCGCCCGCCAGCCCGAGCTGGCCGGCCGTCTGCAGGTGCTGATGTGGATCGGTATCGCCTTCACCGAGGCGCTCGCCTTCATCGGCATCGCCACCTACTTCATCTTCCAGTAAGCCCCCACCAGTCCCTTAAGGAGACAGGATGCTCAAGGATCTTGTCGCGTACGCGGCGGAAGAGGGTGCGGCGCACAACCCGCTCATCCCCGCCTGGTACGACATCATCTGGTCGGCGGTTTGCTTCGTCGTCATCCTCTTCGTCTTCTGGAAGGTCGCCCTTCCCAAGATGAAGACGCTCCTCGACGCGCGCTCCGCCGCCATCGAGGGCAACATCGCGAAGGCCGACGAGGCCCAGCGCCGCGCCGAGGCCGCGCTCGAGGAGTACACCTCGCAGCTCGCCGAGGCCCGCAAGGAGGCCGGGGAGATCCGCGACGCCGCCCGTGAGGACGGCAAGAAGATCGTCTCCGAGGCCCGCGAGAACGCGTCGACCGAGGCGGCCCGCCTGACGGCGGCGGCCCACACGCAGATCGAGGCGGAGCGCCAGTCGGCCCTCGTCTCGCTGCGCAGCGAGGTCGGCACGCTCGCGCTCGACCTGGCCGGCGGCGTCATCGGCGAGACCCTCGCCGACGACAAGAAGGCCAAGGGCGTCGTGGACCGCTTCCTCGCAGACCTCGAGTCGGAGACGGCGAAGTAATGGGCTCTGCGACCACTCAGGCACTCGCGGCGACCGAAGCGGCGCTCGCGACCACGAAGATCAGCGACCTGAGCACGTCTCGGGAGCTGTTCCTCGCGGCGCGCACCATCGGCGAGTCGTCGCAGCTGAGCGGCGCGCTGTCGGCCTGGGGAGTCCCGGGCGAGGCGCGTGCCGGTGTGGCCGCGCAGGTGTTCGCGAGCCTCCAGCCCGAGGTCGTCTCGCTGGTGACCACGGCTGCTGCGCAGCGCTGGTCCTCGCTCGACGACCTCATCGGCGGCATCGAGGCGCTCGCGATCCGCGCGGCCGCGATCGCCGTGCCGACGGTCGACGTCGAGGGGGAGCTGTTCGAGGTCGCGCGCACGGTCGCCGTGAACCCCGAGCTCGAGCTCGCCCTGGGCAGCCGGCTGGGCGACTCCTCCGCCAAGGGCACGCTGATCGAGCGGATCCTGGGCGGTCGCACCAGCGAGGCGACGACGCTCATCGTCTCCTCGCTCGTGCAGCAGCCCAGGGAGCGTCGCGTGCGCTCGCTCCTGAACCGGGCGCTCCGCATCGTGGCCGACCAGCGCGGCCGCACGGTCGCGACCGTCTACGCGGCGGCTCCGCTGGATGCCGACCAGCTCACGCGGCTGCGCTCCTCGCTCAGCCGTCGCTACGGTGCCGACGTCGCGCTCAACACCGTCGTCGACCCGTCGGTCGTCGGAGGTGTGCGCATCGAGATCGGCGACGACGTCATCGACGCCACCGTCTCCTCCCGTCTCAACGATCTCCGTCAGCGCCTGGCTGGCTAGAACTTCCCTGCTCCCACCGGGGAGCGGGTCCGCAGGGCCTCCCTGCACCGACTTTCACAACAAAGGAAGACCATGGCAGAACTGTCCATCAGCCCCGACGTCATCCGTGACGCGCTGAAAGACTTCGTCGCCGCGTACGAACCCACCGCGGCATCCGCCACCGAGGTCGGCACCGTCATCGACGCCGCCGACGGCATCGCCCACGTCGAGGGTCTCCCCGGCGTGATGGCGAACGAGCTCGTGCGCTTCGCCAACGGGATCGAGGGCCTGGCCCTCAACCTCGACCAGAACGAGATCGGCGTCGTCGTCCTGGGTGACTTCTCGGGCATCGAGGCGGGCCAGAAGGTCACCCGCACCGGCGAGGTGCTGTCGGTCGCCGTCGGCGACGGCTACCTCGGCCGCGTCGTCGACCCGCTCGGCAACCCGATCGACGGACTCGGCGAGATCGCCACCACCGGTCGCCGCGCGCTCGAGCTGCAGGCGCCCGGCGTCATGTCGCGCAAGAGCGTGCACGAGCCGATGCAGACCGGCATCAAGGCGATCGACGCCATGATCCCCGTCGGCCGCGGCCAGCGTCAGCTCATCATCGGCGACCGCCAGACCGGCAAGACCGCGATCGCGATCGACACGATCATCAACCAGAAGTCGAACTGGGAGTCGGGCGACCCCGAGAAGCAGGTCCGCTGCATCTACGTCGCCATCGGCCAGAAGGGCTCGACGATCGCCTCGGTCAAGGGCGCGCTCGAAGACGCCGGCGCCATGGAGTACACCACCATCGTCGCCGCTCCGGCGTCCGACCCGGCCGGCTTCAAGTACCTCGCGCCGTACACCGGCTCGGCCATCGGCCAGCACTGGATGTACGACAGCAAGCACGTCCTGATCATCTTCGACGACCTGTCGAAGCAGGCCGAGGCCTACCGTGCCGTGTCGCTGCTCCTGCGTCGTCCGCCGGGCCGCGAGGCGTACCCCGGCGACGTCTTCTACCTGCACTCGCGTCTGCTCGAGCGCTGCGCGAAGCTGTCGGACGACCTGGGCGCCGGCTCGATGACGGGTCTGCCGATCATCGAGACGAAGGCCAACGACGTGTCGGCCTACATCCCGACCAACGTGATCTCCATCACCGACGGCCAGATCTTCCTGCAGTCCGATCTGTTCAACGCCAACCAGCGCCCCGCTGTCGACGTCGGCATCTCGGTGTCGCGCGTCGGTGGTGACGCCCAGGTGAAGTCGATCAAGAAGGTCTCCGGCACGCTCAAGCTCGAGCTCGCGCAGTACCGCTCGCTCGAGGCGTTCGCGATGTTCGCGTCCGACCTCGACGCCGCGTCGCGTCGTCAGCTGGACCGCGGTGCGCGTCTGACCGAGCTGCTCAAGCAGCCGCAGTACGACCCGTACCCCGTCGAGGAGCAGGTCGTCTCGATCTGGGCCGGCACGAACGGCAAGCTCGACTCGATCGAGGTCGAGGACGTGCTGCGCTTCGAGCGCGACCTGCTGGACTACCTCAAGCGCAACACGTCGATCCTCGACACGCTGCGCGAGACGAACGTGCTGGACGACGACACCCTCGCCGAGCTCGAGAAGGTCACCGACGCCTTCGTCCTGGAGTTCCAGGGCGGCAAGGGCCAGGCGATCAACAAGCCCGGCCATGAAGAGGTCGAGGCGGCGAACGTCGAGGACGTCAACCAGGAGAAGATCGTCAAGGGCCGCCGCGGCTGAGCCGCGACGTCTGACCGAGACACAGAACCTATGGGCGCACAACTCCGGGTCTACAAGCAGAAGATCTCTTCTGCTCAGACGACCAAGAAGATCACGAAGGCGATGGAACTCATCGCGGCTTCGCGCATCCAGAAGGCGATGGCGCGCGTCCGCGCGTCGTCCCCCTTCGCGCGTGCCGTGACGCGGGCCGTGGCCGCCGTGGCGACGCACTCCAATGTCCAGCACCCGCTCACCACCGAGCGCGAGGTGATCCGCCGCTCGGCGGTCGTCATCTTCGCCTCCGACCGTGGGCTCGCGGGCGCGTTCAACTCGCAGATCCTCCGTGAGGGCCTGCAGCTGGGCGAGCTGCTGCGCAGCGAGGGCCGGGAGCCGGTGTACTACCTCGTCGGTCGCAAGGCGGTGGGCTTCTTCCAGTTCCGCCGGATGCCGTGGGCGGGGGAGTGGACGGGCGACACCGACACGCCGCACTTCAACACCGCGGAGCAGATCGCCGGCGCGCTCATCGACGCCTACGACCTCGGCGGCGAGGACGGCGGCGTGGACGAGATCCACCTCGTGTACAACCGCTTCATCAGCATGATGACGCAGACGCCCGAGACCGTGCGCCTGCTTCCGCTGGAGGTCGTCGAGGCCGACGAGGCCGAGACGTCGTCGACGCAGGTCTACCCGCTCTACGAGTTCGAGCCGAGCCCGGAGGTCGTCCTCGACGCCCTCCTGCCCGTCTACGTCCAGAGCCGCGTCTTCAACGCCCTCCTCCAGTCGTCCGCGGCCAAGCACGCCGCCACGCAGAAGGCGATGAAGTCGGCCAGCGACAACGCCGACAAGCTCATCACCGACTACACCCGCCTGCGCAACAACGCGCGTCAGGCCGAGATCACGCAGCAGATCGCCGAGATCGTCGGCGGCGCCGACGCCCTCGCATCGGGCAAGTAACGACCCCACGAAAGAGACAGAGAATGACCACCACCGCCACCGCTGAAGCGACCACGGTCGTCGGTCGCGTCGCGCGCGTCACCGGCCCCGTCGTCGACATCGAGTTCCCGCACGACTCGATCCCCGACATCTACAACGCTCTGAAGACGACCATCACCATCGATGGCGAGTCGACCGAGATCACCCTCGAGGTCGCGCAGCACCTCGGCGACGACCTCGTGCGGGCCATCTCCCTGAAGCCGACGGACGGCATGGTCCGCGGCCAGGAGGTGCGCAACACCGGCGGTCCCATCACGGTCCCCGTGGGCGATGTCACCAAGGGTCGCGTGTTCAACGTGACCGGTGACGTGCTCAACGCCGAGCCGGGTGAGACCATCGAGGTCACCGAGCGCTGGGGCATCCACCGCCAGGCGCCGAACTTCGACCAGCTCGAGTCCAAGACCGAGATGTTCGAGACCGGCATCAAGGTCATCGACCTGCTGACCCCGTACGTCCAGGGTGGGAAGATCGGCCTCTTCGGCGGTGCGGGCGTCGGCAAGACGGTCCTCATCCAGGAGATGATCCAGCGCGTCGCGCAGGACCACGGCGGCGTGTCCGTGTTCGCCGGGGTCGGCGAGCGCACCCGTGAGGGCAACGACCTCATCCACGAGATGGAGGAGGCGGGCGTCTTCGACAAGACCGCCCTCGTCTTCGGTCAGATGGACGAGCCGCCGGGGACGCGTCTGCGCGTCGCGCTGTCGGCGCTGACGATGGCGGAGTACTTCCGCGACGTGCAGAAGCAGGACGTGCTGCTGTTCATCGACAACATCTTCCGCTTCACGCAGGCGGGTTCCGAGGTCTCCACGCTGCTGGGCCGCATGCCCTCCGCCGTGGGCTACCAGCCGAACCTCGCCGACGAGATGGGCGTGCTCCAGGAGCGCATCACCTCGACCCGCGGTCACTCGATCACCTCGCTGCAGGCGATCTACGTTCCCGCTGACGACTACACCGACCCGGCGCCGGCGACCACGTTCGCGCACCTCGACGCCACGACCGAGCTCTCCCGCGAGATCGCGTCGAAGGGTCTGTACCCCGCCGTCGACCCGCTCGCCTCGACGAGCCGCATCCTCGACCCGCGCTACATCGGCGCCGACCACTACCGCGTGGCCACCGCCGTCAAGCAGATCCTCCAGAAGAACAAGGAGCTGCAGGAGATCATCGCGATCCTCGGTGTCGACGAGCTCTCCGAGGAGGACAAGGTCGTCGTGGCCCGCGCCCGTCGCATCCAGCAGTTCCTCTCGCAGAACACCTACATGGCGAAGAAGTTCACCGGTGTCGAGGGCTCCACGGTCCCGATCAAGGAGACCGTCGAGTCGTTCGACGCGATCGTCAAGGGCGACTTCGACCACGTGGCCGAGCAGGCCTTCTTCAACGTCGGCGGCATCGGCGACGTCGAGGAGAAGTGGGCGAAGATCCAGAAGGAGAACGGCTGACATGCCCCTGACTGTCACCCTCGTCTCCGCGGAGGAGGAAGTCTGGCACGGTGAGGCGAGCCTCGTCGTCGCCAAGACCGTCGAGGGCGAGATCGGCTTCATGTCGGGCCACGAGCCCGTGCTGGCCATCCTCGCCGAGGGTCAGGTCCGCATCACGCAGGCCGACGGCAGCAAGGTGATCGCCAGCGCTCAGGACGGCTTCCTGTCGATGGAGGCCGACGAGCTCACCATCGTCGCCGGCCACGCCAGCCTCGAATCCTGACACCACGTCGCGACGCCGCCCGCTCACCCGGGCGGCGTCGCTGTTTCTCCGGAGCCGTTCGTCCCGTGTCGATCCCGCCACCGCCATGCTGATCCTGCTTCCGCCGTCCGAGACCAAGCGACCGGGCGGCGCGGGCGCGCCCCTCGACGTCGGAGGCCTGGCGCTCCCGTCGCTGGCCCCGCAGCGCGCACTCGTGTCCGAGGCGCTCGTGGGCCTCAGCGCGGACGAGGAGGAGGCGGCGCGCGTGCTTCGGCTGAGCGCTCGGCAGCGGGGAGAGATCGCCGACAACGCCGCGCTCCGCGAGGCGCCGACGATGGCTGCGGTCGACCGCTACACCGGCGTGCTGTTCGACGCCCTCGACGCGTCGTCGCTGCCTGCAGCGGCGCGACGCTGGCTGGGTGCGCACGTCCTCATCCAGTCGGCTCCGTTCGGCCCGGTCCGTGCGACCGACCCGATCCCCGCCTACCGGCTGGCGGCGGGGACGACTCTTCCGGGGATCCCGCCGCTGCGCCGGGTCTGGGCCGATGCCGTCACCTCCGCGCTGGCGGCGCTGGCCCCCGCGGTCGTGCTCGACCTGCGGTCCGAGGCGTATGCCGCGCTGGGCCCGGTGCCCTCCGGGGTGGCCTCGGCATATCTCCGCGTCGTGACGGCGGGGGACGACGGCGTGGTCCGCGCCCTCAACCACTTCAACAAGCACGCGAAGGGCGCGCTGGTGCGGGCGCTGGCCGAGGACCGGCCGCGCGTGGGCTCGCTCCGCGGCTTCCGTCGCTGGGCGGAGGCCGCCGGCTGGGACGTGCGGCCCGGTGCGCCCGGGGAGCTGGACCTCGTCGTCTGAGGCCGGCGCCCGTCAGGCCTCGCGCGCGGTCCCGGTCTCGGGGGCGTGTGCGGTCGAGGTGCCCGGGGTTGCTGCGGTGTTCGCAGTGACCGCGGTGCCGCTGGTCGGGGCGCTGCCCGTGTTCTGGGCGGTCCGCTCGGTGTTCTCGGCGATCGCGATGAGCGCCACCACCGATTCGATCACGAACCGCAGCACCACGACGGCGATGAAGGCCAGGATCGGCACGATGATCACCGTGGAGACGATCAGCGCGATGCCGCCGCCGGGGTTCCACCACAGCGACCGGATACCCCCGATGATGCCGCCGAAGAACGTCGCGATGAAGCCGATCGCGATGGCGATGAGGCCCACGACGTAGAACGCGCTGGCCAGACGGCGGGTGATGAAGGTCGTGAACGAGATGTCGAACAGCGCCGACAGGAAGCCGCGGCCGATGTCGTCGACGTCGCCCAGCAGCCGCGGGACGCCGGTGTCATCGACCTCGGCGGCTGCCGGTGCGCCAGTGGGGGCCGCGGCGGCCTGGGCGGCCGGCTGAGACGGAAGGGGAGGCGGGGTGGGGGTGCTGTCGGTCATGACGGTCCTTCCGTGGGGTGTAGCGCCAGGCTATCCACGCTCGGCGGCGCACCGCGAGTGGGCGCGCGATCCTGTGCAGCGCGACGGCTGCTCGCTAGCATGGCACCAGCCGAGGCCCTCGGCCGACGGCTCGCCGCCTTCACGCCCCTCGGAAAGGATCGACATGGACTACCCGGACGGTGCCGCACTGGCGGCCCTCGCGATTCTCGGCTTCTTCAGCTTCCTCATCGGCGTCGCCATCTACGTGGTGACCGCCTACTTCCTCATGAAGGTCTTCGACAAGGCCGGCGTGCAGGGCAAGTGGCGCGCCTGGGTGCCGATCTACAACTTCATGGTGTTCAGCAAGCTCGGCGACCTGAACCCCTGGCTCGTGCTCATCGCCGGCGGCGCTGCGATCGTGCTCTTCTGGGTGCCCGGTCTCAACGGCGTCCTCGGCCTCGCGATGCACGTCATCGCACTGCTCGCAGCGTGGCGGGTCGGCCTCAAGCTCCAGAAGGAAGCGGTGTGGGTCATCCTCTACTTCTTCCTGGCGCCCGTGTGGCTGGGCATCAACGCGTTCGACAAGTCGCGGTGGAACCTCAACGTTCCCGCCGCCCCCTGGGCCGGCAACGGGTTCCTCTCCGACACCACCACCTGGGCGGGGATCCCCAGCCAGGCGCCCGCCGGCGGATACCCGGCCAACCCCGTCACCGCGCCCGGCTACGTCGCTCCGGCCGCGCCGTCCGCCGCTCCCACGCCGCCGCCGGCCGCTCCGTCCGCCGCGCCCGAGCCGCCGGTCGCCGAGCCGCCGACGACGGAGCCGCCGACGACGGAGCCGCCGAAGGCCTGAGGACGGATGACGCCATCCGGGCACGCATCGCAGCGCGCCCGGATGGCGTCCTCCTGCCCGACGCGGCCCGGCCGTGGTCCGGGCGGCACAGGCCGGTCCACTAGAGTGTGACCACGTCCACCGACGACCAGGAAGGGTGGGATCGTGGCCGAATCCGCGACGCAGAGACACACGGTCTCGCTGCCGGACGGCGCTCTGGAACTGTCCTGGGCCGAGGTCACCCATCGCGGTCGTCGCCGCGACGTCAATCAGGACGCCGTGCTGGCCCAGTACCCCCTGTTCGTCGTCGCCGACGGCATGGGCGGCCACATCGGCGGCGAGATCGCGTCGTCGAGCACGATCACCCGGCTGCGCGCGGTGGCGGACAAGGGCACGGTCAGCCCCAAGGCCATCGAGAAGGCCCTCGGCCGTGCGGTGGCCGACATCGACTCGCACCCCGAGGCGACCGACGAGGGAACCGGCACGACGGTCACCGGCGTCTACCTCGACGACACGGGTGAGGAGCCCACCTGGGTCACCCTCAACATCGGCGACTCGCGCGTCTATCTGTTCCGCGACGAGAGCCTCGCGCAGATCACGACGGACCACTCGGTGGTGCAGGAGCTCATCTCCGCGGGCCGGCTGAGCCCCGAGGAGGCCGAGAACCACCCCTACGGCAACGTGATCACGCGCGCCGTCGGGCCCTCCGACGGCGTGGCTCCCGACTACGTGCGCCTCGAGGTCGTCGACGGCGACCGGTTCGTCGTCTGCAGTGACGGGCTCACCAAGGAGCTGACCGACTACGGCATCCTGCACTTCCTCCTGCAGCACGACGACCCCACCGAGGCCGTCGACGCGATGCTGGAGGCCGCTCTGGAGAACGGCGGTCGCGACAACATCACGATCATCGTGCTGAACGTGTCGCGCACCGGCTCCTCCCCGCTCGAGGACTGAGCGCTCCTCTCCACCGGACGGCACCGGAAGCCTCCGCGCAGCGATGATCTCCGCTCGACTGGGGCGGTGACCACCGCACCCGACGAACCCCTTCGGCTCCCCTCCGCGCCCGCTGAGCCGGTGCGTCCCGGCTTTCCCCTGCTGTCGTCGCTCGCACCCGTGCTGGGCGCCGGGCTGCTGTGGGCGGTGACGGGGTCGACGGCCATGCTGTGGTTCGCGCTGCTCGGGCCGGTGCTGGCGCTCGCGGGGCTGCTCGACGGCCGTCGCGGATCCCGGCGTGCCGCGCGGCGGGAGCGGGCGGCGCACGCGCAGAGACTCGCGGCGATCCGCGCGGAGGTGGCGGCCCGGCACGACCGCGAGCGGGCGGCGCTGTGGGTGCGACATCCCGATGTCGCGGCGCACGCGGCGCGGCCCGAGGAGATCTGGAGGCCGGTGCCCGAGCGCGTCCGGAGCCTCGTCGTCGGCCGCGGTGAGGCGACGAGCGCGGTGCGGGTCGAGGGTGGCGACGGCGGCGACGCCGTGAGGGCACTGCGCGCAGCGGCGCGCGTCCTCGCACGCGCTCCCGTCACCGTGCCGCTGGATGAGGGGGTGGCGGTGGTCGGGCCGCCCGTGCTTGCCCGGGCGGTCGCGCGCGGCCTCCTCCTGCAGGCGTGTCTGAACCTTCCTCCGGGAGAACTGCGCGTGATCACCGCGGACGACGGCTGGGCCGCGGTGCTGCCGCACCGCCGCAGCACCGGAAGGCGCCTCCTGCGCCTGTCGGAGCCCGGCGAACGGAGCGAGCGCGATGACGGCGTCGTGATCGCCGTCGTCGCCGAGGGGGACCCGCCGCCACCGCGCTGCGGCGTCGTGCTGTCGCTCGTGGGGCCCGCGCGCGCCCGCGTCGATCACGGTGACGTCAGCCGCGAGGTGGAGATCGAGCCGGTCTCGCGCGATCGGGCGCGGGAGCTGGCGGCGATCCTGGCAGATCGCGCTCGCGCGCTGCGCGGCGCCGCCGACCAGCCCGCACCGCCGCTCGCGCAGCTGCTCGTCGCGGCGCCGCGACCACGGCCGGGCGGCCTTCCGGCGGTGGTGGGCACGCGCGCGGGCGAGCCCGTCGTCATCGACCTGATCGCCGACGGGCCGCATGCGGTCGTCATCGGCGTGACGGGGTCCGGCAAGAGCGAGCTGCTGATCTCCTGGGTGGTCGCCCTGGCGGCGGTGCACACGCCGCAGCAGGTCTCCTTCCTGCTCGTGGACTTCAAGGGCGGGCGCGCCTTCGACCCGCTCGCGCGGCTGCCGCACGTCACCGGCGTGCTGACCGATCTCGACGAGACCGCTGCCGTCCGGGCGATCGAGAGCCTGCGCGCCGAGCTGCGTCACCGTGAGCGCGTGCTCGCCGCGGCCGCGGTCCGCGACGTCGAGGAGGCCGGCGGCACGCTGTCGCGCCTGATCGTCGTGGTCGACGAGTATGCGGCCCTCGTCGCCTCGCACCCGGCGCTCCACGAGCTCTTCGGCGACATCGCGGCGCGAGGACGCGCGCTCGGCGTCCACCTCGTCCTGGCCTCGCAGCGCGCGGCGGGGGCGTTCCGCGAGGCGGTGCTGGCGAACGCCCCGCTGCGGCTGGCGCTGCGCGTCACCGACGCCTCCGACTCGCGGGCGGTGATCGGCACCGACGAGGCCGCCGCGCTGTCGGGGCGGGTCGAGGACCGCGGGGTCTGCCTCGTCCGGAGGCCGGTCGACGCCGCTGCCCGGGCGCTGCGGGTCTCCCGATGCGCTCCGGCGGACATCGAGGGACTCGAGACGATCTCGCATCCGCCCGCGCGCAGGCCGTGGCTGGAGCCGCTGCCGGCCGTCATCGGCCTCCGCGAGGTGGAGCGCCGACCGGGCGAGCTGATCCTCGGCGTCACCGACGAGCCCGAGCACCAGCGGCAGCGCCCGCTCGCGCTGCCCGCGGACGAACCCGGGCTGGTGGTGCTGGGAGCCTCCGGCAGCGGCCGCACGAGCGCGCTGCGCGCCCTCGCGCGACAGGCGGGCGCCGTCCTCACGATCCCCGCCGATCCCGAGCGCGGATGGGATGCGACCGAAGCCGCGGAGGGTGTGGCCCGCGGCGCCCTGGTCGTCGCCGACGACCTGGATCTGCTGCTGGCCCGCCTCGGTCCCGACCACGGAGCCGTCGTCAGGGAGCGGATCGAACGGCTCGCACGCGAGGCCCGTGGACGCGGGGTGCAGGTGGTGGTCTCGGCGCAGCGTCCGGGCGGCGCCGTCGCGCGGATCGTGGAGGCGATCCCGCGGCGACTGCTCCTGTCGCATGCCTCGCGAAGCGACCACCTCGCCGCGGGAGGTGCGCCCGGCGACCCCGCGCGGCTCCCGCCCGGACGGGGGAGGTGCGACGGCATCCTCGTCCAGGGGCTGTGGACCGAGCCGGACGGCGAGGGTGCCGCCGCGGAGGCCACCGCTGCGCAGCGCCCGTGGCGCCCCTCGCGCCTGCCGGTCGCCCTCGTCGCCCCCGCCGGCGCGCGGACCCGGTCGACGATCGAGAGCTGGGCGGCGGAGGGGCGCGAGGTGGTGACCGTGGACGACCCGTCGGCGGTGCCCGCCCCGGGCCGTGTGCTCTGGGGGACGCCGGAAGCCTGGCTCGGTCAGTGGCGTCTGCTCGCGCGCGCCCGCGCGGAAGGGCACCTGGTCATCGATGCGGCGTGCGCCGCGGAGTACCGGGCGATCACCGGCTCACCGGAGGTGCCCCCGTTCGCGCTGCCGCAGGCGGGCCGGGCCTGGCTGCGGGCGGGCGACGGCGCGGTCGCGCGCATCCTGCTGCCGTCGTGACGGCCTCAGGCGACCAGCACGTCGGCGAGCGGCGTCGACGCCATCGCGTGCGCTTCGGCCACGCCGGCGTTCACGACCGCGCCACCGGTCGTGTTCAGGCCCGCCGCCAGTGCGGGATCGGCCGCGAGCGCGCGCTCCCAGCCGAGCGAGGCGATCCGCCGGACGTAGGGCAGGGTCGCGTTGGTGAGCGCAGACGTCGACGTGTTCGGTACGGCGCCCGGCATGTTCGCGACGCAGTAGAAGACGCTCCCGTGCACCTCGAAGGTGGGGTCGGCGTGGGTGGTCGGCCGCGTGTCCTCGAAGCAGCCGCCCTGGTCGACGGCGATGTCCACCAGCACCGATCCCGGCCGCATCCGGCTGACCATGTCGTTGGTCACCAGCTTGGGCGCTTTCGCCCCCGGGATCAGCACCGACCCGATGACGAGGTCACTGTTCACCACCGCGCGGTCGAGGTCGAGCGGATTCGACGATGCCGTCTTGACGCGGCCCTGGAAGTGGTCGTCGAGGAAGCGGAGCCGCTGGATGTTCGTGTCGAAGATCGTGACGTCCGCGCCGAGCCCCGCTGCGATCACGGCTGCGTTCGCCCCCGCGACACCGCCTCCGATGACGGTGACGGTGGCCGGACGCGTGCCCGGAACGCCGGACATCAGCAGACCGAGGCCTCCGGCCGAGCGCATCAGCGTGGCCGCGCCCACCGTCGGCGCGAGCCTCCCCGCCACCTCGCTCATCGGCGCGAGCAGGGGGAGACCGCCGCCGACCTGCTGGACGGTCTCGTAGGCGATGGCGGTGACCCGGTCGGACACCAGGCGCTCGGTCAGCGGTCGATCGGCGGCGAGGTGCAGGTAGGTGAACAGCACCAGGTCGTCGCGGAAGTATCCGTACTCGGCGGCGATCGGCTCCTTGACCTTCAGCAGGAGCTCCGCCCGCGCCCACACCTCCGCGGCATCGTCGAGCAGGGTCGCGCCGGCGTCGGTGTACTCCGCATCGGACATCGACGACCCGAGACCGGCGCCGCGCTGCACGAACACCTCGTGCCCGGCGGCGGCGAGATCGTGCACCCCCGCGGGGGTGAGGGCGACGCGATACTCGTTGTTCTTGATCTCGGTGGGAACGCTGATCCTCATGGGGTTTCCTCTCCGCGCCCGGGTGGGGCTCCTAGACCGTCGGGCGGATCGCGCCGACTTCCCGTCCGCCGCCGAGGACCGGCAGCGGAAGCTGTGCCATCGTCGCGGCGACATCCGCGGCGGCGAGGGCGCCGTGCTTCTCCAGCAGGGCGAGTGCGATCGCGGTCGCGGCGCGGCCGCTCCCGTCGAGCACCTTCAACGCGGTCGTGGTGCCGTCGGGGGCCACCATGACCGTCACGCCCTCGGCGCCGCCCTTCGCGAACACGCCCAGGCGCTCGATCGCGATGGTGTCGGGCCGTCCCGGGCCGTCGATCGTCCAGGGGTTCTCCCGCACGGCGCGCACGAGCGTGCCCGCGGAGCGGTGCAGCGCGAACGGCGACCGCTCCGAGGCGGTGCCGATCCGGTGCAGGGCGCGCACGAGCGCGGTGAGGCTCATCCCGTACACCGGGGCGCCGCAGCCGTCGACGGCGGTGGCGCTGACGCGGGCGCCCGTCAGGCGCTCGACGACCTCGCGGATGTGCGCCTGGAGCGGGTGCGCCGGATCGAGGTAGCTCGCCGGATCCCAGCCGGCCGCCGTGCAGGCGAGCAGCATCGCGGCGTGCTTGCCCGAGCAGTTCATCCGCACGCGCGAGGGGCCCTCGCCCCGGCGCACGAGGTCGTCGCGGGTCGGAGCGTCGCCGGGCCAGGCCGGCGGGCACTGCAGCGCGGACTCGTCGAGCCTCGCGGCGTCGAGGATGTCGCGGACCACGGCCACGTGCCGGTCGGTGCCGGAGTGGCTCGCCGTGGCCAGTGCCAGGCGCTCGCCGTCGAGCGCGGCGCCCGCCGTCACGCAACCCAGTGCCTGCAGCGGCTTGAGGCTCGAGCGGGGGAGGATCGGGCTGTCGACGTCGCCGAGGCTCTCGAGGACGACCCCCTCGGGATCGAGGACGATCGCCGATCCGCTGTGGCGGGACTCGACGAAGCCGCTGCGCTCGACGACCGCCAGCTCGACGGCGGAGGACACGGTGAAGGTCTGCGTCACGCGGCCAGCCTATCGTCGGAGGCGGCCGACGCCGTGGAGCCGACGGGCCCGTGGCCCGCGCGGGATGGCAGACTTGCGGGGTGATCGGAGAACATCGCTATGCGCTGCGGGCCACCTGGACGGGAGACCGCGGCACCGGCACGAGCGGCTACCGCGACTACGACCGCTCGGTGACCCTCTCCGTCGACGGCAAGCCCGATGTGGCGGCGTCCAGCGACAAGCCGTTCCGGGGCGACCCGTCCAAGTGGAACCCGGAGGACCTGCTCCTCGGCGCGCTGTCGGAGTGTCACCTGCTGTCCTACCTGCACGCGTGCGTCGGCGCCGGCGTCGTCGTGGTCGCCTACACCGACGACGCCTCCGGCACGATGACCGAGGACGGCCGGGGCGGGGGCGCGTTCACCGAAGTGGTGCTCCGCCCGACGGTGACGATCGCGGACGAGTCGATGCGCGACGCGGCGACGGCCGCGCACGCGCAGGCGCGGGACTGGTGCTTCATCGCCAACAGCGTCAACTTCCCGGTGCGGCACGAGCCGACGATCCTCGTCGCCGGCTGAGCGCGTCAGCGCCGCTCGTGCGGGAGCACCTGCCGCAGCCGCTCCACGGGGTTCTGTGCGGGAGCCTCGTTGTAGGCGCCGGCGAGCTCCTGACCCGACAGCGCGTGGATCGCGGCCATGATCTCGTCGGTGGCCTGCCGTCGCGCCCGCCCCGATGAGGCGGGTCCGAGGTGGGCGAGATCCAGCGGCTCGCCGTAGCGGATGACCATCCGCGGTGAGAACTTGGGCCATTTGGCGCCGACCGGCATGGCCTCGTTGGTGCCGATCAAACCGACGGGGACGACCTGCGCGCCGGTCTCGAGCGCCAGGAAGGCCACCCCCGTGCGTCCCTTGTAGAGGCGGCCGTCGAGCGAACGGGTTCCCTCGGGATACAGCGCGATCGCACGCCCGGACTGGAGGATGCGCCGCTGCTGGTCGAGGGCGTCCAGCGCCGCCTGGCCGGCGCCGCGCTGCACCGGGGTCGCGCCGATCGCCGTGAAGAACTGACGGCTGAACCAGCCCTTGAGCCCCTTGCCGTCGAAGTAGGAGGACTTGGCGAGGAAGTAGACCGGCCGCGGCGCGAACATCGGGATGACGAACGAGTCGATGAACGACAGGTGATTGCTGGCGAGGATGATCGGGCCCTTGCGGGGAACGTTCCTCACGCCCTCGATGCGCGGCCGGTAGACCATGCGCGCGAGCGGGGCGACGATCCAGCGTCCGACGAAGTAGGTGAAGCCGACGCCCGAGACGTCCTCGCTCTCGGGGGGAGCGGCCTCGGCCTCAGGCTTCTGCTCATCTGTCACCAGTCGAGGGTACTCCCGATTCCATGCCGGCCCCGGCATGGCAGCTCTCACAGCCGGGACAGAAGAAAGTGCGACAGGATGGTCGGGTCCCCTTCCTGCCATCGTGAGGTCTTTCCGTGCGTCTGCGCCCGTTCGTCACCGTGTCCATCGCCGCCGCGTCGGCCGTTCTGCTGGCCGGGTGCTCCGGCCTGGGCGGCACGACGGCGTCGCCGACCCCCACCGGCACGGCGACGGCCGCCGTCGACCTGTGCGACGCGATCGCCCCCTCGGGTGCGGCGTCGGAGTCGGTGTCGGTCGAGGGAGAGGTGGGCTCGGCGCCCACCATCAGCTTCGACGCGCCGCTCCAGGTCGACGAGCTCCAGGCCACCGTCCTGCAGGAGGGCGACGGCGAGCCGACGCAGGCCGGCGACTACGTCCAGTACGCGCTGACCGCGTACGGCGCGGACGAGGGCGAGGAGCTGGTGACCCTCGGCTACGAGCCCGGTGAGCTCCTGCCGTCGCAGATCTCGTCGGACAGCCCGCTCGGTCAGATCCTGGGCTGCAACGCCCCGGGCAGCCGCGTCGTGGCGACCTTCCCGGCCACCCCGGCCACCGAGACCAGCGAGGCCATCGCTTCCGAGGTGTACGTGGTCGACCTGCTGTCGGTCGTCCCCACGGCCGCGTGGGGCGAGCCGCAGGACCCGGCCCCGGGCCTGCCGGTCGTCACGCTCGCCGACGACGGCGCGCCCACGATCGAGATCCCGGACGCCGACCCGCCCACCGAGACGGAGGTCGCCACCCTCAAGGAGGGCGACGGCTACACCGTCCAGGACGGCGACTACGTGCTCATCCAGTACTCGGGCGTGCGCTGGTCGAACGGCGAGGTCTTCGACGAGACCTGGAACGGCAAGGCGCCCTACGCCGCGCAGACCACGGGCTTCGTCGAGGGGTTCCAGAAGGCGCTCGTCGGCTTCCCGGTCGGCTCGCAGGTGCTCGTCGTCATCCCCCCGGCCGAGGGCTACGGCGAGGGCGAGATCAACGAGAGCGACCTGAAGGGCGAGACCCTCGCGTTCGTCGTCGACATCCTGGGCGCCCAGCACGTCGAGACGGAGTGAGCGCGGAGCGCGAGGCGCCCCCGACAGGCGAAGGCCTCTAGGCTGACGCTATGCGTCGCGTCGTGATCCTGGGTTCCACCGGTTCGATCGGAACCCAGGCCCTCGATGTGATCCGCTCGCGCCGCGACCGCTTCGAGGTCGTCGGTCTCGCCGCGGGCAGCGATCGCGCCGGGATGGCGGCGCAGGCGGCCGAGTTCGACGTCGCCGACACGGCGCTCGGCGCGGACGAGGCCGAGCAGCTGGTCCGCGACGTCGAGGCCGATGTCGTGCTCAACGGCATCACGGGATCGGTCGGGCTCGGCCCGACCCTGGCCGCCCTCGAAGGCGGCCGCACCCTCGCCCTCGCCAACAAGGAGTCACTGATCGTCGGCGGCGACCTCGTCACCGCGCTCGCCGCACCCGGCCAGATCGTGCCCGTCGACTCCGAGCACTCGGCGATCGCCCAGGCGCTGCGCTCGGGCACGCCGGCGGAGGTGCGGCGACTCGTGCTGACGGCCTCCGGCGGCCCCTTCCGCGGTCGCTCCCGGGAGCAGCTGGCCGGCGTCACGCCCGCCGAGGCGCTCGCCCACCCGACCTGGGACATGGGACGGGTCGTGACCACGAACTCCTCGACGCTCGTGAACAAGGGGCTCGAGGTCATCGAGGCGCATCTGCTGTTCGGGGTGCCGTACGACGACATCGATGTGGTCGTGCATCCCCAGTCGATCGTCCACTCGATGGTCGAGTTCGACGACGGCTCCACGATCGCGCAGGCCTCCCCGCCCGACATGCGGCTCCCGATCTCGCTGGGAATCGACTGGCCGCACCGCGTCGCCGGGGTGGGCGCGCCGCTGGACTGGACGCGGGCGACGTCGTGGACGTTCGAGCCTCTCGACGACGACGCGTTCCCTGCGGTCTCCCTCGCCAAGCGCGTCGGGCGCGCGGGCGGGACCTACCCGGCGGTGTTCAACGCCGCGAACGAGCAGGCGGTCGACGCCTTCCACGACGGCGCACTGGACTACCTCGGCATCCTCGACGTCGTCGCCCGGGTGGTCGACCTGCACGAAGCGCCCGCGGCCCTGACGCGCGAGAGCCTCGTCGAGACGGAGCGGTGGGCACGGGCGGAGGCCGACCGGCTCATCGCTGCGCGCTGATCGGGCACACGCGTGCATGCCGCTCGTCCCGCCCCTGGAAGCGGAAGGGGCGGGTCGAGCGGTCCAGCCGGCGCGAGAGGGCACCGGCGACCCGACTGACGGACGTCAGTAGGTGGTCAGGCCGTGTGCGCGGAATTGCGCGCGCACGCGGTCCACGAGCTCCGCGGACGGGGCCGGGGTGTCACCGAGTTCGTAGGTGCGGCCGAGGGCGTCCCACTTGTCGCGGCCCATCTGATGGAACGGGAGCACTTCGACGCGGGAGACCGCTCCCGGTCGGATGTCGTTGAGCGACGCCGCGTACTGCGCGACGCGATCGATCCCGGCCGGGTCATCGGTGAGGTCCGGCACGAGCACGTAGCGGATCCAGATCTCGGGGCCGCCGGCCATCTCGGCCAGGCGTCGCCCGAACCGGAGGGTGGGCTCCAGCTCGCGGCCGGTGACCCGCCGGTAGGTGTCCGGATCGCCGCTCTTGACGTCCAGGAGCACCAGATCGGTGTCGGCGAGCATCTCGTCGGTGGCGTTGCGGCCCAGGTAGCCCGACGTGTCCAGGGCGGTGTGGATGCCGAGCTCCTTCGCGCCCCGCAGGATCCGCGCGGCGAACGCCGGCTGCATGAGCACCTCGCCGCCCGACAGGGTGACCCCGCCGCCGGTGGCGCGGAAGACCGCGCGGTAGCGGGCGATCCGGGACAGCAGCTCGTCGCTGGTGACCGGGGTGCCGTCCTTCATCGCCAGAGTGTCGGGGTTGTGGCAGTACAGGCAGCGCAGCGGGCAGCCGCTGAGGAACGTCGTCAGGCGCGTGCCCGGGCCGTCGACCGCCGTCACGAGCTCCCAGGAGTGGACGGACCCCAGTCGCCCCTCCCGCATCGCCGCGAGGCGGTCGTGGTGGTCGACCGGCTCCACGTGCAGGCCGTCGAGCCCTGCACCGGCGCGGCGGCCGGCGGGCGCGGGCGCCTGGAGGGGGGCCTCCAGGCGCACCGCGTCGTCGGGGAGGGCAAGGTCCTCCGGTCGGGTGGATCGGTCAGGGCTGCCGCACGCGGGGCGACGGAGCATCGTCGCGGCCATGATGTCAGCTCTTCTCTGCGCTCGAGGCGTCCGGGGTCACAGGGACCCGTGGAACGTCCGCGACAGCACGTCCAGCTGCTGCTCGCGGGTGAGCCGCACGAAGTTGACGGCGTAGCCCGAGACGCGGATGGTCAGCTGCGGGTAGTCCTCGGGGTGCTCCATGGCGTCCTCGAGCGTCTCGCGGTTCAGCACGTTGACGTTCATGTGGTACCCCTCGGAGCCGACGTAGGCGTCGAGCAGGCCCGCCAGGTTGTGGATCTGCTCCTCCTTGGTGCGACCGAGGCCGGCCGGCACGACGGTGTTCGTGAGCGAGATCCCGTCCTGCGACTGGTCGTAGGGGAGCTTGGCGACCGACAGCGCCGAGGCCAGCATGCCGTGGGTGTCGCGTCCGTTCATCGGGTTGGCTCCCGGGGCGAACGGCTCGCCGGCACGACGTCCGTCGGGGGTGTTGCCCGTCGCCTTGCCGTAGACGACGTTCGACGTGATCGTCAGCACCGACTGGGTCGGCAGGGCGTTGCGGTACATCGGGTGACGACGGATCTTCGCCATGAAGCGCTCCACCAGGTCGACGGCGATGTCGTCGGCGCGGTCGTCGTCGTTGCCGTACGTGGGGAACTCGCCCTCCGTGACGTAGTCCACGACGATGCCGCGCTCGTCGCGCACAGGGGTGACCGTGGCGTACTTGATCGCGGTCAGCGAGTCGGTCGCCACCGACAGGCCGGCGATGCCGCAGGCCATGGTGCGCAGCACGTCCTTGTCGTGCAGGGCCATCTCCAGGCGCTCGTACGCGTACTTGTCGTGCGACCAGTGGATGCAGTTGAGGGCCTCGACGTAGGTCTCGGCGAGCCAGTCCATCGTGAGGTCGAACTTCGCCATGACGTCGTCGAAGTCGAGCGGGCCGTCGCCGACCGGGGCCGCCACCGGCGACACCTGCTGCCCCGACACCTCGTCGCGTCCGCCGTTGATGGCGTAGAGGAGGGTCTTGGCGAGGTTGACGCGGGCGCCGAAGAACTGCATCTGCTTGCCCACGCGCATGGGGCTCACGCAGCACGCGATCGCCGCGTCGTCGCCCCAGGCGGGACGGATGATCTCGTCGGACTCGTACTGCACGGCCGACGTGTCGATCGACACCTGCGCGCAATAGTCCTTGAACCCCTGCGGGAGCTCGGGGCTCCAGAAGACCGTCATGTTCGGCTCGGGAGCGGGGCCGAGGTTGTAGAGCGTCTGCAGGTAGCGGAACGAGTTCTTGGTGACCAGCGGCCGTCCGTCCTCGCCCATGCCGCCGATGGTCTCGGTCACCCAGGTCGGGTCGCCGGAGAACAGCGCGTCGTACTCGGGCGTGCGCAGGAACCGGACGATCCGCAGCTTGATCACGAAGTCGTCGATGATCTCCTGCGCCTGCTCCTCGGTGAGCACGCCCTCGGCGAGGTCGCGCTCGATGTACACGTCGAGGAAGGTGGAGGTGCGTCCGAGCGACATCGCGGCGCCGTTCTGCTCCTTGACCGCGCCGAGGTAGGCGAAGTAGAGCCACTGGACGGCCTCGCGGGCGTTGGTGGCGGGGCCCGAGATGTCGAAGCCGTAGGAGGCTGCCATCGTCTTCAGCTCGCCGAGGGCGCGGATCTGCTCGGCGTGCTCCTCGCGCTGGCGCACGACCTCCTCGGTGAACGGGGTGGTGTCCAGGCCCAGCTTGTCGACCTTCTTCGCGGCGATGAGGGCGTCGACGCCGTAGAGGGCCACGCGGCGGTAGTCGCCGATGATGCGGCCGCGGCCGTAGGCGTCGGGGAGTCCCGTGATGATGTGGCTGCTGCGTGCGGCGCGCACGTTGGGGGAGTAGGCGTCGAACACGCCCTGGTTGTGGGTCTTGCGGTACTCCGTGTACACGGTCTTGAGGGTCTGATCGACCTCGTACCCGTAGGTGTCGAGAGCGCCCTCGACCATCCGCCATCCGCCGTTGGGCATGATGGCGCGGCGCAGCGGGGCGTCGGTCTGGAGACCCACGATGATCTCGTCCTCGCGGGAGATGTAGCCCGGGGCGTGTGCGGTGATGCCGGCGGGCGTGTGGGCGTCGACGTCGTAGATGCCCTTCGCGCGCTCCTCCGGGAACATCGCTGCCAGGGTGGCCCAGATGCGCGTCGTGCGCTCGGTGGGACCGGCGAGGAACGTGCTGTCGCCCTCGTAGGGGGTGTAGTTGCGCTGGATGAAGTCGCGCACGTCGATGGCGTCCTGCCACGGTCCGGACGTGAATCCGTTCCAGGCGGCGGGCTGAGCGTCCTGCGCGGCGGGGGTGACGATGGTCATTTCGCTTCCTTGCTTCCTCGTGGGATCGGTCACGACGAGGGGAGGAGCCCGCCCGGCGTGCCGGATGTCCTCAGGATAGCGCGTGTGGTCAGACCACAACAGAACGCTGTGGAACTCTGTCGACGGAGGGGCCGGGAAAAAAGATCGCTTGTGGTCCGCCCACAACGCCGCGACGGTGTCCGGCGGCTTTCGAGCGCCCGGCGACGTCAGGCGGCCTCAGGCGACGTCGGGCGGCCAGCCCGCGGCCCGGAGCGCCGCTCGCGCAGCCTCGGCCGCGTCGAAGGGCACCCGCACGCCGGCGATCTCGCGATAGTGCTGATGACCCGGTCCGGCCCACAGCACCGCATCGCCCTCGGTGACCTGCGAGACCGCGAAGGCGATGGCCTGCTCGGGAGGCGTCACCTCGTGGATGTCCGCCTCGGGCCGCGCCCGGCGCGCACCGGCCACGAGGGCGGCGCGGATGAGGGCGGGGTCCTCGGAGCGCGGATGCTGATCGGTGACGACGAGCATGTCGCTTCCGAGCACGGCCGTGCGCCCCATGTCCTCGCGCTTGGTGACGTCGCGGTCGCCGTTGGCCGCGGTGAGCATGACCACGCGGCCCGGCGTCACCCGGCGCACCGCCTCCAGCGTCTTCACGAACGCGTCGGGCGAGTGCGCGAAGTCGATGTAGACGGCGGGCCCGCGTGCGCCGGAGACGCGCTGGATCCGTCCGGGCAGCTCGGCGGGGATGCGCGCGCCGTCCAGCAGCGCGATGAGCTCGCCCCAGTCGATGCCGGCCTCGACGAGCAGCACCACCGCGAGCCCCGCGTTGGAGGCCATGTGGCTGCCGATGACGGGCACGGTGGTCACGAGCGACCGCCCGTCGCGATGGGAGAGCCGGAACGTCGTGCCGTCCGGGCGCTCGTCGAGGATGTCGACGACCCAGTCCGCGTCGACCGGCCCGTCGGCCAGCGCCGGCGTCAGCACCGTGGTCACGGGCACCTCGCTGCGGCGGGCGACCTCGCGTCCCTCGGGCGCGTCGACGCACACGGCCCCACGGCGCGAGCGGTCGGGCCGGAACAGCGCGAGCTTGGCCTCGAGGTAGGTCGCCATGTCGCCGTAGTCGTCGAGGTGATCGTGGGTGAGGTTGGTGAAGCCGGCGACGTCGAAGACGAGACCGTCCACGCGATGACGGGACAGTGCCTGCGCGCTCACCTCCACCATCGCCGCCTCGACGCCGCGCTCCCGCATGAGGGCGAGGAGTGCGTGCATCTCGGAGGCCTCCGGGGTCGTGAGCCGCGAGGGGATGACCTGGTCGGCGATGTGGCGCTCGGCGGTGGAGGACAGCCCGGTCACCTTTCCGAGACCGCGCAGGATGCCTTCGACCAGGTGCGAGACGCTCGTCTTGCCGTTGGTGCCGGTGATGGCCAGCAGCAGCGGCATGTCGGCGTCCGTCCCGTACATCCACGCCGAGATCGCGCCGAGGCGGGCGCGCGGGTCGTCCACCACGAGCACCGGGACCCCGGCGGCGGCCGCCGGCTGCGCGCCCGCCTCGTCGGTCACGACGGCGACCGCACCGCGGGAGACCGCGTCGGCGGCGAACTCCGCACCGTGGCGGCGTGCGCCCGGCACCGCGACGAAGACCTCGCCGGGGCGCAGATCAGCGGTGGCGAGGGTGATGCCGGTCGCCTCCACTTCGGCGAGGTCGCCGATCGTGCGGGCGGCGAACCGCTCGGCGAGCTGCGTCAGCCGGCGACGCGGCGGGTGCTCGGGACGCAGGACGGGCGGGGTCGGGGCGATGTCGGCCATAGCGCCTCCATCCTCTCACCCGACCCCGCCGTCGTCCCTCTCGGTCAGGTGCGGCGGCGACGCAGCAGGGTCACACCCAGCGCGGCGAGGGCGGCCACGAGGGCGCCGGCGGAGAGCCAGCGCGCGACCGGGTCTGCCTGGGCGCCGGTCTGCGCAGCGGTGTCGGCGTCGGCCTCGGCGTGGTCGGCGTCGCTGTGGTCGTCGCCGGCCGTGTCGCCGCCGTGCCCGTGACCGTCGTCCTCGGCGACGGAGCCGACGGCGACGACGGGCGCGGGCGCCTCGAGGTCGTCGGTGCTCTGGCCGTCTTCGGCGACCTCGATCCAGTCGGTCTGTCCCGTCTCGCACTGCTGCACGACCGGGAAGGCGACGTAGGTGTTGGCCGCCGACGTCGCGAAGATGACATCGAGGGCGACGGCCGCGCTGAGGCCGTCCTCCACCGGGGTGACCGCGGCGTACGTGACCTGGGTCGCGACGCCGTCGTCGCCGATCTCGCGCGAGATGGTCCACGCGCCGTCGACGACCGGCGTGGCGCCGTCGACGCCGTCGGGGATGTTGACGACGAGGGCCGTCGTGGGCGAGCCGTCGCAGCCGTGGCTGAAGCTGAACGACAGGCGGGTCGACGCCGAGGCGCTCGCCGCCTCGGGGGTCACGTGGACATGCGCGGACGCGGCGAGGGGTGCGGCCACGACGAGGGCGGCGGCGAGGGCGAGACCGCCGGCGAGGCGGGCGCGGCGGCGTGCAGGGGTGATGACGGTCATGGTGTGCTTTCTGTGGTCGATCGACGGGGCGCCGCGGGCCCGAGGCGGGACGGTCGGCGGTGGTGCGGCGTGGGCCGCGGAGGGGTCAGCGCGCGAGCGCGGGCGGGCCCCGTCGGGACAGCACGGACAGGAAGACCGCCGCGGCCGGGGCGAGCGGAGCGCCCTGGCGGTACGCGGGCATCACCGGTGGCGGGACCACGGGCAGCGCGCGGCTGAGCACACGGCGGATGCCGCGGGCGATCGCGCGCACGACGCGCTCGCCGTGGGCGAGCAGCAGCACCGTGGCCACGGCGGCGATGAGGTGGGCGGCGATCATGCCGGCGTCGAGGTGGAGGTGGCTTCCCGAGGCGAGGGAGCGGCCGAGTTCGCCCATGACGGCGGGGGAGACCGCGTGGCCGGCGGAGTGACCGGCGCCCGGAACGCTCGCCGGGTCTCCCGTGCCCACCGCGGCGAAGGCGACGTGCAGGGCGAGCTGCGCGGCGACGACGGCCGCAGCGGTGCCCGCGACGGACGGTCGGCGCCCGACCAGCCACACCGCGGCGGGGCTCGTCAGCAGTGCCAGGGACAGGAGCAGCCACCACGGCGGCGCACCTCCCCCGGCGAGGGTGTGGGCGGTGCCGGCGACGATCGTCGCGACGGCGGCGGCGGCCGCACCGCGCAGCGCACGGCGGCGGCGCGATGCCGTCCGGTCCGCGTGCCCGTCGCCGCGTCGATCCCGATCCACGGGGAGAGCCTACCCGAGCCCTTGAGTATCGAAGATATGTTCGATACTGTCGGGCTCATGACCCACGCCACCGACGAGCACGATCTGACGATATGGATGGTGGACGACATCCCGTCGCGGATGTTCTACGCCGGCCGCCGCTGGCGCGTCACCGACGCGCCGACCCGGTTGCGGGACTCGGTGTGGGGAGCCACCGAGGGCGGGCGCGGGTTCTACGGCTGGCGCTTCCAGGGCACCGACGACGACGGCGTCAGCGTGGTGTTCGACGTGTATCCGTCGGCTGCCGGGTGGCACGTGCACCACACGTGGACCTGACGGGGCGACATGACGGCGGCGGTCATCGCGACCGGGTTGTCCGTGCGGCCAATTCCTAGCTGACGCGGGTACTGTGGGCGCTCGTGACCGTCCTCGCTTTCCTCATCGGCGTCGTCCTGCTCGTGGTGGGACTCGCGGTCTCGATCGCCCTCCACGAGATCGGCCATCTGGCTCCCGCCAAGGCGTTCGGGGTCCGGGTCGGCCAGTACATGATCGGCTTCGGCCCGACGCTCTGGTCGCGTCGCATCGGCGAGACGGAGTACGGCCTGAAGGCCCTGCCCCTCGGCGGCTACATCTCGATGGCCGGGATGTACCCGCCCTCGCGCCGGGAGGGACGGCTCGGCGGCGGCTTCTTCGCCACGATGGTGCAGGACGCCCGCGCCGCCAACGACGAGACCCTCGAAGGCACCGGGGACGGTCGCCGCCGGGCGTTCTACGAGCTCCCGGTCTGGCGCCGCGTCGTCGTGATGCTCGGCGGCCCGATCATGAACCTCCTGCTGGCGATCGTCCTGCTCACGATCGTCCTGTCGGGGATCGGCCTGCAGACGGCCACGACCACCGTCGCGTCGGTCAACGAGTGCGTCCTTCCGGCGGGGTCGACCCAGACCGAGTGCGCCGAGGGCGATCCCGCGTCTCCGGCGGCCGCCGCCGGCATCCGTCCGGGCGACGTGCTCGTGTCGGTCGACGGCACGCCGGTGTCGACCTTCGAAGAGGCCTCGACCATCATCCAGGCCGCCCCCGACGAGCGCATCCCGGTCGTCGTCGACCGCGACGGCGAGCAGGTGACCCTCCAGGTCACCCCGATGCTCGCCGAGCGCGAGGTGATGGGCGCCGACGGGCAGGTCGTCACCGCCGAGGTCGGATTCGTGGGGATGACCGCCACCGTCGCCTACGTGCCCCAGCCGATCTGGGAGGGCGCGCAGACCGCCTTCGAGCGGACGGGCCAGATCGCGGGCATCATCTGGCAGCTGCCGGCGAAGGTGTACCAGACCGCGGTCGACATGTTCACCGGAGCCGAGCGCGACCCCAACGGCCCGCTGTCGGTGGTGGGGGCCGGACGCCTCGCGGGCGAAGTGGCCGCCGTCGACGCGCCGATCCTCAACCGCGCGGCCGCGATCCTGGAGCTGCTGGCCGGGCTGAACATCGCGCTGTTCGTCTTCAACCTGATCCCGCTCCTGCCGCTGGACGGCGGGCACGTCGTGGTCGCCCTCTGGGACGGGCTCAAGCGCGGCTGGGCGAAGCTGTTCCGCCGTCCGCCGCCGGCGCCGGTCGACGCGACCAAGCTCGTGCCGGTCACCTTCGTCGTCGTCGTGGCGCTCATCGTCATGGGAGGCGTCCTGATCCTGGCCGACATCGTCAACCCGGTGCAGCTCTTCGGCTGACGGGTTCGGCGGCGGCTGTCGAAATCGGCCTTGCCCGTTCGCTGTGGGGATGACACGGTTCCCATGGACGAAAGGACACCACCGTGAAGTACGTCATCATGTTCACTTCCACCCCGGAAGCGGATGCGCAGCTGTCGGCCGAGCAGGGTGAGGCGCTGTACGCCCGCGTATACGAATGGTTCCAGCAGCACGACGACGCGATCGCCGACGGCGGGGCCGAGCTCCAGCCCGCCGACACCGCGACGACCGTCCGCGGCGGAGGAGTCGTCGTGGACGGCCCGTTCTCCGAGGCCGAGGAGGTCATCGGCGGGTTCAGCGTCATCGACGTCCCCGACATCGACGCGGCGATCGCGCTGGCCCAGAGCTGGCCGATGCTCGAGATGCCCGGCACGTCGGTCGAGATCCGGCCGATGGTGACCGACTACAGCCAGTTCGAGCAGTGACCCGCGAGGATGCCGCGGCGCCGGGTCCGGCCGCCCGCGCCGCGGCATCCGACCGCGAGCTCGCACGCCTGGTGCGGGAAGAGGCGGCGCGCATCGTCGGGATCCTGACGGCGACGACGGGCAGCCTGGACGTCGCGGAGGAGGCGACGGCCGAGGCGATCGAGGAGGCGCTGGCGGACTGGCGACGGCGCGGGGTGCCGCCGCGGCCGGGGGGCTGGCTGCTGCAGGCGGCGCGCCACAACGCCCTGGACCGCCTGCGTCGCGACCGGACCTACCGCGCCAAGCTGGAGCACCTGGCCGAGACGGCGGTCCCGCCGACCCCGACGGAGACCGACGAGCGGCTGCCGCTCCTGTTCGGCTGCTGCCACCCGGCACTGGCGCCCGAGGCGCAGCTCGCGCTGACGCTGCGCGCCGTCCTCGGCGTCACGACCGCGCAGATCGCCCGGGCGACCGTCGAATCCGAGGCGACCGTCGGGCAGCGCATCTCGCGTGCCAAGCGCCGCATGGCGGCCATCGCGATCCCGCTGCGGATCCCCGGCCCCGCGGAGCGCTCGGACCGTCTCGACCTCGTGCTCACCGTTGTGTCGGTCCTCTACGACACGGCGCACCTGGCCGCCGGGGCCGACGCGGTGGCCGATCGCGACCTCGCCGACGATGCGCTGTGGCTGGCGCGGGTGATCGCCGAGGAGCTGCCGGGCGAGGCCGAGGCGGCGGGTCTGCACGCGCTGCTGCTGTTCCACCGCGCGCGCGAGGGCGCCCGCTCCGCGGGTGGCGAGCTGGTGCTGCTCGATCGTCAGGACCGTCGCCGCTGGGACCCCGAGCTCATCGCGCGCGGCCGCGCCGAGCTCGACCGGGCGGCTGCGCTGCGTGCGCCGGGGCGCTGGCAGCTCCATGCGGCGATCGCCGCGTGCCACATCGACGCGCCGTCGGCCGAACGCACCGACTGGCTGCAGATGCTCGTGCTCTACGACATGCTCCGCGGATACGACCCGTCGCCGATCGTCGCGCTGAACCGGGCCGTCGTCCTGGCCCGCGTCGCCGGCGCGCGCCCCGCGCTGGCCGAGGTCGACGCGCTCGCCCCGCGGCTGTCCGGCTACCGGCTGTGGCACGCGGTCCGGGGCCGGCTCCTGCGCGATCTGGGGCGGACCGACGAAGCCGACGCGGCCGACCGGCGCGCGCTGGAGCTGACGGACAACCGCGCCGAGCGCCGGTTGCTGGCCGAACGCCTCTCGCGCTGAGTCGGCGCGCGGGACGGTCGTCGTCGCCGGGCCTCCTCAGCGCGCCGCGACCGGCGCGGCGCTCGGGGCGGTGTCCAGTGCGTGACGGACCAGCCGCTCGAGCGTCTCCAGGCCGTCCCGGGAGAGGATCGACTCCAGGTGACCCTGGATGGTCGCGTACCCCGGACCGCGCAGCGCGTAGACGTCGCCCGAGACGGGATCGGCGGCGATCTCGGTCGCACCGAGCGTCGCCGTGCCGGGCTCGACCCGGGCGGTGAACGTGTTGTAGAAGCCGATCGACGCCGGCTGCCCGAACACGTCGACCTCCTTCTGGAGGCCCTGGTGCGGCGCCGCCAGCGGCGCCAGATCGATCCCCAGCCGGTCGGCGAGGATCTGGTGGCTCAGGCACACCGCCAGCAGCGCCCGCCCCGACGACATCCGCGCGTCCACGACCGCGCGCATGCGCGCGAGGCGCGCACTGTCCGGATCGCGCGGATCTCCCGGGCCGGGCCCCGAGACGACGAGGTCGGCGACGTCGATCGCGGCCGGATCGGCGTCGGTCCACGGCACGATCGTCACATCGAAGCCGAGGTGGCGCAGCTGGTGGGCGAGCATCGTCGTGAAGCGGTCCTCGGCGTCGACGACGACCGCCGACCTCCCGGCGCCGACCGCGGAGCGGCCGACGGCGGCGGGGGAGTCCTGCGGATTCAGCCAGAACGACGCCAGCCGCTCGTTGCGGGCGGCCAGGAGCGTCGCCACGCGTTCGTCGTCGGCGAGCAGGCGCGGCTGCGCCGTCGGCGCGTCCTCGTCGAGGGCCGCCGCGGGCGCGTCGCGATCGACGGCGCCGAGAGCGCCCAGCACGCCGGCCGCCTTGCCATGGGTCTCGCCGACCTCGCCGTACGGGTCGGAGTGGCGGACGAGCGTGGCCCCCACCGGCACACGCAGCCTGCCGTCCTCGAGGTAGGCGGTGCGGATCAGGATCGGCGCGTCGAGGTCGTGCCCCGCGCCGCCGGCAGCGTCGTCCCGGCCGTGGGGCGTGAAGAGCGCGGCGACGCCGGAGTAGTACCCGCGCGGCGAGCGCTCGTGGCGCGCGATCACCGTGCAGGCGTTCTGCATCGGGGAGCCCGTCACGGTCGGCGCGAACATCGTCTCCCGCAGGATCTCGCGCGGGTCCATGGTGCTGCGCCCCCGCAGCATGTACTCGGTATGGGTCAGGCGCGACATCTCCTTCAGGTGCGGCCCGGTGATGCGGCCCCCGTCGCTGCAGACCGCCGACATCATCTTGAGCTCCTCGTCGACGACCATGAAGAGCTCCTCGGTCTCCTTGGTCGAGGAGAGGAACTCGGTGAGGGTCTCGACGGTCGCACCGCCGGCGGGGTGACGGAACGTGCCTGAGATCGGGTTCATCGTGACCACGCCGCCGCGGGCGCTGACATGCGCCTCGGGGCTCGCGCCGACGGCGACGTGTCCGGGCGTCACCACGAGGAACGTCCAGTACGCGCCTCGTTCGTGCTCCAGGAGTGCGCGGAACCACGTGAGGCCCGCGGTCACGGGGTCGACCTCGACGGTCGCGGTGAAGTCGCGCCGGATGACGAAGTTCGCCCCTTCGCCGCGCCCGATCTCGTCGGCGATGACGCGACGCACGATGTCGGCGTATTCCTCGTCGGGGATGTCGAACCCGGCCCCGCCGAGCGGGATCTCGGTCGTCGGCAGCGTCCGGAGCACCTCGTCGCGCGACACCGTGGCGTGATCCTCGACGACGAGGCACCGCAGCGGCGCCGCGTCGTCGTGGCAGACGAACCCGCGCTCGACGACCTGACGGAACGGCACGAGCGCGAGGACCTCGCGCGCACGGCCGTCGGCGTCGTGGAGCGGGATGTCGCCCAGCAGCGGGACGTCGACGACCGAACCGGTCAGCACCTCGACGCTCGCGTCGTCGCGCGCGAGGAGGGCGAACGGGGCTCCGCCGTGCACGGCGGAGGACAGCGCGGCGGGCAGAGGTGCGGGGCTCGCGGTCATCGCCGGGCCTTTCGTGTGGTCGGGCGGTCGTCGCGGGAACGAAAAGACCGCCTCGAGGGGCGGTCTGTGATCAGGGTCGCGAGCACACCGCCTCAGCGGGTGGGCCACCAGGAGGTGTTCGCGAACATGCGGTCAGAGTAGCACGGCGACCGCGCGCGATCCGAGGCGGCGAGGGGCGGGCGGGGAGGGGCAGCCGGCCGCTCAGGCCTCCAGACGGGCGAGGTCCTCCTCGAGGTGGCGGTGACCGACCAGCTCGTAGCCCACGACGACCACCAGCGGGGCCACCGCGGTGATCACGATCGTCGTGCCGAGCGATGCGCCGGCCGCCGACGCGGCGACGGCGACGGCGAGGACGACGGCCGTTCCGATGATCAGCCAGACGTGGAAGACGTCGAATCGCCCCACGAGGATCGCGTAGAGGATGCCGAGGACGATCGTGAACACGAGGACCGGCACCGTGATGGTGAGCTGCGCGTATGTGGCGTCGACGTGGGCTTCGCCCGAGAGGACGTACGCCGCCACATGCAGCCCCGCCCCCACTCCGGCCACGGCCCCGAAGAGCGCGATGTGCAGGTAGCCCCACGCGAACGAGCGCGTCCGTCGCACGTGGAGCAGACGCGCCGCGGGCACCGTGAAGTACGCCCACCAGATGGCGAACGCCAGCAGCATCCCGCCGAAGGCGATCAGCGCCGCCTCCACCGTCCAGCCCTGCGTCTCGACCACCGCGGAGATCGCGAGCACGGTGCCGAGGATCACCTCGCCGAGCGTGATGATCACGAGCAGACCGTAGCGCTCGGCGATGTGGTGCGGGTGCCACGGCGTCGCGCCGCCGCGGCGCTCGGCGACCGCCGGCACGATCATCTCCACCACCCCGAGGCCGACCATCAGCGCGAGACCCGCCCACATCGGCGGGTTCACCACGATGGCCACGACCCAGCCCGCCTGGACGAGGGCGACGCCGACGGCGTAGGTCAGCGCCGTGCGGCGGTGCGCGGGGTCGTGGGCGGCGACCCGCAGCCAGATCGCGATGAGGGCGACGCGCATGATCACGTAGCCGCCGATCATCACCGCGTTGTCGACGTGATGGCCCTCGTCGAGCGAGTGGAAGAAGTCCGGCAGCCCGATCGCCAGCACGCCGACGCCGATCATCTGGACGAAGGTGGCGACCCGGAAGAAGACGTCGTCGGAGTCGAACGCCGACGCCAGCCAGGCGTAGTTGATCCACGCCCAGGTCACCGAGAAGACGGCGACCGCGAAGCCGACCACCGCGGGGGTGGTGTGCCCGAGCTCCAGCAGGTGCGCGGCCTGCGAGCCCGCCTGGCTGAAGGCGACGACGAACGTGAGGTCGAACAGCAGCTCCAGCGGAGTCGCGGTGCGGTGCGGCTCGTGCGGGTCCCGCCCGATCAGCCGCGAGAACCCGTGCGTCAGCGTCATGCAGGAAACGTACACCTGGGCCGAGCCTCGCGGCCGACCGCTCGGCGTAGGCTGTGGATGTGCCAGCAGTGAACCTCGGGATGCCGCGCGTGCCGGAAGTCCTCGCCCCGCGTCGCAAGAGCCGTCAGATCAAGGTCGGAAAGGTGCTCGTCGGCGGGGACGCCCCCGTGAGCGTGCAGTCGATGACCACCACGCCGACCACCGACATCAACGCGACGCTCCAGCAGATCGCCGAGCTCACCGCCTCGGGCTGCGAGATCGTGCGGGTCGCCGTCCCCTCCCAGGACGATGCCGACGTGCTGCACATCATCGCGAAGAAGAGCCAGATCCCCGTCATCGCCGACATCCACTTCCAGCCGAAGTACGTGTTCCAGGCGATCGACGCGGGCTGCGCCGCCGTCCGCGTCAACCCCGGCAACATCCGCAAGTTCGACGACCAGGTCGGCGCGATCGCCAAGGCGGCCAAGGACGCCGGCGTGTCCCTCCGCATCGGCGTGAACGCCGGTTCGCTCGATCGCAGGCTGCTCGAGAAGTACGGCAAGGCCACGCCCGAGGCGCTGATGGAGAGCGCCGTCTGGGAGGCGTCGCTGTTCGAGGAGCACGACTTCCACGACTTCAAGATCTCCGTCAAGCACAACGACCCGGTCGTGATGGTCAAGGCCTACCGGCTGCTCGCCGAGCGCGGCGACTGGCCGCTCCACCTCGGCGTCACCGAGGCCGGTCCCGCCTTCCAGGGCACGATCAAGTCCGCGACGGCCTTCGGCATCCTCCTGTCCGAAGGCATCGGGGACACCATCCGCGTGTCGCTGTCGGCGCCCCCGGCCGAGGAGGTCAAGGTCGGCCATCAGATCCTGCAGTCGCTCAACCTCCGCGAGCGCAAGCTCGAGATCGTCTCGTGCCCGTCGTGCGGGCGCGCGCAGGTGGACGTCTACACCCTCGCGGACAACGTGACCGAGGGACTCAAGGACATGACCGTCCCGCTCCGCGTCGCCGTCATGGGCTGCGTCGTGAACGGCCCCGGCGAGGCGCGTGAGGCCGATCTGGGCGTGGCCAGCGGCAACGGCAAGGGGCAGATCTTCGTCAAGGGAGAGGTCATCAAGACCGTTCCCGAGGCCGACATCGTCGCCACCCTCATCGAGGAGGCGAACCGCCTGGCCGCCGAGATGGGTCCCGACGCACCGCTGGGCACGGCGCAGGTCGTCACCGCCTGAGACGCGACGGCCGGGCGCAGGAGATCACGCCGGAACGGGATCTCCGGCGCGGAGATCGGCCTGCTGCGGCGCGTTCTCCTGTTCTGAGGCGCTTCCGTCGAGGGCGTGCGCGAGGTCGTCGATGAGATCGTCGACGTGCTCGAGTCCGACCGACAGGCGGAGGATGCCGGCGTCCGGCTTCGCCTCGGCCGCCACGGGCCGGTGCGTGAGCGCGGCCGGATGCTGCACGAGGGAGTCCACGCCCCCGAGCGAGACGGCGTGCGTGAACACGCGGAGGCCGGATGCCACCCGCGCGGCAGCGTCGTACCCGTCGCGCAGTCGCAGCGCGATCATCGCGCCGCCGCCGCGCATCTGCGTGCCGAGGAGCGGGCTGCCGGACAGGCCGGGGTAGAACACCTGGTCCACGGCGGGGTGGGCGGACAGCCACGAAGCGATCCGCTCGGCCGCCGCCTGCTGCGCCCGCACGCGCAGCGGCAGGGTGGGAAGTCCGCGGTGCAGGAGGTAGGCGGCCAGCGGGTGCAGGATCGCACCGGTGATCGCGCGGACGGGGCGGAGGGTCTCGGCCGTCTGCTCCGAACAGGCGATGACGCCGCCGATCACGTCGCCATGCCCGCCGAGGTACTTGGTCGCGCTGTGCAGGGACATCGACGCGCCCAGGGCGAGCGGGTTCTGCAGCACCGGGGTGGCGAAGGTGTTGTCGACCAGCACCGGGACACCGTGCGCCTGCGCGACGACGGCGGCGATGTCGACGAGCTCGAGAGTGGGATTGGCGGGGGTCTCGACGACGATCAGCCCGGTGTCCGAGCGCAGGTGCGCGGCGATCTCGTCGGCCGCGCAGTACGTGACCGCGGTGCCGAGCAGGCCACTGGCCAGCAGATGGTCGGTGCCGCCGTAGAGAGGGCGGACGGCGAGTACGTGCGGCAGGCCGCGCGAGGTCGTGTGGGCCAGCAGCGCCGCCGTCATCGCCGCCATGCCGGATGAGAACGCGACGGCGGCCTCGGCGCCTTCCAACCGCGCCAGCGCGTCCTCGAACCGGGCCACGGTGGGGTTCCACAGGCGCGCGTAGACGTGGCTGCCCCCGGGGAGCGGGGTACCGCCGGTCGCCAGCGCCTCATAGGAGTCGCCGCCGAGCTCCACGCCGGGGAGCGGGTAGGTCGAGGAGAGGTCGAGCGGGGGTGCATGGACCCCCAGGTCGGCAAGGTCGTCGCGACCGGCGTGGACGGCGATGGTCTCCAGGTGCGTGGCAGGGGTCATGGGAACATGGTTGCCGAACGCTGATCCCGCGTCCAGAATGATTGCGGATGACACTCGTCCATGGGGGCGAGCATTGCGGAAAACGCAGGAACACTGCGAGAAGGGGGCGCCGCGTTGAGCGATCAGCACACCCTGTCGGCGGGGCTCGACGACCTGGACCTGCGGCTGCTGGCGGCACTGGTGCGTCAGCCGGGTCGATCGAACAAGGCGCTCGCCGACGACCTCGGTGTCGCCGAGTCGACGTGTGCGTACCGCGTGCGCGCGCTCCGCGCGCGCGGCGTGCTCTCCGGCGTCCGGGTCGTGCTGGACGCCGCCGCACTCGGGCTGCCGCTCCAAGCCGTCATCCGGGTGCGGCTGGGGCGTCACACGCGCGAGGGAGTGGAGCGGCTGTTCGACGCCCTCGTGCGCACGCCCGGGGCGATCGAGGTGTTCCACGTCGCCGGCGAGGACGACTTCCTGGTGCACGTCGCCGTCGAGGACGCCGCCGCGCTGCGCGATGTCGTGCTGCAGCACATCACGGTGCACGAGATCGTCCGCACCACCGAGACCAACCTCGTCTTCGAACGCCGCGAGGGCGTCGGCCCGCTCGCACGCGTCGCACCCGGAATGGCGTGAGCCCGTTCCTCCTCGAGGAGGCCGCGTGGCTCAGCTCCAGAGGGAGTGGTAGGCGTTGATCGCGGGCTGACCGCCGAGGTGCGCGTACAGCACGGTCGAGTCCTTCGGGATGTCGCCCGAGCCGACGAGGTCGATGAGGCCGGCCAGTGACTTCCCCTCGTACACCGGGTCGGTGATCATCGCCTCCAGCTGCGCCCCGAGGGCCATGGCGTTCATCGTCGACTCGACGGGCAGGCCGTACAGGTCTCCCGCCCACCCCTCGAGCACCTGGATCTCGTCGTCGCGGAGGTCGCGGCCGAGTTCGATGAGCTCCGCCGTGTTCCGGGCGATGCGGGCCACCTGGTCGCGGGTCTTCTGCAGCGTCGCGGAGGCGTCGATGCCGAGCACGCGGCGCTTCACGCCGGTGAGGTCCTCGAGCGCGGCGAAGCCCGCGATCATGCCGGCGTGCGTCGACCCGGTGACGGTGCAGACGATGATCGTGTCGAAGAAGACCCCGAGCTGCTTCTCCTGCTCGGCCACCTCGAAGGCCCAGTTCGCGAACCCCAGCCCGCCGAGCGGGTGCTCGGACGCACCCGCGGGGATCGGGTAGGCGGTGCCGCCGGCGGCCTCGACCTCGGCGAGGGCCTGCTTCCAGGAGTCGCGGATGCCGATGTCGAATCCGGCGTCGTCGAGGCGAGAGTCGGCCCCCATCATCCGGGACAGCAGGATGTTGCCGACCTTGTCGTTGGTGGGGTCGTCCCAGGGGACCCACTTCTCCTGGACCAGCCGCGCCTTGAGGCCCAGGTGCGCGGCGACCGCGGCGACCTGACGCGTGTGGTTGGACTGGTAGCCGCCGATCGAGACGAGCGTGTCGGCGCCCGACGCCAGGACGTCGGGGACAATGTACTCCAGCTTGCGGATCTTGTTGCCGCCGTACGCCAGGCCGCTCGACACGTCCTCGCGCTTGGCCCACACCTGCGCGCCGCCGAGGTGCTGGGTGAGGCGTGTCAGGTGCTGCAGCGGGCTGGGGCCGAAGGTCAGCGGGTAGCGGGGGAACTCGGCGAGCTTCATGGGGTGATCCCTTCGTCGGTGGAGCGCGTGGTGCCGCCGGCGGTGTCGGGGGCGGAGTCGATGGTGAGGGTCTGCCACGTCTGCTCGGCGAGCCGGGCGGCGCCGTCGGCATCGGCCGCGGCGCAGAGCGCGATCAGCTGCTCGTGGCGTGCGACGGAGGCGGCTCCCTCGTGCGAGGCGAAGCGGAGCCGTTCGGCGCGGCGGAGCACCGGCTCGTACTGTGCGAGGACCGTCCGGACGGCGGCGTTGCCGCACGCCGCCACCGCGACCGCGTGGAACCGCTCGTCGGCGGCGAGGGCGCCGTCGACGTCGCCGCGGCGCTGGGCGTCGGCGAAATCGGCGTTGGCGGAGCGCATCGCGTCGAGGTGCTCGGCGGTGAGCCGCGGGATCGCGTCGCGGATGGCCAGAGCGTGCATCGCGGCCACGACGGCCTGCGCATCGCGCACGCTCGCCCGGTCCAGCGGGGCGACCACCGTCGACCGGCCCGGTGTCGCGCGGACGAGCCCGGCGCGGGCGAGCTCGAGCAGAGCCTCGCGCACGGGGGTGCGGCTCACGCCCAGCCAGGCGGCGAGCTCGGTGTCGCGCAGCTGCTCGTCGGGGGCGAGTGTGCCGTCGACGATCGCGTCCCGCAGTCGCGCGAGCACGTCGTCGCGGAGCAGGGCTCTCGGCGGGAGGGAGTCGATGGGAACGGGCACGATATGCAATATATCGCAGCGGGCGGCCCGAACGCGACGGCACCATTCGCGATCGGCTTCGGAGGATGCCGCCGGATTGGGCGCGCACGGCGCGGCGCGTCCGAATCCGACGCGATCCTCCGAATC
>NZ_CATNHF010000003.1 GCF_950097975.1 Microbacterium sp. T2.11-28
CGGGTGGGCAAGCGGCTGCGCCGCACGCCTCGGGCGGGCCGGCGAGCCGGCCGCTGTCGTGGGTGCAGTTGTCGTGGCGGTGCCCGGCAGGTCCGGCTCGCTGCGCTCGGCCGGCCTCGCCTCGATTCCGAGCGCGGTCGACACCGCGGCTCCCCCGGTCAGCGGGGGTGATGGGTACGGGTGGCTGTCGCGATGCGCTCGAGTGCGGTTTCGACAGGAGTCCACGGACGCACGATCTCGTCGACGGTGTCCTGAGTGAGGCCGAGGCTCTCCATCTGCCAGGTGATGCAGAGCCGTCCGTCCTCGAGGTACATCGGTCGACCGTCGTCCCAGGTGGCGTAGCTGCCGATGACGCGGGTTGCGTCACGAGCTCGCATGCGCACATCGGTTTCGACGATCGCAGTGATGATGGCGCCGGGCGCGCACCATGAGATCTCGTGGCCGGCGAAGTCGGGATCTTCCTCGGTGGCGCCGATCGGCTCGACGGCGTAGAGGGTGCCTCGCGATGTCAGGGTGCCGGAGGGTGTGGTGATCTCGGTCTGGAACGCGAAGGCGCGAGCGAACTCCTGGCGCGTGCTGAAGTAAACGCGATCGGTGCGAGAGACGAGGCCGATTTGCGGCCGATCGCGGGGTGTGTATGAGATCGGGATGCGCGCGGCCGCGGCGTCATAGGGACTCAGGAGGCGTGAGCCGACCGTGAGGCCGGGGAACCCGCCATGCCAGAACGTGGGGCCCGTGTGCCCCTTGCTCACGGGGTCTGCTCTCTGCCGACTGCTTCTTCTGCTTCGATACCGGTGGCGAGGATGCGCAGCGCTCGAGCCTGCTGAGTGGGCGTCATTTTGAGCGGGGCGTCGACGATGTTGTGGATGCTCAGGCTGTACTCCCCGGCGCCGTCGAGCGTGATCGTGGCGACGGCGAGAAGCTCGTCCTCGTCGGGAAGGTTGAGCGGGAGCTGTCGGAGCATGCCTCTGCCGCCTGTCAGTCGCTCTGTTCGGTGGTCTTGCGGACGCTGGTGCGGGCACGCTTCCGGTAGGAGCGCAACGTCTTGCGGGGAGCCTCGTCGAGGAAAGCCTTGCCAGCGCCGCTGGCGAGCTTCGTGTTGCGCAGCTGGACTCGGTAGGGGTAGACGTCCTCGAGGAGCTCGCTACGGGCGACGATGGCTGCCCAGTAGCTCGGGAAGGTCACGCGCTCGACGAGCTCGCCGCCGGCGACGAGACGCTTGTCTGCGGCGCGGTCGCGGTCGGTGCGGGCCATGCGGACGGTGAGGACGGGCATTCCCTTGATCTTGATGATCGCGAGATCCCACTGCTCGAGGTAGCCCTTGTAGCCCCAGAGTGCGACGGCGTTCTCTGGATCGGTGGTGATCTTGGTCACGGCGCCGCGGGCGTAGACGAGATCCTTGCGCTCCTGGTCGAATGCGCCCTGTGGTGGGCGGACGAGCGAGATGACACGCTCGAGTCGACTGGCAGGAACTCCGTCGCGGATCCACCGGCGGATGGTGCCCTCCGAGACGCCGAAGGTGTCGGAGGCGGTGCCGGCGTTGACGTGGCCGAGCCGGTTGAAGCTGCCGAGGGCGGCGCCCATGATTTTGCTGAGCTTGTGGGCTCCCCAGGCTTGCTCGAGCGCATCGACGTCGGCGCTCTCGGGGGTGAACCACAAGGGTGCCGGCGTGTCGATCTCGTCTGGCATTACCTGACTCCTACTAGTGAATGTGACATTCACAGCCTAGAGGCGTGGGCGCGCTCCGTCAACCGAGCTGGTGCCGGCGCTGCGGCGAGCGCGAGGCGATCACTCGACTGCAGCGCCGCGGTAGGCGAGTACGTGGGCGACGAAGGTGGATCCGGTGTCGGCATAGAGCTTCTTGAGCGCTGGCGTCGAGACGGAGTCCTTCTCGGTGCGGGGCAGGCTGAGATCCTCGAAGAGGGCCTGCTGCAGCTGTTCGCGGCTGCGCAGGTTGATCTCGCGGCCGAGCTCGGCGAATGCGCTGTGAGCTGCCTCTTCCTGGGCGGTGTCGCCGGCGGTCTCGGTGAGGCGTCGCTGGATGAACGCGTCGGCGTCCTTCTTGCGGAACAGCGGCGAGCGCGCGGTCTTGGGTGCGACCGACTCGGGGAAGCCGGCCTTGCGCTGCTTGGTGCCGGTGGCGTAGACGCGCACCGTCTGCTGAGAGACGTTGAGCTTCTCGGCGATGTAGGCGTAGTCGACGAGCTCGGGCATGGAGGCTGCCATCGGCTGGTCCTTTCTCTGGTCGTCAGTCCGGTCACACCTGATAAAAGCGTGACATTCACTACATACAGCGTAGCGTGACGAGGCTGTGGTGCCGGGTCATTCGTGTCAGCGGAACTCGACGCCCTTGATGCCGTGGAACTGCCAACCGTCGACGTAGCGGTTGTCGTAGAGGCCGGTGAGGTAGTCGGTGGCGCCGGTGTCGCCGCCTTGCACCCAGGCGTCATAGAGCTGTTGCTGCTCGGAGGGCGACATATCGAGGTTGCTGAACCGTTCGGCGACGTACTTCTTGTCCGTGGGGTCTGCGGACGGGCCCTGCAGCGCGTTGATGCGGATGGTGCGCTGACGGGTGGGGATCTGGGATTGGATGCGCTTGGCGAGCTGACCGCGGCCGCGCTTGGTGGTGACGGACTGGCGGACGCGCTTGGTGAGCTCCTGGGTGATCGCGGCGCGGGGATTCTGCGCCCCGCGGATCCAGCGCTGCACGGTGCCCTGGGAGACTCCGAGCTTCGTGGCGGCGAGCTTCGTGGCGATCGGGAACCGGTCGCTCTGGCCGGGGAAGAGGAACTTGAGCATGGATTTGGTGTCGCGGGAGACCTCGGGGAGCTTGTGCCCGGTGAGTCCCTCGAACATCGCGGCGAGCTGCCGCGCTTGCGCTTCCTTGCTCAGTGCCATCAGATCAACTCATTCAGGTGTCGCTTGCCCTTGTAGGTGCCGTCGCCGTTGAGGAACTCGGCGTGATGCGAGAGCTGGTCGGAGCCCTCGTACTTGTACTGACCGAGGCCGCGGCCGAACCAGGACGGGTCGCCGGGCCAGGCCTCGAGCGGGTCGATGTGGTCGCTGGTGTAGACGACGGTGTCCTTCTCGATCGCGACGGGCCAGCGGCCGGTGCGCTCGGCGTTGGCGAGGACGCGGCGGATGATGTTGGCGCGGGACTTCGCGACGATCATGTCGTGGCGGTGCGGGGCCCACACGGCGAGGGTGTCGTGGTCGCCGCGGTAGTCGAGCATGCCGATCGCGGCCGCGTAGACGATCTTGAGGAGGTCACGAGCGGCCTGGTCGTCGACGTCGGTGGTGTCGAGGGTGGTGCGGGCGTCGCGGACCCGCTTGTACCAGGCCTCGAAGACCTTGGCTTTGCGGTCCCACAGCCAGGCTTCGTGGATCTCGAGCTCGAGGCCCATTTCGCTCGCGAGCTCGAGCGTGGGGGTGGTGACCCAGATCTGCGATCCGGTGAACCCGTCACGGACGATGCCTTGGGCGGCGAAGATGTCGGGCATCAGCCAGCTGCCGGGTTCCGGTGCGGTGATCAGCCAGTAGCCGGGCTTGTTCGTGGCCTTGGTGAATTGCAGCGGGCCGTCGTAGTGGGTGGGGGCTCCGACGCCGACCTCGGTGCTCGCGGCGGCGAGGTAGGAGCCTCCACGGTCGAAGCCGTGTACCCAGCGCTGCTCGAGCTCGTCGCCGAAGAGCTTGCGCTGCCAGTTGAAGTCACCCTCGGCCATCATCTGGTCCTTGACCGGGCCGGGGCGGTCCTGTGGGTAGTAGATCTCGTCGTGCTTGTCGCGGGGCAGCAGCGCGCGCATGAGCTTGGTGCCGGTGGTGCCGGCGCTGCTGCGGTAGGGGAACTTGAGCGCCGCGGTGAACTTCCCCAGGCGACGGGCGATGGTCGCGGGGTCTGGGTCGCCGTCGAGGATCGTGCTGATGAAGCGAAAGTCCTGGGCAGGGATGAGGGCGATGTGCGCGCCGATCCGGCGGTCATCCTCGCGCCAGATGTCGATGCTGCCGGCCATGGATCCGTCGCCGCTGAGCGAGAATCCGGTCTCGGTCGCCATGGTGATGAACGGGTGCCCCTTGGTGGCTTCGCGCAGCAGCTTGCCGTAGTCGGAGTCGGTGGACTCGGGCAGGGTGTCCAGCGGGAGTCCGAGAGCGAGAGCGGCTTCCATGGTGAGGAAGATCTGGCCGCGCTCGGTCTTGCGCGCCCCGTTGGTGCCCTGGTTGATGCGGGTGCCCAGGTTGAGGTCGGTGGCGAGCTGCGCGAGCTGGCCGGCGTGCTCGAGCTGACCGCGGATGGTGATCAGCTCGCCCGTGGACAGCCACAGCCCGTCCGTGTGGAGCACGCCGAGCGGTGCACGGAAGTCCTCGGCCGACGTCGCGACGGCGGGCTGTGCGGGCGCTGCCGGTCGGGGGGCAGGCGCGGCGGGTGATTCTGCGGATGCAGGCTGCTGGGGCTCGGTCACGGCGGGCTGTGCGGGCGCCTCGGGGGTGGTTGTGGCCTCGTCGACCTTGGGCGCCTCGAACAGCGACGGGATGTCGTTCTCGGGCGGCGTCTGGGGGCCTTCTCCCCCGTCCAGGCCGGTGTCGTCGTTCGGGGTGTCGGGGCCGCTGCCGGTGAGCGCGGACAGTGGGATGTCCCACACGCGGTGCTGCATCGACCGTCCGGTGCGGCGGACGACGCTGCGCTTGCCGGCGCCGTCCGCGATGAGCCAGCCGTGGGAGAGCATCGACGAGGAGAGCGAGGTCTTGGTGTCGCTGAACGCTTCATCGGCGCGCTGCGACATCTGACGGGCCACGGCGACGGCCGTCGTCGGGAACAGGTAGAGGCGGTCTTTGTTGATGACGCCGACGCGCTGCCCGTTGGGGCGCCACTGCGGGTTCATTCCGGTGGACTGGTCGGCCCACCCCAGCGAGCTCGCATCGTCGGGGACTGTGCCGTCCATGCCGGCTAGGTGAGCGTTGCCGTTGGCGATCGCCTCGCGCAGGTACTCCATGAGTTGCTCGGCGGGGTCGGATGCGGACGAGTCCTGCAGACTGATCGCCTCGGCGATGCCCGCTCGCGCCCACCCGTAGAAGTCGCGGGCCTCGTCGTCGCTGATGACGTCGAGGTCGCGGAGCATCATCAGCATGATCATGATGCCGCGGTCCAGGACCACGGCAGACTGCACGAGGCGGTCGTGGAGGCCCGCGTGCCCGTTCTGGCGGGGGATGGCCTCACGCCAGTAGGCCTGCGTGCACAGGCGGTGCTCGCTGTCCTCTTCGGCCTCGGTGAAGTCGTCGACGAGCTGCTGACGGCGCGCGGCCGTCCACTGCACGAGCGAAGCACCGATGAGCGCGCGAGCGTGGCGGGCGCGCTTGGACTCGAGGCGACCGAAGATCACGCCGCCGTTCTTGAGCGTGGCGGGATCCAGCGGGAGGTTGACAATGCGGGAGTCGGCGGAGCCCTGGGCGGAGAGTTCGCCGGACGTGATGATGCTGGCGAGGATCGGGCGGTCGGCCTCGGCGCCGCCGCGCTGCTTGCCGCGGATGCGACCGATGCCGTTGAACACGGTGCGGCCCAGGGTGCTGATGCGGCGGATCGCGTCGCTGGCGTTGCCGTCCGGGGCGAAGTCGTCGACGATCACCGGCACGTTGCTGATCGCGGAGAGGGTGCGCTGCAGGCCGATCGCGGTGGATCCGCCGGATGCGCCGGAGATCAGGCCCTTGGTGTTGTGGGTGAGGTTCGGGGCGAAGTACTGCACGGCCAGACGGCTGTGTGAGGTCTTGTAGGAAGCGAACCCGCCCACCAGGTGCAGCAAGATCGGGCCAGGCAGGACCGGGGCGGTCCAGGAGTGGCCGAGCAGCGGTGCGATCACACGGGCGGGCAGCTCGGATTCCCGCAGCGCCACGGTGCCGTCGAGCCACGCCTGGCGCAGCTGGTCGCGGTCGGTGGTCGGCTCGGGCATCGCGTAGATTTCGGAGGTCGTCGCGACGTCGACCTCGACGCCGAGCGCGCCGTTCTTGGCGATCGCGCCGGTCGCGTGCACGAAGTAGTCGCCGGTGTCGGTGGTGCGCCATCCGACCGTGGTGTGCACGATGCTGTTGTTCCGCGGCGGCTTGATCGCGTTCATCGCATCCCATGCCTGATCCGCGCCGCGGCGGCTGTTCGACTCGAGGAACCCAGGCCAGGGCATCGCCTTGGACCATGACCCGTCGCGGATCTGGTCTTCGGTGTACTTGAGCACCACCGACTCGGTCTGGAACTGGCCGGTCTCCTTGTCGCGGATCGGGTAGCCGCGATCGTTGCGGACCCACCGGGAGAACTTGATCACGTACAGGTGCGGGGGGCGAGCGATCTCGTTGTCCGTGCCGTCGTCTTCGATGGCGACTGTCTGGACCTCTGCCCAGCCGTGCATGACCCGATGGTACTGGTCGTCCTCGTCGCCGGGGGTGTGCTTGATGAGCACGGTCTGCCCCTCAACCACGCCGTAGTGGTTGCCTCGGATGAAGGGGCGCTTCTCGGGCTGGTCCTCGGGGTTGTCGTTGCCGAAGAACACTCCCCCGCCGCCGCTGCCGGTCTGCGTGAGGGGTGCGGAGGGGGTGATCTCGATAGTCTCTGCCGGCTGCTGCTCGTCGACGACGGGGCGGGTTGCGACCACGGAGGAGGCGACCGCTTGGGGCACGTCGAGACCTGCGACGATGTAGGTGTCGCGGGAGATCCGCGCGCCCTCCGCGACCGCGGCCGCGTACTCGGTCAGGGCGACGCGGCCCCGGTCGCTGAGTTGCTCCGCGGTCAGGTCCGGGTTGATCGCGTGGATCCGCTCGAGGCGGTTGAGGGACTCGCGCGCCCACGCCTCGGCGTGCTGCTCGGAGGTTGCCCGGTCCTGCTGGTTCTGCTCAAGCTGGGCAGTCGCTTCCTTGAGGCACACGGCGACGCCGGTGCGGCCGTGGACGAGCTTGTCTGCCTCGGCCGCGGCGACCATGGCGCGGGCGTCGTCGACGGAGATCTCGACGAGCGTAGCGACGGTGCCGCCGGCGTCCATGTGGTCGGTGAAGTCCGACTTGCGGTCGTCGAGGTTGGGCAGGTAGATCCGTGCCGGGATGCCCAGCTCCGCCAGCTGCGCGCCGACCGCCGCGGCCCGCTGTGCGCCGGCGGGATCGTTGTCGACGACCAGGTTGACGGTGGCGCCGCGGAACTGCTCGAGCAGCTCGGCGGGGAACGCCGTGGCACCGCCGGCGTTCGTCGTCGCGGCCAGGGCCTCGGCGATCGCGCTGTCGGCGTCCTTCTCCCCCTCGAGCAGCCACACGTCGCCGCCGGCGGCGACCGCTGCGCGGATCGCGGCGAGGTTGTACAGGAGGGGCGCAAAGCCTTCGGGCTTGCGCTTGACCCACCGGCCGTTGGCGCCACGGTAGCTCTGCGTGAACCTCTTGTGCCGCTGTCCGTCCAGGGTGGTCTCTTCGCGGTGCACGCGCTGCAGGACGACGCCGTTGTCGTCGACGTACTCGTAGACCTTGACCTGGCGCCATGTCGCGCCCGTCAGATCCGGAGTCTTGGGGGCGAGCTCATCTTGCGTCAGCCGCGGCGGCAGCGAGGGCCGCTTCGCCCGCGGGGTGCGCGAGCCGGTGCGGCGATCGGCGGGCAGCGGTGCGTCGAACAGGTCGCTGACGGTCAGGCCGAGCGCGCCGCACACGTCGCGGAGATCGAAGGCATCGCCGCAGCCGAAGCAGTGCAACATCACCTTGCCGCCGGTGCGGTCGTAGCGGATGCTCAGCGACGGCATCGCGTCGCCGTGCACTGGGCACAGCGCCATGTGCTGGCTTCCCTGCCGGCGGGGCTTCCACCCGCCCCGGTCCAGGGCCTCGAGAACACGATCGAGAGAGTTCGTAGCCGTCGACGTGCCGGTGTACTCAAGCGTCATCGCTGCAGCACACCCCCTCGGGTGCACGCTGCAGCGCCCAGCGTGTGCGACACGACGGCCACACCAACGCTAGACATCCGCAATATCGCGGCTATAATCATGAACATCCGATCATGGATTGACTGACTCAGCATCAGTAACTTGATCAGCCTCTGGCAGGAGGCTGTGACCCAAAAGCACTCAAGACCCCCGATGGTTGGCAGACCGGAGGGGGTTGAGTCTTTCTACGCGGACTTTGGCATGTCGAGCATGTCGAGCTCCTGTTCTGCCTCGCGCGTAGCGCGCTCGCGCGCCGCCTTTTCCAACTCGTCCTTGACGTAGTCCGGGATCTCAAGCCCGGCCTGCTGTGAGACAGCCAGCGCAAGCCAGCTGCTGAGGGGGATCCCAGACTCCGCAGCGAGGCGTTCGAGGATCGGGTCGTAGGCCTCCGGATATCGAACCGTCCTGACGGCGCGAGGGCCGTATGAACGACGTCCTGGCTTCGCTCTGGCTGGCATGCCCTGTTTCTAGCACGTAGCTGATTCAGAATCACGGATTGGTTCGGTGCGTCGCGCAGACGGCTCTGAGCTCTCATGCCAGGTATAGGCCCAGCCTCGGACGCTTCGCGGACATCGGTTCCCGAAAAAAGTTTGGCTTCGCTGTTGGTACACCTTTTACGCCTCGCGCGGGCGCGCATGTGTGAGGGCTGCCGCTGAAAAGGTGTACCAGGTGTACCAAACGCGATAAAAACACTGATCAGAAGGCAAAAATGCTTGGTACACCTTGCGAATCGGCAGGTGTACCAGAGGTAATGAAACCCCAGGTCAGCGCTAATTTCGTTGGTACACCTCAATTGTGTACCACTGCGCGCGAGTCGGGCTTTGCTGTTACAGCGACGTGCGAGCAATACTGCTGCGTCGACGAGGGTTGTGTGTCATCCGACGCTTCCTCGGAGTGGATTCCTCGGGTGGTGTGGCCCGTCTTCGCTCGCTGAGCTCGGCGTGTCGCGCTAGATCTCTCGATCGGCGGGGATCTTCCAGACGCGGGTGGGTTCTCCACCGATTCGCGCGGTCACGGTTCCGGTCTTGGTGCCGATCAGATGTAGCCGGCGCAGTGTCGTGGTGATCGCTTTGATGCTGAGGGTGGGGTCACCGTGCGCGGCCCGGATGAAGGGCAGCGCTTCGGTGGGGCGGATATACAGGTAGCGGTGGTCGGTGCGTCCGATCACCCACTCCTTGGTCTGGCTGGCGTTGTCGGTGAGCTCGCCGCCGTTGGCGAGCAGGTATCTGACGGCCTCGCGTAGGGCCCAGATGATTTGGTCGTCCTCGCCGAGCCATGACGTCGCGGGCTGGGCGGGAGCATCGAGGCCGAGGGTGCTCAGGATCGTGTCGCCGAGGTAGAACGCGGCGTCGAGGCGCCGGGGCTTGGCGAAGTCGGGATGTCGGGCGATGTTGATCCCATGAGGGTCGAGATCCAGGTGGGGCGCGTTCTGCTGCAGATAGCTCGCGATGATGCGTCGGCCGGCAGCGGCGGGTTCACTTCCCAGCGAGCGGAGCGGTTGAAGGCTGCGCGGACGCTGGGGAAGCTCGATGGTGATGGAGCGCTCGGCGCTGAGCGGCTGAATTGTCTGAGAGCTGGCGATGATCAGCGCGGAGGCCTTGCTGAGTGGGGTGGCGAATGAGACGAAGCTCTCGATCTCGATCTCGTCGAGCGCGCTGAGTGGTGCGCGGGGGCTGACGTGGGGGGCGCTGGTGAGGACCAGTGGCCTGCCGGGCACGACGGCACGTCGGACTCCTGCGAACGTGAGGGGGTCGATGTGTGGTCGTTCGATCTCGCCGGCGAGCTCGGCGAGTGCGTCGGCGAGCGCGTCTCGGGTTGTGGGGGTTCCCCCGATGATGAAGATCGGTGTCGGGAGGGGCTCGATGTAGGAGTACGCGATCGCGCGGACGAGCTTGTCGGCGTGGAGTGGGAACGCCTCACGCAGGGGCTCGATACCCGCAGCCCAGGCGCTTCGCGCGTGAGCTGCGGGTATCGAGTCTGCGAGTGTGCCCATGGTCAGCTGGCGTCGGTGTCGTCGGTGCGGATGGCGATGAGTTCGTGGCCTTCGGGGATCTGCGCTTCGAGCATCTCGCGCGCTTCCTGGTAGCTGCCGGCCTCGACGGTGATCCGCTCTGTGGCGGTGCTGCGGATGGTTCCGATGACGCGCATGGGCGGACCCTAGTGGTCGTCTCCGACATTCCCCGCTGTCATGCGCTGGCTTGCAGGTGCCGTTGCACGTACTCGTCGAGGGCGGCTCGGACGACGTCGGAGTCGGTCTTCATCCCCAGCTGCGCGCGCAGCTGGTCGACCTCGCGCTTGCGGGTCGGGGTGACGCGGGTGCGGATCGTCGGGGACGCGCCGGATCCCGCGGCCGTGCCGCCGACGCGGGGTCGTCCTCCGACGGCCCGTGCGACAGCCTGTGTGCTTCCGAGGGCCTCGAGGAGGAGCTGCTGCCCGATGGCTGCGGCGTCGGCGCCGTGGGCGCTATCCCCCGGCGTTGACGCGCCGGTGGGCTGCTCTTCGAGCGCGGCGAGGGTGGCGTAGCGCTCCTGGTCCTTCTTGCTGAGGGTCATTCGTTCTCCTCCTCCATCTGTCGGCGGTAGTAGGCGCCCAGCGGCATGACGTGGTAGACGACGAAGTTGCCGCCGGGCTTGAGTTCAATGAGCACTTCGATCAGCCGATCGGTCTGTGCGTGCTGTGGGCCGATGAAGACGCGACGCTGGTTGCGGGTGTCGCCGTCGTTGATCTTGACCTTGGTGCTCGTGTAGGTCGCGTTCTGCATTGCGTAGAGAGCGTCAGCGTGGGGGATGTCGTGCTTGTCAGCTGACTCCGGCCACTCGATTCCCATATAGGTATTGTGCCACAAAACACCTGTCTGGGGAACGTGCTGTGGAGAAGTCGATGCTCGCGGCCGCGCGGGGGCGTAGCTTCGCAGGATGGTCCACGACTGGCTGGCAGCCGGCACCCAGCCGCATTGCTGCGGTGTGGTGATGCGCGATCGCCCTGCCGCGTTGGCGTGCGTGGTGTGCGGCCGTGAGGAGGCGCTGCCACAGGTGGCCTCTCCCCCGGTCTTCGTCGGCGCGAGCATCCACGGAGGATGACCCTCTGCTACCTCGAGCTGGTGATGACTTCGATGATCCGGGGGGCGATCGCGGCCGGCGCCGGCGTGATGGGGTGTTCGGCGAGCTTGGTCGGGTCGGCTTCGCGCCAGATGATCCGCCGCTCGTTGCACCAGGTGCAGCTCGCCCCCCAGTGGTACGGGTCGGCGTCGTGCAGCCTGGTGCGCAGCGGCGCCGCATAGGGGCTCTGGATACCGGCACGCCAGCGGACGTGTGGGTGGAGGTCGGCCGCGGAGAGGTACAGGCGACGCCCGATGCCGAGACCCGCGTACAGCTCCCAGCGGTTGCCATCGTCGTGCGGGTTGTCCGGGTTGATCGACGGGATGTCGTAGGGCTTCGAGAACACGTCACCGAACCCGTCGAAGGGATCGACGGCGAATCGTCCACGCAGACCGCTCGCAGCGTGCTGCAGCACGGTCATCGGGTTCCCCTCTGGCGTCGTGGTGCGCAGCAGGTAGATGGTCGGGTCGTCCACCACGCGCCTCACCCGATCGACGTTCTCACGCGCGAGCTGTTCCGCGGCCGCGGCGGTGAGCAGCGGGTGGAGCAACTCGTCGTCACCGGCCTGCAGCACAGCCTCGGCCGCGGCCTCCTCGGCGAGGCCCGGAAGGTGCTCGAGCAGTCGCGGATGCCACTCGTTGGAATGCCGGGAGGTCCGCGCCCAGGCGTTCGCGATCTCGGTCAGCAGCATCGAACGCGCCCATCGCTGTGCTGCATCGTCGAGGCCGTCGCTCTCTTCGAGCTCACGGAGCTGGTCGCGTGCGCGTCTGCGGCCGAACCAGCCCGCGGCCGCGACTTCGGTCCGCGCGCGCCTGCGCCGCAGCACGCGCCGTAGGTACTCCCCTTCGGGGCTGTAGTACTCGTCGGACATTCAGCTGGCGAGGGTGGCGAGGGTGGCGACGATCGCGACGACCAGGCCGGCGGCGATCATGTAGGGGCCGAACGGGAGGTCCGTGCTCTCGTGTCCGTGCTTGCGTCGCACCGCCGCGATGATCGCGTGGGGGAACGCGAGGACGTAGGCGACCGCGATTGCGATGAACGGGAAGTACCAGGTGTGCCACCCGGTGAGCAGCCCCACGCTGAGAGCGAGTTTCACGTCACCGAAACCGACTTGCCCGAGCAGCCCGAACGCTGCCAGCAACACCGCGAGGCCGAGTGCGCCGCTGATTGCAGAGATCGCTGCACCGCCGGCGCCGGCAGTGATCGCGAGAGCGAGGACGGTGCCCGTCAGGAAGGCGGCGAGCGTGAGTGTGAGCGCGTCGGGCAGTCGACGCTCCTGCAGGTCCGTGCGCGCCAGGAGCGCCCCGTAGACGCTGTAGACGCTGATCATGACCCAACTGCCGACCGTGAGCCCGAGATCGGGGCTCAGGGGCGCTGTGATGGCCGCTGACAGAGCGAAGCCCCCCACAGCCGCGAGCGGGTACCGCAACGCCGGGAAACGTCCCGCGCGCGCGCTTTGGGGGGCCTCACGAGTTGTGGTCATGGGTCAGCTGGCGATCGCGTGGCGCTGTCGCAGCTGAGCGATGAGGGACTGCGTCTCGGTGTCGGGCTCGTAGTCCTCGTCGACGGCGGCAAGGTTCTGCTCGAGCTGCGTGATCAGTCGCTCGACGCCGGCGTGGTCGCCTGCCTGGTGCTCGGCGCGCAGACCGTCACGCCAGAAGACCTCGTTGATGGGGTCGACCATGCGTCCGATCGCGGAGGCGAGGCGTGCGTGTCGGACCTTCCCTGTGGACAGGCTGCGGGTGGCTACCTCATGGGCGACGTCGCCAATGGTCGCGATCATTTCGTTGCGCAGCCGGTCGGCGAACACGTAGCGCTTGTCGGGGACGCCGCTGATGGGCTGTCCCTTGACGAGCTCGAGCGCAGCGAGCAGCCGGTCGGTGGGGGTGTCAGAGATCTCGTCACCGATGAGACCGAGGAAGTCCTGCCAGTCGGAGCGGACGTCCTCGTGCAGCCGGTACTCCCCCGTCGTCACGAGCGGCACATAGAGCTCGCCGTCATCGTTCTGTCCGAGCCAGCGGCGAGTCTTGGAGGTCAGCCCGTTGCGGTCGTCGTTTGCCTTCTTGCCCGAGGCGATCTGGCCGGGCCAGAACACGGCGTGTACCTGCTCGGCGGTGGCGTTCGGGTTCACCGACAAGAACGCGACCAGCTCGGTCCCCTTGCGGATTGCCGATCGCCACTGCGCGGCGGTGTTCGGGTTCACCGGCGCCTCTCCACGCGCGCCGCGAACCTCGACGGGTCCGAGCAGCTGCAGGTACGGCCCACGGTGCAGCGGTGTGATCGCCGCGAGCGGCTCGTCGTGCTCGGCCGCGGCCTCCTCGTCGACCAGGTCGACCGTGACGGTCTCCGCCGGCTCCTCGTCGACGGCGGCGGGTGCTGCCTCGTCCGCCTCGGAGATCTCCGCCTCCTTCTCGGCGGCGACAGGCTCGGAGATCTCGACGTCGGGCTCGTCGACGAGCGGGAGCTGCTCGGCTTCGACCTCGTCGGCTTCGACTGCAGCGGCGGGGATCTCGTCGAGCTCGAGTTCGTCGTCGAGCGCGACGCCGGTAGCGGCGCCCTCTGTGGCGACGTCGAACAGCGCGAGGATCTCGTTGTACTCGCGCGTGCCGACAAGCTGCGGGGTGATCGGGATGGCGACGCCGGTGCCGGGGATCTCGAGCTGAGCTCGACGGTCCTCGGTGAGTGCCAGGTTCCAGCTGCCCGTCAGGTGGCCGGCGCTGACAGCTGCGATACCGACCCGCGGGATCCGGGTGACCAGCTCGCTGATGGCTTCACGGGTGGCTTCGTCCGGGTTGTCGCCGAGGATGATGATTTCCGGCGCCCAGGCCTCCGCATCCGCTCCGGTAGTACGTGCCTGCTCGAGCCCGTCGACGCCGAGCTCAGCGAGAGCAGCTTCGACCGCCGCGGCCTGTCCGTGCAGGTTGCGCAGCAGCGTGTCGGTGTCCTCGACGTGACGCACGCGGCCGCTGCCGAGCGCGAGCGGGAGGCGATCGCCGACGCCGACGAGGGTGACCTGGACGTCCTCAGACCAGGTGTTCGCGGCGAGCTCGATCGCGATGGCGGTAAGCACGCCCTGGCGCAGCTCTCCGGTGGCGCCGGTGACGTTGAGCGCACCGATCCGTTCCAGGTCGACGAAGATGTGCCCGTTGTTGTCGTCGTGGCCGAGCATGACCAGCGCCGGGTACGGCGCGGACGGGACCGTGTCGAGAGGCTCGAGGTCGGTCAGCGCGACCATCCAAGCGAGCTTGTCTTCGGGGTCGTACTGGGTGAACGGTGCCGGAAGGTCGGTCGGCTCGTCGAGGTAGACGGCGACCGAGCTCTCATCGAGGCGGAGGGCGTACAGCGCGGGGAGCCGGCTGCCGGTTTCCTGCGCCCACACGGCCAGGTGGCGCAGGGCTGTGTCGACCGCCTCGGCGCCCAGCGGGTTCTCCACGGCGCGCAGCTCGAGCTCCACGGAGGACACCGTCTCGTCGGGCATCGCGATCCGCTGGCGGGGCTTGCGGTCGCGGCGCTGCTTGAGACGCCGCCACCCGAGGAGGGTGAGGAGGCCGGCGGCGAGTGTGGCGCCGATGCCTCCGATGGTGGCGACCTGGAAGTAGTCCTCAATGCCGCTCGTGTCGTCCTCGTCGACGTCGACGGCCGCGGCCGGAGCTGCAGCCTCGTCGACGGGCGCCTCGTCGGCGGGCGCCTGGGTGGCATCCGTGGTGAACCCCAGACCGCTTGTGGCCTCGTCCTCGGCCGCGGCATCCGCACCCGACGCGCCAGCGCCTTCGTCGGCGCCGCCGCCAGCACCCGCGGCACCAGCACCCTCGTCTGCGTCGACGTCGACGGCGCCGGCAGCGCCCTCGTCCGTGTCGATCGAGCCAGTGCTGCCGGTGGTGCCCGCCGCGTCGTCGGTCGGAGCGATGGGGACGACGGTGGCCACGGGGATGTTGACCTGCTGGCCGGGGTAGATCCAGTTCGGATCGGTGATGGTGCCGCCGCCAGGCTGAACGATGTCTTTCGAGGCCTCGAAGATCTCGGGGTAGCGGGTACCGTCGCCGAGCTCCTCGGCCGCGATGTCCCACAGGGTGTCGCCGGAGACGATGGCACGCTGCTCGTAGGTGATCTCGGTGACCGTCTCCGCCTCGGCGCTTGCAGGCGCTGCCGCGACATCCGCTGCGGCTGGCACGACGGCGTCTGCCGGCAGGGTGAGCACCCATCCCTCCTGCAGCCATCCCGATGCGGTCAGCGCTCCCCCATCGGCCTGCTGCACACCGAGGTTGAGCGCGGAGATCTCTGCAGCGCGGCTGCGGTCGCCCAGCGTGCTCTCCGCGATCCGGGCGAGTGTGTCCGTACCCGTCACCACGTACTGCGGGCCTGCCTCGACGACAGGGGCCTCCTCAGTCGCAGCCTCGGTGGTCGCAACCGAGACGACAGAGGTGCTCATCGACACCGAAGGCTGTGTGGGTACCTCTGACGCAAACGCGGCCGCGGGCGAGAACAGTGCGATGACTGCGGCGAGCAGACCGCCCATGACCTTCTGCTGGACGCCGAGGCCAGGGATCCGCGGCCGCGGCACGCCGCGCAGCTGCGCGGGCAGCTCGGCGAGGAAGCCGACAGCGAAGGTCGCCCACGCGATCCACGCGACGATCGGCATGATCGTCCCGATCAGGAAGGATCCGGTGTAGTCGCGCATCGTGAACCCGGCCACGAGCTCGTCCCACGACGGCAGCGGGTTGCCGGCGAAGAACACGAGCCCGGCGGGGATACCGACCAGGAGCACGGCGAGCAGGATCAGCGACCCGAGGCCCTTTCCGATGCGGTTCATGATGCCTCCTTGGGGGTCAGGGGACGATGACCGTCTGCAGCTCGTTGACCTCGAGGTCGACTGCGCTGTTGGTGGTCAGGTTGATGGTGCCGCCGGGGCCGGCGAGAGAGGTCCACGTCACGGTCCAGTTCGTCGTGGCCGTGACCGTGAAGCGATCGCCGGGGTTCCGGCTCGAGGTCGACGTGTACTGGTAACCGCAGGTCGGCGACGTCGTCATGCCGTAGCCGACGTTGTACGGGGTGCCGGTGTTGCCGCAGGTCGTCGACGCGCCGTCGCCCATCTGCCAGCGAACGGACGTGGCCTGAGCGGTCGCCGTGATCGTCTGCCCACCCAGCGTCGCGGTCTCCGTATAGGGGCCCCAGGTCAGGGGCTCGGGGTTGTTGACCCAGAGCCAGATCGGCACCCCGACGTAGCCGCGACGGTGACCCCATTCCGGGTTGACCTCGGGAGCCATGCCGATGTCGATGCCGCGCAGGGCGAACGTGGAGATGAGCTGTTGAGCAGCGGCACCCGGAGTGAGCACCCGCAGCCCCGGCGGGACCGTCTCACCCCAGAAGTTGCTCTCCGTGCCCAGGCCCGGCGATCCACCGGGCGTCGGGTTGAACATGATGCAGCCGTAGTAGCCGGCCTCCTGCGAGTAGCCCGGCGGGCGGGCCGGCCATACGCCGTCCTTCATAAAGACGTAGCACTGCCGCGTGTTCGACCAGTACGAGTCGGATCCACCGCAGTCGATGATCGCGTAGAAGCGCTGGTAGGTGCCGCCCTCGAACACTCGAATCTGATCCTCGGTCCAGCCCAGCTGCAGAAGGCCAGACTGCGAGTTCTCGTAGTAGCAGGTCGGTGCGCCAGGGGTCCACCCGTTGCTGTCCGGGTTCGGCGCCGGATCCGAAGGTATCGAGATCGTGAGGTAGCAACGCGAAGACTCCGGGTCACACCAAACACCACCGGCAGCATTAGCAGGCGCAGCCGTGGCCATCAAGGTGCCTGCGATCAAGGCGATCGAGGCAAGGGCGGTGACTAGTCGTTTCAGCATGCGATCTCCCGAGCTACGGTCAGCAGCTCTCCCCCAGACTGATCAGGTTGTAAACCAGCCAGGTCTCGCTCTCGCTGTCGTAGACGACCTGGTAGTCGAAGGTGCTGCGAGCTTCGGGGCGCATGGCCTCCGACCCGTCGCTAGCCCAGACCTTGTACTCGCTCGCGTCCTGGCAGGCATTGATCGTGACAAGACCGTTCTCGATGCCTTCCCACTCCTGCCCGTAGGAAGCAACCGTTTCGTACTTGATCGCTCCCTCTGTGGTTGCGGGGCCTTCGACGTTCACCTGGTCGACGTTGAGAATCGGCCCCTCTGCGATGCCAGCTGCATCGTTGACAGCGACCTCGAGAGCTCGCCCGGTCGCCCACGCCTCAAGCGGCGCAGTATCGGTACCACCAGCTGCGTTGACCTCGCCCCGTGTGACGAAGTACTGGGTCAGCACGGTCTCCGCTGCGGTGATCGCCTCATCCTCGCTCGCCGGCGGCGGAACCTGTGCGTTGCTGGCGGTAGGCGTGGGGGTCGGGGTGTCTGTGGGGCTGGCGGTGGGGTTCTGGTTGCCGGTGCCCGTGCATGCGGTCAGCGTCAGTGCGGCGGCGATGATGCCGGCGATGGCGAGGCGCTTGATGCTCATGGTGGGGCTCCTATTGGGTGATCAGCTCTGCGGTGGCTGTGGCTTGGACGGGGAACGGCACGGGGAGGAAGGTTGCCGAGTAGTCGGTGTCGACGGTGACGGTGATGCGGTCGCCGCTGACGGCGACGCTTCCTCCGACGCCAGCGGCGGCGAGGTAGCCGTTGGCGGCGCTGACGGCTCGGTTGCTGTCGATCGCGGTGGTGCCGTCGATGATCGCTTGGCCGCTGACCGCGTTCGCTGCGGCTCGGGCGGCACTGGCTGCGGTGGTGTAGGCCTGCTGGTTGGCTTGCACCTTGCCGGCGCCGTCGACGACGAGTCCGACGATCGCGAGGAACGCGACGGTCATGATGACGAAGTAGATCGTCGCGACGCCCTTGTCGTCACGGAACTTGGCTTGGAGCCTCTGGATCATGGTTTTCATCGCCGCTCCCTGTAGGCGTCGACCGGAGAAGCAGCGGTGCCTGTGAGGTCGCGGGTGCCGGGGAGGCCGATCATGGCGGCGTCGCTGAGTGCGACGGTGCAGGAGACGGTCGCACTGACTCGGCCGGTGGTCCCGATCGGGGCGCTCAGGCCAGAGGCGTCGATGTTGACGGAGAGGGTGGTGCAGTTGACGCCGGACTGTTCCATCGAGATCCGCGCCATGTCTTCGGCGGCTTCCTGCGCCTCGGCTGTGGTGCGCGCGAGCGAGGCTTCGCGAGCTGCGGCTGACGCTGCGGACTCGACGGCATTGCCGGCCAGAGCGAGACGTCCGGAAGCTGCGAGCAGCACGAGCACGGCGGCGAGGGCCGGGGCGAGGATGGCGATCTCGAGGCCGGCGGAGCCGCGGTCGTCGCGGAGCTTGGCAATGAGGGTGCGGATGGTGCGCATCAGTTGACCCACCTTTCAGTGGGGCCGGTCACGGTGACGTCGATGTTGGTGGTCAGTCCGGGGACGAAGGAGGGGGCGTTGCCGGTGACGGTCACTGTCACGGTGTTGGCGCCGCGGTCGACCGCGACGGACGCGCCGCTGATCGGTGAGCCGGACTGGTTCAGGACAGCGAGGCCGGCGGTGGAGCCGTCTGTTCCGCTGGCGTTGTAGGCGCGGGCGGCGTTGTAGGCGCTGGTGGCGGCGGCGTGGGCGAGGTTGTTGGCGTGAAGGATGATGCCCAGGTGCAGGAAGACCGCGAGGACGAGCAGCAGTACCGGGGCGATGATCGTGTTCTGCAGCGTGGCCGCACCCCGATCACCGGCGAGCGCTTCTCTGAGGCGCTGCCGGTGACCGGGGTTGGTGGTGCGGACCATCTGCGGGTGGCTCTTTCAGCCGGTGGGGATCTGACCGGCGTAGGCGTTGATCGCGGTGACGATGATCGCCACGACGGCCACCGCGGCGAGCGCGATCCCGGCGGTCCAGATGACCTGCTCGAGGGTGATGGAGCCACGTTCGGGCTCTTCGGTGAAGCGAGCTGCCCGCCCGCGCATGCGGGACAGGAACTCTCGGCTCAGGGTCGACATAGGATCCTGGTTCCTTTCTCTCTCTGGGTGGGTGGTGCTTGGTCTACTAGGTATAGGCCCCGGTTTGGAGCCTTCGCGGACATCGGTGGATAAACAACCTTTCAGAAGAAAGCGTTGAGAACGAACGGTGTGCCGAGGAGGAGCATGAAGAGGACGCCGGTGAGGGTCATCGGGATGGTCATCTTGTTGGTTGCTTTGTTCGCCTCCGTCACTTCGTCATTCAGAAGTCGGTCCCGGAGGTTCTGCCCCCGTGCCCTGAGTGTCTCATATACCGATGCTCCTTGCTCCCCTGAGAGCCTGATCACCTTGGCGATTTCACCCAGGTCGGGGACGTTGATCTCGACGGAGAGCTGCTCGAGCGCGTCCCAGGGGGCGGTACCGGCGTAGCGGGCTTCGGTGAGGGTTTGGCGGATACGGACGAAGGCCCAGTTGCGTCCGACTTGGGCTGCGGACTCGAGGGCTTTGCCGGGAGGGGCGCCGCTGATGCGTTCGGATCCGACGAGCTCCATGTAGACGGCGACCGAGCGGGAGAACTCCTTGCGGGCGGCTTCGGCTTGGTCGCGGACGAGCAGGTTGGGCAGGTACCAGCCGCCGATGGCGAGGGGGATGCCGAACAGTGCGGGGATGTAGAACGCGGTCAGGCCGAGGACTTGGAAGATCAGTCCGATCGCGATGGGGGCGATGAGGCCGAGGCCGGCGGAGAGCACCTTCTGGTACAGGAACCGGTTGACGCTCATGCCGATCAGGCGCAGATCGCGGGTGGGGATCTTGAGCGAGGGGCTGTCGCCGACGCGACGGAGGACGGCTGAGCCTACCCGGTTCTCAAGGGTGGCGGCGTAGGCGGGGTCGGCGGCGACGGTGGTGGTGCCGATCCGATCGAGCGCTGCGGAGAGGCTGGGCTGGGTGGGCACCAGTGCGGCGATGACCAGCGCGAAGCCGAGCCCCAGGACGAGGCCAGGGAGGACGATTAGTGCGAGGTTCACTTCTCACCAGCTTTCTCGGAGGCAACGAGCAGACGGGGTGCCGGCACGCCGCGGCTGATGCGTCGCATCCACAGCAGTACGAGGGCGTAGCTGACGAGGTACGCGGCGAACAGGAGTTGACCGATCGGGGTGCCGTAGGGGGCGGAGTACTGCTGGGCGAGGACCAGAAGTACGAGCAGCGCGACGGTGAAGTAGACGACGAACCTGGCCTCGTTGCGCGGGGTGGCGCGGTCGGCTTCGATCTGTCGGCGCATCTTGACCCGCTCGAAGATGCTCTTGGCGAGATCCTCGAGCGAGGCGGCGAGACCGGAGCCGCGGAGCTCGGCCTTGCGGAGAAGATGCATCACGAGCACGTCCGCGGTCTCGTCGTTGAGATCGTCGGCAAACGCCTGCAGCGCCGCGGTGGTGGTCCACCGGGCGTTGATGCGCGCGACGAGCTGCGTGACCTGTGGGCGGATCGCTTCGGGGCAGCTGCTCAGCGATGCGGCGATGGTGCGTTCGAGGCCGGCACCGGAGACGGTGAGGCCGGCGAGGCTGCGGGTCCAGGACTCGAGGGCGTCGAGCTTGGCGATCGTGTTCTCCTCGGGGCCCTTCTGCAGCAGCCATGGCAGGCCGACAGCGGCGACGGGCACCGCGATCACGAGCAGCCACCATCCGGTGATCAGCGCGAACACCAGACCGACCGCGGCGCCGCCGACGAGCTGGATCTGCTGCGTGCGGGTGAAGTCGCGTGTCGCCTTCCCGCGAAGTGCGCTGCGCGTGGGCAGCCCACTGGTGCTGGGCTTATGGGCGGCGCCGAGGATGACCAGGATCGCGCCGGCCACCGCGACGATGATGCACAGAGCGAGGGTTGCGGTAGTCATCTCACACTCCCAGGTTCGCGGGATCGAAGCCGTAGAACTTGAGCTCCTCGAGGAGCCGCGGCGATGGCATGTCAGCGGTGATGAGGCTGCCGGTGGATCGGTCGAAGCGGAACACCTGAGAAGCCACAGGGCGGGAGTTGTTCTGCTCCTCGCCGGGCAGGATCTCGGCGATCTCGGTGACGACGCGGCGGGGCTTGCCGGTAGCGGGGTCGATGATCTTCGAGATCTGCACCACGATCTTGATGTTCTGCTCGATCATCCGGTAGGCGTACACGGGGGTCGTGTTGTTGCCGCGCGACAGCATCAGCGCCGACATGCGGTCGATCGAGTCGTCTGCGCTGGCGGCGTGCAGAGTGGACAGCGACCCGACACCGGACTGCATGGCCTGCATCATGGCGTAGATCTCAGGCCCGCGGACCTCACCAACGATGAAGCGCTGCGTGTCCAGTCGGAGGGTGTCGTAGACCAGGTCTTCGGGGGTGATCTCACCAGGCAGCCGCCCATCGGCGCCACGCTCCCCCTCCCCCGGCTTCGCCTCGAGCGAGACCACTCGAGGGTGGCGGTCGTTGATCTTGTGAAGGTAGAGCTCACGCTCCATCTCGATTGTGACGATCTTCTCCTCGGCCGGGATGCAGTCGGCGAGCGCGCGCAGCAGTGTGGTCTTGCCTGCGCCGGGGAAGCCGCTGGTGACGACGGAGACCCCGGCGATGACGGCCGCGCGGAGGAAGGCTGCCGCCTGGCGGGTGATGGTGCCGCGCTCCACGAGCTGGTCGAGGGTGACGTCGACGAGGCGGTGGATACGGATGACGATCGTGGGGCGGGTGGCGACGGGTTCGGCGATCGCTGCCAGGCGCGCTCCGCCGGGCAGGTCCATGTGCAGTCGCGGCCGGGCGCTCGTGAACGATCGTCCGCCCTCACCCGAGCGGGCGGCGAGCAGGTTGATCTCTCGCTCGAGCTCACGGTCATTCTCGGCGATCGGGTACTGGTACTTGACCACGCGGCCGTCCGCGTAGGAGATCCAGACGTCGTCGAACCCGTTGATGTGGATGTTCTCAACGTCGGGCTCGTCGACGAGCGGCTGCAGCCGACCCAGGCGGAACAGCTGGTCGAAGACGGCCTGCCGGATCGCGGTCTGCATCGGCGCCGGCCAGCGGCCCTCGCCGGGGCGTCGGGTCTGGTCGTCGACGCGAGCTCGGACCCGGTCAACGATGTGGTCCTGCGCTGTCTGCTCGCGCTGCTCGGCAGTGATGTCCATGGACTCGCTGAATACCGCGGCGAGCTCACGGGAGACCTCGTCGCGAATGGCGGCGATGTCGGCCCAGGGCAGATCGCTGCGCGCGTCGAGGGTGGTTTGCGGAGTGACCTCGGGTGCAGGCCGTTCGGGGGTGGAGGGCGGTGTCGGCACGATCGGAGCAGCAGGTGTCGTGGGGGCGGCTTCGGCCGGAGCGTTCCGCTGCGCCGCACGGGTCAGGTGCGCGGCGGCGTGTCCCAGGTTGCGCAGGCCCGTGTCGGCCGGTGCGGTCGTTGGTGCCTGCGGTGTTGCCGGTGCCGGCGCGGTGGCCGGTGCTGGCGCGGTGAAGAACGGGATGTTGCCCAGGTCTGCAGGGTCGGGCGTGGAGTCGCTCACTGCTGTCCCTCCCAGTCGGTGGTTGTGTATGTGCGGGTGTTGAGGACATCGCTGTAGCTGTGCAGCAGTGCGCCGATGGCCCGCGAGTAGGGGGTGCGCTGGGCACCGAGGGTGGGTGCGCCGACCGAGTAGATAGCGGCGCCCTTCGGATCCCAGGGGATGGTGCCCAGCAGGTTCATGCCGATCTGCTTGGTGACGGTCTTGAGAGGCCAGGTCTCCTGCGTGGTGGAGCGTTCGGTAACGAGGAGATCCACGTAGCTGGCGTGCCCGATCTCGTTGAGCGTGTTCAGCAGCCACTCGGGGACGGTGTTGCGGTTCTCGTCGAGGGATCGCCAGTGTGCGAGCACGGCTGCCACGGAGGGCAACGTGCGATCGGTGAACAGGGTGATGCTGTCCGCCTCGCGCAGTAGCGGGAGACGAGGGTCGTTGACGTGGAGGCGCCCGCCGTCGACGAGGATGTCGTAACCGGCGGACTCGTAGGGTCGCAGCGCGTCGAGCAGTGCCCGCCAGAAGTGGGGGCCCGCGCCGGCGGCGCCCTGCAGGCTCTTGAAGCCGGGGATGAGCACTGAGCGGGGGCTGAGCTCGACGGTCTGCTCCCAGAGCTTGTCAGGGGTCAGAGCGCCGTACTGGTCTGCGACGGCCGCTTCGGTCAGTCCGGTGCTGTGGTAGACCTGCCCGCGGATGAGTCCGGGGATGATGCTGCTGGTCTTGGTGGTGTCAGCCTCGACGAGGATCACGGGCTTGGACCAGTTGAGGGCCAGGGCGCCGGCGGCGGTGGTCACGCCGGGGGCGCCGGACGCGCTGGCAAGGAAGATGATCGCCATGCGGGGTCACTCCCCCGTCGAGTCGATGACCAGCGCGACACGGCCGGTGGCGGCACGAGCGGCGATGTCGGGTGCTTCACGGTTCGGCACGACCAGGTCGACAACCCACACCTGGGTCTCAGTGTCGTAGGTGGCGGTGAACACCGTGGCGTCGAAGCTCTTGGGGGTTTCGACGGGCGGGTCGCCCTGAGTGACGGGGGTCTCGACGACACGGACGTTGTCGCCTGCTGCGAGCTGGTAGCCGGGCATCTGCGCCTGGGTGAGCGTGACGCCCACGATCGAGGAGCCGGACGGCACCGCGAGGGTGTCGCCGGTGTTGGCCGACGTGATGAGGGTGCCAGCGGGCAGGTCGACCAGCGCGGTGGTTCCGACGAGGTCGGCGGCATCCGCGGCGGAGACGGCGTCGACCTGCTGCCCGCCGGCGAGCTGGATGGTCGTGAGGTCGTCTGTGGTGATCGTCTCCCCGCGTGAGACATCGACGCTGGTCGCCATGACGCTGACGGTGCGGGTGAGGTTCGTGGTGACCCACCACACGCCGATTCCGCCGAGGAGGACAAGCGCGATGCCGAGGGCGATGATCGCGGGGCGCCGGCGAGACTTCGTCGGCTGCAGGACTGCAGGAGTGAGTCCTTGCTTCTGCTCGCCCTGCTCGGTGGTGTCTTTCGTGCGCTTGCTCTTGCGGTCAGTGGTGGTGGTCATTGGAAGTCAGTCCTTCAACGTGGGCGGATGTGGCGTAGGTGTCTAAGCAGTTCGGTGAGTGTCTCATATACCGCTGTCGCGACAGCTGGTCTTCTGCTGTAGCTGGACACCGCACCGTCTATTCGAGAGGCGGAAGGAATGCCTCGTAGGCGGTGATGATGACGAAGTTCCGGGAGGGAGCATCGAGTTCAGCGGTGACGCGATCGAGGATCGCGCGGTACGACGGGGCAACGCGCACGGTGTGCTTGACGCGAGGCCCCGCATCAGTGACGGGGGCGGGACGCTTCTGCCGGTTGAACAGATCCGTCCAGTCCTCGTCAGTCTCTTCTCCGCCGGCGGTGGCCTGGCGGATCAGTTCAGGAAGACGCTTATAGGTGGCCGAGACGGCGTCCAGGAGGACCGTCTGGTGGCTCTTGCGCGTCTTGGCCATGTACGCCTGCAGTCGGTCGTTCAGCGGGACCGGAAGGTGGACAGGGACGCCCTTGGTCGCGGTCTCCCGCTCCTCCCCCTCTCCCCCGTCTTCGTCCTCCGCGCGGGTCGTGCGAGTCGGCTGCTTGCGCGGCGCCTGCTTCTTCGCAGGAGCGGCCGCAGGTTCGACCGCCGCTGCAGGGACGGGCTCGGTGGGCGGAGCCTGGTCGACGGTGGGCTCCACGGGTTCTGCGGGAGCCGGCGTCGGCACGGCGCGGCGGGTGAGTTTTCCGAGATCCTGGCGTGCCACGTCAGGCCTCCTTCATCTGGTTGGCCCACAGCGATGTGAGCTCCAACGCGACACTGGTGTAGTCGGAGATCGCTGCTTGGTTCTTGCGGGAATCGGTGTACTGCGTGACGACCTTGCCGTCGTAGGGAGCGTCCTCGATGCTCGCGGACAGGCGGATGTGACGCTGGAACCGCGGGAGTCCGATCTGTCCTTCGATGAACTCGACGGTGTCGAGCTGCTCTTCCCAGTCCTCGAGTCGCCGCCCGCCTCGGCGGGTGTCGATCTTGTTCAGCAGGAGTCGGTAGGGCACCCCAGTCGGGATGATGTGCTCGGCGAGCGTGTCCGCGACGGACTCGATGGCCATGGTGGCCGCTTCGAGCGGCAGGACGATGAAGTCGGCGACCTGCAGGACTGCGGTGAGAACGCCGGTGTTCTCATGGCTGCCAGGTGTGTCGACGAGGACGATGTCGTATCCGTCGAGGTCACGCAATCCCATGATGTTGTTGGGGTCGACGTCGGCGGCGAAGTCGAACGGAAGGTCATCCCCCGCGCGCTCGGCCCAGCGTGCTGCGGACTGCTGCGGGTCGACGTCGACCACGAGCACATTGTTAGCGCGGGACAGCGCGGCCGCGAGGTTCATGACGGTGGTGGTCTTGCCCACCCCGCCCTTCTGGTTGCAGACGCCGATGATTCTCACGATCGGCCTCCACGGCTGAGGGCGTTGGCAGCGGTCGCGCCAGTCGAGCGCGCGGTGTGCGGATGTGTGGCGCGGGTATGGGGCAACTGTGGCGGGTTCATGGGCGCCAGTATAGCGTCACATTCACGCCTATATGCAACAACAATCGCGCGTGTCTGGCGCGACACATGCGCTAGAGCATGTGGAGCTACGGCGCTAGAACTGTGCGATGAACGCGCTCTGTCGGTGCAAGAACAACGCAAGCAGAGCGCTTGACAGTGCGCATCATCTAAAACAAGACCCGCGCCATAGTGGCTACATACGGGCACAAGCAATGCGCAAGTAAGGGGCCGTACAGGCGACAGCCGGGCGCTCGTAATGCGCACGTTAGAGCGCAACAGCATGCGCGGGTAGGGCGATGTAATAGCGCGAATATTGCAGTTGATATTGCGGATGGCTGGCGCGGGTATGGCGCGGGGGTTGCTCAGCGTATCGCGCAAGTGATGCGGTGATCTGGCGGGGGAGTGGCGGAGGCTATCGCGGTGTTGCTGCGAGGGTACAGCGCAGAGCATGGCGGCGGGGTGGCGCGTGTGTAGCGCGGCGCTGGCGATGGTGGGGTGCGCGGTGTCGCGAGGGCTGGTCATGGAGTCGTGGTGGGGCATCCAAACGATGGATGCGGGCGTAGACGGGCCTGTGCGGCCTGCTGAGGCGATTTCGGCCATGAGGAGGGCTCCGAGTGAGGCGGAGGGGAAGACAGGGCCCCTGGGGGCCATCCAGAGGCCCTGTCTGTCTGGGGGGGCGGAGCGGGAGTGTTGCTCCGGCCTGTGGGGAGCGCTCGACTCGTCGACTGCGCTTGCCCCCTGGATGGCGGGTTGGCTCAGCTGCGGCGCGGGGCGTAGGAGACCTTGGCCTCCATGTCGCCGCTGACGGCCTGCATGAGCTTGGTGCGGATTCGGCACACTCGGCGGTTGAGCGTCTCCCGGCTGACGCCGAGCTCGACAGCTGCTTCCTCACGCGCCACACCGGGATCACCCTCCGCGAGCTCGATGCGAGCAAGCAGCTGGACCTCGTCGCGGCGGAGGGTGCCGGAGTCGATCGCCCAGGTGAGGATCGTCACCAGATCCCGGAAGACGTCATCGCTCTCGTCGGGGCCTGCGATCTTCTCGAGCAGCTCGTCTTCGACCGGCATTGCGTCGACGCTGTGCTCGCTGCCGAACCAGACTCCGAGGTTCTTGATCGTCTCGAGGCGGATGTTTCCGGAGACGGAGTGGACCCGCTCGAGCGGGTAGGTGTGAATGACCTCCCAGAGCACGCCGATCGTCGCGGTACGGGCGTCGGCGGGGGAGTGCTGCCACAGGCTGCGCATGCTGCTGCAGCTGCTCGGCAGCCGCAGCGCGAGCGGCATGAACGACTTGAGCAGGACGCGGCCGGCGATGGTATCGCCGGCGTGCTCGAGGGTGAGCAGCTCGAGCAGGAGCGCGTCGCGCTGTTCGGGAGCTTGCGGCTGCCGGATGAGGTTCACGGCCTCATCGCCAGTCAGCTCGCCGAGCGTTCCGAAGTGGTGAGTGGTGTGGGAGTGGAAGCTGTTCCACTCATCGAACAGCTGGTCGGCAAGAGGTGATGTCTTCGCCCAAGCAGTCATGAGAAATGGCCCTTCGTCGTGACGTCGGTTGACGAAGGGCCACGTTCCTCAGCACCCCTGGTTCAGATCCTGGAAAGTTCCGGCCGGGCAGGAGAGCGCCCGATCGGCGGATGCTGGCTTCGGTGGATCTGAGTTGCGATCCGATGCTGTAAATACCTGTTCAGGGGCGGTTTCCATGCCTCGCTGCATGGGCGCAATATCCACGCAAGATTTCTTCGATCCGCGATGTCCGCGAAGGGCCGAAAACCCGGCCTATACAGATATGCCCCCGTTGGTCGGGAGGCATCAGGACTCCGCGGAAGGGACAGAAACGTGAGCGAGAGCAGCACCGCAGACAGCGCCGACGACGCCATGTGGGAAGGATTCAAGCCCGACGCTGCACGCGCGATCCGTGCGCGCCAGGGGTTCGAGGAAGCAGTGGCGAGCACTCTCGACGCACCCTTCGACCCCTCCACGCATGGTCGCGTGGTGAAGGCGGTTGAGGAGCTTTCGGCAGCGGTGCCGGCAGCTCTGCGGGTGGCGCAGCTGCGAGTGGGAGGAGCTGCATAATGGCGCGTCGTGAGAAGACGTCGAAGCCGGCCAAGGAGACGAAGACCGTCCCGGCACAGGGGAGCAGCTGGACCCATGGTCGGCAGCTGGGCGGCAAGCTGCTGTCCGCGCTTCTGTTCGCCGCGATCGCGTGTGGGCCTATCGCGCTCTTCGCCGCGGCCGCACGTCCGGCGCCCGTCGTCGCCGCAGCGCCCGAGGCGCAGGCAGCGGGACTGAGCACGCAGCAGCAGGCTGCCGGCGGTTACGCGGAGGGCTTCGTCTCCTCGTGGCTGAGCGCGACGAAGGACGCACCGGGCGACCTGGCTACCTACGTCGACCTGGCGGCGCTGCGGCAGCTGTCGGTCACGGCCTGGGAGTACCGCGACCTGTCCGTGGTCTCCATCACGCCCGTCGACGGCTCGGACTTCGTCAACGTCGTCGTCGCGGCGAACATCAAGGAGCTGTCGGTGACGGACTCCGACGACACCAGCACGACGAGCTGGCCGCGCCGCTACTTCCAGGTGGCGATCGCGGTCAACGGGGACACGGTGAGGGCAGTCGGTCTCCCGGCCCAGATCTCCGCTCCCGTCCAGGGCGAGACAACGTCGCTGGTCTACAAGCAGACCATCGGATCCTCTGACCCGTCCGCGGAGACAGTGTCGGCGTTCCTCGGCGCGTACCTTGCCGGCTCGGGTGACCTGTCCCGATACAGCGCCCCGGACACATCTTTCGTGGCGATCTCGCCCGCCCCCTACGTGATGGTCAACGTCGAGGAGATGCGGTCAGACCTGACGCCTACGGAGTCCCCGAGCGATGGCGACACCCTCAAGGTGCTCGCGACCGTCTCACTGCTGAGCCCGCTGGACCAGCAAGTGACCTCGACGTACACGCTCACCCTCACCGCGCGTGCCTCCCGCTGGGAGGTCAGCGCCATTGATCTTGCACCGCAAGCGGTCTCCGACAAGGGATCGACAACCCCCACGCCGACACCGTCCGGTAACGGCAACTAAGGAAGGAACACCAACCATGTTCGATTGGATCAACGGGATCACCGCTGATGCGACGACTGCTTTCCGGGCGGTCGTGTTTCTCGCAGCAGCAGTGATCTTCTTCGTCGTCGCCGCCAAGGTGCGGTTCGCCATGGCGACGACCATCATCACCGGCATCGCGTGCGGCCTGGCCATGTTCCTCGCCGCCGGCGGTGGCGAGTGGGTCATGGGCCTCATCCAGACCGAGACCGTCGACGCCATCGGAGTCACGATCCATCAGATCGCAGCTCCGGCGGACGCCCTGGTGCTCAACGAGACCACCACCGCGGCCGGCGACACGGTCTACCGGCTGGTCGCGTAAAGGGGCGAACGTGGCCGATCGCGACGAAGAGAGAGAGGTTGCGCGCTTCTACACGCGCAGCCGCCGGTTCCCAAAGTTCATCGGCCGTCTCCACGACGGCACGAAGATCCCCGGGGGCCCCTACACGCTGACGCAGGGCGTCGTCCTGGCGATCGTCCTGGTCGTCGCCCTGCTGACGCAGAGCGTGTGGGGGACTGGCTCTCCGATCGTCGATATCCCCGTCGCTGCCTTCGTGTCCTGGGGAGCAGCGTGGGGAGCCGGAAGGATCCCGGCCACACGCCGGAACCTGCTGAGCATCATCACCAGCGGCCTGTCCGCGATGACCCGCCCCGCAGCCGGCCGCTACCGCGGAGTGACCATGCGGGTTCGCCCGCCCCACTTCGCAGGCGGCGGAACAACGATCGCCGAGCCGGTCGGAGCCACGCTCACCACCCCGGATAGCGAGACCACCGCACCCGCACCGGAAGCGCCCGTCGTGGCGCAGCCGGTCCTGCAGCCGCGCTCGACGCCGCTGCCGGCGCACGCACCCGCACACGCGGTCAGCGGCGTCGAGCGCCTGCTGCAGCAAGCCCGAGGAGGCAACTGACCATGAACAACACCGACATCCCGCTCGGCATCATCGGCCGAGGCCGCGGCTACGTCATCAAGACCCTCGTGGTCAAGGCGGAGACCGCGCGTGGGCCGATCTGTGCGGACCCCGCTACCACGAGCTACGCAGCCCTCCTCCCCATCCTCGGCGGCACGCCGATCACGGCACCCCTCAGCGGCGGTCGCGATCTGCTGCTGGCCACGCCGACCGACTGAGAAACGAGACGACGATGCAGATTCCGGCAACAGCGATGACGAGCAACCTGATGTGGACCCGCTCGGGCGTGGTCTGGGCTACGTGGCGGCTGCAGCCGCTCCCGTATGCCTACGCCACCACGGCGGCAAAGCAGCTCGTCAAGGCGCACCACCAGGCGCTCTTCCAGGCGCACCGGGGCGAGGGACTGCTGCTGGGGCTGTGCGCTGACCTGGATCCGGTGTCTGTCGTGGAGCGGATGCTGGACGGTGTTCGCATCGACGAGTGTCCGGACTGGGCGCGCGAGGTCGAGCTGACCCTGGACGCGCTCGAGCAGATCCCGCTTGGAACGCGCGCGTTCTGGTTCTCGGTCCCGCTCGCGGCCGGTTCGATGAAGGCTCGCGCGAGGTCGGCAGTGCGCGCCGCCGACACCAAGCTGCGCGACACGTTGGCTCTTCCCCGTCAGCTGCCTACCGACTCCGAGATCGCTGCGGCCGCGCGGATGGCCAAGGAGATCGAGGTTCGCATCCCGGCCGCGTTCCAGCCGACCCGTGCAACGCCGGCCGAGCAGATCTGGATCGCCCTTCACTCGCAGCAGCGCGGCCTCTCCGCAGATCTCGCCGCCCCTGTCCCGCCCGCCGAGGGTACCGAGGACGGATTCGGCGTCGACGAGCTCGCGCACTTCCAGATGCCCTCCGCGATGCCGAACCCATGGCTCGACGAAGGCGGACAGAGCGACCTTCCCAAGGGGCAGCAGTTCCTCCCGTTCAAGCGCCGCTACCTCAAGGTGCACAGCCCCTACGCGGACGAGACGTCGTCCTACCAGGTGGTGCAGGCCATGGTCGCCGCACCCAAGGCCGGCTGGGTTTCGCCCGGCGTCGAGTGGATCTCACACGTCGACCAGTTCCCCCTTGACGTCGACTGGGGGATCCGTTTCACCGTCACCGGCGCCGACGAGGTCAAGCGTCGCAACAAGAAGGCCGAAACCGCCCTCGAGGAGCAGTACAAGCACCAGGAGGGCACCGCGACGATCACCGGCGGCGGATCCGACCTCGGAGAGATCGCGGAGACGCTGGCCGCCTACCACGCCTCCCTCAACCGCTCCGATAAGGAGGTCGAGGTTCAGGCGACGGTGCTGTTCGCTGTGGGGGCAGATACCGCCGATCTCGCGAAGGCTAAGGGCCGGTTCGTGGCAGACGAGTACAAGCGCGCTGACTTCCTCCTCGAGGCTCCCCTGGGAGGTCAGGAGGAGCTTTGGTGGGCGATGATCCCCGGCACGCCCACCGGGCGCATCGTCCGTGAGCTCACCCAGATCACGACGGGCCGGGAGTTCGCGACCGGCGTTCCGCTTTCCAGCAACGAGCTCGGAGACGAGAAGGGCGCCCGCTTCGGCGAGAACATCAGCACCGCCCGGCACACCCCGATCCTCCGCGACGCGGACGGCAGTATCCAGGCCGACACCAGCGCCAGCTTCGGCGTGGTCGCCGAGCTCGGCGCCGGCAAGAGCGTGCTGCTCAAGGGAGACATGGGCGACACGGTCGACCGCAACGGCCGCGTCGTCGCGATCGACCGCACAGAGGCCAAGGAGTACGCGGTTTTCGCGCAGAGCCTCCGGCCGGACACCACGACGATCGTTGACCTGATGACCCCGGAGTACTCGCTGGACCCGCTGCGGGTGTTCGGCCCTCTCGTCGGCGCACGCATGGTGCAGTCGCTCTTCGCGGTGATGCTCGGCATCCGGGCCCGCGACTCCCGAGGCGTCGCCCTGTCCCGCCTCCTCGAGCCGGAGTACGTCGCCGCGCACGACATCACCAGCCTCGGTCGCCTGCGGGCGCACCTCAAGACGATCTCCTCGGCGGAGAGCGATGAGCTGTCGGGCCTGATCAACCTGGTCGCGTCGAAGGACATCGGCGAGGTTCTCTTCAATGACGGGCTGACCGCTGTCGACCTGAAATCGCGTGCCCTGGTCTTCCTCACCCATGGGCTGTCGCTGCCAGACAAGACCGAGCTCGAGCACGCGCACCTGTTCGAGGAGATGCCCCTGGAAAAGATCTACGGCCGCGCCATGTACGCGATGCTCATGGGGATCTCCCGCGAGGTCTGCTTCATGAACCCCGGCGAGCTCGCCGGCGCCTACTTCGACGAGTGCCACCACATCACCCAGTCACCGGAGGGAGAGCGCGACCTGCGCATCGGCATCCGCGACGGTCGCAAGCACCGCGCGTTCTTCGCCCTCGGCTCGCACGACCCCGCCGACTTCGGAGAAACCCAGACCCGAGGCCTGCTCAAGACCCGCTACGTGATGCGCCAGACCGACAAGGAGCTCGCTCGCCGCGCGATCGAGTGGCTGACCGGCGAGCCCGCGGACCCGGCGATGGTCCAGGTGGTCACCGAAGACCTGTCCCCGCTCGGGGCGGACGGAAAGGTCGCCCCGGAGCGGCGCGGCGAGGGACTGATCCGTGACCAGCGCGGTCGAATCGGGAAGTTCCGCAAGACGCTGCCCGAGCGCCCCGACCGCCGCGAAGCCGTGCTGTCGACCCCGTCTCTGGTGACACCATGATCACCTTCTACCGGCACACCTTCGAGACTCTGGGCGGCGCGTTCTGGCGGGTCCGTTTCTGGGCGCACGATCACCCGCGGTGGAGCAAGGTCATCGCCGTCGTCCTGATCGACCTGTTCCTGGTCCTGTTCGGCAACACGTACTGGGCCTTCGCCGCTGACGGCGGCGGCTCGTCCCCGTTCATGCTCGGCGGCGACATCACTGACAGCGACGGCGTCCCGCTGACCAACTACACGGTGCTTCCACTGGACCGCGGCGATGTGTTCACGATGGGGAAGTTCTTCATCTCCATGTGGATCGACCCGATCTGGACCGGGCATCTGGGTCTGGTGTCGTGGATGATCTGGTTCTGCAACTGGCTGCTCTCCTTCGAGTGGGTCGACATCGTCGCGGCACCGTTCGGCGCGCTGGCCGACCTCTTGCAGGACTTCCTCGGCGAGATCGCATGGATCCCGTTCGCGCTGACGATCGCCGGCGGTGTCGCGGGCCTGGCGATCATGCTCGGCCGGCACTCCACCGGGTGGGCGGAGTTGTTCATCTCTGCGTGCTGTGCGGTGCTGGCGACCGGTCTGCTCGCTAACCCGATCGCCTCGCTCACCGCCGCAGGCGGAGCATTCGACACCGCCCAGGAGTACGGCGGTCAGATCGCTGCCGTCGTCGTCACCGACGACATCAACAGCACGGAGCTCGACTCCGAGAACCTGCTGTCAGCTGCGGTCACGTCGCAGCTGGTCGACATCTTCGTGAAGATCCCTGCGCAGACGATCGCGTTCGGCCACGCCCTCGAGGGGCAGTGCGCCGCGACGTTCACCGACACGATGACCAACTCGGCGCCCATCCAGACCGGCGGCAACGAGGTCCGTGACGCGGTCGGCGGGTGCGACGAGGCGGCGAAGACGTTCAACCAGAATCCGAACTTCGGCCAGGTGCTCACGGCCGTCACGATGACCCCCGGAGCGCTCACCCTGTTCATCCTGCCGATGGCCTTCGGGGTGCTGTTCCTAGTCACGGTTCTCGGCTTCCTGATCTCCGCACTCAAGACCATGTGGAACGTCTACATCGGGATCCTCCCGGTCAACCGATACCCGCTGTGGAAGTCCCTCGCCGACACCTTCATGGGCCTGGTCGCCATCGTCTTCATGGCAGTCGTCATGGCGGCCGTCCTCAAGCTCACCGTCGCAGCGATCACCGGGCTCAGCAGCCTGGGAATCCCGCTCGTCGCGCAGATGACCTTTGCGACGCTGGTGATGATCGTGCTGCTGTTCCTCATCATCCGAGCGCGTCGCATTGCCAAGAAGACCGGCCGGTCGATCGCCGAGCAGCTCTCCAAGTACGGCATCGGCAAGGGCGCGCCGGCGCAGCGCGACGGGGTCAAGACCGTCGCGGCGATGAGCGCCGTATCCACCGTCGCGGCCGCGGCGCTGCGTCGCCCTGACAACAAGGTCGACGCGCGCTCCATCAACTTCGGCGCGGGGGCTGCGCAGGACATCGGCACAATGACCGCTACACGCCCGCCCGCGGCTCCCAAGCCGCCCTCGACGCCCTCTGGCGGCTCACCGAGCCGTCCCGCCCTCCCGTCGCCTCAGATGGGCTCTGGGGGCGGCGCTGGCGCGGGTGCTGCCGCCAAGGCCTCGAAGACCGCGGACCTGGTCTTCACGGCCGCGCGGATCGGCAAGGGTGCCGCAGCGGGCGGTGTGGCCGGCGCCGCCGGCGCCGCGGCGCTCGAGGTCGGTGGCCGAGTCGCGAGCAAGGGAGCGTCGAAGGCTGTCTCCGCGGCCGCGGCAGGCGCGAGCAAGCCGCGAGCTGCGGGCGACCCGAAGGTGGTCTCGATGGTCGTCGACCAGGGCCCGGCGCCCACGCGCACCCCGGACGGTCCTCGACGGATCGTCGTCGACTCCTCGGGCATGGGACACATCGAACGGCGCCCCTCGTCAGGTGTCGTCGACATCTCGTCCCTGCCGGCGCGCGCGCCTCGCTCTCCGCGCAGCGGTGAGATGCGCGCCCGGCTCGCGATCGCACAGAAGTAACCCCGCATGTCCGCATCGGGAGTACTCGAGCGCTCTGCCGACGTCGCCGGCGCCGTCAATGGGGGAGACGACGGGGACGGTGGTGGTTCGCGCAAGGTCGTCCTCTGGGTGATCGCGCTCGTGCTGGTGCCGGTGGTGCTCTTCGCCGGCTACACGATGTTCCTGATGATGGCGATCGCCGGCGCCTCCGGCGGTGGGTCGTCGCAGTGCACCGCGGGGTCGCTGACCACCGACAAGCTCGAGGTCCAGACCACAGGAGGATCGACCCGCACCCTCGGTGCGACGGAGCTCGGCCACGCGGCCACCATCCTCTCGGTCGCCCGCTCACTGGGCGTGTCCGCGCGGGGCCAGCAGATCGCGATCATGACCGCGCTGCAGGAGTCCGGCTTGAAGATGTACGCCAACTCCTCCGTGCCTGAGTCCCTCGATTACCCGCACGACGCGGTCGGCAGCGACCACGACTCCGTCAACTACTTCCAGCAGCGTGTGTCGGGCTGGGGCACCGTCGAGGAGCTCATGGACCCCCTCTACGCAGCCAAGGCGTTCTTCGGCGGCGAGGAGGGCCCCAACGGCGGATCGCCGCGTGGGCTGCTCGACATCCCCGGCTGGGAGGACATGGGGCTGGGGGAGGCCGCGCAGACCGTGCAGGTCTCCGCATACCCGACCGCTTACGACAAGTGGGAGCCCGCAGCACAGCAGATCATCACCGCGGTCGGCGGGTCGATCAGCTGCGACAGCAGCACTGTCGTCGGGCAGGCCGCTTTCCCCCTTGCGGCCGGCTACCAGATGACCTCCGGCTACGGGCCGCGCGACATCACCGTTCCGGGTGCGTCGAGTTGGCATGTCGGAATCGACCTGCAGCGCTGGCCAAACCCGTGCGGCGACCCTGTCTACGCGGTCCTGCCGGGCACGGTGACTCTCAGCAGCTCACTGTGGTTGTCGATCAAGCACCCCGATGGGTTCGTGGTGTCCTACCTGCATATGTACAAGAGCGAGCGGCTCGTCGACGTCGGAGACACCGTCACCGCCGGCCAGCAGATCGGTGTCGTCGGGAACGTGCCGCCCAGTGGGGGATGCCACCTGCACCTGGCCGTCAACAAGAACGGGACGACGAATCAGGCCGTCGCCGGGCTGCAGGAGGCGACTGCACTCGGTGCCCCCTCGCAGTACGCCGGCTACGTGAACCCCGAAGAGTTCCTCCGCCTGTATGGCATCGAGATCTGTCCCACAGACGGCACTTGCCGACGCCTCTGACCCCCCTGGAAAACCGAGTCAACTCGCGGCATGTAACCCTCCTGACGGCCTGGAAACCGGCCTGTAGGCTGGGGGCAGCCCCGGCCCGAAACGGGGCCGAAGCCTCTCCCACCCAGACGGTGACTCGTGCCCTCAACAGATGTCAACGCCGCTGGTGACACCGACCGACCCGCCGGGTCAGTGTCGGCCACCGGCTACCGCTCGATCGCATACTTCCTGCCGGTCGCGCTGCATGCACGGCTCAAGGCTGCGTGGTGGTCGACGAGGGATGAGCCGGAGGGTGCGCCCGCGCTGGCCGGTCTCGTCGAGGTCGCCATCGGCCGCGAGACCAACCGCCTCGAGCAGCTCTACAACGCCGGCTCCCCTTTCCCTCCTGCCCCCGACCGTGCCCAGGGTGTGAACCCAAGAGGAGCCGCGGGATACCGCCATCAGACCTACTACCTGCCGGTCGCGCTGCACGCGCGCCTCAAGGCTGCGTGGTGGTCGACGAGGGATGAGCCGGAGGGTGCGCCCGCGCTGGCCGGTCTCGTCGAGGTCGCCTTCATGCGGGAAGCCGACCGCCTTGAGCAGCTCTACAACGAGGGTGCCCCGTTCCCGCCGGCGCCGGCCAAGGCGCGAGGGATCAGCCGCGCTGCAGCACAACGACAGGGCGAATGGCTGCGAGGCGAGTGGGAGCGCCGGCGACAGGCGCAGACCCCGCCGACCGACTCCAACGACTGACCCGACTCCGCGCCACGGCGACGTGTTGCACCGGGTGTGCGGTGCAGTATGCCGCCGATGTGCGGCGCAGTATTGCGCCATAATGTCGGATCTCGCTTGACTTGTCGGATCTCGGATGGGCTGACCGGGACTTCTCTCATTCGCGGTGCAGTCCCGGCAGAGCGGTCTGTCTCACACGAGTTGTCACGAATCCGACCCTGCTGCTCCCGCCTCGAAGCAGCACTACGCGGCGCGCCGAGCATCGGACAACTGGAGTGAGAATCCGACAAGTGGAGTGAGACGACTCGACAGGTCCGTGAGAATCGGACAACTGGAGTGAGACACGACACATAACTGCGCGGGTGTGCCTGCTGGAAATATTTCCCAGGGGGAGGGGTTCAAGCTCGATTCGACAACCGTGCCTGCGGCAGAACGCCAATCGGGCTTGATCCTATCACCCGTGTCAAGCGCGGGTGTGGCGGAGGTATTGCGCTGGTCTGCGCCGCGATGTGGCGCAATAACCCTTTCCAGCCGCCGTGGCGATCTCCTCGAGCACACTCTTGCACAGGGGACATCACGAGTGCGTCAGACGCGGGGAGAATCCGCGATGTCCGCGAAGGAGCAGATCTCCGGCCTATACCTCGCAAGAGGGTCGTGAAGTACTCGGCCCACTCAGGAGGCTCGAATGGCAACGACAACTCGTGTGGCATCTCGTCCGCCGGCGCGCCCACCTGCACCGGCGACGGTGGCTCTGGGTGTTCTTCCTCGGCGTCAGCTGACCGGGATCATCCCGGCGCTGCTGTGCATCGCACTGGCGACCGCCGCCACCGGGTTGAACGCGGTGCGCCCGTTCACCGATCTGATCCCGCTGGTGTGGGTCGTGGCCGTGTTGCTCGCCGCCGGCGCGGTCGCATCCGGCGTGCGGACCTTCCAACGGGAAGGGCGGATGGACCCGGCGATCGAGGCGGTCCTTCCGATGCTCGGTGCGGCACAGCCAACCCGTGCTCTCGTCGTGCCGGTGAAGTGGACTCGTGGATGGGTGGGCCTCCCGGAGCGCATCAAGATCCGGTACGCCTCGCACGTCGATGACACCGACCCCCGCTTCGTCGACCAGATCCTCGCAGGCCTTGCACGCAGGCTTGGTGCCGAGTACCGGGTACGCAAGCACAACTCGAGGCGGTGCGTGCTCGTCGTCGAGCTCGCACCCGTGAGTGATCCGGTCTCCCGTGAGCAGCAGCGCGCGATCGAGGTCGTCAAGCTGGTCATCGACCCGACCGCGAGCGTCTCGGTGAAGAGTGCCGATGACGGCTCGGTCTCGAAGATCGACGTCAAGCACAACGTGGGACCGAAGATGGCGATCGCGGCGCGGCGCTCCCAGGTCGAGAAGGTGGTCTCCTCGATGCTCCCTGGCCGGTGGCGTGCGCACTGGGATCTCGAGGGCGACAAGATCACGTTCGAGGTCCGACCGACGATGCCCGACATGGTCCTGCACGAAGTGGAGCCCGCGGCCGCACTCACCCACGCCGCCTACAAGGCGTTCAAGATCCCGATCGGTCCTGACGAAGACGGTCAGATCCAGTCGTGGCATCCGGCGGTCTCCCCGCATTGCCTCGTCATCGGTGGAACCGGATCGGGAAAGACCAGCTTCCAGCACACGGTGCTCACCCATCTCGCGCACGCTCACTGGCGGGTGTGGGTACTCGATGGGAAGCGGATCGAGTTCGCCGGATTCCGGGACTGGCCCAACGTCGAGCTCGTCGGCGCGCGGGTGGAGCACCAGGTGCGGATGCTGCACGCTGCGCACGAGCTCATGGAGGAGCGGTACTCGCAGCTCGAGAACGGCACGGCCCGGCTCGAGGACTTCGACCCCCTCGCGTTGATCATCGACGAGTACGCGACGTTCAAGGCGCGCGTGCAGCGCTGGTACAAGACGGTGAAGCCGAAGGGTGCGCCGGCGCAGGCCCCCGTTCTCGATCTGCTCTCCGATCTCGCGCGACTGGCACGGTCGGCGAAGATCCACATCCTGCTCGGTCTGCAGCGCCCCGACGTCGAGTTCCTCGGCGGTGAGATGCGAGACAACTTCGGCGCCCGCGTCAGCTTCGGTCGTCTCTCCCCGCAGGGCGCCAACATGATGTGGGACAGCTTCGCGGTCGGTGTCGCGATCCCTCGCAACAAGCGTGGCCGCGGTGTCACTCTGAACGCCGAATCTCAGCCCGTCGAGATTCAGGCGTTCTACACCCCCGACCCCGCCAAGCTCGACTCCACCGACAAGGCGGACTGGGATCACCTGGCGGCGCTGCGTCCCGACGCTGCCGACTACGAGCGGATGATGGTGCGCGACCCGGAAGCGGAGCTCACCGACGACGGCGAGGGGGAGGAGCTCGAGCCCGACTACTTCCAGTGGTCCTCGGCCGAGATTGTCGCTTGGGATGCATCGGTACCGTCGACGACCAAGCACGACGCGCTTCGACCCTCCAATGTCACCCCACTGGACTCTCGTGAACGGGTCCGGTTCGTGCCCGAAGTCGACGACGATGCACCGGACGTCGACGCGGCCGCTGACGGCGACGGATACGGCGAATCCCTCGAGGGCCCCGCGGTGGAGCTCGAGGTCGGAGATCTCCTGCTCGTCGACGCGACTCTGGGGCTGTGGGGAGTGGTCGAAGGAGTGGAGCCCGACGTCGTCGACGACGAGTACCTCGCGATCGAATACCGCGACCTCGACAGCGGTGAGGACGGGCTGCTGACGCTCTTCGACAACTCGGTGATCAGCTACCGCCGACCCGAAGCAGCCTGATCGTCGTGGCCGTCATGATGCTGCGGGCCTACCGGCCCCGAGAGAAGGGATGAATCGCGTGTCGAACCAGAGCGTGTCGGAAGACGACTGGATCTCGCTGCTGCTGATCGCCGTGCTCGTCCTGGCCAGTGGCGCAGTGTCGCTGGGGATGTTCCTCGATCCGCTGCGCGCGTGGATGTTGAAGTACCACTTGCTCGAGCAGGGTGAAACCGTGGCGATCCCCGTCGTCGACGGCGTCGGCCTCGGCTGGGGACAGATCCTCGTCATCCTCGCGATCCTGATCGGTGCGATCGCGCTCATCGTGTGGCTCAAGCGCCGCGCGGCTGCCCGTGTCTGAGCTGCCCGCCATGCTCAGCAAACGAGACCCAGGAAGGAGGAGAGATCACCCATGACAACCACACTGACGAACGGCGACAAGACGATCACGCTGTTCACCAAGAAATCATGCGTACAGTGCGTCGCGACACACCGCGCGCTCGATGCTAAGGGAATCGAGTACGACGTCGTCGACCTCAGCGAAGACGCCGCAGCGCTCGAACAGGTCAAGTCGCTCGGCTACCTGCAGGCACCGGTCGTCATCACGGATGAGGATCACTGGTCGGGCTTCCGTCCCGACAAGATCGACGAGCTCGCGCAACGGCTCGCGTGATTGACGACAGAGGCCCCACCGGCAGCTCTTCGCCGGTGGGGCCTCTGCTCTGCTCATCGGAGCGGGACATCATCTGTGCGGCATGTGCGCCGCTGCCCACCGCTGCAGCAGCTGCTCCCGCAGAGGCCCGTTCCGCTCGAGCATCATCCGAACCCCTGCCGGCGCCGCGCCTGCCGGCGCACCGGCCTCGAGGGTGCGCAGCCCGAGATGCTCGCATGCCCAGTCGGCGAGCTCGTCGAGCTCCACAGTGACGGTGGCGGTGACGTCGACGCGCTGCTGCCATTGGACCTTGTAGGCGGGCATCGGACGCTCAATCTGGGTTGCTGAAGAAGTCGATCACGAGCGCGATGGTGATGGGGACGAGGATCACCGCCGCGGCGGTGACGATGATGCGATCGAGGATCGGCGCGGCGAGGATCCCGAGCCACCCAGAGAGGACCGCGGCTGCGATGTACAGCAGCGCGATTACGAGACGGCGGAGCCAACGAGTCGTGGGCTCCGGGATCGTGCGGGGGCGGGCGGCGATGGTCATGAGATCGCTCCGCTCTGGCCGGCACGGTGCTCGCGGATGTGCGTGTAAGGGACTGTGCCGCGGTGGCCGTAGGCGTCGACGATGGTGGCGCTCTTCGGGTTGGTGCGGGTTACGGTGCACCAGGCGCCGAAGTACTTGATCTGGTCGCCGACGCTGATGGTGTCCTTGCTGTGGTCGGTGGCCGCGCCGGTCGCGACCTGCTCGGCGCGGACCTCCTGCCAGTAGGTGAGCTGATCGTCGGTCGCGGCCAGCTCCCTCTCGAGCCGTTCGGCGTAGGCGCCGGTGGCTGCAGCCGTGACCTCGACATACCCGCCAGGAAGGGTGCGGCTTGACCCGTCGAGACGTCGACGGATGCCGGCGCGATCTGCGCGGAGCTTCTCGATCCGGTTCGCCACGGTGATCGGCGCATACCGTGCATCGGTCGCCGCGGCCGCGACGTCGGCACGCACCTGGGCGCGCCGTGCCGCCGCGTCGGCGTCGATGGAGCGGCGGATCGCCGCGTCCGCCTTGCCGATCGCTCGGCGGTGGCCGGCCTCCGAGTGGTGTCCGACCTTGATGGGCTCGCCACCTTCGGGGAGGCGTCGCAGCGCGCGGGCCGCGCGCTCTGCCTCTTCGGTGGCGTCCTGGTGTCGTCGATCTGCGCGCACCGCCAGGGCGGCAGCGCGATCGTTCCTGCGGTCGACCAGGTCAGCCTCGACGACGGCCGCGGCCCGGCGTTCATAGTCGATCGAGATCTCGACGACGAACCCGGCAGCGGTGAGCTGCTCGGCGGTGCGGTTGATGATCGCGATCTTCGGTTCGCGGTCGCGGGAGTGGGGGATGTACCAAGATCCGAGCGCCCGGCTCCACCGCCAGCCGTTGGCCTTGAGAGTATCGGCCGTGCCGTCGCCCCGGCTGGTCCCTTCGATGAGGGTGCCTTCCGCGGCCGCGTGGATGATCGTGAGCATCATGGCCGGCTCCCTTCCCGCGCGGCCGCGTCGTGCGTGAGAGGGTGGCGGAATCCGATCTCCCGTTCCCAGACCTCGGCGGCGCGATGCAGGCCCTCATACTCCTTCACGCCCAGGTGGTCCGGGGAGTCGACGAGCGGGCGGTGAGCGAACCGTCGCGCGATCGCGTCGCCGAGGCGTTCGACGAGGTCACGCGCAGGGGACTGATCCCATCCGGGGTGATGGCAGGAGACTTCGGCGAGCAGTAGACGGCTGCGCTCGATCTGCAACGCCTGCTCGTCATCGGCATGGGGGACGATCTCGGCGACCGGCTGCCATTCGTAGCGCGGTGCGGCGATGTGCTGCTTGATCGCGTAGCTGACGCTCGCGTAGTTCTCATCCCAGAGGCTCTGACCCATCCGGTCGGCGTTCTCGGCGAGCTCGCGCGGAGTGCTGCTGCGGTAGGCGGGTGTGGAAATGTAGGCGGCGGTGACCAACAGGTCGATGGTGTCGCGGTTCACGGGAAACGCGCGCATGATGACCCCCTCAGGTGGTGAATGTGACATTCACTACCCTAGAATCAGTCGGCGCTCATGTCAAGACGTCGTCGTCGTCGTCGTCGCTGTGGTGGTGGCGCCAAGCAGCCGCCACGCTGCGGACGGAGGTCGGGTAGTACCGGGTGCGAGTGGTCTGGCCGGATAGCGTTGGGATCGTGCCGAAGTCGTTGTCGATGAATGAGATCCGAGCCCGCGCTGCGCAGTTCACCCGTGACTGGCAGGACGAGCCCGGCGACGAGCGACAGCAAGCGCAGTCCTTCGTCCGGGATCTGCTCGGCGTGTACGGGATAACCCAGACCCGCGCGGCGTTCTACGAGAAGCGTGTCAAGCGCTCGTCGACCGGCTCGCGCGGATACATCGACGCGCTGATCCCTGGTCTCGCGCTGATCGAAATGAAGTCCGCCGGCAAGGATCTCGTCGCGGCTGAGCAGCAGGCGCTCGACTACATTGACGACCTTCCTGACCCGGAGGTTCCTCGGTGGGTAATCACGAGCGACTTCCGCCGGTTCCGTCTGCTCGATCTCCACGCTGAGAGCGAGGGTGTGCAGGAGTTCGCCCTGACCCAGATGCGGGATCGCGCTGACGTGCTCGCCTTCCTCGCCGGGTACGGTGAGCGCACCTTCGGATCGAAGGCGCAGGAGTCTGCGTCGATCAAAGCGGCAAAGCTGATGGCGTCCCTCTACGAGGCCCTCGAGGGGTCTGGGTACGACGATCACGAGGCGTCGGTGTTCCTGGTGCGCACCTTGTTCGCCCTCTACGCCGATGACGCCGGAGTGTGGGATCGCGATCTGTTCCTCGAGTTCCTCGAGACCCGCACCGCGACGGATGGTTCCGACCTCGGGCCTCAGCTGTCGTTGCTGTACCAGGTCATGGGACGTGAGCCGTCTCGTCGGCAGTCAAACCTCGACGAGCTAATCTCGCGATTCCCCTACGTCAACGGTGGAGTCTTCGAGGAATCGGTGTCGATCCCGTCGTTCGACGCAGGCATGCGTGACCGGCTGATCGCGGCTGCAATGTTCAACTGGTCGGCGATCTCGCCGGCCATCTTCGGCAGCCTCTTCCAGGCCGTCAAAGACAAGACCGCTCGGCGTGAGCTCGGCGAGCACTACACCACCGAGACCAACATCATGAAGGTCATCGGCCCGATGTTCCTCGATGAGCTGCGGCAGCGGTTCACGGACGGGTACCACGACACCGCCAAGCTCAAGAAGCTGCGTGCGGACATGGGGCTGATGCGATTCCTTGATCCGGCGTGCGGCTGTGGCAACTTCCTGGTGGTCGGCTACCGACAGATGCGAGCCCTCGATCTTGAGGTTCTGCTGCGGATCCAAGAGCTGTCCGGTGAGACGGCCCGCACAATGTTCTTCACCGAGGAGCACCTCGCCGTGCGGCTGTCGAGCTTCCACGGGATCGAGCTCGAGGAATGGCCCGCGCAGATCGCAGCGACGGCGCTGCACCTGGTGGAACACCAGGCAAACCAGGCGATGGAGCTGGCGCTTGGATCTGCACCAGATCCGCTGCCGCTGGACAAGATCAAGAGCATCGTCGTCGGCAACGCGCTGCGTGTCGACTGGGCAGCTGTCCTACAACCGACTGAGCACCTGTACATCATGGGCAATCCGCCCTTCCTCGGCCACGCCACCCGCTCGACCGAGCAAGCGCAGGAACTTCGCGACGTGTGGCGGAGGGACGACATCGGTCGGCTGGACTATGTCACCGGCTGGTACGCGAAGGCTCTCGAGCTGCTCGGCCGTCCCGGCTACCGAGGCGAGTTCGCGTTCGTCTCGACAAACTCGATCGCACAGGGAGAGCCGGTGCCAGCGCTCTTCGGCCCTGTGTTTGCCGCAGGGTGGCGCGTCAAGTTCGCGCACCGGACGTTCGCGTGGACCAGTGAAGCGCCCGGCGCTGCGGCAGTGCATTGCTCGGTGATCGGTTTTGACCGGCCGTCGAGGAAGAGAGCGCGGCTGTTCGACTACTCAGGAAACCTCAAGGGCGAGCCCGTCGAGATCCCCGTCGTGGATCAGCTCAACGGATACCTGGTCGACGGTCCCATTGTGCTAATCGATCAGCGGCGAAGCCCGCTGGCGTCGGCTCTCCCTCCGATGGTGTTCGGGAACATGGCTCGCGACGACGGCAATCTCCTGATCGAGCCGGCCGACTATGCGGAAGTGATGGCAGATCCGATCGCCGCGAAGTACGTCCGGCCGTTTGTCGGCGCCCGACAGCTCATCCACAACGAACCCCGGTGGTGCCTGTGGCTCGTGGATCTTGACCCCAGCGACATCGCCCGATCCCCGATACTCCGCGGGCGGCTGGATGCCGTGCGTCAGTTCCGCGCAGCGTCGAAGGCCGAGTCCACGCGACAGATGGCGGACACGCCGCACCTGTTCGGTCAAAGGTCGCAACCCGACACGCCCTATGTCTGTGTGCCGCGGCATGTGAGCGAGACACGCAAGTTCTTCCCGACCGCCCTGTTCACCCCTGATGTGATCTGCGGTGACGCGAACTTCAAGGCAGACGACCCAGACGGCCTCGCCTTCGCAGTGATCTCGTCGTCGGCATTCATCACCTGGCAGCGCACTATCGGCGGTCGCCTTGAGTCTCGTCTGCGCTTCTCGAGCACCCTGACGTGGAACACTTTCCCCTTGCCCGCCCTCACCGACACGCAGCGTGCCGCCATCATCGCCGGGGGGCAAGCCGTTCTGGATGCGAGAGCGCTACGCCCAGAACGCTCGCTCGCAGACCACTACAACCCCCTCGCGATGTCGCCCGAACTGCTCCGGGCGCATCGTGAGCTCGACACTGCTGTCGACAAGGCCCTGGGCCTGCGGGGGATAGCGACGGAGGCTGACCGACTGCGAGCGCTGTTCGCCAGCTATGCGAAGCTCACCACGGTCGACGAGCTCGCGATGCCGAAGAAACGTCCCCGCAAGGCGACAGCAGCGAGTGCGGCATCGTGAGCTGGCCGTACCCGACCGTCCGCGTCGATGGGACCGCGACGGTCGATGAGGAAGGGGAGAATCAGGTCTGCGCCTGTGGCAATGATTCGTGGACTCAGGACTGGCGGAGCGCCGATCGTCTTGGGCGTCTTGCCTTCGATGCTGCTGGTTCGGCCGACCCCGACGAGTTCGCGGTCTGCCCAGTGTGCGGCCGTGTGTATCCCAACGCTGCTCTGTTCCACGGCGCCGCGGCCGCGGTGGCTCGCTATGAGATCACTAGTGCCGAGTTCATTGCTGCGCTACAGCGGTATGACCACGACGCCTACGGATCCGGCGGGTCGCTGACGAGCTGAGTCACGCGGTCGTCGTCGGCACGGGGCTGTCGGTGCGCCGGCATAGTGTTCGCTGTTGTGGTGCAGCACTGGTCTCCGATGTCTCAGCTGCAGGCGTCGCCGGAGCCGGGGATCTGGTACGTGTTCGACCACAGCAAGAGGATCGCGATCATCCGCCATGTCGAGATCCGCGGCCGTAGGCTGCTGCGTTCCGTGACGTTCGATCGCGATCCCGAGCGGCGAGTGTTGATCGGCTACTTCCCCGACGATGCAATGAGGCTCGCTGTCGAGTGCACCTGGTCGGAGTATGTGAGGGCGACTGGTCCACCGGTGAGCAATCGTCGATGATCGCGTGCCACCGGGGCAAGAGAAAACGGCACCCGGCCGGAGCGTGGAAATTGTCACATTCACCAACGATCCAACTGAGGAGGAGCCATCGCCCCGAGGGGCGGAAGGGAACCTGCTCAACAGCCGGGTGCCGCGCCTTAGTGTACCGCGCGGGGCGGTCAGAGCGGGGTGGATTGGAGGAGCTCGTCAGCGACTCGGTCGAGCAGCTGAGGGGTGAGCTGCTCGTGGCGTCCTGCGCGCTTTATGGCGTCGATCGTCGCGAGGATCGTGGTGTGCGCGTCCGGTGCAGAGGGGATGGTCTTCTGTGCCTGTCGGATGCGTGCGCTGAGCTCAAGGATCGCGGTCTCGTCGCGTTCATTGTTCGCGTAGCCGGCGGCGAGCTCGAGCGACTTGTGTAGCAGGCGGGTCTCGGTGGTGGTGAGCGGTGCGGTCATCGTGTCCTCGTGTTCAGGAGATCTGCGGTCAGTCGGGCGAAGCGTGTGTCGACGTCGCGCTGGTCGGGGAGATCGACGTCGGCCGCGATGGGTCGGGCGTCGTAGAAGTGGTGCCGGATGACGCGGCCCCGGTGGTCGACCAGGCCCTCACCCTCGCCCTCGATCGGCTCGAGCAGAGCGACGATGGTGACGGCGAGCTCGCGTGCTGTCGCGCGCTCCCGGATGAGGGCATGATCTCCGAGGCGCAGTGCCGGCCACGCAGTGAGCTCGGGGTCGGTCATGAGGGTGTTCCTTCCTTGCTTCTGGGGGAGGAGCGGCGTAGCCGCCGAGCGGATTTGGGGAGGGGTTCGTTGCGAGGCAGCTTCGCGAGGCGCCAGTCATCGCGGACGGCGATCGCGGCGGCGAAACAGGTCATGAGCGTGGGGTGGTGGTGGTTGGCGCATCCGGCGCGGGTCTGACATCCGAGGTCGTAGCCCTCGGGGCTGCCGTGGATGATCTGTCGAGCGACCTCGTCGGAAAGCATGGCCTGGTCCTCAGTCGAAGCTGGCGTCGATCAGGAGGTCGAGCGCGTCGGCGAGCTCACGGAGCCTGTAGCTGCGTCGACCGGCGATGACGTGGCCGAACAGGTTGACGAAGTGCAGCTCGCGAGTGGTGGTGTCGGCGACGGCGACGGTATGGACGTCGTGAGCGTCGATGTACTGCCAGCTGATGATGTAGTTGCGGCCGGCGACGTGCGCTTGAGCCCAGCGGAAAAGCAGTGCACCGAGCGGACCATCTTCGGATGCGCGGGTCGAGTAGGGGTCGGCTGGCACGATCGCGTCGACGGAATGGAAGCCGACAGAGGAGCGGGAGATCTCGTAGCTGTCCAGCGGGATGTCGAGGAAGAGATCGTTGTAACGGGTGCCGGTGTCATCGGTGATGACGATGTTGTTCAGAGTGCTCATCGTTGTCAGTCCTCTCGGGTGGGGGGTCATGCGGCGCAGCTGGCGAGCTGCGCGCGGAGCGTGGAGTAGTCGGCCGGGTTGACCGTCAGCTGGTAGGCGGTGAGGACGTCGACGAAGCGCGCAGCGTAGGCGCATCCGTAGTCCGCGTTCGGGGGCATCCATTCGGAGGGGCCGCGATCGCTCTTCGACTGGTTGGTGCTGCCGTCCGTGGCCTGCAGATTGAGAGGATCGTTGGCGAAGCGCTCACGCTGGGCCTCGTCCCATTCGTCGGCGCCCTGACGCCACCCCCACGCGAGCGGCACGACATGGTCGATCTGCACGAGCTCACTCGTGCCCTGGCCGCGCTCGAAGGCGATCGTGAGCCCGGTGTAAGGGTCGTGAAGCGTTCCGGTGAGGACGACGCAGTCGTGTGTGCCGGGCTTGGTGGTGATGTTCTCGAGCGCGGCCGCGAGTGCGTCGTTGCGCTGGTCACAGCCGTTGCGGTCGATGTCGGCCCAGCGTTGCCCGAACGCGTCACGGTCGTAGCTGTCCTGGTCGGCTGCATCGGCCACGACGAGCTGCTCGAGCTCATCGAGGGCTGCGGCGGCGTCCGCGGAGATCTCTGCGGTAGGCACAGGCACAGGCGCGGGCGCGGTGTCGGTGAGGTCGCTGACGCCGGAGGGCTGGCTGGTGATCGCGATCGCGCCAGCGAGCAGGGCGACGACAACAGCGCCGGCGGCGGAGGCGAGGCGTGTGGTTCGGCGGTTCATGAGTGGTCCGTTCAGAGGAAGAGGGCGGCGCCGAGTACGACGGCCGCGGCGACCGCGGCGACGCTGAGGAGAAGGGTGACGAGGAACTTGAGGCTGCGCCGTACCGTGCGCTCTGCGCGGCGTGCAGTGTCGACGGTGACGAGGATGCCGACGAGGCCGCCGCTGCCCAGCAGAAGGGGAGCGAAGTCGCGGGCGGTAGACAGGGCGAGATCCATGGGTTCCTCCGGGGTATTCGTCTAGGGGTATAGGTCGCAGTTCGGGGTGTTCGCGGACAGAGATTCTCGGGGGCGGGCATAGGCGAGCCCGCCCCCCGAGGGCTGTTACGCGGCCGCGGCCTGGTCGTCGGCGCCGAGCATGGCGTCGGCGATCGCGTTGACGGCACGGAGGACGTTGCCGGCGACGCTGCGGATGAGGTCGACGTCACCGCCGGCCCATCCTGCGACGTACCCGATCGACCACGCGGACGTGTCGAGTCCGAGGAGGCCACCGGCGCAGTACGCGACCGACTCGGCTTCGGTCTCGATCACTCCGCGGTGCTCGCGGGTGCTGCCCTCGTCGAAGTGCAGAAGTGCGTGACTGATCTCGTGCAGGAGGGTCTTGACGCGCATGGCCGGTGCCATCTTGCTGTCGACCCGGATCTGTCGGGCCTGGCCATCGGTGTACCCGTTGAGCCCGTCCTGTGCGATGTCCTCGAGCGCGACATCCCAGCCCTGCGCGGTGATGAAGTCGGCGAGCTGGTCGAAGAGGCCTGCGACGTCGTCGCCCTCGAGGTAGATGGCCGGCTGCTCGGGGAGCGGCTCGCCATCGGTGTCGCGGACGTCGAACACGGAGAGCACCGGGTAGATCACTCGACTGCTGGTGGACTCTTCTCCGGTGGCCTCGTCGACCTCGACGATCCGCTTGGTGGAGTAGCCGAAGATCTTGATCGACTTCGCGCCCTTGACGACGTGACGGCCGAGGGTCTCCCACTGGCGGTAGCCGAGGCAGTGGGTGCCGCCCTGCGCGAGGATGAGCATCTGGTTGGAGAACGAGCGCCGGCGGACGATGCGCGCGAAGCGCAGCCAGGCCTTCCAGTTCTCGCTCTCGGCCAGCGTGGCGACCTGTGCGGTGAGCTGCTCGTGGAGCGCCTCGGCCTGTGCGCGGCGCTCTTCCGGGGTGCGGCGGGTGGTGCCGCTGCGGCGGGTCTTGGTGGTCATGGTGTCCTCCCTCAGAGTGGACGAGTAGTGAATGTGACATTCACTAGTATGAGGCATTCGATATGCCCCGTCAACTCCGATTTGCACCCGCCTGCAGCGGGGGTCTCAGCCCGGAAGGATGTCGGTGGCGGCTTTGGGGTACGCGGTGCGCGGCAGCCCGATCGGCAGCCGGCGACGCTGGGAGCTGCTGCCAAGAGGGAAGGCGTATCGGAAGTTCCCCGGATGCCTGATCTTCGTGACATCGAGCGCGGCGAGCGCCTCGCGCAGCCAGGCTCGCGGGTCTTGCCCTGCGCGGCGGATGGGGGCGCCGAGCGAGACCAGGTGTCGCTCGGCGGCGTCGGCGCCTCGCTCCTGTCCTCTTACCTTGGACAGAGATCTCTCGGAGAGCACGAGGCCGCGGCGGGGGAGGTAGTTCAGGGTGCGTGCGGTGCTGCGGCCGAGGGCGATCGCGTTGACGCTTTGGTATATCCCGCCGATGTGGCCGGGCGAGGTCTGTTCGATGCGCTCGATTGTGGTGCCGTTGTCGAGGGTCTCGGTGATCTGTCGGCGCCGTGGCAAGGGGTCGGCGAAAGAGACGACGCCGCGGATGCCCCGGTCGTAGGCGTGGCGGAAAGCGCGTGCGAGGAACCAGGATTCGGCGTTCGCGGGTGTGTCGGTGAGTACGAATCGGCCGAGCTCGATGCTCTGTTCGTAGGGCTCGAGCGTGCCGAAGACGGAGCTGAGGACTCCTCTGCTCATCGGGGTGGAGAAGGTGGCGACGCCGACCAGTGCCATCTCGTCGACCATGGCGCCGTTGATGGGGAAGCGGTCGTCGCGGGTGAGCAGCCCGATCGAGAAGCGTGCTGCGGGGAAGGATGCTGCGTAGTGCTCGTCGATGACGAATGCTCGCGCGGCGGCTTCCGTGATCGGGGCCACCTGGTATAGACGGGGGTCGAACCCGCCTTCGGAGATGTGGCGCCACGAATGGGCGCCGCGAGACCAACGCTGGCAGTAGTCGCTCGCGGGGGAGGAGGGCGGCTCGGCCGGCATGAGTACCGGCCGAGCGTTCAGGGTGGGCATGAGGTCAGATCTGCGCAGCGATCGCGCGGAGCTGCTCGTCGACGTCGGGGGCGACGTCGATCCACTCACCGGTCCTGGGGTGCAGCCCGACGATGAGCGCGGTGCTGAACAGCAGTGCGCTGCGGCCGTGCTCGGTCAGGTAGAGCGAGGCGAGCAGGTTCGGCTCTGTGACCTTGAGACCGGCTTCCTCGTCGACGAGCAGTGCGTGGCCGTTGGTCAGGCGGAGCTCTGCGACCCAGCCGCCGATCTCGCGCTGGTAGTCGGGCAGCTCGTCGATGCGGATGGTGTCGATCTCGCCAGCGGGGGTGATCTTGATGGCCGTTGTCATGGAGTCCTCCTCAGATCAGAACGGTAGTGAATGTGACATTCACTGATGGTACGCGGGCGACGTACCCTCGTCAACCGCCGTGGACTAGAGGAGTGCTGAGTCGACGCGGCAGCACTTCTGCTGCGCATAGGGGCGTTCACTCAGCGGCATCCAACCCGGTTCCCTTCGCCGAATGAGCCGGGGATGCCCGGCTTCCCCCTCCGTGGTCATGTGGGGGCCGGCGTTGGTCCAGCAGTTCTGCGCGCGCGTCTCGCACCACAGCGCGAGCCGCGCTTCGCGGGGGAGGCAGGCACGATGTGTCCACCAGGCGCGCTTCTCGCCGTAGGGTCCGAACTGGTGGCCCTCGCTGTGCGCGATCGCGTCGTGGACGGCGCGGAAGACGTCGTTGGCGAGCATCGGCGCCCGCTCGCCCGTGGGCAGGGTGACCGTAACGCTGCGAGCCATCGGATGATCCGGCGGAAGGGCCCCCTCGCTGTGCTGCGAGACCTCGGTGCGGAAGTAGAACAGGTGCTTGTTCTCGCGGAGATCGGCCAGCATCGCGGCAGAGTCGGCGTAGGGTTGCTCGGTCTCGCCGTGCCAGGGCTCGAAGGTGTAGCCGGCTTCTGTGAGCATGTCCCACTGAGCGCCGATGTGCTGCCGCAGTGATCGGTAGGAGCGGGCGACCTGCGGGTGCGCGGGCTCGTGCGGTGCGGCCGCGTATGCCCTCGCTGCAGCGATGTCGTCGAGCTCGGTCAGTCGGGGGATCGGCGTGCGCTGTGGGAAACCGTGCGCATCGGCGTACCGCTCTCTGAGCGACTGGATCTCCTTGATCGGCTGGTGGTGACGGTAGCTGTCGTTGCCGGGCACGAAGGCAACGTGCGCTCGAGCGAAGGTGGGTTCTGTTCCGAGACGGGCGGCGATCGCGTTCACGGCGGATGCCGGCAGCGGATACTCGGCGGGTTCCGCGATCTCGAGCTTGCCGTCATAGAGCCTGCCTCCCGGTGCGCCGGCGGCGCGGAGAATGTCGAGGGTCTCCTGGACCTGCTGCTGCGAGCCGGTGCCGGCGGCGAAGCTGTAGACCCGGTCGGGGCCGTCAGCGTCGAAGTACCCGGCCATGATGCTGTCCTGCTCATACCGCCCCGCCAGCTCGCCGGCCCAGTCGGTGACCTGCTCGAAGCTGTCCGCGTGGACGATGTAGGCGCCTGCAGGCTCCGACGTGCCCTCCCAGAGCCCGTCCGCGTGCTGCAGCTCGGAGATCTCGATCCCGTGACGTTCCGCGGCCGCGCGCAGGGTGTCTTCGTACTCGATCCACTCGTCGGTGTCCCAATAGCTGGGGCGCGAGCTCATCCGCATCAGCTCGCCCGAGACCGGCCGGAACGGGGTCGCGCCGATGAAGGCCTCAAGCTGCTTCTCGGCGTTCCGCTCGCGCTTCTCGGCGCGGCGACGCCGCTGCCCTTCGGCCGTCGACGACGGGCACCGCCGCCCTCCGTGGTCGATGTCGTCGCACATGGCCTCTCCCGTTCGTCTGCTGGGTATAGGCCGGGGTTGGGGGTGTTCGCGGACAGAAATCGGGGCCCCGCCGGTCGGCAGGGCCCCGATGAGGGCGGCATGGTCAAACGTCAGCCGTTGAGCTCCTCCCACACCTGGTAGGCGCGGTGAAACTCCGGGCTGTCATCGTCGCCGTCACGCACGAGCTGGTCGAGGTACTCGTCGAGCTCAGCCTGGGAGAGCTGGCGGGGATCCTTCATCCTTCGGCTCCCGCCTCGGCAGGCGGGCAACTGCACCGTGCACGCGGCCGCGAACCGTTCCAGTTCCCGACGTAGAACAGCGCGCACGGCCATTCGTGCTCGCCGCGGCGCCGCAGCCTGGGGACGGTCACCGTGAGCTCGCTGCCCAGGCTCAGCGCGTCCATGATGTCGTCCGCGATGTAGCCGGCCTCCTCGTCCGCCTCGTCCGTGTGCTGCTGGATCGTGCGCACGATCGTTGCGCGCACGTCCAGCGTGACGGTCGGCGATGCCTCGTTCATCGGGTGTCCTCGTCGGGGTCCACACGCTGGATCGCCTCGTGCAGGCGGGCCAGTCGGTCCTCTCGCACGATGATGACGAAGACCACCGCAATGCCGGCAAGAGGCAGGAGCACGATCGGGGCGGGGACCACGATCACCACGCCGACAGCGAGCAGCACGATCGGCAGGATCACCCTCAGCGTTGCGCGGCGGTGCTGACCGAGCTCGTTCCTGATGCGATCCTTGATGACCCCGTCCTGCTGTGCGAAGGCGGTGGCCGGGTCCGAGGAACGCAACATGCTCCGGATTGCGCGAGTTGTCCACTCGCTCAGCGTGCGCTGATGCCGATCCCTACTACTCTCACGCCCGGTCATCGCGTGTACTCGCTCGGGGACGGGATCGGCAGGTCAGGATCGCGGATCTCGTACTGCCGGTCCTCCACGTAGGCCGCGTACTCGTCTGCGAAGTCGTATGCCTCGGCCTCGCTGTGCCCTTCCTGGCGCGCATGATCGAACGCGCTCCGCCACGGCTGACCGGTCGAATCGAGCGGCGGGTACAGGCGGTCGATCAGCACCTGATTCGCAGCGTCGTCGATCCTTCCGCGAGCCTCGGCGTCGGCGATCGCTCTCGCAGTCGCATGTGTGCCGTCTCGCAGCCGCGACAGATCACTCGAAGAGGGCACCACCCGCGCATAGGTGCAGTCGTCCCACCGGCAGTAGGTGGTCGTCTCCTCTGGCGTGAGCGGGCGGGGAGTGACGCTCACCAGCGCGGCGCCGCGTCCGCACACGGGGCATCGTCGAGCCTCCGCGCTGCGGACACCAACGCCGCGGCGATGGGCTGTGTTGTTCCGGCGCTCGGTCATCGCTCGCTCCCGCTCTCGTTGGGCGGGTTGGTGATGATGAACCCTGTGCCGGCGTCGGGCTGGTCCTGGCGCAGTCCGACGATCTCGGTGTCGGTCGCGTCGGTGTCGTTGAGGGTCTGAGCGAGCAGGTCGGCGTACTCGTCCGCGGTGAGTGCCTGGACCGCGGCGGCGTCGGTGACGTCGACGGGCTTGCCGTTGACGTGGAAGATGCGGGTCATGGGGTTCTCTCCTGCTGATGCGTCGTGGTGTCCATCCTCGTCGTGGGTCAGCGGAGGTCGAGCTCGACGCTGTCGGCCTCGAGGTCGGGGATGGTCTGGGCAGGGTGGCTGAACGTGACAGCCGGGCCGTGGACGATTACACGGTCGCCGCGGTGGGTCGTCAGCCGGAGCATCTCGGCGAGGATCCCGTTGGCGTGGACGTTGTATGAGCCGGCGTCGGTCTCGACGCGGAACCCTACGCGCGCCTGACGGTCGGTGAGTCGGCGGACGAGGGTGAGCGGTGTGCGGACGGTTCCTGCGATGGTGACCGCGGTGCCCGTGGGGGCTGCGGCCTGGGTGATGGTCATGGCCTGTCTCCTCAATCAAATAGTGAATGTGACATTCACTGACTATACGCCTGCGAGTCTGGTAGGGGAACCCCCGTGCCTGACTGTGCCGCAGGCCCTTCTTGCTGGGTATAGGCCGGTCTTGGCGCTGTTCGCGGACACCCGAGTTGCGAAGATCGGTGAGGTTAGTCGTCGATGCTGCTGTCGGGTTCGTCACACGCGCCACTGTTGATGGCATCGACGCCGGCTTTCGTGAGCACCCAGCCGGGTTCGACCCATGAGTAGCGCTCGATCAGACCGCGCCTGCGGAGAGACTGGATGGTGCCACCGGGAATCCCCAGGCCTGTCGTATCGAGGTAGCTGGCGCCACCGGAGGGGGACCGGCCATCGGCGATCATCCGCATGGTGACCCGCTGCGACCAGTTCAACGGCGGGGCCTTCTTGCGGCGGTTGAGCTGTCGATGTCAGGCGGAACGTGCGAGCTGCGCAGCGGAGGCGGTCGGCTGCAGCGCGAGGAGCCGCTGCGCCTTCGCTGCTTCGATCTCGCCCGGCAGCTCTCCCTTACGAGCGCCGGAGCGGCCGTAGAGAAGGACTTTCACGCCGGTCTTGGAGGCCTGCGCTCGGTCGGCGATCTCGAGGATGGTCATGCCGGAGGCCATCAGTTGTCGGACGTGCCGGCGAACGGGGTCAGCGGGCACGCGCGGGGCCTGCGGGGCGATGCCGGCTTCCCGCCGCCGGCGTCGCTCTTCGGTCAGCGATGCGTCGGCGCAGGAGATCTCGGCAGGGCATTGATCTCGGTCCTTGCAGCCGAGCTGGTAGCCGTAGGCGGTCCCGTGGTGTTCGGCCGGGATGCTCTGTTCCTTCCGGTTTGCCATCCACTGCCGGTGATACTCGCGGCCCGCCTCGATGCACTCCGGTCGATCGCAGCCACGCGCCCGGCAGGCGTTGGTGCCGTGCGGCTGCAGCTGCCGCGGTCGGGAGACGCGAGGGGCCCGCGGGGTCTGCGGCCGCGGCATCCGCGGCCTGGCCGGCGGTGCCGGGCGATCATGCTTCGCGAGCTCGTCGACTGCTGCCTGATGCCTGGCGGTGGCGTCCTGCAGAGCACGCTCGATCACGCCGCCGACCGATAGGCCGCTTCCGGCGGCGATGGTGGCCGTCTTGAGCGTCTCGACCGCGGAACGCAGCTGGACGCGCAGATCCCGGTGGTCGCTGCGCCACTGTGCGAGCTCGTCGACGTGACGATCCAGCGCTGCTTCGTAGCCGTCGACCGTCTCCGCGAACGTGCTGGCACGCTCGACGGGGAGCGTCTCGGCCGCGAGGCGGGCCTTGTCGATCCACTGATAGCCAGGATGCGTGCGCGTCCTCAGCAACGTCGGTCGCGGGGTCGCGATCCTCAGCGGCGCCGTCTTCGGCGGGCGGGCGGGCCGTGCTGTCGGTGTGCGCTTCGAGGCCTGCTTGGGTCGGCGGGGCTGCGTGGCTTCGGCCGCGGCCCGGCGCTCTTCTCGAGCGGCGATCTTGTCACGCTGCCGGGACTGGTCGCGTGCGGCTGCGTCGCGCTCGAGGATCTCCGCAAGGGGCGTGCCGGCGTCGATGAGCTTCGCGAAGGAGAAGTCGCCGGCATAGCGGGTGTGGATGGTGCGGCAGGGGATGAGCGCGGGGCACGCTGCAGTGCGGCATCCGCGGCGGTACCCGTCCGGGGTGCCGTGCGGGAAGCTGTCGTCGAGCAGGTCGAGGGTGGACATCACGTTCGGCCTCAGTAGCGCAGGAGCTTCGCGGTGACGAGCGACAACAGCGCCGCCCGTTGCGGAGAGTTGAGGCGGGAGAAGTGCGCGCCCAGGGTGTCCAGTGCTGCGGTGAACTCGGCAGGCAGCCCGTCGAGATCCCGCTTGACGCGCCGCTCGTTCGCGTCGCGCTGCGCCTCGGCCTGATCGGTCACACGCCACTCGTCGGTGGCCGCGCGGTCGGCATAGGCGCCCGTGATCCGTGGCGCATGCAGCCCGCGGGTGTAGAGCGAGTTCGGCTCGTCGATCGGGCGAGTGATCGTGATGATCGCGCCGACCGGCGCCGACGTGTACGGCTTGTACGAGCCGAGCTCCTTGTCGGAGATCTCGCCGTCGACGAGCGTGCGGTACCAGTGCGCGAGCTTGCCATTGCCCGCCTGCCTGCGCCCGACGTAGACGACATCCTCAGTGACGGTCTCTGCCGATTCGCTCATGGGCGATCTCCTCAATCAATCAGAAAGTAGTGAATGTGACATTCACTGATACTAGAGAGGTTGCAGCGTTCTCGCAACCGTCGTCGTCGTCGTCGCCGAAAGTCGAGAGCGCTGCCTGTCGGCGGGCACGGTGCGCATGGGCTCATCACGAGGCGCTTCGATCTCGAAGCCGCACGCGCCGCAGCTGTGCAGTCCGACGCCATCGACGTCGTCGGATGGGATGTACATGGTGGTGGGCTCTTCGCACATCAGGCAGCGCATGGTGATCTCCGATCGTGTGGTCAGGCGGTAGCCGCCGGGGTGATCTGCTCGACGGTGGCTGAGTAGCCGCGGTGGGAACCCCAGGCGGCGGCGATGCGGTCGGCGACGTCGCGGTCTTCGCCGAGGTAGGGGCGGTATCGCTTGCCTCGCGGGTCGGTGATGACGACCTGGACGACGCCGGAGGGCTCGCGCACGGTGACTCGGGCAGCAGGGATTGGGTGGGCGTGGACGCGGCCGGCGATGATGAAGGTCGGGTACAGATCGCGTGCGAGCTCGGGGGAGCGGAACACGTCGTGGACCCATGCCGTGATGGCGATCGCGCCGGCAGGACTGAACCCGATGAGGCGGGCGGGGAGCTGCTCGAGCCCGGAGCGGACGAAGTAGTGCTCGTCGACGAGTATCGGCGCCGGCGGATGCAGAGACCGCTCGTCGTGGGCGGGGTAGATCGTCAGGCTGGTGCGGCTGTTCATGAGGCGCTCGTTCATGCGGTGCGGCGGATGCCTACGGCGATGATGTGCGCCTTGGTGGGACGGGAGTAGAAGCCGAAGCTGTCGTCGTCGTCCGAGGCGGAGACGGTTGCGGTGAATGCGACGACGTCGCCGCGCGTCGCGGAGGAGATCTCGGAGGGCTTGGTGCCCCACACGCGCCAGCCTTCGCCCTGGACGAGGATCTTGACGGTGATGCCCCACTGGGTGTCGGTGGTCTTGGTTGCGAGGATCTCACCCTGGATGAGGGTGCGTCCCGTGGGGACGGGGCGGCGCGCTGCCAGCTCGCGCTCGAGCTGCTCGAGCAGCTCGTGGGCAGTGCGGACCTCATCGGCGTCGAGGGTGCCGGTGGAGTCCTCGAGCGAGTCGAGGAGGTAGCCGATCTTCTCGCGCAGCGGGTTGCCCTCCCGGATGCTCAGATGAGCTTCGGTGAGCTGGTCGCGCAGGCCGGGGTGCTCGGCCTCGAAGGCAGCGCGACGGGCGGTGATCGCGCGCGTCGTGTCGATGTGCTCGGCGTGCGCCTTCGCGTGGGCGCGGGCGGTGGCGCGAGCGCTGCTGACGAGCCGGCTGCGAGTGCCGGTGCCGTGGCAGTCGAAGCAGATCGGGCGACCGTGGCCATCGGTGAAGTGGGTGGGCCCGGTGTACAGGCCGGTGCCGATGCACTTGCCGCAGGTGTCGGTGATCCGCTCGGAGCCCTTGCGGCCGGGGAAGGGGTCGACGTAGAAGTCGTGCCAGTCTGCCGGTGCGGTGGTGTCGATGCTGTCCATGGGATCCTCCGATGCGTCTGTGGGTATAGGCCGCGGATCGTTCTCTTCGCGGACATGAAGGGGAAGGTGCGGGGGCGGCTATGTCACGGAGCCGCCCCCGCGGCGGCGACCTGGTTGGGAGGACGGCGGTCGCCGTGAGGGACGGAGCGAAGAGCGCGGCGAGCGCTCGTCAGGCTGCGGTGTGGCGCCTGTCCCTGGGAGGGGAACGGCGTTGCGCGGTTCCCCTGGCTGTGGGTCTGTGGGGTCTCCCTCTACTCAGTTAGTAGTGAATGTGACATTCACAGAGTAGGGGGTTTCTGCGTGCGGGTCAAGCGTCGATCTTGTAGGGATCTTTCTGAAATGTCCATTTCGCAGTTGAAATGTCCACGCGATGTCCATATGGACATTTCGGACGCCGGCCGACCGTCGCGATCATGTGGGCGGCGGTTTCACAGCGCCTCAGCTTCTCTGCTGGATCGCGGCTACGCGATGTCTCCCCTTTCACGTCTGAGTGGCCATCGGTCTGATCGGGCCATGAGCAGGATCAGTTTCGCGCGTCGCCCCCGCCCTCTGGTTCCGCGCTGCGGGCGTCATCGTCGTGGCAGGCTTCTTCGCGTCGTTGGTTACCGGTGTCTGCTGCCCCGGCGCCCCCGCCAGCGGAACATCGACGTGCGGAACGTTCGAGCGCTTGACCGCCGGGATCGACAGATCACGTGGCTCTGGCTCGCACGGACGGTCATCGTAGGCGCCATCGCGGCGCTCGAGGTGGGCGTCTTCGGTCGAGTCACCCTTGGCCGACTTCCTTGCGGGCATGGCACTGTTCGGGAGCTCGAGCGGACGCAGGGAGGTCATGAAATTGCCTTTCGCGGATAGCGGAGGCGATGAACGCTGCGTTCACCTATGGTTGGGGTCGTGGTCGCATTGCGCCCATACGATGTGCGGCGAACCCGAAAGGTGATCACCGGCTACATGAACTCGCCCCTCAACGAGCCGCCGCTCGGCGGAACCATCGACCACATCCTCTCGATCCTGCCGTCGCTCGTACCGAGCGCGCAGCGCGTCGCCCGCATCTGCGCCGAGCGACCCCACGACGTGGTCGACATGTCGGGCGCCGACCTCGCCGAAGCCGCCAACACGTCGCCGGCCACCGTCAGCCGCACCGCCCAGGCGCTGGGGCTGCGCAGCTTTCAGCACCTGCGCATGCTGCTCGTGCGTGACCTCGCCGCCGACGCCACCGCCGCGCCCGACGCACCCGCCGGCACCGAGGGCTTTCTGCGGTGGCTGGCCGAGGGGCGGGTGGGATGCTGCAGACCGCGCTCGCCTCGATCGACCCGGTCGCGTTCGACGCCGCTGCCGACGCCATCGCCCGCGCGCCGCGCCTGCTGATCTCGGGCACCGGCGCCTCGCACGCCGCCGCCCAGGCGTCGGCCGTCGCGTTCGCCGTCAACGGCCGGCCCTGCGAAGCGCCCGCTGACGGCGTGGTCGCCCACCTCACCGCCCGCGTGCTCGCCCCCGGTGATGTGTGCCTCATCGTCAGCTCGAGTGGCGCCAACTCGGTGACCCTCGCGGTTGCGGACGCCGCCGTCGACGCCGGCGCCACCGTGATCGGGGTCACGAGCTTCGCCCGTACCCCGCTCACCACCCGCGCCGACCACCTGCTCGTCGCCGGTGCGCGCTTCCAGGCGTGGGATCAAGGCATTCTCGGCAGCGGGCTCGTACAGCTGCTCGTGCTCAACGCCCTGCAGATCGCCGTCGCCGACCGCATGAGCGACGCCGCCGACCGCGCGCGCCTCGCGGTGCGCGAAGAGGTGCTCGACATCGTCGCCGACGACGGCTCCGACGCCGAGGCATCCGACGTGCCAGACGTTATCGACCACGGCGATGGGCGTTGACACTCCGTTTGCAGGAAATTCACTTTCCTCGATTGCAATAGCTCTGCAAGCGGATTTCGCGGGAAGGCCCCGGTTCGTCAGGTCGCTTGCAGAAGGCGACTCATGGGAACGATCCAGCTCTCTGGTGTCGGTCGCTCCTTCAAGAGCACCGCCGCCGTCAGTGATATCGACCTGATCATCGAAGACGCCGCCGCGCAGATCACCGAGTCCACCGGTGCCCCCTCGATGAGCGCGTCGTGCGTGATCACCGGCGGCAGCTGGTGCATGCAGGGCCTCTTCCTCTCGAACGGCGCCCAGGTGCTGAGCGATGACCGCACGACGATCGAGTTCGGCTCGGACGCCGCGATCGATACGGTCGCGACCTTCACCGAGATGTACGAGGACGGCGTGCTCACCAACGAGGACTTCACCAGCCAGTACGAGGCGTTCGCGCAGGGGAAGACCGCGATCCACGTCAACAGCTCGGCCCTGCAGGGCGCGTTCATGATGGGCGCCGAGGCCGGTGGCTGGACCCTCGACGCTCACACCCTGCCCGCGTTCGGAGACCAGGCGGTCGTGCCCACCAACTCGGGCTCGTTCCTCGCGATGTTCGCCACCGACCCCGCCAAGCAGGCCGCCGCGTGGGAGCTCATGCAGTTCATGACCAGCCCCCGCGCCTACGAGATCATCTCGACCCAGATCGGGTACCTACCGCTGCGCAGCAGCATGGCCGACGAGGGCGGACCGCTCTATGACTGGGTCGAAGCCAACCCGCTCGTGAAGCCCAACCTCGAGCAGCTCGACGCGCTCGAGCCGTGGGTGTCGTACCCCGGCGACAGCTACGCCCAGGTCGACCAGGTGCTCGCCACCGCCATCGAAGACGCGGTCTTCTACGGCGCCGACCCGGCCGCCACTATGACCGAGGCCGCCGAGCGCGCGCAGGGGCTGATCGAATGACCATCGACCTCGACCTGACGCCTTCGGCGACGGATGCCGCGGCCGCTTCGTCGCCGGATGCCGCGACCGCGGCGCCTCGTGAGCGTCGCCACGCCGTGGCCGGCCTCTACAACCTGCGCGACACCGGCGGCTACCGTGCAGCCGGCGGCACCAGCCGGTGGGGCAAGCTGCTGCGGTCAGATGCTCTGCACCGCATCGACGCGACCGGTCGCGACCGGCTGGCCGAGATCGGCGTCGCCCACATCATCGACCTGCGCGGCGGCGACGAGCGCGCCACAGCGCCGAGCGCGGTCGACGGGCTCGAGGTCACCGTGCACCACCTGCCCGTGTTCGACGACGCCGACCCGGCCGCGCAGGCCACCACGCACGTCGGACTCGTGCCCGTCTACGACCACATCGTCGACGAGCGCGGGGCGCAGCTGGTCGACGCGATCCGGGTGATCATCGCGGCTGACGACGACGACGCGGTGCTCGTGCACTGCACCGCCGGCAAAGACCGCACCGGTCTCGTCGTGGCCTTCGCGCTCGCCGCCGCCGGGGTCGACCGCGACGACGTCGTGGCCGACTACGCCGCCACCGCCGAGAACCTGCGCGGCGAGTGGTCAGACGCGATGACCGCCGTCTTCGAACAGCGCGGCATCGAACTGACCGCGGGAATGGTCGAACTCATCACCGAGAGCCCCGCCGAGGTGCTCGAGGCGCTGCTCGAGCGCATCGACCGCGAGCACGGGTCGATCAGCGCCTACCTCCTCGCCCACGGACTCACCCCCACCGAGCTCGAGCGTCTCACCGCCGTGATCATCGACCCCGCCGCCACCGCGGTCTGATCGGAAGGAACACACACCATGTCGCACATCGCGAGCCAGCATCCCGCTCCCGAGCACTTCATCCTGCATGTCTCTGACACCCACTTCGTGGGCGACGGCGACCTGCTGCACGAGCGCATCGACAGTGACAAGAACCTCGCAGAGCTGTTCGACGGCTTCACCAAGGCCAACGCCCGCCCCGAAGCGATCGTGTTCACCGGCGACCTCGCCGACACCGGCCGCCCCGACGCCTACGAGCGCCTGCGGGCCATCGTCGAGCCCGCCGCCGAGAAGCTCGGTGCCCAGGTGATCTGGGTGATGGGCAATCACGACGAGCGCGTCGCGTTCCGCCGCGGCCTGCTCGACGAGGAGGCCGACCAGTCCGAGCCCGTCGACCGCGTCTACGACGTCAACGGTCTGCGCATCATCGCGCTCGACTCGACGGTGCCCGGGCAGCACCACGGCGAGATCAGCGACGAGCAGTTGGCGTGGCTGCGCCGCGAGCTCGAAGTCCCCGCGCCCGACGGCACCCTCATCGCGCTGCACCACCCGCCCGTGCCGAGCCCGATCGGGCTCATCGCCCTGGTCGAGCTGCGCGACCAGGAGCGCCTCGCCGAGGTCATCCGGGGCACCGACGTGCGCGGCATCCTGGGCGGTCACCTGCACTACTCGACCACCAGCACGTTCGCGGGCGTGCCCGTGTCGGTCGCGTCGGCGACCTGCTACACGCAGGACCTCGCCGTCGCCTACCCCGGTGCCCGCGGCCAGGACGGCGGCCAGTCCTACAACCTCGTGCACGTCTACGGCGACCGGGTGCTGCACTCCGTCGTGCCGATCGGGCAGTTCCCGACCGTCTACGAGATGACTCCCGAGATGCTCGAGGCGTTCATGAACATGACCCCCGACGAGCAGCTCGCCGCCGTCAACGCGTCGGCGGGAGAGTAGTCAGCCCGTGAACAATAATGTCTCGTATCTACATCTCCTCGAACGGAGCAGTTCATGACGGATTCCACGCTCGGCGCAGTCTCTGCGACCGCGATCACGAACACCAGGGTCTTCGACGGACACAGTCTGAGCGCCCCCACGACGGTCGTCGTCCAGCCCGACGGGCGCATCGGTGACGTATCAGCGGATGCGGTCGTCGTCGGTGCCGCTGTCGTCAACGCGGAAGGTACGGTGCTCCTTCCTGGCCTGATCGACTGTCACATGCACCTGAAGGGGCGCGAGTCCCTCGAGACGCTCGCCACGTACGGTGTCACCACCGGCCTGGACATGGCGACATGGCCCGCATCACAGTTCCAGTCGTTGCGGGGACTGAGGGGAGTCGCTGACTTCCGCACCGCCGGCATGGCGGCGACATCTCAGGGCAGCACGCACAGCCGCATTCCGACCTATCCGGACGTCGCGCTGGTCGATTCCCCCGACAAGGCGGAGCGGTTCGTCGAGGTGCAGGTGGCAGACGGGGTGGATTACATCAAGATCATCGCCGATCTGCCCGGTCCCACCCAGGACGTGCTCGATGCACTCGTGGCTGCTGCGCACGCGCGGGGGCTCAAGGTCATCGCGCACGCAGCCCTGTACGAAGCTGTGCGTATGAGCCTCGCTGCGGGGGCCGACATGATCACCCATGCTCCACTCGACCGCGCGCTCGACGATGCGACGGCTGAGACGATGCTCGCCCAGGGCACGGTGTTCATCCCGACCTTGACGATGATGAAAGGCGTCGCCGCGAATCTCACCGCAGCGGGCGTTCCCGGTGTGAGCTATGCACACGCCCACGAGAGCACGCGCGCGATGCATGCCGCGGGCGTTCCGGTCCTGGCCGGCACCGACGCCTACATCGGGTCCTTCACACGGGCATCGCCGCCATACGGCGAGAGCATGCACGACGAAGACGCCTACATCGGGCTCCTCGAACGGGCAATGCCGCCATACGGCGAGAGCATGCACGACGAACTCGCTCTGCTCGTGGACGCCGGCCTGTCAACAGCCGAAGCGCTGCGCGCTGCCACCTCGACGGCCGCGCACGCGTTCTCACTCGACGATCGGGGGGCGATCACCCCCGGATTGCGAGCCGACCTCGTGCTGGTGGACGGCGATCCGCTCACCGACATCGCTGCCGCGCGTCGCGTTCTGCGTGTGTGGTGCGGCGGCATCGAGGTGTGAGGGCGTCCTCTCGACCGCGGTGTCACTCCACGGCGGTGTTCGCGCCGTGGTGCCACGCGAGCACCCGGTTCTCGACGACGATGAGCAGCAGGTTGAACACGTACCCGAAGATCCCGATGAGCACGATGCCCGACCACATGTCCGTGATCGCGAACGACCTCTGCGACTGAAGAACGAAGACGCCGATCCCGTTGCCTCCCGCCATCATCTCGCTCACGACGACCATGATGAGCGCGAGCGAAAGACTCGTGCGCATTCCGGCAAAGATCTGCGGAGCTGCCGCGGGAAGTGCGACCTGCAACTCGTAGCGGAACCAGTGGATGCCGTACACCCGGGCGGTCTCGCGCAGTCCGGGGTCCATTCCTCTGATTGCAGCTTCGGTATTGAGGAGCACGGGCCAGAGGCAGATGAAGGTGATCAGAATCACCTTCGCGGTGTCGTCGAGGCCCAGCACGATGATGACGAGGGGAATCAACGCGACCGCAGGGATCGCGCGCAGGAACTCGAGCACGGGTGCGAACATCGCCTGGAGGCGGTGCGCCTGACCGAGAACGAACCCCACGACCACGCCGATGACCACAGCGCCGATGAACCCGATCATCATCCTGGAAAGACTCGGCAAGACGTCGCTCGCCATCCGCGCGAAGAGCCAGTTCTCCTGGAAAGCGACTAGGGCGTGTCTCCCAAAGGTTTGGGCTGGTCGCTGGAACGCTCGGTGTGTGTCTCGAACGGAGTTGCTGACTGATGCGCAGTGGGAGCTGATTGCTCCGTTGATGCCGTCCTCGCAGGGGCGTCGTGGTCGGCCGTTCGCCGATCATCGCACCGTGGTGGAGGGCATCATCTATCGCTACCGGACCGGGATCGCGTGGCGGGACTTACCCGGGTGCTTCGGGCCGTGGCAGACGGTGTGGAAGCGGCACCGCCGCTTCAGCGGTGATGGGACGTGGGACAAGATCCACAGCGTCCTGCTGGCCCATGCCGACGCCGCCGGGCTGATCGACTGGGAAGTCTCGGTGGACTCCACGATCAACCGCGCCCATCAGCACGCCACCAACCTGCCCCGGGACACAGGGGGACCTGACGAATTACACGAATCTGCGCATCGAGCCGCCTGATCACGCCATCGGCCGCTCCCGCGGCGGCCTGTCGACGAAGATCCACCACCTGTGCGACGGGAACATGCGGCCGCTGGTGATGCTGCTCGGGCCCGGGCAGGGCGGGGACTCCCCGATGTTCGAGCACGTGATGAACGCCCTGCGGGTACCGCGCCTGGGTGGGGGCCGGCCACGCACCAGGCCCGACCGGGCGCTGGGTGACAAGGCTTACTCTTCCCGGGCCAACCGCAAGCTGTTGCGCCGGCGCGGCATCCAGGCCGTCATCCCCGAACGCGATGATCAGATCGCCAACCGCAAGCGCCGCGGCGCCAAGGGTGGTCGCCCGGTCACCTACGACACCGAGGCCTACAAGCGCCGCAACGTCGTCGAGCGCGGATTCAACATCTTCAAGCAATGGCGCGCCTTGGCCACCCGCTACGACAAACTCGCCCTGACCTATCGCGGCGGCGTCGTCCTACGCGCCATCACCATCTGGCTCAAGGCTTTAAGAGACACGCCCTAGCGCCCGGGTATTGTCGGCACGATGCCGTTGCCGCGTATCCGTTGTTGAAGGGGTGAGTATGTCTGCTGTTGTTGCGCGACTTGACGTGGACCTCACGGATATTGAGTGCATTGTGAAGGTCACGCGGCCACTGGTCGGAGTACCGGACTCCGTGAACTGGACGGAGTTGCCGTCGGGCGTCGCGAAGATCTCCGCTGACGCGACGTTGTACATCTTCGATGACGACGACGAGGGGGAGCCGGAGCGTCGTGTCATCGCGCGCGCTACTGCGTACACCGTCGACCTCGACCGGGTGGGTGACGTCGTTGACGTGTTCGATCAAGTAGGCGGCGAAGCATTCGAGATCACCGAGTCGATTCTCGGTGATGAGAACGTCTTCGAGTGGCTCGACTCCCGCGATCCGCTGGTTGGCGAGCAGGTGTCGCAGCTCGTGATCGTCGAGGGCGTCTTTGTGGAGCCACCGTACCGGGGTCAGCGCCTTGGTCCACGTCTGCTCACGACGCTGGTGGAGACGGTGACCGGCACGGGGAGGGAGACTCTCATCGTTCTCCGCGCGCAACCGGTGCCGTGGGAGCACCTGTCCGAGATCGAGTTTCGGCGCTCCCGAAAGAAGGTCGCTGCGTCGTACGAAAGCGTCGGGTTTGCGCACTTCCGGGACAACATCTATTGGCGTCACAACGCGTTCGTCGGGACCGAGAACCTCGAGGCGTGAGTCACGCCCCCGGGTATTTGGGAACCTTCAGGTCGACCTCCCCGGCCAGGTGGCGAGCGTCGTCGGGCGGGTCCAGTTGCGGCGGGCGGTGCGCTCCGTGGTGAGATCGTGCGGAGCGGCAACGATCCACACGGTCGCTTCCCGCGTCGATCAGATCCGACGAGCCCTCACTGACTATCACCACGATGGCTCACCAACGTCTACGACGAAGACAACCCGGCCGGATCCTCCACCACACCAGGGGACAGGACCATCAATCAAGAAGGGTTTCTCATGCAGTCAGCGCCTCGAGGATGAGACCGCGCACGTGATCAAAGTCGAGGTCGGCCGGAAGCTGGAGCCACGCGTTCTTCTGACCCTTGTAGTGTGTCCCGACGCCGGCGTCAACGAGAGCCGCCGTGCGCATTGGGTCAAGCTTCACCACCACCTGCCCGCCGCTGGTCATGGCGCGCACGGCGCCACTGCTGCTTCCCGAGACGATGAGACTGCCGCGGTGGTTCCGTGACACACCGTCAAGCGCAGTCATCTCGTGAGCGATCGTGTCGAACACTTCATCCCCAGTCATCACGGTTCTCCCTTCATGCGCGGTCGACGACCCCAAAGCGATCCCTACAGGTGGCCCTCAGAAGAAGTGTCCCACTCAGGCTCCTTCACGCGGAAGACCACGGCGCGCAACGCTTCGGGCGCAGAGCTGCGGATCAAGGCCGCCGGGTTACCGGCTCGCAAAACGTTGGAGGACTTCGATTGGGATGCGCAGCGGAGGGCGCTCGCAGACCAGTTCTGACGACCGACAGCAGTTCATCGTCAGCCGGTTCCTACAGATGTCACGCTCCGAGTTGTCCATTTCGCAGGGGAGATGTCTACGCGATGTCCATATGGACCTTTCGGGGCATTGGGGCGAGTCGCTTCGGTGGGATTCGCAAAAAACGTCGAGACGCCGACTGACCGGCGCTCGTAGATTCGAAGCGTGTCCTCAGTCGTCCTTCCACTCACCGCTCAGCGGCATGCGGAACGTGTGAGCCGGGCACTTCACTGGATGGAGGAGCGTCTCGAGGAGCCGGTGACCCTCGCCGAGATCGCGGCGGTCGCTGGTCTTTCGCCGCATCACTTTCACCGCGTCTTCCGTGCGGTCGTGGGTGAGAACCCGAAAGCGCACCTGCGCCGGTTGCGGCTTGAGCGAGCGGTCTACCGACTCAAAGTCAGTACGGACACGGTGCTGCACATCGCGTTGGAATCGGCCGCGTCCGTTTGAGTGGTGGTCTTTCGCTTCGTTGCGATGATCAGCTGTCGTTAGTTTAGGCGGCGGTGATCTCGGGGAGTATCACCGCCTCGTCGATGGTGGGGGTGGT
>NZ_CATNHF010000004.1 GCF_950097975.1 Microbacterium sp. T2.11-28
GCGGCGCCAAGGGTGGTCGCCCGGTCACCTACGACACCGAGGCCTACAAGCGCCGCAACGTCGTCGAGCGCGGATTCAACATCTTCAAGCAATGGCGCGCCTTGGCCACCCGCTACGACAAACTCGCCCTGACCTATCGCGGCGGCGTCGTCCTACGCGCCATCACCATCTGGCTCAAGGCTTTAAGAGACACGCCCTAGTACGCGCGGATGCGGTCGGAGTCCCTGAACAGCGGGCCGCAGCAATAGCCAGATGGGAGAGGGATCGTCCTGTCAGTGGATGAACGTCAACGGCGCGCCCTCAACGTCGTCGAACGGAATTCGTCTCTCACGCTCAATCCGTGGCCGAGCAACCAAGTCCCATGCATCCAGATCAAGAGCCAACTCCTGGTGAGGCGCGCGCGAATCGGCGTCCTGTAGTACTCGAGCGGCGGCCGGAACGGGACTGTTTGCCAACCAGTCTCTTCTCACCGCATCGAGCCAAAGGCACAACCGAACGGAAGTGCCTATTGCCTGAAGGACATGGTCCGCGGCGGGGATGTACGCGGAGTCACCGGCAACGAGGGTCGGATGCGCTCCAATGAATGCCTGCAAGTAAGTTGCGGACAGCAGCCACGCTCAATGGTTGAACCACGGCTGCGGGCGCACCTCGGGCGCGGCGACTTGCCAATGCGCCTCTCGTTCTGCCCACCTTCGGTAGTAAGCCGCACCTTCCGTAGGTAACGGGTCGACGTAAGCAGTGCACTATCCGAGGAAGTTCGGATCCTTGTTGCAAAGTCGCACCCACGGAGCGAATGCCGAAACAGGCTCCGCGGGCAGCAGGTAGATGAGGCGTGTGCGCCCGAGTTGAGGTAGTTCGACAGCAGCGGAAGCGGGGCTTTCACCACCCAACGGCCAGCGCTATCGGCATAGTTCGTCTTGCACTCGATATCAAACCTGCGACGGCCATGTATCTCGTGATCAACGGTGCCGCACCGCGGTTGTTGTTTGGTGACCAAATGATCGCCGTAGGCGCAGCAGACAGGAACTCGAACGCGAGGGATGTGTCAACAGTTCGTTCTGGCAGGACCAGATTCGGTTGCATGACTGCAAACTTTCACCGACCACGTACGCACGGTGGCCACGGTGCTTCGGCGGTTGCATGCTGGGCCGTCGGGGCTTCCGTCTAGTTTGCTGGCATGCCGAGTGGAACCGAATTCCTCCAGTTGACGATTTGCCGTCATGTCAGTGCCAGCTGTTGCAGCAGCCATCACCGCGTTTGCGCGCCGATCTAGTAACGAGTCGCGTCTGCTGCTGCGGCTCGAGCGGCGGGCCGCGATCTATCCCCACCGCCCGGAGGGCTTGATGCAAGAGGGGTTCGCGAAGAATGAATGGCGCCGGTGCGGAGTGTCGGACCCGCTTCATACACTCGGTATACCAGCCCCACCCGAGAAACGGAGTACGGCCCGATGGCTCACCTACGACAGCAGTTCAAGGATGCGTTGAGTTCCATCGAGCCCGGCGACGACAAAGCCAATGCACCTGAGGCACATCGACTAGTCCGCGAAGCGCTCGTCTCCGACGCCAGGCTCTCTGATTACGGGGCGAACCCGGTGCTGATCGGTTCGTACAAGCGAAGCGTGTCGATCAAGCGAGTGAAGGACGTTGACGTGTTCGTCCGTCTCCCCGATCTGCCGAGCGACGTCACCTCGAAGGAGGTCCTCGACCGGTTCTTTAGCGTGCTCCATGCCGAGTTCGGACGCGATGACGACGGGCATCAGCGGACCAAGCGACAGGATCGAAGTCTGCAGGTCTCGTTCCCCGAGTACGACCTGTACGTCGATGCCGTTCCCGCGCGCCTTCATTCGGATGGCGAGACTTGGGAGATCCCGCAGAAGAGCGACGACAACCAGTGGGTGCACACCAACCCCGAATCGCTCACGTCGCTGTCGACCGCGATGAACACCGCGCACGACGGCTTATACGTCCCGACGGTGAAGCTGCTCCGCCAGACCCGGCGGGCACTCCTTGGCAAGAAGAAGCCGGGGGGCTTCTTCTTCGAAGTCGCGACGTACCAAGCCTTCGCCTCAGGTCTCGTCACGGGGAGTGATCAGGCGGAGTACTACGTCTCGGCACTCGACGAGGTGAGCAAGATCGTCGAGAACTTCGTCACTTACGGCATCGCGATCAGCGACCCCACCCTCCCCGGGCGCACCATCAGCATCCGCGCGACCGAAGATGAGCTGGACGCGGCTCAGAGGAGGTTCGTCGACGCCGCCGCGGACGCGCGCGACGCGCTCGAGGAGGAGGACGAGGGTCAATCCGCGCTGGCGTTCCAGAAGCTGCTCGGCAAGAACGGCGACGACGACACCGTGTTCCCTATGCCGCCGGGCTTCAACGATGACGGGTCGAAGCGCGAGTTTGCAATCTCCGCTGGTGAACGGGTCGTGCCGGCGGGGACCAGGACCTTCGGTTGACGATCGCCGAGTACGACGAGTACGTCGCACACTCGCGTCAGCACTTCGAAGAAGGCCTGATTCGCGCGGGCTTCATCGAACGCGACACCGGGTGGCGGGGCACGATCGCACATCCGGGCGGGTCGACGGAGGTCGTGATCTCGTTTCGGGCGCGCTTTCCGTTCCAGCCGCCACGCGTCGTTCCCGTCGACCCGGACAGCATCACGTGGTCCTGGCATCGAGAACTGGACGGCGCACTCTGTTTGGTCGCGGAGGATGACCACCAAGATCTGTGGTGGACAGAACCGTCGGCCTTCCTGGAGCACATAACCGCGTGGTTTGAGCAGGCGGATGCCGGGTGGCCCAACGATCGGCCCGATCTGGATCTCGAGCGGTACTTCCACGCCTCGGAGGACGAGCGCCTCTATCTCTTCGACGACCTCGCTGGCCACCCCAACGGTTTCGTGCGGTTTCGTCCGAGTAGCAACAACACCATGCGGATCGGAAGCGGTACGCGTCCGCCGAAGGCATCGAAGCACAGCAAAGATCGCTTCGGCTATGTCGCCGATCTCGGCGACATCGACGTCCCACCGAGATCCTGGGAGGACGTCGCGGCCCGCATCACCCCCGACGTGGACTTGGACCGCCGAATCCGGAATCACCTCGTTGACATCGTGGTGCTCATCTACCGTCGCGGCACCCATGACGGCGCGATCGTGCTCGAAGTATGGCCGACGAAGGACGGGGGCACAGCCGTTCGACGCCTCCGCGCCGCAGCCGACACCACCGCGGCGAAGACGGCCCGCGCAGGTGTCGTGGCGCCACTGCTGCACGAAGCTCGAGTCGCGATCGTCGGCGTCGGCGCGCTCGGCTCCTTCACCGCGGATCTGCTCGTGCGCGCCGGCATCCGACACCTGACGCTCATCGATGACGACATCGTCGCACCCGGCAACCTAGTCCGCCACCTCGTCGGACCAAAAATGGTGGGGCTGCCGAAAGTCACCGCGATCAAACGACATCTGGTCGCCCGGCATGAGATCGCCGCAGACGACATCAAGGAGCTCGACGAAGCCGTCTCGTACGGTGACGTCGCCATGGAGCTTCTGACGAGCCACGATCTCGTCGTGGATACCAGCGCCGACTTCGCCACGACCGCACTCCTGCACGTCGCGGCCAGGTCCGCGCGGAAGCGAATCATCTCTGCCTCGATCCAGAACGGCGGCGCCACCTACCGCGTCGACCTACTCCCGCCGCTTGAGGGCACCGACTCGCTGCCGAGCTCGGGCGCGGACGTCGATCAGCAGTCGCCCGCAGTGTTCGAAGCCGGGTGCGGCAGCCCGATCTCACCAACGCCACCCCATGTGGCGGTCGAGGCGGCATCCGCGACCGTCCGTCACGTCATCGGCCTACTCATCGAACGACCCGTCCATCCGTCAGGGGAAGTGCGAACCTTCGTCGACCCGGCAAGGATTGTCCAATGACTCGATCCGCTCCGAGCATCGACGTACGTGCCGACGCCCACGAGACGATCGCATCCGAGACAGCGAAGCGGCTCCCCCTCGAAACCGGCGGCATCCTCCTCGGATACCGCGAGATAGACAACGTCGTGATTACTCACGCCCTCGTAGTCGACGGCGGCGGCGCTACACAAGACCGATACGTCCGCGACGACGTTCGGGCGAACGAGCGGCTCGCAGAGTTTCTCTCGAATAGATCAGAGGACGACCCAATCGGCTATGTCGGGGAGTGGCACAGCCATCCCGCACCGTCCGGCCCGAGCAGAATCGATCGCAACGCAATGCGCGGCGCGGCCAAAGCCGCTCACGGCCCCGTCGCTCTCCTCATATTCACGCCCGGCGTCACTGGCGCGTACTTCGGCCTAGTCGCGCTGCGTCAGAGACTCGGCCGAGTCGCCACACGGGATGCGCACGTGACCTTCCCCCCGTCACGATTCGGTCAGCTCGGCCCGCTTCCGGAAGGCGCAGTTCGCGGCGATGGGCCCGTGTTCATCTCGTACCGCCAGTCCGACGGGACACAGCAAGCGGAGTCATTCGAGAATTTGCTCAGAGCCGCGGGTCTCGTCGTATGGAGAGACCGCGTCGACCTCCGGCCAGGGACGACGACAGACCGGCTCGAGCAAGCACTCACGAAGGGGCTCTCGGCAGGAGTGCTCCTTGTGACTCCCGATATCGTCGACAGCGAAGTCGTCCGAGAACGCGAACTCCCCCGACTGCTTCAGCTCGACGAGAACCCCGCCTTCAGCCTGTGCATCGCCAACAAGATCGCACGGCCGGGAAGCGAGTCGAAGTGCGACTACGACGCGCCCGACCGGCTGCTGCGGCTCACCCCGGCACGAACGCTCGCCGACAAGAAGCAAGTAAACGTGGTCGACCCCCAAGGCGAACTCGAAATCATTCGCGACCTCGTCATGCACCGGATCGAGCAACGCCGGGCTGAGATCCGCGCAGCGGACAGGGACTTGACCATTCGCGTTCAAAGCCGCCCCGCCCCGTTCGCCGCGGATGCCGACGATGATGACCTTCACATCCGGATCAAGGGGGCCACCAAAGGTCGGCTCCCAGCGCACGACGGTCTCGAACTGCTTTCGAGGACGCTCCCGCTCACCAGTGACGCCGTATTCGCAGCCGGCGCGAAGCGCGTGCAGATATCTGGCGGCGCGCACCTCTCAGTTGGTCTCGCGCTCGGAGCGGCATTGCCCGAAACCAAGATCGGCAACGTCGCGGTCCACGATGTGCAGAACAACGTCTGGGAGTCGACACCAGCGAACAACGATCCGAGGTTCACCGATCTCAAAGTCGAGACGCTCGCTGTCGAGGTCGCTCAGCAAAGCAGCGCGGCGAACAGAGTCGCGGTGTTCGTAACCCTCACCGCAGACCCAGACCTCACCGCGTTCGAGCGCCTCGTGCGTGAGTCCGTCGACGGGTTCGCCAGCGTAGAGATGGTCTCCGTTACTAGCTCCAGTCGGATCTATCCAGAGGAAGCAGGCCGCCTCGGCCAAGCTGTCGCCCAGCGCATCAAACGAGTGTCCGCGGGTCACGGGCGGGCCGAGGTTCATCTCGCCTTCCACGGCCCCTTCCCCATGGCCGTGCTCGTCGGGCGGTACCTAAACACGCTCCGCACCATCGCCTACGAATGGGACGGCGACACAATCAACGGCCCTCGCTACCGGCCGGCGATCACGCTCGAGCCCGGAGTCGCTGGCGGTCCGATCACCGAGGTGCTCCTGTAGGTACGGAACCTGGAGTTTGCCCGAGCGGCCCCTGTTACTCGCGCGCAGCCTTGCCGGCGTGTCGGCCACTGCTAGGTGAGCCGGTGTTGGCTGACCGGTGTGCATCAGCTCAAGCGCGTCGTAGATCAACTCGACCGACCGCGAAAGAATCAACTCGTTCCAGTCGTCTGTGAACAGCGCATTCGTGAGGATCTGGGACTCGAAGACGTCCTCGACTTCTTCCGGCATCAATGCTCGATACTCAGAGGTGCCTTGTCGGAGATCTCCCGATTCTCTGCGCTGAGGAAAGCGAAGGTTGCGAGGCAATCCAACTTGTGGCCCGACAGCGGCACGTTGTTATTCACAAGGTATGCCCTCGGAAAACAATGGTGATACTCGCGCCGGTTCGGCTCGGCGAGGACGGCGTCAAGGTGTATCGACCGCCGCTCAGAAAGGAGCGCGGATTCCGCGCGGCAAGCTGGAGTATGGATGCTTTGGTTGCGACCGTTCCAGCGTTGAATGAGCGCGCCTCGTAGAAGCCTGCTTCGATCGCGGGCTCGATCTGGTCCAGCGTTGATGCCTCACCGCGGCGCAGCTTCAGAGCCCCTGGACGTCCGGCTTAATTTCGTATTACGATGTGCCCATGAGTAGCGGCGAGACGATCAACGGCGTGCCGGTCACCGAAGAGCAGATCGCTGCCTGGGCGGCAGAGGCGGAGTCCGGCTTCGACATCGACGCGCTCAAGCGCCGCGGGCGCGGACGACCCGGACGCGGAGCAGAGCCCGCGCAGGTCGTTGCGCTCCGGTTGACGGCCGAGGAGCTCGCCGCGCTCGACGCCCGCGCGGCGCGGGAACACAAGTCGCGCTCCGATCTGATCCGCGAGGCGATCGCCGCGTACGCGGCGTGAACATCCACGACGCTGCCCTCAAACACGGCATCGCGCCCGATGACATCCGGCAAGCAGCCTCCTGGTCGCTCTGGGTCGAAGACCTCGATGACGACTCGCCCGCCCGCCAGCTGCGACTCGGATTCGACACTCAAGGACGCCTGCTCGAGACCGTCGTCCTCGTTTTCGACAGTGGCAACGAACTCGTCATCCACGCCATGAAGGCGCGACCACAGATGCTCGACCTCCTGCCCTGACGCCGCGCAGCACAGATACGCAACGGCCCCGCTGCCGCGCACTTCCCGCAAGAGGCTCATGTGCGCAAGCGTCAACTCGGCCCGCGGCGCTAATGCGTTTTCCGATATTAGCGGCATACTCGGGAGGGACGCTGGGGAGGATGCTTGAGCGAGGCGAGTAACGATCTGTCAGGTTGGCTATTCGAGGGCTGGAGTGAAGACTCTCCGATCGCCATCGTTGAGGGGTTCTCCGGCACAGGCAAGACGCGAGCAGCGATTCAGTACTTGCGAGGCTGGGGCGCCAAGAAGATCCTTCTGTCCCTCCCCGAGGACATGCTCTATGAGGACTTCCTGTTCACCATAGTTTCTGAGCTCGAGAACGCTGGCATACGCGAGGTTGCAGATGCGGCTGATTGGGAGCATGCGCTACTCTCACTCATCGGATCAGGTGAACTGCTGCTCGTGCTGGACGACTTCGAGAAAAGTCTCGATGCCGATGGGGTTGTGACATCAGTCGAACTGAGGTCACTGCTTACGAAGATCGCGGCGCTCCCCCAGGGACGGACGTGTGTCCTCAGCTCGCGATCGCCGGCGCCCGATTCCTGGACCGATAGGGCGGCATTCCGCACGGTTCGGCAACTCAGCCCGGATGAAGGGTCGCGAATTCTCCGCACGTTGCTCGACGAGCGCGACCTTATCGGTGAGGTGACGGACGGATTGGTCACCGAGGTGTCCACGTGGCTCGGCAACAACCCACGAGCCATGCGCGCGTTTGTTGCCTGCCTCATGGGGGAGCCGCTCGAGGAGATTATTGAGCGTGACCGGGAATCATGGGACCTAAGGAACACGCCGCGCTCGCGCCACCTCATCGCCGAACTCGAGAAGGAGTTCTGGTACAAGACCATAGGTCGGCTTGATGCCGAAGCGATTGCGTTGGCCGAAAACCTCTCCGTGTTTCGCCGCCCGTTCCGTGCTGATGCGATTGAGGCAGCCGGGCACACGAACTCGGCGTGGGAAAGCGCGCGCAACCGGCTTAGCAGAGGATTCCTACTTGACCGCTCGGGGGCATGGTATGAACTCAACCCCATCGTCCGGCAACTCTGCGGCGCATCACTCTCGATCAACACGAGGCGACTTACGGTGGCACATGCGAGGGCCGCTGATTACTTCGCACGTAGGCTCGACGCCAGGGCATACCGCGACGAGGCGAGATCTGGCGCAGCGTTTGTCGAGGCGAGATTTCACTACCTAGAGGGCGGGCACCCGGAGCGGGTGGACGAGATCGCAAAGCAGCATCGCGGGCTACTGCTCCGCGCGTACCGCGGACTTGATGTCAACCTCGCGGATCCGAAGAAGGCACGGGAGCGTATCCCCGTGCTCTTGGCCGCACTGGACCACGATGATGCGGGATATGGAAACCTACGCGCCGCGCTAGTTCGACTGCTTGAGGTTCGGGCGTCTGAAGGCGACGACATCATTGCTCTGCGTCATGCGCTGCTCGCCTCGCGTGAGCGGACGCCTACTGCATTCTGGCGGGCCTACGTGCGTATCGCGTCGCGGCAGGAGACCGATCCATTCCTGGTGGCGCTCTCGCGGCGGGCTCTGGATAACTGCCTCGACAGGCCCGAGTCAGTCGTGGTGGCTATCGCCCACGTCTTGTTTCGACGTGGGAACACAGTTGAGGCTCACCGTGTTATCGACGACGCGCTGGGCCGACTCGGTGGCGACGCACAGTTCTACTTAGTCCGTATGAAATCTTTCCTGTTCGATCGTTCGGGACGCTTCGATGAGGCGTTCGAGGTCAGTCTGGGTAGCCATCGCAACGGGGTCCGGAGCCGTGTCGGTGATCGCCTGGTCGAAGAGACAACGTTCCTTGCCTATCAACAAGGTTCAGCGAAGAGGCTCGCTGAGATCGCGGCGTACGCAGCGGCAGCGGAGCCCCCGCTGTCCCGTCGGTCGAGCACACTCGCCCTCATGTTGACTGAGATGCTTCGCGGTGACTTCGCTCGGGCCGAGGCAATCGGCACCCCCGATATCTCCGATCCGGCGGTCGCATCACAGGTCGCGTTCTGCAGGCTCACACTCGGCGACATCGACGGTGCCGTGTCGCTGGTTTCAGGTTTCGGTGCGCGCAACTCGGCGACATTCTGGCTCAACGGGCTGATTGCACTCTGCGCCGGTGACGCCGACTCCTACATGGACGCTATGGAGCGGTCGCGTGCCGACGGTGTCGGCGGCGAGGCGAGGTCTTGGGATGAGGTGCTCGCGGAGAAGTATTGGCTCTGGATCTGGGACAATATACCCGAGGATCTTCGCCCATATCCTGCCTACTACTTTCCGAGGCTGCCGGCGCAACTGCTCGGTACGGAGCGAGATCTCGTTCGCACCCACGCGAAGGGATCTGTAGCACAAGCGATTGAGGACCTGAACCCATCGCTGCCGAGCAAGCTGCCAACCATCCCGCCGATCCCCCATGCACCCGCAGTTCGCGAGTCGCCAGAGGGGTCTCCGATCATCTACGTTCAGGAAGGAAAGTTCGAGATGAGCTCTGATCAATACATCAACAACGGTCAGGTCGCGGCCATGGGACAGAAGGCCAAGGTGGAAGGAGATGTTACCCAAACGCTGGTCAACGCTCTATCCGTGTCAGACGCCCTACGTGCCCTTGCTGCGCACGCTCGAGCAGTAGGAGACAACCATGTCGCCACGACGCTCGACGCAACACTGGAGCTCGAGGAAGCATCGGACCGCGTGGGCGCTGGGAATCGGTTCCAGGCAGCCGCCAGGTGGGTTGGGGACAAGCTGGCCGATGGTTCGATGGCTGTCGCGGCGGGCGTGGTGCTTAGGGCTCTCGGGGCTGCGTAGTCGACGATCGGTTCTCGATGACTCCGCCCCCAATGAGCCTCGCCGCGCGCGACCGATGGCGACTCGCACGCCGAGGTCTCCTCAGCGTGCACTGCACCAAAGGGGATTCACACGGCTGCGTATTCACGGTTGCGCAGGCACGCCCGGGAGAGGGTCGGCCCGCCGGTGCTCCTAGCTCCGCGCGACCAAGGCACGGATGACAGCAAGCTCCGCTGACGTGAAACCATCTTGATTCTCGAGCAATACGTCGGCCGGCGTGCGCCCCGATCGGTCCTGGGCGCTCCGATTCGCGCCACCCCGACAGAGGGCTTCGATTGCTGAGATGTTCCCGCGGTCGATCGCTTCGTGAAGCGGTGTGACGCCTTCGCCGTCTGCAGCGTCCGCATCGGCACCGGCGGCGAGAAGAAGCTCGATCGCCGTACAACCGGCCCCGGCCGCGTAATGCAGGGCAGTACGTCCGGCGCTGTCGCACCTCATCACGTCGGCGCCGGCCGAAAGGAGAAGTTGTGTCAGACCGGCCCTGGAAGCGTCGTAGAAGGGTTCCATCTCATCCACTGACTCCATCAACGGGGTGACGTCGTCAGCGGTGTCGGATCCGTAACTGTCAACCGCGGCGCCGGCGTCCAGCAGCTCGCGGACGAGAGCGATGTCGTTGCCCCATACGGCGAACCCCAGTGTGCGCGGTGAGCTCGGCTGCGATGGCATGCTCTCAGCATCCATCAAACTGCGCTGATCCTGGGCGGCATCCGGTACGCACGCCGGAAGGGATCACGACCGCGCCAACGCGGCGATCCTCTCGTGCGTCGCGCGAACGAACGCGGCATAGCCGCCGGGGTCCTGCCCCAGACTACGGATCAGAAGGCTTAGGGGTTCGAGTCCCTTCGGGCGCACACCGTGTTGAGACAGTGATCGTGACCCCGCGGATCCCGCGGGTTTCGTGGTTTCCGCGGTCGTGCGGGACAGTCGGCGAGACCGGTGTGGAATGATCACGCCATGACCTCCGCATCCGCGAAGAAGCGACTGCCGTTCTGGACGCGTCTCCGTCACGCGATCTTCGGCACGCCGATCACCCACGAGCAGATGCGTGCGATGACGTCGTCCGAGGTCGCCGCGCAGCGCGTCGACCCGGCCGCACGCGCCAGCCAGACGTCGCACACCAACTCGGGCTACCTGGGCGGGTTCTGACCCAGGCGCCGCCGCAGGACCGGCGGCCATCACGATCGCGCCAGCCCCGCGATCCTCTCGTGCGTCGCGCGAACGAACGCGGCGTAGCCGCCGGGGGTCCTGCCCCAGAACCTACCGGACGTGATCACCTCGTTGTCGTCCGTCGCGACCACCCGCGCGCCCAGAGCGCGAGCGGCACGAACGAGCTCGACGTCCTCGTGCTGATCGAGATCGGCGAACCCCCCGGCCGCGAGGTAGGTATCGGCGCGGAGACCGAGGTTCGCGCCGTGGACGTTGCCGGCCGGGCGTCCGCGAGGGTGGGTCTCCACCCAGTGCGCGGCGTGCTCCGCGGTGAGGTCGGCGAAGTCCGGACGCACGGTACCGAGCACGACGTCCGCTCCCGCCGCGTGGAGCTCGAGCTGATGGCTGAGCCAATGATCCGGGACCGTCGAGTCTCCATCGGTCGTGCAGATCCAGATTCCGCTCGACGGCACGTCGCCGAGCGCGGCGAGGGCGTCGTTCACACCGACGCGCCGGGCGGTCCCCACGTTGCGAGCGTCAATGCGAAGCGTCTGCACCGCGAACGATCGCGCGATCTGTTCCGATGCGTCGGTGCACGCATCGAGGACGACGACGGCGGAGATGCGGACGTGCGGGTGCGTCCGCCCGGTGTGCGCGAGCGCGGCGCTCAGAGCGTTGAGGCAGTCGCGCAAGAGTTCGGCCTCGTTGTGCACCGGGATCACGACGGCGACCGCGGCGATCTCGTCGGACGACCTGGCGCTCACGCGATCAGGCCCGTCTCGGCTGCGACCGACCGCGCGTGGTCGAGCCCGAAGACCTCGAGCACGAAGTCCTCCTCTTCGTGCAGGGCGATACGGACGAGGCGATCCGAGGAGCGGAGTGCCGCGTGGACGTCGTCGCCGGTCTGCGGATACTCGGCGACCGGATGCCGCCAGTGGCAGGCGACCAGATGCCCGTCAGGCGACATCGCACCGTGTATCCGCTCTATCGCGTCGGCCAGGTCGGCGGCACTCCAGTAGTAGCCGACCTCGGAGAGCACGATGAGATCGAACGTGCCGGCGGGCCACTGGCCGGGCAGCGCGAGGCGCTCGAAACTCACGCCCGTCCTGCCGCCGACACGATCCTGCGCGATCGCGAGCGGCGCGGCTGCGATGTCGACGGCGTGGACGGCATCGCAGCGTTCTGCCAGCAGCTCGGTCAGCACTCCCGTGGAGCAGCCGAGCTCGAGCGCAGAGGCGTATCGGGCGCGGGGCAGGCTCGCCAGGGTGACAGCGCGCTTCCTCTGTTCGTACCACCGCGACTCGAACCCCCAGGGGTCGTCTCCGTTCCGCCCGTAGAAATCGTCGAAGAAGCCCTCGCCAAGGGTCTCGGGCTCCTCGGCGGGTCGCACGAAGATCTCGAAATCCCGATCGAAGTGCGCCTGCATCCCGTCATGGAGCATCACCTCGTCACCCGGAGCCGGTGAGAGCGCCTCGATCTGGCTGCGGTGATGCCCCATGGCGGCGCGCTTGGCGCCGGCGGTCGCAGCGTCGAGCCGAACGATCTCGAGATCGTCCCACGGCACGTCTTCGGGCGAGCCCCAATGCCACAGCCAGATCGGGTACCCGCGCCAGGGGATCCCGATCTCCCCGCACACCTCGGCAGCCACCTCGCCGACAACGCGGTGGTCCCGGTGGCCGTCCCCTGCCACGGCGACACGACGAGGCGGGAGCCGGTGTCCGCCAGCAGCGCGCGAACCGCGGCCGCGATGTCGTCCCGGTGATCATCGGTGCCGCCGTCCGGGATGCCGAGGAAACGAACCTCGATCGACGGATGCAGGTGTGCGATGGCCGCGGTCGCCTCCCGGCGCCGCAGCGCGGCCAACTCGGCGGGCGAGTGCGACGGCGAGTCGGGATGCGACCCCTCTCCGTCGGTCGTGATGAGCACTGTCACGCGCGCTCCACGACGAGCGGTGGTCGCCATCAGCCCCGCCGCGCCGAGGGTCTCGTCGTCGGGGTGCGCCGCGATCACGACCAGGTGATCGGCGTTTTCGCGGAGGGTCGGCAGTGCCCGCGCTGCGAACGCCTCCTCCCACACGCTCTCGGCCGTTCCCGGGTCACGGTGACTGAAGCTCACCACGCGCCCCGCCCCTCGCTGATGTCGGCGCCGATCCGCGCCACGTCCCGCTCGCCGTGATGTTGACGCAGATAGAGTCCGAGGTCCGCGACCCGCCGCGCATGCGCCTCGTCGGCGACCAGAGGAAGCGGGCCGAGCGCGCGCCCAGCCTCGGCGAGCGTAAGTTCGACGGCGTCGGCGACGACGGCCCGGACGCGACCCGCGAGCGTGCCCGGGAAGGCCGGGCCCTGGGATGCCGCGCCTGGGGATGCGGCGTCGAGCCCGTCGAACTCGCGAGCGGCGGATCGCAGCGCCAGACGCGCGGCCCAGAGAGCCGTGTCGACCCGTCCGAGGTGCAGCCGCGACAGCTGATCGGCGCCGTCGCGCTTCGCTCGCTCCCGCAGGGCGTCGCGAAGCGGCAGGGCCGCGCCCCACCAGCACGCGGCCACCCCGATGCCGCCCGCCGCGAAACCAGGTCTGCGGAGATACCATCCTGGTTCGCCGACGGGAACCGCCGGAACCGACGTGAAGTCGACCGGCGCGCTGACCACCTGGCTCAGCCCTCGGGCGAACCACGGCCCCGTTCGAGGCCGGCACCAGGGTCTTGCAGTGCGACGGCGAAGAGACGACGCTCCTCACCCACCCACGCCGTCACGAGCGCGTGGCTCAGATGCTGCGCCAGCGAACACCACGGCTTGGTCCCGTTCAGGCGCCACCCGCTGCCACTGGCCTGCGCTTCGAGACGCATCCCTGCGCCCTCGGCGGCGAACACGCCCCACGACGAATCAGGACCGGCAGCGATCGACGGCAGGTCGGCGAGCGAACCGGCGCGTCCGGCTTGTCCCAAGATGGTGAGGGCGTCGAGATGCGGCTCGAGGATGCGGGCGGCAGCGACATCCCTCGCGGCGACCGCCGCCAGAAGAGACCATTCGTCCGCGAATGACTGCTCTGCGCTGAATGGCTGCTCTGAGCTGAATGACTGCTCTGCACTCCGGGCAGCGCCGACGGCGACCGCCCACGAGAGCGTGGCGCCGACATCGGTGCCGAATCCGGCGACGGCATCGGCGTCGTCGAGCGCCGTCCTGAGCCCTTGGTCGAGCGGTCCGTCACCCAGGAGCTGTGTTGCCGACGAGCTTCTCTGAATGGGATCCACATGCCGAGTCTCACCATGTCTCGAGCGGTTGGGCAGAGCCTTGCCACCGGGGTGTTGTTTCGATAACGGGAGTCGAGCACGCCCTCACGAGGTGCGTGACAGGTCGCGGGCGATCGCGTGCGCAAGGCCATCGAACTGGTGTCCACCGGAGTCGTAAGCGTGCACGGCGGCGCGGGGGAGTCGTGCGGCGTGGAGCGCGAGATGGGCGAACTCCACGACCTCGTCATCGCGACAGTGGTGGAGCGAGACGTCCTGACGGGGTACGGGCCCGGTGAAGGCGTAGTCTGCGACGTCCCAGCCCTGCGGGCTCCAGTCCGGCATGGCGAGCAGAACGACGCGGCGGGGCGTCTCCCGCTCTCTCTCGGCAAGGACGCGCAGCAGGATCGAGGCTCCGAACGAGTGGGCGGCGACGACGTCGTCGGCGCTGACGGCGTCCAACGCGGTTCGCACGAGGGATGCCTGATGGTCGAAGGACATGTCGTCCTCGGGGAACCGCGGATACGTGAGCGCTTGGCCGAGTTCGGCCGCGATCGCGTCGGCCAGCACGCGGTCCTCCGCATACCCGCCGGCGCCGTGCAGGAAGAGCAGCGCCATCAGTTCGACCCGCCGGTCAAGGAAGGACACCTCGGACGACGGATATCCACTTCGACACCCACGAGACCTTCCCTGAGAGCCACGTGATTTCCTCGGCGGCGAAGCCGGCCGTCTGCAGGCCGCGCGAGAGTGTCGGCCACCGCGTCGTGCCGAGTTCTCGCTCCGCCGCCTCCCACGCGGTGATGCATGGCGACGCTGCGGCTGCCACCGCGAACGTGCCGAAGAACTGGTCCGACCCGTCCGTCAGGTCCTGAACGGCTTTCGCGGTGTAGCCGCCGGCGAAAGCGCAGGTGGCCACGGCCTTGCGAGCCTTGCTTCCCGACGCGAACAGGTCGACGGCGGCGACCTGAGTCAGGTTTTGAAGGCGCGAGACAATCGTCTCCTGCACGAGCCAGGCCGACGTCAGGAGGGGATCGACATGCCACTCGATGCTCGCGACGCCGCGAGCGCTGGGGCTGGCGAGGACCATGACGTCCCCGGGTACGGCGAAGGGCCCAGCATCCAGCTGCTGAGCCGTCACCTCATCTCGGAAGATCCCGCCCGTGAGGTCTGACGAGCTCAGGTCCGCGGTGGCTTGGGCGTCGTCTGAGTAGAACGCGAAGACGACACCCGACTTGTTCTCCAGGGTGGCCGCGGAGAGGTCCGAGTTGCCACAGACGATCGTGTCGTCGTGGTACTGCTCTTCATCGGGGATGTCCGTGGTGAGGTCCAGCCGGTCTGGGTATGCCTCGGTACAGCCCGCTTCGGGTTCCGGTGCCTCCCCTGGCGCATCATCTTCATCGGCTTCCGCACAACCCACGAGTGCGAAAGCGAGAACACAGACCACAAGCGCAGACACCGTGCGGGTGTTCATATCCACCTCCCCATCGAGCAGACGGCTGCATTCTGACATCAGCCGGCTCGGCGCAACAGGGGGAGAGCCCACCACCAGAGAAGTGCCCGCGCGCCAAGACCAGCGCGTGACCGAGATGCGCGCCGAGTGTGTCGCGGCGCGCCGGTCTGAGCGCACCATCCCGGCACAACACGGTCGCCCGGAGGATCGGCGCAAGTCATCGTTCCGCGCTCGAATCACGCTGCTTGAGACGGGCGCACGCGGGCGCGTGGTGCGTCCAGGCGCGGCTGTCTACTCACGACACGTCCGGCGCCCGGCCAGGGCGCGAGGATCGATGCATGTCGGACAGCCGGTGTCCGCATCGGTAGGCGACCTCCGCGCCCCGGCTCACCCCTCCCGGAGCACCACCTCGAGCGCGTCGAGCGCCCCGCGGGTCGGCGCGACCGCAGCGAGCCCGCGGTACAGCGCGACGAGCGCCTCCCGATCGACCGCTCCCGTGCGCGCCCGATCGCAGTGCACGGACTGGATCGCCGCCTCGAGCTGGAAGCGCCCGAGCGGCGCACCGAGCGACGAGGCGCGCCGGAGGAGCGCTTCCCCTTCGGCGATGAGGCCGGCGTCCCACAGCGTGGTGTCCTGCAGGTCGATCCCCGGCCAGGCGGCGCCGACGCGGGCAGGGGCGCGCGACTGCGCGAGGGTGAGGAGGGCGGCCAGCCCCCACGCCTCCGCGTCGGATCGTCCTTCGCTGTCCAGCAGCGTCGCCAGCAGCACCGCGAGCCACCGGGCCTCGTCGGCGATCGAGTCGCGGTACGCGTCGCCCTGGTCGAGCCAGTCGAGCGTGTAGGCGCCGTAGATCGCCTCGAGCACGGCGGGGAGCCGGCCGGGCATCTCGCCGCGCGTGGGGATGCGGAACGCGATGCCGGCGTCGCGGATGCGACGCTTCGCGCGCACGAGGCGCTGCGCCATGGCGTCGGCCCCGACGTCGAAGGCGGCGCCGATCCGGGCGGCGTCGAAGCCGAACACGGCCTGCAGCATGAGGGGTGTCCGGATGCCGGCGTCGATCGCGGGGTGCGCGCACACGAAGAGCAGCTCGAGACGGCGATCCGGGATGCTGTCGGCGCGGTGGATCCACGCGTCGAGGTCGCGCTCGTCCACGGCATCCGCCCCTTCCTCCCAGGCGACCGAGGTTCGGCGAGCGGCGGCGCCGAGCAGGTCGCGCAGGCGATTGCGCGCCACCGCGAGGAGCCAACCCTCGGGGTTGTCGGGGACGCCGTCGACCGGCCACCGCATGAGTCCTCGCTCGAGCGCGTCGGCGAGGGCGTCCTCGGCGAGGGCGATGTCGCGGGTGCCCGCCGACAGGAGTGCGACGAGCCGGCCGTACGACCTGCGTACGACCCGCTCGATCGCGCGATCCGTGTGGGGCATCAGTGATGGTCGTAGGAGGTCCAGCCGCCGTCGGCGACCCAGGTGGCCACGGGGCGGATCTCGACGTGACCGTAGGCGGCGGGTGGAGCCTGCTGCGCCCAGTGAATCGCGGCATCCAGGTCGGCCACGTCGATGTCGACGACGCCCCCCAGCTTCTCGTGCGTGTCGGCGAACGGCCCGTCCTGGACGACGAGCTCGCCGCCCGCGAGGGTGAGGGTGGTCGTGGCGGAGACGGGCCGCAGCACCTCGGCCCCGACGAGGACGCCCGCTTCGTCGAGCGCCGTGATGTAGGCGTCGAACGCCCGCATCCCCTCGGCGAGCGCCTCGGGACCGAGCTGCTCGGCGGTCATCTCGGGGTAGTGGAGCAGGAGCGAGTAGCGCATGGACGTATCCTTCCGGTTCGTGTCGAACTGACACCAGGATGACGATCGAGGCGTCCCCCGATCGACACGCGGACCGAATCTGCGTCGAGTCGGTCCGCGGCGCTGCCGGACCTCGGCCCCGCCTCAGCCCCCGCAGGTGTCGTTGAACCGCAGCGCCGCGTTCTGCAGGTCGCCCGCCGACGCGTCGAGCGCCTCGGTGACGGCGGCGGCGTCGCCGTTCGCGCCGGCGTCGGCGACGGCGTCGCGGACACCCTCGATCGAGGTCCGCAGCGCCGACAGGATCGGAGCGACGTCGGCGTTGGTGACCTCGGGTGCGAGGTCCCCGAGGGCGGTGGCGGCGGTGTCCAGGCTCTCGCCCATCGCGTCGAGATCGCCGGTCTGCAGTGCGGCGTTGGCCTCGGCGATCTCGCCCTGCACGTCCTCCAGCCCCTGCGCGACGACGATGCACGCGTCGGTGCGGCTCTGTCCCGAGTCGGAGCACGCGGTGAGCGCGGCGAGGGCGGCGATCGACATCGTCGCCACCACGAGGATCCGAGGGGTCGTGCGCATGCGTGCTCCGATCAGAGAGGGGTGACCCGCAGCCACACGAAGCCGTGCGGGGGGAGGGCCAGGCCCTCGTCGAGGTCGAGGTCGACGTCGTGCACGAGGTCGCGCGCCGTCCGCGCGAAGCCCGAGAGCGTCAGCGGGTCGATCGCGACCTCGGCGTCGCCGACGTTGCCGAGCACCAGCACGCGGGAGGCCTCCGGGTCGCCGTCGACCGCCTCGCCGAGGGGTCGCTGGTAGCCGACCACGGAGGGGTGGGGCGTGTGGAACGTGATGAGCGCGTTGCCGGCGAACTCGGGCGTCGACTGCCGCACCGACACGAGTTTCGTGAGGCGCCGGAAGACGCGCCCGGCGGCGGTGTCGGGGTCGTCGCGCTCGGCGTACCTGTCCCGCGGGCGCTGGCCGCGGTGCACCCACCGGCTGTCGCCGCGGCGCACGGGGTCGTCGAGATAGGTCGGGTCGTTCAGTTGGGCGACCTCGTCGCCGAGGTACAGCAGCGGGATGCCGCCGGTCGACAGCGCGAGCGCGTGCGCGAGCACGACGCGATCCTCGCCGCCGGGATCGCCCGCCTCGATCCCCGCGAGTGACGCGGTGGTGCCGGCCACGCGGGCGTCACCCGTCTTCGGGTTCTCCTGGAACGGCACGCCGCGCGCGAACGTGCCCTCGTGGCGGCCGACGTAGAAGTCGTTCAGGAACCGGCGGTGGGCGTAGCCGTCGATGCCGAGCTCGGCGGCGTCCTCGTCGGCGAAGGTCCACCCGATGTCGTCGTGCGAGCGCACGTAGTTCACCCACGCGGTGCCCGCCGGCAGCTCGTGACGCCGGTCGAGGGCCTGCTGCAGGAGCCGCGCGTCGCGGGTGGCGAGCGCCTCCCACGTGAGCGCCATCTGCAGCGGGTTGTACGAGAGGCGGCACTCCTCGGGCGAGATGTAGCTGACGACCTCGTCGGGGTGGACGATCGCCTCCGACTTGAAGACGAGCCCGGGCGCGGCCATCGCCAGCACCGCGTTGAAGGCCTGCAGCAGCAGGTGCGCCTCGGGGAGCGACTCGCACGCGGTGCCCAGGCGCTTCCAGATGAACGCGACCGCATCCATCCGGAGCACGTCGACGCCGAGGTTCGCGAGGAAGAGCATCTCGCCCGCCATGGCGCGGAACACCCACGGATTCGCGTAGTTGAGGTCCCACTGGAAGTGGTAGAAGGTCGACCAGATCCAGCGCCCGTCGTCGAGCTGCACGAAGGAGCCCGGATGGTCGTCGGGGAAGATCTCCCGCGTCGTCTGCTCGTAGGCGTCGGGCATCGTGCGATCGGGGAAGATCAGGTAGAAGTCCTCGTACCCGGGCTCGCCCGCGACCGCCTTGCGCGCCCATTCGTGCTCGTTGCTCGTGTGGTTGAAGATGAAGTCCAGCACGAGCGAGATGCCGGCCAGCCGCAGCTCGGCCGCCAGCTCGGTCAGCTGGGAGATGGAGCCCAGGCTCGGGTCGACCTTCCGGTAGCTCGAGACCGCGTACCCGCCGTCGTTGTCGCCCTCGGGCCCGAGGAACAGCGGCATGAGGTGCAGGTAGGTGAGGCCGAGCTCGCGGAAGTACGGGATCTGATCGCGGATGCCGGCCAGATTCCCGCCGTAGCGATCGACGTAGCAGACACCGCCGAGCATCCGCTCCGACTGGAACCACTCCCCGTCGGCGCCGCGCTGCGCGTCGCGCACCTTCAGGTCGAGCGGGCGCGCGTTCCACGACCCGGCGGCGAGGGCGATCGTCTGGGCGAGGGCGTCGCGACCGTCGGGCCGGTCGGCGTACAGCCGCGAGAACAGGTCGTGCAGGCGCGGGAACTGCGCGTCGAACCGCTCGCGGAACGCGTCGTCGACGCGACCGGCGGCCGATGCCGCGGCCCACGCGGCGTCGCGGTCGTCCTCGAGCGCGCCGAGCGGTTCGGTCTCCGGAACGGTCATGGAGCTCCTCTCCGTGACTCCAGCCTAGAGCGCCGCGCCGGCTTCTCCGTGGAGCGCTGCACCGGCCGCGGGTGGAGCGCTACGCTGGCGTCACATCGAACGAAGGATCCCGGATGCGCCTCGTCCAGATCGCCCAGCACGCCGACGATCTCGATCGTGCCGCGGACTTCTACACCGTCCTCCTCGATGCCACGCCGTCCGCGCGGTTCGATCCGCCCGGCCTCCTCTTCTTCGATCTCGAGGGTGTGCGGCTGCTGCTCGATCGCAACGCGCCGTCGGCTCTCCTCTACCTGCGCGTCGACAATGTCCACGATGCGCTGGACCGTCTCGGCGGGCTCGCCGACGTCGTCACCGCGCCGCACGTGATCTTCACGCACGAGGACGACGCGCTCGGTCCCGCCGGACACGAGGAATGGCAGGCCTTCATCCGCGACAGCGAGGGGAACACGGTCGGCCTCGTCTCCTTCGTCCGCGCGTAGCGCCTGCGTCGGGGTCGTCGATGAGCGCGCGTAGGCTCGGGGTGTGAGCGCATACGTCTCGGCGTTCGAACTGTTCTCCATCGGAGTAGGACCTTCGAGCTCCCACACGGTCGGGCCGCTGCGCGCAGCCCGGGACTTCGCCGCGCGGCTGCGGCCCCGGCTCGCGGAGGTGGCGCGCCTCGAGTGCGTCCTCTTCGGCTCCCTCGGCGCGACCGGGCTCGGCCACGGCACGCCCGACGCCGTCGTGGCGGGGCTGCGAGGGCAGGAGCCGGAGACGGTCGATCCCGCGGACGTCCGCGGCGCGTGGACGCAGTGGCAGGACGGCGCGCCGCTGCTCCTCGACGGCGCGCATCCCGTGCCGTTCTCGCGCGCCGATGTAGAGTTCGCTCCGCGCACGCGGCTGCCCGGTCATCCGAACGCGCTCACTCTGCGCGCCCTCGACGCCGCCGGGGCGCCGGTGGCGGAGGAGACCTACTACTCCATCGGCGGGGGCTTCATCCGCCGCGACGGCGAGGATGCGCCGGTGGCGTCCGCGCCCTTCCCGTTCTCCTACGACTCGGCCGAGCAGCTCCTGGCGCTGTGCGACGAGCGGGGGTGGACGATCGCCGAGGTCGCGCGCGCGAACGAGGAGGCGCTGCGGTCCGAGGCAGACGTCGCCGCAGGCCTCGACGGCATCTGGGATGCCATGTCCGCGTGCGTCGACGCGGGGCTCCACGCCGACGGCGTGCTCCCGGGGCTGCTGAAGGTCAAGCGGCGCGCCGGTCTGATCCGCGCCCAGCTCGAAGAGGCCGAGAGCGACGGCCGCCGTGAGCTTCCCGGCGAGTGGCTGGGCGCCTTCGCCCTCGCGGTGAACGAGGAGAACGCGTCGGGCGGCCGGGTCGTGACGGCGCCGACCAACGGCGCCGCGGGGATCCTTCCGGCCGTCGCCATGTACTGGTGGCGCTTCCTGGCCGACTCGGGGCTCGGCTCGGGCAACGCGGTGACCCCGTATGGCGAGCTCGTCGGGTCCGCCCTCCTCGGCATGCACGCCCCGGCTCGCGCGCCGATCGACGACCACGACGTGCCCGAGGACCTCACCGTGGAGGCGAACCGCCGGCGCGGGATCCGCCGCTTCCTCCTCACGGCGACCGCGCTCGGCTCCCTCTTCAAGGCGAACGCCTCGATCTCGGGTGCGGAAGGCGGCTGCCAGGCCGAGGTCGGCTCGGCCTGCGCGATGGCGGCCGGAGGGCTGACCGCGGTGATGGGCGGCACGAACCGTCAGATCGAGAACGCCGCCGAGATCGCGATGGAGCACCACCTCGGGCTCACCTGCGATCCCGTCGGCGGCCTCGTGCAGATCCCGTGCATCGAGCGGAACGCGATCGCCGCCTCGACGGCCGTGACCGCCGCGCGCCTGGCCCTCCGCGGCGACGGCAGCCACTACGTGTCCCTCGACGCGGTGGTCGAGACCATGCGCCAGACCGGCATCGACATGTCGCACAAGTACAAGGAGACGAGCGAAGGCGGTCTCGCCGTCAACGTCATCGAGTGCTGACGCTGCGCGCTCGCCCGTGCTCCGCTCGCGAAGGTGACGCAAAAGCGCCCCTCCGCGCCGCGGAACTGCTCGTTCGCGCCACCTTCATCACCGATGCCGCTCCAGCGCGGCACGCACCAGCTCGACCGCCCGGCCCTGGCGGAGGTGCGACGACGTGACGCGCACCACCTCCCAGCCGGCGGCGGCATAGGCGGCGTACTTCTCGAGGTCGCGGTTCCACTGGGCCCGGCTCGTGCGGTGATGGTCGCCCTCGATCTCGACCACCACGCGGTGCTCGCGATAGACGAACTCCGAGATGCCCAGCAGGCGTCCCGACGCGTCGCGCATCTCGACGTCGAGCTCGGCCGGCGGCAGCCCCGCGTCGGCGGCGTCGAGCCGGAAGAGCGTCTCGAGCGGCGACATGCTCCCTTCCCGGATGAGGGGGAGCGCGGTGCGCAGCCGCGCGATGCCGCGGCGCGGCCCGGCGTCCACGGCGGAGCCGAGCTGAGCACGCGTCGCGAGACGGGCGTCGGGGTGCGGGATCCCGGAGCGTCCGCGGGGGATGCGCACGATCGCGTCGCCGAGGACGATGAGCTCCCGCACCGAGAGCTCGCGCCCGAGCATCGCCCAGGTCGACGCGGGGCTGCTGAACGGCAGGCCCTCGCACTCGCGGACCCTCACGAGGTGCCCCTCGACTTTCACCCCGCGCACGCCCCGGCCGCGCGGTGCGCGCGCCGGCGCGATGACACCGACGTCCAGGTCGTCGCCGGGGTCGAGGGGGAGTCCGTAGAGGATCGCCGCCGTGCGACCGGTGAAGAAGGCGGACGCCGTGAGGAGCGGCGCGTAGGCGCGGGCCCGTCGCCATTCGCGTTCTCGTGCGCGTCGCCCCCGAGCGAAGGGGTCGTCGGGGTCGTCCGCAGGCGCCGGGCCCGATCGAACCCGCACGCCGTGGAAAGGCGCACGGAGATCGCTCGCCCCGAGGCGGGCGCGGGAGACGCCCCGTTCGAGGCCTGCGCGGGTGCGGAACGCCTCGCCCAGCGAGTCGGGAAGCGGGGCAGGTCGTCGCGGCATCCCTCACCCTCCCGCCAGTTCCGCCCCCGTCCCGCCCCCTCCCCACCCCCACTTCCCCTCGCGCCCCACACTCGCCCTGGGGAGGAGCCTCCACACGTCCGACAACCTCGCGGATGTGGCGCAAACGCGCCCCTCCGCGCCGCGAAACCCCCCATTCGCGCCACCTTCCGCGCCCCTCGACGGCGAGCGGTGGAGGCGGTGTTCGCTGGGCGAGAACCGTTGGCACTCTCGGGGGGCGAGTGCTAATCTGGAGGCACTTGAGCCGATGTGACTCAAGTTTGAGACCACAACATCACACGCACACAAAAGGAGAGAACCATGGCCACGTATGACCCGTTCCGTGACCTCGACCGCCTCGCGTCGAGCCTCTTCGACTCACGCCGCGGGCCCCGCCGCATGCCGATGGACCTGTACCGCGACGGCGACCACTACGTCCTGTCCGCCGACCTGCCGGGCATCGACCCGGGATCGGTCGACATCGACGTCGACGGTCAGCTGCTGACGATCCGGGCCGAGCGCACGCTCGCCGCCGGCGAGGGGGTCAAGTGGATCACGCGCGAGCGTGAGGCCGCCAGCTTCCTGCGTCAGCTGAACCTCGGTCAGGGCATCGACAACGAGGGCATCGCCGCGACCTACAGCAACGGCGTGCTCACCGTCACCATCCCCGTGAGCGAGAAGGCCAAGCCCCGCAAGGTGGAGGTCGTCGCCGACGGCGCCGCGCCCACCATCCGCGCCCACGAGGGTGCGGAGGAGCCGCAGCCCATCGAGCAGTAGCGCCGCGCTGCACACCCCGACAGACCGCCCCGTCGCCCGCCGACCGGGGCGGTCTGCTGCGTCCGGGGCTATGATCGGCTCACCCGAACGGAACGTCAGCGAGGACGCCCGATGACCGAGACCACCGCGCTGCGCAGGCATCCCTGTCTGGGGCGTGCCTGATGGAGCGCGAGCTGGTCGCGCCCGTCTCCCTCACCGCGGCGGACGGCCGGCTCAACGCCGACGCCATCGGCTTCGCGCGGCGTCCGCTCGTCGACACCGCCGGGGTCGACGGACGGCGGGGCTGGGGGCGCACCAAGCGGTGGGAGTACTGGAACGTCATCACGCCCACCCACATCGTCGCTCTCACGGTGTCGTCGCTGGACTACGCGGCCGTCCACGAGGTGTGGGTGTTCGACCGGGCGACCCGGCGCAGCCGGGGGAGGACCGCCACGGTCATCCCGGCGCACGACGTCGACCTGCCGCCATCCCTCGGAGACGGGGCCGCGATCGCCCGGGCCCGGGACCTCGCGATCTCGGTGACGCCCGGGACCGAGTCGTGGCGGCTGTTCGCCGAGATCCCCGACGCCTCCTTCGACATCACCGTCGTCCGCCCGCCCGGCCACGAGTGCCTCGCGGTGGTCGTGCCGTGGTCCCGGCGGCGGTTCCAGTACACGGTCAAGGACGTCGCGCTGCCGGCCTCGGGCACCGTCGTCGTCGACGGCGTCGAGCACCCGGTGCCCGCCGGCTCGTGGGCGGTGCTCGACCACGGCCGGGGACGGTGGCCGTACGACGTGCGGTGGAACTGGGGCGCCGGCGCCGGGGTCAGCGGCGACCGCGTGGTCGGCCTGCAGGTGGGCGGGAGGTGGACCGCGGGGACCGGATCGACCGAGAACGGCGTGCTCGTCGACGGCATCCTCCACAAGATCTCGGAGGAGCTGCGCTGGGACTACGACCTCGCGCATCCGCTCCGGCCGTGGCGCGTGCGCGGCGGCGGCCTCGACGCCACGCTGACGCCGTTCCACGACAAGCACTCCGCCCGGAATCTCGGCATCCTGTCGGCGCGCACCCACCAGTGCTTCGGGGTGTGGGACGGATCGTTCGAGGGGATGGCGTTCGAGGGGATCGAGGGCTTCGCCGAGGACGTCCACAACCGATGGTGAACCGCGGCGCCGCCGCCGGTGACCTAGGCTGACGCCATGGCCGAGCACGCCGTCCCGCCGCCGCGACGTCGCGGTCGCCCCCGTGGGGGCTCCGATGCTCGGAACCGCATCCTCGCCGCCGCGACGGAGGAGTTCTCCGAGAACGGCTACGACGGGGCCACCATGCGGGCCATTGCCACCCGGGCGGGTGTCGACTCGGCGCTCGTGCACCACTACTTCGGCACCAAGGCGGACCTGTTCACCGAGATCGTCGGCGCGCCGATCCGGCCGGACCTCGACATCCCCACCCTCCTCGCCGGCGACCGGGCGCGGCTGGGCGAGGCGATCGTGCGCTACATCCTGGTCCGCTTCGAGCAGCCCGAGGTGCGCCGGCGCGGGGTCCTGCTGCTGCGCAACGCGATCGGCAACCGCCTGGCGACGCCGCTGCTGGCGGCGTTCCTGTCGCGCGAGCTGCTCGGGCGCATCACCGCCGAGCTCGGCGGCGCGGACGCCGAGCTGCGCGCGAGCCTGGCGGCGTCGCAGGTGGCGGGCATGCTGGTGGCGCGCTACATCCTCAAGCTCCCGGGGATCGCGGCCGCGTCCACCGACGAGCTCGTCGGCTGGGTCGGACCCACGATCCAGCGCTACCTCACCGAATGAAGGGATCCGCATGTCGTTCCAGGCCTACCTCGACAACATCGAGGACAAGACGGGCGTGACGCCCCGACGGTTCATCGAGCTGGCAGGTGAGAAGGGGTTCGGCCCCGGCACCAAGGCGGGGGAGATCGTCGCCTGGCTCGCGGAGGACTACGGCCTCGGCCGCGGGCACGCGATGGCTCTCGTCCACGTCATCACCAAGGGGCCGAAGATCGACGCGAAGCACGTCGGCTCCGGCGGCGCGCACAGCGACGCCTCCGACACCCTGTGGCTCGACGGCAAGGCGACCAAACCCGCCTGAGCAGTCCCGGCCACGAGACTCTTGACCGGGTGATCGCCGGCGCGCATAATTCATCGCATGATGAATAACTCGGATGCCGTGCGCATCCGCGGGCTGCGCGTGCGACGCGGCAGCACCGACGTGTTCTCGGGGCTCGACGTCGACATCGCGCGCGGTGCGATCACCGGGCTGCTCGGCCCGTCCGGGTGCGGCAAGACGACCCTGATGCGCTCGATCGTCGGCGTGCAGCGGGTGGCCGGCGGCACCGTCACGGTGCTCGACCTTCCCGCCGGCACCGCCGCACTCCGTCGGCGGGTGGCCTACGACACCCAGGCCGCCTCCGTCTACGCCGACCTCACCATCCGTCAGAACCTCCGGTCGTTCCGGCGGATCGTCGGAGCCCCGGCGTCGGACGTCGACCGGGTGCTCGACGCGGTCGGGCTGCGGGACCGCGCCGACCAGCTCGTCTCCTCGCTCAGCGGCGGCCAGGCCAGCCGGGTGTCGCTGGCGGTCGCGATGCTCGGGGCGCCCGAGCTGATCGTGCTCGACGAGCCCACGGTGGGGCTCGATCCGGTGCTCCGGGCCGACCTGTGGCAGCTGCTTCGAGGTCTCGCCGACGCGGGGACCACGCTGCTCGTCTCGAGCCACGTCATGGACGAGGCGCTCCGGTGCGACCGCCTCCTGCTCATGCGCGCCGGCCGCATCATCGCCGACACCACCCCGGCGGGCCTGCTCGCCGACACCGGCGAGGCGGATCCCGATGCGGCCTTCCTCGCTCTGATCCGGCGCGGGGAGGCGGCATGAACGCCGTGCGGCTGGGGGCGACGGCCGGAAGGGTGCTCCGCCAGCTCAGTCACGACCCCCGCTCGATCGCCCTCATGCTGGTCGCCCCGAGCCTGCTCGTCGGCCTCTTCGCGTGGCTCTTCAGCGACAGCGACGGGGTCTTCGACCGCGTCGGCGGGCCCATCCTCGCGCTGTTCCCGTTCGTCGTGATGTTCCTCATCACCTCGATCACGACCCTGCGGGAGCGGCGCAGCGGAACGCTCGAGCGTCTGATGACGACGCCCCTCGGCAAGGCGGACTTCATCCTCGGCTACGCCCTCGCCTTCGGGCTCATGGCGACGCTGCAGGCGGTCGTGACGGTGACCTTCGCCGTCGCGGTGTGCGGGCTGGAGGTCGAGGGTGCGATCTGGCTGCTCGGCCTCGTCGCCGTCGTCGACGCCCTGCTCGGAACCGCTCTCGGGCTCCTCGCGAGCGCATTCGCCCGCACCGAGTTCCAGGCGGTCCAGTTCATGCCGGTGCTCGTGTTCCCGCAGATCATCCTCGGCGGGCTCTTCATGCCCCGCGACCAGATGCCCGACGTGCTCTACGCGATCAGCGACTGGCTGCCCCTCAGTCATGCGATCGACGCGGTGGCCGCCGTCGCCGCGGGTGACGACGGTGGCGAGGTGGCGCGCCCCCTGCTGATCGTCGGCGCCTTCACCGTCGGCGCCCTGGTGCTGGCCGCCCTCACGCTGCGACGCCGGACGCCCTGAGCACCCCGACGGATGCGGGCCGGCCGGCGAGCCCGGTCAGCGCCGTTCGCGCAGCTTCGTGGTGATGCTGTGCAGCTGGGCGAGCTCGTGGTCGTCGAGCACCGACATGCGCTCGGCGATCGACTGGCCGTGACGGGTCGCGATGCGGCGGAAGGCGGCCAGGCCGGCCTCGGTCGCCCGCACCAGCGCGCCGCGGCCGTCGTCCGGGTCGGGGCACTTCGTGATGAGCCCGCGGGCGACCATGCGGTCCACCAGCCGCGACACGCTCGGCTGGCTGATGAGCATGTTGGCGGTGACGTCGCGCAGTCTGGCCGCGTTCTGCTCCCCGCGCGCGACGGTGAGCATGACGTCGTACTCGGCCTGCGTGAGGTCGTCGCCGCTGAAGTCGTCGCTGATCTCGCTGAGCACCTCGTGCTGCGCGCGGAACAGACTCTCCCATGCCGCGATGGCGAGGCGTCGGTCCGTCATGGCGTCCACTTTAGCCCGCCCATAGGCTGGACGGCATGGGACGGATCTGGCGGATTCTCGCGGTGTGCATGCTCGTCATGGCGGCCTCCGCCGCCGCTGCGGCGCCCGCCTCCGCCGACGTCGACGACTTCGTCTTCGACCGGATGACGGCCGACTACACCCTGACGCGCGCCGACGACGGCACGAGCAGGCTGCGCGTGGTCGAGCAGCTCGTGGCGCGCTTCCCCGATGCCGATCAGAACCGCGGCATCCGGCGCTCGATCCCCGAGTCGTACAACGGGCAGCCGCTGCGTCCGCACGCGATCTCGGTGACCGACGAGAACGGGGCTGCCCGCCCGATGGAGACGGAGTCCGACGACGGCGCCTTCCACATCGTCTCGCGCGCCGACGAGTACCTCCGCGGCGTGCAGACCTTCGTCCTCACCTACGAGCTCGAGAACGTCGTGTGGGACTTCCCCGACACGGGCCTGGAGTTCTACTGGGACGTCAACGGCGTCGATTGGGCGCAGCCGTTCGGGGAGGTCGAGGCGCGCCTGCACCTCGACGCCGAGCTCACCGCCGCGCTCACCGGCGACGCCGCGTGCTACCAGGGCGTGCAGGACAGCGGCGACCCGTGCGCGTCGATCGTCCAGGATGCCGAGGGCGCGGGCTCGGTGATCACCGCCCGCGCCGACGACCTCGGCCCGGGAGAGAACCTCACCCTGGCGGTGGGGTTCGCCGACGGCACCTTCGCCCTCTTCGACACGTCCTATCTGGCCTCGCCGTTCGGGTGGCTGCAGGGGATCGCGGGGGTGGGCCTGCTGGGCGCCGCGGCGCTCGCCGTGCGGTCGCGACGACGCGCCCTGGCCGACGAGCCGGGGCGGCCGACGATCATCGCCGAGTACAACCCGCCCCCGGGGATCGATGCCCTCGAGAGCGCGGTGCTCCTGGGGCAGCAGACGAAGGCGATCCCCGCGGAGGTGCTCGAACAGGCCGTCGTCGGATCGATCCGGATCGTCGAGGGGGAGAAGCGCTGGTTCGGCGGACCCCGGCTGATCGCCGAGCTGGTCGACCCGTCGCTCGCCGACGCCGACGGGCGCATGCTCCTCGGCGGGCTCTTCCCACGGGGCGTCCCGGGCGAGCAGTACGAGTTCGGACGGCAGGACACGCGGCTGTCGAAGGTCGCGCAGAAGATCCTGAAGGATGCCGAGCGCGAGCTGAAGCGCCGCCGGCTCCGCCGCGAGGTGCCGGCCGGCGCGCGGGCGTGGCCGGTCGTGGCCGCGGTCGTCGCGGGCGGGGCGGTGTTCTTCCTGGGGCTCGCGGCGCTGTCGGCGGGCGTTCATCCGGCGATCCCGGTGACGCTGATGGTGCTCGCGGGCATCGTGTTCACGGGCGTGATCATCGTGGTCGCGCGCTCGCCGCTGACGGCCGCCGGCGCCGAGGTCCGGGATCATCTGAAGGGCCTCAAGGAGTTCATCGCCTGGGCGGAGGCGGATCGCATCCGCATGCTCCAGTCGCCGGAGGGCGCCGAGCGCGTGGCGATCGACGTGGACGATCCGCGGCAGAAGCTGCAGCTGTACGAGCGGCTGCTGCCCTACGCCGTCGTCTTCGGTCAGGAGAAGGAGTGGTCCGCGCACCTGGCTGTGCTCTACGCGGCGACGGGCGCTGCGGGCCCCTACTGGTACGCGGGCAGCGGTGCCTTCGACGCGTCGGCCTTCGCATCGGGGATCGGCTCGCTCTCGGCGGCCGCGAGCTCGTCGTCGTCGACCTCGGGCGGCTCGAGCGGCGGCGGCAGCTCCGGCGGCGGCGGTGGCGGCGGAGGAGGCGGCGGCGTCTGATCCGTCCCCGGCGTCGTTGCGCGCCGCTCGAGCTGAATGGATGACACTCGTCGTCGCCTCGACGGCCGGGAACCGACGACGACTGTCATCGATCCCGTCGCGGGACCCCGACGACGGCTGCGGGGCGGCGGGACCGGGCAAGAGTAAGGGCCGGTCGGAGAGGCTTCCGACCGGCCCTTGTCCCTTGCACCAAGAGTGTCCTGCAATCACATGTCGGTAGCTGCCACAGCAAAACAACTACCGTGCGAGCACTCTATAACGACGAGATAACGGCCACAAGCGTTTGCCGTTATCTTTTTGTGATTCTTTTCTCATCCATGGCGTACACCCAGCCGGGGCGAGGCTCCGCGCGGGAATCCTCACCGCCTCCGCCGGGTTGGGGAGGGCATGACCACCATCGGAATCATCGGCGCAGGACACATCGGCTCGCAGCTCGCCCGGGCCTTCACCCGGCTCGGCGACGAGGTGGTGATCGCGAACTCGCGCGGCCCCGAGACCCTCGCCGGTCTCATCGAGGAGCTCGGCCCCACAGCCCGCGCCGCCACGGCGGACGAGGCGGCGGCCGCCGGCGAGGTCGTCGTGGTGACCGTTCCGCTCTCGGCCTACCGGGAGGTCCCGGTCGAGCCGCTCGAGGGCAAGATCGTGCTCGACACCAACAACTACTACTGGGAGCGCGACGGCCACATCCCCGCGCTGGACAGCGGCGAGGCCACGACGTCGGGTCTCCTGCAGGAGCACCTCGCCGGCGCGAAGGTCGTGAAGGCGTTCAACCACATCATGGCCGCGGAGATCACGACGGCCGGCACTCCCGCGGGGACGCCCGGCCGCCGCGCGCTCGGCACGGCATCGGACTTCCCCGAGGCCATCTCCTACGTCACCGATCTGTACGACCGGCTCGGCTTCGACACCGTCTCGGTGGGACCGCTGTCGGAGTCGTGGCGGCTCGAGCGCGACCGTCCCGCCTACGTGACGCGTCAGGATGCGGCACAGCTGCGCGACAACCTCGCCGCCGCGTTCCGCGTGCGCCCCGAAGACGCGGCCTGACCGCTTCGCACCACCGCCCGCCGCGCGCGCAGCCCACGGGCGCGGCGGGCGCTCTCGCAGGTTCGTCGGGGACGGGCGCAGTAGCGTGGCCCCCATGCAGCGACCCGCGCCCGAGCCCGCCCCGCGCCCCGAGCGCGACTCCGCACCCAGTCCGTCAGCCGGCGGCGCACCGGGCCCGTCACCCCGCGGCGAGGGGGATCGTCCGTGGCTGGCCGCCTACGCCGACGGCGTGCCCCACGACATCGGTCCGGTGACCGAGACGCTCGTCGACCTGCTCACCGCCTCCGTCGCCCACTACGGCAAGAAGACCGCGCTCGAGTTCTTCGGCGCGACGACCACCTACGCGGAGCTCGGCGAGCGGGTCGAGCGCGCGGCGGCGGGCCTGCGCGCCCTCGGTGTGTCCCGGGGCGACCGCGTGGCGCTCGTGCTCCCGAACTGCCCCGACCACGTCGTGGCCTTCTACGCGATCCTGCGCCTGGGCGCGATCGTCGTCGAGCACAACCCGCTCTACACCGCCCGGGAGCTGCGGCACCAGTTCGAGGTGCACGGCGCCAAGGTCGCCGTCGTGTGGGACAAGGCGGCCGACACCGTCGCGGGGCTTCCCGACGACATCCGGCCGGACCACGTGGTCTCCGTCGACCTCACCCGGGGCATGCCGCTGCGCACCCGGCTCGCCCTCCGCGTGCCGATCGCCCGGGCGCGGACGGCGCGCTCGGCGCTGACGTCGCGTCCCACCGCGCGGGGCATCGTGCCCTGGACGCGCGTGGCGGCGTCGCGACGGCTGTCCCGGCGCGTGCCGCGGCCCGGCATCGACGACATCGCGCTCCTGCAGCTCACGAGCGGGACGACCGGGGTCCCCAAGGCGGCGATGCTGTCGCACCGCAATCTGCGGGCGAACGCCGCGCAGGGGCGCGCGTGGCTCCCGGGCCTGCACGACGGCGCCGAGGTCGTCTACGCCGTGCTCCCGCTGTTCCACGCCTACGGGCTGACGCTGTGCCTCACCTTCGCCATGTCGATCGGGGCCACGCTCGTCCTGTTCCCGAAGTTCGACCTCGACCTCGTGATCGCGGCCGCGCGGGTGTCGCCTCCGACCTTCCTTCCCGCCGTCCCGCCCATCTACGACGCCCTGGCCCGCGCGAGCGTGCAGGGTCGGGTCGACCTCAGCGGGGTCCGCTTCGCCATCTCCGGCGCCATGAGCCTCCCCGTCTCCACCGTGACCCGCTGGGAGGAGGCCACCGGGGGCCTGCTCGTCGAGGGATACGGCATGACCGAGACGTCGCCGGTCGCGCTGGGCAACCCCGCCGGTCCCTCCCGCCGCCCGGGCACGGTGGGCGTGCCCTTCCCGAGCACCGAGGCGCGCGTGGTCGATCCGGACGATCCGTCCTCGCTGCGCGGACCGGGCGAGGAGGGCGAGCTGCTCCTTCGCGGACCCCAGGTGTTCCAGGGCTACTGGAACAGCCCCGACGAGACGGCCGCAGTGCTCCTGCCGGACGGATGGCTGCGCACCGGCGACATCGTGACGATGTCGGAGGACGGCTTCGTCACGATCGTCGACCGGCTGAAGGAGCTGATCATCACCGGCGGCTTCAACGTGAGCCCGAGCGAGGTCGAGCAGGCGCTGATGCTCCACCCCGACGTGGCGGAGGCCGCGGTGGTGGGGCTGCGCCGCGCCGGCGGCGGCGAGGACGTCACGGCGGCCGTCGTCGTCCGCGACGGCGCCGTGTTCGATGCGGGGGCGCTGCGCGACTTCGCCCGCACCCACCTCACGCCCTACAAGGTGCCCAAGCGGATCGTCGCGGTCGACGCGCTCCCGCGCAACCAGGTCGGCAAGGTGCTGCGCCGGGTGGTGCGGGACTCCCTCGACGACAGCGGAGCCCGCTCCGCCTGACGTCGAGGAGGTCTGGCGGAGCGGGCTCCGGGTGAGCGGGTCGTCGCGGCGGGATCAGTACCAGCCGACGGACTGCGAGTGGTCCCAGGCGCCGCAGGGCGTGCCGTAGCGGCCGTCGATGTAGCCGAGGCCCCAGCGGATCTGCGTCGCGGCGCTGTTCTCCCAGTCGCTCCCGGCGCTGGCCATCTTGCTGCCGGGGAGCGCCTGCGGGATGCCGTACGCACCGCTGGACGCGTTGTACGCGCGGTAGTTCCAGCCCGACTCCTTCTGCCACAGCTTCTCGAGGCAGCTGAACTGGTCCGAGCTCCAGCCGCGGTCGGCCACGAGCGCGCGCGCGGTCGCCTTGGCGCCCGCGACGGAGTTGTCGCCGGACGAGGCGGCCGAGCCGCCGCTGACCGAACCCGAACCCGAACCCGAGCCCGAGCCCGAGCCCGAGCTCGACGCGGAGGCCTCGGCGGCGGCCGCCTCCTCGGCGGCCTTCTTCGCAGCCGCCTCGGCAGCGGCCTTCTTGGCGGCGGCCTTCTTGGCGGCGATCTCTGCCGCCTTCTTCTTCTCGGCCTTCTCGAGGCGCTGGAGCAGCGACGCGGTCGCCTTCTCCACCTGCGCGGTGTCGCCCGCGGCGTCGGCGGTGCTGGCCGGCAGCAGCAGCACCGGGGTCACGGCGATCGTCTGCAGCTGCTCCACGTGCTCCTCGAGCACCGAGGTGTCGATCGTGGTCGCGCCGGCGACGTCGAGCTTCTTCTTCTCGACCTTCGCGGCGACCTTGTCCTCGGCGGCCTCGGCCGCGGCGATCGCGTCCTCCGCGTCGTCGAGTGCAGCCTCCGCGTCGTCGACGATGGCGTCGAGCGGCTCGGTGGCGAGCGTCGCGGCCTCCTCGGAGACGAACGGCGCGATGGCGGCCGTGTCGGTGTCGGCGTAGGCGGCGACCGCGACGCGGGCGGCCGGCTCATCCTGCGCGGCGTGGGCGGCGGTGGACATCCCTCCCGCGATGCCGAGGCCGAGCGTGAGAGCGACGGCGGTGGACAGAGTGGAACGGCGGGAGGAGAGCAGGCGCATGCGTAACGATGTCTTTCAGGTGGCTTCTCGCGGCGCCGCGCTCAGCGGAGCAGAGCGTCGCGACGTGCCCTCGGGACGGGCACAAGTCCCCGAGTCTGCCCACGGTTCCTGGACGAAACCTCCGCTGAACCTGGGTGAACCGTGGGAGCCTACCACCCGGATTTGCTCCGGCGGGGGTCCTATCGACCCTCCGGAAGCCCGGTATAGAGTCCCATGTGCACGAGCGCGGACACGATCCGGCGCGAACCCGCGAGAGGAGTTGCCGACATGGCATCCAGTCCTGCAGCAGACATCATCGACGCCATCGGAGGCCCCGGGAACGTCGCCGGGCTCACCCACTGCGCCACCCGGCTGAGGTTTCAGCTGCGCGACGGCGACAAGGTCGACAAGGACCGGATGGAGGCGATCTCCGGCGTCATGGGCGCCGTCCCGCAGGCGGGCGACCGGTTCCAGGTCGTGATCGGGGGCGCCGTCCAGACCGTCTACAACGACATCATGGCGCTGCCCGAGATGGCCGACGTCGACGCGCCCTCCGACGCGGACGTCAAGGCCGCCCAGCGCGCGCGCGGCCCGCGCGGCAAGGTCGCGTGGCTCGACTCGCTCTTCGAGTTCCTCTCCGACTCGTTCCGCCCGACCCTCGGCGCCCTGCTCGGCGCATCGCTCATCATCACGTTCATGGCGCTGATGTCGACGCTGCAGGTGATCGGCAACTGGGCCGACCCGCGCACGGAGCTGCCGCCGTCCTGGCAGTTCGTCAACCTGATGTGGCAGTGCGTCTTCGTCTTCCTGCCGCTCATGGTCGCCTACAACGCGTCGAACAAGGTGGGCGCCGATCCCTGGGTCGGCTTCTCGATCATGGCCTCTGTCATGCTTCCCGGCTTCGCGTCGCTGGCGACCCAGGAGGGCGCTCAGCAGATCGTGTTCCTCGGTTCCGAGATCACCACGATCCCGATCTTCGGCATCCCCCTGACGATCTTCAACTACAGCTCGCAGGTGTTCCCGCCGCTGATCATGGCCGCGGTGCTCGGGCCCCTCTACAAGGGCCTGAAGCGCCTCATCCCGGACAATCTGCAGCTCATCTTCGTGCCGTTCCTGGCGATGCTCGTGATGATCCCGCTGACCGCGTTCCTGCTCGGACCGATCGGCGTCTACGCCGGTGCCGCGCTCGCGCAGCTGCTGAGCTCGATCAACTCGTTCTCGCCGTTCATCTTCGCGATCATCATCCCGCTCGCGTACCCGTTCATGGTGCCGCTCGGCCTCCACTGGCCGATCAACGCCATCATGCTGCTGAACATCCAGACGCTCGGCTACGACTTCATCCAGGGCCCGATGGGCGCATGGAACTTCGCGTGCTTCGGCGCCACCGCGGGCGTGCTGCTGCTGGCATGGCGCGAGAAGGACAAGCAGATGAAGCAGACGGCCACCGGCGCCCTGGCGGCGGGTCTTCTCGGCGGCATCTCCGAGCCGTCGCTCTACGGCATCCACCTGCGCTACAAGCGCATCTACCCGCGCATGCTGGTCGGCTGCCTCACCGGCGGTCTCATCATCGGCATCGGCAGCATGCTGCTGGGCCTCGAGAACGGCATCACCACGAAGGCGTTCGTCTTCACGTCGCTGCTGACCATCCCAGCCTTCGAGCCGATCGGCCTGTACGCGATCGCCGTGCTGTCGGCCTTCGCGGTGTCGATGTTCCTCATCGTCGTCGGCGGCTACAAGGACAAGGAGCCCGCCGTGGACGGTCCGGCCGCCTCGGCGGACGTCGCCGACACCGCGGCGACCGCGGGCTCGTCGGTCGTGGGATCGGGCGCGCCGACGGCGGCTTCGGTCGCCGACGTCGCCGGGGGAGCGGCCCTCGCCGGCAGCGCCACCGCGACGGCCACCCTCCCGGACGCCGAGGACCTCGCGCTCACCCAGGTGATGTCGCCCCTCGACGGCACGGCCGTCGCGATCTCCGAGGTCCCCGATCCCGTCTTCGCGGGCGGTGTGATGGGACCGGGCGTCGCGATCGAGCCGAGCGGCGACACCGTCTCCGCGCCCGGCGCGGGCGTGGTCGTCGCCGCCCAGCCCACCGGCCACGCCTTCGGCCTCCAGCTGGACAACGGCGCCGAGATCCTCATCCACGTCGGCATCGACACCGTCAACCTCAAGGGCGACGGCTTCGACGTGAGGGTGAAGAACGGCGACCGGGTCGACGTCGGCGACGTCCTGGTCGTGTTCGACCGGGACGTCATCGAGAAGGCGGGCTACCCGCTCATCACGCCCGTCATCGTCCTCAACGCCGACGCGTTCGACACGGTCGACCCGGTCGCGCTCGGACCGGTGACGGCCGGCGCGCCCCTGCTCGACCTGCAGAAGAAGAAGGGCTGACTCAGGAGTCGAGCGCGACCACGGCGTCCCACAGGGCGTCGGCGACCGCGCGCTTGCTGCCGGCGGCGTGCGCGGCCACGCCGTCGGCAGCGACGATCAGCAGCGCGTTGTCGGTCGTCTCGAAGCCGCGGTCCCAGTCGACGCGGTTGACGGCGAGCAGGTCGACGCCCTTCCGCTCGCGCTTGCGGATCCCGCGCTCGACGAGCTCGTCCTCGCTCGACGCGGTCTCGGCGGCGAACCCGACGATCCGCTGTCCGGGGCGGCGGGCCGCCACCAGCCCGGCCAGGATGTCGGCGTTCTGCACGAGGGAGAGGGTGGCGGTGCCGTCGCCGTCCTCCTTGCGCAGCTTCTCGTGCGACACCTCGGCCACGCGGTAGTCGGCCACAGCGGCGACCATCACCACGACGTCGGCGTCGGCGGCAGCGGCCTGCATGGCCGTGCCGAGCTCGTCGGCGGTGCCGGCGCGGGCGATCTCGATGCGCGGGTGCCGCGCGACCTCGGACAGCACGCCCTCGTCGACGTGAGCCGCGACCAGGCGCACGCGGGCTCCGCGGGCCGCGGCGGCGAGCGCCACCTCGACGCCCTGACGTCCCGAGGAGCGGTTGCCGAGGAAGCGCACCGGATCGATCGGCTCGCGCGTGCCGCCGGTGGAGACGGCGACGGTGCGGCCGGTCAGATCGCCCGCCGGTGCCGGGAGCAGCGCGAGCGCCGCCGCCAGGATCTCGTCGGGCTCCGACATGCGGCCGGGGCCGCTGTCCCCGCCGGTCAGGGGGCCGTCGGCCGGTCCCACGACGTGGACGCCCCGCGCGCGGAGGGTGTCGATGTTCTGACGCGTGGCCGCGTGCTCCCACATGGCGGTGTGCATCGCGGGCGCCACGAGCACCGGCGCCGTGGTGGCCAGCAGCGTGACCCCCAGGAGGTTGTCGGCGATGCCGGTCGCCATCCGCGCGAGGGTGTTGGCGGTCGCCGGCGCGACAACGACGAGGTCGGCGCGCGTGCCGAGCGACACGTGCCGGACCTCCGCGACGTCGTCGTGCACGGAGGTCGTGACAGGATGGCGGCTGACCGCCTCCCACGTCGCGGTCCCCACGAACCGCAGCGCGTCGTCGGTGGGAACAACGTGCACCTCGTGACCGTTGGTGACGAGAGCGCGCACGAGCTGGACCGTCTTGTACGCGGCGATGCCGCCGCTGACACCCACGACAACGAACATGCACCGATCCTCCCACGCGCCGCTGACGCCAGATCCAGGAAAGACAGACCCATGTGCACCGTGATCGTCCACGTCCCCGACGACCCCGCCGCCGCCACGCGGCTGCTCGCGGTGCGGGACGAGGACCCCGCGCGCGCCTGGGACCCGCTCGGTGCGTGGTGGCCCGAGGCGCACCCGGGGGTCGTGGGGGTGCGCGACAGCCGCGCCGGCGGTGCCTGGCTCGCCGCAGACCCGGATGCGGGGCGGCTCGCCGTCGTGCTGAACCGCGCCGAGGTGAGCGACATCGATCCCGCCGAGCTGGGATCGCGTGGTCACGTCGTCCTCGACGCGGTCGCGGGCACCTCGCCGGCGCAGCGTCCGCGGGTCCACGGCTTCAACCTCGTCGAGGTGGATGCCGAGGGTGCGCGCGTGACCATGTGGGACGGCCAGGCGCTGCGGGTGCAGCCGCTGGCACCGGGCATCCACATGATCGCGCACGACGACGTCGACGACCCGGCGACGGCGCGCATCGTCGCGTGGCGCGACGTCTTCTCGCCGCCGGCCGACGGGCCGCAGTGGTGGACGCCGTGGCTCGACGCGCTCGAGCGCACGGCCGAGCTCGATCCGACCGACGAGCGCGCCATCGTGCGCGACAACCGCCCGTACGGCTATCCGACGCTCTCGCTCCTCGTGACCGCCGCGTCGGTCTCCGCCGACGGCGTCGACGTGGTCTACGGCGAGTTCGACGAGCCCGGCGCCTGGAACCGGGTGGAGCTGCGCTGAGCGCCGGCGGTCCCCGCGTGTCGGTGCGCGGCGGTACTGTCGGCGCATGAGCGGATCGGACGACGCGGCCCCCGAGCGGCCGGCGGTCTATTTCGCGGATGCCGAGGAGTTCCGCGCCTGGCTCGACGAGCACCACGAGACCGCCACCGAGCTGTGGATGGGGTTGTACCGCAAGGGCGATCCCGACGTCGGCATCACCTGGGACGACGCGGTGCCGGTCGCCCTCTGCTACGGCTGGATCGACTCGGTCTCGCAGCGCGTCGACGATCGCCGCCGCCGTCAGCGGTGGACGCCGCGCAAGCCCCGGTCGGTGTGGAGCGCGGTCAACATCGCGCACGTCGAGCGCCTGATCGCCGAGGGGCTCATGCGTCCGGCGGGGCTGGCCGCCTACGAGCGCAGGCCCGCCGGCAGCGGCTACTCGTACGAGACCGCCCCCGAGCCGTCGGCCGAGCAGCTGTCGGCACTGGCCGCCGACCCCGCGGCGCAGGCGTTCTGGGACGCCGCGACGCCGTCGTACCGCCGCGTCGCCACGACCTGGGTGCAGTCCGCCAAGCGCGAGGCGACCCGCACCGACCGCCTCGCGACACTGGTCGCCGACTGCGCCGCCGGACGCCTGGTGCCGCCGCAGCGGTACGGCGAACCGCCGGCGTGGCTCACCCGCGCGGCGGCTGCGGCGGCCGCCGCGACCGAGGTGTGAATCCTGCGCCTCGGCCTCCTCGCGCGTGCGCGCCGTCCCTGCGCGGGGTCGTGACGCCGCCCGCTCCGATGCCGAGGAGTCATGCGCGGCGCAGGAGCAGCACCCCGTCGTCGAGATGCGCCGGCCGGCCGTCGGGCGCGGCGGTCTCGCGTGCGCGCACTTCCGCGAGCTCGACGGTCCAGACCGCCGGATCGAGCCCCAGCAGTGCCAGCTCCTGAGCGGGGGTGAGGAGGACGGGATGGTCCTCCGCATCGTCGTGGGCCGACCACGGCGGCACCGCCGCGTGCGAGACGGCGAGCAGCCGCCCGCCCGGGGCGACGCGGGCGGCGGCGCGGCGCAGGATGTCGATGCGCGGGAAGTCGTGCTCCCACGAGTGCAGGAAGCTCGACACCACGAGGTCGAAGGGGCCCGGGGGCAGGTCGCCGGCGGCGTCCGCCGTCTCGAATCGCACCTGCGTGTCGGTCAGGCCCCGCTCGGCCGCCGCGACCCGCGCACGGGAGATCGCCGTCGGGGAGACGTCCACCGCGGTCACCGTCCAGCCCTGCTCCGCCAGCCAGATCGCGTCGGCGCCTTCTCCGCAGCCGATCTCCAGGGCGGTTCCGCGGGGGAGCGTGCGCGCCACCGCAGCCGTGGTCTCGTTCACCCGACCCGACCAGAAGCGCGTGCCCTCGGCGTACCGCTCCTCCCAGTGGGCGTTGCGCGCGGCCGCGCGCGCGTCGCGCCGCGCGGCGACGGCGTGGGCGGCGTCCTCGGCGACGAGCGCGGCGTTCACGGCGGCGCCGGCCATCGATCCCGCTCCCATCGACAGCGGCACGTTGCCGAACGGGGCGGCGACGTTGCCGGCGGCCCAGATGCGCGGGTGACTGGTCGCGCCGGTCGCATCGACGGCCAGGGGAGCGCCCGGCTGGTCGGCGCGGGCGAGGCGCAGGCCGGAGAGGAACTCCAGTGCGACCTCCGGCGCGGGAGCGACGAAGACGGCGTCCACCGGGTGCGTCGTCCCGGCGTCGTCGACGAGTCCGGTGAGCCGGCCGTCGCCGGACCCCACCGACCGCACCGGCCGCTCGACGATCCGGATGCCGCGGGCGTCCCACCGCTCGCGCACCTCGGGCGCGAGCGGCCCCGCGAGGGCGGTGAACGCGGTCACGTCCTCGCTCCACTGCCGCACGAGGTCGATCTGATGCACGCTCGCCGGCGACGTCGCGATCACGCCCAGCCGCCGGCCGCCGACCTCCCAGCCGTGGCAGTACGGGCAGTGGAGCACCGATGTGCCCCAGTGCGCCGCCAGGCCGTCGATGTCGGGAAGGGCGTCGCGGATCCCGGTCGCCACGACGACGGCGCGCGCGTGCTCGACGCCGCCGTCGGCCCGGACGATCCGCAGACCGTCGGCGGTGCCGGAGACCTCGGTCACCGTCGCCGACTCGACGACCACGCCGTACGCCTCGGCCTCCCGGCGGCCGCGCGCGAGCAGCTCCGCCGGCTCCGCGCCGTCGTGTCCGAGTACGCCGTGCATGTGCGCGGCGAACCGGTTGCGCGGCGCGCCGCCGTCGATCACGAGCGTGCGCCGGCGTGCCCGCCCCAGCATCTGCGCGGCGCTCAGCCCTGCCACTGCGCCGCCGATGACGACGGCATCCCATTCCCTGATGTCCATGGACCCAGCGTGACGAGGCCGTTCGCGAGAGTGCAAGCTCGCTTGCGGGAATGGCAAGATGGGACCATGCGCACCGAACTCGACCAGGTGGGGCCGCGGCTCCGCGCCGCGCGGCAGTCCCGCGGCTGGACCCTCGACGACGTCGCCGCGCGCGCCGGGCTGTCCGCCAGCACGCTCTCGCGACTGGAGTCCGGCAAGCGGCAGGCCTCGCTGGAGCTCCTCGTCCCGCTCACCCGGATCCTCGGCATCCGCATCGACGACCTGCTGCCCGCCGAGACCGCCGATCCTCGGGTGCGGCGGGCCGTGGAGCGCCGCGACGGCATGGTGATCGCTCCGCTGACGCTCGAGCACGCCCCGGTGAAGACCTACAAGATCACCTACGCGCCCACGACCGTCGTGCCCGCGCCGCGCGTGCACGAGGGCTACGAGTGGCTGTACGTGCTGAGCGGGCGCGTGCTCCTGGTGCTCGACGGCACCGAGCACGAGATCGCCCGCGGCGAGGCGGCCGAGTTCGACACGCGGCTGCCGCACAGCATCCGCGCCTCCGCCGACGGCCCGGCCGAGGTGATCAGCATCTTCAGCGCGGCCGGCGAGCGCATCCACACCCGCGTCACCAACTCCTAGGCCGCCCTCCCGGGCCATCCGCGCCTTCGGGTCAGGACGGCTGCGCGTTCACGACTCCGGAAGAAGCCGCGGCTCGGCCGGGCCGGACGCCCGTTCTCGCTCCGGCGGGCCCGGATTTCCGGAGTTGCGAACGCGCCGCGGCTGGCACCCCGCGTCGGGAAGCCCGGCACCGCCGCCGGGTCAGGACGTGCGGTGCTCCCGGTAGTAGGCCAGCAGCGCCCGGGTCGACGCGTCCTGCGCGTCGAGCGCGTCCTCGTCGCCCTCGATCGCGGGTGCGATCTGCAGCGCGAGCTGCTTGCCGAGCTCGACTCCCCACTGGTCGAAGGAGTTGATGCCCCAGACGACGCCCTGCGTGAACGTGATGTGCTCGTACAGGGCGACGAGCTCGCCGAGCACGCGCGGGGTGAGGGCGGGCGCGAAGATCGAGGTCGTCGGGCGGTTCCCCGCGAAGGTGCGGGCCGCCACGAGCGGTCCGGTCGTGCCCTCGGCCTCGACCTCGGCCGCGGTCTTGCCGAAGGCGAGGGCCTTGGTCTGCGCGAGGAAGTTCGCGAGGAAGAGGCCGTGCACGTCGCGGCCGCCGTCCTTGAGCGGATAGGCGGGGTTCACGAACGCGATGAAGTCGGCGGGGATGAGCCGGGTGCCCTGGTGGATCAGCTGGTAGAACGCGTGCTGGCCGTTGGTCCCCGGCTCGCCCCAGAAGATCTCCCCGGTGTCGCTGGTGACCGGCGACCCGTCCCACCGCACGGACTTGCCGTTGGACTCCATGGTGAGCTGCTGCAGGTACGCGGCGAAGCGGCTGAGCTGCTGGGCGTAGGGGAGCACGGCATGCGACTGGGCCCCGAGGAAGTTCGTGTACCAGACGTTCAGCAGCCCCATCAGCACGGGGACGTTCCGCTCCAGCGGCGTGGACGCCATGTGCTCGTCGACGGCGTGGAAGCCGGCGAGCAGCTCGCGGAAGGCAGGCGGGCCGAGGGTGATCACGAGCGACAGTCCGATGGCGGAGTCCACGGAGTAGCGCCCGCCGACCCAGTCCCAGAACCCGAAGGCGTTCGCGGTGTCGATCCCGAAGGCGGCCACCTTGTCGAGCGCGGTGGAGACCGCGACGAAGTGATGCGCGACCGCATCCGTCCGCTGCTCCTCCGAGCCGTCGACGGCGCCCGCCGCCTCGAGCCCCGCCCAGAGCCAGTCCCGCGCGAGGCGCGCGTTGGTGAGGGTCTCGAGGGTCGTGAACGTCTTCGACGCGACGATGAACAGCGTCGTCTCGGGGTCGAGGTCGGCGGTCTTGTGCGCCAGGTCGAAGGGGTCGATGTTCGAGACGAAGCGCGCCTGGATGCCGGCGTCGGCATACGGCTCGAGCGCCTCGGAGATCATCACCGGACCCAGGTCCGATCCGCCGATGCCGATGTTGACGACGTGCGTGACGGTCTTGCCCGTCATGCCCACCCACTCGCCCGAGCGCACGCGGTCGGCGAATGCCGACATCGCGGCCAGGACCTCCTGCACGTCGTGGTCGATGTCCTGACCGTCGACGATGAGCGCGGGCGTCGTCCCGGCCGGCCGGCGCAGTGCCGTGTGGAGCACAGCGCGGTCCTCGGTCGTGTTGATGTGCTCGCCGGCGAGCATCGCCGCGAACCGCTCGGCGACGCCGGTCTGCTCGGCCAGACGCACCAGCGCGGCGAGGATGTCGTCGTCGACGAGGTTCTTCGACAGGTCGACGCGCAGGTCGGCGAGGTCGAAGGTCAGCCGCTCGACGCGGCCGGGGTCGGCGGTGAACGCACCGCGCAGATCCGGGGTGAACGAGTCGCGGGCTGCGGAGAGCTCTCCCCAGGCGGCAGTGGCGGTGGCGTCGATCGGAGTGGTCACGGGGACAACGCTAGCGCTGAACCCGCTCCGCCACAGGGCCGTACGGCGGACAAAACGGCCGCGCCGACCCGCCTCGTCAGCCCGGACCGCGGTCTCCGCGCCCGGTGGTGACAGTCGTTGCCGCCTCCCGGGGCGGGAAGCGGCAACGAGTGCCACCGGTTCGTGCGGCCGGGCCGTCAGTCGGCCGTGCGGAGGGTGACGGCGCCGGCCGAGACGGTGACGTCGACGCGGTTCGGCGACGCGGGATCGGTGCGGAGGTCGTGGGTGAACCTCCCCGCCGACACGTCGCTGGTCAGGGCGTACTCGCCGTCCGGGACGGTGAGGTCCAGGCGTCCGGCGCTGACGTCGAGCGTGAGCGCGGCGGGGGCACGGCCGTCGAGCTCGCCCTCCACGGATCCGGCGCTCACCGAGAGCCGGGCGTCCGAGACGCCGGACAGGTCGTAGCGGGCCGATCCTGCGCTCACCTCGGAGGTGAGCGCGTCCGCCGTTCCCGAGACGCGGAGCGACCCGGCGTCGAGGTGCAGGTCGAGCGCGCCGAAGTCGCCGTCGGCGCGCAGCGATCCGCTGTCGACGTCGATGTCGGCGTCGACGCCCGCGGCGGAGGCCGGCAGGGTCAGCTCGACGGTGTCGGGCTCGCGGAACCACCCCCAGCGTCCCCAGACGTTCCGATCGGACGAGACGACGAGGCGGTCGCCCTCGCGCTCGAAGGTCCAGTCGTCGATGCCCGACGCGCCGGTGACGCGAAGTGTGGCCTCCGAGACCGCGCCGTACGAGACGGTCACGTCGGCGGCGCTGGTGTCGAGGTCGAGGCTGCGCAGCCCGGACGCCGACACCGTCGCCTCGCCGTCGCGGATCGTCGCGGAGCGCATCGCCGAGAGGACTCCCGTGAACACGGTGCCCGCGATGAGCACCGCGCCGGCGCAGATCGCGATGGTCGCGACGACCTTCGACGAGGTGCGCCGGGGCGGGCGGGGAGCGCCCTGATCGGCGGCGCCCGAGGTCGGCGGCGGGGTCAGCGGGGTGCCCGGCGCGGCGCTGCCGGACGCGGCAGGGGCATCGGATGCCAGGGGGGCATCGGGGACGAGGGTCATCGGACTGCTCCGTTCCGGGGAGGGGTGTCGCCGCCGTGACCGAGGTGGACGAGGGCGGCGAGGACGCGGCGGTTGCCGTGCTCGTCGGGTTCGAGGTCGAGCTTCTGGAAGAGCGAGGTGATGTGCTTCTCGACACTCGCCTCGCTGACGAAGAGGGTCTGCGCGATCGCCTGGTTGCTCTTGCCCTCGGCGATCAGGGCGAGCACGGTCCGCTCGCGATCGGTCAGCCGCGCCATCCGGTCATCGCGGGCGCGCCGGGTCAGCAGCTGCGCGACGACCTCGGGGTCGAGCACCGTCGCACCGGCGCCGATCCGCTCGATCGACTCGAGGAAGTCGCGGACGTCGGCGACGCGGTCCTTCAAGAGGTAGCCGAGCGCCGCCCCGTGCGAGGTAATGAGGTCGCTCGCGTAGCGCTCCTCGACGTACTGGCTGAGCACGAGCACGGGGAGGTCGGGGTTCGCCGCGCGCAGGGCGAGCGCGGCGCGGATGCCCTCGTCGGTGAAGGTCGGCGGAAGCCGGACGTCGAGGATGCAGAGCTCGGGCGCGGTGTCGGCGACCACGGCGGCGAGGTCGCCGGCGTCGGGCAGCGCGGCCACGATCTCGTGACCGGCGTCCTCGAGGACGCGGACCAGACCCTCGCGCAGCAGCGCCGAGTCCTCGCAGATCAGGATGCGCACGGGACGCTCACCTCCAGGCTGGTCGGGCCGCCCTGCGGGCTGTCGAGGCGCGATGTGCCTCCGGCGGCGACGATGCGGTTGACGATGCCGTCGAGGCCCCCGCCGGGGATGACGCGGGCGCCTCCGACGCCGTTGTCCTCCACGCGCGCCCAGAGGGTCACGGCGCCCGTGGCCTCGTCGGTGCGACGGCGCACGATCACGCGGCATTCGCTCGCGCGGGAGTGCTTGGCGGCGTTGGTGATCGACTCGGCGATCGAGAAGTAGAGCGCCGCCTCGGCCGTGCGGCTGCAGCGGCCGTCCAGGCGCACGTCGAGCACGACTGGCACGGGCGAGCGGCCGGCGAGGGCGGAGAGGGCGGCGTCGAGGCCGCGGTCGTCGAGGACCGAGGCGTGGATGCCGCGCGCGAGCTGGCGCAGCTCGGTGATCGCGGCCTTCGTCGAGGTGTGCGCCTCGTCGATCAGGGCCTTGGCGGCGGCCGGATCGGTGTCGATCTTCTGCTGCGCGAGTCCGAGCGTCATCCCGACCGAGACCAGCCGCGGCTGGACGCCGTCGTGCAGATCGCGCTCCAGCCGGGTGCGCTCGACCTCGCTGGCGCGCACCGCCCCCGCCCGCTGCGCCCCCGCCGTGCGGGCCTGCTCGGCGAGCGCCGCCTCGCGGGAGGGGACGAGGATGGCGCGGGTGAGGGTGGCATGCAGCACGGCGATGCCGAACAGCAGCGCGAGGCTTGCGAGGATGCTGAGCACGCCGATGAGCACGGCCCAGCCGGGGTGGACGGACAGGTCGGTCCAGGGCAGTCGCGCGCGGGCGCCCAGCGGGGCGAACAGCAGCCCGACCCCGGAGACGAGCCAGGCCACGAGGGGCAGCACGAACAGGCCGAGGACCGTCCCGATGGCGGCGCTGGAGGTTCCGCGCCACATCGCTCCGTCGGTGAACTGGCGCCACAGGGTGCGCAGCCAGCCGCCGAAGCCCGGGCCGGCGCTCGGGCGGAGGCGCAGGGCGGGCAGGCCGTAGCCGTACAGGCCGTCGACGCGCTCGTACTCGACCCATGCGGTGGCCCACAGCACGTAGACGAAGGCGACGAGGAAGAGGAGCCCGATGCCGAGCACGGGGAGGAGCCCGACGCCCACGCTCAGGAATGTCAGGAGGATCGTGAATGCGACGGCGCCGGCGATGCCGAGGGCCGCGAGCTGCGCGATCGCCCCCAGATGGGTGAGGGCGCCCGGCCGCCGGTGCGGGAGTGCTGCGGTGGTCATGTCTCCACGGTAGGACCGGCGTCGCGGGCGCGCCGCAGTGGTGTCCGGACGAATCACCTCGGGTTATCCCTACGTGTTAATGAGAATGATTCTCAGTTCTGATAGCGTCGTCTCCCGTGCCCCGCCGTCTGACCCCCGTCGCCCTCGCCGCCGTGCTGATCCTGTCCGGATGCGCCCCCGCACCGAGCGGAGCCGAGCCGGCGCCCGCCCCGGGATCGGATGCCGTGCCGGCGGACGGAGTGACCGAGCTGGCCGCGCCGGCGCTGCATCTGACGACGCTCGCCCCCGACGGCGCGGTCAGCCACCTCGACCTCGCCTCGGGCCGGTCGTCCACGATCGCGCGCATCGCGCCCGCCGACGCCGTCGCGGGCGACGGCCGCTATCTGTTCGCCCTGCGCGAGGGCTCGGTCACGATCGTCGACAGCGGGGCGTGGACGTGGAACCACGGCGACCACGTCCACTACTACTCCGGACCGGCGCGTGTCGTCGGCGACGTCGAGGGACCGGGGACCCCGACGGTCGTCGCGGGCGAGCGCAGCGTCGGCATCAGCTTCGACGGCGGCGGCGGGCCCGGGGAGGCGGTCCTCGTCAAGGTCGCCCCGCTCGCCGACGGCGAGATCGAGGAGCTCTTCCGGCGCGACGCCGCAGCGGCCGCCGCGGGCATGGTCGTCCCGCTCGCCTACGGCGCGTGGGTGACCGAGGTCGCCGACGGGCGCGTCGCCCGGCTGCGCCACGTCGACGAGGACGGCGTCGCCGGTGAGGCGGTCCGGTGCGCCGACGCCGCCGGATCGATCGCCACGGCGGTCGGGGTCGTGGTCGCCTGCGCCGACGGGGTGGTCCTCGCCGCCGACGGGCGCCCGGCGCAGACCGAGCGCCTGGACTACCCGGCGGCGGACGATCGCGTCCGGGCGTTCTCGGGCCGCGAGGGGAGACCGTCGGTCGCCGCCCTCACGGACGGGGGAGCGGTGTGGGTGCTCGACACCCGGGCGCGCGCGTGGCACGCGTGGCGCGCCGCGTCAGCGGTGACGGCCGTGGCCGCAGTCGGCGACGACGCGGACCATGTGGTCGCGGTCTCCCGCAGCGGCGAGGTGCGCGTCCACCACGGCACGACGGGGCGTCTGCTCTCCACCGTCGCCGCCTCCGGTGCGCCGGCGCACGTCCCGGCGCTGTTCCCGGAGCAGCGGCAGACCTACGTCGTCGACCCCGCGGGCGCAGCCCTCGTCGTCGATCACGGCAGCGGCGCAGTCCTCGCCCGCTTCGCGCTTCCCGACGGCCTCACCGTGCTGACCGGCCGCTGACCGGCCGCCGACCGACCACCGGCGTCCCTCCCGGGCCGCCATCCAGAAAGGAAAACCATGAAACGACCCCTGCTGCTGACCGCAGGAGCCGCGATCGCCGCGCTCGCCCTCGCGGGCTGCGCCACTCCCTCCCCATCGGGACCCCCGTCCGACCCGGCGCCCGATCCCGCCGCCGCCGTCGACGGCCCCCGCGTCGCCGTCGCGTACGAGGGCGGTGTGCTCGTGCTCGACGGCGAGACCCTCGGCGTGATCGCCGATGAGCCGTCCGAGGACTTCGTCCGCCTCAACCTGGCGGGCGACGACCGTCACGCGTTCGTGACGACGTCGCGCGGCTTCGAGCTCCTCGACCTGCGGGAGGCGAAGCTCACCGACCTCGTGGTCCCGGCGGGCGCTGCCGGCCACGTCGTCCGTCACGCCGGCAAGACGGTGCTGTACGACGACGCGACGAGCGACACCACCGTCTTCGAGACCGCTGCCCTCGCCGATGCCGGCGACGAGCTCCCCGAGGCCGAGGTCATCGAGGGCGTCGAGGCGCACCACGGCGTGTCGGTCGTGCTGTCGGACGGCGCGCTGCTGACCACGGTGGGCGATGCGGACTCCCGCAGCGGCATCCGCGTCACCGGCGCCGACGGCGCGGAGATCGCCGCCAGCGCGGACTGCCCCGGCGTCCACGGCGAGGGCACCGCGGCCGGAGAGGCCGTCGTCGTCGGCTGCGAGGACGGCGCCCTCGTCTACCGCGACGGCACCATCACCAAGCTGACGTCGCCCGACGCGTTCGGCCGCATCGGCAACGCCTACGTCTCCGAGGACAGCCCGCTCGTGGTGATGGACTACAAGGACGACCCGGACGCCGAGGGGTACCTGCTGCACCGGCTCGCGCTGGTGGACACCGAGGCGCTGACCCTCGACGTCGTCGACCTCCCCGCCGGCGTCTCGTACACGTGGCGGGGCGTCGTGCGCGGCGAGGACGGCGACGCGCTGCTGCTCGGATCGGACGGCCGGGTGCACGTCGTCGATCCCGCCTCCGGCGAGGTCACCGCCTCGCACGAGGCGATCGAGGCGTGGGAGAGCCCCGCCGAGTGGCAGGACGCGCACCCCGCGATCGCCGTCGCGGGCGGCACGGTGTACGTCACCGACGCGGCGCAGCGGCGGATCGTCGCCCTCGACGCCGCCACGGGCGCCGTGACCGCCGCCGCCGACCTCCCCGTCACCCCGAACGAGATCGTCGCCGTGGACTAACCCCCCCCGGCGCGCGCACGAATGTGGCGCATCCGGTCGGTCTGCGGCGCGCATTCCGACCGGATGCGCCACCTTCGCGCGGCGGGGTGGGCGCGGGTGGGGGGAGGATGGGGTGTGACCTCACCGGACATCCGTCTCATCGCCGTCGACATGGACGGGACGCTCCTGCTCCCCGACGGGACGATCCCCGCGGGGCTGTGGCCGCTCCTGCGCCGCCTGCACGCCCGCGGCATCGTGTTCGCGCCTGCGAGCGGACGGCAGTACGCGACGCTGCGGGAGATGTTCGCCGACGCCGAGGTGGAGCTCGACTACATCGCCGAGAACGGCGCGCACGTCGTCCGCGGCGAGGGCGAGGTGAGCTCCGACCGGCTCGACCCGGAGTTCACGGCGTCCGTCGTCGCGCGCCTGCGGGCGCTGGACGCGGAAGGGATGCGGCTGGGCGTCGTGCTCTGCGGCACGCGGTCGGCCTACATCGAGGACACCGACCCCGTCTTCGTCGCGGAGGCCGCGAAGTACTATCGCGCGCTCGAGGTGGTCGGCGACCTCCTCGCCGTCGACGACCGCATCGTCAAGATCGCCGTGTACGACTTCGGCGGCGGGGAGACCCACAGCGCCCCGCGCCTGGCAGACCTCCGGGACACCCATCAGGTGGTCGTGTCGGGCATGCACTGGGTCGACGTCATGAACCAGGGCGTCGACAAGGGCGTGGCCCTGCGCGCGCTCCAGGCCGCGCTCGGGGTGACCCCGGCGCAGACGGCGGCGTTCGGCGACTACCTCAACGACGTCCAGATGCTGCAGGCCGCCGAGCACTCGTACGCGATGGAGGGCGCCCACCCCGACGTGGTGGCGGTGGCCCGTCACCGGGCCCCGTCCCACGCCGAGGCGGGCGTCCTCACCGTCATCGAGCGGCTGCTGGGCTGACCGGCCGGAGCCTCAGTCGCCCTTCACGTTCACCAGCTGACGGAGCGTGTGCCGCACCTCCACGAGGTCGGCCGCATCGGCCATCACCCGGTCGATCGGCTTGTACGCCGCCGGGATCTCGTCGATGAACGCGTCGGTGTCGCGGAACTCGATGCCGGCCATCGCCTGCCGCAGCTGGTCGTGCGTGAACGTCCGCCGCGCCGCCGACCGCGAGTACTCCCGCCCGGCGCCGTGCGGCGACGAGTTCAGCGACAGCGGGTTGCCGAGCCCCGACACGACGTACGACGCCGTGCCCATCGACCCCGGGATGAGTCCGGGCCGGCCGAGGTCGGCCTGGATCGCACCCTTCCGGGACACCCACACCTGCTTGCCGAAGTGCTTCTCGCTCTCGGTGAAGTTGTGGTGGCAGTTGATCCGCTCGAGCTCCTGCACGTCCTCGCCCATCGTCTCCGACAGCTGGCGGGCGACCCGGTCCATCATCTCCTCCCGGTTGAGGAGGGCGAAGTGCTGGGCCCACCGCAGCTCCCGGATGTACCGGCGGAACTCCTCAGTGCCCTCGACGAGGTACGCGAGGTCGGGGTCGGGCAGCTCGATCCACCACTGCTTCGCGAGCCGCTGCGCGACGGCGATGTGGTGCGTGGCGATCTTGTTGCCGACACCCCGCGAACCGGAATGGAGGAACATCCACACGGCGTCCGTCTCGTCGACGGACACCTCGATGAAGTGGTTGCCCGATCCGAGCGAACCGAGCTGGTTGCGCCAGTGCCCGGCGTAGCGGGCGGGATCGAACTCGTTCTTCTCGGCGAGCCCCTCCAGCTCGGCGATCCGCGGCTCGGCCGTTGCGACGATCTTGCGATTGTCGCGCCCTGCCGACAGCGGGATGGCGCGCTCGATCTGCTCCCGCAGCGCCGTGAGGTCGCGAGCGAGCAGCTGCGCCTTCGTGAACTGCGTGCGGACGGCGATCATGCCGCAGCCGATGTCCACGCCGACGGCCGCCGGCATGATGGCGCCGAGGGTCGGGATCACCGACCCCACGGTCGCCCCCTTGCCGAGGTGCGCGTCGGGCATGAGCGCCAGATGCGGATGGATGAACGGCATGCGCGACGAGGTGCGGGCCTGCTTGACGGTCTTCTCGTCGATGAGGCTCGCCCACGACAGCAGCCTGTTCGTGAGCTTCTCCATGGTTCCTTTCCTTCGTGGAGAGGTCCGGGGATGCCCCGTGCGGAGAGGACACACGGAAAACGCCCCGGACCTGTGCGGTGCGGGGCGTGTGACGGTAACGGTGTCAGACGGCGCGCGCCGGAGGGTACGACTCGTAGCGGAAGCTGGGCTGGGCCAGGTTCCGCTGCGGGAGTTCACGCAGATGAGCGTTCACGTCGTCCTCCGATGGGATGCCGTGCCGGTCGGCACAGCCTCGCCACGCTAGCGGAGGCGCCGGCCGGGGTCAAGCGCGGGCCTGCGTCCCGCGCCGGGCGTAGCGTGGGGGCATGGTCACGATTCCCACGGTCACCCTGAACGACGGCACCGCCTTCCCCGAGCTCGGCCTCGGCACGTACAACCTGCGCGGCACGGAGGGGGTCGAGGCGATGGTGGCGGCCATCGAGAGCGGCTACCGCCTCCTCGACTCCGCGGTCAACTACGAGAACGAGTCGGAGGTGGGGGAGGCCGTGCGCCGCTCCGGCATCCGCGACGAGCTCCTGGTCACCACGAAGGTGCCCGGGCGCGACCACGGCTTCGACGAGACGGTGCGCAGTGCGCAGGGCTCCCTGGAGCGGCTGGGCCTCGACCGCATCGACCTGTATCTCATCCACTGGCCGAACCCGAGCGTCGGCAAGTGGGTCGACACGTTCCGCGCGATGATCGCGCTGCGCGACGAGGGTCGCGTGGGATCGGTGGGCGTCTCGAACTTCACCGAGGAGATGCTGACGCGGCTCATCGACGAGACCGGTGTCGTGCCGGCCGTCAACCAGGTCGAGCTCCACCCGTACTTCCCGCAGGAGGCCCTGCGCGCGTTCCATGCCGAGCACGGCATCCGCACCGAGAGCTGGAGCCCGCTCGCCCGCCGCAGCGAGCTCCTCTCGGAGCAGGTCGTCGCCGAGGTCGCCGCCGCCCACGGGGTCACGCCCACCCAGGCGGTGCTCCGGTGGCACACCCAGCTGGGCGCGACGCCCATCCCCAAGTCGGCCGACCCGGCGCGCCAGATCGAGAACGCGGACGTGTTCGGCTTCACGCTGACCGACGCCGAGGTCTCCGCGATCAGCGGGCTCGAGCGCGGGCGGCTGTGGGACGGCGACCCCGACACCCACGAGGAGATGTGAGCGCCGCCCCTCCGCGCGGTACCCGCTGGCCCTCCGGCGGTCAAGGGGCATGGCGCCCGAGGTGCGTCGGGTTAGCGTGACCACACGCGGCCACGTCGGCTGCGGAGAGGAGCGATCATGACCAGTGACGCGCACGCGCACGATGCCGCTGATGCCGCCGATGCCACCGACAGCGACGACACCGAGGTGACCGAGAAGCCCGGCGGGCTGGGCGAGGACGGCACGATCCCGCCCGACCCCGACGGCGTCGCCGCCGGCCACACCGGCGAGGTCTCGACGTTCGAGCCCGAAGAGGACGAGGGCGCCCCGGCCTGACCCGCCGGCGACCCGCTCCACACGACGAGAAGGTGACGCAAGCTGCCACTTCGGAACGGACGTGGCGACAACGAGTGCCACCTGCTCGTCGTGCGAGCGGCGGTCAGAGCTTCGCGCCGTCGTCCCACGGGTCGTCGAGGTCGGGAGTGCGGCCGCGCCAGGACTCGTAGGCCATCAGCCACCCGATCGAGATGATCGCGGCGAGGGCAAGACCGAGCCAGACGCTGCCCAGGACGAGACCGACGACCACGCCGAGCACGAGCAGCGCCACCGTGCCGGCGATCCAGCCGAGCCGGCCCTTCGGCCATCCGCGCGCACTCATGCCGCCAGCCTAGGCGCAGGCCGGACGGGTCGGCACCGGATGGCCGTCAGCGGCCCCGGTGGTCCTCGGGGCTCAGCCGCGGCCCGCGACGCGGCTCGTGGACCCCGCTCAGCCCGATGAGACGGATCACGCGCTGGCGCTGCCCGCGCCACGGCTCGAGGAGTTCGAGCATGCCGTCGTCGTCGACGCGGTGGCCGGTGAGCGCGTAGCCGACCTCGTGGGCGACGTGATAGTCGCCGACGCTCACGGCATCCGGATCGCCGTATGCACGGATGCGCGTCTCGGCACTCGTCCACAGCCCCACGCCGCGCAGGCTCGTGAAGACGCGGTCGCGGGTGTCGCCGTCGAGGGCGGCATCGGCCGCGCGCTCGATGGAGGCCCGTCGCGCGGCGACCGCGGTGACCGTCCGCGCCTGCGGAGGCTCGAGACCGGCGCGGTGCCAGGACCAGCTCGGGATGCGCTGCCAGTCCGCCGGCGGCGCGAACATCGGCTTCGGCGTCGGCCCGGGTGCGCGCTCGCCGTGACGGGTGAGGATGGCCCGCCAGGCGCCGAAGGCCTGGAGGCCGGTGACCTTCTGCTCGAAGATCGCGCTGGCGAGGGCGTCGAAGACGAGGTCGGTGCGGCCCAGGCGGAGCGTCGGATGCCGGCGATGCGTCTCGGCGATGAGCGGGTGGGGGGAGCCGTCGAAGCCGGCGGGGTCGTCGTCGGCGCCGCAGAGCCGGGGCAGCTGATCGAGCGCCCACGCACGGCCGGGGCCCCACGCGGCGGCGCGCACGCCGTGCCGGGTGGCGCGGATCGCGAGCGTCGCGACGCCCTCGGGCGTGCGGCTGGCGCGCCAGATGACGCCGCCGGCGGTGGTCTGGGACGGGTCGTGGGCGCCGCGCTGCTGGAAGGCGACCGCGCGACCGGCGTCGATCGGCGTCGCCGGCCGGAACTCGGTCTCGAGCGGGCGCTCGTGCGAAGCGCGCGCCTGGTCCGCGCTGGGCCCGTGCGCCCTGGAACCCTGCGCGCTGGGCCCGTGCGCGACCGTCGTCATGCCGTCACTGTACGTGACGGCCACCGACATCGCGGCGGGGACGGACTCAGAAGCGGTCGGGCGACGGGGTGCCGTGGCCGTACCGGATCACGACGTCGGCGTGGCGGTCGAAGCGGTAGCCGATGCCCCGCACCGTGCGCACGATGTCCTCGTAGCGGCCGAGCTTGGAGCGGAGCCGTCGCACGTGCACGTCGATCGTGCGCTCGCCGGGAGCCTCCTCGCCGTCGGCGTGGTTCCACAGCGACGCCACGAGCTCGGTGCGCTCGATCGTGCGGCCCTCGCGCAGCACGAGGTACTGCAGCAGCTCGAACTCCTTGAAGGTGAGCGCGGCGGCCTCGCCGTCGATGTGGACGCGACGGCGCGAGATGTCGATCGTCACGCCGCCCGGGACGTGGTCGTCCTCGGGCTGGTCCTGCTTGGTGCGGGCGATCGCGCTCGGCTCGTGGAGCGCGAGGCGCACGACGTCGACGTCGCGGCCGCCGGCTCCGGCCGGCGCAAGGGCCACCGTGGCGTAGGTCTCGGCGTGGGGAGCGAGCTCGGACAGCGTGCGCCGCAGCGCCTCGACCAGCGTCGAGAGCGAGACGCCGTCGGCGGCGGCCTTGACCTCGTCGATGCCGACGTAGAGCGCGAAGCCGCGCGGTGCGGTGCCGGCCGGAACGGGGCGGGCGGCCGGCGGGGCGGCGGGCGCGATGTCCTCGACGGCGCGGAGGTGACGGGCGGCGGGCTGGGTCAGAAGAGCGGTGTTCGACATGGGAGATGTCCTTCGAGAGGAACCCGGGCGATGTGCCTGGAACGGGTTCGGCGTGCTGCGATCGGCCTCGGCGGCCGGTGTGCGAGCGGATCGGCACCGCATCGTGGGCGGTGGGCCGACGCTCGTGGGGTGGAGCCGCGTCCTGGATGAGACCTGCGATGGCCTGGATCAGACCGGAGAACAGGGCGGAGGCGGAAGCACCCGGCGGGAGTCACCGTGTCGGTGACGACGTCGCGGTGATCAACACATTCGGCAACACATGGCAACGCGCGGCATCATGATGCCGGCAGATCCGTTCGCCTCCCGGGCGGACAGAATGCGTGCGTTGTCAGTCATGGGCTTGATTATGACGAAGCGTGTCCGGATGTGTCAAACCGCCCGGATGTCGTCGCCGCAAGATGACGCAATGTGACAGATTGCTCAGTGATGACCGACGACACCCCGACCCGGCTGCGCATCGTGGGCACCTCGGGGTCGGGCAAGTCCCGGCTGGCACGGGCCGTGGCCCGCGCGAGGGCTCTTCCGCTGCTGGAGCTCGACGCCGTGTTCTGGGCCGAGGGGTGGACCTACCGCGACCTCGAGGAGGCCCGCGCGATCGTGCGGGCGTTCGTCGCCGCCCACCCGGAGGGCTGGGTCGTCGAGGGCAACTGGACCTCCCGCCTGGACGGCCTGCTCGACCCGGGGACCCCGGGCGGCGCCGACGCCGTCGTGTGGCTGGACCATCCGCGTGGGCTCGTCATGCGCCGGGTCGTCGGCCGCACGCTGCGCCGGGGCCTGCGGCGAGAGGAGCTCTGGCACGGCAATCGCGAACGGGTCTCGTCGTGGCTGCGGTGGGCGCCCGAGGAGAACATCGTGCGCTGGGCGTGGACCAACCATCCGGTGATGCGTGAGCGCATGGAGGAGCGGCTCGCGGCGGGCATGCCGATCGTGCGCCTGCGCGGGCAGCGGGAGGTCGACGCGTGGCTCGCCGCCCTGTCGGCGGACGGGCGTAGCGTGGAGTCATGACCGAACTCCGCTTCGCGAACGAGACGGATGCGTCGCGCTACACCCTGCACCGCGGCGACGACCTCGTGAGCGTCATCGATTACCGGGACGACGGCACGACCCTCGCCATGACGCGGGTCTACACGGTGCCGACCTATCGAGGGAAGGGCTTCGCCGCCGAGGTCGTCGACCGGGCCGTCGCCGAGCTCGAGACCAGGGGCGACCGCGTCGTCCAGCCGGTGTGCTGGTACGCGGCCGACTGGTTCGCGGCGCACCCCGACCGCGCCGCCGTGCTGGCCCGACGAGGCTGACCGCCCTCCGCCGCTACCGCGCCTACCGCCGACCCGGGGAGCCGTCAATCCCCTCGCCGGTGGTCCGCCGCGCGTCGCAGCATGGGATGACCCGGAGCGGATCCTCGCTCGGGAAGCCCACGCGGCAGACACCAGGAGGAGTCATGACCCGAGACGTACCCGACGACATCGTCGACGCCGAGCCGGCCGGCGGCTGGAGCAGCACCGGACCCGTCGACGCCGAGTCCGGCGCCGACGCCCTGGCGGCCGTGCAGGAGGAGGCTCCCGACGAGGAGACGTCGACGACCCCCGCGGCCCCCGCCCCCGACGGCGATCTCTCCGACGGCGACAGCCGGGCCTCGGACCCGTACGTCGAGAGCGCCGAGATCCAGCAGGGCCTCGATCCCGACCTCCTCACCGACGAGCAGGCCGATCGATGAGCGGCACGCGCAACGAGTTCGACGAGCCGGGCGCCAACTACCCCGACTCGGCCAAGGACGCGGACCTCGAGCAGCGCGGCGATGCCGGCGTCGGCGGTGCCGTCGCACACGAGCCCGACGCGCACGAGGACGACGAGGCCCGCGCGGCGGCGGGCGCGCCGGGCGAGGCCACACAGGACGGCCCCGCTCTGGCGCAGAACGCCGCGACCGACATGCAGCGTCTCGGCGGGGTCGTGCAGCAGGTGCGCGCGGACGTCGGCGGCGAGAGCCTCGAGATCGTCGAGAAGTCGCTGCGCCGGCGGCTGTCCGACGTCGGCATCACGGTGGCCGACGACGAGGTCACGGCGCTGGCGCGCGACATCGCCGGCTCCTGATCCCGAGTCGCGACGCCGTTCAGCCGAGGAAGCGGAGGATCTCCTCGGCGGCGGGGCCCGCATCGCGGATGAGCGTCTCGTGCCCGTGGCCCGGGATCTCGACGCCGAGCGCCCCGGGGATCGCGCGGGTGACCTCGTCGCACCACTCCCGCGTCGAGACGCGGTCCCGGCCGCCCCGGACGACCAGGGTGGGAGCGGCGACGCGCGGGTAGGACTCCTCGGGCCGGTGCGTGAGCATCGCCCGCACCTTGCGGCCGAGGTGCGGCCCGGCGCGGACGTACTCGCGCGCGCCCAGCAGCAGCACCTTCGGGCTCTCGTCGAGGAGGTCGACGGCCAGGCGGCCCAGCTGCGCCCCCGCCGTCCGGTGGTGCCGGTCGACGGTCGGCGCCACCAGCACCAGGTGGGAGACGGTGGCGGGATGGCGCACCGCGACCTCGGCGGCGACCTGCGTTCCCATGGAGTGGCCGATGAGCACGACCGGACCGCGGTCGATCTTCCGCAGGTAGGCGCCGATCAGGTCGGCGCTGCGCTCGATGGTCGGCGTGCGCGGGGGCTCGGGCGCCTCGCCGTAGCCGGGCTGGTCGATCGCGATCACGCGGCCGTGGGGATGGAGCCGGCGCGCCAGATCGGCGAACACCTTCCGCCCCATTCCGATGCCGTGCAGCAGCACGAACGTTGCCGCCGCGTCCTCCGCGCCGCGCGCCTCGGCGAGGAGGGTCATGCCGGCCGCCGTGAAGCGCTCGATGTCGCCGTCGTCGGTGGGCCCGCCCGTGAGCTCGTCGATCGCGGTGTCGACGGCGTCGGCGATGCTCTCCAGCGGATCCCCGTCACCCATCCCTCGAGCGTATCGGCGGGCACTGTCGCCCGCGTCCGCACCGTCGTACCGTGGGGGCATGTGCCGCAACATCGTTCCGCTCCACAACTTCGAGCCCGCTGCGACCGATGACGAGTGCCGTGACGCCGCGCTGCAGTTCGTGCGCAAGATCAGCGGGATGACCAAGCCCGCCAAGGCGAACCAGGCCGCGTTCGACCGCGCCGTCGACGAGATCGCCCATGCCACCCGGCACCTGCTCGACGATCTCGTCTCTCCGGCGCCCCCGAAGAACCGCGAGGAGGAGGCGGCCAAGCGGCAGGCGCGCTCGGCCGACAGGTACGAGGCGCTGCGGGCCTTCCAGGAGCAGAAGAAGGCGGCGCGCGCGGCGTCGTGACCGGACCGTCCGCCGCGCGGCGGGAGGGCAGTCCGGTGCGCGACGGCGGGCCTCGACCACGATGTCGGGGGTGACTTCTACCGTGGGATCATGCGCATCCTGCACACCTCCGACTGGCACATCGGGCGGACCTTCCACGGTCACTCCACGCTCGATGCGCTGCGCGGCGTGCTCGACGCGCTGATCGCCCAGGTCCGCGAGCACGCGGTCGACGTGGTGATCGTCGCGGGCGACGTGTTCGACTCCGCCGCCCCGGCCGCCGACTGCTACACCCTGCTGTCCGACACGCTGCGGGGCATCCGCGAGAGCGGCGCCCGCGTCGTCGTCACGAGCGGCAACCACGACTCGGCGGCGCGGCTCGGCTTCCAGGCGGCGCTGCTGCGCGACGGCATCCACGTGCTCACCGACCCACTGGCCGTCGGCACGCCCATCACGATCGACGACGCGCACGGGCCGGTGCACATCTACGGCATCCCGTTCCTCGAGCCGGCTCTGCTGCGGCACGTCTGGCCCGGCATCCGCACGCAGGAGGCGGCGCTCTCCCACGCCATGGACCTCGTCCGCGCGAACCTGGCCTCCCGGCAGGCGCCGGGCGCGCGGTCGGTGGCCGTCGCGCACTGCTTCGCCGCGGGAGTCGAGCCCACGCCGCTGCTCGAGCGCGACATCCAGCAGGGCGGACTCGACGTCGTCCCCCTCGCCGCCTTCGACGGGGTCGACTACGTCGCGCTCGGCCACATCCACGGCCGCCAGCAGCTCGCCCCGCACATCCGTTACGCGGGGGCGCCCCTGCACTACAGCTTCGGCGAGGGCCACAAGCCGCGCGGCTCGTGGCTCGTCGATCTCGACGCCGAAGGACTGGCCGAGGTCACCTGGGTCGCCCTTCCGATCCCGCGGCGGGTCGTCACGCTCACCGGCCCGCTCGACGAGCTGCTCGCCGACGCGCGCTTCGCCGACGACGAGCAGGCCTGGGTCTGCGCGGAGTACACCGACGACCTCCCGCAGCGCGACCCGCTGCGCCGGCTGCAGGCGCGTTTCCCGTTCTGCGCGAAGGTGGTGCACACCCCCGCCCGCACCGCCGAGGCGAGCGGCCGCACCTATGTCGAGCGGGTCCGCTCGGCGCGGAGCGACCGCGAGCTGGTCACCGCCTTCCTGCAGCACGTGCGAGAGGGCGCGGGCCCGAGCGAGCGCGAGCAGGAGCTCATCGACGACGTCCTGGCCGAGCGGGTGCGCGTGGAGGCGTCGGCGTGAAGCTGCACCGCCTCGACGTGACGGGCTTCGGACCGTTCCGCGAGCATCAGAGCGTCGACTTCGACGCGTTCGACGGCGACGGGGTCTTCCTCATCTCGGGGCGCACCGGAGCGGGCAAGTCGAGCATCCTCGACGGGGTGAGCTTCGCCCTCTACGGCACCGTGCCGCGCTACGAGGGCGGTGAGCGGCGGTTGCGCTCCGACCACAGCTTCCTCGGCGACCCGACCGAGGTGCGCCTGGAGTTCACCGCGGGCGACCGGCGCCTGCGCGTCACCCGCGCGCCCGAGTACGACCGCCCCGCCAAGCGCGGCGGGGGGATGACGACCGAGCCCCCACGGGCGGAGCTGGAAGAGCTCGTCGGCGACGTCTGGGTCGGGCAGGCGGCCAAGCCGCGAGAGGTCGGCCTGCTGCTCGACGAGATCCTGGGGCTCAACGCCCAGCAGTTCCAGCAGGTGATCCTCCTCGCGCAGAACCGGTTCTCGCGCTTCCTGCTCGCCACCGCCGGCGAACGTCAGACGCTCCTGCGGACGCTGTTCGGCACGCGGCGCTTCGAGAGCTACCGCGACGAGCTCGAGATGCGCCGGCGGGACGCGCAGAAGGCCGTGGATACGGCGGGCGAGCACGCCCGCACCCTGCTCGAGGTCGCCGAGCAGCTCATCGACCAGCACGCCCTCGGCGGCGACGAGGAGCGCGCTGTCGACCTCACCGGCCGCCGCGCCGAGGCGTCGACCGCGCTCCAGCGCGCCCAGTACCGCCTCGACACCCGAGTGCACGATCGCGCCCGGGCCCAGGCGGCCCTCACCGAGTCCGAGGCGGCCCTGGCCGAGGCGACCGCGCAGGCGGAGCGGCTCGCGCAGCTCGCCGCGGCGAGGGAGGAGCTGACCGCGCGGGAGGCCGAGGCGCCCCGCATCGACGAGGAGAGGGCGCGCCTGGCGCGGGCGCGCGCCGCCGAGGCGCTCCGCGCCCCCGTGGAGGCCGCGCACCGCACCGAGGCGGAGCGGGCGGACGCGGCGAAGGCCGCCGACGAGACCGGGCGGGCATGGAGCGCCGCGGGCGGCCGTGACGACGACGACCTCGCGGCGGTGATCGACGGGCTCACCGGCGACCTGGCGCTGTGGTCGGCCGCCGCGTCGGCCGAGACGGACCTGCACGAGGGGGAGCGCGCACTCGCCGCCCTGGAGCGCGCCGTCGCGGACGGCACGGCGCAGCTGGCCGAGCTCGACGCGCAGCAGGCGCTCGTCCCCGCCGAGAGGGAGCGGATCGACTCCGCCCTCGTGGCCGCCCGGGCCCAGGCCGTGCGCCGGCCCGACCTCGTCGCCGAGAGGGACGCCGTCGCCGACCGGCTCGCCGCCGCGCGCGAGGTCGCGACGCTGTCGCCGCAGGCCGACGAGGCGGAAGCGGCGTACGTCCGGGCCAACGCGGCGTCGGCCGCAGCGACCGCGGCGGTGACGACCCTCCTGCAGCGCCGGCTCGCCGGTCACGCGGGCGAGCTGGCGGCGGGACTCGTCGACGGCGAACCGTGCGCCGTCTGCGGATCGACGTCCCACCCGCGCCCCGCCGACGCGGCGCCGGACCCGGTGACCGACGAGGATCTCGCCGCGGCCGAAGCGCTCCGCGACCGGGAGGCGGAGGCCGAGCGCCGTGCCGGCGCCGTCGCCCGTGAGCTCCGCGACGCGCTGTCCGTCGTCGCCGCACGCGCGGCAGGAGGCGAGCCCGGTGACCTCGCCGCGCGGCTCGAGGAGGCCGAGGCCGAGGTGACGGCCGCCGCCGCGGCGGAGCGCGCAGTGGTGTCGCTCGAGGCGCAGCGCGCCGAACTCGATGAGCTGGCCGCCCTCGCGGCGAAGGAGCGCGAGAGCCTGGCCGCGCGCGTGAGCACCGACACCCAGCGCGTCGCGGCCGAGCGGGCGACCCTGGCCGCCCTCCGCGCCCAGGTCGACGCCGCCCGCGGCGACCACGCCTCGGTCGCCCGCCGCAACGCCGCCGGACGCGCCCGCCCCGACCAAGCGCGC
>NZ_CATNHF010000005.1 GCF_950097975.1 Microbacterium sp. T2.11-28
GGGCTCGGCGCAACGCGCGCGCGGCGCCGCCGCAGCGCTCACGAACGGAGGAGCACGAGTTCGCGCGTGGAGCGGGTCATCGCGACGTAGCGGTCGACCGCGCCCGTCAGCCCGTCGCCGAACCGCTCCGGGTCGACGAGGACGACGAGGTCGAACTCGAGCCCCTTCACAAGGGGCGGCGGCAGCACGCGCACACGCGGGACGGAGGCCGTCGGCGCGCCGCCGATCACGACCGCGGTCCCCTCGGCGTGCGCGTCGAGCCATGCGGCGAGCACGCCGTCGAGCTCCGCGGCCGCCCCCTCGCGGACCGGGATGCCGGCGCGGCGCACCGACTGCGGCACGTTCGCGTCGGGGAGCGCGGCCCGGATCACCGGCCCGGCGACCGCCATCACCTCCGACGGCGTGCGGTAGTTGACGGTGAGCGAGGCCCGCGTCACGCGCCGGAGGCCCACGCGCGTCAGGCGCTCCTCCCACGACTCGGGGAAGCCGCCCCGCGCCTGGGCCCGGTCGCCGACCACGGTGACGCTCCGCGACGGGCACCGCTGCAGCAGCATCCGCCACTGCGCATCGGTGAGCTCCTGCGCCTCGTCGATGATGATGTGCGCGAACGGACCCGCCAGCGCGTCGGGATCGGACGCGGGCAGCGCCGCCTCGTCGACGAGGGAGTTCCGCGCATCCTGGCCGCGCAGGATCGACATCAGCAGGAGGTCGCCGTCGTCGGCGGCGACGAGCTCGTCGACGACACGGGCGCGGACCTCGCGCTCGGCGGCCAGGCTCGCCTCGCGCCGGCGCCGCGTCCGCACCTCCTCCGGGTCGCCGATGCGCCGGCGCGCGGCGTCGAGCAGCGGGAGGTCGCCGACCGTCCAGGGGTGCCCGGCGCCGGGTTCGGCGGGAGGGCGCTGCAGCAGCGCGCGCGCATCGTCGTCCAGCCACGGCGCGCAGTGACGCAGATAGCCCGGCACCGCGTAGAGATCGGCGACGACCAGGGCGGGGTCGAGGATCGGCCACGCGCGGGAGAACGTCCGGCCGAGATCCTCGTCGCGCGCGAGAGCGCGGCGGACGTGCGCCACGGTGACGCCGTCGTCCTCCTCGGCGCCGTGGAGGTCTGCGAGGCGATCCAGGAGCTCGGCCCACACCTGGTCGCGCGCCTCGTTGTGCGTCAGCGCCGGATCCGCCGCCTCGAACGCATCGGCCCAGTCGGCGCCCGTCACGAGGACCTCGCCCCAGGGCGTCTCGACGAGGAGGTCGCCCGTCGGCGGACGCTCGTACCAGCGGACGGCCGGCTCGACCGCGTCGACGAGACGGCCGTCGGTCTTCAGCGCCGCGACGGCGGGATCGACCTCGTCGCCGGCCGCGGCGCCTTCGGCCACGAGGTCGCGCAGCGTGCACACGCGCACCCCCTCTTCGCCCAGGCTCGGCAGCACGTCCTCGACGAACGAGAGGTAGGGCGCGTGGGGCCCGACGACGAGCACCCCGCCTTTCCCGGGGCCCATCCGCGGGTCCGCGTACTGCAGGTAGGCGGCGCGGTGCAGGGCGACGACGGTCTTGCCCGTGCCCGGGCCGCCGTCGACGACGAGCGCCCCCGGGGAGTCGGCGCGGATGACGGCATCCTGATCGGCCTGGATCGTCCCGAGCACGTCGCGCATCCGCGCCGACCGGCTCGCGCCGAGGCTGGCGATGAACGCGCTCTGGTCGTCGGGCGACAGACCGGCGTCGTCGCCGTCGGCGAAGACCTCGTCCCAGTAGTCGACGATGCGCCCGTGCGCCCAGCGATAGCGTCGGCGGCTGCGGATGCCGTGGGGGTGGGCGAGGGTGGCCGCGAAGAAGGGCTCCGCGGCGGGGGTGCGCCAGTCCACGAGCAGGCGCTCGCCGTCCGGGGAGGTGACCCCGAACCGGCCGATGTAGAGGGCGGCGCCGTCGGCGTCCACGATGCGGCCGAGGCAGGCGTCGATCCCGAACCGGTCGAGGGTGCGTCGTCGCGCCGAGAGGCGGTGGATCTCGAGGTCGCGCTCCAGGGCCGCCTCGCCGTGCGCCGCGGCCCGGCGCCGCAGCTCGTCGCGCCGGGACGTCACGGCGAGCCGCTCGGCATCGAGCGCCGCGGCGATGGCGGCGAACCGCGCGGCGTCGGCGCCGATGCGCTCGGGGGCGGACTTGGCGGCGAGGAGGGCGGGAAGGGCGAAGACATCGGGCAACGAGGGAGCCTCCGATCGGGGAACGGCCGACCAGTATGCGCCGCCGGGGGGCTCTTGCCGCAAGCCCCCGGTCGGGCGATATCCTGGACATGGCAGGAGGCGTGCGCGTCTCCTGCTTTCGCATGTCTGGCCGCCGATCCCGCCCGCCGCGCGCGTCAGCCCCGGTAGGCGTCGGCGACCCAGCGCGCGTAGGCGTCCCAGGGACGGATCCCGCCGCTGAGGCCGGCGATGTGGGCCGTCAGCCGCGCATCGGCGCGGAACCACTCGCCGCCCTCGCGGAGGTCGGCGAACTCGCGATGCCGCTGCTGCTCGAGGGTGCGGTCGCCCCGCTCGAACGCCAGCAGCTCCTCGTGGAGGATGGCCGTCAGTCGCTGGCGCGGCTGACGCGAGGTGCCGATCTTGATCCGCTCGCGCCATCGCAGGTAGTAGACGACGTCGATCCGAGGCGGCGGAAGGTCCGGATCGGGGGCGTCGCCGACGCGCCAGTCGCAGACGGCGCAGTGCCACCGTCCGTCGCGGCGGATGCCGTCGCGCGCGCCGCACAGCAGGCACGGCTGGGGAAGGGGCATGTCCGCACCGTAGCCGCGGCCTCCGACGCTGCCGGCTGGGGAGTGGGTGGCAGTGGTTGTCGGGTTCGGGGCGGGGTGGCGACCACGAGTGTCATCTGATCCGTGGGGCGGGCCGGCCGATCTGCGGAACCGACCGCGCGCGGTGTAGCAGAACCGCCGGGGGTGAGTCAACGGGTGGGCGCCCGCGTCGCGGCGGCCATACAGTGAAGCACGCAACAACGGGTGGGACGCGGTCGAGACCGCGGCGTTCGGGTCGTCGCAGTCTCCCGCGTCCAGCCGGAGAGGGTCCCACCGTACGGGCTTCGGTCGGGGCCCTCTTCGCGTGCCCGCCGGACCGCCCGGCACCGCCCCACCGCCCGCCCGCCGGCCCCACCGGCCCGCCCCGCCCCACCGCGCCGCACCGGCCGCACCGGCGGCTCAGTCCATCGTGTCGAGGATGGCGGTGAGGTGCTCGAAGGTGGTGCGCGGGTTCACGAGGGCGAACCGCGCGTTCGTGCGGCCGCGGTGGCTGCTCGGGGTCACGAAGGCGTGCTGGTCGTCGAGCAGCCGCGACGACCACGCGTCGTAGTCGGCCTTGCTCCAGCCCTCGCGCTCGAACACCACGACCGACAGCTGCGGGCGGCGCACGAGCGTCAGCCCGGGTCGCCGGTCGATCTCCTCGGCGATGCGCTGCGCCAGGGAGAGGGATGCCGTCACCGCCTCGCGGTAGACGCCCGCGCCGTAGGTGGCCAGCGAGAACCACAGCGGCAGTCCCCGCGGCCGCCGCGTGAGGTGGGCCGCGTAGTCCGATGGGCTCCAGTCGCTCTTCTCGGTGAGGGTGTCGAGGTACTCGGCGTGCTGGGTGTGGGCGCGTCGGCCGAGCTCGGGGTCGCGGTAGATCAGCGCGCAGGCGTCGAACGGGGCGAACAGCCACTTGTGGGGATCGACGACGAGCGAGTCGGCGTGCTCGACGCCGGCGAACAGCGGCCGGGCGGTGGGCGAGAGCATCGCCGCGAGCCCGTAGGCGCCGTCGACGTGCAGCCAGAAGTCGTAGCGGTCCTTGAGGGCGGCGATCCCGGCGATGTCGTCGACGATGCCGAAGTTCGTGGAGCCGGCCGTCGCGACGACGGCGAAGACACTGTCGCCGTGCTCGTCCAGGGCCGCCCGGACCGCCGCGGCCCGCAGCACGCCGTCGTCGCCGGGCGGGACGGCGACCACCTCGATGTCCATGACCCGCGCCGCCGAGGCGATCGACGAGTGCGCCTCGGCGCTGCAGACGACCCGCCAGCGGTCCGGACGCGGCCCCTCCGCTGCCTGAGCCTGCCGGAGGGCCCGCGCGGCCACCAGGGCCGAGAGGTTGCCGAGCGTGCCGCCCTGCACGAACACGCCGCCCGCTCCGCGGGGCAGTCCGAACTCGTCGGCGAGCCAGCGCAGCACCTCGTTCTCGGCGTGCACCGCTCCGGCGCCCTCGAGCCACGATCCGCCGTAGAGCGCGCTCGCCGAGACGACGAGGTCGAAGGCGGCGGCGGCCTTCGAGGGCGCGGACGGGATGAAGGAGAGGTACTGCGGATCGTCGGTGGTGATGCAGGCCGGGGCGAGCACATGCTCGAAGACCGATAGCGCCTTGCGCGCGCCGATCCCGCGCTCGTCGATCGTGCGGCCCGCGAGGCGCGACAGCTCCGCCGCCGACAGCGGCTTGTCGAGCGGGGTGTCGTCGGCGAGCAGGCGCTGGCGGGAGTAGTCGAGCACGAGGTCGACGATCGTCCGTGCCTCGTCGCTGACCTCGTGCATGCGGACGGCGTCGGTGGTCATGAGTGCTCCTGGTTCGGGCGGGCAAGAGGCGGGGTGAGGGGCGGCGCGGCACGGCGGGGGGCGATCGCCTCGAAGGCGGCGGCCAGACGCAGCAGCGCGCTGTCGTCGTAGGCGCGGCCGGCGAAGGTGAGGCCCACGGGCATCCCGATGTCCTCGAGCAGCCCCATCGGGACGGTGACGGTGGGGATGCCGAGGTGGCGGACGGCGAGGTTGCCGTTGGCGATCCACGTGCCGTTGCGCCACCCGATGTCCGCCGAGGCCGGGTTCACGTCCATGTCGGCGGGGGCAACGTCGGCCACGGCGGGGAAGACGACGGCGTCGAGGCCGAGGTCGTCCATCCACTCCTCGAGATCGCGGCGGCGGGTCTCCTCGAGTCCGCGCAGGCCGTCCTCGAGCTCGGGGATGTCCTCGACGGTGACGCCGGGGTGCGCGCGCACCCAGGCGGGGTACTCGGCGATGTCGTCGTCGAAGCCGGTGTAGCGGTCGGGGAGCGCCCCCGGCGGGGCGGGGAAGATCTCGGCGCCGTCGATGCCGGCCAGGGAGCGCAGCGCCGGGTCGCCGTTGGCGGCGAGGAAGTCCTCCCACGCCCACGCCGACAGGTCGACGATCTCCCGTCGCAGGTACGCCGGGCTCACCAGGCCGCGCGTGAGGATCGTGGGTTCCCCGGCCCGGTCGCCCTCGTACCGGGAGACCACCGGGAAGTCGACCTCGACGACCTCCGCACCGGCCCGCTCGAGGTCGCGCCGCGCCTGTCGCCACAGGGCGACGACGCTCGGCCGGGGCACGATCGCCTGCCCCGTCGGCCCGCCGATGCCGGTGGCTCCGACTCCGGCGTCGGGGTCCGTGCCGAGGTACATCCGCGGGACGCCGATGCGGGCGCCGGCGACGGTCGCGCCGTCGGCGAGGGCGGGATAGGAGGACGGTCGCACGGCAGAGGCCGCCGGGAGCGGCACCCACGGCTGCGCGCGCCAGAAGTCGCCGCGGGTGCGCGCATCGTCGGCGACGATCACCTCGAGCACGTCGAGCAGGTCGGCCATCGTGCGGGTGTGCGGCACGACGACGTCCATCGTGGGGACGAGCGGCCAGTTGCCCCGCACCGAGATGACCCCGCGCGAGGGCGTGTAGGCGCACAGCGCGTTGTGGGATGCGGGCCCGCGGCCGCTGGACCAGGTCTCCTCGCCCAGCCCGAACGCGGCGAAGCTCGCCGCCGTCGCCGTTCCCGAGCCGTTGGAGGAGCCCGAGGCGAACGGTGCGGTGAGGTACGCGGGGTTGTAGGGACTCTCGGCGCGTCCGTAGAGCCCGCGCTGCATGCCGCCGTTGGCCATCGGCGGCATGTTCGTGAGGCCCAGGCAGATCGCGCCGCCGTCGCGGAGCCGCTCGATCGTGAACGCGTCGTGCTGGGCGACGAGGTCCGCGAAGGCGGGCGAGCCGGCCGCGGCGGTGAGCCCCGCGACGAGGTAGCTGTCCTTGGCGGTGTAGGGGATCCCCTCGAGCGGCCCGCGGGCCTCTCCGCGGGCGCGCCGCTCGTCGCTGCGTGCGGCCTCGTCCCGCGCGCGGGGATTGCGCACGACGACGGCGTTCAGCGCGGTGGGCGTCGCGGGGCCGTCGTAGGCGTCGATGCGTGCGAGGTAGGCGTCCACGAGCTCCACCGCGGTGGTCCCGCCCGATTCCAGCGCGGCGCGCAGCTGCGCGATCGAGGCCTCGACGACGTCGATCATGCGCCCTCCGCCGCGGGCGTCGTGCGGGGCTGCTGCTGGGTGATGCAGTGGATGCCGCCGCCGCGGGCGAAGATCTCCCGCGCGTCGACGGTCACGACCTCGCGTCCGGGGTAGGCCTCGGCCAGGATCGCGGCGGCGTCCGCGTCCGCCTTCTCCTCGCCGAACCCGCAGGCGATCACTCCGCCGTCGACGACGAGGTGGTTGACGTAGCTCCAGTCCACGAAGCCCTCGTGGTCGCGCAGGGTCTGCGGGGCGGGGAGGTCGACGATCTCGAAGGGGCGCCCCGCGGCGTCGGTCTGCGCCGCCAGCAGCGCGCGAAGCTCGCCCGACACCGCGTGATCGGGGTGGGCGGCGTCGCGCTGGTCGTGGAGGAGGATCCGGCCGGGGGAGGGGATCGTGGCCACGATGTCGACGTGGCCGTTCGTGCCGAAGTCGTCGTAGTCGCGGGTGAGCCCGCGGGGGAGCCAGATCGCGTGGGTGGCACCGAGGGTGCGGGCCATCTCCGCCTCCACGCGCGCCCGGTCGGCGTACGGGTTCCGGCGCGGGTCGAGCTGGACCGTCTCGGTGAGCAGCACCGTCCCCTCGCCGTCGACATGGAGGCCGCCGCCCTCGTTGACGAGCACGGAGCTGACGAGCTCGGCGCCGGAGGCCGCAGCCACGATGCGGCCGTGCTCGGCCGACAGCCGCCACTGCGCCCAGGCGGGTGCGCCCCAGCCGTTGAAGATCCAGTCGACCGCGCCGAGCGCTCCGGTCGTGTCGTCGACGACGAACGTCGGGCCGGAGTCGCGCATCCAGAACTCGTCGACGGGAGCCTCGAGGAGCTCGATCTCGGCAGGGAGCATCCGGCGCGCGCGAGCGGTCTCACGCGGGTCGACCACCATGGTCACCGGCTCGAACCGCGCGACGGCCGCGGCGACCGCCGTCCACGCCGCGTAGCCGGCCTCGCGCTCGGCGTCCGAGGCGCCCAGCGTCTCGCCCTCCGCGGGGAAGGTCATCCACGTGCGCGCGTGGGGCGCCGTCTCGGCCGGCATGCGCCAGGGCATGGCGTCTCCTCGGTGGTTCGGTCTAGGGTATTGATCACGCGATCAACAAAGGGAGCGTATCCAGCCGATGTCGACCCCGTCAACCACCTCGTCCCGCCCGGCCGCCCCCGCGCCGTCCCGCGCGCCGCGCACGCGCAAGAGTCCGGACGAGCGCCGTGCGGAGGTCGCCGACGCGGCGCGCGCGATCGCGCTGGAGCAGGGGCTCGCCGCCGTGACGCTGCGTGCCGTCGCCGCCCGCGTCGGGGTGGCTCCCGGCCTGGTCGCCCACTACGCCCCGAGCATGGACAACCTCGTCGCCGACACCTTCGGCGACCTCGTCGCGGCGGAGCTGCACGAGGTCCTCACCCTCGTCCGGCGCGAGCAGCCGGCGCCGCGCCGACTCGGCCTCCTGCTCGAGACGCTCCTGGACGGCTCGCGCGCCGACATCACCCTCGTGTGGGTGCAGGCGTGGGCCATGGGCGCGGGCAGCGACGTGCTCGCCCGGCGGGTGCGCACGGAGATGGACGACTGGCAGGCCGCGATCGCGGCGGAGATCTCCCGCGGGATGGACGACGGGTCGCTCGTCCCCGGCGACGCCACCGGGATCGCCTGGCATCTGCTCGCCATGATCGACGGCCTGAGCGCGCACTCGCTCGTGCGGTGGAACGACCGGCCCGACCGGCTCACGCTCGCCGCGCGCGCCGTCGCCGGGCTCCTGGGGGTGGAGCCCGGCGCGCTGGCGCGTGGCGAGGTGTGACCCGGGCTACTTCGCGGGCTTCAGGGTGAACACGAACGACGAGCCGGGCACGAGGACCGTCTGCGCGATCGTCTGCCCGGTGCCGCGGTAGCGCTTGCCCGAGGTGGTCGTGTACGACCGCTCGCGGGTGATCACGTCGACGCGGTGGTTGGCGTCGAGCGCGCGCACCAGACCCGGGAACGAGGTGGCCTCCTCGTCGTAGTCGTACGGGGCGCGGGGGACGCTCAGGCTCACCACGACCGGGCGGGCGTTCCTCGGCACCGCCGCGGTGAACGTGGCGTACTCGGTGACCCGCTTGGCTCCGGGGACCGGCGTCAGCACGGCGCGGAACGTGTAGGTCTTGCCGGCGGGGACCGTGCTCATGCTGTTCCGGGAGATGTTCTTCCACGTGCCGCCGGTGAGCATCTGCACGCCGCTCAGCTTCGCCGCGCGGTATCCGTCGGTGAACCGGGCGCCGATCTTGACCCCCGTGATCTGCACGTCCTCGAAGGGGTTCGTCTGCAGCGCGGCGATGTCGTCGGCGAGGTCCCATCCGACGAACTCGCTGAAGGACTCCGTGCTCGAGTAGCGGTTGGTGTTGCGCAGGGTGCCGGTGGCGCCGCTCTCGCGCACGTACGAGATCGTCCACGTCACGAGCGCCGAGCCCTCCCACGCGTTGTCGAGCAGGCGGAGTGCGTCCGCGCTGAGCTGCGCGGCGGCGGCGGGCGCCAGCAGGAGCTTCTCGGAGATGTGGCTGACCGCCGTCCCGCGCTGCGACCCGGCAGCGGTCGTCGTCGTCACCGGGATGGTCGGGGTCCCGGCGCCGAGCGTGCCGCGGACACCCGCGAGGCGGTCCTCGACGAGCTTGCCCTTGACCTTGCCGATCGCGCCGACCAGCTTGTACGAGCTGCCGAGGTCCGGGACGATCCGCGCGGCGGACGCGCCGTGGATGTTGGCGCTGAGCGACGAGTTCCACTCGTTGGGGTGGCCGAAGGCGAAGACGTCGTCGCCGCAGACGGCGGTGACGGTGCCCACGCTGGCCGATCCGACCGCGCCGTAGCCGAACGAGACGGCGATGTTGCCGCCCGCGACGATCGGGTAGTCGGCGCCGTCGTCGACGCCGCCGTCGATCACCAGTCCGCCCATCGAGGCCGGGCGGTAGCCGGGCACGTCGCGCGCGAGGCGACGGGACTGGGCGTCGAGGGCGGCGGCGGTGGTCCCGAGGGTCACGCGGACGGGCTGGAGCTGACGCATCGTCGTGCCGCCGAGGGACTTCGGCGTCTCGCCCACCGCCGACGCGACCTGGCGCAGCGCGGACGGCGAGAGCGGCTGGGACAGCGGGAGGTCGCCGATCGACTTCATGTAGGCGGCGGGCGTGACGCCGGCGACGTTGTCGGCGAGCGAACTGAATCCGTACGCGACGGCGCCGATCAGCGCACCGTCGGCGTCGTACACGGGTGATCCCGACGCCCCGGCCCACACGCCGGCCGCGGGCGACCCGGCCGTGCCGTCCACGACATCGCCTTCGAGCTTGACGAGCAGGAGGTCGCGGGGGTTCCCGGAGGCGTCGTAGCCGAGCCCGTTGTCGAGCTTGCCGATGTACTCCCCGGTGAAGGTGGTGGGCGTGACGCCCTTGACCGTCGAGCGCCAGGTCACGGCCTGCCCGTCGGAGAGCCCTGAGATGGGCGCGATGGCGAGCTCCTGGCCGGGAACGTCGCAGAACACGTCGGGGTCGGCCGGCGCGGCCTGGACGGGAGCTGCCGTCGATGCTCCGACGAGCGCGGCGAGCAGCCCGGCGACGAGAGCGGCACGCGCGCGTGCGCCACCTCGGGTGGATTCGGTCATGACGATGTTTCCCCTCTGCGGATCCCGTGGCGCGGACAGGTCGTTCTGTGGCGCGTGGGTTCCTGCCTACCACGGGCAGGGGCGCGTCTCCAGCAATCAGCCCGGGAGAATCTCGTGGCGTGGCACCGGGGCGGGCACGGAGCCTGCTCAGTGCCCGCGCCCGGAGACGACGTCGGCGAGGCGGGCGATCGGCGACGTGCGCTCGCCGCCGCGGCTCTCCCACCGATCGGCCAGGTGGTAGGCCGCGTAGAGGCCCTGCACCGCGGTCCACCGCAGCGGCTCGACCTCCCACCGCCGCGAGCGGTGGCCGACCCACGGCAGCGACACGAGGTCGGTGTCCCGCCCCAGCACCAGGTCGGCGAGGGTCCGGCCGGCGAGGTTCGTCGTGGCCACGCCCGTCCCGACGTACCCGCCGGCCCAGCCGAGGCCCGTCGCCGGGTCGAGCCCCACGGTGGCCGCCCAGTCGCGCGGGACGCCGAGCACCCCCGACCAGGCGTGCTCGACCGGCACCCGGGCGGCCCCGGGGAAGAACTCCCGCAGGAGCGCGGTCAGCGCGCGCACGGTGCGCTGCTGCGTGCGGCCGTCGGCGTCCACGCGGGAGCCGTAGCGGTAGGGCACGCCGCGACCGCCGAACGCGATGCGGTCGTCGGCGGTGCGCTGGGCGTACATGTAGACGTGCGCGAGGTCGCCGAGCGTCGCGGCGTCGGCCCAGCCGACCTCGTCCCAGAAGTCGGCCGGGAGGGGTGCGGTGACCACCATCGACGAGTTCATCGGCAGCCAGGTGCGGTGCTGACCGGACAGGCCCGGGGTGAAGCCCTCGGTCGCCCGCAGCACATGGGCGGCCCGCACGGTGCCGCGGTCGGTCACGGCACGGCCCGGCTCGATGGTGCGGACCGTCGTGTCCTCGTGGATGGTGACGCCCAGGCGCTCGACGGCGTCCGCGAGACCGCGGGCGAGCTTCGCCGGGTGGATGCGGGCGCAGTGCGGATGCCACAGCCCGCCGAGCGCCCCCGTCACCCGCACGTGCGCGGCGGTGCGACGCGGCCCCCACAGCTCGACGTCGGTGTGGGGCCAGGACGCCTCCTCCGCGTGCGCGGTGCGCAGGCGCGCGAGCTGCGCCGGCGTGCGGGCGACGTTCAGCTCGCCGCCCTTGCGGACGTCGGCGTCGATCCCTTCGGCGCCGGCGACGCGGATCACCTCGTCGACGGTCTCGTTCATCGCCTGCTGCTGACGCGCCCCGCCCGCCCGGCCGTAGCGGGCGCGCCCGCCCGTGACGCTGTTGGTCAGCCAGCCCCCGTTGCGGCCCGAGGCGCCGAACCCGGCGAAGCGCTGCTCGAGCACCGTCACCCGCAGGTCGGGCTGGAGGGTCTTGAGGTAGTAGGCCGCCCACAGCCCCGTGTAGCCGGCGCCGACGATCGCCACGTCGGCGTCCCGGTCGCCGGGCAGCGGCGGGCGCCCGGCGGGCAGGCCGATCTGCTGCCACCAGAACGAGACGCCGCCGTTGCCGGTCATGCCGTGCTCGGCACCGCCGCCGCGTCCATCGCGGCGTCCGCGACCTCGAGGGCGCGGTCGATGATGTCGAGCCCGCGCACCAGGTCGTCCTCGGAGATCACGAGCGGCGGGGCCACGTGCACCCGGTTGAAGTGGGTGAAGGGCCACAGGCCCGCCTTCTTGCAGGCGGCGGCCACCGCCGTCATGGGCGCGGCATCCGCACCGCTCGCGTTGAAGGGCACCAGCGGCCGGCGCGTCTCGGGATCGGCGACGAGCTCGATCGCCCAGAAGAGCCCGCGGCCGCGCACCTCCCCGACCGACGGGTGCCGGGCCGCCATCTCGGCCAGCCGCGGACCGACAACGCGCTCGCCGAGGTCCCGGACGCGCTCCAGGATGCCGTCGCGGGCGAACACCTCGAACGTGGCGACCCCCGGCGCGCACGCGAGCGGGTGACCGGAGTACGTGAGCCCGCCGGGGAAGGGGACCGTGTCGAAGTGGGCCGCGATGCGGTCGGAGATCACCACGCCGCCGAGCGGCACGTAGCCGGAGTTGACGCCCTTCGCGAAGGCGATGAGGTCGGGCACGACGTCGAAGGCCTGGAAGGCGAACCACTCGCCCACGCGCCCGAAGCCCACCATCACCTCGTCGGCGATGTAGACGATGCCGTACCTGTCGCACAGCTCCCGCACGCCCGGGAGGTACCCCGGCGGCGGGACGAGGACGCCGTTGGTGCCGACGATCGACTCGATGATGATCGCGCCGATCGTCGACGCCCCCTCCAGCACGATCGTCTGCTCCAGGTGGGCGAGGGCGCGCTCGGTCTCCTGCTCGGGGCTGTCGGAGTGGAAGGGGGAGCGGTACGCGTAGGGCCCGAAGAACTTCGCCACGGAGCCGTCGGCCGGCTCGTTGGGCCACCGCCGGGGATCGCCCGTCAGCGAGATCGCCGTGGACGTGTTGCCGTGGTAGCTCCGGTACATCGAGAGCACCTTGCGCTTGCCGGTGTACAGGCGCGCCATGCGGACCGCGTTCTCCACGGCGTCGGCGCCGCCGTTGGTGAAGAAGACCTTCTCCATGCCATCGGGGGCGACCTCCGCGATGCGGCGGGCCAGGTCGCCGCGCACGTCGTTGGCCATCGAGGGCTGGATGGTCGCGAGACGGCCCGCCTGCCGCTGGATGGCGGCGACGAGGTCGGGATGCTGATGGCCGAGGTTGAGATTCACCAGCTGCGAGGAGAAGTCGAGATAGCTCGTGCCGAGCGCGTCCCAGAAGGTGGCGCCCTCGCCGCCGGCGACGGGGAGCGGGTCGATGAGGGCCTGCGCGCTCCACGAGTGGAAGACGTGGGCGCGGTCGTCGGCGCGGGTGCGGGCGTCGGCGTCCGGATCGGAGAGGGGGGTCATCTGGTCGTCCTCAGTGGTTGCTCGGGAAGCCGAGGCTGATCTGGCTCTCGCTCGGGTCGGGCCACCGCGTGGTCACGACCTTGCTGCGCGTGTAGAAGTGGATCGACTCCGGCCCGTAGATGTGCGAGTCGCCGAACAGCGAGTTGCGCCACCCGCCGAACGAGAACGCCCCGACGGGCACGGGGATCGGCACGTTGACGCCGACCATGCCGACCTCGATGTCGAACTCGAACTGCCGCGCCGTGCCGCCGTCGCGCGTGAACACCGCGGTGCCGTTCGCGAACGGGCTGGTGTTGACGAGGTCGACCGCCTCGTCGTAGTCGGCGACGCGCACCACCGAGAGCACCGGGCCGAAGATCTCGTCGTCGTACACCCGCATGCCCGGCCGCACGTGGTCGACGAGGGAGACGCCGAGGAAGAAGCCGTCGCCGTCGAACCGCTGCGCGGTGCCGTCGACGACCACGGTGGCCCCCTCGCCGGCCGCGCCCGTCACGTACGAGGCGACGGCGTCGCGATGGGCGCCGGTGATCAGGGGGCCCATCTCGCTGCCGGGGTCGGTGCCCGGGCCGATCCGCAGCGTCGCCACCCGCTCGGCCACCTTCGCGACCAGCGCGTCGGCCACGTCGTCGCCGACCGCGACGAGCACCGAGACGGCCATGCACCGCTCGCCGGCCGAGCCGTAGGCGGCCGACACGGCGGCGTCGGCGGCGGCGTCCAGATCGGCGTCGGGCATGACGACCATGTGGTTCTTCGCGCCGCCGAGGGCCTGCACGCGCTTGCCGTTCGCGGCGGCCCGGGCGTAGATCGACCGCGCGATGGGCGTGGAGCCGACGAAGCTCACCGCGCGCACCTCGGGAGCGTCCAGCAGGGTGTCGACGGCGACCTTGTCGCCCTGCACCACGTTGAGGACCCCGGGCGGCAGGCCCGCCTCCTCGTAGAGGCGCGCGAGGAACAGCGACGCCGAGGGATCCTTCTCGCTGGGCTTGAGCACGACCGTGTTGCCGCACGCGATGGCCGACGCCGTCATCCACAGCGGCACCATGACGGGGAAGTTGAAGGGGGTGATGCAGGCGACGACGCCGACGGGCTGCTTGACGGAGTGCACGTCGACGCCGCGGGACACCTGCTCGGAGCGCTCGCCCTTGAGCAGGTGCACGAGACCTGCCGCGAACTCGACGTTCTCGATGCCGCGGCTGATCTCGCCCTTGGCGTCGGAGAGCACCTTGCCGTGCTCGCTCGTGATGATCGCCGCGAGCTCGTCGGCGCGCTCGACCAGCAGGTGACGGAGCCGGAAGAACACGTCGGCGCGCTTGATGAGGCTCGTCGCCCGCCACGCCGGCAGGGCGGCGGCGGCCGCGGCGACCGCCGCGCGCGTCTCCGCCTCCGACGCCAGGGCGACCTCGTGCTGGACGCGCCCGGTCGCCGGGTCGTAGACCTCGCCGGTGCGGTCGGCGGTACCGGTCTCGGCTCCGGCGACATGGTGGCGGATCAGGCTCATGGGGTCCTCCCGGACAGAACGACCGGCGTCGTCTAGGCTGTGGCGAGTCCCAGTGTTGCAGAGGCAGAGGGGTCGTCACGGTGCCTGAACGTCGCGAAGAAGGAGCGATCCATACGGATCGTCCGACGGCGCACGAGAGCCTGCCCGCGGTGCGCGAGGTGCTCACGCTCGAGGCCGTCGAGGCGGGGATGCCCGACATCCTCGTCGGAGGGGCGAGCCTCGACGCACGCGTGCGGTGGGTGCACGTGTCCGACAGCGCCGGGGTCGCCCGCCTGCTCGACGGCGGCGAGCTGCTGCTGTCCACGGGCTCCTCGTGGCCCGACGAGCCCGACGAGCTCGCGGCGTTCATCCGCGGCCTCGTCGAGGTGGGGCTGTCCGCCCTCTTCCTGGAGCTCGGGACCCACTACCGCTACGCCCCCGCCGTCGTGGTCGAGACCGCCCGCGCGCTCGGGCTGGCGCTGGTCGTCCTCCGCCGCGAGGTGAAGTTCGTGACGCTGACGGAGGCCGTGCACCGCCGCATCATCGCCGAGCAGACGGCGGCGCTGCGGGCCCGCGACGACGTGCGCGCCCGCTTCACGGCGCTCGCCCTGCGGGGCTCCCCGGCCGACTTCATCGTCCATCAGCTCGCGCAGACGCTCGGTGCGCCGGTGATCCTCGAGTCGCTCGCGCACGACGTCGTGGTCGCCGAGGTCCCGCCCGCGCGGGAGGAGGAGGTGCTCGCCCGGTGGGAGGTGCGCTCGCGGCTCGCGCACCGCGATCCCCGCAGCGACTGGCTCATCGTCCCGGTGGAGGCCCGCGGCATCCGGTGGGGCTATCTCGTCGCGCTCCCGGGACCCGTGCACCCCGCCGGGCGGTCCGCGGTGCTGGAGCAGGGGGCGATCGCGCTCGCGCTCGGACGGCTCACCGACGGCCAGGTCGACGAATGGGCGCGGATCGGGCAGCGCCAGCTCGTGGAGGGCCTGCTCACCGGGCGCTTCGCCAGCCACGGCGGGGCCCTGGCCCGGCTCGAGGCGGCGGGGCTGCCGGTGGACGGGGCGCGCCTGCACGGCATGGTCGCCGCCGGCGTCGACATCGAGGCCGACGCCGCCGCCGCGGCCGTGGCGGCGCTCGGCGGGCGGGTGCTGGTGGGGGGCAGGATCAGCGGCGCGGGGGTGACGCTGCTCGTCTCGCTGCCGTCGCGCACGGTGCTCGACGAGGCCGCCGCGCTGCGGCTCGCCGACGCGCTCACGCCGCTGTCCACCCGGCTCGTGCTGTCGATCGGCTCGCCCGCCACAGGCGTCGAGGGCGCCCTGGCCTCGCTCCAGGAGGCGATCGACCTCGCGCGCACCCCCGTGGCCCGCCCCGCGCGCGGTCCGCACGTGCGCCGTGCCGAGGACCGCCCCCTCGCCCGCCTCGTGACCGCGCTGCGCGACGACCACCGCGTGCTCGACCACGGCGAGCGCATGCTCGCCCCGTTGATCGAGTACGACCTGGCGCGCGGCGGCGACCTGCTCGACGTGCTGGCGGCGATGCTCTCGCATCCCGGCAACCGCACGGCGGCGGCCACGGCGTCCCACCTCTCGCGCTCGGTGTTCTACCAGCGGATCGCGCTCATCCAGGAGCTGCTGGGCGTCGACCTCGACGACGGCGAGGTGCAGACGGCGCTCCATCTCGCCATCCTCGTGCGCCGCTCCGCGGTCCACTGAGGTGCCGCGGCCGCCGGCGGGTGACGGCCGGGGCGACGGCCGGGACGAGGGCGAGGACGAGCGCGGCGGCTAGGCCAGGTACACCTTGCGCAGGGTCTCGCGGACGGTCCACACCGTCTGCATGCCGGACTCGAGGCGCACGATCGCGCCGGGGACGAGCTCGATCGCCGGGAGCGGCGGGTCGACGAACTCCACGGTCGCCGATCCGGCGACGACGACGAAGACCTCGTCGATCTCGACGTCGCGGAGGGCGCCGGGGGTCATCTCCCACACGCCCATCCCCATGTCCTCGTCGAGGTCGACCGATCCGGTCGCGGGCGCCCCCGAGACCACCTGGGCGGGGGGTGCGGGTGTCAGCGGCACCTCGACGTCGGAGACGGCCAGGACGATTCCGGGATCCAGTTCTGTCACGAGTCAAACCCTAGCCCGAGGGCGTCGAGCGTCTTCAGCAGCAGGTTCCGGCGACCCTCGTGGTGGTCGGCGCGATCCATCGACCAGCGCGTCGCGTGGATGCCGATCGCCGCGGCGGGCTCGGGCGGGAACGGCAGCGGACGGCGGCGCACCATCTGCAGCGCCGTCCGCTCGGTCTCCGTGCCGTCGAGGAGGTCGAGCATCACCTGCCCGGCGAACCGGGTCGAGCCGACGCCGAGGCCGGTGAAGCCCGAGGCGTAGGCGACGCGGCCGTCGCGGGCGGTGCCGTAGAAGGCGGTGAACTGCGTCGAGCTATCGATGGCGCCCGCCCACTGGTGGCTGAAGCGCAGGCCCTCGAGCTGCGGGAAGGTCGTGAAGAAGTGGCTCGCGAGCTTCGCCCACACGTCCGGACGGTTCTCGTAGCGCGGGTCGACGCGGCGGCCGTAGTGGTAGAGCGCGTCGTACCCGCCGAAGAGGATGCGGGCCCCCTGGCCGTCCTGCCCCTGCGACGGACGGTAGTAGTGGAACTGGTTCGCCATGTCGCCGATCCCCTGACGGTCCCGCCAGCCGATCGCCTCCTGCTGCGCGGGCGTGAGGGGCTCGGTCATGAGCGCGTAGTCGTACACCGGCACCGTCATGAGCCGGTTGCGCCGCAGCAGCGACGGGAAGACGTTCGTGGCGAGCACCGCGTGATCGGCGTCGACCCGCCCTCCGTCGGTGAGCACGGAGACTCCGCCGCCGCGGGGCGTCTCGATCCCCGTGGCGCGCGAGCGCTCGAAGATGCGCACGCCGCGCTCCTCGGCGGCGCGGGCGAGCTCGGCGGCCAGCCGCGCCGGGTGGACGAGGGCGCACGTGCGCTTCTCCCAGATGGCCGCCAGGTAGGTCGGCGACGCCACCGAGGCCCGCACCGCCGCCTCGTCGAGGTACTCGACGTCGGGGTCGCCCGCCGCCTCCGCGCGCCATTCGTCGAGCCACGCCAGCTGATGGGGCTCGATCGCGGGGGCGAGCTGGCCGGTGCGCTCGAACTGCACGTCGAGTCCGAGCTCGGCGACGGTCTGCTCGATCTCGTCGAGGTTCTGCCGGCCGAGGCGCTCCAGGGTGTCGATCTCGTCGGGCCAGCGCCGCGCGCCGTTCTCGTGCCCGTGGGTGAGGCTCGACTCGCAGAATCCGCCGTTGCGGCCCGAGGCCGCCCAGCCCGTGCGGGCCGCCTCGACGATGACCACCCGGCGCCCGGGGTCGCGCAGCACGGCGAGCAGGGCGGTCCACAGCCCCGTGTAGCCGGCTCCGACGATCACGAGGTCGGTCGTCTCCACGCCGCGCAGCGGCGCGCGGTCGGGGCGCAGGGAGGCGGGCAGGTCGTCGATCCAGAAGGATCCGCTCCGCGTCTGCTCGAGGCTGTGCGCGACGACCGATGCCGGGGGCGCCTGCCGTTCGAAGACGGTCGTTCCCATGGGGGTCCTTTCGTCAGGCATCGTCGGCGGCGTGCACGCGGACGCCGCCGACGAAGGTCTGGAGCACCCGGGTCGCGCCGATCCGATCCGCGGGGCCCTCGAAGGGATCGCGGTCGAGCAGGGCGAAATCGGCGGCCTTGCCGACCTCGATGGTCCCGGTGCTGTCGTCGAGGTGGTTCACCCACGCCGAGCCCGCCGTGTAGGCGGTGAGCGACGTGGCGAGGTCGATGGCCTGCTCGGGGAGGAACGGCTCGTAGTCGCCCTCCTCGTGGCCGGGCGCCGCCTGGCGGTTGACCGCCGTGTGGATGGCCGCCATCGGGTCGGGAGTGGACACCGACCAGTCGCTTCCGGCGGCGAGCACCGCGCCGGAGCGCAGGAGGTCGCCGAACGGGTACTGCCAGGCGTCGCGCGGCGCACCGAGGAACGGCAGCGTCAGGTCGACCATCTGGGGCTCCAGCGTGGCCCACAGCGACTGCATGTTCGCCGCGACGCCCAGCCGGCGGAAGCGCGGGATGTCGTCGGGGTGGATGACCTGCAGGTGGGCGATGTGGTGGCGGCCGTCGCCGCGCCCGTTGCGGGCGATCGCGTGCTCCACCGCGTCGAGGCATTCGCGCACGGCGCGGTCGCCGATCGCGTGGAAGTGCACCTGGAAGCCGAGGGCGTCCAGCTGCGGCACGGCCTCGTTCAGGATCTCCGGTGCGACGAACGAGATGCCGGAGTTGTCGGTCGGATGACCGTGGCCGTCGTGGTACGGCTCGAGCATGGCGGCGGTGAAGTTCTCGGCGACGCCGTCCTGCATGATCTTCACGCTCGTCGCCTGGAAGCGGCCGTGACTGAAGCGCTCGCGGCGCTCGACGAGGGACGGGATCTGCTCGAGTCCGGCGGTGCGGTCCCACCAGAGCGCTCCGACGACGCGGCCGGTGAGCGTGCCGTCGATCGCGGCCTGCCGATAGGTCTCGCCCTGATCGACCAGGTCGCTGTAGTCGCCGATGATCGCGTCCTGCCATGCGGTGATGCCGAAGGAGTGCAGGTAGCGCTGCCCGGCCAGCAGGGCCTCGCGCAGGAACGCGGGCGACGGGTCGGCCACCAGTCGGTTGACCAGCGACATCGCGCCTTCGTGGAGGGTGCCCGTCGGATGGCCGTCGGCGTCCCGCTCGATCCGTCCGTCGGCGGGGTCGGGGGTGTCCCGGTCGATCCCCGCACGTCGCAGCGCCTCGGAGTTCACCCACGCGCCGTGGCCGTCGCGGTTGGGGAGGAAGGCGGGACGGTCCGGGAGCACGCGGTCGAGGGCGGCCGCGGTCGGCGTGCCGCCGGGGAAGGCGGACATCGCCCAGCCGCCGCCGAGCACCCACTCCGAGCCCTCCGCGCCGGTGGGCGGATGCGACGCGGCATAGGCGGCGACCGTCTGCAGGTACTCCTCCTCGGTGGACGCCCCGCCCAGGTCGCAGCGCAGCAGCTCGAGCCCGCCCGAGACGGGATGCACGTGCGCGTCCTGGAAGCCGGGCACGAGCATGCGCCCGCGCAGGTCGACGACCTCGGTGCGCGCGCCGATGAGCTGGCGGACGTCGTCGCCGCCGACGGCGACGATGCGCCCGCCCCGCACCGCGACGCCCGTCGCGCGCGAGCGGACGGCGTCGGCCGTGAAGACCGCCCCGCCGACGAAGACCAGTTCTGCGTCCGTCATCCGCGTTCCCTCTTCCCGTGGGCGCCGGTGCCCATCACTCGGTTCCCCTCACTCGGTGCTCATCCGTCGGCGGCCGTCAGCCGCCGCCCATCGTGCGGGCGATGTCGGTGGCGGAGTCGCCGGCGCGGCGCAGCACGAGGGCGACGACCGCGAGGGCGATGAGGGTCAGCAGCAGCATGATCGTCGAGACCGCGGCGACCTCGGGGCGCAGGCCGGAGCGCACCGCCGAGAGCACGTACACGGGCCAGGGCGTGGTTCCGGACACCTGCACGAACGCCGCGACGATCGTGTTGTCCAGGCTGAGGGTGAACGCCAGCAGGAATCCGGCGAGCACCGCGGGCATCGCGAGGGCCAGCGTCACCCGGCGGAACGTCGTCAGCGGCAGCGCGTAGAGGTCGCTCGAGGCCTCCTCCAGGTTCGCCTCCTGTCCGATCAGCCGGGCGCGCACGAGGTAGGAGACGACCGCGGTGGCGAACAGCGAGCTGCCGATCGACAGGCGCACGATGCCGTCGTCGAAGATCGGCATGCCCCAGTCCTGCCCGAGGGTGACGAACCAGGGGAGCAGGGCGACGGCGTCCACGATCTCGGGCGTCACCGACACCAGCAGCAGCAGTCCCAGGAACCACCAGACCCAGCGGCCGGGGTGACGGGCCATCGCGATGCCGGCGAGCGTGCCGAGCGTCGTCGCGATCACCGCCGAGATGAGTGCGGTGACGAGCGAGACGCGCACCGCGTTCTGGACGGCCGGCTTGTCGAGGATCGTCCGGAACGCGTCGAGTCCGAAGCCGTCGAAGGAGACCAGCAGCCGTCCGGTGTTGAACGAGTAGATGACGATGACGATGATCGGCGCGAACAGGAACAGCAGGACGAGCACGCCCCACACGTTCAGCGCGATGTCGGTCCACGACCGGTTCGCGCGCCGCCCGCTGCCCAGCATGGATCCGTCGCGCTGACGCAGGATCGTCTCGGTCTTGGTCGCGCTCACGAGGTCACCTGCGTCTCGGCGTCGGCGCGCGCCGGCGCGGGCGCGGGGGTCGCCGCGGGGGCCGCTCCCAGCACGAGCCGGTTGCGGGAGCGGAACGGGAGCGCGACCAGCCACAGCACGGCGGCCGCCGCGGCGATGGTCAGCGCGATGACGAGCATCAGCACCACGGCCATGGCCGAGCCCAGTGCCCAGTTCTGCGCGGTCTGGAACTGGCTGGCCACCAGCTGGCCCACCATGTTGCCCTTGGCGCCGCCGAGCACGGTCGCGGTGATGTAGTCGCCCATGAGCGGGATGAACACGAGCAGCACGCCGGCCACGACCCCCGGCCGCGACAGCGGCAGCGTCACCCGGAAGAAGGTGCCGACCTTGCCGGCGCCGAGGTCCTTGGACGCCTCGCGCACGGCGGGCCCGACGCGGTCGAAGGCCACGAACAGGGGCAGGATCATCAGCGGCAGGTAGTTGTAGACCACGCCGATGAGCACCGCGGTGCGCGTGTAGAGGAGGTCGAGCGGCCCGTCGAGGAGCCCCAGCGACTGCAGCGCCTGCGACATCCACCCCTCGGGGGCGAGGATCACCTGCCAGCCGATCGTGCGGATGAGGAAGTTCGTCCAGAAGGGGATCAGCACGAGCGCGATGAGGATGCCGCGTCGCTCCGGGCGCACCTTGAAGGCCATCCAGTACGCCACCGGCGCGCCGATGAGGAAGCACAGGGCGGTGCCGAGCAGCCCCACCCACAGCGTGTTCGCGAACGTCGCGAAGAACGTCGGGGAGAGCGCCTCGAGGTAGCGGTCGAAGGAGAGGACGTCGTTGGCATGGGTGCCGAAGATGCCCGGCTTGTACCCGAAGCTGAACCAGATCACCATCCCCACCGGGGCGACGAAGAAGACGGTCAGCCACACCCACGCGGGGACGGCGAGGAGGCCCCCGAGGGATCTCCTACGCACCCGCGGCGGCCTTCATCTCGTTCCAGATCTCCACGCGCACCGTCTGGGAGTCGTTGAGTTCCTGCTCCTTCATGGCGGCCAGCTGGGCGTCCGAGAAGAAGATGAGGTCGGTCAGCTCCATGCCCGCGTCGGTCGCGCCCTGCTGCATGTCCTTGCCGCCGACGTTGTAGCCGATGTAGTCGAGGTTCAGCATGAGGTTCTCGGGCGTCATCGAGAAGTCGATGAAGGCGTGCGCGGCCTCGGGGTGGGGGGCGCCGGCGGCGATGGCCCAGTTGTCCATCCACAGCTCGGTCACCGGTCCGGGGAGCACCCACTGCCAGCGGTCGGGGTCGGCGGACTCCAGCAGGCCGAGGCGCGCGTCGCCGTTCCACGCCTGCATGAGCACCTGCGTGCCCTGCGGGATGGCGTTGGTCCCGGGGTAGGAGTCGAACGCGGCGATGTGCGGGGCGATCTCCTCCACGAGGAACTTCCGGCACGCCTCGAGCTGATCGGCGTCCTGGGTGTTCCAGTCGAGGTCGTTCGCCCAGAAGTAGGCGCCGATGATCCCGGCGGGGTCGTCGGACATGCTCGTCTTGCCGCTGGCCTCGTTCTGGGCGGCGTCGAAGAAGTCGCTCCACGTCGACAGCTCGCGCGTGATGATCGTCTTGTCGTAGACGAATCCGGTGGTTCCCCACGCCTTGCAGACCGAGTACTCGTTCTCGGGGTCCCATGCGCGTCCGAGCGCGGTCGGGTCCATGTTGGTGAGGTTCGGCAGCAGATCCTTGTTGAACTTGGTCAGCAGGCCGTTCTCGATCATCTGCGGGATGAACACGCCGGTGGGGACCACGATGTCGAAGCCCGACGTGCCCTTCGCGGCGATGAGCTTCGCGATCAGCTCCTCGTTCGAGCTGTAGGAGTCCAGGGTCACCTTCGGGCCGAGGTCGGCGGTGAAGGCCGAGACCACGTCGGGGGAGTCGTAATCCCCCCACGTGTACACCGACAGGGCGTCCTCGAGAGCGCCGCCGGAGGCCTGCGACGAGGGGCTCGTGGTGCTGCCGCCGGGCGCGCAGGCGGCCAGCAGGGCGGTGCCGCCGGCGAGGGCGGCCAGCGAGAGGAAGCGTCGCCGCGACAGTTCGGCGGCGATGCGCGGAACCGCGCTCTCGGGGGCGAGGATGCGCAGCGGGGTGCGGGACTCGGTCATCGGGGCCTCCAGCTCGGGTTGAGGTCGGGATCGGGTGGTGGTGGGTCTGGGGTGCGGCCGGTGCGGCTTCCTGCGGGTGGTCTAGACGGTCGGAGGGGCGATGTAGCCGCCCTCCTCGGCGGCGTGATCGGCGGGGAAGAGCAGCACGTCGCCCGGGGACCACGTGCACACCACCGGATCGCCCACGCGCAGGCTCGGCGCCTCGGGCGTGGGGCGGCGGACGATGAGGCTCTGGTCCTCGCCCAGCCGTACGAGGTACTGCATCGTCTCGCCGAGGTGCGAGATGCCGATGAGCTCCCCGCGCACCGCGTTCGTCTCGGCGAGCCCGCCCGCATCCGCCGCCGCGATCCGCACGTTCTCCGGCCGGACGGCTGCGGCCGCGGCGCCCCCACCGGGCAGGGGCGTCGCGGAGGATCGGACGACTACGTGCGGGGACGACACGGCGTCTCCGCCGGTGAGCGGCCCGTGGAAGAAGTTCTGCTGGCCGACGAAGGCCGCCACGTAGGCGGAGGCGGGGCGGGCGTACACCGTGTCAGCGTCGGCGAGCTGCTCGATGCGACCCTCGCGCATGATGGCGATGCGGTCGCTCATCGACAGGGCCTCGCCCTGGTCGTGCGTGACGAAGACGAACGTGATGCCGAGGCGGGACTGGAGGAGCTTCAACTCGAGCTGCATCTCCTCGCGCAGCTGCCGGTCCAGGGCGCCGAGGGGCTCGTCGAGGAGCAGGACCGAGGGGCGGTTGACCAGGGCGCGCGCCAGCGCGATGCGCTGCTGCTGGCCGCCGGAGAGCTGGGTGGGCCTGCGGTCGGCGAAGCGCCGCATCTGGACCATGTCGAGGGCGGCCGAGACGCGATCGCGGATCTCCGCCTTGGGCGTGCGCCGCTGCTGCATCCCGTAGGCCACGTTCTCGGCGACGGACATGTGCGGGAACAGCGCGTACGCCTGGAAGACGGTGTTCACATCCCGCTTGAAGGGCGGGGATCCGAGCACGCTCCTGCCGGAGATGAGGATGTCGCCGCGGTCGGGGTGCTCGAAGCCCGCGATCATCCGGAGGGTCGTCGTCTTGCCGCACCCGGACGGGCCGAGCAGCGACAGGAATTCACCCGGCTCGATCGTCAGCGACAGATCGTCGACGGCGAGCTGGTCGCCGTAGTGCTTCGTGACGCCCGCCAGCACCACCGCGCCGGGCCCGTGCTCTGCTGGTCCGGGCCGATCGATCGTCGTTTCGGGTGCCGACGTCACGCGTGCTCCGCTCCCCGCGCCAGGGTGGCGCGTGTGTGCGGCCATTCAATACGTCCGACCCGGAGCCCGCAATGATCACGGGGCCGAGCCGGACGAACCCTCCCGGCTGACCGGTCGCCCTGACAGATCGTCCGGGCGGGCGTAACGGAGCGGTAACACCACGGCCTCGCCGCCGACGCCGGCACGTGCCAGCGTCAGCGGCTCCGGCCGTACGCGCGGTCAGGCGTTTCTGCGCACGACGCGCATGAGCCAGGCGATCACGGCGACGATGATGATGACGAGCCCGATCCACAGGAGGATCTTCGCCGCCTCGACGAAGATGCCGACGAGGAGCAGGGCGATGCCGATGACGAGCAGGATGACAGCGAGTGAGGTCATGCCCTCACCGTGGCCCGCCCGCCGCTGCGGCTCAACCGGGTTGACAGGTCGTCGCCGCAGTGCAACGGCACCTGCATTGCGACGGCACACGCAGCGCCAGGGACCGTGCCGTGCCGGGGAGCAGGCGGCGCCGAGCAGGGGCGCGATCGGCTATCGGGGCGGGCGGCAGCTGTCAACCCCTTTGCCGGACCGGTGAGCGCGGGGTTGACTCGACAGCACTCAACGTTTCCCGCGCCCTGTGCGCCGCGTCCGCCGCGACACCACTCCGAGGTACCGAGATGAAAGACATCCTGATCGAGGGTCACCGGCTGCTGACCTCCGACGCGATCGCCGACGCCGTGATCGCGTACGCGACTCTGCTGCACGGGGCGGATCAGACCGATGTCGTCGAGTTCCCCACGGTGCACGACGGCGAGCTGTCCCAATGCTCCCTGCTGCTGAGCGGTCATGTCGGCGTCGCGGTGGTCGACGCCACCGACGTGCTGGCGCCGGCGCTGCCCGGTGCGGACGCGGCGGTCGCCGAGATCCTGCGCCGCACGGAGGCGCTGCGCTGACGGTCCGACGCGCCGCGGAGTCTCCGGGAGCGGGTCACCTGTATTAGCGTCGTTCCTGCGCGATCGCTCGCGCCCGACAGCGGAGGCTCCAGTGGGCAAGTTCATCTACGAGGGATCGGTGACGGTCGACTTCGACGACCGGGTGCTGGCGCACGTGCAGGTGGTCGTCGGGCAGAAGCTCCGCCGCGGCGAGGCCTTCCACTTCACGTGGCGTGAAGACCCGAGTGTCGGCGACGGACGCACGTCGGTGTGGCTCCACCCGTCGGCATCGCTCATCTACAAGTACTTCGGAAGCCGACAGCCGAGCCTCAACCGGGCGTGGCTGGAGGCACTGAACTACACCGCCAACTCGACCAACGGACTGCACGTCGTCCCCGAGCCGCCGGAGTCGAGCGCGACGGAGCAGACGGACTGACTCAGTCCTTCTCGGCCACCTCGACCGACTGGGGGGCCGTGTCCGGCACCTCTTCGCCGCCGTTGTCGATGTGCTCGGCGACGAGGGTCATCCCGCCCGACGAGTTGGCCGACTGCGCGAGCTCCTCGAGCCACTCTCGGCTGAGTTCCGGGTTCTCGGGGTCGTCGAAGACGAACCGGAGCGGAATGGACGGATGCAGCCAGATCGTGCTGCGACCGCGCTCCTCGTCATCGGGATGCGTCCACGACAGGGTGAAGCTCTCGCCTCGCCGGAGCTTGGTGGCGACGACGACCTTGAGGTGCGCGAGCGCACGGTCTTCGATGTGGATCGGCGTGGCCGATCCCCCGTAGTAGATAGTGCCCACGCTCGTACTTTACGCGGTCGGACCGGCTGTCAAGGGGCTCGTGACCTTCCCGGATCGGCGCCTATCGTGACGGGCGCGCTTTCCGCGCCGATCGGGTGCCGATGCGAGAGGACGTGACGTGCGACGAGTCGCTGCCGTGACCGCGGCGATGCTGCTGTCCCTGGCCGTCCTCACCGGGTGCGGGGCATCGATCCCCGCCGACCCCGACGGTGCGCTCGACCGCATCGACGGGGGCGTGCTGCGCGTGGGGGCATCGCCGAGCGACGGCCTCGTCGTCCTGGACGCCCCGTCGGGCGCGGACCCCGTCTCGGGACCGCTGCCCGACCTCATCGCCGGCTTCGCGGCCGGCCGTGACGCCCGGGTGCGCTGGACGGTCGGCTCGGAGGAGGATCTCGTCGCGGCGCTCGAGTCGGGCGACCTCGACGTCGCGGTCGGCGGCATGACCGACGACACGCCGTGGAGCGACCGGGTGTCGGTGACCCGGGGCTACACCGGCATCCCCGGAGCGGCGGGCCGCCCGGTCGTCGTGCTCCTGCCGCTCGGCGAGAACGGCCTGCAGTCGGCCCTCGAGGCCTACCTCGACGCGGAGGTCGGCCCATGATCGGGCGGATGACGTCCATGGGACGCACCGACCTGCCGCCCGCCCAGCAGGCGGCGCTGCGCAGCGCGGTGCGGTGGGAGTGGTTCACGATCGCCTACACCTGCGTGACGATCGCGCTCATCGCCCTCGTCGTGGGCGGGTCGCAGGCGATGAAGACGGCGTGGATCGAGGACATGCTGTCGCTGATCCCGCAGGTGTCGTTCCTCGTCGCGCTGCTCCTCATCCGTCACCGGCCGACCCGTGGGTTCCCGTACGGTCTCCACCGCGCCATGGGTGTCGGACACCTCGTCGCCGGGGTGGCGCTCCTGGCGATCGGCGGCAGCCTCGCGGTCGAGTCGGCGATCGGCCTGCTGCGCGGCGAGCACCCGGCGATCGGCACGGTGAACGTGTTCGGCCAGACGATCTGGCTCGGCTGGTTCATGGTCGCCGTGATGAGCGTCATCGTCATCGGCCCCTTCTTCTACGGGCACGCGAAGGCGAAGCTCGCCCCGGTGCTGCACAACAAGGTCCTCTACGCCGACGCCGACATGGCCAAGGCCGACTGGACGACGACGGTCGCCTCGATCGTCGGCGTGCTCGGCATCGGCATCGGCTGGTGGTGGCTCGATGGCGCCGCGGCCATCTTCATCTCCGCCGGCATCGTCTGGGACGGCTGGCGCAACGCGCGCTCGGCGGTGCTCGACCTCATCGACCAGCGGGCGCGCACGCATGACGACGCCGCGCCGCATCCGCTGGCCGACCGGATCGTGGCGAGCCTGGAGACCCTGCCGTGGGTGGCGCAGGCGTCGGTGCGGATGCGCGACATGGGACAGGTGTTCCACGTCGAGGCCTTCGTCGTGCCGCGCCGCCGCCGCGTGCGTCTCGCACGCGTGGAGGCCGCCCGATCGCAGATCGCGGAGCTGGACTGGAAGGTCCAGGACGTGATCGTCGTCCCGGTGGCGTCGCTGCCGGAGGAGACCCGAGGAAAGGAACGAACATGACCGATCCGCGCACCGCCCACCACGACGGAGGGTTCCCCGACCAGGAGCAGGAGCAGCCCGGACTCACCGGCCGCACCGAGCCCCGCCCCGACCACGGCGAGGACAGCTACCGCGGCAGCGGACGCCTCGAAGGCAAGCGCGCGCTCATCACCGGCGGCGACTCCGGCATCGGCCGTGCCGTCGCGCTCGCGTTCGCGCGGGAGGGCGCGGAGGTCGCGATCGCGCATCTGGCCGAGGAGCAGGAGGACGCCGACGCGACCGTCGCGCTCGTGCGCGCCGAGGGGCGCCGCGGCGTCTCGTTCGCGGGCGACGTGCGCGACGAGGCCTTCGCGACCGCGATCGTCGTCGACGCGGCGCGCGAGCTGGGCGGGCTCGACGTCGTGGTGCTGAACGCGGCCTATCAGAAGGACCGCGACGGGATCGGCTCGCTGGAGACGGCCGAGTTCGACCGCGTGTTCCAGACGAACCTCTACGGCATGCTCTACTCCGCCCGCGCGGCGGTGCCGCTGCTGCAGCCGGGCGCCTCGATCATCGTCACGTCGTCGATCCAGGCGTTCAACCCCTCGCCGGGGATCATCGACTACGCGATGACGAAGGCGGCGCAGGTCGCCTTCGTCAAGGCCGCCGCCGAGGAGCTCGGGCCCGAGGGCATCCGGGTGAACGCGGTCGCGCCCGGCCCGATCTGGACGCCGCTCATCCCGGCGACCGGGTGGGACGCGGAGCGACTCGCCACGTTCGGCCAGGACACGCCGCTCGGCCGTGCCGGGCAGCCCGCCGAGCTGGCCGGCGCGTACGTGTTCCTGGCGTCGGACGAGGCCTCGTTCGTCTCGGGCGCCGTGCTGCCGGTGACCGGCGGCAAGGGCCTCTGAGCCGACCCGGGCGGAGCGTCGCGCGTCAGGCGGCGACGAATCGCCCGGGGTGGGGGCCGTGGAGCTCGCCGTGCAGCCGTTCCATGCGGGCGTCGAGCTCCGCGGCGGTGAGCGCCGCATCGCGCAGCTCCGCGAGGAGGCCGTCGGGCACCGCACCGTCGTACTTGTAGTAGATCTTGTGCTCCAGGCTCGCCCAGAAGTCCATCGCGATGGTGCGGAACTGCACCTCGACGACGGCGTCGATGCGCCCGCTGGAGAGGAAGACGGGCACCTCCACGATCGCGTGCAGGCTCTGGTAGCCGTTCTCCTTGGGGCGGGCGATGTAGTCCTTCACCTCGCGCAGCGTGATGTCGTCCTGTGCGGTCAGGAGGTCGAACAGCCGGTAGGCGTCCTTCGCGAAGCTGGTGGTCACCCGGACGCCGGCGATGTCGGTGATGTGGTCGCGGATGGCGTCGAACGTCGGCTCCACGCCTTTGCGCACGACCTTATCGATGAGGCTGTCGGCGCTCTTCACGCGGCTCGAGACGTGCTCGATGGGGTTGTACTCATGGGTCAGCAGGAACTCGTCACGGAGGATGCCGATCTTGGTCTCGACCTCGCGGAGGCCGAACTGGTAGCCGAGGAGGAAGCGCTGGAACTCGTCGCGCATCGCACGCAGCTCATGGGGGGAGAAGGTCGCCACCCCGTCGTCGGTCGTGACGGACAGGTGCTGCGGCGACGCTTCCATGGTCCGACCGTATCGATCGACGTTCAGCGGACGCTGTGAGTCGGGGGCGTACTCAGGCGTCGATGCGCGAGTGCTCGCCGAGTCGGTGCCAGGTGCGGTTGTGGTAGACCAGCGCGTCGCCCGGCTCTCCCGGTGCGACATCGCGGACGACCTGCGACTGCAGCGCGTGCGCGGCGATGACGGTGGAGCCGCCGGCGTCCATCCGCCCGATCACGGCGCAGCGCACCCAGGCGCGGACGTCGTGGTACACCGGTTCGCCGGTGACCAGACGTGACCAGCGGTCGGTGTCGGCGAAGCGGTCGACCCCGCTCGTGGCGCCGAGGCGCGCGAGCTCCAGGTCGTGCGCGTCGAGCAGGTGCACGACGATCGTCTCGGCCCGCGAGAGCACGTCGGAGGAGGACGACAGCGACGAGATCGAGAAGATCAGGAGCGGCGGGTCGGCGCTCACCGACGACACCGATGTCGCCGTCAGGGCGACCGGGCCGTCGCCGGCGTCGGCGGTGATCACCGCGACGCCCCCGGGGTGGCCGCGGAACAGCGCCTTGAACTCGTCGGCCGACAGCGAGGACGAGAACTGGTGCTCCGGCGCGTCGATGCGGGCGGCGGGCGAGGTGGTCATCCTTCGACGCTAACCCCGATCCGAGGGGTCGGGGGCGGTGTGTGTGCGTCTGTGACCCCGTGTGAACGAATGTGACGCGCGGGCGCCGGGGCGTGTCGCCGTGTTGCGGGGCCGCGCGACGGGCGGCGTGCTCCTCGGCGACCATGAGGGCATGTCCCGCCTCGTCGACGCCGATCGGCTCTCCGCCGAACTGGAGGGCGCGTCCCCGCCGCGCCTGCTCGACGTGCGATGGCGCCTGAACGAGCCCGAGGGGCGGCCCGCCTACGTGGGCGGTCACCTTCCCGGTGCGGTCTACGTCGACCTGGAGCGGGAGCTCGCCCGTCCCGGACGTCCCGAGGAGGGCCGCTTCCCGCTGCCGGATCCGGCCGATCTCGAGGCCGCCGCGCGCCGGTGGGGGCTGTGGCGCGGTGACCGCGTCGTGGTCTACGACGACAACGACGGCGTGGCTGCGGCGCGGGCGTGGTGGCTGCTGCGGGGGCACGGCATCGACGTGCGGGTGCTCGACGGCGGCTTCCGCGGCTGGCTCCACGCGGGGTATCCGCTCGCGCGAGGCGATCACGCGCCGCCCGCGGGCGACGTCGTGCTGGCGGGGCCGGGACCCGCTGTCGCGACCATCCAGGACGCCGCGCTCGCACCGCGCACCGGCGTGCTCGTCGACGTGCGGGCCCCGCAGCACTACCGCGGACAGGTCGGCGGGCTCGATCCTGGCGCCGGGCACATCCCGGGCGCGATCAACATCCCCACCGTCACGCACATCGCCCCCGACGGCCGACTCCACGAGCCGGCCCGGATCCGGGCGGCGCTCGCCGCGCGGGGGGTCACCGCGGAGACGGCGGTCGTCCTGTACTGCAACAACGGCATCGCGTCGGCGCATTCGGCGCTCGCCTTCGCCGTCGCAGGCATCGGCGTCCGTGTGTATCCGGGCTCTTGGAGTCAGTGGAGCCGCTCGCCCGGTCGCCCGATCGCGACCGGCGCCACCCCGGCCGAAGCGATCTCCGCCGTCTGACCCGTCCTCCCGCCTGCGGTGCGCCCCGCCCGCGCTGACGGCCGCCGGACGGTCAGAAGGGCGCGCCCGAAGGGCCATCTCGATCGATCGGTATGCCGATGGGGGCGTCGTCCGTGATGAAGGTGAGAGTGCGCGCCGGCCGGTCGGGATAGTGCCTGCCGGTCGGGCTGGTCCAGTGCAGCACTCCGTCGGGCGTCTGTCTCACCCGCCAGGCGGAGTGGTGTTTGAGGGTGTGGTGGCGGCGGCAGAGGTGGGCGAGGTTGCCGAGTTCGGTGGGTCCGTCGTGTTCTCGCGCTCTGGTGTGGTCGATGTCGCACCTTCGCACCGGGATCCGGCACCCCGGGAACCGGCAGTGCTCGTCCCGCACTCTCAGCGCCCGCTTCAACTGGTCGCTCGGCCGGTACCGGTCCACCGCGAGCACCGTCCCGGTGACGGGGTGGGTGAGCACCCGGTCCCACCCCGACGTGGTGCCCGCCAGCCTTAGCGCCGTCGCGGTGTCGATCGGCGCGCGGCCGGTCAGCTCCGTCGGCGCGTCACCGGCGCCGACGGCCGTGAGGACGGGCACGGTGACCTGCACGTGCGCGACGATCGCCTCCCCCTCCGGGATCGACCCGTTCGAGACCTCGGGCGTCGCGTGCCCGGTCAGCAGCAGGTCGGCGAACACGTCGGCACGGATCTCATCGATCCGCCGGAGGTCGGAAGCGGGCTCATCGAGCAGTGTCGTCCCGACGGTCGCGGCACCCGCCTCTCCACTTCCTGCACCACCGCGCGCGTCGATGACCCGCCGGGCGTACCGGTCGAGACGGTCGCGGATCCCGTGCGCCAGATGCGCCGGCAGCGTCGCGATGAGTTCCGCCATGCCGTCGTCGAGGTCGCGCACCCACACGCCCCGGCCCTTCGCGGCCACGGCGTGCCGCTCGGCCAGCGGCACCGGATGCAGTCGCGCCGCGAGGACTCGCACCGCAGGCCGTAGCCGTCCCGGCGTTTCCCGCCGGGCCACCTGCAGCGCGGCCTCCTCGAACGCGGCGCGGGCGTCGTGGTCGTCGATCGGCAGTCCCGCCTCGACGATCACCCGCACATGCGCCCCCGAGACCTCACCCGCCGCCAAAGCGGCCCACGTCGCGGGGAACCGCTCCGTCAGCACCACCGCGTCGGACAGCTGGCGCTGCACCGTCCGATCCGACACCCGCAGCGCGACGCCGAGCTGCGCCGCCATCGACCGCAGCGGCACATCCCGCACCCCCGACGGTCCCGGCGCATCGTCCTGCGCCCGCACCACTTCCACCGCTCGAGCCAGCACCGCGGCCTCGCGGGCCTGCAGCGCCGCCATCCCGCGCCGGATCTCGACGAGCTCCTCGACCACCGCCTCCACGCCGAACGTCGCCGGGCGGAGCGCAGCGGTGTTCGTCATGCCCCCATCCTTCCCGGAGGCACCGACACCGACTCCGACAAAGCCCCGGTCAGGACCGCTTCCTGTGGATAACCCCGCCGGCAAACCACATGGGGAGGAAACGCCACGGCCCAGCCGCCCCGGCCGGACGAGCGGCTACAGGAAGGGGCGGAGGCGCGGCCACTCGGCATCCGCCCAGGCCGCGACGATCTCGTCGCGCTGATCGACCTGCGACGCCGGGAACGCGATCCCGCGGGTGGGCACCGATGCGCCGAGCTCGACCAGGAGGGGCCGCAGCGACACCTCCACGGCCAGGGCGTGGGCGGGGGAGCCGATCGTCAGGATCGGCACCGCGGCGACCGCGTGCAGGGCGCCCGCGTCGAAACGGTCGAGGAACGCCTTCAGCAGCCCCGTGTAGGTGGCCTTGTAGGTGGGGCTGGCGACGATGACCACGTCGGCGGCGAGCACCCGATCCCGCGCGGCGTCGACGACGGCGCTCGGGTACCGGAAGAGCTCGTCGGCGATGTCGGCGAGCTCCACGGTGTCCGCGACCCCCGCTCCCGAGCGCTCCGCGAGGGCCGCGGCGACCGACTCGGCGATGCGGCGCGTGCGGGATCCGGGCTGCGGGTTGCCCACGAGTGCGACGACGGAGGCCATCGGGTGCTCCTAGCTGCGGGGGACGGCGGCGGCGAGGGCCGCGTCGAGGTCGGCGATGAGGTCGGCGGCCGTCTCGATGCCGATCGACAGCCGGATGAGGCCGTCGCCGATCCCGAGGCGCTCGCGCTCCTCGGCCGAGAACGACACGTGGGTCGTCGAGGCCGGGTGGAGGGCCATGGAGCGCACGTCGCCGATGTTGGTCATGCGGCTGAAGACGCGGAGCGCGTCGAAGAAGCGCCGGGCCGCGTCGCGGCCGCCGCGCACGGTGAAGGCGAACACCGAGCCGGCGTGGCCGCCGAAGCGCTCCGTCGCGATCGCGTGGTACTCGCTGCCGGGAAGGCCGGCGAAGTCGACGCTCTCGACGGCCGGGTGCGCGTCGAGCCAGGATGCGACGGCGACGGCGTTCTCGAGGTGGCGGGCCATCCGCAGCGAGAGCGTCTCGATGCCCTGCTGCAGGAGGAAGGAGTGCACCGGCGACAGCGCGGGACCGAGGTCGTTGACGATGCCGAAGCGGAGGTAGGCCTCCAGCGCGTGGCGGCCGTACGCGTCGACGAACGACGGCTTCCCCGGGCCGGGCGGCTCGGTGATCCCGGGGTAGGGGCGCCGGGAGCCCGCCCAGTCGAAGGTGCCGCCGTCGACGATCGCGCCCGACAGCGCCGCCCCGTGACCGGTGAGGAACTTGGTCGACGAGTGCACGACGACGTCGGCGCCGTGCTCCAGCGGACGGATGACGTAGGGGGTTGCCACGGTGTTGTCGACGACGAGCGGGATGCCGTGCCGACGGGTGATCGCGGCGACCGCGGCCACATCGACGAGGTCGTTCTTCGGGTTGGGGATCGTCTCCACGAAGGCGGCCTTGGTCTCGGGGCGGATGAGCCGCTCCCACTCCTCGGGATCCCGCGGCTCGCGCACGTAATCGACCTCGACGCCCAGGCGTGTGAACGTGCGGTCGAAGAGGATGCGGGTGCCGCTGTAGACGCTGGCGGTCGACAGCAGATGCTCCCCCGCCCCCGCCAGGCCCAGGAGGAGCGCCGTGATCGCGGCCTGCCCCGAGCCGACGACGATGGCGCCGACGCCGCCCTCGAGGGAGGCGATGCGCCGCTCGGCCACGAGGTGGGTGGGATTGAGGTTGCGCGAGTAGAGCTGACCGGCGTCGGCGCCGGTGAAGCGCGCCTCGGCCTCGTCGAACGAGGCGAAGCGATAGGCGGCGGACAGGTAGATCGGGGTGACACGGGCGCCGAAGTTCTCCTCGGGGAGCTCCCCGGCGTGGACCTGCCGGGTGTCGAAGCCGAAGCCCTCCCAGTCGTAGCGCGCCGGAACGGGCGCGACGACCGGCGGCGTCGCGTCGTGGGTCACGAGGCTCCGACGAGTCCGCCCTGCGGACGGAGGAGCCCCGCGCGCGTCAGGCCGAGATAGATCTGGCAGCCGAGGCAGAAGGCGAACACGGCGTTCAGGAACGCGGCGACGAACGCGGCGGCGCCGGCCGCGGGCAGCGCCCACGGCACGCCGACCAGGTGCAGGATCAGGCCGAGGCCGACGACGAAGAGCCCGACGCCCTGCGCGAACCGCGGCGGTCGCGGGTCCTCGAGCTCGGTCGGCGCGGTCAGGCGCGGCCGGATCGCGGTGCGGAACAGCACCGCCCACGGCGCGGTCCGCGGCGACGTCACGCCCCACGCGAACAGCACGGCGACGAGGGCGAGCACGAGGAAGCCCGGGTCGGCCGCGCGGTCGGCGAGGGTCGTGCCGGTGCGGGTCGCGGAGCCCACGAGCGACAGGAAGGTGCCGAGGAGCAGGAGCACGCTCGTGATGGCGGCGGTCACCCGCGGTCCGCGCGGGTCGATGCCGGCGGGACGGGAGGCGGTCGGGTCGGTGGCCATGCCGGAACCCTAGACGCAGACCGGGGTGGCGCACCCGGCAGCCGTCACAGAGCGACACGTGGCGGCGCGCTGCCCGACTTGCCCCCACCGGGGGCGCGGGTTACGGTGGTCGCGTGCACCTGACCTGTCGCTGTTGTCGCTGAGCGCTCACGCGCGCCCTCCGACGACCGACAGATTCGCCGTGCCTCTGTGCGCACGGCACGACCACCAGGACACCTCATGCGCTACGCCACCCACATCGCCGACCTCGTCGGCAACACGCCCCTCGTCCGTCTCGGCAGCGTCACGGACGGCATCCGCGCCACCGTGCTCGCCAAGGTCGAGTACTTCAATCCCGGCAGCTCGGCGAAGGACCGCATCGCGTCGCGCATCATCGACGCGGCCGAGCGCGATGGGCTGCTCCGGCCGGGCGGCACGATCGTCGAGCCGACCAGCGGCAACACCGGGGTGGGACTCGCGCTGGTCGCGCTCCAGCGCGGCTACCGCATGGTGTTCGTCGTGCCCGACAAGTTCGCCGGCGAGAAGGTCGCCGTGCTGAAGGCGTACGGCGCCGAGGTGGTGATGACCCCGACGAGCGTGCCGCCGGAGCACCCCGACTCCTACTACTCCGTCTCGGACCGCCTGGCGCGCGAGATCCCCGGGGCGTTCAAGCCGAACCAGTTCGCGAACCTCAACGGTCCGCGCGGGCACTACGAGACGACCGGCCCCGAGATCTGGCGCGACACCGACGGCCAGGTCACGCACTTCGTCGCGGGGATCGGCACCGGCGGCACGATCAGCGGCACCGGGCGGTTCCTGAAGGACGCGTCGGCCGGAGAGGTCGTCGTCGTCGGCGCCGACCCGGAGGGCTCGATCTACTCCGGCGGACCGATCCACGGCTACGCCGTCGAGGGCGTGGGCGAGGATTTCTGGCCGGCCACCTTCGACCCCGCCGTCGTCGACCGCTACGAGCGGGTCGGCGATTCCGAATCGTTCGCGATGACGCGCCGGCTCGCCCGCGAGGAGGGCCTGCTGGTCGGCGGCTCGTCGGGCATGGCCGTCACCGCGGCGCTGCGGGTGGCGCGCGACCTCCCCGAGGGCGCCGTGGTCGTCGTGATGCTGCCCGATCACGGCCGGGGCTACCTCAGCAAGATCTTCGACGACGAGTGGATGCGGGACCACGGCCACGCCGAGCTCCTCGATCCCGCGCTGACCGTCGACACCCCCGCCACCTCCGACCTCCCCGGGAGCCTCGCATGACCGCCTCCGACGCCGCCCGCGGCTTCGCCAGCCTCGCCGTCCACGCCGGTCAGGAGTTCGACCCGACGACCGGCGCGGTGATCCCGCCCGTCCACTTCTCGACGACGTATGCCCAGGACGGCATCGGGGGGCTCCGGCAGGGCTACGAATACGGCCGCAGCGGCAATCCGACCCGCACCGCCCTCCAGGTGCAGCTGGCCGCGATCGAGGGCGGCGCGCACGCCTTCTCGTTCGCCTCCGGCCTGGCCGCCGAGGACGCGCTGCTGCGCGCAGTGCTCCAGCCGGGCGACGAGGTGCTCCTCGGCAGCGACGTCTACGGCGGCACCCACCGTCTCATCTCCCGCATCCTCGGCCCGTGGGGCGTGAAACTGCGCGTCGTCGACCTGAGCGATCCGGATGCCGTCCGCGCCGCGGTCGCCGAGCGTCCGCCGCGCATCCTGTGGGTCGAGACGCCGTCCAACCCGCTGCTGCGCATCACCGACATCGCCGCGCTCGTCGAGGTCGGTCACGCCGCGGGCTCGCTGGTCGTCGTCGACAACACCTTCGCCACCCCCGCCCTGCAGCAGCCGCTCGCCCTCGGCGCCGACGTCGTCGTGCACTCGACCACGAAGTACCTGGGCGGGCACTCCGATGTCGTCGGGGGTGCGCTCGTGCTCGACGACGACGCCCTCGCCGAGAAGATCGGCTTCCTCCAGTTCGCCGTCGGCGCGGTGTCGGGCCCCCTCGACGCGTGGCTCACGACGCGCGGGGTGAAGACGCTCGCCGTCCGCATGCAGCGGCACAGCGAGAACGCCGCCGCGATCGCCGCCTTCCTCGACGGGCATGAACGCGTCGCGCGGGTGTACTACCCCGGCCTGGCATCGCACCCGGGGCACGAGATCGCGGCGCGGCAGATGTCCGCGTTCGGCGGCATCGTCTCAGTGGCCCTGGAGTCCGGCGAGGCCGCACGACGCTTCGCCGAGTCCACGCGGCTGTTCCAGCTCGCCGAGTCGCTCGGCGGGGTGGAGTCGCTCGTGAACTATCCCGACGCGATGACCCACGCCTCCGTGCGGGGCACGGAGGCCGCCGTCCCGGTGGAGGTGGTGCGCCTCTCGGTCGGCATCGAGGACGCCGACGACCTGCTGGCCGACGTGGAGCAGGCCCTGCGCGCCTGAACCGTGCCGTCTCGGAAGCGGCCGGGACGCACGCGCGGGTGATTCACCCCGCCGTGCGAGCCGCCTCGGTCACGCGTCCTCCTGCCGGTTCCGGCGCAGCGACCAGCGCCGACGGCGCGGCGGGTCCGGCGCGGGAGGAGGGGTGCGCGCCGCACGCCGCGCACGCCAGGCGTCGACCTCGGCGTCGACGTCGCGGGTGGGCGTCACGACCGGCCGCCCGCCCTGGAGCTGGCGGCGCGCTTCCACCACCCGGCGGTTGAAGTCGGTGACGTACTCGCGCACGTCGGGCTCCCGGGTGAGCGCGTCCACGCGCTCGTCGAACTCGGCGTGCTCGACCCGCAGCCGCAGCGCCGGCGGTCCGAGGCCGGTCAGCTGCTCGGTCTGGATCTTGCGCCGGATCCACCAGTTCGGGTCGTGGTGGTCGCCCAGCCCCTCGAGCGGCTTGCCGTAGCCGGGCAGGTCGTCGAAATCGCCGCGGCGGATGGCCTGCTGGATCGCCGTCTCGACGTACATCGCCCGCTCGTGGGCGGTCGGCGCAGCGGGATCGGCGCGCGGAGCGGCGGACGCGGGATCGGCATCCTCGTCGCCCGCGAATCCGGCCTCGCGGGCGGCCTTGTCCACGCGATAGCGAGCGGCGTCCAGCCGCGGATCCTCGGCCATTCCTCCAGCCTAAGCGCCTCTCGGCTGGCGGGCACGATACCCGGCATGTATATACTCGGAAATCACATACCGGGTATGCACCCGGTCGTGCAACCGAGGGAGACGCGGATGTCGGTGCGACAGAGCCTGCTGGCCATTCTGGATCAGGGCCCCTGCTACGGCTACCAGCTGCGGGCGGAGTTCGACCGGCGCACCGGCTCGACCTGGCCGCTCAACGTCGGCCAGATCTACAACACACTCGACCGGCTGGAGCGCGACGGCCTGGTGGCCAAGGGCGACGTCGACGAGCAGGGCCACGTGTACTGGCAGATCACCGAGGCGGGATCCGCCGAGGTCCGCGCCTGGCTGTCGTCCCCCGTGGAACGCAGCCACGGCACCCGCGACGAGCTCGCGATCAAGCTCGCCGTGGCCGCGACGCTCCCCGGGGTCGACGTCTCCGAGGTCATCCAGACCCAGCGCCTCGCCTCGCTCTCGCAGCTGCAGGAGCTCAACCGCGCGAAGTACGCCGGAGCGAACCCCGACGGTCCCGAGGAGCTCGCCTGGTCGCTCGTCGTGGACTCGATGATCTTCTCCGCCGAGGCGGAGGTGCGCTGGCTCGACCACACCGAGCAGCGCCTGGCGATGCACCCCCAGCATGCGATGGCCCTCGAGCTGTCCACCGAGCGGCCCAAGCGCGGCCGGCCGGCGCTCCGCCCCGCCGCCGAGAGCGCGGCCCGCGCGTGACCGCGGTCCTCCAGCTCATCGGCGTCACCCAGCAGTACGGCGCGGGCGCGACCAGCGTCTCGGCGCTGTCGGGCGTCGATCTGACGGTCGCCAAGGGCGAGCTGGTGGCCATCATGGGGGCCTCGGGCTCGGGCAAGTCGACCTTGCTCTCCATCGCCGGCGGCCTGCAGAAGCCGACGACCGGCGAGGTCGTCGTCGAGGGGACGTACCTGTCGACGGCATCCACCCGCGAACTCGCGCAGCTGCGGCGGCGCTCCCTGGGATTCGTCTTCCAGGACTTCAATCTCATCCCGACCCTCACGGCCCTCGAGAACGTGACGCTGCCGCTGGAGCTCGACGGCTTCCGGGCCCGCGCAGCGCGCCGTGCGGGTCGGGATGCGCTCGTCTCCGTCGGCCTCGACGCGAAGTTCGACGCGTACCCCGACGACCTCTCCGGAGGTCAGCAGCAGCGCGTCGCGATCGCCCGCGCCGTCGTCGGCGGGCGGCGGCTGATCCTCGCGGACGAACCGACGGGCGCGCTGGACTCGGTCACCGGTGAGGCGGTGATGAAGATGATCCGCTCGCGGGTCGATCAGGGTGCGGCCGGCATCCTCGTCACCCACGAGGCCCGGCATGCGGCGTGGGCCGACCGGATCGTGTTCCTCCGCGACGGCCGGATCATCGACCAGTCGCAGCGCGACGGCGCCGACTCGCTGCTGGCGAGGGCGCGGTGACCGGCACGCTGGAGCGTGCGGAGTCCGTGGGGACGGATCCGCACGCCCGGCAGCCGGGACTCGAGTCGTCGCGGTGGGCGAGGTGGCGGGTGGCGGGGCGCTTGGCTCGGCGTCAGGTGCGTCGCACGTGGGTGTCGAGCCTGCTCATCATGACCCTCGTGGCGCTGCCCATCGCGGCGATGGCGGGGGCGGCCATCTTCGTGGACAGCATGATCGGCACGCCCGAGGAGCGCGCCGACGTGGAGCTCGGCCGGATGGCGGCCTGGGTGCAGCCCGCGGGGGTGGCCGGTGCCGGGTTCTGGCAGGCGCCGGGCGAGCCGTTCTGGAACGGCTACCCGCGCGATGCCGACGGCGGCGGGGGCGAGCAGCCGGAAGGGGCGATCCCGACCGATCCGCTCGGGGCCCTTCCCGCAGGCACCGAGACGGTGCCGATCGGCTCGGGTCAGGTGCGGATCGACACCGCGGCCGGGGTGGCGGCGGTGCAGGCCTGGGCGGGCGCCGCGTGGGATCCGCGGTTCGCGGGGCGGTTCGACGTGATCGACGGCCGCGCCCCGGCCACGGACGACGAGGTGATGGTCACGCCGGCCACCCTGGAGCGGACCGGCGTCGCGGTCGGCGGTGTGTTGCGCAGCGACGACCGCGACTACACGATCACCGGCACGATCGAGGTCGCCGACCTGCCCGACGCCGACAGCGCGGTCGTGTTCGCCGACGCGGAGCGCTTCGCCGACCGGCGCTGGTACCTGCCCGAGAGCGCGCTCTCGTGGGCGGACGTGCAGGAGCTGAACGAAGCGGGCATGATCGCCTACGCCCGCGCGGTCGTCCTCGATCCGCCGCCGTTCTCGGTCGACGGCGAGTGGATGCTCGACCGTGCCACCCAGGACTTCTACAACAGGCTCGCGCTCGCCGCCAGCCTCGGCGCGGCGGGGGTGGCCGCCGGGTACATGGTCGTCATGCTCGCCGGCGCCGCGTTCGCGGTGAGTGCGCGCCGGCAGCAGCGCGCCCTCGCGATCGCGGCGAGCGTCGGCGCCGACGCGCGCGACCTCCGGCGCACCGTCCTCCTCCAGGGCACGGTGCTGGGCCTCGTCGGAGGGGTGGTCGGGGTGGCCCTGGGCATCGGCCTGGCTGCGCTCACCCTCGCGATCGTGGACAACGGCTCCGCGACGCAGTTCTGGGGCTTCCACGTGCCGTGGCTGCTGCTGGTCGGCATCCTCGTCTTCGCCGTCCTCGTCGGGACCGCGGCGGCGCTCATGCCGGCCCGCGGTGTCGCGAAGTCGGATGCGATGAGCGCGCTGCGCGGCGCCCGTCGCCCGCAGAAGGTCACCGCGTCGCGTCCGATCTGGGGATCGGTCATGCTCGTCGGCGGTGTCGCCCTCACGATCCTGTCCGGCCTCGCCGCTGCGGCCGTCACGGCGAGCTCGTCCATCCCGTACGACTCGCCGCTGCGCTGGCTGCCGACCGTCGGCATCATCGTCGGACCGATCGTCGCGCAGCTGGGGATCGTCCTGTCGGGGCGATGGCTGCTCTGGCTCGCCTCGCTCGCGCTGTCGAAGCTGGGCATCGCCGCACGGATCGCCTCGCGGGATGCCGTCGCCAACGGCGCGCGCACCGTGCCGGCCTTCGCGGCGATCGGAGCGACCGTGTTCGCCGGGGTGTTCGCCGTCGGCATGGGCGGGATGGTCACCGGGCAGACGGCCCGCTCGTGGACGTACTCCGCCCCGGTCGGCACCGCCATCGGCTCGCTGTACTCGCGCACCCCGGACCTGCTCACCCGCGAGCAGGCGGAGGCGGCCGCGGCCGAGACCGTCGCGGTCTACCGCGAGGTGGGCGCGACGGCCACGGGCGTCGCCGAACGGCAGCAGCCCCTCTGGGCCGAGAGCGAGGCGGACATCCCCGAGGACCTGCTCCGCGCGACCACCGTGCGACCCGATCGGAACCTCATCGATCCCGCCAGCGTCGACGGATGGGGATACTCGACCGAGCTCGCGGACCCGCAGAACAACATCTCGGTCATCGCCGTCGACGACATCGAGACCGTCACCGGCATCCGCCTGACGGAGCGGCAGCGCGCCGCCTACGACGCGGGCGCGGCGCTCGTGACCGATGCGGGCCTCGTCACCGACGGCCGGATCGAGGTCGCCGCGTGGACGGAGCGGCAGTGGCAGTTCGGCGGCGCGCCCACCAATGTGCTGCGGCCTTGGCCGGGCGAGGACATCGAGGAGCCGGTGTGGTCGAAGGGTCTCGACGCGTTCGTGGTCGCCGCCCCGCATCAGGCGGTGCAGGTCGCGGTCTCCCCGGCCACGGCGGAAGAGCTCGGCATCGAGGTGGTGCCGCTCATGGTCTACGGCGGCTTCGACGGGGCGCCGACGACAGAGCAGTCCGATCGGCTCCGGGCGCTCGGGGAGAACCTGCAGAACGATGACTACGCGGCGTCGGTCTGGGTGGAGACCGGGCCGATCGGCGCCGAGTCCTGGCTCGTGCCGTTGCTGGTGGCGGTCGCCGTGCTCGTCGTCGGAGCGAGCGCGGTCGCCCTCGGGCTCGCGCGCTTCGAGCGGCGCCCCGACGATGCGACGCTCACCGCCGTCGGCGGCACCGACGGCCTCCGTCGCCGGATCGGGTTCTGGCAGGGGCTCGTGATCGTGGGATTCGGGACCTTCGCCGGCGCCGCCGCCGGCATCCTCCCGCCCATCGGCTTCCTGCTGCAGTCGCAGGCCGACACCGGGCGGGAGCTCTCGATCGCGGACGTGCCGTGGTGGCTGCTCGCCGCGCTCGCCGTCGCGCTGCCGCTGGTCATCGCCGTCGCCAACGCCGTCGTCCCGCCCCGCCGCCCCGACCTCACCCGCCGCACCGCGATCGCCTGAACCCTCCCGCCCCCGCTCCTGGTCATCCCGCGAGCCGACACGCTGTGTGCGAGCCGACACGATGAGAACCGCGCGGGAGGTGTCGGCTCGCGCGGATCGTGTCGGCTCGCGGACTGGAGGAGGATAACGTCGGAGCATGCCCCACCCTCTCGTGACCGCCGCCGAGCTCGCCGCACTGCTGGACGCGGAGGCGCCGCCGATCGTGCTCGACGTGCGATGGCGGCTCGATGCGCCCGACGGCCGCGCCGCGTTCGAGCAGGGGCACGTGCCGTCGGCGCAATACGTGAGTCTCGACGACGACCTCGCGGCACACGGCGCGCCGACCGACGGGCGGCATCCGCTCCCTGCTCCCGATGTGTTCGCCGAGACCGTCCGCCGCTGGGGGGTGTCGGAGGGGGACACGGTCGTCGTGTACGACGACTGGCTGACCTACGGCGCGGCGCGGGCGTGGTGGATGCTGACCGACGCCGGCATTCCGGCGCGGGTGCTCGACGGCGGCCTCGCGGCGTGGCGGGATGCCGCTCTGCCCCTCGAGCCGGGCCCCGGGACGCCCCGTGCGCCGGGCACCGTCACCGTCACGTCGGGGCTCCTGCCGCAGCTGGACATCGACGAGGCGGCGGCGCTTGCGGGCACCGGCATCCTGCTCGACGTCCGGGCGCCGGAACGGTACCGCGGCGACACCGAGCCCATCGATCCGCGCGCGGGGCACATCCCCGGTGCGATCAACTCGCCGACGGTAGACAGCAACGCCGCCGACGGCCGGTTCCTCCCGCCCGAGGAGCTGCGCGCGCGCTTCGTCTCCGCGGGGGCGCGTGCGGACGAGCCGGTCGGCATCTACTGCGGGTCGGGCGTCTCCGCATCCCACGCCGCCCTGGCCCTCACGCTCGCGGGATTCACCCCGGCTCTCTTCGTCGGATCCTGGAGCCAGTGGGCGAACCACCCCGACCGCCCGGCGGCCGTCGGCGCCCGCCCCTGACGCCCCCTCGCGCCTCCCACCGCCCTCTTCGCCGAGCCGACACGCTGCTGCCGAACCGACACGATATTGCGCGTCAGAAGCGTGTGGGTTCGCGCGAATCTTGTCGGCTCGGCAGAGGAAGGAAGAAGAAGGGGCTGCGTCAGGTGAGGAGCGGGGCGAGCTCGGCGGCGGCGGAGACGAGGATGGCGGCGGTGTCGGCGGGATCGGCCACCCGGCGGGGCGGGCCGGCGAAGGCGAGCGCCCCCGCGAGCACGCCGCCGTCGCCGCGGATCGGCGCGGCCAGACACCCCGTGGTCGCCGCCTCCCGGCGCACGACGCCGAAGCGCGCGAGGTCGTCGCGGTCGGCGGTGTCCCCGCCGTCGCGCTCCCGCAGCAGCAGGCGCCCGACGGCGTAGCGCTCGGGCTCGCGCGCCAGGCGCACCGGATCCGACAGCGGGAAGTCCGGGTCGGCGTCGGCGACCACGACCCGGCCGTCGACGTACATGACGAGGTGGATGCCGCCGCGCACCTGTCCCCGCACGCGTGCCAGGACGGCGTGCGCCGCGCGCGGAACGTGCACTGGGGCTGCCGCGACCGCCAGATGGACCACCTTCGCGCCGAGGGCGAAGCCGCTCAGGTCGGGGGTGCGGACGAGGAACTCGTCCTGCACGAGGAGATTGAGCAGGCGGTACGCCGTGGCGCGCGGCATCGCGAGCGCTTCGGAGATCTCCCGCGCCGTGGTGCCCGGGCCGAGAGCGGCGACCGCCTCGAGGACGGTGAGGGCGCTGTGCACCGCGCGCGGCTGGCGGGCCGTCAGCGAGGGCGCCGCGGGGCCCGTCGCCGGACCGGGCGCCGGGCCGTCCATCACCCCTCCTTCCGCGCCACGCCGCCGAGGACCTGCGCCGCGACGGGCTCGTCGTACCCGCCGACGCCGTCCAGCCGCGCCGCGCCCGGCCGCATCCGCCACGCGATGAGCGCCGCCGCCGCGGCCGCCAGCGCGATCGAGATCCACACGCCCGGGTTGCCCACCTGGGCCTCCACGACGAGGTAGACCCCCAGGCACGCGATGATCGCCGCGGCGGCGACCATCGCGACGGCGGCCGCCCACGCGGTGGTCTCGCCGATCCTGCGGAGGAACAGGGGTGCGGCGACGCAGACGATCGCGTACGCGACGATGTACCCCACTGCCGAGACGACGATGACGGACTCCATCGCGTCCCAGGGGCGGATGCCGCCGGCCACCAGCGCGAGCGGGATCGCGGCGATCACGGGCACCGCGACGGCGACGGCGCCGATGGGGGTGCGGTGACGGGCATGGGCGCGGCCGAACAGCGGCGGCACGACGCCGTCGCGGCCGAGCGCGAACAGCACGCGGGTGAGCGCGGTCGTGGAGGCGAGCGCGCAGGCGAGGAAGGAGGCGGCGATGCCGACGTCGGCGGCCGCAGCCCACCCCTGCAGCCCGAACAGCGCGGCGAGCTCGTCGATGGGCGCCTCGGAGGCGACGAGGTCGCGGCCCGCGGCGGCGAAGCCGGCGACCTGCGTGTAGGCGGCCAGCAGGTACAGCGTGCCGGCGACGAGCACGGTCCACACGATCGCCCGCGGGATGTTCCGCAGGGGCGAGCGCGCCTCGACGCCGAGGGTGGCGGCGCTCTCGAACCCCACGAACGCGGTCAGCGCGAGCACTGCGCCCGCGGCGACCGCCGATGCCGATACCCCTCCGGGCGCGGACGGCCACAGCGCCTCGGGCTGCAGCGGCCCGATGTGCACGAGAAGGGCGATCAGCAGGGCCACGACGAGCGCCACCGACACCGCCTCCACCACGAGGGCGACGCGGGAGGATAGGCGGATGCCGCGCACGAGCACGATCGCCAGCACCGCCGCCTCGCCGGCGAGGGAGAGGGCCGACAGCAGCGGTGCCGGCGCGGACGGCCACACCCTCGACATCATCAGCGACAGGTAGTGGGCGCCGCCGAGCAGGGCGAACACCGAGATGAAGGCGTAGCCGACGATGATCGCGGCGGCCGTGGCGAGCCCCGCCGACGGGCCGAGCCCGCGCGCCGCGTACGTGTAGAGCGACCCGCTGGCGGCCAGCCGCCGGGCGAACTGGTTGACGGTCCAGGCCACGAGGAGCGCGAGCAGGGTCGCGACGGCGACGGCGAGCACCGTCGCGCCTCCGGCGGCGCCGGCGACCAGCAGGATCACCGTCGTCGCGGCCGCCGTCGGGGCCACGGCGGCCACCGACTGCGCGAGCACGTCGGCGAAGCCGACCGTCCGCCGCTCCAGGCCGTGCAGCGGCGAGCGTGCGGCGAAGTCGTGCACCGGATCGGGTCGCGCGATCGCGCGCTCCAGAGCTGTCATGCGACCTCCCGGGGATCGCCTCGACGGTATCCGGGCGCCGTTGCCCCGTGGCTACCGCCGTGTTTCGGGCTCGTGTCGCCCGAATGAGACACGGCGACGCCGACCGTCCCGTTCGGCGGCGCCGGTTTTTCACGGCCCCGAGACGGTGAGGCAATCGCGGCCCGCGACCCTGGTCGCAGTCGACCCGTCCGCCGCCACCGGCACCACCGTCAGAAGAGGAACACCATGACCCAGCTCGAATCCCCGGGCGTCGAGGCATCCGCCAAGCGGGTGCTCACCGGCTCCCTCGGCGCCACCGCGATCGTCTTCATGGTGGTCGCCGCCGCCTCCCCGCTCACCGTCATCGGCGGGGCCGCACCGCTGGGCATCCTGCTCGGCAACGGCGTCGGCTTCCCCGCCCTGTACGCGGTGAGCGCGGTCATCCTGCTGCTGTTCGCCGTCGGGCTGGCCGCGATGTCCCGCCACATCCCGCGTCCGGGCGCGTTCTTCACCTATGTCGGCTACGGGCTCGGCCGCTCGACCGGGCTCGCCGCCGCGTGGGTCGCGATGCTCACGTACACGACGATCCAGGTGTCGGTGTACGGCTATATCGGCTTCATCCTCAGCTACACGGTGGAGACCTACGCCGGCGTCGCGCTGCCGTGGTGGCTGTTCGCCCTGCTGATCATCGGGCTCGTCGGCATCCTCGGCTACCGCCACATCGACCTGTCGAGCAAGGTGCTGGGCGTGCTCCTGATCGCCGAGGTCGGCATCGTGGCGGTGCTCGTCGCGGTGGTCGTGTTCTCCGGCGGAGGTCCGGAGGGACTGAGCCTGGCGCCCTTCGAGCCGGCGAACGTCGTGAGCGGCTCGCCGGGCGTCGGCCTCATGTTCGCGATCGCGGCCTTCATCGGCTTCGAGGCGACGGCGATCTTCCGCGACGAGGCGCGCGACCCCGACCGCACGATCCCGCGCGCCACGTACATGGCCGTCATCGGCATCGGCGTCTTCTACACCGTCGCCTCCTGGGGCCTGGTGATGGCCTGGGGTCCGGGCAGCGTCGTCGACGAGGCCGCAGCCGACCCGGGCAGCCTGATCCTCCGCACGATGGCCACCTACCTCGGGGCCACCGGCGAGATCATCACCAACGTCCTGCTGATCACGTCGATGTTCGCCTGCGTCCTCTCGTTCCACAACGTCGTCACCCGCTACCAGCACTCGATGGCCTCCGCCGGGGTCCTCCCGGACGGCCTCGCGTCGGTGCACGCGCGCCACCTGTCGCCGCACACCTCCTCGATCGTGCAGACGGCCACCGCCGCGGTGCTCATCGCGGTCTTCGCCGGGTTCCAGCTCGACCCCGTGCTGGCCGTCTTCACCTGGTTCGCCGGCGTCGCGACGCTCGCGATCGCGATCCTCATGGCGCTGACATCCGTCGCGGTGATCGCGTACTTCCTCAAGACCCGCAAGGACACCCGCGCCTGGAACACGATCATCGCGCCCGGACTCGGCTTCCTCGGTCTGATCCTGTCGGCGGCGCTCATCGTGGCCTACTTCCCGATCATGGTCGGCGACGTCGACGCCGAAGGCGCTCCCGTCTTCGGCGGGCTCAGCTGGTTCCTGCTCGCGCTCGTCGTGGTCTTCCCCGTGCTCGGCTACCTCCAGGCCGCCTGGATCAAGAAGCGCCGTCCGGCCGCCTACGCGAAGCTCACCGACGCGATCGCCGGCTGACGGCGTCCCGCCCTCCCTTTCCCGCCCCACCCGCACCAGAGAGATCCCTTCATGACCGACACCCTCACCGCCGACCTCGCCGCCGCGACGCCCGCCGCACCGGCGCACCCGCTCGCCTCCCTGACCGCCGCCGAGATCGAGGCGGTGCGCGCCATCGTCCTCGACCTGCCGACCACGACCGACCGCACGCGGTTCGCGTACGTCGGACTGGAGGAGCCCGCCAAGGGCGAGATCCTCGCGTGGGAGCAGGGCGGCCCGGCCCCCGAGCGGCGTGCCCGCGTCCAGCTGCTCGACATGACGACCACCCGCTCGAGCGACCTCGTGGTGTCCCTCGGCAGCGGCAGCGTCGTGAGCGAGCACGTGCTCGACGGCACGGCCGGGCAGCTCCCGATCCTCGACGCCGAGTTCGAGGAGGTCGGTCTCATCGCGGGCGCCGACCCGGAGTGGGTCGCGGCGCTCGCCGCCCGCGGACTGAGCGTCGACGACGTGGTGCTCGTGCCGCTGTCGGCCGGCCACTACGGCTACGGCGACGAGGAGGGCAAGCGCATCCTCCGCACCTTCGCCTTCCAGCAGTTCCACCCGAAGGACCACCCGTGGGCGCACCCCGTCGACGGGCTGACCGCCTACATCGACGTGGCCGCGCGGAAGGTCATCCGCATCGTCGATACGCCCGGGTTCGAGATCCCGCAGACCAGCGGCAACTTCGACGACCCGGCGCTGCAGGGCCCGCCGCTGGAGGGGCTCAAGCCGATCGAGATCACCCAGCCGGAGGGTGCGAGCTTCACGGTCGACGACGAGCACGTGACCTGGGGCGACTGGGACCTGCGCATCGGCTTCGACACCCGCGAGGGCCTGATCCTCCGCCAGCTGCAGTTCCAGGGGCGACCCGTGATGTACCGCGGATCGATCAGCGAGATGGTCGTGCCCTACGCCGACCCCGCGCCCAACCGGTTCTGGCAGAACTACTTCGACACCGGCGAGTACCTGTTCGGCCGTTACACCAACGAGCTCGAGCTCGGCTGCGACTGCGTCGGCGACATCACCTACGTCGACGCCGTCCTCTCCGACGAGCTCGGTTCGCCCCGCACGGTGCGCAACGCCGTCTGCATGCACGAGGAGGACTTCGGGTCGCTGTGGAAGCACACCGACCTCTTCACCGGATCCAACGAGGTGCGCCGTCAGCGACGCCTGGTGATCTCCTTCTTCACCACCGTCGGCAACTACGACTACGGGTTCTTCTGGTACCTGTACCTCGACGGCACCATCGAGTGCGAGGCCAAGCTCACCGGCATCCTGTTCACCTCGTCGTACCCCGGCGAGGACTACCCCTACGCGTCGCAGGTCGCCCCGGGCCTGGGTGCGCCCTACCACCAGCACCTCTTCTCCGCGCGACTCGACATGACCGTCGACGGGCAGGCGAACGTCGTCAACGAGATCGACGCCGTGCGGGTGCCGATCTCCGAGGGCAACCCGGCGGGCAACGCCTTCACCAAGAAGGTGACGCCGATCGTGAGCGAGGCGGTCTCGGGACGCGTCGCGGACGGATCGGTCGGCCGCGTCTGGCAGATCGCCTCGACCGAGAAGACGACCTCGCTCGGTCAGCCGACCTCGTACGTCCTGTTCCCGGAGGCGCATCCGATCCTCCTCGCCGACGACGCGTCGTCGATCGCCTCGCGGGCGGCGTTCGCGACGAAGAACCTGTTCGTCACCAAGTACGACCCGGCCGAGCGCTACGCCGCGGGCGACTTCGTCAACCAGCACCCTGGCGGAGGCGGCATCCCGGAGTTCATCGCGGGCGACGAGCCCCTGGTGGGCGAGGACCTCGTCGTCTGGCACACCTTCGGGCTGACCCACTTCCCTCGCAACGAGGACTGGCCGGTCATGCCCATGGACTACGCGAAGTTCACGCTCAAGCCGTACAACTTCTTCGAGCGCAACCCCGCGCTGCACATCCCAGCCCCGGTCTCGGACCACTGCTCGGCGGGCACGGCGGCCGCGCACGCCGGCGGGTACGGTCCCGTCGCCGGTGCGCACGATCACGGTGCCCACGATCACGGTGCCCACGATCACGGTGCGCACGGCCACCACGGCCACCACTGAGCGCGTGGGCGAGGTCCTCCACCTGTGGGCCCTCGCGCCCGCCACGGTCGGCGCGTGCTGCGTCGCCGCCGACCGTGGCCGCGCGCGGGTGCCCGAATTCGCCGCCGCCGCGCTCATGCTCGTCGCGATGGCCGACGTCGGCACCGGGGCGCGCCTGATCGCGCCGGTGCTGTGGGCGCTGCTGCTGGTCGTCGGGGCCATGGGCCTGGCGGCGCTGCGGGGCGCACGGCGGCCGCGCCCGGCCGCGGGGGAGCGGATGCCGCATCCCTCCCGCGCGATGACGGTGATGACGGCGCTCGGCCT
>NZ_CATNHF010000006.1 GCF_950097975.1 Microbacterium sp. T2.11-28
GGACGCTCGCAGGTGGCGGGGGCCGCCGCCGACGAACAGCCCACGAGGGCCAGGGCGGTCAGGCCGAGGACGGCGAGAGAGGCAGGGATCCGGCGCAGCACCGGATCAGTCTACGGCGTCGCCGGTGTCGCCCTCGGACGCGCGGCGGGCGCCGTCGACGGCGCGCTGCGCCTCGCGGACCCGCTTGCGCAGGGTCTTTTCCGTGATCTGGCGGTCGCCGACGGCGCCCGGGGTCCACGCCTCCACGTCGGCGGCGGCGTAGCTCGGCTTCTTCAGCGCGCGCTTGCGCACGTCGGGCGGCACCGCGCCCGGCGCGAGCCGCCGCGCGGTGATGAGGAAGCCGGTGTGGGCGACCATGCGGTGATCGGGCCGCACGGCGAGACCCTCGACGTGCCAGCCGCGCACCATCGTCTCGGTGGCCTCCGGCTCGGTGAACAGCCCGGTGCCCCGCAGGTACTCCGCCACACGGCTGAGCTGGGTCGCCGTGGCGATGTAGCACAGCACGACGCCCCCGGGGGTGAGCGCGTCGGCGACCGCGTCGATGCACTCCCACGGGGCCAGCATGTCGAGGATCACCCGATCCACCGTCCCCGGCGCCACGGCCGTGGGCAGCTCCTCGACGAGGTCGCCGACGACGACGCGCCAGGTGTCGGGGTAATGGCCGAGGAAGGTCTCCACGTTGGCCTCGGCCACCTGGGAGAACTCCTCGCGCCGCTCGAAGGAGACGAGGCTCCCCTCGGACCCGATGGCGCGGAGCAGCCAGAGCGACAGCGCGCCGGAGCCGACGCCGGCCTCCACCACGGTCGCGCCGGGGAAGATGTCGGCCGCCGCGAGGATCTGCGCGGCGTCCTTCGGGTAGACGATGGCCGCGCCGCGCGGCATCGACATCACGAAGTCGCGCAGGAGTGGGCGGAGGGCGAGGTACTCATGACCGCCGCTGTTGACGACGACGGAGCCGTCCGGCTGCCCCGCCACGTCCTGGTGCTTGAGGACGCCGTGATGGGTGTGGAGCTCGCCGCCCTCGCGCAGGGTCACCGTGTGGAGGCGCCCCTTCGGTCCGGTCAGCTGCACGCGGTCCCCGTAGCGGAACGGTCCGCTCGGTCGCAGGTCGGTGTTCACGCGGGGGTCTCCTGGCGGTGGGCGGCGTGGAAGGCCGAGAGATCGGCGGCGGTGCGCCCCTCGAGCGTGGCCCACAGCTCGTGGGCGCCGACCCCGACGAGCGAGACGACGTTCGGGACGCCGATCGACGCGATCCCCGCGGCCAGCGCGGACCGCAGCCCGTTCGGCGAGTCCTCGATCGCGACGACGTCCTCGGGACGCACGCCGAGCGCCTCGCACGCCTGCAGGTAGGGGTCGGGGAACGGCTTCGGGCGGTCGACGTCGTCGCCGGCGACGACCAGGTCGAAGGCGTCGAACTCGATCAGCTCGACGATCTCGACGGCCATCCTGCGCATCGACATCGTGACCAGGGCCGTCGGGACCCCTGCGGCGCGCAGGCTCTGCAGCAGCTCCTTGGCCCCCGGACGGAAGGGGACGCCCTCGGCGCGCAGCTGGGTCATCACCTCGGCGGTGAGGTAGTCGATGATCTCCGCGACAGGCATCCGGACTCCGGCGTCCTGCAGGATGCGACCCGCGTCCTCCAGGCCCATGCCCACCATCTGCAGCGACTGCTCGTGGGTCCACGTCCCGCCGAACCGCTCGACGAGCGGCGCTTCGGCCGCGATCCAGTAGGGCTCGGTGTCGACGAGGGTGCCGTCCATGTCCCAGAGGACGGCGGCGGGGAGGGCGGAGCTCATCGTTCCATCGTATCGAGGGCCCGTGGGCATCGAAGGCCCGTCGGCTCCCACGCCCGTCGCATCCAGGGCCGTCGTATCGAGCGCCGTCGTATCGAGGCCCCGGGGCGCGCCGTCCCCGTGCCGGCCGCGCGGGCGTATCGTGGGGGGACGCCTCACGGACGGAAGGAGCGGGGTGGACGGTCTGGGTCAACGCGTTCTCGTCATCGCCTTCGACGGGTGGAACGATGCGGGCGAGGCGGCCTCCGCAGCCGTCGCGCACCTGCGGGCCACCAGCGAGTACGAGTCGGTCTACGCGGTCGATCCGGAGCTCTACTTCGACTACCAGTACACGCGCCCGCACGTGCGCCTGGCTGCCGACGGGTCACGGGAGCTCGTCTGGCCCGACGCCACGCTCTGGCGCCCCCCGTACGGCGCCGAGGGCCCCCGGCTGTGGCTCCTGACCGGCGTCGAGCCCGCCCGCGCGTGGCAGGCGTTCGCCGCCGAGCTCGTCGACGCGGCTCTCAGCGAGGACATCACCGGCATCGTCGCCCTGGGATCGATGATGTCCGACGTCCCCCACACCCGGCCGATCTCCGTCTTCTCGGGCAGCGACAACGAGCAGCTGCGCACCACCCTCTCGCTGGAGCGTCCCACCTACGAGGGCCCCGTCGGGATCCTGAGCGTCCTGAGCGCGGCCGCCGAAGAGGCGGGGATCCCCACGGTGGCGCTGTGGGCGAGCGTCCCCCACTACGTCGCCGGACACACGCCGTCGCCGAAGGCGACGCTTGCTCTCCTCGACCGGCTCGCCGACCTGTCGGGGGCTGCGCTGGACCGCGGCCAGCTGCCCGCCGAGGCGCTGGCCTGGGAGGCATCCATCGACGCGGCGGCGGCCGACGACGAGGAGATGACCGAGTACATCCACCAGCTGGAGGCCACGCGCGACACGTGGGACTCCCCCGAGGCCTCGGGGGACGCCATCGCGCAGGAGTTCGAGAAGTACCTCCGGCGCGGCGGCGAAGGGCCGCACAAGCCCGGCCGCGACGACCCACGGCGCTGACGCCGCTCGGCGCCGCCCGCAGACCTGCGCTCGCCGCAGGCGGGCGGGCTCGCCGGGCCTGCGGACTCAGTACGCCTGCATCACCCCGGTGGCCAGCAGGATCAGGAGCACCACGCCGAGCGCGAGCCGGTACAGCACGAACGGCAGGAAGCTGCCGCGGCTGAGGTAGCGCATGAGGAAGGCGATGACGGCGAGGCCGACGCCGAACGCGACCACGGTCGCCACGCCGGTCTCGAGCATCGTGAACACCTGGGCACCCGGCTCGCGGATGGCGTGGTACAGCTCGTAGAGTCCGCTGCCGAACACCGCCGGGACGGCGAGCAGGAACGCCACCTCGGCCGCCGCGGGCCGGGTGTAGCCGAGCGCGAGCCCCATCGTGGTCGTCGCGCCCGAGCGCGAGACGCCCGGGATGAGGGCGAGCGCCTGCGCGAGACCCAGCGACAGGCCGTGCGGGTAGGTCAGGTCCTTCTCGGTGCGGGTGCGGGAGCCGAGCGCGTCGGCGGCGCCGAGGAGCAGGCCGAAGACGATGAGGACGATCGCCACCAGCCAGAGGTTGCGGAACGTGTCGCGGATGATGTCCTGGAAGAGGAAGCCGAGCACGCCGATCGGCAGGGTGCCGATGATCACGATCCAGCCCATGCGCGCGTCCGGGTCGTTGCGGGGCACACGCCCGGTCAGCGAGCGGAACCACTGCGCGATGATCCGCATGATGCGGCTCCAGAAGTACACGAGGACGGCCAGTTCGGTGCCGATCTGGGTGATCGCCGTGAAGGTGGCGCCCGGGTCCTGGGCGGCCGGCAGGATCTCGCCGACGATCCGCAGATGCGCGCTCGAGGAGATCGGCAGGAACTCGGTCAGCCCCTGGACGATGCCGAGGATGATCGCGTCGAAGAAGGAGCCCATGGAAGCCTCTCAGTAGGTGCGGATCAGATCGGTGAGCACGCGCTGGCCGAACGTCAGCGCGTCCAGCGGAACGCGCTCGTCCACCCCGTGGAACATACCGGTGAAGTCGAGGTCCCGCGGCAGGCGCAGCGGAGCGAATCCGTAACCGGCGATGCCGAGCTCCGCGAGCGCCTTGTTGTCCGTGCCGCCCCCCATCAGGTAAGGGATGACGGGGACGCCCGGGTCGTGGGTCTCGAGGGCGCCGACCATCGCCTCCACCAGCGGACCGGCGAAGGGCGTCTCCAGACCGATGTCGCGGTGCGAGACCTCGACGACGATGTCGTCGCCCACGATGCGCTGGATCTCGGCGAGCACCTCGTCCTCGCGCCCGGGCAGGGTCCGCACGTCGATCGTCGCGACAGCCGCATCGGGGATGACGTTGTGCTTGTATCCCGCGGTCAGCCCCGTCGGGTTCGTGGTGGTCCGCAGGGTCGAGCGCAGGAAGCCCGCGGCGGGTCCGGTCCGGTCCGCCACCGCATCCGGGTCGGATGCGTCGGCCCCGCAGAGGGCGGCGAGCCCCGCGACAGTCTGCCGGGTGGTGTCGGTGAGGGCGACCGGCCAGGACGTGCGGCCGAGGGCGGCGACCGCCTCGGCGAGCCGCGTCACGGCGTTGTCGGGGTGGAACCGGCTCCCGTGGCCGGCGACGCCCCGCGCGCGCAGGCGCAGCCACACCAGGGCCTTCTCCCCCACCTGCAGCAGGTAGGCGCGCCGGTCGCCGACGGGGATGGAGTAGCCGCCCACCTCGCTGATCGCCTCCGTCGCACCGGCGAACCAGTCGGGCCGGTCGCGCACGACGAGCTGGGAGCCCTCGACGCCGCCGTTCTCCTCGTCGGCGAAGAAGGTGAGGATGAGGTCGCGCGCCGGCTGCTCGCCGGCGCGCAGCAGGCTCCCCACCGACGCCAGGATCATCGCGTCCATGTCCTTCATGTCGACCGCGCCCCGGCCCCACAGCATGCCGTCGCGGATCTCGCCGCCGAACGGGTCGACGCTCCAGTCCTCGGCGACGGCGGGCACCACGTCCAGGTGCCCGTGGAGGACGAGAGCCGGCTTGTCGCGGTCGCGTCCGGGGATGCGGACCGAGAGATTCGTGCGTCGCGGGACCGGCTCGTAGTACTCGGGGGCCAGGCCGAGGGACTCGAGGTGGGACCCGACGTACTCGGCGGCCTCGCGCTCGCCCGCCGAACGGCCCTCGCCCCAGTTGGTCGTGTCGATCCGGATCAGGTCGCGCGCGAGGCGCACGACCTCGGGCAGTTCGTCGGGCTCGGACATGCGCTCCACGCTACCGGAGCGGGCCGCGCCGCCCCGCCATCCCCGGGAATGCGAAAAGGGCCCCGATCGGGACCCTTTTCGTTCTGTGCGCGAGGGGGGACTTGAACCCCCACGCCCTATACGGGCACTAGCACCTCAAGCTAGCGCGTCTACCTATTCCGCCACCCGCGCATGGGTGTGTGGTTGTCACCAACCGAGGATCGAGCCTAGCACGTTCCGTGCGCGGCTCCGAACCCGGCCTCAGGCGACGGACACCCCGAACAGCAGGCCGAGGAGGTAGGTGATCGCCGCCGCCCCGAACCCGATCGCGAGCTGCCGGAGCCCGCGCCGCAGCGGCGGCGCCCCCGACAGCAGTCCGACGGTCGCCCCGGTCGCCAGCAGCGCCACGCCGACCATCGCCAGGGCCAGGGCCACGGCGGGAAGACCCGAGAGTCCGAACAGCCAGGGCAGGACGGGGATGATGGCGCCCGAGGCGAAGAACAGGAAGCTCGAGCCCGCCGCTCCGAGCGCGCTGCCGACCACCTCGTGGTCGCCGCCGCGCTCGTGCACGCGGACAGCAGTGCCGGTGTCGGAGCCCTGGGCCGCGGTGACGATCTCTCGCGCGTGCGCCATGGCCTCCTCTTCGTCCATGCCGCGCGTCCGGTAGACGAGCGCGAGCTCGTTCGCATCGATGTCCAGCTCCGCCAGGACGTCGTCGGCGTGGTCGTTCGGCTCGGTCGCATCGAGCAGCTCGCGCTGCGAGCGCACCGAGACGTACTCCCCCGCCCCCATCGAGAGCGCCCCCGCGAGGAGGCCGGCGATCCCGCTGAACAGGACGAACTGCGGGGCCACGCCGGTCGCACCGATGCCCATGACGAGCGCGAGGTTGGAGACGAGCCCGTCGTTGGCGCCGAAGACGGCGGCGCGGAACGTGCCCGACAGGCGGCGGCGCCCCCGCGCGGCGAGCCCGCGGACGACCTCGCCGTGGATCTTCTCGTCGGCGGCCATCCGCGAGGTCGCGAACGGCTCGGAGTCGTACGGCGACCGCGCCTCCGCGTTCTGGGCCAGCGCGAGCACGAAGATCGAGCCGAACCGGCGCGCCATCCAGCCGAGGATCCTCGAGCCGGCACTCGGCGACGGCAGCCGCGCCGGCTCCCCGCCGAGCAGTTCCAGCCAGTGCGCCTCGTGGCGCCCCTCGGCGTCGGCGAGCGCGAGCAGGATGAGCCGCTCCTCGCCCTCGCGCCGCTCGGCGAGCTCCCGGTAGACCCGGGCCTCGCTGCGCTCGTCCACGAGGTACTGGGCCCAGCGGCGCCGGTCGCGGGAGGTCGGCTCGGCGGGGGTCGGTCCGGATGGCGGAGTCGTGCTCACCCGTTCACGGTAATCGGCGCGCGGGGGCCGGATCCGCCGTTTTGCGGCATTGCCAGCATTTCGGGGATCCGAACCGGACGCGGGTGACGCGGTGCGCCCTCAGGCCCGGACGCGTCGCCGCATCACGTCGATCCGCGCCTGCAGCTGCGCCACGGTCGCGCGAGCGACCTCGGGGCCCCCGCACACGCGACGCAGCTCGGCGTGCACGGCGCCGTGCGGCTCCCCGCTCTGTCGCGCATACAGGCCGACCAGGCTGTTGAGCAGCTGGCGCTGCTCCCGCAGCGTGCGATGCAGCGGCGCGGGCAGGTCGTCGGCGGGCGCTCCCGGTGCGGCGACATCCGCCGACTTCTCGCGCAGGCGTCGGTGACGGGACTGACGCGCCTGGCGCTGCATGAGCAGCTCGTGGACGTGCTCGGGTTCGAGGAGTCCCGGCAGTCCCAGGAACTCCTCCTCCTCCGGCGTGCCCGGGACAGCGAGCTGACCGAACTCCTTGCCGTCGTAGAGCACGCGGTCGAAGTGGGCGACCGAGCCCAGCGCCTGGTACGTGAACTCCTCGGTCAGCGCGTCGGAGGCCTTGTCCTCCCGCTCAGCGGACTCGAGGAGGTCGTCGTCGAGTCCGTCCTCGCCGTCGCTCTCGCGGTCGAGGGCGTGGTCGCGCTCGCGCTCCAGCTCCCCGGCGAGCCCGAGCAGCTGCGGGACGTTCGGAAGGAACACGGAGGCCGTCTCGCCGCGGCGGCGAGCGCGCACGAAGCGCCCGATGGCCTGGGCGAAGAACAGCGGCGTCGACGCGCTCGTGGCGTACACCCCGACCGCCAGGCGCGGGACGTCCACGCCCTCGGACACCATGCGCACCGCCACCATCCACCGCGACGTCGACTGGGCGAACGTCTCGATGCGCCCCGAGGCGGCCTTGTCGTCGGAGAGCACGACGGTCGGCGGCTCACCGGTGATCTCGCGCAGGATCGCCGCGTACGCGCGGGCCGCGGTCTGGTCGGTCGCGATGACGAGGCCGCCCGCGTCGGGCACGTCCTGGCGCACCTCGCTCAGGCGGCGGTCGGCGGACTGCAGCACCGCCGGGATCCAGTCGCCTTCCGGGTCGAGGGCCGTCCGCCACGCCTGAGCGGTGATGTCCTTCGTGTTGTCCTGGCCGAGGTGGGCCTCGAGCTCGTCGCCCGCGCGCGTGCGCCACCGCATCTTGCCCGCGTAGACGAGGAAGAGCACCGGGCGGACGACGCCGTCGGCGAGTGCGCGCCCGTAGCCGTAGTTGTAGTCGGTCTTCGAGAGCCGGATCCCCTTGGCATTCGGGTGGTACTCGACGAACGGGATGGGTGCCGTGTCGCTGCGGAAGGGCGTTCCCGACAGGAGGAGACGGCGGGTGGCCCGGCCGTAGGCTTCGCGGAGGGCCTCTCCCCAGCTCAGCGCGTCACCGCCGTGATGGACCTCGTCGAGGATCACGAGCGTGCGCGCGTCCATCACCAGGCGTTGATGGACCGATGCCTTCACCGCCACCTGGGCGTACGTGACTGCGACGCCGTGGTAGTGCCGAGCGGGTGCGTGGTGCCGGTTGCTGAAGCGGGGGTCGAGCCGGATCGAGACCCGGGCGGCGGCGTCGGCCCACTGCGTCTTGAGGTGCTCGGTGGGCGCGACCACCACGATGCGGTCCACGACGCCCCGGCGCAGGAGCTCGGAGGCCAGCCGGAGTGCGAAGGTCGTCTTGCCGGCGCCGGGCGTGGCGGCGGCGAGGAAGTCCCGCGGGCCGTTCCCGACGCCGTCGGGGCCGTCCGCGGCGAAGTAGGCCTCCAGCGCCTCTGCCTGCCAGGCGCGGAGGTTCTGCGCCGTTCCCCAGGGGGCGCGCTGCGGGAACGACGGCGACAGATGCTCGGCGGCGAAGCTGCCGAAATGCGTCTGCTCGTCCCCTGTCACGAGTGACCACCCTAGACGCTCGCGAGCGGGAGTAGCCTCGAAGCGACCCCCAGGACGGCACTCGCTGCCGAGGAAGAGACATGCGCAGAAACGAACCCTCGTCCGACGACCACCGCACTCCGTATGTGCCGAATGAGATCGCGCACCCCTGGCGGCGGATGGTCTCCATCGGAGACTCGTTCACCGAGGGCATCGGCGACCCGATCCCGGGGCCCGACGGCGGCCATCGCGGCTGGGCTGACCGCGTCGCGGAGGTCCTCGGCTCGCAGGTGGACGACTTCGCCTACGCGAACCTCGCGGTGCGGGGGAAGCTCATCGGTCAGATCGTCGCCGACCAGGTCGAGCCGGCGGTGGCGCTCTCCCCCGACCTCGTCACCTTCTCCGCGGGCGGCAACGACGTCATCCGCCCCGGCGGCGACCCGGACGAGGTGGCCGCGCAGTTCGAGGACGCCGTCGTGCGCCTCTCGTCGCAGGGCGCGACGGTCGTGGTGTTCACCGGAATCGACACGAACTTCACGCCGGTGTTCCGCGGCATCCGCGGACGCGTGGCGATCTACAACGAGAACATCCGGGCCATCGCCGACCGGCACGACTGCATCGTCGCCGACCAGTGGGCGCTCAAGGAGGTGCAGGACATGCGCTTCTTCGACGACGATCGCCTGCACTACAACGCGCTGGGCCACCACGAGGTCGCGCGGATGGTGCTGCGCGCGCTCAACGTGCCCAACGACCTGCAGCCGATGCAGCCCGACCCGCTCCCCACGATCACCTGGCGCGCCGCGCGCGGCAACGACATCGTCTGGGCACGCCAGTACCTCGTCCCCTGGGTGCTGCGCCGTCTCCGCCACCAGTCCTCGGGCGACCACATCGCGGCCAAGCGTCCCGACGCCCTCCCCATCGAGACGGTGGCGCCCGCACGCGATCGCAACGCCTCGCCGGGCTCACCGGCGTAGCGGACGTCAGACGGCGTCGCCCCCAGCGGGGCGGAGAGCCCACAGCGCGACCGCGGTCGCGGCGGCGACGTTCAGCGAGTCCACTCCGCCCGCCATGGGGATCGTGACCACGGTGTCGGCGGCGGCCAGTGCGCGCCTCGACAATCCGTCGCCCTCGGTGCCCAGGAGCAGGGCCACGCGCTCGGGGCGGTCCGCGACGAACGCGTCGAGCGGGACCGCGTCGTCGGCGAGGGCGAGGGCGGCCACATGGAGTCCGGCGTCGTGCAGCACCGCTCCCGCCTCGGGCCACGCGGGAAGGCGCGTCCACGGCACCTGGAACACGGTGCCCATGCTCACCCGCACGCTGCGGCGGTAGAGCGGATCGGCGCACCTGGGGGTCACGAGCACCGCATCGGCGCCGAGTCCCGCCGCCGCGCGGAACGCGGCACCCACATTGGTGTGGTCGACGATGTCCTCGAGGACGAGCACCGTGCGCGCCCCGGCCACGACCTCCACCACCGCAGGGAGGGCCGGCCGGTGCATCGCCGCGAGGACCCCGCGGTGGACCGCGTACCCGGTGAGCGCCTCGGCGACGGTGCCGGACACGACGTACACCGGCACGTCGCCGGCGCCCGACGAGGAGAGCAGCGCGTCCGCCTCGTCGAGCCACTTCTCCTGGACGAGCACCGAGCGGGGCCGGTGACCTGCTGCGAGCGCGCGGGCGAGCACCTTCGCCGACTCCGCGATGTACAGCCCTCCGGCCGGCTCGAGCACCCGCCGCAGGGCGATGTCCGTCAGGTCGCGGTAGTCGGCCAGCCGCGGATCGGCGGCGTCGTCGATCCGGGCGATGTCCATCCCTCCACTGTCGCACGCCGCCGCGCTCCCGTCCGCCTCGTCCCCCGTCCGCCTCGTCCCTGTCCGCCTCGCCCCCTGTCCGCCTCGACGGAGGCCCGGCGAGGCGCGTGCCGTAACATGCCCGAAAACCTGCGGGCGTAGTGTCGAGGTGACGCGACGAGAGGGGGGGCGACGATGGTGAGCGTGCTCGACCTCGATCACGGCACGGCCGCCGCGCTCGGCCGCGCCGTGGACGCGCTCGCGGGGCGGCGCATCGCCGTCCTCACCGGCGCCGGCGTCTCGACCGACTCCGGGATCCCCGACTACCGCGGCAAGGGCGCGCCGACCCGCACCCCCATGACCGTGCAGCAGTTCCTCTCGAGCGAGGACGCACGCCGTCGGTACTGGGTGGGAAGCCATCTCGGCTGGCGCACGTTCGCCGCGTCGGCGCCCAACGGCGGCCACGAGGCCATCGCCGCGCTGGAACGCGCCGGCGTCGCCACCGGCGTCGTCACGCAGAACGTCGACGGCCTGCACGTGCGCGCGGGGAGCCGCCGGGTGGTGGAGCTCCACGGGACGATGCGCCGCGTGTTCTGCACCCATTGCGGTCAGGTGTTCGATCGTCGCGATCTCGCCGTGCGCGTGGAGGCCGACAACCCCTGGATCACCGTGCCGGAGAGCGTGAGGCTGGGCCCGGACGGAGACGTGCTCCCCGAGTCCAGCGACGGCTTCGTGATCCCCGCGTGCAGCGTCTGCGGCGGCATGCTCAAGCCCGATGTGGTGTTCTTCGGGGAGTTCGTGCCGGTGGAGAAGTTCAACGAGGCCGAGCAGCTCGTCCGCACCAGCGACGCCCTGCTCGTGGCGGGTTCGTCTCTGGTGGTCAACTCGGGCGTGCGGCTGGTCGAGCGCGCCCGCCGCCGCAAGCTGCCGGTCGTGATCGTCAACCGCGGCCACACGCGCGCCGACGCGAAGGCGACCGTGAAGATCGATGCCGGCACCACCGAGGTCCTGCAGGTGCTCAGCACGGCCCTCACCGCGCTGAGGTGAGGCCGCCGTGCGCCGCCGGCCCCGCGGCCGCCGACGGCGCCTGCGACGCGGTTAGGCTCGAAGGGTGACCACCCTGACCCTCGTCCGCCACGGCGAGACCGACTGGAACCTCCGCCGCCTCATCCAGGGTTCCACCGACATCCCCCTGAACGACACCGGCCGGCGGCAGGCCCGCGACGCGGCCGACCTGCTGCGCGAGCGACTGGCCGGGGACGCGCCCCTCGTCGTCGCATCGAGCGATCTGTCCCGGGCCCGCGAGACCGCGGCGATCATCGCCGAGGGGCTGGGTGCCGCGGAGCCGCGCGCCTACGCACAGCTGAGGGAGCGCAACTACGGCGACGCCGAGGGGGTCGACATCGGCTCGTTCCGCGAGCGCTGGGGCGACTGGGACCACGCGGTGGTACCGAACGCCGAGGCGTGGGCCGATGTCCGGGTGCGGGCGCTCGCCGGACTGCGCGCCGCGATCCGCGATGCGCGGCGCGCGACGTTCCCCTCCGCGCCCTCGCTCGTCGTCGTCTCCCACGGCGCGCTCATCCGCGAACTCATCCGGCACGCCACGGCAGGCGAGTTCCCCGCCCCGGGCGAGCGCCTCGCGAACGGATCGGCGCACACCTTCCTCGTGGAGCGCGACCGTCTCAGCCTGCTCGACTACGCCGGCATCCGGGGCTGACCCAGGCCGACCGGGGCCGGTCGCCGCACTCAGTCCGCGCGCTGCAGCACCGCGCGCGCGTGCCTCAGCACGGGCTCGTCGACCATGACGCCGTCGTGGCGGAAGACGCCGCGCTCGCCCTGCGACGCCGCCAGCACCCCGCGGGCCCACGCGAGCGTCGCGGCGTCGGGACGGTACGCGTCGCGCACGACCGGCACCTGAGCCGGATGGATGCAGGCGGTGGCGGTGAATCCGCTCGCGGCGGCGTCACGGGCCTCGCGGCGCAGGCCGCGCTCGTCGCCGATGTCGAGGTGGACGGCGTCGATCGCCGCCTTGCCGGCCGCGCCCGCCGCCAGCAGGACGCGCGCCCGCGCGAAGCGGGCCACGTCGCGGTAGCCTCCGCCGCGCTTGCGACTGGAGGTGCCGCCGAGCGAGGCCACGAGATCCTCCGCGCCCCACATCAGCGCGACGACGTTGTCGAGTGCGGCGAGCTTCTCGGCCGCAGCGACGCCCGCGGCCGTCTCGCACAGCGCGATCACGGCGAAGCGGGGATCGAGGCGGCGGATGCGCTTGGGCGACGAGGCCTTCGCGACCATGACGGTCCGGAAGTCGGTCTGCGACAGCGTGGCCATGTCGGCGTCGAAGTCCTCGCTCCCCGGCGGGTTGACGCGCACGACCACACGGTCCGGGTCGAGCTGCGCGTCGATGAGATGTCCGCGAGCGGCGGCCTTGGCATCCGCCGCGACGGCGTCCTCGAGATCGAGGATGACCCCGTCGGCCCGGGCGAGCGCCTTCTCGAACCGCTCCGGGCGATCGGCGGGGCAGAACAGGAGCGCCGGGCCGGGGACGGCGGTCCCTGGCTGCTCGAATCCGGAATGCTGGCTCACGCTGTCACGCTACCCGGATCATGCCACGCCGAGCGCGCGCGCGATCACCAGCAGCTGGACCTCGCTCGTGCCCTCGCCGATCTCGAGGATCTTGGAGTCGCGGTAGTGCCTGCCGACCGGGTACTCGTTCATGAAGCCGTTGCCCCCGAAGATCTGGGTCGCCTCCCGAGCGTTGTCCATCGCGGCGTCGCTGGCGGTGAGCTTCGCGATCGCGGCCTCGGCCTTGAACGGCTGCCCGGCGTCGCGCAGGCGCGCGGCGTGCTGCCAGGCCAGGCGCGACACGTGAACGCGCTGCTGCATCCGCGCGAGAGTGAACTGCACGCTCTGGCGCGACGCGAGCGGCTCGCCGAACACGGTGCGCTGTCGCGCATAGTCGACCGCTGCCTCCAGACACCCCTCGGCGGCCCCGGTCGAGAGGGCCGCGATGGCGATGCGGCCCTCGTCGAGGATGTGGAGGAAGTTGGCGAACCCTCGACCCTGCTCCCCCAGCAGGTTCCCGGCCGGGACCCGGACGCCCGAGAACGAGAGGGGGTGGGTGTCCGAGGCGTGCCAGCCCACCTTGTCGTACGCAGGGCCGACGGTGAAGCCCGGCGTGTCCGACGGGACGATGATCGTCGAGATCTCCTTGCGACCGTCGCGCTCCCCCGTCACGGCCGTGACGGTGACGAACCGCGTCAGGGGTGTTCCCGAGTTCGTGATGAACTGCTTCGCGCCGTCGATCACCCATTCCTCGCCCTCGCGCCTGGCCGTCGTGCGGGTGGCGCCGGCGTCCGAGCCCGCCTCCGGCTCGGTGAGCCCGAACGCGGCGAGGCCCTCGCCGCTGAGCAGCTGCGGGAGCAGCTCGTGCTTCTGCTCCTCGGTGCCGAAGCGGAAGACGGGCATGGCGCCGAGGCTCACCGCGGCCTCGAGCGTGATCGCGATCGACTGGTCGACGCGCGCGAGCGCTTCGATGGCCAGGCACAGGGCGAAGTAGTCGCCTCCCTGCCCGCCGTACTCCTCGGGGAACGGAAGGCCGAACAGGCCCATCTCCCCCATCTGCGCGATCACGTCCCAGGGCAGCGTCTTCGTGCGGTCCGCCTCGTAGGACGTGGGCGCGACGACCTCGTCGGCGAACTGGCGGACGAGCGCGGAGAGCTCGCGCTCCTCCTCGGTCAGATCCAGCCGGGCGGTGCTGAGGGCCATGTCATCTCCATCGACGTCACGATCGCGTCACGGCCGTTGTCCGCACGGAGCGCGACCGGTTAGGTTTCACTAACTGACACCATCAGGTTAGCGAGGAGTAACTGAGATGGCAACGGGTGTGACCGAACGTGATCGCGCCAAGGCCGACCGGCACCGTTCTCTGCTGCATGCTGCGGCGCGACTGTTCGCCGAGCGAGGCTTCGCGGGCGTCAGCCTGGAGGAGCTCGGCGCTGCCGTCGGTGTGAGCGGACCCGCCGTCTACCGGCATTTCGCCAACAAGCAGGCGCTCCTCGCGGAGATCCTCGTGGGCGTGAGCGAGCGACTGCTCGTCGGCGGGCGTGCCGTGACGGACGACGCGGCAGGCCCCGAGCACCGCCTCGCCGCGCTCGTGGACTTCCACGTCGACTTCGCCCTGGCCGAATCCGACGTGATCCGTGTGCAGGACCGCGACCTCGCAAGCCTGACCCCGCTGGACAGGGAGACGGTCCGCGCGCTCCAGCGCGACTACGTGGAGGTCTGGACGGCGGCACTCGCCCCGCGCCATCCGCAGCGCAGCCACGACGAGCTCCGCGTCCGCGCCCATGCCGCGCTCGGCCTGATCAACTCGACGCCGCACACCGTGCGGACCGCGCGCGGGACGACCGACACCGAAGGTCTTCACGGCATCCTGCGGGGCATGGCCCTCGCCGCCCTGTCGGACTAGCGGCGAGGGCCATGCCTTCGGCCGCTCAGCGCAGCAGCATCGCCCGGCCCGGCTCGCGCAGGATGTCGGCGACATCGCGGAGGAAGAGCGATCCCTGCTCGCCGTCCGCGAGTCGGTGGTCGAACGACAGGCTGAGCGTCATGACATCGCGCAGCGCGATCTCGCCCTCGTGCTCCCACGGCTGGCGACGGACCGTGCCGATTCCCAGGATCCCCGCCTCGCCGGGGTTGAGGATCGGCGTTCCCGCATCGACGCCGAAGACGCCGAAGTTCGTGATCGAGAACGTTCCGCCGCTGAGCTGGTCGAGACCCGACCGGCCGTCGCGGGCGACGCGGGCGAGGTCGGCCAGCGCGTCGGAGAGCGCCACGAGATCGAGGGCGTCGGCGTCCTTGATGTTCGGGACCACCAGCCCACGCTCGGTGGCCGCCGCGATGCCGAGGTTGACGTAGCCGAACTGGACGATCTCGCCCGCCTGCTCGTCCCACCGCGAGTTCAGCGCCGGGTGGCGCGACAGTGCGAGGCAGACCGCCTTCGCGACGACGGCCAGCACGCCGATGCGGTGGCCCTCCAGCCTCCTGTCGGCGCGAAGGGCCTCGATCAGCCGCATCGTGGCGGTCACGTCCACGGTCAGGAACGTCGTCACGTGCGGCGCGGTGAAGGCGCTCCGCACCATCGCGGCGGCAGTCGCCTTGCGGACCCCGCGGATGGGGATCCGCGTCTCGCGGGCCGCCGCGGAGGGCGGTGCGGCCGAGGCGACGGGATCCGCCGCCGACGCCGGCGTGGCCGCGTCGGACGCGCCTGGCGCGCCGGGCGCGCCGGCTGCCGCGCGGAGAGCGTGGGCCTCCACGTCGGCGCGGGTGATCACACCGTGCGATCCCGAAGCGGGCACGAGGGCAAGATCGATCCCGAGGTCCTTCGCGAGCTTGCGCACGGGCGGTGTCGAACGCGGCCGCTCCTGTCGCACCTGCTCCGGCTCGCTCGGCACCACCGCGTCGTGCGGGGCGGCGGCCAGCACCGCGGTGTCCGGGCCCGCAGCGGGGCGCCCTCCCCGGGTGCGACGCTGCGGGCGAGCCGATGTCCGAGGCGCAGCCCCGTATCCCACGAGGTTCGGCGTCTGCACGTCGTCATCGGCTCCCGCCGCCGTCGACGGGCCGGCGCCCGCCTCGACGCCGGACCCGGGCGCGCCGGAGTCGTCCGCGCCGGGGACCTCGAAGGAGATGAGCAGCTCGCCGACCGCGACGACGTCGCCCGCGGCGTGGCTCACGTCGCGGACGACGCCGGCGTACGGAGAGGGCAGGTCGACGATGGCCTTGGCCGTCTCCACCTCGGCGATCGTCTGATTCAGCTCGACGGTGTCTCCGGGTGCGACATGCCAGTGGACGATCTCCGCCTCGGGGAGCCCCTCCCCGAGGTCGGGCAGACGGAACTCGGCGATCACGGCGCCACCTCCGGGAAGCTGTTCGGACGGTCGAGCACGCGGTCGACGGCATCGAGGATCCGATCGAGATCCGGCAGGTGGTGCTTCTCGAGCTTCGCCGGCGGATACGGGATGTCGTGCCCGGTGACACGCAGGGGCGGCGCCTCGAGGTGGTGGAAGCACTGCTCGGTGATGCTCGCGATGAGCTCCGCCGCCATCCCCGCCTCGCCGGGCGCCTCATGGGTGATGACCACGCGACCCGTCTTGCGGACGGACGCGGTGACCGTGCGGTAGTCGACCGGCGAGAGCGAGCGCAGGTCGATGACCTCGATCGAGACGCCCTCGTCCTCGGCCGCCGTCGCCGCATCCATCGCGGTGGCGACCTGCGCGCCGTACGTCAGCAGCGTCACGTCCGTCCCCTGTCGCACCACACGGGCGAGTCCCATGGGAGCCGCGTCGGCGATGTGCGCGTCCAGGTCCACGTCGCCCTTGGCGTGGTAGAGACGCTTGGGCTCGAAGAAGACGACGGGATCGTCGCTGGCGATCGCCTGCCGCAGCATCGTGTAGGCGTCCTGCGGATTGGACACCGCGACCACCCGCAGCCCGGCGGTGTGGACGAAGTACGCCTCGGGCGACTCGGAGTGGTGCTCCGCGGCGCCGACTCCGCCGGCCCACGGGATGCGGATGGTGATCGGCATCCGCACCCGGCCGCGCGTGCGGTAGTGGAGCTTCGCGACCTGACACACGATCTGGTCGAAGGCCGGGTAGACGAAGCCGTCGAACTGGATCTCGACCACCGGGCGGAACCCGCGCAGCGCGAGACCCACGGCCGTGCCCACGATCCCGGACTCCGCCAGCGGAGTGTCGATCACGCGCGCCGGCCCGAACTCGTCGAGCAGTCCGTCGGTGATCCGGAAGACGCCGCCGAGCTTGCCGATGTCCTCGCCCATCACGAGCACCCGCTCATCGTCCGCCATGGCGCGCCGGAGGCCCGCTCCGAGCGCCTTGCCCATCGTCAGCGAGGCCTTCCCCGTCGTGATGCTCGTCATCGTGCACCTCCCTCGTCGTCCCCGAAGCCGTCGAGATAGGCCGAGAACCGGCGGCGCTGTTCGTCGAGTCCGCTGTGGGGCTCCGCATAGACGTGATCGAGCACCGACAGGGGCGGCGCCGAGACCGCGTCGATCGCGGCGGAGCGCATCTGCGTCGTGTACGACAGCGCGTCGGCGTCGACGTCCGCGCGGAAGGCGTCGTCGAACGCGCCCTCGGCGCGCAGCAGCGCCTCGAGACGGGCCAGCGGATCCTTCGCCCGCCAGCGGTCGACCTCGTCGTTCGACCGGTACCGCGACGGATCGTCGGAGGTCGTGTGCGGTCCCATGCGGTACGTGACGGCCTCGAGGAAGACCGGTCCCCCGCCGCTGCGGGCGTGGTCGAGGGCCCAGCGCATGGCCGCGGTGCAGGCGATCGCGTCGTTGCCGTCGACGCGCATGCTGGGGATCCCGAATCCGGGTGCGCGTCCGGCGATCGGGTGCGCCGCCTGGACGGTCACCGGCTCGGAGATCGCCCAGTGGTTGTTGGAGCAGACGAAGACGACCGGGGCGGAGAACGAGGCCGCGAACACCATGGCCTCGTTGACGTCGCCCTGGCTGGTCGCACCGTCGCCGAAGTACGCGACGGCCACCTGGTCGGCGCCGTCGCGCTGGATGCCCATGGCGTACCCCACCGCGTGGAGGGTCTGCGCGCCGATGATGATCTGCGGGGGCGCGACGCGGAGCTCGGCCGGGTCGTAGGTCGAAGCCACCTCGCCGCGCCAGGAGAGGACGAGGTCGGCCGGAGCCGCGCCGCGGACGAGCAGCACGCCGTGCTCGCGATAGCTCGGAAACAGGAAGTCGTCCGCGCGGCAGGCTCGAGCGCTCGCGACCTGGATCGCCTCCTGGCCCTGCGCGGGCGCCCACAGGCCGAGCTGGCCCTGCCGCTGCAGTGCGACGCCCTCGGCGTCGACGCGACGGGCGAGCGTCATGTCGCGGTAGAGCCCTCGCAGCGCGTCGAGGTCGAGGTCGTCGGCCCACTCGTCCAGGCGCGGATCGCGGCGCCGCTCGCCTGCCGGCGTGAGCAGCTGCACGGGTTCGTCGAGATCCGAGCGGTGCTCGGCATCGGTTGTCGGGGTGTACGTCATCGTCGTCCCTTCTGCGGGTGGCGGCGCGCTCTTGTGGAGAGCGCCGTCGAAGCACAGTCTCCGGCCTCGTCGCCGGTGACCCGAGGCTACGTCGCTGGCGCACCTAGCTCAAGCAATGGCGAACGCGTTGAGCATGTTGCGCAGTATGACCGCGATCGTCCTGCTATCGTTTCGCACTATGGGTTCTCTCGATCACGTCGATCTCGAGCTGCTCGATGCGCTCGCCGACGATCACCGCGCGACGGTCGTCGCCCTCGCCGAGCGGCTCGGCCTGTCGCGCAACACCGTGCAGGCGCGCATGGCGAAGCTCGAGCGCTCCGGCGTGTTCGGGTCCTTCGAGCGCGCGATGGCGCCCGAGGCGCTCGGCTATCCGATCGAGGCGATGATCAGCATCGTCGTGCGGCAGGCGGACCTCCCGCGCATCACGGAGGAGCTGGCCCGGATCCCCGAAGTCCTGCAGGCGCACGGGCTGAGCGGCCAGGTCGACCTGCTGGCGCGCGTCGCCGCGCGCGATACGCAGCACCTGTTCGGCATCGACGCCCGCATCCTGTCGATCGACGGCGTCGAGCGCACGGAGACCTCGCTCGTCATGGGCGAGGTCATCGGGTACCGGGTGCGCCCCCTCCTGGAAGCGGCTCGACGGGAGCAGTGACCTCCGGCGGGGCGTCGGCGTCGAGGCGGACGAGCACCACCCCGGCGAGGATCAGCCCCCCGCCGAGGAACTGGATCGGCGCCGGCGTCTCGGCCAGCAGCAGCCAGGCGAACATGAGCGCGAAGAGGACCTCGGACAGACCCACGAAGGACGCCAGCCGGGATCCGGTGCGCGGCACCGCCATGACGCCGAGCGCGTAGCCGACCGTGGTCCCTACGGCTCCGACCCACAGCAGCGGAAGCCAGCCCGGGACCTCGACACCGCGGAATGCGACCGTGATGTCGGGGGCCGAGAAGGGCAGGACGCCGATCGCCGCGAGCACGGCGGTGAACACCGCGCCGACGAGCAGGCCGCCCGAGGCGAGGGCGAGGGGCGGAAGGTCGTCGCCGGTGCGCTCCGACATGACGAAGTACACGCAGACGCACAGCGCGGCGCCCAGCGCCAGCAGTGTGCCGAGAAGATCGAACCGCGCCCCCGAGATGTCCACGACGAGCACGAGCCCCGCGATCGCGACGGCCGAGCCGACCACCACGAGACGCGAGGGCGCGCGGCGGGTGCGCAGCCAGACGAAGGCCACCAGGAACACCGGGGCGAGGTACTGGATGAGCAGGGCGACGGCGACGGGCATCCGCTGCATCGCGGAGAAGAAGAGCAGCTGACACCCCGCGACCGGGATGAGGCCGAAGGCCAGGAGCGCGAGGCCGTGGCGGCGCAGGAAGCCGCGTTCGCGCAGCACCGCGCGCACCAGCGCAGGCGACAGGACGAGGGCGGCGAGACCCATGCGCACGATGAGAGCCGCCGACAGCGACCAGCCCGCCTCCAGCAACGGCTTGACGAGCGGTCCGCTGGACGAGAAGGCGAGTGCGGACACGACGGCCATGGTGACGCCCGCGGTGCGGCGGCGCGCGGCTCCGGGCTCGGCGGTCCGGCTGGGGATCGCCACGACGGCGAGCGGAGCGGTCTGGGTCACGGGAATCCTGCCTGTCATGAGTGACCGTTGTTTACACTGGTGACAGTAGCGCTCACCTTCGTCAGGAGTCAACATGGTCTTCATTCGTGACACGGAACTGTCGCTGCGTGCCGCCGTCGCGCTCGTGAACACCCTCCCCGACACGGATTCGGAGGGTGTCGACCGCCTCACCTCGCAGGACGACATGGCGGCCTACCTCACGGAGTTCCCGTTCACCGGCGCGATGATGCGCGACGAGAAGGAGCTCACCGCGGTGCGCGGCATTCGCGGTCCGCTGCGCGCGCTCTGGGACGTCGACCGCGACGGCGCCGTCCCCCTCGTCAACGCGATGCTCCGCGACGGGCGCGCGATGCCGCAGCTCGTGATCCACGACGCGTACGACTGGCACATTCACGCGACGGAGGAGACGGCGCCTCTGGCGACGCGCATCCTCGTGGAGGCGGCGATGGCGTTCGTCGAGGTGATCCGTGCCGACCAGTGGGATCGCGTGCGCATCTGCGACGCGGACGACTGCCGTTCCGTGTACGTGGATTACTCGAAGAACGGCTCGAAGCGCTACTGCGACACCGGCAACTGCGGCAACCGCATGAATGTCAACGCGTACCGGCGTCGGAGGGCGCGAGAAAGCGCGTGACCGCCGATGCCGCCTGCTGCGGCGTCTCGTAGTGGATCAGGTGTCCGACTCCGGCGATCTCGACCAGCTCGGCCTGCGGGAACAGCTCGCGCAGGTGACGCTGCGCGGCGATCGGCGTGATGTCGTCGCGGTCGGCGGCGATCAGCAGCGTGGGCTGGTCGATCGCCGGAGCGTAGCGGCGCACGTCGTGGGAGACCGAGGCCACGAACGCGTCGCGGAGCACGTCGCGATCGGCGAACCCGGAGAAGTAGTCGTCGTGCTGCCCGTGGATGAAGGCGCGCAGCCGGCGATCCCGGGTCTTGGCCATGGAGACGCTCATGACGCGCACGATCAGGCGGCTGCGCAGCACGGCCTCACCGAGGACGCGCGGAAGCTTCGCTCCGGCCCAGTAGTAGAGGACCGCCAGGCGGGTGAGGATGCCGCGCGGCCCCTCGAGCGCCGGCGCACCGATCGGGTTGACGAGGATCAGCCGCTCGGTGGGGAGTCCGCCGGCGACGGCAGCCGCCGAGACGATCGACCCGAAGGAGTGGCCGAGCACGATCGCCTCCGGAGCCGCGGCCGCCGCGAACTCCCGGAGCCAATCGGCGTAGGTCTGGAGGGTGTGCGTGCGTCCCGGCAGGGGCGCGGTCTCGCCGAACCCGGGAAGGTCCGGGGAGATGACCCGGATGCCGTCGAGGAAGGCGACGACCGGCTCGAGGCCGTGGTGGTCGCCGCGGAAGCCGTGCACGGCGAGGATAGTGGTCGCGGCGTCCGCGGGCCCGTAGACCCAGTAGGCCGTGCGCCCGCCGAGGACCTCCACCTCGTGGCGCTCGACGGGGATCCGCCCGAGGCGATCGGCATAGGGGTTCTGAACGGCCACCCGTCGAGTCTACGAGCCGAGCGTGGCGCTGCCACGCGATGTCGGCGCGTCCCCCTAGCGTCGTTGGCATGGACGCGTGGTACCCCGAGCCGCTCCCCCTGTGGGATGACGACGACTTCGGGCTGAGCACGCGAGCGGCGACGCCCGCCGCGGCGCCGGCTCTTCCGGCATGGGCGCGGTCGGTGGGCGTGTTCGACCTGGAGACGACCGGCGTCGATGTGCGGGCAGACCGCGTCGTCACCGCGCACGTCGGCGTCCTCGACCACACCGGCACGCTCGTCCGCGCCCGGACGTGGCTGGCGGACCCCGGCGTCGAGATCCCCGCGGGAGCGACGGCCGTCCACGGGATCACCACGGCCCACGCCCGCGCGCACGGCCGCCCTGCCCGCGAGGTGGTCGCCGAGGTCGTCGCCGAGCTGCGCGCCCTGTTCGATGCCGGGATCCCCGTCGTCGCCTACAACGCGCCGTACGACTTCTCCCTCCTCAAGCACGATGCGCTCCGGCACGGCGTCGCTCCGATCGCCGACCCGTCGCCGGTGATCGATCCGCTCGTGCTCGACAAGGCGATGGATCGCTACCGCAAGGGCAAGCGCACCCTGGAGGTGGTCGCTGCGCACTACCAGGTGGTCCTCGAGGGGGCGCATGACGCCTCCGCCGATGCGATCGCCGCGGGTCGCGTCGCGCAGGCGCTGGCGGGACGATTCCGCCTTCCGGAGGCCGTTGAGGAGCTCCACACCCAGCAGATCGGCTGGGCGCGGTCGCAGGCGGAGAGCCTCACCGAGTACTTCATCCGCGTCGGCCGTCTCGATCCCGCCGACGCGCTCGACGGCAGCTGGCCGATCCGCTGAGCATCAGCGGTCGCGCAGCAGGATGAACTGCCCGGTGTAGGGATTGCCGGCGAAGACGACGCGCGTCGACGGCACATCCGTGACGTCGATCAGACCTTCGGCGCCGGGGACGTCGCTCTCGACATGGAAGAACTCCACCTCTTCCCGGATGCCCTGCGCGCGTGCGGCGTCGCTGTCCGCGCAGATCGGCACGGCACCACCTGCGTCGAGGACGACCACGACACAGGTGGTGCCGTCAGCGGTCCCCCACCACAGGGAGAGGTCCTCGACCGCGCCCCAGAAGGTGACATCGTCGTCCCACTCCTGGAACTCCGTGACCTGCGCGCGCTGCTGTTCGCGGAGCTCGACGTCGACATCGTCCGCCATCGCGAGCGCCGTCGGCGTCACCGCGGCAGGTGCCTCGCCGAACGCGGACGCCGCCAGGAAGCCTCCGACCGCGGCCACCGGGATGAGCGCGGCGGCCACTACGAAGAGGAGCTTCGCCGTCCCGGACACTGCAGCGCCAGACTCCGGCGCCATGAGCGGTGCCGCCTGAACGGAGTCGGGTCCCGCGTGGCTCGTGTGCGCCTCGTCGACGGGAACCGGTGGCGCCACCGATGTCGCGGCGGCCCCGCCGGGGGAGGCGACGGACTCCACCCGACGTGGTCCCCCGAGGGCCGAGGACCGGCTGCGCTCCTCCAGCGCGCGCAGCCGCCCCGCCTCGGCATCGCTCAGTCCCTCGGCTCCGGAGCCGTAGGCACGCTCACGCAGCGCGGCGAGCTCGTCCTTGTCGACGTCGTCCATGCCGACAGCCTGACACGAGGCCGCGGGCCCCCGCGATCAGAACGGCGGTGGTGGTGCGGGATCGGAGTCCACGGCGAAGACCAGGGTGCGTGCCGGTTGGTCGGGGTACTCGCGGCCGGTCGGGCTGGTCCAGTGGAGCACTCCGTCGGGTGTCTGTCTCACCCGCCACGCGGAGTGATGCTTCAGGGTGTGGTGCCGTCGGCAGAGATGCGCGAGGTTCGTCAGCTCGGTGGGTCCGTCGTGTTCCCGCGCGGTGGTGTGGTCGATGTCGCACCGGCTCGTCGACATCCGGCAGCCCGGGAACCGACAGTGCTCGTCACGCACCCGCAACGTCCGCTTCAGCTGATCCGACGGCCGGTACCGGTCGACCGCCAGCACGCTCCCGGTGACCGGATGGGTGAGCACCCGATCCCACCCCGACGCGGTGCCCGCCAGCCGCAGCGCGGTCGCGGTGTCGATCGGGGCGCGCCCCACGATCTCGGCCGGGGTACTGTCGTCGCCGAGCACCGCCATCACCGGCACCGTGACCTGCACGTGCGCGACGATCGCCTCCCCCGCAGGCCAGGACGCGTTCGAGATCTCCGGGGTCGCATGCCCGGTCAGCAGCAGGTCCGCGAACGCGTCCGCCCGCACCTCACCGATGCGACGGCAGTCCGTGACCGCGGGCTCGGGTACTAGCGTGTCACCCCCGACATCCGTGTCGATCACGGTGCGCGCGTCGATGTCGGCGCGAGCGATCCGGTCGAGCCGGTCGCGGATCCCGTGGGCCAGGTGCGCCGGCAGGGTGGCGATCAGCTCCGCCATCCCGTCCTCCAGGTCCCGCACCCACACGTCACGCGCCGAGGCCGCCTCCGCGTGCCGGACCGCCAACGGCACCGGATGCAGTCGCGCCGCCAGCATGCGCACCGCCGGCCGCAACCGCCCCGGTGTCTCCCGCCGGGCCACCTCGACCGCCGCCGCCTCGAACTCGGCCCGCACCTCGTCGTCTACGATCGGCGCACCTGCCTCCATGATCTCCCGCATGTGTCCGGCGGAGATGTCCCCCGCCCCCAGCGCCGCGAACGTGCCGGGAAACCCGCTGACGAGCAGCGCGGCGTCCGACATCCGCCGTTGCACCGTGCGATCTGTCACCTGCAACGCGACACCGATCTGCGCCGCCAACGACCGCAACGGGATGTCCCGCGCGGTCGACGGCCCAGCCCCGCCCACCTGCGCCTGCGCCAGATCCACCGCGGCTGCCAGCAACGCCGCCTCCTCTGCATGGAGTTCCGCACGACGGCGGCGCGTGTCGGCGAGCGCGCACAGCAGCGACTCCACCTGGTCGGCGTGGCCGTCGGGAGCGATCGTCGCTGCGTGCGTCATACCCCCAGTCTTCCCTCGACCTCCGACATCCGCGCCAAAAATGTCCCGGTCAGCGCGAATTCCTGTGGACAACTCGCCGCACCGCCGGTTGGGGAGGAGATCCTGCTCGAACCCACACGACCCGAACCGCCGGAAAGACGCCGGGAAAGACGAAGGCCCCGCCGGAGCGGGGCCTTCGAGGTGGTCTGCTTACTTGCTGGAGCCACCGAAGTTCTTGAAGCGCTGGTTGAACTTCTCGACGCGGCCGGCCGAGTCCATGATGCGCTGCTTGCCCGTGTAGAACGGGTGCGACGCCGACGAGATCTCGACGTCGATGACGGGGTACGTGACACCGTCGAGCTCGATCGTCTTGTCGCTGGTGACCGTCGAACGGGTCAGGAAGGTGTCGCCGGAGCCCAGGTCGCGGAACACGACGGCCTGGTAGTCGGGGTGGATGTCAGTCTTCATTGGGTTCCTCACAAGTGCCCTGGATTCTGCCAGGGGCGGGTGGAAGTCTGCGGTGCGAGCGCACCAAACGACGATTCTATCATCCTCCCGGCCGTGCCGTTGCCGCGCGGCGGGGGGGTGCGTGTCAGTAGGCGCCGACCGCGGCGCGCGCGGCGTACCGGCCGTCGACCTCGGTGAGCACGATCTCGGCGCCGAAGGTCGCGGTCAGGTTCTCGGAGGTCAGGACCTCGGCGACGGGCCCCGCCGCCACCGCCTGACCGTCGCGCAGCAGGAGCACGTGGGTGAAGCCGACCGGGATCTCCTCGACGTGATGGGTCACCATGACCATCGCCGGCGTCGAGGGAGCCTGCGCGTAGCCGCTCAGCAGAGCGAGCAGCTCCTCTCGCGCACCCAGGTCGAGACTCGCGGTGGGCTCGTCCAGCAGCAGGATCTCGGGATCGGTCATCACGGCCCGGGCGATCTGCACGCGCTTCTGCTCGCCGTCCGACAACGTGCCGAACGTGCGCTCGGCGAGATGATCGAGGCGCCAGTTGGCGAGCACGCGCCGGGCACGCCGCTCGTCGATCGCCTCGTACGACTCGTTCCAGCGGCCGAGGACCGAGAACGCGGCGGTGAGGACGACGTCGAGGACGGTCTCCTCCGGGGGCACGCGCTTGGCCATCGCGGAGGACGCGAAGCCGATGCGGGGGCGCAGCTCGAAGACGTCGGTGCGCCCCAGCTGCTCGTCGAGGATGGTCACCGCGCCCGATGTCGGGTGGATCAGGGTGGACGCCAGCTGGAGGATCGTCGTCTTGCCGGCTCCGTTCGGGCCGAGGATCACCCAGCGCTGGTCGTCGCTGACACTCCAGTCGAGATGATCGATGATGTTGCGGGCGTTGCGGCGGACGACGACGTCAGCGAACTCCAGGACCAGCGGCATGCCCCCAGCCTAACGGCAGGCGGGACTCAGTTCCCGGTCACCTCGCGGTACAGCGCGGTCGTGGCATCCGCGATGGCCTGCCAGCTGAACTCCTCCGCCGCGCGGCGGCGTCCGGCCTCGCCGTAGGCGCGCGCCCGCTCGGGGTCGGACACGACCTCCGTGAGCACCGCCGCCAGGTCCGCGACGAACGTGTCGGGGTCGGTCGGCGTCCCCGTGCCGTCCTGGACCTGATCGATCGGCACGATCCGCCCCGTGACGCCGTCCACGACCACCTCGGGGATCCCTCCGGTGCCGGTGCCGACCACGGCGGCGCCGCATGCCATCGCCTCGAGGTTGACGATGCCGAGCGGCTCGTACACCGAGGGGCAGACGAACGTCGTCGCCGAGGTCAGGATCGCGCAGAGCTGGTCGCGCTGCAGGAACTCGTCGATCCACACCACGCCCGCCCGGTCCTTCTGGAGGTCGCGGACGAGCCCCTCGACCTCGGCGAGGATCTGCGGCGTGTCGGGCGCACCCGCGCACAGCACGATCTGCACGTCCTCGGGGAGCATCGCCGCGGCGCGCAGGAAGTAGGGCAGTCCCTTCTGACGGGTGATCCGGCCGACGAACACCACGGACGGCCGCGCCGGATCGATGCCGTAGCGCGCGAGGAGGTCGGGATCCTCCACGGGCCGCCAGGCCTCGACGTCGATGCCGTTGTAGATCACCTTCACGCGCTCGGGATCGAGCGACGGGTAGCTGCGGAGGATGTCCTGCCGCATCCCCTCGCTGACGGCGACGATGGCCGCGGCCCCCTCGTATGCCGTCTTCTCGATGTAGGAGGAGACAGCGTATCCCCCGCCGAGCTGCTCGGCCTTCCAGGGGCGCAGGGGCTCCAGCGAGTGGGCCGTGACGACGTGCGGGATGCCGTGGAGCAGGGAGGCAAGGTGCCCGGCGAAGTTCGCGTACCAGGTGTGGCTGTGGACCACGTCCGCCCCGGCGACGTCGCCCACTATCTCCAGGTCGGTGCCCAGCGTCTGGACCGCGGCGTTGGCCGTCGAGAGCTCGGCGGGGACCCCGTAGGCGGTCGTCCCGGCCTCCTCGCGCGGCGCGCCGAACGCGCGCACCTGGACGTCCATGCGCTCGCGCAGCGCCTTGACCAGCTCGGTCACGTGGACCCCGGCTCCGCCGTAGATCTCCGGCGGATACTCCTTCGTGACGATATCGACGCGCATGTGTCGAACGCTAGTACAGACGCGAAGACCGGGCATAGTGTGGAGCCATGCCTGCAGCGCCGAAGGTCTTTGGAATCATCCTCGCCGGTGGCGAGGGAAAGCGGCTCATGCCCCTCACCGTCGACAGAGCCAAGCCTGCTGTGCCCTTCGCGGGCCAGTACCGGCTCATCGATTTCGCGATCTCGAATCTCATCAACTCGGGGTTGCGTCAGATCGTCGTGCTCACGCAGTACAAGTCGCACAGCCTGGACCGGCACGTCTCGCAGACGTGGCGCATGTCCGCTCTGCTGAGCTCCTACGTCACCTCGGTGCCCGCGCAGCAGCGGCTCGGCAAGCGCTGGTTCTCGGGCTCGGCCGACGCCATCCTGCAGTCGCTCAACCTCATCCACGATGAGAAGCCGGACATCGTCATGGTCATCGGCGCCGACCACGTGTACCGGATGGACTTCGAGCAGATGCTCCAGGCCCACATCGAGTCGGGGGCCAAGGCGACCGTCGCCGGCATCCGGCAGCCGATCGGGCTAGCCAACCAGTTCGGCGTCATCGACGTCGACCCCACGGACAACGTCACGATCCGGGACTTCCTCGAGAAGCCGCAGAGCCCCACGGGCCTCTCGGACAACCCCGGCGAGGTGCTGGCGTCGATGGGCAACTACATCTTCGACGCGCAGGCGCTCATCGAGGCCGTCGAGGCCGACGGCGAGCTGCCGACGTCGAACCACGACATGGGCGGCGACATCATCCCCTACTTCGTGGGCCGCGGCGAGGCCGCCGTCTACGACTTCAAGCGCAACGACGTGCCCGGATCCACCGGCCGCGACCGCGACTACTGGCGCGACGTGGGAACGATCGACTCGTTCTTCGACGCCCACATGGACCTCATCTCGACGCTGCCGATCTTCAACCTGTATAACACGGACTGGCCGATCCACTCGCAGTCGCTGAACTCGCCGCCGGCGAAGTTCGTGCGCGACGGGGTGGGCCGCATCGGCAACGCGATCGACTCGATCGTGTCGCTCGGCTCGGTGCTCTCGGGCACGCACCTGGAGCGCAGCGTCGTAGGCCCGTGGACCCTGTCGGGCGGCGGTTCGACGATCACCGACTCCGTGCTGTTCGACCACGTGAACGTCGGCCCCGGGGCCCGGGTGCACCGCGCGATCCTCGACAAGAACGTGATCCTCGACGCCGGCGCGACCGTCGGCGTCGATCGCGAACGCGATCTCGCCCGCGGCTACACGGTCACCGACAGCGGGATCACCGTCGTCGGCAAGAACGTGCACGTCACGGCCTGACCAGGACGGCGCGTCCCGCACCGGACGGCGTGCCCGGTCGGGGTCGATAGATTGGGAGCGTGCCTGACGCCCGCTTCCTCGTCGTGTTCGACGCCGACTCCACGCTGATCCGCAACGAGGTCATCGAGCTCATCGCCGACGAGGCGGGGCGCGGTGCCGAGGTGGCGGCCGCGACGGAGGCGGCGATGCGCGGAGAGGTGGACTTCGCCACGAGCCTCCGTTCTCGCGTCCAGGCGCTGCGCGGCGTCCCCGTCACGGCGTTCTCGCGGGTCCTCGCGCGGATCGAGCCGACACCGGGCGTGCGCGAGCTGATCGAGGCGATCCACGCGCGCGGGGGCATCGCCGCCGTCGTCTCCGGAGGGTTCCACGAGATCCTCGACACCGTCGCCCCGGAGCTCGGCGCCGACGTCTGGCGGGCGAACCGGCTGGCGGTGGCGGACGGGAGCCTCACGGGCGTCGTGGACGGCCCGATCGTCGACGCCGCCGGCAAGGCGGCCGCCCTGCGGGAGTGGGCGACGGCGTACGGCGTGCCCGACGGGCGGACGATCGCCATCGGCGACGGCGCCAACGACCTGCACATGATGGCCGATGCGGCGCTGGGACTCGCGTTCAACGCCAAGCCCGCGGTCCGGGCGCGGGCAGACCTCGTCATCGGGCGCGTGGACCTCCGGGACGTGATCCCGCTCCTGCCGACGTGATCGGATCCGCGGCCGATGCCATCGGGCGCGGGACCGGCGCGTCGCGCGTCAGTGACCCATCCCGAGACCGCCGTCGACGGGGATGACCGCTCCCGAGATGTAGGCCGCGTCGTCGGATGCCAGCCACGCCACGACACCCGCGACCTCGTCCGCCGTCGCGAAGCGGCCGGCGGGGATGTTGCGCTTGTACTCGGCCTGGGTGTCCTCGGGCAGCTCGGCCGTCATGTCGGTCTCGATGAAGCCGGGCGCCACGACGTTCGCGGTGATGCCGCGTCCGCCGAGCTCGCGGGTGAGCGAGCGCGCGAAGCCGACGAGCGCGCTCTTGGACGACGAGTAATTGATCTGGCCCGCCGAGCCGTACAGGCCGACGACGCTCGAGATGAGGATGACGCGTCCCCACTTGGCGCGCAGCAATCCCTTGGCCGCGCGCTTGACGACGCGGAACGTGCCCCCGAGGTTGGTCGCCACCACCGAGTCGAAGTCGTCCTCGGTCATGCGCAGCAGCAGGGTGTCCTTGGTGATGCCCGCATTGGCCACGACGACCTCGACGGGACCGAGCTCCTTCTCGACCTGAGCGAACGCCGCGTCGACCTGCGCGGCGTCGGTCACGTCCGCGCGCACGGTGAGCGTGCCCTCCGGCCCCTCCCCGGAGCGGGCCGTCACGGCGACGCGATAGCCGGCAGCGACGAAGCGCTCCGCGATGGCGCGGCCGATGCCGCGGTTCCCGCCGGTGACGAGGACGACTCGATCGGTGGACATGACAGCTCCCGGGGTCGGTGATGGATCGGGCCCCAGCCTAGTCGGCCGCCCTCCCCGCCCGGACTCGACCGCGCGGCGCAGACCGATAGCCTGGAGCCGACCCCGAGGAGGACACGTGAGCGATCCCACCCAGTCCGACGACCCGACCGCCGGCGCCGCACCCACCCCGCCGCCGGCGACCCCTCCCGCCGCGTCCCCGCTGCCGCCGTACGCGGCGCCCCAGCCCCCGGCGGCTCATCCCGGTGCGGCGGCGCCCGGTTATCAGGCCCCGGGATATCCCGCCCCGGCCTACCCGCCGCCCGCGTACGGCGCCGGCGCTCAGCCGCCCGCCACGGGATATCCGGCCGGCGCGTATGCGCCGCCCGCGGGCTACGCCGCACCGTACGGCTACGCCGGACCGCGCACGAACCCCCTGGCGATCACGTCGATGGTCTCGTCGATCGTCGGCTTCGCCCTGGCGTGGACGTGGGTGCTCGCGCTCGGCGTGATCGTCGGCGTCATCACCGGTCACATCGCCCTGAGCCAGATCGCCCGGACCCACGAGAAGGGCCGCGGCATGGCGCTCGCCGGCGTCATCGTGGGGTGGGTCGGCATCGGCATCGGGCTGCTCATCGCCGTGGTGATCGGCCTGTTCATCACGACCAGCCCCTCGAGCTTCGCGCTGGGCGCCTGAACGGCCTCGGAGCGGCGTAGCCTGGGAGGACCGTGAACACCTCGGACCTGCCATGAAGCACCGCGCACCGCAGTCGGCCACGTCGTTGCGCCGCGCGCCGCACGACGACGCCCACGCCCGCATGACGAAGTACTTCATCATGATGAGCGTCCGCGTGGTGTGCTTCGTGCTGATGGTGGTCATCACGCCCTACGGGTGGCACACCGGGGTCTTCGCCGTCGGGGCGGTGCTGCTGCCGTATCTGGCGGTCGTGGTCGCCAACGTGAGCTCGGACGGCGATGAGCCAGACGCGGTGGCCCCCGAGCGCGAGCTGACGGCCGGCCCGGCGACGCCGCCGGCGGACCCCGCGCCGACGGTGATCCGGATCACCGAGTCCGACCCGAAGCCGCCGGCCGCCTCGTGAACGAGCGCATCTGCTCCCGCGCCGGATGCCGCGCGGAAGCCCTGTGGCAGGTCGTCTGGCGCAACCCGCGCATCCACGCGAGCGATCGCCGCAAGGTGTGGGCGGCCTGCGACGAGCACGTCGGCTACCTCCGCGACTATCTCGCCGCACGCGACTTCCCCGTGCAGGTCGTCGCCTTCGATGCGGAGCCGACGTCGTGAGGCGCGCGCCATGAGGGCGGGCGCGCGCTGGGCGGGCTACATCGGCTTCGCCGTCGTCTTCGCGATCGCGTGCGGCTTCCTCGCGAACTGGCAGTTCACGCGCAGCGCCGAGCGCGACGAGCAGCTGGAGCTCATCGCGACCAACTACGACGCCGACCCGGTCCCCCTCGACGAGCTCGTCCCGCAGGGCGCGTCGTTCGACCCTGCCGACGAGTGGCATCCGGTCACCCTGACCGGCGAGTACCTCTCCGACCAGCAGCTGCTCGCACGGAATCGTCCCCACGGCGGCACGAGCGCATTCGAGGTGCTGGTCCCGTTCCGCCTGACCGACGGCCGCGTGATCATCGTCGACCGGGGCTGGGTCCCGCCGGGCGAGAGCAGCCCGGAGCCCGACGAGGTGCCGCTGCCGCCCGAGGGCGAGGCGACCGTCGTCGTGCGCCTGAAGCCGGGAGAGCCGCTCCCCCGCTCGGGACGCTCGGCGCCCGACGGCCAGGTGCCCACCATCCATCTGCCGCTGATCGCCGACACGATCGCCTCGGGCGCGGCCGCGCTCACCGACGTCTACGGCCTGATGGTGAGCGAGGACCCCAGCCCGGCGACGGCCCCGCAGGCGCTCGCGTCGCCGTCGGCGGACCCCGGCCCCCACCTCTCCTACGCGATTCAGTGGATCCTGTTCGCCGTCATGGGGTTCGTGTTCATCTGGTACATGATCCGCACGGAGCGGCGCCACCGGCGCGAGGATGCCGCCGAGGCGGACGGCGTCGTCGCCGCGCCCCGCGACAGGCGTCGCCGCGACCGCGACATGGAGGAGGAGGACGCCCTCCTCGACGCCGGAGCGATCAGGCGAGGGTGATCAGGTCGATGTAGTCCCGACCCCAGATGTCCTCGACGCCGTCGGGCAGGATGAGCACCCGCTCCGGGTTCAGCGCCTGCACGGCGCCCTCGTCGTGGGACACGAGGACGACGGCGCCCTCGTAGTGGGCCAGCGCGCCGAGGATCTCCTCGCGCGACGCCGGGTCGAGGTTGTTCGTGGGTTCGTCCAGCAGCAGCATGTTCGCGCTCGAGACGACGAGGGTGGCCAGCGACAGCCTCGTCTTCTCGCCGCCCGAGAGGACCCCGGCGGGCTTGAGGACGTCGTCGCCGGTGAACAGGAACGACCCGAGGACCTTGCGCGCCTCGGTGGCGTTGATGTCGGGTGCCGCGGACATCATGTTCTCGAGCACGGAGCGGTCCACGTCGAGGTTCTCGTGCTCCTGCGCGTAGTAGCCGATCTTCAGGCCGTGACCGGGCTCGATCGTACCGGTGTCGGCGGCGTCCACGCCCGCGAGGATCCGCAGGAGCGTCGTCTTGCCCGCACCGTTCAGCCCGAGCACGACCACCTTCGAACCCCGGTCGATCGCCAGATCGACGTCGGTGAAGATCTCCAGCGAGCCGTACGACTTCGAGAGGTTCTTCGCCATGAGCGGCGTCTTGCCGCAGGGCGCGGGCTTGGGGAAGCGGAGCTTGGCGACGCGGTCGTCTTGGCGCGCCTCTTCGAGCCCCGAGAGCATCTTCTCGGCCCGCGCGACCATCTGGTGGGCCGCGGCGGCCTTGGACGCCTTGGCGCCGAACCGGGCCGCCTGCTGCTGGAGCGCCGTCGCCTTCTTCTCGACGTTGGCGCGCTCCTTCTTGCGGCGCTCCTCGTCGGCCACCCGCTGACGCAGGTAGTTCTTCCAGTTCATGTTGTAGACGTCGATGACCTGGCGCATGGCGTCGAGGTAGAACACCCGGTTCACCGTCTCGCCCACGAGCTCGACATCGTGGCTGATCACGATCAGCCCGCCCTTGTAGTTCTTGAGGAACTCGCGCAGCCAGACGACGCTGTCCGCGTCGAGGTGGTTGGTGGGCTCATCGAGGATCATCGTCTGCGCGTCCGAGAAGAGGATGCGGGCGAGCTCGATCCGGCGGCGCTGACCGCCGGAGAGCGTCTTCAGCGGCTGATCGAGGATCCGGTCCGGGAGCGACAGGTTGTGGGCGATGGAGGCCGCCTCGGCCTCGGCGGCATAGCCGCCCAGCGACTCGAACCTCTCGGTGAGGTTGCCGTAGCGGCGCATGGCCTTCGCCGCGACGTCGGGATCGTCCGAGCCCATGAGCTCACCGGCCTCGTGCATGCCCAGGAGCAGGGAGCCGAGGCCGCGCGCGTCGAGGATGCGCGTGCGGGCGAGCATCTCGGGGTCGCCCGAGCGCGGGTCCTGCGGCAGGTACCCGAGTTCCCCGGAGCGCTCCACCTTGCCGTCGGCGGGGAGCAGGTCGCCCGCCAGCACCTTCGTCAGCGTGGTCTTCCCGGCGCCGTTGCGACCGACGAGGCCGATCTTGTCGCCGTCCGACACGCGGAACGACACCTCCGACATGAGCGTGCGCGCGCCCACGCGGATCTCGAGGTCGTGCACGGCGAGCACAGCGGACGTCCGTTCGGTCGAAGGTGGAGAGAGGAGGCCGACTGGCCAGCCTCCGAGTCTACCCGGCCCGGCGGCGTAGGGCGGGCGCCCGTCGGCCGCCGAACCGCCCGACGAGGGTGCCAGGGTCGCGACGGACCCTGGCGGACGCATTGTCGGACGGAGTACACAAACACCGGTCGCGCCGCCCATAGGATGAGTCGCGACGCCGGCCCTCGCCGGATCCGACGCCCACGGAGTCCCAAGGAGACCTCATGTCCCTCACTGCATCCGCCCGCCGCCCGGTCCTCAGCGACCTGATCTCCCGACCGGACGACCGTGTCCGTGCCTTCGCCCTCGATGCCGCGCTCGTGCTGACGGGCGTCGCGGTGGTGGCGCTCCTCGCGAAGGTGTCCTTCTTCATCGGACCCGTGCCGATCACCGGGCAGACGCTCGGCGTGATCGTCGTCGGCGCGGCGCTCGGCGCGCGCCGCGGCGCCGCCTCGCTCACCGCCTACCTACTCGCCGGTCTCGCCGGCGCCCCCGTCTTCGCCGGCGCGACGGCCGGCCCGGCCTACGTGCTGGCACCGTCGTTCGGCTTCGTCGTCGGGTTCATCCCCGCCGCGTTCGTCGCCGGCTGGTTCGCCGAGCGCGCGTGGGACCGCAAGCCCTGGCTGGCCTTCGTCGGCTTCGTGGCCGCCTCCGTCATCCCGTTCCTCATCGGCGTGCCGTACATGGCGCTGATCCTCGCCACCGTGCTCGGACAGACCGTGACCGTCGACGGCGTCCTGGCCGCCGGCGTCTGGCCCTTCATCGTCCCCGGCCTCATCAAGGCGGGATTCGCCGCTCTGCTGGTGCCCGGCGCCTGGCTGGCCGTCCGCGCCGTCGACCGCAGCGCGCGCCGCTGAAACGCCGCTCGACGCGACGCCACGACGGCCCCGGGACACGCTCCCGGGGCCGTCGTGCGTGCGGTGAGGCCGGCGGCGCAGACCTTCAGCCCGCCTGCAGCGGATTGGCGCGGGACCGGCCGGGTAAGTAAAGTAAGCCTGTCCTTACCTGATCCCTCTTGGAGGAACCTGTGCCTCGTTTCCGCACGGCCACGCTCGCGATCGGCGCGACCGCTCTGCTGCTCACCGGCTGCGCCACCACCAGCGCCCCGACCGACACCCCGGCCGCGTCCGACGCCGCCGCCGGAGCCACCGACAGCTTCCCGGTGACGATCGAGCACGCGCTCGGCGAGACGACGATCGACGAGGCGCCCGAGCGGGTCGCGGCGATCGCGTGGAGCAACCAGGACGTGGCCCTCGCGCTCGGGGTCGTGCCCGTCGGCATGGACACCCAGGTCTGGAACTGGACCGGCGACGCCGACCTGGGCGTCTACGAGTGGACCCAGGACGCGATCGACGAGCTGGGCGGCCCCCAGCCGGTGATCTTCTCCTCCGTGGACGGCGTCGACTTCGAGGCGATCGCCGACACCGACCCCGACGTCATCCTCGCCGCGCAGTCCGGCCTCACCGACGAGGACTACGCGACACTCAGCGAGATCGCCCCCGTCGTGGCCTACCCCGACGTCGCCTGGTTCACGCCGTGGCGCGAGACGATCACGATGAATGCGAAGGCGCTCGGCCGCTCGGCCCAGGGCGAGCAGCTCATCGCCGACATCGAGCAGCAGATCGCCGACGCCACCGCCGGCTCGGACTTCGCCGGCAAGACCGCCGCGTTCTTCTACGCCAGCGCCGCCGACGTGTCGACGATGTCGATCTACACCGGCGGCGACTCGCGCACCGCGCTCCTGCAGGACCTCGGGTTCGACCTCCCGCAGGTCGCGATCGACGCTGCCGCCGGCGGCTCGTTCTACCAGGACTTCAGCGCGGAGAACGCCGACCAGCTCGCCGACGTCGACGTCATCGTCAGCTACGGCGACGAGACCCTGCTCCCCGCGCTGCAGGCCGACCCGCTGTGGAACACGATCCCCGCGGTCAAGAACGGCGCCGTCGTCACGGTGGGAAGCGGTGACGCCCTGAGCGCCGCGGTCAGCCCGACGGCGCTGTCCCTCCCCTGGGTGCTCGACGACTACGTCGCACTGCTGGAGGATGCGGCAGCGAAGGTCCAGTGACCACCTCCCTCAGCGACGCGGGCCCCGCGTCCCCCCGACCCGTTGGGGC
>NZ_CATNHF010000007.1 GCF_950097975.1 Microbacterium sp. T2.11-28
CGCCGCCCTGCTCCGCCTGGCCGGCTCCGTCCTCGTCGAGCAACACGACGAATGGGAAGCCGCCGACCGCCGCTACTTCTCCGAAGCCTCCATGACCGAGCTCACCGCGACCACCCCCACCATCGACGAGGCGGTGATACTCCCCGAGATCACCGCCGCCTAAACTAACGACAGCTGATCATCGCAACGAAGCGAAAGACCACCACTCAAACGGACGCGGCCCTACCGGGAGTCGAAGGTCCGAGTCTCGGAACGGCACCGGCGCCAGGTTGTCGTCGAGATCACGTTCGCTTCCCCCCATGACCTCATCCGGTGGGAGGACAGTAAGGAGCGGCAGGCGCACCTGCAACAGGCCGTGCCGCTCACGATCGGGCAGGCCCGTCCACTGACTCCGGACGCCCTCACCGGTGCAATCCCGACGGCCGGTCCCGCGCGCCCGCGGTGGTGGACGGCGCGATAACGCTGCACCCGAGCGCCCCGCCGAGACGATCCGGCGGGGCGCTCCCGTGTCCACCCCCCGGCCCGTCAAATGTCCGACCCCCCCTACTACTGTTGTGTGTGTCAGATACACAACATGGCGCGAGCCGTTAGGCGCGGGCGGCGTGTGCCGGCATGCCGGACCGCCCCACCAGGGGCGAACGGCCGGCTTCGCCGACGCGATGACGCGCCGGCCGCGAGCGGGCGGATTTGCTCAGCGCGCCTGGAGGAGGCGCGCTTTCAGACGCTCTCCCCGCGCCTGGCGTTGGCTCTCCAGATCTCCCAGGCCCTCGTGAGCTGCCCGTTGTTGGATTCCGCGGCCGCGGCGCCCTCTTCTGCGGTGAGGGCGGTGTAGCCGCCGAGCTGACCGGCCGTCACCTGTGCTCGGGCGTTGAGGTCCGCGTAGACCGCGCGGGCGACCGCCTGCGGGATCGAGTCGCCCACGGCGACGAATCCGTGTCCTCGCATGAGTGCGACCGCCGCGCCCCCGAGGGTCGCAGCAAGGTCCGCGCCGAGCGAACCGCTGCGGATCAGCAGGTCGCTGGAGGACCCGACGCTGTCACGGATCTCGAAGACCGGGACCGCTTCGCCGAGGAAGCCCGCCATGTGCCACACCGCCTGCAGAGGCGTCCTGGAGATGCTGAAGGGCACCATCGACGCGGAGTGGCTGTGGACAACGGCCTGGACATCGGCGCGTGCCCGGTAGATCTCGCCGTGGATGAATCGTTCGAGATAGCTCGGTCTGTCGTCCGCGGTCGTCCCGTCCAATCCGATCACCTGAATGTCGTCGGGCGTGACGAGGCCGGGGGCCAGGTTTCTGGAGATGAGGAACCTGCTCGGGTCGTCGGGGTCACGGACGCTCACGTGGCCGAAAGCATCGAGGATGCCGTGGCGGACGAGAATGCGATTCGCATCGACGAGATCCTCTCGAACCCCTAGTCGATCACCAGTTGACATCCTTCATCGCTCCCTACTGCAGACGTACGTGTCGCTGTCAGCCCGAACACGCGGCTCACTCACCGTATACGGCGCTGTCACTCCTGCTCGACATCTCACGCGAACGCCTGCCCGAAGACCCGGACATCGCCCATCGCAGACGCGACCTGGATCAGCGTCGGCCCATCCTCGGCGAACGCGGCGGCGAACGCGCTCTCGAGCTCCTCCGGGTTGGACGCCCGCCAAGACTTCAGTCCCAGGCTTCGGGCGTACGATGCGTGGTCGATCGGGGGCCGGAAGGTCCAGCGCATCGCATCCTCTGCGCCGGGCTCTCCGAGCGAGCTGCCCATCGCTCCCGTCACGGTCGCGACGTCCCGCCAGCCCCCGTTGTCGAGGACGAGGTAGACGACCGGAACGTCGTACGCGGCAGCGGTGTGGATCGCTGTGGAGTTGAACATGAACCCGCCATCGCCGAGGACGGCGATCACTCGACGATCGGGACGAGCCATCTGGATGCCGACCGCCGCCGGCGCGCCCCAACCCTGAGCACTCGCCTTCCCCGAGAGGCCGAAATACGTCCACGGTGCGCCATAGTCGACGAGTGTGTCGATGAAGCCCTCCGCGGATCCGCACTGGTTGACGACGATCGTCTCGGAGCCGCCGAGGCGATGGATGAGGTCCGCGATGTGGGCCGCCGATACCGCGCCATCAGCCTCGCCGAGCAGGCGCGACCGCAAGGCTTCGCGGCCCGCTTCCCAGCGCTCTCTGAGCCCTCGCACCCGCCCGCCCGAGCTCACGGGTACCGCTCCGCCTTCAGCGAGGCGATCGGCGACCGCATCGAGCAGGCGCCCGGGGTGGCTGAGGATGCCGACCTGACCTGCGTACTGCCGGCGCAGAGCGAGCGGGTCCACGGTGACCTGCACCACGAGGCTGTCACCGAAATCCGGCAGGGGCATCGCCAGCCCCTCGGTGAGCTCGGCGCCGAGGAGGACGACGACGTCTGCGCCCTCCAGTGCAGGGCTCGATGCGGTCAGCTTGCCGACGTACCTCGGATTGGTGTTCGGGAAGGCGAGGTCGGCGCCCTTGATCTCCCCGAGCACGGACGCGTCCACCAGGTCGGAGAGCCTTTCCAGCGCGGCAATCGCACCGTACCGCGCGACCTCTGTCCCCACCACGATGACCGGACTGGCCGCCGTCCTGAGAATCTGGGCGAGACGCTCTACCGCATCCGGATCGAGCGCCTCATGCAGATACTCGGTCACCGGTCCCGGGGTGAACTCGATCTCCTCTTCCAGAAAGTCCATCGGAATGCCGAGGTGCACCGGACCGTAGGGAGGGGTGGAAGCGATCTGGAACGCTCGCTCGAGGAACTCCGGAAGCCGCTCCGCCCGGGGGATCTCAGCCGACCACTTCGTGTACTGCTGTGTCGCCTCTGTGATGGCCCGGGGAACGTTTTCGGCGCCCAGGCATCCCTGCAGGCGGCCTTCGCCTCGACGGGGTTTGCCCGAGGCTGACGGGAACAGCGCCTCCCAGCACCGCCGGCATGGATCGCGCCGCGCTTGCTGCGACGACGTACAGCGCGCAGCGCTGCCCCCCTACGAGAGCAGAACGGTCACGGTCTTCGTCTCGGTGTACGAGATCAGTTCGTCGAGGGACTCCTCGCGGCCGATCCCCGAAGCCTTCACCCCTCCGAACGGCAGTCCCCAGAAGTGCCGGCTGCCACTGTTGACGAGGATGTAGCCGGCCTCGATCTGCCGGGCGACGACGTGGGCGCGCGTGACGTCGCGCGTCCAGATGCTCGAGGTGAGCCCGTACTGGACGCCGTTGGCGATCCGTACGGCCTCCTCGTCGGCGTCGAAGGTGGTGACGGAGAGGACGGGGCCGAAGATCTCGTTCTGCTCGACGAACGACCCGGGGCTGACACCGGTGAGCAGCGTCGGCTCGACGAACCACCCCTCATCGAGGCCGGCGGGACGGCCGCCGCCCGTCGCCACGGTGGCACCCGCCTTCCTGCCTTCGGCGATGGCGCTGATGGACTTCTGGAACTGTGCCTCCGACACGAGCGGGCCCATGTCCACGGACGGGTCCAGCGGGTCTCCCACCCGGATCGCGGCCATGCGCTCGGCGACCCGGCCGATCACTTCGTCGGCCACCGAGGAGTGCACGAGCAGGCGGCTCGTCGAGCCGCAGCTCTGTCCGGCGACCCACGTGAAGTTCATACCCGCGACGGCACCGGCCGCAGCCGCCTCCAAATCGGCGTCGGCGAAGACGATCTGAGCGTTCTTTCCGCCCAGTTCGAGCGACACGTGCTTGACTCCGGTCTCGGCTGCATCCCGCTGGATCGATTGCCCCGTCGCGGTGGACCCGATGAAACCGATCCGGCGGACCTCGGGATGACGCACCAGCGCGCGTCCGGTCACCGCGCCGCGACCGCTGACGGTGATCAACAGATTGTCCGGGAGGATCCCGACCGCGAGCTCGGCCAGGCGCAACGAAGACAGCGGCGTCTGGTCCGGGGCCTTGAGGACCACGGCGTTGCCGGCGACGAGGGGCGCGGCGACCTTCGCCGCCGCGAAGAAGAAGGGATGGTTGAACGCACCGATACGCGCGACCACTCCGTAGGGCACCTGCATGGTGTAGTGGAGGTTCGTGCTCACCGGAATCGTCCGGCCACCGAGGTCGAGCGCCATGTCGGCGAAGATCTCCATGAGTTCCGCCGCCGCGTCCACATCGCCCCTCATCATCGAGAGGGTGAACCCGCCGTCCAGTGCGTCGAGAGTGGCGAGCTCCTCACGGTGCTCTCGGATCGTCGCAGCGAGTTGCCGGATCACGGCGGCCCGGGCTCGGGGCGGCATCGCGCCCCAGGCCGGCTGCGCAGCCTGCGCCGCCGCCACCGCGCGCCCGACCTCCTCCTCGGAGAGGTCGGGGGCGGAGGTCAGGGGACGCCCGGTCGTGGGGTTCTCGACCTCGTAGCGCGCGGCACTGGCCCACGGCTTGCCATCGAGAGTGACGGTCCATTCCCGGTCTGCGACATCGGTCGACGGGCTCATCATTGACTCCTCGTTTCCAGCAGAAGCGGTTTCTGTGTTCCAGAGGAGCATGCCCACCCTCTGGGACGGGAGGATGGTCCTCGCAGCCGCGACGCATCGCCTCCTCCTCCGAGCGCGGCCGCGAAGGCCTTCCTCGGGCCCACTTGACGTAAGGCGCGCGTGTGTGGCAGAATCAATTTCTGCACATCAGAAACTATGCCTCGGCCCGCTTCGACGTGCGACGTCGGAGCGGTGTCGAAGCATTACACTACGGATAGGCGCGACGATGAGCACTTCCAGCATGACGATCTACGACGAGATCCGTCGCGGAATGATACCGGCGTACATCTACAACGACGCGGAGATCTTCGCGCGCGAACGAAAGAACCTTTTCAGCCGCGCCTGGCTGTTCGTGGGCCACGAGTCCGAGATTCCTCAGGCCGGCGACTACGTCGTCCGGCGAATACTCGACGACTCGTTCATCATCGTCCGCGACGAGAAGGGTGAGATCCGCGCCCACTTCAACATGTGCCTGCATCGCGGCATGCAGGTCTGCCGGGCCGAGATGGGGAACGCCTCGCACTTCCGCTGCCCGTACCACGGGTGGTCCTACCGCAACGACGGACGCATCGTCGGACTCCCCTTCCACGAGGAGGCCTACGGCGGCGAGGCCGGGTTCAGCCGAAAGGGCGCACGGCTCCTGCCGGCGCCGAACCTCGGTATGTACAACGGCCTGATCTTCATCAGCATGGACCCGGATGCGCCGAGCCTCGAGGACTACATCGGCGACTTCAAGTTCTATCTCGACTACTACACCCGGCAGAGCCCCAGCGGCATCGAGCTCCGGGGCCCGCAGCGGTGGCGCGTCAAGGCGAACTGGAAGATCGGCGCCGAGAACTTCGCCGGCGACATGTACCACACGCCCCAGACGCACACCTCGGTCGTCGAGATCGGGCTGTTCCGCGAGCCGAAGGCCGAGAAGCGCAAGGACGGCAACACATACTGGGCCGGCAACGGAGGCGGCACGACCTACAAGCTCCCGCCGGGCACGCTCGAGGAGCGGCTGCGGTACGTCGGCTACCCGGACGAGATGGTCGAGCGGATGAAGGCGACCTGGTCTCAGGAGCAGCTCGATGTCATCGGCCGCGACGGGTTCATGATCTCCGCGGCCTCGCTCTTCCCGAACATGTCCTTCGTCCACAACTGGCCCAAGGTCGAGGAGGGTTCGGACGAGGACGTGCTCCCGTTCATCTCCATCCGGACGTGGCTTCCGATCAGCGAGGACGAGACCGAGGTGTACTCCTGGTTCGCGGTCGACGCTGAGGCTCCGGAGGAGTTCAAGGCACTGTCGTACAAGGCCTACCTGATGTGCTTCGGGTCGACGGGCATGTTCGAGCAGGACGACGTGGAGAACTGGGTCTCGCTCACGAACACGGCGAAGGGATCAATGGCGCGGCGCCTGCTCCTGAACAGCCGCATGGGCATCCTCAAGGATGGATCGCCGGTCGTCGAGCCGCTCGGCCCCGACCAGTTCGCCGGCCCCGGCGTCGCGCACGTGGGCTACGGCGAGTACAACCAGCGCCATCTGCTCCACCGCTGGGCGGACTACCTGGAGTCGGAGTACGAGGGCGTCGACTTCCGTGCCCTGTCGATCGGCGGCGAGCCGCCACTGGATGTCGAGCCCCGACCTGCGGGCATCACGAACAATGGTCAGAAGGTGGTCCGATGATCGAGGAGACCGGCAAGGCAGTTTCCGAAGTCTCCCGGCTTCGCAAGTCGTCAACCCTCGCCGACCGGGTGGGCTCGTCCCTGCCCTTCACGAGCGAGCTGCACGCCACGATCCATCGCTGGCTCGTCGAAGAGGCCTACACTCTCGACCAGCAGCGGTATGAGAGCTGGCTGGACATGCTGACGGAAGACATCCACTACGTCATGCCCGTCCGCGTGACCACCGCACTCGGCACGCCCTTCAGCACGTCCCCCGGGATGGCGCACTGGGACGAGAACAAGTACTCGCTCAGCCGGCGCGTCGCACGGTTCCTTACCGAGCATGCCTGGACCGAGGACCCTCCGTCCCGGCTGCGTCACTTCGTGACCAACGTGCGGGTGTTCGAGACCGACGTGCCCGGCGAGGTGCTCGCCGACTCCGCGATGCTGCTGTTCCGCAGCCGAGGAGACGTGAACGAGCCGTCGATCATCTCCGCCCACCGGGAGGATGTGTTCCGTGACGTCGGAGGCGAGTACAAGCTCGCGCGCCGCGTCATCCTCGTCGACGAGTCGGTGCTGCGCACCCAGAACCTGGCGATCTTCCTGTGACCCTGGAGTGGGAAGGCGCCGACGTCGATCGGGCCGCCGCGATCGCCGCCGCCGAGGAGCGCGCACGTTTGGTCGCGCGCACCGTCGGCGAGCCGCTCACGATCGCCAACGAGTTCTCTGAGATCACGGTGAGCCGGGTCGAGACCCGCAACGGGACGCGTCTGCTCATCGACTCTCCGAAATCCGGACAATGGATCGCACTCGACCCGCTCGAGCTGGAGGCGCTCACCTGGCAGACCGTCCAGACGTTCTCAGCGATGATCGGGTCGCCGTACGCGCCCGTGTTCCCCGACCCCGACCCATCATCAACGAGGAATGACCATGGCCACGGTGAAGGCTGACCTCTCCCTCTGCCAGGGCTACGCGAACTGCGTCGTGGCCGCGGGAGACTACTTCGACATCGACGACGACGGCAAGGTCGTGCTCTTGCAGCTCGAGGTGCCGGACGCGGAGCGCACTCGCGTCGAGGAAGCCGCCCGAAGCTGCCCGGTCTCGGCGCTGTCTGTCGAGGGTTGAGCCGATTCGCATGTCTCACGTCGTCGTCGTCGGTGCTTCCGTCGCCGGAGTCAAGCTCGTACAGAATCTTCGTTCGGAGGGGTTCACCGGCGCGATCACGCTGGTGGACCAGGAGAGCCATCCCCTCTACGACCGTCCCCCGCTGTCGAAGAAGTACCTCAGCGGCGCCGCATCCGACCCGGAGATCGCGCTGACGACGGCGGAAGCGCTCGAAGGCCTGCGGGTCGAGACCCGTTTCGGCGTCGCCGCGACCGAGCTGGATCCTGCCGGCAAGACGCTGACGCTCGCCGACGGCAGCGAGCTGACCTACGACATCCTCGTCATCGCGACGGGTGCCCGAGCTCGCCGAACCCCGTGGGCTTCCACTCCCGGCGTCCACGTGCTGCGTACCCGCGCCGATGCCGACGAGCTGCGCAAGGAGCTCGTTCCGGGCCGCCACCTCGCGGTGGTCGGCGCCGGATTCATCGGCGCCGAGGCGGCCGCCACAGCGCTTGCGGCCGGTGTCAAGGTCACCATCATCGAACCGATCGGTGCTCCGATGGGCCGGGCGATGAATATGGAAGTGGGCGGTATCTTCGCGGAGAAGTACCGCAGGGAGGGTGCTGAGCTACGCTTCGGCGTCTCCGTCGAGAACGTCGAGCGCACGGGTGACCGCGTCCAGGTCACGCTCACCGATGGCGCGACGCTGGATGTCGACGCTGTCCTGCTCGGTATCGGAGCGGTCGTCAACACGGAGTGGCTCGAGTCGTCGGGCCTCGCGCTGGATAACGGTGTCGTCTGCGAAGGCACGCTTGCCGCCGTCGGCGTCTCCCACGTGTATGCGATCGGCGACGTGGCACGATTCATGAACCGACGGCATCCCGACCCGATCCGGTTGGAGCACTGGACGAGCGCGACGGATCAGGCGCTGATTGTCGCGCATAACATCGCTCACCCGGATGACCTGCGCAGCTACGACCCGACGGAGTATGTGTGGAGCGACCAGTACGACTGGAAGATCCAGATCGTCGGGCATACCGGATCTGATCACTGGACGATGGTGGGCGACCCTGCGCAGGACCGCTTCGCCGTCGTGTACGGCGAGAGCCAAGGGCAGGCCGAAGGTGCCGTCATCGTGAACTGGCCGCGTGCCCTCGTCGACGCCCGCCGCTCGGTCGCCTCGCGAGCGAAGGCGGACGAGCTGATACATCGGCTGCGCGCCCTCCTCGAGCCCTCGAGCACGGCTCCGGCGAAGGCGGCCGCCCGATGAGAGCTGACGACACCACCCTCCCCCTCCTGCACGGTCACCGCATCCCGCGAATCGGGGTGGGCACGTGGCCACTCACGGGAGACGAGTGCGCAACGATGGTCGAGAAGGCGGTCGGCTACGGTTACCGCCTGTTCGATACGGCGTACAAGTACGCGAATGAGGAGGCCGTCGGTGCCGGTCTGCGTGCATCGGGCATCCCTCGTGACGAGGTCTTCATCACGAGCAAGTTCAACAAGGAGGACCACAGCGTCGAGGGAGTGCAGCGCGCGTACGACCGATCGCTGAAGACCCTTCGCGTCGACTACCTCGATCTGTTCCTGATCCATTGGCCGGTTCCGGCCCTCGACCGATACGTCGAAGCGTGGAAGGGTCTGGTGAGACTGCTCGAAGAGGGACGAGTGAAGGCGATCGGCGTCTCCAACTTCAAGTCTCACCACCTTCAGCGCGTCGTCGACGCGACCGGTGTCGTCCCCGACGTCGATCAGATCCAGCTCAGCGTCGACATCGCCCGTGTCGAACAGCGCAGCTTCCAGCGCGCTCACGGCATCCTGACCGAGGCGTGGAGCCCGCTCGGACGCGGAGGAGCCCTGCTGTCCGATCCCGCGGTGACCGCGATCGCGTCGAAGTATGACAAGTCGCCCGCACAGGTCCTACTGCGCTGGCACATCGAGGAAGGGATCGTTCCCGTCCCGCGCGCCGGCGATGAGAAGCATCTCGCGCAGAACATCGACGTCTTCGATTTCACGCTCAGCTCGGAGGATATGGCGACGCTGAGTGGGCTGGATCAAGGCGAAGAAGCCGCCCGCGACCCGGACGATCCGGCCAACGGGCACTGAGGCCCACGGCGGCGGGTCGGTCGCTCCCGCAGCCACGCTCATCAGCGGCGTGTTCGCGTGCGCAGCGCATCCATGGGCGCTACGACGACCCGGGCCGGTTCACCCCAACAGTTCGGCGAGGCGGATCGCGGCGTCCTGCAGTGACCGCGCTAGGGACTTGACCTTGCCCGGCGGTAACCGCTGCACGGGCGCGGAGGCGTTGATCGCCAGTCGCAGTCCCGACGAGACGTGGACCGGGACCGCGACGCTCGCCACGCCGTCCTCGCTTTCCTGCCGATTCACGGCATAACCGTCCAGTCGTGTCCGAACCAGTTCGGCGACGAGTTCGTCTCGGGAACGTATGGAGTTCGGTGTGACGATCTCGAGCTGCTCGTCCGGGTACAGCCGGAAGAGCTGCTCGTCGCTCAGCTCGGCAAGCAGCGCCTTGCCGGTCGAGGTGCAATGCGCCGGCAGGGTCTTGCCCAGTCTCGAAACCACGCGCACGGCCACATCGGGCTCGGCAACGGCGAGGAATCGGACATGGTTGCCCTCGAGCGTGCCCAGGTGGCAGGTCTCACCGAGGGCGGCGCTGAGGTCCTCGAGGATCGGCTGCGCCAGTCTCGGGACATCCATCCTGCGCAGCACCGAGAAGGCCACCGTCGTCAGCGCCGGGCCAGGGCCGTAAGCCTTGGTCACCGGGTTCTGCCGCACGAAGCCGCGCCATGCCAGCATCGCGAGAAGTCGGTGCGCGGTCGAGGTCGCCACCCCGAGGAGGGCACCGGCGTCCGTGAGCCGCAGCTCGTGCTCCTCACCCAGCAGCAGGATCAGCTTCAGCGCGTTGTCGACCGACTCGATCGGATACTGGGGTGGATCGCCCGGCGACCCGAGCTGTCGATTCTGCACGGCAGAAAGCTTACTTGCAACGTGGGCGCGCTCCTCCTGCACCGCGCGCTCCGATGCCGACCCGACAGGCGGGAGGATCGTCTCCGCGGTGCCACTGCAGCCCGTGCCACCCCACGCCGCCCGCGTGGCTCCCTGTGACGGCCCCGACGGCCCAGGCGCTCTACGGTCGGAGCAGGACCTTCAGGCTGCTGGACGCGTCGCGGGACTGCTCGAAGGCGGCGGCGGCATCGTCGAAGGCGAACTCGTGGGTCGCCAGCGGCGACAGATCGATCCCCTGGGCGTCGGACGCCTGACGATCGACTCGAGGACGGCCTCGTACTCGCGATGAGCGATGGCGAACGACTGCGGGTGCCACAACTGATAGATGTGTAAGCAGCGTTCCGGGTAGGAGTCCACTACCCGCCCCAACGGGATGTCTGCACGCGCGACGCAGCAGCGGAGGAACGCGTGGTGCGCCACCAGCCAGGCGCCCATGTCACCGACTGCCAGCGCCGCATCCATTAGCGTCCCGTACTCGCGCGAAGCGCCGATCTCGGAGCGCAGCATCCGTCCACCGTCCGGCGCGCGCCTAAGGACTCCAGCTGAAGCCGGACACCGTAGAGCTGGTCGACCTCTTCTACGTCCGGGTGATACACCGTCGCTCGGCGATGGTATCGGCCTCGTTTGAGCCTTTCTTCCCGCAGCAAGCGAAACGCCTCGTGCAAATGACCTCCCCGTCGATCCAGGTCTTTCAACTTTCCATCCTGCGTGAGGCGGCAGTGGCGGTGACACTCCACTGCTCGGAAGAGCACTATTTCGCGCTATTGATCCGGACCCCGATGGTCGGAAGCTGTTCAGTGCCGCGTCATCGGCGCAATACGCTGGGAGACGGGGCTTCCTCTGCCCCGGGAGGACACCATGCAACCAGATAACCTCACGGTCACGGCTCGGGTGGCGCGCACAGCCGTCCCCGGGCGGCTGGACGATCTCACCGAGTGGGCGCATGGTTTCACCGGCCGGGCCCAGTCGTTCCCCGGCTACCGGGAGTCGAAGGTCCGAGTCTCGGAACGGCACCGGCGCCAGGTTGTCGTCGAGATCACGTTCGCTTCCCCCCATGACCTCATCCGGTGGGAGGACAGTAAGGAGCGGCAGGCGCACCTGCAACAGGCCGTGCCGCTCACGATCGGGCAGGCCCGTCCACTGACTCCGGACGCCCTCACCGGTGCAATCCCGACGGCCGGTCCCGCGCGCCCGCGGTGGTGGACGGCGATTTTAGTGTGGATCGCGCTGGTACCGCCTGCCATGTTCAACGCCTACTTCATCGCTCCGCTCCTGACCGGCCTGCCGCCGTACCTCCAGATCCTATGTACGACGCCACTGACCGTCGCGTGCGTCATCTGGGTGATGTTGCCTCTATTGCACGCGCTCGAGGAGAGCATCCGCCACTGGCTCGCGTGGCGGCGCGGGCGCTGAGCGTCTGCCCCATTAGGCGCTGTCGCGGCGGGCAAAGCCCTCTCCGCTCCCTCTTGTCAATCTTGCCTACCTTGGTGAGGGGCATGTCGTCGACGGCGATCAGCCGCTCGGGGTGCTTATGCTTAGCCACCCCGGCGGACTCCATGGCGGCGCGGATCCGTTCGAGCCCGAGCGGGCCGCCCTCCTTGAGACTCACGTAGACGCATACCCGCTCGCTGAACACGGGGTCGAGCATCGCGACGGCGGCCGCTAGATCGAAGCTGTCATAGCGGTAGACGAGGTCCTCCACCTCTTCGCACGAAATCTTCTCGCTGCCTCGGTTGATCATGTCGAGATGTAGCCATCCTCGGTGAAGGACCGCGCGTTCGTCTCAGGTGCGCGGTAGCATCCGCGCGGGGTGTAGCGGATCGGTTTCCTGCTCGAGCATAGATCGACGGCTCATCAGATGCCTCCAGAGTTCTTTTCGTCGGTTATGTCGGTGTGGTGATCAGCGGCGGCGCTGGCGCTTGCCGCCCCAGAACGCGCGGACTGCCATGGTGATCGCTTCGTCTTTGGTGAGGCGATCACCACGGGCCGCGGCTTCGTCGCGTGCCTGGTTGATGTACTCGAAGACGTCCGGAGGTAGTCGGAAGGTCGCGGGGTGTTTTTCGATGCGCTGGACATTGTACGGGCCGCGCTTCTTGCCGGTGCGGGGCGACGTGTCACACCCCAATCAGGGCGGCTTCGACGTCGTCATCGGCAACCCACCCTACGTCAACCGGCGCGAGCTCAGCTACCGCATCACCGGCTTCGAGACAGACAACGTCGACGACATCTACGCCTCCTGCTGCGAGCGCTCGGCGCAGATCACGCGCCCGGATGGCCGGCTCAGCCTGATCGTTCCCATCCGCAGCCAGTTCGCCGATCGCGACGAGTCACTGCGGAAGTTCTACGAGCGGCGGTTCGATGCGATCTGGGTGAGCACCTTCCAGGAACGCCCGGCTGCCCTGTTCCAGGTGAAGGTGCGCAGCACGATCATCACCGCCGCCGGGTATGGCAGCGTCTCCGAGCTGCACACGACGCTCACCCACAGCTGGATCGAGGCGTTCCGTCCGCATCTGATGGCGACACTGCGGTATTCGCTTCGGCCCGCCGGCTCGCGGACCCCGAACTGGATGCGCGCCAGCAGCGACGCGATGTTCGAGCTGATCGACACGCTGCTTGCGAAGGGCACGATCTCCTCGACGCCGCTTGTCCGTGTGAGCGACTACTCCGTCGGTTTCAAGAAGACCGCCACGTACTTCCTGAGCACGTACACGGTGCCGCCGGTCACCTACGACAAGACCACGCACGCCACGGTGCCCCTCAACGAGGGGAAGCTGTTCGTTCAGAACCGGAAGGACCAGCTCGCGGCCAGCGCGATCGCGGCGTCGCGGCTGGCGTTCCTGTGGTGGACGTTCACGGGCGACTGCTTCAACGTCACCAAGGGCACGATGTCGCAGATCCCATTCTCCCCGCACGCTTACGGGCAGGACACGTTCGATGCTCTGGTGGAGCTCGGCGAGAGGATCGAGGAGGCGCTGCCGGCCGTGCGCTCCTGGGATCTCAACTCCGGGAAGTACGTGGGCGGGTACGCGATCCCCGAACTGCGTCATCTCACCGGTCAGGCCGACGAGATCATGCTGGAGGCGATCGGCCGCATCGATCTGCTGCCGGAGATCCAGTACGCCCACGCCCGGATGTACAAGAGCACCGGGATTTCCGCGACGACACTGCGAAAGTTGCCGTTCGAGGTCGAGGTGTGACGCGCGACATCCGCACGGGTCCTTTGCCCTCGAGCGACTGCGATCGTTCGTCCGGGTCAGGATCCTCTGAGTGATGGATATGACAGGTAGGCGCTACCGGATGAGTTGACCCATCTCCCAGTCGCCGAGAGGGATCGTCCGACAAGTTCTGTCAGCGGTCCAAGCGGGACGGTGGCGGTCAGGTTGATCATCGCCGCACAGCATAGAACGCGTTCTCGAACTCGATGGGCGGGACGACACACCGACAGCGGTGGGGTGCCTACCCTTCTCAGGCGGAGTCACGGAGCGAGGTGACAAGCTCCGCGGGGAGGGCAAAGACCTTCTCGAGCAACGGGAGAAGGTCCCGGACTGCCTCGAGGTGCTGCTCTTCGGTCAGATCGTCGATCGCCGGAGGCTCGTCGCCAGTCCAGCCGATCGCTTCCGCCACGATCGTCAGGGACCAGGAGTCCCACCTGAGCCGCCCCTCGGATCGCAGCTGCTCCCGGAACTGACCGAGCACGCCCACGGGCTGAAACGCATTGCGATCGCGCGCGAGCTCGTCGCGAACGTACAACATCGCCGTTTCGAAACCGAGCAGGAACGTGTGCACTCGCTCGAACGTGACGGGCTGCCCGATATACATTCCGGATCGCTTCACGAATGCCTCGGCGATCGAGTAGACCGGCAACTCGGCCGGCCCGTTAGTTTCACTCATCTCGACTTCCCTGCCAGCAGCTCAGGAGACGGTCATTACCCGCGGCGCCGTTTGCGGCCCCAGTAGGCGCGAAGCGCAACGGTGACGATCTCGTCCTTGGTGAGGCGGTCGCCGCGGCTGGCTGCATCCTGCTTGGCCCAGTCCATCAGTTCAAGCGCGTCGTCGGGGAGACGGATCGAGACGGGCTTCTTCTGGACGTAGACGACGTTGTAGGGCCCCCGCTTCTTCTTCGCCGGCGGTGGCGTCTCCGCCTCGGCCGACTCAGGAGGCGTCGCGCTCGCCGCTGCCGGCTTCTGGCTTGCGCGAGGTGCGCGTGCGGGTGCTTCGGACGTCGCTGCCTGGTCGACGTCGCTGGTGACTTCCTCAGCGGGGGGCGCGGCCTTGCGTGCGCGGGGCTTCGCTGCAGCTGTGGGCTTCTTCGGGGCGGCCATGGTCACTGACCACCTCCTCGGTTTCCACGGCGGCGAGCGCGGCGCTCCTCGATGCGCCGCTTCTCTTCCATGCTGATGAGCTCCGCCGGCGACAGCGAGCGGGGGCGGCGAGTGCGGCCGCGCTCGGCCTGCCTCTGGTACTCGGTCGTCTTGGCCGTGCTGACGACGTTGAGGGTGACGCCGGTGATGGTGTCGCGGCTGGTGTCGAGGTTCACGTATCGGTTCTTCGACTCTTCGCGGAACCAGCCGAGGGCGTCGCCGCCGTTCTCGTGGATGCGCTTGAGCATCGTCGAGGCGTTGTACGAGTTGACCTCCATCACGCGGCCGTTGGAGAAGGTCAGGTGGGCGGTGATCTGCTTCTGCTTGTCGTGGGACTGGCCCTTGGCGGCGTTGCGGACCTGCTTGATCAGTTCGGCGTTCGCCTGCTCGCGGCCCTTCGCGGTGCGGCCCTTGGGGATGCGCATCTCGATGTACCGGTCGCCCCCGGTGGCGTATGCCACGTCGACGCGCAGCCGACCACCCTGGCGACCCTCAACGTAGGTGCCGCTGAGGTCTTCGGGGATGACGGGCTTGGCGCCGGCCTTGCCTCGCACGGGGGCGATCGAGCCGTCCTTGCGCCGGCGCCGCGGCGGGACGTGGGTGAGGCGTCCGGTGTCAGCGAGCTCCTGGAGCGCCTGGCGGTAGAGGGCGCCGCTGGTTTCGCCGTTGAGGATCTTGCGGACCATTCGAGGCGAGCGGTGCAGCTCCTCGGCGATCTCGGCCGTGCTGATGCCCTTGCGCCGCAGATCGCGGATGAGGTCTTGGGCGGTGCGCTGCTGGTCAGCCATCAGCCCTTCTCCTCTGCCTGCTCGAGCGCCTTGGCGATGCCGGCCCGCTCGGCACGTGCTTTCAGCGCGTCACGCTGCCGCAGCGTCTCCGGCGTGATGAAGGATCCGTTGAGGTAGCCCTGCAGGCGCAGGCGCCCGGTCTTGCCGTCGTCGCCGCCGCCGATGAACCGGTCCGGCAGGGACCACGCCGGCAGCTTGGTCGTGTAGATCGCATCACCCTGGATGCCGATGAGCGTCGAGGGGTCGACCGTGAGAGCACCGGAGGTGTAGCCGCCGAGGGAGCTGGGGCCGTGGAGGACGCGAGCGCGTGCGCGACCCCAGACCTGGGCGGCGAGCTCCGGGTGGTAGAAGCTTCGGGTGCGGTCGTTCGGGCGCGACGGGATGCGATAGATCCAGAGGTTGCCCTGTCGCAGCATCTTGGCCCTGTACTCGGGCGGGACGTCATCGGGCGACGCGGCGACGCGGGTCTCGTCGCGGCCCGCGGCGGCGAATGCACCGATCGAGTGCAGCATGATGTTCCGCAGCGCGGCGAGCACAGCGCGGCGCAGGTCCGGGTGCATCTCGTCCTGCAGCTGGACTCGCTCGCGGGCGCGCGTCATGCGCTCGGTGAAGGTGTCTAGAGGCTTGGCCTTGCGGAACACCACGGCCTCGTGAGGGCGGATCTCCCACCCGTGCTTGAGGGCGACGTGGATCTCGCTGCCGTCGGCCCAGGTGTCGTGCACCGCTCCGGGCCGGTTCGGATAGAACCAGCCTTCGCGAACGTCCAGGTGCTTCACACCGAGCAGGCCAACGTGGTTCCAGCCCTGAGGGACGCGGAACCGCACGTGGAAGCGGGCGCGCGCGTAGGGGTCTTGCTCGAGCAGCTCGTACGCGGCGGCCTGGTTCAGCCGGATCGCGGGGCCGATACCGAGCTCGCGCCCGACGCCGGCGAACATGAACCGGCCGTCGACGTAGGCGAACTCGCTGATCTTCTTCGTCTTGGCCGGGTCGATCAGCGGGACGCAGTCCTCGTGCTTGGCGAACGACTCCCCCGCGACCAGGTGGTCGTAGTGGTGCAGGCCCGAGGTGAAGTGGATCTCCTGGGCGATGTCGTCTTCGACCGGCACGGGGTTGATGTTCTTCGGCAGCGACAGCGCCCACAGGTTCGTTCCGGTGGCGGCAGGGCTGTTGAACAGGCGCGCGTTCTCGTCGGCGTGGCGAATGATCGACGCGGTGACGTTCCAGGCCAGACGAGCCTGGGCAGGGGTCAGCGGCCCGTCGCCGAACCACTCCTCCGCGGTGCGGACTTCGATCTTGAAGCCGGTGACCGCGTGCTCGAACCGACCGGTGGGCGGGCCGTTGTTGACCCAGTGGGCTCCGGGCTTCCAGTTCGGGGTCTGGACGTACAGCCAGTGCCGCACGCCAGGCGCAGGCTCGGGGCGCTTCCCGGTCAGCATGATGCGGTTAGCGCCGTACGAGGCAGCCGTGTCGAGCAGGTCCGTCAGGTTGGGGTTCTTGCGGCGCTCGCCGATGACGGGGCGAACGGGCGTGCCGGCGTCGGTGACGCCTTGCCCGGTGGTCTGGTCGACCCAGATCGTGGGCACGTCCTTCGGCGTCCACGGCTTGGGTCGGTAGTTCAGCTCGTCCATCTCACCCCCTCATTCGTCAGGTTATATTAGTCAAGAGTGCTTGAAAATTGCAATCAGATTTCGCAGTCGACGGGCGCTCCATGAAGGTCTGGCGGGGTCGCTAGGACGCGAGGCGGCCGCCGTAAGAGCGCCCGCGTCCGTGGTAGGACTTCTGCGCCTTCCGCAGCCCTTCCTCGGTCATCCCCAGCAGGAGGGCGATCTCTCGCTGGGTCAGCTCGGCCGCGCGCGCCTCGTCGACGACTTTGCCGCGGCGTTCGCGCAGCTCGTCCGCTTGCGCGAGCTGCTGGCCGATGCGACGGAGCTCCTCACGGATGGCGTCCGCGTCCTTGTTAGCCATGCGCCCCAGCATCCCCAACCAAGTTGGGTCTGGTTGCCGCGGCGCGCCGTAACCGCGAAAGTGGTTATATTCATCCAGCTGAGAGGAGCGCTGATGACCGGACGGCACCTCACCACGGCGGACGTCGCCGAGAAGCTCGGCGTGTCCGTCGTCGCGGTCTACAAGATGCGCTCCATCAGCAACAAGCTGCGCAGAGCCGGCCAGGAGGGTCCTCTGCTCCCCGAGCCGGTTGCCATAGAAGGCAACTCCCCGCTCTACGACGAGGCCGCGATCGACGCATTCGCGCAGGAGCGCGCGCGCAGGGCGCCCTCGCAGCGCGGCCGCCGGCCGCGACTGATGCCGGGACTGGCGCGCGATGCGGCTTTCGCGGAGCGGTTGCGGGCGGCGATCGCGGACGGGGCGGGGGCGCCCGAGGTTCCCACGCAGGCGGCTCTGATCGACCTGCTCGGCTTGAACGTCGTCACGTTCGGTGAGCGGATGCGAGGGCGCACCCGCTGGACCGACGCCGAGCTCGAGGTGATCAGGCGCACCCTCGGTGTCGACACGACGGATGCGAACGAGGTCGTAGACCGCGCTCGCGCGGCCAAGCGTCAGGCGCGCGCGGCGAGATCCCACGCGGGTTCGTAGCGGCTTCACGACATGCTCCCGCTCTCGTCGCTGGCTTGCTGGGCAGCGCAGGTTGAGAGCGTGTCCACGAGCGCACCGCGGTCGGCTTCGTCGACCGCGAGGTGCCAGGTGTCGACGATCTCCGTGTAGCGGGCGACGTAGGTGCACACGTAGTCGGCGTTCGATGGCAGCCACAGGGCTGGCCCGTGGTCGTTCTTGGCCGCATTCGTGTTGCCATCGACGGCGACGATGTTGTCGAACGAGTTGGCGAACTGAATGCGCTGCTGCTCGGTCCACGCCCACGCGCCCCCGGCGTGCGCCGCCGAAAGGCTGACGATGTGGTCGATCTGGACGCCGGAGCTTCCCGGGGCTCCAGGGGCGGCGATCCGGTCGTGCTCGAACTCAATGCGTGTGCCCGTGTACGGATCGGGGTCGAGCACGCCGGAGAGCACCGTGCAACCGTCACGGACGACGTCCTGCAGCTGGACGGCGAGGAGATCGTCTCGCTGATCGCAGCCGTTTCCCTCGATGTCGATCCAGCGCTCGCCGAACGTGGCGCGGCGATACTCGGGAATCTCCTCGGTGGGATCGATCAGCGGCAGCTCCTGCGCGACTGCGGCGAGCGCGGTGTAGTCGTAGGTCGGGTCCGGGGCGGGTGCCTGCGGGCGCGTCCATGTGTCGATCCAGGAGGTGATGCCCAGCTGGTGGGCGCCGAAGCCGAGCGCGAGAGCTGCGACCGCGGCGAGGGCTGTGCTGGCGCGGCGGGTGCGTCGGTTCATCTGCGCTCCTTTGCCTGTGCGGTGTCGGCTTGGTCGAGCAGCAGTATGGTTCGGGCGATCTGGGTGCGTGCCTCGTCGATGACCTCGAGGGTTTCGTCGTCGGCGTCGAGCTCTGAGAGTGCGTGGCTCTGGCGGCGGAGCTGGTCGCCGAGGTGGAACATGCCGGCACTGAGGAGGACCTCGGCGAGCGCGGCCGCGCGGGCGCCTTGGTGGTCGGCGCTGACGGCGAGGTCGTCGATGATCTCGATGAGGGTTGCGCGGGATCCCATCGTTGGGTCTTCTCCTGGAGTGAGCTCGCGGAGCGCTTCACGGTTGAGCAGCGTCTGGAAGAGCCTGTGCATCCGTTGGGTGAGGGGGCGGCCGTCGCGGCGGGTGCAGTTGAGCGCGAACTCGCGGAAGCTCCATCGGACGGTGACGGGTGTGCCGGTCTGGATGGTCATGGCTTCCTGGAGGCGCACGGCGATGTCGGTCATCAGTGCTCCTCGGTTCGGCCCAGGTGGGGGATCTGCTTGAGGTGGGCGCCGCGGCCGTTGCCGAGCTGGGGGGAGATCGCGCAGCTGGGCAGGTGCAGTCTCGCGTTCGGCCCGTGGCCTGCTGCCGCGTGGGGTGTGGGCTGCCGCGTTGGCCGGGTGTGCCGGGCGCCTCGCTGAGTCAGCGGGAGGGGGTTGAAGCGCAGCGACAGGGCCCAGCGATGGCCGCCGAGCGCGCGGACGACCCGCAGCCACTCTCCCTCTTTGGTGGAGTCGATGGTGAAGGTGTTCGGCTGGTCAGACATCTGCGGCTTCTTTCGGTGCGAAGGGGCTGTTCTTGGCGTCGCGGAGCATCTGCCGGGTGATCGGCTCGGTCTCCTCGAGCGAGGCGAGCGAGAAGTAGTGGCGGCGGGCGCGGGCCGCTTCGGTGCAGGTGAGCAGCTGGCGGTTGCCGTGGTTCGGGCATCCTCCCTTGCTGCGGCATCCGGCCAGGTAGCCGGCGGTGGTGCCGTGCAGGGCGGCTTCGAGGATGTCGAGCGTCTTGCTCATCAGGCGGCCTGCCGGAGTCCGAGGTCGTCACGGTCGCGGTCGATGGTGCGGACGTCGACGCCGAGCAGGTCGCTGAGCTGGGTGAGGCTGAGTCCGCGTTCGGTCCCGCGTCGGGTGGCTTCGAGGCGCTCGTCTCGGGTGAGGCGGACGTTCTGGCCGGCGAGAGCGAGCTCGATCGCGATCTCGTCGAGCAGGGGTTCCTGCCCGGCTGTGGGCGGTGCCGGGTCGGTGTCGATGTCGTCCCAGGCCAGCGGCGGCAGCCAGCCGTGCCGGCGTGCGACCGTGAGTGCGTAGGAGCGGCCGACCCGCTGCGCTCGGGTGTGGGTGGGGGGCTGCTGGTCCCAGAGCTCGTCGTAGAGCGCGGCGATGTCGTCGTGGACACGGATGTCCACGTAGGCGCCTTCGAGTGCCTTGTTGACCTTCCAGCGCGGGTAGCCGAGTCGGCGTGCGATCTCGTGGTGGTTCCATCCGATCGCGGCCAGAGCCTGGAGGCGCCGGCGGGTGCCGCGGCCGTTGACTCGGCCCTGCGCGGCGAGAGTGCTGCTGTCGGGGGTGACTGCGAGGAGTTTGCGGGCGGTGGCGCCGGTGACGAACCGTGCCGTCTCGCTGTTGAGCAGGCGACGGACCGTGGCGCCGCCGACGCCGGCGCTGATGGCGATCCGTTCGGGGATCATCCCGGTGTCGACCAGTGCCTGCAGGTGCTGCCGGATCGGCTCGATGGGTTGGTGCGCGTCCTGGTATCGCCCGTAGGCCAGGAGACGGTAGCGGTCGCGGCGGCGGCGCGCGTTGCCGTCCATGCAGGCGCGGCACCCGCAGAGGTGGACGACGTAGCAGGTGGAGGTCAGCCCGTGCTTGTGGTCCGGCGGGCAGGTGTGGGTCCGCATCTTCTCCTCCTCACAGATGGTTATATTCCCGAATATAACCCGTTCCCGAGGGTTTGGAACCCCCTCACTGCTAAGGGGTGGCCCCAGAGGCTCGAAGTCGACAATCTGAACGAGCTACAACGTTTGTTGCGGTTTCTCGCTACACTGTGCGCATGGCAGGATCAACTTTCGCTCGTCTGGGCGAGCTCGCGTCACAGCGTTGGGGCCTGGTGACCACCGCCCAGGCGCTCGAGGCTGGCGTGGCGCGCCCGACCCTGACGCGCCTCGCCAACAGCGGCGCGCTCATCCGCGTCGCGCGCGGCGTCTACCGCCTCGCCGGCGCGCCAGAGCACGAGCAGGAGGCGATCCTCGCGACCTGGCTCGCCCTCGGCGGCGCCGACCGTCCCCGCACAGACACCGGCGTCCCGCCCGTCGTCGCCGCAGGCCAGACGGCCGCGCAGCTGCATGGCATCGGCGACTGGTTCCCCGGGCCACTCGAGTTCGTCGTTCCCACCCGCCGCGGTACCCGCCTGGACGGGGTGCGGCTCCGCACCCGCGAGCTCGCGCCCACCGAGGTGGTCTCCGTCGACGGGATGCCGACCATGAGCGTCGAGCGCACGATCGCCGACCTGATCGAGCAGTGGGTCGACCGCTCCCTCGTCGCCGATGCGCTCGCCGACGCCGCGGACGCGGGAAAGCTGCTCTCCCCCGCCCGCCTGACCGAGTATCTGGAGCCGCTGGCCAAGCCCAACAAGTACCCCTCGGGTGCCGCGCTCGCGGCTGATCTGCTCGCTCTTGCGGGCGTCGACGCGGTGGTGCCGGCCGATGCCTGAGCCCGACGGCTACAAAGACTGGACGGGGCTTGCGCAGGCGATCAAGGCGGCCGCGACGAAGGCAGCCGGTGACGGCGCGAGCGCGCTGGATGTGAATGCGCAGATCGTGCAGGCACAGCACGATCGTTTCCTCAGCCGGGTCTTTGCGGAGGGGGAAGAGTCCGAGTGGCTGCTCAAGGGCGGCACGGCGATGCTCGCCCGGGTGCCGAAGTCACGGTCGACGAAAGACCTGGATCTGGCCTCGACCGGCGCCGCCGATCTGGATGCCGCGCAGCAGGCGCTCGAGCAGGCAGCCGCGCGTGATCTCGGCGACCATGTGCGGTTCCAGCTCACCCGTGCCCGTGCGACCGGGCGAGGAGAGAACCAGCCGGGTGTCGCGACCCGGCGCCTGGTGTTCACATGTCTGGACGCGAACACCGGCCGGAGGATCTCCGACATCCCCATCGACGTGGTCGTCGGCCCTCCCCCGGTCGGCCGCGTCGAGACGATCGAGCCGTCGACGCGGCTGCAGCTGGGGCGGCCGGTCCCGTCGCACCCCTACCGGCTGTTCCCGATCTCCGATCAGGTCGCGGAGAAGGTCACTGCGACGATGAGCACCTACAACGGCCGCCCCAGCAGCCGCGCGAAAGACCTGGTGGACATCGTCACCATTGCACGCACGCAGCGCGTCGACCTGCGCGAGCTGCAGATGGCCATCGACGCGAAGCGTGCACTGTCAAAGCTCGACTCGTTCACTACGTTCACGGTCCCGGACGGTTGGGACGGTCCCTACCGGGTGCTCGCGGCCGGCACGCCCTCAGCCGGCGGGATCACCGATCTGGGTGAGGCCGTGGCTCTCGCGCGTCAGCTGATCGATCCCGCGCTCGCCGACGCGCCCGTGCAACCGGGGACGGTCTGGGTCCCTGGCTCAGGCTGGACACAGAACCCTCCGCCGCCGGAGCCGGGCGGCAGCGGATCCCCTTCGGGGGAGGTCCACGTGCGCGCGCACGTGCGCTCCGGTTATCCCGTCACGGAGCACTGGCGCGCAGCGCGCGGCTCAGCCCAGGAGTGACCGCGTCAGTGCGCCGCGTCGTACGCCTCGAGGATGGACGCGGGAACCCTGCCGCGATCGCTGACCTGGTGTCCGTTCTGACTGGCCCATTCACGCACCGTGTTGAGATCGGCCCGTCCGCCCCGCGACGTCCTCGCCGGACGCCGGGTGGCTGCGCCGATGCGGCGCGCGCTCTTGGCCCAGGCCTCGAACTCGAGATCGATCTCGAGTTGCTTTCCGTCGATCGCGAAGGTCGCGGGATCGAGCCGCTCGCCAGGTCGCGCACACCACCGCGAAGGGCGGCGTCATCGCGATGACGAAGTCGCTCGCTGCGGAGGGCGCCCGCTACGGCGTCCGCGCGAACTCGATCTCGCCTGGCTTCGTCAGCACCCCGGCGACGGACAAGGCGGTGGATGCGGAGGGCAAGGCCTGGCAGGTCGGCAACGCGCTCATTCAACGCCCCGGCACGGGCGAGGACATCGCGTACATGCCGCTCTACCTGGCCTCCGACGAGTCCTCTTGGGTGACCGGACAGAACTACAGCGTCGACGGCGGCGCGACCGCCGGGTGGCGGAACGACAGCGAGACGGACCGACTGGCCGCGAAGAACGGCTGACACGCGGGTCGCGGCGCGACCGGTGACGGACGTGAGGCACGGTGTCAGCTGACACCGTGCCTCCCGTCCGTCGTGGCCACCTCGTCTAAATCGCGAGGTACCCGCCGTCGACGGCGAACTGCGCGCCGGTCGCGAAGGCGGCCGCGTCGGAACCGAGCCACGCGACCATCTCGGCGATGTCGTGCGGCGTGCCGAGTCGGCCGATCGGGTGCTTCGTCAGCAGCGCGTCCTTGAAGCCGGGGTAGGTCTCCTCCAGCGCGTCTATCATTGGCGTCTGGATCACCCCGGGCAGCACTGCGTTCACGCGGATGCCTTTGTCGGAGTACTCCACCGCGGCGGCTCGGGTGAGGCCGATGACGCCGTGCTTCGACGTGACGTAGGCGGACTGGTGGGCGATGGCGACCTGCCCGAGGGACGAGGCGGTGTTGATGATGGATCCGCCGCCCTGCGCCAGCATCTGCGGGATCTCGGCCTGCACGCCGGTTCAATATTCCGCACAGAGGAAGTTGGCCCCACGGCGTTACTGCAGTCAATCGTTCTGTTGCGCAAGCCCCCGCAGGTAAGCACGTGCGTCGTCGAGGCTGACGACATCGCCGTACTTCGCGTCGATGTCAAAGAGGCTGGCCAGGTGCGGAAGGGCTGCCCGGTCGCCGACTGCCTCTTCGACGACGATGGTGTGGAAGCCGTAGGAGCAGGCGTCAACCGCCGAGGCGCGCACGCACCCACTGGTGGTGCAGCCGACGATGATGATGGTGTCGACACCCCGTGAGATCAAGCGTGCGGCGAGATCAGTTCCGAAGAAGCAGGATGCGTACTTCTTCACCAGGGTCATCTCGTGGGGCAGCTGGCCCAGCCTGCTGTCGACCTCCACCCATTCGCTGCCCTCCACCAACAGGTGGTTGGACGGGATCTTCTTGATCCAGAGCCCCGCCTCCTGCAATTCGGTGTCGTACGCGACCGTCGAGAAGAAGATGGGGATCTCGAGTTCACGGGCGGGGACGAGTAAGGCATTGGTGGCGGCCAGCTGTGACTCCAGTTCGCCTGACAGGGGCGAACGGCTGTCCGTGAATCCGGTGATCAAGTCGACGATCAGCAGCGCCGGCTTCTCGCCGTAGCCGATCCGGCCGCCCAATCCCTTGGCCTTGAACTCGTCGCGCAGCCGTGCGTACTCATCGATCAGCTCCGTATTCGTCACGAATCGGCTCTCCTGTTCCCCGTCGACTGATAGTGCGCCGCGATGGCATCGCTCGTCGTCACCCAGACACCATCGTGAGACGTGATGTGCTCGAGGGCCCGATCAAGGTAGCGGTGGCGGAACGGCTGGCCGACGATGAACGGGTGCAACGGCAGCGACATGACGCGACCCGAGTGCTCGGAGTCTGAATAGAGCTGATCGAACTGGTCGATCACCGCTTCCAGGAACTGCGGGCCGGTATAGCTCTTACTCACGAACATCGTCACATCGTTGAGTTCTATCGTGTAGGGAACGCTGAACATCCCGTCGACGTTCAGCGGATACGGCTGATCGTCGTTCGTCCAGTCCAGGACGTAGTCATACCCCAGCTCCCGAAGGATCCGGCTGCAGCATCGCGGTACCGCCGAAGATGCTCGTGGAGGGCTTGTCGATCTGATAGTGCTCGATGTTCAGCCCGACATAGAACGCCACTCGGGCCCCATTCGGCCACGAAATCGTCGGTCGCTCCGTGATCGGGCTGTAATCGAAGCGGAAAGTGTCAAGGCGGGTGAGACAGATTCCGTCAGGCGGTCTGTATGAGGGCCTCCTGTGAGGGCTGGTTGATCCAGGCGGCCTCGGGCAGCTTGGGCGCCTGGGGTCGGCGGTGGCCGAAGCGCTCGGGACGGGCGGCGTAGGCCGCGTCCAGGGTGGCCTGGCGCTGGGCGCGGACCTGCCCGGCGGTGCCGAAGTGGACGCTGGCGGGGGTGTGCAGCCCGATCCCGCAGTGGCGGTGCTCGTGGTTGTAGTAGGCGAAGAACTGCTCGGCGAACGCGCCGGCGTCGGCCAGGGACCCGAAGCGCTCGGGGAAGACCGGGGCGTACTTCAGCGTCTTGAACGCCGCCTCGCTGTAAGGGTTGTCGTTCGACACGTGCGGGCGGGAGTGCGACCTGGCCACCCCGAGGTCGACGAGCAGCTGAGCGACCGGTTTGGAGGTCATCGAGGTCCCGCGGTCGGCGTGGATCGCCTCCGGCACGCCATGGATGCCCATGGCGTGCTCGAGCAGGTTCTTGGCGATCTCGGCGTCCTCGCGGGCCGCGATGGTCCAGCCCACGACGAACCTGGAGAAGATGTCGAGCACGACGTACAGGTCGTAGTACACGCCCCGCTCCGGCCCCTTGAGCTTTGTGATGTCCCAACTCCACACCTGCCCCGGCGCCGTCGCGACGAGCTCGGGCCGGGTCCGGGGCGGGTGGCTCGCCTGCCGGCGCCGTTCCCCGGCCATGTCGTGCTCGCGCAGGATCCGGTGCATCGTGGACATCGAGCACAGGTAGGTGCCCTCGTCCAGCAGCGTGGCCCAGACCTGGGCGACCGACTTGTCCGCGAACCGCTGGCTGGTCAACACGGCCAGCACGTGGGCCCGCTCGGCGGCGGACAGCTTGTTCGCCGGTGCCGGCCGCGGTGTCCGTGGACGTGGCGGTGGCGGGTTCTTGGCCCGGTAGTGACTGGCGCGGGAGCGACCCAGCAGCGCGCACGCAGCCGCGGTGCCGACGTGCTCGGCCAGCCCGTCGACGGCCGGGTTGATCACCGCGGCGACCGCGGCGGCTTGTCCGCGCTCTCGGAGAGCGTCTCCAAGAGCGCGTGTGCTTTTCCCATCAGGTCCAGCGCCGCCCTGGTCTTGGCCAGCTCGGCCTCGGCCTTCTCCGCCCGGGCCCGTAGCGCCTGCAGCTCCCGCTCGCGCCGGTCCCGCGGCTTGCTGCCCAGCCCGGACAGCGAGCCGGCGGCCGCGGCCTTGCGCCACTCGATGATGTGGGAGGTGTACAGGCCCTCCCGGCGCAGGATCTCCCCACGCCCAGAGCGGTCCGCGGCGTCGTACTCGGCCAGGATCGCCGCTTTGAACTCGGCGGTGAACGTCCGCCTCTTGGGCCGGTCAGCACGAGGAGCCATAGCCCCATCATCGGTGCCGACGTCAGCAACCGTCATCGTCATCTCAGTATTGGTCCGTTCTCGCCCCGTGCAGTGCGAAGGTCAGCAGTGCTGGTGTCTCACCCCATCCTGACGCACAGGGG
>NZ_CATNHF010000008.1 GCF_950097975.1 Microbacterium sp. T2.11-28
CCCACACCCACCCCGACACCGACGCCCACACCCACCCCGACACCGACACCCCAGCTGCCCGCGGGCATCCCGGATCTCGTCGGCTTCGACTCCGCGATCGCCGACGACGGGACGACGATCGTCTCCCTGTTCGTCGAGGGGCCCGCCGGCGCAACGGTCCGCGTGTGGTTCCCCGACGACGACCGGGTGACGCAGTCGGTGCTCGGCGCCGACGGCACCGGCACGCTCTCGTTCTCGCTCACCGACGAAGAGCTCACCGCCGGGGCGCGCGTCTCGATGGCCTACGTCGCCGGCGACCGCGTCGGCGAGGTCCTCACCCTGGTCGTCCGGCGAGGCTAGCGACGGTCCGAACGGTAGAATGGCCGCCATGGCCGAACTCCCCCACGTGCGCCCGGAAGCACCGGCGGAGCCTCTTCCCGCCGGCACCCGCGCGCCCCTGCACGCGATCGACGTGCTCGCCTTCGTGTGCGAGCTGTTCGCCCTGGCGACGCTCGCGCTGTGGGGGTTCACCGCCTGGCCGCTCCCGTGGAACATCGTCGCCGGCGTCGGGGCGCCGATCCTCGCGATCCTGGTGTGGGCGCTGTTCGTGTCGCCGCGCGCCGTCGTCCGCGTGCACCCGTTCGTGCGCGCCCTGGTGGAGCTGCTCGTCTACGCGGCGGCCACCATCGCCTGGTGGAGCATGGGTCACGCCTGGGTCGGCCTCGTCTTCGGTGTGGTCGCGGTCACCGCGGGACTCCTCGCCGGGCGCCGCCGGCTCGCATGAGCGAGCACGACGTCGTCGTAGAGCTGCGCAGGCAGCTCGGCGACCGCGTGGACACCGCGGCGGCCGCGCTGCGCGCAGCCCGCGCCGACAAGTCGGGCCATGTCTCGGCCGGTCCCCCGCTCGCCGTCGTCCACGCCGAGAGCGTCGCCGACGTGCAGGCGACCCTGCGCATCGCGCATCGGACGGGTACGCCGGTCGTCACCCGCGGCGCGGGAACGGGGCTCGCAGGCGGAGCCAACGCCGGGCCTGGCGAGATCGTGCTCTCCGTGGCGAGGATGGACCGCATCCTCGAGATCCGCCCCGACGACCTCCTGGCCGTCGTGGAGCCAGGGATCCTCAACGCGGCCCTGAACGCGGTGCTCGCCGAGCACGGGGTGTGGTGGGCACCCGATCCGGCCAGCCGGGCCATCTCGACGGTCGGCGGCAACATCGCCACCGGTGCCGGCGGGCTGCTCTGCGCCAAGTACGGGGTGGTGCGCGACGCCGTCCTCGGCGTCGATCTGGTGCTCGCCGACGGGCGGCTGCTCCGGCTCGGGCACCGGAGCGTCAAGGGGGTCACGGGCCTGGACCTCACGTCGCTCGTCATCGGGTCCGAGGGCATCCTCGGCGTGATCGTCGGCGCCACCCTCAAGCTCCGCCCCCGCGTGCCGGGCACGACGCGCACCCTGACCGCGGTCTTCCCCGACGTCCGCTCCGCCGCCGTGGCCGCAGCCGCGGTCACCGCGTCGGGGCTCCAGCCGGCGATCATGGAGCTGATGGACGCGCTGTCGCTGGCGGCCGTCCACCGGCTGCTGGGCCTGCCGACGCCGCCGCCCGACGCCGCTCAGCTGACCATCCAGGCCGACGGCGTCGCCGCCGACGCCGAGGCGGAGGCGATCGCCGGTCTCCTCTCCACCCTGGGAGGGCAGGTCGCCCTGGCAGCCGACGAGGCCGAGGGCGAGCGCCTGTGGGCGGTCCGCCGCGCCATGCACCCGGCCATGGAGTCACTGGGCACCACCCTCATCGAAGACGTGTCGGTGCCCCGCAGCAGGCTTCCGGAGATGTTCGACGAGATCGCCCGCATCGAGTCCGCCTACGGCATCCGCATCCCGACCGTCTGCCACGTTGGCGACGGCAACCTGCACCCGAACTTCGTCTTCGACGCCCCCGCCGGCGCGGATGCCGACGAGGTCGTCGTGCCGGCGCACATCTGGGCCGCCGCCGACGATCTGTTCCGCGCCGCGCTGCGGCTGGGCGGCACCCTGACCGGCGAGCACGGCATCGGCATCCTCAAGCGTCGCTGGCTGGCCGACGAGCTCGGCGACGATCAGTGGGAGCTCCAGCGCCAGATCGCGCGCGTGTTCGACCCCGCCGGCATCCTCAACCCCGGCAAGGTGTTCGCCGACTGACTCAGGCGCGCGGAGGGTAGACCGGCACCGTCGCGCGCGGCTCGGCACGCGACCCGAGCACGATCGCGAGGATCCCGAGCAGCGAGGGCACGACCACGGCCACCAGCGACGAGAAGGCGAAGAGGGTCAGCAGGGTCTCCTGATCGCCCGGCCGTCCGGCGATGGCGACCGCCGACACCTGCGCCAGCACTGCGGTGCCCACGACCGCCGCGAGTCCCCAGGCCGGTGCCCAGTTCCACGGCGGCGGCACCACGCGCGCGCGGCCGACCGCGACCACCGCGACCAGCGCCGCGCCGAACCGGACGGCGGCGTCCGCGTAGCCCCACACCGCGTACGCTCCGGGGTCGGCGTCGGAGTACGGGAAGACCGCCGTCAGCACCCAGATGATCGGCGTGATGGCGGCCAGCGCGATCAGGGCGGTCATCCCGGCCGGGCGCCGCGCGACGACCGAGCCGCGTCCGCCCAGCCCGAGGGCGAAGACGACCATCGACGCCGCGAAGGCGAGCATGCCGATCCAGGCGAAGACGGCGCCGCCGGCCCCGCCCGCCGTCACGAACCCGACGCTGCCGGTGATCAGAGGCAGCACCGCGCTGGCCAGCAGCAGTCCGCCGCCCCAGATCCACGCCGGCGTCGTCGCCGACCGACGGTCATCGGTCATGCCGTCGACTCTAGCGACCCGGCGCGACGATCAGAGCCCCTGCCAGGCCGGCTTGTTCGCGTAGGCGTACCGGTAGTAGTCGGCGTTGCGCAGCTGCGATGCGGCGGCCTCGTCGACGACGACCGTCACGTGCTCGTGGAGCTGGATCGCCGAGCCGGGGAGCGAGGAGGTCACGGGCCCCTCGACGGCACCGGCGATGGCGCGCGCCTTGCCCTCGCCGAAGGCGAGCAGGAAGAGGTGGCGTGCGGCGAGGATCGTCCCGAGACCCTGGGTGATGCAGTGCATCGGCACGTCGTCGACGGAGTCGAAGAAGCGCGCGTTGTCGGCGCGGGTCTGCTCGATGAGCGTCTTCACGCGTGTGCGCGACGCGAAGGAGGAGCCCGGCTCGTTGAACCCGATGTGGCCCGAGGTGCCGATGCCGAGGATCTGCAGGTCCACCCCGCCGGCGGCGGCGATCGCGGCCTCGTAGTCCTCCCCCGCGTGCTCGATCGTGGCGAGCGCGCCGTTGGGTGTCTGGATCAGGTCGGGATTCAGCCCCAGCGGCTCGACCACCTCGCGGGTGATGACGGACCGGTAGCTCTCGGGGTGCTGCGGGTCGATGCCGACGTACTCGTCGAGGGCGAACCCGCGCACGCGTGAGACGTCGACACCGGCCAGGCGCGGCCGCAGCGCCTCGTAGACGGGCAGCGGCGTGGAGCCGGTGGCCAACCCGAGCACGGCGTCGGGCCGTGCCGAGACGAGGCGGACGATCTCGTCGGCGACGAGGGCTCCCGCGTCGGCGGCGGTGGGGACGATGACGATCTCAGCCATGGGCGAGGGCCTCCTGTTCGTGGGCGGTCGCGCCGATCAGCGCGGCTCCGAGGGCTGCCGCCGGCGACCCCGCCGGCAGCAGTTCGATGCGATCGGGAAGGTGCAGCGACCGCAGGAACGGCGACGCCGCGGCGCTGGCTTCGAGCTCGCTCACCACGAGGTTCAGCATACGTTCGCCGAGCGCGCTCACGCCTCCCCCCAGCACGACGAGCTCGACATCAGCGGCGAGCACGAGCACCCGCACCGCCGCCGCCACCCCGTACGCCAGCCCGCGCCGCAGCTCGCGCGCGGCCGGGTCGCCGTCGTCGGCGGCGTCGAAGATGTCGCGCACGGGCAGCGCGCCGGGGCGCGCCCAGCGCTGGGCCAGGGCGCCCCCGCCGGCGAACGCCTCGATGCAGCCGCGCTGCCCGCACCGGCAGAGCGGTCCGGCGGGGTCGACGGAGATGTGCCCGACCTCGCCGGCGGCGCCGCGCGCGCCGCGCCACAGCGCGCCGTCGGTGACGAGCCCGGCGGCGATGCCCGTGCCGAGGTTCAGGTAGGCCATCGACGACGCGTGCCCCTGGGCGCCGCGCTCGACGCCGCGCAGCGCGAAGGCGCCCACCGCCGCGGCCTTGACGTCGTTCTCGGCGCGCACCGGCACCCCGAACTCCGGCCCGATGGCATCGCGCAGGTCGAGCTCGTCGATGCCGAGGTTCACGGCGTGCGTCACCCGCGCGGTGCCCGGCAGCACCTGTCCCGGCATGCCGATGCCGATCGAGGCGAACTCCACGGGCGCGCAGCCGACCTCCGCGGCGAGATCCGACACGGCGTCGACGAGGGTCGCCACGACCGCGTCCCGCCCCCATCCGGTGGGGCGCCGCATCCGGGCGACGATCTCGCCCGAGGACGCGACGACCACTGCGTCGGTCTTGGTGCCGCCGACGTCGAATCCGAGGCGCATGTCAGCCCTTCACCGCTCCCGACACGAGTCCGCTGGTCATCCGGCCCTGGACGATGAGGAAGAAGACGATCACCGGGATCGCCATCAGCGTCGACCCGGCCATCACCACCGCCCAGTCGGTCGCCTTCGTCGCCTGCACGAAGCTGCGCAGCCAGATGGGGAGGGTCTGGGTCTCCGGGCGCGTCATGATCACCAGCGCGAAGACGAACTCGTTCCACGCCTGGATGAACGCGAAGATGCCCGTGGAGACGAGGCCCGGGGCCAGCAGCGGGAAGGTCACGCGCCAGAACGCCTGATTGCGGCTGCAGCCGTCGATCATCGCCGCCTCCTCGAGGTCGGCCGGCACACCGTTCACGAAGCCGCGCAGCGTCCAGATCGTGAAGGGCAGCACCATCGCGATGTACACGGCCGAGAGGCCGACGATCGTGTTCAGCAGCTGCCAGCCGTCGAGCACGCGGAAGGTGGAGATGATCATCGCCTCGGCCGGGATCATCTGGATCACGAGGATCGCGATGATGAAGGTCTTGCGCGAGCGGAAGCGGTAGCGGGAGACCGCGATCGAGGCGAGGAAGGCGAACAGCAGCGCCGTCACCACCGTCAGCACGGTCACGGCGAGCGAGACTCCCAGCGCCGGCAGGAAGCCGCCGTCGTTCCACGCCGCCTCGAAGCTGCGGAGCGTGAACTCGTCCGGCCACAGGTGCGGGGTGTCGGTCTTGACCGCGGAGCCGGGCAGGAACGCCGTGTTCACCATCCAGTAGACCGGGAAGACCGAGCAGACGAAGACGACGATCGCGGCGGCGTTGAGGAGGACGCGACCTCCGGTGCGGCGCGTGCGCGCGTTCACAGTTCGTCCTCCGTCTTGAGCATCGTGCGGATGTAGTAGGCGGAGATGGCCAGCAGGATCAGCACGAGGATCACCGCGATCGCCCCTCCGGAGCCGAGGTCGCCGGTGGCCATCGAGACGCTGTAGATGTAGACGCCGATCGTGTTGGTGTCGGCGCGGACGCCGCCGATGGTCTGGAGCGCGTAGATCTGGGCGAACACCCGCAGGTCCCAGATGATCTGCAGGATGAGCAGCACGATCAGGATCGATCGCACGTAGGGGACGACGATCAGGCGGAAGCGCTGCCACCCGCCGGCGCCGTCCAGCGATGCGGCCTCCATGACCTCGTCGGGGACCTGCGTGAGACCGGCGTACGTCGAGAAGGCGACGAACGGGACAGCGCCCCACGTGATGATGATCGCGGCGACGGCGAAGAAGCTCAGCGGATCGCTCAGCCAGCTGTGCCCCTGCCAGCTCTCACCGGTGACCTGCGTGAGGAAGTAGTTGACCAGGCCGTACTCGGTGTCGAAGATCCAGCCCCAGACGATCGTCGCGGTGAGGGCGGGCATGGCCCAGGCCAGCAGGAGCCCGACCGACACGACCGTGCGCATGACCTTCCCGAGCGCCTTCATCATGAGCGCGATCGACACGCCGAGGACCATGGTGGCCGCCACACTGACGACGCACAGGCCGATGCTGCGGGCGAGGACCGTCCAGAACTCGGCGTCGCCGAGCACGCGGAGGTAGTTCTCGATGCCGATGAAGTCGGCGGGTGCGCCGAAGATCTGCTCGCGGCCGTACTCCTGGAACGACATGATCACGAGCTGGACGAGCGGCCAGCCGATGAACACGACGAGCATGATCAGCGACGGGATGAGCAGCGCGAGCGGGGTGGCGTCGAAGCGACGGCGGGGTCGCGGGGGCGGGGGTGATGCGGAAGCCGTCCGCTCAGCGGGAAGCGCGGTCAGGGCCGACACGGTCCTCTCCTTCGATGATCCGGGGGAAGTGTCTGTGTCTGGGTGGGCGCGCCGCGTGGCGGGCCCGGTGAGGGGGCTCGGGCGGATGTGCCCCGATGGTGCGGGGCGCTTCCCCCGGGGCGTGGAGACCCCGGGGGAAGCGCACGGCGTCAGCCGTTGAGGATCGACTCGATCTGGGTGTCGAGCTCAGCCGCGAGCGACGCGACGTCGCCGCCGCCTGCCACCTTCACGAAGAAGTCCTGCAGGAGGCCCTTCGCCTCGACGTCGGCCCACTTCGGGGACGCCGGGGTGAGCTTCGCGTTGGCGGCCGCTTCGGCGATCACCGCAGCCAGCTCGGGGGTCGCCGCGGCGACCTTGCTGCCGAGGCTCTTCTTGGCCGGGACGAGACCGCCGGCGGCCAGCAGGGACTGGTAGTCGTCGCTGAGCATGATCTCCAGCGCGCTCTTGGCGAGCTCGGGGTGCGCCGACTTCGCGGCGATGCCCACGTTGGAGCCGCCGGCGAACACCTGCGCGGCGCCGCCGTCCTTGCCCGGGAGGGCGAAGTAGCCGAGCGTGTCGGTCAGCGCCGTCTCCTTCTGGTCCTCGTCGGCGACGATCGACCAGTAGGCCCAGCTCGGGACCGACAGCGTGGCGGCCTTCTCGGTGCGGAAGGGCACCCATGCCTCGGTCTCGTCGCCGTCCTTCGCAGCCAGCGACGCCTCGGTCATGAGCTCCTGCACCTGGGTGAGGCCGGCGACGGACGCCTCGGAGGACAGCTGCGCGTCCCACGTGCCGTCGTCGTTCTGCACCGCGACCTCGCCGCCGTTCTCCCACACGAAGGGCAGCGCATTGTACCAGTCCTTGCCCGGGAAGTAGACACCCGAGACGCCGTCGAGGGCGTCGGCCAGCGCCACGCCGTTGGAGACGTACTCGTCGAGGGTGGTCGGCACCTCGACACCGGCCTCCTCGTACTGGGCGGTGTTGTAGAAGACGACGCGCGCACCCGAGTAGTACGGCGCCGCGTACAGCTTGCCGTCCCACGTGCCCGCCTCGACGAAGCCGTCGAGGAGGTCCGAGCCGCCGAGCTGCTCCTGGATGTCGGTGAGGTCGAGCAGCGCGCCGGCGGAGGTGAAGGCCGCCGCCTGGGTGTTGCCCATCTCGACGATGTCGGGGCTGTCGCTGGAGGAGAGGCTCGTCGTGAGCTTGTCGACCAGACCGGTCCACTGCTGCTCCTCGATGACCAGCGTGCTGCCCGGGTTCTCGTCGGCGAACGTGTCGATGAGGTAGTCGCGCGCCTCCTGGGGCGTGTCGGTGCCGACGAGCCACACGCGCAGCTCACCCGGCTCCGGCGTGCCCGCGGACGTGGGCGTCGTTGCTCCGCCGCCCGCGCAGCCTGCGAGAACGACAGCCGAAGCGCCGAGGAGCGCCACGGCTCCGAGCTTCTTGTTCATGGTGTCTTCCTTCGTTATCTCTTGGTGTTCCGGAGGGATCGGGCGACCCGTCCGGAGGCGGGGTCGGCGACCCCACCCGAGGGTGGTGCAGGGTGTCAGGACACCCCGAGTTGTCCCGACAGGACCATGACGGCCGCGCCGCGGAGGACGATGTCCTCGCCTTGCGCCGTCATCCGCACCTGCACGCCGTCGTGGAACCGGGCGAGCGTGCGTGCGCGGAGTGTCTCGACGGTCGCCTGCGCCAGCGCGCCGTCGAGAAGTTCGAGGGGGCCGGAGAGGACGATCTCCGACAGATCGAGGGCGCCGACGATGGGCGCCAACGCGATGCCGAGGCGTTCGCCGGCATCGCGCAGCGTCGCGTCGCGGCCGGCGTCGTCGACGGCGAGCCTCCTCTCCAGCGACGGGACCGACAGCCACGCCTCGAGGCAGCCGACCTTGCCGCAGACGCACTCCGGTCCCCCGTCGGTGCCGACCGTGACGTGGCCGATCTCGCCCGCGGCGAAGCGGCTGCCGCGCATGGGCTGTCCGCCCGCGAGCAGGCCCGAGCCGACGCCTCGGCCCACCCGCACGAGCAGGACGTCGTCGGGCGCGCCGCCGAACGTGTACTCGGCGAGGACCGCGGCGTTCGCATCGTTGGCGACCAGCACGGGCAGACCGAGCTCGCGGGAGAGGACGCCCTCGAGATCGACGCCCGTCCAGCCGAAGTTCGGCGCGGCCAGCACGATGCCGCGGTCGTCCACGACGCCCGGGGTGCCCACGCCGACGCCGAGCACCGGCGCGTGCGCATCGGCGACGAGGTCGCGGGCGAGCTGCGTCACGACGCCGAGGATGTCCTCGCGATCGGCGGGCACGGCCACGTCGTGGCGCGCCACGATCTCGCCGTCGAGGGTGAGCACCGCGCCGAGGAACCGGTCGGTGTTGGAGAGGTCGAGGCCGACGATGCGGTGGCCCTCGCGATCGAGGTCGACCAGGATCGCGGGCTTGCCGGGGCCGGACGCCTCGCGGGTGCCGCGCTCGGCGACGTAGCCGTCGGAGATCAGCTCCGCCACGAGGTCGGAGATCGTGACCCGCGTGAGGCCGGTCTCGCGGGACAGGTCGGCGCGGCTCATCGCGCCCTGGTGGAAGAGCGTCTGCAGCACGAGCGAGCGGTTGTGGGCCCGCGCGTGCTCGGGGAGCACCTTGGTCACCTGACGCAGCACGCGACCGCCGAAGGAGCGCGTCTCAGTTCCGGTCATGTTTGTTAGTACACCTTACGAACACCTCCCCCGCAAGGAGTTCGGTGAATTCGGCAGGACCATTTACAAAACTGTTACATTCGCGACTCATGGGGTGACGACGGCGTCGCGGCCGGCGCCGTCGCGCGCCCGCTCCGGCCCGCACGCGCCGTCGCGTACCATGGAGGGGCGCTGCAGCGCGAATTCTCTCGTGGGGGTGACCGTGACCGATACGTCGTCGACCGCGACCGTGTCCGCACCGGACGCCGCCGCACCGGCCGTGCAGTGGGCCCCCGCCGAGCCCCGTCCGAAGCGCGCGCGCTGGGGACTGAGGATCGGGGTCCCCGCGGGCGTCGTCGGCGTCGTGGCCGTGGCCGCCTCCCTCGTCCTCATCGCCCCCGGCACGGCCGTCGCCGGGGTCCCGGTCGGCTTCCTCACCGCCGGAGCCGCGAGCGACGCCATCGCGCAGCGCCTCGCCACCACGACGGTGACCCTCGGCGAGGGCGGTCCGACGCTCACCGGCGCGCAGCTCGGCGCCATCGTCGACTCCGGCACCCTCGCCGGCCAGGCCTACCACGACCGTCCCCTCTGGAACGTCAGCCAGTGGTTCGGCGACACCGCCGACGCCGAGATCGCCGTCGACGCGACGACGGCGATGGCCGCCCTGCAGGCAGCCGCTCCCGACCTGTTCACCGCTCCCGTGTCCGCCGAGGTGTCCTTCACCGGCAGCGCCTACGAGCTCACCCCCGCCGTCGACGGCGAGGGGGTCGACGTCGCCGTGGTCGCCGAGGCGCTGCAGGATGCCTTCTCGTCGGGCACCGCGGACGTCGTCGTCGATCCCGTCCTCGTGCCCGTCGAGCCCGTGTCGACGACCGCGGAGGCCCAGGAGGCCGTCGACCGGCTCAACGCCATGCTCGGCGACATCGGCTTCTACGTCGGAGCGGAGCGCACCGTGCCCGTGAGCCCCGCCGAGGCCGCATCCTGGCTGAGCATCGGCACCGACGAGTCCGGGGCCTTCACGATCGCCGCCGACCCCGCCAAGATCCAGGTGGCGGTCGACGCTCTGGACATCGACCAGGAGGTCGTGGACGGCACCGTCGTGGTCAACGCCGCCGGCGACGTGCTCCGCGACATCGTGGCGGGCCAGGACGGCCGGGTGCTCGGCGACACATCGGGTGTCGCGGCCGCCTTCGCCGCCCAGCTGGCAGAGGGCTCCGCAGCCTTCGAGCTCCCCGTCACGGTGACCCCGCAGAAGACGACGGAGCTCGAACGGCTGCTCGAGGTCGACCTCAGCAGGCAGCGCCTGTACCTGAAGGAGAACGGGAAGGTCGTCGACACCTGGCTGATCTCCAGCGGGCGACCGGGAGCGGTCACCTACCCCGGCCACTTCTCGATCGGCTGGAAGACGGCGTCCCAGGACATGCAGGGCACGGCCCGCGACTCGGGCAAGAAGTACACGCAGGAAGACGTCCCGTGGGTCATGTACTTCAACGGCAACCAGGCGTTCCACGGCGCGTACTGGCACAACAACTTCGGCAACGTCATGAGCGCCGGCTGCGTCAACATGCCGCCCGCGAAGGCGAAGATGATCTACGACTGGTCGCCCGTCGGAGTGGACGTCTGGATCCACGCCTGACCGTCGATAGTGTGGCGGGGTGCCCCGCTTCGACCTGAGCCTGCCCGAACTCGAGGACTACTCCCCCGTCGTCCGCGAACCCGAGGACTTCGACGACTTCTGGCGCGAGACCCTCGCCTCGTCGCGTGCGCAGGCGAGCCCGGCGACCCTCACCCCGCATGCGACGCCGCTGAGCACCGTCGATGTGTTCGACGTCACCTTCTCGGGCTTCGCGGGCGATCCCGTCAAGGCCTGGCTGACGGTCCCCCGCGGCGCCTCGGAGCCGCTCCCCGCCGTCGTGGAGTACCTCGGCTACGGAGGCGGTCGCGGCCTCCCGGTCGACCGTCTGTTCTGGTCCGCCGCCGGATACGCCCACCTGCTGATGGACACCCGCGGCCAGGGCTCCGGCTGGGGCTCGGGCGGGCACACCGCCGACCCCCACGCCACCGGCCCGTCCGTGCCCGGCTTCCTCACCCGCGGCATCGAGGACCCGTCCGCGTACTACTACCGGCGGGTCTTCACCGACGCCGTGCTGGCCGTCGACGCGGTCCGCGGCCTCGACATGGTCGACGCTTCCCGCGTGGCGGTGACCGGCGGAAGCCAGGGAGGCGGCATCGCCCTGGCCGTCGCCGGGCTCCGCGACGATCTCGTCGCGGCCATGCCCGACGTGCCGTTCCTGTGCCACTTCGAGCGCGCGGTCGGGATGACCGGCTCCGACCCGTATCAGGAGGTCGTGCGCTACCTCGCCGTGCACCGGGATGCGCAGGAGCGGGTGTTCTCGACGCTGAGCTACTTCGACGGCGTGAACTTCGCGCGCCGCGCCTCGGCCGCGGCGCTGTTCTCCGTCGCGCTCCTGGACCCGATCTGCCCGCCCTCCACCGTCTTCGCCGCGTTCAACCACTACGCGGCGAGCGACCGCCGCATCGAGGTCTACACGCACAACGAGCACGAGGGCGGCCTGGCGTTCCAGCTGCTCGCGCAGGCCGAGTTCCTCGCGTCGCGGACGGTGCGGGAGTAGCGCGTCCTACAGCGCGTCGATGATGCCGTTGAGCGTCGCCGACGGCCGCATGACCGCAGCGACCTTCTCGGTGTCGGGGTGGTAGTAGCCGCCGATGTCGACGGGGTTCCCCTGGACCGCGAGGAGCTCGGAGACGATCGTCTCCTCGGCGGCGGCGAGCTTCTCGGCGATCGGCGCGAACGCGGCGGCGAGCTCGGCGTCCGCGGTCTGACCGGCCAGCTCCTGGGCCCAGTACAGGGCGAGGTAGAAGTGGCTGCCGCGGTTGTCGATCGTGCCGAGGGCCCGGCCGGGCGACTTGTCGTTCTCGAGGAAGGTGCCGGTGGCCGCGTCGAGCGTGTCGGCCAGGACCTTCGCCTTGGCGTTGCCGGTGTACTCGCCCAGGTGCTCGAACGACGCCGCGAGTGCGAAGAACTCGCCCAGCGAGTCCCAGCGCAGGTAGTCCTCCTCGACGAGCTGCTGCACGTGCTTGGGGGCGGACCCGCCCGCGCCGGTCTCGAACAGGCCGCCGCCGGCCAGGAGCGGGACGATCGAGAGCATCTTGGCGCTCGTGCCGACCTCGAGGATCGGGAACAGGTCGGTGAGGTAGTCGCGCAGCACGTTGCCGGTCACCGAGATGGTGTCCAGGCCGTGGCGCATGCGCGCGAGCGTGTAGCGGGTGGCCTCGGCCGGCGAGAGGATCGAGATCTCCACGCCGTGCGTGTCCATCGTCGCCAGCGCCTGGTAGACCTTCGCGATGATCTGCGCGTCGTGCGCGCGGTTCACGTCGAGCCAGAACACGGCCGGCGAGCCGGTGGCCCGGGCACGCCCGACGGCCAGGCGCACCCAGTCGACGACGGGCAGGTACTTGGTCTGCGTCGCGCGCCAGATGTCGCCCGTCTCGACGTCGTGCTCGATGACGACCTCGCCCGAGCCGTCGACGATCTGCACGACACCCGGGGCGGCGATCTCGAAGGTCTTGTCGTGGCTGCCGTACTCCTCGGCCGCCTGGGCCATGAGACCGACGTTGGGCACCGTGCCGATGGTGGCCGGGTCGAGCGGGCCGTTGGCGATGACGTCGTCGATGACCGCCTGGTAGACGCCCGCGTACGACGAGTCGGGGATGACGGCGATCGTGTCGGCCTCGCCGCCGTCGGCGCCCCACAGCTTGCCGCCGTTGCGCACGAGCGCGGGCATCGAGGCGTCGACGATGACGTCGGACGGCACGTGCAGGTTCGTGATGCCCTTGTCGCTGTTGACGTAGGAGAGGCGGGGGCCGTCGGCGAGGCGCTGTGCGAACGCGGCCGCGATCTCCTCGCCCCCCTCGACCTCGCCGAGCCCGGCGAGGATCGCGCCGAGGCCGTTGTTCGGCGTGAGCCCGGCCGCGGCGATGCGGTCGCCGAAGCGGTCGAAGACGTCGCCGAAGTACGACCTGACGACGTGGCCGAAGATGATCGGGTCGCTGACCTTCATCATCGTCGCCTTCAGGTGCACCGAGTAGAGCACGTCGTCGGCGACCGCCGTCTCGAGCGTGTCGGCCAGGAAGGCGTCGAGGGCGGCGGCGGAGAGGAACGTGGCGTCCACGATCTCGCGCGGGAGCACCTTGAGGTTGTCCTTCAGCACGGTCACCGTGCCGTCGGCGGCGACGTGACGCACCGTCAGCACGTCGTCGTGCGCCGCGACCCAGGACTTCTCGTTGCTGCGGAAGTCGTCGTGGCCCATCGTGGCGACCCGCGTGCGGGAGCCCTCGGCGAAGGGCTTGTTGCGGTGCGGGTGCTTGCGCGCGTAGTTCTTGACCGACAGGGGCGCGCGACGGTCGCTGTTGCCCTCGCGGAGAACGGGGTTCACCGCGGAGCCCTTGATGCGGTCGTAGCGGGCGCGGATGTCCTTGTCCTCGACCGAGGCCGCGTCGTCGGGGTAGTCCGGGATGTCGTAGCCCTGCGACTGCAGTTCGGCGATGGCCGCCTTCAGCTGCGGGAGCGAGGCCGAGATGTTCGGCAGCTTGATGATGTTCGCCCCGGGCAGGGTCGCCAGGCCGCCGAGCTCCGCGAGCGCGTCGCCCACTTGCTGCTCCGGCGTGAGCCGCTGCGGGAAGGCGGCGAGGATGCGCCCCGCCAGGGAGATGTCGCGGGTGTCGAGCTCGACGCCCGCCTGCCCCGCGAAGGCCTGGACGATCGGCAGGAACGACGCGGTCGCCAGAGCCGGGGCCTCGTCGGTGTGGGTGTAGATGATGGTGGAGTCGGGCACGGGTGTATCTCCTGATGAGCGTCTGTAGGGCGTCTGAGCGGCGTCTGGAGGGGCGTCACGGCATCGCCGCCCAGCCTATCGCACGCGCGGAAAGTATCTCGACGTCGAGATATCTCGACGTCGGCGGAGAATCGGGAGTGCGGCACACCCGTGCGGCAGGTAGCCTGGGCCCATGACCGAGCTTCGCCTGGTGGAACTGTCGGCCGCGACCATCGTGGCCGTCAACGCGATGTCTCTGAAGCCCGGCCAGGAGCAGTTCCTCGCCCCCACGAGCTATGCCGTCGCGGCCGCCGTCATCAATCCGGCCACGGCCTGGCAGCGCGTCGTCCTGGACGACAACGAGGTCGTGGGCTTCGTCAGCGCGAACTTCGACCCCGAGGCGCCGCAGGAGCACTTCCGCTCCGTGCTGTGGCGCATCAACGTCGACGCCGACGACCAGGGCCGCGGTGTCGGGCGCTTCGCCGTCGAGCGCCTGCTCGACGAGGCCCGCAGCCGCGGCATGGACCACATCGACGTCATCTACGAAGCCGGCGAGGGAGGACCCGAGGCGTTCTTCCGCCGCGTCGGGTTCACGCCGGTGGATGAGACGGAGTACGGCGAGGTCGTCGCCGAGATCCGCCTGTAGCACCCCTCCCGCCTCCTTCCCGCAGCCGTGGGAGTCCGACCGGCGGCGAGACCTCGTATACCCTCCCCCATCGGGGTCTCGCCGCCCTCGTCCGCGCCTGCATCCGGACGCCGCCACCGGACGACGCCACCGCACGCCGCCACCGGATTCGGAGAATGCGAGCGGATTCGGGGCCTCGGGCGCCGGGCATCCGAATCCGGCGCGATCATCCGAATCCGCTCGCGCGAGGTGGGCGGCCCGGGCGACCGCGGCGCCTCCTCCCGAGCGACGCGAGCGTGGCCGCTGTGCACGAGCGGCGGCGGACCGGGACGAACCCCGGGCCCGCGACGCGACCCTGGTCGGATGGATCTGAACGCGTGGGTCGCTGCCCGTGGCGGGATCGTGCACCGCAGCGACATCCTCGACCGCGGAATGAGCGCACCGGCCCTTCGCCGAGCGATCGTCGACGGCGCCGTCCGGCGGGTGCGGCGGTACTGGGTCGCCGTGCCCGACGCCCCGCCGCAGCTGGTGGCGGCCGCTGAGGCGACCGCGCGTCTGGCCTGCGTCTCGGCCGCGCGCCACCACGGCTGGTGGATGCCGCCCGAGGTGGACGACCGGCTGCACCTCCACGTGCGTCCCCATGCCGAGGGCGCTCGGGAGGCCGGCGTCGTCCGCCACTGGACCGTCCCGATCGGCGCGCTCCATTCCCGCCTCCTCGTCGAATCCGTCGAGGACACCCTCCAGCACCTCGCGGACTGTCAGCCGCGGGAGACCGCCCTCGTGCTGTGGGAGGATGCTGCCCGGTCCGAGAACCTGCCGGCCGATGTGCTCCGACGTGTCGCGTGGCGCTCGCCGCGCGCGCGGGAACTGGCGTCGGTCCTCACCGGCCTCATGGACTCGGGGCTCGAGACGGTGTTCGTCGACCGGCTCCGCCGCTGGGATGTGACCGTGTGGGTGCAGGTCGGGCTCGCCGGTCACGACGTCGACGCGGTGATCGACGGCTGGCTCGTCGTCCAGCTCGACGGCTTCCGCTATCACTCGTCATCGGCGGAACGCACGCGCGACCTCGCGCACGACCGGGAGCTCGTGGCGCGCGGCTACACGGTGCTGCGCTTCTCATACTCCGAGGTCGTCTACGGATGGGACCGCGTGGAGCACGCGATCGCCCGCGCTCTCGCGCAGCGCCGGCGAGCCTGATCGTCCGACGGGATTCGGAGGTCGTCACCGGATTCGGAGCCCAGGGTGAGGGGGCTCCGAATCCGGCGCGATCATCCGAATCCGCTGACGCGGCGGACGGCGGAGGCTACGACGATCTCAGACCAGCGACTCCCGCCACGCGGCGTGCAACTGCGCGAACTTGCCGGTGCCGGCGATGAGCACCTCGGGACGGTCGTCCTCGATGATGCGGCCGTGCTCCATGACCAGCACGCGGTCGGCGATCGCCACCGTCGAGAGGCGGTGGGCGATGATGATCGCCGTCCGGTCGGCGAGAAGCGTCTGCAGCGCCTGCTGGATCTGACGCTCGGACGGGATGTCCAGCGACGCCGTCGCCTCGTCGAGGATCAGCACCGCCGGATCGGCGAGGAACGCCCGCGCGAACGAGATCAGCTGCCGCTGTCCCGCCGACACGCGACCGCCGCGCTTGTTGACGTCGGTGTGGTAGCCGTCGGGCAGGCGCTCGATGAACGCGTCGGCGCCCACCGCGCGTGCGGCGGCGCGGATCTCATCGAGCGTCGCGTCGGGCTTGCCGAGCGCGATGTTGTCGGCCACGGTCCCGCTGAACAGGTACGCCTCCTGCGTGACCATGACGATCGCGCGGCGCAGGTCCTTCGGGTGCAGGGACCGCAGATCGACGCCGTCCAGGGTGACCGCGCCCTTCGAGGGATCGTAGAAGCGCGACACGAGCTTGGCGAGCGTCGACTTGCCGGCGCCGGTGGTGCCCACGAGGGCGATCGTCTGCCCCGCCGGGATGTCCAGCGAGAAGTGCGGCAGGATCGTGCGGTCCTCGGAGTAGCCGAACGTCACGTCGCGGAACTCGACGTGTCCCCGGGCGGTCCACAGGTCGACCGGCTCGCGCGGGTCGGGCACGGTGGGCTCCTCCTCCAGCACGCCGGAGACCTTCTCGAGCGCGGCGGTCGCGGACTGGTACGAGTTCAGGAAGAACGCGATCTCCTGAAGCGGCGAGAAGAAGTTCCGCACGTACAGCACGGCCGCCAGGAGCGTGCCCACGAGCATGGCCCCGTCGGCGACGCGGATGCCGCCCCACAGCAGCACCAGCGCGACGGACACCGAGGCGACCGCCATCATCGCCGGCTCGAAGATGCCGAACAGCTTGATGGAGCGCAGGTTGACGTCGCGGTACTGGCTGGACAGATCGCCGAACTCCTCGTCGTTGCGCCCTTCCTTGCGGAAGGCCTTGACGGCGCGGATGCCGGTCATCGTCTCGACGAACTTGACGATGACCTTCGCGCTGACGACCCGCGACTCGCGGTAGACGCGCTGGGAGTTCAGGTAGAACCACCGCATGACGAACCACAGCGGGATGCCCATGACGAGCAGGATCACGCCCGAGTGCCAGTCGAGCAGGAGCAGCGCGATGAGCGTGAACCCGCCGTAGAGCACGCCGGAGACGAGCTCGTTGAGGCCGCCGTCGAGCAGCTCGCGGATCGAGTCGAGGTCGCTCGTCTGGCGCGAGATGATGCGGCCCGACGTGTAGGACTCGTGGAACTCGAGGCTCAGGCGCTGCGTGTGGAGGAAGATCCGCTTGCGCAGGTCCAGCATGACAGCCTGGGTCAGCCGCGCGGCCACGACCGCGTACCACCCGATGAGGGCGGCCCCGCCGATGCCGGCCGTCAGGTAGACGAGGACGACGACGGCCGTCGGCATCCAGTCGCCCTCGGACAGCACCTTCGGCAGTGCCTGGTTGATGCCGTACGCGATGAGCGCGGGGCCCGCCACGCGCAGCGCCGTCGAGACGACGAGCACGGTGGCGGCGAGCACGAGCTGCGGGCGCAGCGGGCGCACGAGCGAGCCGAGGAGGCGCAGCGATCGCTGACGGATGGAGCGCGACTCGGCCCGCGTGTAGTCGGAGCGGTCTTCGCCGCTGGTGCCGGTGACCGTGGTGCTCACAGGTTCACCTCCCTTTCGCGGATGCGGGATTGTTCGTCTTCGAGGCTGGAGATCACGTGGCGGTAGTGCTCGCTCGTGCGCAGCAGCTCGGAGTGGGTGCCGACGGCGGTGATGCGCCCGTCCTCGAGGAGCGCCACGCGGTCGGCGAGCGTCACGGTCGAGGGGCGATGGGCGACCACCAGCGCGGTCGTCTCGTGGAGGACCTCGCGGAGGGCGTCCTCGACGAGCGCCTCGGTGTCGACGTCGAGCGCGGACAGCGGGTCGTCGAGCACCAGCACGGCGGGGCGGGCGGCGACCGCGCGGGCGAGGGCGAGGCGCTGGCGCTGACCGCCGGACAGCGACAGCCCCTCCTCGCCGATCACGGTGTCGGCCCCGTCGGGCAGGTCGTCGACGAAGGCCGCCTGGGCCACTCCGAGCGCCTCGCGCATGACGGCCTCGGCCTCGTCGGAGCCTGCGGCCAGGTCCTCGCGGCCGAGCAGCACGTTGTCGCGCACGGTCTGCGAGAACAGCGTCGCGTCCTCGAAGGCCATGCCCACCTGGGTGCGCAGCTCGTGCAGCGGGAGGTCGCGCACGTCGACCCCGTCGAGGGTCACGCGACCGGCGGTCACGTCGTACAGGCGCGCCGGCAGCGTCGTGAGCGTCGTCTTGCCCGAACCGGTGAGGCCGACCAGGGCCATGGTCTCGCCGGGGAGCAGCTCGAGGTCGATGCCGTCGAGCAGGTCGCGCTCGGTCTCGGCGGCGTCCTGGTAGCGGAAGTGCACGCCCTCGAACCGCAGCGCGCCCCGCGTGCGGGCGAGTGCGACGGGCTGCTCGGGGTCGACGATCGTGTTCTCCTCGTCGAAGACCTCGAAGATGCGGTCGGTGGCCGTCCGCGCGTCGAGGAGGAACGAGAAGAGGAAGCCGATCGACTCCATCGGCCAGCGCAGCACGGTGGCCATCGCGAAGAAGGCGACGAGCTCGGCGATCTGCAGCTGGTCGGTCTGGATGAGGAGGATCCCGACGCCCAGGCACAGTGCGAAGGCGATGTCGGGCAGGAGCACGAGCCAGAACCAGATCCAGCCGATCGCCCGCGCCTTGCTCAGCTCGGTCTCGCGCAGCGTCTCGGCCTGGCGCGTGAACTTCTGCAGCGCGTGCTTGCCGCGGCCGAAGGCCTTCAGGACGCGGATGCCGTGGACCGACTCCTCGACCGAGGTGGCGAGGTCGCCGGCCTGGTCCTGGCTCTGCCGGGCCAGTGTGCCGTACGTCTTCTCGAACCGGTAGCCGGCGTACCACAGCGGCGCGCACACGATGAGGAACGTCGTGCCGAGCAGCCAGTGCCAGCGGAACAGGAGCGCGGCGCCCACGAGGATCGTCAGGACGTTGACGACGAGCAGCACGAGGCCGAACGCCATCCAACGGCGCATCATGCTGATGTCCTGCATCATGCGGCTCAGCAGCTGGCCGGACTGCCACTTGTCGTGGAACGACACCGGCAGGCGCTGGAGGCGCTCGTAGAACCCGGTGCGCAGGTCGTACTCGACCTTGGTCGCGGGCGCCATGACGAAGAACCGCCGCGCCCACACCATCAGCGCCTCGAGGAGGCCGAGCACGAGGACGGCGACGGCTCCCCAGGTGAGCTGGGTGAGGTCGCCGGACGAGATCGGTCCCTCGACCACGACCTCGAGCACGAGAGGGATCGACAGGGCCAGCAGGCTCGCGATGAGCGCACTGACGGCGCCGAGCACGAGTCGCGGGAGCACGGGCTTGGCGAAGGGGTAGAGCCGGGCGAGCGCCCGGGGGGTGGACAGTCGTGGCGACGTGGCGGGTCTCTCGGTGGAAGAGGTCATGATCCTTGAGGAGTGGTGGTGGAGCGGATGCCGAGGACGGCGAAGAGGGGGTCGGAGGCACGCGGAACTCCGGCAGGCGTAGCCATGCCGGTCAGAACGCGGGGAGGAGGCGACACCTTCCCGCGGAGGTTCCCGGGGAGGTGCGCTCCGCGACGTGGCGGAGCGGGGTCTCAGTACCGGTCGCGTCCGGCGACGGCGAGGATGGCAGACGGCTTCGTGGCGAAGATGGTCCGGAACATGATTCCTCCTCGAGTCGGCGACAGGGACGCTGTCACGTCGGCGAACGACGCGACAGCCCTCCAGCCTATGCCTGAGAATTCGCTGAGCGCAACACCTTCTTCGGCATCCGTCCGGATCAGTGCGCCTCGCGCTCCAGCAGGCGTCGCTTGACGTCCACGCCCCACGCGAAGCCGCCGAGGGTGCCGTCGCCGCGCAGCACGCGGTGGCAGGGGACGAAGAGGGCCGGCGCGTTGCGCGCGCAGATCGATGCGGCCGCACGGACGGCGCTGGGCCGGCCGAGTGCCGCGGCGAACCCGGTGTAGGTCAGCGGCTCCCCCGGCGCGATGCGCCGCAGGGCCGCCCATCCGGCGAGCTGCAGGGGGGTACCGGACTGCGCGACCGCCACTTCGTCGATGGCCCGCAGGTCGCCGGCGTAGTACGCCGCCGCCGCGGCGGCCGCTTCCGTCCGACCCTCGCGCACCTCGGGACGTGCCGTCAGTCGTGCGAGCACCGCCTCGGGCTCGGCCGTCCACCCCGAGGCGAGCACGCGCTGCTGCTCGTCGACGAGGAGGGTGAAGGCCCCGTCGGGCGTGTCGATGGTCTCGATGAGGGCGGTCATGCGCTCTTCCTGTTCTGATCGGCCGCGCGCCACAGGTGCGCGGTGAGGTAGCTGCGCCAGGGGGCGGCGCGGACGGCCCAGCTGTCGAAGCCGCGCGGGTCGGAGGGGATGCCGACGGCGGCTGCCCCCGCGCGCACGGCGACGTCGCCCGGCAGGGTGATGTCGGGATCGCCCAGCACGCGCATGCGCACGTAGTCGGCCGTCCACGGCCCGATCCCCGGCCGCGCCAGCAGCGCCGCACGCTGCTCGGCGCCGTCGTCGGCCGTCGTCAGCGAGAGCTCGCCGGCGGCCAGTGCCGCTGCGGCCGAGGTGATCGCCCGGATGCGCGCACCCGGGCCGCGGAGCACTTCGGCGCCCCGCTCGGCGATCGCCGTCATCGTCGGGAACAGGCGGTCGGTGCCCTCGAAGGCCTCGACCCGCTCGCCGAGGGCTTCGGTGAGGGCGGTCAGGGCGGTCCGGGCGGCGACGACCGTGATCTGCTGGCCCACCATCGCGCGGATCAGCATCTCGTGGGGGTCGGCCGCCCCCGGGACCCTGATGCCGGGGAGCGCGGCGACACGGGGGGCGATCTCCGGATGCGCGGACAGGGCCGCGTCGACGGCGACGGGATCGGCGTCGAGGTCGAACAGCCGCCGGGTGCGCGCGACGAGCGGCGCGAGGTCGCGCAGCTGCGTCAGCCGGGCCCGCAGGCGCACACGGCCCGACGGATCCACGCGCAGCTCGAACCAGGCCGGCCCGCCCTCCAGGCGCAGCGTGCGGGCGAACCGGTCGGCGGCGCCGACCTCCGCTCCGCTCACGGCGCGCGCCGCCATCCAGGAGAACAGCCCCGGGGCGTCCAGCGGGCCGCGGTGGGGCAGGACGAGGTCGATCGCCCCGGCGGCGCCACGGCCCGCTCCCCCGGCGGCGCGGCGGGACCGCAGCTCGATCGGCGTGAGGCCGAAGACCTCGCGGATGGTGTCGTTGAACTGGCGGACGCTCGCGAACCCGGCCGAGAACGCGACGTCGGCGGCGGGAAGGTCGGTGCCCACCAGGAGCATGCGCGCCGTGTGCGCCCGCTGGGCCCGGGCGAGGGCGAGCGGGCCGGCGCCGAGCTCCGCGGCGAGCAGCCGCGTCAGGTGACGGCTCGAATACCCCAGGCGCGCGGCGAGACCCGGGACCCCCTCGCGCTCGACGACGCCGTCGGCGATGAGCCGCATGGCGCGCGCCGCGGTGTCGCCGCGCAGGTTCCACGCCGGGGATCCGGGCGCGGCCTCGGGAAGGCAGCGCTTGCACGCGCGGTAGCCCGCCTCGTGCGCGGCCGCCGACGTCGGGTAGAACGTCACGTTGGAGGGCTTGGGGGTGCGCGCCGGGCACGAGGGACGGCAGTAGATGCCGGTGGAGCGCACCGCGGTGACGAACTGCCCGTCGAAACGCGCGTCGCGCGCGTCGATCGCGCGATAGCGCTCGTCGAACGTCGCGCTCGTCATCGTGATCCCCGGACCGTTCATGCCTCCACTCTCGCACGCGCCGGCGACACCGGCTCGCGGGAATCGGACATCACGATGCGCCCCGCCGTCGCGGCGGATTCGGAGAATGCGCCCGGATTCGGAGGGGCGGAGGCCCGGCATCCGAATCCGGCGACGATCTCCGAATCCGGGGCGCAGCGGACGGCGAGAACGCCGTGCGGACGCCGACGGTCAGTGGAAGAAGTGGCGCTCTCCGGTGAAGAACATCGTGACGTTCGCCGCGCGCGCCGCGTCGATGACCTCCTGGTCGCGCACCGAGCCGCCCGGCTGGATGATCGTCTTGATCCCGGCGTCGATGAGCACCTGCGGGCCGTCGGCGAAGGGGAAGAACGCATCGGAGGCGGCGACGGATCCCGCCGCACGGTCGCCGGCGCGCTCGACCGCGAGGCGGCACGAGTCGACGCGGTTGACCTGGCCCATGCCGATGCCGACCGTCGCCGAGCCCTGCGCGAGGACGATCGCGTTGGACTTCACGGCGCGGCACGCCTTCCACGCGAAGATCATGCCCTCCAGCTCACCGGGCGCGGGACGCTCGCCGGAGACGAGCTGCCAGTCCTTCGCGACGGACTCGATCTCGTCGGGGAACCGGTCGGCATCCTGCAGGAGCAGGCCGCCGGAGACCAGGCGCACGTCCATGCGCTCCTGCTTCCAGTCGGCGGGGAGGCGCAGGACGCGGAGGTTCTTCTTGAGCTTGAACACCTCGAGCGCCTCGGGCTCGAAGTCGGGCGCGACGATGACCTCGGTGAAGATGTCCCGCAGGTTCTCGGCCATCTTGAGCGTCACCGTGCGGTTGGCCGCGATGACGCCGCCGAACGCCGACACGGGGTCGCACTCGTGCGCCCGCAGATGCGCGGACGCGATCGGGTCGAGGGCGTTGGGGGCGCCGATGGCGATCCCGCACGGGTTGGCGTGCTTGATGATGGCGACGGCCGGCTTGACCAGGTCGAAGGCGGCCCGGAGGGCGGCGTCGGCGTCGACGTAGTTGTTGTAGGACATCTCCTTGCCCTGCAGCTGCGTCGCCTGCGCGATGCCGTGGCCGCCCAGGCGCGTGTAGATGGCGGCGCGCTGATGCGCGTTCTCGCCGTAGCGGAGCGTCTCGAGGCGCTCGGCCTTGATCGTCAGGTGCTGCGGCAGCTCGTCGGAGGCGAGGGTCTCATCGGCGAACCAGGTGGCGACGGCGCGGTCGTACTCGCAGGTGTGGGCGAACGCGCGCGCGGCCAGGTCGCGGCGCTGCGCGAGGCTCGTGCCGCCGTCGGCGACGGCCGCGACGATCGCGGGGTAGGACTCGGGCGAGACGACGATCGCGACGTTGGCGAAGTTCTTCGCCGACGCGCGGACCATCGCCGGTCCGCCGATGTCGATCTGCTCGACGACGGCGTCGCCCTGGGCCCCCGAGGCCACGGTCTCGGCGAAGGGGTAGAGGTTCACGACGACGAGCTCGAACGGCTCGATGCCGAGCTCCGCGAGCTGGGTCTCGTGGTCTTCGAGACGCAGGTCCGCCAGCAGGCCGGCGTGGACGCTCGGGTGCAGCGTCTTGACGCGGCCGCCGAGGGACTCGGGGAATCCGGTGATCTCCGACACGTCGGTGACGGCGATCCCGGCCCCCCGCAGCAGCGCCGCCGAGCCGCCGGTGGAGAGGATCTGGACCCCGGCCGCGGCGAGCGCCTCGGCGAGCGGCAGCAGCCCCGTCTTGTCGCTGACCGAGATCAGGGCGCGGCGGATCGGGACGATGTCGCGCGGGCGGTAGAGGGCAGGGTCGATGGTCGGTCCGGCCATGGGGGCTCCTGTTGTCGCGATGATGGGCGTCGTTCAGTGGGTGTCGTAGGTCGTCAGGTCGAGCTCGCCGGTGGCGATCCGCCGGACGACGTCGATGAGCAGCCGCCGCTCGACGGGCTTGATCCGCTCGTGCAGGCTGTGCTCGGTGTCGCCGGGAAGCACCGGGACGCGCTCCTGGGCGAGGATCGGGCCGGTGTCCACGCCGCTGTCGACGACGATGACGCTGGCACCGGTCTGGGTCGCGCCCGCCGCCAGCGCGTCGCGCACACCGTGCGCTCCGGGGAACTCGGGCAGGTAGGCGGGGTGGGTATTGATGAGCCGCGGCGCCCAGGCGTCCACGACGGCGGGCGGCAGCAGCCTCATGAGGCCGCTCAGCACCACGAGGTCGGGGCGCCACACCGACAGCTGCTCGTGCAGCTCGGCGCCCCAGTGCTCACGGGTCTCGAACTCGCGGAACGGCACCATGATCGTCGGGATGCCGTAGGCCTCCGCGTGGGCGAAGCCGTCGGCTTGGCGATCGGCGCCGACGACGACCACCCGGGCGGGGAAATCGGGGTCGCTCGCCGCCTCCAGCAGGGCCCGAAGATTCGAACCCGCGCCCGAGATCAGCACGGCGAGGGTCAGCACCGGCTCAGTCTACCGGCGGCGACGTCTGCCCCGTGGCCGCCGGCGGCACCGCGGACGACCCGTCGCCGCGCGGGGCCAGCA
>NZ_CATNHF010000009.1 GCF_950097975.1 Microbacterium sp. T2.11-28
TCCCTGCCGAGCCGACACGCTTTTGCGCGTGCGCAGCGTGTCGGCTCGCGCAGAACGTGTCGGCTCGGCGGCGCCGGCAGCGGCCGGACGGGAGCAGACTGGGAGCATGCGTGCGACGTACATGTACGGACCCGGCGACGTCCGGGTGATCGATGTCCCCGATCCGGCGATCGAGGAGCCGACGGATGCCCTGCTGCGCACGCTCGTGGCCTGCGTCTGCGGCAGCGATCTGCACCCGTACCACTCGATGGAGCCGAGCGAGCACGGCCGCTCGATGGGTCACGAGATGATCGGCGTCGTCGAGGAGGTCGGCGCGGAGGTCGCGACCGTACGCCCGGGCGACGTCGTGATCGTGCCGTTCGTGTGGTCGTGCGGCGTGTGCGACTTCTGCCGCGCGGGGCTGCAGACCTCCTGCCGGATCGGCGGCCTCGCGAACGCTCCGCGCACCGGCGGTGCGCAGGCCCAGTACCGCCGCGCGCCGCTGGCCGACGGCACCCTCTCCCGCGTCGACGTGGCCGAGGACGACGAGCGCATGCCGGGACTCCTCACCCTGAGCGACGTCTACGGCACCGGGTGGCATGCCGCCGTCACCGGCGGCGTCGCTCCCGGCGCGTCGGTGACCGTCATCGGCGACGGCGCGGTGGGACTGCTCGCCGTGCTGTCGGCGGCGCAGCTGGGTGCCGAGCGGATCGTGCTGATGGGGCGACACGAGGCACGCACCGACCTCGGCCGGCGATTCGGTGCGACCGATGTCGTGGCGGCCCGGGGCGAGGAGGGCGTCGAGGCCGTCCGCGCGCTCACCGGCGGCGACGGCACCCACGTGGTGATCGACGCGGTCGGCCATCTCCCCGCCTACGAGCAGGCGCTCGGGGTCGTCCGCGACGGCGGGGTCGTCACCCGGGTGGGCGTGCCCCAGTACTCGACGGGCCCGATCGGCCGCGAGCAGTTCGTCCGCAACGTCACCATCACCGGCGGCGTCGCCCCCGTGCGCGCGTACATCGACCGGCTCCTTCCCGGCATCCTCGACGGATCGGTGGATGCGGGCGCGGTGTTCGATGTGGAGCTCCCGCTCGACGAGGCGGCCGAGGGCTACCGCCTGATGGACGACCGCGAGGCGCTGAAGGTCCTCCTCCGCCCCTGACGCCCCGCATCCCGCTTCCGCCGAGCCGACACGATTTCGCCGAGCCGACACGCTTTTGCGCGCTCACACCGTGTCGGCTCGTGCGAAACGTGTCGGCTCGGCGGATGGGGGCCCGTGGCGGTTGCCAGGAAGCTCCCAGGAAACCGCTGCGATCGGCATCCTGGTGCGGATCGGGGATGCGCGGCGGACGCTCTGCGGCGCGACCCGGCGGGACGGGACCCATCCGATCGGGCGGTGCCTCCGGATGACCGGACGTGCGGGAAATCGCACCGAACGGAAGGAAACAACCGATGCGTACGAACACGAAGCGAGTGGGGATCTTCACGGCGGCGGGACTCGGCGCTGTGGCGCTGGCCGCGGGCGCGGCCCTGCCGGCACAGGCCGACGACGTCACCAACGACGAGTCCTCGACCACGACCGAGGCCACGGGTTCGCTCGATGCGCTGCAGACCTCGATCCGTGACGCACTCGACCTGGGGCTCACGGGCGGCGACATCCTCGAGGGCGGTCTCGTGAACGTCGGAGACATCGGCTCCGGCGCGATCGGCTCCGGCAACGACACCCCGATCGGCTCCGGCAACACCGTGGAGGCCCCGGTCGGCAGCGGCAACGACGTGAGCGTGGACGCCCCCGTCGGCAGCGGCAACGAGGTCGGCAACGGCAACGAGGTCGGCAACGGCACCGAGGTCAGCCCCGAGGTGGGCAACGGCAGCGGCAACGGCAACGCGAGCGGCAACGACACCAGCGTGGGAGACGTGGGTGCCGAGGTCGGCGACATCGCCGGAGACGTCTCGTCCGAGGTGGGCGATGTGACCGGCGACATCGGCGCGGACGTCGACGACGCGGTGGGCGACATCTCGTCCGACGTGGACGACCTGGTCGACGGCATCCTCGGCGACTGACCGACGAGGACCGCACGACGCACGAGCGGCGCCGGGATCATTCCCGGCGCCGCTCGCTGCTGTCCCGCCCCTGGCGGCTCAGCCGACCTCGTCCCGCCAGGAGTGCACCGGACAGTAGCCGAGCAGGCGCTGCGCCTTCGCGGTCGAGAAGAGCGAGTCGTTGACCCCGAGCGGGCCGCGCACCTCCACCCCCGGGAAGACCTCCGCGACGAGCTCCTCGTTCGGGCGGCTCATGACCGTGTCGGCGGCCGCGATGAGGAAGTGGTCGAACCCGGCCGGGGCGACCTCGAGGGCCCGCAGCACCGCCTGGGCGCCGTCGCGGGCGTCGATGTAGCTCCACAGATTCCACTTGCGCCCCCGCGGGTCGGCGTCGAAGCCGGGGAAGTCGGCGTAGTCGGCGGGGACCATGACGTTGGAAAAGCGCAGCGCGGTGATCGAGACCTCCGGGTGCCAGCGCACGAGTTCCGTCGCCATCGTCTCCTCGAGGTGCTTGACGAGCGAGTAGACCGACTCGGGCCGGGCGGGGTAGTCCTCGTCGACCGGGATGTAGGGCGGCGGCACGTCGAACGGAAGGCCCTGCACGGTCTCGCTGGAGGCGTACACGATCTTCGTCATCCCGAGCCGCAGCGCCGCCCAGAAGACGTGGAAGGTGCTGAGCACGTTGTTGCGGAACGTCTCCACATCGGGACGGATGCCGGGGGCCGGGATCGCGGCCAGATGCACGAGCGCGTCGAATCCGTCGTGCTGGTCGCCGACCGCGGTGAGCGCGTCGACGACCTGCCCGTAGTCGGTGAGATCGACCTGGACGAAGCCCGGGCCCCGGGTGCCGGTGGCGTCGAGGCCGATGACCTCGTGCCCCGCGGCGGTCAGTTCACGGACGACGACGGTTCCCAGTTTTCCGGATGCTCCGGTGACGGCGATGCGCATGCCCTCAGCCTGTCACGACCGGGCGGGGTGGGAGGCGGGGCTTGCCACGGCGACCGTCACGGCGTAGGCGGTCCCGCCGCCCGCGTCGACTCCCGCACGATCAGATGCGTGGCGATGGGCGTGTCCTCGGTGAGCTCGTGCGGCTCCTCGACGGCGAGGAGCACCTTCTGCATGATGAGCTCGCCGAGCGCCTGGAAGTCCTGCCGCACGGTCGTGAGCGGCGGCAGCAGGAACGGGGCCTCCGGCACGTCGTCGAACCCCACGACGCTCACGTCGTCGGGCACGCGCAGGCCGCGGCTGCGCAGCGCCGAGACCAGGCCGATGGCCATGTGGTCGTTCGCCACGAACACGGCGGCGTCGCCCGCGCCGCCCGCGTCGCCGTCGCCCCCGCCCGCGCCCCCGAGATCGAGGCTCGCGCCGATCTCGAACCCGCTCGCGGCCGACCAGTCGCCGTGGCGCGGCTCGATCGCGACGAGGCCCTGGGCGGTCAGCTCGTCCCGCCACCCGCGCAGACGCTCCAGGCTGTCGGGGTTGCTCGGCGGTCCCGCCAGGTGCAGGATGCGCCGGTGGCCGAGCTCGGCCAGGTGGCGGACGGCGGCCCGCGCGCCGCGGTACTGGTCGATCGAGACGAGGTTCGGATGCCGGCGCTGGGTCGCGGCGGCGGCCACGACCGGCACGCTCAGCTCGAGTCCGCGCACCACCTCGAGCACGCCGATGTGGTTCACGACGAGCACGATCGCGTCGACCCGCTGCCGCAGCAGCCCCTCGATCACGGTGCGCACGGCGGCGGGATCGGGATCGGGGGAGGTGACCGCGTCCACCGAGTACCGCTCGGCGCGCGCCGCCACGTTGAAGTGCATCGCGATCGAGGTCGGCCCGAAGTCGGCGGTGCCGGGGGTGACGAGGCCGATGGTGCGGGTGCGGCGGGTGACGAGGGCGCGGGCCGCCGGCGACGGGCTGTAGCGCAGCTGTGCGATCGCCTGCTCCACGCGGGCGCGCGTGGCGGGACGCACGTTCGGGAGGTCGTTGAGCACCCGCGAGACCGTCTGGTGGGACACTCCCGCCAGGCGCGCCACATCGAAGATGTTCGCGGACTTCGCGCCGCGGTCCTCGCTCACGGGGTCTCCTCCGGCTGGGCGACCAGGGCGAGGAGCGAGTCCACGGTCAGCTCGTCGGCCGGGAGCGTCTCGACGATGCGGCCGCCGCGCAGCACCGCGATCCGGTGCGACACCCGCAGCACCTCCTCGAGCTCCGCCGAGATGAACACCACCGAGAGACCGTTGTCGGCGAGCTCGCCGACGAGGCGCTGGATCTCGACCTTCGCGCCCACGTCGATGCCGCGCGTGGGCTCGTCGAGCACGAGCACGCGGGGGGAGAGGGCGAGCAGGCGCGCGAGGAGGACCTTCTGCTGGTTGCCGCCCGACAGGGTGCCCGCCGGGCGGTCGGGGTCTGCGGGCCGGATGTCGAGCGCCTCGATCCAGCTCTGGGCGAGTTCCCGCCGCCGGGTGTTGCCCAGCCGGTGCAGCACGCCCCGCTCGGCCTGCAGGGCGAGGGTGATGTTGTCCTGCACGCTGAGGCCCTCGATGATGCCCTCGGTGCGCCGGCTCTCCGACGAGTAGACCACGCCGAGCGCGATCGCGCGCCGGGGGGAGGTGAGGTCGACGGGGGCGTCGCCCACGCGGATCGTGCCGGCATCCACCCGGTCCACGCCCGTCAGGGCGCGCGCCAGCTCGGTCCGCCCCGACCCGAGCAGCCCGGCGAGCCCCACCACCTCGCCCTCGGCGAGCCGGAGATCGGCGCCGACGATCCCCGGTCCCACGGTCACGTCGGTCGCCTCCAGCACCGGCGAGGACACCTCCGACGGCGTCTCCGCGCGGCCGCGCACGGACATCTCGTCGCTCGTGCGCCCGAGCATCTTCTCGACGAGCCCCACCCGCAGCAGTTCCGTCGGCACGTACTCGCCGATGAGCCGGCCACCGCGCAGGACCGTGATGCGATCGCAGATCTCGTACACCTGGTCGAGGAAGTGCGAGACGAACAGGATGGCGACCCCGCGCTGGGTGAGCTCGCGCATCACGCGGAACAGCTCGGCGACCTCGTCGAGATCGAGGCTCGAGGTGGGCTCGTCGAGCACGAGCACCTTCACATCGACCGAGATCGCCCGGGCGATCGCCACCAGCTGCTGGATCGCGAGCGAATGGGTCGACAGGATCGACTGCGGATCGACGTCGAGCCCCAGGTCGGACAGCACCGCCTCCGCACGCGCCGACATCGCGCGCCAGTCGACCACGCCGAAGCGCCGCGGCTCCCGGCCGAGGCAGATGTTCTCGGCGACGGTGAGGTTCGGCAGGAGGTCGATCTCCTGGTAGACCGTGCCGATGCCCGCGGCGATGGCGGCCGCCGGCGTCGGGAAGGACGCGCGCTCGCCGCCGATCCGGATCTCGCCCGCGTCGAGGCGCAGCACCCCGGTGAGCGCCTTGATCAGGGTCGACTTGCCGGCGCCGTTCTCGCCCATGAGCGAGTGCACCTCGCCCGGGAAGAGGCGGAAGTCCACGCGGTCGAGCACCGTCTCGGCCCCGAAGCGCACCGTCGCGCCGGAGATCTCGACGACGGGGGCGGGGCCGCCCCCGTGCTCGCGTGGATCCATGGTGACCATCATGCCCGGGTGCACCCTCGCGCAGCGCGCACGCCGACCCGGTGTCAGCGCCGGTTCGCGCCGGTCCGGGTGACGATGAGTCGCTGCATGACCACGAAGACGAGGAGGATCACCCCGATGATGATGCGCGTCCACGACTGCTCGGCGCCGAGGAACGAGATGACCGTCTTGATGGTGCCGTAGACGAACACGCCGATCATCGAACCCAGTACGAACCCGCTGCCGCCCGACAGGAGCGTCCCGCCGATGACGACGGCCGCGATCGTGTCGAGCTCGGTGCCCACGCCGGTCAGCGGATACGCGGCGCCCGTGTAGGCGGTGAAGACGACGCCCGCCAGGCCGGCGCACACCCCGCTGATCACGTAGACCAGGAGCTTCGTGCGCACCACGGGGAGCCCCATGAGACGGGCGGACTGCTCGTTGCCGCCGATCGCGTAGACGGTGCGTCCGAACCGCGTGTACTGCAGCACGAGGATGCCGGCGAGCACCACGAGGAGCGCGATGATGCCGGTGGGCGTGAGGTAGAACGTCCCCGGGGCGCCCTGCAGGCGCGTGGACTGCAGCCACAGGATGGCGGGGTCCTCCACCTTGATCGACGACAGGCTCACCATGAAGGCGAGGCCGCGCGCGGCGAACATCGCGGCCAGCGACGCGATGAAGGGCTGCACGTCGAAGAACTGCACCATGACGCCGACGGCCAGGCCCATGCCGGCGCCGAGGAGCACCATGACCGGCACGACGACCGTCGTGGGCAGCCCCTGTCCGAGCAGGCTCGCGCCGAGCATCCCCGTGAAGGCCATGACCGCGCCGACGGAGAGGTCGATGCCGCCGGTGAGGATCACGAACGTCATGCCGACCGCGAGGATCAGCAGGTAGGCGTTGTCCAGGAGCAGTGCCGAGAGCACGCGCGGCGTGAGGAAGTTGCCGAAGTAGGCCTGGGCGCCCACGAGCATCGCGACGAAGATCACGAGGGCGGCGAAGACCGGGATCCACGCGGCGTGGCGGCTCCGGAAGCGGCGGACGGTCGCCACCAGGGGCGACGCCGGCGCGGTCGGCTCGGCGGTCAGGGTGCTCACGAGGCCACCGCCTTCGCATCGGGACGGAACGTTCGGAGGGCGCGGGTCAGGTGCCCGCGGGTGCGCGGCGACTGCACGAGCACGACGATCACCACGACGATGGCGAGGAACAGCGGACTGACCGCCGGCGGCACCCCCAGGAAGGTGATGGTCGACTTCAGCGTCTGGATGGTGAACACGCCGACCACGGTGCCGGCGAGCGAGAAGGTGCCGCCCATGAGCGAGGTGCCGCCGAGCACGACGGCGAGGATCGCGTCGAGCTCGATGTACAGGCCCGCCGCGTTGGCGTCGGCGGCCATGATGTTCGAGCTGTAGAGGATGCCGGCAAGGCCCGCGAGCAGACCGCTCGCCGCATAGGCGCCCCAGATGATGCCGCGCGACCGGACGCCGGCCAGGCGGCTGGCCTCGGGGTTGATGCCCACCGCCTCGGTGAGCACCCCCAGCGCGGTGCGCCGCTCCAGCAGCGCGACGATGACGATGGCGATGACCGACACGTAGAAGGCGAACGGCAGCCCCAGCACGTATCCCTGCGCCATGAAGCGGTACGGCTCGCTGTTGATCGTCGTGATGAAGCCCCCGGTGATCAGCAGCGCGACACCGCGGCCGGCGAGCATCAGGACGAGGGTCGCGATGATCGGCTGGATGCCGACGACGGCGACGAGGAAGCCGTTCCACACCCCCAGCACCAGGGCGACGCCGACGCCGAGCAGGACGGCGATCACGACCGTGGGGAGCCCGTCGGGATCGCTCGATCCCGAGATGAACGTGAGCGCGACGGCCCCGGAGACGGCCATGATCGCCCCCACCGAGAGGTCGATGCCGCGCGTCGCGATGACCAGTGTCATGCCGAGCGCCACCAGCATGAGCGGCGCGCTGTTGCGCAGGATGTCGATCATCGGGCCGTACAGCTGGCCGTTCTGCACCGTGATCGAGAGGAACGAGGGCCGCGCGATCGTGTTGATGACGATGAGGGCGAGCAGGGCGGCGACCGGCCAGAACAGGCGGTGCGTGAGGATGGCTTTCATGCCGCGTTCTCCGGCTTCTTGTGAGACGGCGTCGTCTCGGGCTTCTGGTGAGACGGCGTCGTCTCGGCGGTGTGGAGGGGGGATTCCTGGGCGATGACGTCGACCAGGTCGTCGACGTGGATGCCGATCGCGTCGAGTTCGCTGATCTTACGACGATCGCGCATCACGGCGATGCGCTGCGAGATGCGCACGACCTCCTCGAGCTCCGAGGAGATGAAGACCACCGCCAGGCCCTGGGCGGACAGCTCGGCGACCTTGCGCTGGATGTCGGCCTTGGCCCCGACGTCGATGCCGCGGGTGGGCTCGTCGAGGATCAGCAGCTGCGGGGCCGTGGCCAGCCAGCGGGCCAGCAGCACCTTCTGCTGGTTGCCGCCCGACAGGTTGCGCAGCAGCGCATGCGGGTCGGCGGGCCGGATCCCGAGGGCCGTCATGTACTCGGCGACGATGGCATCCTGCTCGGCCTTGCCGATCTTGCGCAGCGCCCCGCGCTGGGCCTGCACGCCGAGGACCATGTTCTCGGCGACGGTGAGGTCGCCGATGACGCCCTCGGCGCGCCGGTCCTCGGACGAGAAGGCGATGCGACGATCGATGGCGTGGCGCGGGTTGGTGATCCGCGCCGGTGCTCCGCGCACCTCCGTCTCGCCGGTGTCCGGGCGGTCGGCGCCGTAGAGCAGCCGGACGAGCTCGGTGCGCCCCGAGCCCAGGAGACCCGCGATCCCCACGACCTCGCCGTCGTAGACCTCGACGTCGACCGGTTCGAGCACGCCCTTGCGGCCGACGCCGGTGGCGCGCAGCACCGGCGCGGCGGTGCGGTCGACCGTGCGCTCGGCAGCCCGCGAGATGGCCTCGAGCTCGTCGAGCTCGCGTCCGATCATCTGGGAGATGAGCTCGCCGCGCGGAAGATCCGCGGCGAGGTGCTCGCCGATGAGCCGGCCGTTGCGCAGCACCGTGAGCCGGTCGGAGATCTCGTACACCTGATCGAGGAAGTGCGTGACGAAGAGGATGGCGACGCCGCGGTCCCGCAGGTCGCGGACGACGGCGAACAGCTGCTCGACCTCGCCGCGGTCGAGGCTGGAGGTGGGCTCGTCGAGCACGAGCACCCGGGCGTCGGTGACCATGGCGCGGCTGATCGCGACCAGCTGCTGCAGCGCGATGGAGTGGCTGCCGAGCGCCGAGTGGGTGTCGATGTCCACCCTGAGCGCCGCGAGGTGCCGGGCCGCTTCGCGGTGGGTGGCGCGCCAGTCGATGCGACCGAGTCGGCGCACCTCGTGGCCGAGCATGACGTTCTCGCCGACCGAGAGGTTCGTGCAGAGGTTGACCTCCTGGTAGACCGTCGAGATGCCGGCGGCCTGGGCGTCGGCGGTCGAGCGGAACACCCGCTCGCGGCCTTCGACGACGATCGTCCCGCCGCTGATCGCGTAGACGCCGGTGAGGGCCTTGATCAGCGTGGACTTGCCGGCGCCGTTCTCGCCCATGAGGGTGTGCACCTCGCCGGCCCGGAGCGTGAAGTCGACGCCGTCGAGCGCCTTCACTCCGGGGAAGACGACGGAGATGTCGCGCATCTCGACGACGGCACGGGGAGCCTCGGTCATGTTCTGCACTCCTGTCCGCGGGCGGCGGCTGCCGGGGCGGTGTGGTCGGGGTGGTGCGGGGGCCGGGCCGGGTCGGCTCCGGCCCCCGCGGTGAGGGCGGTGAGGATCAGTACGGACGCGAGTCCAGGACTTCCTTCGCCTGCTCCTGCGTGAACGACTGGTCCGGGACGATCGTCTTCTTCTCGACGGTGTCGCCCGCGAGGACCGCCTTGACCAGATCGGCCGCCTTCTCGCCGAGCAGCGGGTTGCACTCCACGATGAAGTTGAACTCGCCGTTGGCGAGCGCGGTCATGCCGTCCTTGACTGCGTCGATCGTCACGATCTGGATGTCGGTGCCGGGGGTGAGGCCGGCCGCCTTGATCGCGTCGAGCGCTCCCAGGCCCATGTCGTCGTTGTGGGCGAAGAGCACGTCGATGTCGCTGCCGTACTTCTGCAGGTACCCCTCCATGACCTTCTTGCCGCCGTCCCGGGTGAAGTCGCCGGTCTGCGAGTCGAGCACGTTGATGTCGGTGCCCTCGATGGCCTCGCCGAAGCCGGTGGCGCGGTCCAGCGCCGCGGAGGAGCCGGTCGTGCCCTCGAGGATCACGAGGTTCGCGCCCTTGCCGTCGAAGTTCTCCTTGACCCACTCGCCGGCCGTGCGGCCCTCCTGCTCGAAGTCGAGGCCCACCCACGAGGCGTAGAGGTCCTCGCTGGCCGAGACCGTGCGGTCCTCGAGGATCACGGGGATGCCGGCATCCTTGGCCTCGGTGAGCACGTCGTCCCAGCCGTCGACCGTGATGGGCGCGATGACGATGGCGTCGACGCCCTGGTTGATGAAGCTGCGGACGGCGGCGATCTGCGCCTCCTGCTTGTTGTCGGCGGCGTTGAAGATCAGGTCGAAGCCGTTCTCGGCCGAGAACGCGGCCTTCATCGACTCCGTGTTGGCCGAGCGCCAGCCCGACTCCGATCCGGTCTGCGCGAAGCCGACCTTGATGACGTCGTCGCCGCCGTCGCCGCCGGGCGTCTCGCCCGTGTTGCCGGCGCAGCCGCTGACGGCCATGGCCAGTGCGCCCAGCAGGGCGACGCCGGCCAGCATGTTCTTCTTCATCCCTGGAACCTCCTCGTTCGGGACCGACGGTGCGACGTCGGTGTCGTGTCACAGGTCTGCGGTGAGCCTGTGCTCGGAATGTTAGCCTTCACATTCCGTGTCTCGGCAAGATGTGAGCGATAACAGTTCGGTAACGCCGCGCACGGACAGCGCGATCCGGGATGCGGCGGGTAGCGCACGTGGGCGCTCCCTCGTGAGCGATCACATTCGCCCTTTGTCGCGGGGGTCGCGTGCGCACGAGGCGTGGGGCGACCGCGCCGCGCGCGACACTTCGCGCACCCTCCGCCGGGCCGGCGAGGCGGCGGCGCTAGCCTGAGCGGATGAGCAGCCCTGTCCCGCGCGTCGGCATGCGCGAGGTCGCCGCGCACGCCGGCGTCTCGACCCAGACCGTGTCGCGGGTGCTCAACGACCATCCCCACATCCGTCCCGAGACGCGCGCGAGGGTGCTGGCCTCCGCGTCGGCGCTCGGCTACCGGATGAACAACGCCGCCCGCGCCCTCGGCACGGCGACGACCCGGATGATCGGCGTCGTCGCCAGCGATGCCGCGCTGTTCGGCCCGGCGGCGGGGATCGCCGCGCTCGAGGCCGCCGCCCGCGCCGCGGGCCGGTGGATCACCACCGCCTACGCCGACGGCGCGGAGGCGGACGCGGTGGCCGACGCCGTCGAGCACCTGCTCGTCCAGGGCGTCGACGGCATCGCGATCGTCGCCCCGCACACGGCATCGCTGGAGCAGGTGGAGCGGGCCGAGCCGGCCGTGCCCCTGGTGGCGCTCCACGGCGGCGCAGGAGCCGAACGGCAGGCCGCCGGCGCCGCCCTCGCCATCGATCATCTCGTCGGGCTCGGGCACCGCCGGATCGCCGTGCTGTCGGGGCCGGAGGCGTGGAGCGAGGCGACCGTCCGCGCGCGCGGGGTGGCGAGCGCGCTCGCCCCGCCTGCGCTGAACGCGGCGGCCCCGGGGGAGGGCGACTGGTCGGCGGCGGCCGGCGCCGCCCTCGGCCGAGAGGTCGCCGCCGCCGTGCGCGCGCCCGGCGGGCCGACCGCCGTGGCCGTCGCCACCGACCCGCTGGCGCTCGGGGTGATCGCGGGGCTGCGCGAGGCCGGCGTCCGCGTGCCGGCAGACGTCAGTGTCACCGGCTTCGACGACAATCCCGACGCGGGCTTCTACCTCCCCGCGCTCACCACCGTCCGTCTGGATCTCGCCGGCGAGGCCCGCCGCTGCATCGACGAGCTCCTCGGCGTCGAGACGCCCGCGACCGCGCGTCCGGCCGAGCTGGTCATCCGCTCCTCGTCCGCGGCGCCCGCCGCCTGAGCCTCCGCGACCTCGCCGTCCGACGTGCGCCGAGCCGACACCCTCTTGCCGAGCCGACACGCTGCGTGCGCGCGACATCGTGTCGGCTCGGCGAAATCGTGTCGGTTCGCGGAAGGGAACCACGACCTGGCGCGCGCGGCGTGTTACCGGTAACATGAGCGCGACGTCGAGATCGGCGCACGAGACCAACGGAGGCACCGTGACCCCGCACGACACCGCTGGCAGCCCGGACGGCGCAGGCAGCCAGGACACCGCCGGCGCGGCGGACGACGCCCGGATCATCGCATCGGGCCGCACCGCGCTCGGCATCGAGCTCGGCTCCACCCGCATCAAGGCCTGCCTCGTCGACGCCGACGATCCCGCGCGCGTTCTCGCCGTCGGCAGCCACGAGTGGGAGAACGCGTTCGTCGACCGGCGGTGGACCTACGCGCTCGACGACGTGTGGACCGGCGTGCGCGCGGCCTACGCGGCGCTGGTCGCCGACGTCCGCCGGATCACCGGAGGCGAACTGGCCGCGATCGACACGATCGGCGCGATCGGCGTCTCGGCCATGATGCACGGCTACCTCGCCTTCGACGAGGCGGGGGAGCTGCTCGTCCCCTTCCGCACCTGGCGCAACACCAGCACGGGACCGGCCGCGGCCGAGCTCAGCGACCTGCTCGGCACGAACATCCCGCTCCGCTGGTCGATCGCCCACCTGCGTCAGGCGGAGCTCGACGCCGAGCCGCACGTGCCGCACGTGCGCGCGCTCACGACGCTCGCCGGCTACGTGCACCAGCGCCTCACCGGACGGCACGTGCTGGGCGTCGGCGATGCATCGGGGATGTTCCCGATCGACGCCGCGACGCACGACTACGACGCCGACCTGGTCGCCCGCTACGACGCGCTCGCCTCGACGCCGCCGCTGACGACGCTCTTGCCCGAGGTGCTGGTCGCCGGGGCCGATGCCGGCGCGCTGACGCCGGAAGGCGCCGAGCTGCTCGACCCGACCGGTGCGCTGCGTCCCGGCATCCCGTTCTGCCCGCCCGAGGGGGATGCGGGGACGGGCATGGTCGCCACCGGCTCGGTCGCGCCCCGCACCGGCAACGTGTCGGCGGGCACCAGCATCTTCGCGATGGTGGTGCTCGAGCGCCCGCTGGCGCAGCAGCACCACGAGCTCGACCTCGTGACGACGCCGGCCGGCGACCCCGTGGCGATGGTCCACTGCAACAACGGCGCCAGCGAGCTCGCGGCGTGGGTGGGCCTGTTCGTGCGGTTCGCCGAGGCGTCGGGCTCGCCGCTGCCGGTCGACGACGTCTACGGCGCGCTGTTCGCCGAGGCCGTGACCGGAGACGCGGATGCCGGCGGCCTGCTGTCATACAACCACCTCGCGGGCGAGCCCATCGTCGGCACGACCGAGGGGCGCCCGCTGGTCGTCCGCACCCCCGACAGCAGCCTGACGCTCGGCAACTTCATGCGCTCCCAGCTGTACGGCGTGTTCGCGACGCTCAGCCTCGGCATGCGCGTGCTGGCGGAGGAGGGCGTCGCACTGGATCGGATGTTCGCCCACGGGGGGATGTTCCGCACGGCCGGCGTCGCCCAGCGCTTCCTCGCCGGAGCGCTGTCCGCCCCGGTGGCCGTCGGCGACACCGCCTCCGAGGGTGGCGCCTGGGGCATCGCCGTGCTGGCCGCCTACCGCCTCTCCGGCGCCGACGGCGAGGCCCCCGCATCGCCGCTCGGCGCCTATCTCGACGAGCGCGTCTTCGCCGGCGCCGCCCTGCAGATCGCCGACCCCGACCCCGCAGACGTCGCCGGCTACGCCGCCTTCCTCGATCGCTACGCCGCCGGCCTTGCCGCCGAGCGGGCCGCCGTCGACGCCCTCTGACACCCCGAGCACGATCCGAACCCACCCCTCCGGCATCCTCGAAAGGAACGCCCATGGCCCTGTCCACCTCTCTCGACGCCTACACCGTCTGGTTCGTCACCGGCAGCCAGAACCTCTACGGCGAGGAGACCCTCCGGCAGGTCGCCGAGCAGTCCCAGCAGGTCGTCGCCGGTCTCGCCGGACTGCCCGTGAAGGTCGAGTGGAAGCCGGTCCTGAAGGACTCCGACTCGATCCGCCGGCTCGCTCTCGACGCCAACGCCGACGACTCCGTCATCGGCGTGATCGCGTGGATGCACACCTTCAGCCCCGCCAAGATGTGGATCTCGGGTCTCGACGCGCTGCAGAAGCCGCTCCTGCACCTGCACACGCAGGCCAACGTCGAGCTGCCCTGGGCCGACATCGACTTCGACTTCATGAACCTCAACCAGGCCGCCCACGGCGACCGGGAGTTCGGCTACATCCAGACCCGCCTGGGCGTGGCGCGCAAGACCGTGGTCGGGCACGTGTCGAACCCGGCCGTGCTGCAGCAGGTCGAGGACTGGCAGCGCGCCGCCGCCGGCTGGCAGGCGGCCCGCACCCTCAAGCTCGCCCGCTTCGGCGACAACATGCGCTACGTCGCCGTCACCGAGGGCGACAAGACCGAGGCCGAACTGCGCTTCGGCGTCCAGGTCAATACGTGGGGCGTGAACGAGCTGGCCGACGCGGTCGCCGCGGCCTCCGACGCCGACGTCGACGCGCTCGTGCAGGTCTACCTCGACGAGTACGACGTCGCGCCGGAGCTCCTTCCGGGCGCGGAGCGTCACCAGTCCCTCCGGGACGGCGCGGCGATCGAGGTCGGACTGCGCTCGTTCCTGGAGGAGGGCGGCTTCGGCGCGTTCACGACGTCGTTCGAGGACCTCGGTGCACTGCGCCAGCTGCCGGGGCTCGCCGTCCAGCGCCTCATGGCCGAGGGGTACGGGTTCGGCGCGGAGGGCGACTGGAAGACCGCCATCCTCGTGCGGATCGCCAACGTCATGGGCTCCGGACTTCCCGGCGGCGCGAGCCTCATGGAGGACTACACCTACGACCTCGTCTCGGGAGACGAGAAGATCCTCGGCGCGCACATGCTCGAAGTCGCCCCGTCGCTCACGACCGCGAAGCCGCGGCTCGAGATCCACCCGCTGGGCATCGGCGGCAAGGACGACCCGGTGCGCCTCGTCTTCACCGCCGACCCCGGGCCCGCCCTGGTGGTCGCGATGAGCGACATGCGCGACCGGTTCCGGCTGGTCGCCAACGTCGTCGAGAACATCGAGGCGCCCGACCTCCCGCAGCTTCCCGTGGGACGGGCGATCTGGAAGCCGGCGCCGGACTTCGCGACGAGCGCGGCGTGCTGGCTGACGGCGGGCGCCGCGCACCATACAGTCATGACCACGGCCGTCGGCATCGAGGTGTTCCGCGACTTCGCGGAGATCGCCCGCACCGAGCTCGTCGTCATCGACGAGGACACCACGGTCCGCGGCTTCCAGCGGGAGCTCCGCTGGAACCAGGCCTACTACCGACTCGCGCAGGGACTCTGACACGCATGGCACGCACTCCTCTCTCCGGCACGCAGTACACCCTCCGGGCCGGTGACGACGAGGCGGTGATCGCGAGCGTCGGCGCGTCGCTGCGCGCCTTCCGGCATGCCGGCCGCGACCTCGTCGTCCCCTTCGAGGCCGACGAGGTGCGCCCGGCCTACCGCGGGGCGACCCTGGCGCCGTGGCCCAACCGCATCGTCGACGGCCGCTACTCGTTCGCGGGCGTCGACTACCAGACGGCGCTGACCGAGCCGGAGCGCGGGCAGGCCCTTCACGGGCTCGTGGCGTGGCTGGACTTCGACGCGGTGGACCGCGGCGTGGATCACGTCACGCTCGCGGCGACGATCGAGCCGCAGCTGGGCTACCCGTGGCGCGTGCGCGTCGAGACCCGGTACGAGCTCTCGGCGGCGGGACTGTCGCAGACGGTGACCGCCCGCAACGAGAGCGCGACGGCGGCGCCCTTCGGCACGGGCCCGCATCCGTACCTCGTGGCGGGTCCGCACCCGCTCGACGAGTGGACGCTGTCGCTGCCGGCCGATCGCGTGCTCCAGACGACGCCGGACCGGCTCTCGCCAACCGAGCTCGTCGGCGTGGAGACCGATGCGGAGCGCTTCGACTTCCGGACGGAGCGCGAGATCGGCGCCGTCGAGATCGACCACGCATACACGGGGCTCGTCCGGGACGGGGGCGGCGGGACGGCGGTCATCGTGCGCGACGTGCAGGCCGGGACGGGCGTCGCGATCGCGTGGGATGCCGCCTGCTCGTGGGTGCAGGTGCACACCGCCGACCAGCCCGAGGGTCCGGCGTCGCCGGCGCACCGTGCGGGCCTGGCGGTCGAGCCCATGACGTGCGCGCCCGACGCGTTCAATGCGGCGGCCTACCCGTTCGACACGGGACTGCTCGTGCTCGAGCCGGGTGAGGCGGCGTCGGCATCCTGGCGCATCCGCGCCCTGTAGCCCTGTAGCCCTGTAGGCCTGTAGCCCTGTCGGTGGGGATGCGGTCGCGAGCGGATTCGGGGAATCGCACCGGATTCGGATGCCGAGCGGCCGCTCCTCCGAATCCGGCGCGATGCTCCGAATCTGCGACGGCGGGACGCGGGCCAGCGGGCCGGCAGCCGGGCCTCAGGGGTTCAGGTCAGTGACCGTGCGGGTCGACCAGGAGGGTGTGGCTGCCGTGGTCGGGAGCCAGGCGCCCGGCCTCGGTCGACGCGAGCGCCGGCGTGACCACACCGGCCACGGCGACCGCGCCGAGGAGGAACCCGACCATGGGTGCCGCCCCGGTGAGGGGAAGAACGCCCGCGACGGCTCCGCGCGGCGACGGAGCACGCCTCGTACGGGACCGCCGCGAGCGTCCGATCGTGACGCCGATCACCGCGTCGAGCACGATCGCGACGGCGACCGCCACGACACTCGTGCGCACGGGATCGGCGAGGAGTGCGGCCGTGCCTGCGAGGACGCCGAGCAGCGCGAGGGCCACTCCGGTCCGTTCGAGGCTGCGGCCGGCGAGACGCAGCACACCCCACACCAGGGTGGCTGCGCCGACGGCGACGAGGAGGATGCCGGCCGCGCGCGGCGCGGCATCCGTCCCCGTCACGATGCCCGCGCCGAGCGCGACCTGCACCAGTCCGGCTCCCCAGGCCGCCAGCGGCGGCCAGGAGCGGGTCAGCTCGGCGGCGGACATCGGCGTCAGACCGACGCGATGCGGCGGTCGGTGCCGCGCTCGGCTCCGACACCCACGCCGAGCAGCACGAGGGCGCTGGCGAGGTGCAGGAAGTGGTCGAACGTGTTCAGGGCCAGGATGTTGGCCGCGGTGCCGACGAGGAAGAACCCGACGATGCCGAGCAGCAGGTAGACGGCACCGACGGCGGTGTTGGTGGCCTTGGCGGCGCGGACGTTGGCGAGTCCGGCGAACAGCAGCGCGGCGCCGATCAGAAGGTGCGCGATGTTGTGCAGCGGGTTGACCTCGAAGATGCCGAGCAGCAGGCCGCCGTCGGTCGAGATGAAGCCGACGCCGCCCGTGACGGCGAAGCCGAGCAGGCCGACCAGCAGGTAGACCGCGCCGAAGATGGTCGCGACGAGGCGATTCGGTGAATTGCGCATGGTGGGGTTCTCCGTTTCTGCTCCCGGCGTTCGCCGGGTTTCGGTGGTTGTTCGGAACCATCCGGGGATCGGATGGGATCTGACGTGCGGGGGCTCGGATGAGCCGAGGCGACGCGAAGGCCCCGGAGCGCTCCGGGGCCTTCGCAGTTCGCCGGCAGGGAGGAAAGGGGCCGGCGTGGTCGCGGTCCTACTTGTGGTCGCCGCGCAACTGCTCCTTGAGCTCGTTGCGGTTCTCGACCGACTCCTTCTCGGCTTCGGCCTTCCGCACGTTGGCGTCGGCCTTGGCCTCATCGGCCTTGTCGCCGATGCGGTCGGTGGTGTCCTCGAACGCGTCCTTGATCTTGCGACCGGCCGTGTCGGCGACCTCTTTCGCGTCATCCAGGAATCCCATGATCTGCTCCCTTCTCGAGTTGACCCCAACGTACGGAGGGTGATCACCGGGGTCACGGGGGTTGCTCCGCCCCGCGGTCAGTGGTAACCACGGGGTCATGCGTTTCGAGTCGGTCATGTTCCAACAGGGCAACAACACGGGGATCCCGGTGCCTGCCGACGTGGTCGAGGGGCTCGGCGGCGGCAAGCGCGCCGCGGTCGTCGTGACCGTGAACGGCTACACCTACCGGTCCACGCTGGCGGTCATGGGCGGGCGCCATCTCATCCCGTTCAGCTCCGACAAGCGCGCCGCCTCGGGGATCGGCGGTGGTGATGCGATCACGGTCGACCTCGAGCTGGACACCGCGCCGCGCACGGTCGACGTACCGGAGGACCTGGCGGCCGCGCTGTCCGCCGCCGGTGCCCGGGCGGCGTTCGACGCCCTGTCGCCGAGCGCCCGCAAGGCGCACGTGACGAGCGTCGAGACGGCGAAAGCCGCCGAGACCCGGACCCGTCGCATCGAGGCGATCGCGTCCGCGCTCGGCGGCTGACGTCTGGGGGAGGCGTCAGGGGCGCTGACCGCCCCCACCGCCGGGGCCGCCTCCCATGCCGCCCATCTCCGACGAGGTCTGCTCGCCGGCGACGCCTGTGGCCACCGTGGTCGATCCGGCTGAGCCCGGCTCCGCGAGGCCGCCGAGCACCTCGGCGCCGACGGAGCCGCCCGAGACGAGCGTGTAGCTCTCGCCGTTGACGATGTCGCCGCTCGAGTACACGACGCTCTGCACCTGCTTGTCGGTCGTGAAGGATGCCACGGCCTCGCCTGACTCGTCGACGACGGTGAGCACCGTTCCCGCGGCGACCGAGCCCGACACGGTGAACTGCACGGTCGCCTGATCGGAGTCGGCCGACGGCGCCACCGCCATGCCCGACGAGCCTGCCGCCAGGAGCACGCCGCCCGAGATCGTCATCCCGCCGTCGGCGTCGAGCGCGCCGTTGCCGTTGTTCGTCGGGCCCGACACCACGACCGTGCCGCCGGTCTGGGTGATCGCGCCCTGGTTGACGTCGAGGCCGTCGCCGTCCGCGTCGACGAGCAGGGTGCCGCCGCTGATCAGCATCGTCATCTCCGCCGTGCCGGTGTCGGGGGCGGTGACGTTGGTGCCGTCGTCGCTCGCCGTGACGGCGGTGTCGCCGCCCGAGACGGTGATCTGGCCGCCCTCGAGCGCCTCGACCGACCGCGTGACCGTGTTCTGCCCGGCGGAGATCACCAGCTGCAGGTCGGCGTGCACGCCGTCGTCGCCGGTGGCGAGGGTGACGGTGGCCCCGGCCAGGTGCACGTATGCGCTCGCGTTCACGGCGTCGTCGGCCGCATCGACCGTGACCTCGCCGCCCTCGAACACGGCGATGACCCCGGCGGACACGCCCTTCGCGCCCCCATCGGTCGCGCCGGAGCCCGCGCCGGAGCCTGCGCCGCCCGCGGCGACGATCGAGACCGTCCCGCCGGTGGTCACGACGTCGGTGTACGCGTCGATCCCGTCGTCGCCGCTGGTGACGTCGACGGTCCCGCCGGCGACGAGCACAAAGCCGCGCTCGGCGGCCTCCTCGTTGTCGGACTTCAGGCCGTCGCCGCCGGCGTCGACGGTGAGCGCGCCGCCGCGGATGACCAGGTAGTCCTTGCCGCGGATGCCGTCGTCGGCGGCCGTCACCGAGATCGTCCCGGACTGGATCACGAGGCCGTCGGACGACGCGATGCCGTCGTTCCCGTTTCCGGTCACGGTGAGCGATCCCGTGCCGGTGATCGTCAGGTCCGCGGCGCTGGAGAGGGCCGCATTGGCGTCGGCATCGTCGGCGTACGACGAGGCGTCGGACAGGCTGTTCGCCGAGCCGTCGGCGAGGATCACGACGGCCTCGTCGGCCGCCTGCACGTCGATCGCCGCTCCGGCATCCGTGTCGATGTCGACGCCGTCGAGGACGAGCCGCACCTGTCCGTCGGCATCGCTGCTCACGATCACCTGGCCGCTGTAGTCGCCCGACAGCACGTACGTGCCCGGCTGCGAGATGAGCACGGTGGCGCCGTCCACGGCCGCGCCGTCGCCGGTCACCGACGCCGACGAGCCCGAGAGCTCGATGGTCGTGGCGTCCGCAGCATCCCACTCGTCGTCGTCCGTCTTGTCGTGGGTCTCCTGATTCGCCGCGAGCACGTCGGCCGCGGTCTGGGTGGCGTCGGTCGCGCCGGTGAGCGACGAGGACGCCTGGGTGGTCGACGCCTCGGCGTCGGCGGCCTCCGCCGCGGCGGTCGTGGACGGGGTGGCGGCGGTGGTCGCCGCCGAGCAGCCGGCGAGGGTGAGCGCGAGGGCCAGCGCGGGAGCGGCGACCAGCCACAGGCGCCGGGGTCGGCGAGATCGGGAGTCACGCGGCGCGGCGGAGGGGGTGTTCATGGGAGCGTCCTTTCGGGAGCGGATCAGGCGGCCGAGCTGATCGGCGAGGTGATTGGCGAGGTGACCGGGGGAGTGATGGTGCCGGCGGCGAAGTGCCGGGTGAGGGAGCGTCGCCACTTGTGCGAGGGGAGCGCGGGGTGCAGCGCCGCCATCCCCGTGCCGTACTTCGACAGCGAGGCGGGCCGGTGACCGTGGCGCCACAGCGTGCGGTCGAGGGCGCCGGCGCGCTGGCCGGACTTCGTCTCGACGATCACCGACGCGGGAAGGGTGAGCGTGCGGCCGTCGGCGCCGACCCAGGCGAGGTCGAGGTCGATCGTCGCGCGCGAGGCGTCGCCGTCGGCGGTCGCCGGCAGCAGCAGCGTCGCGCGGCGGTAGCGGGTGACCAGCACCGGCTCCAGCCGTGCGGCCAGGTCGGCGGCGCCCGGGATCCCGGCGTCGCTCAGCAGATCGACCGCGTACGCGACCGCGTCGCCGTCGAGCACGTCGCCCTCGACCGGGACGCGCTCCTTGACCGTCGCCGATCGCCCGCCGCGGGTCTTGACCTCGAGGAACGAGCCGCCGGAGTCCACGTACGTGCGCGCCCGCACCTTGAACCGGCGCCGCCGGCCGCGTGCCGCGCCGAAGTAGCTGTCGAGGTCGGGGGTGTCGTAGTACTGCGACGCGTAGCGCAGCGCCTGCTCGCCGCCGATCTCCAGCACCTCGCTGCCCTGCGGCAGCGCGGCCAGCACCGCCGGCAGGGCGGAGGCGGGGAGGAGGTACTTGCGATCGACCCGGGTCTGCAGCTCCGCCGCGGCGTTCAGCTGCGCGAGGTCGACCGTGCGCAGCGCGTGCAGCCGGGCCAGCGCGTCATGTCGCAGGGCCTCGCGCCTCAGGACGTCGTGCCGCGGGACGTCGTGTCGCGCGCTCACCGGGTCACCTCCGCGACCCGCTCGTGCGCGCCGGGCAGCGACGCGGAGGAGCCTGTCGACCGTGCCCCGGAGCGGCCGACGCTGCGGACCGCGTAGCGGACGTCGACGGTCGTGGTGTCCGACACGAAGTCGAGGCTCCGGATCGTGAGGCGGTGCACGCGCGCGCCGAGGAGGTCCTCGACGGCGCGGCGGGCGTCGTCCTCCGCGGGGTACGCGCGGTCGAGCACGAGCGTCTGCTCGCGCGAGCGGCGCAGGAGCGCCGGACTGTCGACGATCGCCAGCGCGCCGACGACGAGCAGCATGATGCCGGCGGTCGTCCAGGTGATCGTCGCCGACAGCCCCGCGACCAGTCCGAGGGCGAGCGCGGCGAGGTAGTAGGCCATCTCGCTCTGTTCGATCTCCCGGGAGCGCAGGCGGATGATCGACAGCACGCCGAACAGGCCGAGGCCGAGGCCGGCGCCCACCGTCGTGTCGGCGAGCACCATCGACACGGCGAGCACTCCGACGTTCACGCCGACGAAGGCGACGGCCAGGTCACGGCGGCGATGGCGGGGGTAGTAGACGCCGAAGGCGAGCACGACGATGGCGGCGAGGTCGACGGCGATGACGGCGAGCAGATTCATGGGAACTCCTGACGTGTGTGTCCGGAGAACCATTGAGCAGGGCGGCGCTATGCGGTTCCTATGCTGCGCCGAGGCGTCGCTGACGAATCGGGAGCGGCCCGTGGGTCGCCCCTCAGATCGGTGTCGTCGTGTCCACGGCGGCGCGGAGCGGCCGCCGCATCGCCGCCCAGTACCGGGTGGGAGCCAGGCGCGCGAGCACGTCGACCAGGCGCGCCTCGCGGCCGATCATCGTCCGCGGGCGGCGGCGCACGGTGGCCTCGACGATCCGGCGCGCGGCGTGGGCGGGCTCGGTGTGGTACATCTTCGCCTGCGCCGCGGCGGCCCGCTGGGCGATGGCCGGATCGAGGGCCGCCGCGTACCGTCCGCGCAGGATGATGCCGGTCTTCACCCCGGCGGGGTAGACCGCGCCGACGGTGACCGAGCCGTCCTCGAGCTCGTGACGGAGCGCCTCGGTGAAGCCGCGCACGGCGAACTTGCTCATGGCGTAGGGGATGCGTCCCGCCGGCGCGGCGAGGCCGTAGATCGAGACGAGGTGGGTGATGTGCGCGGCGGGGGCGCGGCGCAGCGCCGGCAGCAGGGCCTGGGTGATGCTCACCGTGCCCCACAGGTTCACGTCCATCAGCCAGCGCATCTCCGCCATCGTGAGCTGGTCGATGCTGCCGAGCATCGACGATCCCGCACACGTGATCAGCGTCTGGACGAGCGGGTGGTGTGCCGCGATCTCCGCCGCGGCGGCCTCGACGGCCGCATCGTCGGCGAGGTCGACGACGTGCGTCGTGTGGCCGTCGCCCTCGAGGCTCTGCGCGACGGCCGCGAGTCCGGCGGCGTCGCGGTCGACGAGGGCGATCCGGGCCCCTCGGCGTGCGAGCTCGCGCGCGACCTCCGCCCCCATCCCCGCCGCGGCCCCGGTGATGACGCTCGTGGCGCCCGTGACATCCAGTTCCGGCATCCTCGCCGCTCCCTCGCGCTCACATCGATCACGGGGGCGAATACTTCCGTCCCCGCCCTCGATTCTCTCCGATGCGGTTCCGTAGGATCGATGCAAGGAGTGTCGTGGCGGAGAAGCGCAAGCGGGTTCGCACCCGTGACGTCGTCGCCGAGGGGTTGTACATCGCCTCGGCGGCCACTCGACTGAGCCTGAAGAACCGCATGCTCGTGCACATCCTCGCCGAGGGCGAGGACTTCGACGTGGCGCGCTACGAGGCCGAGGCGCGCGAGGCGCTCCTGACGCTGGCAGAAGAGGCCGAGGCCGACGCGGCGCGCACCGAGCGGCAGCGCAAGCGCGCCCGCGGCCGCCACAGCGAGTCGGACGGCACCCACGACTACCGCAGCCGCGACGTGCGCAACCTCCGCCGGCGCCAGAAGCAGTCGCTGCACGTCGCCCGGGAGCTGCGGGCGCGCGCTGAGGATGTCGAAGAGCTCCGCAAGCTCATCCTCGACGCCCGCGACGTCGCCTGGAACGAGGTCGCGAAGAACATCGACCGGACTCTGCGCATCGAGGCCGCCCGGCCCGACCTCGACCCCGACTACGAGCGCATGCGCGGCGCGCGCATGCAGGCGCTGCGCCTGGTCGACCTCCCCAAGCTCACGTCGCGCCGCCGGAGCCTGGCGAAGCAGCAGGAGCTGCGCGCGCAGGGGATCGAGCCCGAGATCCTCGAGTCCGGGGCGGACGTGTTCGATCCTGCCGAGCTCGAGTAGCGGCGCTCGTGGCGGGCCGCTGCGCCGGTCCTGCACGCGACTCGCAGATTCGGAGATCCGCGTCGGGCTCGGAGCCTCTCGCCCCCTCGCTCCGAATCCGGTGCCGTCCTCCGAATCTGCGCCGTGGTGGTGCCCTCGATTCGGTCGATCCCGAGCTGTCATGTAAGCTGGTCGCTGGCCTTCGCGAGAGCGGAAGTCATGCGCCCGTAGCTCAATGGATAGAGCATCTGACTACGGATCAGAAGGTTAGGGGTTCGAGTCCCTTCGGGCGCACACTGTGTTGAGACAGTGATCGAAACCCCGCGGATCCCGCGGGGTTTCGTGGTTTCTGGGCGTGTGCTTGCGACTGTGGGTCTTCGGCTGCGGGGTGGTGCGTTTGTCGAACGCCATGCGGGCATCATTGTGCGCCGGCTAGACGGGCGATGTTGTCCCGAGCGAGCACACGAGCGTGGCGGACGCTGGCATGGCGTCGAAAGACGACCGCCACTAGGGCGTGTCTCCCAAAGGTTTGGGCTGGTCGCTGGAACGCTCGGTGTGTGTCTCGAACGGAGTTGCTGACTGATGCGCAGTGGGAGCTGATTGCTCCGTTGATGCCGTC
>NZ_CATNHF010000010.1 GCF_950097975.1 Microbacterium sp. T2.11-28
GGCCGCGTCCGTTTGAGTGGTGGTCTTTCGCTTCGTTGCGATGATCAGCTGTCGTTAGTTTAGGCGGCGGTGATCTCGGGGAGTATCACCGCCTCGTCGATGGTGGGGGTGGTCGCGGTGAGCTCGGTCATGGAGGCTTCGGAGAAGTAGCGGCGGTCGGCGGCTTCCCATTCGTCGTGTTGCTCGACGAGGACGGAGCCGGCCAGGCGGAGCAGGGCGGCGTTGTTCGGGAACACGCCAACGACGTCGGTGCGGCGCTTGATCTCCCGATTGAGGCGTTCCAGCGGGTTCGTGGACCAGATCTGTCGCCAATGCCGGGCGGGGAACGCTTTGAACGCGAGGATGTCGTCACGGGCGTCGGTGAGCATCACGGCGGTCTTGGGGTGGACGCGCTCGATCATGCGCACGACTTCGTCGAACTGGGCATCGATGTGCTCGGCGTCGGGTTGGGCGAAGATCGTGCGGATCACGCTGGCGACCATCTCCTGCCGGCCCTTCGGGAGGGCGGTCAGGACGTTGCGCATGAAGTGGACGCGGCAGCGCTGCCAGGCGGCGCCCTGCAACACGGTCGCTGCGGCCTTCTTCAGTCCGGCGTGGGCGTCGGAGATCACCAGCTTCACCCCGCCCAGACCTCGTGTCTTCAACGAGCGCAGGAACTGCTTCCAGAACTCCTCGGTCTCGCTGTCTCCGACATCGAAGCCCAGCACGACCCGCCGCCCGTCAGCGGCGACGCCGATCGCGACGACGACCGCCTGGGACACGACACGGTGGTCGATGCGGACCTTGCAGTAGGTCGCGTCGAGGAACACGTAGGGGTAGGCGATGTCAGACAGCGAGCGGTCGCGGAACGATGCGACCTCGGCGTCGAGCCCTTGGCAGATGCGGGACACCTCGGACTTCGAGATGCCAGTGTCAGCGCCGAGCGCTTTGACGAGGTCATCGACCTTCCGGGTTGAGACGCCGTGGAGGTAGGCCTCCATCACGACCGCGAACAAGGCTTGGTCGACCCGGCGGCGCCGCTCCAGCAGCGACGGGAAGAACGACCCCTGCCGCAACTTCGGGATCCGCAACTCCAGATCCCCAGCCGTGGTCGACAGCACCCGCGGCCGGGAACCGTTGCGGGTAGTCGTGCGCTCGCTCGTGCGCTCGTAGGGGGCGGCGCCGATGAATGCGGCTGTCTCCGCGTCGATCAGCTCCTGGTAGAGCCGCTCGGTCGCGGCTCGGATGCGGTCGGTGGTGCCGGTGAGCTTCAGTTCCCCGAGCAGCTCGAGGAGGGCAGACTGGTCAAGAGCCATCGTGCGGTGTCGTCTTTCTGTGTGAGTTCTTGGTCGTTCTCACTGACCATCGCACGATGGCTCACCCCGTCGCGGTCACGACGCCGCGGGCCCGAAAGACCACCACCCCGCGGGACTCCAGGTTGGAATCCGGGTTCGCAACGCCCGAGACCTTCACACGCGCGTTCGTGCAGCGGTTCGAGATCAGTCCATCGGAGTATCGGAGGATGCTGCGCGCGTACCGCGAGCACGCGGACCTGGCGCAGCAGAGCACGACGTTTGCGGGCTTCGCAGAAGAGACGCCGCTGACACTCCGTTATGACCTCGATGCCGTCCCGGTACGGGTTGAGAGCACCCCCGAGCGGCACCTGCTCGTCCTCCGTCATCGCGGGTACAACGGCCTCGGCATCGGGCACCCATCGGTCGAGCCGTGGCAGCAGCTGAGGGCCTTCGCGATAGAGCACGGCATCGCCCACTCCTCCGACCTCCTCGTGGGCATCACCCCAGATGACCCTTACGTGGTGGACAACGAGCAGATCCGCTTCGACGCTGGCATCCCCATTGCCGCACCGATAGATCCACCCCACCCCTTCACCTACCGCCAGATGCCGGCGCAGGTGTGCGTCGCGCATCGGCACACCGGCGGTGCAGAGCAGATCGCGAAGACCTTCGCGGCTATCGGGGTGCAATGGATGCCCTCAGAAGGGTGGCGGTTGCGCTGCGCACCGCCCTTCGAGATCCATCACGTCGACCAGCGCGCGAACGACGCCGTTCGCGTCAGCTGGACAGACGCCTATGTGCCTCTTGATCACCACCCCGACCATCACCCAGGAGAAGGCCCATGATCGCTTTCGAGTTCACCGAGCACATCGACAGATCGCAACAGGAAGTGTTCGCAGTGCTGGCAGATCCCACAAGGGCGGTCGACTACGTCGACGGTGTCGTGAAGAGCGTGAAGGTGACGGATGGCCCGCTCGCTGTGGGGTCCGTCATCGAGGAGACGCGCCGAGTGAAGAGCAAGGAGGCGACGGGGCAGCTGCAGATCGTGGCTCTCGAGCCGCCCACCGCTTTTGCGGTCGCCAGCGAGGCGGAGGGCATCACCGCGACCTACGTCTACCGGCTGCACCCGGCCGGCACCGGCACGCGGATCGAGTGGACGTGCGAGCTCGCCGCCGGCGGACTGCGGCGGATGATGCTGCCCCTGGTGGCCGCGATCACAAAGAAGGAGGACGGCGACCATCTGGCCCGACTCAAGGCATACATCGAATCGCAGCGAGCAACGGAGACCGCCTCGTGATGCCTTCCGACACCAGCGTCGACGAGGCGCTGGACCGGGCAACCGGGCCACGACGCGGCGAGGTAACCGAACTCCTCGAGCTCTTCGAGCACGTTGCACAGCGCCCGCCGGTGGTGTGGGCGGAACGGATTGTCGGGTTCGGCCAATACGGCTACGCGTACGACAGCGGGCGAGAGGGTATCGCGCCTGAGATCGCCTTCGCTTCCGGGTCCAAGCACACGCTTTACCTGGTCGAGGGGTTTGCCGAGCGGTGGCCCGACCTGCTCGAGCGGCTCGGTCCACACCGCACCAGTAGCGCGTGCCTCTACCTCCCCCGATTGTCGGGGGTGGACCAAGATGCGCTGCGGGAACTACTCGATCGCTCCCTCGCCGTCATTCGAGACGTGCACGGCGACGGCAAATGAGCATGGCGTCTCTCGTCCAAGTAGCCCAGCGCGTGGTCGATCTGGAACGCGCCACAGCCTTCTATTCCGCACTGCTCGGCTCCGCCCCTGTGGCCCGATTCGATCCGCCCGGTTTGGTGTTCTTCGATCTCGACGGCGTCCGTTTGCTACTCGAGAGCGCGGCACCGTCAGCGCTGCTCTACCTCCGCGTCGATGATCTGGAGTTAGCCGTCGACCGAGCCGGCGAGGTCGAAATCGTATCCCCGGGGCGGCCGATCTTCACTCACACCAGAGATGCGCTCGGACCAGCAGGGCGAGAAGAATGGCAAGCATTCATTCGCGACCCCGAAGGAAATCTCGTAGGTCTAGTGGCGTTCAGAGATCCAGCGGAAATCAAGTACTGACGGCTTCGACGAAGCTGGCCGCAGCCGTCGTGGACAACTCAGCACAGAATCTGGCCGCACTCCGGTGGACATCTTCGGTGGGAGATCCCGGCTCTGTGGCTGGCACCGCGGACAACTCTGAGCGGTTCCTACATCAGGCCGCGTCGAGCGGCGTCCAGTCCCGCTCGTGGGCGGGGGTGTAGTCGATCAGCGCGGCCAGGCGGTCGCGTGCGGCCTGTAGCGCCTCGATCTCGGCGTCGTTGCTGTCGCCCTCGGCCGCGGCGAAAGTGTCCTCGATCAGACCGGCGATCTCCTTCTGCGCCGCCTCGTCGATGAGGGTGATGCGGGCGATCTCGCCGTCCGGGTAGCGGGCATCCAGCGCGGCTGCGTCCTGGTAGTCGAAGGCCCACTGCTCGCCGAGGATCGCGAACGCCGCGGCGATGTCGCGGCCGCGGTCGCCGGTGCTGATCGCGACGTAGCCGCGGTTCAGTCCCGTACCGACGTGCGGGTGCAGGTCGGCGTGGTCGGGGCCGAAGGTGATGTAGGTGGTCATGGCGTCCTCCCGGATCGCTTGCTAGTGAATGTGACGTTCACAGCCTACGGGTGGGGTCGGACATCGCAGCAGAGGGTCGGTCGTGGCGTGCGTGAGCGCCCCGGCAGAGGCGCGGGGCGCTCATGTCGCAGGGGTGCGGCTACGCCTTCCAGACGCCTTCCCAGCCCTCGGGGAGACGCACGCCGTGCTCGCCGTGCGCGTCGGTCTGGTGCAGGTACACGAGCACGTCGCCGGGGTCGGGGTCTGCCTCGTACTGCGGCACGGTGCGCTCGATGGTGTTGATCTGGCCGACGCTGTTGTAGCGCACGTCCATGTCGATCGCGCGCAGGTAGCCGTCCTCGACGTTGACGTGCTGATCGCAGCGCGGGCACCACAGCACGGTGCGCTCGCCGTAGTCGGTCGGCTCGTCGAGCTCGACGATGCGCAGCGCGGGGAAATCGGCTGCCTCGATGTCGTGCATGAGACTCCACAGCCGGTCGATCAGGTCGTCGGCAGGGATGCGGGGTGCGGCTGAGGCCGCGGGTTCGGTGGTGGTCATTGTGTCCTCCTGGGGACGGTGAAGGCCTGCGGCGAGCGCGGGCGGGGGATGGAACTCGAGGTGCTCCCGCCGAGGGGAGGGGCGTGTAGCCGGCTCCCCTCGGGTGGGTGGTGCTCGCCGCCGCCGGGGTAGGTGTGCACCCGGCGGCGGCGAGGGGGTCAGACGGCTTCGACCAGCCCAGGGCTGACGCGCCAGCCGTTGGCGAGCGTGTATGACTTGGGGTTGGTGCGGACGATGAGTGTCTCGACTCCGGCCAGCCCGTCACGGGTGGTGCGCGGGTTGGCGACGATGCGCACGCGGGTTCCGGGGATCAGGCTCGGCAGCGCGGCCGCGGTGGCTTGCAGGGCAGCGGCGAGTGCGTCGTCGCTGTGCCCGGTCGGCTCGACGGTGGCGGTGCGGGCGAGGGTGTACACCTTGCCGGGTTCGGTGAGGGCTGCGATCTTCGCCTTGGTGCGGGCGAAGTCGATCAGCACGTACTCGGTGCCGCGGAAGCGGAACGTGTCGCCGGGGGTGCGGGTGATGAGGGTGGTGGTGTCGGTCATGGCGTCCTCCTTGGACTCTCGACGGTGAATGTGACATTCACAGGCTACGGGTGGCCTCCGACATTGGGCGGGGCGGGCGGCGCGGTCTGCGCGCCCGCCCCGGCGTGGGTCACTGGGCGGCGATCGCCGCGGTGATCTCGGCGGTGACCCGCTCGCGCTTGGCGTCGGCATCGCGCCCCGGCTCGAAGTGACCGAACGCGGTCAGGTACGCCTCGATCTGCCCGCGCAGGTACTCGGTGTTGCTGGCGTCGGCGTTGAGGCCGATGATCGCGTAGCGCGCTGCGCTCGCCGCGGCCCGCCAGCCGCTCTGCGTGAGGCCGTGGGGGTCGCCCTCGGGGAGCGAGTAGGGCTGCTCGATCTGGCCGTCGCGCGCGGTGTACTTGGTGACGGTGCGCTCGGTGACCACGACGGCATCCAGATAGTCGGGGTCGCCCTGCCCGCCGAGGGGCACCCACACCTGGGGGTCGTCGTCCGGGTGGTCGGCGTCGATGCGAGCGAGCAGGGCGGGCATTGCGGGGTCGAGGGTGAACGGGTCGCTGAGGCTGTAGTCGTCCCAGGCCTGGCGCAGCTCGTCCGGCTCGATGGTCGTCCATCCCTCGTCGAACTCGGCGCGCAGCGGAGCGTGGAAGCGGATCGCGCGCTCGACGGCTGCGCGGATGTCGTGGACGTTGTTGATGGTCTCGGTCATGGAGTCCTCCCGGAACGATTGCTAGTGAATGTGACATTCATAGGCTACGGGTGGCCTCCGACATCGCGCGGGGACATCGCGAGTGCGTCACGGGCGAGTGCCCGCCGGGGTGACCGGCGGGCACTCGGTGACGCTCAGCGGGCGAACGCCCAATCCGGGAGCACGGCTGCCGAGCAGAGGGTCGCGACGATCTGGCTCATGCCGTGGTCGGGGTCGATCGCGAGGGCGCGGTCGGTGTAGACGGTGGCGTGAGTGGATCGGCCCAGCGCCCAGGACAGCCAGGCGGCGGCGGCGAGCAGGTTGGGGCGCTCCTGGTCGTCGGCGTAGGCGGCAAGGTGGCGCACGAGCGCGAGTCCCGCCGTCAGCCGGTCGGCGTCGGGGCGGTCGCCCTGTCCGTAGAGGGTGCGGGCGATGCTCTCGGGGACGGGTGCGCCCATGATCGAGTGGCCGATCTGCGCGGCCAGGGCACGGGTGCCGTTGCCGCGGTCGGTGGCCCACTGGATGAGGGCCACGTCACGCCACAGCGGGATGCCGATGCCGGTGAGCAGGATCGCAGCCTGGCGGGTGTCGAGGTCGGCGGGGTCACCGGTCAGGGCGTCCTCCGCGACGGCGACGAAGTCCGCGAGGGCATCGTCGTCCATCCGCGCGGCCGCGAACGCGATCCGGGCGGCACGCGCCGGGTCGGCGTCGGGGATGCTCGCCCCGGCGGTCTGGGATGCTGCGACCTTCTCGCGCAGCGCGTCCGGGGTCGCGATCTCGGCGACGGGGCGCGGTGCCTCGCCGGTCAGGTGGCTGCCGTAGCCGTCGCTGGCGACGTAGAGCACGTCCACCAGGTGCAGTCCCTGCCGGTCGGCGACATCGGCGATCTGCTGGCCGAGATCGCGGGTGCTGTCGGCGTCCTCGGCGGCGTAGATCACGGCGGCTACCCCGGTCACGCGCGGCACTCGGCAGACCAGCCCGAGGCCGGTGTGCGCGAGCGTCGCGGCATCCGCGTCGAGGTCGAGTCGCATCGCCCCGATCGTGCGCGACGCCTCGAAGGGCACGAGCACGAGCGAGTCCTGCGGGGTGAAGCCGAGCAGCGCGGGCACGAGGCCGAGGAAGTCGCGCGGGGTGCCCGCCTTGATGGTGGTCGGTGTGGTGGCCATGGTGTCCTCCCGGAACGTTGGCTAGTGAATGTGACATTTACAGGCTACGGGAGGCCTCCGACATTGGTCGATGCACGCCAGGAGCCGACTCCCGACTGGCTCGTCGAAGGAGCAACCCTCGGAGAGCTCGCCGGGAAGATCGACGTTCCCGCCCAGGCGCTGGCCGAGACGGTCGCGCGATTCAACGAGCACGCCGCCCGTGGGGAGGATCCGGACTTCCACCGCGGTGCGAGCGCGTACGACCGCTACTGGGGAGACGAACAGAACCCGTATCCCAATCCCAGCCTCGCACCGCTCGAGCAAGGCCCCTACTACGCTCTCGCCGTGGTGAACGGCTGCTTCGGCACCAGCGGAGGGATCGCCACCGACGGCCTCGGAAGGGTCCTCGACGCAGACGGCGATGCCATACGCGGCCTGTTTGCGGTCGGCAACGCCTCCGAGAACGCCTTCGCCGCCGGCTACCCCGGCGCCGGCGCCACGCTCGGTCCGATCATGACCATGGCCTACCTTCTCGGGCGTACCGCCAGCGGCGCGTCGATCGGCGACCTGAGCCTTGCCGACGGAGCCGGGGCACGATGATCCGTCACGTCGTGTTCTTCTCGTTCGCAGCGAACCATGATCCTGCCGTGCTCGAGGAGTGGCGCGACCTGCTCGATGGTCTGCTCGGAAAGATTCCCGGCCTGGTCCGACTGTCACACGGCCCCGACGTGATGCGCAGCGAACGCGCATGGGACTATGCACTCGTCGCCGACTTCCGCACCCTCGACGATGTCCGTGCCTACGCGACGCACCCCGCGCATCTGCCGCTCTTCCCTCTCTCCGGAGCGATCTCGGAGCAGATCGCCTCGGTCGACTTCGAGATCGACGAGCAGTAGAGGAAGTACCCAGGCGCCGTGAAGAGCGAGGATGGTTTCTCGATGCCCCGAGTACGTGCGGTCACCCCCACCGTGGCAGAGGAGCTCCGCGACCTGAAGGCACGCTATTTTCACTACGTCGACCTGAAGCAGTGGGACGAACTGCGCGGACTCTTCGTGGACGACTGCGTCTTCGAAGGACTGTGGGCCGCCGCGCCCGACCCCGACACGTTCGTGGAGAACCTGATGCGCAACATGACCGAAGAGGTCGTCAGCGTCCATCACGGGTTCATGCCGCAGTTTCGGCGGATCGATGACTTCTCGGCTCGCGGGCGCTGGGCCATGACCGACTATCTGACGTGGCCACGCGGGTCACGAGGGTATATGGGGATCACCGTGCCGGAACAGAGGGGGATGCGGGGATATGGCTACTACGAGGAGCTCTACCGACTCACCGAGTCCGGCTGGCGCATCGCCTTCATGCGACTGAGCCGGATCCGCATGGATCCCATCGTTGGCGACGCGCCTGCGATCGACTACCCGGTGGTTCCCGCGGTCCCCGGCTGGCTGGACTGACGCCGACCCGCGGGTGCCGCACCCTCTGGTCCGAACCGTGAGCGCCGGCTCAGGTGAGGGTGTGGAGGGGCCAGCCGGTGTATGCCTCGGCGAGGAAGCGGCGGCCGGCTTCGGACTCGACGACGGATTGGAGCTCTCCGAGCTGGCGGAGGCGGTCGAAGTCCCTTGCATCGGGGGCGACGTGAAGCATGCTGGTCATCCACCAGGAGAAGTGCTGGGCCTTCCAGATGCGGTGCAGCGCCGTCTCGGGGAAGGCCTCGACGAGGCGGCTGTCCCTCTCGAGCAGAAGCGCGCGCAGCGCGCGCTCGAGAACGAGGACGTCGGCTACGGCAAGGTTCATGCCTTTCGCGCCGGTGGGCGGCACGGTATGGGCGGCGTCGCCGATGAGTGCGAGGCGGCCGCGAAGCAGTTCGAGGGCGACGAAGCTCCGGAATCGCAGCACGTCGCGTTGGAAGACGGGGCCTTCCTTGAGCGTCGTCCCCGGCACCCGCTTCTGCAGTTCTTCCCACAGTTGCTCCTCGGTGAGGGTGCTGGGGTCGGTGCGGGGATCGCATTGGAAGTACATGCGCTGCACGGTGGTGCTTCGCTGGCTGATGAGCGCGAAGCCATCGGGGGAGTTGCTGTAGATGAGCTCGTCGGCGCTGGGCGGCGCCTCGCAGAGGATGCCGAACCAGGCGAACGGGTACTCGCGGAAGTGCCCGCCTGTGTGGGAACCGGTTACGGCCTCCCGCACGACACTGCGTGACCCGTCGGCGCCGACGACGAACTCGGCCTCGATCTCGAGAGGCGATCCGTCTGCGCCGGTGGCGATGACGCGTGGGCGGTCGGACGCGGGGTCCTCGATACGATGCGCCGTCACGCCGAAGCGCAGGTCTTGGCCACTGGAGAGCCGCGCGGCGATGAGATCCTTCAGGACTTCGTGCTGCGGGTACAGCCACACACCGCGGCCGACGAGGTCGGCGAAGTCGATGCGGTGTCCGCTGCCGGCGAAGCGGAGCTCGATGCCGTCGTGGCGGTCTCCCAGGGTGCGGGCGCGGCTGAACGCGCCGAGCGTGTCGAGCACCTCGACGGTGCCCTGTTCGAGGATGCCTGCCCGGATCGTGGTCTCGATCTCTTCACGGGAACGCTGATCGATGACGACTGACTCGAGGCCGGACGCCGCGAGCAGATGCGACAGCAGCAGTCCGGCGGGTCCAGCGCCGACGATGGCGACGCGGGTGCGGATGGTGGACATTGGGGCGTCTCCTTCGACGTGACAACGGATGCCTCGCTCAGTGTGAACCCGGTTCAGACGGTCGAACGCCGCATTCCCGTTGAACGGGAGACGCCGACTATCGGGGGGACCGCAGCGTGGCCTCGATGCCGGTCACGGCTTCTCGCAGAGCGATGATCGCCGCCGTGTGCGGCGCTTGTCGTGGTAGCACCACGGAAAGCGCGGCGACGACTTCACCTGCGTCGCGGATCGGCACGGCCACGCCGGTCGAGACGGATTCGATCGAACCTTGCGCGATCGCCACGCCATCGCGACGCACGCCAGCGAGGAGACGGCGTAGACGTCCGGGATCGGTCACCGTCTCGGGTGCGAGAGCGCGCAACGGCTGGGCGAGCACGCGTTCGCGGAGATCGGCGGGAGCGTGCGCGAGCAGGACGAGGCCCGACGAGGAGGCGTGCAGCGGTAGCCGCCCAGCGATCCGTGTGATGTTCGCACCGGCGTCGGGGTGCGAAAGGCGTTCGAGGAACAGTGCTTCGTCCTGTTCGAGAACGGCGAGTTGGGTGTGCTGGCGGATGTGCGTCTGCACGCGCTCCATATAGGGGAGCGCCGCCTGGCGCAGACGTAGCGCGGTCGACCCGCGGAGGGCCAGTTCCCACAAGCGCATTCCCAGGTGGACGCGGCGGTCCTCGTCGCGTCCGAGCAGTCCGGCGTCGACCAGCTCGTCCACGATCCGGTGCGCGGTGGACGACGGCAGCGCCGCTCGGCGCCCGATCTGACTGGCCGACTGCACCGAACGATCAGCTGTGAACGTCTCGAGGACGCGCACGATGCGGTCGATCATCGAGTCGCTGGAGGGCGAGTTCGCCATGCGCTCAGGATGACACGGCTCGCGTCGACGGTGTTGCGGCGATGGTTGGTCCCCTGCCTGACGCGACGGCGGTAGCCTCGGCTCATGGTTTCTGTTCCGGATGCTGCAACGGCTTGGGAGCCCCTCACGCCTCATGCTGTCGCTGAGCTCCTTCGGGTCGGTAGCGCCCGCTGGTGGCTGTCGGGCGGGGTGGCCCTGGAGCACTGGCTGGGCCGGACGATCCGCGAACGGCCGAACACGGACGTGAGCACCACCCAAGGCGGGCTGCCGCAGCTGGTCCGGGCGTTGCCTGCCGGTTTCACCGCCTGGGCGCCTGCGGGGGAGGACGCCGTCATCCCCTGGGCCGACGCGCCCGACGATGCCGATGTGCAGCCGGTGCGGATTCAGGACGAGCGCTCCGGCGCCTGGGTGCTTCAGGTGAACGTCGAGGATGGGACGGAACATGCCTGGCTGTACCGGCGAGACCCGCGGCTGCAGTTGCCGTGGGATCGCGCCGTGCTCGAGGTCGACGGCATTCCGACCGGTGCGCCCGAGGTGCAGCTGGTCTGGAAGGCGTTGCGGCCGCGGCCGGAGGATGACCTCGACAAGGACGTGGTGCTGCCGCAGCTCTCGGACGAGGCCCGGTCGTGGTTCGAACGGGCGATCCTCTCCGTCCACCCGCACTCGAACTGGTCGATCCACGTGCGCAGCCCTTTCGCGCCCGCGAAGGCAAGCTGGAACCGCAAGAACGGCTAGGTCGGCCGGTGGTCGTCGGCGGCCACCGCATCCAGCACCACCGATCGGAACCACGTCTGCGCGGGAGACATGCTCAGTTCGCGTCGCGTGTAGAGCGCGACCGGGGTGCTCTGGCCCGGCCACGGCAGCTCGGCGATGCGCAGACCGGGGAACCATCCGCAGAACACCTCGGCCACGTGTCGCGGCAGCAGCACGACGAGATCGGTCGCCTCGAGCACCGCGGGCACGGTGGCGTACTCCTCGACCGTCAGCGTCACCTGCGGCATGAGTCCCTGTTCGATCATCGCCTGGAGCGGGTACACGTGGCCGCCGCGGGAGGACACCCGCACGAAGCGGCGCCCGACGAACATGTCCGCGGCGGTCGGAGGCAGCGGATGGGCACGCGAGGACAGCGCCACGTACTCCACGTCGCGCACCGGTGTGCGCCACAGCCGCGGCGAGTCCAGCAACGACACCGTGATCGCCAGGTCGATGGTGCCCCGGACGAGCCCGTCTTCCACCTGATCCGCGTCCAGCCGCCGCACCTGCAGGTGAAGGTCCGGCGCCTCCTTCGCGAGCACCGGCATGATCGGCGGCAGGAAGGTCTGCTCGCCGATCGAGGTCAGCGCGAGCGAGAGCTCCCCGCCGAAGCTCGCGGGATCGAAGGCGTCGGGCGCGCTCACCACGGCATCGATGCGCGACAGTGCCTCGTGCAGCGGTCCGAACAGCTGCCGGGCACGCGGGGTCGGCACCATCTCGTTCCCCTGGCGGCGGAACAGGTCGTCGCCGAACCGCTGCCGCAACCTCCTCAGCGTGTAGCTGACCGTCGGCTGCGTGACGTGCAATCGCTCGGCGGCGGCGGTCAGACTGCGCAGCTCGTACAGCACGACGAAAGTGCGCAACTGGTTGAGATCGGTGAGCGACATCGCATTGATCCCATCTATACGGTTCGGCTCCTACATCTATTGGACCATACCCATAGAGCGAACTAGAGTCAGGGTGACAGCACCGGCACCGCTGCCGACGTGGCACGCACCACCCGGCACCGACCCGATCACAGTGACGAGGACGCACGTTGATCATCGACATCCATGGCCACTACACCACGGCCCCCGCGCAGCTGGGAGCGTGGCGCGATCTGCAGATCGCGTATGCGGAAGGCGCGGGCGAGGCGCCCGACCCGGCCGCGCTGCGGATCAGCGATGACGACATCCGCGAGACCATCGAGGCGAACCAGTTGCGGCTGATGGACGACCGCGGCAGCGATGTCACGGTGTTCAGTCCCCGTGCATCGTTCATGGCCCACCACCTCGGCGACCTCGCCGTCAGCGAGACCTGGGCGCGCATCTGCAACGACCTCGTCGCGCGGGTGTCGCAGCTGTTCCCCGACCGTTTCCTCCCGGGCGCGATGCTCCCGCAGTCGCCGGGCGTCGACCCGAAGACGACCCTCGCCGAACTCGACCGGGCGGTGAACGATCTGGGCGTCGTGACCGTCAACATCAACCCCGACCCGTCCGGCGGACTGTGGACCGCCCCGCTGCTGACGGACAAGAGCTGGTATCCGCTCTACGAGAAGCTCGTCGAGTACGAGCTGCCCGCGATGATCCACGTGAGCACCTCGTGCAAGCCGCAGTTCCACACCACCGGCGACCACTACCTGGGTGCCGACACGACGGCATTCATGCAGCTGCTCAAGGGCGACCTGTTCCGCGACTTCCCCGACCTGAAGCTCGTCATCCCGCACGGCGGCGGCGCGGTGCCCTATCACTGGGGACGCTTCCGCGGCCTGGCGATGGCGCTCGGCAAGCCCGAGCTGGAGGAGCACCTCCTGGGCAACGTGTACTTCGACACGTGCGTGTACCACCAGCCGGGCATCGACCTGCTCACCGGGGTCATCCCGACCGAGAACATCCTCTTCGCGAGCGAGATGATCGGCGCCGTCCGCGACGTCGACCCGCGCACGGGCCACTACTTCGACGACACGAAGCGATACGTGGATGCGACCGGGAACCTCACCGACGAACGACGCGGACAGGTCTTCGAAGGCAACGCCCGCCGCGTGTACCCGCGCCTGGACCGCGCCCTGCGAGCCCGCGGCCTGTGACCTCACCCTGGAGAACCCGATGACTCAGCGACTGAACGACCTCGGCATCGTCCGCACGCGCATCGAGCGGCCCGACTCCGCCGACGTCGCGCGGCTCTCGCGGTTCGGGGTCGCCACGATCCACGAGGCGATGGGCCGGGTCGGCCTGCTGCGGCCGTACATCCGCCCGGCGTACAGCGGGGCGACGCTGTGCGGCCCGGCCGTCACGGTGCTCCTGCAGCCCGGCGACAACTGGATGTTCCACGTCGCCGCCGAGCAGGTGCAGGAGGGCGACGTCATCGTCGCCGGCTGCACCACGGAGAGCGAGGACGGCTTCTTCGGCGAGCTGCTCGCCACCTCCCTCACCGCCCGGGGCTGCAAGGGCCTGGTCATCGACGGGGGCGTCCGCGACGTCGCCGACCTCGAGAAGATGGGCTTCCCGGTCTTCTCCCGCGCCATCAGCGCGAAGGGCACCGTCAAGGCGACGCTGGGCTCGGTCAACATCCCCGTGGTCGTGGCGAACGCCGTGGTGAACCCCGGCGACGTGGTGGTCGCGGATGTCGACGGCGTCGTGGTCGTCCCCCGCGAGCTCGTCGGCGCCGTCGCCGACGCCTCGCAGAAGCGCGAGGACAACGAGGAGGCCAAGCGCCAGAAGTTCCGCGAGGGCGTGCTCGGTCTCGACATCTACGGCATGCGGGAGCCGCTGGCGGCCGCGGGCCTCGAGTACGTGGAGGATTGACGATGGCTCACGCACAGGCGATCGCGCACGGCGACACCAGCGGCGGCTTCGAGAAGACGCCCGGTTGGCTGGACTGGTACGACGGCCCGACGACCCCGACGTTCCGGCTCCCCGCCGGCGCTGTCGACGCGCACTGCCACGTGTTCGGCCCCGGCGCGGAGTTCCCCTACGCCCCCGAGCGCAAGTACACGCCGTGCGACGCGTCGGCCGCGCAGCTGTTCGCGCTGCGCGACCAGCTCGGCTTCGACCGGAACGTCATCGTGCAGGCGACCTGCCACGGCGCCGACAACCGGGCGCTCGTCGACGCGCTGCGCCGCAGCAAGGGGCGTGCCCGCGGGGTCGCGACGGTTCGTCGCGACGTGACCGACGAGGAGCTCGCCGAGCTGCACGAGGCCGGTGTGCGCGGCGTGCGGTTCAACTTCGTCAAACGCCTCGTCGACCGGGTGCCGACCGACTCGCTCGACGCGATCGTGGAGAAGATCGCCCCCCTCGGGTGGCATGTCGTCATCTACTTCGAGGCCGAGGACCTTCCCGACCTCTACGACTTCTTCTCGGCGATCCCGACGGACGTCGTGGTCGACCACATGGGGCGTCCGGATGTGACGAAGGACCCGGAGGGTCCGGAGTTCGAGCTGTTCCTGCGCTTCATGCGCGAGAACCCCAACGTGTGGACGAAGGTGTCGTGCCCCGAGCGGCTCAGCGCCACCGGTCCGCGCGCGCTGAATGGCGAGCAGCACGCCTATACGGATGTCGTGCCGTTCGCCCGTCGCGTGGTCGAGGAGTTCCCCGATCGCGTGCTGTGGGGCACCGACTGGCCCCACCCCAACCTCAAGGACCACATGCCTGACGACGGGCTGCTGGTCGACTACATCCCACAGATCGCGACGACCCCCGAACTGCAGCAGAGGCTGCTCGTCGACAACCCGTCGCGGCTGTACTGGCCCGAAGGAGAATGACCATGGCACTCGACAAGCCGTACAAGGACATCCCCGGCACGACCATCTTCGATGCCGAGCAGGCCCGCAAGGGCTACCACCTCAACCAGTTCTCGATGTCTCTCATGAAGCCCGAGAACCGCGAGCGCTACCTCGCCGACCGCGAGGCGTACCTCGACGAATGGCCCCTCACCCCGGTGCAGCGTCAGGCGGTGCTCGATCTCGACCTGAACACCTGCATCGCCGAGGGCGGCAACATCTACTTCCTGAGCAAGATCGGCGCCACGCACGGTCTGAGCTTCCAGCAGATGGCCGGCTCGATGACCGGGATGTCGGAGGCGGCGTACCGCGACATGATGGTCGGAGGTGGCCGACGTCCCGAGGGCGTGCGCCTGAAGGATCTCGACGGGTGGACCCCGCCCTCGAACGAGAAGTCCGAGGTGATGCGCCCGGACGCCCCCGCGAAGTTCACGTCGGCGCTGTTCACGTCGCACGTGCCGGCGATCGGCGCCGCGATGGACCTGGGCAAGACCGAGGAGCCGTACTGGAAGAAGGTCTTCGACGGGTACCAGTGGACCCGGAAGTGGGCCAAGGAGAACACGCCCGACGTCATCATCCTGGTGTACAACGACCACGCCACGGCGTTCGACTCGAACATCATCCCGACCTTCGTCCTGGGCACGGGCGCGCACTATCCCGTCGCCGACGAGGGTTACGGCCCGCGCCCGGTGCCCGACGTGAAGGGGTATCCCGAGCTCGCCGCGCACATCGCCCAGTCGGTCATCCAGGACGATTTCGACCTCACCCTCGTCAACGAGATGGTCGTCGACCACGGCCTGACCGTGCCGCTGTCGCTGGTGTTCGGCGACGTCGAGGAGTGGCCGTGCCGGGTCATCCCGCTTCCGGTGAACGTCGTGCAGTACCCGGTTCCGTCCGGGCGTCGGTGCTACGAGTTGGGCAAGGCGATCCGTCGCGCGCTGGACAAGTGGGACGGTCCCGAGCTCAACGTGCAGATCTGGGGCACCGGGGGGATGAGCCACCAGCTGCAGGGCCCGCGCGCGGGACTGATCAACGAGGAGTGGGACAACGCGTTCCTCGACCACCTGATCGCCGACCCGCTGGGCCTCACCGAATGGTCGCACATGGAGTACGTCGACGAGGCCGGATCCGAGGGCATCGAGCTGGTGGACTGGCTCATCGCCCGTGGGGCGATGGACGACCAGTTCGGCGGCGGGGCGCCCGAGGTGAACCACCGGTTCTACCACGTCCCGGCGTCCAACACCGCCGTCGGCCACCTGGTCGTCACCAACCCCGTCGCGCCGCGGCCCGTCGAGTCCGAGAGTGTGAGCCTCCCCCTGGAGGAAGTCCACGCATGAGTGACAAGGTTCGCGTCGCCGTCGTCGGCGCCGCCGGCGCCTTCGGCATGAAGCACCTCGACGGCCTCGCGAACATCCCCGACGCCGAGGTGACCGTCGTCAGCGGCACCAGGCCCGAGCCCACGGAGTCGGTGGCCGAGAAGTACGGCGTGCCGAATGCCGTGCTCGGTCTCGACGCCGTGCTCGAGCGAGACGACGTCGACGCGGTGATCCTCGCGACGCCGACGCAGCAGCACGCGGATCAGACGCAGGCGGTGCTCGCCGCGGGCAAGCACGTGCAGGTCGAGATCCCGCTCGCCGATTCGCTGGCGGATGCCGAGGCCACCCTGGCCGCGGCATCCGCCTCCGACCGGGTCGCCATGGTCGGGCACACGCGGCGGTTCAACCCGTCGCATCAGCTGGTGCACAACCGGATCGCGGCCGGCGAGTTCGCGGTGCAGCAGATGGACGTGCAGACGTACTTCTTCCGCCGCACGAACACGAACGCGAAAGGCGAGGCGCGGTCGTGGACCGACCATCTGCTGTGGCACCATGCGGCACACACGGTCGACCTGTTCGCCTACCAGGCGGGTCGGATCGTGCAGGCCAACGCCATCCAGGGCCCGATCCACCCCGACCTCGGCATCGCGATGGACATGTCGATCCAGCTCAAGAGCGAGACCGGCGCGATCTGCACGCTGTCGCTGTCGTTCAACAACAACGGACCGTTCGGCACGTTCTTCCGCTACATCGGCGACACCGAGACCTACATCGCGCGCTACGACGACCTCTACAACGGTCGTGACGAGCAGATCGACGTCTCGCAGGTCGCCGTCAGCCTCAACGGCATCGAGCTGCAGGACCGGGAGTTCGTCGGCGCGATCCGCGAGGGCCGCGAGCCGAACTCGTCGATCCGCCAGGTCATCGACTGCTACCGCGTGCTCGGCGCGCTCGAGGAGCAGCTCGCGTGAGGCTTCCCCGCATGGGGCTCGGGTGCATGTCCCTCAGCCATGCCTACGGCACCCCTCCGTCTCTCGAGGACGGAGTGGCGCTCGTGCGTTCCGCGCTCGACGACGGCGTCCAGCTGCTCGACACCGCCACGCTGTACGGCGGCGGCCGCAACGAGGAGCTCGTCGGGCGCGCGATCGCGGGGCGTCGGGACGAGGTCGTGCTGGCCAGCAAGGGCGGCATGGCGCTCGTCGACGGCGTGAAGGTCATCGACGGGCGCCCCGAGACGCTGCGCGCACAGGTCGACGCCTCGCTGCGGCGGCTCGGCGTCGAACACATCGATCTCTACTACCTGCACCGGTGGGACAAGAAGGTGCCGATCGCCGAGAGCGTCGGGGCGCTGGCCGAGATGGTGGCGGCGGGAAAGATCGGCGCCATCGGGCTGTCGGAGGTGTCGGTGGACCGTCTCCGGGAGGCGCTCGCGGCGGCGCCCATCGCCGCGGTGCAGAACGAGTACTCGCTCTGGAGTCGCAATCCCGAGCTCGGCATCCTCGACGCCACCCGTGACGCCGGGGTGGCGCTGGTCGCGTTCTCACCGGTCGGACGCGGGTACCTCGCCGACTCCATCACCGACCCGGAGCAGTTGCCGCCGAAGGACATCCGCCGCGCGATGCCGCGCTTCCAGCCGGAGCACTGGGCCGCCAACGCCGCGTTGCTGCCCGCGTGGCGAGCCCTCGCCGCCGAGGCCGGCCGCACGCCGGCACAGCTGGCCTTGGCGTGGCTGCTCTCCCGCGGCGATCACGTCGTGCCGATCCCCGGGAGCACGGATGCGCACCACGTGCGCGAGAACCAGCGCTCTCTCGGCACGGTCGTCGATCCCGCGGTGCTCGTGCGCGCGGGCGAGCTGATCGACACCGCCACGGTGTCGGGGCCGCGCTACAACGCCACCGGGACGAGCGAGGTCGACGCCGAGTCGTTCGAGGCGGCCGTGTGAGAGCCATCTCCTCCATGGCGACGCGTCAGGTCCTCGCCGACCTGGCCACGGCGGCAGCGGACAGGGGGTTGCCCCTCGTCGAGATCGAGTCCGTCGGCGGAGTGGACGCCGCCCAGCGCGTGGCCGGGGGTGAGCAGCTCGATCTGGTGTTCCTCGCCGCCGACGCTCTGGACCGGCTCTCCGGAGACGGCCACGTGGACGCGGCGACGGTCACACCGCTCATGCTCTCGCGCGTCGCGGTCGCGGTTCCCTCGGGCACGCCCTCGCCCGCCGCCCGCCCCGACACGGCGGCGTTCGCGGACGCCCGCGGGGTCCGCGAGGCCCTGCGCGCCGCCGCTCGCATCGGCTACTCCACCGGCCCGAGCGGCACGGCGCTCGTCCGCACGATCGACGACTGGGGCCTCACCGGCCAGGTGGGCGATCGTCTCGTGCAGGCGCGACCCGGCATCCCGGTCGCCCGGCTGCTCGCCGACGGCCAGGTCGACCTCGGCTTCCAGCAGCTCAGCGAGCTCGTCGGTCAACCCGGGGTGCGCATCCTCGGTGTCCTGCCTTCGGACTGCGCCATCGAGACCGTGTTCTCGGGCGCCGTCGCGACCACCTCATCCGACCCGCGACGAGCCCGCGACGTCCTGGCGTTCTTCGCGTCCGATTCGACGGCATCCATCAAGACAGAGCACGCCTTCAGCCCGCCTGCACGACGGGACTGACCGGGATTCGGCGCCGCTTCGCCCGGTGTGCCGGATGGCTCACGCGGCCGTCAGGCGTCCGGCGTCTGCTCGGGGCCGAACCGGGCGGTGAACTCGTCGACGTCGAGAACGTTGCGTCCGAGCCGGCCGGACACCTGGTTGTAGGTGCCGGTGATCTCGAGGTCGCGGGCGCTGCGGAGCGTGCCGACGTAGCGGGGCTGCCAGCCGGTCTGCGCCAGCAGCGGGCGGACCTGCGCGGATGTCTCCGCCGAGTCGGCCAGGTACGGCAGGACCGCCTTCGGGCTCGCCTCGGCGATCGCGGAGCTCGCGACCGCGGCGGTGGCGAGGTTCGAGAACGCCTTCACGTGTCCCACGTTCGCCGGAAGGAGCGACGCCAGGTACTGCCCCGCAGACCCTTCCACGGGTCGCCGCAGCTGCACGCCCGTGGGCGTGACGTCCAGCGGGTTGGCGACGTCGATCAGGATCTTGCCGTCCAGGAGGTCCCCGAGTGCAGAGACCACCGCCTGCTGCGGGGCGCCCCAGAGGGTGGTGAGGGCAAGGAACGGGGATGCCTGGGCGGCTTCCTCCAGGGATGTCGCTATGTCGATGCGGGCATTCCGCGCGATCGGTCGGAGTCGCCGGGCGGCGGCCTCAGCCTTCGCCGGCTTGTAGTGGAACAGGCTGATGTTCACGCCGTGGGAGGCGAACAGGCCTGCGATCGCTGTGCCGTGCCGACCGGGGCCGATCAGCGTCAGCGTCGGCGTCTGCGTCGTGGACATCTGGTCACGCCTCCTGGGGCAGGTGCGGGTTGTCGGAGAGGTCCACGACGGTCTTGCCGACGGCGTGGTGCGTGTCGAGGATCCGATGGATCTCGACGATCTCGCTGAGCGGGAGACTCGTGACCGGCATACGTACCGACACCAGCCACCCCGAGACCGCCAGCCAGAGGCACGCACACCGCACCCAACCGGAGGGCCGCGCAGCGGCCCGACCCCGCGCGCAGCGCCCGGCCTGCCGGGCGCCCGTCCCTGCGAGCGCAGCGAGCGGGGCACTCG
>NZ_CATNHF010000011.1 GCF_950097975.1 Microbacterium sp. T2.11-28
CGGGGTGTGACGCTTCCTGCTGTTCGTCATGATCTGACCAGTCTCCCTGCCCGCGACCGCGGACAACAGGACGACTCTCATAACGACTGGACCTACGAAACGGGGTCAGCCCAAACCCGATCTTGTAGGTGGCCTTCTCCGCGTGCATCAGCGCGAACTTCTCGCTCACTTCTGCTCCCTCGCGAAGAAGGCCGCGGCTTCTTTCAGGAACGCGTTCTCCTCCGCCAGGCGCCGGTTCTCAGCCTCCAGCCGCGCGATCCGCGCCGCGTCCACCGGCGCCGGGGCGGTCTCGGGATCCGGGTGCTGCTGGCGGTACGTCTTCACCCAGTACCCGAGCGAACTCTCGTTGATCTCCAGCTCCCGCGCGACCTGCGCGATCGGCCGCTGGCCCTGCACGACGAGCTGGACCGCGTCGGCCTTGAACTCATCGGTGAACTTCCTGCGATTTAAAGACATCTCGTCTCGTCGTCCCTTCCTGGTAACGACTGTCCACAAGAAGTGTCACACCCCATGTGTGGCACGAGGCGCCGAAGACGGGCCGGGCGCTTACTGCAGGGGGCTTCGTTTCACTCGGTAGTAGTGCTGCCTAGCAACTCCGAGGACGCGGCAGCAACGGTCGATCGGGATCCCGGCGTCGGCGAGGCGGTCGATCACCGGGAAGAGCTGTAATGGATTCTGGCGGGCCTGCGGCCGGCTGACAGGCTGGGCCTCGGCTCGGTCGTGTGACTCCGGGTAGAACCGACCCGCCGCTCGCGGCGGTGTCTTGAAAAGGACGTGTCCGCGACCGTGCCGCGGCTCGGCCTGCCCGCGCAGATGCCTTGATCAGAAGCCTGTCCGCCCGCAATGGCGTGACTCATTACAGATGTGTCTCTGAGCGACCCCACCCGAGCCAGCCCGCCGAAGTGCTGACATCCCAGAGGAGCTCGCATGACCACAGTCGCCGATCAGTTCGAACACGTCGTCGGCATCGACACCCACGCCCGAACACACACCTACTGCCTCGTCGAGACCCGCACCGGCGGCATCATCGACACGGCCACCTTCCCCACCACTACCGCCGGCACCAACCGCGCGCTCTCCTGGATCGCGCGACGCTCCCAGGGGACGACGACACTCGCGGCCATCGAGGGGACGTCCTCCTACGGCGCGGGCATCGCCGCGGCGTTGGCTGCGAGCGGGTTCGAAGTTACGGAGATCCGACCGATCGCCAGACCGTCACGCGCCCGCACCGGGAAGTCCGACCCGATCGACGCGGAAGCCGCCGCAAGAAGCGTGATCAGAGAAGACCTCGACAAGCTCGCCCAGCCACGCCGAAGCGGGGACCGGACTGCACTGCGCGTACTCCTGGCTGCCCGCGCACTCATCGATCAGCAGCGCACCGCAAACCGTAACGCCCTCACCGCCCTTGTCCGCAGCATCGAGCTCTCGGTCGACGCCCGCAAGCCGCTCACAGACGCCCAGATCGCGACGATCGCAGCCTGGCGCACGAATCGCGACGACGCGACAACTCGGGTGTTCCGCGAAGAAGCACGGCGACTCGCCAGAGCCGTGCTCGAGCAAACCGAAGTTCTGCGAGAGAACCACCGCCAGCTCGGGCAGCTCACGGAAGCGCTGGCGCCGGGGCTGCAGGCAGTCCCCGGAGTCGGAGCCGTGACCGGCGCGATCCTGGTCGCGGCCTACTCCCACCACAGCCGCGTTCGATCAGAAGCTGCGTTTGCCGCGCTCGGCGGCATCGCCCCGCTGCCCGCGTCATCCGGCAACACCACCCGCCACCGCCTCTCCCGGTCCGGCGATCGCCAACTCAACCGCGCAGTCGACGTCGTCGTCCGCACACGCCTGAGCTACGACCCCGCCACCCGTGAGTACGCCTCCCGCCGCCGAGCCGAAGGACTCTCCAACCGCGAGATCCGACGCTGCCTGAAACGCTACGTCTGCCGAGCGCTCTACCGCGAACTACGCGCCCGCATGACTTGACACGAGGCATAGAAGCGTCCTTTTGGGCGGGGGCGCTCCTCGTCGAGGAACTTCGCCGCCTGTCGGACGATCAGCAGCTCTGTCTCGAGCTCGCGGATGCGGCCCTTCGCGGCGCGCAGCTCCGCCGATTCCGAGGACGGGACCCCAGGTCGGCGGCCTTGGTCGATGTCGTCCTGGCGGATCCAGTTCGACAGCGGTCTGCTTGGCCTGCTTGCCGGCACGCACGAGCGCGACAGCGCGCGCACGGAACTCCGGCGGATAGGGGCGGGGCATGGGGACGAGCCTTCCGGATCAGGCCACCAGTTAGCCACCGAAACTGGAACCCTTCCGTGGGGCAGGTCAAACTGGAACCCTTTCCGTGGGGCAGGTCAAACTGGAACCCTTTCCGTGGGGCAGGTCAAACTGGAACCCTTTCCGGGGGGCAGGTCAAACTGGAACCCTTTCCGGGGGGCAGGTCAAACTGGAACCCTTTCCGGGGGGGCAGGTCAAACTGGAACCCTTTCGGTTCCTCACGCCCGAACCCCTCGAAGTCCAAGGGCTCCACGCCGGAACTTCGACGGGTGACAGCAGGCACTTCAGGGACTTCATCCGATCGATCAACGTCTCGAAGATTGTCTCCGGACAACGGGTCAGTTTCCACGAGGATGGCGGAATCGCGGAGCGCAACAGGACCGATACTGCTTGATTCTCGACGGACCTCTTCGTGTAGGGCGCTCGCGGCGCCATCGAAACGGAGACTGACGGGGAGCGCCTTTTCAGTCTCCGGGGTGGGCGGTCTGGTCCGCGAGGAGACGAGCGGCCTCCGCAGCGTATGGTGCTTCCACTTGGACCTCGTAGTGGCCCGCCTCGAGGGTCTCCTGTGAGTCGAAGTCCCGTCGGCCGCCCGTAGCCAGGTGTCCAAGGAAGTAGAGCAAAGCGCCCCAAACTGCGCCAGAGGCGACCGAGATGATCACGATGGCCAGCCAACCGAATCCGGGGGCGAACAGCCCGAACAGCAGACCTAGCAGAACACCGAACCACGCTCCAACGGCTGCGCCTCTTAGCGCAGCCTTTCCTCCTGTCAAGCGCCCGAGTACCTGCTCGACAACACGAACGTCGAGCCCTACGATCGCCACTCGTTCCACAGCGAAGCCGGCGTCGGAAAGACGGTCGACCGCTGCCTGTGCACTGGCGTAGTCAGAGAACCGCGCGATCGTTTGTTTCCAGCGGGGGTCATTGGTGAACGAGAGCTCCCTAGCGTCCTGTTCCGGAGGGTTGTTGCGAGGGGCATCGGGGCTGGTCATGGGCTTACTCCTTTAGTGAAACTGGATGAACCACCGTGCTAAGACCAGAAGGCTGGGTGCACGCCCGTCTTCCGGTCTTGCAAGGACGGGTGTTGCGCCGTTCGGCATCAGGGAAAAGGGTCGCCCTTGTTTGCTTTCGGCGCGTGCCGCGAACGAGAAGCATCGAGGTGGTTTGTTCCGTGCCCTACATCCGCGGCATGTTCTATGTCGGTGTGGGGCTTGTCGTCTGGCTAACTTTGGCTCGTCGATGGGTCTCCGGCCGGGCGTTGCTCCTGAGTCGAGTGCTGACTCAGGACATGAATCTTGCGGGGTTTTGCCTTTTCGCTTACTGGGATGACCAGGCTGAGCACGCCGTTGTCGTAGGAGGCGGAGATGTTGGCTGAGTCGACACCCTCGCCGATGCTGAACTGGCGGAGGTAGGTGCCCGCGGGTCGCTCCTGAACGAGCCACTTGGCTCCCTCGGTGCGGGGTGCAGTGCGCTGGGCGCGGATGGTCAGCAGCTGACCGTCGACGTCGATGTCTACCGACTCCGGTTCGACTCCGGGTAGGTCGGCGGTGAGAATGTAACGGTCAGCTTCCCGGTACAAGTCGACCGGCATCAGCCGCGGTCCTGGACGAGCCTGCAGAAGGCTCGATGCGAGGCGGTCAAGTTCGCCGAAAGGATCGGAGGACGTTGTCATAGTGAATCGATTCCTTCCCGATATGGTGGCGTCGGATGTCTCGGACGGTGCCCATGTTAGTTTGGTTCACCCCATCGGTGCTACTACTACCTCATTGTTTTTCGACCTTCATATCGGCACGGGAGTGGCACCCGTTCGATTACTCTGTGGTCACTGTCGTAGCGACGATTTGGGCGAGGCGCTTGCCGATGAGGTGGTTCGTTGCCCGCACACGCCGAACGGTGACCCCCTTCATCCGCTCCACGATGCGCAGCACGGCTTCGGAGCGGAACTCGTCGAGGTCGCCCATGATGACTTCAATGGGGGCTTTGACATGGGCGATGTCGCTGAGGGTGGTCTGTGACTCGATGGAGTGCTGCAACGACTTGATGAATGGCTCCCAGTTGCGTTCAGTGATATCTACAGCTTTGGGGATGGGCAGCAGCCGCTGTACCAGCGCAGCATGCCGGAGGGTGAACTCCCGGTTCGTGCGGAGGTACTCGTAGAGCCGCAGGTAGAAGTCCATCCGCACTCGCTCGATGACGTCCCCGATTTCATGGGGTGCGAGATAGATAGGTGGGCTGACCATCACGAGCTTCGCGACTCGCTTTTGCCGCCGGGCGGCGTACCGGGCGCCGATGAGCGCGCCCATCGAATGCCCGACCACAATGAACGGCTCCCGCAGCCGCAACGAGGCGACCGTCCGCTCGATAGCGGCGACATGGTCGGCCAGGGTGTAGTCCGCCCACTCCGGCGCCGGCGACTCGCCGAAGCCGAGCAGGTCGATGGCGATGCACCGGTGGGTGCGCTCGAGCAGCGGGATCACGTGGTGAAACGTCACCGACGAGGAGGCGATGCCGTGCAGCAGCAGCACTGTCGGACCCTCGCCGCGTTCCTCGGCGATATGCAGCACCGGCATGCGGCGAAACCACCTCATCCGACGCAACGTCGAGCGGATCTCGCCCGCCACGCCCGCCTGTGCCACCGTAGGACCCGCGGGTTCTCCCACGGCTGCCGGGTTCGGGGAGGCGTGCGGCGTCACGTGTCCCTGGATGTCGGAGCTCATGAGCACACCCGACTGTGACGACCCTCGTTCAGGTACTCGTGGATCTGCCGGACCGCACTGGCGCCCTCACCCACAGCCGAGGTCATTCGCTTCACAGACCCGTGCCGCACATCGCCGATAGCGAAGACCCCGGGGATGGTGGTCTCCAAAGAGAAGCGGGGGTTTCCTTCCGTCCGCACGCCAGCCAGCTCCGCCTCCGCGCCGGTGAGGATGTACCCGTCAGGATCGCGTGCCACATCGACCTTCAAACCCGTCGTCGCCGGAGCGGCGCCGACGAAGACGAACACGTGCCCCACGCGGAACTTCTCCAGCACGTCACCGTGACGGACCGTGACCGCCTCCAAACGGTTGTCGCCGTGTGCTTCCACCACCTCCGAGGACAGCAGCACGTTGATACGAGGGTGATGCTGGATCTGGTCCACCAGGTATCTGGACATTCCCGCTCCCAAGTCCGCGGCGCGCACCACAAGGTGCACACGGGAGGACGTGCGGGCAAGAAACAGCGCGGCCTGTCCGGCGGAGTTGCCGCCGCCGACAACAGCGACAGGTGTGTCTACGCACATCCGCGCTTCCTGCGCTGTTGCCGCGTAGAACACGTTCGAGGTCTGGAACCGGTCCAGCCCCGCGGCGGGAAGCGAGCGGTATCGCACCCCGGTGGCAAGGACCACCACATCTGAGGTGACCTCACTGCCATCTTCGAAGATCACCCGGAAGCGGTCCTCATCCTCCACGACCTCCTGGACCGTGGTCGGGATGTCCAACGTGGCACCGAACTTGCGCACTTGCAGGAGGCTGCGGTCGGCGAGCTCAGTGCCGGAGATTCCGGCAGGAAACCCTAGATAGTTCTCGATCTTCGCTGACGTTCCCGCCTGCCCGCCGGTGGCGACCGCGTCGCACAGGTAGACCGACAACCCATCGGAGGCTGCGTACACCGCCGCGGCAAGACCAGCCGGCCCAGCGCCGACCACGACGACATCGCAGGTGGCCGGTGGGGCGGGCGGGCGCATCCCCAACTCTTCGGCAAGCCGTGCCGGGGTGGCACCCAGGACGGTGCGCGAGCCGCCGAGGATCACCAGCGGGAAGTCGGCGACGGTGGCGCCGAGCTGGCGGACCAGCCGCTCCGCCTTCTCGTCCTCATCCAAGTCCACCAGCCGGTGGGGCAGCCGGTTCCGCGCGATGAAGTCCAGCAGATCCCGAGTCTGCGGGGAGAAGCAGGAGCCGACGATCCGCAGGCCCGCTCCCGCCCCGATGGCCAGGGAGCGGCGGATGAGGTAGGCCCGCAGGATGATCTCACCCAACAGCGGGTCCGAGGTGACGATGGCCTCCAGCTCATCGACAGGCACCTCCACCACCTCGGCGGCGCCGATGGCGGAGACGAACACGAAAGACGGCTGCCCCTCCAGCAGCCCGACGTCTCCCACGAACCGGCCGTGGCCGTGCACCCCGACCGCCAACGGCTTATCGGAGTGACGCGGGTCTGCCGCAGGTTCGGTGTCTGCGGTGAGCAGGTGCCCTTCCAGGACAACGTAGAGGGACGAGGGGTGTTCGCCGGGCCTGATGAGAACCTCCCCGTCCGTGAGTGTGCGACGCGTGCCTCGGTCGAGTAGCACGGCGATATGCTCGTCACTGAGCCGCGGGAAAGCGCCGATGGTGTCAGGCGTCTCAGCCTGGGAGGCTTCACTGCGGTCGGTGGCGAGCAGATCGCTCATAGGTACGCTTCGTCTACGTAGCACCAGCTCCAGTCCTCGCCCGGTTCCAGTGAACGGACGATGGGATGCCCGGAGGCAAGCACGTGGGCGCGGGCATGCCGCATCGGGGACGAATCGCAACACCCTACCTTCCCGCAAGTGCGACACATCCGCAGGTGCAGCCACCCCGCACCCACGGCCACACAGTCCTCACACTCCCCCGGCGTGCGGGCACGGACCGGGCGGATGAGCGGGACGTGCGGGTCGACGTATCTCATGGGGCACCGCCGGCCGAATCTGCCTTCTTCTGCAGCGCCTCGTCCACCCAGCGCAGCAGCACGTCCGGCGGGGCGGCACCGGATTGGCGGGAGAGCACGTTCCCTTGGTCGAGGATGAGCAGGGTCGGCACCGCCTGGACGGAGAACTTGCGGGCCGTCTCCGGTGCGGCGTCCACGTCCACTTTCACCAGCTTGAGCTTGCCGGCACGTTCCGTGGCGACCTTCTCGAGGGCGGGGCTGACCATCCGGCATGGTCCGCACCAGGTCGCCCACAAGTCCACGAGCACCACTTGCGGGGCCTTCTCGACCACTTCGGCGAAATCCGCGTCACCCGCGTCGACGATCCACGGCACGGTGCTTTTGCAGACGCCGCACCGCGGGTACCCAGACGCGGCGGCGGGGACACGGTTCCGCTTGCCGCAGTTGGGGCAGGTCACAATTGCGCTCACACCGCGTCCTCCTCTTCGACGGGCGCCGCGATGTTGAAGACGAGGTCGCCGTCCTGCACATCCAGCGTGACCGTCGACCCGTCCACCACCTGCCCGCTCAGCAGCGCACGGCCCAGCCGAGTCTCGATCTCATGGCTGATGTAGCGTCGCAGCGGACGCGCACCGTATACGGGGTCGTAGCCGCGGTCGGCGATGAGCTGGCGTGCCGCGGGCGTCAACTCGATGCGGATCTGACGCTCGGCCAGCCGGGAGCGCAGGTCGGTGAACTGCAGCTCCACAATGTCCCGGATCTGTTCGCGACCCAGCGGCGAGAACACCACGATGTCATCCACCCGGTTGAGGAACTCGGGGCGGAAGTGGGCGCGCAGCTCACCGAGCACAACGTTTCGCACGTCATCGGGGATCGCGCCGCCATCGGAGCCCAACAGATGGTGAGCTCCGATGTTGGAGGTCATGATGACGATGGTGTTGCGGAAGTCGACGGTGCGTCCCTGGCTGTCGGTGATGCGGCCGTCGTCGAGGACCTGCAGCAGCGTGTTGAACACGTCCGGGTGCGCTTTCTCGATCTCGTCGAAAAGGACCACGCTGTACGGGTGGCGGCGCACCGCCTCGGTCAGCTGCCCGCCCTCGTCATACCCCACATACCCGGGAGGTGCACCGACCAGCCGGCTGACGGTGTGACGTTCCTGGTACTCGCTCATATCCAGCCGGACCATCGCCGACTCGCTGTCGAACAGTGCCTGCGCGAGCGCTTTGGCCAGTTCGGTCTTTCCCACACCGGTGGGGCCGAGGAAGATGAACGAGCCGATGGGTCGGCGCGGGTCGCGGATGCCGGAGCGGGCACGGATAATCGCGTCGCTGACGAGCGTGATGGCCTCATCCTGACCGACCACCCGCTCCTTGAGGGTGGCGTCCAGGGTGAGGATCTTGTTGCGTTCACCTTCCTGCAGCCGGGCCACGGGGATCCCCGTCCACGCTGCGACGATCTCGGCGATCTCGTCCTCGGTGACCACCTCCCGCAGCAGCCGCTGCCCGCCTTGTTTGGAGGTGAGACGCTCCTCCTCGGCGCGCAGGCGTCGTTCCGCGTCAGCGATAGCCCCGTACCGCAGTTCAGCGGCACGGTTGAGGTCGTAGGAGCGCTCAGCTTCCTCCGCCTCCCGCCGCAGCCGCTCCAGCTCACTGCGCAGCTCCTGGACCTTGCGGATCGCTTGACGCTCCGCCTCCCACTGGGCGCGCTTGGAGTCCGCCTCCGCCTTCAGGTCGGTCAGTTCCCGGCGCAGCTCCTCCAGCCGTTTCTTGCTGGCAGGGTCCGTTTCCTTCGACAGCGCCGCTTCCTCGATCTCCAGGCGGGTCACCCGCCGGGTCAGCTCGTCGAGCTCAGCGGGCATTGAGTCGATCTCGGTTCGCAGTCGCGCGCAGGCTTCGTCGATGAGGTCGATGGCCTTGTCGGGCAGGAACCGGTCGGAGATGTACCGGTGGGACAGCACGGCGGCAGCGACCAATGCGCTGTCCTGGATGCGGACACCGTGGAAGATCTCCAGCCGTTCGCGCAGGCCGCGGAGGATGGAGATCGCGTCCTCCACGTCGGGCTCCTCGACCATCACCGTCTGGAACCGGCGTTCCAGGGCAGCATCCTTCTCGATGTGCTTGCGGTACTCATCGAGGGTGGTGGCACCGATGAGGTGCAGCTCGCCGCGTGCGAGCATCGGCTTGAGCATGTTGCCGGCGTCCATCGCCCCTTCGGTCGCTCCCGCCCCAACCAGGGTGTGCAGCTCGTCGATGAACAGCAGGATGCGTCCCTCCGCTGCTTTCACCTCCGCCAGGACTGCCTTCATTCGCTCTTCGAATTCGCCCCGGTACTTCGCGCCGGCTACCAGGGCCGACAGGTCCAGCGAGAACACGGTCTTGTCGCGGAGGCCCTCGGGCACGTCCTCACGCAAGATCCGCTGGGCAAGGCCCTCCACGATGGCGGTCTTTCCGACACCGGGCTCGCCGATGAGGACGGGGTTGTTCTTGGTCTTGCGGGAGAGGATCTGGATGACCCGGCGGATCTCCGCGTCACGCCCGATGACCGGGTCAAGCTTGCCCAACCGGGCGTCAGCGACCAGGTCACGGCCGTACTTCTCCAGCGCCTCGTACGTCTGCTCGGGGGTGGCGGAGTTGACGTGCTGGTTGCCGCGGATCTTGGTGAGCGCGCTGAGGAAGCTCTCCCGGGTGATACCGTGCCCGCGCAGCACGCGGGACGCGGCACGGTTGGAGGAGTCGTCGGCGAGGGCCAGAACGAGATGCTCCACGGAGATGTAGGAGTCTTTCAGCCGCTTTGCCTCCCGCTCCGCCCGTTCCAGGGTGGAGGTGAGGCTGCGGCTCACGTACACCTGACCGGTCTGCGGGGAGGACCCGGAGACGCTGGGCTTGCGGGCGATCTCCGCTTCGACGTCGGCGCGTACCGCTTCCACGTCAGCACCCGCTGTCTGCAGCAGTCGGGGAACCAGCCCCTCCTCCTGCTGCAGCAGTGCGAGCAGGAGATGCTCCTCGTCCGTTTCGATCTGACCGGCCAGGACCGCGATGCTCTGGGCCGAGGTGAGCGCTTCCTGCGACTTCTGAGTGAGTGAGTTCATGTCCATGGGGTGTCTCCTTCGAGTCGGATGGTCCGGTGCTGCTCGAGCTGCTCGATGCGGGCGAGCAGGTCGAGCACGAGTGCGATGCCGGCGTAGTTCACGGCAAGATCGGAGTGCAGACGCACGATGGTGTGCACGCGGGCGGGGACGGTACCGGCGAACCACAGCCGGCCGCTGGTGTCGACGTGGGCGGTGACCAGCCCCAGCTCGACGAACTTCCGCAGCGTATCCGGGTGGATACCTGCGGCCACCGCGGTCGCCGCCAGGTCGGCCCGGGCGACACGGACGGGCAGGTGATGTGAGGTCATGATCCTCTCCTGGCATCAAACGACGATTCGTCGCGGAGCTGTTCGAACAGCTCCTTCTCCTTCTTGCTGAGAGTGCGCGGAACGACGACCTTCACCCGCGCATACAGGTCTCCTGGCTGTCCTCTGCGGGGCATCCCCTGCCCGCGCAGGCGGAGCCGCCTGCCAGTGGACGAGCCGGGCGGAACGTGCACGGTGACCGGGCCGCCGGGGGTGGGCACGCTGACATCCGCGCCCAGCGCCGCCTCCCACGGTGAGATGGGAAGGTCCGTTTCGATGTCCGCGCCGCTGAGCCGGTACCGCTTACTGTCCTTCACGCGCAGCGTGACCAGCAGGTCCCCGTCCTGTCCGTCGGCGCCCGCTCCGCCTGCGCCCGAGATCCGCAGCCGCTGCCCGTCGACAGCGCCCGCTGGGATGTCGATGGTGTACTCCTGCGCGCCGCCGTACGGGGACGCGACCTGCACGGTGCGCCGCCCGCCCCGGTAGGCCTCCTCGACGGTGATCTCCAGCTCCGCGGTGTGGTCGGCGCCGCGACCGAAACCACCGAAGCCGCCCCCGAAGAGGTCCTCCCAGTTCGAGCTCTGCGCGCCGCCCCCGCTCCACGTGTATCGGGTGCCCCCGCTGCGGCGCGGCTGCTCGGAGGAGCGAGCCGCGTCCGCGGCGGCGTACTGCCGGAAGTTCTCACCGAACCGGTCGTACTGTGAGCGGGTTTCCGGGTCCGACAGCACATCGTGGGCTTCACTGATCCGTTTGAAGGTCTCCTCCGCCCCCGGGGTCTTGTTGACGTCCGGGTGGAACTTGCGGGCCTTCTCCCGGTAGGCGCGGCGGATCTCCTTCTGATCCGCCGACCGGGAGACCCCGAGCGCGCTGTAGAGATCCTCCGCCATCTCCTACTCCTCATCCGGCCTGCGGGTGACCACGACCGCAGCCGGTCGCAGCATCCGCTCAGGCGTTCCGAACCCGGGGCGAGTGACGGCGAGGATGCTGCGCGGCGGGACGCTGGCATCCTCGACCACCGAGACCGCCTCGTGCAGCTGCGGGTCGAACTCCGCACCGTCGATGACAATCTCGGGGTAACCGAGTGCGCGCAACGCATCAGCGGCCTGCGCCCGGATGGCCTGCATGCCACCCAGAACGCCCTCGTCAAGGTCCACCCCGAAGCTGAGCGCCCGGTCCAGCCCGTCGACGACGGGCAAGAAGGCTTTGGCGGTGTGCCGCCGCTCCTGCTCGCGGACGGTCTGGATCTCGCGCGCCATCCGTTTGCGGAGGTTGTCGTAGTCCGCCGCCGCCCGGCGCCACCGGTCCTCGGCCGTCTCCAACTGGGCGGCGACCGCTGCTTGCGCGGCGCGGATCTCCTCCGGGGACACGTCGGTGAGGTCGTCGTTCAGCAGGTCCACGGCCCGCGTGTCCTCGTTCTGCTCCTCGACCATCGCGATCCTCCCTCCGTGCTACTTGTCGAATTCGGCGTCGACGACGTCGTCTTCGTCGTCCTGAGCGGGCTGCTCAGCGTGGCTGGCGTTCGCGCGGGCTGCAGCAAGGGACTGCGCAACCTGTAGCAGCTCGCCGGTGCGCTCTTTCGCTTCCTGCTCGCCGACGTTGTTCTGCACTGCCTCGCGGGCCTGCGTGATGAGCAGCTCCGCGCGGGCACGCTCGTGCTCCGGTGCAGCGTCGCCGAGCTCACGCAGTACCCGCTCGACCTGGTAGGCGGCGGAGTCCAGCTCGTTGCGGGCGTCCACGGCCTGGCGCAGCGCCTGGTCGTCAGCACGGTGCTGCTCGGCTTCCTTAATCATCCGGTCGATCTCGCCCTGGTCCAGATTCGAGGTGTCGCTGATGGTGATGCCCTGCTCGGTGCCGGTGTCCTTGTCCTTCGCCGTCACGTGCAGGATGCCGTTCGCGTCGATGTCGAAGGTGACCTCCACCTGCGCTTCACCGCGAGGAGCGGGGCGGATGCCGGTGAGCTGGAACCGGCCCAGCACCCGGTTGTCTGCGGCGTTCTCCCGCTCGCCCTGCAAGACAACGATCTCCACCGACGGCTGGTTGTCTTCGGCCGTGGAGAACACCTCGCTGCGTCGGGCGGGGATGGTGGTGTTGCGTTCGATGATCTTCGTCATCACGCCACCGCGGGTCTCCACACCCAGCGACAGCGGGGTGACATCCAGCAGCAGCACGTCGTCGACGTCGCCCTTGAGGACGCCCGCCTGGATGGCGGCGCCCACAGCGACCACCTCATCGGGGTTCACCGTCATGTTCGGCTCCTTGCCGCCGGTGAGCCGCTTGACGAGCGCTTGGACAGCGGGGATGCGGGTGGAACCGCCCACGAGGATGACCTCGTCGATATCGTTCTCGCTGACCTTCGCGTCGGCCATCGCCTGACGCACCGGACCGAGGCACCGCTCAACGAGGTCAGCGGTGAGGTCTTCGAACTTGGACCGCTTCACGGTCATGGTGAGGTGCTTGGGTCCGCTGGCGTCGGCAGTGATGAAGGGCAGGCTGACCTGGGTCTGGGACACCGAGCTGAGCTCGACCTTCGCCTTCTCGGCCGCCTCGAACAGTCGCTGCAGCGCCTGCGGGTCGTTGCGCAGGTCGATGCCGTTCTCGTTCTTGAACTCGTCGGCAAAGTAGTCCACCAGCCGGCGGTCGAAGTCGTCGCCGCCCAGGTGGGTGTCACCGGCGGTGGATCGCACTTCGACGACCCCGTCGCCCACGTCGAGGAGGCTGACATCGAACGTGCCGCCACCGAGGTCGAACACCAGGATGGTCTCGTGGTTCTTCTTGTCCATTCCGTACGCCAGTGCGGCGGCGGTGGGCTCGTTGATGATGCGCAGCACCTCGAGCCCGGCGATGCGTCCGGCGTCCTTGGTCGCGGTGCGTTGGGCGTCGTTGAAGTAGGCGGGAACGGTGATGACGGCCTCGGTCACCTTCTCACCGAGGAACTTGCTGGCGTCGTCGACGAGCTTGCGCAGCACCTGGGCGCTGATCTCCTCCGGCGCGTACTGCTTGCCGCGGATGTTGAACCGTGCTTCGCCGTTGGGGCCTTCCACGACGTCGAAGCCGACGGCGTTGGCTTCCTCCTTGATCTCGTCGAAGGACCGGCCGATGAACCGCTTGGCGGACGAGATGGTGCCCTTCGGGTTGAGGATGCTCTGCCGGCGGGCAAGCTGCCCCACCAGCCGTTCACCGTCCTCGGTGAAAGCGACCACCGACGGGGTAGTGCGGGCTCCCTCCGCGTTCGGGATGACCTTCTCCTCGCCGGCCTCCCAGACGGCGATAACGGAGTTCGTGGTTCCCAGATCGATTCCTACTGCCTTGGCCATGATGATTGTTCCTTTCTTGTCGCGTGAGACACGTTTCAGGGGTCGTCAAAGAGCGCGCCAGGATCGGCGCAGGCGCAGGGCTGAGTGCCCAGAGTCAGGAAGCAGGCTGCTTCAGGGGGACCTTTCCGGACGGCGGGCTGCTCGATGGGCATCACCACCCGCAGGACGCCCAGGTCGCAGCTGGCGGTGACGCTGTCGCTATCGATGCCGGGCGCCAGTCCCAGCAGCCGCATGAATTGCCCGTGGGGGCCGTTCGGCGGTGAACCACTTCGCGCCGGCGGTCGCGGACTGGGCCGCTCACCGCGCGGACGGTGAGCGGCCGGCCGCCCACCCAGCTCGATGGACTCCGAGGCGATGCCTGGCAGGTTCGCCCCAGGAACGTACTCGTCGCCCTCTCGGGACAGATCGACCGACATCGAGCGCGGATCCATCTGCTGAGCGACGCGCAGGTCCGCACATGAGGTAACCATCTCACCACCTCCACATTTACGCTGAGTCGCTATAACTCCACTGCCAATGTTTGTTCGGCGGTCGGAGGTGTAGACCCCACCTGGACGATGTGGTCCAAGCAGATGCGCGAACGAAACTAGCTTTGACGCCAGAATGGACCGCACGAAGACATTTCGCAAGTCATTTGCCTGACGAACGGAGCCTGAACCGTCCCCGGTTTGATGCCGCTTCCTTTCGAGTCTGGAAGGAAGATGATGATCATGCCGAAGAGGATTCCGGAGGAGACGAAGCAGCGCGCTATCCGGCTCGTGCTCGATCACCTCGATGAGTACCCGAACCTCACGACCGCGTGCGAGACGGTGTCGAAGCGGCTCGGTTTCGGCGCTGAGAGCTTGCGCCGGTGGGTGCGGCAGGCGCAGGTCGACGCCGGCGACCGGCAGGGGTCAGCACGACCGAGTCGGAGCGGATCCGCAAGCTCGAGCGCGAGAACCGCGAGCTGCGTGAGGCCAACGCGATCCTGCGGGACGCGGCGGTTTTCTTCGCCGGGGAGCTCGACCCCCGAAAGCGCTGATCGTCTCGTTCATCGACGAGCAGCGCGCCAAGGGCCGCGCGGTCGAGTCGATCTGCGATGTCCTGCGGGAGCAGGGCGTGCAGGTCGCCGCGCGAACCTATCGGTCCTGGAAGACTGCCCAGCCCAGCAACCGCGATCTGGAGGACGCGGCGGTGATCGACGCGATCCTCGCCGCTCGCGTCGACGAGAACGGGAAGGTGACGCCGGAGTCGATGTATGGCCGGCGGAAGATGACCGCGCTCCTGCGGCGACGCGGTCTGGCCGTGTCGAAGCGGCGCGTGGACCGGCTGATGCGGCAACTCGGCATAGGCGGGCTCGTGCGAGGCAAGCGCGTGCGGACGACGATCCCAGATCGGAACGCGCAGCGTGCGCCGGACCTGCTGGAGCGGGACTTCTCCGCAGAGGCACCCAATCGGCGTTGGGTCGCGGACTTCACGTATGTGCGCACCTGGGCCGGGTTCGTCTACGTGGCCTTCGTGATCGACTGCTTCTCCCGGACGATCGTGGGCTGGTATGCCAGCACGAGCAAGACGACCCCGCTGGTGACCACCGCGCTGCGGATGGGTCTCTGGCGGCGCGACCGTGCCGGTCACCCCGCCGGTGACGGGCTCGTGCACCACTCCGACGCCGGCAGCCAGTTCACCTCGATCAGCTTCGCCGAGACCCTCGCCCTCGAGGGCATAGCCGCGTCCATCGGGTCGATCGGCGACGCCTACGACAACGCCCTCGCCGAGTCGACGATCGGGCTGTTCAAGAACGAAGCCATCCGCGACGACTCCCCATTCCGCAACGGGCCGCTGCGGACCGTCGACGACGTGGAATGGGTCACCGCCGAATGGGTCGACTGGTACAACCACCGGCGCCTGCACTCCACGCTCGGCGATGTCCCGCCCGACGAGTTCGAGGCCGTCTACTACGCTGACCTCGAAACGCCATCCCACCCGGTGCTGGCACCCGCATAGGAGCGGCAGAGAACCGGGGACGCCTCAGGGTGACCATGAGGTTGGCGAGGGCGACGAGATGCCACTTGTCGACTGCGATCCGCGCGTCCGGCAGGGCGGTGCGGATCCCGGATCGACAGGTACAACAGCGCCCGCCCGCACACCCGCCTCGGCAACGCCCCACCCGCCGAGTACGAGGCAGCGCACTGCGCTGAGCCCACCAAGTCATCGCGACCGGCAATGACACCTGCATAGACGTGGCATCAACGCGTAGATGTTTCAGTTTCTTCTGTCTGGGGCTGTGTCAGGTGCTGGACCGGGTGTAGGCAGCGGCGCGCACCACATCGTCGTCCTCCAGTCCAGCTCCTAGTGCTCCGCCCACGGTGGCCAGGCTGGCGGTGAGCCAGCTGATCTTCGCGTAGTCCAAAGCGTTCACTGGGTGACCGGCGATACCGGCCAGTACCTGCTCGTCGATGAGCAGCAGCGCGCCGACCCAGGACAGGATGAATAAGCCGAGGTAGAACACCACAACCCCGATGGCCACGGTGGCGGTGGTGGCCAAATTGAACAGGATCACCTGCTCACGTTGGGCTCGCCGCCGTGGGCGCTCCCACAAGTCGGCTCCCAGGATCAGGGTGGCACTCACCGCCCCGATCGCCATCACCGCCAGCAGGACCAGGCGCACCGGCCCGTAGGCCATGGCCAGTACCCATAGGTCCGAGGCCACCAATGTCAGCATGCCGGTGGCCGCTGCCACGACCATCGCCCGGGAGAGCCGGGCCACGAAGGCCCAAGGCTGGTTGGCGCGGATCATGCCCAGCAGCAGCCGCACGTTGCCGCTCAGCACTCGGGCCGTGAACTGCACGACGTTGTCGTCCGGGCGTTCGTCGAGATCGGTGGACAGCTGGTGGGCTCTTCGAGCAAGATCCCGCTGGGCGTTGAGGTCTTCGGCGTCGTAGCCCAGGAGCTGCCCGACCACGTGCACGGTGGTCTCTTGCACCTTCTGCCGCACGTGCACGGGTCCCAGGGTTGGGACGGAGACCAGTCCTACCCCGTGCACGGGGCTGAGCTGGGTGAGCACCGGACGTCGGCCGGTCTTCAGGGGGATCTCGGTGAGCACCACGGCCAAATCCCAGTTCTCCTCCAGCACGCGGTTTCGGGCTGCCTCCAGCAGGTCCAAGGTCTCGGTGGGTGGATCGACCAGCCGGTCTTCGGCCATCTTCAGTTGCCAGCGCACTCCCGGATACCGCTGCACCAAAATCTTGCGCACCGAGGTGGTGACCTCGGGGCCGAGCACCGCACTCAGGGATGGTGAGACCACCAGGCCGATGAGCAGCTCAGCATCGGAAAGGGGTTCGGCAGGATCGGCGGTGGATCCGCAACGCTCAGCAGTCACCGCTCCATGATGAGGCAACCACGGGCCGGATTGCTACTGGCTCGATGGAGCCCCCAAGGTTTCGTGCAGCACCGCGGGCCGGATTCGGTGGTCGCCTCGATCCCGGAAAGAGCGGTGCTGCTCACTGCGAAATCCTCTCCCCGCCGACGCCGCCAGCGCGAAGACATCACAGCCAGCGGGCCCGGGACCTGCCGGTGTCGAGGACGGCTTCTCGATGATGCTGCAGTGACGGATCGGTTGAAGTGTTTCGGCGGTGTGGGAGCGGTGATCAGCGTGGGGCCGGTCGATTCCGTTCGGACAGGTGATGCATCGACTGCCCAGCGGCAGGTGCGGTACTGATGCGAGGTGGGCTGTGTCAAGTTTCGTGGACGGTCTCTTTGGTGGTCAGGCCGCGATCGCGGTCTGATGGTCGTGGTCGGCGCGGACTTCGGCGGGGGTGCGGTACCCGAGGGTCGAGTGCAGCCGCTGCCGGTTGTAGAACACCTCGATGTACTGCATGACGTGGAACCGTGCTCGTGCGCGGGTGGCGAACGTGTGACGGTGGTACATCTCGTTCTTGAGCATGCTGAAGAACGACTCGGCAACGGCGTTGGCCCAGCACACCCCGGTGCGCCCGACGGACAGCCGCACGCCGGAGCTGGTGGCGAGGGCGGCGTATTCGGCCGAGGTGTAGACCGATCCTCTGTCGGAATGGAACACGGCTCCCTGTGTGAGGCGATCGTGGGTGTGTGCCATCCGGAGGGCATCGCAGACGAGTTCGGCGCGCATGTGGGCGGCCATCGACCAGCCGACCACTTCACGGTTGAACAGATCGATCACTGTCGCCAGGTACAGCCAGCCCTCCGAGGTGCGCAGGTAGGTGATGTCACCGACGAGCCGCTGCCCGGGCGCGTCGGCGGTGAAGTCGCGGCGCAGCAGGTCCGGGCGGGTGATCTCGTCCTCGGCGGGGATCGTGGTGCGCTTACGGCTCCGGGGCTGGACGCCGAAGATCCCGAGGTCGCGCATCAGGGCTCGCACCAGTCCTTCCGATGCGGCCACGCCGCAGCGGCGCAGCTCGGCCAGGACTCGCCGGAAACCGCTGGTCTGGTTCGATGCCTCGTGGATCTGCGCGATCTGCTCGGCCAGCGCCTGCCTACGCGCCGCGCGCGGCGAGGGTGCGGGGCCGCGGCGCGCCCAGGCGTAGTAGCCGGCGCGGGAGACCCCGAGCAGACCGGCCATGAACCTGAGCCGCCCCCTTCATTCGGTCCGGACGTTCTGTGAGTCGTCGGTTTCCATTTGATGGGTGCACTGTCGAGCGTACTCGGCTGGGGGTAGGTAGCCGAGCGAGGAGTGCCGGCGGTGGTGGTTGTACTCGTCCTTCCAGTCGCCGATGATGACCTGCGCGTGCAGCAGCGAGTAGAAGCTGTTGATGTTGAGGCAC
>NZ_CATNHF010000012.1 GCF_950097975.1 Microbacterium sp. T2.11-28
GGTCAGGGGCGGTGGGTGTCGATGACCGTGCGGGCGGACTGCGCGAAGACCGGTGCGACGATGTCGGTGCCGTCGAGGTAGCCGCCGACGAGCGCGGCGTCGCGCAGCAGCACGAGCGCGCCGGCGACGCCCTCGGGATCGCGCAGGCCCGCCGCGGCGGCGAGGTCGCGCAGCGTGCTGCGGAACCAGTCGCGGTGGGTCGCGATCAGCGCGCGCACCGGTCCCTCGTCGGGATACTCGGCTGCCGCGTTGATGAAGGGGCACCCGCGCGTGTGGCGCTGCGCGATGTCGGCCTGGATGCCCGCCACCACGAGGTCGAGCAGCTCGTCGGGCGTGCCTCCGGCGGCGGCGGCCTCCTCGAAGAGCGCGCGCAGCCCGGCGTCCTCCCCCTCGAGGTACGCGAGGACGAGGTTCTCCTTGCCGGCGAACTGCTTGTAGAGGGTGGCGCGGGTGACGCCGGCGACCTCGATCACGCGGTCGACGCCCACCGAGTGGATGCCTTCGCGGTAGAACAGCGCGGTCGCCGCGGCCAGCAGCCTGTCGCGCGCCGGCAGCCCGGACGCCGCGATCTCGTCGACGGCGACGGGTGCAGTGCTCATCGTCACATTCTCTGTCATTTCGGATGCGGGCTTTCGTCTCGTGAGGATTCCGGGAATAGTCTTGCGCAGATAGAACGTTCGGTCTACTATCAGGATACATCAGCCGTGAACGACCGGCTCCCCGCACCACCCGCACCGCCACCATCCACTCGCACACCCCACAAGGAGCACGACATGAACACCTCGACCAAGACCCCCATCGTCCTCATCCACGGACTCTGGATGACCCCGAAGAGCTGGGACACCTGGGCGGATCGCTTCCGCGCCGCGGGCCACCAGGTCATCGTCCCCGGCTGGCCCGGGATCGACGACCGCTCGGTGGAGGACATCCGCCGCAACCCCGAGGCGCTGAAGGGCATCGGCATCCGTGACATCGTCGACCACTACGAGCGAATCATCCGCGCCCTCCCCGAGAAGCCGATCATCATGGGCCACTCCTTCGGCGGCCTCTTCACCCAGATGCTCGCCGACCGCGGCCTCGGCGTCGCCTACGTGGGCGTGACGCCCGGCCAGCCGGCCGGCATCACGACGCTGCCGCTGTCGACCCTGTGGACCGGCACACCGATCCTCTCCAACCCGTTCGGCCGGAACGGTGCGAAGCCGCTGTCGAAGCGCCACTTCCACTTCACCTTCGGCAACGACCTGCCCCGCGCCGCGTCCGACGAGCTGTGGGAGCAGTACGCCGTGAACTCCTACAACCGGGTGTTCTTCGAGGGCGTCGCCGCCGCGTTCAACGAGAAGGGGGGTGCGTCGCACGTCGACTACGGCCGGACCGACCGCGCACCGCTCCTCGTCATCACCGGTGAGATCGACCACGTCGTGCCGCCGGCGATCGGGCGCGCGATCGTCAAGAAGTACCGCAGCACCGGGAGCCCGGCCGTCGTGGACTACCGCGAGTTCCCCGGACGCACCCACCGCATCGTCAGCCAGGACGGCTGGGAGGAAGTCGCCGACTTCGCCCTCGAGTGGGCGACCTCGCACGCCGCCGCGGCCTGACCGACCCCGCTCGCGCAGGAACGCAGAAGGCCGGAACCCCGAGGGGCTCCGGCCTTCGCTGCTGTGCGGGTGCTTACCAGCTCACAGCGCTGTCGGCGTGCTGGTTCACCAGCTCGACTTGGTCACGCCGGGCAGCTCGCCACGGTGCGCCATGTCGCGGAAGCGGACACGCGAGATGCCGAACTTCGACAGGTGGCCGCGCGGGCGGCCGTCGATGGCGTCGCGGTTGCGCAGACGCACCGGCGACGCGTTGCGCGGGAGCTTCTGCAGGCCGACGCGGGCGGCCTCGCGGGCCTCGTCGGTCGCGTTCGGGTCGACGAGCGTCTTCTTCAGCTCGGCGCGCTTCTCGGCGTACCGGGCCACGACCTCTTCGCGCTGGTTGTTGCGCGCGATCTTGCTCTTCTTGGCCATGAGATCAGCGCTCCTCTCGGAATTCGACGTGCTTGCGGATCACCGGGTCGTACTTCTTGAGCACGATGCGGTCGGGGTTGTTGCGGCGGTTCTTGCGCGTCACGTAGGTGTACCCCGTGCCGGCGGTCGAGCGCAGCTTGATGATCGGACGGACGTCCTGAGCCTTCTTCGCCATTAGAGCTTCACACCCTTCGCGAGGAGGTCCTTCACGACCGACTCGATGCCGCGGGCGTCGATGACCTTGATGCCCTTGGCCGAGACGTTCAGCTTGATGTTGCGACCAAGCGAAGGAACGTAGTAGGTCTTCTTCTGCACGTTCGGGTCGAAGCGGCGCTTCGTCCGGCGGTGCGAGTGCGAGATGTTGTGACCGAAGCCGGGAACTGCTCCAGTCACCTGGCACACTGCTGCCATGGTGATGTCTCCCTTATGCCCCTGATGAGGCAGTTACCGTGAGGCCGGACGGCCCCACCCAAGATCCCTTGTCTGCATCCCGTGACACACGCGATCCCCGCCCGGATGTTCCGGTCGTTGAGCGAACGATGTGAGACGAAACGCGAACTGCGTGCTGGAGTGCGCGCAGACAAAGAGTCAGTCTAGCACGGGCGGGCCCGGACGCTGAGCGGGGCGGGGGGTCGCCGTTTCGTCTCGCTGCGCTCGCTCAACGACCGGGGTGGCCAGCGCTCGCTCGGCGAGCGGGGTGCGAGCGGCCGCTCGGCGACCGCGGTGCGAGCGTCGCTCAGCGGGCGCGGGGGCGGTACCGCTCGACGAGCAGGTCGGCCAGCTCCTCGTAGTGGGCGTCGACGGTCTGCGCCTCGGGATGCGCGTCGTACCACTCGACGATCTCCCGCGCGCCGCGGGCGAACGGGACGGTGGTGCCGAAGCCGGGCACGATGCGCGTGATCTTGGAGTTGTCGAACACCGCCGAGTGCGTCTTGTCGCCAAGGAGCGAGGATCCCCACTCCGCGTCGAGCGCCGCGATCGCCTCCGAGGGCACGTGGACGAGGTCGGGCTCGGCCACCCCGGCGGCGTGGGCGAGCTCGGTGTAGATCTGGTTCCAGGTCGGGGCCTCGCCGCCGGTGATGTGGAAGGGCTCGCCGATCGCGTCGGCTCGGCCGAACAGGCCGACGAACCCCCGGGCGAAGTCGCTGCTGTGGGTGATCGTCCACAGGGACGTGCCGTCGCCGTGGACGATCACCGGCTTGCCGGCGCGCATCCGCTCGATCGCGGTCCAGCCGCCGTCGATCGGCAGCAGCGTCGCGTCGTAGGTGTGCGACGGCCGCACGATCGTCATCGGGAAGCCGGTCTCGCGGTAGGCGGCGACGAGCGCGTCCTCGCAGGCGATCTTGTTGCGCGAGTACTCCCAGTGCGGGTTGCGCAGCGGCGTCGACTCGGTGATCGGCAGGTGCGTGGGCGGCGTCTGGTAGGCCGAGGCGGAGCTGATGAAGATGTACTGGCGCGTGCGGCCGGCGAACAGCCGCAGGTCGGTCTCGATGTGGGCGGGCGTGAAGGCGAGGAACTCCGCGACGACGTCGAACTCGAGATCGCCGAGCGCCTCGCGCACCGAGTCCTCGTCGCGGATGTCTCCGAGGTGCACGGTGACGCCCTCGGGCACCGCCCGCCGCTGCTCGCGCCCGCGGTGCAGCAGGTGCACCTCGTGCCCCTGGCGGAGAGCCTCGGCGACGCACGCCGTGCTGATGATCCCCGTGCCTCCGATGAACAGCACACGCAGCGTCGACATGACTTCCTCCTCCGATGGGGGTCCGGCCTCCAGCATCACACGCCCGCGGGCCTCAGCGGGCCGCCTCGGCCGCACCGCGCCCCCAGCGGAACGCCGACACCGTCGGATCGCCCGTGACCCAGAAGCGCCACGGGAACGCATGCGTGCCCGCGATCCCGGCGACGCCCACGCGCGGTCCCGTCGACACGTCGGCGAGCGGCGCCGCCGGGAGCAGCAGCCGCGCGACGGCGCCCGCGCGCTCCTCCCCCGTCACGGCGTCGATCCCGTCGTGCCGCGGATGCCGGAGCCCGACGGCGTCGCCGAGCCGTCCCGGACCCCGGGCGAGGTCGCGCGGAGACCGGGAGGCCGGGCGCCGCGACGCCGCGGCCTCCACGCCCTCGACCACTTCACCGCCGCGCAGGAGGATTCCGCCGGCGACGCCCTCGGGGCCCGAGACGACGTTGACGCACGAGTGGATGCCGTGGCTCAGGTAGACGTACAGGTGGCCGGGCTCGCCCCACATCGTGGCGTTGCGCGCGGTCGGGCCGCTGCGGGCATGCGATCCCGGGTCGGGCACCGGACCGGTGCCCTGTCCGTGATAGGCCTCGACCTCGGTGATCCGCACGGCCACGGTGCCGCCGTCGACGGTCACCCGCAGCAGCCCGCCGAGCAGCCGCGGGGCCACCTCGACCGGCAGCCCGCGGAGCGCCTCGCGTGTCGCGGGGACGAGGCCCGCGCGACGATCGATCGCGTCGGGTGCGGAATCCGGCGCATCGCCGGACGGACGGCCGCTCACGGCCGCGGCGCCGACTGGCACCAGGAGATGTCGAAGCCGCGCAGGGCCACGACCTCGGCGCCGTCCTCGAGCGAGACGACGTGGGTCTGCAGGCGCTCGGGAAGCGGCAGCTGGTAGCCGTCGTAGGGGTTGTCGACCACCTCGGGGGCGACCAGGAGCGCCGCGTACCGGCCGCTGGGCGAGACGCACGCCTGCATGAGGCTGGCATCGGCGGGCACGTCGAACACCGGGCGCGCCTCTCCATCGGCGTCGACGACGGCGACCGAGGTGGACTCGACGGTGATCCCGGCCTCGTCGAGCTTCGACAGCACGCGCACCGTGTCGCCCGACCCGTCGGGCAGGCCGATGACCGACCAGGCCTGGCCGAGCGACGGGTCGGTGGGCGCCAGCTCGGTCTCCTCTGCGGTGGCGAGGTCGATCGCGACGAGCCCGGTCACGCGCTCGACGATCGCGGTGGCGGATCCGCGCGCGATCCCGTCGATGGAGACGGCGTTGCCGAGGGCCACGGGAGCGCCGCCGACCGGCGTGACGAGCGTCAGCGACCCGTCGAAGGTCAGCATGAGGAGGCTGTCGGTCCCCGGCACGAACCGCCAGTCGTCCACCCGCGAGTCGCCGCCGTCGCGCGTGACCGCCGTGGGCGGCTCGTCGCGGCGCGAGGCCGAGAGGGATGCCGTGAAGAGGGCGGCCTCGCGGCCCGAGTCGGCGCCGATGTCGGCGTCGGTGAAGAGGTAGCCGACGAGGTTGCCGCGGTCGGCGCTCTGCAGGTCGGTCACCGTGCCGTCGCCGGGGAGCGGCAGCTCCCGCTCCCCCTCTCCCTCGAGGTCGGTGACGATGAGGTGCGAGAGTCCGTCGTCGTCCACCGTGGACATGACGAGGTGGCCCGCGGTGGCGCGGAAGTCCTCGATGTGCGGGTGCGTGAACACCGGCACGGCCGCGTCGCCGGCGAGGTCGGTGCGGTAGACGGTGTCGCCGCTCTCCTGCCGCTGCAGGATGTAGACCTCCAGCGGCGGCGTGGTCAGCGTCCGCTCGATCGTCACGGGCGGGCCGCCGCCGAGTCCGGTGACCCCCTCGATCCGCACCGTGTACTCGGTGTCGTCCCACAGCGGCAGCGCGAAGCGGAGCCCGACGCTGCGTCCCGACGTGTCCACGGTGAAGTCGGCCGCGGGCGTCACCGTCACCTGCGACGGGTCGACCTCGTCGAGGGACTGGCTGGTCGTGAAGATGACGCGCGATCCGGATGCGGTGACCGCCGCGTCAGGATCGAACTGCACGCTGGTCACCCGCGGTCCCTGCACCGTCGTCAGGGCGGCGCCGCCGAGGCCGAGCACGGCGAGCACGCCCACCACGACCGCGAACGCCCCTGCGAAGGCGCGCCCGCGACGGCGGGCACCGCGCCGCGTCCCGCCGTCTCCGCGGCGGAGCTGCTCAGTACTCATAGGGGTCCCGCGGCTCCTCGATCGGGGCCACGGAGGACGCCTCGATCTGGAGCCGGCCGTCGACGTCGCGGATCGTCCCCGTCACCGTCACCCACTGTCCGGTCTCCTGCACCTCTCCGGGCGCCTGGCCGGCGAGTGCGACCGGGACGCTCGCGGGCTGCGCGTCGATGACGCAGTGGGTGATGACGAGCCGCGTGAGTCCGAAGCCGCCGTCCTCGGGGGTGACGAATCCGGTGAGGGTGACCTCGTCGCCGTCGAAGGCCTCGGGATTGGTGGCCGTGGCGAACACGCTCGCCCACTCGCCGACCCCGAACGATGCGGTGTCACCCGTCGCCGCGAGGGCGACGGTGTCGGCCCCCTGGAACAGCGGCGGGGCCCCGGTGTCGCGCGACATCGCGAGCTCGGCCGACAGCGTCGCCGGCGGCACGAGGACGATCGCGGCGACGATCCCGGTGGCCAGCACCCCGCCGGTGGCGATCGCGGCGCGTCCGATCACCGCGGCCGGCCGCGCCCCCGCCGGCGACGGCCCGTGGTCGTGCGCGTGCCCGTGGTCGGGCGCCTCGCCGTGGTCGTGCGCCTCGCCGTGGTCGTGGCCGTGGTCGGCCTCGGCGCCGAGGGGCAGGGCGAAGCTCGCCGCCGCGCCGATGAGCACGAGCACCGCCATCGAGACCGCGAAGAGGTTCGACGAGGGGTTGATATAGAGGGCCAGCTGGTCGGTGAGGGCCAGGGCGATGGTCACGGCGGCCAGGCCCGAGGCGAGCCCGACGCCGAGCAGACGGGTGCCGGAGCGGCGGAGGAACTCACGCAAGGAGGTTCACCACCCCTCCGACGGCGACCGCGAACAGCACGACGATCACGACGAGCCCGGCGAGCACCTTCGTGCGGAAGGTGGTGCGCAGCAGGGCGAGCATCTTCACGTCGACGAGCGGTCCGACCAGGAGGAACGCGACGATCGAGCCGGGCGTGAAGGTCGACGCGAACGACAGCGCCACGAACGAGTCGACGTTCGAGCAGATGGAGACGATCATCGCGAGCGCGATCATCGCGACGATCGACAGCACGGGGTTCGATCCGATCGCCAGGAGCGCGTCGCGGGGCACGACGACCTGCACGGCGCCGGCCAGCGCCGACCCGATCACGAGGGCCGGCATGACCGCGCGCAGCTCCACGACGAACTGCGCGAGGCTGCGGCGTCCGCGGCCGGCGGTGAGGCTCTCGGCGTCGGCGATCTCGCAGGTGGCGCGGAAGCGGTCCGTGAGGAGGGAGTCCGGATCGGGGTGGCGGCTGTAGAGCCAGCCGATGAGGTTCGCGACCGCGTATCCGCCGAGGAGACGCGCGATGAGGATCCCGTCGTCGAAGCCGAACGCCTGGTGGGTCGTGATGATGACGATCGGGTTCACGATCGGCGCCGCGATGAGGAAGGTGAGGGCCTCGGGCACCCGGAACCCGCGCATCAGCAGGCCGCGGGCGAAGGGGACGTTCCCGCACTCGCACACCGGGACCAGCATGCCCAGGAGCGACAGCACCGCCCGCCGCCCCCACGCGCTCCGCGGCATCCACCGCTCGATCGCCCCCGGCGGCACCCACACCTGCACGACGATCGAGAGGATGACGCCCAGCACAACGAAGGGCAGCGACTCGATGAGGACGCTGAGGGCGAGGGTGAGGCCGTCCTGCGCCCGGGTGGGCAGCGCCGGGCCGGGGGCGAGGACGGCGACGACGACGAGCAGGCCGACGACCGCGACACCCGCGGCGATCAGCCCGGCGGTGCGTCGCGTGCCGGTCGGCGCGGGGCGGAGGTCAGTCGTCACGGCCCGCCGCGGCGGTGCACGTCGCGCACAGACCGAAGATGTCGACGACGTGCTCGGCACGGGTGAACCCGTGGGCGGCGGCGGTGCGCTGTGCCCATTCCTCCACGTCGGTCGCCTGGATCTCGACGGTCGTGCCGCAGTTCCGGCAGATGAGGTGGTGGTGATGACCCTCGCTCGAGCAGGCGCGGTAGATGGCCTCGCCCTCGGGGCTCTGCAGCTGGTCGGCCTCTCCGCTGGCGGCCAGCGTCGCGAGCGCGCGGTACACGGTGGCCAGTCCGATGCCGGTGTTGTCGTCGCGCAGCGCCGCGTGGAGTTCCTGCGCGCTCACGAATCCGGGGGTGTCGGACAGCGCCGCACGCACGCGATCGCGCTGCCAGGTGTTGCGCTGAGCCATGCCCGGGAGTCTACCGCCGCCGCTTCGGAGGCGGCTGGGAGCGGCGGCGCCGCCGGTCCCGCCACGGCTGCGCGGCGGTTGCGCGCGGCGGTGGCGCGCGGCGGCCGCGCGTAACTCCGGCGATTCGGCGCGGACCGGCCGGTGACAGCCCGTTTCGGCCGCGCGGGGCCGGCGTTTCCGGAGTTGTGCACCGTCAGCGGCCCGCACTCGCGCGCTCGCGCCCGCACTCGCACATGGTGGCGGTGGCCCGCGGCGGCTGCGCGCAACTCCGGCGATTCGGCGCGGACCGGCCGGTGACAGCCCGCTTCGGCCGCGCGGGCCCGGCGTTTCCGGAGTTGTGCACCGTCAGCGGCCCGCACTCGCGCGCTCGCGCCCGCACCCGCACATGGTGGCGGTGGCGCACGGCGGCCGCGCGCAACTCCGGCGATTCGGCGCCGACCGGCCGGTGACAGCCCGTTTCGGCCGCGCGGGGGCCGGCGTTTCCGGAGTTGTGCACCGTCGGCGACCCGCACTCGCGCGCTGTCGCCCGAGCGCGGGGTTCAGGCGGCGCGCTGGCGCACGACGCGGCCGTGGCGAGCGCCGACCACGCGGCAGACGAGGTAGATGAGGAACGAGATCGTCGTGATGTAGGGGCTCACGGGCAGGGTGCCCATCACGGCGAGGAGGATGCCGCCGACCGCGGCCGTCACACCGAACAGCGCCGACAGCAGCGGCACGGCGACCGGCCCGGTCGCGACGCGCATCGCCGCGGCGGCGGGGGTCACCAGCAGCGCCATCACCAGCAGCGCGCCGATGATGTGGACCGCGACGGCGACGACCAGCCCCAGCAGCAGCATGAAGGTGAGCGAGACGGCGGTGGTCGGCACCCCCCGAGCGGCGGCGGACTGCGGATCGAGCGAGTCGAACCGCAGCGGGCGCCACATGAGCAGCAGCGCGACGAGCACGAACGCCGAGATCGCCACGAGCCATCCCAGCTGCGCGTTCTGCACCGAGACGATCTGCCCGGTGAGCAGGCTGAAGCGGTTGGCACTGCGGCCGTCGTAGAGCGAGAGGAAGAGGATGCCGAGGCCGAGGCCGAACGGCATGAGCACGCCGATGATCGAGTTGCGGTCCCGTGCGCGCGAGCCGAGCCAGCCGATGAGCCCCGCCGCCACGAGGGAGCCGACCACGGATCCGCTCACGACGTCGGCGCCGATCAGCAGCGCCGCGGCGGCCCCCGCGAACGACAGCTCGCTGATGCCGTGGACGGCGAAGGCCATGTCGCGCTGCATCACGAAGACGCCGATGAGGCCGCCGACGAGGCCGAGCACGGCGCCGGCCCACAGGGAGTTGGAGACCAGCGCGAGGATCGCCCCGTACTCGGGGAGCCCGCCGAACATGGCGTCGCCCACGTCGGACCAGTTCACGCGTGGTCCTCCTCGTGGTGATGGTGGTGCGAGGCTTCGGCGTCGGGGGCGCCGACGACGACCAGCCGGTCGCCCGCGCTCAGCACGAACACGGGGGCGCCGTAGAGGTCGCTGAGCACCTCGGAGGTCAGCACGTCCTGGGGCTTGCCGAGGGTGAAGCGGCCGTTGGCGATGTAGAGGATCCGGTCGACCTGACCGAGGATCGGGTTGATGTCGTGGGTGACGAGCAGCACGGCGGCGCCGGTCCGGCGGTGGTCGTCGATGAGGCGCACGACCGCCTGCTGGTTGGCGAGGTCGAGGCTCGTGAGCGGTTCGTCGCACAGGAGCAGCCGCGGGTCGTCGGCGAGCGCCTGCCCGACGCGCAGGCGCTGCTGCTCCCCGCCCGAGAGCACGCCGACCGGCTGATCGGCGAACGAGGATGCGCCGACCGCGTCGACGAGCGCGTCGATGCGCGCGCGGTCTCCGCGACGGGGGAAGGGCAGCCCGAACCGGTGCCCGTCGACGCCGAGCGCGACGAGGTCCCTGCCGCGCATCGAGGTCTCGTCGGTGAGCGGTCGCGCCTGCGGCAGGTAGCCGATGCGGCGGCTGCCGCGGCGGTGCACGCGCTCGCCGAGCGCGGTGATGGTGCCGGCGCTCAGGGGCTCGAGGCCGAGGATCGCACGCAGGAGCGTCGTCTTGCCCGATCCCGACGGTCCCAGCACGGCGACGAGCTCGCCGGGGGCGACGTCGAGGTCCAGGCCGCTCCACAGCTCGCGGTCGCCCCGGCGCAGGGCGGCACCACGGATCTCGAGCAGGCTCACCGGTTCAGCCTATCGGCGCGGCGACGGCGGCGGCCGGGGCGCGGCGCAACGGATCCGTCCCCTCTCCTCGCACGATCCGCACCGTCGCCTAACGCGGGCCGCGGCCGTGCCGATAGGGGGAATCACGGAGTCCACGGATGGACTCCCGGGTGTCCAGGACGGGCGCCCGCTGATCCCAATCACGGAGGAACACACCATGGGTATGCAGATCAACACCAACGTGTCGGCGCTCAACGCCTACCGCAACCTGTCGAGCACGCAGAACGACCTGTCGAAGTCTCTCGAGAAGCTCTCGAGCGGCCTGCGCATCAACCGTGCCGCGGACGACGCCGCCGGTCTGGCGATCTCGGAGGGACTGAAGTCCCAGATCGGTGGACTGAACGTCGCCGCCCGCAACGCCCAGGACGGCATCTCGGTCATCCAGACCGCGGAAGGCGCCCTGACGGAGGTGCACTCGATCCTGCAGCGCGTGCGCGACCTCGCGGTCCAGGCCGGCAACGACTCGAACAACGCCGACTCGCGCACCGCGATCAAGACCGAGATCGATGCCCTGGGCTCCGAGCTCACCCGTCTGGCCTCGAGCACGAACTTCAACGGCATCAAGCTGCTGTCGGGCGGCTCCACGCTGACCTTCCAGGTCGGCGCCGGCGCCACCGCCGCGGAGGACCAGATCGCGATCACGCTGACCGACTTCGCCACCCTGGGCGCGACCGTGGGCGCGCTCACGGTCGACACGTCGGCCAACGCGCTGGCGACGATCACGGCGATCGACACGCAGATCACGGCGGTCTCCACGGCGCGCGCCAGCTACGGTGCGCTCCAGAACCGCTTCGAGTCGACCATCAACAGCCTCAACGTGTCGGCGGAGAACCTGTCGGCGGCCAACAGCCGCATCCGCGACACCGACATGGCGGCCGAGATGGTCAAGTACACCGCGTCCAACATCCTGTCGCAGGCGGGCACCGCCATGCTCGCGCAGGCCAACCAGTCGAACCAGGGCGTCCTGCAGCTGCTGCGCTGACGCACAGCCGCTGCATCGACGTACTGGACGGTGGGTCCCGTGGCATCCGGCTACGGGATCCACCGTCGACTCGGGGACGCTCCGCCCACTCCCACCTGACTCACCCAGGCCCCCGAGACCCGCCCAGGAGCACGATGTCATCCGCCCCCGTCATCACGCCGCGCCTCCGTTACCTCGCGCGGCGTTTTCGTCGTCTCGACGCGGGAGCGCTCGTCGCCCGCGCCCGTCAGGCCGCGCAGCAACACGGCCGGTGGACGCCCGCCGTCGTGGCCGACATGCTGTGGCAGGCCGCGTTCCGGGCCGTCGGGTTCCAGGACTACATCGACTACGACTTCGCGATCCTCACCCGCGCCGAACGCGCGACCTACATGACGAGCCCGCTCTCGGACCGGCTGGCGATGCAGTTCGACGACCCGGCGTACCGTCATCTGTTCCACGACAAGATCGCCTTCAACGGCACCTTCGACGGCTTCCTGCGGCGCGAGTGGATGGTGGTGACCGAGGGCGGCGCCGACGCCCTGCGCGCGTTCGCGGAGCGCCACGGCACCATCGTCACGAAGGAGCCCCTCGGCCGCGCCGGCCTCGGCGTGCACCGCTACCACGCCGCCGAGGTCACCGACTGGACCGCGTTCCACCGGGGGCTGCTGGCCCGCGGCGAGACGCTGGTCGAGGAGGTCATCCGCCAGCACGAGGAGCTGGCGGCGCTCTGCGCAGGCACCGTCAACACCACCCGCGTCACCGCGTTCTTCGACGGCCGCACGACGCACATCCTCGCCGTGGCGCAGAAGTTCGGCCGCGGCGCCGTGAGCGACCAGAACGCGTTCGGCGGCTTCTACGCGATGCTCGACGAGACCGGCCGGGCCACCGGCGCCGGCTACGACTCCTGCGGCCGGGTGCACCGGTCGCACCCCGAGTCCGCGGTCACCATCGCCGACTTCCGGCTGCCGATGTTCGACGAGGTGCTCGCCCTCGTCGACCGCGCCGCGCGGGTCGTGCCGCAGGTGCGCTACGTCGGCTGGGATGTCGCCGTCACCCCCGAGGGCCCGGTGCTCGTCGAGGGCAACTGGGCGGCGGGGGTCTACGAGAACAAGCCGAGCGCGACCGGGATCCGCACCGGACATCGGGGCCGCTATCTGGCCGCGATCGCCGCCGCGCCCGTCGCCGCGCCCGCCATCCCGGCCGCCGAGCCGGCCTCCTCCGTGCGGGAGTCGGCAGGTCACGTCCCCGCGCCGGTCGTCCCCGCGCGCGAGCCCGTCGCCGCCTGAGCCTGCCGGGCGCGCTCACGGCGCCGCCTCCGCAAGGCATGTCCCACTTCCGGTGGGGCATGTCCCACTATCCGTCGATTCACCCGCCCCGAAACAGCGGAATCTGGGACATGGTGCGACCGGAAGACAGCGCCGGCTCAGCCAGCGCTCAGCCCAGCCTTCAGCCCAGCAGGGCGCGGACGGGCAGATCCTGCCCCTCGAGGATGACCTGTGCGGCCTCTCCCGTGCGGGTGTTGATCACGACGGGGGCCAGCAGGTTCACGCCCATCCCCTCGTCGGTCATGCGGGCGACCACGAGCAGCTGCGCCTCCTCGGCGGCGCGCAGTCCCAGCTCGTCGGCCTGCGCGTCGGTGAGGACGGGCGCGTAGTCGGGCACGACCGCGGCGGGATCGACGGCGAACAGGCGCACGGCGGGATCGCCGACCGCGGTGAGCGCGAACAGTCCGTCGGCCCCGGCGACCGGGTCGAGCGAGAAGGCGACGTGCGGCGCGAGCCCGGGCGGCGGCGCGAGGAAGGCGACCGCGCTCATGCCAGGAAGTCCAGCAGGGTCGGCTGCAGCACCCGCGCGGTCACCGAGAGCGCAGACTGGTAGACGAGCTCCTGCGCCCGCAGGGCGACGAGGACCTCCACCGTGTCGACGTCCTCGACGGCGGCGCGCTGGGCCTCGAGGGAGACCTTGGCATCCAATGCAGCCTCCTTCGCTCGCAGCACCTGGTTCTGCCGGGCGCCCACCGCGCCCTGCACCCCGAGCATAGTGTTCAGCCTGTCGTCGATCTCCGCCAGCCGGGGCCCGACGTTCCGCCCGGAGCGCAGGTCGGCGACCACCGCGTCGAGCACCGCGAACACCGAGGCGGCGCCCACCCCGAACGCCTCCGCGCCGCTGGCGTCGACGCGCACCGTCTCGCCGTCCGAGATGCGGCGGTGCACTTCGCCGCCGGCGATCCCCGAGAAGGAGTAGTCCGCCGCGAAGGCGGGCGCATCCGAGGTGCCGGCGAAGACCGACCGGCCGAGCACGCGGGTGTTCGCCTGGGCGAGCAGCTCGGAGCGGATGCCCTCCAGCTCCACGGCGATCGCCTCCAGCGCGGTCGCGTCGAGCGCCCCCGAGTTCGCTCCCTGCGCGGTGAGGTCGCGCGCGCGGGAGAGCAGATCCGTCGATGCCGTGAGGGAGTTGTCGACCGTGGTCAGCCAGGCCAGGCCGTCGTCGATGTTGCGGGCGTACTGGGTGGCGCGCCGCTGGGCGGCGTGGATGTCGAGCGCCGTCGAGGCGGCGGCCGGGTCGTCGGAGGGGACGGCGAAGGCGCGCTGCGACGTGGCCTGATCCTGCAGGCGCGAGAGCGTCGTGAGCCCGGACTGCAGGTTCCGCAGGGCCGTCTGGGTCATCGCCTGCGTGGTCACTCGGGAGATCATGGGGCTCCTGACGGTCAGCGGCCGACCAGGCCGGTGCGGTTGATGAGCACGTCGAGCGCCTCGTCGACGGCGGTGAGGACGCGCGCGGCGGCCTGGTAGGCGGTCTGGAACGTGAGCAGGCTCACGGTCTCCTCGTCGTTGTCGACGCCGGCCACCGACTGCTGCGCGATGACGGCGGCGTTCACCCCCGTCTCAGCCCGGCTGGCGCGACCGGCGTCGGCCGCCGTGCCCACCGCGAGGCGGGCCACGACATCGCCCCAGAGCGCATCCGGTCCGCCGGCGCGGCCGCCGATGGCCGACAGCGCGTCGGCGTTCGAGCCGTCGAGGGGCCCGGCGCCGGGCGCGGCGAGCGCGAGCTCGGCCCGGCCGGTGGGGACGACGCCCAGCCCGAGCGCCGCCGGGGCGCCCGCCGCGAGAGAGAAGAAGTCGCCGCCGGGTGCGCCCGTGGCGGTGACCCCCGCGGCGTGCTGCGCGTTGACCGCGTCTGCCAGTGCGGTCGCGAGCGCGTTGTAGTCGGCCGCCAGGCCCGCCAGCACGCCGTCCTCGCCGGCGGGCGCGAGCACCGCGAGCAGACCGCCGAGCTCTCCGCCGACGGTGGAGACGGGGAGGTCGCCGTCGGAGACCCAGGCCAGGGCGAGCGGATCGGCCGACTCGAGCGACGGCGGTCCGGAGAGGGCGAGGGCGCGGGCGTTGGCGCCCGAGACGAGGGCGTTGCCGTCGATGCGCAGCGTCAGCGTTCCGTCGGTCTCGACGGTCGCCGTCGCGCCCGAGAGGCGGGCCACGTTCTGCGCGAGGAGGTTGCGGCGGTCGATCAGCTCGTTGGGTGCACCGCCCGCGGCCGTCGCGTCGCGGATCGCCCCGTTGAGCTCGGCGATCTCGGTGGCGGCGGCGTTGATCCGCGAGACCGTCATGTCGGCCGAGGCACGCGCATCGGCCCACTGCCCGGCCACAGCGCGGTAGCCGTCGGCGATCCGGGCGGCCAGCGTCTGCGCGTGGGTGATCACGGTGGCAGCCGCGGCCGTCGAGTCGGGCGCGTTCGCGACGTCCTGCCACGCGGCCCAGAACTCGGACAGCTGATGGGCGATGCCGTCGCTCGTGGGCTCGCCGAGGGTGGCCTCGGCGGCGGCGGATGCGGCGGCCCGGGTCGACCAGTAGCCCGAGGCGGCGAGGGTGTCCCGCACGCGGGCGTCGAGCACAGCGTCGCCGAGGCGCGCGATGCCGTCGACCGAGACGCCGCCGCCGGGCTGGACCCCCGCCGAGAACCGCCCCGACACCGCCACGGCGCCCACGGCCGAGGTCTCCAGCCGCTGCCGGGTGTAGCCGGCGGTCGTCTGGTTGGCGATGTTCTGCCCCACCAGGTCCATCCCCCGGCGCGCCGCCGAGAGGGCGCTGGCCGCCGTCCCCAGCCCGCTGAATGTCGACATCGCGTCCCTCACATCTCCCTGTCCACGATCCGCGGCTGGTCCTCCCGGGCGCGCTCGCCGTGCGTGTCGTACACGCCGGCGCCCGCCTCCAGGCCAGCCAGGGTCTCCTCGACCGCGCGGCCGGCAGCCCGCAGGTGCACCTCGTTGGAGCCCTTCAGCTGCGCGACCTCGGCCATGAGCGAGGTGAGCGCCGCGCGGTGATCGGTGAAGATGTCGCGCCAGGACTCCGTCGGCGCCGCGTCGAGCAGACGGGCGAGCGTCACCGGCTCGGTCACGCCCCACTCCCGGGCGAGGGCGGCGACCTCGACGTCGCGGCCCAGTCCGGACTCGCGCAGGCGCTCGAGCACCTGCTCGATCTCGCGGGTGGCGAAGTGGACCCAGCGCATGCCGCCGGACTCCAGCAGGAGCCGCTGCTCTTCGAGTTTGAAGATCAGCATCTCCAGCAGCTCGCGTTCACGCCACAGCTGCATCGACAACTCGTTGGCTCCCATGTTCTTCCTCCCCAGTGGATTCCCTGTTCGTGCCGCGGAGGACGCAACCCCAATTTGCGCCGGATCCGCGACGGGCTCGTACCTGTCTATCGGCACGCGTCGCCGATACGTAACGTGTCGGAAACCGTTGGTACTTCAGTTTTATGAGAGTTCTCTCATAGTCTGAGTCCGACGCCGCGCGATCCCCCCACGCTGCGGCGACGTCTGAGTATCCCCCCTGCTCGACAGACGAAAGGCAGACATCCCCCGATGCCTGGCAGTGCCGAACGAAACCTCCTCATCGAGGAGAACCTCCCGCTCGTGGGCTACCTCGCCCGCGAGCTCCACTCCCGCGCGACGCATGTCCCGCTCGAAGACCTGGCCGCCGTGGGCGCCCTCGCCCTCGTGACCGCCGCCGACGCCTTCGATCCGGACCTCGGCGTCCCGTTCGGGGCCTACGCCCGCCGGCGCATCCTCGGCGCGTTCGCCGACGAGATGCGCTCGATGGACTGGGCCTCGCGCGGCACGCGCCGGCGGATCAAGGAGACCACCGCCGTGCGCGACACGCTGACCGCGAGGCTCGGGCGCACGGCCACCGTCGACGAGATCGCCGCCACGATGGGCGTCCCGCGGGAGAACGTCGTCGAGGCGCTCGACGACGCGGCCCGCACCGTCACCAGCCTCGACGACGAGAGCGTCTACGACGTCCCGTCCGGGATGGTGCTGCCCGAGGAGTCGGTGCTGATCCGCGAGCGCCGCGAGGCGCTGGCGCACGCCGTCGCCGCGCTCCCGGAGCGGATGCGGCTGATCGTCCACGCCGTCTATGTGCAGGAGCGCACCGTCAAGGAGATCGCCGAGGAGCTCGGCGTCTCGCACTCGGCGGTGTCGCAGCAGCGCGCGGAGGCCGTCCGCCTGCTGCACGACGCTCTGGAGCGGCACACCGAGGGCGCCGCGATGGTGCCCGTCTCGCGGGTGTCGGTCGAGACGCGCGACGCGTTCTTCGCCCGCATCGACGCCCTCGACCCGGTCCGCCGCGCCGCGGCCTCGGCCTCCGCCGCCGTCCCGCCGCACCTCACGCCCCGCGCCGCGACCGCCTGACCGCGTCGCCACCGGCCGGGTCGCGTTCACGACTCCGGAAATCCGTGACGACATCCGCCAGCTCGGGCCGTCCTGCGGCCCCGGCGCGCCGGAATTCCGGAGTTGTGAACCGCTAACGCGCGCGCCGACCCGGCCGATAGGCACAGATGCCGGGGAGGTCCTCCGGCATCTGCGGCTCCTGGGGGTTGTGCGGTGGCGATCTCGCTGGACGGCCTGGCGTCGAAACTCGACACCACGGCGATCATCAACGCCCTCATGGACGTCGAGAAGATCCCGCGCACGCTGCTGAGTGCCAAATCCGACGACCGCAAGGTCGTGATCTCGCACCTCCAGTCCCTGAACACCGCCCTCCAGGACCTGTTCACGCGCGCCAAGACAGCGGCCGGACCGACCGCGCTCGCGCAGGTGTCGGCCACGAGCTCGGACGCCTCGGTGACCGTCACCCCGAGTGCCGGGGTGGCGCCGATGTCGACGCAGATCGTCGTCGACCGGGTGGCCACCGCGCACAGCGTCGTCTCGGCCGCGTACACCGCGCTGCCGGGGAGCCCGCCCGTCCTGACCGTCGAGGATGCCACCGGCGCTCTCGTCGAGGTCCACCCGACCAACGGCTCGCCGGCCGATGTGGCGCGCGCGCTCACGGCCGCCGGGGTCGGCATCTCCGCCTCCGCGGTGGCCGCCGGGGTCGACGGGGGCGGCGCCCCCGTGTTCCGTCTGCAGCTGACGGCGACCGAGACCGGGGCGGCGGGGACGTTCCGCGTCTACCTCGGGGACGCGGCGGCCGTCTCGGCCGGCACCGCGTCCGACCTCGCCGCCGAACCCGGCGCCGCCGTCGTGACGCCCGGCGCCGACGCCCAGATCCGCCTGTGGGCAGGAACGGCGGCCGAGCAGACCGTCACCTCGGCGGGCAACGTGTTCACCGACCTGTTCCCCGGCATCGACGTCACGGTGAGCGCACCGACGGCGGCTCCCGTCACGCTGACCGTCGCCCCCGACGCCGCCGCGCGCACGAAGGCCGCCTCGGAGCTCGTGACGCAGATCGCCGCGATCATGACGACGATCGCGAAGGGCTCCAGCGCCACCCCCGCCACCTCCTCGGGCCAGAACACCACGCTCGGGGTGTTCACGGGCGACAGCACGGTGCGCGCACTCCGTCAGGGCCTCGCCAACGCGGTGCAGTACCCGGTCGACGGACGCTCCCCGTCGACGATCGGCATCTCGTTCGACCGGGACGGCGTGCTCTCCTTCGACGAGGACGCCTTCGCGACGGCGCTCGCCGAGGATCCGGCGGCCGTCGAGGCGATGTTCACCGGCATCGCGGGCCGCGTGCAGGACGTCGCCGCGCAGTACTCCGACAAGTACGACGGGCTCCTCACGGCACGGATCACGGGACAGCAGGACGAGGTCTCCCGGATCGCGGACCAGCTCGAGCGGTGGGACGTGCGCCTCGACCAGCGGCGCGCGACGCTCGAGCGCACGTACGCCGCGATGGAGACGATGCTCTCGCGCCTGCAGTCGCAGTCGTCGTACCTCACCTCGCAGCTGGACGGGCTCTCGTCGGGGAGCGACTCGTGAACCCGGCGCTGCGCGCGCAGCAGCGCTACCGGGAGGAGGCGATCCTCTCGGCGAGCCCCGAGCGCCTGCTCACGATGCTCTACGACCGGCTCGTGCTCGACATCGAGCGCGGCGAGGCGGCGCAGCTGCGTGGCGATCGAGAGACGGCGAACACCGAGCTCCAGCACGCTCAGCAGATCGTGACCGAGCTGGCGGGGTCGCTGTCGGCCGAGTGGGAGGGCAGTGCGGGCCTGCGCGCTCTCTACGGCTACCTGACGCGGGAGCTCATCGGAGCGAACATCTCGCGGGACGCCTCACGCACCCGCGCCTGCCTCGACATCGTGCTGCCGCTGCGCGACGCCTGGCACGCCGCGGCGGAGACGATGACCGTCGCATGAGCGCATCGGACTGGAGCGCAGAGCTCGATCGGTTCGAGCGCGACCTCGAATCCCCGGAGCCGGGGCCGTGGGCCCCGTGTCCGAGCCTCGGGCCGCTGCCGCCGCACCTCGTGGAGCGCGCGCGCAGCATCGCGGCGCGGCAGTTGGCGCGGACCGCGCACCTGCGCGGGGAGCTCGCCGCGGTCCGCGCGCAACTCGACGCCGCGCGCCTGATCCCGGGTACCCGCACCGACGACGCGGCCTACGTCGAACGCGACGGCTAACGCGCGGCACGAACCGGCCGATAGAGGGTGACGAGCACGGATCGCTCGTCCCCCGGCCACGGATCGGCCACTCATCCGAAGACGAAAGCAGTTTCGTGCTCGAATCAGTGACCACCGCCGCGCTCACGAGCGCGCTGGACGGCCTGTCGCAGCGGCAACGCGCGATCGCCGACAACATCGCCAACGTCAACACGGCCGGCTACCACGCCAAGGTCGTCTCGTTCGAGCAGGAGCTCGCCGCCTCCGTCGCCCGCGGTGACGGACACGTCGCGGCACGGGTGTCCGAGTCCGCGGCACCCACCCGCCTGAACGGGAACAACGTCGACCTCGACACCGAGACGCTCTCCAACATCGACACGGTCCTGCGCTTCCAGTTCGCCTCGCAGGCCGTCGGCGGGGCGTTCGCCTCGGTCCAGACCGCCTTGAGGACCTCATGACCTTCGACGCCATCGGCATCGCCGGCTCGGGCATGAGAGCGCACCGGGTGTGGCTCGACGCGCTCAGCGACAACATCGCCAACATGAACACCGCCGTGCCCGCCGACGAGGAGGCGTTCCGCCAGCGCTACGTCGCCGTCCAGGCCGATCAGGAGCGGGGGGGCATCGCGGTGAGCGGCGTCGTGTGGGGCGACGGCGAAGGCCGGCTCGCCTACGAGCCGACCAACCCGCTCGCCGACGACGCCGGCTACGTCCGGTACCCCGACATCGACCTCGGCGAGCAGATGAGCTACCTGATCCTCGCCCAGCGCGGGTACCAGGCCAACGCGGCGGTCGTCGACCGCGCCAAGACCTCCTACGAGGCCGCCCTCCAGATCGGGAGGCGCTGATGCCGATCTCCGGAGTCTCGGGCGTCGACCCCTCCGCCTTCACCCTGCCGTCGCTCGGCACGCGTTCGGCCGACGACGGCGCCTCGTTCGGCGAGAGCGTCACCGGGGCGATCGACCAGCTCCGGGAGCTCCAGTCGACCTCCAACGAGCTGTCGGTGGCCGCGGTGACCGGCGATCTCGATGACATCCACTCCGCGATGATCGCGTCGACCCGCGCCTCGGTGACCCTCGAGCTGGTCGCCGCCGTCCGCAACAAGGGCGTCGAGGCGTTCAACGAGATCATGAGGATGCAGGCCTGATGCCCGCCGCCGTCTCGTCGGTCTTCGGCAGGCTCCGCGCCGCCGTCGGATCATTCACGCTCGCCCAGCGGACGATCGCCATCATCGGCGTGGCCGTGCTCGCGATGGGGATCTTCGCCCTCACCAGCTGGCTGTCCCGTCCCGCCATGTCACCGCTGTTCTCGGGCCTCGGCGCCGAGGACGCGAGCGCCGTCGTCGAGCAGCTGCGCGCCGCCTCGGTGCCCTACGAGCTCGCCGACGGCGGATCGACCGTGCTCGTCGCCGACGCCGACGTGTACGAGCAGCGGCTCGCGGCAGCCGCCGCCGGGCTTCCCCAGGGGCGCACCGACGGCTACTCGCTGTTCGACGCGATGGGCGTCACGAGCTCGGAGTTCCAGCAGACCGTCACCTACAAGCGCGCGATCGAGGGGGAGCTGGCCCGCACGATCGGCGCCCTCGACAACGTGACGACCGCGTCGGTGCAGCTCGCGATCCCCGAGGAGAGCGTGTTCGTGTCGGAGAAGGTCGACCCGACGGCCTCGGTGTTCATCGAGACCGCCAACGGGACGACGCTGGCGACCGAGCAGGTCGAGGCGATCGTCCACCTCACCTCTGCGGCGGTCAGCGGCATGAAGCCCGAGGACGTCGCCGTGATCGACAGCACCGGCCGGACGCTCTCCGCCGTCGGCGGCGACCTCACCCGCAGCGCCGACCAGCAGACGGGCGCCTACGAGGCGCGGACGGCGGCCAACGTCCAGCAGATGCTCGACACCGTGGTGGGCACCGGGCACGCGACCGTGTCGGTGTCGGCGGTCATGGAGCAGTCCGTCAGCGAGCGGATCGACGAGACCTACGAGCCGGTCGACGGCGCGCCGTCGGTGACCGAGGAGACCTCGACCGAGACCTACACGGGCACCGGCGCCGATCCCGGCGTGCTCGGCGCGGAGGTCGCCGCGGGGGCCGGGGAGGGCGGGACCTACGAGTCGACGCAGTCCACGCGGACCAACGTCATCAACAAGTCGGTCGAGAGCACCACCACCCCCGCCGGCGCCGTCACCCGCCAGACGGTCGCGGTCGCCGTCGACGAGGGAGCGGCCGAGGGCGTCGACCTCGCCCAGCTCACCGCGCTGGTCACCTCGGCGGCCGGCATCGACCCCGATCGCGGGGATGCCGTCACCGTCGAGCTCGTCCCCTTCAGCGTCGGGGCCGCCGCCGATGCGCAGGCCGCCCTGGAGGCCGCCCGCGCCGAGGAGGAGGCCGAGCGCACCGCCGTGACGACCCGCATCGCGATGATCGCCGGGGCCGCCGTCTTCGTCCTCGTGATCGCGATCGTCACCGCCGTCGTGATCGGCCGCCGCCGCCGCGCGGCCGCCGCGGAGCCCGCCGTCCTCACCCTCTCGCCCGTCGACGAGACCATCGACCGCTTCGACGCGCTCACCCACGGGCTGCCCACGGGGCTGGCGACCGCGCAGCTGGAGTCCGCAGCGGGCGCCTCGCCGGCCGCCGCCGCGCTCGAGCCCGACCCGGAGCCGGAGCTCAGCCAGGTGACCCTCGACCGCCGCCGCGCCGAGATCGGCGACTTCGCGCGCCGCGACCCGGCCAAGACCGCCGACCTGCTGCGCCAGCTGGTGCGGGATCGGCAGGACGCATGACCGCCGCCCCCGGTGCGCTCACGGGCGCGCAGACCGCCGCCGTCGTCGTCATGAACCTCGACCGGGCGCTGGCGGTCGAGGTCATGAAGCACCTGGGCGACGACGAGGCCGAGGCGATCGCCGCCGAGATCATCCGCCTCCGCGATCTCGACGCCGAGGCGACCAACGCGGCACTCACCGACTTCCACCGCGTCGCGCAGGGCCACCTGCCTCCCGCCCGCGGCGGCCGAGACGTGGCGACGGGCCTCTTGGAGGCCTCGTTCGGCGCCGAGCGCGCCGCGGGCGTGCTCACGAAGGTATCCTCGGCGATGACGGGGTCGTCCTTCGACTTCCTGACCGCGATCGAGCCCGCGCAGATCGCGAGCGTCGTCGAGGGCGAGCTGCCGCAGACGATCGCCCTCGTCCTGGCCCACCTTCCCGTCGACCGCGCCGCGGCCGTGCTGGCCGAGCTCTCCGATCCCGCCCGCACCGACGTCGCGCACGCGATCGCCACCATGGGCACCGCCACGCAGGACGCGGTCTCGATCGTCGCCGGCGCGCTCCGCGCGCGGTCGGGGGTGTTCGCCACCCGCGACGCGCGCGAGACCCTCGGCGGCGTGCAGCCGCTCGTCGACATCATCAACCGCTCGGACGCGACCGTCGAGAAGGCGCTGCTGTCCAACCTCGAGGCCCGCGACAGCGCGCTCGCGGAGGACATCCGCTCGCGGATGTTCACCTTCGCCGACCTCGTCGTGCTCGACGACCGCGACGCTCAGCGCGTCCTGCGCGGGATCGAGATCCGCGTGCTGGCGCTCGCGCTGAAGGGCGCGCCGCAGGAGGTCGCCGGTGTCATCCGCCGGAACATGACCGAGCGCAACCGCGAGACCCTCGACGAGGAGTCGCGCGTGCTCGGCTCGGTCCGCGTCTCGCAGGTCGAGGAGGCGCGCGCCGAGATCGTGCGCACCATCCGCACGCTCGAGGCGGCCGGCGAGATCCGCGTGCGGCGCGGGGACGAGGACGAGTATGTCGCCTGAGTCCTTCGTGCGCCGGGAGATCCCGCGGCTGACCCCCGCCTCGCACCAGCACGAGCGCGAGCGTGCCCGGGCGCAGGGTCACGCGCTCGGATACGCGGAGGGCGTGCGCGACGCCGCCCGCCGCGCCGAGGCCGACGCCGCCCGCGCGGACGAGGAGCGCCGGCGCGCCCGCCGCGAGGACGCCGTGGCCGCAGCGGCGGCCCGGGAGGCGCTCGAACAGGCGGCGGCGTCTCTCCGCGATCGCGTGGCGCTCATCTCCGAGCTCGCCGAGGAGAAGATCTGGAGCCTCGCGATCGATGTCGCCGAGGCGATCCTCGGACGGGAGCTGTCGGATCCGGTGCACGCCGCGCGCACCGCCGTCGCGAGGGCCGAGCGCGCGGTCGGCGACGCCGTCGACGCGGTCGTGATCCTCAGCGAGGCCGACCTCGCGACCCTGGACCGGCTCGGGGAGCGCCCCGGCACGCTCGCCATCGAGTCCTCTCCCGCCCTCTCGCCGGGTGACGCCGTGGTGCACCTGGCCGACGGCGACATCGACCTCCAGGTCACGCAGGCCCTTGCGCGCGCCCGCGCCGCCCTCTCGGAGGCGATCTCGTGAGCGGGTGGGGAGCGGTGCTCGATGCCGCCCGGCCCGAGCGCTCCGGCACGGTCTCGCGGGTGGTCGGACTGGGCGTGGAGGTCCGCGGCCTGATCGGCGCGGTCGGCGACCTCGTCAGCATCGGCGGCGGCGAAGCGGAGGTCGTCGCCGAGGTCGTGGCGGCCGAGAAGGGCGCCCTGCGCTGCATGCCGCTGTCGACGACCGACGGGCTGCGCGTCGGAGAGCGGGCGCGATCGATGTCGGGCCGGCTGCGGGTGCCGATCGGTCCCAGCGTGCTGGGTCGCGTCATCGACGGCCTCGGCCGCCCCATCGACGATCGCGGGCCGATCGCCGCGCTCCGGGTGGGCCTGGATCACGAGCCGCCCTCCGTCATGGAGCGCACGCGCATCGCGGAGCCGCTCGCCACGGGCGTGCGGGCGATCGACACCCTCGTCCCCCTCGGCCGCGGCCAGCGCCTGGGACTGTTCGCCGGCTCGGGCGTCGGCAAGTCGTCGCTGCTGTCGATGATCGCCCGCGGCTCGGCCGCCGACGCGAACGTGATCGCCCTCGTCGGAGAGCGCGGGCGTGAAGTGCGCGAGTTCATCGAGGACGACCTCGGCCCCGAGGGCCTCGCCCGGTCGGTCGTCGTGGTCTCCACCTCCGACCAGCCGGCCCTCGCCCGACTGCGCGCCGCGTCGACGGCGACGCGCATCGCCGAGGCGTTCCGGGACGCCGGCGGGCACGTCATGCTCATGATGGACTCCCTCACCCGCGTGGCCATGGCCCAGCGCGAGATCGGGCTGGCCGCCGGGGAGCCGCCCGCGACCCGCGGCTATCCGCCTTCGACGTTCCCCGTGCTGGCGGGTCTCCTCGAGCGGGCCGGCACCGACCGGCAGGGCTCGATCACGGGCGTCTACACGGTGCTCGTCGAAGGCGACGACCACAACGAGCCGGTCGCCGACACGGTCCGCTCCATCCTCGACGGGCACCTGGTGCTCGACCGCGCCCTCGCGATCACCGGTCACCATCCGGCCATCGACGTGCTCGGGTCGGTCTCGCGGCTGGAGGGGAAGGTCGCGGGGACCGCCCAGCGGGAGCTCGCGTCGCGGCTGCGCACCGTCCTGGCCGCCCGCCAGGACGCGCGCGACCTCATCGGCATCGGCGCCTACCGCGCCGGAGCCGACCCGCGCGTGGACGCGGCGCTCGCGCACGAGCGCGCCATCACCGCCTTCCTCACGCAGCCGCTGGACGAGCGGGCCGTGCCCGACGATTCCCTGCGCCGGCTGAGGGAGCTCGTCGACGCCTTCGGAGATCTCTCATGAGCCGCGCCTTCCCGCTCGCCGGACTCCTGCGCGTGCGCGGCCTCCAGGAACGCGCCGCCGCCGAGCGCCTGTCGCGCGCGGCGCTGGAGCACGCCCACACCGAGGCCCGGGACCGTCAGCTGCGCGCATCGCTGACCTCGTCGGCCGAAGGACCCGAGGACGTCCGCACCCTGGCTGCCCTCGCGGCCAGTCGCGTGGCCGCCCGGAGCCTGCTGTCCGATCTGCGCACGCTCCAGGACGCGCAGGCGGAGGCCCTCGGCGCCGCGCGGGCCGAGCACGCGAGCGCGCGGGTCGAGGAGCACGGACTCAGCCGGCTCGCCGAGGCGCACGCGCGGCGCGAGCACGCCCGGGTGCTGCGCGAGGAGCAGGCAGCCCTCGACGAGGTCGCCGCGCGACCCGCTGCGCACTCCGCGCCCACGACGTCCCCGACGGAGGAGCCCTCATGACCCTGGTCGCCGCCCTCGGGCGCATCGACGACATCCAGCAGCGCATCCGGAGCCTGTCGCCGGAGCCGGTGGTGACCGACGCGGCCGCCGCGACGACGGGCACCACAGGCGGCGCCACGAGCGCCAGCGCGTCCGCCTTCGCCTCGGCCGTGCGCGACGCGGGCGGAGTGGGCGAGGTCCCCACCCTTCCCGCAGGGCCGGTGGACGGCGGCGACATCGTGGCGCAGGCGAAGCAGTACCTCGGCGTGCCGTATGTCTTCGGCGGCGAGGACCGCTCGGGGATGGACTGCTCCGGCCTGGTGCAGCGGGTGCTCGCCGACCTGGGCATCGACGCGCCGCGGGTCGTGCAGGACCAGGCCGACATCGGCGTCGAGGTGCCCTCGCTCGCCGATGCCCGCCCCGGCGACCTCATCGTCACCAAGGGCGAGGGCCACATCGTCATCTACGCCGGCGACGGCATGGTGATCCACGCCCCCAGCCCCGGCAAGCACGTGGAACTGCGCGACAACTGGCTGAAGGATGCCGACATCGCCACCATCCGCCGCGTCGTGCCGCCGCCGGGTGAGGGCGGCGCCGCCGCCGGTATCGCCGCCGTGTCCGGGCTTCCGGCGTCGGCCGTGCCCGCGCTCTCCGTCCCGGCGCTGTCGGCCGCCGTGTCGTCCCCCACGTCGATGGCCGCCGCCGCCCGCACCGCTCTCGCGGCTGTCCCCGTGGCGTCGCGATCCGCGGACGCCGGCGGGGTCGCCGACGCGCTCGCCTCCCTCATCGCCGCCGCGTCCGCCCCTTCCGGGGTCGCCGCCTCCGAAGCCGCCGCCTCCGAAGCCGCCGCCTCCAGAGACGGGGCCGCGGGGGCCGGGGTCGCCGCCCTCGCCGCTGCCGGCGGATCGACGACCGCCGCCGCGTCACCGGCGACCGCGGCCGCGGCACCGACGACGCCCGCCGTGTCGCCGGCGCCCGCCGAAACGGTGGCCTCGCCGTCCGCCGTCGCCGCCGCGGCGGGGCTCACGCCGTCCGCCGTGACGTCGGGTGCGGGCGTCGCGGCGCCGGCTGCCCCGGCTCCGCCGGCCGCCACCCCGCCGGCTCCGCTCGCTCCGCAGCTCACCACCCCGCTCGTGTCGCTGGCCCGCAGCGGCCAAGGCGAGCACACGCTCACGCTGCGCGTCTCGCCCGAGGACCTGGGTCCCGTCACCGTCAAGGCGCGCATCACCGGGTCATCCGTCACGATCGAGCTCGCCTCGGGCACCGTCGCCGGGCGCGACGCGCTGCGCGCGCTGCTGGTGGACCTTCGGCGCGACCTCGCCGTCCTCGTCCCGCACTCCTCGATCGCCGTCACGACCGCCGACGCGCCCCGCGGCGACCAGCTCGCGACCGGCACCGGCGGCTCGTCGGGCGGGGCCTCCGGCGCCTCGACGTCGGGCCAGCCGTTCGGGCAGGGCGGGTCCGACGGATCCGGGCGCGAGCGGGCGACGCCGCCCGCGCCTGCGGCGCCCGTCCTCCCGCCCTCCGCGGACGCCCTGCCGCTCCCCGCGCCGACCGCCGCCAGCGCGGCGACCGGCATCGACCTGTTCGCCTGACCCCCGAGGAGACCCATGCCCGTCGAATCCGTCACCGCCGCGGCGGTCGCCACCGCGGCGACCAGCACCGCCGCACCCCCCAAGAAGGCGCTCGACGCCGAGGTGTTCCTGCAGCTGCTCGTCGCCCAGATGAAGAACCAGGACCCGAGCTCGCCACTGGACACCAACGAGATGATGGCCCAGACCACGCAGCTGGCGATGATGGAGCAGCTGACCGCCCTGGCCGACACCTTCACCGAGAGCTTCGCGCTCAGCATGCGCCAGACCGCCGCCGCGCTCGTCGGCACCCAGGCGTCCTACGTCGACGCCGACGGCGTCACCCGCACGGGCCTCGTCAGCAAGGTCTCGTTCGAGAACAGCATCCCCCTCGTCACCATCGGCGACACCACCGTTCCGCTCGACGCCGTGTCGGGCATCACCGCTTCCTGACCCCCCACAGAAGGGCACCCCCCATGCTCCGTTCGCTCTACGCCGGCATCTCCGGCCTCCGCTCCCACCAGACCATGCTCGACGTGACCGGCAACAACATCGCCAACGTCAACACCATCGGCTTCAAGGCGGGCTCCGTCCAGTTCCAGGACACGCTCTCGCAGATCGTGCAGAACTCCCGCGCCCCGCAGGAGGGTGCCGCAGGCTCCAACGCCGCGCAGGTCGGTCTCGGCACCCAGATCGCCGCGATCCGCACCAACTTCGCGCAGGGATCCGCGCAGACCACCGGCGTCCCGACCGACCTGATGGTCGCCGGCGACGGATTCTTCGTCGTCCGCAAGGGCGCCGAGACGCTCTACACGCGCAACGGCGGCTTCTCGTTCGACTCCGCCGGCCGCCTCGCGACCGCCGACGGCGCGCTCGTGCAGGGATGGACGGCCACCGACGGCGTCATCGCGACCGGCTCCCCGATCGGCACGGTCGCGCTCCCGGTCGGCGCGACCTCGCCCGCCGTCGCGACCGGCGGCGCCACGGTCACCGGCAACCTGCCCGCCGACGCCGCCGCCGGCGAGCAGATCGTCCGCGACATCACCGTGTACGACGCGGACGGCGCCGCGAGCCAGCTCACGCTCACCTTCACCCGCACCGCCGCCGGCTGGGACGTCACCGACGGCACCGCGACGACCTCGCTCGCCTTCACGAACGGCGCGCTCACCGCCCCGGCGTCGCTCACGGCAGGGGCCGTCACCGTCGACCTGTCGGCCCTCACCGGCTTCGCCAACCTCCGCACGGTCGCGATCACCGGGCAGGACGGTCGCGCCTCCGGCGCCCTCGTCTCCTACACGCTGACCGCCGACGGGAGTCTCGTGGGCTCGTTCAGCAACGGCGCCACCGAGGTGCTCGCCCAGATCGCCCTGGCATCCTTCGACAACCCCGAGGGGCTCGAGAAGGCCGGCTCCTCGCAGTACCGCGTGGGCGCGAACTCCGGCGCGGCGCAGGTCGGCGTCGCCGGCAGCGACGGACTCGGCGACCTCGTCAGCGGCGCGCTCGAGATGTCGAACGTCGACCTCTCGCAGGAGTTCACGAACCTCATCGTCGCCCAGCGCGGCTTCCAGGCGAACGCCCGCATCATCACGACGAGCGACGAGGTGCTGCAGGAGCTCACCAGCCTCAAGCGCTGACCCTTTCCGGGATCCCCCCCAGGTCCCGGCTGGATCCCCGGCGATCTCCCCCAGATCACACACCGGGGATCCCCCCGCGAGCCGACACGATCCGCACGAACCCACACGCTCTGTGCGGTTCGCATCGTGTCGGCTCGCGCATTTCGTGTCGGCTCGCGGGTTGGGCGGGGTGCTACGGCGAGGGCTCGAGGCCGGCGTGCTCCCTGTCCGTGGGAGGGTCTCCCTCGGCCTGCCGAATGAGGTCGCGATCGAGCCAGACGGAGCCGAGATAGACGAGCCCTCCAAAGACGAATGGCCCGGCAAGGGTGATGATCCACCACGGGGCGAAGGGCGCCACCCACGTCGAGGCGAGGTAGTAGGCCGCCAGGACTCCAGCGACGATCAGGATGCGAGGGAGGCTTCCGAACAGAGCACGTGCCGCTGCGAGGCTGACGATTCTTCTCATCGCGATGGCCTGCTCATATGTGAGTCGGCTTTCATAGCGGCTCAGACTAGTCGCAGCGGCGCCTCGACCGCCGCGCGCCCTGTGGATAGGCCCTCGGACGGGCCGCTTCCCTCCGGGCCCACCGCTTCGCGGGCGCCGAAATGCGGGTGCGCACAGCTCGCACCCACGAATCGCCGCCGGCGAACCTCACCCGCACCCGCAGGCCGCAGCCGGCACGCCGACCTAACGCATCCGGCGCACTGGCCGACAGTGCTCCTCGAGCCGAAGACACGATGTCGCAGGCCCGCCGTCAGCGCTCCGCGCAGCGGCTGCATCGACCAGGGAAGGGGTGCTCGTGATCGTCCTCACACGGCTGAACCGCACCCCGTTCGCGGTCAACCCCGACCTCATCGAACGCATCCAGGCGACACCCGACACCACGCTCGTGATGGTCGACGGGGCGACGTTCGTCGTCGCCGACACGATGGACGCCGTCATCGACGCGGTCGTTGCCTTCCGCGCGCGCGTGCTCTCCACCGCGCTGCGGGGCCCGTCCGCCGACCCCGCCGCGGGCGCCTCAGACAGCGCGGGGGGTGAGCGCTGATGCTCATCATCGGCGTCCTGCTCGCCTTCGCGGGCCTCTACGCGATGATCACGCTCGAGGGCGCGCACGTCGAGGCGCTCCTGCTACCCGCGCCGATGATCCTCGTCTTCGGCGCGACGATCGCGATCGGCCTCGCCGGCGGCACGGTCCACGACGCGAAGGAGGCCGTCCGCGCGCTGCCGCGTGCGCTCCGCGGGCTCAAGGGATCCGCCGAGGACCTCATCGTCACCGTCGTCGGCTACGCCGAGAAGGCCCGCGCCGAGGGCCTGCTCGCCCTGGAGGACGCGGTCGCCGACGAGAAGGACCCGTTCCTGCGCCAGGCGCTGCAGAACATCGCCGACGGCACGGATGCCGAGGACCTCCGCGTGCTCATGGAGGATCAGGTCGCCACGGTCGCCGCCGAGCGCCGCACGGCCGCCCGGTTCTACAGCACCCTCGGCGGCTACGCGCCCACCGTGGGCATCGTGGGCACGGTGGTCTCGCTCACCCACGTGCTGGAGAAGCTGGACGAGCCCTCCACCCTGGGACCGCTCATCGCCGCGGCCTTCGTCGCCACCCTCTGGGGCCTGCTGTCGGCCAACTTCATCTGGCTGCCGATCGGAGCGCGGCTCCAGCGCCTCGCCGAGCTCGAGGTCGACCGCATGACCCTCCTCACCGAGGGGATGCTCGCCGTGCAGGCCGGAAGCCCCCACCACCTCGTCGAGGAGCGCCTCCGTGCGCTCACCCCGGACACCGGCGGCAAGCGGCGCCGCGAGAAGCCGGCGCCCGCACCGGTCGAGGAGCCCGCATGAGCGTGCCGCGCCGGCGCCGCATCCCCGCCCACAGCGGCCACGACGGCCCCGACGAGCGCTGGATGGCGTCCTATCTCGACATGATCACGGTGCTCATGTGCATGTTCATCGTGATGTTCGCCATGTCGACCGTCGACCAGGAGAAGTTCGAGGCGCTGCGCGCGTCGCTGGCCACCGGCTTCGGCGTGGAGGAGTCCGCGGCCGTCGACGTGTCCGAGGGCGTCGTCGTGCCCGCCGACCTGGTCGACGACGAGGGCGAGGCGTTCTACGAGCTCCCCCCGAACGCCGCCGAGGAAGAGTACGACAGCCTGGCGCTCCTGCGCGAGCGCCTGCAGGATGCACTGGACGAGGAGGGCCTCGGCGACACCGCGACCTTCACGATCGACGAGCGAGGGCTGACGATGGGGCTGAAGAGCGCCGAGACGTTCTTCGCGACCAACAGCACCGTGCTCAGCGCCAAGGCCCGCGCCGTCCTCGACGCCGCCGCCACCGTGCTCGCCGACGACACGCACGACATCTCGGTGGAGGGTCACGCCGACTATCGCCGGCCCGCCCCGCCGTTCCGCGACAACTGGGAGCTGTCCTCCGCACGCGCGACGGGGGTGCTGCGCTACCTCGCGAACGAGGGCGAGGTCGACCACGGGCGCATCAGCTCCGTCGGATACGGCTCCTCGCGCCCGCTCGCGAAGGGCACCAGCGCGGCCGCGCTCGCCAAGAACCGCCGCGTCGACATCGTGGTCCTCTCCTCCGCCGCAGAGGAGGTGCGCGAAGAGCTCCCCCGCCTCGACGCGGTCGCCGCCGGCCGCTGAACCGCCGTACCGCCTCCCCGGCGCCGCCGGACCGCCCGCACCCTGCGACGCGGCCCTTACGCGGTCGCACGGGCGACCGATAGTCCCGCTCGTGCAGATCGAGGACAGCGTGCGGACGGACGACGGTGCGTCGACGACCGATGCCGGCCCCGCTGTGCCCGAGCGCTACGACTTCGGCCGCCCGGCCGCGCTGTCGCGCGAGCACACCCGTGCGCTGGCCGGGGCGTTCGACGCGTTCGCGCGCCTGTGGGCGATGCAGCTCACGTCGAAGGCCCGGCTGCGCTCGCACATCACCGTCGAGCGGGTGACCCTGGAGACCTACGACGAGTACGTGTCCACGGTGCCCGCCACGACGACGCTCGTGCTGTGCAGCGACGAGGATGCCGACGCCCGCGCGATCATCGAGTTCCCGGTCTCGACCGCCCTCCTGTGGATCGTGAAGATGCTCGGCGGCGACAGCGCCCGCCCGCTCGAAGCCCGCTCCCTCACCCCCATCGAGTTCGCCCTGCTGCGCGCGCTCATGGACGAGACGCTCGGCCATCTGCGGGGATCGCTGGGCGGCCTGCTGTCGGAGCGGCTGGCCGTGACCGCCGTGCAGTACAACGCCGCGTTCGCCCAGATCGTGTCGGCGCAGGAGCTCGTCGTGGTGGCCCGCTTCTCCATGCGCCTCGCCGACCACACCGAGTCGGCGAGCATCGCGCTGCCGGCGGCGGTGCTGCTGGAGCGCCTGACCGATACGACCTCCGCGCCGCACGCCGCGCCCGATCCCGACGTCGTCCGCCACCACGTCGAGGAGGCGCCCGTCGAGCTCACGCTGCGCCTCGCGTCCCGCCCCATGCTGCCCGGCGAGGTCCTCGACCTCGCCGTCGGCGACGTCCTCACGCTGCCCCACGGCGAGGACCGCCCGCTCGAGCTCGCGATCGGCGACCACGTCGTCGCCGCCGCGGCCGTCGGCGCCAACGGCGCCCGCCTCGCCTGCGTCATCACCTCATCCGACCTTTCCCGCTCGCTCGTCGAGGAGACCCCATGACCAGCACCACGACGCACGAAGCCGCCGCGGCCGCCGCGTTCGCCGACCGCCTTCCGACTGCCAGCCGCACAACGGCACGGCCGAGCGCCGGGTCCGGCGAGACCGGCGACGCCCTCATGGTGTCGTCGGTGGGAGACACCAGCGCCGCCCTGGCCGTCGTGATCCTCGACGAGTCGGCCCTGCTGGGCGACCCGTCGGCGTCGCTCGCCGACCGCCTGCGGGACGCCCTCGACGCCGCGGCGGCCGCGTTCGGCCCGAGCGTGCTCGGCGAGCCCGTCCTCGGCGACGCGTCGGCGCTCTTCTCGCACCCGTCGGCACAGGTGTTCGACCTCGTCGAGGAGTCCGGTCGCACGCTCGGCCGCCTCGCGGTGCGCATCTCCCAGACGCGGGCGGCCTCGCCGCGGCGCCTGCAGCGGATCGCCGGCGTCGAGATGGACCTCACGGTCGAGGTCGGCCGCACCCGCATGACCGTGCGCGACGTGCTCGACCTCGAGCCCGGCCGCATCATCGAGCTCGACCGCTCGGCGGGCGCCCCGGCCGACGTCAAGCTCAACGGCCGACTCATCGCGCACGGCGAGATCGTCGTCGTGGATCAGGACTACGCCGTGCGCATCACCCGCATCATCGAGAGCGCGGAGGCCTGAGCTGGACGATCTGCTTCTCGGCGTCCGCGTCGTCGTCTCGCTCGCGGCGGTCCTGGCGGTCGTCTGGCTGCTGCAGCGCCGTGTCGCCCGCGGCGCGGCGAAGGAGCGCGCGCGCGACGCGGTGCGGGTGATCGCCCGGCGCGGCCTCGGTGCCAAGGCGCAGGTCGTCGTGGTCGAGATCGACGACGTCCGCTACGTCCTGGGCATCGGCGACGGTGCCGTCTCGGTGATCGACCGCGCTCCGGCGGAGGCCGCGGCCGGCGCCGCCATCGCGCCGCTCACCGCGCTCCCGGCCCGGCCCGCGCCGATCGAGGCCGCCGATCCTGCCGCTCCCCTGCCGGCGCGCCGCAGTCTCCGCGCCGAGCAGCGCACGGCCTCCCGCGCGGCCTCCCGCACGCCGTCGCTGCCGCGGGATGCCGCCCAGGCGCTGCGCCGGGCGCTCGGCGCCTGATGGGTGCCGGGCGCGTGAGGACTCGGGGGCGCCGAACGGCCGCGCGGGCCGGGATGGCCACGGCGCTGTCGCTCGGACTGATCGCGCTGCAGGCGGTGACCGTGCCGGCCGCCCACGCCGACGCGATCGATCCCACCCCGGCGCCCCCGACCGGGGTGACCGTCGACATCAACGGCATCGACGGCACGCCGTCGGCGTCGATCCTCACCCTCATCGGCATCACGCTGCTGTCGGTGGCGCCCGCGCTCCTGCTCATGATGTCGTCGTTCACGAAGATCTTCGTGGTGCTCGCGATGACGCGGAACGCCCTGTCGCTGCCCACGATCCCGCCGAACCAGGTGCTCGCCGGGCTGTCGCTGTTCCTGACGCTGTTCATCATGTGGCCGGTCCTCACCGAGATCAACACGATCGCCGTCCAGCCCTACACCGACGGCGGCCTCACCTTCACCGACGCCGTCACGGCCGCCTCGGATCCGCTGCGCACCTGGATGCTGGCCTACACGCGCGAGGAGGACCTCGCCCTGATGACGAGGTTCTCGGGCGGCGAGAACCCGGACGACCCGGCGAGCACCCCGCTCATCACGCTCATCCCGGCGTTCATGATCTCGGAGCTGCGCGCCGCCTTCATCATCGGGTTCGTCATCTTCGTGCCGTTCCTGGTCATCGACCTCGTCGTGGCCGCCGCGCTCATGTCGATGGGCATGATGATGCTGCCGCCGGTCATGATCTCGCTCCCCTTCAAGATCCTGCTGTTCATCCTGGTCGACGGCTGGGGCCTGATCCTGCGCACGCTGATGCAGAGCTATGCGGGGGGCGGATGAACCCCGAAGCCGTCCTCGACATCGCCCTCGAGGGCGTGATGATCACCGCGAAGCTCGCCGCCCCGCTGCTGGTCACCGCGCTCGTCGTCGGCTTCGCGATCTCGCTCCTGCAGTCGATCACGCAGATCCAGGAGGTCACGCTCTCGTTCGTCCCGAAGGCGATCGCCGTCGGGGTCGCCCTCGTGGTGTGCGGCAACTGGATGATCACCGAGGCCGTCACCTTCACCCACGCCCTGTTCGACCGCATCCCGCAGCTGCTGAGCGGCGGATGACGGGTCGATGACGATGCGACAGATGACGGGCCGATGACGTGGACATCCCCATCGACTTCGCGTGGCTGGAGGCCACGGGCCTCGCCGCCGCACGGATCACCGCGTTCCTCTTCCTCGCACCGCCCTTCTCGTACCGCGGCTTCCCGACGCGCATCAAGGCGGCGCTGGGCGTGGGCCTGGCCGTCGCCATGAGCGGCACCGTCGCGCCGGGCTACACGCCGCTGGACTCGGGCGCGTTCCTCCTCGCCCTGCTCGCGCAGCTCGTGACGGGCGCCCTGCTCGGCTTCCTCGTGACCGTGTGCTTCGCGGCCGTCCAGTCGGCGGGCGGCCTCATCGACCTGTTCGGCGGATTCCAGCTGGCCCAGGCGTTCGATCCGCAGATGAACGTCAGCGGCGCGCAGTTCACGCGGCTGTTCCAGATGGTGGCCCTCGCGCTCCTCATCTCCTCGAACGGCTATGCGCTGATCCTCGCCGGACTCGCGCGGAGCTTCTCGGCCGTCCCGGTCGACGGCATGCTCACCCTGGAGCGGCCCGCCGAGCTGCTGATCGACACCGCCGCGCAGCTGCTGCTGGCCGCCGTCCAGATCGCCGGGCCGCTCCTGCTGGTCCTGTTCCTGGCCGACATCGGCCTGGGCCTCGTCAGCCGGGTCGCCCCGGCCCTGAACGCGTTCGCCATGGGCTTCCCCGTGAAGATCATGCTCACCCTGGTGCTGGCGGGCACCGTGATCCTCGCGCTCCCCGCCGTCGTCAGCGCGCTCACCGAGGATGCCGTCGGGCTGCTGATCGGGGGTGCGCGATGAGCGATGCCGACAGCGGCGAGCGCACCGAGATGGCCTCGCGCCGGCAGCTGCGCGAGGCCTACCGCAAGGGCCGGATCACCCGGAGCCAGGACATGTCCGCGTGGATCGCGATCGGCGCGTTCTGCGTCATGCTGCCCGCTCTGATCGGCGCGGGCGCCGACGCCGGCACCGAGCAGTTCGTGGGGATCGCGTCGATCATCCGCAGTCCCGACGTCGACGACGCGCTCGCGCTGCTGTCCTCGGCCCTCGGGCACATCCCCGCGATCATCGGCACGACGCTCGGGACCGTCTCGATCGTCGTGCTGATCATCTCCGTGGTGCAGGGCGGGGTGCACCTGCGCGGCGTGCCGGCTCGGTTCGAGCAGTTCAATCTGATCACGGGGATCCAGCGGCTGTTCGGGCTGCAGGCCCTGTGGGAGGGCGTCAAGGCGCTGCTGAAGACGGCGGCGATCGGCCTCGCGCTCTACGTCGTCGTCGCGGGCCTCATGCCGCTGCTCGTCACCAGCGGCGCCGCGCCCGTGAGCCGCCTGCTCGAGGTGGCCGCCTCGGGCATCGCGGGCCTGCTGATGACGGCTGTGGCGGTCGGCATCGCCCTCGCCCTCGCCGACGTCCTCGTCGTCGCCCGCCGCAACCGCAAGCACACGCGCATGACCAAGAAGCAGGCGCGCGACGAGCACAAGAGCAGCGAGGGCGACCCCCTCATCCGCAGTCAACGCCGCGCGCGGCAGATGGCCATGAGCCGCAACCGCATGATCGCCGCCGTCGGGGACGCCGACGTCGTGCTCGTGAACCCGACCCACGTCGCGGTCGCCCTGCGCTACGAGCCCGGCAAGGCGGCGCCCCGCGTGGTCGCGAAGGGCAAGGGCGTGGTGGCCGAGCGCATCCGCGATCGCGCGACCGAGGCCGGCGTGCCCCTGGTGCGCGACATCCCGCTCGCCCGCGCGCTCCACAGCGCGTGCGAGCTCGGCCAGGAGATCCCGGCCGACCTGTACACCGCCGTCGCACGCATCCTCGTGTTCGTCGACGGCCTCAAGCGTCGCGGCTCGGCCCGCGGCGTGCACACCGTCCCGGAGAGGAAGGCGCCATGAAGGGCATCCTGAAGAAGTCCGCGATCCCGGTCGCCGTCGTCGGCATCATCATGCTGCTGATCGTGCCGGTGCCCCCGCCGGTGCTCGACGTGCTGATCATCACGAACATCCTGTTCGCGCTGCTGATCCTCCTCACGACGATGTTCGTGCGGAAGCCGCTCGACTTCTCGGTGTTCCCCTCGCTGCTGCTGGTCGCCACGCTGTTCCGGCTCGGGCTCAACGTCGCCTCCACCAAGCTCGTGCTCGGCGAGGCGCACGCCGGCCAGGTGATCGACGCGTTCGGCGCCATCGCCGTCGGCGGATCGCTCGTGATCGGCATCGTCGTCTTCCTCATCCTCATCGTGATCCAGTTCGTCGTGGTCACCAAGGGCGCCGAGCGCGTCGCCGAGGTGGGTGCGCGGTTCACCCTCGACGCCATGCCGGGCAAGCAGATGGCGATCGACGCCGACCTCAACGCCGGACTCATCACCGACGCCGAGGCCCGCGCCCGGCGCGCCGAGATCGCCGCCGAGGCCGACTTCTACGGCGCGATGGACGGCGCATCGAAGTTCGTCAAGGGCGACGCGATCGCCGGCCTGGTGATCATCGTCATCAACCTCGTCGGCGGCATCGCCATCGGCCTCATGTCGCACGGCATGGAGATCGACGAGGCGCTCAGCACCTACGCGATCCTGACGATCGGCGACGGCCTGGTCACCCAGATCCCCGCGCTGCTGATGGCCGTCGCGACCGGCATGATCGTGACGCGCTCCAACGCCGAGGCCGACATGGGCACCTCGGCGGCGGGCCAGCTCGGCCAGTCGCGCACGGCGCTCCTCATCGCCGGCGGCGCCGCGATCGCCATGTCGTTCATCCCCGGCATGCCGATGCTCGCCTTCCTCGTGATCGGGGGTCTGCTGCTGCTCATCGCCCAGCGCGTCGGGGCGGCGGAGCAGCGGGCGCAGGAGGAGGCGCCGGCGGCCGAGACGCGGGCCGCGGACGCGCCGGAGGAGCTGGCCGAGCGCATGCGCGTGCACACCCTCGAGATCCTGCTCGCGCCCGACATCGTCGACCTCGTCACCGGCGGCCCCGACGACCTGCTGGGTCGCGTGAAGTCGCTGCGGCGCAAGACCGCCGTGGAGATGGGGCTCATCGTCCCGCCGGTCCGCACGCGCGACAGCATCGAGCTTCCCGCGTCGACCTACGTCATCCGGGTCGCCGGCGTCGAGGCCGGTCGCGGCGTGGCGCCGCGCGGATCGATGCTCGCGCTCGGCACCGCGCTCGACGCGCTCCCCGGCGCCGCCGCCCCCGACCCGGTCTTCGGCATCGAGGGCAAGTGGGTCCCGCTGCAGATGCGTCACACCGCCGAGCTGTCGGGCGCCACGGTCGTGGACCGCGCGAGCGTGATCATCACGCACCTGTCGAGCATCATCCAGGCCCACGCCTCCCGGCTCCTCAGCCGCGAGGACGTGCGCCAGCTCACCGAGGGCCTGCGCCAGACGAGCCCCGCCGCCGTCGAGGAGCTCACCCCGGCGCTGCTGTCGCTGGCGGAGATCCAGCGCGTGCTGCAGGGGCTGCTCGCCGAGCGCGTCGCCGTCAACGACCTGGTGCGGATCTACGAGGCGCTGGCGCTGCGCGCCAAGACCTCCACCGAGCCGGAGGGGCTGATCGAGGCGGCGCGCGCCGCCCTCGGCCCGGCCGTCGCCGCCCGCTTCGCGGAGAACGGGCGTCTGCGCATCGTGATGATCGATCCGCTGCTCGAGCAGTCGATGCTCGAGTCGCTGCGGCCGGCCGAGGACGGCATGCACATCGCCCTCGACCCGCGCCGGCTCGAAGCGGTCATCGCGTCGACGAAGGCGGCCGTCGAGGGCGCCGGCCCCGGCGCCGAGCCTGTGCTGGTGTGCGCGCCGTCGCTGCGCACCGCCGTACGCCGACTGGTGTCCACCCAGACCGACGGCCTGCCGGTGCTGTCGTACACCGAGGCGACCGCCGGGGGTCTCGCGATCGACACGATCGGGATCGTCCGCGACGCGGTCCCCGAGCCGCACGCGATCGAGGCGGGATCGTCGGCGGGCGCGGTGGGAAAGTAGTCTGATCGAGTGCTGGTTCTGACGAGACGGATCGGTGAGCGCGTGCTCATCGGCGACGACATCGAGCTCACGGTGGTGGAGATCCGCGGCGACAGCGTGCGCCTCGGCATCCAGGCCCCCCGTGAGACGCGCATCCAGCGCGCCGAGATCGTCGCCGCGGTCGAGACCGAGAACCGGTCGGCCGCCGAGGGCTCCGCCGATCAGGAGCAGGCGCTGCTGCAGGCGCTCGCGGCACGGCGAAGCCCCGCCGCAGACGCCGACTGACGCCCACGGCGGGACCGCGCCCGAGGGGTTCCGGCTCAGCCGGCCAGCACGCCCGCGAGCTCGTCGATGTTCTTCGCCATCCAGGTGAGGTAGCTCTCGCCCTCCGGCAGGATCTCGGAGAACTCGATCACCGGGATGCCGTCGGCCTCGGCCGTCTGGATCACCTGGGTCGTCTCGGCTCCGCCGGTCTGCGAGTTCGCGATCAGCACCCGCACATCGCCCGCGCCCAGCAGGGTGGTGGCTTCGAGCAGGGTCGCCGGCGGCACGTCCTGTCCCTCCTCGACGGCTTCGCTGAACGCCTCGGGGGTCACGTTCTCGAGCCCCGCGGCCGCCGTGAGGTACAGCGGCACGGGCTCGGTGACGAAGATCTTCTCGCCCTGGTGGGCCGCCGCGATGTCCGAGAGCGAGGTCTCGAGGCCCGCGACGCCGTCGACGAAGGCGGCCAGGCCGCTCTCGAAGGTCGCGGCCTCGTCCGGGACCAGCTCGGTCAGCTCCTCGGCGATCGCCTCGGCGACGTGCTCGATGGTGTGCGGGTCGTACCAGACGTGCTCGTTGAAGCCCTCGACGTGGTCGTGCCCGGCGTGATCGTGGTCGTGGTCCGCCTCTTCGGTGGCCTCGGCATCCCCGTCCGCGTGATCGTGGCCCTCGTTCTCGGGCCAGTCGTGCGAGTACTCGGCGGCGGTGATGACGTGCGCCTCCGAGCCGGAAGCCTCGATCAGCGAGTCGATGAAGGAGTCGTAGCCGCCGCCGTTCTCGACGATGAGGTCGGCGCGCGAGATCGTCAGCTGGTCGCTCGCCGACGCCTCGTAGGAGTGGGGGTCCTGGCTGGACGAGGTGACGATCGAGGTGACCTCGACGGCGTCGCCCGCGATCGCCGACACGATGTCGCCGTAGACGCTGGTCGAGGCGACCACCTGCACGGCGTCGCCGTCCGCGGCGTCCGTCGGCGTCGACGCGCAGCCGGCGAGGACGAGAGCGGTCGCGCCGAGCAGCGCGCTGATCGTGAGGGTCTTCCGTGCCATGCTCCGAGTGTAGGGGCTAGTGATAATCATTCTCAAATCCGCCGCGCGTGCCTCACCCCGCGAGCCGACATGCTGCCGCCGAGCCGACACGCTGCGGACGCGCATAACGTGTCGGCTCGCGCATAGCGTGTCGGCTCGGCGAAAAGGGGCTCGCGCCGCAGCGCAGCGGGGGTGGGAACTGCCGCGCGCGGCATCCGGCTTGTCGCGCGGTCGGTTACTCGCCCGTGTCCAAGAAGTGGACGACGGTGTTCTCGACGTCCATCACGGACAGGGTGCTGCGGTCGGCCGACACGCGGAGGTGACGCGGGTACCCCGGCAGCACGTGCTCGTCGGTGATCGCGCCGCTGGAGGCGACCATCTTGGCGACGCCGTCGTTCGGCACTCCGGCGACGTAGAGGCTGCGACCGTCGCCGGCGGCCACGACTCCCCGCGGCTGCCCGACGCCGCGGACGTCGATCGTGCGGGCGAGGGTCGCCTCGGGGATGCGGTAGACGAGGATCCGGTCGTTCGTGACGGCGTCGCCCGCCGGGATGTACAGCGCTTTTCCGTTGCGCGAGAAGGTCGCGCCCGCGTCGATGTTGCCCGTGTCACCCTGGGTGAGGTCGATGCGCTTGCCGATCGCACCGGTCTTCGCGTTGATGGCCCACAACCGCGGCTTGCCGTCCATCCAGCTGCAGTCCGTGACGTAGAGACGGCGTCCGTCGCTCGTCGGCAGGACATCGCAGGGGCTGTCCACGGCGAACTTCGGGAAGCTCGTCAGATCGCGGACCGTGCCCGTGCGCGTGTTGAGCAGGCGGACCTTGTCGGTGGCGGCCACGTAGACGCCGACTCCTCCCGGTCCGAAAGCGAGCACCCCGGACTTGGCGACGGAGGCCGTCCGCACGATCTTGTTGGTCGCGGTCGAGATGATGTGCACCCGCGCCTTGCCGGCGGAAGAGAAGCTGGCCACGAGCACACGACCGTCCGGAGACAGCGCGGTGCTGCCGACCTTCGGCATCGCGATGCGTCCCGACATCTCGCCCGTCGTCGTGTCGACGATGTCGATGCCGCCGCGCGAGGTCGCGAGGTAGGCCGTCGTGCCGTCGTTGCTCAGCTCGGCGTCGATCAGGTCGGTCGGCTGAGGCAGCGCGTACGAGGCGCGAGGCTGGATGCCGCCAGCCGCAGGAGCCGCGGCCTGCGCCGGGATCACGCCCGCGCACAGCAGCACCGCGGCGGTCGTGGCGATGATCGATCGGGGGCGGACGTGCATCGGTGAACTCCTTCGTCGGGGGGTTCCCTGCAGGGTAGCCGACAGCCCTGCGCATCCGAGACACCCCGGAGGCCACGCACGGCAGTTCCCCTTCCCCCTGCCTGCTGTCTTCTCAGTCGAGGAGCAGTGCGGGCTCTTCCAGGATCGAGGCGATGTCGGCGATGAAGCGGCTCATGCCGTCGCCGTCGATGACGCGGTGGTCGAACGAGCCCGAGACGGTCGTGACGAAGCGCGGGCGCACCTCGCCGTCGACGACCCACGGCTTCTGCCGGATCGTGCCCATCGCGACGATCCCCGACTCCCCCGGGTTGATGATGGGCGTCCCGGCATCCATCCCGAACACGCCGATGTTCGTGATGGTGATCGTGCCGCCCTGCTGGTCGGCGGGGCTCGTCTTCCCCTCGCGGGCGGTGAGCGTCAGCTTCTCGAGCGCCTTGGCGAGCTCGCGCATGTTCATGTCCTGCGCGTCCTTGATGTTCGGCACGAGGAGCCCGCGCGGCGTCGCGGCGGCGATGCCGAGGTTGACGTAGTTGCGCACGCGGATCTCGGCGGTGCCGTCCTCGCGGTCGATCCACGCGGCGCCGACCAGCGGCGTGCGGCGGACGGCCCAGATGACGGCGCGCGCCATGATCAGCAGCGGCGACACCTTGATGTCGGCGAAGTCGGGCGACGCCTTGAGCCGCTTGACGAGCTCCATGGTGCGCGTGGCGTCCACGTCGGTCCAGACCGACACGTGCGGTGCGGTGTAGGCGGAGCGCACCATCGCCGACGACGTCGCCTTGCGGACGCCCTTGACGGGGATGGCCTCCTCGCGGCCCTCGACGAGCGCCGGGGCGGGAGCGGATGCCGCGGGCACCGGCGGCACGGGGATCGTCTGCTCCCGCTCGACCGGCCGGTCCGGGGTCGCGATGTTGCGGAAGACGGAGGCCTGGTCGGCGTGGCGCACGACGTCGTCTCGCGTCACCTCGCCGGCGGGTCCGGAGGGCACCACCTGGGCGAGCTCGACACCGAGATCGCGCGCGAGCTTGCGCACCGGCGGCTTCGCCACCACTCCGGCCGAGGCGCGGACGGCCTCTTCGCGCGGAGCGGGCTTGCTGCGACGGGACTTCACCGCGCCGCCGGTGCCGTAGCCGACGAGCACCGCGCCCCCGGCGTCCGCCTCGGCGGGCTTCTCGCCGTGCTCGCTCTGCCCGGCCGACACGTCGGCGGCGCCGCCGCTGATCGTGATGATCGGCGCGCCGACGGTCACGGTGTCGCCCTCGGCGACCAGCAGCTCGCCGATCGTCCCCTCGAACGGCGACGGCAGCTCGACGAGGGACTTCGCGGTCTCGATCTCGACGATCACGTCGTTGACGGCGATGGTGTCACCGGGGCCGACGCGCCACTGCACGATCTCGGCCTCGGTGAGGCCTTCGCCGACGTCCGGCAGGTGGAAGGTCTGAGTGCTCATGGCAGCTCCTTCGTCAGGCCTCGGTGGTGGACCGAGAGTACGACATGTCAGTAGGCGAGGGCGCGATCGACGGCCTCGAGGATGCGGTCGGCGTCAGGGAGGAAGAGCCCCTCGAGCTTGGCCGGCGGGAACGGGGTGTCGAAGCCCGAGACGCGCAGCACGGGCGCCTCCAGTGCGAAGAACGCCTTCTCCATGACGGTGGCGGCGACCTCCGAGCCGACCGACGTGAAGCCCGACGCCTCCTGCGCGTAGACCATGCGGCCGGTGCGGCGCACGGAGTCGAGGATCGGGCCGTAGTCGATCGGCGAGATCGAGCGCAGGTCGATCACCTCGCACGAGGTGCCCTCGCCCTCGGCGAGCGCGGCGGCCTGCAGCAGGGTCGTGACCATCGCGCCGTGGCCGACGAGGGTGACGTCGGTGCCGCGGCGGACGACGCGCGAGGCGTGCAGCGGCAGCGCGCGGGCGGAGGTGTCGACCTCGCCCTTCATCCAGTACTTGGCCTTGGGCTCGAGGAAGATGATCGGGTCGTTCGAGGTGATCGCGTCCTGGATCATCCAGTACGCGTCGTTGGGCGTCGACGGCGACACCACCCGCAGACCCGGGGTGTGCGCGAAGTACGCCTCGGGGCTCTCCTGGTGGTGCTCGACGGCGCCGATGTGCCCGCCGTACGGGATGCGGATGACCACCGGGAAGGGCAGGGCGCCTTCGTGCCGGTTGGTCAGCTTCGCCAGCTGCGAGGTGATCTGGTCGAAGGCCGGGAAGACGAAGCCGTCGAACTGGATCTCGCACACCGGGCGGAATCCCGCCATCGCGAGGCCGATCGCGGTGCCGACGATGCCCGACTCGGCCAGCGGGGTGTCGAGCACCCGCTCGGCGCCGAACTCGGCCTGAAGCCCCTCCGTCACCCGGAACACGCCGCCGAGCGGGCCGATGTCCTCGCCCATGAGCAGGACGTGGTCGTCGGCGGCGAGCGCGGCGCGCAGCCCCGCGTTGATCGCCTTGGCGAACGGCATGGTGACGACGGATGCCGGGGCGGCGCTGGTCTCCTGGTCCACGACGCTCATGCCTTGCCTCCCTCGAAGGACGCCTCGTAGTCGGCGAGCCAGCGGCGCTGCTCGTCGATCAGCGGGTGCGGCTCGCTGTAGACGTGCCCGAACATCACCTCGCGGTCGAGGTCGCCGAGCGCGTTGGTGCGGATGCGGACGTCGTCGGCGTACGCCGCGGCGTCCTCCTCGACTCCCGCGAAGAACTCGTCCGAGGCGCCGCGTGCGCGAAGGTACGCGTGCATGCGGGCGATCGGGTCGCGCCGCGCCCACGACTCCTCCTCGTCGGAGGTGCGGTACTTCGTCGGATCGTCGCTCGTGGTGTGGGCGCCCATCCGGTAGGTCAGGGCCTCGATCGCGCGGGGGCCGCCGCCGGCGCGCGCCTCGTCGAGCGCGGTCTTGGTGACGGCGTAGCTCGCCAGGACGTCGTTGCCGTCGACCTGGATGGAGGGCATGCCGTAGCCGGCGGCGCGCTGGAAGAGCGGCGTCCGCGACTGGGTGCTGACCGGCACCGAGATCGCCCAGTGGTTGTTCTGCAGGAAGAAGACCTGCGGCGCACGGTAGCTGGCGGCGAAGACCATCGCCTCGTGCACGTCGCCCTGGCTCGACGACCCGTCGCCGTAGTAGACGATGAGCGCCTCGTCCTTCTCGGGGTCACCCGTGGCGGTGCGCTTGTCGAAGACGAGGCCCATGCCGAAGCCCGCCGCGTGCAGCGTCTGGGAGCCGAGCACGAGCGTGTAGATGCGGGTGTTGCCGTTCTTCGGGTCGGTCGGGTCCCAGCCGCCGTGAGTCAGGCCGCGCATCAGCCGGATGATGTCGATCGGGTCGACGCCGCGGATCGTGCACACGACGTGCTCGCGGTACGACGGGAAGAGGTGGTCCTGGGGGCGAGCCGCTCGGGCGGAGCCGACCTGCGCCGCCTCCTGCCCGAAGGACGGCGGCCACAGGGCCAGCTGCCCCTGGCGCTGCAGGTTCGTGGCCTGCCGGTCGAAGGCGCGCACCACGACCATGTCGCGGTAGAAGGTCTCGAGCTCGCTGTCGGCGAGCGCGTCGATGAGCGGCAGGTAGCGCTCTGCTCCGGGCGTGGGGGCGAACGTCCCGTCCGCCGCCAGGACGCGCACGAGGGCCGGATCGTCAGGCGGGGTCATGTACCCACGCTAACGCTCCCCGCATGCGTGCCACTGCATGAGTTCGACAACGGATGCCGCGATTCGCGGTGCCGCCGAGACAATCGGGCCGGGAGAAATCCGCCTCGGCGATGGCTCACGGCGCGGGGAGGACGTTCTCCTGCGCCAGCGCGCCCAGCCAGGCGAGGCTCGGCTTCGGGGTGCGGACGAACGTGTCGCGGTCGACGCCGATGAGCCCGAAGGTCGGGCGGAACGAGCCCCACTCGTAGTTGTCGAGCAGCGACCAGTGCAGGTACCCGCGCACGTCGCAGCCGTCGGCGCCGGCCGCCGCCAGCCCCTGCAGGGCACCGGTCGTGTAGTCGATCCGCCGGTTGTCGTCGGCGGTCGCGATGCCGTTCTCGGTGACGAGCATCGGGATGCCGCCGGTCACCTCGTGCGTGTGGCGGAGCGCGTGGCCGAGGGCCTCGGGGTAGTACTCCCACCCGGTGAGGGTCCGCTCGACGTCATCGGGGAACGGCACAGGGCCGTCCGGGCCGATGATCGTCCGGAGGTAGGACTGCACGCCGATGAAGTCGTCGCCGCGGGACTGCTCGAGGTAGAAGTCCTCGCGCCAGTAGCCCCACTCGTCGCGCTCCTTCTCGTACCCCGGCACCGCCTGGTACACCTGGTTCGCGACCGTCCAGCCGGACTTCACGTGGCCGAGACCACGCAGCACGTCGACCGAGGCGTGGTGGGCGTCGGCGATGACCCGGGCCACGTGCGGCGAGGGCCCCGGGAAGTTGACGCCGTTCTCGGTGTCGATCTTCGCCTCGTCCTGGTTGACCATCATGTTGGGCTCGTTGATGGTGACGACCCAGTCGACGTCGTCGAGGATGCCGGTGGCGACCTCGGTGTAGCGGCGGAAGCGGTCCACGACGTCGGCCGCGTACCAGCCGCCGTCGCGGAACTGCCAGCGCGGCACCGTGAAGTGGTGGAGCGTCACGATCGGCTGCACCCCGGCATCCCGGCAGGTGTCGATCATGCGGCGGTAGTGGTCGAGCTGCGCGCGCGAGACGACGCCCTTCTCGGGCTCGATCCGGGCCCACTCGATCGAGAAGCGGTACGCCGTCAGGCCGCCCGCCGCGAGGAGGGCGATGTCCTCGGGGAAGCGGTGGTACGAATCGAGCGCGTCGCCGGAGGGCTCCTCGACGGTGGTGCCCTCGGAGTGCTCGTACTCCCAGTGGCTGGTGTTCACGTTCCCGCCCTCGATCTGGTGGGCGGCCGTCGCGGCTCCCCAGATGAAGCCCTCCGGGGCGGGGATCGTCTCGAACGGTCGGTTCGTCGCGGTCATGCGCGGCTCCTCTCGGGAGTGGTCGGTGACGGGGGTGGTCAGCGTTCGGAGGGGGTCCGCACGGGCGCGAGGTCGACGACGGCGCAGCCGAAGGCGTCCAGGCGCAGGATGCCGTCGGCGATCTCGGCGCGGAAGGCGAGGGGGAGGGTCGCATCGGTGTCGCCGATGTCGCCGATGTCGCCGGAGAGGTCGACCTCGCGCGGGGTGTCCGACGGATTCAGTGCGACCAGCAGCGAGCCGCGCGTGAAGACGAACGGGTATCCGGTCGTTCGCACCGCGACGGGAGCGCGCGCCGAGAGCCGCTCGTCGGCGCGGCGCACCGCGATCGCGGCACGCACGAACCGCAGGAGCGACTCGGGGTCCTCGAGCTGGTCGGCGACCGTCGGCCGCAGCGGGTCGGGGTCCTGCGGCAGGTAGCGGGACTCGAAGGCGGGCGCAGCCGTGCCGGGAAGCGCGCCCCACTGCATCGGCGTCCGTGAGCCCGCGCGCTCGTAGGTCGGCCCGAGCGATGAGCCCTCGAGCGAGGCGAGGCCCGGCACGTAACGCATCCCGATCTCGTCGCCGTAGTAGATCGACGGGAGCGCCGGCCACGTTAGCGCGAGCAGCAGCGCGCTCCGCGCCTGCTCCGCGTCCCTCCCGCCGGCGACCAGGCGCGTGAAGTCGTGGTTGGCCGTCGGCAGGCCCGGGATGCCGGTCGAGCCGGCCGCGGCGATGGCGGCGGCGGCACGCTCCCAGGCGGCGACGAAGACGGCGGCGTCGCCGGTGCCCGCGGCATCCGCCCACGCGGCGGGCTCGCCCCAGGCCTCGTGGACGGTCCCGGCGCCGTTGTTCCACAGCGACTTGAGGGGCGCTCCGTCGTCGTCCCCGCCGAACTGGAGGAAGAAGTCGACGTCGAAGCCGGCGGGCACCGCGCGGGCGGGGTCGCCCCACTCCGAGATGAGGATGTTGCCCGGATGCCGGGCATCGAGCCGCGCGCGGACCTCGGCCCAGAGCCGGCCGGTCTCGACGTGGCCGGGGTCGTCCTTCACGAGCGAGGCGGCCATGTCGACGCGGAAGCCCTGCACGCCCCGGTCGTACCAGCGGGAGATGATCTCGACGAGGGCGTCGCGATTGCGGCGCGGACCGGCGGCGTCGACCGGCTGCCGCCAGGGCTCGGACGGGTCGGTGCGCGCGAATCCGAAGTTGAGCGCGGGCTGGAACTCGAAGAAGTTCGGCTTGTAGAACTGTCCCCGCGCGCCCGGACCCGCCACGAAGCCCGGCGCCGGCGTGGGGCTCCAGACGTAACGGTCGTCGGCGGGATCGTCGGCGGAGGCGAGGAACCACGGATGCCGGTCGGAGGTGTGCCCCGCGACGAGGTCGAGAACGATCGCGATCCCGCGCTCGTCGGCTGCCGCGATGAGGCGATCGAGGGCCGCGTCGCCGCCGTAGCGCGGGTCGACGTGATCGAAGTCGGCGACGTCGTAGCCGGCGTCGCGCATCGGGGACACGAAGCACGGGTTGAGCCACACGGCGTCCACCCCGAGCCAGGCCAGGTAGTCGAGCCGCGCGGCGACGCCGTCGAGGTCTCCCATGCCGTCGCCGTCGGCGTCGGCGAAGCTCTGCGGATAGGCCTGATAGAGCACGACGCGGTCGAGTCGATCCCGCAGCGTGAGCATCGTCGGTGATGCGGTCATCGGAGACTCCTCTTGATGTAACCGGTTACACTGCGTTACAGTACCCGATGTATCCGGTTACATCCACCAGGATCACCGCGATTCACCGACACCGACCCGCCGCAGACGACGGGCGACGAGGAAGGGAGGGCGACATGGCGAAGCGGCCGACGAACCCCGGCAAGCCGACCATCCGCGACATCGCGCGCGAGGCCGGCGTGTCCGTGGCGACGGTCTCGCGCGTGACCCACGACGACCCCCGCGTCACCGTCGACACCAAGCTCCGCGTGCAGGAGGCGATCGACCGCCTCGACTACCGTCCCTCCGCGCTCGGCCGCGCGCTGTCGTACCAGCGCACCAACACGCTCGGCATCGTCCTCCCCGGCCTCGGCGGCCCCTACTTCGCGCAGCTCATCGAGGGCGCCGAGTCGGTCGCCGTCGCCCGTGGCGTCGTCATCAACGTGCTCGGCACGCACCTGCGCCCCGATGCCGTCGCCGCCGTCCGCCAGCTCGCCGAGCGCACCGACGGCCTGATCATCGCCGGCGGGACGATCCCGGACGACGAGCTCGCCCGCCTCGCCCGGACCGTGCGCGTCGTCCTCGTCGCCGGCGAGGCGCCCGGCGTGCCGTGGGTCCGCACCGACGGCCGCACCGCCGCCGCAGAGATCACCGCGCACCTGATCGAGACCCACGGCCACCGCCGCCTGCGCTTCGTCGGCGAGCCGACCGGCTCCCCCGACACCACCGAGCGCTACGCCGGCTTCCGCGCCGCGCTCGCCGCGCACGGCCTCGAGGAGGCGGGCGAGCCCCTCCGCTACGGGCTCGACGTGCCGAGCGGTGCGGTCGCCGCCCGCGATCTCGACCGCTCCGGCGCCCTGCCCGACGCCCTCGTGTGCGCCAACGACGAGCTCGCGATCGGCCTGCTGGCCACCCTTCCCGGGCTCGGGCACCGCATCCCCGCCGACGTCGCCATCACCGGCTTCGACGACACGGCGCTGGCCGAGCTGGCCTCCCCGCGTCTCACGACGGTCCACCAGCCCATCGTCGAGCTCGGCGCCCGCGCCGCCGCCGGCGCGCTCGACGACGCCGCATGGGGAGAGCCCCTGGCCGATGGCGCCGCCCCTGTCAACCTTCTGGCCACGACCCTGGTGATCCGCGAATCTTGCGGATGCGCCGCTGAGGGAGTGGCCGGCTGAAGCCCCCCGCCGGGTGCTTCCCGGCCCAACGGAACGAGGAGGTTCCGATGAAGAAGCGAACGAGGACGATCGTGTGCGCCGCCGCGCTCACGTCGCTGGTCGCCACGTCGGGCTGTGCCAACATCGGGCTCGAGCCGCCGCCCCCGGCGGAAGAGGGGTACATCGCCGAGATCCGGATGCCGTCCGAGGCGACCTCGTCGGTGCAGGGGCTCATCAACTACAACTACCTCGCCCCGAACGCGACGGTGCAGACGTGGCTGTTCGAGCCGCTGATGATCCGCGACCGGTTTACGTGCGAGGCGGTGCCGTGGCTCGCGACCTCGTACGAGTGGCCGAGCACCGACCGGATGATCGTGCACCTGCGCGAGGGGGTGGAGTGGAACGACGGCGAGCCGTTCACGGCCGACGACGTCGTCTACACCTTCAACGCCGGCAAGGAGTTCCCCGCGGCGGACCGCAACGGGGTCTGGGGCGAGTTCTACGGCGCCGCCGCGACGTCGGTCACGGCGCTCGACGAGCTCACGGTGGAGTTCCGCTTCGGCGGCCCCGCCGTGCCGAAGACCGACGACATCCTGCAGAACACGAAGATCCTCCCCGAGCACGTCTACGCCGATCAGGGCGACCCGACGGCGTTCGTCGACACCGAAGGCGTCGGCACCGGGCCGTTCGTGCCCAGCGAGTACAACGGCCGGCGCCTCGTCATGGAGCGCAACGACAACTACTGGGATGCCGAGAACCTGAAGATCCAGCGGATCTCGATGGAGGGGCAGTACGACGCCAACTCCGGTGCGCTGAAGATCCGCTCGGGCGCGCTCGACATGTACCGCGGCGACATCCCGAACCCGCCGCGCTCGATCGTCGCGGCGGACCCCGACAACGCGCACTACTTCTTCCCGCCGGACTCCTCGACGGTCATCGCGATCAACAACGAGCGACCGGTCCTGAGCGACCCCGCATTCCGCGAGGGCATCGCGTACGCCCTCGACCGCGAGGCGCTGAGCGAGCGCGCCAGCTACGGGATCATGGAGCCCGCCAGCCAGACGATGCTCCTCCTCCCCTTCCAGGAGGCGGAGGTGCCCGAGAAGTGGAAGGGCAAGGAGTACATCCCCTACGACCCAGACGAGGCGAACCGCCTGCTCGACGAGGCCGGGTACGAGAGGAACGCCGACGGCTGGAGGGTCGACGAGAACGGCGAGCCGCTCTCGTTCGTCTTCAGCGTGCAGGCCGGGTGGATGGACTTCATCGCCATGGCCGACGTGATCGTGCGGAACCTCCGCGACGTCGGCGTGCAGATCAAGATGGTCGCCACCGACCCCAACGCGGTCGACGGCATGCAGCGCTCGGGCGACTTCGACATGGTGCTCGACTTCGTCGGCGGCGGATGCCAGCGCGCCCGCGATCTCGGCTCGCGCCTCGTGTCGACGCAAATCTCGCACGACCAGGAGCTGCTCCTGAACCGCGCGCGCTTCGAGGACCCCGCCATCGACGCCCTGGTCGCCGAGTGGTCGAACACGACCGACGAGGCCGAGGCGAAGGCGTACCAGGACCGGATCATCGACGTCTTCATGACCGAGTTCCCCTACATCGCGCTGCAGTACGCGCCGAGCCGCCTGATCTACCGCACCGACAACGCGGTCGGGTGGCCCACCGAGGAGGAGCCGTACCCCGTCGACCAGCCCCTGCGGCTCGCGACGAAGCTCCGACCGCCCGCCGACGGCGCGGATGCCGCGCAGAACGGGGAGTGAGCCATGGTGTACTACGCGAGGAAGATCGGCTACTTCGTCCTCACGCTGTGGGCCGCGGTCACGCTGAACTTCATCATCCCCCGCCTGCAGCCCGGCGACCCGGCCGAGATCATGGTCCGTCAGCTCACCGGGAAGGGCGAGGTCGACCCCGCCCAGGTCGCGGCGATCCGCACGATGCTCGGCTACGGCGACGAGAACGTGCTCGTCGCATACGTCAAGTACCTCGGGCAGATGATCCGGGGCGACTTCGGCATCTCCTTCACGTACTTCCCCTTCCCGGTGACCGACGTGATCTGGAAGGCCCTGCCGTGGACGCTCGTGCTCGTCGGACTGACGCAGCTGCTGTCGTTCGTCCTGGGGACGCTCCTCGGCGCGATCGCGGCGTGGCGCCGCAACAGCCGGTTCGACGCGACCATCTCGGTCGGCTCCACCTTCGTCGGCAACCTGCAGTCGGTCTGGATCGGCCTGATGATCCTGTACGTCTTCGCCTACCAGCTGGGGTGGTTCCCCGCCTCCGGAGGGTACGGGTACACCGACGAGGAGTTCAGCCTCATCCACGCCGCCGACGTGATCTCGCACGGGTTCCTCCCCGCGCTCACCCTCATGATCACGGCGCCGATCGGCTTCATCCTGTCGATGCGGAACACGATGGTGCAGGTGCTCGGCGAGGACTACATCCGCCTCGGCGCGGCTGCCGGCCTCAAGCAGCGCACGCTCGCCCTCGGCTACGCGGCCCGCAACGCCCTGCTGCCGGTCGTCACGAGCTTCGCGCTCTCGCTCGGCGTCCTCATGGGCGGCTCGATCCTCATCGAGACCGTCTTCGACTACCCCGGCATGGGCCGGCTCATGGGCGAGGCGACCGCCGCCCGCGACTTCCCGCTCATGCAGACGATCCTGCTCGCGACGATCGTCATCGTCCTGACGGCGAACTTCATCGTCGATCTCCTCTATCCGCTCATCGACCCGCGTGCGCGCCGGGCGAAGGCCTGAAAGGCAGGTGACAGCGATGTCCCCCGACGACATGGAGCAGGTGCCCGAAGCGCGCGCCTCGATGCCCACCGCCACGCGGCCCACGCGCACCTACCGGCGCAGCGTCACCGGCGACGACGCCTCGACGAGCGAGGTGGTCGCCGTCGTCCAGCCGCCGCGCTGGTACGCCGTCATCTGGTCGAGCCCGAAGGCGCGGATCGGCATCGTCATGCTGACCTTCTTCGTGCTGGTGGCCGTCTTCGCCGACGTCATCTCGCCGCACAGTCCCACCGACGCGAGCTTCGCGCCGGTCCAGGACCCGAGCGCCGATCACTGGCTCGGCACCAACACGCTCGGCTACGACCTGTGGGCCCAGCTCGTCCACGGCACGCGGCTCTCGCTCGCGATCGGTGTCCTCGGCGGCCTCGCGACGATCCTCATCGCCCTCGTGGTGGGACTCATCGCCGGTTACACCGAGGGGTCGGTCGTCGACGACGGCCTGTCGTTCCTCACGAACCTCGCCCTCGTGGTGCCGGTCCTCCCCCTCATGATGGTGATCGTCGCCTACAGCGAGACCCGTGGCCTCATGCTCCTCGTCTTCGTGGTGGCGATCACGAGCTGGGCCGGCGCCTCGCGCGAGATGCGCTCGCTGATCATCTCGATGCGCAACCGCGACTACGTCACCGCGGCGCGCTTCGGCGGCGACCGGATGTTCCGGATCGTCTTCCGCGAGATCATGCCGAACATGTCCTCGCTCATCGTGTCGGGGTTCATCGGCGCGGCGACCGGGGCGATCGCCGCCGAGGCGGGGCTCTCGTTCATGGGCTTCGGCGACCCCAACACCGTCAGCTGGGGCCAGATGCTCGCCCAGGCCGACGCCAACGGCGCGCTCGTCCAGGGTCTCTGGATCTGGCTCGTCGCTCCCGGCCTCATGCTCGCCCTGCTCATGACGTCGCTGACGTTCGTGAACTTCGGCGTCGACATGCTGAGCAACCCGCACCTGCGCGAAGAGGAGAAGTGACCATGGATACGGATGCCACGACGCACACCCCCGTGCTCTCGGTCGAGAACCTGTCGGTGCGCTACGAGCCGAAGATCGGCCACGCGGTCGACGCGGTGCGGAACGCCTCGCTCCGGGTCGCGCCGGGCGAGTTCGTCGGGCTCGCCGGCGAGTCCGGGTCGGGCAAGACGACGTTCGCGCAGGCCGTGCTCAAGCTCCTGCGGAGCCCCGGTCACGTGACCGGCGGCCGCATCCGCTGGGGCGAGCTCGACGTCACGGATCTCGACGAGGACGGCGTGCGCCCCTACCGCTGGTCGTACGTGTCGACGGTGTTCCAGTCGAGCATGAACTCGCTGAACCCGGTCGTCCGTGTGCGCAAGGTCTTCGAGGACGTCATCGGCGAGCACCGCGAGGGCGGCCGCGACGACCGGGCCGCGCGGGAGCGCGCCGAGGAGCTCTTCGACCTCGTCAGCGTCGACGAGAAGTTCCTCGACATGTACCCGCACGAGCTGTCGGGCGGCATGCGCCAGCGCGTCAACCTCGCCCTGGCGCTCGCCCTCAAGCCGCAGCTGGTGCTCTTCGACGAGCCCACCACCGGCCTCGACGTGGTCGTGCAGAAGTCGATCCTCGACAAGATCCGCGAGCTGCAGGAGCGCGAGCGGTTCGGTGCGGTCCTCATCACCCACGACATGGGGACGCTGCTGGACTTCTCCGATCGCGTCGCCGTCATGTACGAGGGCGAGATCGTCGAGGACATCGGCGCGCAGCAGGCCGTCACCGAGGGCCCCCGGCATCCGTATTCCATCCACCTCGTCGGCTCATACGCCGAGCTCCTCGGCGAGGACGTCGCCGGCTACGAGGGCGCCGCGCTCGACGACCCCGACGAGGTGGCGCAGGAGGCACCCGTCGAGCACCACCCCGTGCTCGAGATCGCGGGGCTCGGCCGGCGCTTCGAGAAGCGGCGCGGCTTCCGCGTCGAGCACGTCGACGCGGTGAAGGACGTGTCGTTCACCCTCGAGGAGGGCGTCGTCACGGCGCTCGTCGGCCAGTCCGGCTCGGGGAAGTCGACGATCGCGCGGATCCTCACCCGCATCGACTCGCCCACGGCCGGCTCGGTGCTCTACCACCCGCTGCGCCGGGGCGAGGGCTCCGAACCCGAGCCGGTCGACGTGACAAAGCTGCGCGGCACGCTCTCGCGCGAGTACCTGCGGAGCGTCCAGTACGTCTTCCAGGACCCCTACGCGGCGCTGAACCCGACGCTCACCGTCGGCTACTCGCTGGCGCGCCCGCTCATGAACTTCCTGCACGTGGGCAAGCGCGAGGCCATCGAGCGGGCCGCGAGCCTCCTCGAGACCGTGGGACTCACCCCGGCCGGCCGGTACATCGGCCGCCTGCCGCACGAACTGTCGGGCGGACAGCGCCAGCGCGTCGTGATCGCCCGCGCGCTGGCCGCCGAGCCCCGGCTCGTCATCGCCGACGAGCCGATCGCGAGTCTCGACGTCTCGATCCGCGCCGAGATCCTCGAGGTGCTCCAGAGCCTCGTGAAGGACCACGGCGTCGGGATGCTGTACATCACCCACGATCTCCTCAGCGCGAAGAGCCTCGCCAACCACGCCCTCGTGCTGCGCGACGGCGAGCTGATCGAGTCCGGGCCCGCCGACGAGGTCATCGACAACCCCCGCGAGGACTACACCCGGCAGCTGCTGGATGCCATCCCCAACCCCTTCGAGAAGAGGAGCGCTGCATGACCGCCCCCCTCCGGGTCGCCGACCTGGCCACCGACATCCGCGAGCTCACCGAGGCCGAGGTCGACGCCTCGATCCGGTGGCTCTGGGCCCACGCGACCCCGGACGGCGACGGCTGCGGCCTCGTGCTCGATCGCGACGACCTGCCGGGGGTCGCGACGGTCGCCGCCACGGGCTTCGCGCTGGCCGCGTGGTGCGTGGGCGTCGAGCGCGGGATCCTCGATCACGACGAGGTGCTCACGCGGGTGCGCGGGACGCTCCGCACCCTCGAGGAGTCGGTGCCGCACCGCAACGGCTTCCTCGCGCACTTCGTCGACGCCGCCACCGGTGAGCGTCAGGGCCGGTCGGAGTATTCGACGATCGACACGACGCTCGCGCTCTGCGGGGCGGTCGTCGCGGCATCCTTCTTCGGAGATGCCGACCTCGACGCGCGTCTGGAGCGCCTGCTCTCGCGCATCGACTGGCGGTGGCTGTCGGCAGAGCGCGACGGCCGCACCGTGCTGCGGATGGCGTGGGTGTCGGACCGCGAGGACGACTACGCCGACGGCGCCGACGAGGCCGGGTTCGTGAGCGCGTGGTCGATGACGGCCGAGCAGCTGACGATGTACCTCCTCGCCGCGGGTCACGCGGACGTCTCCGAGGGGCTCGCCCGCGATCTCTGGCGCGGCTTCGACAAGCCGATCGGATCGTACGGCGGGCACGAGTGCGTCTACGAGCCCGGAGGGACGCTCTTCACCTACCACTTCCCGCTCGCGTTCTACCCCTTCCAGCGGGTGCGCGACCTCGACGGCCGCGACTGGTGGGCGAACGCCCGCGAGGCGTCGCTCGCCTCGCAGGCGTGGTGCGCCGACCAGGCGGATCGCTGGAAGACCTTCGCCGCGGGGCTGTGGGGTCCGGCGGCGGGGCTCGGACCCGGCGGCTACGTCGTGAACGGCGCGCGCCCCTCGGCACGCGAACCGCACGCCGACGGCACGATCCCGCCGGTCTCGCTCTTCGGGGCCCTGCCGCTCGCGCCCGACGCCGTGGCGCCGGCCCTCCGGCTGCTCCGCGACGAGCACCCGGGCGCGTGGAACGAGTGGGGCGCGACCGACGGCGTCAACCTCGAGGGCGACGCGCCCTGGTACGCACCGCCGCGCTACGGCCTGAACAAGGGCGCGACCGCGCTCCTCGGGTCGGCGGCGCTCGGGTCGACGCTCGTCTGGGACGCGTTCTCGCGGCATCCCTGGATCGCCCGCGGCGCCGACAAGCTGGGCTTCACCCCCGCGTGATCCTCACGTCGGCGAGCCGACACGCTGCGTACGAACCGACACGCTCTGTGCGGTCCGGATCGTGTCGGCTCGCGCGGATCGTGTCGGCTCGGCGAAGGGGGGTAGCTCAGGTGGTGGTGGTGGTGGCGGTGGCGGTGGCGGTGGCGACGACGCGGTCGAGGGACTCTTCCTCGCCCACGGAGACGCGGATGCCGTCGCCGGGGAAGGCGCGCACGATCAGCCCCGCGGCCTCGAACGCGGCCGCGACCTCGACGGTCCGCTCCCCCGCGGGGAGCCAGACGAAGTTGCCCTGCGCCTGCGGCACGTCCCACCCGGCGTCGCGCAGCCGCGCTGCCAGGCGATCACGGCGCTCCGCGATCACGCGCACCCGGTCGAGCAGCTCGTCCTCGGCGTCGAGACTCGCGAGCGCCGCCTCCTCCGCCGCCGCGGTGACCGAGAGCGGGATGCCGGTGGCGCGCGCGGCATCCAGGATGCGCGGATGGCCGATCGCGTACCCGACGCGCAGTCCGGCGAGGCCGTACGCCTTCGAGAACGTCCGCAGCACGACGACGTTCTCTCGTCCGGACGCCAGCACGCGGCGGCCGTCGACGGCGTCCGGGTCGGTCACGAACTCCGCGTACGCCTCGTCGAGCACGACGAGCAGGTCGCTCGGGACGGCGTCGAGGAACGCGTCGAACTCCGCCTGGGTGACGACGGGACCGGTCGGGTTGTTGGGGCTGCAGACGATGACGATGCGCGTGCGGTCTGTGACCGCGGCGGCCATGGCGACGAGGTCATGCCGTCCGTCCGGCATGCACGGCACCATGACGGCGGACGCGCCCGCGACGACTGCCAGCCCGGGGTACGCCTCGAACGAGCGCCACGCGAAGACGACCTCGTCGCCCGGCCCGCTCGTCGCCTGCGTGAGCTGGTACAGGATCGAGACCGATCCCGCAGCGACGTGCACGCTGTCGGATGCCACGCCGAACCGCTCCGCGAGCCGCGCACGCAGCCGCGGCGACGACGCGTCCGGGTAGCGGTTGACGCCGGTCGCCGACTGGATCGCCGTGACGACCGACGGCAGCGGATCGAAGGGGTTCTCGTTGCTCGACAGCTTGAACGCGTCGGCGCCGGCCTGCTTGCCCTGCCGGTAGGCGGGGAGGGCGGCGATCTCGGGGCGGAGGCGGACGGGCAGCTCGGTCACGCGTCGAGTCTACGGACGGCGACGCGCTCCCGTCGTCGGCGGTCGCGCGCCCGCCCGTCGACGCCGCGTTCGAGCTGGTGCTCGCAGTGGCTCCGGGCCAGGTCGCGCCGGACGACATCGCTGATGCCCTCGGCGGGCACTCCGTGCCACAATGACGTCACCATGAGATTCCTGATCCGGGTCATCGTCAACGCGTTCGCCATCTGGGTCGTCACCCTGATCCAGCCGCTGAACGTCGACGTCATCGCGTTCGCACCCGGCGAGACGCTGCAGCTCGTTCTGACGCTGCTCGCCGTGGCCGCCGTGTTCGCGATCGTGAACACCTTCATCGGCACGGTGATCAAGATCGTCGCCTTCCCGCTCTACATCCTCACTCTCGGCCTCATCTCGCTCGTCATCAACGGCCTGCTGCTGTGGATCACGGCATGGGTGACGCACTGGTGGTCGTGGGGTCTGCGCGTCGAGGACTTCTGGCTCGGCGTCGTGGCGGCCCTCGTGATCTCGCTGATCAACTGGATCTTCGGGATCATCCTCCGCCCCCAGCTGAAGCGCCGCTGACCCCGCGCCGGGCGGCCGTCGCCGGCGTCCCGTGGTCGCGGCGCGCGCCGTAGACGATCGCGGTCGCCGCCCCGGCCGACGCCAGCCCGGCCAGGTGCGCCCGGACGGCGTCGACGCGCGGGTCGTCCGACGCGTCGACCATCGCGGCGGTCCGGCGATAGGCGTCCATGTGGTGCACGCCGAGCGCGAGGTCGCCCACGCGGGGCTGCGGATCGGCGACCCGCTCGACCACGAAGCTCCCCGGCGCGCCACCCGCCACCGGCACCCCGCCCGCCGACAGTGCCACGACCGGATCGTCGGTGTGCCGCACGGTCACCGTCAGCACATCATCGAGCTCCGCCTCGATGGGGCTCGCGAACGTGATGAGCGTCCCGACGTCGTATCCGCTCTCGCGGGCGAAGCGGGTGGCGATCATGGCGCCTTGCGAATGGCCCACCAGATGGATGCGGTCGCCGGCCAGCGCGCCGGCCGCCGCCAGGGCCCGGCCGGTCGCGTCGTAGGAGGACGAGGCTTGGCCGAGGTAGAGCTCGCCGTTGGACGCCATGTCCCACGGCTCGGCGTAGGGCGTTCCCAGGTCCTTGGTGCCGGCGATGTAGACGACGTGCTCGCGCCGGCCCGGCGCCGTCTCGTACGTCTCCACTAGGACCCGGTCGTCGCCCCCTCCCGGGATCCGCGCGGCGACCTCCGCCAGCGTCCGCGGCGCGGACACCTCCGAGCGGGCGAGCTCGGTGACCACCGTGGTGCGCGCCGCCGGCACGAGCGGCGGATCGTCACGCCGGATCGTCCCCCGGTCGATGATCCGGATCAGACCGCCGACGCCGCCGAGCAGAGCCGCCGCCATCCAGAGGGGCGCCACGGCACCGGAGAGCTGGCGCCCGACTTCGGCATGGCGTCCGTCACGCCAGGCGTCCCACAGCGCCGCCGCCTCGACGGCGACGGTGTCGGCGCCCGCGTGCAGCTCGTCGAGGGCTCGCGCGGCGTGCCGCTCGATCCGCTCGTAGACCTCCGCCCGGTGACGCAGCGCCCGTGCGAGTGCCGCGGCGCGTTCCTCGGCCTCCTCGGCCGTCCCCGCCGGGTCGGGGAGCAAGAGTCCGCCCTCCCGCGACACGAGGCCCGCCCGCCGCAGCAGGGCGGACACGGCGGCGCACTCCGCCGCGAGCAGGTCGAGGACCCCCGCGACGTGTCGCAGCGTGCCGGTGTCGACCGCGATCAGCCCCCCGGCCCGGATCTCGAGGTCCCCACCGCTGCTCCCGCCGCCGCTGCTCCCGTCGCCGCCGCTCCCGCCACCGCCCCCGTCGCCCCTCACCCGGACGCGCCCGTCGACCCTGCCGCTCGCGCCTGCGCCGCCGCCAGCGCGGCCTCCCACCGGTCGAGCTCGTCGTCGATCCGCCGGAGGCTCCGCGTCCACTCCCCCAGCGCGTCGGCGAACTCGTCGGCGGCCCGGGAGCGCCATCTCGTCGCGGCCTCGAGCCCCGGCACGCGGGAGCGGATCTCTCCGAGCTCGTCGCGAGCGCGCAGCAGGATGGCGCGCGCTTCGGTGAGCATCTCGGAGTCGGTCATCCCCCCAGCGTCGGCCGCGCGGCGCCGCGGGATCCGCGATCCGCACCTCATCGTGGACACCCGTCCGGCGCCGCGCCCTGTGCAGGAGTCGCCGGCTCCCCCACAATAGGGAGGTGGCTACGCGTGACGACCCCTTCCGGGTGGTGTTCGTCTGCACCGGGAACATCTGCCGCTCGCCGATGGCCGAGGTCGTGTTCCGCTGGTTCGCCGACCAGGCGGGTCTGGGCGATCGCGTCGTGTCCACGAGCGCGGGCACGGGCGACTGGCACGTCGGCGAGCGCGCCGACAGCCGCACGCTCGCGGCGCTGACCGGCCGCGGGTACGACGGCTCACGACACCGGGCCCGGCAGTTCACCCTCGGCGACTTCGACCGCCACGACCTCATCGTCGCCCTCGACCGATCCCACGAGCGCATCCTCGCGGGGTGGGCGCGCACGCCCGCCGACACCGACAAGCTCGCGCTCCTGCTCTCGTTCGACCCGTCTGCCGACGGCAACCTCGACGTGCCCGACCCCTACTACGCGGGCCCTGCCATGTTCGACGAGGTGCTCGGTATGATCGAGAGTGCGAGCCGGGCGCTCTTCCGGCAGCTCGAGCCCGCTATCCGCCCGACGTCCTGAGCGCCCGTTCTTCCCCGATCGGAGCTGTTCCTGTGACTTCTGCGTCCTCTCTGCCGCCTCAGCCCCTGAGCCCCCTCGACGGGCGCTACCGCGCCGCCGTGTCGGGTCTCGGCGACTTCCTCTCGGAGGCCGGCCTGAACCGTGCGCGGGTCGAGGTGGAGGTCGAGTGGATCATCGCGCTGACCGACCGCTCGCTGTTCGGCTCGTCGCCGCTGACCGACCCCGACAAGGAGGCCCTGCGCGGCCTCTACCGCGACTTCGGGCAGGCCGAGATCGACTGGCTCGCCGAGAAGGAGGCCGTCACGCGTCACGACGTGAAGGCCGTCGAATACCTCGTGCGGGACCGGTTGGCATCGCTCGGCCTCGACGGCGTCGCCGAGCTCGCGCATTTCGCCTGCACGAGCGAGGACATCAACTCCGCCTCCTACGCCCTGACCGTCAAGCGCGCGGTCGAGCAGGTCTGGCTGCCGAAGCTCCGCGCCGTGATCGCCGCGCTCGGCGAGCTGGCCCGTGAGCACCGCGACGCCGCCATGCTGTCCCGCACGCACGGGCAGCCCGCGACGCCGTCGACGATGGGCAAGGAGCTCGCCGTGTTCGCGTGGCGCCTCGAGCGCGTCGCGGCCCAGATCGAGGGCGGCGAGTACCTGGCGAAGTTCTCCGGCGCGACCGGCACCTGGTCGGCGCACCTCTCCGCGGCGCCCGACGTGGACTGGCCCGCGCTGTCGCGCTCGTTCATCGAGGGCCTCGGCATCGACTTCAACGTGCTGACCACCCAGATCGAGTCGCACGACTGGCAGGTCGAGCTCTACGACCGCGTCCGGCACGTGGGCGGCATCCTCCACAACCTCGCCACCGACATCTGGACCTACATCGCGATGGGCTTCTTCGCGCAGATCCCCGTGGCGGGCGCGACCGGGTCGTCAACCATGCCGCACAAGATCAACCCCATCCGGTTCGAGAACGCCGAGGCGAACCTCGAGATCGCGGGCGGGCTGTTCACGACGCTGGCCTCGACCCTCGTCACCTCGCGCATGCAGCGCGACCTCACCGACTCGACGACCCAGCGCAACATCGGCGTCGCCTTCGGGCACTCCCTGCTCGCCCTCGACAACCTCCAGCGCGGGCTCACCGAGATCTCGCTCTCGCGGGATGTGCTGCTGGCCGACCTCGACGCCAACTGGGAGGTGCTCGCCGAGGCGATCCAGACCGTCGTCCGCGCCGAGATCGTCGCCGGTCGCTCGCAGATCACCGACCCGTACGCGCTGCTCAAGGAGCTCACCCGCGGACGTCGCGTCGGCGGCGCCGAGCTCGCCGAGTTCGTGCGCGGCCTCGACGTCGGCGACGAGGCGAAGGAGCGGCTCCTCGCGCTGACGCCCGCGACCTACACGGGCCTCGCCGACCGACTCGTCGACGAGCTCGGCTGACACGGCGGCGACCGGCGACCCGCCGACGCCACGCTGATCGCGTCGGCTAGCGCTGCGGCGGGTCGGCTCCGGGATCGACCCCGCGGGCGGCGCCGTCGCCGGCGGCGGAAGCACCCGGTCCGGACGCCGGCTCCTCGTCGGGGAGCAGGACCGGCCGGTCGATCTGCTTGGTCAGCTGCGCCGGGTCGACCGCCAGCAGCAGCAGCGCGATCGTCACGAGCGTGACGATGAAGACGATCCCCGCGACCACGCCCGCCACGACCCAGGCCTTCAGATGAGGGTGCATCTCGCCCGGGGGCACGGGGCGCGGCTCCTGCAGGACGCCCATCGACATGAGGGTGATCACCCCGCCGAACAGCGCCGCGGCGAAGGCGAGGCCGATCAGCTGCGCGGGCTTCATGAGCTCGCGCCGGCTCGGTCGCGGATCTGTCATGCGTGCTCTCCTGCCGCGTCGGTGCCCGTGGGCGCGGCCGCGACCTCGGCGGGTCCGCTCTCGCGCCGCGGCGAGAAGCCCGCGATGCCGAGGAAGACCGCGATGACCGCGGCGTACCCGCCGAACAGGCCGACGCCGATCGTGATGCCCGTGAGGACGAAGCTCTGCCGCGCCTCGGTGATGAAGTACTCGAGGCTGTAGGCGGGGTTCACCAGCAGCAGCCCCACGCCGAGCGCGAGGGTCAGCGCGCCGATGAGGATGGCGTCCCGCGCGTACTCGTCCGTGGCGCGTCGGCGGGTGCCGATCAGCAGTTCGAGGAAGCCGGTGAGGAGGGCCCACGCGATCACGAGCACGAAGAAGAGGGTCGTGGAGCGGAGGCCGGGGAGACCGGCGACCATGCCGGCGACGAGCGTGGGCACGCCGATCGCGATCGCGGCCGCGCGCTCTCCGGCGGGATGGACCAGCCAGACCGAGAGCAGGAGCACCAGGGCCGTCGCGATCGCCCATCCGCTGAACACCGCGAGCCCGACCTCGGCCGAATGATCGGGCGAGAAGGTGACCATGAGGGCCGCCATCGCCGCGAACAAGGCGCGCGCGAGCTGCACGTGACGCACTTCGAAGGTGCGGGTGGGGCTTGCGGACACGGTGGAGCTCATCAGGTCGGCGGACGCGGGACCGTTCCAGTCTAGTTGCGGTTACCGTGGGGTCATGAGGCGAGCGGATGCCGGGCGGACCACCACGACGACGGCGCTGCTGGCGGGCGCCCTCCTGCTGAGCGGGTGCGGGGCGGAGCCGCAGGCGGCGCCGAGCTCGCCCGCGCCGACCAGCCCGGCCTCGGCCAGCCCCGCGCCGGCCAGCCCGTCGCCGACGCCCACGCCCACCGCGTCGCCGGTTGCGCTCCCGGAGGAGGCCGAGACGTTCGCGAGCGGCCTGGACGCGCCGTGGTCGATCGCGTGGACCGCCGACGGCACCCCGCTCGTGAGCGAACGCGACACCGGACGCATCCTGGAGCTCGACGCCGACGGCGACGCGCGCGAGGTCGGCGTCGTCGCCGGGGTGAACCACGGCACCGAGGGCGGCCTGCTCGGTCTCGCCGTGCACGAGGGCGACCTTTTCGTGTACTTCACGGCCGACGACGGCAACCGCGTCGTGCGCTACGACCTGCGCGGGACGGCCGGCTCGCTCGCTCTCGGGGAGCGCACGACCATCCTCGAAGAGCTCCCGTACTCCCCGGTCCACAACGCCGGGCGGATCGCCTTCGGTCCCGACGGCAAGCTCTACGTCCCGGTCGGCGACGCGCGCAACCCCTCGGCGGCACAGGACCCGGGCGTGCGGCGGGGGAAGATCCTGCGGGTCGAGGCCGACGGGTCGGTGCCCGCCGACAACCCCACCCCGGGCTCGCCGGTGTACAGCCTGGGTCACCGCAACGTGCAGGGTCTCGTGTGGGACGCCGACGGCACCCTGTACGCCAGCGAGTTCGGCCAGAACGCGTGGGACGAGCTCAACGTGATCGAGCCGGGCGGAAACTACGGCTGGCCGCTGGTGGAGGGCACCGGCGGCGAGGGACGCGGCTTCATCGATCCGATCGCCACCTGGCCCACCGAGGACGCGAGCCCGAGCGGCATCGCCCTCGCCGGAGACACGCTGCTCATCGCGAACCTGCGCGGCGAGGTGCTGCGCGCGGTCTCGACGGCCGACCCGGGGGTGCAGAGGGAGTACTACGCCGGAGAGCTCGGCCGGCTGCGCGATGTCGCGATCGGACCCGACGGCGCCGTCTGGTTCCTGACGAACAACACCGACGGCCGCGGCGACCCGCGCGAGGGCGACGACCGCATCCTGCGGGTCGATCCCGCCTCGGTCACCGCCGACTAGCGGCGCGAGCTCAGCCGACGGCCTTCCGCACGAGCTCGCGGATCCGCTTCTCCGCCGCGTCGGTCATCTCCAGCAGCGCGTAGGACACGGCCCACATCTCACCGTCGTCCAGGTGGGCGGCCTCGTCGAACGAGACCGTGCCGTACCGCGTCTGGAACTTGGACGCCGGCTGGTAGAACACGACGATCTTGCCGTCGCGCGCGTAGGCCGGGAAGCCGTAGAAGGTCTTCGGCGCGAGGTCGGGCGCCTCCTCTGCGACGATCGCGTGCAGCCGCACGCCGATCTCCCGATCAGTGCCCTCGAGGGCGTCGATCGCGGCCACGCACGCCTCGAGCTCCTTCGCCAGCTTCGCGGCGCCCTTCAGGCCCTTCGTCGACCGCAGCTCGTCGGCGCGCTGCTGCATCGCGGCGCGCTCCTCGTCGCTGAAGCCGCTCTTCGTGTCGCGCTTCTCACTCATGTCCGTGCTCCTTCCGGGGTGTCTGCTGGAGGCGCAGGAGGTTTCCCGCCGGGTCGCGGACCGCCGCGTCCCTCACGCCGTAGTCCTGCTCGATCGGCTCCTGCACGATGTCCGCGCCCGCCGCCTCGATGCGCGCGAAGGCGGCGTCGAGATCGTCGGTGGCGAGGTTCACGCCGAAGTAGCTGCCCTTCGCGATGAGCTCGAGCAGCAGGGCGCGCTCCTCGTCGGTCACGTCGTGCCCCACCGCCGGCGGGTGCAGGACGATCGCCGTGGACGGCTGGCCGGCCGGACCGACGGTGATCCACCGCATGTCCTCGTAGCCGACGTCGAGGCGCACCTCGAAGCCGAGCACGTCGCGGTAGAAGGCGAGGGACGCCTCGGGATCGGTGTGCGGCAGGAAGCTCGAGTGGATCGTGATCTCCATGGCCAACACGTTACGACCGGGGCGCCGCCGGCGCTTCTCGATTCCTGATCGGTCTGGTGACCTGCTTGGCGATGCACGGGAGCATGCCCGGACGGAACGGGGCGCCGCGCTCGCGGTACACGCTCGGGGGCACCCCGACCAGCTCGGTGAAGCGCGTGCTGAAGGTGCCGAGCGACTGGCACCCCACCGCGAAGCAGACCTCGGTGACGGACAGATCGCCGCGGCGCAGCAGTGTCATGGCCCGCTCGATGCGACGCGTCATGAGGTACGCGTAGGGCGACTCCCCGTAGGCGAGCCGGAACTGGCGGCTCAGATGGCCGGCCGACATGTGCACGCCCCGGGCGAGGGACTCGACGTCGAGCGGTCTCGCGTACTCGCGGTCCATCCGGTCGCGCACCCGGCGCAGCGCGACGAGTGTGTCGAGGTCCTGACCGGTGGCCACGGCTCGATCATCGCACGCGTCGCCGCGACCGGGTGTGCGCGCCGGCGCGTGAAGACGCTCAGCCGTCGACGCCGACGGGACGGCGGCGCAGCAGGGGCTCCTGCCGCACGGCCGGGGTGACCGTGATGTCGGTGGTCGGGTCGGCCCAGGAGTACGCGCCGCGGTTCCCCGCGAGGCGGCGCCGGGCGAGGAGGACGGCGCGCAGGGGCACCCCGACGGCCAGCGCCACGATCCCGGCGAGCGAGCGGTCCTCGTGGCCGAGGACGGTCTTCCGCTCCCATGCCACCCGCAGCGCACCGCCGCGCCGTGCGGGCTGGCGACGCTCGGGTAGCAGCCCCCGGCGCCGCAGCGCCACGAGCTCGGCGACGTCGTGCCACCAGGTGGCATCGACCGGGTCGTGGAAGTAGTTCTGGGTGAGCCAGCCGGGTGCGGGATGCCGGAAGCGCCGCGCGATGACCGCCTCGCGGTCGCCGAAGAGCCCCGAGCCGCGGAACACCGTGTTGAGGTTCTCCTTGCTGACGCCGAAGGTGTCGAGCGCGATCACCGGAACGCCGACCGCGATCGCCTCGACGGCGGCCGTGGAGCTGACGGTGACGAGCCCCTCGGCCGAGGCCAGCGCGGCCCGCATCGGCTGGTACGAGAAGACGAGGTTCTGCGGCCGGTCGCGCAGCAGCCCCTCGTACGACGCGCGGTCGTAGTGCGTCTCGTTCTCGCCGGCGCGGGAGCGCAGCTTCACGACGACGCGGCGGTCGGGACGGGCGAGGGCCGCCTCGCGGAGCATGTCGGCCACGACCGTGCGATCGGCGGTCGTGAGCGGGACGAGCGCCTGCGCGGCGAAGACGAGGTCCGTCCCCCCCACCACCGGCGGGCGGGGCGCGGCGAACGGGAGGCTGGCCAGGCCGAATCGCAGGTCCGCGTTCAGGCGCGTCGCCAGGTCGCGGAACGCCCGCTCCTCACGGTGGGAGTGCACGAGGAAGAGATCCGTCTCGCGGCGGTAGGTGACTGCCCCGCGCTGGGCGGGGATGGAGATCCCGGGAAGACCCGTGACCACCACGGGGCGCGGATGCACGCGGTCGACCTCGCGCATCACGAGCCGGGCGAGCGGCCCCTTGCCGGCGATCACGACGACGTCGGCTCGCTCGCGGCTCAGCCATCCCGCGAGCGCGGCCAGCGGCAGCCGCGTCACGTCGTCGGAGGTGAAACGCGTGCCGTCGAGCGCGGACTGCTCCTGCGCCGCGCTCACGGTGAGCGGGGTGCGCACGAGCGCGATGCTGCTGTCGGCCTCCGCGATGGAGTCCAGGAGCGCGGCGGCCCACTTGACGAAGGAGTCCGCATCGGCGACTGCGACCACGCGCAGGCGCGGCGGCGTCGCGCCCGGGATCATGCCGGGACGCGCCGCAGCTTCGCCATGGGGGCGAGCTCGCCCGGGAAGACGCGCTTGACGCCGTCGCCGAGAGCCTCCTCGATCACGCGGATGTCGCGCACGAGGTGCTCGAGGCCGGCCGGCTCCAGCGAGGCCGAGTGGTCCGAGCCCCACATGGTGCGGTCGAGCGTGATGTGCCGCTCCACGGCCACGGCACCGAGGGCGACGGCGGCGAGCGAGATCTGCAGGCCGCGCTCGTGCCCCGAGTAGCCGACCGGCACGCCCGCGTAGCGCTCCCGGAGGGCGGGGATCACGCGCAGGTTCGCCTCGCCCGGCTCCATCGGGTACGTCGAGGTCGCGTGCATGAGCACGAGGTTCTCGCGGCCGAGGATCTCGACGGCGCGGTCGATCTGCTCCAGCGTCGACATGCCCGTCGAGAGGATGATCGGCTTGCCCGTTGCGCGCAGCGCCTCGAGGAGGTCGGTGTCGGTCAGCGACGCGGACGCCACCTTGTGCGCGACGACGTTGTGCTCCTCGAGGAAGTCGACCGACGGCACGTCCCACGGCGAGGCGAACCAGTCGAGGCCCGACAGGGTGGCGTAGTCGCCGATCTGCACGTACTCGTCGTGACCGAACTCGACGCGGTAGCGGTACTCGAGGTACGACATCGTGCCCCAGGGCGTCTCGCGCGGCACGTCGCGCATGTGCGTCGGCGTGGCGATCTCCGGTGTGCGCTTCTGGAACTTGACGGCGTCGGCGCCGGCGCGCTTGGCGACGTCGATGAGCTGCTTCGCGATCTCGACGTCACCGTTGTGATTCAGCCCGATCTCGGCGATGACGTAGGCGGGGTGCCCGGTGCCGAGCGTCCGCGATCCGATGGTGACGGTCATGGTGGTGGTCCTCTCGTGACGGCGCCCTGCCGACGCCCTCGTGCGGCCAGTGTCCGCTCGCAAGGTGAACGGACGGCCACGCACGGGTGACGCGGGAGTCGCACCGCGGTGTCGAATCGGCGCGGCATCGGCACCCCCGGTCGTCGTGCGAGCGCGGCGGGGCGGGGCGACGGCGCTCAGCCGCCGAGCACCAGTTCCGCGAGCTCGCGCACCGCGCCCTCGCCGCCGCGACGGCTCAGCACCCGCCGCGCGATCGCCCTCGCCTCGGGTCGCGCGTCGGCGACCGCGATCGGCCAGCCGACGAGCTCCATCGCCGGGACGTCGTTGACGTCGTTGCCGAGGTACGCGATGCGCGACAGCGGGATGCCGCGCGCGCCCGCCCAGCGCCGGATCGCGGCCGCCTTGTCGTCGATCGACTGCAGCACCTCGACCTGCAGCTTCGCCGCCCGCGCTCCGACGACCGGGTGCGTCTCGGTCGAGAGGATGAGCACGGGGATGCCGGCCCGCCGCAGCCGGGCGACGCCCATGCCGTCGGAGCGGCTCACGCGCACCCGCTCGTCGCCGTGCGCGTCGATGAGGGCCGTGTCGTCGGTGTGCACGCCGTCGAAGTCGGTGACGACGGCATCGACGTCGATGGGCTCCGATCCGTCGTCCACGAGCGGCGCGATCGCCCGGGCGAGGGCGAGCTGGGCGTGATCGTCGATCTCCACCGCCGAGAGCTCGGGCACCTCGACGATCCCCACGCGGCCGAAGAACCGGTGCTGAGCGCGGCGGAACCCCGCGGCGTCGAACGCGTAGAACGCACCGGTCTCGAGGTAGTGCGGCTCGCGGTCCTGCCGGCGCGGCCGGTGCGCGGCGTCGTGGTTGATCGCCGCGGCATCTGCGTCCGCGTCACGACGCCACAGGAAGCCGTAGGTCTCGAAGGCGGAGAACGCGGCGTCGTAGCCTCCCTCGGCGACCATCGCGACCGCCTCGTCGATGCCGGTCGCGGGGATGAAGGGCGACGTGGCCTGCAGGAAGACCACCGTGCCGATGCGGTGCCCGCGGCGCCCGAGCTCGTCGAGGGCATGGAGCAGGGCGCTCTCGGAGCTCGCCGTGGCGCCGGCGAGCTCGGTCGGGCGATCGATGACGAGCGCACCGGCGTCCTCGGCCACGCGGGCGATCTCGGCGTCGTCGGTCGAGACGACCACGAGGTCGACGCGCTGCGCCGCCCGCGCGGACGACACGGCGCGCGCGACGAGGGGCACCCCGCCGACGGGAAGGACGTTCTTGCGGGGGACGCCCTTCGAGCCGCCCCGCGCGGGGATGATCGCGACGGTGACCCGCGCGGACGCGTCTTCGGTCACGGCGATCTCCTCCCGGCGCGCGCAGTCGCGCGTCACGCTGCCCAGCGTGCGCGGTGCCGGTGACCGGCGGGGGAACCGCGGGTGAACGGCGGGAGTCCGCTCACCCCCGGGGTCTGCCGCTTCCCTGGATCAGCCGGCTCCGGATCAGCCGGTGCCGCGGATCTCCTCCACGGCGCGCAGCACCGCCAGCGTGCGCTGCTGGTCGGCGGTGGGGTCGTCCTCGCCGCGCACGAGCTCGGCGAAGCGCGCGACCTCGTACGTCATGTTGTTGTCGTCGCCGTCGATCCGGTGCTCCTCGGGCTCGCCGCCGAGCGGCGTGAACACGATGGTGCGGGGGTCGGTGATCCGGTCGATCGTGAGCGTGCCGAGCTCGCCCTGGATCTCGCTCGGCCGCGACGACGCGGTGATCTTCGAGAAGCCGATGTCGGCGACGAAGCCCGGGTACAGGAGCAGTGCGGTGCCCGCGCCGTCGGCGCCCGTGGCGATCGTGACGGTCGCTCCGGTCACGGCGTCGGGAGCCCCGAAGAGCGCGATCGCGGCGCTCAGCGGGTAGACCCCGAGATCGAAGAGCGCGCCGCCCGCGAGCGCCGGATCGAAGATGTTGGGGGTCTCCCCCTGCAGCACGAGGTCGTAGCGGGCCGAGCGCTGACAGAGCGCGAACGACGCCCGGCGGACGACGCCCACCCGCGGCAGCAGGTCGCGCACCGCGACGAGGCCCGGGTCGTAGGCGTTGCGCATCCCCTCGAACACGACGACGCCCCGCGCAGCGGCCGCGTCGACCAGGTCGGCGAACTCGGCGGACGTGGGCGTCGCGGGCTTCTCCAGGAAGACGTGCAGCCCGGCCTCGATCGCCGCGCGCGCCTGATCCGCGTGGGCGCCGTTCGGCGAGCCGACGTAGACCGCGTCGACGCGTGCGGCGAGCGCGGTCAGCTCGTCGACGGCGTCCGGCACCCCCTGGCGCTGCGCGAAGGCCCGACCACGGGCGAGATCGCGGGAGTAGACGACGTCGACGCGCACGCCCTCGACGCGCGACACCGCCTCGATGAAGCGCTCGGTGATGGTGCTGGTGCCGATGGTGGCGAGTCTGATCACCTCTCCACGGTACGACCCGCTCGTGGATTCGGAGAATGGGACCGGATTCGGATGCCCGGGGCCGCACGCTCCGAATCCGGCGGCATCCTCCGAATCCGACGGCGCATCGCACCCGACCGCGCCGCGAGGGAATGCGCCCGGCCGCGCGCCGGTTGCGCCTCGGCATGAAGGCACTCGTCTATCGCGACTTCGGCGGCTCCGACCGCCTCGAGCTCACCGACCTCCCCGAACCCCACATCGGCCCCGACACCCTCGTGGTGCGCGTCGTCGCTGCGGGCATCAACCCGGTCGACTACAAGGTGCGGGAGGGATACCTCCGCGGCCTCATCGACACGTCGCTCCCGGCGGTCCCGGGCTGGGACGTCGCGGGCGTCGTGGAGAAGACCGGACTGGACACCCCGGAGTTCGCCGTCGGCGACGAGGTGCTCGCCTATGCCCGCGCCGACGTCGTGCAGCACGGCTCGCTCGCCGAGCTCATGCCGGTGCCCGTGCGCACCGCCACACGCAAGCCCGACGGCATCTCGTTCGAGCAGGCCGCCGCCCTCCCCCTCACGGGACTGACCGCCCTCCAGTCGATCGAGCGGTCCGGGCTCGGCGACGGCTCGACCGTCCTGATCCACGGCGCGGCCGGCGGTGTCGGCTCGTTCGCCGTGCAGCTCGCCTCCCTCCGCGGCGCCCGCGTGGTCGGCACCGCCTCGGAGCGCAACCACGACTACCTGCGCGACCTCGGCGCCGAGCCGATCGCCTACGGCGAGGGACTCGTGGACGCCGCGACGGCGCTCGCTCCGGAGGGCTTCGACGTCATCCTGGACTTCGCGGGCGGATCGTCGCTCGACAGCACCGGAGCGCTCCTGAAGGCGGGCGGCCGCGTCGTGTCGATCGCCGACCCGCGTGCGCGCACCGAGTTCGGCGGCGAGTACGTGTGGGTGCGGCCCGATCCGGCGCAGCTCGGCGAGCTCGCCCAGCTCGTGGCCGACGGCGCCCTCCGCGTGGAGCTCGCCGCGACCTATCCGCTCGACGAGGCCGTCGCCGCGTTCGCGCAGCTGGAAGAGGGCCACACGCGCGGCAAGATCGTCGTCACCGTCTGATCCGCGCCCGGCTGTCGGCGCTCAGTTTCGCGCTGCGCGGATTCGGAGTGTGCGCGTGGATTCGGATGCCGGCGGGCCCTGGCTCCGAATCCGATGCCATCCTCCGAATCCGCCACCCGGCTGGACCACTCGATCAGCTCATCGCCTGGTCGAACAGCCACAGCGACAGGATCAACCCTCCGACCGTGAACGCGACGCCGATGAGCGGCACCCAGGCCAGATCCTTCTCCCGGCGCCACGCGATCAGCAGGGCCACAGCGGTGATCGCGAAACTCGCGACGACGAAGGTCGCGTACACCATGCCTGCACGGTCCGCGCCGACCCAGTCGCAGGCGGGCGAGCAGGCGTTGCCCGCGAACATCGTGCGGAAGATCCAGACGACCGTGGTCACCACCGCCGTCACGATCTGCAGGACCGCGACAGCCACCACCGCCGCGACGGCTCTGCGTCGGGACCTGTCGGGTGCAGTGCGCTCTGCCATGGTCAGCTGAAGTTATCAGTGAGGTAAATGAACCAGTTGAAGACATCCTGCGTCTTCCCCGTATACGCGTTGTGCGCGGCGTTGCTCCACGCACCCGTGACGGGGCTCCGGCAGGCCCAGTCGCCGGTATTGCAGTAGGCGCGGACTCGGGGGAAGTATCCCGGTGTGGTGCTGGACCCATCCGCGCGCGGTGATGAGGACGGCGTATGCGGAGCATTTGCTGGTGGCCACCTGCGCCGTGGCTGGAGATCCAGCGCCGAACGCCGCAATCAGACCGATGAATGTCGCCAGCATTGTGAACGAAACGACTCGGCGCCGTCGTGAAGGTACGCCTACGGCGTTTTGTGGGTGAACTCGCAGCATGTCTGCACGCCAATCTTGAACTCCTGCGTTGTGCTCCCAGGAGTTGGTTCGAATGGCGTTCCCGTCTCGCCTGCCCCGAACGTAGCGGCGCGCACAGTGCACGACAACGTCTCTGCGGCGAGAAGACCCCCATCCCACAGACTCGGATGCCATCGAGCCCTGGGGCCAAGCCAGAGCCATCCCCCGAATCTGGCGCGAGGTTGGGCCACTGGATCAGATCGTGCCCGGACCGTTGGGATGACGGCGCTCGGCGGCTGCCTCGGAGATTGCCTATCGATCTGCCCTCGTCGCTACTTCGCACTCGCCGTTGAGGTGCCCCGAAGACGGCGTCCAACTCGCGTGATGCGTCGACAACCAACCGGTAGGCGAGGCCGAACGTGTCGGCGCGACCCGGAGCGTCGCCCGTGGCGGACACCACCACCGCGAGGCTGCCGGTCGGTCCCGAATCGTCCCGACGCCCGCGCACCCGGTCGTGCACTCAGCCGGCGAGGAACTCCACGGCGGCCTCGCGGAAGACCCGAGATCCGGGGGCGTTGAAGTGGTGCCGGTCGGGGATCTCGAGGAACCGGCCGGCGGGACAGGCGGCCGCGAGCGCCTTCGAGCCCTCGATGATGCCGTCGAGCGACCCCGTGGCGAACAGGACGGGCTGCTGCGGGGCGTGCGCGGGGTCGGGATCGACCTGCTTCGACGCGCGCAGCCCCGTGGCGATCGCCAGGAGAGCCTGCAGGTCGTTGCCGGGCACCCGCTCGGTGAGCTTCACGTAGTTCTGGGTGACGGGGTCGGTGACCGGGGTGCCGTGCTCGGCGAGCGCGCGCACCTGGTCGAGGTCGAGCCGGGCGAGCGGGATGCCGTCGGGCACACCGCCGAGCACGGCTCGCGGGATGCGCGGCGCGATGTCCTGCAGCACCTCCCAGCCCACGCGCGCGCCCAGGGAGTAGCCGACGTAGCTGGCCTCGTCGACGAGGTAGGTGTCGAGCACCGCCTCCACGTCGGAGGCGAGCTGGCGCAGGTGGTAGTCGCGCGACTCGTGGGGCTTGTCGCTGGCGCCGTGTCCGCGCTGGTCGAGCGCGAGCACGCGGTACCCGGCGCGCTGCAGGTCGCGCACCCAGCCGGTGCTCACCCAGTTGTCACGGGTGCTCGAGGCGAAGCCGTGCACGAGCACCACGGTCGGGAGGGTGTCCTCCCCCCACGAGTAGGTCGCGATGCGATGCCCTTCGCCGACCATGATGTACTGCGGATCGGGCATCTCGGTCAGCTGGGGCAGGGAGGTGGTCACCCCTTGATTCTGCTCCTCTTCCGCGGGCGCCGACGTGCGAGGATCCGCACGAGGTTCCCGCGCTGGGTCGCCGACGGCTGCTGCGGCAGGGCGATCGGCTGCGTGACGATCGCGTCGACGACCATCGAGCCGTCGCTCGGGCCGACGACGGGGATGGCCGACGTCGGCGTCGGGACGGCGGGCGTGACCGGCATCCGCCCGAGCTCCCGGTGGGCGCGCAGATAGGCCGGGATGAGGATGACGACCGCCCCGAACCAGGCGAGCGGGTTGCTCCAGGCGACGCCGGCGAAGCCGAAGAACGCGCCCAGGACCACGGCCGCCCCCGTCCGCGCGAACAGCTCGACGACGCCGGTGACGGTGGGGATCATGGTGTGCCCGAGCCCCTGGAGCGCGCCGCGCAGGATGAACAGCACCGCCAGCGCACTGTACGTCGCACCGTTGATGACGAGCATGAGTGCGGCGAGGTCGACGACCTCGTCGGATCCCTCGCCGACGAACAGCCGCACGATGCCGGCGCCGAACACGATGAGCAGCGCGCCCAGGACGACCGCTGCGCCGAGCGCGAGCCAGGTCGCCTGCACGACCCCGCGCCGGATGCGGTCGGGGCGACCTCCGCCGTGGTTCTGCGCCACGTACATCGAGGTCGCGAGTCCGAGCGACATGAGGAGCGCCACGGCGAGTCCGTCGACGCGGGAGGCCGTCGTGTACGCGGCGACGTCGGCCGCGCCGAGGCGGTTGAGCGCCACCTGCACCGCGAGCGTGCCGATCGCGATGATCGAGGCCTGGAAGCCCATCGGCAGGCCGAGCCGCAGGTGCTCGGCGAGGTCGCGCCGCGTGACGCGCCAGTCGTGCCGGCGCACGTGGAGCACCGGCACGCGCCGGCGCACGTACTCGAGGCACAGCAGCACCGAGACCGCCTGCGACAGGACGGTGGCGAGCGCGGCGCCGGCGACGCCCCATCCCCAGGGCCCGACCATCAGCACGACGAGGCCGACGTTCAGCACGCACGCGAGCGTGAGGAACAGCAGCGGCGTGCGCGAGTCGCCGATGGCGCGGATGATCGCCGAGAGGAAGTTGAAGAACATCATCGTGCTCGCGCCGAGGAAGCTGATCTGAGCGAAGACGACGGCGTCCTCCATGAGCTCGGGCGGCGTCTGGAGCAGCTCGAGTCCCGGACGGGCGAGCATCGGGGCGAAGAGGGTGAGGATGACGCTCGTGATGCCGGTCAGCACGGCGCCGGCGGCCACGGAGCGCCGCACCGCCGCGTGGTCCTGCGCGCCGAACGCCTGCGCCGTCGGGATCGCGAATCCGGAGGTGAGACCCCACGCGAACCCGAGCAGCAGGAAGAGCAGGCTGCCGGTCGCGCCGACCGCCGCGAGGGCGTCGACGCCCAGCCAGCGGCCGACGACGATCGCGTCGGCCACCTGGTAGAGCTGCTGGACGACGTTGCCGATCAGCAGCGGCACCGAGAACGCGAGGATGACGCGCCACGGGCTGCCGGTGGTGAGTGTTCTGGCCATGCGAGTGCTCTCGGGAAGATCAGGGGGTGGGAGCGCGCCGCGACCGCGGCGACCTCGAGTCTATCGAATCGATTCGGAGTCGCGGAAGGGTCGACGGTGCTTTTCACCCGTCCGGGCTCAGCCGGCGAGCGCGCCCTCGACGATTCCGCGCAGCGCCGAGCGGATCCCGGCCGCACGCTCGGCGAAGCCGCGCTGGTGCGCGACGTACTCGGCCTTGCCCTCGGCCGACTCGATCGCCACGGGCGCGTACCCCCAGCCGACGAGGTCGTACGGCGAGGCCCGCATGTCGAGCGTGCGGATGTCACGGGCGAGCTCGAAGGCGTCGAGGAGCAGGCGCCCCGGCACCAGCGGTCCGAGCTTGACCGCCCACTTGTAGAGGTCCATGTTGGCGTGAAGGCATCCCGGCTGCTCGGTGTCCACCTGGCGAGCGCGGGTGAGGGCCTCGCGGTTCCGCGGCACGGCGTCGGGGGTGAAGAAGCGGAACGCGTCGAAATGGGAGCAGCCGAGCGGGTGCGCGTCCACGACCGCATCCGTCCCCTCGCGTCCCAGGCGCAGCGGCACGGGATGACGATGCTCGGCCTGACGGTAGACCATCGCCCACTCGTGCAGGCCGAAGCAGCCGAACTGCGCCTTGCGCCCCTCGGTCGCCCGGAGGATCCCGGCGATGCCACGGAGCATCAGCGCCTTCTCGCGGACGAACCCTGCGGTGTCGACCAGTACGTCGCCGCCGTCGGTCCGGTACCCGCGCCAGGAGGCCCGCGGGGTGGTCGCGGCATCCTGCAGGCGCACCCCCGCCCCCGGGTGCCAGCGGCGCAGCAGCCCCGGCTTGTAGCTGTAGTAGGTGTAGAGGAAGTCGTCGACGGGGTGGGTCTCGCCCCGTGCCACCCGATGGCGCCGCCCCGCGGTGAGCGCGTCGGCGCGCGCCGCATGCGCGTGCTCGAGCTCCGCCCACTCCGGCGCCGTCAGCACGCGCGCCGACACCGCGCGGGGCTGCTCGGCGACGTCGTCCACGCCACGAGGATACGCGGGGAGCCCCGACGTGCCGTAAGTTGGCTCCGCTGGAACACCATTCGGGGGTCGCTGTGTCCGTAGGTCTGCTCGCCGTCGTCGACGACATCCTCAGCGCCGCGCTCAAAGCGTCGGCGAAGTCGGCGGGGGTCGTCATCGACGACGCCGCGGTCACCCCGCAGTACGTGCAGGGCATCACCCCGGCGCGCGAGCTGCCGGTCGTCGGAAAGATCGCGCTCGGCTCGCTGGCGAACAAGTTCCTGCTGATCATCCCGGCGGCCATGCTGCTGACGGCGTTCGCGGACTGGGTGCTCCCGTGGCTCCTCATCATCGGCGGTGCGTACCTGTGCTTCGAGGGCGCCGAGAAGGTGCTGGAGTGGTTCGGCTTCCACCACGGCCACGAAGAGGAGGGCGGCCGCGACGAGAAGCGGCTGGTGGCGGGAGCGATCCGCACCGATCTCATCCTCTCGACCGAGATCATGCTCATCTCGCTCTCGAACATCGATCCCGAGCTGGGTGTGTGGATGCGCCTGGCGGTGCTGGCGCTCATCGCCCTGCTCATGACGGGCATCGTCTACGGCGCTGTCGCGCTGCTCGTGAAGATCGACGACATCGGCCTGCGGATGGCGAAGAACCCGTCGGCGCGCGTGCGCCACACGGGCATGCGCATCGTCCGCTCGATGCCCGCGGTGTTCCGGGTCATCAGCATCGTCGGCACGGTCGCGATGCTCTGGGTCGGCGGGCACCTGCTGCTCGTGAACCTGGGCGCGGTCGGCTGGCATTTCCCCGTCGACGTGCTGCACGCCGTCGAGCACGCGCTGGAGCCGCTCGGCGGTCTCGTCGTGTGGCTGGGCGACACCGCCCTGTCGGCCGTCGCCGGGTTCGCGGCGGGCCTCGTGATCGTGGGGGTCGTGCTCGGGATCGGGAAGCTGCTCGGACGCCGCCCGTCGTTCACCGAGGGCGGCGAGACCCCGCACGCCGCGCACTGACCGCTGCCCCCGGACCTCGCTTGGCCCGACCGCTCAGGCCGGGAGGGCAGACTGGAGGCATGAGCTCCGCGACCCCCGGCCTCCCCGCCGCCGCCGTCCGCGTCCTGATCGACAGCCTCTCGGCCGAGGGTCTCGACCCGCACGCCCTCGCGATCGCACGCGGGGGCACGATCCTCGCCGAGCATGCCTGGGCGCCCTGGTCGGCCGACCGGCCGGCGCTGTCGTACTCCGCATCGAAGACCTTCACCTCGCTGGCGATCGGACTGCTCCGGAGCGAGGGACTGCTCTCGCTCGACGACTCCGCGGGCGCGCTGCTCGGACTGCCGGACCCGCACGGCATCACCGTCCGCCACCTCCTCACCATGAACACGGGCCACAGCCAGGCGCAGGCCGACACGTTCGACTTCGACGTGCGCACGCTGCTGTCCACGCCCCCGGCCGCCGCCCCGGGCACCTCCTTCGCCTACAACTCGGACGCCACCTATGCACTGTCGTGCATCGTCACCGCGGTCACCGGCCAGCGGCTGACGGACTACCTCCGGCCACGGCTGCTCGACCCGCTCGGCATCGGACGGCGATGGATGAAGCCCGCGTTCGGGATCGAGCAGGGCGCATCGGGGTTCCACCCGACGGTGCACGATCTGGCACGCATCGGCATGCTGCTCGCCGACGGCGGACGGTTCGGCGGCGCGCAGGTGGTGCCGGCCGACTACGTCGACGAGCTGGCGCGGCCGTGGTCCGACACCCGTGACCCGTCGCAGCCCGCCGATCCCGAGAACGACTGGACCTACGGCTACGGCTATCAGGTGTGGCGGGGGCGCCACGGCTTCCGGGTCGACGGCGCCTACGGCCAGTTCGCGGTCGTGCTCCCCGAGCACGGGCTCGTCATCGCCTACCAGGGCGCGACGCTGGAGACGCAGCGCACGATGCGGGCGTTCTGGCGGTTCGTGGAGGCCGTCGAGGTCGCCGATGCCGCGGAAGACGACGCCCCGGACGCCGCGCCCGCCGCCGGCGCGCCGTCCTCGCTCGACGCCTGGGACGCCCGCGCCGCCCTCGCGCCCGCGCCGGACGGGCAGCCGGACGCCACCGGCACGGAGATCGTGGCGGCACCTCACGGCTGGACGGTGACCCTGCCGCCGGCGATCACGGGGGGCGCCGCGCAGACGGTCCCGGTCGGCGACTCCGGCTGGACGCGCACGGTGCTCGATCTTCCGGTTCCGGCCGAGTCGCGCGAGCCCGTCGTCGTCGGACCCCCCGTGGGCGACGGCACGCACGTCGCCGTGACGGCGCGCGGCGCGGCCGACGCCGAGGGCATCCTCATCCACGTGGTGGTGACGACCTCGCCGCACCGCCTCATCGTGCGGCAGTCCGCCGACGGAACGGTGACGGCCGCCTGGCACACCGTCCCGCTGCGGGGCGGCGCCTTCGCGACGCTCGCGGTCCCCGCCTGGGTCGCGCACGACGCCGGCTGACGCGCGGCACCACCCCCGCCCGCGTAGGCTCGTTCGTCATGGCCATCGGCGCGACTATGCACACCTTCACCGTCCAGCTGGCCGACGTCGACCGCGGCGTTTACGAGGAGCTGTCGCTGCGGACGGCCCGGCAGTCGGCCGAGACCGACGCCTTCATGATGACGCGCGTCCTCGCCTACTGCCTGGAGTACGAGGAGGGGATCGCCTTCAGCGAGGGCATCGCGTCGGCCGACGAGCCGGCGGTCTCGGTGCGCGACCTCACGGGGCGGCTCCTCGCGTGGATCGAGGTCGGCGCGCCCGACGCGGCGCGCCTGCACCGCGGCAGCACCTCGGCCGAGCGCACGGCCGTCTACACGCACCGCGACCCGGCGAAGGTCGCCGCCCAATGGACCGGCAAGCGGATCCATCGCGGCGACGAGGTGGTGCTGCACAGCTTCGAGCCCGGCTTCGTCGAGCAGGCCGCCGCCCTGGTCGAGCGCCGCAACGACATGACCCTGTCGGTGACGGAGCGACGGATCTACCTCGAGCTGAACGGCACAGCCCTCTCGTCGGCGATCATCGACCAGCCCGCGCAGTGACGGGCCCGATCACTCCGCCGCCGTCCGGTGCGGCCTCCGCACCGCGATCGACAGCACGGCCGCGATCGCGCACAGCGCCGCTCCGCCCCACCAGGCGTAGGTGTACTCGCCGAACGCGTCGCGGATGACACCGGCGCCGAGGGCGGCGAGAGCGGCGCCGATCTGGTGGGCGGCGAACACCCATCCGAAGACGATCGTCCCCCTGTCGCCGAAGATCTCCCGGCACAGCGCCGCCGTCGGCGGCACCGTGGCGACCCAGTCCAGCCCGTAGACGACGATGAACAGCACCATGCTCGGGTGCACCGTCTCGGCGAGCAGCCACGGCAGCAGCAGGAGCCCGACGCCGCGGAAGCCGTAGTAGAGCACGAGCAGCTTGCGGGGGTCGTACTTGTCGGTCAGCCAGCCCGACGCCACCGTGCCCGCGATGTCGAAGACGCCGACCACCGCGAGCAGCCCGGCCGCGGTGGTCGTGGGCATGCCGTGGTCGTGCGCCGAGGGGATGAAGTGGATGCCGATCAGCCCGTTGGTCGTCGCTCCGCAGATGGCGAAGGCGATGGCGAGCGCCCAGAACGAGCGGTGCCGCGACGCGAAGACGAGCCCGTCGAGGGCGCGACGGGCCGCGTTCCCGGTCGCGCGCGCGGGCGCGGCGTACGTCGCGGGGTCCGCGCCGAACGGCAGCACCCCGCGGTCCTCGGGGTGATCGCGCAGGACGATCCAGACAACGGGCACCGCGGCCAGCGCCGCCACGGCGACCAGCAGCGACGCCTCCCGCCAGCCGACCGACTCGGCGACCACGGCGACGGGGGGCAGGAAGATGAGCTGACCGGTCGCCGAGCCCGCGGTCAGGACGCCCATGACCAGTCCCCGGCGCCGCACGAACCAGCGCTGCGCGATGGTCGCGGCGAACACGAGCGCCATCGAGCCCGTGCCGAGTCCGATGAGGAGACCCCAGAAGACCAGGAGCTGCCACGATGCGGTCATGAGCACGCTGCCGCCGGCGCCGAGCGCGACGAGCGTGAGCGCCGCCGCGACGACCTGGCGGATGCCGAAGCGATCCATGAGCGCGGCCGCGAACGGCGCGGTGAGGCCGTACAGGAGCAGGTTCACGCTGACGGCGAGGGACATGACGCTCGTCGACCAGCCGAACTCCTCGTTGAGCGGCACCATGAGCGCCCCGGGCGCGGCCCGGAATCCCGCGGCCGCGAGCAGCGCGACGAACGCCACCGCCGCCACGAGCCATGCGGGGTGGAACCGCCGCGGCGGCGACGGCGGGCCGGCCGGATCGAGGGCCTCGGCCTCGGCGGTCATGCCGACGCCGCGAGGGTGAAGGGGGCGCCGCCCATGCTCCGCCGCGACCACATCGCGGCGTCGGCGTCGAGCACCGCGTCGCAGTGGGTGCACCAGTCGGCGGACTCCGCCACCGTGCCGCATCGAGCGCAGGACACGGTGAGTCCCCACGGGCCCTCGGGGTCGACCTCGCGGGTGAACCTCGCGTAGGCGTGGAGGATCGGCAGCGTCGCGCGGCCCGCTGCGGTCAGCGCGTACCCGCCGGTGTCCACGCGGGTGAGCACCCCCGCAGCCTCCATCGCCTTGAGCCGACGCGCCAGCACGCTGTCGGCGGCCCCGGTCGCGGACCGGAGCTCGTCGAACCGGGTCCGGCCCGAGAAGAACTCGCGCAGCAGCACGAGCACCCACGGGTCGGCGAGGACGTCGGCGGCGTGGGCGATCGGGCACGTGGTCGACGACCAGTCGGAGCGGAGCGGCATGCATCCACTTTCTTGAAGAAAGTAGGCCGCGTCAAGAGGGACGCCACGACGAGGAGGCGACCCCGGGCGGCGGGGGAATGCGGGGCGGTCTGGAACCCTGGGAAGTCCGACCGCCCCGCCCGATCCGCCCCCCACACCGAGGGGCCGATCTCGCGCCACCACTCCCCCCGGAGTGGACCACCGCCTCCCACGGGAAGAGGCGGAGGGCCATAGAGGTGGCGCTCAGGGGGAAGGACTCCCCCGGGCTCCGGTCATGACGCGATGAGGGGAAGTTTGCCGGAGAAAAGTCTGTCTCTATGGCGAGGTCGGCGCCGGCAGTACGGTGGCGGCATGAGCACGTACACCGTCACCCGTTCGGTCGAGACCACCGCCGCGCCCGCCGAGGTCCATGCGTTCGTCGACGACTTCCACAAGTGGTCCGCCTGGTCGCCGTGGGAGGACATCGACCCGACCATGCAGCGCTCCTACAGCGGGCCGGATGCCGGCGTCGGGGCCCACTACGAGTGGAAGGGCGACGGCAAGGTCGGGCAGGGGGAGATGACGATCGAGACCTCGACCCCGCAGTCGATCGGCATCCGCCTCGCCTTCCTCAAGCCGTTCGCGGCGGTCTGCCCGACCCGCTTCGACTTCGAGCCGGTCGGATCGGGCACGCGCGTGACCTGGACGATGCAGGGCGAGAACCGCGGGATCATGGTGCTGCTGGCGCCGCTGCTGCGCATCCAGCAGTCCGTCGGGAAAGACTTCGACCGCGGGCTCGCCCGGCTGAAGGCCGCCGCCGAGTCCGCCTGAGGCACGCGAGACGCAGCGGGGGATCCGCGATCCGGGGATGAGCGCGCCCTGAACGTCGGCGGATCCGCCGACGAGCATGGACATCGCGGCGCGCACGCGCCCCGAAACCGCGAGGAGCAGCCATGCCGAAGACCATCGACATCACCGTCCCCGACCTCACCGGCCGACGCGCCGTCGTGACCGGCGCCAGCGACGGCGTCGGCGTCGAGATCGCCCTGCGCCTGGCGCGGGCGGGAGCCGAGCTCGTGCTGCCGGTCCGCACCGCGCGCAAGGGCGAAGACGCGGCGTCCCGCATCCGGCAGCAGGTGCCGGGAGCGCGCGTGGACGTGCGCTCCCTCGACCTGGCGTCGCTGGAATCGGTGGCCCGGTTCGCCGGCGAGCTGATCGAGGAGGACCGGCCGCTCGACCTCCTCGTCAACAACGCGGGCGTCATGACCCCGCCGACCCGTCAGCAGTCCGCCGACGGCTTCGAGCTGCAGCTCGCCACCAACCACCTCGGGCACGTCGCCCTGACGACCGCCCTCCTGCCGCTGCTGCGTGCGGCACGCGGCCGGGTCGTGAGCCAGGTGAGCATCGCGGCCGACGAGCGATCCGTCCACTGGGACGATCTGAACTGGGAGAGCGGGTACGACGCGATGGAGGCGTACAGCTCGTCGAAGATCCTCTTCGGACTGTTCGCCGTCGAGCTGGACCGCCGGAGCGTCGCCGGCGACTGGGGAGTGCGGAGCATGCTGTCCCACCCCGGCATCACGCCGACGAACCTCCTCTCGGCCCAGCCCGGACTCGGGCGGAGCGAGGACACGCGCGCCGTGCGCGTGATCCGCGCGCTGTCGCGGTGGGGCATCATCGTCGGAACCCCCGCGTCGGCGGCCCTGCCGGCCGTGATGGCGGGCACCGATCCCGCAGCGCGGGGCGGGATGCTCTACGGGCCGAGCGGATGGCGCCACCTGGGCGGCCCGCCGGCCGAGCAGCCGCTGTACTCCCGGCTGGCGGGCGACGACGACGCGCGCCGGGCGTGGGACGCGACCGAGCGCCTGCTCGGGGCTCAGCTGCCCGTCTGAGGCGACTGCCCGCTGAGGGCGACGGCTCGCGCGCGACCCACCGCTGAGGGGGATCGGCGATCCCTTGCAGTCGCAGCGCCCCGACCGGAGACTCGGAGTATGGACAGACCGCAGCTCGCCGACTTCCTGCGCAAGCGGCGGGAGGCGCTGCAGCCCGAGGACGTGGGGCTGACCCGTGGCCCGCGCCGCCGCACCTCGGGCCTGCGGCGCGAGGAGGTCGCCGCGCTGTCGGACATGTCGGTCGATTACTACAGCCGGCTGGAGCAGCAGCGCGGACCGCAGCCCTCGGAGCAGATGCTGGCCGCGATCGCCCGGGGCATGCGGCTGACCCTCGCCGAGCGCGACCACCTCTTCCGCCTCGCAGGGCACCGCGCCCCGGAGCGTGCGGTGCGCACCGACCACGTCTCCCCCGGTCTCATGCGCGTGCTGGACCGGCTGGCCGACACCCCGGCGCAGGTCATGACCGCGCTCGGCGAGACCCTCGCGCAGACGCCGCCGGCGCGGGTGCTGTTCGGCGACGAGACGCGCTTCGAGGGGGCCATGCGCAGCATCGGCTACCGCTGGTTCCTGCATCCGCCCACCCGCGACGTGTATCCCGCCGAGGACCATGCCCGCCACTCGCGCGCCTTCACCGCCGACATCCGCGCCGTGTTCGCGCAACACGGACCGCGCTCGCGCGCGGGCGCGCTGGTGGCCGAGCTGCTCGAGCGCAGCACGGAGTTCGCCGAGCTCTGGGAGCAGCACGAGCTCCGCGATCACCACGTGCTCGACAAGCGGCTCCAGCATCCCGAGACGGGGGTCATCGAAGCGCAGTGCCAGATCCTCGTCGACCCCGACCAGGGGCAGACCCTGCTGGTGATCACCGCGCAGCCGGGGACCGAGAGCTACGACAAGCTGCGGCTGCTCTCGGTGATCGGAACGCAGCGCATGGAGACGGACGCTCGGACCGGTTAGCCGGCGCCGCCGTCGAAGCGCTCCCAGTGGCCCGCCGAGATCACGTCGACCTCGCCGTCGACCACCGAGATGGCCGTCTGGTCGTCGATGGCGTACGACGGCACACCGATGGCCGCGGCCCATTCGCGGGCCCGCGCGAGGGTGTTCGACTCCCACCCCGGGTAGTCCAGATGCGGGAAGATCGAGAAGTCCACCACGCCCAGGGTCTCGTCGCCGCCGTGGGTCTCGTCGCCGCCGTGAGGCTGCCACTCGACGAAGAGGGGGCCGATGCGCGGCGTCATCACCATGCTGCCCGCGCTCACGCCGACCCACACGGTCTCGGCGAGCGACGGGAAGAGCGCCGCCAGCCCGGACTCGCGCAGCCAGTGCGCGAGGAACACGGCCTCGCCCCCGTCGACGAGGAGGACGTCGGCCTGCCGCACCCACGGCATCCAGCGGTCCGCGCCGATGCTGGGGAGGGCGGTGAGCTCGAGGACCCCCGCCGACTTCCAGCCGAGCCCTCCCAGGCCCGGGCCGTGCTCCCCGGCTCCGGTGATCGTGCCCCACACCGACTCCGGCCCGCACATCGGATGCCCCCACTGCGCCGTGGGGATGAACAGCGCCCGCGACTCCTCGATCGGCTTGCCGAGCAGCTGGACGAGTCGTTCCCGGATGGCCTCGTTGGTGACCCCGCCCGAGGTGAGCAGCAGCTTCATCGTGTCCGCCTCTTCGTCTGTCGGCTCGTGCCGGCCCCCACACTAGGCCACCCCTCCGACCCGGGCTAGCGTGGAGGGAGACGACCGAAGGAGCTCCCCCATGAAGACCGTCCCCGTCGGGCCCGACCTGCTGGCCCCCAATGTGGTCCTCGGACTCATGCGCATCACCGACAAGTCCGACGACGAGATCCGCGAGCTCGTGCGCGTGGCCCGCGACGCCGGCATCGACTTCTTCGACCACGCCGACATCTACGGCTCTCACATGCACCAGTGCGAGGAGCGCTTCGCCGAGGCGATGCAGCTCACGCCGTCCGAGCGTGCCGAGGTCACCATCCAGACCAAGGCCGGGATCGTGAAGGAGGGGCCGTACTTCGACTTCTCATACGAGCGCATCGTCGGCCAGGTCGAGGGGTCGCTGCGCGCCCTGCGCACCGACTACATCGACATCCTGCTGCTCCACCGCCCCGATGCCCTCGTCGAGCCCGAGGAGGTCGCGCGCGCGTTCGACGAGCTCGAGGCCGCCGGCAAGGTGCGCGCCTTCGGCGTCTCCAACCACACGCCCGGGCAGATCGACCTGCTGAAGTCCGTCGTGCGGCAGCCGCTCGTGGCGAACCAGCTGCAGCTGTCGATCACCCACGCGCCGATCATCGCGCAGGGCGTCGCGGCCAACATGCAGGGCACCGACCAGGCCGTGACCCTCGACGGCGGCGGGATCGTGGACTACTGCCGGCTGCACGGCATCACCATCCAGGCGTGGTCGCCGTTCCAGGCGGGATTCTTCAACGGCGTGTTCCTGGACTCCCCCGACTACCCCGAGCTGAACGAGGTCATCGACCGGCTCGCGGCGCAGTACGACGTGCCGCCGCTCGCGATCGCGACCGCGTGGATCACCCGCCATCCCGCGAAGATGCAGGTCGTCCTCGGCACCACCACGCCCGAGCGGGTGAGCGCGGCTGCCCAGGGGTCGGACATCCCGCTGACCCGGGCGGAGTGGTACGAGCTGTTCCGCGCCGCGGGCTACCGCGTGCCCTGAGCGCCGATACCGGCGCCCGCTCCGCTCAGCGCTTGCTGTCCGTCGACTCGCCGACCACGAGGGCGGTGGGGAGGGCGACCTTCCGCACCGCGCGGGGCTGGCGGATGAGGTCGAGGGCGAGGTCGACGGCGGCCTCGCCCATCCCTTCCTGATCCTGGCGGATGTGGGTGAAGCGGTAGTGCAGCGGGTCGTAGAACGCGTCGGGGTGGTCGAAGCAGATGACCGACAGGTCGCCCGGGATGTCCCGTCCGACCCGGAGGGCTGCCGCGCGCAGCATGGCGGCGATGTTGTACTCCGTCGCCACGACCGCGGTCATCCCCGGGCGCGCCCGCAGGTAGGCCTCGAGCAGGTCGATGTCCTCGTCGGGTGACGCGGTGCTGCCGGGCGTCGTGGAGTGGACCAGGTCGAACACGAGCGCGTCGTCGTGCGGGATGTGGTGCATCGCGTGCGCCTTGACGTAGCCGTCTCTGCGGTCGCGCAGGGTGGACACGGTGCTGTCGGAGCTGACCAGGCCGACCGCCTCGTGGCCGAGCGAGAACAGGTGCTCGGTGGCCTGCTGGCCGGCGACCACGTTGTCGGAGCAGACCGTCGCGACCGGCACCCCGTCGAAGACGCGGTCGAGGATCACGACGGGGAAGTCCTTGGTCACCAGTTCGAGCACGGCCGGCGGGATGTAGACCGACGAGCTCGGCTGCAGGATGAGGGCGCGCACCCCGCCGTCGACGAGCGAGCGGATGAGCCGGTCCTCGGCCGAGGCGTCGCCGAGGCTGCGCTTGACCAGCAGGTTGGCGCTCGCGTTCGCCCGGTCGAGCAGGCCGCCGATGATCCGGGTGCCGAAGGTGTCGTCGAAGTTGGTGACGATCAGCCCGACGAGCGGATGGGTGAGCGAGTGCGAGGCCGGTGCGACGGTGGCGACGTCGCTGATGACGATCGTGCCCACCCGGGGGCGCCGGCTGATGAACCCGTCGCCGCGGAGCAGGTCGAGCGCCTTCTTGACGGTGATGGCGCTGACCCCGTGACGCTCCGAGAGCTCCGCGTCGGAGGGGAGCCGCTCCCCCACCGGGTGGTCGCCGCGCTCGATCGCGGACCGCAGGTCGTCGTACACCGCCCGGTACAGCGCCGTCATCCGGTTGCCCCCCACTCGCGAATCAACATATTTAATGTATCACCGAGCGGGGGGCGCCGTCGGGACGGACTCAGCGAGCGGCGCGACGCGCGCGCAGTTCGAGCGCCATGATCGCGCTCAGCTGCGTGGAGAAGTCCACCTTGTCGCCCGCCGGGGCCGACCAGTCGTCGCCGGCGAGGAGCCGCCCGTCACGCACCGCGCTGCGCCACAGGGCGTCGGTGCTGGTCCGCACGAACCCGTCCAGCTCCCGGGCGGCGTCGGAGTCGGGGTCGAGGGCATCGAGGAGCGTGCCGATGTACCGGTAGTAGACGCCCTTGAACAGGCCCTCGTCGCCGCCGGAGCCCTCCTGCCGGAAGATCCCGTTCTCCGACAGCTCGGCGAGCGCCGTGAGCGCGGTCCGCGACGCGTCGTCCAGGTAGCGCTCGTCCCCGGTCGCGCCGGCGAGCGCGACGCCCGCCCCGACGTAGAGACCCTGGTTGTAGGTGAAGCGCCAGTGGAGGTCGAGCTCGCCGTCCTCCTCGCGGTTGATGCCGTCCTCGACGAACCCGTCGGGCCGGACGACCGTGTCGGTGAGCCACCGGTAGGCGGCGAGTCCGTAGTCGAGGTAGCGCGCATCGTCGTCGCGCGCGCTCAGGCGGGCGGAGAGGATGACGAACGGACCGTTCGCGGGGGTGTTCTTGTAGTAGAGCTGCTGCTTGCGCCACGCGACACTCGGGCCCATGGTGTCGTTCCAGCCGTGGTCGACGACATGGTTCCAGATGGCGATCGCGTCGCGCAGGTAGGCATCGTCGCCGGTGGCGTCGTGAAGACGCAGGATCGCCAGCGCGTACCAGAGCATGTCGTCGAAGTAGTCGTTGAACAGCGACCCGCCGTTGCGTTCGAGGATGTTGCGGTAAGCCGCCTCGGCCTTGTCCAGCCACTGCCGGTCGCCGGTTCGCTCGAACGCGTCGACGCGCACGTCGATCAGGTGCGCGAGCCACCAGTAGTTGAAGGTGGCGTTGTCGCCCGCGGGGTGGCTGTTGTTGAGCAGCTGCGGTCCGTCGACGCCGAAGAAGTGGTCGAGGCTGTCCTGCGCGAGCGACGCGCGGTCGTCCCATTCGGTCTGCGGGGCGGTGCGCGATGCGGTGGTCATGAAGGCTCCAGAGCGGATCGGGGTGAGGGGATCGGGGTGAGGGGATCGGTGCGGCGGACGGGGGTGCGCCCCCCGTCCGCCGCGTGTCGGTCAGCGGTTGTCGGCGAGGATCTGGTCGCCGAGGCTCTGAGCCTCCGCCAGGGCGTCTTCGGCGCTGATCTCGCCGGCCAGGAAGCGCTCCAGCTGCGGGATCAGGGCCTTGCCCTCCACGTCGGAGGCGCCGGGGATGCGGGAGCGGACCTTCGCGAACTCGAGCGTCTCGATGAAGGCGGAGTACTTCGGGTTGTCGGTGAAGTACGGGTCGTTGGCCGCTTCGATGTTCGCGGGGATCCAGCCGGAGATCTCGCCGAACGACACGCCGTTCTCGGGCTGCGTCGTCCACCAGGTGATGAAGTCCCAGGCGCCTTCGGCGTTCTTCGCGCCCTGCGGGATGACCAGGCCGAACCCGCCCATGCCTGCACCCTGCCCGCCGTCGGGGCCCGACGGCGGCGGAACGATGCCGTACTCCACGCCGGCCGCGTCGAGGCCGCCCAGGGCCCACGGACCGTCGAGCTTGAGGGCGACGTTGCCCTCGGCGAACGCGTCGACGCCCTCGCCGAAGCCGAGCTCGTACACGCCCGCGTCGAGCAGGCTCTGCCAGAACTGCAGCACCTCCAGCCCCTCCGGGCTGTTGAAGGCGGTGGTCTGCTCGTCGTCGCTGTACATCTGGCCGCCGGCCTGCGTCAGCCACATGTTGAACAGGCCCGGATCGTTGAGCTGGAAGCCGGCGCGCGCGAGCGAGCCGCCCTCCGAGACGGTGGTCGCCTCGGCGACCGCGGCCAGCTCGTCCCAGGTCGTGGGCGGCTCGACACCGGCCTCCTCGAGGGCCTCGACGTTGTAGAACAGCGACCGGTTGTCGACCAGCAGCGGGATGCCGTAGGTGACGTCGTCGATGACGAGCTCGCTCAGCGCCTGGTCGTAGAACTGGCTCATGTCCACGCCGTCCGCCTCGATGTACTCGTCGATGGGCGCCAGGGCGTTCTTGTCGACGTAGATCGGGGTGTTGTAGCGGTCCCAGAGCACCACGTCGGGCACGTCGCCCGAGGCCAGACCGGTGAGCAGCTTCTCCTCGACGAGTTCCTGCGGCACGTAGGTCACCTCGTAGGCGTCCTGGGCGGCGTTGTAGGCGTCGGCCTGGGCTTCGAGCTGAGCGACCTGGTCGCCGGACCAGGAACCCCAGAACGTCACCTTCTCGGGGCCGTCGCCGGAGTCGCCGGAGTCGGTGGTCGTCCCGCTGCAGGCGGCGAGCGCGATCGCGGCGACGGTGACGACACCGAGGGCGAGGAACCGCCGGGGTGATGTCTTCATTGCATTTCTCCCTTGAATGTTGGTGCGGGCCGTGCGGACCGGGTGCGTCCGGACGTGGTGGAGGCCGTCATTTGACGGCCGAGCCGGTGAAGTTCTGCACGATGTACTTCTGTGCGAGGACGAAGACCAGCAGCACCGGCAGGCTGGCGACGATCGTGCCGGCCATCAGCGGGCCGTAGTCGGTCTCGTACTCGTTGATGAAGGCCGACAGTCCGATCTGGACGGTGTACATCTCGGGGTTGTTCAGGGCGATCAGCGGCCAGAGGAAGCTGTTCCATCCGGCCTGGAAGGTGAGGACGGCGAGCACGGCGGCGCCCGCCGTCGACAGCGGGAAGTAGACGCTGAGGAAGATGCGGAACTCCCCCGCGCCGTCGATGCGCGCCGCGTCGCCGATCTCGTCGGGGAGCGACTCGAAGAACTGCTTCATGAAGAAGACGGCGAACGCCCCCGCGGCGAAGGGCACGAGCACGGCCGCGTAGCTGTTGATCATGCCGACCCCGCCCTGGCCGAGCAGGTCGTTGCCGCCGGCGAGCGGGAAGTAGCGCAGCACCAGGAACGTCGGGATCATCGTCACGATCGCGGGGACCATCATCGAGGCCAGGAACGTGGCGAACACGCTGCTGCGACCCGGGAAGCGGAGCTTGGCGAGCGCGTAGCCGGCGAGGCTGCCGAAGAACACGTTGGTCAGGGTGCCGCCGACGGCGAGGACGAACGAGTTCACGAGGTAGCGCCCGAAGGTGCCGTCCGCGAAGAGGGCGACGTAGTTGTCGAAGGTGGGGCTGCGGGGGATGATCTCGAGCGCCCCGGAGAGCACCTCGCTCTCCGGCTTCAGCGACGTCGACAGCGTCCACACCAGCGGCAGGACCGTCGAGATGCTGACGAGGACGACCGCGACGTACCAGAGCGCCGAGCGGAAGAACCGTCGCCGCGTGGCACGCTGCTTCGGCGTGAAGGTGGCGCTCATGAGAGGTCCTTCCGGTTGGTGATGCGGGCGTTGGCCAGCGAGAACACGAGGATGATGAGGAAGAGGATGAACGACAGCGCCGAGGCGTAGCCCATCTCGAGGCGTCCGAAGCCGCGGTCGTAGATGTAGTAGACGAGCGTCAGCGTCGAGTTGCCCGGACCGCCCTTGGTGAGCACGTAGGCCTGGTCGAACACCTGGAACGCGGCGATCAGCAGCAGCGTGACGACGAGGAACATCGTCCGCGAGATGGCGGGCAGGGTGACGTGCCAGAAGACCCGCCAGCTGCTGGCGCCGTCCAGGCGTGCCGCTTCGATGAGCTCCGACGGGACGCCCTGGAGGGCGGCGAGGAAGATCAGCATGTTGGCGCCGAAGCCCGCCCACACGCTCATCATGACGATCGCCGGCATCGCCCACTGCGAGTCGTAGAGCCATGCGGGACCGTCGATCCCGAACCAGCCGAGCACGACGTTGAACAGGCCGTACTGCGGGTTCAGCAGCCAGAACCAGATCGATGCCGTCGCCACGGTCGACGAGATGACGGGGATGTAGAAGAGGGTGCGGAAGATGCGGACCGCGCGGCTGCGGCGGTTCAGCAGCAGGGCGGTGCCGAGTGCGACGATCACTCCGAGCGGCACGAACAGCGCCGTGTAGTAGGCGGTGTTGCGCAGCGCGATCCAGAAGATCGGGTCCTGGAAGACACGGGCGTAGTTGTCCACGCCGATCCACTCGAAGTCGCCGACCACCGCGTAGTCCGTGAAGCTGACGACGATCGCCACGACCAGCGGGATCAGCAGGAAGGCGACGAACAGCAGGACCGGCACGGCGAGGAACACCCAGCCGCTGATCGCCTGCTGCCGGCGGGTGGCGCGCACGGCGCCGTTCTCGCCGCGGCGGCCTCGCCACCAGCGCGGCGGCTGCTGCGCCTGCGCGGTCTCGGGGTCGCGCACCGTCTCGTTCAGACGCGTGAGAGTGGTCATCCCGCCACCGCCTCGACCGGCGTGCGGCGATGCGTCCGCAGCCCGGCGATGTCGAGCACCAGCTCGCAGAACATCGCGTTCGCCCACGAGAACCAGGGGCGCGTGAAGATCGTCGGGTCGTCCTTGTGGAACGACTCGTGCATCACGCCGGTGCCGGCGTGGGTGCGCAGCAGCGTGTCGAGCACGGCCCGGCGCTCGGCGTCGTCCCGCGCCGTGAGACCCTGCACCGCCAGGGCGATCGGCCACACCGTGTCGGGCGGGGTGTGGGGGCTGCCGACACCCGAGGCGGCCGATCCGATGCAGTAGTACGGGTTGTCGGCGCTCAGGATGAACGCCCGGGTGCGGAGGTACAGCGGATCGTCGATCGCGCACCAGCCGTGGAGCGGCAGCGAGAGGAGGCTCGGGGTGTTCCCGTCGTCGGCGAGCAGCGCGCCGCCCCGTCCGTCGACCTCGTAGGCCCACACCTCGTCGCCGCTCGGGGCGGCGGCGGTGGCGTGCTCGGCGAGCGCCGCCCCGAGGTCGTCGCGCAGGGCGAGGGCCGACGCGGCGAGCTCGTCGTCGTCGAACACCTCCCGGGCGATCTCGGCGATGTGCCCCAGCTCGACGTGGGCGAACATGTTCGCCGGGATGTTGTAGGGGAACGAGCAGACGTCGTCGCTCGGCCGGAAGGCCGACCAGGTGAGCCCGGTCACCGCGACCGGCGCTCCCCGGCCGTCCCGGGACAGCGTGTCGGTGGGCGCGCCGTCGAACCGCTGGAATCGATAGGGCGACTGCTCCTCGTGGTGCTGCTCGGTGCGCCACAGCTGCACGATCAGGCGGGCCGCCTCGGGGAAGTCCGCCAGGTGGTCGGTCCGACCGGTGAGGGTCCACAGGTCGTGGGCGAGCTGGATCGGGTACGCGAGCGAGTCGACCTCGTACTTCCGCTCCCACACCCACGGCGACATCTCGGTCAGGTCGCCGTGGTGCCCGGCGCCGCTGGCCGAGGCGTTGAACGCGTTGGCGTACGGGTCGAGGCGGACAAAGGCCAGCTGGCGCCGGGACACGGCGACCGCGGTATCGGCCAGCGCGGGATCGTCGGCGAGGAAGTGCAGGTAGGGCGTCAGCTGGGTCGCCGAGTCGCGCAGCCACATCGCGGGGATGTCGCCGGTGACCACGAACGCCGAGCCGTCCGGCAGGAGCTCGATCGTCTTCTCGAGCGTGTCGAGGTAGCAGCGGCGGAAGATCGCCGCCACCTCGTCGCCCAGCTGCTCCGCGATGCGGGCGGTGAGCCGGTCGGCGTGGGAGGGGGAGAAGAGGTCCACGGGTCTCCTGAGGGTCGGGTGCGGTCGAGGGGAGGGAGCGATCAGTGCTGCACGTACCGCAGGGTGAGGTGATCGAGGTTCAGCCAGTTGCTGCTGCCGTTCGACGTCTCGAAGATCAGCGAGATCGTGTTGGCGCCGGCTGTCAGCGCGACGTCCTCGACGGTCACCGTCCGCCACTGCCCCCACGATCCCGTCGACGGGAAGGCGAGGTTCGACACCACGGAGGCGCCGTTCACGAAGAGGTAGCGGGAGGCGTTCCCGGCGCCGGCGGCGTAGCGGAAGGTGAGGTCGTAGCGCCCTGCCTTCACGACGGTCGCCGACAGGTCGACCCACTGGCCGCTGCCGTTCCATCCGGCGAGGTAGCCGGACCCGGTGTACCCGGCGGTCGAGGACTCCAGGCCGATGCCGCCGTGGCGGGTGCCGTCCTCCGCCTCGCGCTGCTGCGACACGACCAGTCGGTCGAGGTTCAGGAACTGGCTGCTGCCCGACCCGCTCGCGTACTCGATCCGGATGGTGTTGTGCCCGGCATCGAGGTCCACGTTGTCGAGGTCGGTCTCGGCCCAGGTCGACCACGAGCCGGTGCCGGGGAACAGATGGTTCGCCCCGACCGCCACCCCGTTCACCAGGATGCGGCGGGTCGCGTCACCGGCCGCGGCCGCGTAGCGCAGGCGCAGCTCGTGGGCGCCGGCGGCGGCGGTGTTGACGTGGAAGGTGACGGCCTGGCCGTCGCTGCTCCAGCCGGCGAGGTAGCCGCGTCCCAGGAACCCGGTGCTGGTGCTCTCGGCGTTCAGGTTCGTCGTCACGGCGTTCTCGGCGTCGTGGATGCCGGTCCCCGGCTGCGGTCCCGAGTATCCGCTCGCGGGGACGACCTGCAGGGCGCTGACGACGGCGGCGGCCGTGAGGCTCTGCAGCCGGCCGGCCGGAGTGGGCATCGACCAGTTCGATCCGACGAGGTCGTCGGAGGTGCGCCGGTGGTCCCACGCCTGCGTCACGTTGGCCTGCAGGAGGGGCAGGTACTGCGTCTGCCCGTGGACGGTGGCCAGCCTGGCGAGGTGGCGGATCAGGATGGTCTTGAACCCGGCGCCGTCGTCGATGCCCTCGTCGTTGAAGGTGCCGCCGTTGGTGAGGAAGGTCGTGGTCCAGTCGGCCGCCGCGATCGCCTTGTCGAGGTAGGTCGCGTCGTCCGTCGCCTCGTAGAGCGCCACGGCCGCTCCGATGTAGTTGCCCGAGTTGTACGTGAAGTCCCACTTCACGAGCGTTCCCGAACCGGGTCCCTCGAGGTGGTCGTACACGTGGCCGTCGACCTGGAGCCGGTCGTCGACCCAGTCGAACAGCTGCTGCGCCTTCGTGAGATAAGCGGGGTCGGAGGTCGCCTGGTACAGCTGCGTCGCCGTGATGGCCGCGGGAGCGTTCGTCGCGACGTTCTTCTGGTCGTGGGGATCCTTCCGCCACCAGATGCCGCCGCCGTAGGTCGTGTCCCACTCCGCCCAGATGCCGTCGAAGAGATCCTCGGACCGGTCGAGGTAACGCGGGTCGCCCGTGAGCTCGTACGCGCGGATGGAGGCCTTCGCCCACCATCCGATGTCGTCGTTGTAGTTGTTGGCGAACGTCGGGTAGAACGCGACGAACCCGTCGTACACGTCGTCGATGAGGTCGCGCTGCCCGGGGTCGCCGGTGCGCTCGTACGCATCCATCACCGTCTCCCACAGCTGCGCCTCCCACCAGAAGTCGGTGTACAGTCCGTCCTCGGGTCCGTAGGCGTGCGCGGGGTCGATGACGTGGTCGCTGTTGGTGAAGAAGTACTTCTCGCTCGGGTCCCAGAACGCGTCGATGAACGCGTCGAAGGCGACGTCCGCATCGGCCGCGGTCGACGCGGACGCCGGTGCGGCGAGTCCCGTCAGCGCGAGCCCGGCGGCCAGGACGATCCCCGCAGCCGCACGGCGGCTGGGACGGCGGACAGTGCTCATGAATATCTCCGTTGATAGTCGTGATCCGGGGTGCGACCGCACCGTCGGATATCGACACTCTACTGAGTATATTCAATGCTGTCTACAGAATATTAGACATACTTATTTATCCCAGACACGGAGATCAGTTGCCCTCACCTTCGCCGTCGCCGTCGCCGTCGCCGTCGAGCAGCATGCCGACCGACGTGGCGCAGGCGTCGCCGCGCCACGCCTCGAGGCCTTCCCGCACGGCCATCCCCGCGATGAACAGGCCGGCGAGGGCATCCACCCACCACCATCCGAACAGGCTGTTGAGCACCAGTCCGACGAGCACCGCCGCCGACAGATAGGTGCAGATCAGCGTCTGCATCGAGTCCGCGACCGCCGTGGCCGAGCCGAGCTCACGTCCCGCCCGGCGCTCCGCGAACGACAGGAACGGCATGACGGCCACGCTCAGCGCGGTGAGCGCGATCCCGACGGGGGAATGCCCGACCTCGACGCGGACGACGAGGGCGATCAGGGAACTCGCGGTCACGTAGCCGGCGAGCGCGAAGAAGGCCACCGCAATCACCCGCAGCGTCGGCTTCTCCCAGCGCTCCGGGTCGCGCCGCGTGAACTGCCAGGCCACGGCCGCCGCCGACAGCACCTCGATGGTGGAGTCCAGGCCGAAACCGATGAGCGCCGCCGACGACGCGATGGTGCCCGCCGTGAGCGCCACGACCGCCTCGACGACGTTGTAGGCGATCGTGGCGGCGACGATCCATCGGATGCGTCGCTGCAACACGTGCCCACGACTGCCAGTGGCGGGTGCGGTGCTCATGCGCAGCGGCACCCGGAGTCGGCGCAGCAGTCCGGCTCGACGACGAGGGCGACGCGGAGGAGCTCCGCCAGCGCGGGCGCGAGGTTCTCATCGGCGAGGCGGTACGCGGTGCGGCGGCCCTCCGGCGTGGCGTCGACCAGACCGCAGCCGCGCAGGCACGCCAGCTGGTTCGACATCACCTGGCGTGAGACGCCGAGGGCCTCGGCCAGGTCGGAGGGATACGCGGGCCCGTCGCGCAGGGCGAGCAGGGTGCGGGCGCGCGTGGCGTCGGACAGCGCGTGACCGAGCCGGGTGAGTGCGGCGGTGTGGGTGAGGGTCGCCGCGGTCATACGCCGAGAGTACACGGACCGCTGTACTGTCCGCCGAGGAGATGGCCGCAAGGGCGATGTCGGAGGGGGTGACTAACCTGAAAGACATCGCCCGCGCCATTCATGCGGGCGATGTGGGTAGAGCAGGACGAAGCCTCCTGACGCATTCGACGTCAGGAGAGCCATGGATCCGATCACCCAGCCGCACCGACCGCACGGGGTTGATCCGCACGGGGTCGATCCGCACGGGGTCGATCCGCACTGGGTCGAGCTCGACGCGGTCGTGACGCGTGCGGAGCACATCCGCCGCGAGATCGCGCGGCTGCACGCCGAGCGCGCGGACCTGTGCGCCGAAGCGCTCGACCTCGTGGCCGTCCGCGTCGAGCAGCGCGCCGCCGCGGGTGTGGAGCACCGCGGCGCGCTCGGCGATGACATCCCCCTGCGTGAGGTGGTCGCCGAGCTCGGCGCCGCACTGCGGGTGGGCGACCGGACCGTCCACGGCTGGCTGGACAGCGGGTCCGCCCTCGTCCACCGCTACCCCGCGACACTGCGCGCGCTCCGGGCGGGAGCGATCGACGAGCGTCACGCCGCGGCGATCCTCGACGCCGGCGCGGCCGTGGAAGACGACGGACTGCGGGCCGAGTACGAGCGCCGTGTGCTCGAGGTCGCGGTGGCGGAATCGGCCGCACGGGTGCGGGCGGCTGCGCGGACCATCGCCGCACGACTGCAGCGCGACCTCGTCGACGACCGCCAGCGTCGAGCGCACGAACGCCGGCGCGTGCGGCTGTACGACATCGAAGACGGCCTCACCCGGCTGGTCGCCGATCTGCCCGCCGCCCTCGCGCGGGCCGCGTTCGAGCGCGTCAGCGACCTCGCAGCGGCGGTCGACGACGACGACGATGTCGACGGCGACGGGGAGCGCGACGACCGGTGCCTCGACGAGCGCCGCGCCGATGTGCTGTGCGACCTGCTGATCGGCGGCGCACCGGCCGCGCATCCCGACCTCCGCGCGGGAGGCGCTGCCGTCAGGGTCACGGTGCCCCTCCTCACCCTCGCGGGCGTCGACGACGATCCGGCGATCCTCGACGGGCACGGTCCGATCGACGCCGGAACCGCCCGGCGACTCGCGGCCGCCGCTCCGGGGTGGGAGCGTGTCGTCCAGCATCCCCTCACCGGTGAGGTGCTCGCCTGCGACCGCTATCGGCCGTCCGCCGCGCTCCGCCGGCTGATCGACGCGCGTGACGAGCACTGCCGGTGGCCGGGATGCCGTCGTGCCGCCCGCCGCTGCGACGCCGACCACACCGTCGCCTATGCCGAGGGCGGCGACACCGCGGCATCCAACCTCGCGCTCTTCTGCCGCCGGCATCACCGGCTGAAGCACGCCTCCCCGTGGCGCGTCCGGCAACTGGGCGGCGGTCGCCTCGAGTTCCGCTCGCCCACCGGACGCACCTATCTCAACGACGCTCCGACCGTCGTCGCGTTCGTGCCGCACGACCGGGTCGCGCCGGAATCCGACGACGCACCGCCGTTCTGATGCTTCATCCGAGGCGATCCCTCCGTCGGAACGTCAGCTCACTCGTCGTCGCCGGGTTCCCATCGCAGGAGGTCGCCGGGCTGACAGTCGAGTGCCTCGCACAGCGCGTCGAGCGTCGTGAAGCGGACCGCCTTCGCGCGCCCGTTCTTCAGCACCGCCAGGTTCGCGGGAGTGATCCCGACCCGCTCCGCCAGGGTCCCCACCGCCATCTTGCGTCGCGCGAGCATGACGTCGATGTCGATGACGATGGGCATCAGACCACCTCGTCCAGCTCCGCACGCAGCGTGCGCGCCTCGCTCTCCCGGTCGATCGCCTGGCGCAGCAGCGCCCTCATCACGACGACGACCAGCGCGACCCCGCCGAACACGAGCGCCGCGCCGCAGACGAGGCCGACCACCCCCGGGGCCGCCTCCCCCGCCGCCATCAGCGCCGCCAGCCCGAACACGACGACCGCTGCGGCCGCGAGGGACACGATGACGGCATCCACGTAGCCGAACGAGGACCGCGAGAACACCGACCCCTGCCGCACCTTCGTGAGCAGCTGCCAGACGCAGACTGCGATGACCTGCATCGCCCCGACGAACAGGGCGAGCAGGGTCACCAGGACCACCCGACGCCACAGCTCGGTGCCCTCGGTGTCTCGCCAGACGGCCGGAAGGATCATCGCCTCGACGATCACCGAACCGGCGAGCGCCAGCGCGATGATCCCGCGGAGGACCGCGATCGTGGGCTGAGTCATGACGACACCTCTCATCGATGGACGAGAGAAATCTATCGTTTATCGATCGATCTGGCAAGCGCGCGAGCGGCGATGCGCGCGCCTGTTAGTGTTCGGGCAAGCTCTCTCCCCCGACGACAGAGGACCCCGTGAGCGACTCCGTGACTCCCCCCGAGCCCGCGTTCCACACCGCCCAGGCGCCGCCCCCGGCGCGACCGATCCGCGGGCTCGCGGCCGCGGTCCGCTGGCTGATCGTCGCCGCCGCCGCGACCGCGGTTCTCACGATCGCCGTCGAGCTCTACGGCATCGTCGCGATCGACGCATTCCTCTCGGGCTCCGCCGAGCTCGGGGCGCTCGAGGCGTACGACGGCATGTTCCTGGGCGTCGCGATCCTGTCGCTGCTCGTGGTCGTTCCGGCCGGCATCTGCTGGGCCGTGTGGCAGTATCGCGCGGCCGCGTCGCTTCCCGCCGGGTCGGTGCGCCGCTCCCCCGGCTGGCACGCAGGGTCGTGGTTCATCCCGATCGTCGCGTGGTGGTTCCCGCTCCAGAACGTCTCTGATCTCGCCGGAGCGTCGCGTGCCGCACTGCGCCCGCCGATCCTCGGCGTGTGGTGGACGCTGTGGCTCGCATCCAGTGTCATCGGCACCGTCGGCGCGATGGTCATGCCGTCCTCGACTCTCCAGGAGATCGCCGCCGCCTCCGTCGTCTCCATCGTGAGCGAGGCGGCGCTCCTGGCCGCCGCTCCCCTCGCGTGGCTCATCGTCACGCGCATCACCGACGCGATCGAGCCCCAGCCGCCGGCACGGTGACCGCAGCCGCGTACCGTCCGGCGAGGGTCGCGAAGGCGGCGCGGAGCTCGGGCGGTCCGACCACGTCCATCGCCGCCTCGAACCGTCCGAACCACGCGGCGAGGGATCCCCACGACCACGACCCCGCCTCCAGCGTGCAGGTGTGCTCGTCGATCGCGGTGACCCGTCCTTCGCCGGCGAACGGCCGCACCTCGGGGGCCGGAAGGTGGAGGACGACGCTGCCGCGGCAGGGCCATTCGTTCACGTCCGAGCCCCGGAAGCGCGCAGCGACGAACTCGCCGACGTCGCCGCCCGGGACGGTCCGCGGCGCGAAGCGCGCTCCGTGGGGGATGCGCGGGCGGATGCGATCGGCACGGTAGAGCCGCCAGTCCTCACGGTCGAGGTCCCACGCGACGAGGTACCAGCGGCCCTCTGACGTGAGGAGGTGGTGGGGTTCGGCCCGCCGAGGAGTGAGCGTCTCCGTCTCCGCGTCGGCGCCGCCTCGCCCGGGATAGTCGAAGCGCAGCGTCTGGCGATCGCGGATCGTCTGAGCGAGCGCGACGAGGACCTCCAGCGAAACGGTGGCCGGCGTCGCCTCGCCGGGCTGCCGCACCGTCGTCACCAGGAGGCCGTCGAGGCGGTGGCGAAGCCGAGAAGGCATCACCTGACGCATCGTGCCCAGGGCGCGGATCGCCGCCTCGCCGATGCCCGCACCCAGGGCCGGGGCCGTCCGCAGCGCGATCGCCACGGCGAGCGCTTGGTCGTCGTCGAACAGGAGCGGTGGCAGCTCCTCGCCGGACTCCAGCCGGTATCCGCCGTCGGGACCCCGCGTCGCATGGATGCGGTACCCCATCTCACGCAGGCGCTCGATGTCCCTTCGGACCGTGCGATGACTGATCCCGAGCCGCGCGGCCAACACCGACCCCGGCCAGTCCCGCCGGGTCTGCAGCAGCGAGAGCACGGTGAGCAGCCTCTCCGTCGTCGCCATGCTGTTCACCCTAGATCCGATATAGGCCATGAACAGACCTATATGAGCGGAAGAGTCCGGACATCACCCTTCCGACCGCATCCTCCGGAGCACAGATGACCATCCAGACCACCACCCACCTCAACTTCCGCGGCGACGCGCGCCCGGCGCTCGAGTTCTACCAGTCCGTCTTCGGCGGCCATCTCGTCGTCACCAGCTACGGCGACGCGGGCATGCCCGCCGACCTGCCCGGAGCGGACGCAGTCCTCTTCGGTCTCGTCGCCGCCGACAGCGGCTTCCGCATCATGGGCTACGACATCCCCGGCGAGACCGAGGGAGGCATCGCCGGCGGCGGCGCGACCCGTCGCGAGCACGGCACGACGGTCACCGACCAGGCGATGTTCGTCTCCCTCGGCGCCGACAGCCTCGACGAACTGAAGGGCTACTGGGATGCACTGGCGTCCGGGGCCACGGTCGTCGAGCCGCTCGCCGCATCGGCGTGGAGCCCCGGGTTCGGCATGCTCACCGACCGCTTCGGTGTGACGTGGAGCGCCAGCGTCACCCGCTGACGGGTTCCGGGCCCTCGCCGTCGTGCGGGTCGGTCCGGTGGCGCAGGGGCGAGGCCCACGCGACGAGCGCCGCGATCGCGAAGAGCAGCGCGACGGGCACGAGCGCGGGCCTCTCCCCCACCACGCCGACGAAGATCCCCGCGAGCAGCGCGCCCGCGGCGGCCAGCGTCCTGTTGCCGGCTCGTCGGGTGGCGTTCGACCGACCGAGGATCCCGTCCGGGGTCAGTGTCTGCCACAGGTACTGCTCGGCGGCGTTCTCGGAGCCCATCGCCAGGCCCTGCAGGGCGAGCGCGACGAACAGCATCGCGGAACCCGCCGCGGTGCCGGGCGCCGCGACGACGAGCAGCCAGGCGATCGGGTACGCGCCGCGCGCGAGGATGATCGTGCGGCCCGCGCCGAGGCGGGTGCTGATCTGCGGGGCGAAGAAGGCGCCCACGAGGCTGGCGAATCCGAACACCGTGAGGAGCAGCCCGTAGGTGTACGCGGTGAACCCGAGTGCCCGGAGGGCGAGCAGGGACAGGACCGTCATCGCGGCACCGTTGGCGAGGAACCACACGTGCGTGGAGACGGTCAGCGGTCCGAGGATGCGCTGCCGATAGGTCCAGCGGAGTCCCTCCACGATGTCGGCCCGGAGATCGAGGCGCGTGCGGACGGCCGGTCGCTCCTGCACGCGGATGCCGGCGACGAGCACGGCGTCGACGAGATAGCTGACGGCGTTGACGACGATGGCGACGGGGGCGGAGAGGAGGCCGACGAGCGCACCCCCCACCGTGGGCCCGAGCGTCTGCGCCGCGGCATCGCTCTGGTCGAGGCGTGCGTTGGCCATGAGCAGACGGGAGCGCGGGACGAGCCGCGGCAGGAGGGACTGGGTGGCGGCGAAGCCGAAGACGGAGAACGCGCCGAACAGCAGCAGCGCGACGATGAGCATCCACGTCTGCAGGATGCCGGTGAACCAGAGCACGGGGATCGAGCCGAGAGACAGTGCCCGTCCCACGCTCGCCCACACCAGGATCGGCTTGCGTCGCCAGCGGTCGGTGTACACCCCGGCGATCAGTCCGAGCAGCGCGTACGGCACGAACTGCGCCGCGTTCACCAGCCCCACCTCGAGCGGCGTCGCCGCGAGCAGCTGCACGACGAGCACCGGCATCGCCACGGCGGTGACCGTCGCCCCGAACGAGCTGATGGTCGCCGCCGCCCAGTAGCGCGCGAACGCGCCGGGCGGGTGCGTCTCCGGACGATCAGGCATGCACGTGGACGGCGAGCAGAGCGTCGAGCAGGGCGGTCTGGCGCTCCGGCGGGTAGGCGTCGGGGTCGAGCACGGCCTGGACCGTCATGCCGAGGACGAACGCGTGCAGGGTCTGCGTGATCCGATCGACGCTCTCGTCGTCGCGCTCCCCGCCCGCGAGGGAGTCCGTCACGAGGGCGGCGATCTTCTTGCGGCTGGCGCGGTATCGTTCGGCGTGCTCGGCGGCATGCCGCTCGTCGGCGAGGGCGGCATCCCACGACGAGACCCAGATGCGGTTCGCCGTGCGCGAGGCCTCGTCGAGGGGGAGCATGCCGCGCAGGGCGGCCCGCAGCGCGGCGAGCCCGGGCGGGGCCGCGGGGCGTTCGCGGGCCCCCGATCTGTCCGCCAGCAGCTCCAGGGCGAAGCTCGTCAGCTCCCGCTTCGTCGGGAAGTAGTGCGTGACGATGCCGGTGGTGCCGTCGAGTTCCCGCGCGACGGCGCGCATCGACAGTCCCGCGAAGCCGGCCTGGTCGAGGACGCGCCACACCGCCGCCGCGACATCCTCTCGCCGGCGCTGGTGCGCATCGGGCCCGGTCACCGGCTCAGTATGGACGACATAACGAGTGTTATGCAAGGCTGTGGGCCATGTTCCGACTCGACCTCGGCCCGAGCGCCCACCTGCGACCCCTCGAGGTCTGGCACGCCGAGGAGTTCGCCGAGCACCTCGACCGCGCGCGGGAGCACATCCGCCCCTGGGTCGGCCCCTCGTTCGTCACCACCTCCGTCGACGGTGCCGCCGCGACGCTGGCGCGCTACGCGAACACCGCCGCCGGCGACGGAGGGCGCCTCTACGGAATCTGGGTCGACGACGTGCTGCGAGGCGGGGTGATGTTCGTGAGCTTCAGCGCGGCCGCCGGGGTGTGCGAGATCGGCTGCTGGCTCGAGCCCGCCGCCGAGGGACGAGGGCTCGTCACCCGCGCGGTCACCGCCCTCCTCGACTGGGCCCTGATCGAGCGCGGCCTCAACCGGGCCGAGTGGCGCTGTCGAGCCGACAACGTCCGCAGTGCGGCGGTCGCCGAGCGGGTCGGGATGCGCCTCGAGGGCACCCTGCGCGGGGCGTGGCTCAACGGCGGAGCCTTCCACGACAAGCAGGTGTGGGCGATCCTCCGCTCCGAGCACGCCGCCCTCCGTTCCCGGACGCCGGCGTCTGCGCCTACTGGAAGTCGCCCGCCATATCGGTGAAGCGGGAGAAGTGGCCCTGGAAGGCGACGGTGATCGTGTCGGTGGGGCCGTTGCGGTGCTTGGCGACGATGAGGTCGGCCTCGCCCGCGCGTGGGCTGTCCTTCTCGTACGCGGCCTCGCGGTGGAGCAGGATGACGATGTCGGCGTCCTGCTCGATCGAGCCCGACTCACGCAGGTCGCTGATCGCGGGCTTCTTGTCGGCGCGCTGCTCGGCACCACGGTTCAGCTGCGACAGCGCGATCACCGGCACCTGCAGCTCCTTGGCGAGGAGCTTGAGCGCGCGCGAGAACTCCGAGACCTCCTGCTGGCGGGACTCGACGCGCTTTCCGCTGGTCATGAGCTGCAGGTAGTCGATGACGACCATCTTCAGTCCGACGCGCTGCTTGAGCTTGCGGCACTTGGCGCGGATCTCGACGAGCGTCATGTTGGGGCTGTCGTCGATGTAGAGCGGGGCGTCGTTGATACGACCCCGCGTCGAGGCGATCGTCGTCCAGTCGCGGCTGTCGAGGTTTCCCTTGCGCATGCTCTGCAGCGGCACAGCGCCCTCGGCGCTCATGAGGCGCATGGCGATCTCGCTCTTGCCCATCTCGAGGGAGAAGAAGATCGTCGGCTGGTTGTTCTTGATGGCCGATGCCCGCGCGAAGTCGAGCGCGAGCGTCGACTTTCCCATGGCGGGTCGGGCGGCGACGACGATCATCTGGCCGCCGTGGAGGCCGTTGGTGAGCTGGTCGAGCCCCGCGAACCCGGTGGGGATGCCGGTCATCTGTCCGTCGCGGCCCCGCGCGGCCTCGATCTCCTCGACGGCGGCGTCGACGGCGATCTGGAGCGGCACGTAGTCCTCGGCCTGCTCGGCGCCGGTGACCGAGTAGATCTCGGCCTGTGCGTTGTTGACGAGGTCGAGCGCATCGCCCTGCCCGTTGTAGCCCATCTGCACGATGCGCGTGCCGGCCTCGACGAGGCGGCGCAGCAGCGCGCGCTCCCGGACGATCGAGGCGTAGTAGGCGGCGTTGGCCGCCGTGGGCACGATGGAGGTGAGCGAGTGGAGGTAGTCGGCGCCGCCGGAGCGCTGCAGATCGCCGGTCTTGATCAGCTCATCGGTGACGGCGATGACGTCGGTCGGCTCGCCGTGCGAGTACAGCGAGAGGATCGCTTCGAAGATGAGCTCGTGCTTGGGCACGTAGAAGTCGGTGCTGCGCAGCGCCTCGATGACATCCGCCACCGCGTCGCCCGACAGGAGCATGCCGCCCAGGGTGCTCTGCTCGGCGAGAAGGTCGTGCGGCGGAGTGCGATCGGGTTCGCGCCGTCCACCGAGGCGCTCTTCCGAGATGTCGGCGATCGACATGCACACTCCTTCCACGGCCCTCACTCACCGAGCCTCACGACACGCTAGGCAGGGGGTCTGACAGTCGCAAACCGGCCTGTGGATAACTGTGTGGACAAGATGCGCGAAACGCCGGAGAGGCTGTGTACAGATCCTGTGGAAAACGCCCGGGAAATCGCTTCCATCGTTTCCCTTTTTCCCTTTGGGTCTGGGCTTTTACTTCCCACAGCCTGTGGACGACGAAGCTGTGTGAAGTGCCGCTTGAAGGTTGCGCCTTCTGGGGATGGCTGGGGACAACCGAGGGTATGTCGTCGTCGTTTGTCAAGTACGAAATCGCCCCGTCCTGCACCATCTTCGTCACTTCCAGCGCTCGCGCCGGGGCTCATCCCGGCACGGTGAATCACTTTCGGCGAATTTTCGCAACCCCCCTAGACAACCTCCGCCCCGCGGTCCTATTTTCGAGCGCACCAGGCACCCCTAACGCAGCCTCACCCCCCGGGGCTGTGACGACGTCGATTGCGACGGAGGTGAACGTGGACACGGTGCGACCGCTCGGTCCGGCCCTTCGGGTCAGGCTGCTGCTGAGCGCCATCGGCGTGGCCGTGGGCTGGCTCGCGCTGTCGTTCGCGCTCGGAACGGGTGCCACGGCCAGCCACGCGGCTGACGACGACGGGTCGGGCGGCCTGCTGGGCACGCTCGTCGACACGGTCGAGGACGCCGCCGGCGTCCTCCCGGACGACGTGGCCGAGCCCGACGTCGAGGTCGTCAACACCGTCGAGAAGGTCGCCGCGAAGACGGTCACGAAGGTCGCGGAGCCGGTTCGCTCCGTCGAGAAGGCGAAGCCCGTCGAGAAGGTCACGGACGCAGTCTCGAGCACGGTCGAGAAGACTGTCGGCAGGGTCCCGGTGGTCGCCGACGTGGTCGACGACCTGGGCGTGACCGAGCTGGTCGACGCCGTCGGCGATGCGACGAGCGATGTCGTCGAGGAAGTCGGCGGTGCTCTCGACGAGGCCGTCGACGTCATCGTCACCTCCCCGGTCGTCGAGCCCGTCTCCCCCGGCGAGACGACCGATCCCCCCGGCCCCGCTGCGTCGGCGGGTGGCCCCGGCACCTCCGCGTCCGCGCCCGCGGGTCCCCCCACCCCGGGTGCCATCGCTACCGCGGAAGTCCCTTCGGTGCCGGCGACGTGGCGCGCGGTCGAGGCGGCACCTGCCGCGTCGACCGCCGCCACGTCCGCAGGGCGCGCCGACCAGCCGGGACGTCATCCTGCCGCGCCCTCGTCAGCGCCGGCGACGGCCCCCCTCGCTTCTCTGATCTCCTCGGGCTCTTCCGGAGCTTTCGCCGCGGCCGGATTCGTTCCGTCCTCCGCCCCGCCGCACGCGCACAACGCCTGGTTGCGCGGCAGCGGGAACGACGACGAGAACGGACCTCCCGGACCGCCCGCCGCCCCTGACGTCGCTCCCGACTGAGCCGGTCCCCTCGCGCCCCCGCATCCGCGGCCCCGGCGCGAAGACGCATCGGCGTGCGCTCGCGCGCCGGTAACCGACTCAGCACAAGGAGAGAATCATGCGGAAATTCATCACGCGCGCCCTGTGGGGCACGCTGCTGGCGGGCGGCCTCACGCTCGCCGGCGCCTCGGTCGCGATGGCGGCCGAAACCGACGGCGACGACGGGTTGCTGTCGGGCACGCAAGCACTCATCGACGTCGCCGTCCCCGTCACGGTCGAGGGCAACAGCATCTCGATCCTCGGCGACTCCTCATCGGAGTCGACCGCCGACACCGACAGCGACAGCGATTCCTCGGCGGGGGAGTCGGCGACCACGAGCGGCTCCGACGGCACCGCGTCGGGCACGCAGGCGCTGGTCTCCGTGAGCGTCCCCGTCACCGTCGAGGACACGGCGGTCTCCGTCGTCGGCGACAGCTCGTCGTCGCGCAGCGGAGACGAGGGCGACGCGGCGAGCGAGCCGGCACAGCCGAGCGAGCAGGCGTCGACCTCCGGCGAGGACGGCACCGCGTCGGGCACGCAGGCCGTCGTGCCGGTGTCCGTGCCGGTGACGGTGGGCGGAAACGCCATCTCCGTCCTCGGCGACAGTGAGAGCACCTCGACCGGCACCAGCGGCACCGGTGGCTCGAGCGGTGGAGACGCCACCGACGCCACCACCGGCGGCGAGGACGGCACCCTCTCGGGCAGCCAGGTCATCGCACCGGTCGACGTGCCGATCACCGTCAGCGGCAACGCCATCTCCGTCCTCGGCGACAGCGAGAGCACCGCGACCGGCACCAGCGGCACCGGTGGCACGAGCGACGGTGGTGACACCACCGGCGCCACCACGGACGGGACCGACGGCGCCGCGTCGGGCACGCAGGTCATCGCACCGGTCGGCCTGCCGATCACCGTGGGCGGGAACGCCATCTCGGTCATCGGCGACACCACGACCACGACCCCCGGTGCGACCGACCCGACCGATCCGACCGATCCGACGGACCCGACCGACCCGACGGACCCGACCGATCCGACGGACCCGACCGACCCGACGGACCCGACCGATCCGACGGACCCGACCGATCCGACGGAACCGACTGACCAGGGCGCCTCTCCCGGCTCGAGCACGCCGAACGGCGGCGGGACGACCGTCGTCGGCTCCCCGTCGGCGTCGGGCGACGCGGTCGTCCTCGCCGAGACGGGTGGCGGTTCGGTCCTGCCGATCGCACTGCTCGCCGCCCTCCTCCTGATCGCGGGCGGGGTGATGCGCATGACGCGTCGCACGGCCTGACCGACCTCGGGGATGCCGGCACTGCCTGGTCCGGCATCCCCGACCCCTCGTCGGGAACACGGGACGGCCGCGGATTCGGTCCCGCGGCGACGGTCCTCGCGCTCCCGGCCGGCCGGGAATCGGGGCGCCCGGAAAAGCGGAAGGGCCGCGGGATCTCTCCCGCGGCCCTTCTGTCTCACCGGCGAATCACTTCGCGGCGACCACCTGGAGGGTGATCACGGCGGTGAGGTCGTCACGCAGGCGAACGGTCGCCTCGTGCTCGCCCACCGACTTGATCGTCGAGGTGATGTGGATCTTGCGCTTGTCGAGGTCGCCCAGACCGGCGGCCTTGACGGCGTCGGCCACGTCGGCGGTCTTCACCGAGCCGAACAGGCGGCCCTCGGCACCGGCCTTGACGGCCAGCTTCACCTTGGTGGACTCGAGCGCGTCCTTGAGCGCCACGGCCTCTTCGTGGTCGTGGATCGCGCGGGACTCGCGGGCGGCGCGGATGGACGCCACCTGCTTCTCGCCACCGCGGGTCCAGGCCACTGCGAAGCCCTGGGGGATGAGGTAGTTGCGGGCGTACCCGTTCTTGACCTCGATGACGTCACCGGCGCTTCCGAGCCCGGCAACCTCGTTCGTGAGAATCAGCTTTGCCATGATGGGTGCTCCTTAGCGGCCGGCGCCGGCGTAGGGCAGGAGCGCCATCTCGCGCGCGTTCTTGATCGCCTTGGCGATCAGACGCTGCTCCTGCACCGAGACACCGGTGATACGACGGGCGCGGATCTTCCCGCGCTCCGAGATGAACTTGCGGAGGGTTGCGACGTCCTTGTAGTCGATGACGCCGACGCGGATCGCCTTCGCGGGAGCGGCGTTCTTCGCGCCCTTCCGCGGCTTGCGGCGATCGCCGGTAGCCTTTCCAGCCATGTGTCTTCCTTAAGTGATGAGTTCGGGCGTTTCGTCTCGCGCCTGCGGCGCTCGCTCAACGACCGGGAGAGTGTTGATCAGAACGGGGTGTCGTCGCCGTAGCCGGCGCCGGGAGCGCTCCACGCGTCCGGGGCAGCGGAGCCGGGGGTCGCCCACGGCTCCTCCTGCTGCACCTGAGGACGCGACTGGCCACCACCACCACCGCCACCGCCGGAGGCGGCGCGGGTGACCTGGGCGGTCGCGTAGCGCAGCGAGGGGCCGATCTCGTCGACCTCCAGCTCGATCGCCGTGCGGTTGTTGCCCTCGCGGTCCTGGTAGGAGCGCTGCTTCAGACGGCCGGTCGCGATGACCCGCATGCCCTTGGTGAGCGAACCGGCCACGTGCTCGGCGAACTCGCGCCAGACCGACGCGCGCAGGAACAGCGCTTCGCCGTCCTTCCACTCGTTCGCCTGACGGTCGAAGTTGCGCGGAGTCGACGCGATCGTGAAGTTCGCGACGGGCAGGCCGTTCTGCGTGTAGCGCAGCTCGGGGTCTGCCGTGAGGTTGCCCACGACGGTGATGACGGTCTCGCCGGCCATCGTCGTTACGCCTTCGCAGCCTTGCGGGCGGCCTTGGCCTCGGCACGCTCCTTCTCGGCGGCGACCTGAGCGATCGCCTCCTCGGCGCGGAGGACCTTGGTGCGCATGATCTGCTCGTTCAGCTTCAGCTGACGGTCGAGCTCCTGCGTGGCGGCGCTGGTGGCGGTGAAGTTGACGACGGCGTAGATGCCCTCGTTCTTCTTCTGGATCTCGTACGCGAGACGGCGCTTGCCCCACACGTCGACGTTGTCGATCGAGCCACCATCTGCGGTGATGACCTTCAGGAAACCGTCGAGCTTGGGAGCGACCTGGCGCTCGTCGACCTCGGGGTCAAGGATGACCATGAGTTCGTACTGGTGCGTGTGCGTCACTAACCCACCTCCTTCGGACTAGAACGGATGCCGGGCGGTTCCCGGCATCAGGAGGGTTGATGCACGTGTCGCGGACTTCCGCACACAGGGGTGCAGCCGGACAACCACAACAGTCTAGCCGACGCCCGGTCAGAGGCCCAATCGGCGATGTCGGCGCCCCGGCGCGCGGGTGCGGGCCCGGTAGCGTGGCGACATGGAGTGGACTGCGGACGTCTCGGCCGGTGACTGGCTGCGCGAGCGGCTCGACGACGTCGAGGCGTGGAGCGGCAGCATGCACGGCGTCGTGCCGCGGGGGTTCGCCGCCTACGCGCGCGTGTTCCATCCCGCCTCGCGCGACCGGCCCGTCGGCGCGGAATGGCCGGCGCAGCCGTACTCCGACCACCGGGCGTGGGACGCGTTCCACGCGGCGCACCCCGACGTCGAGGTGCGCGAGGAGCGCGTGGACTGGGCGACCACCGCCGCCGCGATGGGCGCGACGATGCACCCGCTGGCGCAGTGGGGGAGCCTCGTCGGGATCGACCGGTACGCGAACCGCGAGAACGACCCGCGGGATGCGGAGGGCTGGCGCTACCACGACCCCGAGGAGGGCGGGATGCCGGCGGACGTGTCCGCCGCGCTGCGGGAGGTGCTGCGGGGTCACACCGCGACGCCCGCGGACGGCTACGCCGCGCTCTGGGAGGGCTACGGCGGCCTCGTCGGGCACCTGGGGACCTCGCCGTCGCGCACCTTCCTGCAGATCGGCGACGGCGACCCCGAGCTCGACCGGCACAACGCGATGCTCGGCCGCTCCTTCACCGACCGCTTCAACAACGTCTTCCGGCGCCAGACCTGGCAGGAGGGCATCCTCGACCGCACCGTGTCGGAGGGCCCGCGCCTGGAACTCCCCGGACGCCGTCACGTGCTCTTCGTCGGCGACCTCGCTGAGCTGGCATCACCGGACTGGGAGCTCCACGTCCCGTGGCGCGATCGGATCTCGGAGGAGCACGGGTTCCCGCCCAGCGCGCAGAGTCCGAGCATCGTGTGGCCCGCCGATCGCGCGTGGGTGTCGGTCAGCGAGGTGGACTACGACACCACGATCGTCGGCGGCTCCCCGGAGCTGGTGGCCGCACTGGCCGCCGACCCGAGACTGGAAGCGCACGAGATCCCCGCCGACGCCTCGCTCTCCTTCGACGCCGACGAGGTGAACCGATGACCGCGCCCCTGCCGTTCGACGCCCGTCCGCTGGTGGAGCCGGTCGACCGGGCCACCGCCCGCGCCTATGTGAAGGAGCTCCGCCGCACCGGCCGGGCCCCCGCCGGCATCGGGACGGCGGGGATCGTCGTCGGCATCGTGGTCGGCGCCGTCTTCCTCTTCATGTTCGGAAGCGTCTTCGTCGGGATCATCGGCAGCATGTTCGCGATGCTCTCCAGCCCGGGCTTCGGCGGCACGGGTGCGGGCGTCTTCGCCGTCGTGCCGCTGGTGTTCGTGGTCCTCGTGCTCGTCGGGATCGGCTTCGGCGCCTGGCGCCTGCTGAACGGCAGCGGCGCCGAGCGGTGGTACCGCCTCGACCGCTTCGCCCGGGCCAACGGGATGACGTGGCATCCGGTGTCGGACAATCCGCCGCTGCCGGGCATGGTCTTCGGGCAGGGGAGTGCCCGGAAGGCCACCGACGTCGTGCGCGGCGCGCGGCCGCGGTTCGTCGAGTTCGGCAACTACCAGTACACGACCGGATCGGGGAAGAACCGCACCACCCATCACTGGGGGTACGTCGCGGTGAAGCTGTCGACGCCGCTGCCGCACATCGTGCTGGACGCCACGAGCAACAACGCGCTGTTCGGCTCGAACCTGCCCGCGTCGTTCGACCGCGACCAGCGGCTGAGCCTCGAGGGCGACTTCGACAGGCACTTCGCGCTCTACTGCCCCACGGGGTACGAGGCGGATGCGCTCTACCTCTTCACGCCCGACATCATGGCCCGCTTCATCGACCACGCCGCCGCCCTCGACGTCGAGATCGTCGACGACTGGATGTTCCTGTACGCCAAGCGGCAGTTCTCGACGCTCGATCCCGGCACGTGGGCGTGGCTGTTCTCGGTCGTCGGGGCGTTCCTCGACAAGTTCGCGCAGTGGGAGCGGTGGCGCGACGACCGTCTCACCGCCGGAGCCGGGGCCGGGACCGCCGGATCGGTGCCCGCCGGCTCGCCGGCCGGGGTCGCCACTCCGGACGGGGCGACGCCGCTGCCGTTCGCCGCGCCGACCGCCCTGCTCCGCCCGCCGCCGGGGGTCGCTCCGCAGGGGCGGCGGCTCAAGCGGGGAGTGCCGTGGGGCGCGATCATCGTCGTCGCGGTGTTCGTCGGGATCTGGCTGCTGATGCAGAGCGGCCTGCTCGGCGCGATCCTCACCGGCTTCGCGCGCTGACGGCCCCCGGGCCGAGCCCGAAGTGCTCGAGCTCGGCCTCGGTGAGCATGCGCGAGCGGACGATGAAGCGCATGCCCGTCGGGCCCTCGACGCTGAATCCCGCCCCGCGGCCGGGCACGACGTCGATCGTGAGGTGCGTGTACTTCCAGTACTCGAACTGCGCCTCCGAGATGAAGACGTCGATCGGGTCGTCGAGGCCGACGTCCAGCGCGTCGAGCTTCACGTCGCTCGGTCCTGTCAGGAACATGCCGACGGGGTAGCACATGGGTGCGCTGCCGTCGCAGCATCCTCCCGACTGGTGGAACATCAGCGGGCCGTGCTGCAGGGTGAGCGTCCGCAGCAGCGCCGCCGCGTCGTCGGTCACATCGACCCGGGTGTAGCGGTCGGCATCGGTCGTCGTCATGGCATCCTCCTGTTCGCCCGTGGGTAGGGCACCATGTCCCACTTTCGGTCGATTTGCGGGAGGTCGACCGACCGAAAGTGGGACATGCTTCGCCGATAGTGGGACATGACCTGCGGGAGCAGGCGGGCTGAGCTCAGAAGAAGCCCATCGCGCCTTCGGCGTAGGAGACGAGCAGGTTCTTCGTCTGCTGGTAGTGGTCGAGCATCTTCAGGTGGTTCTCGCGGCCGATGCCCGACTGCTTGTACCCCCCGAACGCGGCGTGCGCGGGGTACTGGTGGTAGGTGTTCGTCCACACGCGGCCGGCCTCGATCCCGCGCCCGGCGCGGTACATCGTGTCGGCCGAGCGGCTCCACACGCCCGCGCCGAGGCCGTAGAGGGTGTCGTTGGCGATCGACAGCGCGTCGTCGAAGTCGTCGAAGCTCGTGACCGACACCACCGGCCCGAAGATCTCCTCCTGGAAGATGCGCATGTCGTTGGTGCCCTCGAAGACCGTCGGCGCGACGTAGTAGCCGCCGCTCAGCTCGCCGCCGAGGTCGACCCGCTCACCGCCGGCCAGCAGCTTCGCGCCGCCCGCCTTGCCGATGTCGATGTAGGACAGGATCTTCTCCAGCTGGTCGTTCGAGGCCTGCGCGCCGATCATGGTCGCCGGGTCGAGGGGGTTCCCCTGCACGATCTTGCCGACGCGCTCCAGGCCGTCGGCGAGGAATCCGTCGTAGATCGAGCGCTGGATGAGCGCGCGCGAGGGGCACGTGCACACCTCGCCCTGGTTGAGGGCGAAGAACGTGAAGCCCTCCAGCGCCTTGTCGTAGTAGGCGTCCTTGTCGCGGGCGACGTCCTCGAAGAACACGTTCGCGCTCTTGCCGCCGAGCTCGAGGGTCACCGGGATGAGGTTCTGCGACGCGTACTGCATGATGAGGCGCCCGGTCGTGGTCTCGCCGGTGAAGGCGACCTTGCGGATGCGCTTGTGCTGGGCCAGCGGCGCCCCCGCCTCGATGCCGAAGCCGTTGACGATGTTGACGACGCCGGCGGGCAGCAGGTCCCCGATGATCTCGAAGAGGAAGAGGATCGACGCCGGGGTCTGCTCGGCCGGCTTGAGCACGACGCAGTTGCCGGCGGCGAGCGCGGGAGCGAGCTTCCAGGTGGCCATGAGGATCGGGAAGTTCCACGGGATGATCTGCCCCACGACGCCCAGCGGCTCGTGGAAGTGGTAGGCCACCGTGTCTTCGTCGATCTGGCTGAGGCTGCCCTCCTGTGCGCGCAGGACGCCCGCGAAGTAGCGGAAGTGGTCGACGGCGAGCGGGATGTCGGCGGCGAGGGTCTCGCGCACCGGCTTCCCGTTCTCCCAGGTCTCGGCGACCGCGATCTTCTCGAGGTTCTGCTCCATGCGATCGGCGATCTTGTTGAGGATCACCGCGCGCTCGGCGGGCGTCGTCCGCTTCCAGGAGTCGAACGCCTTCCACGCGACGTCGACGGCGCGGTCGATGTCCTCCACGGTGCCGCGCCCGACCTCGGTGAACGGCTTGCCGGTGACGGGCGTGATGTTCTCGAAGTACCCGCCCTTGATCGGCTCGACGAACTCGCCGCCGATGTAGTGCCCGTACCGGGCGCGGTACTCGGCGACCGAGCCGCGCTGGCCGGGTGCGGCGTAGACGCTCGAGACGCCCTCTTCGACGATGGTCATGTTGTCTCCTTCGACGGCATGAGTCGCGGCAGCTGTGCCGCGTTCGGATGCCGACGACGCTAGGTCGCGCAACGTTGCATCCCGTTGCGCCGCGCCCCCCCCGGTCGTTGAGCGAGGGAGCGCAGCGACCGAGACGAAACGCGGCCCGACCCCCGGTCGTTGAGCGAGGGCGCGCACCGACCGAGACGAAACGCGCGACCGCTACAGGGCGCGGTCGACCGCCGAGAGCAGCGAGGTGAAGCGCGGGTTCCCCGCGAGGTCGTCCAGGAGCACCGCACGACCGGCGGAGTCCGCCAGCGGCACCTGCCAGTTGGGGTACTCCTTGTCGGTGCCCGGCTGGTTCTGCACGCGACGTTCGCCGACCGCGTCGACGAGCGCCACGCCCAGGAGCACCGAGGGCGACGCGGTGATCAGGACGTTCAGCGCCTCGATCACCTCCTCCTCGGTCGGCGCCTCGCCGAGCAGGCCCCGCTCGCGCAGGAGGGCGAGCATCGCGGCGCGCTCCTGCACGGCGTCGGCGAGCTCCTCGGCCACCGGACGCGTCAGGAGCCCCAGGCGCGCACGCAGCGCGACGTGCTCGTCGGCGAGGTATCCCGCCGTCGGCGGCAGGTCGTGCGTGTTCACGGTGGCCAGCAGCGATCTCCGGTACTGCTCGGGCGGCCGGAACCCGTCGCCCTCGCGCTCGAACCACAGCACGCTCGTGCCGAGGATGCCGCGGGCGGACAGGTAGTCGCGCACCCACGGCTCGACGTTGCCGAGGTCCTCTCCGATGAGCACGGCTCCGGCGCGGTGCGCCTCGAGCGCCAGCACGCCGATCATCGCCTCGTGGTCGTAGCGCACGTAGGTCCCGGCGCCTGCGCCGAGGCCGGCCGGGATCCACCACAGCCGGAACAGGCCGATGACGTGATCGATCCGCAGCGCGCCGGCGTGACGCAGGAGCGTGCGGATCATGTCGCGCAGCGGCGCGTAGCCGGCGCGGGCGAGGGCGCCCGGGAGCCACGGCGGCTGGTTCCAGTTCTGGCCCTGCTGGTTGTACATGTCCGGCGGCGCGCCGACCGTGATCCCGGGCGCGTACATGTCGTGGAGCGACCACGCGTCCGACCCCTTGGTGTGCACGCCGACGGCGAGATCGTGCATGACGCCGATCGCCATGCCGGATGCCGTCGCCGCCGCCTGCGCGCCCCGGGCCTGCTCATCGGCGATCCACTGCAGCCACACGTGGAACGCGACCCGCCCCGCCAGCTCGGCGCGCAGCCGCGTGACGAGGGCGGAGCGGATGTCCCACGCCTCGTCGGGGCGCACCGTCCCGGCGAAGTGCTCCTCGAGCGCGCACCAGAGCGCGAAGTCCTGCAGGGGCTGCCCGCCCGCCGCCGAGAACGCCGCGAGCTCGGCGGCCCTGCCCGGCGACCGCGGTACGGCGAAGATCGTCTCGAGCGCGGTGCGCTTGGCCGCCCACACGGCGTCGCGGTCGATGCGATCCGCGTCGTCGTCGGCAGCCGCGACGGCCGCCCGCGCCGCCTCGATCGCGGCGCGCCCGGCGGCGCTCAGGTACGCGGACTCGCGGATGTCCTCGGGCCGCAGGTACAGCGGGGCGAGGAAGCGGCGGGTGGCCGGCAGATAGGGCGACGGCTCGATCGGGCTCGTGACCTCGGCCGCGTGCAGCGGATTGACCAGGAGGAAGTCCGCCCCCCGGGCCCCGGCGACGGCGGCCAGGTCGCCGAGGTCGGCGAAGTCGCCCATGCCCCAGGAGGCACGGGAGCGCACCGAATAGATCTGCGCCATGAGACCCCACCCGCGGTCGCGGCCGGGACGCGTCGGGGGATCGGGCAGCCGCTCGGGCGTGATGACCAGCGGCGACGACGCCGTGCGATCCGGCTCGCCGCCGCCGAAGGGCCGCTGCCACGCGTGCACGGTGTGCCAGCCGAGCGGGAGGTCCGCCGGCAGGGGCACCTCGACCCGCCACGTCAGCACGCCGCCGACCAGCCGCGCCGCCGGACGCTGCTCGGGGATCGGGAGCTCCCGCCAGCCGCCGTCCTCCAGCGCGACGGCCGCGGTGACGTCGTGCCCGTCGGCGACGTGGAGCAGCAGCGCGCGGACGCCCGGTCGCGTCACGAGCGACGGCGGCAGCAGGTCGCGCCACGGGCCCTCGTCGACGTCGGCCAGCGCGGCCTCCACCTCGGCATCGGTCCGCGGGTCGACGCCCATGGCGCGCAGCACCGTGCGGAGGGTCTCGGCGGGCACCGTCACCCGGTCGCCGAAGAACGACCAGTACGCGGTGGCGACACCGTGCGCCTCGGCGAGGGCGGTGAGCGCGGGGCTCGGGTGCTCGTCGGTCATGTCGGTCCCTCCGTCTGGGCCCATCCTGCCAGGCGAAGGGCTTCAGGCTGCCAGGCGCGAGGCGTCAGGCCTGCAGGCGCTCGATCCGCGCGACGAGGCCCGCGCGCTTGGGGGAGCGGGCGGGGAGCATGCTGAGCGCGAGGCTCAGCACCTCGGCATCGTCCGCTCCGTCGTCGGTGTCGGCGTACGCGAGCAGCACGTCGACCGAGGCCTCGGCCAGGAGCGCCTCGCGCAGGGCCAGTCGCACGGTGTCGCGGAACTCCTCCACGCCGGGCGCGAAGGAGTCGGGCAGCACCCGGCCCCGGTAGGCGGCGAGCGCGACGCGGTGCGCGCCGCGGTCGAGGAGCGAGATCACCTGGTGCGCGTCGGTCTCGAGGTCCGCCGGCAATCGGTACGGGCGTGAGGTGGGCACCAGATGCGGCGCGGTGCGCTCGAGCGCCTTGCGCAGTCGCACCAGTTCCGGGCGCAGCGTCGCCTCGGCGTCCTCTCCGTAGACGAGCTCGGCGAGCCGCTCGGACGACAGGCCCTGCCGGTGCACGGCCAGCATGAGGAGGATCTCGGCATGGCGGGCGGACAGCTCGGTGATCGACTCGCCCGACGCCCCCGAGACCTCCAGCAGCGCCCGGTCCCGCCCGAGCACGCGCAGCACATTGCGCTCGGGCGACCGCAACGCGGTGCGCCGGACGGGCACCGGCGCGGTGGCGGCGGACCTCGCCCGCAGCCGCGCGACGAGGAGCTCGCTCTCGATCGCGCGGGCGGTCGCGTCGACGAGCAGCTGGGCCTGCGGCGTCGCGGCATCGGTGCCGCCGGTCACGTCGATCAGGCCGACGACGCGGCGGGTCTCGGGGTCGTGCAGCGGAGCGGCCGTGCACGACCAGGGCTGCACGAGACGGTTGTAATGCTCCGCGCCGTGGATCTGCACCGACCGGTCGAGGGCCAGCGCGGTGCCCGGCGCCGAGGTGCCCACGGCCTGCTCGGACCAGTTGGCGCCCTCCACGAATCCCATGGCGCCGGTGAGCGACCGCACATGACGGTCGCCTTCGATCCAGAGCAGCCGCCCCGCGGCATCCCCGACGGCGACGATCACGCCCGAGTCCGAGTCCGGGGCGAGGAGGGCCCGCACCATGTCCATCGCCCCGGCGAGCGGGTGCGCGCTGCGGTAGGCCTCGAGCTCCTCGGCGGTGAGATCGACGGGCGGTGCGCCCTCGGCGCCCACGAGGTGCGCCAGCGAGCGTCGCCACGAGTCCCGCACCAGCGGGCGCACGTCGGCGAGGCGGGGATCGCCGACGTTGCCGACGACCAGCTCCTCGTGCGCGCGCTCGATGAGCAGACGCGATGTCTCGGGTGAGACCTCGCGCCGTGACGACCACGACGAGGGCACGGCGCTCCCTTCACCGGTGAGGGACGGCTTCGGCGGCCGGCGACGGGCATCGACCGCGAGTGCCCCCAGTGTAGGTCGCGCCACGGCGCCACGGGCAGGGGATCGCGCTCAGCCCCGCGCGGCCCACCATTCGCGGAGCCTCTGCTCCGCCACCTCGGGGCCGACGATGCCCTCGTCGAGGCGCAGGTCCAGCAGGAACCGGTACGCGGCGCCCACCTCGGGCCCGGGGCGCAGTCCGAGGATCTCCTGGATGCGGTTGCCGTCGAGCTCGGGACGCATCGCGTCCAGCTCCTCCTGGGCGGCGAGCTCCGCGATGCGGCGCTCGATGTCGTCGTACGCGGCGCGCAGGATGGCGGCCTTCCGCCGGTTGCGGGTGGTGACGTCGGCGCGGGTGAGGATGTGGAGGCGTTCGAGCTCGGCCCCGGCGTCGCGGACGTAGCGGCGCACGGCCGAGTCGGTCCAGGCGCCCTCCGAGTAGCCGAAGAACCTCAGGTGCTGCTCGATCAGCTGGGTGACCGACGTGATCGTCGCCGCGTCGAACCGCAGCGCGTTGAGCCGCTTGCGGGCCAGCCGCGCCCCCTTCGCGTCGTGGTGGTGGAAGCTCACGCCCCCGCCGGGCTCCAGGCGCCGGGTCGCCGGCTTGCCGATGTCGTGGAGGAGCGCCGCGAGCCGCAGCGGCACGTCGGGCTCGGTGCCCGGATGCCGAGTGCGCTCCAGCTCGATGGCCTGACGCAGCACCGTCAGGGAGTGCTCGTAGACGTCCTTGTGATGGTGGTGCTCGTCGACCTCGAGCTGCAGGGCCGGGACTTCGGGGAGGAACTCCCCGGCGAGCCCGGTCTCGACGAGCAGCCGGATCCCGCGCACCGGGTCGTCCGCCTGCAGGAGCTTGACGAGCTCGCCCTGGATCCGCTCGGCGCTGACGATGCGGAGCGTGTCGCGCAGCCGCGCCATGGCCTCGAGCGTCTCGGGAGCCACCGTGAACCCCAGCTGCGCGGCGAAGCGGGCCGCGCGCAGCATGCGCAGCGGGTCGTCGCCGAAGCTCACCTGCGGGTCGCTCGGCGTGCGCAGAACCCCGGCGACGAGGTCCTCCACGCCGCCGGTGGGGTCGACGAGGGTGGGACCGGGGATCCGCAGCGCCATCGCGTTGACCGTGAAGTCGCGGCGCACGAGGTCCTGCTCGAGGGTGTCGCCGAACTCGACGGTCGGCTTGCGGGTCACGCCGTCGTAGCTGTCGGCGCGGTAGGTGGTGATCTCCACCTGCTCGGCGCGCCCGCTGCCGGCATCGCGGATCTTGGCCCCGATCGTGCCGAACTCGCGCCCCACGTCCCATGTCGCCGAGGCGATCGGCTTCACGATCCGGAGGATGTCGTCGGGGCGCGCGTCGGTGGTGTAGTCGAGGTCGTGCGTGGTGCGTCCGATGAGCGCGTCGCGCACGGGCCCGCCGACGAGGGCCAGCTCGAACCCGGCCGCGGCGAACGCCTCGCCGAGCGTCGCGGTGACCGGCGACGCGGCGAGCGCGCCGATCCGGGCGAGGCCCTCGGCCATGTTGAGCATGCGTCGAGCCTACCGATCGGGCGGGCCGCATCCCGGCTCGCCCGGGCTCCGGGACGGGCCGGCCGGGGTCAGGCGAACGCCAGGAAGCCGGTGAAGACGAGCTCGCGCACGCGCGGCAGGAGGTCGGCGGCCAGGTCGGCGCCGTCGACCTCGAGGAGCTCGGCGATCGCCGCGATGAGCACGCCGACGGCGAGGTCCCCGTCGCACGCGCCGACGAGCGCGGCCAGGGCCGGGTCGACCTCCAGCGTGCGGCCGAGGCCGCCGCCCTGGCGCAGCTCGATGACGCTCGGGCTCTCGGCCCCCGGCATGTGATGGCGCGCCTCCGTCACGTCGCCCGCGACGGTGAGGACCGCGGCGGAGAGCGCGGCGTCGTCGAGCGCGGAGAGGCGCTGCCAGGCGGTGACCGCCGCGAGCAGGTGCGGTCCGAGCGCGCCGCCGACCGGCTGGGGCGAGCGCTCGTAGCGCGCGAGCGTCGAGGAGCCCGACGCGGGCCGGTGCAGCAGCAGGTATCCGAAGCCGATCGCGGTCACCCCGCGCGCGGCGAAGTCCTCGAGCCAGGCCTGCACCATCCGGGCGTACGCGGGCGTGCCCGGGACGGTGCCGCCGTCGCGCACCCACAGCTCCGCGTAGGCGAGGGGATCCAGCCGCTCGCGCTCGATCACCCACGCGTCCAGCGGCACGGGCGAGGATTCGACCCATCCGCGCACCCGGCGCAGGCCGTCGCCGTCGTCGCCGTCGCGGTACTCCCAGTTGCCGAGCAGCTGCGCGGCGCCGCCGGGCGCCAGCACGGTGCCCACCTGCGAGACGAACGCCTCGATCAGCGCGTCGCCCGCGTAGCCGGCGTCGCGGTACTCGTACTCCGGGACGCCGGCGCTGCGCGGCGTGATGACGAACGGCGGGTTCGAGACGACCCGGTCGAACTGCTCGCCGGCGACGGGCTCGAACAGGCTTCCGTGGCGGGTCTCGATGCCGGTGACGCCGTTGAGGAGCGCGTTGAGCTCGGTGAACCGCAGCGCCCGCGACGAGACGTCGGTCGCGACGACGCGATCGGCGTAGTGGCGTGCCCGCAGCGCCTGGATGCCGCAGCCGGTGCCGACGTCGAGCACCCGCCCGGCCGGCGCCGGCAGCTGCAGCCCGGCGAGGGTCAGCGAGGCGCCGCCCACCCCGAGCACGTGATCGGTCGGGAGCACGCCGCCCGTGCGCGCCGCGAGCGCCGCCTCGTCGAGGTCGCTGGCGATCCACCAGTGGCCGGCACCGGCCTCGTCGGCCACGTCCTGGGGACGCACGAGCGCCGACGGGACGACCAGGCCCTCCTCGACGGTCGCCAGGTGCAGCGACACCAGCCCGGCCACCCCGCATCGGGGCAGCGCCGCGTCCACGGCATCGACCTCGGTCGGCACGCCCAGGAAGAGCAGTCGCGCCAGCACCGCGAGGGCGTCGCCGGCCCCCCGTCGCCCGAGGGCGGCCAGCGCCGGCCCGGTCAGACCGTGGCCGACGGCCTCGTCCGCGAGCGGACCCCAGCCGTCCCGCACCGCATCGGCCGTGTAGCCGGCGTCGCCGAGATCCGCGCGGAGCGCCGCGCACCGATCCGGGTCGGGGGCGGGCTCGGCAAGCGCAGCTGTCACGCCCCCATTCAACCCCAGCATCGGCCGGGGCACCGGCGCGCCGCCGGGGAGACGGGCTCCCACGGCCCGTCTCAGGGGGAACGCAGGGCCGGAACCATAGAATGCGTGCAGTCGTGCGGTCATGGATCGCACACCTCTGCTGCCATGACCATGACACCCCCTGCCTCCGCGGCGCACGGCGCTCGTCGCCCGAGCGCGCCCCGCACGACCCGCCGCCGCGGCGCGGGCGCCCGGGTGATGGCCCGGGCCGCGGCCGCGCTGGCCGCCGCCGCGATCCTTTCGCTCCTGACGGTCGGCGTCTCGCCCTCGGTCGCGCAGGCCGCCGCCCCGCAGGTGCCCTCGGCGCTGTCCTTCCGGGTCGCTGCCGAGGACGACGGCGTCATCGCGGCCGACGGGGAACTGCGCGTCGCCCTGTCGGTGGTCAACCAGACGAGCACGGCGGTGCCGGCCGCACCGGCCGCCGTCGCCGTCGGCCGCGCCCCGCTCGCCTCGCGCAGCGCCGTCGCGGCGTGGCTCGAGGGCTCCAGCTCGCCGTCGCTGCGCCGTGTCGGATCCGAGCAGCTCGCCACCGTGCCCTCGCTGTCGTCGGTGACGGCGACGACCACCGTGGACGTCGGCGACGACCTCGCCCCCGGCGTGTACGCGCTCCGCGCGACGTACGCGTCGTCCCAGGGCACCCTCGTCGCCCGCGGTGTCTGGGTCGTCCCCGACGAGGACGCCGGGCAGATCGCGGTCGTGGTGCCGATCACCGCCGGCCCGCTCACCTCGGGCCTGCTGAGCGCCGAGGAGCTCGCGACGCTGACCGCCGAGGACGGGAGCCTGCGCACCCAGCTCGACGCCGTCACCGGCACCGACGCCGTCCTGGCGGTCGACCCGGCGATCGTGGCGGCGATCCGCGTGCTCGGGACCACCGCCCCCGCGTCGGCGACGGAATGGCTGGACGATCTGCTGGCCCTGCGCAACTCCCGCTTCGCGCTGCAGTTCGGCGATGCCGACCTCGCCACGCAGTTCGCTGCCGAGCTGGCCGCTCCCCTCACCATCCCCACCCTCGCGCCCTCGCTCGTGGCCGCCGGGGCCGTCCCGCCCACGCCGGACGCCACGGCCACCCCTGGTGCGGAGGAGCCGGCCACGCCCGATGTCGAGACGCTCACCGACATCGGGGAGTCCCGCTCCGACGTCTTCTGGCCGGCCGACGGGACGGCGGGCTCCGACCTCCTCGCGTGGCTCGACGCCCAGGGCGACGACCCTCTCACGATCGTCGCGTCCGATGCCGTCGACGGCGAGGAGGGACCGCGGGCGCGCGCCGGCGAGGCCGAGCTCCTGGTGCACGACGCCGCCGTCTCGGACGCGCTCCTCACGGCGAGCACGGCGCCGCGCCGCATCGACCGGTCGGCGGCCCTGGCCACGGCGTCGGCGTTCGCGTCGTTCGCCGACGGCGGCGCACCCCTCCTCGTCACCGTCGGACGCGCCGACGATCGCACGCCCCTCGCGCTGCGGACCGCCGTGCGCGCCGCCGTGGGCCTCGACGGCCGCGAGGCCATCGGACTGGACGCGCTGATCGCCACGGGCCCCGGCTCGGCGGTCACCGCCGACGCCGTCGAGCCCGACGACCGCCGGGCGGGCGTTCTCGAGGGCTTCCTCGACGACGAGCGGGAGCTCAACCGGTTCGCGTCGATCCTGGAGGATCCCGCCGTGCTGACGGCACCCGAGCGCGCGGCGGTGCTGCAGCTGATCGGCACCGCCTGGCGCGACCACCCCGATGCGTGGGACGTCGCCGTCGGCGCCCACCGGGAGGCGACCGACGCGACCCTCGACGCGGTGCGGATCGTGCCGTCGCCCGACGTCAACCTGCTCGGCTCGAGCGCCCCGCTGACGTTCTCCGTGCGCAACGACCTGCCCTGGCCGGTGACGCTCGTGCTCGTGACCGAGCCCAACGACCCCCGCCTCGTCGTGCAGGCCACCACCGAGGTGGCCGCCGGGGCCGAGCAGACCACCCGCGTCGACGTGCCCGTGCAGGCCCGGGTGGGAAGCGGCGAGTCGAGCATCGACCTGCATCTGCGGAGCACCTCCATGGTTCCGATCGGCGAGACCACGACGATCGTGGTCACCGTGCGGGCGGAGTGGGAGACGGTCGGGATCGTCGTCATGGCCGTGCTCGTCGGCGGGCTGTTCGTGCTCGGCGTGATCCGCACGGTCATGCGTCTGCGGCGCGGCACGGCCCCCGCCTCCGACGGGCGGTCCGATGGCTAGCCTCGGCCGCGCCAGCGCACTCATCGGCGCCGGCACGCTCGTCTCGCGCGTGACCGGCCTGATTCGCAACGTCGTCCTCGTCGGGGCGCTCGGCGTCGTCCCCTCCGCGGCCTTCGACGCGTTCGGCGTGGCCAACCAGCTCCCCAACAGCATCTTCGCCCTGATCTCGTCGGGCCTGCTGGCGGGGGTCATCGTGCCCCAGATCGTGAAGGCGGTCCGCACCCACGACGACCGCGGCAGCGCGTTCGTCTCGAAGCTGCTCACCCTCGGCGTCGTCACGCTCGCGGCGGTGACCGCCGTGGCGATGGTCGCCGCGCCGCTGCTCGTGCTCATCTACGGGGGGCGGTTCTCGGCCGACGGACGCGCGCTCGCGCTCGCGCTCGCGTACTGGTGCCTGCCGCAGCTGTTCTTCTACGGCCTCTACGCCCTGGTCGGCGAGGTCCTCAACGCCCGGCGGATCTTCGGCCCCTACGCGTGGTCCCCCATCATCAACAACATCGTCTCGATCGCCGGGTTCGGGGCCTTCATCTGGCTGTTCGGGCTCCGTCGCTCCGCGACCGGGTGGACGCCCGAGATGATCGCGCTGCTGGGCGGCACCGCGACGCTCGGCATCGTGCTGCAGGCCGTCGTGCTGCTGCTGTTCTGGCGGCGGGCGGGGCTCACCGTGCGGGCGGACTTCCGGTGGCGCGGCATCGGGCTCGGCCACATCGGCCGGCTGGCGGGGTGGACCTTCCTCATGGTCGTCGTGGGGCAGGTGGCGGGCGCCGTGCAGGCGAACCTCGTCGGCTCGGCCTCCGGTCTGGGCGCCGCCAACGGCGCCATGCAGACGGCCTGGCTGCTGTTCATGCTGCCGTTCTCGGTGATCGTGATCTCCCTCGGCACCCCGTACTACACGCAGCTGAGCGAGCACGTCGCCGAGGGGCGCACCGACGCCGTCACCGCCGACCTCTCGACGCTCACCCGCACGATCGGCGTGTTTATGGTCGGCGTCCTGGGGGCCATGGTCGCGGCCATCGTGCCCCTGTCGGCGATCTTCGCCGACCACCCCGACGAGGCGGTGGCGCTCGCCTGGGTGCTCGGCGCCTTCCTCGTGGCGCTGCTGCCGCTGTCGTTCCAGTTCGGCATCCAGCGCACGTTCTACGCCCTCGGCGACACCCGCACGCCGTTCCTCTACACCGTGGTGCAGGCGGTCCTCGTCGTCCTCACCTCCGTCGTCGGCTTCCTCGTGCTGCCCGCGCCGTGGCTCGCGGTCGGGATCGCCCTCGGCCAGTCCCTGGCCAACATCGTGCAGTTCGCCCTCGCGGTCGCGCTCCTGCGTCGCAAGCTCGGCCCCCTCGGCCTGGGCGGCGCGGCCCGCTCGGTGCTGCGCTTCCTCGCGGCCGCGGTCCCCGCGACCGGCGCCGGATGGCTCGCGTTCGAGCTGCTGGGGGGCGCCGCCGGCTGGCCCGCGTCCGATCGCCTGGCCGGGTTCCTCGCCGCCGCGCTCATCGGCCTTCTGACGCTGTGCGTGTACGTCCTGTTCCTGGCCCTCCTCCGCGCCCCGGAGCTGCGCACCGCGCTCCAGGCGGTCCGCCGGTTCCTCCCGGGCCGCTGACCGGCGCGGAGCGGCGCCGAGCCGCGTCGAGCCGCCTGAGACAGCCCTGAGACACCCCTGCGAGAGCCCGCGTGCGGGAATGCCGCGCGGCTACCATGGGTTGAATGTGCCGGGGCCGGAGAGCCCCGCAGACGAAGGGACATCGACGTGCGGCAGGTCATCATCATCGGATCGGGACCGGCGGGCTACACCGCGGCGATCTACGCTGCGCGGGCCAACCTCGAGCCCCTCCTCATCGCGAGCTCCGTCGAGGCCGGCGGCGAGCTCATGAACACGACCGAGGTCGAGAACTTCCCCGGGTTCCCCGAGGGCATCATGGGCCCGGAGCTCATGACGAAGATGCAGGAGCAGGCGGAGCGCTTCGGCACCGAGGTGCTCTACGACGACGTCACCGCCGTCGACTTCTCGGGCCGCGTCAAGAAGGTCACCCTCGGCTCCGGCGCCACCCACGAGGCCGACGCGATCGTCTACGCGACCGGATCGGCGCCCCGCAAGATCGGCATCGAGGGCGAATCGCGCCTGTCCGGCCACGGCGTCTCCTACTGCGCGACCTGCGACGGGTTCTTCTTCCGTGAGCGCACGATCGCCGTCGTCGGCGGCGGCGACTCCGCCATGGAGGAGGCGACGTTCCTCACGAAGTTCGCGACGAAGGTCTACGTGATCCACCGTCGCGACGAGCTGCGCGCGTCGAAGATCATGCAGGAGCGCGCCTTCGCGAACGAGAAGATCGAGTTCGTGTGGAACAGCGCGGTCGTCGACGTGCTCGGCGAGGACTCGGTGACCGGTGTGGTCCTCGAGGACACCGTCGACGGATCGCGCCGCGAGCTCGCCCTCGACGGCATCTTCGTCGCCATCGGCAACGACCCGCGCACGCACCTCGTGCACGGCACGCTCGACCTCACCGAGCACGGCACGATCTGGGTCGACGGCCGCTCGTCGCGCACCTCGGTGCCCGGCGTCTTCGCCGCCGGCGACGTGATCGACCCCACCTACCGCCAGGCGGTCACCGCCGCCGGCAGCGGAACGGTGGCGGCGCTCGACGTCGAGCACTACCTCGCCTCCCTCGCCGACGCCGGTGCTCCGGCCGTGGACGAGGCGCAGATCGACGGCCTCCCCGAGGCCGACGCGGCCTGACGCGGGCGGTCGCAGACCCACGGAACAAAACGCGACCCCGCCGCGTTCCACCCCACGACAGCTTCCTAAGGAGACATGGATTATGAGCGCCAAGGCCACCAACGAGAGCACCTGGCAGCAGGACGTCATCGACGCCGAAGGCCCCATCCTGGTGGACTTCTGGGCGGAGTGGTGCGGTCCCTGTCGCATGGTCGGACCCATCCTCGACGAGATCCAGGCGGAGAACGGCGACAAGATCACCGTCCTCAAGCTGAACGTCGACGAGAACCCGAACCTCGCGATGAAGTACCAGATCACCTCGATCCCCGCGATGAAGGTGTTCCACAAGGGTGAGGTCGAGAAGACGATCATCGGTGCGAAGCCGAAGTTCGCGCTCGAGCAGGACCTCGCCGCCTACCTCGGCTGAGAAACGTCAGGAGCCCCGGTCAGATAGTTGTTCTGACCGGGGTTTTCCTTTGCCCGCGCGGGGCGTGGGGAGTGCGGCCGGACGGTTCGTCAGGAGGCTTCGGCGCGCACCGAGGCATCCCAGGTGCGGTGCGGCTCGCTTCCCAGCAGGCGCCAGACGGCGCGCGTCAGCGGCGGGTACTCGATGGCGATCTGACGGAGCACGCGGTAGTTGCGCGCGGCGGTCGGGCGGACGCCGCCGTCGGATGCGATGTTCTCGGCGCGGAGCGTGAGGACGACCAGCTCGTCGACCGTGGGAAGGTCCTCCATGAACTCCCACGGGTCCTCGCCGTCGCGCAGACGCTCCTCGATCAGCACCGACAGCTCGTCGCCCGCTTCGGCGCGCAGCAGTTCGAGGCTGGCGCGTCGGGGAACGTGGGGCTGATCGGTCACCTATCCAGGGTACGACCGGTCGGCGACGTCGGCGTCGATCTCCGGCGATCGGGTGCCCCCGATCAGTGCGTCCCGTACTCGGTCTCGCCGAGCTCGGCGAGGATGCGGTTGAGATCCTGGATCGTGGCGAAATCAATGTTGATCTGGCCTTTTTTCGCGTTCAGCGTGATCTTCACCTTGGTGTTCAGGCGATCACCCAGGCGCTCGGCGACGTCGTCGAGGTGGGCGCGTCGCGCACCTGCCTTGGGTGCGACGCGGCGTGCCCCGGCCTCGGGAGCCTTCGATGCCGCCTCCGCGGCCCGGACCGACAGATCCTCGTTGACGATCTTGTCGGCGAGGCGCTGCATGGCCTCTGCGTCCTCGAGCGAGAGGATCGCCCGCGCGTGTCCCGCGCTGAGGACGCCCGCGGCCACCCGCTGCTGGACCGGCACCGGCAGCTTCAGCAGGCGGATCGTGTTGCTGATCTGCGGCCGCGACCTGCCGATCCGGCCCGCGAGCTCCTCCTGCGTGATGCCGAAGTCGTCGAGCAGCTGCTGATAGGCGGACGCCTCTTCCAGCGGGTTCAGCTGCGACCGGTGGAGGTTCTCGAGCAGCGCGTCGCGCAGGAGGTTCTCATCCGAGGTGTCGCGGACGATGGCGGGGATGGCGGTGAGGCCGGCCTCGCGCGACGCGCGCGTGCGGCGCTCGCCCATGATGAGCTCGTACTTGCCGTCCTCGTTGGTGCGCACGACGACGGGCTGGAGCACGCCGAACTCGCGCACGCTGTGGACGAGCTCGGCCAGGTCGTCGGCGTCGAAGTGGGTGCGCGGCTGGCGGGGATTGGGGACGATCTCGTTCGGATCGATCTCGATGAGCCGCGTCCCGGGGATCGCCAGCAGCTCGGCCGTGTCGCCGTCCTCGGCGGTCGCCGCGGGCGCGCCGGGGAAGAACACGTCGACGGGACGCGCCTCACCGGACTCCGCTGTGGGGATGAGTGCGCCGATTCCGCGGCCGAGGCCGGTTCGCTTCGCCATCAGGATGCTCCTTCGTCGGGGTGCTGGTGTCCGCGCCGTGCGATCTCGACGGCGGCCTCACGGTAGGCGACCGCGCCGGCCGACGCTCCGTCGTAGGCGATCACGGTCTGGCCGAAGCTCGGCGCCTCCGAGACGCGCACCGAGCGAGGGATGACGGTCTGGAGCACCTCCTTCGGGAAGTGCGAGCGGACCTCGTCCGCCACCTGCTGGGCGAGACGGGTGCGCCCGTCGTACATCGTCAGCAGGATCGTCGACAGGTGCAGACGCGGATTGAGGTGCTTCTGGATCATCCGCACACTGCCCAGCAGCTGGCTGAGGCCCTCCAGCGCGTAGTACTCGCACTGGATCGGGATCATGAGCTCGTCCGCGGCCGTGAACGCGTTGATCGTGAGGAGGCCGAGCGACGGCGGGCAGTCGACGATCACGAAGTGAGGCGGCTCCTCGCTCGCGGCGAGGTAGTCCTCGAGCGCGGTGCGGAGGCGGTGCTCCCGCGCGACCTGCGAGACGAGCTCGATCTCTGCGCCCGCCAGGTGGATCGTCGACGGCGCGCACATCAGTCGATCCGACTCCGGGCTCGTCTGCACGATGTCGGCGAGGGGGAACTCGTCGATCAGCACGTCGTAGACGCTCGGGATGTCCGCTGTGTGCGGCACACCGAGCGCGGTGGACGCGTTGCCCTGGGGATCGAGGTCGACCACGAGCACGCGGGCGCCCAGGCTCGCCAGTGCCGAGGCAATGTTGACGGTCGTGGTCGTCTTGCCGACCCCGCCCTTCTGGTTCGACACCGTGATCACGCGGGTGGGGCCGGTGAAGTCGACCCGCACGCCCTCCAGGACCTTTCGGCGCGACGTGAGGTCGGCCAGCTCCCGTGCAATGGGGCTGTCATCGAAAGAGAAGGGTGCGGAGGGTGTCGTGCTCTCCGATTCCGCCACCTGCATCTCCTGTCTTTCGGGACGATTCCACTGTAGTCGAGGCCACCCCCAGCCCCGACCGCGGCCGGGTGCGTCCGCGATGTTTCACGTGAAACGCCGCACGAAGGGGCGGCTGGGCGAGTGCGACACTCGCTGCTCGATGTTTCACGTGAAACATCAACGCGATAGAGGTCAGCGCACGGTGGCGCGGATGACGCGCGTCGGCTCGTCGATCACGCCCTCGCCGACGGGTTCGACGCGCACGTCGCTCAGTCGGTGCTTGCGGATCACCTTCTCCGCCGCGGCGATCTCGTTGGCGGCGTTGGCGCCCTTGAGCAGGATGAGCTCGCCTCCGGAGCGCACGAGCGGCGCAGCGATCGGGACGAGTGTCCGGAGGGCGCTCACCGCGCGTGCCGTCACCGCATCGAGCACCGGCCCCTCCTTCCAGTCCTCGCCACGCGCGCGAAGGACCTCGACGTTCGTGAGTCCGAGGGCGGCGACCTGCTCATCCAGCCAGGCCACGCGACGCTCCATGGGCTCGATGAGCACCCAGCGCACGTCGGGTCGCGCGATGGCCAGCACCAGGCCGGGGAGTCCGGCACCGGATCCCAGGTCTCCGACACGGCCACCGACGGGGAAGAGCGGAGCCGCCACCGCGCTGTTCAGCACATGACGCGTCCACAGCCGCGGCGGTTCGAGTGGGCCGATGAGCCCCCGCTCCTCACCGTGCGCTGCGAGCGCGGCGGTGAAGGCGCGGGCCTGCTCGAGATGGTCTCCGAAGACGGTGGTCGCCGCCGCGGGCTCGGGTTCGACGTCGATCATCGATGTTTCACGTGAAACATCAGCCACGGCGGATGACAGTGTGACGGTCGGCGCCCTCGCCGTACGACTCGGACACGAAGCCGCCGCGCTCGGCCACCACATCGTGCACGAGCTTGCGCTCGTAGCTCGACATCGCCGGCAGCGACGCCTGGGAGGCGCCGTCCTCGATGCGCTCGATCGCGCGGTCGACCAGCTTCTCCAGCTGCTGCTGGCGCGCGTCACGCGAGCCGCCGATATCCAGGATGAGTCGCGAGAAGCGACCGGTCTTGGTCTGCACCGCGATCCGCACGAGCTCCTGGAGCGCCTGCACCGTGTCGGGGGAGGAGAGCAGGCGCAGGGAGGCCGCGTCGTCGTTCTCGACGGTGACATAGGCACGGCCGGCGCGCACGTCGAGGGCGAGGTCGCCGTCGATGTCCGCGATGTCCAGCAGCGCCTCCAGGTAGTCGGCGGCGACGTCGCCTTCCTCCTCCAGCTGCGCGACGGTGACGGTGGTCTCGGGAGAGGTGGTCATGGGGATCCTCGGTGACTCGATCAGGACTTGTTGTCGGGGTTTCCGGGCTTGCCCGGTGCGTCGGGCCCGTCGGTGGGCTTCTCGGGCTTGTTGCCCGGCTTGCTCTCGGGCTTGTTCTGCTGCTTGTTCTCGGGCTTGCTGCCGGGCTTGTTCTCGGGCTTGTTCGGCTGGCCCTGCTTCTTGGCGCGCTGCTTGCCCATGGGCTGCTGACGCTTGGGGGCCTGCTGCTTGGCGCGCTGCGCCTCTTCATACAGACGCTGCTGCTCGGCCTGGTACTTCTCGAGGGGCACGATGCGGCCCTGTGCATCGACCGCCTTGCCCTTGCGCGCCAGTCGCTCCTCGCGCGCCTTGGCGGCTTCGGAGCCCGGGGTGGGCAGATTGCGGATGACCAGGAACTGCTGCACCATCGTCCAGATGTTGCTCGTGAACCAGTAGAGGACCACGCCGAGCGGGAAGAAGACGCCCGAGAAGATGAAGGCGAGCGGCAGGACGTAGAGCATGATGCGCTGCATCTGGTACGCCTGGCCGGTCTTGGCCTCGGGGGAGAGGTTCTTCGAGATGATCTGCAGCTGCGTGATGAACTGCGAGACGATCATCAGCACGACCAGGATCACCAGGATGATCACCGTCGCGTTCTGACCCAGGCCGATGGCCTCGATCATGTTGGTGTGGAGCGGTGCGACACCGAACAGCTGGGCGTCGTAGAACTGCTTGGTGAGGTCGGCGTTGAGCAGCCCGACGCCGCCCACACCCCACTCGGCGTGCCGCTTGACGTCCGAGAGCGTGTAGAACATGCCCAGCAGGATGGGCATCTGGACCAGCAGCGGAAGACAGCTCGAGACCGGCGTGGTGCCGTGCTTCTTGTAGAGCGCCATCGTCTCGCGGCTCATGGCCTCACGCGAGAGCTGATCCTTCTTGCCGCGGTACTTCTCCTGGACTTTCCGCAGTTCAGGAGCGATTTCCATCATCTTGCGCTGGCTCTTGATCTGACGCACGAACAGCGGGATCAGCGCCGAGCGGACCACGATCACCAGGCCGATGATCGACAGCACCCACGTGAGACCGGCGTCGGCCGGCAGTCCGAGCGAGGTGAACACCCAGTGCCAGAACACGAGGATCGTCTCGACGATCCACTTGAACGGCCACATGATGGCGCTGAAGAAGTCGAGACCCTCCGCCGGGGGCGGGGTCGTCGGGGTCGGCACGGCCGGCGTCGGGGTCGCGGCGAAGAGATCCAGCAAGGATCAGTCCTTTCTCGGGTGCACGACGAAGCCGTGCGGAGTGAGGCGGTGTCGGAAGTGCTCGTGCGGCGGCACGTCGTCGATGCCGCCCTTCGCCCAGGGGTGGCAGCGGGCGAGGCGGGCGGCGGTGAGCGCGGCGCCCTTCAGCGCACCGTGCTGCTGGACGGCGCCGACGGCGTAGGCCGAGCACGACGGATAGTACTTGCAGACGTCTCCGTACAGATGGGAGATCGTGGCGCGATAGCCGTGGAGCGCGGCGAGCACGAGGTTGCGCGGGATCAGCCCGACGGACGCGAGCGGATCGGAGGCGGAGAGGGTGCCGTCGCCGAGTGCGTACGACGGCAGTGTCGACGTGCTCACGCGGCCGCTTTCCGGCTGAGGCAGCGGGCGACCTCGTCGCGCAGCTGCGGGAACTCCGCCGACGCCGACGCGGGCAGCGCGCGGATGACGACGTCGGATCCGGGACGCACTGCAGGGAGCGCCTGTGCGCAGACGGCCTTCAGCCGCCGGCGCACAGTGTTGCGGGTGACGGCGGATCCCACCTGCTTGCTGACGATGAATCCGAAGCGGGCCGGGCGGTCCTCACCGGATGCCACCACGTAGGTCACGGTCAGCGCACCGGCACAGCGGGCACCCCCACGGACGACGGCCTTGTACTCCGCCCCGCGGGTGATGCGGTTCCCGCGCGCCAGCAACGGTATGTCGGATCAGGCCGAGAGCTCGGTGCGCCCCTTGGCGCGGCGAGCGGAGAGGATGCTGCGGCCGGCGCGCGTGCGCATGCGGGCGCGGAAGCCGTGCTTCTTGGCACGACGGCGGTTGTTGGGCTGGAACGTACGCTTGCTCATGAGGATCACTCCGGATCGGCGGTCACCGGAAAGCTGGAGGCCGGAGACACATGTACACGGGACTGCCCAAGACGGGCATAAGTCAACCGACTAAGGGTACGTCGAGTCGCGCGCGAACTCAAACCGGCACCGCGCGCGCGGCACATTATCCACCGACTTCACAGCCCGCCTGGCGAGGACACGCGGGGCGGAACTACAGTGGATTTGGCCACTCGGAGCCGCGTGACTAGCGTGGCACGGGCCACTTATCCACAGGCACCTATCCACAGGCGCGAGCGCGCGAGACGACGTCCGTCCGGCTGCACCGCATCCGCGCCTCCGCTCACACACGGCCCAGCCACGACGACACGGGGAGTCATGACACACCACGAACCGCCCGACGTCCCGGTCTGGTCCGCGGTCCTCGATGTGCTGCGCGTCGACGAGCGCGTGACGCCGCAGCTGCAGGGGTTCCTCAACCTCGCCGTCGCGCAGGGCGTGATGGGCGGCACGCTGTACCTCGACGTGCCCAACGACCTGACGGCGGCGCAGCTCAACAAGCGGCTCCGCACACCGATCATGGAGGCGCTCTCCCACGTCGACGCCGAGCCCGGCGCATCGACCTTCCGCGTCGTCGTGAACCCCGAGCTCGCCGACGCGCACCTCACCGCGCCCGTCCCGGTGCAGGCCGCCACGAACTCGACGCCGGTGAGCCGGCCTCCGCTGGAGGACTACCCCGAGCCGGCGCTGCCGCCCTCGCGCAACGACACGCGGCTGAACCCCAAGTACACGTTCGACAACTTCGTCATCGGACAGTCCAACCGGTTCGCGCACGCGGCGGCGGTCGCCGTCGCCGAAGCGCCGGCCAAGGCCTACAACCCGCTCTTCATCTACGGCGATTCCGGACTCGGCAAGACGCACCTGCTCCACGCCATCGGCGACTACGCGCTCAGCCTCTACACCGGCATCCGCGTGCGCTACGTGTCGAGCGAGGAGTTCACGAACGACTTCATCAACTCCATCGCCAACAACCGCGGATCCGCGTTCCAGGCGCGCTACCGCGACGTCGACATCCTCCTCATCGACGACATCCAGTTCCTGCAGGGCCGCGCCGAGACGCAGGAGGCGTTCTTCCACACCTTCAACACCCTGCACGACCACGACAAGCAGGTCGTGATCACCAGCGACGTGCCGCCGCGCCACCTCACCGGCTTCGAGGACCGCATGCGCAGCCGGTTCGAATGGGGCCTCATCACCGACGTCCAGGCGCCCGACCTCGAGACCCGCATCGCGATCCTCCGCAAGAAGGCCCAGTCCGAGCGCCTGCTCGTGCCCGACGAGGTGCTCGAGTACATCGCGACCAAGGTCTCCTCGAACATCCGCGAGCTCGAGGGCGCCCTCATCCGGGTCTCGGCCTTCGCGAACCTCAACCGCTCCACCCTCGACATCTCGCTCGCGCAGACCGTGCTCCGCGACATCGTCGACCAGGACGACGCGAACGTCATCTCCCCGACCGACATCATCACCGCCACCGCGCAGTACTTCCGGCTGTCGGTCGACGATCTGTACGGCTCGAGCCGCTCGCAGTCGGTGGCCACCGCCCGCCAGATCGCCATGTACCTGTGCCGCGAGCGCACGAATCTGTCGCTGCCGAAGATCGGCCAGCTGTTCGGCAATCGCGACCACACCACCGTGATGTACGCGTACAAGAAGATCAGCGAGCTCATGAAGGAGCGCCGCTCGATCTACAACCAGGTCTCCGAGATCACGACGCAGCTCGGCCGCGTCGGCCGCTGACGCGCCCCGCCGCTCCCGCAGAGGCGCTCATGCCGCCGCCGGCACGCGTATTCCGTGATCGGCGCTTGACATCCGCGCTGCCGACGCTCCATCATTCGCGTTCTACACAGTGTGGACAGCCTGTGGATAACTTCGCGTCGAGGTCGGATGATTGTGAGCGGATCCGGCTGTCCTGTGGATGAGCGCCGTCGGTCCCGGGTCGGCGCGATCCCACTCCCCACGCGGATTCCGCAGCTCGCCCACAACTTACACGCGTGTGGTTCCCGCGTGCCGACAGGCATCGGCCGACTTATCCACAGTTTCCACAGCTGTTAACACCATGACAGAGAACTATCTCTATGAAGCCGATCCGATCACCTCGAGGGCGGCGGCCTGTGAGCGGGCGCCTCTTCCGAATCACACGGGTCGGGGCACTAGCATGGGAGAGCCCTACTCGACCCCAAGGGAGCCCCAGTGAAGTTCCACGTGAATCGCGATGTGTTCAGCGAGGCCGTGTCGTTCGTTGTGAAGCTCCTGCCGCAGCGCAATCCCCAGCCCATCCTGGCCGGTGTGCTGATCGAGGCATCCGAGTCCGGTCTGTCCCTCGCGGCGTTCGACTACGAGGCGTCGGCGCGCACGACGATCGAGGCCACCGTCGACGAGCCGGGCACGATCCTCGTCCACGGCCGTCTGCTCTCCGAGATCGCGAGCCGGCTCCCGAACGCACCGATCCAGATCGAGCAGGACGACGAGAACGGCATCGTGCTCACCTGCGGGTCGGCCCGCTTCACCCTCGCTTCCATGCCGGTGCAGGAGTACCCCGCCATCCCCGAGGTCTCCGGCGAGGCCGGCCTCGTCCCGGCCGAGGACTTCGCCACCGCGATCGCACAGGTCGCCTTCGCCGCGTCCCGCGACGACGTCACCCCGGTGCTCACCGGTGTGCAGCTCGAGGTGGCGGGCAACGAGCTCAGCCTCGTGGCGACCGACCGCTATCGCGTGGCCCTGCGGCAGATCCCCTGGGATGCCGGCACCACCACCACCTCCGGCGACGAGGCCACCGCCGCACTCGTCCCCGCGCGCACGCTGACCGAGGTCGGCAAGACCTTCGCGCACTCGGGCGACATCCAGGTCGCGTTCTCCGGCTCGGGCGACCGCGAGATCATCGCCTTCACCGCCGGCAACAAGACGGTGACCTCGCTGCTGATCAAGGGCAACTTCCCGCCGGTGCGGCGCCTGTTCCCCGAGCAGACCGATCACTACGCGGTCGTCAACACGGCCGACCTGATCGAGGCGGTCCGCCGCGTCTCCCTCGTGCTCGACCGCTCCGCTCCGCTGCGGTTCACATTCACCGACGAGGGCGTCTCGATGGACGCGTCCGGCACCGAGCAGGCCCGCGCGACCGAGTCGGTCGACGCGACGCTCACCGGCGAGGACGTCACCCTCGGCCTGAACCCGCAGTACCTGCTCGAGGCCCTCGGCGCCGTGAAGAGCGAGTTCGCCCGGGTGACCTTCACCTCCAGCGAGAACGCGAACAAGCTCAGCCCGGTGCTGATCACGCCCCAGACGTCCGGTACCCCCGAGAGCTTCAAATACCTCCTGCAGCCGAACCTGCTGCTGCGCTGACCTTCGGCGTTTCGTCTCGCTGCGCTCGCTCAACGACCGCCGGGCGCGCGGACTCGCGGCGACGTCGGTCACGAGAACTAGGCTGACGGGGTGATCGTGGAGCAGCTCAGTCTCGTCGACTTCCGCAACTATGCGGCCGCCGACGTGACCCTCCACCCGGGCACGAACGTCTTCGTCGGCCGCAACGGCCAAGGCAAGACGAACCTCGCCGAGGCGATCGGGTACTTCGCCACCCTCGGCTCCCACCGGGTGTCGCAGGACGCTCCGATGGTGAGGCACGGCGCGGATGCCGCGATCGTGCGCACGCGGCTCGCCCACGGGGAGCGCACGGTGATCCTCGAAGCGCAGCTGAACCGCACGGGGTCCAACAAGGCCCGGGTGAACGGATCCGCGGTGAAGTCGGCCGAGCTGCCGCGGTACGCCCAGGTCGTGCTGTTCGCCCCCGAGGACCTGCAGATCGTGCGCGGCGACCCGTCCGCGCGCCGGCGCTTCGTCGATCAGCTGCTCATCCAGCGCGCTCCGCGCATGTCGGCCGTCCTGTCGGACTACGACCGCGTGCTCAAGCAGCGCACGGCGCTGCTGAAATCGGCACGCGCCCGCGGCATCCGCGGCGAGGAGCTGACGACCCTCGACGTGTGGGACGACAAGCTCGTCCAGCTGGGCACGCAGGTCATCCGCGCGCGCCTCGCCCTGGCCGACGATCTGGCCGTTCCGCTCTCCCGCGCCTACACGACCATCGCCGGCGCCGATCATCGGCCCGAGCTCGAGTGGGCTCTCACCGTCGACGGCGCACGATCCGACGACGACGACGAGAGCGAACGGGGCGGCGCCGACCCGGCTCCGGGCGTGCGCGGTCGCTCCACCGAGGAGGTGGAGGCACGGTTCCGCGCGATGCTCGCCGCGAAGCGCCCCGCCGAGCTGGAGCGCGGGGTCACGCTCGTCGGCCCGCACCGCGACGACCTCGTCCTGCGCGTGCGGGGCCTTCCCGTCAAGGGGTACGCGTCGCACGGCGAGTCGTGGTCGGTCGCCCTCTCGCTCCGCCTCGCCTCCGCCGAGCTCCTGCGCGAGCACTCGCTGCTGGGCGACCCGGTCCTGATCCTCGACGACGTGTTCGCCGAGCTCGACGCCGACCGTCGGTCGCGGCTGGCCGGGGTCGTCGCCGGATTCGAGCAGGTGATCGTGACCGCGGCGGTCGAGGCCGATGTGCCCGAGGCGCTCCGCGCCCGCACCGTCTATGTCGAGGCGGGGACCATCCGGGAGAGCGCCGATGCCTGAGGACGAGGTCGAACCGGTTCCCGAGACGATCTCCACCTATCTGCGCCTGCGCGGGCTGGAGCCGTCGCCGCGCGGCAAGCGCCGCCGGCGCCGGCGGGACGACGACGACGAGAACCAGCCGTTCACCGCCGGTCGCGATCCCAAGGGCCTCGGCGACGCGCTCGCCGACCTCACCCGGCAGTCCGGATGGAACTCGCAGCTGGCGCGCGAGGACCTGGTGCTGCAGTGGGAGCAGGTCGCCGGCGAGGAGACCGCCCGTCACGCGGCTCCGGTCGCACTCTCGGACGGTCTGCTCACCGTGCAGTGCGACTCGACGGCATGGGCGAAGAACCTCCAGCTCATGCGCGGCGCCATCGTCACCGAGCTCATGAGCAGGTTCCCGGATGCGGGTGTCGAGAACGTGCGTTTCATCGGTCCGGACGTCCCCTCCTGGAAATGGGGCCCCAGAGCCGTTCCAGGGCGCGGTCCTCGCGATACCTACGGATAATCCAGGTCCCGCGGCATCCGGAGGGATTTCAGCGCGCCACAGCGCCGTTCAGGCGCCGAAAAGCACGCCCGGACGGCTAGACTGGAGGGAGTGTGGAATCCGATCTGGAGTGTTCGAAACCTATGACGTCCGATAACCCCGACACCGTTCCCGAGGTCGACCCCCAGCAGCCGACTGAGCGGGTGCAGAACGAGTACGGGGCCGATGCCATCCAGGTGCTCGAAGGCCTCGAGGCGGTGCGCAAGCGGCCCGGCATGTACATCGGCTCGACCGGTGAGCGCGGCCTGCACCACCTCGTCTACGAGATCGTCGACAACGCCGTCGACGAGGCGCTCGCCGGCTACTGCGACACGATCCACGTCACGATCCTCGAGGACGGCGGCCTGCGGGTGGTCGACAACGGCCGAGGGATCCCCGTCGACCCGCACTCGTCCGACCCGACCAAGTCGACCGTCGAGGTCGTCCTGACCGTCCTGCACGCCGGAGGCAAGTTCGGCGGTGGCGGCTACGCGGTCTCCGGCGGTCTCCACGGCGTCGGCTCCTCGGTGGTGAACGCGCTCTCGACGAGGTTCGAGGTCGAGATCCGCCGCCAGGGGCACGTGTGGCGGCAGTCCTTCTCCGGCGGCGGCAAGCCGGATGGACCGCTCGCGAAGGGCGAGGAGACCGACGAGACCGGCACCATCGTCACGTTCTGGCCCGACGACTCCATCTTCGAGACGGTCCACTTCGACTACGACACGCTCCGCACCCGCTTCCAGCAGACCGCGTTCCTCAACAAGGGGCTGCGGATCACGCTGAGCGACGAGCGCCCCGACTCCGCGTACATCGTCGACGGCCCCGACGGCACCGCCATCTCGACGCAGCCCCACGACGACTTCCTCTACGAGCGCGGTCTCGTCGACTACGTGGAGTACCTCAACAAAGTGCGCAAGGCCGAGGTCGTCAACGAGGAGATCATCGAGATCGAGTCGGAGGACACCGTCCGCCACATCTCGCTCGAGCTCGCGATGCAGTGGACGACCAGCTACACCGAGAACGTCTTCACCTTCGCCAACACGATCAACACCCACGAGGGCGGCACCCACGAAGAGGGCTTCCGCGCGGCGCTGACGACGAAGATCAACAGCTACGCGCGCGAGAAGGGCATCCTCAAGGAGAAGGACGACAACCTCACGGGCGACGACATCCGCGAGGGCCTGACCGCGGTCATCTCGGTGAAGCTGTCCGAACCGCAGTTCGAGGGGCAGACGAAGACCAAGCTCGGCAACACCGAGGCGAAGGCGTTCGTGCAGAAGATCGTCGGCGACCAGCTGACCGACTGGCTCGACCGCAACCCCGCCCAGGCAAAGCGCGTCATCACGAAGGCGCTCGACGCGGCGACCGCCCGACTGGCGGCCCGCAAGGCCCGCGAGACCGCCCGGCGCAAGAGCGTGTTCGAGTCGGCGTCCATGCCCGACAAGCTCAAGGACTGCACGAGCAAGGACCCGTCGATCAGCGAGATCTTCCTCGTCGAGGGCGACTCGGCCGGCGGCTCGGCCGTGCGCGGTCGCGACCCCGAGACCCAGGCGATCCTGTCGCTGCGCGGCAAGGTCCTCAACGTCGAGAAGGCGCGGCTGGACCGCGCGCTCGGCAACAACGAGATCCAGGCCATCATCTCGGCCTTCGGCACCGGCATCGGCGAGGACTTCAACGTCGAGAAGGCGCGGTACCACAAGATCGTGCTCATGGCCGATGCCGACGTCGACGGTCAGCACATCACGACGCTGCTGCTGACGCTGCTGTTCCGCTACATGCGCGGGCTGATCGAGGCTGGCTTCGTGTACCTCGCGATGCCGCCCCTGTACCGGCTGAAGTGGTCGAACCACGAGCACGAGTACGTCTTCAGCGACCGGGAGCGCGATGCGCTGCTGGCCGACGGCCTGGCCAACGGCAAGCGCATGCCGAAGGACTCGGGCATCCAGCGCTACAAGGGTCTGGGCGAGATGAACCCGAAGGAGCTGTGGGAGACGACGATGGACCACAACACCCGGACGCTGCGCCAGGTGACCATCGACGACGCCGCGGCCGCCGACGAGATCTTCTCCGTCCTGATGGGCGAGGACGTCGAGTCGCGCCGCAGCTTCATCCAGCGCAACGCGAAAGACGTCCGCTTCCTGGACATCTGACCACCACTATCCACCTCCCGCTGCGCAGCGGCCGGGACGACGAAGACGAAGAGAAGGGCGGAGGGATGCGTGCTTCAGGACAATCGGGGTGCCGCGAAGCGGCGGGGCCCCCGCTCTTGTCCTGAAGCACGCATCCCGTAGCCCTGGCCCCCCTCCCGGAGCCCGCCCGAGCATGACGAAGACGAGAAGACATGACTGACGAAGTACGCCCCGACCCGACGGCCGCTCACAACCACGGCAACATCGACCAGGTCGACCTCCAGGTCGAGATGCAGCGCAGCTATCTCGACTACGCGATGAGCGTCATCGTCGGACGCGCCCTCCCCGATGTCCGCGACGGCCTGAAGCCGGTTCACCGCCGCGTGATCTACGGCATGTACGACGGGGGCTACCGTCCCGACAAGAGCTTCAACAAGTGCGCCCGCGTCGTCGGCGAGGTGATGGGTCAGTACCACCCGCACGGCGACGGCGCGATCTACGACGCGCTCGTCCGGCTGGTCCAGCCGTGGTCGCTGCGCTATCCGCTCGCCGACGGCCAGGGCAACTTCGGCTCGCCCGGCAATCAGGGTGCGGCCGCCCCGCGGTACACCGAGACCAAGATGGCCCAGCTCGCCATGGAGATGGTCCGCGACATCGACGAGGAGACCGTCGACTTCGAGGACAACTACGACGGCAAGACGCAGGAGCCGACGGTCCTCCCGGCCCGCTTCCCGAACCTGCTGGTCAACGGCTCGGTCGGCATCGCGGTCGGCATGGCGACCAACATCCCGCCGCACAACCTCCGCGAGGTCGCCGACGGCGCGCTGTGGGCGCTCGAGAACCCCGACGCCTCGCGCGAGGAGCTGCTCGAGGCGCTGATGTCGCGCATCCAGGGCCCGGACTTCCCGACCGGCGCCCAGATCCTCGGCACCAAGGGCATCCGCGAGGCCCAGCGCACCGGCCGCGGGTCCATCACGATGCGCGCGGTCGTCAACGTCGAGGAGATCCACGGTCGCACGTGCCTCGTGATCACCGAGCTGCCGTACCAGGTGAACCCCGACAACGTCGCGATCAAGATCCGCGACCTCGCCCGCGACGGCAAGATCACGGGCATCGCCGACATCCGCGACGAGACGAGCGACCGGACCGGCCAGCGCCTGGTCATCGTGCTCAAGCGCGATGCGGTCGCGAAGGTCGTGCTGAACAACCTGTACAAGCACACGCAGCTGCAGGAGAACTTCGGCGCGAACATGCTGGCGATCGTCGACGGCGTGCCCCGCACCCTCGCGCTCGACGGCTTCATCTCTTACTGGATCGAGCACCAGGTCGAGGTCATCGTCCGCCGCACGGCCTACCGGCTGCGCAAGGCCGAGGAGCGGATGCACATCCTCCGCGGCTACCTCAAGGCGCTCGACGCGCTCGACGACGTCATCGCGCTGATCCGCCGTTCGCCCACCGTCGACGAGGCCCGCGAGGGTCTGAAGACGCTGCTGGAGATCGACGACGCGCAGGCCGACGCGATCCTCTCGATGCAGCTGCGCCGCCTGGCAGCCCTCGAGCGGCAGAAGATCATCGACGAGGCGGCCGAGCTCGAGCTCCAGATCGCCGACTACAACGACATCCTCGCCACCCCCGCCCGTCAGCGCGAGATCATCCGCGACGAGCTCACCGGCATCGTCGACAAGTTCGGCGACGAGCGCCGCACCCACATCCTGCACGGGTTCGACGGCGACATGTCGATGGAGGACCTCATCCCCGAGGAGGAGATGGTCCTCACCGTCACCCGCGACGGCTACATCAAGCGCACGCGCAGCGACAACTACCGCTCGCAGCATCGCGGCGGCAAGGGCGTGAAGGGCGCCCAGCTGCGCGCCGACGACATCGTCGAGCACTTCTTCGTCACGACCACGCACCACTGGCTCCTCTTCTTCACGACGAAGGGCCGCGTCTACCGCACGAAGGCTTACGAGGTTCCCGAGGCCGGGCGCGATGCGAAGGGTCAGCACGTCGCGAACCTCCTCGCGCTGCAGCCCGGCGAGGAGATCGCGCAGATCCTCGACATCCGCGACTACAGCGTCGCGACCTACCTGGTGCTCGCCACCCGCGACGGCAAGATCAAGAAGACGGCGCTCTCCGACTACGACACCAACCGCCAGGGCGGGATCATCGCGATCCGCCTGCGCGGGCAGGAGGAGGAGGACGGCGACGAGGTCGTCAGCGCGCTCCTCGTCGACGAGACCGACGACATCCTGCTGATCTCCCGTCAGGGCATGTCCCTCCGCTTCACCGCGACCGACGACTCGCTGCGTCCGATGGGACGATCGACCGAGGGCGTCAAGGCGATGACCTTCCGCGAGGGCGACAGCCTGCTCTCCGCGTCGGTCGCCGGCGACGACGGATTCGTCTTCGTCGTCACCCAGGGCGGCTACGCCAAGCGCACCTCCGTGGACCAGTACCGCGTGCAGGGCCGCGGCGGCCTCGGCATCAAGGTCGCCAAGCTGAACGAGGATCGCGGCGATCTCGCGGGCGGTCTGATCGTCGGCGAGGACGACGAGGTCTTGGTGGTTCTTGCCAGCGGCAAGGTGGTACGCTCTGCCGTGGCCGAGGTCCCTGCCAAGGGACGCGACACCATGGGCGTCGTGTTCGCCCGCCCCGATGACGACGATCGCATTCTCGCGATCGCGCGCAACGGGGAGCGTGGACTGACCGAGGCCGCTGCCGATGCCGCCGGAACCGAGCCGGTCGCGGAGTCCTCCGAAGGGCCCGCTGCGCCGGAGGACGCGGCCCCCCAGACCCCCGAAGAAAGTCCTGAAGCATGAGCACAGTAGCTGACAAGCTCGCGAAGAAGTCGTCGAGCAAGACCAGCGCCAAGCAGGTCCGCCTCCGCTTGGTCTACATCGACTTCTGGTCGGCCGTGAAGCTGTCGTTCCTGGCGGCCGTCGCCCTCGCGGTGGTGACCCTCATCTCCGTGCTGCTGGTGTTCCTCGTGCTGCAGACCACGAGTGTGCTCACCCAGCTCGAGGAGCTGCTCCTGGCCTTCACCGGCAACGAGTTCCGGCTCACCGATGTGGTGAACCTGCCGCAGGTGATGGCGTTCGCCGCGATCGTCGCGATCCTGAACCTCATCGTCGTCACCGTCCTCGGCGCGGTCGTCGCCGGGATCTACAATCTGATGGTCAAGGTGACCGGCGGCCTGCTCGTCGGCTTCACCTCGAACTGACGGCAGCGTCCCGGATTTCGGATTACCTCGCGATTCGGGTAAAGTCTTGGAGGTTGACGGCGCTGGCGCCGGTCTCCAGACGGGGCTATAGCTCAGGCGGTTAGAGCGCTTCACTGATAATGAAGAGGTCCCAGGTTCAAGTCCTGGTAGCCCCACACAACATCTCCCTCTCGGGGCCTTAGCTCAGTTGGTAGAGCGCCTGCTTTGCAAGCAGGATGTCAGGAGTTCGAATCTCCTAGGCTCCACAACTCTCATCCACCGGCCGTCGAGCGAGCGCAGCGCGACGACGCGACGTGGACACCGCTACTTCTTCTTCTTCACGGTGCCCCACGAGAACACCTTCGTCTTCGGCTTGTAGCCCTTCGCCGTGTAGGTCACTTTCACGCGCAGCCCGTAGCCGCGATACGTGGCCGGGATCCGGAACGAGCGCGTCGTGCGGCGCTTCTTGACCTTCCCGCTCTTGACCGTCTCCCACCGGTAGCTCGTCTTGACGCGGGCCTTCTTGCCGGCCGCGGTCAGCCGGGGAGCCGGTGCCGTGACCTTCGACCCCACGCGGCCCGACCCGGCGCGTTTGCCGTACGAGGAGAAGAAGCTCGACGGCATCGTCTTGACGACGGGGGTGCTCGGGCCGGTGTCGCCGCCGGTGACGAGGGGGGCCATGAACCCGAGCCGCCGATGCTGGAACTGGGGGAAGATCGCCGCGAGACTCCGCTCGGGGTACAGCGCCGCCACCACTTCGCTCAAGACGTCGCGATAGTCGGTCGTCACGGCCAGATCGGCGTTCTGCGTGTTCTCCAGTCCCGGCCACCGGCCGTAGTAGCCGCCCTTCACGCCGGCACCGAGCACGAACATGACGTTGCCGTGTCCGTGGTCGAGGCCGCCGTTGCCGTTCTCCTTCACGCGCCTGCCGAACTCGGAGATCGTGACGAGGGTGACCTTCTTGTCCATCGCGCCGAGATCGGAGAAGAAGGCGGCCAGGCCCTTCCCCAGCGGCTCGGCCATGTTCTTGAGGTTGCCGTTCGAGAGGTCGCCCACCCACTGGTGGTGATCCCAGGACCCCTGATCGATCGTGATGACCTCGGCTCCGACATCGGCTTTGATCACCTTCGCCGCACCCTGCAGCGCCTCGCCCAGGCTGCCCTTCGGATACTCGACGGTGCTCGTGACCGCGCCGCGCGCGGTCGCATAGGCCTGCGCGACGGCCAGGGCACGCCCGCCGCCGCTCGCCACGGCATCGGGCGCGTCCGCCCAGAGTCCCCGCAGTGCCGTCTCCCACCCGGCGGCATCGCTTCCCCCCGGTCCGACGACCTTGAGCTTGTCGAACCCGGCCGTCGACACCGCCGGCGCGGGACCTGCCAGCTGCGTGGCCAGCACCGTCTCGCCCAGCTGCAGGGCTGTGGTGTCGCTCGCGCCGCCGGCTCGCACGGAGATGAGCCGGTTCAGCCACCCGACCCGCGCCTGCGAGCCGGGGTCGGCATCCTCGACCTCCTCCATCGCGGCGAAGTGCGACCGTGTCGTCACCGCCTGACCGGTGGCGTGGACCGCGGCGACACGTCCCGCCTTCCACAGCGGCATGATCGGGGCGAAGGCGGGATGCAGGCCGAACTGCGCGTCGCCGGCCAGCAGCTTGTCCTTCGGCACGGCGATGTTCGGGCGCGCCGCGTAGTAGACAAGGTCGGCATGCGGCACGACCAGGGACAGACCGTCGGCGGCGCCGCGCAGCGACAGCACGACGAGCACGCGGTCCGCCTTCCGTCCCCCCGATGCGTACGCGGTCTCGACGAAGGCGTCGCCGAACACCGAGGCGGCGACGAGGCCGAGTCCGATGCCGAGCGCGGATCGGATGGCCGTGCGTCGCGACACGCTGGACGCGAAGTCGTCGCAGCCGGCGGCGAGCGGATCGGCGACGGTGGGACCGGAGTGGGGGGATTCGATCACGGCGCCGTCCCTATCGGAGGTAGAAGAGCGGTTGGTTGAGCACAAGCGCGAGCACCCAGGGCATCTGCCACCGCACGATGGAGTGCTGCGCGTTCACGAGCGCCGACGGGCGGACCTTCGTGGCCGTGCACACGGCCTCGAGGAGACCGGAGGTGGACCCCTGGCCCGTCATCCGCCGGGCGAGATGATCGACGAACTCCGCCAGGGTGAGCTCGGGCTGGGGCAGCCGCTTCGCGGCCGGGACGTGCGTCGTGTCCTTCGTCGGCCACCATCCGCCCGACAGGGTCCAGTGCGCATCCCAGGAGGCGAGGAAGCGCGACGGAGAGTTCCACGCGTCGTTGTGCTGCGGCGGTCCGTCGGGCCGGGGGTGCGACCAGGCGCTCGCACCGATACCGCCCGCCATGTAGTGCGCCTGCACGGCTCCGGTGTCCTGCGCGGTCGGCTTCGCGAACGAGACGCCCAGCGCGCGGTTCACCGAGACGAGCTCGTCGGTCGGCGTCTTCACCTTCGCCCCGGACGACGCCCAGAACTCGGGGTGGTCGACGAGCGCACGGAGCACGGGCCGGATCTGCGTGCCGTTGTCGAGGTAGACGGACGCGAGGTGCTCGATCAGCGCCGACGAGGGACTGTCGCTCACGAACCGTCGTGCGAGCTTGCGCGCGATCCGCTCGGCGGTCGCGGGATGCCGGGCGAGGTAGGAGAGGTAGGCCCTCACGGCGGCGCGTCCGTCGGGGTCGGAGTTGGGGTGGGAGAAGCCCAGCACCGTCACCGGAGCGGTGTCGTGCCAGGTGGGATCGTAGGACACCTGCCATGTGGACCACGTGTCGACGCGGTAGCCCGTGAGGAGACGGGCCGACGCCTTCACAGCGTCTTCGTCGTATCCCGCGCCCTTGCCGACGGTGTGCAGTTCGAGCAGCTCCCGACCCAGGTTCTCGTTGACCGAGCGCTTGGTCGAGCGGGCGTTGTCGAGCGAGCATCCCATCGCGGGATGCACCGTGGCCGCCTGGAGAAGCTCCTCGAAGCTCGTGAGCGCGAGCTCGCGCATGCGGTGCCCGAACGCGATGCGGAACGGGAAGACCCCGTCATCGTGGATCGGGATGTAGAAGTGGTCCTCCCAGAACTCCGTCATCAGCTCGAGCACCTGTCGAGTCGACTCCTGGCGCCTCACCATGGCGTACCCCGCGTAGGCGGCCATCGCCCGCCAGGCCGGCTCCTCCCCGCTGCGGTCGCGGGCGACGATGTCGAGGGGATCCGCGGTGATGCATCGCCACCAGGAGTCGAGGCCGGCGGCCGTGGCGGACTCGGCGACATCCTGCGGCGCCAGTTGCGTCTCGAACCACGCCCGCGGGCCTCCCGCCTCGCGCACCGCAGCCAGCGCGGCGGGCTGGAATCCGTACGTCCAGCGGCGGATCACGTGCAGTTCCTCGTCGGTCGCGACGGGCGTCGCGGGGTAGGCGACCGGCGCGTAGCTGTCGGCCGCGTGAGCGACGGGGGCATCGAGCAGGGGCACCGTGAGGGCGGCCGCCGACGCCGCAGCGACACCGCCGAGGAAGCTGCGGCGCGGAAACAGGGGCGTCGACGGTGGAGGAGCGATCGCCGATTCGCCCGCGGGGGGGACGCGGGGAGTCATGCGCCGCAGTATAGCGTCACGCCCCTCCGACGCAGGAGAGCCGAAGAATGTGGCGCAGATCGTCGCCATTTCGTGAGCGAAGCGGGCCTTTGCGCCACGTTCTCGGCGCCGCGGTCCCAGTAGGGTGACGGGCATGGACCTGCGCGTCGCGGCCTACGCCGTCATCACTGACGATGACGGCCGGGTGCTGCTCGCGCACTGGCACGAGGGCCGGCGCTCCTCGTGGACGCTTCCCGGCGGCGGACTCGAACCCGGCGAGGATCCCGAGGTGGCCGCGCGCCGCGAGGTGAGGGAGGAGACCGGCTACCGCGTCGAGCTCGACGGCCTGCTCGGCATCGATTCGCGCGTCATCCCCGCACGCCAGCGCGTGCGCAGCGGACACGATCAGCCGCTGCACGCGCTCCGCATCATCTACCGGGCGCACATCGTCGGCGGCCGGCTGCGCAACGAGGTCGACGGCTCGACCGATCGTGCCGAGTGGTTCCCCGTCGCCGCCGTCGGCGAGCTGCACCACGTCAAGCTCGTCGACGTCGCGCTCCGCCTGGCGGGACTCGCGGACTGAGCTGCCGCGTCAGTTCGATGCGACGGGCTGCGAGATGTCGGCGACGGTCGCGCCGTACGCGGCGATGAGCGCGTCGGCGTCCACGAAGAGGCTGTAGCCGTGAGCGCCGGCCCCCATCGCGACCCGCCTGCCGGTGATCGACTCGTCGGCGAAGATCGGCCAGTCGGTGGTGCTCCCGAGGGGGACGATCGTCCCGCGCTCGTAGCCGGTCGCCGCGAGGGCGCGCTCGGGATCGGGGAGCTGGAGCTTGTTGACGCCGACGACCGCGCGCAGCTTCGGCCAGGAGATCGCCTTGTCACCGGGGATGAGTGCGAACAGGTAGGTGTCGTCGGCGCGCTTGACGACCAGCGTCTTCACGATGTCCGCGGGCTGCAGACCCAGGAGCGCCGCGGCCTCCTCGAGGCTGCGCGCAGCGGGGCGCTCGCGGATCTCGATGTCGAGTCCGTGCTCGGATGCCGCAGCGCGGACCCGATCCAGGCCCGCGCTGCCGTGTCCGTCGGTCACGCGTCGGGTGCGCGGAGCGGGTCGTCGGCGACCCAGAGCTCGTCGTCCGCGCGGAGGGTCTGCCACGCCGCATACAGCACGCCGGCGGCCGCAACCACGCCGAAGATGATCGCCAGCACGCCGCCGGCGCCGATGCCCTTCTTGGCGGGCGGGGCGACGACGAGCTTCTTCGCGGCGTTCTTGCCGTACTTCTGCGCGTTCTTCTGGAGCTTGGCGACGTCGATGGAGCCGAAGCCGCGGCCCGATGCGAGCGCCTCGCGCTTCTCGTTGGCGGCGTCCCAGACCGACAGGGCCGAGCCGATGACCGCGCCTGCGGCCGGAGCGACCCGCTCGTTGTAGAGCTTGGCGGAGGTCCTCAGTCCCTGGTCGACGTAGGGTGCGGCGTACTTCTCGTAGCCGTGCTGCACCGTCGGCACGACGTGCTCGCGGTTGTAGTGACCCAGCTGGCGGCCCGCCTCGCGCGCGACCTCACCGGCCTGACCGATCAGGACCTGCTGCGACTCCCACAGGGTGTTCGCGTGCTTCTGGAGCTTGCGGAGTTCCTTCTTGCGCTTGCGGCTGAGGCTCACGGGGTGCCCTCCCTTGTACGGCTCGCCCTCTGCGGGCGCGCCTGGCTCGTCTGAGTGACCTGGTCCCATCTTGCCAGACCCCGCAGAGCGCGCCAGGGGTTGACAGATGTGAGAATGGTGAGCATGCCGATCCACACCGCAGTCGCGACGATCCACACCAACCACGGCGACATCGTCGTCAACCTCTTCGGGGACCACGCGCCCCGCACCGTGCAGAACTTCATCGGCCTCGCCGACGGCTCGCAGGCCTGGACGAACCCGGCGACGGGCAAGCCCGGCGAGGGCCCCCTCTACACCGACGTCATCTTCCACCGCATCATCCCGAACTTCATGATCCAGGGCGGCGACCCGCTCGGCCAGGGCGTGGGCGGTCCCGGGTACACCTTCAACGACGAGATCCACCCCGAGCTGACGTTCGGCTCGCCGTACCTGCTGGCCATGGCCAACGCGGGCCTCCGCCGCAACGCGATCACGGGTCAGGCCGAGGGCACGAACGGCTCGCAGTTCTTCATCACGACCGACCCCACGCCGTGGCTCAACGGTAAGCACACCATCTTCGGCGAGGTCGCCGACGACGCCTCCCGGGCCGTCGTCGACGCGATCGGCGCGGTTCCCACGGGTGCGGGCGACCGTCCGGTCCAGCCCGTCGTGATCTCGTCGATCGACGTCGTCGCGGCCTGAGTCCGCGACGGGGCCTCGGCGCAGCACGTGACGACACCGGACTACCGGGCCGACCCGGAGAACTTCTGCTATCGGCATCCCGATCGGCAGAGCTTCGTGCTGTGCCAGCGGTGCACCCGCACGATCTGCCCGGAGTGCCAGACGCAGATGCCGGTGGGCGTCATCTGCCCGGAGTGCCTGCGTGACCAGCAGAAGGCGGCGCAGGCGACGCGGCCGCCGCGCTCGCAGCGGATGCTGCGGGCGGTCCGCTCCTCGGACGAGCGCCCGCTGGTCACCTACGGCCTGGTCGCCGTCACGCTGCTGTTCTACCTGATCGGGCTGATCCCCGGCGGGATCGGCGATCAGGTGCAGTCGTGGCTGGCGTTCAACAGCGGATTCCTCGTGCCGGGCCCGTTCTTCCAGCCGTGGCGGCTGCTGACGGTGACCCTCGTCCACGCGAGCATCTGGCACGTCGCGCTGAACATGCTCGCGCTGTGGGCCCTCGGTCGCAGCCTCGAGCCGCTGCTCGGACGATGGCGGTTCGCGGTGCTGTACCTGCTGAGCGCGCTCGGCGGCTCGGTGCTCGTGGCGCTGCTGGCCCCGGGCACCTGGGTGGTCGGAGCATCCGGCGCGGTATGGGGTCTGCTCGGCGCCATGTTCGTCATCGGCCGCCACCTCGGTGTGAACGTGACGGCGATCGCCGTGCTGCTGGGACTGAACCTGGTGATCACCTTCCTGCCGGGCTCGAACATCTCGTGGCAGGCGCACATCGGCGGCGGACTCGTGGGCCTGCTCGTGGGGTTCGTCTTCGCGCGGACGCGGGCGGTCCGTCAGCAGCGCACGCAGAAGCTCCTGCTCGCGGCGACCGCCGTGGGCCTGCTGGCTCTCCTGGTCGTGCCGCTGCTGGTGTACTACAGCTGACACCCGCCGATCACTGGTCGCGCGGCACTTCGCACAGGGTATCCACACCTGTGAATGACACCGGTGTAATTCATCCCCACCTGTGGACAGAGCTGTGGATAACTCCCGCCGACGACGCGCCGGGATACGACGAGACGCCGCCTCGGCGAACCGGGGCGGCGTCTCGTGTGCGCGGGTGCGGGCGGGTCAGCGCCAGCGCGTGGTCATGAGGAACCCGACGAAGGCGATGCCGAAACCGATGACGAGGTTCCATGCGCCGATGTCGGGGATCGGGAAGCGCGATCCGCTGAGGTAGAAGACGATCACCCAGATCAGTCCGATGATCATCAGACCGAGCATGATCGGCTTGAACCAGACCGGGTTCGGGGCGGGCTCGCCCTCGTGGTGCTCGACGATCGGGTCGCCGTCGTTGCCTGAACGTGCCATGCGAACGATCCTATCGTCCAGTGCCCGTTCACCAGCAGCCATCCATGCGTGGTGTGGGAGAATCGGCGGCATGGGGGAGAACGCGGCGGCGGCACCGCGCCCGCGGCGACGCGGTGCGACGATCGCAGGCGTGCTCGGCGAGCTGCTGATCACCGCCGGCGTGATCGCCCTGCTGTTCGTGGCGTGGCAGCTGTGGATCGGCGACTGGATCATCGGCTCGCAGAAGCAGGCCGAGGCGTCGCAGCTGACGCAGACGTGGGCGCAGGAGTTCGCGAGTGCGACCCCCGCCGCGCCGTCGCCCACGGAGGAGCCGGCGGATCCCGGCGAGCCGATCGTCCCCGTGCTCGACCAGCCCCGCCACGGCGCCGAGTTCGGCGTGATGCAGATCCCCCGGTTCGGCAAGGACTGGAAGTTCACGATCGCCGGCGGCGTCACGCGCCCCGACATCCTGGACGAGGGCGAGATCGGCCACTATCCCGACACGGCGATGCCGGGCGAGGTCGGCAACACCGTCTACGCCGCGCACCGGTGGACCTCGGGCGCGCCGTTCGACCCCATCGACAAGCTCGTGGTGGGCGATGCCATCGTCATCGAGACCAAGGACGGCTGGTACACCTATCGCTTCCGCACGCTCGAGTACGTGCAGGACACCCAGGTCGAGGTGCTGCTGCCCGTCCCGCAGCAGGTGGGCGTCGAGGCCGATGGTCGCTACCTCACGCTCACCAGCTGCGCGCCGAAGCTGAACATGCTCGAGCGCATCATCGCGTACGCGCTGTTCGAGAGCTTCACCCCCCGCGCCGACGGACCGCCCGCCTCTCTCACCGAGGGGGTGAGCGCCTGATGTACGCCGCGCTGTGGCGCATCCTGCCCGGTCCTGCCTGGGTGCGCGTGCTCATCCTGCTGGCTCTGCTCGCCGCCGTCCTGTACGGCCTCTTCTGGTACGTCTTCCCGTGGGCGGCGCAGTTCATCACCCCGCAGGAGTCGACGATCGGTGGCTAGCGTGCCGCGGGTGCTCGTGGTGGACAACCACGACAGCTTCGTCCACACCCTCGTCGGGTATCTGCGCGAGCTCGGCGCCGAGACCGATCTGGTCGAGGCGGATGCCGTGAGCGATCCGGCCGCCGCCCTCGATGCGTACGCGGGAGTGCTCGTCTCACCCGGCCCGGGTGCCCCGGCCGACGCGGGGGCCTCGATCGCCGTCGTGCGCGCCGCGGCGGACCGGCGACTGCCGCTGCTCGGAGTGTGCCTCGGCCATCAGGCGCTCGCCGAGGCGTACGGCGCGACCGTGTCGCATGCGCCCGAGCTGCTCCACGGCATCACCTCGCCGGTGCACCACGACGGCAGCGCGCTCTTCGCGGGTCTGCCCGATCCGTTCGCGGCCACCCGTTACCACTCGCTGGCCGTGGTCCGCGAGACGGTGCCGTCCGAACTGGAGATCACCGCGACCACCGACTCGGGTGTGGTGATGGGCCTCGCGCACCGCTCACTGCCGCTGTGGGGCGTTCAGTTCCACCCGGAGAGCGTGCTGTCCGAAGGCGGCTACCGGCTCCTCGGCAACTGGCTGGAGCGCGTCGGCGTCGGGGGCGCGGCCCTGCGGGGGGCGGAGCTCACTCCCCACCGCCGCGTCGGCTGAGCGGCGCCGCCGTCACTCGCCGGTGCAGACGACGAGTTCGATCGTCGAGTGGATCGGCACATCGCCGATCGCCGACTGCGACTTCACGATCTGGTTCTCGGGATCGCCCGTGCAGTTCGGGTCCTCGACGACGCTCGGCGTCAGAGCGAGGTCCTCGGCCTCGAGCGCACGCTGCGCGGCGTCGAGGCGGTAGCCGGCCATGTTGACGACGGTCACCTTGCCGCTGGCCACCACCAGGTTCACCGTCGTGCCGACGGCGACCTCCTGACCCTGATCGAGGCTCGCGTCGATCACCGTGTCGGCCGGGAGGTCGGGATCGTTGCGCGTGGTCACCGTACCGAGCTTCAGACCGGCATCGGCCAGCGCCTTGGTCGCCTCGCTGCGGGAGAGCGACTCCAGGACGGGCACGCTCGCGAGCTCCTGCCCGGTCGAGACGTACACCTTGATCTCCTGGCCGGGCGTCACCGTCGTGCCGGCGACCGGGTCGGTGCGGATGACGTTGCCCGCCGCGATGGTCTCGCTGCTCTCGTCGAGCTGCTGCCCCTGCAGGTCGTTGCGCCCGAGCTCTTCGTTGGCGCGCTCCCAGGACATGTCGATCAGGTCGGGCACCTCGCGGGCGGTGCTCGGCACCTCGGCCGTCGGCCGGATCATCAGCACCCAGATGAAGACGGAGACCAACAGCGCCGCCAGCACGACCACGCCGGTCCAGATCCACGCCACGGGCGGCCCGGCCTGGGTGCGGCGCATCGTGGTGTCGGTGCTCAGCTGTCGCAGCGAGCGTGCCGTCTCGGCGGCCTGACGCGGGTTCGCGCCGTACAGCTCGCTGTGCAGAGCGCCGACCTGGCGCTTGCTCGGCGTCTTGCCGTCGACCGTCGCATCGAGGGTCTCGCGGAAGGTCGCGGCGTCGGGGAACCGCTGGAAGGGGTCCTTCGCGAGCGCGCGCAGCACGATCGCGTCGAGGGAGCGGGGCACGGTGCCCACCAGCTCGGACGGCGGGACCGGTGCCTCGCTCACATGCTGGTAGGCGACGGCGACCGGCGTGTCGCCGCGGAAGGGCGTGCGGCCGGTCAGCAGCTCGTAGAGCACCACGCCGGCCGAGTACAGGTCGGCGCGGGCATCGACCGGCTCTCCCTTGGCCTGCTCGGGCGAGAAGTACGAGGCGGTGCCGATGATCGCGGTGGTCTCGGCGACCGTCGAGGACGAATCGGAGACCGCGCGTGCGATCCCGAAGTCCATGACCTTCACCTGGCCCTGCTCGGTGACCATCACATTGCCGGGCTTGATGTCCCTGTGGACGACCCCGGCGCGATGCGAGTACTCGAGGGCCTCGAGGATGCCGTCGACGTAGCGCACCGCGTCGGGAACGGTGACGGGCCCGGCGGAGATGATGTCCTTCAGCAGCCGGCCCTGCACGAGCTCCATGACGATGAACGGCAGCGGGTGCTGCGTTCCGTCGGGGTCGGTCTCCACGTCCTCGCCGGCGTCGTAGACACGGACGATCGCGGGGTGCGACATGCGCGAGGCGGCCTGGGCCTCCAGGCGGAAGCGCGTGCGGAAGGCGTTGTCGGCGGCCAGCTCGCGCTTGAGGATCTTGATCGCGACGGTGCGGCCGAGCGTCAGATCCTGTCCGCGATAGACGGTCGCCATACCGCCGCGACCGACCAGTTCGTCGATGCGGTAGCGGCCCGAAAGCACGCGCGCCTCTGCTGCCACTTCACTCCCTGTGCTGAACCACGCCAGCCTATCCGACCGTTCCTGGGACAACGGAGGGAGCGACGCGGCGCGACGGGCTCAGCCGTCGGCGCCGTCGCCCTCGCCGTCACCGGTGTCGGCGGCCGGGACGATCGTCGCGGTGGCAGGGTCGGAGGTGGGCGAATCGCGTTCCCGCTCGCCGTTGGTGCAGTTCACGGCGTAGGACACCGACAGGGTGCCCGAATCGCCCACGACGATGTTCTGGGTGCGCGGGTCGGCGCTCGTGAACGACGCCGTCGTGTCACCCGTCTCGAAGGAGCCTCCCTCGACGACGAAGTTGTAGAACTGGACCGTCTGGGTGCCCGCCGGGCAGGTGAACCCGGGCCACACGACCTGCACGGTCGACCCGGCCTCCACAGAGCTGGCGTTGAGACCGCCCTCGATGCTCGGCGTGGTCGGCGTCGCGATCGGCGTCTCCGCGTCGTACACGGTGAGGTTCAGCGCCGTCGTGAACGGCACGTCGCCCTCGGGCTGCACGCGGTACACGAGGCCCTCCTGGTCCGCGGACGGTGCGGGATCGCCCGCCGTGCACTGGACGCCGGCCGTGAAGCCCGCTCCCTGCGCGATGGACCGGGCGCTCTCGCAGGTCTCGCCCTCGAGGTTCAGCGTCGCCACATCGACGCTCGTCGGCTCGGGGTCCGGACTGGGCGTGTTCGGCGGAGTGCTGGGCGCCGAGGACGACGGCGAGCTGGGAGGAGGCGAGCTCGGTGCCGGCTCCTCGCCGCCGCCGCCGTTGAGGAGCGCGAAGATGGTGCCGCCGAGGATGAGCAGCAGCAGGACGATGAGCGCGACCAGCGGCCACGTCCACGGGCTCCGCTTGCGCTTCTGCTCGGCGGGCTCATCGGTCTGCTCCACGCGCTCGTCGATGACCGACGTCGCGGGAAGCAGGCGCGTGGCCTGGTCGGTCCCCAGCCCGCCCGTGAGCAGCCGTGTCACGTCGTCGACGGCCGCGGCCCCCGCGATGGCGGGCACGATGGCGGCGGCGCCCGCGACGTCGCCGCGGCGCAGCGCGGTGGCCGCACGTGCCACCGCCGACGCGGTCGCCGGACGCTCGTCGGGCTTCTTCGCGATCATGCTCATCACGAGGTTCTGCACCGGGGTCGCCACCGTGGGCGGCAGCGGCGGGGGCGTGTCGTTGATCTGCGCCATCGCGATCGCGACCTGCGACTCGCCCGTGAACGGACGCTTGCCCGCAAGGCACTCGTACGCCACGATCCCGAGCGAGTAGATGTCGGTGGCCGGCGACGCCGCGTGCCCGGAGGCCTGCTCGGGCGACAGGTACTGCACCGTGCCCATGACCTGACCGGTCGCCGTCAGCGGGACCTGATCGGCGATGCGCGCGATGCCGAAGTCGGTGATCTTCACGCGGCCGTCGGGGGTGATCAGCAGGTTGCCGGGCTTGATGTCGCGGTGCACGAGTCCGGCGGCGTGGGCCGCCTGCAGCGCGGAGGCCGTCTGGGCGACGATGTCGAGCGTCTTGTCGCTGGACAGCGAGCCCTCGCGCTCGAGGATCGTCGACAGGGCCTCGCCGGGGACGAGTTCCATCACCAGGAAGGCGGAGCCGTTCTCCTCGCCGTAGTCGAAGACGCTGGCGATGCCCTCGTGGTTGACGAGCGCGGCGTGGCGGGCCTCGGCGCGGAAGCGCTCCAGGAAGCCCGGGTCGCCCATGTACTCGTCTTTGAGGATCTTGATGGCGACGGTGCGCCCGATCACATGGTCGGTGGCCTCCCAGACCTCGCCCATCCCGCCGATCGCGATCCGCGACTCCAGCTCGTAGCGCCCGCCGAAGCTCACACCCTGCGTCGGTCTCATCTGCTCAGCACCGCCTCAATGACTTTCTTCGCGATGGGGGCCGCGATCCCGTTACTCGTGCCGTTCTGGCCGAGTCCTCCACCGTCCTGCACCATCACCGCGACGACGACCTCCGGGTCCTCCGCGGGCGCGAACCCGGTGAACCAGAGGGTGTACGGATCGCCGGGGCCGTGCTCCGCCGTGCCGGTCTTCCCGGCGACGTCCACGCCGTCTATTCTTGCACCGCTCGCCGCGCCCTCACGGACATTGGCGATCATCATCGTGGTCATGGTCTCGGCCTGCTCGGCGGTCAGAGCGCGGCCGAACTCGGTGCTCTCGAACCGCTCCTGCTCGGTGAGGTCGGCGGCCACGACGGAGTCCACCATGCGGGGGTTCATGACCACGCCGTCGTTGGCGATGCCGGCGGCCACCATCGCCATCTGCAGCGGCGTCGCGCGCACGTCGCTCTGCCCGAAGCCGCTGAGCGCCGTCTGCGGCTCGTTGAGCACGGCGGGGTAGACCGACGCGGTCGAGGTGAGCGGGAGCTCGAAGGAGCGGTTGAACCCGTACTTCTCCGCCTCGGCGCGGATCGCGTCGTCGCCGAGGGCCACGGCCAGCTGCGCCATCGGGATGTTGCAGCTCAGGCGCAGGGCGTCGGCGAGGGTGACCTTCTCGCCGGGGCCGCACGTGCCGCGGTCGAAGTTGTGGATGTCGGTGCTGGTGCCCGGGAGCGTCCATGTCGCCGGGTTGTCGAACGTCGACTCGGGCGTGTACTGACCCGATGCCAGAGCCGCCGACGCGACGACGAGCTTGAAGGTCGACCCGGGCGGGTCGAGGTCGCCGCCGATCGCCCGGTTGTAGAGCGGCTTGGCGGGGTCGGCGACGAGCTCGTCGTTCGCCTCGTTGACCGCCGCCGAATCGTGGGACGCGAGCTGGTTCGTGTCGAAGGACGGGCTCGTGGCCATGGCGAGGATGCGGCCGGTGTCGGGCTCGATCGCGACGACCGCGCCCTGGTAGCCGTCGAGGGCGTCGAACGCGATCTTCTGCAGCTCGGGGTCGAGCGTCGTGAGGACGTTGGAGCCGCGCGGCGGCTGACCGCTGACGATCCGCTCGATGCGGGCGAGGAACTGCGAGCTCCCGGTCCCCGCCAGCTGCGCGTTCATCGCCTGCTCGAGTCCCGTCCGGGAGTTCAGCACCGGGTTCATGTACCCGGTCACCGGCGCCCACATCTCGGCGTCGGGGTACTGGCGCTGCCAGCTGTACACGTCGTCGCTGGCGACCGAGGAGGCGATCACCTCGCTGCCGGCGAAGATCGATCCCCGCTGCACCTCGTACGAGTCGTACACGGCGCGCTTGTTGTGCGGGTTGGCCTGCAGCTCGTTGGCGGCGACCACCTGGATCCAGCTCGTCGCCCCGAGCAGGCCGAGGAACATCACTAGCATGACGATGCTGAGACGGCGCAGTTCCTTCGTCATGCCGACACCCCCGTCTCGTCTCGTCGCCCGGCTTCTCGCGACATGTCGCGCACCCCGCTCATCCGATCACCACGCGGGGCCGGGAGCGGACGGCGTCCGAGATGCGCAGCAGGATCGCGACGATCATCCAGTTCGCGATCAGCGAGGAGCCGCCCGCCGCGAGGAAGGGCGTCGTGAGACCGGTCAGCGGGATCAGGCGCGTCACGCCGCCGACCATGATGAACACCTGCAGCGCGATCGTGAACGACAGCCCCGTCGCCAGCAGCTTGCCGAAATCGTCCTGCCCGGCGATGCCGACGCGGATGCCGCGGCTCACGAACACCATGTAGAGCGCGAGGATCGCGAACAGGCCGACGAGGCCGAGCTCCTCGCCGAGGCTCGGGATGATGTAGTCGCTCCACGCCAGCGGGGTGATCCCGGGCCGGCCGAGGCCGAGGCCGGTGCCGAACAGGCCCCCCTGGGCGAGCCCGAACACGCCGCTGGCCAGCTGCAGGCTCGACCCGTCGATCGTCTCGGGGTTGAAGGCGTCGAGCCAGTTCGTGAAGCGCGCGTGCACGTACGGGAGCACCTGGGCGGCGGCCAGCGCACCGGCGACGGCGAGCGTGACGCCGATGATCACCCAGCTCGTCTTGCCGGTCGCGACGTAGATCATCGCGATGAACATGCCGAAGATCAGCAGTCCCGTGCCGAGGTCGCGCTGGAGCACGATGATGCCGAGCGAGACGCCCCACACCACCAGCACCGGGCCCAGCTCGCGCGCCCGCGGCCAGGTGACCCCGAGGAAGCGGGTGCCCACCGAGGCGAGCGCCTCGCGGGTGCGCACGAGGTAGCCCGCGAAGAAGATCGCCAGGGCGATCTTGGCGAGCTCGCCCGGCTGGAACGAGAAGAGCCCCGCCACCGAGACCCAGACGTCGGCCCCGGCCTCGACGCCCAGTCCCGGCACGAACGGGAGCAGCAGCAGCGCGATGCCCGCGAAGCCGAAGACGTAGGTGTAGCGGAAGAGGACGCGGTAGTTGCGCAGCGCGATGACGATCGCGATGGCGGCGGCGATCGCGATCGCCGACCAGGCCAGCTGGCGCAGCGAGAAGCCCTCCCAGCCCTCCCATCCCTTGCCGAGGTCGATGCGGTAGATCATCGCGATGCCCAGCCCGGTCAGCAGCGTGGCGATCGGAACGACGAACGGGTCGGCCGCCGGAGCCCGAAGGCGCAGCACGACGTGCAGGATCAGCGCGAGCACCGTCAGCCCGCCGCACAGGTAGAGGAACGTCCACTCGATCTCGCCCAGGACGCCCAGCTGCACGAGGGCCGTCGCGCTGCCGTTGACGAGGAACGCGAACAGCAGCAGCCACAGCTCGCGGTTGCGGTGGGTCTGCGGCATGCGGATGCGGCGCAGCGCCTTCATCACCTGGGTGTCGGCCTGGATCTCGGCGGTCACGGGGTCACCTCCGGCGTGGGCTCCGGCGTCGCCTCGGGCTCGGGCGTCGGTTCTGGCTCTGGGCGCAGGTTGTCGATGCGGGCCTGCGCGTCGGCGAGCGAGCGCACCGCGATCGTCTGCTCCACGGAGATGCGCTGGTAGGCACGGAGGTCGGCCAGCAGGATGCCGGTGTCCTCGTAGACCGACGCGAGCGAGATCGGGCCGATGTCCTGCGGGATCCCGCGGTAGATCACGACCGAGTCGTCGTCGGGACCGATGAAGTAGCGGGTCTGGGTCCACTGGTAGGCGCCGAACAGCGCGCCCGCGAGGGCGGCGAGCACCACGAGGAGTCCGACCAGCCACCAGATGCGGCGGCGGCGGGCGCGGCGGCGATCCTCCTCGATGACCTCCTCGAGGAACTCGGCGGCGGGCTCGAAGTGCGTGGGCTCGTTGGCGGCCTGGCGGCCCGGGTGCAGCCAGCTCGTGCGGCCGGGCCGCGCGGCGGGGACCTCGATGCCCTGCGGCGTCGAGGCCGACCCGACGATCGTCGGGGTGCCGCTGACGACGGGATGCGCTCCGCCGACGTCGACGAGGACGATCGTCACGTTGTCGGGCGCGCCGCCGTCGAGCGCCTGCTTCAGCAGCAGGTCGGCCGTGCGCCCTGGGGCCAGGCCCTGGCCGAGCACCTTGCCCGTGTGCGCGTCGTCGACCACTCCCGACAGGCCGTCGGAGCAGATGAGCCAGCGGTCGCCCGGCTGGGTCTGCATGACGAACGCGTCGATCTCGGGGTCGGGGTCCATGTCGCCCAGCACGCGCATGAGCACGGAACGGCGCGGGTGGTAGCGCGCCTCCTCGGGGGTGATGCGTCCCGAGTCGACCAGCCGCTGCACGAAGGTGTGGTCGGTCGTGATCTGCGTGAGGGCGTCGTCGCGGTACAGGTAGACGCGGGAGTCGCCGATGTGCGCGATCACGGCGTGGTCGTCGACCATCACGATCGCGCTGACCGTCGTCCCCATGCCGGCCAGCTCCGGCCGCACCACCACGGTGTCGATGAGCTCGGTCGCGGTGTCGGCGATGGCGTCCCGCAGCGCCCGCTCGGCCGCGGCGGTCGACGGGAAGGCGTGGTCGAGGTCCTTCAGGCGGTGGATCGCGAGGCTCGACGCGACGTCACCGCCGGCGTGGCCACCCATGCCGTCGGCGACCGCGAACAGGTTCGAGCCGGAATAGCCCGAGTCCTGGTTGTTCGATCGCACCTTCCCCGTATGGGAGATGGCGACACTCGAGCCCTCGAAGACCATGGATCGGCGCCCGCTACTTCCGCAGCTCGAACGTCGTCGCGCCGACCTTGATCGTCGCGCCGACGATGACCGGCACCGGGGTGGTGACGCGCTCGCCGTTGTGCCAGGTGCCGTTGGTCGAGTCCAGGTCCTGGACCATCCACTGCTCGCCCCACAGCAGCAGGCGCGCGTGGTGCGATGACGTGTAGTCGTCGCGGATGACGAGACCCGACTCGCTGGATCGGCCGATCGTGACCGGCTCCGAGCCCAGCGGCACCTCGAGCCCCGCCTTCGGGCCGCTCGTGATCACAATGCGCGAGACCGTGTCGGTGGTGGCCTTGTCGACGCCGCTGCGGCCGGGCGCCGGCGACGAGACCGGGGCCGTGGCTGCGGCCGGAGACGGCGCGGCGACGTTCGGCGCGGGCGCCGGCGCGGCGGCGGGCGGCTCGGGGAGCTTCCGCGCCTTCACGCCGAACAGGTCGGCGCGGAGCGAATACACGACGGCGAAGACGAAGAACCACAGCAGGACCAGGAACCCGACCTGCAGCAGCAACAGGGTCAGTGAGCTCACGACGCTCCTCCGAAGTCGAAGGCACGCGTCGCATCGTCGGCCGACATCGAGGGCCGGGCCGGCGTCGTCTGCGGCACCACGGTGAAGACGATGTCGGTGCGGCCGATCGTCACGACCGAGCCGGGCGTCAGGCCCGCCTCGACGACCTTCGCGCCGTTGAGCTTGGTGCCGTTGGTGGAGTTCATGTCGCGCACCATCGCGCGCTCGCCGTCCCACAGGATCTCGACGTGGCGGCGGCTCGTTCCAGCATCCGCGATGGTGATGTCGGCGTCGCTGCCGCGGCCGATGACCGTGCGGCTCTTGACCAGCGGGTGCCGCTTGCCCTCGACCTCGACGACGGCCCGCCACGACACATCGCCCGCGGCGCTGCGCGAATCGACGCGGAGGGTGCCGGTGGACAGCTGCTCGTCGGTGTTCACGGAGATCGTCACAGGGCCGGCGAAGCTGTAGCCCTGCGCCTTCGCGTGGTCCTCGACCAGGCGGAGCAGTTCGGTGTCGAGCGTGGAGCCGAGCGTGCTCAGCCGCTCGGCGTCGGTCGGCGACAGCCGCACGGCGAACGTGTTGGGCGCGAGGATGCGATCGCGGCTCACGACGGCGGCCTTCTTGTCGAGCTCGCTCCGCAGCGCGGACGCGATCTCGACAGGCTGGACACCGCTGCGGAAGGTCTTCGCGAACGCGCCGTTCACGGCGCGCTCCAGCCCCTTCTCGAAGCTGTCAAGTAGTCCCACGGGGCTCCTCTGGCAGGCGGACCGGTGCTCACATGGTAGTTGCAGAGTCTGAACACACGCCTGTGCGCGCTCCGGACACGGCGATTCTGCGCACCGACGGGGCCGTGATATCCTCGGGAGGTTGAGTTCGCGGAGACGCGGATTTCGCGCGAGTGGCGGAATAGGCAGACGCGCTGGCTTCAGGTGCCAGTGCCCGAAAGGGCGTGGGGGTTCAACTCCCCCCTCGCGCACAGCGAAGAACAACCATGAAGCCGGTCGGAGTCAGAAGCTCCGACCGGCTTCGTCGTTTCCGGCTGGGCGTCGCAGGTCGCTGCGTGAGCGGCGCTCGCCGCCGGAAGTACGAGTACTGTCGCGGCAGGACTGACTGACAGAGTCCGGCGTCAAGCACCTCTTCGAGACCGACAGAGCGGGTTCACGATGATCAGATCTCGGAGCGTCCAAGCTCAAGGGGCTCGATCATCGTTGTGCGTCGCAGTCGTTGTCGCGGTGACATCCGTTGGGCTCACTGGTTGTGCGACGTCGACCTCGCCTTACGACGATCTGGAGCGTGCCGCTCAATCCTCTGACCAGCTCCCCGGTTCGGTGGCTGACGATGCCGTCCTCACCCCCGAATCGGCAAGACTCGTCGGCGAGTACGAGGGGACGCGTGTCTGGATCGCACGAGGCGCGTCCGAAGACCACGCATGTCTCGTGATCGTGCCGACGGATGGCGATACCCAAGCGGCCTGCGACTTCTTCGGTCGAGAGATCACGGTGTCAGAGAGCACAGCCGTGAACTATCTGCTCGTACCCAACAGCGGTGAAGCTCCGGACGGTGACCACCTCCGACTCTCCACGAACGTGTACGTGATCGCGAAGTAGCGAGAGCCCGATGATGGGTACGAGGTGCACCAGGCATGATTCCCCCATGGACGTAGCCGCCGCCACGACATCCCGACGGGCGTGCGCACCACGTTGCCGACGTCGACGAGCCTGAAGGCGCTGTCGGGACAGTCGTACGACGTCGGGTACACGTACACCGCGGACGGCCAGGTCGCGAGCACGACCCTGCCGAAGGTGTCGCGCCCCGACGGGACGACGGTGATGGGCAAGGAGACCGTCACGACGGTCTACGACGACGTCTCGATGCCGCACTGGCAGACCGGCGGCTTCGGCTGGGGCACCTACGTCGCCGAGTCGATGTTCGACGCTCAGGGGCGTCCGCTCGCGATGGACCTGGGGAACACCTACGGCGCCGTCGTCACCTATCAGTGGCAGGACGGCACAGGGCAGCTGAGCCAGCTCGCGCTCGACCGTGAGCGCGTCGATGGCACCGAGATCCAGATCGGCTATGAGTACGACGAGGCTGGCAACGTTCTTTCGGCGATCGATCAGCCGGCGAACGCGGCGGTGCTGGGCAATGTCGATGCGCAGTGCTTCCGGTACGACGCGTTGCGCCGGTTGAAGACGATGTGGACGGTGGGGGCTTCGGAGTGTGGTGCAGTGCCGTCGTCGTGGTCGCAGGTGGGCGGTCCGGCTCCGGGATGGACGGATTTCGCCTATGACGCGCTGGGGAATCGGACGTCGAAGACGGTGCGGTCGGCGTCGGGGAGTGTGGTGACGGCGTCGACGTTCGGGACGGGTGCGGCGGGTCCGCATCAGGTGGTGTCGCAGACGGTGACGGGTCAGTCGGCGGTGTCGTTCTCGTGGGATGCGGCGGGTAACCGGACGGGTCGGACGCAGGGCACGTCGTCGTCGACGTATGCGTGGGATGCCGAGGGTGAGTTGTCGGGCACGACCGGCGCCTCCGGGTCGGTGTCGAACGTGTATGACGCGGACGGGTCGCGCCTGGTGAGGGTCGATGGTGCGAACGTGACGGTGTTTCTGCCGGGTGGGATGGAGGTGACGTCGTCGTCGGCGTCGGCGGTGTCGGCGACCCGGTGGTATTCGTTTGCGGGGAAGCTGGTCGCGCATCGCACGGGGAACGGTCTTGCGGGGGTGACGAGTGTGGTCACTGATCCGCAGGGCAGTGTGGTGGGGACGGTGCACAACACGGATTGGGCGTCGGGGGTGGTGCGGAAGCGTCCGGATCCGTTCGGGGGTGCCCGGTCGGCTGGGTCGGTGACGTCGCAGGGGCGTGGGTTCTTGGGGGCGGCGCATGACAGTAACGCGTTGGTGTTGTTGGGTGCGCGGTTCTTCGATCCGGGGTCGGGGGTGTTCGTGTCGGTGGATCCGTTGCTGGATCCGGGAAACCCGGCGCAGTTCAACGCGTATGTGTATGCGGGCAACAACCCGGCGACGTGGTCTGACCCGTCGGGGCTCGCGTGGACGGGGCCGGTGGCCGACGGCGGTGACCACCGGTACACGTGGAAGGGTAAGACCGGCACCGGGAAGACCAAGACCAAGACGGGTGCCAGCTCCGGGTCGACGAGGTCGTCGGGTGGGACGTCGACGGTGATCAGTGGTGTGACCGTCACGTCGCACACCGCGTTCGGTGCGTGCGGGCAGAGCTACAACCCTTGTGCGTCGAAGCCATTGACAGCAGAGCAACGCAAGCAGACGAGCATCGCGATGCAGGGCGTGCTGACCGCGATCGGGCTGGTCCCGGTGGTGGGTGAGTTCGCGGACGGGTTGGCGGCGCTGATCTGCCTCGGTGAAGGGGACATGGCCTGCGTCGGGCTCAGCGTCGCCGCCATGGTGCCCGTCGCCGGCTGGGCCGCAGCTGGCGCTAAGGGCGTCAAGATCGGCGACGACATCGTCCAAGCGACAACTAGCGCGGGCCGCGGGTGGGCTAGGGGAGACAACATATACTCGGCCACCAGAGCGGGGAACTCACCGTCCTGGTCCACTGTCCGATCCCGCTTCTGGAAGAACGAGGCAGCAAACCCTCAGCACGGGGTGTGGACCGAAAGTCAGTTGGTCCGAATGAAGGCTGGCGGGGCGCCGCAACGCTATAACCCTGATAAGGGAGGGATAGAGTCCATGGAGCTCAGTCACGAGCCGATACCTCGCCGAGATGGTGGCATCGACGTTGTACCGCGCTGGCCGCAGGACCACGCGGCGGTCGACCCATTCCGACACCCCGGATATTGACATGCAGATGGACCTTTCTGATCGGTTCGCCGAGGAGCGAGCTACCCGTATCTACGTCGATGGGCCAGTGGACAGCATTGTCGAGCTACCCGAGACCACCTCGCGCCTCACGGTGAAGCTAGTTGCCGCGGAGGGCCGATTGCCGCAGGGGCTTCGTTTGAAGGTGCGCGGCGGTTCCCTCATCGTGAATGGTGTCACCCTCTCGGATGCCGTCATCTGGGAGGACACCGCGCCAGACATCGTCGAGGTTCGCGTGCGCTGGGGGCGCGGGGCGGCCAGGTCGTTGCGCGCCTGGAATGTCTGGCGCGTGGGTGAGGTGCAGCACGCGTGGACCGGCAACGCGGGCATGCGCGTGTCTCGGCTTGGTGAAGGCGAGATAGAACTCAGATGCAGCGACGGGGAGGGTGATGCCGACTTCACCAACTTGATCGTTCTCCTCACCGTCGAGTGATCCGGTGATGACGCGTGAGTTCGAGATGGTGGGCCGGAGACGCGCGCACCCGTTCTGAGGGTCTGGACCAACTCACGGGAGACTAAGGGCATGAGCTCGATGGACCCGCAACATCTGGAACGGTGATCAGGTGAGCGAAGAGTTCAGCATTCCCGCGAATCTCAGGTCTGCTCTCGCCCGTCTCGGCGCCCCGGCTGACGAGCAGCTGAACTATCTACGTGGTCTGGGAGTCGAGGGGTCCCTCGACGAGCTGGCTCTTGAGTTCGATGATGCGTACCGACCGCTCGCGGATGTGGTCGGCCTCCGGCCCGATCGGCCGGATGTCGCAAAGCTCCTGCGCCAGCTGGACTCAGCGCTAGCGAGTGACGCACTGCGGTGGGCCGCTGATGACATCTATTCCGACGAGTGGGAGTCCATCAGGCGTCTGGCGCGCCGGGTACAGACCGCGATGGATGGGGGAGATCGACCGGCAGAGTAGGCGCGGCACAATCGCGCATTACGGCCGAGGTGGCCTGGCGGCGGCAGGCCAGAGGAGGTTTGAGTTCACGCAGTGATAGGAGGGGGCTATTGAGCGACGAGATGCGTAAAGCTATGGAGTTCACGCGGGTCTGGACCCAGCCTCCCTGGTCCGGTAGCCCGTTCAAGCTCAGTGGCCGGCTCCAGCCGCCCGCCTCACTGGAGCAGGTGCTCGAGTCCCATTCGTCTGAATGGCCACCTGTTGGCCCAACGATCGCTAGCTTCATCACGACGTTCTTGGAGTTCGGCGCGGAGAAGTTCTGGGAGCCCTGACGCCCGTCCCGACCGAGGAGCCGGGAATCAACGGAGTAAAGTCACAGCCTCGTGGGTACGACTGGGTCAAGCACATTGATCTTGAGGGTGGCTCACACTTTGACAAGCTGACCAAGTCGAGAGTCGCCACGCCGCACGTTCAGTGGCCGGGTGGGCGAGTCGCACCAGCCAAACCGCCGGAGATCCCATGACCATGACCGATCCGTCATTCGCGTTCCTTCAAGACTGGTTTGCCCAGCACTGCGATGGGGACTGGGAGCACGACCTCGGTGTGTCCATTGCCACACTGGACAATCCCGGCTGGTTACTGAGGGTACGTATCGAGGACACCGAACTTGAGGGCATAGAAGCCCCGTGGACTTCGAGTGAAGAGTCGGAGCATGAATGGCTGACATGGCGGTCTACCGGCTTGGCATTTGAGGCCTACGGGGGCTCACGCGATTTGTTGAGACTAGTCGCGGCTTTCCAAGCGTTCGCTACGCAGCACGGCCAGGCTGTCGACGAGGGTGGGTGATCGCGGCGGGTAGGGCTTCGCGCCGCATACGTCGGCGACGCGGTGGTATTCGTTTGCGGGGAAGCTGGTCGCGCATCGCACCGGGGGTGGTCTTGCGGGGGTGACGAGCGTGGTCACTGATCCGCCCGCACTTCAGCGATCGTTCAGGAATCGTTCCGCACGACCCCGTAGGATCGCTGTCGTTCCAAGGGGAGTACTCCGGCACGGTCGGCTCGTCATTACGGATGCATCGCATCCCGGGTCACCGGTCCTCGATCGTGAGGATGGAGAAGACTTTGGCGCTGATTCGCTCACGCCATCGTTAGGACACCTCTGTGAACATCACTCCGCTCGTGTGGATCATCACGATCGCGGTCACCATCGCGTTCTTCGTCTACGAGTTCTACGCGCACGTGCGCAAGCCCCACGAACCGACGATCGGGGAGTCCGCCCGCTGGTCGGCGTTCTACATCGGACTGGCCCTGCTGTTCGGCGTGGGCGTCGGCGTGGTGTCGGGGTGGACGTACGGCGGCGAGTACTTCGCCGGCTATCTCACCGAGAAGGCGCTGTCGATCGACAACCTCTTCGTCTTCCTCATCGTGATGACGGGCTTCGCGGTGCCGAAGATCTACCAGCAGAAGGTGCTGATGATCGGCATCGTCATCGCGCTGATCATGCGCGGGATCTTCATCGCCGTCGGCGCCACGCTCATCGAGAACTTCTCGTGGATCTTCTACGCGTTCGGCGCCCTGCTGCTGTTCCTCGCCTACCGTCAGGCCTTCACGCACGGCGACACCAACCCCGCCGACGGCCGCTTCATGCGGCTCGTGCGCCGGGTGCTGCCGGTCAGCGACGAGTACGACGGTGACCGGCTGACGGTCGTGCGCGACGGACGGCGCTTCGTCACGCCGATGCTGCTCGTGATCGTTGCGATCGGCTTCGTCGACCTCATCTTCGCCGTCGACTCGATCCCCGCGATCTACGGACTGACGGAGGAGGCTTACATCGTCTTCACCGCCAACGCGTTCGCGCTCATGGGTCTCCGCCAGCTCTACTTCCTCATCGGCGGTCTGCTGGAGCGTCTCGTGTACCTCGCACAGGGGCTCGCGGTGATCCTCGCCTTCATCGGCGTGAAGCTGCTGATCCACGCGCTGCACAAGAACGAGCTCCCCTTCGTCAATGGCGGCGAGCCGTTCACCGTGATCCCCGAGATCCCGATCTGGCTGTCGCTGCTGTTCATCGCCGGCACGATCACGGTGGCGACCATCGCCAGCCTGATGAAGACGCGCGGCGACCGCCTGCGCGCCCCGGAGGCGGCGGCCGATGAGGTCGCGCGCGGGCACGACCCCCGGTGAGCGCCGCGATGACCGGCGATCTGCTGTGGAACATCGGTCTGGTGATCGCGTTCGTGCTCATCGGCGGGGTGTTCGCCGCCACCGAGATGGCGCTCGTGACCCTGCGGGAGAGCCAGATCAACGCGATCGCCGCGCGCGGCCGCCGGGGCGCGAAGGTGGCGGACCTCGCCCGCAACCCCAACACGTTCCTGTCGGCGGTGCAGATCGGCGTGACGGTCGCCGGCTTCGCCTCGGCCGCATACGGAGCGACCTCGATCGCGCCGTCCGTGGCGCCGCTGCTCGAAGCGGCCGGCGTGCCGCAGCCGCTCTCGCTCACTATCGCGACGGTGCTGCTCACCCTGGTGATCGCCTACCTCTCGCTCGTGCTGGGCGAGCTCGTGCCCAAGCGCCTCGCTATCCAGCGCAACGCGCAGTTCGCGTACGCCGTGGCGCCCGCGCTGAACGGTTTCGCCACCCTCATGCGGCCGGTCATCTGGCTGCTCTCGGTGTCGACCAACGCTCTCGTGCGACTTCTCGGCGGCGACCCGCACAAGACCGCCGACCAGATCAGCGACGAGGAGATCCGCGACATCGTCGCCAGCCACCAGGGGCTGCCCGTCGACGAGCGGCGCATCCTCGACGACGTGCTCTCGCTGCGCGGCCGCCAGATCAGCGAGGTCATGCGGCCGCGGCCCGAGGTGGTCGCCCTCGATGAGGCCGCCCGACTTGTCGACGCGGTGGCGCAGGTCCGCGAGCTGCCCTTCTCCCGCTACCCCGTCGTGGACAAGTCCATCGACGACATCGTCGGCTTCGTCCACGTGCGCGACCTGTTCGAGGCGGCCGCCGACGACCCCGACCGGCCGCTCACCGGTCTCGTCCGCCCGATCTCCTACTTCCCGTCCACGGCACGGGTGCTGCCGACGCTGACGCGCATGCGGGCCAGCAGCCACCAGATCGCCGTCGTGGTCGACGAGTACGGCGGCACCGACGGCATCGTCACGCTCGAGGACCTGGTCGAGGAGGTCGTCGGCGAGATCTTCGACGAGTACGACACCGCGATCGATCCGGTGGCCGCCGGCGGCGAGCTGGACGGCCGCCTCAACCTGCAGGACTTCGAGGAGGCGACCGGGCTCACCCTCGAGCGGGGGTCATCCGACACGATCGCGGGATTCATCACCGAGCGGCTCGGCCGTCTTGCGGTGGTCGGCGACACCGTCGACGTGCCGGGCGGCACGCTCCAGGTGACGGGGATGGACCGGCGCCGGATCTCGTCCGTGCGCGTCACGGTCCGCTCGGACGTGGAGAACGAGGGCTGATCCGGTCCCCGCGACGGCGGCGGGAACGTCGCTGCCGATAGGTTGGAGCCAGGTACGCCCCGCAGAGGTCTCGCACACCGGCCGCGACCGGCGGGCTCACACGAAAGACCCCTTCACGCATGGACTTCTTCGGGATCATCGTCGGCGGCATCGTCGCCGTGGCGGTGCTGTTCTTCGCCCTCATCGGCTTCTTCATCTTCCGTGCCTGGTACCAGGTGCCGCAGTCCGACGAGGCGATCGTCGTCGTCGGAAAGCGTCAGCGCGGCGAAGACGGCACGACCTCGGCCATGTCGGTGATCACCGGCGGCGGCGCCTTCGTCAACAAGCTGACGCAGCGCTCCGACAAGATCTCGCTGCGCTCGCGGCAGATCAAGATGGAGCCCGTCGCGCAGACCGCCAACGGCGTCACGCTGCACCTCGCCGGCGTCGCGCTCGTGAAGGTCGGCTCGCAGCCGAACCAGGTGCGGGCCGCGGCCGAGCGCTTCGCGTCGCAGGACCAGGCGATCGAGCAGTTCACCACGGAGCAGCTCGAGGGCGCCCTGCGCGGAGTGGTGGCGAAGCTGAGCGTCGAAGAGGTCATGCAGGACCGCCAGAAGCTCGGTGACCAGATCGCCGAGGGCATCTCGCCCGACCTGCTCGCCCAGGGCCTCGTGCTCGACTCGTTCGCCATCCAGGGGATCACCGACCCGAAGGGCTACATCGACTCGCTCGGCGCGAAGGAGGTCGAGCGCGTGCGGCGCGAGGCCGAGGTCGCCCAGATCGACGCCGCCCGCGAGGTCAAGAAGCGCCAGCTCGCCACCGAGGAAGCGAACCTCATCGAGCAGACGGCGCTCGACAAGAACAAGGCCGTCGCCAAGAGCGAGATCGGCCGCGCCAACGCGGAGGCCGAGCAGGCCGAGCACCTGGCGCGCGCCGAGCGCGAGCAGGCGGTGCTGCAGCAGAAGGCGGAGAACAAGCAGGCCGAGCTCGACGCCGACGTCAAGAAGGTCGCCGACGCCGAGCGCTACCGCTCGCAGACCGCGGCCGACGCGCAGGCGTATACGCGGCAGAAGCAGGCCGAGGCCGATCGCGCCGTCGCCCAGCAGACCGCCGACGCCGAGGCGTACGCGGTGCAGCGCGAGGCGGAGGCCCGTCAGGCGTCCGCGGCCGCCGACGCCGCCGCCGTCCTCGCCCGTGCCGATGCCGAGGCCCAGGCGCTGCGGGAGAAGTCGGTCGCCGAGGCCGAGGCCATCCGTGCGATTGGTGAGGCCAAGGCCGCCGCCATCCAGGCCGAGGCCGAGGCGCTCCGCGAGAACCAGGATGCCGTCCTCGCCCGCGAGCTCGTCTCGCAGCTGCCGTCGCTCATGGCCGAGTTCGCCAAGGGCTACGCGAACGTCGGCGGCGTCACGCTCATCGGCGGCGACACCGCCGGCACGCACATCGCGCGCGAGCAGGCGGCGAGCCTCACCGCGACGTTCGAGTCGGTCAAGTCCGCCACGGGCGTCGACCTGAGCCAGATCCTCTCGGGGCATGCCCTCGGACGGGGGATCGCCGCAGGAGCCGCCCCGGCTCAGACGACGCCGGAGGCCCCGAGCAGCGACCCGACGATATAGGTCGCGATCAGCGCGAGCGCGCCGCCGAGCACCACGCGGACGATCGCGCGGATCTTCGAGCTGCCGCCGATCCACGCCGAGATCCCGCCGGTGAGCGCGAGCGCCACGAGCACGGCGACGAAGGTCACCGGCACGCGCACGCCCGCCGGCGGGAGGAGGATCGCGAGCATTGGGAGCAGCGCGCCGAGGGTGAACGCCGCCGCTGAGGCGATCGCGGCGTGCCATGCGCTGACGACGTCGTTCTCGTCGATGTTGAGCTCCGCCGAGAGGTGCGCGGCGACCGCGTCGTGGGCGGTGAGCTCGATCGCGACCTGGCGCGCCGTCTCGGGGGTCAGGCCCTTCGCCTCGTAGAGCCCGGTGAGCTCGTCGAGCTCCTCGTCGGGCATCTCGCGCAGCTCGCGCTTCTCCTTCGCGATGAGCGCCCGCTCGCTGTCGCTCTGACTGCTCACCGACACGTACTCGCCGAGGGCCATCGAGATCGCGCCGCCGACGAGCGCCGCGACGCCGGCGGTGAGGATGGGCGCGATCTCGCTCGTCGCGCCCGCGACGCCGACGACCACGGCGGCGACGGAGACGATGCCGTCGTTGGCTCCGAGGACCCCGGCCCGCAGCCAGTTGAGTCGCTGGGCCAGGCCCTGCTGATGCGGTTCGCCGACATGTGCGGTCATGTGTCCACTCAACCACCGGAGGCGCGTCCGGCACAGAGCAAAGGCCGGGAGAAGGACGCCCTGCCGAATCCGCCGTGGGAAGCCGGGAGACCGGCAGGGGGCGCGGCAGCTTCGCGTCCCAGATCCTCACCGAGCCTGCGCTCCGAGGCATCTGTCGCGCTTACGCCGGTTGACGTGCCGGACTTGTGCCACGACGCTCCTGTCATGACACGCATCTACGAGCGCGTGTGAATGAGCAGGCGCATGCACACACCCGATCGACCAGGAAGACAGGGTATTGAGTGACGGCCCCGGTGCTCGATGTTCATGTCGCCCGGTTCTCGTATCGGCGCGGGGAGCCCCGCTTGATCGATGTCTCCGTCGCGCTCGACCGCGGCCGCACGGTGCTGCTGGGTCCGAACGGGGCGGGCAAGACCACGCTGCTGAAGGCCATCGCCGGCGTGGTCGGCTTCGAGGGCTCGCTCTCCCTCGACGGGCGGGCGCTGACGACGACCCGCCGACGCCCGCCATTCTTCCGGCGACGGGTGGGGTGGTTGCCGCAGCACGTCACCGCGTTCCCCGGGCTGAGCGTCCATGAGCACGTGGCATACGTCGCCTGGCTGAAGGGGATCCCGATGCGGCGCGCGTGGCCCGAGGCGGAACGAGCGCTCGACGCCGTCGGGCTCGGTCCGCGACTCGACGAGAGCGCCGGGAGGCTCTCGGGCGGGCAGACGCGGCGCCTGGGAATCGCCGGCGTGCTCGTCCACGATCCGGCCTACCTGCTTCTCGATGAGCCGACGGCGGGACTCGATCCCCGCGAGCGCGAGCGACTCGTCGGCATCCTGCGGCGGATCGAAGAGGATCGTGCGGTCCTCGTATCGACGCATGACAGCGACGCGCTCATCGAAGACGGCGTGCAGGTGCACGTGCTCGCCGAGGGATCGACGCAGTTCGTCGGAGGGTTCGACGCCTTCCTCGCAGGCCACACCGGCGCGACGACGGCGGATCGGGTGCGCCGCGCGTACGCCACGCTGGTGCCGGAGGACTGAGCCCTGCGGTCGCCCATTCCCCTCCGCCGCCGGACCGTGTTCTGGCTCCTCCTTCCTGCTGCGCCCCTGCTGCTGATCACGGCGCAGTTCTCCCCGATCCTCGCTCCGCCGCCGCAATGGTGGACGTGGAGCATCGGACGATCCGTGCTGCTGATCCTTGTCCCTGCCGCGGTCGGCGCCACCGGAGCTGCCCTCGAGGCGTCGCGCCTGCGCGTGCGACGGACGGAGAGCGTCCTCGGCGTGCGCTCGCCGGTGTCCATCATCGCGGTGGCGCTCTGGCCGAGCCTCGTCTGCGCGCTCGTCACGATGGTGATCGCCGTCGGCGTGATCGTTGTCGCCGGTGGTGGCGGCACGGAGGGCGCGATCCCCTGGGGCATCGTCGGCGCCGTTGCGGCGATCCTGGTCTTCCACACGTGCCTCGGGTTCGCCCTCGGGAGCATCGTCCGCCCCGTGTTCGGCATCCCGATGGCGCTCGTGGCCAGCTACAGCTGGCTCGGCTTCACCGGCACGGTCGACTGGTTCGAGCTGCGGCATCTCTCGGGGCTGGTCATCGAGACGTGCTGCGAGTACGAGCAGCAGCCCATCGCCGCATCGCTCCTGTCGGCGACGCTCTTCTCCGTGATCGGCGGGATCGGGCTGCTCCTCTTCTCGTGCGCCGTCCTGCGCATCACCGGTCGGCACGGCATCGTCGTCGGCGCCACAGGTGTCACCCTCGTCACGGGTGCGCTGGCGGTCGGGCTCGCCGTCGCGACGGGGCTGGGGCCGTCCTCGGCCGGGCCTCGTGACCCCGACGCGCTGGTGTGCAGCGCCGGCGAGGTGACGGTGTGCCTCTTCCCCGAGCAGATCGCGGCCGACGCGGCGAGGACCGATCGCAGCGTCGCGAGTCTCCCCACACGGGTGTCCGCTCTGATCAGCCGAGCGCGCGCCGCGGGGGTGGACCTGCCGACGCGGGTGTCCGCCTACCCCGGCAGAGAGGAGGACCGGAATGTCGTTCGATTGATCTATCTGGAGGGGATGACCGACGAGCAGCTGGCCGCGTCGCTGGCGAGCGACATCCCTGGAGACATCTGCCCTCCGCACGCCGGCGACGAAGCGGCGCATCGTGAGACCTCTCGTGCCGTTGCGGTCGCGCAGCTGCGGGCGATCATGCTGGGTCGCGACGCGACCCTGGACGATGTCGACGACCTCTACGGGCAGGCTGCGGAAACCCTCGAGGCGGTCGTCTCCCTGCCGCTCGACGCGCAGGCCGCGTGGGTGGACGGAGTGATCGCGGCGCTCGAGGACTGCGCTCTCCACCCTCCCGTCCCGTGAAGCTCGCGCTGAAGACGCATCGCGTCGCGCCGATCGGACTGCTCCAGGCAGGGTTGGCCGCCCTCGCCGCCCTCGTCGGCGGCCACCTCGTCACGCTGCCCGGGCCGGCCGGTGAGGCGCCGCTCGGAATGTTCCTCGCCCTGGTCGGCACCCTGCTCATCGCGCCTGCGCTCGTGCGCGCGTGGCCGTCGACGCGAACGGACGCCGTGCGCAGCGCCGGACTGCTGGCGGCGGTCATGGTGAGCCTGCAGATCGGTCCCGCCCTCGTCGCGTCAGCACTCGCCGCGCTGCTCGCCGGGCCTGAGGTGCTGGCATACGTCGGAATGCTCACCTGGCTGCTGGCGCTGCAGATCGTGGGCGGCGTGCTGGTGAGCGCGACCCATCAGGGGCTGGTGCCTGCGGTGTACGTGCTGATCTGCGCGCTGCTCGGGCGCATCGACGGCGTCGTGCAGCCGTGGGCGTGGCCGCTCGCGGACATCGCCCCGGCCGTCATGGCGCTTCTGGGCATGACCGCGCTGATGTCGTCGCTCGGGCTGCTCGTGTCGTGCGGACTGCGCGTGCGCCCTGTCTCCGCGTCGTAGCGTCGGCATGCGCCGCGTCGGCGCGGCCCGACGTCAGCGCAGGCCGTGGATCATCCGGAGGGTCTGCTCCGCGCCGTCGCCGTCGCGACGGGCGATGCAGTCGCGCAACGCGACGTACGAGTCCGCACGGGCGATGGGGACGTCGAGGAAGGCGTCCCAGCCGCGCAGGTTCCGCTGGATCGCGAGCGCCGTCTCGCGCATGATGCCGATGAACACCGAGTTGCCGGTGGCGCGGGTGACCCCCTCGAACATCGTGACCGAGAGGTCGAACAGGGCGAGGCGGTCGCCGGACCGCGCCGCGCTCACCACGGCGTCGGCCGCAGTGAGGATGTCGTCGAGCTGGGCATCGCCGCAGACGGCGAGCGACATCCGCAGCGCGTTTCCCATCAGATGGACCGTCACGTCGGCGGTCTCGGCCCGCAGCCGCTCGTCGGGCTCGGACACGCGGGTGTAGCGCCCGACCGCGACCTCCACCAGACCGAACCGCTCCAGGCGCTGCAGCGCCTCGCGCACCGGGGTGCGGGAGATCCCGAGCTGCGCGGCGAGCTCGACGTCGCGCAGCCGCTGGCCGGGACGCAGCCGGCCCTCGAGGATGGCCGTGCCGATGGTCGCGTAGACCTCGTCGCTGAGGATGCCGCCGTGGGAGAGATCGAGTGGTGGCAGGGTCTCAGTCATGACGGCATCAGTGTACGACCGGCGCCTATGCGTTCCTCGGACCCGGGCCTCGTTCGCTCCCCGGCGTTTCTCGGCGGATTCTCATCGAGCACCATCTGCCCGACGTCGCCCGTTGACAGTAAAGTGAGCCCCGTCACGCTTTGCGTGGCCTATCCGGGGGGATCCGTCGACGCCCGGGCGAGCGCTCTGGCGTGACGCCCGGGCGTCGAATGGTTAACCGGACCGTCGTGCAACATTTGTGTCACCATCTTGAGCCCGGGTATGGCGCTGTCGGTGGCTTTCGTTACCGTGGGACTCGTCGGCGTGCATCCCTCTCCGACTTCAGCACAAGTAAGGCAGTTCATGAGCAGCAGCGGTACCGTCAAGTGGTTCAACTCGGAGAAGGGCTTCGGTTTCATCGCCCCCGACGAGGGTGGCGCTGACGTCTTCGCCCACTACACCGCGATCGAAGCGAGCGGCTACCGCTCGCTCGAGGAGAACCAGCGGGTCGAGTTCGAGATCGCCCAGGGCCCCAAGGGCCTGCAGGCGGAGAACATCCGCCCCATCTGATCGGACGCTAGCGTCCGTTGAGACGGTCGTAGTCCGCGAGGGCGACGGCGTCCTCGGCGTGCCGCAACGCGCGCCGAGCCGCGTCCAGCGCTGCGACCGGGTCCTGCGCCGACCGCGCGGCGGCCAGTTCGGCGTGAGCCGACGAGAGCCGCACGCGCGCGTCGGCGCTCGACGTCGATGCCGCAGCCTCCGCGCGCGCCACCGCCGCCCGCGCCGCTGCCAACGTCCCGGGCAGCGCCGTGCGTGCACCGCGCATGCGCTGCTGCGCGGTGCGGGCATCGCCCACGGCGGCGTCCAGGCGGTCCCGCATTCTCGCGACGCCGGCGATCGTGCTCGTCGGTCGCCCCGCCGCCCGAGCCTCCACCGCGTCGAGGTCGTCGGCGAGCCGGCGCAGCTCTCCGCCCAGCCGCTCCGCGTCCTCCGGCTCGAGGTCGGCGCGTAGCGCCTCCGCCTGCCGCAGGGCATCGCGCGCCGCGGCCAGCTCTCCCGGTGCCGCGCGGGCCGCCTCGGTCACCAGGCGATGCTGCTCTTCGAGGGCGCGCGCCGCGGTGCGAGCCCGGCGCAGCGCCCGCTCGGCGCGGGCCAGGGCGGGCAGCGCCGAACGCGTCGGGTCGCTCAGGAGCTCCGCCGCCTCCGAGAGGTCGGCCTCCGCATCGCCGAGCGCGGCCTTCGCCTGATCCGCGGCGGCGCGCGCCGCCTGCGCCTCGTCGTCCTCGACCTGCCGGGCGATGTCTGCGACGAGCGCCTCGGGGTCGCCGAGCTCGGCGCGCAGCGTCTCCAGCCGCGCTCGGGCCTGGACGAGTTGCGCATCGGCGGTGCGGTGCGCGGTCATCCACGCGGCATGCTCCTGACGGGCCTGCGCGATCTGCCCGGCGGCGACGTCGACGCGCGTGCGGATGCCGCGGGCGAGGCGGCGGATCTCGTCGGGGTGCGCATCGCCGGCCAGGTCGCGGAGCTGCGCAAAGCCGTCGTCCCGCGCGTGCTGGGCGGTCATGCGCGCGCGCCGCAGGGCGGGCGGGGCCGTGCCGTCGTAGAGCGCGCCCGAGAGCGCGACCTCGAGATCGAGCTCTTCGACGGCATCATCGAGGGCGATGAGGGCTGAGCCGGCGGCCGCGCGATCGAGCGCGGCTGCGGCGCGGGCGCGCGGGCCTCGGCGCGCACGGCGCAGCGCCCAGAGTCCGGTGACGGCGAGCAGGGCGGCGACCCCGAAGACGACGGCGGCCGGGACGCCCCAGCGCACCACCTCCTCCAGGGTCTCGTTCACTCGTCGTCCTCGATGAGCAGCAGGGCGCGCAGCTGGGCGGCGTCGTCGACGATCGCCTGCGCCCCCTCGGACTCGTGCGGCCAGCTGAATCCCCAGCGGACGAAGATCACCGGCACATCGTGCACGGCGCCGCCCTCGATGTCGTGGTGACGGTCGCCGATGAGCACGGGACGGCTCGTGTCGACGCCCTTCTCGCGGAGCTGGCGGAGCGCCTCGGCGACGATGTCGGCCTTGGTGGCGAGCGTCTTCTCGTCGGGGGTGGCGCCGACGATCACGCGCAGGTGCGGGGCGAGCGCGAAGTGGTCCATGAGCACGCGGACCTGGTTCTCCGGCTTGGAGCTGGCCGTGGCCTGCGGGACGCCGGCGGCGTCGAGCTCGGCGATGAGCTCCCCGACGCCGGGGTAGAGGCGTGCGCCGGTGGCGTAGCCGTCCTTCTTGCCGATCTCGCGGTAGTAGGCCACGGCCTCCGAGGCGCGCGCGCCGGTCATGCCGACGTTCGCCTGGAACGAGTCGTACAGCGGCGGGCCGATCCAGTGGACGAGCTCCTCACGGGTGGGTGCGGGGAGTCCGAAGTGGGTGAGCGCGATGGTGAGGCGGCGGAGGATGCCCTCGGACGCGTCGACCACGGTCCCGTCGACGTCCCACAGAATGCACGTCCACGGAGATCTGATCGTCATGCCTGCCAGCCTAGCCAGCGGGCCGACGGCACCGCCGCCCGCGAGGGCCGGGTCAGCGGGTCGGAACAGCCCCTGGCCGGAACAGATCCAGGTCAGAACAGACGGGGTGCGCCGGACTCGACGCCCTTCATGCCGTCGTAGTCGAGGGTCACGCAGCGGATGCCCCGGTCGGTGGCCAGCACCCGGGCCTGCGGCTTGATCTCCTGCGCCGCGAACACGCCGGTGACCGGCGCCAGATGCGGATCGCGCCCCAGCAGCTCGAGGTAGCGGGTGAGCTGCTCGACGCCGTCGATGTCGCCGCGACGCTTGACCTCGACGGCGATCGTGCCGCCCTCGGGATTGCGCAGCAGCAGATCGACGGGGCCGATCGCGGTCGGGAACTCGCGCCGCACGAGGGTGAGGCCGTCGCCGATCACGTCGACCTGTTCGGCGAGCAGGCGCTGCAGGTCGGCCTCGACGCCGTCCTTCTGCAGGCCCGGATCGATCCCGAGCTCGTGGGAGGAGTCGTGGATCACCTCGTAGATGCGCACGAGCAGGGCGTCGCCGGTCTTGGCGTGGGTGACCCGCCAGTGCTCGATGACACCGGCCGACGCGGATTCGGCATCCGGCTCTTCGACGGTCAGCGTGCAGGGCGGACTCATCCAGTTGAGCGGCTTGTACGAGCCGCCGTCGGAGTGCACGAGCAGCGACCCGTCTCCCTTGTGGACGAGAAGCCTGGTCGCCAGGGGCAGATGGGCGTTGAGCCGACCGGTGTAGTCGACGGAGCAGCGGGCGATCACGAGACGCACCCGACGAGCCTACCCGCCGCGTGCGACGTGTCTCCGGCGTCGCGTCCCTGGTCAGCCGCGCGTCGGGGAGGACGTCGGATCAGTGGTGTCCGGCGCCCACCTTCGACCCGGCGATCGGCTTGGCCGCGCCGGAGGCCAGCCCCGACAGAGCGATGAGGCCGACGATGATCCACAGGGTGGAGAGGATGCCGATCTGGTGGCTGATCCAGCCGAGCACCGGCGGACCGCACAGGAAGGCGAGGTAGCCGATCGTCGCGGCCGCCGACACCGAGGCGGCGGCCTTGGCGGGGTCGTCGGCCGCGGCGGACATGCCCAGCGGGAAGCCGAGCGAGGCCCCCGCGCCCCACAGCGCGACGCCGATGAAGGCGATCGGGGTCGACGGGGCGAGGATGAAGAGGATGAGCCCCACGCCGGCGGCGACGGAGAGGATGCGGAGCGTCCACACCCGGCCGATGCGGTCCACGAGCGGGCCGCCGAGCATGCGGAAGACGGTCATCGCCACCGAGAAGACGGTGAGCGCGATCGCGCCCGTCGCCTCGGTCTCGTCGTGGCCGTCGACGACCGCGATGGTCAGCCAGTCGTTGGCGCTGCCCTCGGCGAAGGCCATGCCCAGCATGATGACGCCGATCGCGTAGGTGCGCGGGTCGCGCCACACCACGAGCATGGCGCGGAAGCGCTCGCCGCGGGTGAGCTCGGGCGCATCCTCGGCGGGGGCGCCGTCGTGCGCCGGCACGTACGCCAGCGCGATGAGCCCCGCCGCGAGCACGACCAGTCCCGCGATCCACAGGTGCCAGGCGACCCCGACGCCCCACGCGGCCATCGCGACGCCGACCCCGGCGCCGGCGACGGTACCGAGGCTGAAGAAGGCGTGGAACATCGGCATGAGGGTGCGCTCGAAGCTCTGCTCGACCGCCGCCGCCTCGACGTTCATCATCACGTCGGTGCTCGCCATGCCGAGCCCCATGAGCGACAGCCCGACGGCAGTGATCGCGTACGACTCGGCGAACTGCACCCCGAAGCCGGTGATCAGCACGCCGACACCGAAGGTCGAGATCGTGAACAGCATCCCGCGGCGCGAGCCCCACCGGGCGACGATGACGTTGGCCAGCGACAGGCCGACGATCGAGGCGACGCCCATCACGAAGAGCAGGATGCCGACCCCGAAGTCGTCGATCGACAGGGTGGCCTTGACGGAGGGCAGGCGCGAGGCCCACGACGCGAAGCCGAGGCCCGTGACGAAGAAGATCGCGAAGATGGCGGTGCGCCAGTGGACCAGTTGCGCGCGCGTCAGGGTGTTGCTCACCGCCACAGCCTACCGAATCGATTCGACGACCGAAATCCCACGGGTTACGATCGAGGCGATGAACAGCCGCCGCGCCACCATCGCCGACGTCGCCCGCGAGGCGGGCGTCTCGCCGTCGACCGCGTCCGTCGTGTTCTCGGGCAAGACGCCGGTCTCGGATGCCACGCGTGCCCGCGTGCTCGACGCCGCCGCCGCCCTCGGCTACACCGGACCCGACCCGCTCGCGGCTTCGCTGCGGCGAGGACGCAGCGGCATCGTCGGCGTGCTCCAGCGCGGCCCCCTCGGCATCGCGTTCACCGATCCGGTGCAGCGCACGACCATGGACGGCCTCGCCGACGCCGTCGCCTCGGTCGATGCCAGCCTCCTCCTGCTGCGGCCGGTGCCGGGCGGGCCGGTAGGCGACTCCGGCACCGCTCCCGGCCCCGCGACGGGCGCGGCGACGCTGGCGACCGTCCCGCTCGACGCCGCCGTGCTGATCGGCACCATCCCCGAGGCCGCCGCCGATGTGGCGGCCCTGCGTGCGCGAGGCGTGCCCGTCGTCGTGATCGAAGGCGACGCCGGCGAGGGGGTGCCGCGGATCGGGCTCGACAACCACGACGCCGAGCGCTGCCTCGCCGAGCACGTGCGCCGCCTCGGGCACACCGACGTGGCGATCGTGACCCTGCGGAGCGAGCTCAACGTCACGCACGACCGGCTCGGCGGCGCCCGCGACGTCTTCCCCGACGCGCCCGCCTTCGCCACCCTGGCCAGCTCGATCGACGAGGGCCTGCGCGTCGGACGCCAGGTGTTCGCCGCCGGGCGCCCCACCGCCGTGCTCGCGCAGAGCGACCTGCTGGCGGCCGGCGTCATCCGCGCCGCCGAGGAGGCGGGGCTGTCCGTGCCGGGGGACGTGAGCGTCGCGGGCTTCGACGGCGTGCCCGTCGACGGCCTCGCCCCGTACGAGCTCACCACGATGGTCCAGCCCGCCGTCGAGAAGGGACGCGCGGCCGGCGCGGCGGTGGTCGCCATGCTCCTCGGCGAGCAGCCCGCGTCCGTGACCTTCACGAGCGTCTTCCGCGCGGGCAACACCACCGGTCCGGTGCCGGAGTCCCGCGGGGTCTCGCCCCGGTAGACTGGACGTCCGACCCCCGCGAACCCGTCTGGAGGCCAGATTGCTCGTGCTCCTGGCTGCGTTCGCGGTGATACCGCTGGCGCTGCCGTGGCTGGTGGGGCGGATCGGGTCGAGGGCGTTCTTCGTCGCCGCGGTCGTGCCGATCGCCGCGTTCGCCCATGCCGTCCTGCAGGCGCCGGCCGTCTTCGCGGGCGAGGCGCCGTTCGAGTCGTTCGCGTGGATCCCGTCGCTGGGCATCGATCTGTCCATGAAGATGGACACCCTCGGGTGGATCATGACGCTCATCGTCACCGGCGTCGGCGCGCTCGTGATGGTCTACTGCCGCTGGTACTTCGACGGCAAGAAGGACGGCGTCGGGCTCTTCTCGGCCGTCCTCCTCGCCTTCGCCGGGGCCATGTACGGCCTCGTGCTCACCGACGACCTCATCGTGCTCGTCATGCTGTGGGAGGTCACGAGCGTCCTGTCGTACCTGCTGATCGGCTTCTACCACGCGCGCGGCGCGAGCCGCCGTGCCGCTCTGCAGGCGCTGCTGGTGACGACGCTCGGCGGGCTCGTGATGTTCGTCGGCGCGGTGATGGTCGTCGTCCTCTACGGCACCACGAGTCTCACCGAGATCCTGTCGGCGGCGCCGCCGGTCGGCGTGGCCCACGGCGCCGATCAGGGCCTGCTCCTGAACATCGCGATCGTGTGCCTGCTGGTGGGCGCGCTCAGCAAGTCCGCGATCTTCCCCTTCCACTTCTGGCTGCCCGGCGCGATGGCGGCGCCCACGCCCGTGAGCGCCTACCTGCACGCGGCCGCGATGGTGAAGGCGGGCATCTACCTCATCGCCCGCCTGGCGCCGGCGTTCGCCGACAGTGAGCCGTGGCGGCCGATCATCCTCTCGCTCGGCCTGTTCACGATGCTCCTCGGAGGCATCCAGGCATTGCGCGAATCGGACCTCAAGCGCGTGCTCGCCTTCGGGACGGTGAGCCAGCTCGGCATGCTCACCGTGGTCCTCGGCTACGGCGAGCGCAACACGGCGCTGGCCGGCCTCGCCCTCCTCGTCGGCCATGCGCTGTTCAAGTCCTCGCTCTTCCTCGTCGTCGGCGTCATCGACCGTCAGCTCAACACCCGAGACGTCGGCGAGCTGTCGGGGGTCGGCCGCCAGGCCCCGACGCTCGCGGCGTTCTCGATCATCGCCGTGGCCTCGATGGTCGGCGTCGCCCCGACGGTCGGGTTCGTCGCGAAGGAGGCCACGCTCACCGCGCTCCTGGAAGGCGGCGCCGCCCCGCTGGCCCTGGCCCCGCTCATCGGCATCGTGCTCGGCTCCGTGCTGACCACCGCCTACGGCATCCGCTTCGTCTGGGGAGCCTTCTGGACGAAGAAGGACGCCGCCGGCGATCGGATGCCCGCCACGCCCTGGCCCGATCCGCCGCTCGGCTTCCTGGCGGCGCCGGTGCTGCTGAGCGGACTCACGGTGGTCGCCGGCATCGCCTCGCCGTTGCTCGACGCCGCGCTGGCCGGCTACGCCGACACCATGCCCGAGGCGGGCGACGCGTATCCGTACCACCTCGCCCTCTGGCACGGGCTCGAGCCGGCCCTGTTCCTGTCGCTCGGCTCCATCGCCGCCGGCGCCGCCCTCTTCTGGCTCGTGCAGCGCACGCAGTGGCACTCGCGCGTGCTCCCCTTCACCGCCGCCGACGGCTACAACGCCGTGCTGCGCGGCATCGCGAAGGTCGCGGTGTGGACCACGACCTTCACGCAGCGCGGCTCGCTGCCGGTGTACGTCGGCACGATCTTCGTCGTCTTCGTGGCGGCCGAGGGCACGGCGCTGCTCGCGAGCCCCTCCTGGCAGATCAGCCTCGAGGCGTGGCAGACGCCGATGCAGCTCGTCGTGGCGCCGATCATGATCCTCGCCGGCTTCGTCGCGGTGCGGGCGCGCAAGCGCTACACCGGCGTCGTGCTCGTGTCGGTCACGGGCCTCGGCATGGTCCTGCTGTTCGCCACCAGTGGCGCGCCCGACCTCGCTCTCACCCAGATCCTCGTCGAGACGGTGACCCTGGTCGCGTTCGCCCTGGTGCTGCGCCGCATTCCCGCGCGGCTGGGCGAGCACAACGCGTCGGTGCTGCCGGTCGCCCGCGCGGTCATCGCCGTCGCGGTCGGCGCGACCATGGCGCTCATCGCGATCGTCGCGACCGGCGCGCGCGTGGCCGAGCCGATCTCGCAGCGCTTTCCGGAGCTCGCCTACGAGCTCGGGCACGGCAAGAACGTCGTGAACGTCGCGCTCGTCGACCTGCGCGGCTGGGACACGATGGGCGAGCTGTCGGTGCTGATCCTCGCGGCGACCGGCGTGGCCTCCCTCGTCTTCGTCACCCACCGCTCCGATCTGCTCTCGCGCACCATCTCGTCGCTGCCGACGGGGGCCACCCGCACCCGCCGTCCCCTCATCGAGACGGTCGACGGACCGCGCCCGCGGGCCTCGGCGCCGGGGAGCACCCGTCAGGCCTGGCTCGTCGGCGGACAGCGCGTGCGTCCCGAGAACCGGGCGATCATGCTCGAGGTGATCGTCCGGATCCTCTTCCACACGATCATCGTCGTCTCGATCTACCTGCTGTTCGCCGGGCACAACCTGCCCGGCGGCGGCTTCGCCGGCGGTCTGGTGGCCGGGATGGCGCTCGTCATGCGCTACGTCGCGGGCGGCCGCTACGAGCTGGGCGCTGCCGCGCCGACGGATGCCGGACGCCTGCTCGGGGCGGGGATGACGCTCGCCGTCGCGTGCGCCGTCGTGCCGCTGCTGTTCGGCGCGGCGCCCCTCACGAGCACGTTCTGGGAGGCGGACATCCCGGTCCTGGGGCACGTCGAGTTCGTCACCTCGACACTGTTCGACGTCGGCGTCTACCTGGTCGTCGTCGGGCTCGTCCTCGACGTGCTCCGCTCCCTCGGCGGCGAGGTCGACCGCCAGGCGCAGGAGCTGCGCGAGCGGGGGGTGGTCGTGTCGTGACCGCCTCCCTCATCCTCATCGTCATCATGGGCGCCCTCTTCGCCGCCGGCGTCTACGCGATGCTCGAGCGCAGCCTCACCCGCGTGCTCATCGGCTTCCTGCTGCTGGGGAACGCGGCCAACCTGTTCCTGCTCGTGGTCATGGGAGAGCCGGGCGTCGCCCCGTTCTTCGGCGCCGCCGACTCGCCGGACGAGATGAGCGACCCGCTGCCGCAGGCCCTCACCCTCACCGCGATCGTCATCACCTTCGCGGTGTCGGCGTTCCTCCTCGCGCTCATCTACCGCTCCTGGCAGCTGGGACAGGCCGACACGGTCGAGGACGACGAGGCCGACCTGGCGCTGCGCGAACGCGACGCCGAGGACCAGGACACGATGGGCGACGAGATCACCGACGAGGACGACGACGCGACCACAGACTTCATCGGCACCGACACGGCCCCGATCGTCGTGCTGCACCACCGCGACCTCGACGCCATCCGCGACGACGCACCGACCGATTCGCCGCGGAACCCGACGAGCGGAGACGACCGATGAGCGCCCTCGTCCCGCTGCTGGTGGCGCTGCCCCTGCTGGGCGCGGCGATCGCGCTCATCTTCGGACGCCAGCGCAAGGTGCAGGTCGGCGTCTCGACGATCACCCTGACGCTGGTCCTCGCGATCGCCGCCGTGCTGCTGTACGCGGTGGACTCGTCGGGCAAGGCGATCGCCGTGTCGGTCGGCGGCTGGCCGATCCCGTTCGGCATCGTCCTCTACGTGGACCGGCTGTCGGCGCTGCTCGTCGTCGTCTCCAGCATCGTCCTGCTCGCCGTCCTGCTCTTCTCGGTCGGGCAGGGAGCGGCCGACGGCGACGACGAGACGCCCGTCACGATCTTCCACCCGTCGTACCTCATCCTCGCGGGCGGCATCTTCAACGCGTTCATCGCCGGAGACCTCTTCAACCTCTACGTCGGCTTCGAGATCCTGCTGGTCGCCTCGTACGTGCTGATCACGCTCGGCTCCACGGAGTCGCGCATCCGCACCGGCGTGGTCTACATCGTCGTCTCGCTCGTGTCCTCGATCCTCTTCCTCGCGGCCATCGCCGCGATCTACGGCGCGCTCGGCACCGTCAACATGGCGCAGCTGGCCGAGCGGATGTCGGAGCTGCCGCAGGACGTGCAGCTCGTGCTCCACCTCATGCTGCTGCTGGCCTTCAGCATCAAGGCCGCGGTCTTCCCGCTGTCGTTCTGGCTGCCCGACTCGTACCCGACGGCGCCCGCGCCGGTCACGGCGGTCTTCGCGGGCCTGCTGACCAAGGTCGGCGTCTACGCGATGATCCGCACCGAGACGCAGATCTTCCGCGACAACGACGTCAACACGCTGCTGCTGATCGTGGCGCTCGCGACCATGATCGTCGGCGTGCTCGGCGCCGTCGCGCAGGCGGAGCTCAAACGCATCCTGTCGTTCACCCTCGTCAGCCACATCGGCTACATGGTGTTCGGGCTCGCGGTGGCGACCCCGGCGGCCCTTGGCGCCACGATCTACTACATGATCCACCACATCGTGGTGCAGACGACCCTGTTCCTGGCCGTGGGACTGGTCGAGCGCCGCGCCGGATCGACGTCGATCCTCAAGGTCAAGGGACTCATGCGCGCCGCGCCCGTGATCGCGGTGCTCTACTTCATCCCCGCGATCAACCTCGGCGGCCTCCCGCCGTTCTCGGGCTTCATCGGCAAGTTCGCACTGTTCGACGCCGCCGCGCAGGTCGGCACGCCGCTCATGTACGCGCTGATCGTCGGGGGCATCGTCACCTCGCTCCTCACGCTCTACGCCCTCATGCGCGCGTGGAACCTGTCGTTCTGGCGGGAGGACGAGGAGCAGGGCGACGAGGGCGACGCCCCCGACCGCATCTCGTACCTCGGCGGAGCGCCCGCGGCGACGACCACGACCGAGCGGCGCGTCATCCCGCGCATCATGACCCTGGCCACCGCCGGCATGGTCGCCGTCACCGTCGCCCTGACCGTCTTCGCCGGGCCGCTCTACCAGCTGTGCGCGAGCATCGGGGAGGCGCTGCAGGATCCGGTGATCCTCGTCGAGATCGCGGAGGAGGCGCCATGACCCCGCAGTCGCTTACCCCGAAGGCCGTGGCCGTCACCGTCTGGCGCCAGCTGCCGTTCTTCATCTGGCTGATCGCGCTGTGGATGCTCCTGTGGGGGCAGTTCACGGTGCTGTCCTTCCTCACGGGCCTGGCGGTCGCGGTCGTCGTGACACGCGTGTTCCGCCTGCCGCCGGTGGAGCTGTCGGGCCGCGTGAACCTCTGGTGGGGACTCGTGTTCGGGCTCGAGTTCGTGCTCTCGCTCGTGCGCGGGTCGCTGACCGTCGCGTGGCAGGTGCTCGACCTGCGGCGTCAGCCGGGCACCGCGATCATCGCGGTGCCGCTGGTCACCGACGACGACCTGATCATGACGCACGTCGGCGTCACGGCATCCCTCATCCCGGGCTCCCTGATCGTCGACATCGACCGCGACCGCCGCATCCTCTACCTGCACGTGATCGGCGTGCGCGATGCCTCGCAGGTCGAGGCGCAGCGGCGGTCCGTGCAGCACTGGGAGGAGCGGATCGTCCGCGCCGTCGGCTCGCGCGCCCAGGTGGAGGCCATGCGGCAGGCGCTGGACTCCCGCGTGGGCGAGAGGAGGTTCGCCGGATGAGCGTGCTGCTGGCCGTCGTCTACATCGTCTTCGCCGTCTCGGCCCTGCTGACGGTGTGGCGGATCATCGTCGGACCCTCGATCCTCGACCGCGCCGTCGCATCCGATGTGCTGCTGACGCTCATCATGTGCGTGCTCGGGGCCGAGATGGCGCTGAACCACCACACCCGCACCCTGCCGCTGCTGCTGATCGTCGCCGCGGTGGGCGTGTTCGGATCGATCTCGATCGCCCGCTTCGTGGCCCGGCGCGACGGGGTGACGCGATGAACGAGGTGCGCGAGATCGCCGTGCTGGTGCTGATCCTCATCGGCGCGCTGCTCTGCCTGACCGCGGCCATCGGCCTGCTGCGGTTCCGCGACGTGCCCACCCGCCTGCACGCGGCGACGAAGCCCCAGGTCCTGGGACTCCTCCTCATCTGCATCGCGATCGCGCTGGCACTGGAGTCGTGGGCGGTGACGGCCTTCCTCGTGCCCATCATGCTCATCCAGCTGGCCACCGCGCCGCTGTCGGCGCACATGGTGGGTCGCCAGGCGTACCGCAACGGCACGATCGACGAGCGCTCACTGGTGGTCGACGAGCTCGCCGACGACAAGCGCACCCCTCCCGCCGCCGGCGGCTGACCCTCGCCATGGCCCCCCGCCCCCCGCGCGCCCCCGCTCGCGCTCATTCCGCCGAGCCGACACGTCGCGTGCGAGCCGACACGCTTCTGCGCGCTCGCAACGTGTCGGCTCGCGCGGAGCGTGTCGGCTCGGCGCCAGCCGGGGGGGTGGCGCCTCAGGGGGTGAGGGTCAGGATGTGGGTGGCGGCGGATTCCACGGCGTCGCGCGAGAACGGCCACGGCGTCTGCCGCTTCTGCTGCCACGCCTCGAACTGGTCGGCGTAGTTCGGGTGGAAGGCGTGGCCGCTGGCCCCGGTCAGGTGGTTCCACCGCGATGCGTCGAGGTCGGCGAGGTCGACCGTCATCCGCATCGAGGGCACCGTCGAGGTCGCGAACCCGTCGCCGAGCGCCCAGCCCGTGGCGTCCACCACCGACGCCCCGCCGCCCACCGGGAACGGGCCGCGGTTGAACAGCGCCTCGATCGGGGCGATGCCGCTCTCGCCGAAGGACTCGTTGGTGAGGGTGAGCGCGTGGAGCGAGCCCCAGTTCCAGCGCGCCGGGTTGTCGCCCTGCAGCTCGACGAGCCGGTCGTACGCATCCTCCGCGCTGCGGGCGAGCATCTCGCGCTGACCCGAGACGCCGATGTCGGCGTTGACCCACCACGAGGAGTCCGGGTCATCCAGCAGCCGGTCGACGACGAGGAACAGCCGGCCCTGACCGGCGAGGGATGCCGGAGCCTCCCGCCGCGAGAACAGGTTCTGCGCGAGCTCGTCCCACAGGACGTTGGCGTACGCGGCCGCGGCACTGTCGGCGGCGTTCTGCGCGTCCCACTGCTCCAGCAGCGCGACGGCCGCCTGCGCGCCCGCTCCGTCGACCTCGACGCCGGCCAGCGCGGCCGTGATCCGCTTGCCGATCCAGAACTCGTCGTCGGCCTGGATCGCGGTCATGTCGTCGGCGGTGAGCTTCGCGCTCGCCGCCGCCCGCTCGATCAGGTGGACGATGCGTGCGGCGCGCCAGCCGTAGTCCCAGTCGTTCGTGAGGAAGTAGGGGTAGTCCTCGTCGACGATGGCGTTGTTGGCCGTGACGATGTAGCCGCTCTCGGGGTTGTAGGACATCGGCAGCTCCTCGAACGGGATGAAGCCGCGCCAGTCGTACGCGGAGTCCCAGCCCGGCTGCGGCATCGAGCCGTCGCCGGCGCCGCGGATCGGCAGCCGGCCGGGCGTCTGGTAGCCGATGTTGCCGCGCACGTCCGCGTAGACGAGGTTCTGCGCCGGCACGTCGAAGAGCGACGCGGCGGTGCGGAAGTCCTCAATGTCGGCCGCGGTGTTGAGCGCGAAGATCGCCTGGGCGGTGGTGCCCGGCTCGAGCGCCGTCCACTGCAGCGACACGGCGTACTCGCCGGTGCCGGGGGCGTCCGACGGAGCGGTGACGGCGTCCGTCTCGCCCGTGTAGGGGTCGTCCGCGATCGCGGTGAAGTCGCCGGTGAGTCCCGAGACGATCGGGCCGTGCACCGTCGAGCGGATCTCGAGCTCCTCCGAAGCGCCCCCGGCGACCTCGATCGTCTCGGTGCGCACCTCCAGCGGCACGAGCTCCCCGTCGCGCCAGTACTGGTCGCCCTCGATCCTCTCGAGGTAGAGGTCGGTCACATCGGTGGTCAGGTTCGTGAAGCCCCACGCCACCTCGGCGTTGTGGCCGATGATCACGCCGGGCATCCCCGAGAAGCCGAATCCGGCCACGTCGAAGGCGCAGTCCTCGGTGACGACGCGGCAGCGCAGCCCGATCTGGTGCCAGACGCTCGGCATCGACGCGCCGAGGTGGGGATCGTTGGACAGCAGCGGCATGCCGCTCTCGGTCAGTGCTCCCGACACCACCCACGAGTTCGAGCCGATCCCCTCGCCGGTGCCGCCGAGCAGCGCGCTCGCCGCCTCGACGACGTCGCCGACCTCGGTCCAGTCGACGCGGAGCGAGGCCGTGTCGGCGTCGGGCTCCTCGTTGCCGCCGCCGGCGGGCGGTCCGGTGATGACGGGCACGATGACCGGGTTGGTGTCGTACGGGTAGCCGGGATACAGCTCGGCGATCTGCTCGGGCGTGTGGGTCTGGGCCAGGAGCGCGCGGGCGGTCTCGTCCTCGATGTTGCCGCGGAGGTCCCAGGCCATCGCCTTCAGCCAGGCGACCGAGTCGACCGCCGTCCACGGCTCGATCTCGTAGTCGGGGTTCTGCAGGCCCAGCACCGCGTACTCGAGTGAGGCGGCGCTGCCCTGGTGGTCGGCGATATAGGCGTTCACCCCGGCCGCGTACGCGTCGTAGTAGCCGCGCTCGCGATCGTCCAGCGCGTCGACCTCCTGCGCGGCGATCTCGTGCCAGCCGAGGGTGCGCAGGAAGCGGTCGGTGCCCAGCTGCGAAGCGCCGAACAGCTCCGAGAGCCGGCCCGCGGTCACGTGGCGGCGGAAGTCCATCTCCCAGAAGCGGTCCTGTGCGTGGACGAAGCCCTGCGCGAAGAACAGGTCCTCCGACGTGTCGGCGACGATCGTGGGGACGCCGAGGTCGTCGCGCAGCACCGTCACCTCGGCCTCCAGGCCGGGCAGCGCGATCTCGCCCTCCAGCTGCGGGAACGAGCGCTGCACGTGCCACAGCACGATGCCGGCCGCGATCAGGGCGAGGACGGTGATCCCCGCCACCACGCCGAAGGCCCATCGTCCGATGAGGCGGCCGATCCGCCGCCGCGGCGCGGGGGGCGCGGACGCCGTCGGATCGGTGGGTGCAAGCGCGTGTGAGGCGTCGGACATCGGCGTCGAGAGCTCCTCCGGGGCATCGGCTTCGTCGCTTCGGGTCGCGACCCGGCCGCACGCCCCAGCGGCGCGGCCGTCTCTGGCATCGTACCCGGAGGGTGAGACTCGGTGTCACGGGGCTTTCGCCTGCCGGATCAGACGTCGAACTCAGCCGATGAGGCTCGGCTGCAGGTCGCGGAGCGTGCGGCGGTGCGTCATGCGCGTGACGCCGATCGCAGCGACGGCGAGAGCCGCTCCCATCCAGAGGAGGAGCACGCCGACGTCGCCGGCGACCCGGTCGATCGCGCCGCCGTACATCAGCTGGCGCATGGCGTCCACGACATAGCCCATCGGGAGCACGTGGTGCAGCGCGGCGAGCGGGGCCGGCAGGGTCTGCCACGGGAAGGTGCCGCCGGCGGTCACGAGCTGCAGGACCATCAGCACGAGCCCGACGAACTGGCCGACCGAGCCGAGCCAGACGTTCAGCGCCAGGATGATCGTCGCGTAGGTGAACGAGGCGAGGATGAGGATGCCGAGGGTCCCGAGCGGGTGCGCGAAGCCGAACCCCAGGGCGATCGACAGCACACCGAAGAGCACGACCATGCCCACGGCGCCGAGGAGCGCGGGGGTGAGCCAGCCGGCGATCGTGACCCGGATCGGCGACCGCAGTGCCGTGACGGCCCGGCGCGAGACGGGCTTCACGATGAGGAAGAGCGCGTAGATGCCGATCCATGCCGCGAGGGCCGCGAAGAAGGGCGCCAGGCCCGCGCCGTAGTCCGAGGCGTGCGCGGTGGTGCTCGTGTCGACCGCGACCGGATCGGCGATCGTCTCGGCCTGCGCCGCCCGCAGCGCGGCGGAGCTGTCGGGGATCGCCGCGACCCCGTCGGAGAGTCCCTCGCGGAGCTCTGCCGCGCCGCCTCGCAGGGTGGTGAGTCCCGCCCGGAGGGAATCCGCCCCATCGTCGACCCGCGTGGCGCCGGCGGCGAGGTCGGCCGAGCCCGACGCCAGCCGTCCTGCTCCGGCCGAGAGCGTCCTCGCGCCGTCGGAGACGCGGGCAGCACCGGCGGCGACCTGGTCGGCGCCGTCTGACACCGTCGCGGCCCCTGCGGCGAGGCGGTCCACCCGCCCGACGGCGTCGGCGACCCGGTCGGCGCCCGAGGCGAGCGCGTCGCCGACAGGGTCGAGCTCGGCGAGCACGGCGGCGACCTCGGCATCCGACAGGCCGTGGTCCGCGAGCACGCGGGCGATGTCGGCCCGGGCGTCCGGGAGCAGCGCGGCCGCGTGCGCGACGGCGTCTCCCGCCCGGTCCGCGTACCCCGCGAGCGTGGCGGTGCCGTCGGCGACCTGCTGCGCTCCCGCGGCGACGCGCGCCGCGCCGCCGGCGACCTGCGCCGACCCGTCCGCGAGCGTGTCCGCGCCGTCCGAGAGGTCGGCCGCCCCGTCGGCGAGACGTCCGGCTCCCTTCGACAGCGAGGCGGTTCCCTCCGCGAGCCGTGTCGCGCCCGAGGCCGCGTCGGTCGCTCCCGCCGCCAGCCTGGTGGCGCCGTCGGTGGCGGTGACCAGCTGCGCGCGGATGTCGGCGACGCCGTCGAGCAGGCGGCCGGCCGCCTCCTCGGCCACCAGCTCGGCGACGGAGCGGCGGATCTTCTCGACGGCCTGCGTGCCGATCGACGACGCCAGGTAGTTGTTGGCGTCATTGGTCGCGAGCACCAGCGAGGCCTGATGGGGATGCTCGCCGGCCGCGCTCGTGAGCGCTTCGGAGAAGTCCGCGGGGAGGGTCACCGTGAAGTCCACCTCGCCGTCCCGGAGCGCCTGGGCTGCGGCGTCGGCGCCGAGGAGGCGCCAGTCGAACGCCTGGCCGTCGAGCAGCTGATCGGCCACGCGCGCACCGTAGTCGGCGGCGTCCTGATCGCCCGACGCCGGGACGCCCTCGTCGAGGTCGACGAGCGCCACCGGCACGTCGGCGAACTTCCCGTACGGGTCCTGGTTCGCCCACAGGTAGAGGCCGCCGTAGAGGACGGGGACGAGCATGAGCGCGATGAGCGCGATGACCGACATCCGGGTCGCGGTGAGGCGGCGGAGCTCGGCGGACAGGAGGGCGGGGATCTTCATCGGGCGCCTCCCGCGAGGTGACCCGCGACCTGCCCGCGGCGGCCGCGGATCCGGACGGCGCTCGCGCGCGGACGACGACGCCGCTCGGTGCCGCCGACCGTCTCGGCGACCACGGCGGCCGCGGTGCGCCCGGCGATCACGAGGACGGCGAGGCCGCGGTCCGCGAACTCCTCCGCCAGCGGCCACCACTGCGACGGCTCGGCGCCGTGGCGGTCCGGGGAGACGAGGACGAGCGCCTCGACGCCGGGTCGCCGTGCCGCGAGCTCGAGCAGCACGCGGAGGCGGTCCACGGGCTCGACGTCGGCGATCGGCACGCGCGAGAGGTGGCGCAGGCCGTGCTCGTCGAGCCAGCGGCGGGCGGCGATCGGGTCGGCGGGCAGCCCGGCGAACATCAGCTCCTCGGCGACGACACCGGCGAGGGCGATGTTCGGGGCGGGCTCGCTGACATCGGGGGCGTCGACGAGGGCGGCGCGGCGGCGGAGGTCACGAGGGCGCGAGACGCCGTCGAGCGTGACTGTTCCGGTGTCGGGGCGCATCCGGCCGGTGGCGATGAGGCCCAGCACGGTGGGACGCTGCTCCGTCTCGGCGATGGCGAGCGTGGCGCGACCGGAGCGGTAGACGAGCGACGTCGAAGGCAGCGCGAGACCGCGCCGACCCTTCGAGACGTCGGCGAGAGCGACGAGCATCAGGGCTCCTGAGGGGAGGGCGGAAGGGAAGAGAGCACGGCATCCGCCTCACGCCACGAGAGCCCGGCGATCGAGAGGACGGCGCGCACGGCCAGAGTCCCGGCTTCGGGGGAGGAGGCGTCGAGGCGCGTGACGACGGTGCGTGCCGTCTCCTCCACGAGGCGGGCAACGGTGGCGGCGGTCAGATCGGTGCGGATCGTCCCGTCGTCCTGTCCGCGTCGTACGACCGCGGCGACCGTGCGGCGCAGCGGCGCCAGGGCGGCGGCGGTGCTCTCCACGTGGGTCTCGTCGAGGGCGATCGCCGCCGCGACCTGCACGTGCGCGGCCTCGGTCCACAGCCGGGAGGTCAGGCGGGCCAGCGCGACCGGGGCCGGGTCGGACTCGTCGACGGTGGCGGCGATCGCGTTGAACCGCGGGGCGCCGGCCATGATGAGCTCGTGGAGCAGCGCATCGCGGTCGTCGAAGTGACCGTAGAGGGCGCGGCGGGAGAGCCCGGCGGCGCGCGCGATCGTGTCGATCGACGCGTGCGGGTCGTGGGCGATGGTGGTGGCCGCCGCCGAGAGGATGCCCGCCCGGTTGGCCGCGGCATCCCTCCTCGGGCGACGCGCCGGCGCGGTCGTGCTCATGCCTCCAGCGTACGAACGTGCACAGCGGTGTGCAAGTTATCTGGGCGAACTCCCAGCGGGCCGGAGGCGTTTCGTCTCGCTGCGCTCGCTCAACGGCCGGGAGGCTGGCGGGGGCGTTTCGTCTCGCTGCGCTCGCTCGACGACCGGGGGTGACGGTCTCGGTCGTTGAGCGAGGGCGCGCAGCGCCCGAGACGAAACGGCTGTGGAGGGACGGAGCGGATGCCTCACCGCATCCGTACGCTCATCCGATGCCTCACGTCTACATGCTGCTCTGCTCCGACGCAACGCTCTATGTGGGGAGCACGCGCGACCTCGCGCGGCGGCTGGCACAGCACCAGGCCGGCGAGGGTGCCGCGTACACGAGGCGACGACGACCGGTCGAGCTCTTCTGGTCGAGCGAGTGCGCCCGCGTCGAGGAGGCGTTCGCATGGGAGAAGCGGCTGCAGGGATGGAGTCACGCCAAGCGCGTCGCCTTCGCGGAGGGTGGAGTGGACGCCGTGCGCGGCTGGAGCGCCCGTCACCGCCGCACCTCCGGCGACTGACGGCGTTTCGTCTCGCTGCGCTCGCTCAACGACCGGGGAGGCGCTCGCTCAACGACCGGGCGGCTGGTACGGCGGTGGCGAACGGGGCGGCGGTCAGTCGGCGCCGAAGTCGAACGACGCCGACTCGGAGGCCTCGTCGACCGCCTCGGCGAGCTCCTCGCGCTTCACGTCGAAGGGGAGCGCGTGTCCGGTGATCTCGGCCGAGCCCCCGGTCGCGAGCTCGCCGACGAGTTCGGCGGTCGCGCCGCCGATGAGTCCGAGACCGGCGTACTGCTCGAGCCGGGCGCGCGAGTCGGCGATGTCGAGGTTGCGCATCGTCAGCTGTCCGATGCGGTCCACCGGGCCGAAGGCCGCGTCGCCGACCCGCTCCATCGACAGCTTCTCGGGAGAGTACGACAGGTTGGGGCTCGTGGTGTCGAGGATCGTGTAATCCTCGCCGCGCCGCAGCCGCAGGGTCACGGTGCCGGTCACGGCGGAGCCGACCCAGCGCTGGATCGACTCGCGCAGCATGAACGACTGCGGCTCGAGCCAGCGGCCCTCGTACATGAGGCGACCGAGGCGGCGACCCTGCTCGTGGTAGGTGGCGAGGGTGTCCTCGTTGAGGATGCCGTTGACCAGGCGCTCGTAGGCGATGAACAGCAGCGCCATGCCCGGCGCCTCGTAGATGCCGCGCGACTTCGCCTCGATGATGCGGTTCTCGATCTGGTCGCTCATCCCGAGGCCGTGACGGCCGCCGATCGCGTTCGCCTCCTGGACGAGCGCCACGGCATCCGCGAACTCGACGCCGTTGATGGCCACCGGGCGGCCCGCCTCGAAGGTCACGGACACGTCCTCGGTCTCGATCTCGACCGCCGGATCCCAGAAGCGCACGCCCATGATCGGGTCGACGATCTCGAGCGACACGTCGAGGTGCTCGAGCGTCTTCGCCTCGTGGGTCGCGCCCCAGATGTTCGCGTCGGTGGAGTAGGCCTTCTCGACCGAGTCGCGGTACGGGAAGTCGTGGGCGACGAGCCACTCGCTCATCTCCTTGCGTCCGCCGAGCTCGGTGACGAAGTCGGCGTCCAGCCACGGCTTGTAGATGCGCAGGGCGGGGTTGGCGAGCAGGCCGTAGCGGTAGAACCGCTCGATGTCGTTGCCCTTGTAGGTGGAGCCGTCGCCCCAGATGTCGACGCCGTCCTCCTTCATCGCGCGCACGAGGAGGGTGCCCGTGACGGCGCGGCCGATCGGCGTCGTGTTGAAGTAGGTGCGGCCGCCGGAGCGGATGTGGAACGCCCCGCACGCGAGCGCGACGAGACCCTCTTCGACCAGCAGCGGCTTGCAGTCGATCAGGCGCGACGCCTCGGCGCCGTACTGGAGCGCACGACCGGGGATCGACGCGATGTCGTCCTCGTCGTACTGGCCGAGGTCGCCGGTGTAGGTGAAGGGCACCGCGCCCTTGTCGCGCATCCAGGCGACCGCGACGGACGTGTCGAGGCCTCCCGAGAAGGCGATGCCGACGCGCTCGCCGACGGGCAGGGACTGAAGGACCTTCGACATGCGCTCAAGTCTACTGAGGCCGCCGCGGCGCGATCGGCCGCGTGACGGCGGCACCGACGCGCTTCAGTCGGTCACGGGGACGACGAGGCCGCCCCAGGTCTCCTGCTCGTAGTCGGCGGTCTCCTGCGAGGTGAGCAGGTCGTACAGCGCGGTGATGCGGGGGTCGTCCGCGAGCTCGGGACGCGTCGCGAGCACGTTGTAGTAGTCGCTGTCCGAGCCCTCGATGAGGATCGCCTGCTCGGCGGTCAGGCCCGCGGGCAGCGCGAAGCTGATGGTGACGAACGCGGTGTCGACATCGGGCAGCGCCTGCGGCAGCGTGGCGTTCTCGATCTCCTGGAACTGGAAGCCGCGCGGATTCGCGATGATCCCCGAAAGGTCCACGACGTCGTCGGCGGCCTCGATGAGCCCCTCGGCGGCGAGCATCTTCAGGGCGCGGCCCTCGTTCGTCGGATCGTTGGGGATGGCGATCGACGCGCCGTCCTCGAGCTCGTCGAGGCTCGAGATCTTCGTCGAGTAGAACGCGGCGGTCGGGAGGTACGCCTCGCCGACGCTGACCAGGTCGGCGCCCGCGTTGGTGTTGAAGTTCTCCAGGAACGTGGCGTTCTGGAACAGGTTGGCGTCGATCGATCCGTCGGCGAGCGCCGTGTTGGGCGTGTTGTAGTCGGTGAAGGGGACGAACTCGATCGTCAGGCCGAGCTCGGCCGCCCCGTTCTCGGCGACGTGCTTCAGGATGTCGCCGGCGGGCGTCTGGAGCGCCCCGACCTTGAGGGTGCCGAGGTCGTCGCCTTCCGCCTCGGGTGCGGTGCCGGTGGTGCCGCCGGCGCAGCCGGTCAGCAGGACGGCCACGGCGGCGGCCGCGGCGAGCAGGGGGAGTGTGCGGGTCATGTCGGGTCCTCTCAGAATGCCGCGGTCGCGGCGGGCGTGGTGGAACGGGGCGTGCGCCGGGCGAGGCGGCGGGCGCCCCAGGTGGCGAGCGACTGCAGGATCATGACGATCGCGAAGATGATCACGATGACCGAGACGATGTGGATCCAGCTGTACTGCTGGTAGCCGTAGCGGATGGCGACGTCGCCGAGGCCCCCGCCGGCGACGGTGCCGACCATGGCCGAGAAGTTGATGATCGAGGTGACCGTGGTCGACAGGCCCAGCAGCATCGGCGGCGCGGCCTCGGGCAGCAGCACCTTCGTCACGAGCTGCCAGCGATTGGCGCCGAGAGAGGACGCCACCTCGAGCAGCCCCGGATCGACCTCCTTGATCGCGATCTCGACCATGCGCGCGAAGAACGGGATCGCCACCACCGAGAGCGGGACGATGGCCGCCGTCGGCCCGATGAAGGTGCCCACCACGACCCGCGTGAACGGGATCAGCGCGACCATGAGGATGATGAACGGCACAGACCGGCCGAGGTTCACGATGAAGTCGAGCAGCCTGTTGATCACGATCCCGAGCCGCCTCGACCCGAACGGCGCCTCGAGGAACCGGCCCTGCTCCGTGCCGACGAGGACGACCCCGAGCGGCAGGCCGACGATGACGGTCGCCAGCAGCGCGAACCCGACCATGTAGAGGGTCTGGCCCGTGGCGACCAGGAGCACGGAGAACAGCTGATCGTTCATGCCGCCGCCCCCGTCCGCAGGACCTCGACGAGCAGGCCCTGACCGCGGAGGTCGGCGACGACGGCGGAGGCCGCCGCGCCCGGCACCTCCAGCCTCGTGCGTCCCGCCTGCGTGCCGCCGATGCGCTCGATCAGCGCACCGAGGATCGACACGTCCAGGCCGTGGTCCCGGGCGAGCTGCGCGATGACGGGGCGGTCGGCGGTCCCGCCGGCGAAGGTGATGTCGATGACCGTCGCCTCGGCGGGGACCGAGTCGGGGATGGGACCCAGCGGGAACAGCTGCGCGGTGAGCCGGGACCCCGGGGTGCGGATGAGATCGACGAGGCGTCCGCTCTCCACGACGCGGCCGGCCTCGACGAGCGCCGCCGAGTCGCACACCGCCTTGACGACGTCCATCTCGTGCGTGATCAGCAGCACGGTGAGGCCGAGCTCGGCGTTGATGCGGCGGTACAGCTCGAGGATGGATGCCGTCGTCTCGGGGTCGAGCGCGCTCGTCGCCTCGTCGGACAGGAGCACGCGCGGACGCGCCGCCAGCGCGCGGGCGATCCCGACGCGCTGCTGCTGACCGCCGGACAGCTCGTGGACCGAGGCGTCGGCGCGGTGGCTGAGGCCGACGAGGTCGAGCATCTCGAGCGCGCGCTCGCGGCGCTCGGCGCGCGGCGTGCCGTCGAGCTCCAGGGCGAGCTCGACGTTTCCGCGCACGGTGCGGCTCCCGAGCAGGTTGAAGCGCTGGAAGACCATGCCGATCCGGCGGCGGGCGGCGCGCAGCTCGCCCTCGCCCAGGGCGGTGAGCTCGGCGCCGTCGACGGTGACCGTGCCGGCATCCGGACGCTCGATGAGGTTCACGAGGCGCGCGAGGGTGCTCTTGCCCGCCCCGCTCTGGCCGACGATGCCGAAGATCTCTCCGGTCGGGATCGTCAGCGACACGTCGTCGACCGCGGCGACACCGCCGTATCGCTTGGACACGTGTTCGAGCGCAATCACGCGGGCAGGCCTCTCTGCTGGGGGGCGCGCCCGGTGGAGCGTCGACGCGTGCTCCGAGTCTTGCGGGGCACCGGCGCCATCGGCGAATCGCTGTTACGCCCTGTGTCGTCGCCGCTGGACGCGGGTGCGCCCGTGCGTCAGGAGGTGACTGTGACCGGCTCCGCCGCAGCGGCGCGCCGCCGGCCGATCCAGACGGTGAACGCGCCGACCGCGACGAACGCGATCGAGATGCCCGCGATGTACACGAGCACGGACGGCCACCCGCCGGGGTTGTTGGGGTTGAGGAACGGATACGGGTACCACCACGGGTCGCCCGTCGCCGGGTTGGTCACGAGCGGCCCGCGCAGGAGCGTGTACGTCACCCATACGAGCGGGAAGGCCAGCACCACGAGCACCGACCGCCACGGCAGATCGCGCCGACGCGGGCCGAACAGCAGGTCGAGGAGCAGGAACAGCGGGCCGATCAGGTGCAGCACCTCGTTCGACCAGGGCACGGGCTCGCTCCCCTGCGGCAGGGTGATGCCGCGCAGGAGCAGGTTGTAGACGATCCCGGTGATGATCATCGCCGTGGTGGCGCACGCCAGAGCCGTCGCGAGGGCCGGGCTCTCGACGGCCGTCCGGTCGCGCCGTCGCGCGTCGATCCCCGCCCACAGCAGCACCGACGCCGCGAGCACGTTGGAGAGGATCGTGAAGAAGCTGAAGAAGTTGGCGATCACGGTGCCGAGATCGCGGCCCAGCTCGACCGTCGTGGCGACCGATGCCACCAGCTGGGTGACCACGGCGGCGACGATGACGAGGCCCATCACGAGCCGCAGGATCGACCACGTCGTCGTGAATGCCGGGGAGCGCATGAAGGGAGGCTACTGGGTGTCGGGGCGTATCGGGGAGCACTCGATAGAATGGGGACTCACCGTCCATCCACGGGGGAGCATCCATGCCAGGCATCGTCATCGTCGGAGTCCAGTGGGGGGACGAGGGCAAGGGCAAGGCCACCGACCTCCTCGGTGAGCGGACCGACTGGGTCGTCAAGTTCAACGGCGGCAACAACGCCGGGCACACCGTCGTCATCGGCGACGAGAAGTACGCCCTGCACCTGCTGCCCTCCGGCATCCTCTCCCCGGGGGTGAACGCGGTGATCGGCAACGGCGTGGTCATCGACCTCGAAGTGCTCTTCGCCGAGCTGTCCGCGCTCGCGGCCCGCGGGGTCGACATCTCGCGACTCAAGGTGAGCGCCAACGCGCACGTCATCACCCAGTACCACCGCACCCTCGACAAGGTGACCGAGCGCTTCCTCGGCAAGCGGATGATCGGCACCACCGGCCGCGGCATCGGCCCGAGCTACGCCGACAAGATCAACCGCGTCGGCATCCGCATCCAGGACCTCTTCGACGAGAACATCCTGCGCCAGAAGGTCGAGGGCGCCCTCGACCAGAAGAACCACCTGCTCGTGAAGGTCTTCAATCGCCGCGCGATCAGCGTCGACGAGATCGTCGAGGACCTCCTGTCGTACGCCGACCGGCTGCGTCCGATGGTGTGCGACACCGGCCTGCTGCTGCACGAGGCCCTCGACGCCGGCGACGTCGTCGTCTTCGAGGGCGGCCAGGCCACCATGCTCGACGTCGACCACGGCACCTACCCGTTCGTGACGTCGTCGTCTGCCACCGCCGGCGGCGCGGCGACCGGCTCGGGCGTGGGACCGAACCGCCTCGACCGGATCGTCGGGATCGTCAAGGCCTACACGACGCGCGTCGGCTCGGGTCCCTTCCCGACGGAGCTGTTCGACGACCAGGGCGAGTGGCTGCGCACGCGCGGGTTCGAGTTCGGCACGACGACCGGTCGCCCGCGCCGCGTCGGCTGGTACGACGCCCCGATCACCCGGTATGCGACGCGCGTGAACGGCATCACCGATCTCGTGCTGACCAAGCTCGACATCCTCACCGGGCTCGACGAGATCCCGGTGTGCGTCGCCTACGACGTCGACGGGCAGCGCTTCGACGAGGTGCCCGTCAACCAGAGCGACTTCCACCACGCGAAGCCGATCCTGGAGTACTTCCCCGGCTGGAAGGCCGACATCTCCGGTGCGCGCACCTTCGAGGACCTGCCGCTGGAGGCCCAGGACTACGTGCTCGCGCTCGAGGCGATGAGCGGCACGCGGATCTCGGTCATCGGCGTCGGCGCCGCGCGCGACGCCGTGATCGTGCGACACGACCTCATCGACTGACGCGTGCGCTTCTTTCTGGGCGCGTACACGGACGACGGCGACGGCGCGGCCGCGGGCATCGGGGTGCTCGACGCGGGCGACCCGGACGGACCGCTCGCCGGCGGGCAGCTGTCGGTGCGCGCCGACGCCGTCCGCATCGGGGGCTCGCCGTCGTGGCTGGCGTGGCATCCGACGCTGGACGTGATCTACGCCGCCCGCGAGGGCGACGGCACGGTGCAGGCGTTCCGCCGCACCGGACCCGCATCCTTCGCCCCGCTCGGGCGACCGGTCGAAGCGGGCCCGCTGGTCTGCCACGTCGCGGTGGACCCGTCGGGCGCGTGGCTGGTCGCCTCGTGCTGGGGAGACGGACGGGTGGTGCGGATGGCGTTGGACGCCGAGGGCGCCCCGGTGTCGGCGCGGGTCGCCGAGCCGCGCGAGGACCTGGATGCCGAGGACGGCATGTTCCGGCAGGGACCCTTCGACGGGCTCGAGGGCGTCGACGGGCTCGAGGGCTTCGGCGGGGTCGGGGATCGACATGGCCCCGAGGATCGACGCGGGGTCGGGGATCGACATGGGGCCGGGGATCGACGTGGGGCCGAGGAGCGGGTGTCGCGGGCGCACCAGGGGCGCTTCGTCGGCGCGCGGACCCTGGTCACCACCGACATGGGCCTCGACCAGGTGCGCTTCTGGCACGCCGCCGGCGACGGGCTCCGCGAGGTCGACCGGATCGTGCTGCCGTTCGGCTCCGGGCCGCGTCACACCGTGTGGCACCCCAGCGGCCATCTGTACGTCGTCACCGAGCTGTCCCACGAGGTGTTCGTGCTCTCGCCGCCCCGCGACGGGCACGGCTGGCGCGTCGTCGGCGGCACGCCCCTGACAGCGGCGGCCGTCCCGGGCGCCGACTTCGCCGCCGAGATCGCCCTGTCGCGCGACGCCGGATTCGTCTACGTCGGGCTCCGGGGATCCGACACGATCGCCACCCTGCGGGTGCGCGGGGCCGGTGCCGAGCTGTCGCCGGTCGCGCTCGTGGAGGCGGGGGTCACCTGGCCGCGCCACCACGTCATCGCCCGCGACACCCTGCTCGTGGCCGGTCAGCGCTCCGACGAGGTGGCCTCGCTCGGACTCGACGAGCGGACCGGAGTGCCCGGCCGCGTCCGTCACCGGGTCGCCACCCCGTCGCCGAGCTGCCTGCTGCCCGATCGCGCCTGAGCGGGCCCGACGCGTCGCCGACCCGTGGGAGCGGTGCGCCGCCGGCGGCTAGATCTTCGCGTCCTGGCGCGGGATCCACACCTTCTTGATGATCAGGAGGATGGACGCCGTGACCGGGATCGCGATGAGGGCGCCGAGCAGGCCCATGAGGGTACCGCCGACGAGTGCGCCGATCACGACGAGCGAGCCCGGCACCGAGATGGTCTTGTTCATCACGCGCGGCGTGGCCACGTATGCCTCGAGCTGCATGTAGACGAGGTACACGCCCGCGAACACCAGGGCCGACAGCGGACTGGTGAACAGCGCCACCACCGAGCCGATGCCCCAGAACAGCACCGTTCCCACGAGAGGGATGATCGTGATGCAGAACGCGACCACCGCCAGCAGCAGCGGGAAGGGCAGCCCGAGCACCGAGTAGAGGATGAACGTCGTGATCGAGTTCAGCAGCGCCAGGATGACCATGCCGCCGAGGTAGCCGCCGACCGAGGCCGTGATCTCCTCGGTGAGCTCGGCGGTCAGCGCACGGTTGCGCGCCGGCACCAGGCGGTTCAGCGCGCGCTTCATCTCGGGCAGCGACGCCAGGAAGTACAGGCTCAGCACGATGATGATGATGATCCCCGAGATGGTGGTGCCGATCGAGATGCCGACCTGCAGGACACCCCCGCCGATCGCGGCGATGTGGGAAGGGTCGCTCAGGAAGCGCTGGATCTCGCTGAGCAGCGCCGGCACCTGGTCGCCGAACTGATCGCGTGCCCACAGATAGAACTCCGTGCGCTGGAACCCGGCGACCGTCGAGGGCAGGTCGCGGATGAACTGCGCGATCTGCCCGACCACGGTGGGGATGATGAGCCACAGCACACCCACCATCACGAGGGCGAACACGAAGTAGACGATGACGATGCCCCACGTGCGACCGATGCCCCGCTGCTCCAGCCGCCGCACGATCGGATCGAGCCCGAGCGCGGCGAACAGCGCGAACGCGATGTAGATCCAGATGGTCGCCAGGTCGGCGAAGGCCGACGAGAGGCCGACGGCGAGCAGGCCCCCGAGCACCAGCAGGAAGCCGACCGCGAAGGGCCGCTGCAGGATCGCGCCCACAGAGCGGATCGGCTCGGCCGGCGAGAGGGACGGGTCGGCGGGAGTCACGGCCGAGGCGCGGGGGGCGGGAGCATCGGCCGCCTTCGCCCGGCGGCGCGCGGCGCGGCGCGGGACACGGCCCGGATCCCGGGGAGCTTCGGTCATGGTCACACTCTAGGGGCGGCTCCCCGCCGGGTGCATCGGCTCCTGCGCGGCGCGTGGCGGTAGGGTCGGGCGGGGAGGAACCATGACCGACGACATGACCCAGGCCGCCGCTCGCCTGCAGAGCCTGCGCGCCAGCATCGACAACGTCGACGCCGCGCTCATCTTCCTGCTCGCGGAGCGGTTCCGCTGCACGAAGCAGGTCGGCGTGCTCAAGGCCGAGCACGGGATGCCGGCCTCCGATCCCGCCCGCGAGGAGCAGCAGATCGCGCGCCTGCGACGCCTGGCCATCGACGCCGACCTCGATCCCGAGTTCGCCGAGAAGTGGTTCAACTTCGTCGTCGCCGAGGTCATCCGCCATCACACGGCGGCGGCCGGACGCGACTGACGCGCCCGGCCGCGGTCGGCGTCCCGGTCGGTCAGGGTGTCGCCCGGCGGAGCGGCGCGAACGACAGCGCACCGACGACGACGGCGACCACCAGCGTCCACGCGGCGATGCCCGCCGTCCCCTGGGTGGCGATCCATGCCCCGACCGCCGGCCAGCCGTCCGCGCGTCCGATCAGCCACCCCACTCCCACCAGCGACAGGCCGATGCCGACGAGCAGCACCGTGAGCCCGACGCTGCCGAAGCGCTTGTAGAAGGTCGCGGAGCCGAACCCGATCATGAAGAACAGCATCGGGACGGCGAAGTACAGCAGCCATGCCGCGGCCGGTCCCGCATCCCAGATCCAGCCGATCGAGAAGAAGTAGCCCTCCATGCCCCAGCCGCCGGTGGCGCGCTCGACGAAGGCGCCCCCCACATAGATCGACGCCAGCAGTGCCGAGGTGAGGATCGCGGTGAGCGTGGTGCCGAAGAAGTACTCCCGGCGCGTGACGCTCATCGCCTGCGAGAACGGGAAGGTCAGCGTCAGCGCCTGCACGCCCACGACGCCGAAGTACCAGTACACGGCCTGCGCGCCGCCGCTGTACTTCTGGCCCCCGAACGGCACCATCGACCAGATCAGCAGCGTGAGGACGAACGAACCCGCGAGCACGATCAGCGGCACCCACACGTAGGTCTGCTTGTTGATCAGCTGCAGACGTACGACGTTCCAGGTGCGGTTCATCACAGGACTCCTTCCGCTGCCGCGGGCTGCGCGGTGTCGGCGTGCTGGGTGGTGCGGACGATGAGCTGCTGCAGCGAGACGGGCGCGATGTCGAGCCCTTCGGCGGCGACGCGGGCGCGATCGGCGTCGGTCAGCTCGCCGAGGACGGTCACCGACGTCACCCGGCCGAGGCTCTCTCGATGGATCACCTCGCGACCGGCGACGAACGACTCCACCCGTGCGGTGTCGCCGACGATGTTGGCGGCGCGGCCGCGGACGGCGTCGGTCTCCTCGTCCATGAGGATCCGGCCCTTGTCGATGACGATCACGCGCTCGAGGAGGTTCGAGACCTCGTCGATCAGGTGACTCGACAGGATGATCGTGCGGGGATGCTCCGCATAGTCCTCGAGCAGGCGGTCGTAGAACAGCTGACGAGCCACCGCGTCGAGGCCCAGATACGGCTCGTCGAAGAAGGTGATCTCGGCCCGGGACGCCAGGCCGATGATGACGCCGACGGCGCTCAGCTGACCGCGCGAGAGCTTCTTGATCGTCTTCTTCATCGGGAGCTGGAACTCGGCCACCAGCCGATCGGCGAGCTCCTGGTTCCACCGGGGGAAGAAGAGACGCGCCATGCGCAGCGCGTGGGTCGCGGTGGCGTCATCGGGGTACTTCTGGCTCTCGCGGACGAAGCACATGCGGCTGAGGACCCGCGCGTTCTCGTACGGGTGCTCCCCGAAGATGCGCACCTCGCCGCTCGTCGCGAAGTTCTGCGCCGTGAGGATCGACATGACGGTCGTCTTGCCGGCGCCGTTGCGGCCGAGGAGGCCGTAGATCGTGTCCTTCTCGATGGAGAAGCTCACGTCATCGGCGGCGACCGTGTCGCGGTAGCGCTTGGTGAGGTTCTTCACCTCGATCACGGTGGTCATCGTGCGGTTCCTTCCGTCGTGGTGCGGGCCGCGCGCTCGGCCAGGAGTCGCGCGACGTCGTCGGGGCCGAGGCCGAGGGTGCGGGCCTCTGCCAGGAGCGGATCGAGGTAGCGGTCGGCGAACGCCGCGCGCCGCTCGCCCAGCAGCAGCTCGCGCGCGCCGGGCGAGACGAACATGCCGATCCCGCGGCGCTTGTGCAGCACGCCCTTGTCGGTGAGCATCGCGATTCCCTTCGCGGCCGTGGCGGGATTGATGCGGTAGAAGGCCGCGAGCTCGTTCGTCGAGGGCGCCTGCGCGTCCTCCGCGAGCGATCCGTCGAGGATCGAGTCCTCCACGCTCTCCGCGATCTGCAGGAAGAGCGCGCGTCCTTCGTCGATCATCCGGCCCTGCCTCCTTGGTTACTTACTTGACTAACTAACCATGCAACGGCAGAGGCTGGATGTCAACCCCTCCTCGGCCATGTCCCACTTCCGGCTGATTCCGGACCTCGAATCCGACCGGATGTGGGACACGACGCGCGGAGAGTGGGACATCCTCGGTTTGCGGGTTGCTCTCGGGCTCGTTACGTTGGAAAGAGGGCCGAGAGGCCCCGACGACCAGTCCGCGGCTGCTCGAGCCGAGCGTCTCCGACGCCGCACGAGCGGGCGTACGGTCGGCGGTCTGGGCGACGGACCCGATGTGCGTCGCCGGAGCGCGACGTCCCCCGCGTCCGATGATGAGACGCGCGGCGGGTCGCGCCGGTGACCGTCACCCGGGCGTAACCGATGCTGTCGCGCGTGCGCGACCGCCGAGGTGAAGCACGTGATCGCACCCACCCCCGCATTGGAGGCGAAGGGCCTTTTCAAGGTCTTCGGCCGCAACCCCCGAGAAGGCGTCCGCCGGCTACGCGCCGGCCAGTCCCGCTCCGAGATCGCCGACGTCGGCACCGCCGCGGTGATCGACGCCGGCTTCACCGTGAACCCCGGTGAGATCTTCGTCATCATGGGCCTGTCGGGCTCCGGCAAGTCCACCATCATCCGCATGCTGAACGGACTGCTCGCGCCCACGGCGGGCGAGGTCCTCGTGGGCGGACGCAGCGTCACCGCCGCCTCGCCGTCCGAGCTGCGCGACATCCGCCGCTCGTCGGTGTCGATGGTCTTCCAGCACTTCGCGCTCCTTCCCCACCTCACGGTGCTCGACAACGCCGCGTATGCGCTGGAGATCCAGGGCGTCGGCCGCGCCGAGCGCCGCCGCCGTGCGCAGGAGATCCTCGATCGCGTCGGCCTCGGCGACCGTGCCGACGCCATGCCCGACGAGCTGTCGGGCGGCATGCGGCAGCGGGTCGGGATCGCCCGGGCCCTCACCGCCGGCACCGACATCCTGCTGATGGACGAGGCCTTCTCGGCGCTGGACCCGCTGATCCGCCGCGAGATGCAGGAGCAGCTCGTCGAGCTGCAGCGCGAGCTGGGCCGCACGATCGTCTTCATCACGCACGACCTCAACGAGGCGATGTTCCTCGGCGACCGGATCGCGGTCATGCGCGACGGCCGCATCGTGCAGAACGGCACGCCCGAGGAGATCCTCACCGACCCGGCCAACGACTACGTCGCGCAGTTCGTGCAGGACGTGGATCGCGCCCGCGTGCTAACCGCCGGCTCCGTGATGGAGCCGCCGCACCTCACCACGCCGCTCACCGCCGGGGTGCGCGGCGCGCTGCGGACGCTCCGCTCCCAGCAGGCCGGTGCCGTGTTCGCGACAGAGAACCGCCGGCTGGTCGGCGTCGTCACCGACCGCGCCGTCATCCGCGCCGTGAAGGCGGGGCAGACGGACCTCCGCGAGATCGTCGACGCATCGGTGCCCACGGTCGGACCCGACGACCTGCTGACCGACATCGTCGAGACGGCGGTCGAGGCCACCGTGCCGCTGGCCGTCGTCGATGCCGAGCGCCGCCTGCTCGGGGTGATCCCGCGGGTCACGCTCCTCGCCGCGCTCGGCAACGTGCCGGCGATCACGCGGGAGATGCCGATCATCCAGACGCCGATCGACATGGTCGCCGAGTTCACCACGCTGGTCGATGCGGCCGCCGCTGCTCCGCCGGCGGAGCCCGCGATGGACGGGGGTGCCCGCTGATGGAGCAGTTCGAGCAGCTCATCCGCATCCCGCTCGGCCAGTGGGTGCGCAGTCTCATCGACTTCCTCAAGGAGTACCTCGGCGGTCTGTTCGACGCGATCGCGACGGTCTTCACGTCGATCTACGACGTCGCGGCCTGGGTGTTCACGACACCCCCGTTCTGGGCCGTCATCGTCGTCTTCGCCGCCGCCGCCTGGCTGGTGAAGGGCTGGCGGCTCGCCGTCGGCACCGTGCTCGGCTTCGTCGTGATCCTGGCCGTTGACCAGTGGGAGAACGCGATGCTGACGCTCGCGCTCACCATCGTCGCCGTGCTGATCGCGACGGCGATCGCGATCCCGCTCGGGATCTGGGCCGCTCGCTCGCAGACGGTCTCCCACGTGGTCCGGCCCGTGCTGGACTTCCTGCAGACGATGCCCGCCTTCGTCTACCTGCTGCCGGCGATCTTCCTCTTCAGCGTCGGCGTGGTGCCCGGCATCGTCGCGACGATCATGTTCGCGATCGCCCCCGGAGTGCGGCTGACCGAGCTCGGCATCCGCGGCGTCGACCCCGAGGTCGTCGAGGCCGGGCAGGCGTTCGGCGCGACGCCTGGCCGCGTGCTGCGCCAGATCCAGCTGCCGCTGGCACTGCCGTCGATCATGGCGGGGATCAACCAGATCATCATGCTCTCGCTGTCGATGTCGGTCATCGCCTCGATGGTCGGCGCGCCCGGCCTCGGGCGGCCCATCGTGCAGGCGCTCAGCTCCGTCAACGTCCCCCTCGGCTTCGAGGCGGGTCTGGCGGTCGTCATGATCGCGATGATCCTCGACCGCCTCACCGGCGCCCTCGGATCGCGGCGCCCCTCCCGGCGCCCCGCCGCCACGGCGCGCGCGGCGAGCGACGCCCCCTCCGACGCGGTCGTCCCCGCCACCGCCTGAGTCCCCCGGAACACCGGCGCGTCCGTCCGTCGCGCCGGCGGCCCGTGGCATTCCTGCGGGCCTCCCCACACCCGTGACACAGCACACGGGAGGAAAGGAAGAACATGAACAAGCGACACCTCCTGAGCACCCTTGCGCTCGGATCCGCCGCCGCCCTCGCCCTGACCGGCTGCGCCGGTTCGACCGGCGACGACGCAGCGGCCTCGAAGGAGATCACGATCGGCGTCTTCAACGGCTGGCCCGAGGGCGAGGCCGTCTCGTACCTGTGGAAGCTGATCCTGGAGGACGAGGGCTACGACGTCGACCTCGAGTACGCGGACGCCGGGCCGGTGTTCCAGGGCGTCGCGGGCGGCGACTACGACGTGGCGCTCGACGGCTGGCTGCCGATGACCCACGCCGCCTACTTCGAGCAGTTCGGCGACGACATCGTCGACCTCGGCTCGTGGAACGACGACGCCAAGCTCACGGTCGCCGTGAACGCGGACGCCCCCGTCGAGTCGCTGAGCGACCTCGCCGCCGCGGCCGACCAGTTCGACAACCGCCTCATCGGCATCGAGCCGGGCGCCGGCCTCACCGCCGCCACGCAGGACGAGGTCATCCCGACCTACGGCCTCGACGGCATGGACTTCGTCACCTCGTCGACGCCCGCCATGCTCGCCGAGCTCGACAGCAAGCTCGCCGCCGGCGAGAACGTCGCGGTGACGCTGTGGCGTCCGCACTGGGCCTACGACGCGTACGACATCAAGGACCTCGCCGACCCCGAGGGCACCCTCGGCGACGCGGAGTCGATCCACACCTTCACCCGCACCGGGTTCGAGACCGATCACCCCGAGGTGAACGAGTGGCTCGCGGAGTTCCGCATGGACTCCGAGGTGCTGTTCTCGCTCGAGAACGTCATGTACAACACCGGCGAGGACGTCACCGACTACACCGACATCGTGCGCCAGTGGATGACCGAGAACCAGGAGTGGGTGGACTCGCTCACCGCGTGAGCCGCGTCCCTCTTCGCCGAACCGACACGCTCCGCCCGAGCCGACACGTCCCGCACGTCGCGGAGCGTGTCGGTTCGGCGTTTACGTGTCGGCTCGCGGGGCCTCGGCAGCCGGGACCTCGGAGGCGGGGAGTTCGAGGGCGACCTTCTTCTCGAGCACGACGATGGCCTCGTCCGAGAGGGAGATGAGGCCGTCGAGCTCCCGGCGGGCGCGCTTGTACGCGCTCTGCCGCTCGGCGGGTGTCGCCGCTTCGTCGACGGCGACCGACAGCAGCTGCTTCGCCGTCGCGAGGCGCTTGCGCTCGGCCTCGCTGAGACCGCTTGTGCTCTGGCGGCGGGCGTCACGCTCGGCGAGCTCGAACGCCACCTCGTAGTCGGTCACGGCGGCGCGGTACTCGGCGACCTGCTCGGGCGTCACCTTGGCGGACGCCGAGGCGGGACGCGCGCGGTCGGCGACCTTCTTCGCCTTCAGGAACGCGGCCGTGAGCGGCTGGCGACCATCGCTCATGGCGGGATAGTCGATGAGCTTGGCGACATCGAGCTCGTACTCGAGCCAGCGCGCGGTGACGTCGTCGTGCGTCTCGAACAGCTTCTGCAGCTGGTCCGGCAGCGGCGACGGGCGCGTGATCGGCTGCGGTTCCGAGGAGTGGGCGACCGCCTTGTGGCCGGCCTGCACGGCCTTCAGCTCGCCCTTGACCCGCAGCAGCTCCAGCCGCCGGTTGTGCCGGCGGGTGGCGAGGTAGTCCCAGCGCTTCACGGCGGCGCCGGCCACGCCCATCAGCGGGAAGGCCAGCCACCAGTAGTGGCCGAGGAAGGTGAGGATCTGATCCACTCGCCCGACCCTACCCTTCCGTCGTCGGGGGACGCGTCCGCGAGCGCGCCGGAACGGGCCAGACCGGCTCGGGGCCGGAGGTGGACCCCGGACGCCGCCGGGGTTCGCCCGCGGACTCGGGATCGCCCGCGGCCTCGGAATCGGTGGGGCCGCGGTCCTGGTCGTGCGCCGGCGGCCGGGGAGCTGCCTGCGGGGAGGGCGACGGCCGACGACCGTCCGCGGACGACAGCCGCGCATCCAGGGCGGATGCCGCCGCCTCCGCGGCCCGGGTGAGCGCCTCGGTCGAACGGGCGACCGCCGTCTGGGCGAGCACCGACCAGGGTGCTGATCCCGGTTCGGCGGGCGCGTCGCCCGTCGTGCTGCGCGGCGGTGCCGATGCGCCGGCCGGGGCGGTGCCCGCCGCGCGCGCCTGGCGCCACGCCTCCTTCTCGGCGGCGTCGAACGCCCGCTCCAGCCGCTGCACCGCATCCCGGTACGCCGCGAACTGCGCCGCCGCCACCTGCGATCGAGCGACCTGCGTCGGCGTCGGCCGCAGGCTCGAGGCCTCCGCGCGCACCGTCAGATACGCGGCGGTCAGCGGCTGCCGGCCGTCGCTCATCGCCGGGAAGGCGAGCACCCGTGCGGCATCGGTCTCGTACTCCATCCACCGTGCGGTCACCGCGTCGTGGGCGGCGGTGAGGCGGGCCAGCGGCAGCTCCTCGGTCGCCGAGGCCCCGCGGGCCGCATGGGAGAGTGCGGCGCGTGCAGCGGTCATCCGCGCGCGTCCCGCCCGCACGGCCGCCGTGGCTGCGCGGGCCTCGCGCTGGGCGGACTGCAGCTCGAGCCGCGCTGCGGCCACATCGGCGGCGGTTGCGTGCGACGCGGTCCGCTCGGCCTGCACCCGCGCGAGGTCGGCGCGGGCCACCCGGGCGGCGCCGCGGGCGGCGACGGAGCGCTGCCGGGCGATGCGCAGCTCGTGCTTGGCGGCCTCGTGCGCGAGGCGCCGGGCGCGCTCGGAACGCTGGTGCCGAAGCCCCAGCCATCCGAGCCAGCCGGCGGTGCCGGTTCCGATCACGGCCGGCCCCAACCACCAGAACTCGGCGATCGTCGTCCAGACGAGCGGGTCCATGTCCTCATGCTAACCAGCATGGCTGAATCCCCACCGGGCGTCTCGGGTCGTCTCCGCGGCGCCGTGTCCCATTTCCGGTCGGTCGCGTGGGCGAGGAACGACCGGAAATGGGACACGTGCCGCCGATGAGGGGACATGCGTCCGGTGCGTGCGAACCGGCGGGGACGGGGCGGGGGCTCAGCCGAAGAGCAGGGCCAGGACGGTGGCGCCGCCGCCGACGAGGATCAGCGACACGATCGCGATCCACGCGACGATGCGGGTGCGGCGCGTGCGCGCCTCGTTCATGCCGGCGTACTCGTCGGGTTCGGGAGACGACTTCGACAGGCTCATGCGCCCACCTCCTGGATGACATCGCCGAAGACCGCAGGCAGCGTGCCGCGCGACGTCTCGCGCAGCTGCGACAGCGGGATCGTGAACACGTCCTGCACCTCGAGCGCGGGCTCGTCGCCGTCGGCGGCCGGGTCGGTCACGCCGATGCGGAGCACGGGGTAGCCGCGGCCCTCGCAGAGGCCGCGGAACTTGACGTCCTCCTCGCGGGGCACCGAGACGATGACGCGGCCCGTGGACTCGCTGAACAGCGCGGTCGCGGCATCCACGCCGTCGCGCTCCATGATCTCGCGCAGCCACACGCGGGCGCCGACGCCGAAGCGCAGGACGCCCTCGGCGAGCGCCTGGCCGAGACCGCCTGCCGACAGGTCGTGCGCGCTGGAGACGAGCTCCTGCTGCGATGCCGCGTGGATCAGCTCGGCGAGCTTCTTCTCCTGGGCGAGGTCGACCGCCGGCGGGCGTCCGCCGAGGTGGTCGTGGACCGTGCCGGCCCATGCGGAGCCGCTGAGCTCGGTGGCGGTCACGCCGAGGAGGTAGATGTTCTCGCCGGCGTCCTGCCAGCCCGACGGGATGCGGCGGGCGACATCGTCGATGATGCCCAGCACGCCGACCACCGGGGTCGGGAAGATCGGCTGGTCGCCGGTCTGGTTGTAGAAGCTCACGTTGCCGCCGGTGACCGGCACGCCGAGCTCGAAGCACGCGTCGGCGAGGCCATCGACGGCCTGCCCGAACTGCCACATGACCTCGGGGTTCTCGGGGCTGCCGAAGTTGAGGCAGTCGGTGACGGCGGTGGGCACCGCGCCGGTGACGGCGACGTTGCGGTACGCCTCGGCGAGGGCGAGCTGCGCGCCAGCGTACGGGTCGAGCTGGCAGTAGCGGCCGTTGCAGTCGGTGGCGATCGCGAAGCCCAGGCCCGACTCCTCGTCGACGCGGATCATGCCGGCGTCGTCGGGGAAGCTCAGGGCCGTGTTCCCCATGACGTAGTAGTCGTACTGGTTGGTGATCCACGAGGTGTCGGCCAGGTTCGGGCTCGACAGCAGCTGCAGGAATTGCGTGCGCAGCGTCTCGGGGTCGTCGGTGCGGGGCAGGGCGGATGCCGAGTCGTCGCGCAGCGCGTCGATCCACGTCGGATAGGCGACGGGGCGCTCGTAGACCGGGCCGTCGACGGCGACGGTCGAGGGGTCGACGTCGACGATCTGCTCGCCGTGCCAGAAGATCTGCAGGCGTCCGTCGCCGGTGACCTCGCCGAGCACGCTCGTCTCGACCTGCCACTTGTCGACCACGGCGAGGAACGCGTCGAGCTTCTCGGGCGCGACGATCGCCATCATGCGCTCCTGGCTCTCGCTCATGAGGATCTCCTCGGGCGTGAGCGACGGGTCGCGCAGCAGCACGTTCTCGAGGTCGACGCGCATCCCGCTGCCGCCGTTGGCGGCCAGCTCGCTCGTCGCGCACGAGATGCCGGCGGCGCCCAGGTCCTGGATCGCCTCGACCAGCTCATCCCGGTACAGCTCCAGGCAGCACTCGATGAGCACCTTCTCGGCGAACGGGTCGCCGACCTGCACGGCCGGACGCTTGGTCGGGCCGCCGTCGGCGAACGTGTCGGAGGCGAGGATCGACGCGCCGCCGATGCCGTCGCCGCCGGTGCGCGCACCGAACAGCACGACCTTGTTGCCGGCGCCCGAGGCGTTCGCGAGCTTGAGGTCCTCGTGGCGCAGCACGCCCACCGCGAGCGCGTTGACGAGCGGGTTGCCCTGGTAGACCGAGTCGAACACGGTCTCGCCGCCGATGTTGGGCAGTCCGAGGCAGTTGCCGTAGAACGAGATGCCGCTGACGACGCCGTGCACGACGCGCGCCGTGTCGGGGTGGTCGATGGCGCCGAAGCGCAGCTGATCCATGACCGCCACGGGGCGGGCGCCCATCGAGATGATGTCGCGGACGATGCCGCCGACACCCGTGGCGGCACCCTGGAAGGGCTCGATGTAGCTCGGGTGGTTGTGCGACTCGACCTTGAAGGTCACCGCCCATCCCTCGCCCACGTCGACGACGCCCGCGTTCTGCCCCATGCCGACCATCAGGCGCTCGCGCATCTGGTTGCTGACCTTCTGTCCGAAGCGGCGCAGGTAGATCTTGGACGACTTGTAGGAGCAGTGCTCGCTCCACATCACCGAGTACATCGCCAGCTCGCCGCTGGTGGGGCGGCGGCCGAGGATCTCGCGGATGCGGTCGTACTCGTCCGGCTTGAGGCCCAGTGCGGCGTACGGCTGCTCGCGCTCGGGAGTGGCGGCGGCGTTCTCGACGGTGTCGGCAACGGCAGAGGGGGCAGGGGTGCTCACGCGGCTGGGCTCCAAGACTCGGGATGCCGGCGGGGGATCGGCCTCCAGTCTAGTTCGCGGCACCGCGCCGCCGCCGCCCTCCGCTGCTCATGCTCATGCTCATCCGCCGAGCCGACACGCTTCTACCGAGCCGACACGCTGCGTGCGGTTCATACCGTGTCGGCTCGCACGGCGCGTGTCGGCTCGGCGGCTGCGGTGGGGGGCCGGGGCTCAGGCCTCGTCGATGACGCCGATGCCGGTCGCCTGATGGCTGGGCTCGGAGTCGTCGTGCGCGGGTGCCTTCGGCTCCTCGCCCGGCGCCTTCTCGGTGCTGGGCTCCTCGAGCTCGGCGGTCGAGGGCACCTCGGCCTCCGTTCCGCTGTCGGCGGCGGGAGCCTCGTCGATCGCGGCGTCGGCGGTGCCGTCCGCGTCGGACGTGGACTCGGTCGCGTCGGGTGTCGACTCGGTCGCGTCGGGTGTGGACTCGGTCGTGTCGGGTGTGGACTCGGTCGCGTCGGGTGTCGATTCGGTCATGGCGCATCCCTCTCTCGACGGCGCAGGACCCCGCGCCGATGTGGACTCGTGCCGTCAGTGTCACTCCCCGGCATCCGCCGCGGTACGGGGTTGACACCGCGCGCCGAGCCGACACGGTCCCGCCGAGCCGACCCGAATCCACACGACCGCATCCAGGCGGCGCGCGCGCACCGTGTCGGCTCGGCGGCGGGGAGAGGGGCCGCGGGGGCGGGGGCGGAGAAACGGCGGCGAAACGGGCGTAGCCTCGGCCCATGACCCGGGCGATCCTCGAGGCGCGATTGCGCGAACTCGATACGGCGCTGGCGCGACTGGACGCCGACGACGCGTCGCTGCGTCACGACCGCGCCGACGCGACGGCCGACGACGAGCACGACCCCGAGGGGTCGACGCTGTCGGGCGAATGGCAGCGGGTCGACGCCCTCCGCCGGGCCCGGCTCGATGAGCGCGCCGAGGTGCTCGCCGCACTCGACCGGGTGGAAGCCGGCACGTACGGCATCTGCGCCGTCTGCGGCCGGCCGATCCCGGCGGCGCGGCTCGAGGTCCGCCCGATGGCGACGACCTGCGTCGCCTGCGCGGCAGCCGTCTGACGCCCACGAGACTGCCGCCCCAGCCGGCAGCCCCCGCCTTGACTTCAAGCGCATGAAGTACCGCAGGCTGGGTGCATGACGTCGATGAGCACCGCCGTGGTGGCGGGCACCCTCTCCATCCAAGAGACCTCGCGCCGGACCGGCCTGAGCGAACCGACGCTGCGCTACTACGAGCAGGTCGGGATCATCCCGCCGGTCCCCCGCGACCGGGAGAGCGGCCATCGCCGCTTCCCCGCGGCCGTGCTGACCACCCTGCAGACCCTCGCCTGTCTCCGCGCGGGAGGGATGCGGATCAACGACATGCGGCGCTACGTGGAGCTGATGGGCCGGGGGGATGCGGCGGCGGCCGAGCAGCGCGAGCTCTTCACCGTGCAGGCGGGGCGCCTCGCGGCGGACATCGACCGCATGCAGACGCAGCTGGCCTACCTGCGCGCCAAAGCGGCCCTGTGGGACGCGCGGGTGCGCGACGACACCGAGGCGGAGCGGCGGGCGACGGCGGAGGTCGTCGCCATCGCCGAGCGACTGAATCCCGAGGGTCGCGAACCGGTGGGCCCATCCGACGACAGGAGACGACCATGACGACCGACACCACGCCGACGACTGCCGGCCGCGAAGGTGGACCGGCGCCGCTCGTCCTCGTCACCGGCGGCTCCGGCTACGTGGGCGCCCACACCGTCGCAGCCCTCCTGCGGCAGGGCTATCGTGTCCGCACGACGGTCCGGTCCGCCGATCGCTCCGACGAGGTGGCGTCGCAGCTGGCCGCGGCGGGCGTCGACGCGAGCGGGCTCGAGTTCGCCGTGGCCGACCTCAGCGCGGATGCCGGATGGGGGGACGCGGTGGCAGGAGCGGATCACGTGCTGCACGTCGCGTCGCCCTTCCCTCCCGCCGGGACGGTGGACAACGACGACGAGATCATCGTTCCGGCTCGCGACGGCACGCTGCGCGTCCTGCACGCGGCGCACGACGCGGGCGTGCGACGAGTGGTGATGACCTCGTCCTTCGCCGCCGTGGGCTACGGAGCGGTTCCCCGAGACCTCTACACGGAGGCGGACTGGACCGAGCCCACCGATGACAACACCGCCTACATCCGCTCGAAGGCGATAGCGGAGCGTGCCGCGTGGGACCTGGTGGCGGGATGGGGCGGGTCCACGGAGCTCACCGTCGTCAACCCCGTCGGGATCTTCGGTCCGGCGCTCGGGCCGAAGCTGTCGGTGTCGCTCGGATTCGTGAAGGCCCTGCTCGAGGGGGCGATGCCGGTGGTGCCTCGCCAGATCTTCGGCGTCGTCGACGTGCGGGATGTCGCCGACCTGCACATCCGCGCCATGCTCCATCCGCGAGCCGGAGGCGAGCGCTTCCTCGCGGTCAGCGGCATGTCGAGCTTCTACGGGGTGGGGCAGATCCTTCGACGCCGACTCGGCGACCTCGCCGCGGCGGTGCCCGAGCGCGAGCTCACCGACGACGAAGTGCGCGAGCGCGCCACCTCGGATCCCGCCCTCAGGGAGTCCGTCAGCCAGCTCGGGCGGACGCCGGTCATCAGCAGCGAGAAGGCCCGCCGCGTTCTCGGATGGTCGCCGCGCGACGTCGAGGACACGATCGAGGACTCCGCGCGCAGTCTCATCCGGCTCGGCCTCGTGCAGGGATGACCGGTCGTCGCCGGGTTCGCACTCGGCGCACCCGGGGGTGTTGACACGGAGCTCCGCGCGGTCTAACGTGCAACCAAATGGTTGTACATGACACCTCCCACGGACGCAGTGAGCTGACCGACGATGAGACCGACCGCCTGTTCCACGCACTCGCGGCGGCGACCCGCCGCGACATCCTGCGCCGCACGATCGAGGCGGAGCAGTCCGTCTCGGCGCTCGCCGCGGCGTACGACATGTCCTTCGCCGCCGTCCAGAAGCACGTGGCGGTGCTCGAAGCGGCGCACCTGGTCGTCAAGCGCGCCGAAGGGCGCGAGCGGCTCGTGCGGGCGGATCCGGACATGATCGCCCGGGCCCGCGCGCTGCTGTCCCGCTACGAGGACCTCTGGAGGTCGCGCATCGACCGCCTCGACGCCCTGCTCGCCGACCCCGAACGCTGAACCCACCGGACCGACACAGAGAAGGAACCGCCATGCCCGTCACCGACATCACCACCGACGCCGAGGCGCTCACGATGAGCCTCACGGCCGACTTCGCCGCGCCCGCCGACCGGCTCTGGCGCGCGTTCACCGACCCCCGCCAGCTGGAGCGCTTCTGGGGCCCGCCGGGATGGCCGGCGACCTTCACTGCCTTCGACTTCACCGTCGGGGGACGCGCCGACTACCGGATGACCAGTCCCCGCGGCGAGGCGTCGCGCGGCGGCTGGGAGTTCCTGCGCATCGACGCCCCGTCGTCCTTCGAGGTGCTCGACTCCTTCCTCGGCGAGGACGGCGCGCCCATGGAGGGGTTCCCCTCGATGCGGATGGTCTTCACCTTCGAGCAGACGGATGCCGGCTCGCGCCTGCGCAACGTCACCTACTTCGACTCGCTCGAGGCGCTGGAGCAGACGGTCGCCATGGGCGCCGTCGAAGGATCGCGCATGGCGATGGACCAGCTCGACGCGGTGCTGCAGGACCTGCGCGACTACGCGGAGGGCAAGGGCACACGCACCGAGATCCTCGACGACCAGCACGTCCGCATCACCCGCCTGATCGACGGGCCCCGCGACCTCGTCTGGCGTGCGCACCACGAGCCGGAGCTCCTCAAGAAGTGGCTGCTCGGCCCGGACGGCTGGCAGATGGTCGAGTGCGAGGTCGGCGACACCTACCGCTACGTCTGGCAGCAGGGCGACGACGAGTCCACGCGGTTCGGCTTCGAGGGCGAGACCGTGCTCAGCGAGCCCACCCGCCGCGCGGTGACGACCGAGCAGATGATCGGGATGCCGGGGCCGTCGACGCTCAACGACCTCCAGCTGTACGAAGAGGACGGCGCGACCCTGCTCACCCTCCTCATCGAGTACCCCGACAAGGAGACGCGCGACATGATCCTCGCCACCGGCATGACCGACGGCATGGAGGCCTCGTACGCCCGCCTCGAGGGTGCGCTGGTCTGACGGCCCCGGCCAGGCAGTTGTTGTCCCACTTTCGGCGGGGCTCGTCCCCAATTCGGCTGATTGACCCGGGCCGAATCAGCCGAAAGTGGGACATGCCCCGGCGGTGACCCGGTGGGCCACCGCTGGCAGCGGCTCAGGCGCGGGCGAGCGCGTCTTCGAGCGCGACCCAGGCGAGCATGGCGCACTTCACGCGCGCGGAGAACTTCGAGACGCCGGTGAGGGCGGCGGCGTCGCCGTACACGTCCTCGTCGAGCTCGATCTGGCCGCGCGAGCGCAGCGCCTCGCGGAAGCCCTCGATGAGGGTGGCGGCCTCGGTGCGGGTCTGACCCTCCACGAGCTCCGAGAGCATCGATGCCGACGCCTGCGAGATCGAGCAGCCCGAGCCCTCCCAGGTGACGTCGCGGATGGTCTCGCCGTCGGTGTCGACGCGGGCGCGCAGCGTGATCTCGTCGCCGCACACCGGGTTCTTCTGATGGGAGGTCGCGTGCGCCCCCTCCGCCTCGGCGAGACCGAAGTGCTGCGGGTGCTTGGAGTGATCGAGGATCAGCTCGCGGTACAGGGTGTCGAGCTCGCTCATGACTCCACTCCGAAGTAGGCACGGATGCCGCGGACGGCGTCGACGAGCTCGTCGACCTCGTCGGCGGTGTTGTACAGCGCGACCGAGGCGCGCACCGAGGCGGTGATGCCGTACTGACGGTGCAGCGGGGCGGCGCAGTGGTGCCCGACGCGCACGGCGATGCCGCGGTCATCGAGGAACTGACCGGCGTCGTGGGCGTGGACGCCGTCGACGTCGAAAGCCCACAGGCCGACGCGCTCGGCATCCGCGTCGCCGAGCAGGCGGATGCCGGGGATCTCGATCAGGCCGGCGCGCATCCGCGCCGCCAGCGCCTGCTCGTGCGCGTGGATCCGGTCGAGCCCGACCTCGTCGAGGTAGCGGACGGCCGCGGCGAGCCCGATCGCGGGGCCCACCGGCTGCGTGCCGGCCTCGAAGCGCTGCGGCGGCGGGAGGTACTCGGCGGAATCGAGGGTGACGGTGGTGATCATCGAGCCGCCGGTGAGGAACGGCGGCAGCGCCTCGAGCCGCTCGGCGCGTCCGTACAGGCCGCCGACCCCGTAGGGCCCGAGCATCTTGTGGCCGCTGAAGACGGCGAAGTCGACCCCGAGGGCGGCGAGGTCCAGCGGCAGATGCGGCGCCGACTGGCACGCGTCCATCACGGTGATCGCGCCCACCTCGGCGGCCAGGGCCACGAGCTCGGCCACGGGGTTCACGATGCCGAGCACGTTCGAGACGTGCGTGAAGGCGACGACGCGGGTGCGCGGACCGATGAGGTCGCCGGCGGCATCCAGGTCGAGGGTGCCGTCGGCGCGCGCGGGGACGTGGCGGAGCGTCGCGCCGGTGCGCGCGGCGAGCTCCTGCCACGGGATGAGGTTTGCATGGTGCTCGATCGCCGTCGTGACGATCTCGTCGCCGGGCCGCAGCGCGAGGGAGGCGGAGTCCGCGCCGCCACGACCCGCCGTCGCGTTGCCGATCGCGTAGCCCAGGAGGTTCAGTCCCATCGTGGCGCCGCTGGTCCACACCAGCTGTTCGGCCGGTGCGCCGACGAACCCCGCGACGGTGGCGCGCGCGTCCTCGAACAGGTCGGTCGCCTCGGCCGCGAGGGTGTGCGCACCGCGGTGGACGGCGGCGTTGGCGTGCGTGAGGAAGTCGTACTCGGCCTGCAGCACCTGGCGCGGCTTCTGGCTCGTCGCGGCGGAGTCGAGGTAGACGAGGGGGCGGCCGTTCACGGTCTCGCCGAGGATCGGGAAGTCGGCGCGGATGCGGGCGACGTCGAGCATCGCGGGGGCCTCGGTCACGGGCGTTGTCTCGGTCGCGGAACTCACCCCTCTAGGCTACGCCCCGGCATCCTCCCCGGCTCCGGCGATGATCCTCCGATGCATCCTCGCTGCCGACTGGGTGATGTCCCACTTTCGGTCGCTTCACCCCTGCCCCAGCGACCGAATCTGGGACACGCCCCACCGGAAGTGGGACATCGCGGTCAGGGCTCAGACGGGATCGTCGGTGTGGGCGACCAGGCCGTAGCTGGTGATGCGGCCGGCGCGGTCGTCGCCGGGAAGCGGGCGCGAGCGGCGGCCGTAGACGAGCTCGGACGAGTCGAGCAGCCACGGCACCAGGGTGATCGAGACGCCGTGGACGAGCATGAGCTGCTGGGCGATCCGCTTGGCGCGACGGTTGTGGAGGAGCGACTCCCACCAGTGGCCCACGATGTACTGCGGCAGATAGACCGTCACCATCGTCGACCCGTGCTTCTCGCGGTAGGCCTTGATGAACTGCGCGACCGGCGCGGCGTACTGGCGGTAGGGCGACTCGATGATCACGAGCGGCACGCGCATGCGGTGCACCTCCCAGTCGGCCTGGAGGGCGGCGGTCTCCTCCGCGGTCACCGACACGTGCAGGGCGATCGTCTTCTCGTGGCGCGCGGCGAGGGCGTAGTCGATGGCCTTCGCGACGGGCTTCTGCAGCTTGCCCACGAGGATGAGGGCGACGTCGCCGCTCGCGCCGAAGCTGACGGTATCGTCCATGCTCGTCTCGTGCTCCACGTCGCGGTAGTAGCGGTGCACGCCGACCATGAGCACCGACAGCACCGGGATCGCGAGGAAGACGAGCCAGGCTCCGTGGGTGAACTTCGTGACCGTGACGACGACGAGGACGAAGACCGTGAACGCGGCGCCGACGGAGTTGATGAGCAGTCCGGTGACGATGCCGCGCCGCTCGGCGACGTGCTTGGGGTGGACGAGCCGCAGCTCGCGCCGCCAGTGCTTGACCATGCCGATCTGCCCGAGCGAGAACGAGACGAAGACGCCGATGATGTACAGCTGGATGAGCGTCGTCAGACGGGCCTGGAAGACGATGAGCACCACGATCGCGGCGGCACCGAGGATGAGCATCCCGTTGGAGAAGACCAGGCGGTCGCCGCGCGTGTTCAGCGACTTGGGCGCGTAGCCGTCGCGCGCGAGCACGGCGCCCAGCAGCGGGAAGCCGTTGAAGGCCGTGTTGGCGGCCAGCAGCAGCACGCAGGCGGTCGCGGCCTGGATCACGTAGAAGGGGATCGACCCCGCTCCGAACGTGGCGGAGGCGACCTGCGCCATGAGGGAGGGCTGCGGGGTCCCCGCGCAGTCGAAGCCGATCAGCTGGCACGGGTTCTCGGCGTAGTGGACGCCCGTGATGAGAGCCAGCGCCGTGAGGCCGGCGAACAGGAGCGTCGCGATCGAGCCCATCGTCACGAGGGTCAGCTGGGCGTTGCGGATCTTCGGCTTGCGGAAGGCGGGCACGCCGTTGGAGACCGCCTCGACGCCGGTGAGCGCCGAGCATCCGCTCGAGAAGGCCCGGAGGATCAGCAGGAGCACGGCGGCCTGGCTGAGGTCCTCGGCCTGGACGGCGTACTGCGCGCTCTCGGCCACGGGCGCGTCGCCGAGCAGCCAGCGGATGAGGCCGGTGACGATCATGATGCCGACCGATCCGATGAACACGTAGGTCGGCACGGCGAAGGCCGTCGACGCCTCCCGCACGCCGCGCAGGTTCACGACGATGATGAGGACCACGAAGCCCACCGCGAGCTCGATCCGCCAGGGGTCGAGCTCGGGCACGGCGGAGATGATGTTGTCGACGCCCGAGGCGACCGACACGGCGACGGTCAGGATGTAGTCGACGAGGAGGGCGGATGCCACGACCACGCCGGCCTTCTCGCCGAGGTTCGTGCGCGCCACCTCGTAGTCGCCGCCGCCCGACGGATACGCCTTGATGAGCTGCCGGTAGCTGAGCACGACGACGATCAGCAGCGCGACCACGGCCGCCGCCACCCACGGGGTGAAGGCGAGGAACGCGGTGCCGCCGATGAGGAGGATCATCACGAGCTCCTGCGGCGCGTACGCCACCGACGACAGCGCGTCGGAGGCGAAGATCGGCAAAGCCCTGCGCTTGGGCAGGGCTTGGTCGTCGAGCTGCTCGCTGGTGAGCGGATCCCCCAGCAGGATGCGTTTCGCGATCGGCGTCGTCTCGTCGGACGGATCGCGACTGTCGTCAGTCACGACGCGCGACATTACGCCTGCGCGCCCGCGCGCGCAACGTGGAAGCGCCGGGCAGTCGCAGGCGCCAAGAGAAGGTGGCGCAAATCGCGGCCTCCACACGCGGGAATCACCCGATCGCGCCACCTTCTCGGCGGGGTGGCGAACCTCAGAGCTCGGGCGCGTAGGTGTAGGTGATCCAGAACGACGAGTCGTCGATGGTGACGACGGCGCCGAACGTGCGCTTGCCGTCCGCGTAGAACGTGGCGCGGTCCTTCCCGAAGAGGTACGCGGCGGTGCCGCCGTCGGCGTGCGCCTCGTCGGGGTTCAGCGCATCGAGCTCGTCGGGCGTCATGCCGATCTCGATCCCGAGATCGTTGGTCACGTCGACGGGCACACCCGTCCCGTACGACACGTAGGTCGGCGCGGGCACCTCCGACCGCTGCCGGTCGCTGCCGTCGAGGAACACGTCGAAGAAGCGGAATCCCTCCCACTCGTACACGTCGTAGGCCCAGTTCTCGGCGTCGCCGTTCTGGAAGTCCTCGGTCGGCTCCGTGCCGAACAGCGCCGTGAGCGCGTCGATCGCCGGCTGCGGATCGTCCGCCCACTCGTGGGTGAGGCTCTCGCCGTCTTCGCCGGTGATGGTGAACCCCGTCGCCGTGACGTCGATGCCGGCGTCGCTCGACGAGGACTCGGTGGGGCCCGGCGCGGGGTCCGCCTGCGTCGAATCCGGTGCCTGAGGCGCCGGCGACGAACCCGTGGACGCGGGCGAGTTCGGGCGGAGGAAGTACACCGACAGCGCGATCACGACGGCGACGGCGAGAATGCCGGCGATGATGCCGAGGATGAGCGGCGTGCGGTCGCGCCGCGCGGGGACCTGGGGCGCGCTCATGCGTCCGCCTCTCCGTGGCTCTCCTCCGCGAGGAACTCGCGCGCCGCGACGACGAGCGTCTCGACGCCGCGTTCGATCGTGGGATGCAGGATCGGGGCGAAGTACGGGGAGTGGTTGGTCGGCACGTCGACGTTCACGGTGCCGCCGGCCACGGCGTCCGCGTAGGCCTGCGGGTCGTGGCCTCCCCAGAACCAGAACACCAGCGGGACGCCCGACTCGCGGGCGAACCAGGACACGTCCTCGCTGCCCGTGAACATCCCGGGGTCCACGACCGCGCCCTCGCCGAACGCGCGCTCGAACGCGGAGGTCAGTCGCGCGGTCGCCGCCGGGTCGTTGATGGTCGGCGGCAGGGAGTGGTCGACGGTGATCACGGGGGACTCCTCGGCGCCGGAGGCCGCCGCCTCGGCGCGGACGATCCGCTCGACGCGCGCCATGACGTCGGCGCGGGCGTCGTCGTCGGGGTAGCGCAGGCTCAGCTCCAGGGTCGCGTCGGCCGGGATGATGTTGTTCTTCAGGCCCGCGTGGATCGAGCCGACGGTGACGACCGCCATCTCGCGGGGATCGATCTCGCGGGAGACCACCGTCTGCAGGCGCATGACGGTCGCCGCCGCCATGACCACGGGGTCGATCGTCGCGTGCGGTCGCGATCCATGGCCGCCGCGGCCCAGGAGCTTCACGGTGAGGCCGTCGCTAGCGGCCATCTGGGTGCCCGGCCGCACGCCGATGATGCCCGCCGGGAGCGGGGTCAGGTGCTGGCCGAGCACGATGTCGGGCTTCGGGAAGCGGTCGAGCACGCCGTCGGCGATCATCGCCTGCGACCCGGCGCCGTACTCCTCGGCGGGCTGGAAGACGGCGACGACCGTGCCCGACCACTGGTCCTTCGTGGCGACGAGCCGCTCGAGGGCGCCGAGGAGCGCGGTGACGTGCATGTCGTGCCCGCACGCGTGCATCACGGGCACGTCGTTGCCGGCGGGATCGGTGCCGCGCGCCGTCGAGGCGTACTCGAGTCCGGTGAGCTCGCCGACCGGCAGCCCGTCCATGTCGGCGCGCAGCCAGACGACCGGGCCCTCGCCGGCCCCTCCTGAGCCTGTCGAAGGGTTGACGATCGACGTCGCCACGCCGGTCTTGCCGAGGCCCTCGACGTACTCCAGCCCGAGGGCGGCGAGCTCGCGGGTGATGACCCCCGCGGTGCGCGTCTCCTGGAACGACAGCTCCGGATGCCGGTGAAGGTCGATGTAGAGGGCTTCGAGATCGATCGTCATGCCTTCGAGCCTACGCGCCGTCGCGAGAGCGACTGGGGCGTTTCGTCTCGCTGCGCTCGCTCAACGACCGGTGGGGCGGGTGTCGTGCCCCGGTCGTTGAGCGAGGAGCGCAGCGACGAGACGAAACGCCACCGGGGGGCTGACCGGCGGCTCAGCGCGGCGGGGCGGTCGAGGAGCGGATCACCAGTTCGAACGGCAGAGCCGGATCGGGGGGCGCCACATCCTCGCCGAGGGCGGCCAGCGCGGCGTCGGCGGCGCGCTCGCCCTGCGCGTGCGGGAACTGCTCGACGGTCGTCAGTCCGAAGAAGCCGCTCAGCTCGTGACCGTCGACGCCCACGATCGAGATGTCGCCCGGCACGGCCAGGCCGGCGTCGCGCGCGGCGAACATCGCCCCGAACGCGAGCTCGTCGGAGGCGGCGAACACCGCCGTGGGGGCCCGGCGGTCCACCGGCTCCCCGCCGGCGGTCGTGCGCAGGAGCTCGCCCATGGCGCGGTGGCCGTCCTCGATCGTGAAGTCGGTGGCCACGAAGCGCGCCGGCACCACGCCGGCACCGGCCATCGCCGCCTCGAAGCCGCGCCGGCGCATCGTGGGGATGTCGGGGTCGCCGCCGTCGCGGCTGCGCCCGATGTGCGCGATGTCGCGGTGGCCGAGCTCCAGCAGGTGCGCGGTCGCGAGCCGGGCGACCGCCTCGTCGTCCACCCGGAGCGACGACAGCCGCGGGTTGGGGGTGCCGAGGCCGACCAGCGGCAGCCCGAGCTGCTCGAGCACGCCCAGCTCACCGGCGTCGAACTCCAGCGACAGGGCGATGACGGCATCCACCCGCCCGCGGCGCAGCGACGTCTGGAACAGCTGGCGCCGCTGCGCCGCGTCGTCGGTGACGTTGTAGAGCGTGATGTCGTAGCCGTGAGGGGCCAGGCGCGACGCGATGCCGTCGAGCACGTTGGCGAAGAACCAGCGGTCCACCAGCGGGACCAGCACGCCGATCGACCGCGTGCGGCCGGTCGCCAGGCTCGACGCGGTGGCCGAGACCACGTACCCGAGCTCGGCGGCCGCCGCCCGCACCCGCGCACGCGTCGCGTCGGACAGCCGCCCGCGCCCGCTCAGGGCGCGCGAGACGGTCGCCGTCGAGACCTGTGCGCGACGGGCGACCTCCTCGAGGCTCGACATGTCAGTCGGTCGCCAGCCACACCGCCGTGTCGACGGGGAGCAGGCCGCCCTCGAACGGCTCGCTGGCCACCAGCACGGTCGCCGCCGGCAGTGCCACCGGCTCGGTCCCGACGTTCGCGATCACGGTCACCGCGCCGCCCTCGGCCTGCACGCGGAACGCGAGGACGTCCTCGCCATAGCCGTCGAGCCACTCCAGCGTTCCCGCCCCGAGCCCGGTGGACCGGCGGGTGGCGAGGAGGCTCCGGTACAGCCACAGCGTGGAATCGGCGTCGCCCTCCTGCGCCGAGCGCGCCAGCGGCGCCCAGTCCGCCGGCTGCGGCAGCCACGATGCGCCCGTCGGGCTGAAGCCGTAGGCGGGGGCGTCGGCATCCCACGGGATGGGCACCCGGCAGCCGTCGCGACCGTAGCGCTCGTGGGCCGTGCGGAACCACGTCGGGTCCTGGCGGGCGTCGTCGGGCAGGTCGATGACCTCGGGGAGGCCGAGCTCCTCGCCCTGGTACACGTACGCCGAGCCGGGGAGCGCGAGCATCACCGTCGTCGCGGCGCGCGCTCGGCGCAGGCCGACGTCGGGGATCGGCTGGCCGGGGGAGTCGGGGCCGATGCCGTGGCCCTGCGGGTTCTCCGCGGTCAGCGCGAGCCGCGAGGCGTGCCGGACGACGTCGTGGTTGGAGAGCACCCACGTCGCCGGGGCGCCGACGGCGGGGAAGGCCCGCAGCGACTCCGAGATGACCTCGCGGATGGCCGCGGCGTCCCATGCCGTCATGAGGTACGGGAAGTTGAACGCCTGGTGCATCTCGTCGGGACGCACCCACAGGGCGGTCTTGTCGACGGTCGGCAGCCACGCCTCGGCGCACAGCGCGCGGTCGCCGCCGTACTCGGCCAGCACGCGGTTCCAGTCGCGGTAGATCTCGTGGACGCCCTCCTGGCCCCAGTACGGGACGTCCTCGTCGCCGCCGCCCATGCTGTCGGCGTCGACCGCCGGCAGGTGATCGGGCAGGCCGTCGGACTTCACGAGGCCGTGGGCGACGTCGACCCGGAAGCCGTCGACGCCGCGGTCGAGCCAGAAGCGGAGGATCCGGCGGAACTCCTCCTGGACGACGGGGTTCGACCAGTCGAAGTCGGGCTGGCTGGAGTCGAAGAGGTGCAGGTACCACTGCCCGGGCCGGCCGTCGGCCTCGGTCACGCGAGTCCAGGCCGGACCGCCGAAGACCGACTCCCAGTTGTTGGGGGGAAGCTCGCCGTCCTCGCCGCGGCCGTCGCGGAACATGTAGCGGGCGCGCTCGGCGCTGCCGGGACCGGCGGCCAGCGCCTCCTGGAACCAGACGTGACGGTCGGAGCTGTGGTTGGGCACCAGGTCCACGATCACGCGGATGCCGCGTCCGTGGGCCTCGGCGAGCATCTCGTCGACGTCGGCGAGCGTGCCGAACAGCGGGTCGACGTCGCAGTAGTCGGCGACGTCGTAGCCCGCGTCGTTCTGCGGTGACCGGTAGAACGGGCTCAGCCACACGGCGTCGACGCCGAGCGAGACGAGGTCATCGAGGCGGGCGGTGATGCCCGGGATGTCGCCGATGCCGTCGCCCGAGGCGTCGGCGAAGGACCGGGGGTAGATCTGGTAGATCACCGCGGTGCGCCACCACTCGGAGCCGGGCCGGCGCTCGTCGGAGTTCTCCGCCGCGGAGGGCGCGAAGGCAGAAGTCGTCGTCGAAGTCATGGCATCCATCGTAGAGCAAGCGCTTGCGCACGTCGACCACGGCCACCGCACCTCGACCTCACGGCTCGGACGCGTCCTCAGCCCCGCGGGTGTCGGTGGTCCGCCGTTCACGACTCCGGAAGCCCGACGCCGGACCGCTGCGGAACCAGGGCTGCGGGCCCGATTCCCACCAAACTTCCGGAGTTGCGCGCACCCCGCCTCCGAGCCCCGCGGCGACGGGCGGCTCCGGGCGCCGCCGTGATGCCCGCGTACGCTGGTGCGGTGACTCCCGACCTCGCGCGCGCCGAATCCCTCATCGCCCGGATCCCCGACTTCCCCGAGCCGGGCATCCTGTTCCGCGACATCTCGCCGCTGCTGGCCGACGCGTCCGCCATGCGCACCGTGATCGATGCGCTGGTGGCGCCGTTCGCCGGGGAGTTCGACGTCGTCGCGGGCGTCGAGGCGCGCGGGTTCCTGCTGGCCGGGGCGGCCGCGGTCGCGGCGGGGGTGGGCATGGTCCCGATCCGCAAGGCGGGGAAGCTCCCGCGCCCGGCCGCCGGGGTCACCTACGACCTCGAGTACGGGCGGGCCACCATCGAGATGGCCGCCGACCTTCCCGTCGGGACGCGGGTCCTGCTGGTCGACGACGTGCTCGCCACGGGCGGCACGCTGCGCGCGGGGCAGCGCCTGCTGGACGAGCTCGGCTACCGGCTCGCCGGAACCGCCGTGCTGATGGAGCTCGCCGACCTCGGCGGCCGCGAGGTGTGCGGCCCGGTCCACAGCGTCTTCACCGTCTGACGCCGCCGGTCGGGCCGCCCGCGGTCAGGTCAGGGTGCCGGTCATGCCCATCCGGGCGAGCACCGCGGTCTCCACGATCTGCACGACGTTGTAGAGCACCAGGGTCACCAGCGTGATCACGGCCACCGACGCCCACAGCTCCTCGAAGCGGGCCGAGGCGTTGAACTTCTGGATCATGCCGCCGATCCCCTGACCCGTCGAGAGCCACTCCGCCAGGAGCGCACCGGTCACCGCACCGGGCACCGACACCCGCGCGGCGGCGAACAGCGAGGGGAGCGCCCCGGGCACGTTCACCTTGCGCAGCGCGGTCAGCCGCGACCCGCCGTACACATGGACGAGGTCCAGGCTCTCGGGGTGGGCGCGGCTGAGCCCGAACAGCACGGACGCCAGCGCCGGGAAGAGCACGACGATGCTCCCGATCACGGCCACCGACGCGGCCGAGCCGCGCCCGGTGATGAGGATGATGACCGGCGCGAGGGCCACCAGCGGCACGCTGCGCAGCAGCAGGGCCAGCGGCATGACGCCCGCCTCCACGCCGCGCGAGAGCGAGAACAGGATCGCGAGGGCGATCGCCGCGAGGATGCCGATGACGAAGCCGAGCGCGGCGTCTTGCAGCGTCTGAGCCAGCAGCGGCGCGAGGGCGGCGCGGTTCTCCGCGGCGCTTCCCGGCTCGTCGCCGTCGCTGAAGAGGAACGCCCACACCTCGGCGGGGCCCTTCGCGACGTAGGCGGAGATGCCCGTGAGGCTCACGACGCCCTGCCACAGCAGCAGGATGATCGCGAGGGTCACGACCGCGTTGAGCGCGGCCCGCCCGACCGCGCGCCACATCGCCCGGTTCATCGGCGCGCCCCCGCTCCGCTCGCGCGACCCGACACCCACGGGGTCACGAGCCGGGACAGGAGGCCCACCAGCGCGTAGCCGGCCAGGGCGATGAGGGCGCACAGCAGGAAGACGACCCACACGCGGGCGGAGTCGAGGTTCCCCTGCAGGCGGATGAGGGTGATCCCGACGCCGCGATCGATCGCGCCCATGTACTCGCCGAGCACCGCGCCGAGGAAGGCGCTGGGCACCGCGATCTGGAGGGCGTTGAGGATCGACGGGAGGGCGGCGATCAGCCGGACCTTCCGCAGCTGGGTCAGCCGGGAGCCGCCGTAGACGCGGACGACGTCGAGCGAGGCCCGGTCGGCGGCGGTGAAGCCGAGGACGGCGCCGACGACGGTCGTGAAGAAGACCGCCAGGGCGGCGAGGAAGACGGCGGTCGAGCTGGCGTCGCCGGGCTGCTTCGCTCCCCCGAGGGTCACGATCGCGATGCCGCCCACGGCGACCACCGGGAGGCAGTAGCTCACGACGGCGATCTGCATGACGATCGGCTCCAGCCGGGGCAGCAGCAGCACGGTCGCCGCGAGCAGGAGTGCGATCCCGTTGCCCCAGGCGTACCCGATCGCCGCCTCGCGCACGGTGACGCCGAAGACCGACCAGTACGCGGCGGGACCGTCGGAGACGAGTGTCGTCACGACCACCCACGGCGAGGGCACCGGGGTGTAGTCGGTGCCGGGCGCGGGGGTGAACACGGTGGCGGAGAACACCCACCACACGGCGATGAGCACGGCGGTGCCGATCACGGCGGCGACCCATCCCGGCATCCGGGTGCGGGCACGCACGTCAGGCCTCCGCGGCGGCGCGCCCGTCGGCGCCGAAGAGCAGCTCCGACGCGCGGTCGACCAGGGCGTGGAACTCGGGTGTCCGCTGCATCTCGGGCGTGCGGGGCCGCGGCAGGTCGACCTCGATGATCTCCTTCACGCGGCCCGGCCGCGGCGACATGACGGCCACGCGGTCCGACAGGAAGATCGCCTCGGAGATGCCGTGGGTCACCAGCAGCGTCGTGGCCGGCTTCTCGCTCCAGATCCGCAGCAGCTCGAGGTTGAGGTTCTGGCGGGTCATGTCGTCGAGCGCGCCGAACGGCTCGTCGAGCAGCAGCACCGAGGGCTTCAGGGCCAGCGCCCGCGCGATCGAGACGCGCTGCCGCATGCCGCCCGACAGCTGCGACGGCCGGGACTTCTCGAACCCCTGCAGGCCGACCAGCGCGATGAGCTCGTCGATGTAGGCGTCGTCGACCGGGCGCCCGGCGACCTCGAAGGGCAGGCGGATGTTGCTGCGCACGCTCCGCCACGGCAGGAGCGCGTGGTCCTGGAACGCGATGCCGAGCTCGCCCGAGGCGCGCAGCTCGTGCGGGGTCTTGCCGTCGACGCGCACCTCGCCGCCGGTGGGCGTCTCGAGGTCGGCGAGGATCCGCAGGATCGTGGACTTCCCGCACCCCGAGGGGCCGAGGAGGGCCAGGAACGAGCCCTGGTCGGTGTGCAGGTCGGTGTCCTGCAGGGCCGTGACGGTGCGGCCGCGACCGGTCGCGAACGTCTTGGTCAGACCGTCGATCCGGATGCCGGTGCCCCCCTGCGCGGGGAAGGCACCGGCATCCGTCGTCGTGGAGCTCTGGTTCATGGATTCAGGTGCGGCTGATCAGGGCAGGTAGTTCTTGAGCTCGGCGTCCTCGGCGTAGATCTCGTCGATGATCGTCGTGTCGAAGAGGTCGTCGACCGAGACCTCCCACCCGGCGGCGGCGAGCGAGTCGACCGTCTGCTGCTTGAGCTCGTCGGAGATGGTGAACAGGCCGTTCGCCTCGGTCTCGGGGGTCGAGATGAGGAGCTTCTCGGCCTCGAGGCCCATGCCGGTCTTGACCGGGTCGAGGGCGCCGAACACGGCCTCGAGACCGTCGGCGGACTCCTCGGCGGCCGCGTTGTAGTACTTCTCGATGAGCTCGACCGAGTCGTCGGTGGAGTTCTGGAAGACGTCCGTCCAGCCCTTGATCTCCGCGGTGAGGAACGCCTTCAGCAGATCCTTGTTCTCGGCCAGGTACTGATCGGTCACCGAGAACGTCTCGGCCACGTAGGGCACGCCGTTGTCGGCGTACGACAGGTTCGTGATCTCGTAGCCGGCGAGCTCCACGGTCAGCGCCTCGTTGGTGAGGTAGGCCATGAAGCCGTCGACGTCGCCGTTCATGAGCGGTGTCGGGTCGAAGTCGACGGGGACGACGGTGACGTCGGCCGGGTCGATCCCGTTCGCGTTCAGGAGCGCCTGGAAGACCGACGCGTTGGAGTCCTGCACGCCGATCGTCTTGCCGACGAGGTCCTGCGGGGTGGTGATGTCGGCGCCGTCGGCCAGCGACAGGATCGTGAAGGGGTTCTTCTGGAACGTCGCGCCGATGATCTTCAGCGGGGCGTCCTGCTCGGCGATCGCCGCGCCGATCGAGGCGGCGTCGGAGAGGGCGACCTGCACGGTGCCCGACAGGAGCTTCGCGACACCGGTGTCGGGGCCGGAGATGCCGATGACGTTCGAGAAGCCGGCCTCGTCGTAGTAGCCGTTCTCGTAGGCGTAGAACTCGCCGGCGAACTCCTCGTTCTTGATCCACGAGTACTGGACGCTGATCTCGCCGAAGTCGGCCGCCGCGTCGCCGGAGCCCGACGGGGCCGGGTCGCCGCTTCCCGCGCAGGCGGAGAGTGCGAGAACGGATGCCACGGCAACGGCTGCCGTGGCGAGGACGCGGGCGCGCGGGCGCCGGGTGCTGTGGATCGCCATCGAAGTCCTTCGGAGGTGGTGTCGGGTGCGGTGTCGGTGGAACGGATTGCGGTGCAGGTGGCACCATGATCGCGCCGTCGTGTGTACGGCTACGGCCGCTCGTGTTTCCACCGTGTGACAAGTGCGGCAGCCGGGGGCCTCGGCGGCGGGGGGTCGCGGGTGGGATACTCGTTGTGCCCTTCAGGAAAGGACCGCTGTGGGAACCACCACCTACGAACCGACCGTGCACATCACCTCGAGCACGGGAGCCCAGATCCACGTCGGCGGCGAGATCGACGAGGTCTTCGCATCGACCGAGGAAGGTCTGCGCGCGCGGGTCGTCGAGGCGATCCGTCAGCTGGCGGCGTCGGCGGGCGAGCCCGTGACCGCCACCGTCGTCGACGGGGCCGCACGCTGGCCGATGATCGTGCACCCCGACGGCACCTTCCTGGAGGCGACGTCGCTGTCGTCGGCGGGCGAGGCGGCGCCGATCGGCGAGGGCGACGTCCCGACCCCGGTCGCTGCGGCCGCACCCGTGCCCGCCGACGCTCCCGCGCCCGCGCCGGTCGCCGAGGAGGCGCCCGAGCCGGTGGCGGCGGCTCCTGTCGCGGCGGCACCGGCGGCCGAGGACGCACCCGCTCCTGTGGCGGCGGCACCCGTGGCGGCGGCCCCTGTCGCGGCGGCGCCCGTGGCGGCGGCGGCCCCGGCGGCCCCAGCCCCGGTGGCGTCCGCGCCGTCCGGCGCACTGCGCGGCGACGGTCTCCGCCGCGAGCAGTCCGCACCGCGCACCGCGCCCACGGTCGACGACCTGCTGAGCTCGCGCAGCGACCGCTCCCGCCCGCGCGCCACCGAGGGGTGGCAGGGCTCGATCCGCCGGTTCACCGGCGGTGCGATCTCCCCGCGCCCCGGCCGGGCCGAGCGGTCCCGCCTGGAGCGGGAGCGCAAGGTGCAGCGCCGGCTCGACGCGCCCCGCACGATCGTCATCCTCAATCCCAAGGGCGGCGCGCACAAGACCACGAGCACGCTCCTGCTCGCCGCGACCTTCGGCACCCAGCGCGGCGGCGCGACCCTCGCCTGGGACAACAACGAGACCCGTGGCACGCTCGGCTGGCGCGCGCAGCACGCCCCCCATCACCGGACCGCCGTCGACCTGCTCGCCGACCTCGACCGGTTCACCGAGCCCACCCACGCGAGCCTCGCCGGACTCGACACGTACGTGCGCACCCAGGTCGACGCCCGTTTCGACGTGCTCGCCTCCGACGAGGACGCCGCGGCATCGTCGACGATCGACGCCGCCGCGTTCGACCGGCTCCACGGGGTGCTCTCGCGCTACTACCGTCTGCTCATCGTCGACACCGGAAACAACATGCGGGCGTCGAACTGGGTCGCGGCCGTGGCCGCCGCCGACCAGCTGGTCATCGTCTCGACCGTGCGCGAGGACACCGCGGCCAGTGCCGCGTGGCTGCTCGACGGCCTGCGCGAGAAGGGCTTCGACCACAAGATCGACCAGGCGGTGACGATCCTGGCCGCCCCGTCCGCGCGCCCCGACAAGCGCCTGTCGGAGCGTCTGGAGCGCCACTTCGAGCAGGTGACGTCGGCGGTCGTGCACGTGCCGTTCGATCCCGCGCTCGTCGACGGCGGACCGATCGATTTCGACGCGCTGTCGGCCGAGTCGCGCGACGCGTGGCTGACGGTCGCGGCGACGGTGGCCGACCGGCTCTGAGCCGAGGACGGCTCAGGCGGGGAGCACCACGTTCTCGTACTCCTCGCCGGCGCGCAGGTGCGCGATCTGACGGCGCAGCAGCGCAGCCAGCCGGGGCCGCATCGCGCTGGACGCCCCGCCCACGTGCGGTGCGATCAGCACGCCGGGCAGGGTCCACAGCGGATGGTCCTGCGGCAGGGGCTCGGGGTCGGTCACGTCCAGGGCGGCGCGGATGCGCCCGTCGGCGACGTGCCGCACGAGCGCGTCGGTGTCGATGAGGGGGCCGCGTCCGACGTTGACGACGAGCGCGCCGTCGGGGAGCGCGGCGAGCTCGGCGTCGCCGATGAGGTGACGGGTGGCCTCGCCGCCCGGCAGCGACGCGACGACGATGTCGACGGTCGGCAGCAGCTCCGCGAGCTCGTCGATGCCGTGGACGTGGACGCCGTCCTCCTCGCGCGCCCGGGAGGCGACGGGGACCAGCTCGACCTCGAAGGGCGCGAGGCGGGCGCCGATCGCGGTGCCGACGCCGCCGTAGCCGAGCAGCAGCACCCGCCGGTCGGCGAGGCTGTCGGCGAAGACCGGCGCCCAGGTGCCCGTCTGCCCGTCGATCGCGAAGCGGTGCACGTGTCGCTGCACGGCGAGGGTCAGGGCCACCGCCAGCTCCGCGGTCGACGTCTCGTGGACGGTCGAGGCGTTGGCGAACGGGATGCCCGGGGGCAGCACGTCCTCGACGCCCTCGTAGCCGATCGCCTGCCCCTGGACGAGGCCGATCTCGGCCTCGCCCAGGCGGGCGAGGAGCCCCTGCTGCGTCATGTACGGCGGCACCACGATGTCGAGCCGTTCGCGCGGCGCCGGTGACTGCAGGTCCCACACGATCACCTCGACGTCGTCGGGGACGGAGGCCAGGTCGGCGGCGAGCTCGGCGGTCGGGACAGTCACGGCGAAGGTCATCCTCCACACGCTACCGGCAGCCGCAGCGGCAGGACGCGACGGAGTAGCCTGCTCAGTACCCTGCGACAAGGAGATCGCCGATGATTCCCGAGATCAACTACTGGGCCGTGATCGTGGCCACCGTCGCCGCGATGGTGGTCGGCTCCGTCTGGTACGTCCCCAAGGTGTTCGGGGAGCGCTGGAAGCGGCTCGCCGAGGTGCGCGACCCCGAGACGTCGCTCCAGGCGATCCTCCCCCTCATCGTGTCGATCACCCTGTCGTTCCTGCTCGCGTGGGTGCTCGCCGGATCGGTCGCGATCGCGTGGCACTTCTACGGCGGCGGCTACCTGTCGTCGGCGCTCGTGACGGGACTGACCCTGTGGGCGGGCTTCACCGCCGGCCGCATGATCGTCCACGACGTCTTCGCCGGCCGCCCGTCGCAGCTGACGGTGCTCAACATCGCCCACGAGCTCGTGCTCATCGTGGTGATGTCGCTGATCATCGGCATCTGGCCGCCCGCCGGCACCGTCTAGCCCAGCCCGGCGCCGGGGATTGGTTGTCCCACTTTCGGTGGTGGGTTGTCCCAGTTTCGGTGGTGCATGTCCCAGTTTCCGCTGAATCGGGCGGTGTGAACCAGCCGAATGTGGGACACGCCCGGCGGTGGGTGTGTGCGGTCACCGAAGGTGGCGCATCAGTGCCCTGACCCTGAGGGGATGTCCCAACTTCTGCAGTGGATGTCCCAGATTCGGCTGACTGGACAGGGGTGAACCAACCGAATGTGGGACATGGCCCCCGGCGCAACCAACCGAATGTGGGACATGGCCCCCGGCGCAACCAACCGAATGTGGGACATGGCTGGCGGTGGGTGTGTGTGCGGGGTCACCGAAGGTGGCGCATCAGTGCCCTGACCCTGAGGGGATGTCCCAACTTCTGCAGTGGATGTCCCAAATTCGGCTGACTCGACAGGGGTGAACCAGCCGAATGTGGGACATGCCCCCGGCGCAACCAGCCGAATGTGGGACATGGCCGGCGGTGGGTGGGTGTGTGCGGTCACCGAAGGTGGCGCATCAGTGCCCTGACACTGAGGGGGTGTCCCAGCTTCTGCAGTGGATGTCCCAAATTCGGCTGACTGGACAGGGATAAACCGGCCGAATGTGGGACATGGCCCCGGCGCAACCAGCCGAATGTGGGACATGGCCCCCGGCGCCAGCAGCCGAAAGTGGGACATGGCCCGGCGCAACCGGCCGAAGGGGGGAGCGTCAGGCGGCGGCGGATGCCAGGGAGGCGATCGCCGACGTGAAGAAGCCGAGCCCGTCGACACCCGATCGCATGGCGGCGGTCGTGTCGGGGCCGAAGCCGGCCTCGACGGCGTGCTCGGGGTGGGGCATGAGGCCCACGACGTTGCCGCGCTCGTTGGTGAGGCCGGCGATGTCGTCGAGCGACCCGTTGGGGTTCACGCCCACGTAGCGGAACGCGACGAGGCCCTCGCCCTCGATCCGCGCGAGGGTCTCGGCGGAGCAGATGTAGCCGCCGTCGCCGTTCTTCAGCGGGATCGTGATCTCCTGACCGGCCGAGAAGTGCGAGGTCCAGGCGGTCGACGCGTTCTCGACCCGCAGGCGCTGATCACGGCGGATGAACTGCTGGTGGGCGTTGCGGATGAGGCCGCCGGGCAGCAGGTGCGCCTCGACGAGCATCTGGAAGCCGTTGCAGATACCGAGGATGGGCATGCCCTGGGCGGCGGCGTCCTTCACCTCGGCCATGATCGGCGACAGCGCGGCGATGGCGCCCGCCCGCAGGTAGTCGCCGTAGCTGAATCCGCCGGGAAGGACGAGCGCGTCGACCCCCTCGAGGTCGTGCGAGCCGTGCCAGAGGGCGACGGGCTCGGCGCCCGCGAGGCGGATGGCGCGCTGGGCATCGCCGTCGTCGAGCGAGCCGGGGAAGGTGATGACCCCGATGCGCGCGGTCACTCGACGACCTCGATGCCGACCACGTCCTCGATCACGGCGTTGGAGAGGATCTCGTCGGCGATCCGCTTGACCGTGGCCAGCGTCTGCTCGTCGGCGGTGTCGACGGTGAGCTCGAACCGCTTGCCGATGCGGACGCCGGAGATCCCGCCGACCTCCAGGCGCGAGAGCGCTCCGGCCACGGCCTTCCCCTGGGGGTCCAGCAGCTCGGCCTTGGGCATGACGTCGACGACGATGGTGGGCATCTGGTCCTCCAGGCGGCCGCGTTTCGCGGCCGCGGCTTCGGTCGTTGAGCGACGAGCGTCGCGAGGAGTCGGAACGCCGGGAAGTCGCGGAAAGGGGTGCGCGACCAGTCTACGGGGCGGCGGCTCGGCGGCGGAGCGGTAGCTGTGACCGAACCGTGACCTCGTTCGTGGGAGCGCTCCCTTGACAGCCGTGGGAGCGCTCCCGTACGGTCGAGGTCGTTCGGTGAGAGCGCTCCCAAACCCGCGGAGTCACCGTCGCCGACGACAGCGAACACGCAGCAAGACCCACACCACAAAGGAGTGACACGTGAATTCACGCGCACTGCGCCGCATCGGGATCATCGCCGGCGCCGCCACCACCACCGCGATCGTGCTCGCCGGCTGCGCCGGCGGGGCGACCCCCACCGAGAGCTCGCCGGCCGGCGAGGAGAACTTCGAGGGCGTCGAGCTGACGCTCGCGACGTTCAACGACTTCGGCTACACGGACGAGCTGCTCGCCGAGTTCACCGAGGAGACCGGCATCACGGTCGTCCACAACAAGGCGGCGACGTCCAACGACGCCCGCGCGAACTTCTTCCAGAAGCTCGGCAAGACCGGTCTGGCCGACGTCGAGGCCGTCGAGATCGACTGGTTCGCCGAGATGATGCAGTACGCCGACCTGCTCGCGCCGGTCTCCGACGACCTGAAGGGCCGCTGGCTCGACTGGAAGGAGGCGTCGGCCACCGACGGCGAGGGCAACCTCGTCGCGTACGGCACCGACATCGGCCCGCAGGGCATCTGCTACCGCGCGGACCTCTTCGAGAAGGCGGGCCTGCCGACCGACCGTGCCGAGGTCGCCGAGCTCTTCCCGACGTGGGACGCGTTCTTCGACGTGGCCGACGACTACAAGGAGAAGACCGGCCAGCCGTTCATCGACTCCGCCAACGCCGTGCTGCAGGGCATCCTCAACCAGGAGGAGATCACCTACGAGAACACGGACGGCTCCATCGTCGCCACCGAGAACCCGGTCGTGAAGGAGGCCTACGAGACGGTCGTCGACCGCGCCGTCCCGATCGCCGCCTACGCCGGCCAGTGGAGCGAGGACTGGTTCGCGTCGCTCGCCAGCGGCGAGTTCGCCACCATGCTCTGCCCCGGCTGGATGCTCGGCGTCATCTCGGGCAACGCGCCCGACACGACCGGCTGGGACATCGCCGACGGCTTCCCGGGCGGCGGCGGCAACTGGGGCGGCTCGTACCTCGTGGTCCCGGCCAACGGTGAGAACGTCGCGGCCGCGCAGAAGCTGGCCGACTGGCTGACCGCGCCCGAGACGCAGATCAAGGCCTTCACCAACGCGGGCACCTTCCCGAGCCAGAACGACGCGCTCGCCAGCCCCGAGCTCGCCTCGGCGACCAACGAGTACTTCAACGACGCCCCGTCGGGCGAGATCCTCACCAACCGCGCGAACGCCATCACCGTCGCGCCGTTCAAGGGACCGAAGTACTTCCAGTTCCACGACGCCCTGCAGAACGCGGTCACCCGCGTCTTCGACGGACTCGAGGACAAGGACACCAGCTGGAACACCTGGGTGACCGAGGTCAGCGCGTTCTGACCCGGCCCCTGCTCGGCCCCTGATGCCGGGGCGCGGCGACCCGAACGCCGCGCCCCGTCATCCCCTCCCCGACCCGAAGGACGATCGTGACCACGACCACGCCGCGACCGGCGGCACGCACCCGGACCCCCGAACCCGGCCCCCGCCAGCCGCGAGTCATCTCGTTCTCGCAGAAGCTCAGCAAGTGGGACCTGAAGTTCTCGCCCTACCTCTACATCTCGCCGTTCTTCCTGATGTTCGCGGTGGTGGGCCTGTTCCCCATCGGCTACACGGCCGTGATCTCCTTCATGGACTGGGATCTCATCCGCAACTCCGGCGAGTTCATCGGCTTCGACCAGTACGTCTGGATCCTCACGCAGCCGCACTTCTGGACGGCCCTGCGCAACACGTTCAGCATCTTCGTGCTCTCGAGCGTCCCGCAGCTGATCCTGGCGATCTTCATCGCCGCGGTCCTCGACCGCAACATCCGCGCGAAGACGTTCTGGCGCATGAGCGTGCTGCTCCCCTTCGTCGTGGCGCCCGTCGCCGTCGGCCTCATCTTCACGGCGATCTTCGCCGACAACTTCGGCCTGGTGAACAACTGGCTCACATCGCTCGGCCTCACGCCGATCCCCTGGCACAAGGACCCGTTCTGGAGCCACATCGCGATCGCGACGATGGTCAACTACCGCTGGACCGGCTACAACACGCTGATCCTGCTGGCCGCGATGCAGGCCGTCAACCGCGACTTCTACGAAGCGGCGACCGTCGACGGCGCCGGCCCGGTGCGCCAGTTCTTCTCCATCACGCTGCCGTCGCTCAAGCCGACCCTCATCTTCGTGATCATCACCTCGACGATCGGCGGCCTGCAGATCTTCGACGAGCCCCGCGTGTTCGACCAGTTCGGCCGGGGCGGCGCCGCCCAACAGTGGCTGACGATCTCGCTCTACCTCTACGACATCGGCTGGGGCCAGTGGAACTTCGGCCGCGCCGCGGCCATGGCGTGGATCCTCTTCCTCATCATCCTGCTCATCGGGCTGCTGAACCTCCTCATCACCCGCACGCTCGTGCGCGACGAGGGGCTGCACCGCGAGCTCACGAAACGACAGCAGCGCGCTCTCGAGAAGACGGCGAAGCGCGACGCGAAGGAGGGCTCGCGATGAGCACGCTCGGCACCCCCACCCCGCTCGCGACGGTCGAGGAGACCATCCCCGACGCCGGCGCGCGCCGCAAGGCCGGACGCACCGTGAAGATCCGCGGCTCCCGCCCCGGCTGGGTGGTCTACGGCATCCTGTCCGTCGTCTTCCTCACCGGCGTCTTCCCGCTGTACTGGTCGTTCATCATCGGCTCCGGCGACGCGTCGTCGCTGCGTCGCCCGTTCAGCTGGGTCCCCGGCGGCAACTTCTGGGACAACGCGCTCGCCGTGATGAACAACCCCGCGGTGAACTTCTGGCCGGCGCTGTGGAACTCGATCTACAGCTCGTTCCTCATCGCCGCCGCCGTCGTGATCACCTCCACGCTCGCCGGCTGGGCCTTCGCGAAGCTCCGGTTCCACGGCGGGCCCGCGCTGCTCGTCTTCGTCGTCGCGACCATGGCTGTCCCGCAGCAGCTGGGCGTGGTGCCCCTCTACATCCTCTTCAGCGAGCTCGGCTGGACGGGACAGATCGGCGCGATCATCATCCCCGCGCTCACGAGCGCGTTCGGCGTGTTCTGGATGACGCAGTACCTGCGTCAGGCCGTGCCCGACGAGCTCATCGAGGCGGCGCGCGTCGACGGCGCGTCGATGATCCGCACCTTCTGGACCGTCGGCGTCACCGCCGCCCGGCCGGCTGCGGCCATGCTGTTCCTGTTCACCTTCGTCGGGGCATGGAACAACTTCTTCTGGCCGTTCATCGTGCTCGACCGCCAGAACCCGACCCTGCCCGTGGCCCTGTCGCTGCTGCAGTCGAACTACTTCGTCGACTACTCCATCGTCCTCGCCGGCGTCATCCTCGCCACGATCCCGCTGCTGCTGCTGTTCATCTTCGCCGGCAAGCAGCTCGTCAGCGGCATCATGGCGGGCGCGGTCAAGGGCTAGGCGGTACTCTCCATGAGCCACGTTCCTCGAGAGGACTCTGCCTCCATGTCCCGCACCTTCCCCCAGGGCTTCCTGTTCGGCGCCGCCACGGCGGCCTTCCAGATCGAGGGCGCCGCCTTCGAGGACGGCCGCACGGCGTCCATCTGGGACGCGTTCTGCCGCGTCCCCGGAGCGGTCATCAACGGCGACCACGGCGACGTCGCGTGCGACCACTACCACCGCTACCGCGACGACGTGGCCCTCATGAAGGATCTCGGTCTCGACACGTACCGCTTCTCGGTGTCGTGGTCGCGCGTGCGCCCCGACGCCGGACCCCTCAACCCGAAGGGCCTCGACTTCTACAAGCGCCTGGTGGACGAGCTGCGGGATGCCGACATCCTGCCCTGGCTCACCCTCTACCACTGGGACATGCCGCAGGCGCAGCAGGAGCGCGGGGGATGGACGGCGCGCGAGACCGCCGACCGCTTCACGGAGTACGCCCTCGACGTGCACGACGCGCTCGGGGACCGTGTGCAGAACTGGACGACGCTCAACGAGCCGTGGTGCTCGTCGTTCCTGAGCTACACCGGAGGCATCCACGCGCCCGGTCACTACTCGGTCACCGAGGGCGTCCTCGCCGCCCACCATCTGCTGCTGGCCCACGGCCAGACGGTGCAGGCGCTGCGTGGGCGCGACGACTCCCTCGACCTCGGCATCACGCTGAACCTCACCGTCGCCGAGCCCGCCGACCCGACCGACCCGGCCGACCTCGACGCGGCGCGGCGGATCGACGGTCAGTTCAACCGCTGGTTCCTCGACCCGATCTTCCGCGGGAGCTATCCGGCCGACATCGTGGAGGACTTCCGGGCCGTCGACGCGGCGGCGGTGGACGCGCTCGAGGCGGCGACGCTCCCGGGCGACCTCGACGTCATCTCGACGCCGCTGGAGGCGCTGGGCGTCAACTACTACCACGGCGAGTACGTGGGCGGACGCCCCGACCCGAACCCGCCGACGCCCGGTGACGCGCCGACCAGCCGCCCCACCGCGTCGCCCTTCCCGTCGCACCAGGACATCCACTGGCACGAGCGGGGCCTGCCGCGCACCTCGATGCACTGGGAAGTGCAGCCCGAGGGGCTGACCACGCTCCTGCAGCGGGTGTCGGACGAGTACACGAAGGATGCCGGGACCGCGCTCTACGTCACCGAGAACGGCGCCGCCTACGACGACGTCGTGACGGGGACCGGCGGCGAGACCCGCGTGCACGACGTCGAGCGCACCGACTTCCTCCGGGGGCACCTGGGCGCAGTGCTCGACGCGGCCGAGGCCGGCGTCGACGTGCGCGGCTACTTCTACTGGTCGCTCCTGGACAACTTCGAGTGGGCCTGGGGATACGAGAAGCGGTTCGGCATCGTCCGCGTCGACTACGACACCCAGCAGCGCACGATGAAGGACAGCGCGCTGGAGTATCGTCGGGTCATCGCCGCCCGCGCGATCGACATCCCCGCCCGCCCCGCCCTTCGCCTGCAGAGGTAGCCCCGCCGTGACCATCGATTCGACGCGCTCCGCCGCGACCATCGAAGAGGTGGCTGCTGCGGCGGGCGTGTCCCGGTCGACGGTCTCGCGCGTGGTGAACGGCTCCACGGCCGTGAGCCCGGCCGCGCTGGAGGCGGTGCACCGCGCCATCGCCGAGCTGAACTACGTGCCCAACCGGGCGGCGCGCTCGCTCGCCAGCCGGGCGACCATGGCGCTCGCGCTCGTCGTCCCCGAGGACACCACGCGGTTCTTCGGCGACCCGTTCTTCGCGGCGATCGTCTCGGGGATCAACGCGCGGCTCAGCCGGTCGGACTACGTGCTCAACCTGATCATCGCCAGCGACGATCCGCAGGACAAGGCGACGGCCTACCTGCGCAGCGGCGCGGTCGACGGGGCGATCGTCGTCTCGCACCACACCAGCGACACGTTCATCGACCGCATCGCCGCCGCAGTGCCCGTCGTCTACGGCGGCCGTCCCGTGCGCGAGCGCGAGCGCGACCACTACGTCGACGTCGACAACGTCGCCGGCGGCCGCCGGGCGACCGAGTACCTGATCGGCAGGGGACACCGCCGGATCGCGACCATCGCCGGGCCGCTCACGATGCCCGCGGGGGAGGACCGGCTGCTCGGCTATCAGCAGGCGCTCGCCGCGGCCGGGCTCGAGGAGGTCGCGGTCGAGGACGGCAACTTCACCGCCGACGGCGGCGCCGCGGCGATGCAGCGGATCCTCGACCGGGGGGCCGACTTCGACGCCCTCTTCGTCGCCAGCGACCTCATGGCCCGCGGCGCCCTGGCCACCCTCGGGCGCGCCGGCCTCCGTGTGCCCGACGACGTGGCCATCATCGGCTTCGACGACTCGCCGGTCGCGCAGACGGTGAGCCCGCAGCTCACGACCATGCGGCAGCCGTCGTTCCAGCAGGGCGAGCGGATGGCCGACATCCTGCTGTCGATCCTCGCCGGCGGCAACCCGCCGCACGTGACCATCCTCGAGACCGAGCTGATCGTCCGCGTCTCCGCCTGACGCGACGGGGGTGTGCCGGTGCTTCCGGCGCCGACCCCACCCCGACGCGACGACCCCACCTCGTGCGCGCGGTGCGCAGCGGGTGGGGTCGGCGCGAGCGGGTGGGCTCGGCGGAGGGTTACTGCGGGTCGCCGCCGAGCTGGCCGATGGGGACGATCGGGCCGCCGTCGTCGGCGCCGGTCTTGCGCCACCGGGCGATCGCGTTGCCGCCGTGGTAGATCACCAGGGCCGCGAGCGTGCCGAGGACGATGGCGCCGAAGCTCAGCGTGCCGAGGTTCATCGTGAATCCGGCGATCGCGATCACGAACGCGACCGCCACGGTGTACTGGTTGACGGGGCGCGAGAAGTCGACCTGGTTGTCGACCCAGATCTTGATGCCGATGACGCCGATGAGGCCGTAGAGCGCCGTCGTGACGCCGCCGAGCACGCCGGCGGGCATCGCGAAGATCACGGCGCCGACCTTGGGCGAGAAGGCGAGCAGCACGGCGACGGCGCCCGCCACCCAGTAGGCGGCGGTCGAGTACACGCGGGTGGCGGCCATGACGCCGATGTTCTCGCCGTAGGTCGTGGTGCCCGATCCGCCGAACGCGCCGGCGAGGGTCGTGGCCAGGCCGTCGGCGGCGAGCGCGCGCCCGGTGTGGCGGTTGATGCCGGGGTCGCCGGTCATGGTCGCGACGCCGCGCACGTGTCCGACGTTCTCGGCGATGAGCACCAGCACGACCGGGAGGAACATCGGCAGCATGCTCCAGGCGACCGCGTCGCCGAAGGCCGGGAGGTGGAACTCGGGCAGCCCGATCCAGGCGGCGTCCGCCACCCCCGAGAAGTCCACCCGGCCGAGGATGATCGCCACGAGGTAGCCGACGACCACCCCGAGGAAGATCGAGATGCGGCCGAGGAAGCCGCGGAAGAGCACCGCGAACAGGATGCACGCCGCGAGGGTGATCGTGCCGAGGAGGGCGTCCTGGCTGAAGTTCTGCCAGGCGACCGGGGCGAGGTTCAGGCCGATGAGCGCGACGATCGCGCCCGAGACGACCGGCGGCATGAGCTTCTCAATCCAGCGGGTGCCGGTCGCCTGCACGAGGAAGCCGACACCGGCCAGCAGCAGACCGGCGACGAACACGCCGAGCAGGGCCTGGCTGATCTGCTCCGCCGTCTCGAGCGGCGCGCCGTCGCCGGGGCCCAGAGCCAGGATCGGCGCGATGAACGCGAACGACGAGCCGAGGTAGCTGGGGAGGCGGTTGCGGGTGAGCAGCAGGAAGAGGAAGGTGCCGACACCCGAGAACAGCAGGGTGGTGGAGACGGGGAAGCCGGTCAGCAGCGGGACCAGGAAGGTCGCGCCGAACATGGCGACGACATGCTGGGCGCCGATGGCGATCGTGCCCGGCCAGCTCAGGCGCTCGTCGGGCTTGACGACGGCGCCGCGCTCGACGTGGCGGCCGTCGCCGTGGAGTTTCCAGGTGGGCATGGCGATGCTCCTCAGAATCAGGGGGAGGTCGGGCGTGGTGCTCGACGTCAGGCTACCTGGGAGATCGCTGGGAGCGGGTGAGCGGCACGCAGCCGACGGGCGCGCGGGAAGGCCGGCTCAGGCGGAGAGGAGCTGCAGCAGCTCGCGGTACTTGCCCGCCGTGCGCGCGACGATGTCGGCGGGAAGCTCGGGCGGCGTGCCCGTCTTGTCCCAGTTCGCGGCGAGCCAGTCCCGGACGATCTGCTTGTCGAAGCTCGCCATCCGCTCGGCCGGGGTCGTTCCGGTCCGCCACGCCTCGGCGTCCCAGTACCGCGACGAGTCGCTGGTGAGCACCTCGTCGGCGAGGGTGAGGACGCCGTCGGCGTCGAGGCCGAACTCGAACTTGGTGTCGGCGAGGATCAGCCCCTTCGCCTCGGCGACGGCGGCGGCCCGGGCGTAGATCTCCAGCGAGGCGTCGCGCAGCTCGGCCGCACGGTCGGGTCCCACGATCTCGGCGGTGCGGGCGAAGCTGATGTTCTCGTCGTGCTCGCCGAGCGGCGCCTTGTACGCCGGCGTGAAGATCGGCTCGGGAAGGCGGTCGCCGTTGGCGAGACCGCCCGGGAGGCCGATGCCGCACACCGTCTGGGTCGCGCGGTACTCCGCCCATCCCGATCCGGTGAGGTAGCCGCGGACGACGCACTCGATCGGCTGCATCTCGAGCGCGCGGACGACCATCGCGCGGTCCGCGACCTCGGCGGGCGGCTCCGTCCCGGGGACGAGGTGGTTCGGGATCGCGCGTCCCCCGTCGGCGCCGGCGAGCTGGTCGAACCACCACAGGCTGAGGCGGGTGAGCAGCGCGCCCTTCTCGGGGATGCCGGGGCTCAGCACGTGGTCGAACGCGCTCACGCGATCGCTCGCGACGACGAGCATGATCCCCTCGGCGGCGTCCGCGTCCTCCGCGGGACGGTACAGGTCGCGCACCTTGCCCGAGTACACGTGGGTCCAGCCGGGGAGTTCGCGCGCGTCGGTCACCCGTCCATTATCCGGGTCGCCGCGTCAGGGCGGTGCGTCTGGTCGCGGCGTCGATGAGCGCGGCGGTGCCCGGAGGCCGGCCGTTCACGCCGTCAGCTCGTAACGCGCGCGACCTCCGCGGCGCGGCGCGCGGGTGGGGTCGATCCAGGGTGGCGGGATGAGCCACACCGTGGCGGTCGTACCCGTCCCGTCGACCTCGACCTCCCAGCCGTCGTCGTGGATGCGGTGGTGGCACCCGGAGCACAGCAGCACTCCGTTGGCAAGGTCGGTCGTCCCGCGGTCTCGCTCCCACCATCGGATGTGGTGCACGTGGGTCCACGCGGCGGGCGCCCCGCAGGACGCGCAGCCGCCGTCGCGCTCCCCGAGGGCGAGCTTCTGCGAGCGGGTGAAGAGGCGCTTGGCTCTTCCCCAGTCGAGGATCTCGGACTCGCCGCCCAGCACGCACGGGATGAGCTCGGCGTCGGCGGCGATCCGGCGCGCGGTCCGGGCGCTGACGGGGGTGTCGATTCCGTCGATGGTCGCCACGCCCTCACCGGAGATCAGGGCGTCGAGCGCGACGCGCACGACCACGGTCGCCGACGGGGCAGCGGGCAGCGCATCGCAGCCGAGCGCGTGACGGCAGAGGTCGGCGAGCGCGTCTGCCTGCAGCTGCTTCACGCTGCGCTGGTCGCGCTCCGCCTCCTCGCGGTGCTCGTTGCGGCGCAGCGCGCCGGTGACGATCCCGTCGATCGCCGCCCGGACCGGCGCGGCAGTCTCGGGGTCGAGTCGGGCCGTGAGGAGTGTCATACCATCACGCTCCTGGATCATCAGCGAGCGGTCGTCGCGTCGCTCGTGCTCGCGGGGTTCGACGCCGTCGGGGTCGAGGTGCGCCTCGGCGCGCGCGATCACCCGCGTGAGTTCATCGGGACGGAGCCCGGGGGCGAGATCGACCAACTGCCGCTCGGCGTCGTCGCGCCGGGCGGCGTTGACCCGGAACGCGAGGCGGTCGAGCAGCCCCACGATCTGCGACGCGGCCCAGGTGCCGACTGCGCCCGCGGCGAACGCCGCGGCCACGTGCGGGTGAGCGGCCGGCAGCAGCTCGCCGGTGAGCGACCGGCGCGGTGCCGTGGCCTCGCCGACCTGCAGGAGTCGCGCCGCCTCGCCGCCGGTAGAGGCGGTGGCGGTCGCGATCATCGCCACCGGAGTCCGGAAGCCCTGTCGCCTCGCCAGCGAGTCGCGACCGAGTTCTGCGCGGGACTGCCGGGCGACCTCTGCCGCCACGGGCGCGAACGCCGCCTCGACGTGCCGCCGGAGCGCCCCGAAAGCGGCGGTCACCGCGATCAGCTCGCCGGGTGACAGCGCCTCGGGCGCGCGCTCGCCGCCCGCGCTCGCGAGCGCGTCGAGAGCCTCGGCGATGCGATGGAGCGGGGTGGTCATGCGTCGAGAATAGAACAGATGTTCGATGATCGAAGAGAGTTATCCACAGCCCGCGGTCGCAGTCAGGGGGTGATCTCGTCGACGAAGGCGAACGCCTCCGCGACGACTTCGGGCCACAGATCCGCGGCGGCGTCGGGCACGTGCACCCACTCCCGCATCGCGCGCTCCCGCATGATCATCCGCTCGGCACGGCCGCTCTCCTCCCAGTGGGTGACGCGATCCTCAGGGAGTTTGGCGATGATGCCGTCTTTCACGACGAACGCGAAGACCTTCCCCCGGATGCGCAGTCCTTCGCTTCCGAACATCGGGCCGATGTCCACGCCATCGCGCGTGAGGTACGCGGCGGCGATGTCGTCGAACTGCTCGTGCGGGCGGCTCATGAGCACACACTAGGACCCGAGCCGCGTGCGCCGCACCGGGCGAGGCGCCCGCGAACGCGCCACGAGTGACAGGCTGGCGGCGGGGACCGCGCCGCGCGCCCCCGGATGGAGGCGACTGCGCCATGGTCATCGATCTCGCCTACCCCTTCGAGGGTCGATGGCGCGCCCTCAACAGCCCCGTCGACCGGGTGCCGAGCCATGGCACGACCCGCTTCGCGAGCTCCTACGCGATCGACTTCGTCTTCGTCGGCGAGGAGGGGAGGTCGGCGCCCTTCACGGCGGCCTCGCTCGTGCGCCCCGAGCCGCCGGAGCGGTTCGGGGGGTTCGGTCGCCCGCTGCGCTCGCCGGTCGCCGGGAACGTCGTCGGAGTCGCCGATGCCGCGCCCGACCACGCCGCTTTCCGCGGGCTGCCCTCGATCGGCTACGCGCTGACGCAGGCGTGCCGGGCACGGGAGGGCTGGTCCGCGCTCGCCGGCAATCACGTGATCGTCGAGGCCGACGGCATCCTCGTGGCGCTGTGCCACCTCCAGCAGGGGAGCGCCTTGGTCCGCGCGGGGGACCGCGTCGGACGCGGCGATCCCGTCGCGCGCTGCGGCAACTCCGGCAACAGCACCGAGCCGCACGTCCACGTACAGGCCGTCGACGATCTCGACCTCGCGCGCGCCCGCGCCGTCCCCCTCACCTTCGACGGGACGCTCCCTCGGTCAGGCGCGATCGTCCACGCCTGACCGTGACCGCTGCGGATCTCGCCCCTCAGCCTTCGCGGCCGGCGAGCTCCACCACGGTGACGGCGGCGTCGCCATGGGAGGCCGTGACCTCGAGTGCACGACCCCGCAGCGCGCGCGGCACCTTCGCGAACCCGTCGGCATCCGTCTCGAGCAGCACCTCCTCGCCCTGCCCGTCGTCGACCGCACGCACGTGCACCAGCGCGCCCTCGACGGGGCCGGGGTCCCCGGGGCGCCCGGGGACGGGCTCGGCCCGCTCCACCGTGACCCGGAGGCGGTCGTGCCCGGGATCGGCCTCGACGACGAGCCGGGGGAAGGCGGCGCGGTACACGCGCAGCTCCGGGTCGCCGAGGAGGTTGAGGCTGAAGATCTGCCAGCGGTCGTAGCCGCTCCAGTATCCGGTCGTGCCGAACACGCTCAGGCGGCTGTCGTTGAGGAGCCCGAGATGACGCGTCGATGCGAGGCGGTGGAAGAAGGCGCGCTGGAAGTCGTCGCCGACGCCGATCCACGAGAACCGCGTATTGCCGACGTATCCGACGGCGCCGCCCGCTCCGTTGAGCAGGAGCGCCTCGGACATCGCGTCGCTCGCGTCGAACCCGTTCGTGAGGCACGAGTCGGCGTAGCCGATGAAACCCGGCTCGCCGTTGCGGAGCGCCTGCGCCATCGAGGTGCTCAGGTGCGCGACCCCGGACTGGCTGCCGTGGCCGGAGAGCGACACGAGGTGCGGCGCCGCGTCGAGGCCGCCCCGGAGCCCGGACTCGGTCAGGTACTGCACGGGGGCGGCCCAGCGGTCGAACCAGGGGAGGTCCCGCTCGTCCTCGTAGTGCCGGGAGAACCGGTCGATGCCGGGCACCTCGGCGCGGATCTGCCGGCGCAGCCGCTCCTGATCGGCCATCGATCCCTCCGCGCTGCGGGGGTTGAACTCGTACGCCGCCGGCGCGCGCTCCGCCGCGACGCCGTGGACGACGATCCACGCGCTCGGCACCGGGAAGGTGAGCGTGATGAACCACAGCGGGATGCGGATCGCGCTCGGCCGGTCGTCGGTGGCCGACATCGCGTAGTACCAGCCGCGGACCGACGCCGACGGGTCGGTCTTGAACGGCAGCTCGCGACGGTCGGTCTCGCTGATGCGTGCGACGAGGTCCCACGTGAAGTCGGCGGGCGGGCCGGCGAGCTTCAGCAGGGCGCGGCTCTGCGACGCCTGCGTGACGAACTGATCGTCGCCGGGGACGGCGGAGGCCGTCGGCCACAGGAAGGTGCGCCCGCCCCAGTCCGACGACACGAGCACCATGCGGCGCGGCCAGTCGCGATCGGCGAGGAGCCCCCAGCCGCCGCCGGCGCGCTCGTAGGCGAGCGTCTTGTCGACGAAGACCTGTGCCTGCGCGGCGTCTTCGACCGGAGCCCGCCCGACGCTGAGGTCGGTGCGCAGCACCACGCCGTCGATGTCGGTGCCGTCGGCGTGGTTCTGCCCGTACACGCCGTTGCCCGCGGCATCCCACGCGTGCTCGGGCACGTACACCCACGGCACCGTGAAGGTGAAGGGTCCGACGTGGAGACGGGCGGTCGTGACGATGAAGCTCGAGAGGCTCGCGTAGTAGAAGTCGGTGGGGATCGTGTTCCACGCGTACAGGAACTGCAGCGGCGTCTCGATGAGCGCCCGCGGCCCCTCGACGCGGATCCACTCTGTCGGCATCGCGCTCCGGGTGGCGTAGTCGTCGCCCGTCGTGAAGTACCAGCCGGGCGACGCGCTTCCCGAGGTGCCGGCTGCGTCGTACGGGATCAGCGTGCCGTCGCTGATCCGCGTCAGGCGGTTGTCGGCGCTGTTGCCCCACCAGTCGCCCAGTGCGTGCGCGTGGATGCGCAGGTGATCCCCCGTCCAGAAGCTCTGGCCGTTGTCGGGGGTCGCCTTCGTGCCCACCGAGACTCCACCCAGGACGCCGCCGGCCGCCTGCCGGGCGGGGACGATCGAGACGTCGCCCCCGACGAGCAGCCACGAGATCCCCCAGTCCTCGCGCTTGTCCGCGAGGAATCTCCGGATCACCTCGGCGAGGTCGCGCGAGCCGGTGCGGAAGTCGCCCCAGCGTCCGTCGACGATCTCGCTCACCGTGACCACGCGTGCGCTGATCCCGCGGGCCCGTTTGGCCTGCGCGAGGCGTTCGAACTGCGCGACGATGCCGGGCCGCGCGGCGCCGCGGGTGATGGTGGCGTTGTCCCAGGTCGCGTCGTCGGTGACGATCACGTACGCCGAGGGGAACTCGAAGCGCGGCCAGGACAGGTCGAGCTTCCCGATGGCCTCGGGGTTGAGCACCGACCCGCGGGCGATCTCGCGCGCTGTCGCGCTCTCCGCCTCGCTGACGGGCATCGCTTCGGGCCGCAGCCGCAGGCGCTCCTCGTCGAACGCGTCGCCGAAGCGCTCGCGGAACTCCTGCGCGGCCGCTTCCCGATCGTCGACGACCGGCTCGGCGCCGAACGCGACGGTCACGGTGAACGAGACGCAGAGCTCCAGGACGGCCTTGCGGGTCATCCGCACCGGGGCGATCTCCAGGACGGCGATGCGGATGCCTCCGATCATCTCGATCCCGCCGCTGCGGACCACGGGCGGCGGCTCCTCCGCGGCGGCGAGGTACGCGTCGACGTCGGGCGGCACCACCGGCGGCGCCGGGAACCCGGTGTCGATGGGCGCGCGGTCGGTGCGGCGGCAGCTGCAGTCGGCGTCGCAGTGGACGTGCGTCGTGCGGGGCGCCGGACGGGCGTGCTGCGCGGGAGCCACGAAGGTGAGGCCCCGCGTCACCCGCGTCCACTTCTCGGACTCGACGGTCAGGCCGACGGGCCACATGCCGTCGGGCGCGGCGATGCGCACCCGGGCGGAGGGAAGGGCGGGATGACCGGGCGCGCCGCCGGTGGTGAAGTCCTCGAGCGCCACGATGACGCCCAGCGGTGTCTCGGTGAGGCGGAGGTCGCGGCGGTCGATGCCGAACGTGACGGTGACCGGGCGGCCGTCGCGGCCGTCGCGGCGGTCGCGGCGGCGGCGGTGGCCGCGGCGCGGGTCGGCGTGCTCCGGTTCGGTGTGCTCCGGGTCGGCGGGGTGCAGTTCGGTGCGCATGAGCAGCTCCGTTTCGCGAGGTGGAGGCGGACGTCGCCTCATCGGGAAGGAGGGAATCCGCCTCCGCCTGATACCGGTGTCGGCGAACGGGTATATAGTCCATCTGGACTATTCGACGCACAGTCTTCGGCCGGGACAATTCCCGCGGACGGGCGCTGGACGCAGCAGGGGGGACGACATGACCGACGCCGCGCGCGCCCTCACGCCGCTCGGTGTCGTCGTGCTGGGCCTCCTGCGCGAGAGCGACATGCACCCGTACCAGATGCTCCGGCTCCTGCGGCAGCGACGCTACGACCGGATCGTCGGCGGCTCGCGCGGCACGCTGTACCACACGGTGTCCCGCCTGGAGCGGTGCGGTCTCGTCGCGCAGGCCGGCGTGGACCGCGACGGCAACCGGCCGGAGCGCACGACGTACACGGTCACCGACGCCGGCCGCGCCGCGGCCGACGACTGGGTGCGCGACCGCCTGCCGCGCATCGACGGCATCCTCGAGTTCCGCGTCGCGCTCGGCGAGGCCCACGACCTGCCCCGCAGCGAGGTCGCCGAGCTCCTCGGCCGGCGCCGCGCCGCGCTCGCCGCGGACCTCGACGGCCTCGACGCGAGCCTCGCCGGCGCCCAGGAGCGCGGCGTGCCGCTGCAGTTCATCGTGGAGCTCGACCGCGAGCGGCACATCGTGGGCGCCGACCTCGCCTGGCTCGACGGGCTCCTCGCCCGTCTCGCCGACCCCGACATCCCCTGGGGCGTGCACGAGGTGCCCGCCGCCACCCTGGCCCGCCTCGCGGCCTTCAGAGAGAGCGTGATCGCATGACCGATCCTTCGACCACTCCGGCGCACACCGCGGGCGCCGCCTCCGCATCCGTCCCGCCCCGTGCCTCCGACCGCACCCCGGACCGCACTCCCGAGCGGAGTCCGTGGCCGGCGCTGTGGGCGCTCGTCATCGGGTTCTTCATGATCCTCGTCGACACGACGATCGTCTCGGTCGCGAACCCCGCGATCAAGGCCGCGCTCGATGCCGACACCAACAACCTCGACAACGTCGTGTGGGTCACCTCGGCGTACCTGCTCGCGTACGCGGTGCCGCTGCTGATCACCGGCCGGCTCGGCGACCGCTTCGGGCCGAAGAACATCTACCTCATCGGGCTGGCGATCTTCACGCTCGCCTCGCTGTGGTGCGGCCTGTCCTCGACGCTGGAGATGCTGATCGTCGCCCGCGCCGTGCAGGGGCTCGGCGCGGCGCTCATGACGCCGCAGACGATGGCGGTCATCACCCGCACCTTCCCGGCCAACCGGCGCGGGGCGGCCATGGGACTGTGGGGCGCGACGGCGGGCATGGCGACGCTGATCGGCCCCCTCGCCGGCGGTCTGCTGGTCGACGGCCTCGGGTGGGAGTGGATCTTCTTCGTCAACCTGCCCGTCGGAGTCATCGGCTTCGTCCTGGCGTGGATGCTCGTGCCCTCGCTCGAGACCCACCCGCACCGGTTCGACCTCGTGGGCGTGGTGCTGAGCGCGGTCGCGCTGTTCCTCATCGTCTTCGGTCTCCAGGAGGGCGAGAAGTTCGCGTGGACGACGTGGATCTGGCTCATGATCGGCGCCGGCGTGGTGGTGCTCGCGGTGTTCATCTGGACGCAGTCGCGCACCCGCAGCGAGCCCCTGGTGCCGCTGGAGCTGTTCGCGAACCGCAACTTCTCGGTCGCGAACCTCACGATCGCCGCGGTCGGGTTCACCGTGACGAGCATGTCGCTGCCGCTCATGTTCTTCGTGCAGCTGGCGCGCGGTCTCACCCCGACGCAGGCGGCGCTCCTCCTCATCCCGATGGCCGTGCTGTCGGGTGTGCTGGCGCCGTTCGCGGGGCGCCTGCTGGACCGCACCGACCCGCGGCTCCTGCTGGTGCCCGGCCTGCTGATGGTCGCGGTCTCCCTGTTCTGGTACTCGACGCTCATGAACGTGGACACGCCCATCTGGATGTTCCTCCTGCCGTCCGCGCTCATGGGAGTCGGCAACGCCGGCATGTGGGGTCCGCTCGCGACCACCGCGACGCGCGACCTGCCGCCGCGCCAGGCCGGCGCCGGCGCGGGCATCTACAACACGACGCGCACCGTGGGGTCGGTCATCGGCTCGGCCGCGATCGCCGCCGTCATGCAGTCCCGGCTGAGTGCGAACCTGCCCGGCGCCGGCGATGCGACCGAGAGCTTCGGGGGCGGCACCCTTCCGCCGTTCGTCATCGACGGCTTCTCCACCGCGATGGCGGAGTCGATCCTGGTGCCCGCCGGCGTGCTCCTCATCGGTGTGGTGGCGGTGCTGTTCCTCCGCCGCCCCGAGTCCGTCGCGCACTGAGCCCCTCGCCGCCGGCGTGCCCTCGCCGTCGTCCCCTTCGCCGAGCCGACACGCTTTACCCGAGCCGACACGCTGTGAACCGCGCGGAGCGTGTCGGCTCGGCAGAAGCGTGTCGGCTCGGCGGGGCAGTCGGGCGGACCCGGCCGTGCGTCAGTCGGCGACGCGCGCGGCGATGTCGGTACGGTGGTGGGCACCCTCGAGCGAGATCTCGCCGAGCGCGCGGTAGGCGCGCTCCCGCGCTTCGGTGAAGGTGTTGCCGAGCGCCACCACGTTGAGCACGCGGCCGCCGGTCGCCACGAGACCGCCGTCGCGCTCCGCGGTCGCGGCGTGCGCCAGGTGGACGCCCTCGACGGATGCCGCGGCCTCCAGCCCGGTGATCGCACGCCCCGTGACCGGCGCCTCCGGGTAGCCCTCGCTCGCCAGCACGACCGTCACCGCGACGGCCTCCGCGAACGCGGGCGCCGGCTCGTCCTCGAGGGTGCCGGACGCCGCCGCCAGCAGCAGGCTCGACAGCGGCGTGACCAGCCGCGCGAGCACGACCTGGGTCTCGGGGTCGCCGAAGCGCGCGTTGAACTCGATGACCTTGATCCCCTGCTCGGTGAGGATGAGGCCCGCGTACAGGAGTCCGATGAAGGGCGTGCCCTCGGCATCCAGCCGCCGGATCACCGGCTCGGCGACGGTGCGGGTGACCTCCTCGACGAACGCGTCCTCGCCGCCGAAGGCGCCCGCGAGCCACGGCAGGGGCGAGTAGGCGCCCATGCCGCCGGTGTTGGGGCCCGCGTCGCCGTCGTAGGCGCGCTTGAAGTCCTGCGCCGGGCTGAGCGCCCGCACGGTGTCGCCGTCGGAGACGAAGAAGAGCGAGACCTCGGGGCCGCTCAGGAACTCCTCCACGAGGATCGGCCCGGTCGGCAGGTACGCGTCGGCGTGCGCGAGCGCGGCGTCGCGGTCGGAGGTCACGACGACGCCCTTGCCGGCGGCCAGCCCATCGGCCTTGACCACGTAGGGCGCGCCGTACTCGTCGAGGGCCGCGGCGACCTCGTCGCGCGAGTGCGCGCGGGTGGCGCGTCCGGTCGGCACGCCGGCGGCGTCCATCACCCGCTTGGCGAACGCCTTGGAGCCCTCCAGCTGCGCGGCCGCCTTGCCGGGGCCGAAGACGGGGATGCCGCGCTCCCGCAGCGCGTCGGCGACGCCGGCGACCAGGGGCGCCTCGGGACCGATCACGACGAGGTCGATCCGCTCCGCGTTGGCGTAGTCGGTCACGGCCGCCGGCGAGTTCGCGTCGAGGTCCGGCACGAGGACCGCGTCGGCGGCGATACCGGCGTTGCCGGGTGCCGCGAACAGCTCGTGACCGGCAGCCTCCGCCTTCAGGGCGAGGAGGATGGCGTGCTCGCGGGCACCGGAACCGAGGACGAGGATGCGCACCCGCACAGCCTACCGAGGCCGGTCGCCGCGCCGTGCGGCCGCCGACGCGTGCGCAACTCCGGAAGATCGGGCCGCGGGGGCACGGGAGGCCCGCTCCCGGGCGTCCGGCACACGGACTTCCGGAGTTGCGAACGGCTACCGTGGAGCACATGGCTCGGAAGATCACCGTCGACGAGGGGCGCGCGGCGCTCGCGGCGGTCGCCGCGGCCGAGACGCCCGCCCGCGCGGAGCTCGCGACGGCCGTGCGCTACCTGCTGCAGCTGCTCGCCGAGAAGGCCCCGGGCAACTCGGTCGAGGTGCGCGTGCCCCCCTTCGGCGCCGTGCAGGCGATCGAGGGCCCGCGCCACACCCGCGGCACGCCGCCGAACGTGGTCGAGACCGACGCCCGCACCTGGATCGCACTGGCGACCGGGGCGGAGAGCTGGACGGATGCCACCGCCGCCGGCCGCATCCTCGCCTCGGGCACCCGCGCCGACCTCACGCCGGTGCTGCCGCTGCGCCCCTGATCGTCCGCCGGGCGGGCACCCGCGAGCCCGCGCCCGCGAGCCCGTCCCGGGGCTGACTCCCAGGCTGCGGGCCCCCGCGGGCGGCCGCCCGGTGGGACAATGGATGCCATGTCGCACACCGAGCACCACCTCGAGTCGGCGCAGCTGCGCCGGAGCCCCCGCTACGGACGGCTGATGGTCGCCGGCGCGGTGCTCGGGCTGCTGGTCGCGATCGTGCTCACCCTCGCCTTCGACGGCACCCGGCAGATGAGCGAGTACACGCGCGTCGTCTACTCCACTCCGCAGGTGCTCGGCTTCGTGGCGCTGATCTGCATCCCCGTGGGGATCGCGCTCGGCGGCGCGGTCGCGCTCATCCTCGACCGGGTCGTCGGACGTCGCACCCGCGAGGTGCGGATCGACCGCGAGACCGTGGTCGAGCAGCTCCCCGAGGCCTGAGCCCGCCCGCCCGCGCCGGCCCGCCGCGAGCCCGCGCCACTTCCCGCGCGACGGCCCGCCGCCCCGGGCGGCCCCGTCAGGCCAGGTCGGCGATGACCGGCGCGATCGCGGAGTCGAACGCCGCCACGTCTCCGCGGAGCCCGTCGGTGACCGCGACGGTGAGCGAGCCGATCCACCACACGCCGCGCTGCGTGAGCGGCAGCACCTGCACGTTCAGCTCGAACGAGTGCGCGCGTCGCCCGACGTTGCGCTCGTGCTGCGCGATCGCGCTCGCATAGGCGCGGTAGGACGAGCCGGTGCCGAGCCCCGCCCGGTAGCGCTCGTGCGCGCGGCGGGCGACGGCGACGGCCTCGGGGCCGTGGCCCGCGATCGCCCCGCGCAGCTCGTCGAAGCCCTCCGTGGGCAGCGCGATCAGCATGTCGTAGCCGTCCACGAGGTCCAGGGGCACGGGCGACGGATGCGCCTGCGGCTCCACGGTCATCTCCCAGAACGCCCGCCACTGCCGCTCCAGGGCGGGGGACCTCTCGAACTCGCCCGCCTCGGCCGCCGGCACCCCGCGCAGCAGCGGGAGCTCCTCGGGGAAGCGCAGGCCGAGCACCTGTCGCAGGTACAGCGCGACGAGCACCGGGAGCCCGGCGTCCTCGCGCACGACCCACTCCGGTCCGGCGGCGGCGTTCATGCCGCCATCCTAGGCAACGGCCGGGCCCGAGCGGCGGCCCGAGCCCGGCTCCCACTGCCCCGGTGGGCCGGTAGGCTGGTCGTGTGGCCTCGACCCCACCGAATCCCTATACCCAAGCCGGCGTCGACACCGCGGCAGGCGATCTCGCCGTCGAGTTGATGAAGTCGGCGGTCCGGCGCACCCACGGGGCGGAGGTGCTGGGCGGTGTCGGCGGCTTCGCCGGCCTCTTCGACGCCTCGGCCTTCCTGTCGTACGAGAAGCCGCTGCTGGCGACCTCCACCGACGGAGTCGGCACGAAGGTCGCCATCGCGCAGGCCATCGACAAGCACGACACGATCGGCCAGGACCTCGTCGGCATGGTCGTCGACGACATCGTCGTGGTGGGCGCGAAGCCGCTGTTCATGACCGACTACATCGCGTGCGGCAAGGTCTACCCCGAGCGCATCGCCGACATCGTCCGCGGCATCGCCGACGGCTGCTCGGCCACCGGCACCGCCCTGGTCGGCGGCGAGACGGCCGAGCACCCCGGCCTCCTCGGACTCGGCGACTACGACGTCGCCGGAGCGGCGACCGGCATCGTCGAGGCCTCGAAGGTGCTCGGCGCCGACCGGGTGCGCGGCGGCGACGTCGTGCTGGCCCTCGCCTCCAGCGGCCTCCACTCCAACGGGTACTCCCTCGTGCGCCACATCGTCGCCGGCGCGGGGATCGGCTACGGCGACAACGCCGCCGACTTCGGCACCACCTGGGGCGAGGCGCTCCTCGAGCCCACGCGCCTCTACACCTCGCCCCTCCTGCGGCTGATCGACGGTCTGCCGGACGCCGTGCACTCCCTCAGCCATGTGACCGGCGGCGGCATCGCCGCCAACCTCGCCCGCGTGCTCCCGCAGGGCACGTGGGTCGACGTCGACCGTGCGACCTGGTCGCCGGCTCCCGTCTTCCGGGTGCTCGCCGACCTCGGCGGGCTGGAGCTCACCGCCACCGAGGGCACCTGGAACCTCGGCATCGGCTTCCTCGCCGTCGTCGCCGCCGATCAGGCCGCCGCCGCCACCGCCGCCCTCACCGCCGAGGGCATCGCCACCTGGCAGGTCGGCGTGGTGCGCGACGACGCGCGGCCGGACGGAGAGTTCGAGCAGGGCGCCAAGGGCGTCGACGGCGGCGCCGTGCGCCTCGTCGGCGCGTACCGCGATGCAGGGGCTGAGTGACACCGGGATGGTCGAGTAATACATGTGCGGAATCGTCGGGGTCGTCGGTCAGGGACCCGCGAACCAGGAGGTCTACGACTCGCTGCTCCTCCTGCAGCACCGCGGTCAGGACTCCACCGGCATCGCCACGGCGGAGCCCAACGGCGTCTTCCACATCTTCAAGGCCAAGGGACAGGTCCGCGAGGCGTTCCGCACGCGGGACATGCGCGCCCTCCTCGGCAACATCGGCCTCGGCCACGTCCGGTACGCGACGAAGGGGACGGCCTCCAGCGAGGAGGAGGCGCAGCCCTTCTACGTCAACGCGCCCTACGGCATCGTCCTGGTCCACAACGGCAACCTCACCAACACGCGCGAGCTCACCGAGGAGCTGTTCCGCAACGACCGTCGCCACCTGAACACGTCGTCCGACACCGAGCTGCTGGTCAACGTCCTCGCGAACGAGCTGCAGCAGTCGATCTCGGGGCTGGAGCTCGACCCCGAGCAGATCTTCCAGGCGGTCAGCCGCGTCCACGAGCGCGTCGAGGGCTCCTACGCCGCGATCGCCCTGATCGCGGGCTACGGCCTGCTCGCCTTCCGCGACCCGTTCGGCATCCGTCCGCTGATCCTCGGCACCCGCAAGGTCGACCCGGCGACGAGCCCGGCGGCCCACGCGGCCGGCTCGGCGACCGGCGCGCGGTACGAGTGGACCGTCGCCTCCGAGTCGCTCGTGCTCGAGAACGGCGGCTTCGAGGTCGTCCGCGACGTCGAGCCCGGTGAGGCCGTGTTCATCGACCTCGACGGCAACCTCCACACCCAGCAGTGCGCGACGAAGCCGCAGCTCGTGCCCTGCTCGTTCGAGTACGTGTACCTCGCCCGCCCCGACAGCATCATGAACGGCATCTCGGTCTACGAGGCGCGGCTGCGCATGGGCGAGCGTCTCGCCGACACGATCGCCAAGTACACGCCCGAGGGATCCATCGACGTCGTGATGCCGATCCCCGACTCGTCGCGGCCGGCCGCCATGCAGGTGGCCCGGAAGCTCGGGATCGAGTACCGCGAGGGCTTCTACAAGAACCGCTACGTGGGCCGGACCTTCATCATGCCCGGCCAGGCGGTGCGCAAGAAGAGCGTGCGCCAGAAGCTCAACGCGATGTCGAGCGAGTTCAAGGGCAAGAACGTGCTGCTGATCGACGACTCGATCGTCCGCGGCACGACCTCGCGCGAGATCATCCAGATGGCGCGGGATGCCGGTGCGCTCTCGGTGACGTTCGCCTCGGCCGCCCCGCCGGTGCGCTTCCCCCACGTGTACGGCATCAACATGCCGTCGCGGCAGGAGCTCGTCGCCCACGGCCGGACGATCCCCGAGATCGCGAAGGAGCTCGGCTGCGACTACCTCGTGTACCAGGAGGTCGCCGACCTGAAGGCCGCCATCCTCGAGGGCTCGCCCGACGTCGAGGACCTCGACATGAGCTGCTTCGACGGCCGCTACATCACCGGCACCGTGTCCGAGGAGTACCTCGCCTGGGTCGAGGGCACCCAGGAGAGCTGACGCGCCCGAGCGTGCGGCGACCGCCTAGGCTGGGGCGGTGACGTCCGCCTCCCCCCGCCCGCTGTGGCGGGGCCGCGTCCTGGCCCTCATCGGCATCGCGCTGTTCGCCTTCTCGCTGCGATCGGCGGTCGCCTCGCTCTCGCCGGTGCTCGACCACATCCGCGTCGACTTCGACGTGCCCGCCTGGATCGTCGGCGCCATCGGCACCGCGCCGCCCGTGTGCTTCGCGCTGTTCGGGCTCCTCACGCCACGGCTGGAGCGGCGACTGGGGCTCGAGCGGCTGACCGTGGTGGCGCTCGTCGTCGTCTCGGCGGGGCTCGTCGCGCGCGGACTGTCGACCGACGCCGGCATGCTCGCCGTCACGACGGCGGTCATCTTCGCGGGGGTGGGTGTGGGCAACGTGCTGCTGCCGCCGCTCGTGAAGAAGTACTTCCCCGACCGCATCGGGCTGGTGACGACCCTCTACTCGACGACGATGGCGTTCTCGACCTTCCTGCCGCCGCTGTTCGCCGTGCCCGTGGCCGATGCCGTGGACTGGCGCACCTCGCTCGGGCTGTGGGCGGTCTTCAGCGCGCTGGCGATCCTGCCCTGGGTCGCGCTCCTGGTCCGCGAGCGCGCGGCCCTCGCCGTCGACATCGAGCAGGCGAACCCCCGCCTGTTCGGCCGCCTCTGGCGGCTCCCGCTCGCGTGGGCGGTGACGGTCACCTTCCTCGTCTCGAGCGCCGTGGCGTACACGAGCTTCGCGTGGCTGCCGTCGCTGCTGGTCGACACCGCGGGGGTGACGCCCGCGCAGGCCGGGGCGCTCCTGTCGCTGTTCGCGGTCATGGGGCTGCCCGCGGCACTCGTGGTGCCCGTGCTGGCCTCACGCCGCAGGGTCATCCCGGTGCTGTTCGCGGTCGCCGTCGTGGCCGGGCTGGCCGCGGTCGCCGGTCTCCTCTGGGCGCCGAGCGCCGCACCCGTGCTGTGGGTGGTGCTCCTGGGCACGACGCCGCTCTTCTTCCCGCTGGCCCTGGCGCTCATCGGCATCCGGGCGCGCACCCATGAGACCGCGGTCGCGCTCAGCGGATTCGTGCAGAGCATCGGCTACGCGATCGTCGCGGCGCTGCCGCTCGGTGTCGGCATCGTGCACGATCTCACCGAGTCCTGGACGATCCCGCTGATCGCCCTGGCCCTCGTGATCGTGGCGTCGATCCCCGCGGGCGTGCGACTGGCGCGCCCCGGCACGGTCGAGGACGAATGGGAGCGTCGCCACGGACGGACCTGGTGACCAGGTCCGGGTCGACGTCGGTCGGGCTCAGGCCTTCTCGAGCTCGTCTTCGTCGTCGGCGTACTGATCGGCCCACTTGTCGACGTACGCGTCTTCTTCGTGGTGACCGAGCTCCTTCTCGAGAGCGGAGTAGTTCACGTTGTACGTGTCGTACTTGAGTTCGCGAGCGATCTTGGTGTGCTTCGCCTTCTGACGGCCACGCCCCATGCGAGACCCCCTCATTTCAGAGTCACGGGCCTGGTGATATGCCCGTCGCAGAATGGTCCGGCGCTCAGCCGGGAAGAGTAGCATTCAGGATAACACGGGGCATCCGACTGCTCGCCGTCGGATGCCGCGGTCCCCGGCGGACACCACGCTCGATCACGAGTCGACAACGGGTCCGCCACGAGTTCGGAGGCTGATCAATGACCGACCAGACCGATCCCTACGGCGTCGACGCCGGCTCGGGGGGAGCCGTGCCCCAGCGCGCGGTGATCGTCGGAGCGATCCCCGACCAGCCCAACCGGGTGCTGAAGGAGGCCGCGCGCTACGCGAAGCTCTTCGGCGCCCCGCTGCTGGTCGCCCATGTCGACGTGACGCGCTTCGTGACCTACGAGGATCCCGACGGCTACGTCCACTCGGCGCCCATCGACATCGACCTCACCGGCGGCGAGAGCCAGCTCGCCGCGGTGACGGCCGCCGCGGCGGCGGTCCTCGACGGGAGCGGCGTGGAGTGGAGCGTCCAGCAGCTCGTCGGCGATCCCGCGCTCGCCATCAAGCACCTGGCCGAGCGCGCCGATGCCCGCCTCATCGTCGTCGGCACGCGCCGGCGGGGTCTGGGCGAGTCGATCCGCGAGTTCTTCACCGGTTCGGTCGCCGCCCGCCTCGCGCACCGGCAGTCGCGCCCCATCCTCGTGGTCCCGCTCGAGCAGCCGGCCCGCGACGACGAGGAGCTCTGGCCCGACAGCTGACCGCCCCGCGCGGGGGCGGGGCGACCGGCTGCCGGGTGATCAGCCCCGCAGGGCGATCGTGAGCGCCCGCTGGGCGTCGGTGAGTGCGGCGGCGAGGTCGTCCACGGCCGAGGCCGGCAGGTTCCCGCCCCGGGCGACGTGCGTCCGGAGGTCGGCACGGACGGTGGCGCGGAACTCCGATACGGCGGCATCGGCTCGGCGCAGCTGCTCCCGCGACGCGGCACGCGCGTCGTCGGCGGGCCGAGGGGGTCCGGTGCGCTCGGGCGCCCCGCGTCCGGTCGCGCGGTCGGCCGCTGCGGCGGCGGCGAGGTCCGCACGCAGGCTCTTCATGGCCTCGCGCACGCTGCCGCGGACCTCATCGGCGATGAGCCGCACGCTGTCGGCGAGTCCCGCCTCGATCCCCTCCAGGTCGTCGGCGCGCGCCGCGACCTCGGCACGGCCGGCCTCCGTGATCTCGTAGACGGTCTTGCGGCCGTCGACGGTCTTGGTGACCAGGCCCTCCTCCTCGAGCTTGGCGAGGCGGGGGTAGATGGTGCCGGCGCTCGGCGTGTACGTGCCGCCGGTGCGGTCGGACAGCGCCTGCATGAGGTCGTACCCGTGCCGCGGCCCCTCGTCGAGCAGGCGGAGGAGGTACAGGCGCAGGTCGCCGTGCGAGAAGACGGGAGCCATGCTCACCACTCCTCGGGGGTCGGCGCGTCGTCGGCGCCGACGGGGTCGGTCGTCCGGCGCAGCACGGTGACGTCGCCGGAGACCGAGTTGACCCGCACGTCGACGAAGCTGCTGCTGAGCTCGCCCACCGAGTCGGTGTAGTTGGTCGGCGCGGAGGTGGAGCGCTTGACGCCGTCGACGGTGACCCGGCCGCTGACGCTGCGGAGCACGTAGTTGGCGGGGCGTCCCTCGTCCACGCGCACGCTCGCGTCGCCGCTGACCGTGTTGAGGTTCACGGCGAGGATCTCGCCGACGGTGTCGATGAGCATCCCGCCCGAGACGGTGTCGACCGAGGCCTTGCGCAGGCGGCCCGTCGCCGCGACGTCGCCGGAGACCGAGTTGGCGCTCAGGGCGCCCTCGAGTCCGCGGATCTGGACGTCGCCCGAGACGGCGTTGACCGACACGTCGCCGGTGTGTCCGTCGACGATGATGTCGCCCGAGACCGTGTTGAGGCGGGCGTCGGTGGTTAGGCCCGACACGAGCGCGCTCGCGCTCACGACGCCGAGGTTCAGCTCGGTGCCGCGGGGCACCGCGACGCTGATCTCGGCCTTGGGCCCGCCGCTGCCGAAGTTGCGGAACACCTCGAGGAAGTTGTCCCAGCGCAGCTGCGCGTGGTCGATCTCCACGGTGTCGCCGGTCGCCTCGATGCGCAGGTCCTTCGTGGTCACGCCGTGCACCTCGATGCGGATGCCGGGCTCGTCGTGGGCCACGACGTCGACCTGCCCGCCGACCAGTCCCACCTTGAGCTTGCGCACGCCCTCGATGTCGATCACGCGCGTCTCGCCCGGGTGGATGAGCCACTTCTCCAGGGTCATGATGTCTCCTCAGTCCTTCGCGATGATCCGGATGGATCGAGATATATCGCGTGCCGTCACTGTAACACGATATATCTCGACTTTGTCAACCCTTCCGCTGTTGTTGTCCCACTTTCGGTGCGGGATGTCCCACTTTCGGTTGCTCAGCCGGTGTTACTCCGACCGAATGTGGGACATGCCGACGGGCTGAGGAAGTCAGCCGGTGCGAGGGCGGCGGACAGCCGGCGCATCGCCTGCGCGCTGACCCGTGGTGGGCATGTCCCAGAATCGGCTGGTTTCGCGGGGCGGAATCGACTGAGAGTGGGACATGCCCTGCGGAGAGTGGGACAAGCCCTGCGGAAAGTGGGACACACCGGAGTTGACCTTGACGCAGCGCTTGACCTTGACGCAGCGTCAACATCTACCGTGGGTGGCATGACGAAGGAATGGTCGATCCAGCAGATCGCGAAGCTCGCCGGTACGACGAGCCGCACCCTGCGGCACTACGGCGAGCTCGGGCTGCTGCCGCCGTCGAGCGTCGGGAGCAACGGCTACCGGCGGTACGACGGCGCGGCGCTCGTGCGGCTGCAGCGCATCCTGCTGCTGCGGGAACTCGGACTGGGGCTGCCGCAGATCGCCGAGATCCTCGCCCGTCCCACGAGCGAGGAGGGCGCGCTGGAGGGCCATCTGGCCTGGCTCCGCGAGGAGCGCGAGCGGCTGGCGCGGCAGATCGCGTCGGTCGAGACGACCATCGCGGCGATGAGAGGAGGTGAGGAACTGATGGCAGAGGAGATGTTCGACGGCTTCGACCACACGCGGTATCGCGCGGAGGTCGAGGAGCGCTGGGGCGCCGACGCGTACGCGGCGGGCGACGCCTGGTGGCGCGGCATGAGCGCGGAGGACAAGGCGCAGTGGCAGCGGCGGACGACCGAGCTCGGCGCCGCCTGGACGCACGCCGCCGCGCGCGGCATCCCGTCCGACGGCGACGAGGCGCAGGCGCTGGCGGAGCGTCACGTGGCGTGGCTCACCGGCATCCCCGGCACCCCCGCGGGCGATCCCGGCGGAGAGGTCGCGGGCTACGTGCGCGGACTCGCCGACATGTACGTGGCGGATCCGCGGTTCGCGAAGAACTACGGCGGCCAGGCGGGCGCCGAGTTCGTGCGCGACGCGCTGAGGCACTACGCCGCGGCGCGCCTGTGATCCCGGTCCGGACGCGGATCCGGGGCACGGTGGCCGCGCGCATGCGAGCCCCCGTGCACAGCAGAACGCCCCCACGATCCACCGTGGGGGCGTTCTGCGTTCTCAGTCCGTCAGGTGCGGCTGCCACCGCGCACGACGCGCAGCAGGAAGGCGATCAGGGCGATGACGCCGACGATCAGCGCGACCCACAGCAGCCACTGCAGCGAGGCGTTCAGTCCGCTGACGATGGCCAGCACGATGGCGACCACGATGATGACGAGGAGTGCGATGTTCATGTCTGTTTGCTCCGTTCTGCGGGCCCGCAGCCGATCGGCGAGCGGGGTACCGTTCGATCCGAAGGTAGGCCCGGCGGCAGTTGCGCGACAGGCCCTTGACGCTGCTGAACCGGCGGTGCTATCGCGTGCGAACGCGGGGTGACGGACGGGCGACGGCCTCGGCGCCGCACGCACCGACTCCGGCCTACTCCCGCCGCCGTCCCGTGGTCAAGCCCCTCGGGCCGCGCGGGCGGCGGGCCGTAGCCTCGCCCTGTCGAAGGAGGATGCCATGCCCGGCGGACGCGGATCGAACAGCCTGAAGGACCCGGAGCTCTACGAGGAGCTCCGCAAGGACGGCGCATCGAAGGAGAAGGCCGCGCGCATCTCGAACGCCGCGGCCCGCGACGGCCGTCGGGCCGTCGGACGGCGCGGCGGCACGTCCGGAGACTACGAGGACTGGACGGTGGCCGACCTGCGTGCCCGCGCGAAGGAGCTGGGCCTGCGCGGATACTCCGGCGCGCGCAAGGCGGAGCTCATCGAGATGCTCCGCTCCCACTGAGGGGCCGCCGATGCCGACGGCCGCATACGACGCATGAGAGATTGAAGGAATGCCGAGACTGGTGCGCGTCCGCCCCGGGGTGGACCTGGGATACCGTCGCCTGCGCGCCGGCAACGGCTTCCGCTATGTGGACGCGGACGGCGCGGCGCTGCCCGCCGCCGAGCGCGAGCGCGTGGTGGCGCTGGTGCTCCCGCCCGCGTGGCAGGACGTGTGGATCTGCGCGTCGCCGAACGGCCACATCCAGGCCACGGGCATCGACGACGCCGGCCGGATGCAGTACGTCTACCACCCGCAGTGGACCGCGGGGCGGGACAAGGGCAAGTTCGCCCGGGCGCTCCAGCTGGCCGAATCTCTGCCGCGCGCCCGCGCCCGCGTGACGACGTCGCTGCGGCGAGAGGATCTCGACCGCGAGCGCGTGCTGGCGGCCGCGTTCCGGCTGCTGGACCAGGCTGCCCCGCGCGTGGGATCGGAGCGCTACCTGGAGCGCCACGGCAGCCGGGGGCTCACCACCCTCAAGCGCCGCGACGCGGTGATCGAGGGCACGCTCACGAGCCTGCGCTTCCCCGGCAAGAGCGGCAAGCGGCAGCGCCTGGAGATCGACGACGAGGACCTCGCGATCGCGGTCGCCCTGATGGCGGCCGGCCGCCCGGGGTCCGCGCTGCTGGCGTATCAGCGCAGCCGCCGACGCGTTCCGCTCACGCCGAGAGAGGTCAACGCGTATGTGCGCGCGATGACGGGCGGCACGTTCACCGCGAAGGACTTTCGCACGCTCCGCGGCACGATCCTCGCCGCCGACGCCCTCGCGCGGATCGGAACGGTGGACACGGCCGCCGACCGCAAGCGCGCCGAGGTGCTCGCCGTCCGCACCACCGCCGAGGCCCTGGGGAACACCCCCGCCGTCGCGCGCGGCTCCTACATCGACCCACGGGTCTTCGGCGCGTACAAGAAGGGGCGGCTGCTGGACACGTCGGTATCGCCCGAATCGGCGATCCGTGCCCTGATCCTCGGCTGAGGTGGCCCTAGCGTGAGGGCGTGGCCCTCCCGCGCTGGTTCTCTCCCGCCGCGCTCGTCGTCGTGGTCCTCGGCGGCGCCGTCGGCGTCGCGGCGCGCGCGCTGCTGGTCGTGCCGCTGTCGGCGGGCACCCATCCGCTGGTGGTCCCGGCGGTCACTCTCGGGATCAACGTCGCCGGATCGCTGCTGCTGGGCGTGATCGTCGGCGCGCTCGACGGTCGCCGCCCGCTGCTGCGGCTCTTCCTCGGCACCGGGATGATGGGCGGATTCACCACCTACAGCGCCTTCGCGGTGCACGTGGTCACCACCTCGAGCGCGGCGCCGATCGTGGGACTCGGCCTCGTCGTGCTGTCGGTCTTCGGCGGTGTGGTGGCGGCCACCGCGGGCCTCATGATCGGCCGCCGGCTCTCCGGCCACCCCGAGCAACCCGGGCGGCCCGGGGCGGCAGAGCCGCCGGAGGTCGCGGAATGAGCGCCCTGGAGCTCGTCGCCCTGGTGATCGGCGGCGGCCTGGGCGCGGGGGGCCGCTACGTGGTCGACGGCCTCGTGATGCGGGGCCGCACCGGGGTGTTCCCTCTCGGCATCCTCGTCGTCAACGTGACCGGGTCGTTCGCGCTCGGCCTCCTCACCGGGATGGCCGCCGTCATCGGCCCGCTGTGGATGACGATCCTGGGCGTGGGCGTGCTCGGCGGTTTCACGACGTTCAGCACGGTGTCGGTGGAGAGCGTGCTGCTCGCGCAGGCCGGGCGTCGCGATTGGGCATGGCTCAACCTGCTGGGCACGCTCGTGGCCGCCGTGATCGCCGCCGCGGTGGGGTTCATGCTCGGCGGGCTCCTCCCGCGCTGAGCCCGGGCGCATCCTCGCCTCCTCCCCAGCGGGGGTCCTCCCGCGGACCCCCGACAGGATCCGTCCCGGGGAGGAGGTCCCGCCGGGGTGCGCGTGGGACAATCGGAGTCGATACAGGTCTGTATCGGCTGACCCTCGCATCGCAAAGGCCTCCCGTGTCGAATCTCGCCGTCCTGAGCCTCAAGAACCGCGCCCTCATTGCGCTCATCACGATCGTCGCGGCGATCTTCGGCGGCCTCGCGCTGACGAGCCTCAAGCAGGAGCTGATCCCCTCGATCGAGTTCCCGCAGCTGTCGGTGCTCACGACCTACCCCGGCGCCTCGCCCGACGTCGTCAACAACGACGTCTCGACACCGATCGAGACGGCCATCCAGGGCATCCCCGGGCTGGAGTCGACGACCGCCACGAGCACGACCAACGCGTCGATCATCCAGGCGTCCTTCACCTACGGCACCGATCTGGCCACCGCCGAGCAGAAGATCCTCCAGGCGATCAACCGCATCAAGAGCGACCTGCCGGAGGCCGTGGAGCCCAACGTCGTCTCGTTCTCGATCGACGACCTGCCCGTCATCGCCCTCGCCGTCACCGGCTACGACGACGCGCGCACCATCGAGGCGCAGCTCGAGGCGAGCGTCATCCCCGACCTCGAGGACGTCGACGGCGTCAGCGCGGTGGCGATCATCGGCGGCCAGGGCCAGCGCGTCACGATCGTCCCCGACCAGGCGGCGCTCGCCGCAGCGGGCTACACCCAGACGGCGATCACCGACGCGCTCGACCAGAACGGCGTGCTCTTCCCAGGCGGCTCGGTGACCGAGGGCGACCAGACGCTCACGGTCCAGACCGGCACGAAGCTGTCGTCGGTCGACGAGATCGCGGCGCTCCCGCTGGTTCCGGGTTCGGCGGAGCAGCTCGCCGGCGGCGCCGTGACGATCGCCGACGTCGCCGACGTTGCACTCGACGAGGACCCGGTCACATCGATCTCCCGCGTCAACGGCGAACCCGCCCTCACGCTGTCGATCACCAAGCTCCCCGCGGCCAACACCGTGGACGTCTCCCGCGGCGTGGCCGCCATCATCCCCGACCTGCAGGACGCCGTGGGCGCCGACGCCGAGTTCACCGTCGTGTTCGATCAGGCGCCCTACATCGAGCAGTCGATCGAGGCGCTCGCGCAGGAGGGGCTGCTCGGGCTCCTGTTCGCGGTGATCATCATCCTGGTGTTCCTGCTGTCGGTGCGCTCCACCCTCGTCACGGCGATCTCCATCCCGACGAGCGTGCTCATCACCTTCGTCGGCATCCAGGCCTTCGGCTACTCGCTGAACATCCTCACCCTCGGCGCCCTCACGATCGCGATCGGTCGCGTCGTCGACGACTCGATCGTCGTGATCGAGAACATCAAGCGCCACTACGTGGGCGACGCCGACAAACTCCGGGCGATCCTGCTCGCGGTGCGTGAGGTCGCGGCGGCCATCACCGCGTCGACCATCACCACCGTGGCGGTCTTCCTGCCGATCGCCTTCGTCGGCGACGTCACCGGCGAGCTGTTCCGCCCGTTCGCGCTCACCGTCACCATCGCGATGACGGCGTCCCTCTTCGTCGCGCTCACGATCGTTCCCGTGCTCGCGTACTGGTTCCTGCGCCCGGGCAAGCCGCTGCGCGACGCCGAGGGGCGCGTGGTCGACCCCGAGCACCCCGACGCCCCGCCGTCTCGACTGCAGAAGGCGTACCTCCCGGTGCTGCGCTGGACGCTGAAGCACTCGTGGGTGACGCTGCTGCTGGCCGTGCTCGTGCTGGCCGGCACCATCGCGGCGGCGCCGCTCATGAAGACCAACTTCCTGGGCGATTCGGGCCAGAACACGTTCACCGTCACGCAGGAGCTCGGCCAGGCGCCGAGCCTCGACGCCGAGGACGCCGCAGCTGCGAAGGTCGAGGACGCGATCCTCGGCGTCGACGGCATCGAGACGGTGCAGACCTCGATCGGCTCCAGCGGGTCGGCCGTGCGCGACGCGTTCGCCGGCGGCAGCGCCGGCATCACCTACTCGATCACCACCGACACCGACGCCGACCAGGTCGCCGTGCGCGAGGCCGTCCAGGAGGCGGTCGCCGACCTCGAGGACGTCGGCACCGTCACGGTCTCCGCGGGTCAGGGCGGATTCGGGTCGAGCGACATCGAGGTCGACGTCACCGCCCCCGACGCCGCGACGCTCGGCGAGGCGACCGACGCGGTCGTCGCCGCCCTCGACGGCGCCGAGGGCATCGGCCAGGTCACCTCGAACCTCGCCGCATCGCTCCCGTTCGTCGCCGTCACCGTCGACCGCGAGGAGGCGGCCGCCCTCGGCCTCTCGGAGGTCGCCGTCGGCGCGCTGGTCTCCAACACGATGCAGCCGCGGGGAGTGGGCTCGGTCGAGATCGACGGCACCGCCCTGACGGTGTACCTGCAGGCCGACGACATCCCGCAGACGATCGCCGAGCTCAAGGACCTCGAGATCGCCACCGCCGCAGGCCTCGTCCCGCTCGACCAGGTCGCCACCGTCGAGGAGAGCCAGGGGCCCACCTCGATCACCACCCAGCGCGGGCAGCGCACGGCGACCGTCACGGTCACCCCCGCCACCGACGACCTCAACACGGCCTCGGCCACCGTCAGCACCGCGCTCCTCGATGTCGACCTGCCCGACGCCGCCGACGCCCAGGTGGGCGGCGTGCTCTCGCAGCAGCAGGACGCCTTCGGGCAGCTCGGCCTCGCGATGCTCGCGGCCATCCTGATCGTCTACATCGTCATGGTGGCGACCTTCAAGTCGCTGCGCCAGCCGCTCCTGCTGCTGATCTCGGTGCCGTTCGCCGCGACCGGCGCGATCCTGCTGCAGATCGCCACCGGCGTGCCGCTGGGGGTGGCGTCGCTCATCGGCGTCCTGATGCTCATCGGCATCGTGGTGACCAACGCGATCGTGCTCGTCGACCTCGTCAACCAGTACCGCGAGAAGGGGCTCACGACGCACGACGCGACCCTCGCCGGCGGTGCGCGACGCCTCCGGCCCATCCTGATGACGGCCCTCGCGACGATCTTCGCGCTCACCCCGATGGCGCTCGGCATCACCGGGCACGGCGGCTTCATCTCGCAGCCGCTGGCGATCGTCGTCATCGGCGGACTGATCTCCTCGACCGTGCTGACCCTGCTCGTGCTCCCGACGCTGTACAACCTCGTCGAGGGCGCGCGCGAGCGTCGCGCGATCCGCCGGGGCGAGCTCGTCCCCGCCGAGGTGTCCGCCGGTGCCCCGGCGACGCGCCGTGCGCGGCGCGAACGGGACGCCGCAGGCACCGGGGACGCCGCAGCCACCGGCGACGCCGCAGCCACCGGTGCCGCGCCCGCCGCCGTGCTCGTGGAGGCCGAGGCCGGGTCAGTCGCCGGCGACGCTCAGGAAGCGGATGAAGACGGCCAGCCAGCCGAAGATCAGCGCGAAGACGACGATCTCGAACGCGGTCAGGCCGAAGTAGCCGACGGCGAAGAGCACGATCGACGCGACGAGCGCGGCCAGGAAGCCCCATGACGCATAGAAGTACGTGCGGGGCATGCCCCGCAGCAGGCGCGGTCCGCCCGCGAGCAGCAGCAGGTACATGAGGGCCATCCCCGACGCGGAGAGGTTGTGGAGGAGCAGGTTCACGTCGACGGGGAAGATCCCGACGCACGCGAGCATGATGCCCATGACCATCAGCGCGCCGGTGACGACCCGGGCCTTCGGCCGCGCATCCCCGCGGCCGACGCGGCGCAGGTCCCGGCCGACGTACAGGGTGAAGGTCGTCACCAGCAGGCCGCCCGCGATGAGCGTGCCGTTGAACAGCAGGCTCGAGAGGTCGCCGAACGTCCCGAGCTGACTGAAGTGCAGCTCCCACCACGCCGGATCGGAGGTGGTCACCATCGCCGCGAGCGTGCCGATGCCGATGAACGACACGAGCAGCGAGGTGAGGCGCTGGGTCGTCATCCGCGACGAGGACAAGTACGACAGGTAGCCCGAGAGGCCGGCGGCGAGGGCCAGGAGGGTCACCGTCCAGAACCCGTTGACGGCGACGCCGATGAAGGCGCGCGCCAGCAGGGCGAACAGCGCGAGGACGGCGATCGCGGTGAGCGCGACGTGCGCGATCATGACCGACGTGGTCGACACGACGTAGCGCCAGTCCGAGATCTCTCGCCGCCACTCCTCGCCGTCGGTGGTGCGGGAGCGCCAGAAGCCCAGCGCGGAGCTCACGGCCGCCGCCGCGGCGCCGCACAGCGCCGCCCACGAACCGAGCCCCCACGGCGCCCACAGCGACAGCGTGCGGGCGACGAGCGCCAGCACGAGTCCGACGAGGGCGCCGCCCGCGCCCGCGATGAACGCCGCCAGCAGCGCCTCGGACTCGGCGCGCAGAGTGGGGACGGAAGTGCGTGCGGCGTCCGCAGCCGGTGCCGCATCCGGGGTCGTCATGGGCCACAGTGTACGACCGGGGCGTGCCCCGCCAGGAGTGTCCTCCGCCGGGTCAGCGCTGGAGCCAGCGGCGCAGCAGCCGCGTGACCCAGGGCAGCACCGCGTAGGTCATCACCGGCGTCAGCAGCACCGTCGAAAGGAGCACGCGCGCCCACAGCGGCCACTCGGTGAATCCGGGCGCGAAGCCCAGCAGCCACGAGGCGAGCAGATTGGTCGGGAAGAAGCCCAGCCAGATGGTCACCGCCTGCTTCCAGCGCGGCGGGGCCGGCGGGATCGGCAGTGCGACCGGACCCGTCGGCGTGGCATCCGCTCCCCGGCGGGACTCGACGCCGGTCGCGAAGGGCGCGTCGAACCAGCCCTCGATCCCGGTGCGGCGTTCGACGCGCTCCTCGCGCGCGAACGCCTTGCCGGACTCCAGCCACCAGCCGCGCTGAGCCGACTGCTCCCACGACTCGAGGGTCGCGATGTCGTGGAAGCGGTAGAGCATGTACCAGAGGTCGCTGTCCTCGCCGGCGCGCACCCATCCCGAGCCGAGGAATCCGGGGAAGGTCGTGGCGAGATCCGTGCCGGCCTGCATCCACGCGGTCGCCTCCCGCGTGCGGTCGGGGTCGATGCGCCGCTCGATCGCGACGGTGATCGGATGCGTGTCGGCCATGGCATCCATTGTCCGTCGTCCGAGCGCAGTCTCGGACCGGTCCCGGAGGCGGCGGGCACTCTCCCAGGATCATCCGCTAGAGTTGCTCGGTCGGCTCTGGACACCGTGCGTGATGCGCGGATGGGTTTGTGAGTCCAAGGGGCCGATGGTGGGAGCGAATCCGCTCCGACGACCATCACTGTGAATGGCCCCCGGCCGACGGATGTCCGGGTTACTCCACGCCGCGTGCGCGGCCGCGTCCACTCCCTGTCGGAGTGCGTGATCTGAGGAGTGCTGTTCTCGCGCGAGACAACCCAGAAGGACACCACCATGCCCAAGAACAAGAAGCCGGCCGGCGGCCGAGCCCAGAACTTCGAGCCGCGCTACGGCAGCAAGACCTCCTACCAGGACGCCAAGCGCCGTCCCGGTCAGTCGTCCGCCGGCAAGCCCGGCAGCAAGAGCGCCGGTCACCGCGGGTACCGTCCCGCCGAGGCCGACGCGCCCGCCAAGAAGCAGCGCTGGACGGCGCAGGAGCGCGCCGGCCGCGACGAGGCCCGCGGGATCCGCACCCATGCCCGCAGCGACGCCGGGGACCGCCCCGCCCGCTCCTACGATGACCGTCCCGCGCGCAACTCCGGAGATTTCGACCGCAGCCGGTCGGAGCGCCCCGATTCGGGCCGCGAGCGCACGGATCGCCGGAGTTACGACCGTCCGGCCCGGTCATTCGACGACCGTCCCCGCGGCGAGCGTCAGCCCCGCGACGACCGGCGCACGTTCGGCGACGCGCGCCCGTCGTTCCGCGACGACCGTCCCGCCCGGTCGTTCGACGACCGCCCGCGTCGCGACTTCTCCGACCGTCCCGCGCGTAACTCCGGAGATTTCGACCGGAACCGGTCGGAGCGCCCCGATTCGGGCCGTGAGCGCACGCAGCGCCGGAGTTATGACCGTCCGGCTCGGTCGTTCGACGACCGTCCCCGTCGCGACTTCTCCGACCGTCCCCGTCGCGACGACCGTCCCGCCCGGTCGTTCGACGACCGTCCGCGTCGTGACTTCTCCGACCGTCCCGTGCGTAACTCCGGAGATTTCGACCGGAACCGGTCGGATCGGGCCGATTCGGGCCGTGAGCGCACGGAGCGCCGGAGTTATGACCGTCCGGCTCGGTCGTTCGACGACCGTCCGCGCCGCGACTTCTCCGACCGCCCGCGCCGCGACGACCGTCGCGACGGCTTCGCCGCCAACCGCTCCGACTGGGACGCCGACAAGAAGGCGAAGGCCTTCGAGGCCCACGTCGACGTCGTGCACGAGAAGCTGCAGGCGGAGGCCGTCCAGGCCGAAGAGGTCGCGGACGTGAGCTTCGGCTCGCTGGGCCTCGGCGACAACATCGTCCGCGCGCTCGCCGACCTCGGCGCGGCCTCGCCGTTCCCGATCCAGGCCGCGACGATCACCCCGATCCTCGAGGGTCGCGACGTCCTGGCCCGCGGCCGCACCGGTTCGGGCAAGACCATCGCGTTCGGCGCCCCGCTCGTCGAGTCGATCCTGCGCGCCCAGGCCGGTCAGCGTCGCGAGTTCGGCCGCAAGCCGAAGGCGCTCGTGCTCGCCCCGACCCGTGAGCTCGCCCTGCAGATCGACCGCACCATCCAGCCGATCGCCCGCAGCGTCGGCCTGTTCACCACGCAGATCTACGGCGGCGTGCCCCAGGCGCGCCAGGTCGGTGCGCTCAAGAAGGGCGTCGACATCATCGTCGGCACCCCCGGCCGCATCGAGGACCTGCAGGAGCAGGGCAAGCTCGACCTCTCCGAGGTCCGGATCGTCGTCCTCGACGAGGCCGACCACATGAGCGAGCTCGGCTTCCTCGAGCCGATGCAGCGGATCCTCCGCCTCGTCCAGGAGGGCGCCCAGAAGCTCCTCTTCTCCGCGACGCTCGACCGCGAGGTCGCCGCGCTCGTCGACGAGTTCCTCGTGGAGCCCGCCGTCTACGAGGTCGCCGGTGAGGACCAGGACTCGGGGACGATCGACCACCGCGTGCTCGTGATCGACCACCGCGACAAGGCCGAGATCCTCACCTCGCTGGTCGACCGCGACGCCAAGACGCTCGTCTTCGCCCGCACCCGCGCCTACGCCGAGATGCTCGCCGAGCAGTTCGAGGACGTCGGCATCCGTGCCGTCGCCCTCCACGGCGATCTCAACCAGGCCAAGCGCACGCGCAACCTCGAGCGCCTCACCTCGGGCCGTGTCGAGGTGCTGGTCGCGACCGACGTCGCCGCCCGCGGCATCCACGTCGACGACATCGACCTGGTCGTCCAGGCCGACGCGCCCGATGAGTACAAGACGTACCTGCACCGTTCGGGCCGCACCGGCCGCGCCGGTCGCAGCGGCACCGTCGTGACGCTCATCACGCGTCAGCGTCGTCGCAAGATGACCGAGATGCTGGAGCGTGCCGAGATCGCGGCGCCGTTCGACGAGGTGCGCCCGGGCGACGACGTGCTCGAGGAGCTCGCCGGCCGCCAGCTGGCCGACGTCGACGCCTGATCCGACTGCTGCGAGAAGCCCCGAGGCCCTGGTCCTCGGGGCTTTTCGCGTGCACCGCCGGACTTGATCGCCTAGGCTCGGGGCATGACCAGCCACGTGCGCATGGTGGTCGTGCTGGGGGCTGTCGTCGCACTTCTGGGAGGGTGCGCCGCGACGGATGTGCCGACGCCGACGCAGACGACGTCGACGACGGCGCCCTCGAGCGCCGGCCCGACGCCTTCCGCCACGCCGATACCGACGCCGACGCCCACGCCGACGCCCACGCCCACCGCATCCGCCGCCGGCGTGCCCGAGACGTGCGAGGCGCTCCTTCCGCTCGCGACGATCAGCGGGGAACTCGGTGAGCCCTGGCACCCCATCGACCCCGACAACCCCTCGGCGCAGATCCCCGGGCCTCAGGCGCGCGCGGCGGCGGCCGCAGCGATCGAGACACTGCCCTGCCTCTGGGGCCCCGACGCGGTGACCGAGGGGTACCTGCTCGGCTACGCCTTCAGGCTGGATCCCGCGACCCGGGTGGACCTCGTCGACGCGCTCAGCGAGGCGTCGTCGTACAGGACTCTCCAGATCGAGGGCGCGGACATCGCGTTCTCGACCTCCGAGCTGCGCGGCGACCTGCGCCACACGACGATCTACGCATTCGCGGGCGATGTGTGGATCGTGCTCATCGCACCGCTGTACGACATCGTGCTCACGGGGTTCGCCGAGGAGGCCCTCGACGCCGCGCTCGCCGCCGGCTGACTGCTCCGGGCGGCTTGCGAGCGCGGCCCTGGACGGAGCGCGGCCGGCCTCCTCCTGACCCGGCCGCTCGCGACGTAGGATCGCCCCATGACCCCCCGGTCCTTCGTGTCGCTCACCGTGCTCGCGGCCACCCTCGCGCTCGTGCTCACGGCCTGCGTGCCGGAGCCGCCGGCCGCTGGCCCGACGACATCGCCCGCTCCCACCGGCACAGCGACCGCACCGGCGACCCCGGGTCCGACCACTCCCACTCTGCCGGGTACGCCGACCGCGAACCCGTCGCCGACGGCCACGACGACCCCGAGTCCGACGCCGAGTCCCACCGCGACGGCGGGCGCATCGGATCGGGCCGTCCTGCCGTCGTGCGGCACGCTCTTGCCGCTGTCGACGGTGCACGCGCTGTTCGGCGACGCGGCCGAGCCGCTGGATGCCGGCGGCTCCGCGGCGGACCACATGCCGGGGCCGCTGGCCGCCGAGACCGCGGCCCGGGCTGTGCAGTCCGAGGTGTGCTCGTGGGGCATCCCGTTCTCCGACGGCGGGTTCAGCGTCGTGGCCGCCGAGCTGACGACGGCGGCGCGCGACCGTCTCGTGTCGTCGCTGCGCACGGCGGCGTCGTATCGCGCGACGACCATCGCCGGCGCGACCGCGTTCACGCACTCCGAGGAGAGCGAGTTCGGCACGATCGCCGTCGTCTACGTCTTCACGGGCCGGGTGTGGATCACCGTCACCGGCACCCTCACGGTCGAGACGGGGAGCGAGTTCGCCGGTTCCGCGCTCGACGCCGTCCGGGCCGCCAACGCCTGACGCGATTCCCTCTCGCCGAGCCGACACGTCCCATGCGAGCCGACACGGTTCGCACTGCACATCGCGTGTCGGTTGGGCGGAAACGTGTCGGCTCGGCGGCAGGCGCGGTGGCGGCGCGGGGCGGGGCGGGGCAGGAGCGAGGGCGTCAGAAGAGCATCGCGGGAGCCGGCGCGGATGCCGTGGCGCGCACGGGCATGAGGCGTGACGCGCGCGGCGCGGGGGCGTCGTCCTCCGCCCCGCCGGTGAGGCCATGGCGGCGCAGCAGCGGCCGCACCCGCGCCGACAGCAGCTTGCGGTAGCCGACCGGCGCGCTCACCGAGGCCCCGGGGTACAGCCCGCGGTAGAGCGGCAGCAGGTCGGGACGCTCGCGCTCGAGCCACTGCCAGAACCACTCCTTGGCGCCGGGGCGCAGGTGGAGCGCCCCGAACACGACGCGGCGGGCGCCCGCCTCCTTCAGCTGCCGCAGCGCGTCGTCGATGATCGCCGCGTCGTCGGTGAGGTGCGGGAGGATCGGCATGAGGAAGACCATCGGGCGGAAACCCGCCTCGCTCGCCGCGCGGATCGTCTCCACCCGCGCGCGGAACGTCGGCGCGCCGGGCTCGAGCGATTCGCGCAGGGCGTCGTGGCTGATGGCGATCGACATCGACACGTCGACGTCGACGACGGACGCCGCAGCCGCCAGCGCCGGCAGGTCGCGGCGCAGCAGGGTGCCCTTGGTCAGCACCGAGAACGGCGTGCCGCTGTCGGCGAGCGCCTCGATGATGTCGGGCATGAGCCGGTAGCGCCCCTCGGCGCGCTGGTACGGATCGGTGTTCGTGCCCAGCGCGACGTGCTCGCGCGCCCACGACGGCCGGGCGAGTTCGCGGCGGAGCACCTCGGCGACGTTGGTCTTCACGACGATCTCGCGATCGAAGTCGGCGCCGGAGTCGAAGTCGAGGTACTCGTGCGTGCGACGGGCGAAGCAGTAGACGCAGGCGTGACTGCAGCCCCGGTAGGGGTTCACGGTCCAGTCGAACGGCATGGCCGACGGACCGGGAACGTGGTTGAGCGCCGACTTCGCCAGCACCTCGTGGAAGGTCATGCCCGCGAATTCGGGCGTCGTGACGCTGCGGACGAGCCCGCCGAGGGACTCCAGCCCGGGCAGCGCGTCGGGGTCCGTCGCCCCCACCTGCTGACCCTGCCACCTCATCCTCCCAGGGGAACACAGATTCGACACTCCGTCAACCCATGAGCGACGACAGTCGAACATCGCGCAATCCCGGGCGCCGCGCGCCGTCGCGCGACAATGGAGTGTGCCCGCCGCGTCCCCCCACACGCGCCGCGCCCACCGCACGTCGCGTCGGGTGCGGCTCGTCCGCCGCCGCGTGCTGGCGGTGACGCTCGTGCTCGTCGTCGGCGCGTCCATCGCCACGTTCGCGCTGCCGCGTCCGAGCGACGCCGAGGCGGAGGCGCCCCCCTCGCCGTCCGCGACCTCCCCCGCGCCGACGCCCACCGCAGCTCCCACGCCGGCCTCGCCCGCTCCGACGAGCCCGGCCCCTGCTCCGACATCCCCTGCGGTCTGCGACGACCCCGCGGTCGTCGACGCGCTGGCCTCGGGGACGGACGCCGAGGTGGTCGCGGCTCTCGGCGGCGGAGAGGGCTTCCGTGCAGCCGTGGCATCCGGCGACGCTCCCTGCATCGACGTGACCGAGGCGGGCCGGACATGGGTCGTCGTGAACAAGCGGAACGCCCTCGACCCCCTCGACTACTGGCCGACGCCCCAGGCGCAGCCGCAGGGCATCCGGGTCGTCTCGGGCGGCGGATGGCTGCGGGCCGACGCCGCCGACGCCCTCGACGAGCTCGCCGCCGCGATCGTCGCCGACGGCGTCGGGACCCTCGGCGTCGACAGCGCCTTCCGCCCGTACGCCTACCAGGTCGACCTCTACAACGGCTACGTGGCCTCGCGGGGCCGGGCCGCCGCCGACCTGCGCAGCGCCCGCCCCGGGCACAGCGAGCACCAGACGGGGCTGGCGGTCGACGTCGTCGCGTGCGACGGCGGCTGCGGGTCGCACGACGGCTTCAAAGGCACCGCCGAGGCGGAGTGGCTCGTCGACAACGCCTGGCGGTTCGGCTTCATCATCCGCTACGAGGACGGCGCGACCGCGACGACCGGCTACTCGTGGGAGCCGTGGCACCTGCGCTACATCGGGGTCGAGCTGGCCGAGGCGTACGACGCCGGCGGCTACGGCACCCTCGAGGACTTCTTCGGACTCCCCGACGCACCTGACTACGACGCCTGAAACCCAGTACCATGGATGCCGGGATGCAATCCCACGGCCGGCCCTGCCGCACACCCTGCGGCAGCGGCACTCGAGGATGAGAGGACGGGCGCACGATGGAGCGCGACATCTACGACGAGGACCACGAGGCGTTCCGCGACGTCGTCAAGGAGTTCTGCAAGCGGTACGTGACCAACGAGGCGCGCGAGAAGTGGGACGCCGACGGTGAGGTCGACCGCGCCACCATGCTCGCCGCCGGCGAGGCCGGGATCATCGGCCTGAGCGTGCCCGAGGAGTTCGGCGGCGCCGGGATGCTCCAGGACTACCGCTTCCGCGCGGTCGTCAACGAGGAGGTCATCCGCGCCGGAGCCGGATCGCTCGCCGGTGCCTTCGGCATCCAGGACGACCTCGCCGTCCCCTACCTCGTGCACATGGGCACGCAGGCGCAGAAGGAGAAGTGGCTGCCCGGCATGGCGACCGGCGAGATCCTCGGCGCCCTCGCGATGACCGAGCCGGGTGCGGGCTCGGACCTGCGCGGCATCAAGACCACCGCCAAGAAGGTCGACGGCGGCTACCTCGTCAACGGCGCCAAGACGTTCATCTCGTCCGGCAAGACCGCCGACATGATCGTCACCTTCGTGAAGACCGGGGAGGGGAACCGTCCCGACGCCTTCTCGCTGCTCATCATCGAGAACGGCATGGAGGGCTTCGACCATGGCAAGAAGCTGCACAAGATGGGCTTCCAGGGACACGACACGGCCGAGCTGTCGTTCAGCGACGTGTTCGTCCCCGAGGAGAACCTCATCAGCGGCACCGAGGGCCAGGGCTTCGTGCAGCTCATGATGAACCTTCCGCTGGAGCGCCTGTCGATCGGCGTCGCCGGTGCCGCCGCGGCGGCCGCCGCGCTGGAGTGGACACTCGCCTACACGAAGGACCGCGAGGCGTTCGGCGAGCGCATCATCGACTTCCAGAACAGCCGCTTCCAGCTGGCCGACGTCGCGACGACGGTCGACGCCCTCTGGGCCTACATCGACCGTGCCCTCAAGGCCTACGCCGAGGGCAAGCTGTCGGCCGAAGAGGCGGCGAAGGTGAAGTTCTGGGCCACGGAGCGCGAGTGGGACGTGCTCGACATCTGCGTGCAGCTCCACGGCGGATACGGCTACATCACCGAGTACCCGATCGCGCGCGCCTTCCTCGACGCCCGCGTGCACCGCATCTACGGCGGCACGAACGAGATCATGCGGGAGATCGTCGGCCGTCAGCTCGCCGGCAAGCGCTGAGGCCCGCCCACCGCTGAACCGACGCCAGAACCGCCCCGGCCGCCCGGCCGGGGCGGTTCTGTCTGTCCGTCGGCGGGGGTCGGGCCGCCGGCGGGGGCGAAAGCAGGCTGGGCCGGGTGCGACCGCCGCGCCGGATGCCACCGCGCCCGGTTCAGCCTGCTTTTGCCACGCGGGACGCAGCCCACGCCACCACGGGACGCAGCCCACGACACCACGGGACGCTGTCCGCGGCACGACGGGACGCAGCCCGCGGCCGCACATGACGCCGGATGACGGCGGATGAAGTCGCGTAACGGATGCCGTCGGGGCCCCGCAGGGCCCGCTCCTACCGTGGGGGATTCCACCCACCAAGGAGCAGCATCCATGAACCCTCACGCCCGCCGCGCCGGCGCCGGCCTCGTCGCCGTTGCCGCGGCGCTCGCGCTCGCCGCCTGCAGCACCCCGTCCGCGTCTTCGCAGAACTCCGCCGCGGCGGCGGGTGAGCCGGTCACCGGCGGCACCCTGACCTTCCTCGAGTCGCAGGCGCCGACCTGCTTCTACGCGGGCGGCGGCGGGTTCTACCCGGTCGCGACGATCCTCAATCAGGTCGCCGACAAGCTCACCTACCAGGACCCGGAGACCCGCGAGATCTCGCCGTGGCTCGCCACCGACTGGGAGGTCGACGACGACGCGACCGAGTACGTCTTCCACCTGCGCGACGACGTCACCTTCTCCGACGGCACGCCGCTGGACGCCGAGACCGTCGCCCTGAACTTCGACCACTTCGGCCTGGGCGACGAGTCGCTCGGCCTCGCGGCGCAGGAGTTCGTCGCGAACTACGAGGGGTCCGAGGTGATCGACGACCACACCGTCAAGTTCACCTTCTCGGCTCCGACCCCCGGGTTCCTGCAGGCGACGTCCGTCGTCGGCTCGGCGATCGTCGCGAAGTCGACGGCGGAGCTGCCGTACGAGGAGCAGTGCCAGCTGGAGAACCTCGTCGCCACGGGCCCGTTCACGGTCGGCGAGGTCGTGCCCGAGCAGAAGTACTCCCTCGCCGTGCGCGAGGACTACGACTGGGCGCCCGAGGTCTCCGAGCACCAGGGCCGCGCCTACCTCGACGCCGTCGAGATCATCGTCACCCCCGAGGACAACGTGCGCACCGGCGCGCTGACCGCCGGCCAGGCCGACGCGATCCGCGCGGTGCAGGTGTACGACGCGGACGCTCTGACCGCCGCGGGCAACGGCGTCCACTACGCACCGACCAACGGGGTGAACCCGCAGTTCGCCCTCCGGTGGACCAATCCGCTCCTCGCCGACCTCCGCGTGCGCCAGGCGCTGCAGAAGGCGACCGACACCGCGGCGATCGTCGACACGATCTACCAGGGCAAGTTCGCCCAGGCGACGTCGGTGCTGAGCCGCGGAGCTACCGGCTACGTCGACCTCTCCGACAGGCTCGGCTACGACCCCGAGGCGGCTGCCGCGCTCCTCGACGAGGCCGGCTGGGTTCCCGGCGATGACGGCATCCGCGAGAAGGACGGTCAGCGCCTCGAGCTCGAGACCTGGGTCGGCGCGGTGTTCCCGCTCAACCAGCAGCTCGACGAGCTCGTGGCCGAGCAGTGGGAGAAGGTCGGCGTGAAGCTGAACATCGACACGCCGGATGCCGCGACCGCCACCGCCGGTCAGAAGGATCCGCTGCTGCTGCCGGTGGCGATCACCCACGTCGGTCGCGTCGACCCGGACGTGCTCAAGAGCAACTTCCACAGCGCCTCCAACCGCAACGCGCTCGTGTCGGACGACGAGGTGCTCGACGGGCTGCTCAACGAGATCTCGACCCTGTCCTCGACGGAGGAGCGCTACGCGAAGGCCGCCGAGGTGCAGGAGTACCTCATCGACAACGCCTACACGATCCCGCTCTACGAGCTGCCGCAGACGTACGCCACCTCGGCGGGCACGCACGGACTCACGTGGGAGCCGGTCGGGCGGGTCGTGCTCTACGACACCTGGCTGTCCGAGTGACGGCCGCCGGCCGGTAGCCACCGCATCACGCAGAGCAGGGAGAAGGGAACGGACATGCGCCACCTCATCGGACGCGTCGGACAGGCGGCACTCGTGCTGTGGGCGGCGTACACGGCGACCTTCTTCCTGCTCTCGGTGCTGCCGGGCGACGGCATCATGATCGCGTTCGAGAACCCCGAGATGGGGCTGTCGGCCGAGCAGATCGCCGCCATCCGGGAGTACTACCGCGTCGACGACCCCGTGCTGCTGCAGTACGCGCATGCGCTGCTCGGCACGGTGCAGGGCGATCTCGGCTACTCGATCACGAACGCGATGCCGGTCGCCGACCGCCTCGCGGCGGCGCTGCCGCAGACGGTGCAGCTGGCGGGGGCGGCGTTCGCGCTGGCGCTCCTCATCGCGGCGGCGATCGCGGGAGCATCGGTGTTCGCGCCGTTCGCGTGGGTGCGGCGGGCGCTGGACGCCGTGCCGTCGCTGTTCATCTCCCTCCCGGCGTTCTGGCTGGGCCTCGTGCTGATCCAGGTGTTCTCGTTCCAGCTGGGGTGGGTGCCGATGATCGGCGCGACGCCGACCGAGGCGCTGATCCTGCCGGTGATCACCCTGGCGATCCCGATCTCGGCGCCGCTCGCGCAGGTCTTCTGCCGCAGCCTCGACGAGGTGGCCACGCGCCCCTTCGTGCAGGTCGTGACCGCGAAGGGCGCGAGCCGGTCGTGGATCCTGCTGCGGCACACGGCGAAGAACGCCCTGCTGCCGACGCTCACCATCAGCGGGCTCATCGTCGGGGAGCTGATCGCCGGATCGGTGGTCACCGAGACCGTCTTCGGGCGGGCCGGCATCGGCCGCCTCGTCAACGACGCCGTCGCCGGGCAGGACCTCCCCGTCATCCAGGCCGTCGTCCTGCTGTCGGCCCTCGTCTTCGTGACGGTCAACCTGATCGTCGACCTCCTCTTCCCGGTGCTCGACCCGCGCCTGCGGACGCGCGCTCGCGTCCGCGCCGCGGCGACGGCGCCCGAGCCGATCGGAGCTCTCGCATGACCGCTCTCGCCGCCGCTCCCCTTCTCGGCGACCTCACCGCCGCCGCCGGCACCCCGCCCGGCCCCGGTCCGTCGCCGGCTCCCGCGCCCGGACCGGCGGCCCGTCGCCGTCGCCGGATCCGCGTCTCGCCCACGCTGCTGCTGTCGGGAGCGGCGCTCCTCGTCGTCGTCGCGTGGGCCGTCGCCCCCGCGGTGTTCTCGCCGCACTCGCCGTACGCGCCGGTCGCCGGTGCTCTCCAGGCGCCGTCGCTCGCGCACCCCTTCGGCACCGACTCGATCGGTCGCGACCAGCTGGCGCGGGTCATCTTCGGCGCCCGCGAGTCGCTCGTCGGGGCGGCGATCGCCGTGTCGGTCGGTCTCGTGGTGGGCGTGCTGCTCGGTGCCGTCGCGGCCGGCGTCGGCGGGGTCGTCGACGCCGTCGTCATGCGCGTCGTCGACGTGCTGCTGGCGATCCCGGGGCTGCTCCTCGCGCTCACCGTGGTGGTCCTCCTCGGCACCGGCACGGCCAACGCGGCGCTCGCCGTCGGCGTCGGCTCGATCGCGGGGTTCGCCCGGCTCACCCGCTCCGAGGTGGTGCAGGTGCGGGGCACCGAGTACGTCGAGGCCGCCTACGGGAGCGGCGGCACGTTCGTCTCGGTGCTGTTCGGCCACATCCTGCCGAACTCGCTGCGCCCTGTCCTCGCCCTCCTCGCGCTCCAGTTCGGCGGGGCGATCCTGGCCCTGTCGACGCTCGGCTTCCTCGGCTACGGCGTGACGCCGCCCGATCCCGAGTGGGGCATGATCATCGCGCAGGGACGGAACCTGCTGGGCGCCGCCTGGTGGGTGACCGCGTTCCCCGGCCTCGTGCTGCTGGTCGTCGTGCTCGCGACCAACCGCATCAGCCAGGTCATCGGGTCGCCGGCGGTCGGAGCACGGCGATGAGCGCGGTGCTCGACGTCCGCGACCTGGCCGTCGCCTACGAGACCCGGTGCGGACGCGTCGTGGCCGTCGACGGCATCGACATCCGCATCGAGCCCGGCGAGGCGGTCGCCCTGGTCGGCGAGACCGGATCGGGCAAGACGACCGCCGCGCTCGCGTCCATCGGGCTGCTGCCGCGGGGAGCCGTCCGGCTGCGCGGCACGGTGCGGCTCGGCGCGCTGGACATCACCGGCTGGTCGCCGCGCCGCCTCGAGCGGATCCTCGGACGTGACGTCGGTCTCGTGCCGCAGGACCCGACCGCATCCCTCGACCCGCTGAAGACCGTCGGCTGGCAGATCGGCGAGGTGCTCCGCATCCACGGCGAACGCGATCGCGCGCGGATCGCGCAGGAGGTCGAGGGGCTGCTGGAGCGCGTGGGCCTCGCCGACACGGCCCGCATCGCCCGGTCGTACCCGCACGAGCTGTCGGGAGGACAGCGCCAGCGCGTGCTGATCGCCGGTGCCGTCGCGCTGCGGCCCGGGCTCATCGTCGCCGACGAGTCGACGAGCGCCCTCGACGTGACGGTCCAGCGCACCGTGCTCGACCTCCTCGACGACCTCCGCCGCGAGGACCGCTCGGGCCTGCTGTTCGTCACCCACGACCTCGCCGTGGCCGCCGAGCGCGCCGACCGGATCATCGTGCTCGAGGGAGGCGCCGTGCAGGACGCCGGCGACGTACGCACCGTGCTCGGCGGCGCCGGGCATCGCGCCGCGCCCTACACCCGGCGCCTCATCGCCGACGCGCCCGCCCTCCAGCCCGCGCGGTTCCGCGAGGCGCCGCCGGCGACCGGCGAGCCGCCCGCGATCGAGGTCGCGGGGCTCGCGAAGGTGTTCACGGGGCACCGCGGCCGTCCCGACGTGGCCGCCCTGCGGGACGTGTCGTTCACCGTGGCACGGGGCACCACCCACGCGATCGTCGGCGAGTCCGGATCGGGCAAGTCGACCGTCGCGCGCATCGCGCTCGGATTCGAGTCCCCGTCGGCGGGGACGGTGAAAGTCGCCGGCACCGACGTGTCCGGGACGCAGGGCCACGGCCTGCGCGGCGCCGGCCTCCGGCGGTTCCGGGCGAGCGTGCAGCTGGTCTATCAGAGCCCGTATGCGTCGCTCGATCCCTCGCTCAGCATCCTCGACACGGTCTCGGAGCCGCTGCGGCGCTTCGGCGGGCTCCCGCGCCGTGAGGCCCGCCGTTCCGCCGCAGAGCTCCTCGAGCGGGTCGCCCTCGCCCCGGCGCTCCACGATCGGCGCCCCCGGGAGCTGTCGGGCGGCCAGCGGCAACGCGTCGCCATCGCCCGCGCGATCGCCCCGCGGCCCGAAGTGCTCGTGCTCGACGAGCCGGTCTCGGCCCTCGACGTCACGGTGCAGGCCCAGATCCTCGCCCTCCTGGACGACCTCCAGCGCGAGTTCGGCCTCACCTACCTCTTCATCTCGCACGACCTCGCCGTGGTCCGTCGGATCTCCGACACGGTGACGGTGCTGTCGCACGGCCGCGTCGAGGAGACCGGGACCGCCCGCGACGTGTTCGAGTGCCCGCGGAGCGACTACACGGTGGCTCTGCTCGAGGCGATCCCCGTGCCGTCCCTCGCCCCGGCCCCTCTCCCCGCGCCCATCGGAGGCCACGCATGACCCAGCTCGCCCTGTTCACCCGCCTGCTCGACGATGCGTCCCCCGCCGAGCGCTACGCGCTCGCGCTCGCTCAGCTCCAGCAGGCCGAGCGCCTCGGCCTCGACCGCGCCTGGGTCGCGCAGCACCACTTCCGTGCCGCCGAGGGCGGGCTCCCGTCGCCGTTCGTGTTCCTCGCGCATGCGGCCGCCGCGACCAGCGCGATCCGCCTCGGCACCGGCGTCGTGACGCTGACGCTCGAGGACCCCGTGCGCGTCGCCGAGGACGCCGTGGTGCTCGACCTCCTCACCGGCGGCCGCCTCGACCTCGGGCTCGGCAGCGGCGGCACTCCGACCTCGTTCGCGCCCTTCGGCCTGCGCCTGGACGACAAGACCGCGGTGTACGAGGCGAAGCTCGACACGCTGCTCACCGCCCTGCGCGGCGGAGACGTCGGCGGCGGGAACACCCTGTACCCGGACGCCGGGACCCTGGGCGACCGGGTGTGGCAGGCCACCTTCTCGGCGGAAGGCGGCGCCCGCGCGGGGCGTCACGGGCACGGGCTGCTCCTCTCCCGCACCCAGCCCCGCCCCGACGACCGTCCGGACGCCACGCTGGCCGAGCTCCAGCTGCCCATCGTCGACGCGTACCTCGAGGCACTGCCGGCCGGCGCCCGCGGGTTCGTCACGGCATCCCGCACCGTCTTCGTGGCCGACGACCGCGACGAGGCGCGCGCCTTCGCCGAGACGGGGCTGCGGCGGGCCGCGCGCTCCTTCCGCGGCGGCCGGCTCGCGCCCGACGCCGACCTCGACGAGCTCATCGCCGCGAGCGACACCCACGTCGGCACCGCCGACGAGGTCGCCGCCTCCCTCGCCGCCGACCCGACCCTCGCCCGCGCCGACGAGATCGCGTTCCAGGTGCACTCCGTCGACGCCCCGCACGCGCACGTGCTGCGCTCGATCGAGCTCTTCGCGACCGAGGTCGCCCCCGCCCTGGGCTGGCGCAGCCCGGCATCCCCGCCCATCACCACAGGAGGACACTCATGACCACCACCGTCCCGGACGTCGTCGACGAGATCTCGGGCGCATCGCCCGCGGTCGCGGCGCGGCGCCGACCCGTGACCCGCGAGCAGTCGCAGGCGAGCTTCGACGCGCTCTTCTCGCCCCTCGACGACCGTCACCTGGCGACCCCTGACCGCTGGCTGCTCGCCGCCTTCGCGACCCGCCTCACCGCCGGCGACCACACCGCCGGCTTCTACGCGGACCGTGCCCGGATCGCCGCACCCGCCCTCGCCGAACGCGTGCTCGACGAGGCCGAGGCCCAGTCCGTGGCCGGCCCGTACGGGGTCTACGCCGAGCCGGGGCTGCGGGGCGAGGACATCGTCGGCCCGCGCTACGCGCCGTCGGCCGACCTGCGCGCGGCCGTCGGTGAGAAGCTCGCCGCCGGCCTCGCCCACGTGCACCTGCTGACCTACCGGCTGCGCGAGACCGACGGCGCGTCGCACGACGCCCTCGTCGACGCGGGCTGGAGCGTCGACGGCATCGTCACGCTGTCGCAGCTGATCGCCTTCCTCGCCTTCCAGCAGCGGGTGGCCGCCGGCCTGCGCGTCCTGTCGGCGAGCGAGGCGGGGGAGGCGGCATGAGCGGCACGATCTCCGACGCGACGGGCACCGCGCGCGCACTCCGGCACGACGCCCCCCATCCCGACGGCTTCACGCGGGAGAGCGTCGGCTGGCTGCCGTGGCTCGAGCCGCTGCCCGCCGAGGAGCTGACCGACCGCCATCATGCGGGCCTCGTCGACCGCGGCCGAGCCAACTCGGATTACTTCCGCCTCCTGGCGCGGGACCCCGAGATCCTGCGGGCGCGCACCCTCACCGACAAGGACATCTTCTACAACGTCGCCGAGGGCCTGCCGCGCGAGGATCGCGAGCTCGCGGCCGCGGCGGCGTCACGCGTCAACGGCTGCGTCTTCTGCGCCTCGGTGCACGCGCGGTTCGCGGCCCATTTCTCGGGCCGCGACGCCGACGTCGACCGCCTCCTCGCCGAGGGCGTCGGCGCCGACCTCGGCGAGCGGTGGAACGCGATCGTGGCCGCCGCCGTCGCGCTCACGCAGACGCCGATCGCCTTCGGGCCCGCGCACGTCGCGCGCCTGCGGGCGGCCGGGCTCGACGACCTGGAGATCTCCGACGTCGTGCACGGCGCCGCGTTCTTCAACTGGGCGAACCGCCTCATGCTCACCCTCGGCCGGGCGGTCGCGCCCGCCTAGCCGCCGCACGCGGGGGCGAAAGCAGGCAGGATCGCGACGCAGGGCTGGGGGCCATCCAGCCTGCTTTCGCCCCCGCCCGCCGGCGTCACCCCGCCCGCCGGCGTCACCCCGGCCCGGCCCGCCCCGGCCCGGGGTCAGGACCGTTCCGCCGACTGCCGCCCGGCCGCCGGTACCTCGCCGGCGCCGACGCGCCAGTACCCGACGAAGCTGACGGCGCCCTTGTCGAGGCCGCGCTCGCCGACGAGGTACCGGCGGGCGGCGGTCGGCAGCGCCTGCTCGCCGACGATGAAGGCGTGCGGATCGCCGGGGAGGTCCCGCTCCTGCAGTGCCGCCAGCGCGAGGCTCCCCGGCTTCACGCCGGCGCCGCGGACGATCCACTGCACATCGACCCCCGCCGGCGCATCGAAGGGGAGGATGTCGTCGGCCGACGGCGCCTCGATGATCGCGAACCCGGTGGCCGTCGCCGGCAGCGAGGCGCACACCCCCGCGACCGCCGGCGCACCGGTCTCGTCGGCGACGAGGGCGACCCGCTCCACGCCGCGCTCGGGGCGGAACCCGAGGCCCTCGTCGATGATCACGACGGACTCGCCCGGGGTCGCGGCCTCCGCCCACCGCGAGGCGGGACCGGCGGCGTCGCCCGAGCCGTGCAGCACGAAGTCGACGTCGATCTCCGCTCCGCCGCCGTCGGGGCCGCCGGCGCGGTAGGCGCGGACGGTGTAGTTGCGCATCACGGGACGCATCCCGGCGGGGATCCGCAGGTACTTCAGGTAGCCGAGGATGCTGTTGGCCTTGGCCGGGATCCGCTCCAGCCCCTCGTCGCCGCCCACCGGCAGGAAGAGGCGGAACCACTGGTCGTAGCCGAGCGGGCGGAAGCGCGCGATGTCGCCGCCGCCGAGCGTGATCCGCATCCAGTGAGGGCTCAGCCGCTCGGTGCGCAGCACCGTCAGGTGTAGGAGCTCCTGCACGGCGGGCTTCACGAGGGTGCTGGATCGAGCCATGAGGACGTCCTTTCGGGGAAGGTGCCGGCGTGCGCGGGGCTCACGGCGGCGGGATCAGGCGGCCGCCCAGGGGAATCCCGCCCCGGGGAATCCCGCCCAGGGGAATCCCGCCCAGGGTGATGCCGCCCAGGGGAACAGCAGCCACAGGATGACGAGCGAGACGGCCGCGAACGCCACCGTGAACGCGGTGTCGCGCGCCCGCCACGGCACCAGGTGCCGCTCGGTGCGGTCGGTGTGCGCGCCGAACGCGCGGGCGTCCATGGCGAGCGCGACCCGCTCGGCGTGGCGGATCGCCCCCGCCAGCAGCGGCACGAGGTATCCCCACCAGCGGGCGATCGCCGCGAACGGGCCGCGTCCGCCGTGCGAGCCGCGCACGCGATGCGCCTGCCGGATGACGTCGAGCTCGTGGCCGAACCGGGGGACGAAGCGGAACGCGGCGAGCGCGGTGTAGCCCACCCGGTAGGGCACGCGCAGCTGCTGCACGCTGGCCCGTACGAGGTCGGGGCCGGTCGTGGTGAGACCGGCGATCAGCGCGAGGGCGATGATCGCGGCCAGCCGCAGGGCGGTCGCCAGCCCGATCACCAGGGCCCCGCCGTACAGGGTCCAGGGTCCGATGGTCAGGACCACCTCCGACTGGTCCACGCGGCTCGCGTCGGCCCACACGGCCATGCCGAACCCGAGCAGTGCGACGGCCGCGGGAAGGGCGACCAGCAGCAGGAGCACGACGCGCGGGGTGAGCCGCGCTCCGGCGACGAGCACCGCGTAGGCGAGGCCGATGAAGGCGAGCGGCGTGACGAGGTCGCGGACGAAGACGAGCGCGATCATCGCCGGCAGCGGGGCGGCGAGCTTGGCGAGCGGATTGAGGCCGAGGAGGAACCTCCCGCGCGCGGCGAGGTCGGCGTACGGATCGGCGGCGAGGACGGTCACGGCGCCGCCTCGGCGGGACGGACGGTCCGGGCGTCGTGCTGCGGAGCGGGCAGGTCGGCGAGCCGGGTGACGCCGGCGAGCGCGGGATGGCGCGACCCCTGCAGCGCCTGACGCAGCGGCGGGAGGCGGAGCCCGGCGCGCCGCAGCAGCGCGGCATCGGCGAACACGTCGCCCGTCGTCGTGTCCGCGACGACGCGGCCGTCGTCGAGCACGATGGTCCGGTCGGCGTAGTCGGTGACCAGCTGCATGTCGTGGGTGACGACGATGACGGTGGTCCCGGTGTCGTTGAGCTCCCGGAGCAGCCGTAGCAGCTCGTCGGCCCGGGCGCGGTCCTGGCCGAACGTCGGCTCGTCGAGCGCGAGGATCGGGGCGCCGGCGACGAGCGCCGTGCCCACCGAGAGGCGACGCTTCTGCCCTCCCGACAGGAGGAACGGGTGGGTGTCGGCGCGGTCCTCGAGCCCGAACCGGGCGAGCACCTCGAGGGCGCGTGCGCGGACCTCGTCCTCCGGCAGCCGTTGCAGCCGCAGGCCGTGGGCGAGCTCGTCGAAGACGGTGTGGGCGATGAACTGGTGCTCGGGGTTCTGGAACACGAAGCCGATCCGCCGGGAGAGGCTGCGCAGGTCGGTGCGCGCGGGATCGGCTCCGGCGACGCTCACGTGCCCGCGGGGGAGCGGGATGACCCCGGCGATCGCCTGCAGGAGCGTCGTCTTGCCGGCGCCGTTGGCGCCCACGATCGCGACGAACTCGCCGCCGCGCACCTCGAGGTCGATCCCGTGCAGCACGCGGGTGCGGCCCCGCGAGAGCGACAAGTCCCGCACCGTGACGACCGGCTCGATCGGCGCGGCGGGCGGGGCGGGCGGCGTGGCGGCCGGGGCGCCCTCCGCGGCGGCGGGCACGGTCGCCGGCGGTGGGGCGTCGGCGGCCTCGACGGCGGCGCGCAGCTCGTCGGGGGTGAGCGGCAGCGGGTCGATCCGCCATCCCGCCTCGCGCAGCGCGAGGGCGGCGAGGGTGGAGACCGGCAGCCACACTCCGAGCGCGTGCAGCTCCTCGGCGCGGCCGCGCAGCACGTCGTCGGTCGTGCCGTCGGCGACGGTCCGTCCGCGGGCGTCGAGCACGACCACGCGGTCGGTGAGGCCGACGGCCTGGTCGAGGTTGTGCTCGATGAGCACGATCGCGCGATCGCCGGCGGAGACGACGTCGGCGAGGGTGGCGTACACCTCCTCGATGCCGGCGGGATCGAGGTTGGCGGTCGGCTCGTCGAGCACGAGCACGGGCGATCCCATCGCCAGCGCGCACGCGATCGCGAGCCGCTGCCGGCCGCCGCCGGAGAGCCGGTCGGGGTTGTCGGCGCGGCGCTCCCACAGTCCGACGCGGCGGAGAGCGTCTTCGGTGCGCGCGAGCACGATCTCCACGGGGAGGCGGAGATTCTCGGGACCGAAGGCGACCTCGTCGAGCAGGGTGCCCGTCACCAGCTGCGCGTCGGGGTCCTGGAAGACCATCCCGACGGTCGTGCTGAGCGTCGCCACCGGCGTGGTCGCCGCATCCCTCCCGCCGATGCGCACGTCCCCGTCGATCCGCGCGGGGATCGCGTGGGGGATCAGCCCGTTGAGCGACAGTGCCAGCGTGGACTTGCCCGAGCCGCTCGGCCCCAGGAGGAGGACGACCTCGCCGGGGTGCACCGCGAACGATGCGCCCGCGGGCGTCGCCGTCGTCTCGCCGTCGTGGGTGATCGCGACGCCTTCGACCTGCACCACCGGGGTGCCGGTCGCCGTGTCGTCCGCTCGGTTCCCCACACCCCTAACTTAGCCCACCCTAACCTCACCTCTCCTGGGCCGGTCGCCTGGGCAGCGGGAGCCGGGGCAGCGGGGCGTGAGCGTAGCGGCGGGGAGGCGGTCAGGCGTGGGCGCGGGCCACGCCGGCGCGGCGCAGGCCCCGGCCGACCGCGAGGCCGCCGGCGGTCCACACGACCGGCGACACCACCGACAGCGCCAGGTAGGCGATCTGCGCCCACGGCTCGAGCTTGCCGAGGTCGGCGGCGAAGAAGACGACGACGGCGATGATGACGCCGATGATCGCGGCCGAGATGAAGAAGCGCCACGGCCCCCAGGCGCGGTAGCGGGTGGCGGCGGCGACGGCCTCCTGGATCGCTCCGAACAGTAGCGCCGTGCCGAGGAACCGCCCGATCCACATCGGGGCGAAGGCGCTCGCGACGAGGGCGGCGAGCACGTGCGTGATGAGCGCGACGAGCGGCAGGCGCAGCACCTCCTGCGCGATGATCCCCGGCAGCACGTGGGCCCCCAGCAGCATCCCGTAGAGGAAGGGTGCGGTGGCCAGCACGACGAGGCTCAGCGAGCCGGCGATGCCGCCGACGATGCCCGTCGCGACGCCGATCGCCGCGCAGACGAGCAGCACGCGCGTCGACAGGAGCGGGGTTCGGGCCACCTCTCCAGCGTAGTCGCGCGAGGGAAGGGGCCGACCCTCAGCGGCCGGGGGAATCCGGCCGGCGGCGCCGGGTGAGGCGCACGCCCGGCAGCGGCGGTGCGGGGATGCGCTCCTCGCCGTGTCCGACGACGTGCCCGAAGCGGTCGGTGCCCGCCTCCCACGCGTCGCGTGCCGCCACGATCTCCTCGTGCGTGCGGCCGACGAAGTTCCACCACATGACGATGTCGTCCTCGAACGGCTCGCCGCCGAGGAGGAACACGGTGGCGTCCTGCGTCGCGGTCACCTCGACGCCGTCGCGCTGCACGCCGAGGTAGAGCAGCCCGAGGTCGGGCACGGCGACGGGATCCGGGGCGTGCACGGTCGGAGCGCCCGAGATGCCGACGACGGCGTACTCCCACTCCGGGTTCAGCGGCAGCCGGGTGCGCACCCCCGCCGGGATGACCACCTCGGCCCCGACGATCGGCGTGTACATGCGGGCGGGCGAGGTCGCGCCGGCGAACTCCCCCACCACCACGTGCGCTGTGGCGCCGCCGTCGAGCGCGACGACCGGCAGGTCTCCGATGCGCTCGAAGTCGCGCTCGCCGTGGCGGCGCGACTCGGGCAGGGCGACCCACAGCTGCAGGGCGTCGAGGGGCACCGCGTCCTCGCCGACGGAGTACTCCGAGTGCGAGATGCCTGCGCCGCTGGTCATGATGTTCAGCACGCCGCGCCGCACGACCACGTCGCTGCCGATCGCGTCGCGGTGACGCACCTCGCCGACGAACGGCCACGTCACGGTCTGCAGGCCGATGTGCGGGTGCGGCTCGACGCGCATCCGCGCGGTCTGCGGACCGAACCGGTCCAGGAAGCACCACGCGCCGACCATCGGCAGCGCGCGCTGCGGCAGGCTCCGGTGCACCGACATGCCCCGGACGCCCCCCAGGGGCACCTCGCGCGCCTCCAGCAGGAGCGCACGCGGGCCGTCGCACGCGATGGCCGCCTCCCGCGCGGGCTCGTGGGGCGCGTCGAGCCGGGTCATGCGTCCGCGGCGTCGATCTCGTCGCTGCCGGCCGCGTCGGCGGTGGGGCGCCACCGCACCTGCAGGCCGTCGACGTCGTGGGACTGCAGGTACTTCACGACGAACGGGCACACCGGCACGACGGTCTCCCCGCGCGCCGCCACGTCGGCGAGCGCCCGGCCGACCAGGACCGAGCCGAGGCCGCGACCGCTGAAGGCGGGGTCGATCTCGGTGTGAGGGAAGACGAGGCGGCCCTGGTCGTCCTCGCGGAACAGCGTGAACCCCGCGACGGTGTCGCCCTGACGGATCTCGTAGCGCCCCTTCGCGTCGTTGCGCTCGACCGTGATCCCGACGTCATCGCTCATGGCATCCCTCTCCTCGCTTCCCCCAACGTACGTCGTGGCCGGGGTGTTCCGCGAGCCTCCGCGGCCCGGCGCGGGGCGGGTGCCCGCCGTTCGTCGCGGCATCCGCGCCGCTCGTCGCACGTCGGCCCGCGGACGCGCCGCCCCCGGCGGGCCGGTTCCTACCCTGAAGCGCACGCAATGACGCGCCCACGAGGAGATCCGATGACTGCACCTTCCCCGACCCTGCCCCCGGTGGCCGTCTCCGACGACGACCACGCCTCACACGCCCGCTGGACCCCCCTGAAGATCGCGATCTGGGTCGCGATCGCCCTCCTGGGCGGTGTCGCCTGGGTCATGCTCGCGCTCGTGCGCGGCGAGACCGTGAACGCGATCTGGTTCGTGTTCGCCGCCGTCTGCACCTATCTGATCGGCTACCGCTTCTACTCGAAGGTCATCGAGCGCTACATCACGCGTCCCGACGACCGCCGCGCCACGCCCGCCGAGGTGCGCTCGGACGGCAAGGACTACGTCCCCACCGACCGCCGCGTGCTCTACGGGCACCACTTCGCCGCCATCGCCGGCGCCGGCCCGCTCGTCGGACCCGTGCTCGCCGCGCAGATGGGATACCTGCCCGGCACGATCTGGATCATCGTCGGCGTCGTGCTCGCCGGCGCCGTGCAGGACTACACCGTGCTGTTCTTCTCCATGCGCCGCGGCGGCCGCACGATCGGCCAGATGGCGCGGCAGGAGCTCGGCAGGATCGGCGGCACCGCCGCGATCATCGCGTCGCTGCTCATCATGCTGATCATCGTCGCGATCCTGGCCCTGGTCGTCGTCAACGCCCTCGGCGAGAGCCCGTGGGGCGTCTTCTCGGTCGCCATGACCATCCCCATCGCGCTGTTCATGGGCGTGTACCTGCGCTACCTGCGCCCCGGCAAGGTCACCGAGGTCTCGCTCATCGGCTTCGTCCTCCTGATGTTCGCCATCGTCGGCGGCGGATGGGTCGCCGGCACCGAGTGGGGACAGGCGATCTTCCACCTCGACCGCACCACGATCGCCGTCGGCATCATCATCTACGGCTTCGTCGCCGCGGTGCTCCCCGTCTGGCTGCTGCTGGCCCCCCGCGACTACCTGTCCACGTTCATGAAGATCGGCGTGATCGTCATGCTGGCCGGCGCGATCGTGCTGGTCCGTCCCGAGATCTCCGTCCCGGCGGTCACGATCTTCGGCGAGAACGGGCTCGGCCCCGTCTTCGCCGGTCCGCTCTTCCCGTTCCTGTTCGTCACCATCGCCTGCGGTGCGCTGTCGGGCTTCCACGCGCTGATCGCCTCGGGCACGACGCCCAAGCTCGTCGAGAAGGAGCGCCAGACGCGCTTCATCGGCTACGGCGGCATGCTCATGGAGTCCTTCGTCGCGATCATGGCGCTCGTTGCCGCGATCTCGATCGACCAGGGCATCTACTTCGCCATGAACGCACCGGCCGCCCTCACCGGCGGCACGGTGGAGGGCGCGGTCGCGTTCGTGAACTCGCTCGGGCTCACCGGGTCGCCGCTCACCGCCGACATGCTCACCGGCACCGCCGCCGCCGTGGGCGAGGAGTCGATCGTCTCCCGCACCGGCGGCGCGCCGACGCTGGCCCTCGGCCTCGCGCACATCATGCAGCAGGCCCTCGGCGGGCAGGCGCTCATGGCGTTCTGGTACCACTTCGCCATCATGTTCGAGGCGCTGTTCATCCTCACCGCCGTCGACGCCGGCACCCGTGTCGCCCGCTTCATGCTGCAGGACTCCATCGGCGCCTGGTTCCCCAGGTTCCGCGACGTCTCGTGGCGTCCCGGCGTGTGGATCTGCACCGCGATCATGGTCGCCGGCTGGGGGACGATCCTCATCCTCGGCGTCACCGACCCGCTGGGTGGCATCAACACGTTCTTCCCGCTGTTCGGCATCGCCAACCAGCTGCTGGCGGCCATCGCGCTCGCCGTGGTCATGGCGATCGTCGCCAAGCGCGGCCGGAGCTACGTGAAGTGGCTGTGGATCGTCGCCCTGCCGCTGGCCTTCACGGCGGTCGTCACCGTCACGGCGTCGCTCTACAAGATCTTCTCGCCGGTCCCGGCGATCGGGTACTGGGCGAACCACTTCAAGTACCGTGCGGCCCTCGACTCCGGCGACGACAGCCTCGGCACCCCCGAGGTGATCGGCGCGGTCATCCGCAACACCGCGGTGCAGGGCACGCTCTCGATCATCTTCGTGACGCTCGCCGTCGTGGTGATCGTGACGGCCGTCATCGTGACGGTGCGGGCCATCCGCGCCGGCGGCGGTGAGGAGACCGAGGACGAGGCGGTGCCCTCGCGGCGCTTCGCACCGGCCGGGTTCCTCCCGACGGCCGCCGAGCGCGCCCTCGAGAAGGAGTGGGAGCCGATCCTCGCCGACGAGCGCCGCGAGACCGCTCGCCGAGGGCACTGACGATGCGCGCTGTGCACAACTCCGGAAGAGTCGACGTCGCAGAGGCGGAGACGACGGATTCCGGCCGTCCGGGGCCCGATCTTCCGGAGTTGTGCCGGCGCGCCGTCGGTGCCGTCGCCCACGCCGCGGCCCGCGCGGCCCGCGGCGTGCGCTGGTACATGTCCGGGCTCATGGGCGACGGGGCGTACGACGTGTACCTCGCTCACCAGCGGCGCACGCATCCGGAGGCCGAGCCCCTCACCGAACGCCAGTTCTGGCGACAGAAGATGGACGATCAGGACCGCAACCCCGGGGCCAGGTGCTGCTGACGTCCCCCGGTCGCCTACCCCGGTCGTCGAGCGAGCGCAGCGAGACGAGACGCCCGCCCCGTGCAGCCACCGCCGGTTCGTCTCGGGCGCTGCGCGCCCTCGCTCGACGACCGTCCCCCGCCGACGGGTCCCCCCTCCGTAGGCTGAGCGCATGACCGATGCCGCCGTCCTCGCCGCTGTGCTCGGCGTGGTCGGCGGCGTCGCGCTGACCGTCCTCCTGCTGCTCGCGCGCCGACTGGCCAAGGGCACCGCCGACCTCGGCAGCGACGCCGACCAGGCGGCGTTCCGGGCGCTCCACCAGGCCAGCCTGGCCGCACCTCACCTGCGCGGCGGTCTCGACGGGCCCGACGTCGCTCCTGCCGCCCGGCACCTCCGGGCGCTCCTGGGCAGCACGGCGGTCGCCCTCGTGGGGGCGGAGGGCGTCGTCGCGATCGACGGACAGGCGGACGCCGCGGAGCTGACGGGGGCCGCCGCACGCGTCGCCGAGCGGGTGCGCGCCACGGGCCGCCGCCAGGTCGTCCCCCGGGGCGAGGGAGCGCACGCGCTCGAGGCGGTCGGCGCGCCGATCGTCGTCGACGGGATGGTCGCCGGCGTGGTCGTCGCCTTCGCCTCCCCGGTGCGCGCCGCGCTTGTCCGGGCCGCCGGAGAGGTGGCGCAGTGGTGCGCCGCGCAGCTGGAGGCGGGCGAGCTCGACGCCTCCCGCACGGCGCTCGCCGAGGCCGAGCTCCGCTCGCTGCGCGCCCAGATCTCGCCCCACTTCATCTACAACGCGCTCACCGCGATCGCCTCGTTCATCCACACCGATCCGCCGCGCGCCCGCGAGCTGGTGCTCGAGTTCGCCGACTTCACCCGGTACTCCTTCCGGCGCCAGGGCGAGTTCACCACCCTCGCCGAGGAGCTGCGCAGCATCCACTCCTACCTCGAGCTGGAGCGCGCCCGCTTCGGCGACCGCCTGCAGGTGACGCTGCGGATCGCGCCCGAGACGCTGGCCACCGTCATCCCCTTCCTGTCGGTGCAGCCGATCGTCGAGAACGCGGTGCGCCACGGCCTCGAGCCCGGCGAGGGCGGGGGGACCATCCGCATCGAGGCGCGCGACGACGCGACGCACACCGAGATCACCGTCGACGACGACGGCGTGGGGATGGATCCCGAGGCGTTGCGCGACCTGCTGTCGACGGCGGCCGACGGCGCCCACGTCGGCATCCGCAACGTCGACACGCGGCTGCGGCAGCTGTACGGACCCGACGGAGGCCTGGTCGTGGAGACCGGCACCGGCGCCGGTACCCTGGTGAGGATGCGGGTCCCGAAGTCGCAGCCCCACCACGAGCTCGACGGCGGCTGACCCCACCGGCCGATTCACCCCGAAACGACCCCGGACGGCGGAAAGGTGATCCCGTGATCGACGTGCTCGTCGCCGACGACGAGCGTCCCGCGCTCGACGAGCTCGTGCACCTCCTGCGCGCCGACGGCCGGATCGGCGAGATCCTGACCGCCGGCTCGGGAGCCGACGCGCTGCGGCAGCTGTCGGAGCGGGCGGTCGCCGTCGCCTTCATCGACATCCACATGCCCGGACTCACCGGCCTCGAACTCGCCCCCGCGCTGGCGGCCCTGGCCGACCCGCCCGCGATCGTGTTCGTCACCGCCGACGACGCCCGCGCCGTCGACGCGTTCGACCTGCGCGCCGCCGACTACCTCCTGAAGCCGGTCCGCGGGGAGCGGCTGCGCCGGGCCGTCGACCGCGTGGTCGAGCTCGCGGCCGCGGCGCCCGCCGAGACGGAGGCCGACGAGGTGCTGCCCGTGACCGTCGGCCAGTCCGTGCGCTTCGTGCGCCGCAGCGACGTGCGGTGGGTGCAGGCGCAGGGGGACTACTCGCGCCTGCACGGCGACGGGCGCGACGACGGAGCCGGACACCTCGTGCGCATCCCGATCTCGGAGCTGGAGCAGCGCTGGGCGTCCGCCGGGTTCGTGCGGGTGCACCGGTCCTACCTCGTGCTGGCAGCGGCGGTCACCGAGGCGCGGCTGAGCGGCGCCGAGCCGTCGGTCTCGGTGGGTCCGGTGGCGCTGCCGGTGAGCCGGCGGCTCCTCCCCGCCGTGCGCGACGCCCTCGTCGGAGACGCGCGCGCCCGCGACGGCGGTCCGCGGTGAGCGACGGCGCGCCGCGGCGGGTGCGGGTCACCGCCGACGCGCGGCGGCTGCCGGCGTCCCGCTCCCAGCCGGTCCGCTCGGCCGTCGCGGCGTCGGCCGACGGGACGGACGACGCCGATGCCGTGTACAGCCGCGCCTTGCGCCGCACGCAGCTGCGCCTCGCGCTCGGGACCGTCGCCGGCTTCGTCGTGGTCGCCGTCGCGCTGACGATCGCGATCGCCGGCATCCCCGAGCTCGATCGCCACGACCTGGGCGGCGTGCCGCTGTCGTGGCTGCTGCACGCGTTCGCCTTCTATCCCGTGATCTTCGTCTTCGCCGTGCTCTACGCCCGCGGCGCTGCGCGCAACGAGCAGCGCTACCGGATGCTGCGGGACCGCGGATGAACGCCGTCCTCGACCTCGTCGCGGTCGCGCTCGTGGTGCTCGCCACCGTCCTCATCGGCGCCTACGGGCTGCGCGCATCCCGCACGACGAGCGACTTCTTCGTCGCCTCGCGGACGGTGCGCCCGGTGTGGAACGCGTCGGCCATCAGCGGCGAGTACCTGTCGGCCGGGACGTTCCTCGGCCTGTCCGGACTCGTCCTCCTCGGCGGCGCGCGCGGCTTCTGGTTCCCCATCGGCTACGCCGCCGGGTACCTGCTCGTGCTGGTGTTCGTGGCCGCACCGCTGCGACGCAGCGGCGCGTACACGATCCCGGACTTCATCGAGGCGCGGCTGCAGTCGCGCACCGCCCGGCGGGTCACGAGCGTCGTCGTGCTCGTCATCGGATGGCTCTACATCGTGCCGCAGCTGCACGGGGCGGGGATCACCCTCGTGGTCGTGGCGGGCCTGCCGAGCTGGATCGGGGCGGTGCTCGTCGCCGTGCTGGTGGGCGGCGCGGTCGCGGCCGGCGGCATGCGCGCGATCACCTTCGTGCAGGCGTTCCAGTACTGGCTGAAGCTCACCGCGCTCCTCGTGCCCGTGGTCCTCATCGCCTTCGCGACCGCCGGCGGTCCGCACGAGATCGATCCGTCGGTGGTGTTCCCGCCCGCCGCGGGCCCGCGCGGCATCGACGCCTACGAGACGGCGTCGCTCCTGCTCGCGCTCCTGCTCGGGACCATGGGCCTGCCGCACGTGCTCGCCCGGTTCTACACCAGCCCCGACGGCGTCTCGGCGCGGCGCACGACGGTGCTCGTGGTCGCGATGGTCAGCGTCTTCTACGCCGTCTCGAGCGCGCTGGGGCTGCTGGCGCGGGTGCTCGCCCCCGACCTCGCGCAGCCGGGCGTCGCCGACACCGTCGCGCTGGTGCTCCCCTCCCGGGTGTTCCCCGGGCTCGTCGGAGAGCTCCTGACAGCCCTCGTGGTGGCCGGCGCCTTCGCCGCGTTCCTCGCGACCTCGGCAGGGCTCGTCGTGTCACTGGCCGGGGTGATCAGCCAGGACGTCTTCTCCGGGTCCGTCCGCTCGTTCCGGCTGTCGGCGGCGCTGTGCGCCCTCGTGCCGCTGGCCGTCGCCCTGCTCACCGCACCGGGAGGGCTGGTGACGAGCGTCGGCGTCGTCTTCGTGTTCGCGGCGTCGAGCCTGTCGCCGATGCTGCTGCTGGGCGTGTGGTGGCGGGGGCTGACCGCGCGCGGCGCGGTCGCGGGCGTCGTCACCGGAGCGGTCTCGTGCGCCCTCGCCCTGCTCGTCCACACCGCCGTGGGCGGAGTGGGCGCGGCGGCGCCGTTCCTGGCGCAGCCCGCCGCCTGGACGATCCCGCTGGCCACCGCGGTCACCGTCGTGGTCTCGCTCGTGGACCGCCACGGCCCGCCGACCCGCGCCGATCGCTTCCTGGCCCGGCTCCACAGCCCCGAGCGCGTCTGACGGCGGCGGTCGGGCGCGGGGCGCGTGCGAAAAGCAGGGGGAATCGGGTCGATCGGCGGCCAGCCCCGCCCGGGATGTCGATCCGCCCTGCTTTTCGCACGGGTCCGACCGGAGACGTCTGAGAGGATCGTGGGGAGGGAGATGATCCGATGAGACGTGCGGTCGGCGCCGTCGCCCTCGTGCTCGGCCTGCTGCTGAGCGCGTGCGCGGCAGTCCCGTCGGCGACCCCGGACGCGGTCGCCCCGGTGCGCCCCTCGGCCTCGGCCTCCGCCGCGCCGCAGCCCCTGTTCACCCGGACGCCCACACCGTCGCCGACCCCGGCGGATCCGCTGGAGGACCTCAGCCTCGAGCAGCGCGTCGGCCAGCTCTTCATGGTCGGGACGCCCGTCGAGCGCGCCTCGAAGACCACGCTCCGCGCCGTGCGGGACCGCCACGTCGGCAATGTGTTCCTGCACGGCAGGTCGAAGGGCGGAGCGTCCGAGGTGGCCGCGGTCGTCCGGCGCTTCACCGACCTCGTCGGACCCGACACCACCGCGGGCCTCCCGCTGTGGGTCGCCACCGACCAGGAGGGCGGCCAGGTGCAGGTGCTGCGCGGGCGGGGGTTCTCCGACATGCCGTTCGCGATCCGGCAGGCGGATGCCGACGACCGCGCGCTCGAGAAGCAGGCGCACCGCTGGGGTGCGCAGCTGCGTCGCGCCGGCGTCACGATGAACCTCGCGCCGGTGGCCGACATCGTGACGAGCCGGAAGGCGCGGTTCGACAACGCCCCGATCGGCGCGTACGGACGGCAGTACGGGTACGACGCTCGCACGGTCGACGAGAAGGCCGGCGCCTTCGCCCGGGGGATGCGCGCCGCAGGCGTCCTGCCGACGTTCAAGCACTTCCCGGGCCTCGGCCGGGTGACCGACAACACCGACACGACCCGGCACGTGACCGACACCGTCGTGCGCGCGGGCTCGCCGGACGTGCGCGTGTACCGCGAGCTCACCTCCGCCGGCCCGTCGGTCGTCATGGTCAGCAGCGCGGTCTACGAGCGCATCGACCCGTCGCGTCCGGCGATGTTCTCGAAGACGGTCATCGAGGACGTCCTCCGCGGCGACGTGGGCTTCGACGGGGTCGTGATGACCGACGACGTTTCCGCCGCGCAGGCGGTCGCGGGCATCCCGCCCGGTCGCCGCGCCGTCGCGGCGATCTCGGCGGGGGTGGATCTCGTGCTGGTCTCCGCCGATCCGGCCGTGCTCCCCGCGATGTACGACGCGGTCCTGAAGCGGGCGAAGACGGATCCGGCGTTCGCCGCCCGCGTGGACGAGTCCGCGCGCCGCATCGCGCAGGCCAAGTCCGGGGACTGACCCGCGGGAGGGCCCGAACCGGCCGGATCCACCCGCGCGGCCGCGCCTTCCGAGGAGTCGTGCAGCGGGCCCGCGTCCGCCGCCGGCCGGATGTCGGGCAGACTCGGGGGATGGGTGATGCGGCGCGGCTGATGGACGCCATCCCGGCGCAGGCGTCGCCGGATGCCGTCTACGACGCGTTCGTCGGCTGGACGACGGGGCGCGGGCTGTCGCTGTACCCGGCCCAGGACGAGGCGATCATCGAGCTCGTGTCGGGGGCGAACGTGATCCTCGCCACCCCGACGGGCACCGGCAAATCGCTCGTGGCGGTCGCCGCGCACGCCGCCTCCCTCGCCGCGGGCGGCCGCTCGTACTACACGGCGCCGATCAAGGCCCTGGTGAGCGAGAAGTTCTTCGCCCTCGTCGAGATCTTCGGAGCCGACAACGTGGGCATGGTCACCGGCGACTCCGCCGTCAATCCCGACGCGCCGATCGTGTGCTGCACGGCGGAGATCCTCGCCAACATCGCGCTGCGCCTGGGCGCCGACGCCCCGGTCGACCAGGTCGTGATGGACGAGTTCCACTACTACGGCGACCCCGATCGCGGGTGGGCGTGGCAGGTGCCGCTGCTCATGCTCCCGCGCGCGCAGTTCCTCCTCATGTCGGCGACGCTCGGCGACGTGACCCCCATCGCCGACGACCTCCGCCGCCGCACCGGCCGGGAGACCGCGCTCGTCACCGGCGTCGAGCGCCCGGTGCCGCTGCACTTCTCGTACGAGCGGCGGCCCGTCCACGACGTGCTCGAGGGCCTCATGGAATCCGGCGAGGCGCCGGTCTACATCGTCCACTTCTCGCAGGCCGCCGCCCTGGAGCGGGCCCAGGCGCTGACGAGCGCGCAGATCACGACGCGCGCGCAGCGGGATGCGATCGCCGCCGAGATCGGGGCGTTCCGCTTCACGACGGGCTTCGGCAAGACGCTCTCCCGCCTCGTGCGGGCCGGCGTCGGCATGCACCACGCGGGGATGCTGCCGCGGTACCGCCGGCTGGTCGAGACGCTCGCGCAGAAGGGCCTGCTGCGGGTGATCTGCGGCACCGACACGCTCGGGGTCGGCATCAACGTGCCGATCCGCACCGTGGTCATCACGGCGCTGTCCAAATACGACGGCACGAGGATGCGTCAGCTCACCGCGCGCGAGTTCCACCAGGTAGCCGGACGCGCGGGGCGTGCCGGCTACGACCCGTACGGCAACGTCGTCGGGATGGCCCCCGACTGGGAGATCGAGAACGCCGTCGCCCTCGCCAAGGCGGGCGACGACGCCGCCAAGCGCAAGAAGATCGTCCGAAAGAAGGCGCCCACCGGTGTCGTCAACTGGGGCGAGGGCTCGTTCGAGCGACTCGTCGCCGCGCCGCCCGAGCCGCTCGAGCCGCACCTGCAGCTGTCGGCGGCCATGCTCATCAACGTCATCGGGCGCGGGGGAGACGTCTTCGGCAACGTCCGCGCCCTGGTCTTCGACAACCACCAGACCCGCGCCCGCCAGTACGAGCTCGCCCGCCGGGCGATCGCGATCTTCCGCACGCTCGTGGTCGCGGGCGTCGTGGTCGCGGATGCCGACGGGATCCGCCTGACCGTCGACCTGCAGCCCAACTTCGCGCTCAACCAGCCGCTGTCGCCGTTCGCGCTGGCCGCCATCGATCTGCTCGACCCTGCCGCCGGCTCGGGGACCGGGGACGCCGACGGCGGGATCGGCACCGGCCACTACGCCCTCGACGTCGTCAGCGTCATCGAGGCGACGCTCGACGACCCCCGCGCGATCCTCGGCCAGCAGGAGTTCCGCGCGCGGGGCGAGGCGGTCGCCGCCATGAAGCGGGAGGGCATCGAGTACGAGGAGCGCATGGCGCTGCTCGAGCAGATCACCTGGCCGAAGCCGCTCGCCGAGCTGCTCGACCAGGCGTTCGAGACCTTCGCCTCGAGCCAGCCCTGGGTCCGGGACTTCGCGCTGAGCCCCAAATCGGTGGTCCGCGACATGTTCGAGCGGGCCATGTCGTTCGCGGAATACGTCTCGTTCTACCAGCTCGGTCGCAGCGAGGGGCTCGTGCTGCGCTACCTCAGCGACGCCTACCGCGCCATCCGTCAGACCGTTCCCGCCGACGCGCGCACCGACGAGCTGCTCGACATCATCGAGTGGCTCGGCGAGCTCGTCCGGCAGGTCGACTCGAGCCTCGTCGACGAGTGGGCGAGCCTGGTGAACCCCGCGGCCCAGCCCGACGCACCGGTCGTGCCGCCCGCGCCGCCGTCGGTGCTCACCAATCGCCGCGCCTTCACCGTGCTCGTGCGCAACGAGCTGTTCCGGCGGGTGCAGCTCGCCGCCCTCCAGGACGACGACGCCCTCACCGAGCTCGATCCCGGCGTCGACTGGCCGGCTGCGCTGGACCGCTACTACGACGAGCACGACGCGATCCTCACCGGCGGCCCCGCGCGGTCGCCGCGGCTGCTGTCGATCGAGGAGGAGCCCGACCTCTGGCGCGTCGAGCAGACCATCGACGACCCCGAGGGCCACCACGACTGGCGCATCCGGGCCGAGGTGGATCTGGCGGCCTCGGTCGAGGAGGGCGCCGCCGTGGTGCGGGTCACCGAGGTCCTGCGGCTGGGCTGAGGCCGCGGGCACCCGTGCGCGAGCGGTGGCGGACGGGCATGATGGGGCGATGGCCACTTTCCTCGCGTTCCTGCGCGCCATCAACCTCGGCAGGACGCGAGTGTTCCCCAAGGGCGACATCCAGCGGGTCGTCGCCGAGGCCGGCTTCGAGAACGTCGAGACGCACATCAACACCGGCAACGTGCGGTTCGACTCGCGGATGCGGTCGCGCGCCAAGATCGAGGCGACGCTGGAGCAGGCGTTCGCCCGCGACCGCGGGTTCGAGGTGCCCACGATCGTCTTCTCCACGGCGGAGTTCACCGAGATCGGCCGGCACGCCGACGAGCTCGCGGCCGCCCATCCCGGGCTCGCCCGTCACTACGTCTACCTCCTGAAGGACGAGCTCGACGCCGCCGCGCACGAGGCGGTGACGGCGGCCGCCACCGAGAAGGGCGAGATGATCGTGCGGGGCCGCGGTGCGCACGCCCTGCTGCGCCCGGGCTACCAGAACGGGCAGGTCGATCCGCTGGGTGCGGCCAAACGGCTGGGTGTGGCGACGAACCGCAACGTCACGGTCATCCGCACCCTCGTCGACAAGTGGTGCTGACGGCATCCCCCGGGCGACGCCCCGAGGCCCGCACTGTCGGACGGCGCGGCTATCGTTGTCCGGGTGAGTGACGGCGGCTGGAGCGACGACCCCTACGCCGACCTGGTGTGGGATCCCGACGAGCAGGCGCCTCCGCCCGACCCCGATGCGCCGCTGCCGCCCGATCCCGCGTACGACGGCTATGCCGGAGCCCTCGCCCGCGCCACCCGCGCCGGGTCGGGGCCGGCGACCGCCGGGCGGAGCGCGGCCCCGGTGGCGGCGCAGCAGGCAGCCGTCCTCTCGCTGGAGCGGCGCGACCACACCGGCGCCGATCCGCGCGCCGTGCTCAAGGAGGTCTTCGGCTACGACGACTTCCGCGGCGACCAGGCCGACATCGTGGCGCAGGTCGTCGGCGGCGGCGACGCCGTCGTGCTCATGCCCACCGGCGGCGGCAAGTCGATCACCTATCAGGTGCCCGCTCTCGTGCGGCCGGGCACGGGACTGGTCATCAGCCCGCTCATCGCCCTCATGCACGACCAGGTCGATGCGCTGATCGCCAACGGCGTGCGCGCCGCCTTCCTCAACTCCACCCAGTCCCCGGGCGAGCGCGCGGGCGTGGAGCGCGCGTTCCTCGACGGCGAGCTCGACCTGCTCTACGTCGCTCCGGAGCGCCTCAGCGTGCCCGCGACCACGGCGCTGCTCCAGCGCGGGCGGCTGAGCGTCATCGCGATCGACGAGGCGCACTGCGTGAGCCAATGGGGCCACGACTTCCGTCCCGACTACCTGGCGCTCGGCGACCTCGCGGACCGCTTCCCGGGCGTGCCCCGCATGGCCCTCACCGCCACCGCCACCCGCGCCACCCACGCCGAGCTCACCGAGCGGCTGTCGCTGTCGACCGCGAAGCACTTCGTCGCGAGCTTCGACCGCCCGAACATCCAGTACCGCATCGAGCCGAAGGTCGATCCCCGGCGGCAGCTGCTCCAGTTCATCCGGCGCTTCGACGGCGACGGTGCGGCCGGGGCGGGCATCGTCTACGCGCTCAGCCGCAAGTCTGTCGAGCAGACCGCCGACTACCTGCGCGGGCAGGGTGTCGACGCGCTGCCCTATCACGCGGGCCTTCCCGCCGAGGTGCGCGCCGCGAACCAGTCGCGCTTCCTGCGCGACGACGGCGTGGTCATGGTCGCCACGATCGCCTTCGGCATGGGGATCGACAAGCCCGATGTCCGCTTCGTCGCGCACATCGACCTGCCGAAGTCGGTCGAGGGCTACTACCAGGAGACCGGTCGCGCCGGCCGTGACGGCGAGCCGGCGATCGCCTGGATGGTCTACGGGCTCGGCGACGTGGTGCAGCAGCGCCGCCTCATCGATCAGTCTCCCGGCGACCGCACGTTCAAGATGCGCCTCGGGCAGCACCTCGACGCGATGCTCGCCCTCTGCGAGACGGTGGCGTGCCGCCGTCAGAACCTGCTCGGCTATTTCGGCCAGGAGTCGGGTCCGTGCGGCAACTGCGACACCTGCCTCGAGGCGCCCGACACGTGGGAGGGTCTCATCCCCGCGCAGAAGCTCCTCTCGACGATCGTCCGCCTGCAGCGCGAGCGCGGTCAGGCGTTCGGCGCCGGCCATCTCATCGACATCCTCCGGGGCGGATCGACCGAGCGGATCGCCCAGCAGGGACATGACAAGCTCGCGACCTACGGCATCGGCGCCGACCTGTCGGATCAGGACTGGCGCTCGGTGGTCCGTCAGCTGCTGGCTCGCGGCATCCTCGTCGCGCAGGGGGAGTACGGCACGCTCGCGCCGGGGCCGGATGCGGCCGCCGTGCTCCGCGGCGAGCAGTCCGTCCCGCTGCGACGCGACGTGCTCGGCCGTGCCACGACCACGCGCGTCCGCAAGGGGAGTGTGCCCGAAGCGGTGGCGGAGGGCGACCGCGACCTGTTCGAGGCGCTCCGCGCCTGGCGCGCGGAGCAGGCGCGGGAGCAGGGCGTGCCCGCGTACATCGTGTTCGGCGACGCCACTCTGCGTGCCCTGGCCGACAAGCGTCCTCGCACCGCCGACGACCTGAGCGGCATCACGGGGATCGGTGCGAAGAAGCGCGAGGCCTACGGCGACGCGGTCCTCGCCGTGATCGCCTCCGCCTGACGGCATCCGTCCCTCGGTCCATTCACCGGCCGTGGAACTGAGTCCCACAGAGGGCGGGTGTGGGTTTCACACAATCGGCATCGGCCGGGGCGGGGACCGGCGTTGTGCGAGTCGTCCAACGCAGTTGGCCGGGCCTTGTGGACCTCCTACCGTCGACAGTGACCTTTTCTGTCCGCCGACGCCGAGAGGTACGCGATGACCGACGCCGCCGTCCGTCCCACCAAGCCCGCCACCAACACGCGCACGCCCGCCGGGGGCGCGCCCACCGCCGCGCACTCGGCGGCCGAGGCGCACGAGCCGCGCATCGACGTGGCCGCGGTGGAGAACGCCCTCCTCGGCACGTGGGCCGAGACCCGCCGCAGCGCGCGCGAGCTGATCAAGGACCCGGTCTTCTGGCGGATCGACGGCCAGCCGATGGCCGACCACCGCGAGCGCGTGCTCAGTCAGCTGCACCTTCTGGTCGACAACGACGGATCCCGCCGCGCGTTCCCCGCCGAGTACGGCGGGCTCGACGACAACGGCGCCAACCTCGCGGGCTTCATGGAGCTCGTCCTCGCCGATCCGAGCCTGCAGATCAAGTCGGGTGTGCAGTGGGGGCTGTTCGGCTCGGCCATCTACCAGCTGGGCACGAAGGTCCACCACGACCGCTGGCTGCGGGATGTCATCAGCCTCGAGCTGCCCGGGGCGTTCGCCATGACCGAGACCGGCCACGGATCCGACGTCGCCGCCATCGGCACGACCGCCACCTACGATCCCGCCACCGAGGAGTTCGTCATCCACACGCCCTTCCGCGGCGCGTGGAAGGACTACCTGGGCAACGCCGCCCTGCACGGCAAGGCCGCGACGGTGTTCGCGCAGCTGATCACCGGCGGCGTGAACTACGGCGTCCACTGCTTCTTCGTCCCCCTGCGGGACGAGACCGGCGCGTTCCTCCCGGGGATCGGCGGCGAGGACGACGGCGTGAAGGGCGGGCTGAACGGGATCGACAACGGGCGTCTCCACTTCGACCATGTGCGCGTCCCGCGCGAGAACCTCCTCAACCGCTACGGCGACGTCGCCCCGGACGGCACGTACTCGAGCGAGATCCCGACGCCCGGCCGCCGCTTCTTCACGATGCTCGGCGCGCTCGTGCAGGGCCGCGTGTCGCTCGACGGTGCCGCGACCACGGGCACCGCCCTCGCCCTCCACATCGCGGTCACCTACGCCAACCAGCGCCGCCAGTTCGACTCCGGGTCGGGATCCGACGAGGTCGTGCTGCTGGACTACGGCAAGCACCAGCGCCGCCTGCTGCCGCGGCTCGCCCAGGTGTACGCCCAGTTCTTCGCGAACGACGAGCTCCTGCGGAAGTTCGACGGCGTCTTCGGCGGCACCGCCGACACCCCGGAGGAGCGCGAGGACCTCGAGACCCTCGCCGCCGCACTGAAGCCGCTGTCGACCTGGAACGCGCTCGACACGATCCAGGAGTGCCGCGAGGCCTGCGGCGGGGCCGGCTTCCTCGCCGAGAACCGTCTCGTCGGCCTCCACCAGGACCTCGACGTCTACGTCACCTTCGAGGGCGACAACAACGTCCTCCTCCAGCTGGTGGGCAAGCGCCTGCTGTCGGACTACGCCCGCCAGTTCAAGGGCGCGGATGCCGCGAAGCTCGCCGGGTTCGCCGCCCGCCAGACCGCCGGCAAGCTGTTCCACGGAGCGGGTCTCCGCCAGCTCGGCCAGACCGTGGCCGACTTCGGCTCGACCGCCCGCTCGGTGGAACTCGGCCTCCGTGCCGACCAGCAGCACGACCTGCTCGCGGGACGCGTCGAGCAGATGGTGTCCGACATCGCCGCGCGCCTGCGTCCCGCCGCCAAGGCCTCGCCGGCCGACGCCGCCGTCATCTTCAACGCCAACCAGTCGGAGCTCATCGAGGCGGCGCGCGCGCACGGGGAGCTCCTGCAGTGGGAGGCGCTGACCGACGGCGTGAACCGCATCGAGGACGAGGGCACGCGCCAGGTGCTGACCTGGCTGCGCGACCTGTTCGGCCTGAGCCTCATCGAGAAGCACCTCGCCTGGCACCTGATCAACGGCAGGCTGTCCACCCAGCGCGCCGCCGCGGTCACCCGCTACATCGACCGCCTGTGCCTCCGGCTGCGGCCCCACGCGCAGGATCTGGTCGACGCGTTCGGCTTCGCACCCGAGCACGTGCGCGCGCCCATCGCCTCCGGCGCCGAGCAGGCGCGTCAGGACGAGGCGCGCGCCCACTACGCGGCGCTCGCCGCCTCGGGCGAGGCCCCGGTGTCGGAGAAGTCGCTGAAGAAGAAGTAGGACGCGCGCGGCAGCGCCGGGACGCGACGTGCCGTTCGGTCACGGCGCGGTAACGATCGCGGTGCGGATGTACGTCGGCGGCCATCTGCGGACACTTCACGGTGAAGGCAGTGCGCTGCCGGGCGCCCGTTCGGCTTCGAGGCGCCGGTGGCGGCCTTCACGGGGGACCGTCTCGGGTGGGCGGTCCCCCATCTTCGTGCTGTCGTCGACCCTCGCTACCCTGACGGGGTGACGCACGACCTCCGCACCGGTCCCGACGGCATCGACCGCTGCGCGTGGGTCGGTGACGACCCCGAGTACCGCCGGTACCACGACGAGGAGTGGGGGCGGCCGCTGCACGGCGACCGTCCGCTGTTCGAGAAGATGAGCCTCGAGGGGTTCCAGGCCGGGCTCAGCTGGATCACGATCCTGCGCAAGCGGCCCCGGTTCCGCGAGGTGTTCGCCGGGTTCGAGCCGGCCGTGGTGGCCGCCTTCACGGCCGACGACGTCGAGCGCCTCATGCAGGACGTCGGCATCATCCGCAACCGCGCCAAGATCGAGGCGACGATCTCCAACGCGCGCCTGGCGCTGGCGATGGCGCCGGGAGAGCTCGATGCGCTGATGTGGTCGTTCGCGCCCGCGACGCACGAGCGGCCGCGGAGCTTCGCCGAGGTGCCGGCGACGACCGCGGAGTCCGACGCGATGTCGAAGGCGCTGCGCAAGGCCGGCTTCCGCTTCGTCGGTTCGACGACGATGTACGCGCTCATGCAGTCCGCGGGGATGGTCGACGACCACGTCGTGGGGTGTCACCGCGCGGGGTGAGCGTCCGCGCTCCCGAGTCGGGGCAGCTCGAGGATGCGGTCCGCCGCCTCCGCGACGGCCGGATCGTGCGTCACGAGCAGGATGGCCGCCCCCTCGCACGTCTCGAACAGGAGCGCGAGGATCTCGTCGCGCAACCCCGCGTCGAGTGCGCCGGTGGGTTCGTCGGCCAGCAGCAGGGCGGGTGGGCGCACCACGGCGCGAGCGATCGCCACCCGCTGCTGTTCACCGCCCGACAGTTCGGTGGTCCGGTGGTCCGCGCGCGCGGCGAGGTCCACGCGCTCCAGCGCGCGGATCGCGCGCTCTCGCGCCTCCACCCGGCTCACGCCCTGGAGCAGCAGCGGCAGCTCGACGTTCTCGCGCGCCGAGTACCGCGGCAGCAGTCGGAAATCCTGATGGACGTGCGAGATCTGACTCAGACGCACACGTGCCCGCTCGTCGATCGTCATCGCGCCGAGGTCGGCCCCGGCTACCGACACGGTTCCCGAGGTCGCAGTGAGTCGGCCGGAAGCGAGCGCGAGCACGGTGGATTTCCCTGAGCCCGAGCGACCGACGAGGGCGACGCGATCCCCCGGGGAGAGTGCGAAGCTCAGTCCGCGGAGGACTTCGACGTCGCCCCGACGCCGGTGGACATGGCGGAAGTGCACCTCGTCGAAGCGGAGTGGGGAATCGGTCATCGTGCTCCTTGGGTGGGAGTGGCGGGTGACTGCAGAGCGGCTCGGCGGTGGTCCCGCGCCGTGGAGATCGCGGCGGCGACGATCGCGGCGGCGGCGAATCCGAGCGCGGTCGCGAGCCAATGCGGCGTCTGGATGTAGATCCCCGCCACCTGCCACAGCAGCTGCCGCACCGCGGCCGCAGCCCCGAGAGCCGAAAGCGCGGTCATCGACGCAGTGACGAGCAGGGGAGTCGAACGAAGGCGGGCCGAGCGGCACCCCAGATCGAGCAGGAGATCGTCGACAGGAGCGAGTTGTGCGCGTACGCGCCGCGCGCCCTGGAGGCTCACGAGCAGCCAGAGGCCGAGGCTGATCAGCGCAACGGGCAGCAGCAGGCCGGTGAACTCGACGTCCGAGAGGGCGAGCAAGACGTGCGAGATCCGCTCCTCTTTGCCGGGGCGCTCTTCCCCACCCGGCGTGGTCCAGTACCGGACTGCAGATGTCGACGTTGCCGTCATCGGACCGGTCACCTCGTCGCACGTGTCGTCGGCAAGCACGAGCAGACCGCTCGCGAGACCGACATCGATGTCGCGGAAGGGGCGCGTGATCGCGCTCACGCCGATGCGGCATGAACGACCGTCGGCCGCCACGACCAGGTCGTCGCCGACCCGGATGCCGAGAGCCGCCGCCGTGGCCTCGTCGAGTGCCGCCTGGCGCGGCCGGGGGCGGCCGTCGAGAAGGTTCGCGCCGAGAAGCACTGCCAGATCCGTGGTTGCGGCGGACGGGTACACCCAGACGGTCGGCTGCGCGGAGCCGATGAGATCGCCGTCGGCACGGCCCTCCGCGTCGAACTGACCGGTGGACAGAACGTTGACCCCGGACACCGTGGTGATGGTCGGTGCGTCGGGCCGCGCAGACGCCGCCTCGACGGGGATGCGGCCCGCGTAGAAGAGATGGCCCTCGAACGCGAGCGCGTCGAAGCCGACCTGACTGGCGAGCAGGAGGACGACCATCGAGAGCATTCCGCCGACGGACGTCATCACAGCATCTGCGAAGAGCTGAGCGGCGTTCAGGTGTCGCACCTGTGCGCGCGCGGCGACCAGTCGCGGCGTCATCGGCTCGCCTGCCGCAGATGGATGAGCGCGATGAACGACGCGGTGATCAGTCCGACGATGACGCCCGCCGCGGTGAGGGCCACCCACACCGGTGCAAGAGACGGTGGCATGACGGGACCGGCGAAGCCTGTTGCGTACGCCGTAGCGCCGATCGCGGAGCCCATGGTCAGAGATGCGAGGATCACCGTGCAGACCGCGACCACGACGCCGCGGTACACGCGTCGGGCGGACGCGCCCAGCTCGATCAGGAGGGTGGCGCGTCCGCGGAACACCCGCAGGATCGAGACCGACTCGCCCGTGATGATCGCCAGCAGCGCCAGGAACGCGATCGCGCTGATCGCGAGGATGAGCGAAAGCTTGGCCACCGCCTGATCCTCGGCGCGCTCGAGCGTGGCGTCCTGAGGCTGCGCAGTGAATGGCTCGGTGTAGTTGCCCTCCAGCAGCCGTGACTTCCAGGGCTCCGACCTCAGCACCTTCAGGACCGCCGTCGGCGCCGCCGTCGTCAGCATCTGCGTCGGCGAGGTCGCCTCCGGCGGAAAGTGCGCGGACGCGGTCCGCGCAGAGATCTGAGCGAGGCCGTCGGTGGCCATCGCGCGGACGGCGTACACCCCGCGCACGGTGAGGTCGGCGGTCGTGTCGGGTCCCGTCACGAGTCGGACAGGGTCGCCGGGTGAGAGATCGAGCCCCCGGGCGATGTCGATGTTGATGTCGATCCAGTCGCTCTCGTCGTGCGGGTCACGCACACCGCCGGCGACCCGCGTCTCCGAGGGCATCAGGGTGAGCTCGAAGTCGGGCTCGTCGCCCGAGAGAACCCACAGATCGACGTTCGGGACCGCTCTCGTCGAGGTGCCGGCAGCGGTCGTGATGGTGGAAGCCAACGCGACCCGCTCCCCGCTGAGAGCGCGGCTCAGGGCGGGGCCGCTGTCGGGGTCGGCCTCGACCGGGGCCGATGTTCGGGCCTCGGTATAGCGGTATCCGGCGGTGTCGAGCACGAACTGAACGGGGAACACCATCCCCAGGGCGAGAGTGAGGCTGGCCGCCGCGCAGAGCACGACGGCCAACTTCCACAACTCCACGCGGATGGCGCGGAGCGCCTGTCTTGAGTGGGTGGTCACTTGACGGTGATGCGTACGGCGGCGTTCGCGTCGATCTGGTTGCCGGTGCCCGAGCCGGCATGGAAGTGTCTCGACCCGCTCGTGCCACCGACGGCGCTGCCCTTGATCGTCACCGTCTTCGAGCCCCAGAATGTGGACTCACCACGGACGAGCCACTGCGTCGTGCCGAGCCACGAGTCGTACTTCTTCGCGTATGCCGTGCTCTCGAGGGTCCCGTTCCACGAATCGAGTCGCGGCTGGCGGAAGATCGAGGGCGGCGAGAGCCCCATACGTGCCGAGCCGGCCTGTTCTGAGTGTGGACCTGCGCATGGACTCTTCCTCCCTGAGCGCGCGATCGATGATCACGCTTGTGAGCCACAGCATAAAAGCGCGAGCGTACGTTCGTTACGCTTCAGAGCGTTCTGGGGATAACTCGCGCACGAGCCAGCTCGGCGCGGGCGGGGCAAGCTCGGGCTGTCCGGGGTCGGTGCCAAGCTGTAGGGTCACACCGACCCGACGACCAGGACGGATGCCATGCCCACCACCGCGCACCCCGCCGACAGCCACGACCGCATCCGGGTCGTCGGCGCCCGCGAGAACAACCTCCAGGGCATCGACGTCGAGATCCCCAAGCGGAGGCTCACGGTCTTCACCGGTGTCAGCGGATCGGGCAAGTCGTCGCTCGTGTTCGGCACGATCGCCAACGAGTCCCAGCGCCTCATCAACGAGACCTACCCCACCTTCGTCCAGCAGTTCATGGGTCAGCTCAGCCGACCCGAGGTCGATGCGCTCGAGAACGTGAGCCCGGCCATCATCGTCGACCAGGAGCGGATGGGGGCCAACGCGCGTTCGACCGTGGGGACCGCGACCGACGTGCACGCGATGCTGCGCCTGTTGTTCAGCCGCCTGGGCCAGCCGCACGTCGGATCGCCGCAGGCGTTCTCGTTCAACGTGCCGTCGGTCTCGGGGGCGGGCGCGGTGACCATCGCGGTCGGCAAGGACAAGGGCAAGAAGGAGCGGCGCTCGTTCGAGATCACCGGCGGCATGTGCCCGCGATGCGAGGGTCTCGGTGAGACGAGCGAGGTCGACGTGGACGAGGTCGTCGACCGCTCGCTCTCCCTCAACGGCGGCGCGATCCGGGTGCCCGGCTACAGCGCCGACGGCTGGATGGTGCGCATCTTCGCGGAGTCGGGCTTCGTCGACGGCGACAAGCCCATCGCCGAGTACACCGAGCAGGAGCTGCACGACTTCCTGTACCGCGATCAGACGAAGGTCCGCGTCGCCAACACCAACATGACCTACGAGGGGCTCATCCCCAAGATCACGAAGTCGATGCTGCAGAAGGACCGGGAGTCGCTGCAGCCGCACGTGCGCGCCTTCGTCGAACGCGCGGTCAAGTTCCTGCCGTGCCCGGACTGCGGCGGCACCCGCCTGAACGAGGGGGCCCGCTCCTCGCGCATCGCGGGCAAGAACATCGCCGAGGTCGCCGCGATGCAGATCACCGACCTCGCCGACTGGCTCGCCACCGTCGACGCCCCCGAGGTCGCACCGCTGATGGCGGGGCTCCGGCAGACGGTCGCCTCCTTCATCGACATCGGCCTCGGCTACCTCTCCCTCGACCGCTCCAGCGGCACGCTCTCGGGCGGCGAGGCGCAGCGCACCAAGATGATCCGCCACCTCGGGTCGAGCCTCACCGACGTCACCTACGTCTTCGACGAGCCGACGGCGGGACTCCACCCCCACGACATCCAGCGGATGAACGCCCTGCTCGGGCACCTGCGCGACAAGGGCAACACGGTGCTGGTCGTCGAGCACAAGCCGGAGGTCATCGAGATCGCCGATCACGTGGTGGACCTCGGACCGGGGGCCGGACGCAACGGCGGACGCATCATGTTCGAGGGCGACGTCGCGGGCCTGCGCGCATCGGACACGCTGACCGGCCGCCACCTCGATCACCGGGCTTCGCTCAAGCCCGCGACGCGGACCGCGACCTCGCACCTGCAGATCCGCGGGGCCACCCAGCACAACCTCAAGAGCGTCGACGTCGACATCCCGCTCGGCATCCTCACCGTCGTCACCGGTGTCGCCGGGTCGGGCAAATCCTCGCTCATCCACGGCAACGTCCCCGCCTTCGACGACGTCGTGGTGGTCGACCAGGCGCCGATCAAGGGATCGCGCCGCAGCAGCCCGGCAACGTACACCGGCATCCTCGACGCCATCCGCTCCGCGTTCGCCAAGGCGAACGGCGTCAAGCCCGGTCTGTTCAGCGCGAACTCCGAGGGAGCGTGCCCGGCCTGCAAGGGCCTCGGCGTCATCATCACGAACCTCGGCTTCACGCAGAGCGTCGAGACGCGCTGCGAGCTGTGCGAGGGCAGCGGCTTCAGCGACGACGTGCTCGAGTACACCCTGGAGGGCAGGAACATCGCGGAGGTGCTGGCGATGTCGGCCTCGGAGGCGGCGGAGTTCCTGCCCAAGAGCCCGGCGCACGCCACACTCGCGCGCATGGTCGACGTCGGGCTCGGCTACATCACGCTCGGCCAGGCCCTCAACACCCTGTCGGGCGGTGAGCGCCAGCGACTGAAGCTCGCGATCTCGATGGCGAAGAAGGGCGCGGTGTACGTGCTCGACGAGCCGACCACCGGCCTGCACCTGGCCGACGTCGACAACCTCCTGAGCCTGCTCGACCGTCTGGTCGAGGCGGGCAACTCGGTGATCGTCATCGAGCACCATCAGGCGGTCATGGCGCACGCGGACTGGATCATCGACATCGGCCCCGGTGCCGGCCACGACGGCGGCACCGTGGTCTTCGAGGGGACCCCGGCCGACCTGGTCGCGGCGGGCTCGACCCTGACCGCTCAGCACCTGGCCGCGTACGTCGGCTCCTGACGCGCGAACCGACACGTTGCCGCCGAGCCGACACGCCCCGACCGCACGCGAGGTGTCGGCTCGGCAAGAGCGTGTCGGCTCGGCAGAGGACGCCTCGCGGACGGGCCGTGAAAAATGGGGAGTTCTCCCCTGCCTCCGGGCTCGGTGCATCGCGATCGCTGACGTAGGCTGACTCTGTCCGCCAACAGTGAGCGACTGATTCAGCGATCAGTTCCCGACGCCACGCCGAAGAACAGCCCGGGGGGAGCCGAGCCCGATGAAGTCCTTCGCGTGGCTTCGCGCGCGTCCGCGCACGCTCGCATCCGTCGGTGTCGTGGGCGCCGTCGCGGTGACCCTCGGCACCCTCGCCTTCGTCTACGAGGGCAATCCCACCACCGAGGTCGACCTCCACGACGGCGGCGTGTGGGTGACCAAGCAGTCGAGCATGCTCGTCGGTCACTTCAACCACGAGTCGCGCGTGCTCGACGGCGGGCTGCGGACGGCCACGGCGACCTACGACGTGCTCCAGTCCGGATCGCGCGTGCTGGTCGTCGACGAGACGACGGTCACGGCCGTCGACCCGGCGCGGGTCACCCTCGGCGGCAGCACCGACCTGCCGGCGGGTGCGCGGGTCGCCCTCGGCTCGGGATCGGTCGCCATCCTCGACCCGGGCGGCCAGCTCTGGTCCACCGACTTCTCCGCCGTCTCCTCCTTCGCCCCCGAGACCGTGGATCCGATCGCGGAGCTCGGCGACGGCGCCGTCACGGCCGTCGCCACGGACGGGACCGTGTATGCGGCCTCGGCCGAGAAGGCCTCGCTGCTCGCCTTCGGCGACGCCGGCGACGGCACGGTCACCGTGTCGGGAGAACGCGAGCTCGAGGGTGTCGAGAAGGATCACACCCTCCAGCTGACCGCCGTGGGCCACGTGGCGTTCGCGCTGGACGCCGACACCGGCACGCTCTACGGCAGCGACGGCACCCGGGTCGAGGTGCCCGCCGACGCGGTGCTCCAGCAGGCCTCCGACGCGACCGACGCCGTCACGCTCGCGACCCCGACGTCGCTCCTGCGGGTGCCGCTCGGCGGCGGTGAGCCCACGACGGTCGAAGTCGACGCCGCCGAGGGCACCGCGGCCCAGCCGGTGTTCGTCGCAGGCTGCGCCTACGGCGCATGGTCGGGCACGGGGCAGTTCGTGCGCGACTGCCCGGGCGAGGCCGACGACCTCACCGAGACGATCTCCGGCCTCGACGAGACGAGCGTCCTGCAGTTCCGCGTGAACCGCGACGTCGTCGTGCTCAACGACGTCTTCGGCGGTGCGGCGTGGATGGCCAGCGACAGCATGCAGCGCGTCGACAACTGGCAGGACATCACCCCGCCCGAGGGCGAGGGCGAGGAAGAGGAGGAGACCACCGAGGAATCGGTGCAGACCACCCTCCCCGAGCGCACCGAGGACAACACGGCGCCGATCGCCAACGACGACCAGTACGGCGTGCGGCCGGGCCGCACCACCGTGCTCCCGGTGCTCGAGAACGACACGGACGCCGACGGCGACGTGCTCGTCGCGTCGGTCGAGCGCGAGCCGTCGTTCGGGACGATCGAGCCGATTCACAACGGCGCGGCCCTCCAGATCACCGTTCCCGAGGACGCCTCGGGGTCGACGACGTTCACGTACGAGGTCGACGACGGACGGCAGGGCACCGACACGGCGTCGGTGACCGTCACGGTGCGGCCGCTGGATCAGAACTCCCCGCCCGTGCAGCGCCGCAAGACCTCGGTGCCGGTCGAGACGGGCGGCACCGCGTCGTACAACGTGCTGTCGGACTGGATCGATCCCGACGGCGACGACATCTTCCTGCTCGCCGTCACCCCCGACGGCGGCGACGAGGCCGACTTCACCTCGGACGGGCAGATCACCTACCGGGCGATCGGCGGGGTGCAGGGCCGCAAGGAGGTGCCCGTCTCCGTCTCGGACGGCACCGACACCGGAACGGGCGTCGCCGTCTACGACATCCGCCCCCTCGGGACGACGCAGCCGATCACCAACGCCGACCACGTCGTGGTGCGCGCGGGGCAGTCGATCACCGTCACGCCGCTGGCCAACGACACCAGCTCGGGCAGCGAGCCGCTGCGCCTGACGCGCGTCGACGAGGTCGAGGACGCCCGGATCGTCGCCGACTTCCCCGACAAGACCTTCACCTTCACCTCGACGAAGGTGGGGACGCACTACGTGCAGTACCTCGTCTCGGCGGGCCCGAACTCGGTGCCCGGTCTCGTGCGCGTGGACGTGCTCCCCGACGAGGAGAACGACCTCCCGCCGGTCGCCGTCCGCGACATCGCGCTCCTGCCCCAGGGCGGCGACGTGCTCGTCAACGTGCTGGGCAACGACTCCGACCCCGGCGGGGGCATCCTCGTCGTGCAGTCGGTGAGCGTGGAGCCCGGCAGCGGCGTGGCCGCGGCCGTCCTCGGCCATGAGACGGTGCGCATCACCGACCAGAGCGGTCTGGATGGTCAGGTGCGCGTCGCGTACACCATCTCCAACGGCGTGGCCTCCGCCACCGGGGAGATCGTCGTCATCCCCGTGCCGGCGCCATCTCGGCTGCGGCCGCCGGTCGCCGAGCCCGACCAGGCGGTCGTGCGCGTGGGCGATGTCGTCACGATCCCCGTGCTCGACAACGACTACCACCCCAACGGCGACACCATCCACGTCGCCGACGAGCTCGTCGAGACGGTCGACCCGGAGGACGGCGAGGCCTTCGTGGCCGAGGACACCGTCCGCTTCCGTGCGGGGACCGAGGCCAAGACCGTCAACCTGACCTACGACGCGGTGGACTCGACGGGGCAGCGCGACGCCGGCTTCGTCCGCATCCAGATCCTCCCGATGAACGAGGACGGCAACGCGGCGCCGCGCCCGCGGGATCTCACGGCGCGCGTGCTCGGCGGGTCCAAGGTGGAGATCCCGGTGCCGCTGGACGGCATCGACGAGGACGGCGACTCCGTCGAGCTCGTCGGTCTCGCCTCCGCGCCCGCCAAGGGACGCATCGTGGAGACGAAGGTCGCCTCGTTCGTCTACGAGGCCTTCGAGGAGTCGATCGGCGTCGACACCTTCACGTACCGGGTGCGCGACCGCCTCGGCAAGGAGGCCACCGCCACCGTGCAGCTGGGGATCGCACCGGTCGCTTCGGCCAACCAGGCCCCCTACGCGGTCCGCGACGCCGTCATCATGCGGCCCGGGCGCCAGGTCGCCCTGCCGGTGCTCGACAACGACTCCGACCCGGACGGCGACCAGTTCGGCTTCGCCGCGAACGCCGTCGAGCTGCCCGAGGGCGTCTCGGGGCTCGACGCGGAGGTCTCGGGCCGCTACCTGCTGATCACCGCGCCCGACGAGCCGATGCAGACGAGCGTGAACTACACGATCGCCGACGAGCGCGGCCTGGAGGCCACCACCTCGGTGCAGATCACCGTCGACCCCGACGTGCCGCTCCTCCCGCCGATCGCGCGCGACGACCGCGTCCTGGCCGAGGACGTCACCGAGCAGGGCACGGCCGACATCGCGGTGCTCGAGAACGACGACGACCCCGACGGCACCCGCAGTGCACTCGAGGTGACTCTGGGCACCGGCGGCGGATCGGCGCAGGTGCGTGCCGACGGCATCGTGCGCGTGACGCTCACCGATGAGCCGCAGCTGATCACCTACACCGTGACCGACGTCGACGATCAGTCGGCATCCGCCTTCCTCCGCGTGCCGTCGCTGGATGCGCTGCCGCCGAGCCTCCTCTCGACCGAGGCCCTCGTGGTGGACAGCGGCGAGACCGTCGAGCTCCCTCTGGCCGAGTACGTCACCGCGGCGGGCGGCAAGAAGGTCGTCATCACCGAGGCCGGAAAGGCCAAGGCCGCCCATTCCAACGGCGCCTCGCTCGTGAAGGACCAGACGACGCTCGTCTACACGTCGAAGGACCGCTACTTCGGCGCGGACGCCCTCACCTTCGAGGTGACGGACGGCACGGGTCCCGACGATCCCGACGGCCGCAAGGCCACGCTGACGATCCCGATCACCGTCCTTCCTCCCGAGAACCAGCCGCCGACGTTCGTGGGCGCCTCGCTCTCGGTGGCGCCCGGCGAGGACGCGGCGCGGCTGAACCTGCGCGAGCTCGTCACCGACCCCGATCCCGGCGACGAGGAGAACATCACCTTCGACCTCGCGAACGGTGCGCCGGCGGGTGTGCGGGCGACGATCGACGGCGGCTCGCTGCTGGTGGCCGCCGACGCCGATGTGGCCAAGGGGACGACGTTCTCGCTCCAGCTCCGTGCGACGGACGGGCAGACGACGCCCGTCGAGGCCGCCGTCACCGTGACGGTGACCGCTTCCACGCGCGAGCTCGCGAACGCGAACGACGACATCGTCGCCCAGGCCGACCAGGGCGTGATGGTGTCGGTGCCGGTGCTGAACAACGACGTGAACCCGTTCCCCGACACCCCGCTAAAGGTGGTCGGCGTCGAGCAGGAGTCCGGGCAGTTCCAGTCCGTCCAGGTGAACGGCGACCGCATCGAGGTCACGAGCGCCTCCGACTTCGTCGGCACGCTGGTGGCGCGCTACACGGTCGAGGACAAGACGCAGGATGCGGACCGCCGCGTGGAGGGTCGCGTCCGCGTCACCGTCCAGGGCCGCCCCGACGCTCCCGGCAAGCCCACCGTCACCGCGGTGGAGAGCCGCACCGTCGTTCTCTCCTGGACGCCGCCCATCGACAACGGACGCCCCATCACCGGCTACACGGTGACCTCGGTCGCGGGTGGGTACTCCAAGGCATGCCCGTCCACGACCTGCACCCTCGACGGGCTGACGAACAACGTCGAGTACAACTTCGTCGTCACGGCCACCAATAGCGTGGGCACCTCCGACCCTTCGGTGCCGTCCGAGACCGCGCGCCCCGACCAGCGTCCCGACCAGCCCAACCCGCCCACGCTCGCCTTCGGCGACCGCAGCCTCGACGTCTCGTGGACGGTGCCGCGCACCGAGGGCTCGCCGGTGGAGAGCTACACGCTCGAGATCTCCCCCGCCCCGCCCTCCGGGGTCACCCAGAAGACCGGCGTGACGCAGACCCGCATCACGTGGGACGGACTGGAGAACGGCGTCGCCTACCAGGTGCGTGTCCGCGCGCACAACCGCGCCCCCGAGCCGTCGGACTTCAGCGGCTGGTCGGCGACGGAGATCCCCGCCCGCCAGCCCGACGCGCCCGCCGCGCCGACGACCGAGCGGATCGACTCCGTCGGCTCGCAGAGCCAGATGCGGGTGTCGTGGAACCAGCCGGCCAACAACGGCGACGCGATCGCCGGGTACCAGCTGCGGGTCCTGCAGGGGTCCTCGGTGGTGCGCACCATCGACGTGGCCGCCGGCCAGACGAGCCAGGCCGTGACGGTGGACAACTCGACCAGTTCGTACACGTTCAGCGTGCGCGCCTCCAACAAGGCGGGCTGGGGCGAATGGAGCCCCGCCTCGGCGCCGCGTCAGGCCGCGGGCACGCCGTCCGCGCCGACGGCGGTCGCCGCCACCGAGGGTGACAACCGCGTCGGCGTCACGTGGACCGCGGGATCGCTCAACGGCGCGAACGCGAGCCAGGTGGCCTACCAGTACTCGGTGAACAACGGCGGCTGGCGCGGCGACTGGGTCGCCGGCGGGAACGGCGGCTCGGGGACGATCGGCAACGGGCAGGTCGACAACAACGGCACCTACTCGATCCGCGTGCGCGCCGTGTCCACCGTCGAGGGGGTCACGAACGAGGGCGACCCGTCGGCGGCGTCGAACCAGGTCCGCCCCTACGGGCAGATCGGCAACCCGACGGCCCGGGCGACCGCGAACGGCACGACCATCACGATGACCTGGTCGTCCCCGGCGCGCAACGGCCGCGACGTCACGACGGAGATCCGCACGGGCGACGGCCGCGGGTGGCGGACCGTGTCGGCCAGCGGCACCGAGAGCTACAACGTCGGCTACAGCACCACGCGCACGATCGACGTCCGCACGAGTGCCGCGGGCAGCACGACCACCACGGCTTCCGACTCTGCCCGGACGCAGGATGCGCCGCCGCCGCCGTCTCCGCGGGTGTGGGTCACGAAGGGCAGCGGCGGGCCGCAGGCGTGCGCGAACGGCTGCTACTACTTCCGGGTCAACACGGAGAACTTCCCCGGCGGGAGCTACCGCGTGGACTGCTACACGTCGAGTTCGAACAAGTTCAACTCGTACGACGGGCCGTTCAACATCCCCTCGAACGGGTCGGTGCAGCTGCAGTGCTGGCACGGCTCCGATGACGTCGACGTGTGGGTCGACATCAAGGGCTGGGGCGGCGCGGTCGACACCGAGAAGCGATTCTGGGCTCGATAGCCCGCACGAGAACGACGAACCGACGACACCGACGACACCGACGAGAAGGACGCAGACAGATGAGCATGACCCCCGAGCAGGCGGCCTGGTTCCGCGACACGTTCGTGCGGCTGGTGGACAACGTCGACCAGGCCCTCATGGGCAAGCGCGAGGTGGTGGGGCTGGTCCTGTCCGCGATGCTCGCCGAGGGTCACGTGCTGCTCGAGGACGCCCCCGGCACCGGCAAGACCAGCCTGGCGAAGGCGCTGGCCGCGAGCGTGCAGGGCACGTCCAACCGCATCCAGTTCACGCCCGACCTGCTGCCCTCCGACGTCACCGGCGTGACGATCTACGACCAGCAGAACCACAAGTTCGAGTTCCACCGCGGACCCGTCTTCGCCTCGATCGTGCTCGCCGATGAGATCAACCGCGCCTCGCCGAAGACGCAGTCGGCGCTGCTGGAGGTCATGGAGGAGTCGCGGGTCACCGTCGACGGCGTCGCGCACGAGGTGGGTCGTCCGTTCCTGGTGATCGCGACCCAGAACCCCATCGAGCAGGCGGGGACGTACAAGCTGCCCGAGGCCCAGCTGGACCGCTTCATGGTCAAGACCTCGATCGGCTACCCGTCCCTGGCCGTCGCCGAGCGGATCCTCGCGGGGGCGGTGGACCGCAACCCCTCGGCGAGCCTGCGCCCCGTCATCACGACCAAGGCCGTCGCCGACATGGCCGATCTCGCCGCCACCGTCCACATCGACCCGGCGGTCGCCCGCTTCTCGGCGCAGCTGGTGGAGGCCACCCGGGCCGACGAGGGCGCGCGGCTGGGTGTCTCGGTGCGCGGATCGATCTCGATGATGCGCATCGCGAAGGTCTACGCGGCCGCCCAGGGCCGTCACTACGTGGTCCCCGACGACATCAAGGCGCTCGCGGTGCCCGTGTGGGCGCACCGCCTGGTGCTCGACGCCGAGGCGGAGTTCTCGGGCGTGACGGCGGAGCGGATCGTCCAGAACGCGCTGGGCGCGGTCGAGGCGCCGCTGGCGAGGGCCACCGCCTGATGACGGTCACCCGGGACTCCGCCCTGCCGACGCGCGCCGCGCCTCGGCGGATCGGCGTGCCCGGAACGCCGCAGCCCCCCGCCCCGGCCGATGCGCCGGCGGCCACGACCTCCGTCACCGCCGAGCAGTCGCGCGCCGCCCGCTGGCGGGAGGATGCGCTCGTCTGGCTCGCCGTGGCGGGGCGTCACGCCGCGCGGGTCGCGGCCGTCGTGCGTCCGCTCGGCTGGGTGGCGCTCGCGCTGGCCGTCGTGCTCTGGTTCGCGGCGATCACCTACGGCTGGATCGAGGCGATGGTGGCCGCAGCGGTGGTGACCGCCGTCCTCGTGCTCAGCATCCCGTTCCTCTTCGGCCGCACCGCCTACGCGGTCGACCTCGACCTGACCCGCACCCGCGTGGTCGTCGGCGAGCGCGCCGTCGGCGCCCTCACCCTCACCAACGGCACCGGTCGTGCGCTGCTGCCGTCGGAGGTCGTGCTCCCCGTCGGCTCGGGCCGCGGCGTGTTCGACGTGCCGCGCCTGGCGGCAGGGGAGTCCCACGAGGAGCTGTTCGCCATCCCGACCTCCGCCCGCGGCGTGCTCGCGGTCGGACCGGTGAGCGTGCTGCGCGGCGACCCGCTGGGGATGTTCGAGCGCACGCACGACCGCCGGCAGGCGGTGGAGCTGTTCGTCCACCCGCGGACCACGTCCCTGGACGGGCTCTCCCTCGGGCAGATGCGCGACCTCGAGGGGCTGCCCGTCCAGCAGCTCGAGCGCGACGACGTCTCGTTCCACGCGCTGCGCGAGTACCAGCCGGGCGATGACCTGCGCCACGTGCACTGGAAGTCCACGGCGCGCACCGGCGACGTGATGGTGCGTCAGTACGAGCAGACGCGTCGGTCGCACTTCGTGGTCGGGCTCTCCAGCCACCCCGACGAGTACCGCGACCCCGAGGAGTTCGAGCTCGCGATCTCGGTGGCCGGCTCGGTGGGGCTGCGGGCGCTGCGCGATTCGCGCGTGCTCGACGCCCGCACCCAGCACGGGGCGCTGCGCGCCGACACGGGCCGGCGCTTCCTCGACGGCCTCGCGGCGCTCGAGCCGTCGCGACCGCGCGACGGCGGCGTGGTCGCCCTTGCCGGTGCGATGGCCGTCGGCGCGCCCCAGGCCGCCGTCGCCGTGCTCGTCTGCGGATCGGCCGTGGACGCCGCCGACCTCCGGCTCGCCTGCTCCCGCCTGCCCTACGGCGTGCGGGTGCTCGCGGTGATCGCGGACGCGCGGGCCGACGCGCCGTCCCTGCGCCGCGTGGGCGACGGCGACGTCGTCACGCTCGGCGCGCTCGACCAGCTGGGCCGCGCCGTCCGGAAGGTGCTGTCGTGAACCGTCCGATCGTGCGCCTCGGGATCGACCTGGCCGCCGTGGCCGCGCTGCTGGCTGTCGCCGTGATCGGGTTCGGACCGACCTTCGACGGGCCGCAGTACCTCGTCGCCGGCTTCGGGGCGATCGTCGTGGGCCTCGCGATCGCCTGGCTGGGGCAGTGGCGCCGCTGGGGCGTGCTGCCGGTGGCCGGCGTCACCCTGGCCGTGTACTTCCTGCTCGGCGGCGCCCTCGCGCTGCCGCACACCGCTTTCCTCGGGGTGATCCCGACGATCGAGACGTGGCGGCAGCTCGCCCTGGGCACCGTCACCTCGTTCAAGACCCTGCTGACCACGGTGCCGCCGGTGGCCGCCTCGGACGGCCACCTCATCGTCCCGTTCCTGCTCACCCTCGTGGCCGCCGTCCTCGCCGGGTCGCTGGCGCTGCGCGTGCGTCCCGCCGCGTGGGCGCTGCTTCCCGCCCTCGCGCTGACCGCGCTCCAGATCCTCCTCGGGGCCTCCCAGCCGGCCGCGCCGCTCGTGCAGGGTCTCGTGTTCGCGGCGATCGCGGTGGTGTGGCTCGCGCTGCGGCAGACGTGGGACGCCGACTCGGCCGCCCAGCGCATCGACAACCCCGCGGCGACCCCGTCGCGCCCGCTCCGCGCGCGCCGGCTGATCGCCGGAGGCGCCGTGCTCGCGATCGCCGCAGGCGTCGGCATCGGCACCGCCGCCTTCGCGACCCCGCCTGCGCAGCGCTACATCCTCCGCGACTTCGTCGTGCCGCCGTTCGACATCCACCAGTACCCGAGCCCGCTGCAGTCCTGGCGCGGGATCATCCGCGACGACGCGGACTCGACGCTGTTCACGGTGGGCGGTCTTCCCGACGAGGCCCGTGTGCGGCTGGCGACGATGGACGCCTACAACGGCATCGTCTACAACGTCTCCGACGACGGGGCGGGCTCCTCGAGCGCGTTCACGCCGGTCCGCTCGAACATGTCGCCGACGGCGACGGGCACCGAGACCACGGTGCGCATCGACATCGCCGACTACCGCGGCGTCTGGCTGCCCGATGTCGGCGCGGTCACCGAGATCGCCTTCGACGGCGACCGCGCGGGCGAGCTGCGTCGCAGCGCCCACTTCAACGACGCGACCGGCACCGGCATCGTGACCGCGGGTCTCACCGGCGGCGACGCCTACACGCTCCAGACGCGGGTGTCGGAGGTGCCGAGCGACAGCGCGCTCGCCGATGCGCAGTTCGCGCCGCTCACGATGCCCAAGCAGGAGGGCGTGCCGGAGTCGCTCTCCAAGCTGGCGGCCGAGAACCTCGGCGACGCGGAGACGCCGATCGAGCGCGTGCGCGCGCTGCAGGACTGGCTGAGCACCGACGGCTACTTCAGCCACGGCCTCGCCGACGACGTCTACTCGCCGTCCGGTCACGGCGCGGCGCGGATCTCGATGCTCTTCGGCAACGAGCAGATGATCGGCGACGACGAGCAGTACGCGGTCGCGATGGCCCTTCTCGCCCGGCAGCTGGGCATCCCCGCCCGTGTCGTCATGGGCTGGTACCCCGACGAGGACGAGGCCGATGCCGGCGTGTTCACCGCGACCGGCGACAACCTCCACGCCTGGGTCGAGGTCGCCTTCGACGGATTCGGCTGGGTGCCGTTCGATCCGACCCCCGACGAGGACAACGAGCCCAACGACCAGAACACGAAGCCGCAGGCCAACCCCAAGCCGCAGGTGCTGCAGCCGCCGCCGCCCGCGCAGGAGCCCGCCGATCTGCCGCCGACCATCGCCGACGACCGCGAGCAGGACGACGACAAGGAGCCGGGTGTCGACTGGCTCGGCCCGATCCTCCTCTACGGCGGGATCGGCCTCGGCCTCGCTGCCCTGATGATGGCGCCGTTCATCGTGCTCGGCCTCATCAAGGGCGCCCGCCGCGCGCGACGCCGCGCCGCGGAGCGGACCGCGGACCGCATCTCGGGCGGGTGGGACGAGCTGGTCGACAACGCCGTGGACCTGCGGACGCCCGTCGTCCCGGGGGCCACGCGCGCCGAGAGCGCGCAGATCGTCGGCACCCGCTTCGACGAGCCGCGCGTCGCCACCCTCGCCACCTGGGCGGACGCCGATGTCTACGGCCCCGGCGACCCGTCGCCGGAGGAGGTCGACGCGTTCTGGGCGCAGGTCGACGAGCTCGTCGGGGGCATGCGCCAGCAGACGCCGTGGTGGCGGCGCCTCGGAGCGCGCCTCAGCCTGCGCTCGCTGCGACGGGGTCGGCGGTCGTGACCGCCGTGCTGCCCTCCGACACCCGCCCCCGGGACGCGGTGCTGCGGGAGCTGCGCGGCGGCGACACGGTCGCCGACGTCATCGGCGGCGTGCCCGCGTTCGGACCTCGCGCCCTGGCGACGCTGGTGTGGGACGACGGCGTCCGTCACGCGGTGCGCACCCCCACGGTCTTCGGGCGCAACCCTGGCGCGGTGCCGGGGTGGCAGGTGGCCGCCGTCCGGGACGAGACGCTGTCGCTGTCGCGCACGCACTTCGCGATCGGCGGTACCCTCGGCACCGTATGGATCGCCGACACGGGCTCGTTGAACGGCACCGACATCGTGCGGGACGGCGAGCAGCACCGCGTCGCCCCGGGCGAGCGGTGGATGCTGCGTGCAGGTGACATCCTGGAGGTCGGCGATCGTCGGGTGAGCATCGAGGGGGTGTGATGGCGGAGTCTCCCATCACGGTGCTCGTCGGCGCCGCCACCCACGCGGGCCTGCGGCGCGCGGTCAACGAGGATTCCCACCTCGCCGAGGCGCCGCTGTTCCTCGTCGCCGACGGGATGGGCGGGCACGACGCCGGGGCGGCTGCCAGCGCGCTGGTCGTCGAGGAGTTCGGCCGGCTCGCCGGGGCGACGAGCCTCGGCATTCAGGACATGCGCGAGGCGCTGCGGCGGGCGCGCACCCGCGTGCACGCCCTCGAGGCGGGCCAGCGCGCGGCGGGCACGACGCTCAGCGGCGTCGTGATCGCCGACGTGGGCGGCGTGGGCTACTGGCTCACGGTCAACGTCGGCGACTCCCGCACCTACCGGTACTCCGGCGGGGTCCTGGAGCAGATCAGCGTCGATCACTCCGTCGTGCAGGAGCTGATCGACGCCGGCGAGCTCGCCGCGGCCGATGCCGTCCACGACCGCCGGCGCAACGAGATCACCCGGGCGATCGGGGCGGGAAGCGATGGCGAGCCCGACTTCTGGCTCGTACCGGCCGAGCCCGGCGACCGCATGCTCGTCTGCTCGGACGGGCTTTCGGGCGAGCTCGACGGCGAGCGGCTGCGCCGCGTGCTCGCCGAGACCGCCGATCCGCAGGAGGCCGCGACGCGTCTGGTCCACGAGGCGATGGTGCGCGGCGGGCGCGACAACATCACGGTCGTGGTCGTGGACGCCGTGACCGTCCGCGGGCACGACGAGGTCCCGGTCGACACCGCGCAGGCCGCGGCGCGCGATGAGGAGATCGACAGCGACACCCGGCCCAGCGGCCGGTCGCAGGGTTCGGGGAGGACCGATCATGGCTGAGGTCAGGTACGTTCCGGCGGCGGGGAGCGAGGGATGGCGTGCCGCCGTGTCGGCGCAGGCCATCGCGGTGCTCTCGCCGGCGGTCACGCCGCAGACCGCCGAGGCCGTGTGGCGGCGTCTCGACGGCGGCGGCATCGGCGCACTGGTGGAGGCCCTCACGGGCGCCTTCGGCACGTCGCTGACGGCGATCCCGCCCTTCGCGCTCGTCGTGGTGGAGGACGACGGGGTGCGCGTGGCCGTGCGCGGTCCGCTCGCTGTGGTGATCGAGAGCGGGTCGGGTGCGACCGAGGTGTCGGGACGCGGGGTGGCCACCTGGGCCGAGCGTCTCGTCCCGCGTCCGCATCGTGTGACGGTCGCGCCGGGGGTTCCGGACGGCGCGGACGGTGCCGGCGACGTCGACGACGCGCTGTCCCTGCCGATCGCCTCCGGCGTCGTCCCCGTGGACGGCATCGTGCTGACGATCGGCGTCCCGCGCGCGGCGGCGTCCCCGGCGGCCGCCGCTGCGGATCCGGCCGTCGTCGACGAGCCCGCTGTCGCCGCCGAGCCCGCTCCGCTCCCGGCGCCGTCGGGGCCCTTCGCCCCGTTCGCCGCGCAGCCCTCCGACCCGGCTCCCGCGGAGCCGGTCGTGCCCGCCGAGGCCCCGCCGGCGGCGCCGGCCGAGACGGAGACCACGGCCGCGGGCGAGCCCTCGGGCGCCGACACGTGGATCCCGTCCCTCACACAGCTCCCTGCCGACGACGTGCCGGCCGACGACAGCACGATCGCCACGCCGCGCCGCGGCGGAGCGGATGTGGCGGCGACGGTCGTGCGCGACGCCGTCCCGGTCGATGCGGCCGGCACGCCCCCGGCCGGCGATCACGACGGCGCCACCATCTCGGTCGCCGAGGCGCGCCGGCTCCGCGCCGCGCAGTCCCCGTTCGAGCCGGCACCGGCGGGCGCGAACCCGTTCGAGCCGGTGGGCGACGTCCCGCCGCGGTCCCCTGCGCGCGGCCGGGTGCGGCTGTCCACGGGGCGCGTGGTCGAGCTCGAGCATCCGGTGGTCATCGGCCGCCGCCCGCGCTCCACGCGCGCGTCGAGCACGGAGCTGCCGACGCTCATCGCCGTGGAGAGTCCCGAGGGCGACATCTCCCGCAGCCACATCGAGATCCGTGCGGAGGGCGAGCACGTGCTGGTCACCGACCTCGCGACCACCAACGGCACGGTCCTGCTGCGCGGCGGTCAGGATCCGGTGCGGCTGCACCCGAACGAGCCGACCATGGTCGTCACGGGCGACGTGCTCGACCTGGGCGACGGCGTCACCGTGACCTTCGAGGATCTTCCGTGAGCTCCAAGCGCACGCCCGCCCCGCCGCCGCAGCTGCCCGGGTTCACCTTCCTCGAGGTGCTCGGATCCGGCGGCTTCGCCGACGTCTACCTCTTCGAGCAGCATCTGCCCCGGCGCAAGATCGCTGTCAAGGTGCTGCTCCCCGAGAAGATGGCCGGCGCCTCCACCGAGCAGTTCACCGCCGAGGCCAACGTCATGGCGCTGCTGTCGACGCATCCGGCGATCGTCACGATCTATCAGGCGGGGGTCTCCGACGACCACCGGCCCTACCTCGCCATGGAGTACTGCCCGAAGCCGAACCTGCAGGTCCGGTCGCGGGCGGCCGCCCTCTCGGTGGCCGAGGCGCTGCGCATCGGCATCCAGGTGGCGGCTGCCGTCGAGACCGCGCACCGGGCCGGGATCCTCCACCGCGACATCAAGCCCGCGAACATTCTCGTGACGGAATACAACCGTCCGGCTCTGACGGACTTCGGCATCGCGACCACCGCGGGCAGCGTCGACCCGTCCTCGGGCATGTCGATCCCGTGGTCGCCGCCCGAGTCCTTCGCCGACGTCCCCGAGTTCGGCGTGCGGTCGGACGTCTGGGCCCTCGGGGCGACGCTGTTCACCCTGCTCGCCGGGCGGTCGCCGTTCGAGGTGCCGGGCGGCCGCAACGGCGGCGCCGAGCTGATCCAGCGGATCGAGGGACAGCCGCTCGCCCGGCTGGAGCGCGCCGACGCGCCCGAGTCGCTGCAGCTCGTGCTCGAGCGCTCGATGTCCAAGCGACCCGCCGATCGCTACGAGAGCGCGGTCGCCTTCGCCCGTGCGCTGCAGAAGGTCCAGATCGAGCTCGCGCACTCGGTGACGCCGATCGACATCCTCGACGACTCCCCGGACGCCGACGACGAGGACGACGACGACGGCGAGCTCACCCGGGTCCGCGGGATCGTGAGCATCGACCCGCAGACCACTCCGGCCGCGGGCCGCACCCGCGAGCGCATGGTGGACTTCGCCCCGCCGGCCGCGGGGACCAGCGCGGGGACCACCGCCACATCCCCCGACGAGACCGTCGCCCGCGTGGCGGTGCCGCGGTACGTCGAGCCCGATGTGGCCGCCACCGTCGTGCGGTCCTCGCCGCCCGCGATCGGCGCACCGCCGGTCGGGCCGGCACCGGTGGCCCCGGCGCCTGCCGGCTCTGCTCCTGGCGGGGCGGCAGCGACCGCGGCCTTCGCCCCTCTCACCGCAGGTCCCGCGACCCCGGCCGCGCGGTCACCGGCGGAAGCGGGCACTCCCCGCTCCCGCGCCGGGCTCTGGATCGGGCTGGCCGCCGGTGCCACCGCGCTGGCGGTCGCCGGCGTCGTCGCCGGGGCGAGCCTGCTCGCCCCGCAGGCCGAGCCGACCCCGACGACTCCCGCCGTGGTCGACCCGCAGGATCCCGTCGACGGGTACGTGCCCCCGGTGGCCGACCTCACCGGCACCGTCGAGGGCGACCGGGCGGTCTTCACGTGGACCAACCCCGAACCGGCGGAGGGCGACGGCTACGTCTGGTACCCGTACACACTGGAGGGCGAGGGGGAGCAGGGTCTCGTGGACACCGAGACCGTGTCGCTTCCCGTCGACGCGTCGGGTCGCACCTGCATCGCCGTCTCGCTCCGGCGCGAGGACGGCACGACCGGCGACGAGCTGCGCGCCTGCACCCCCTGACGGCTCCGTCCGCCGCAGCCGAGCCGACAAGTTCCTCCCCAACCCACACGCTTCTGCCGGTTCGCCGCGTGTCGGTTCGCGCGGAGCGTGTCGGTTCGGCGGGCGTCGTCGCAGCGCCGAGGTCGACGGGTCGGGTCAGCTCCGGCCGTGGCCGAGCACCTTCACGATGACGCCGCGGCGGCGGAGCTCGGTGAAGGTCCGCGTCTCCTCGTCGACGTCGCGGCCCAGCGCGTGCTTGTCGGCCACCACCACGACGTCACCGGACTCCAGGCGGCCGAACAGGCGTGTGAGACGCTCCGACCAGCTCTCCCCGGTCTCGGGCGCGGGATGGCGGAAGCCCTCGATGGGAACGCCGAACTGGGCGAGCGCGTCGCGCTGCGCGATGACGCTGGGAAGGTCGTCGCGGGCGACGACGAGGCCGACCAGGCGCGATCCGGCGGGGCGGGCGGCCCACCAGTCGGCTCCGGAGATGATGACCGGGACCGCCTCGGTGGTCGCCGGCAGCGACACGGACTCGGCGTAGTCGGCGGGGGCGCGGTCTGCGGTGGACATCGACGCTCCTTTCGGCGGTGGGCTCCATCCTCGCAGGTCTCGCGCACATCCTCGTGCCCGCGTTCTCGCCGGGTATCCCCGCCGCCGGTTCAGTCGCCGTCGCGCAGGCGCAGCTCCAGGCTCAGCTGGTCGGCATCGAGCTCGGCGAGCGTGTGACGCAGCGAGCGCGTGCTGAACGCGCCTCCCGAGCTGAGCGCGGTGAGGCGCACCCGCATCGCCTCGATGAGCGCCAGCCGCAGTTCCAGCATGTCGGCCATCAGCGCGCTGGACTCCTCCGAGGGCGGCTGCGCGTAGCGCCTGCCGACCTTCTCGATGAGCGACGGATCGAACGCCGAGCCGTCGCGGCGGCGCAGGGCCGGATCCTGCAGGGCCGCGGCGGCGGCCTCCCGCAGCTCGGCGTCGATCCGGTCCTGCTCCGCCGCGTCCATCGGGCCGTCTCCGGGCTTCTCGAGCCGGACGAGACGCACGACCCACGGCAGGGTGAACCCCTGCAGCATGAGGCTGACGAGGGCGACGACGAAAGCGATGTAGACGAGCTCGGGCCGCGTGTCGACGCTCTGCGGGATGGTCTGGGCGGCGGCGAGGGTGACGACGCCGCGCATGCCCGCCCACACGATCACGGTGCCGTGCTTCCACCCGAGCGGCGACGCCTGGTAGTAGTCGAAGTCGGCCAGGGCGCGCGACACGCGCTCGCGCATGGAGTCCAGGCGCCGCTGCCGCCGCTCCGGCGACGACGGACGTCCCCGGCGCTGCGCTCTGCCGTCCTGTCCACGGCGCTCCGGCCACCCGTTCGCCTCGATCTGGTCGAGACGGGCGTCCATCGCCTCGAACTGCGTGCGGCTCATGCGCCGCGCGCGGCCGCGGCCCGCCCACAGCAGGAACGACACGTAGGCGGCGCGCACGAGCAGCACGATGAGCAGTGCGGCGAGCGCGACGAGCGTGGGCAGCGCGATGCCCTCGTGGCGGCTGATGACGTCGGTCACGATCTGCTTGAGCTCGAGGCCCATGATCAGGAAGATGGCGCCCTCGAGCACGAGCTCGACGGTGCGCCAGTTGACCTCGTCCGACAGACGCTGCTCGGGGGTGAACCACCTCTGCGCCCCCTGTCCCGCCACGATGCCCGCGACGACCGAGGCGACGAGGCCGGAGCCGCCCAGATGCTCGGTGGGAAGATACGCCAGGAACGGCACGGTGAAGCCGATGGCGGTGCTGGCGGCGGAGTTGCCGACCCAGGACCGCAGCCGCATGGCGAGGAGGCCGATGAGACCCCCGACGACCGCGGCCACCACGACCCCCCACGCGAAGCTCCCGACGGCGGAGCCGACCGAGAACGAGCCGGCGGCGACGGCGAGCAGCGCGGTGCGCAGGAGCACGAGCGCGGTGGCGTCGTTGAGCAGGCTCTCGCCCTCAAGCATGGTCGTCACGCGGGGGGAGATCCCGAGGCGCTTGGCGATGCCGGTCGCCACGGCGTCGGTGGGGCTCAGGATCGCGCCGAGGGCGACGCCGAGGGCGAATCCCACCCCGGGCAGCACCATCGAGAAGAACCACCCCAGCACCAGGGCGGTGATGACGACCAGCACGATCGCGAGCCCCGCGATGGGGGTGAAGTCGCGCCGGAACTCGATCGCGGGGAGGCGCACCGCCGACGCGTACAGGAGCGGGGGCAGCACGCCGACCAGGATCAGCTCGGGATCGATCTCGGGGACGTCGACGAAGGGCAGCAGCCCGACGGCCAGCCCGAGTGCCACCAGCAGGAGCGCGCCGGCGACACCGAGCTTCTGCGCGAGGGCGGTGACCACCGAGACGGCGACCACGCCGATCAGGATGACGAGCAGCAACTCCACAGCGCGAGACTACCCGCGCGCGGCGGATCAGATCACGCCGAGGGCGCGCACCGCATCGCGTTCGGCGACGAGCTCCGCCACCGACGCGTCGAGTCGCCGCCGGCCCCGCTCGTCGAGCTCCAGGCCCCCGATCACCCGGTAGCCGTCGCCGTCACTGGTCACGGGGAAGGAGCACACGAGCCCTTCCGGCACGTCGTACTCGCCGTGCGAGACGAGCGCGGCGGAGGTCCACTCCGTGCCGTGCACGGCGTCGCGGACGTGGGAGATCGCGGCGTTCGCGGCCGACGCGGCCGAGGAGGACCCGCGCACCCGGATGATCTCCGCGCCGCGCTGGGCCACGCGCGGGATGAACACGTCGTCCAGCCACGCGCGCGCCGCGTCCGCGCCGCCGAGGCGCTCGGCGAGGGCGTCGGGCACGGGACGCCCCGCGACGGTCGCATGCGCGACGTCGGGGAACTGCGTGGCGGAGTGGTTGCCCCAGATCGTGACCCCGTGGATGTCGGCGACGGGAGCGTCGAGGGCGACGGCGAGCTGGGCGAGCGCCCGGTCGTGATCGAGCCGCGTGAGCGCCGCGAAGCGCTCGGCGGGGATGTCGGGGGCCGACGCCGCCGCGATCAGCGCGTTGGTGTTCGCCGGGTTGCCGACCACGAGCACCTGCACGTCGTCGGCGGCCACGGCGTTGAGCGCGGCCCCCTGCGGTCCGAAGATGCCGGCGTTGGCGGCGAGGAGGTCGCCCCGCTCCATGCCCGCCGTGCGCGGACGCGCACCCACCAGCAGGGCGATGCTCGCGCCCTCGAACGCCGTGCGCGGGTCGTCGGTGACGTCCACGCCGCGCAGCAGCGGGAAGGCGCCGTCCTGCAGCTCCAGCGCGGTCCCCTCGGCCGAGGCCAGGCCCTGCGGGATCTCGAGGAGGCGCAGGCGCACCGGCCTGTCGGGTCCGAGCATCGCCCCCGACGCGATGCGGAAGAGGAGGGCGTAGCCGATCTGACCGCCTGCGCCCGTGACGGTGACGGTGGTCGTCGAGCCGGTCGTGGCATCCATGATGCGAGCCTATGCCCGCGCCCGCGCGTGTGTCTCCTGCGCTGTGCGGACCCCCGGTCCCGCGACGGGGACCTGGGCGGTACGGTGAACGGCATGACGTTCAACAGCAACGCGCAGGTCGGTCAGACCACCGCGCGGCGACGGGGCGGCGGCGCGATGGTCGCCGGAGGCGCGGGCGTGGCGGGCCTCGGCGGCATCGCCCTGCTGCTGCTGAGCCTGTTCACCGGCAACGACCTCACCGGGCTCCTGGGCGGCGGGGGCTCCGCCGCACCGGGCACCGAGACCGTCATCGAGGACTGCGACACCGGCGCCGACGCCAACGAGAACGACGACTGCCGGCTGGTCTTCGGCCAGGCGGCGCTCGACACGTACTGGGAGGGGCAGGTCGACGGCTACCGCGCGCCGCAGCTGATCGTCGTCGACCAGCAGACCTCGACGGCGTGCGGCACCGCCTCGAACGCGACCGGCCCCTTCTACTGCCCGCCGGAAGAGACCATCTACGTCGATCCGACCTTCTTCGGCATCCTGCGCGAGCAGTTCGGGGCGCAGGCCGGCTCCCTCGCGCAGCTCTACGTGCTGGCCCACGAGTACGGCCACCACATCCAGCAGCTGATCGGCGTCTTCGACCAGTACCCGAGCAACGGCTCCGGCCCGACGAGCAACGGGGTCCGCACCGAGCTGCAGGCGGACTGCTTCGCCGGGGCGTGGGTCGCGGCGATGGAGGACCAGAAGGACGAGAACGGCGTGCCGTATCTGAAGCCGGCGACCGACGCCGAGCTCCGCGACGCGCTGAACGCCGCGGCGACCGTCGGCGACGACCACATCCAGGAGCAGTCGGGCGGTCAGGTGAACCCCGAGAGCTGGACCCACGGGTCGAGCGAGCAGCGGCAGCGCTGGTTCACGAACGGCTACCGGGGCGGGCTGGAGCAGTGCGACACGTTCTCGGGGGACGACCTGTGAGCGACCCCGCCGAGGCGGGTCACGCCGGTCCGCCGCACCTCGACGGCATCCTCTATCCGCCGCTGCGGCCCTACGAGACGGGTGAGCTGCTGGTCGGCGACGGCCAGCGCGTGTACTGGGAGCAGTCCGGCAACCCCGAGGGCAAGCCGGTCGTGTTCCTGCACGGGGGTCCCGGGGCGGGCACCTCGCCGTGGCACCGGCGCTTCTTCGACCCGGACCGCTACCGGATCATCCTGTTCGACCAGCGCGGCTGCGGCCGCAGCACCCCCCATGCGAGCGCGCCCGACGCCGACCTCCGCTTCAACACGACCTGGCATCTGGTCGCCGACATGGAGCTCCTCCGCCGCAACCTCGGCATCGAGCGGTGGCAGGTGTTCGGCGGATCGTGGGGGAGCGCGCTGGCCCTCGCCTACGCGCAGGCCCACCCGGAGGCCGTCAGCGAGCTCGTGCTCCGCGGGATCTTCACCCTGCGGCGCCACGAACTGGAGTGGTTCTACGAGGGCGGCGCCTCGGCGCTCTTCCCCGATCTGTGGGAGGCGTTCATCGCGCCGATCCCGCCGCTCGAGCGCTCCCGGCTGATCGAGGCGTACCACCGGCGGCTGACCGATCCCGATCCGGCGGTGCACGAGCCGGCCGGAGTCGCCTGGACCACCTGGGAGGCGTCGACCCTGACGCTGTACCCCGATCCGGATCTCGTGGCGTCGATGGCGGAGCCCGCGGCCGCTGTGGCGTTCGCCCGCATCGAGAACCACTACTTCGTCCACGAGGGGTGGTTCCGCGAGGGGCAGCTCATCGACGACGCCGGACGCATCCGCCACATCCCCGCCGTCATCGTGCAGGGCCGCTACGACGTCTGCACCCCGATGATGACCGCGTGGGACCTCCACCGCGCCTGGCCCGAGGCCGAGCTGGTCGTCGTGCCGGACGCGTCGCACTCGGCGACCGAGCCCGGCATCGCCGCGGCGCTGCGGGCCGCGACCGACCGCTTCGCCGCCGGCGAGTGACGGACCCTGCGTCTCGTCTCGTCTGCGTTTCGTCTCGTCTGCGTTTCGTCTCGTCGCTACGCTCCTCGCTCAACGACCTCGGGGTGCCGGTCGTTGAGCGAGCGCAGCGAGACGAAACGCCCGTGCCGGGGGTGCGCGTGCCCGGTCGTTGAGCGAGCGCAGCGAGACGAAACGCCCGTGCCCCGTCGTCCGCTAGACTGGAGGAACTTGCAGCGCCGATCGTGGCGCTTCTCGCGTCGTAGAACGCTTCCCTCGCCGCCGGTCCCGTACCGAAGCCGGCTGACATTCTTCGTACGGCGAACCCGTTCGTGCAGCCGCACGACGGGCCACCGACCGGGCGCCTCCCCCTGACCACAGGACCCGTGCGCTCAGAAACCACTCCATGACTGACACTTCCTTCCGCACGCTCGGCGTGCCCGCCCCCCTGCTCGAGGTCCTGAAGGCCGAGGGCAAGACCGAGGCCTTCCCGATCCAGGTCGACACGCTCCCCGACACGCTCGGCGGACGCGACGTCCTCGGACGCGGCAAGACCGGCTCGGGCAAGACGCTCGCCTTCTCGATCCCGATGGCCGCCCGGCTCGGCGGCGCGCTCGCCGGCGGCGCTCGCCGTCGCGGCCGGATCCTCGGCCTCGTGCTCGCTCCCACCCGTGAGCTCGCCACGCAGATCAACGCCACGCTCGCCCCGCTCGCGGCCGCGTACGGCCTGAAGACGACGACCATCTTCGGCGGCGTCAACCAGAGCCGTCAGGTCGCAGCGCTCCAGGCCGGCGTCGACATCGTCGTGGCCTGCCCGGGCCGCCTCGAGGACCTGCTCCAGCAGCGTCACCTCACCCTCGACTCGGTCGAGATCACCGTCATCGACGAGGCCGACCACATGGCCGACCTCGGCTTCCTGCCGGCGGTCACGCGCATCCTCGACAAGACGCCGCGCGACGGTCAGCGGATGCTGTTCAGCGCCACGCTGGACAACGGCGTCGACAAGCTCGTCAACCGCTTCCTGCAGAACGAGGTGCTGCACTCGGTCGACGAGGCCAACTCGCCCGTCGCCGCGATGACGCACCACGTGTTCCACGTGGAGGGCGCCGACGCCAAGAAGGAGCTCGTCCGCACGCTCGCCTCGGGCACCGGCCGCCGCATCCTCTTCATGCGCACCAAGCACCACGCCAAGAAGCTCGCGCAGCAGCTGACGGCGCAGGGCATCCCCTCCGTCGACCTCCACGGCAACCTCTCGCAGCCGCAGCGCGACCGCAACCTCGCGGCGTTCTCGTCGGGCGACGCGAAGGTTCTCGTCGCCACCGACGTCGCCGCCCGCGGCGTGCACGTGGACGACGTCGAGCTCGTCATCCACGTCGACCCGCCCATGGAGCACAAGGCGTACCTCCACCGCTCGGGCCGCACCGCGCGTGCCGGCGCCGAGGGCTCGGTGGTCACGCTCGTGCTGCCCGGCCAGGAGAAGGACGTGAAGGACCTCCTGCGCAAGGCGGCGATCACGGTCACGCCGATCCGGGTCACCGCCGAGTCGGCCGAGGTGGCCGAGCTCGTCGGCGAGGTCGCGCCCTACGTCACCCCCGCGCCGAAGGTCGCCCCGCAGCGCGGCGGCGGACGCAGCCAGGGAGCCAACGCCCAGCGCAAGCGCGCGGCGCGCGACGGCCAGGGCCAGTCGGGCCAGGGCCAGTCCGGCCAGGGTCAGTCCGGCCAGGGTCGTCCGCGGCGGGATCGCGGCGGACGCCCCGCCGGCGGCCAGGCGGCGGCGCACACCGACCGCGCTCCCCGTCAGTCCGATCGGTCGCACGCCTCGGCCCGTCCGGCGCAGCAGCCGGCCGCCTCGGGCAACGCCCGCACCGCGGGACGCCGCGCCAGCCAGCAGGGCGGCAAGCTGACGGTCGGCTCGGTCGTCCGTCAGAACGGCGGCAACCGCCGCGGCGGCCACTGACCCCGGCGGGTCACGCATCCCGTCTCCGCGCTTCGTCTCTGCGTTTCGTCTCGCTCCGCTCGCTCAACGACCGGTGTCATCCTCCCGGTCGTTGAGCGAGGAGCGCAGCGACGAGTCGAAACGCAGAGGAGCGCAGCGACGAGTCGAAACGCAGAGGAGCGCAGCGGCGAGTCGAAACGCCGTCGCCGGCGGGTCAGGCCCGGAACGCGCGCAGCAGGGTGACGACCATCTTCGCCCAGTCGCCGTCGATCCGGAACCGCGTGAAGCCCTCGCTCACCGCCGCGCCCGTGCGCGACGTGACGAACCACGGCGGCTTCGGCAGCACCGACAGTCCGCCCCGCAGCCGCTGCGCCCGCGCGGTCGACAGCGAACGCGGGAAGGGACGGAACGGCCCCCGTACGACCGTGCGCTCCACGCGATCGAGCAGGAACGCGTTGTGGACCACGCCGATGCCGCTCGGCGCGTCATCGACCGTGCCACCGGGGAACGCGCCCCACGTGGCGGTCGGGGTGAGGAAGCCGAACGCGGTCCACGCGTTGATCGCCACGGTCCCGTAGCGCAGATCCGCCATCGCCCGCTCGAAGCCGTCGCCCAGGGCACGCTGCGTGACGGGATCGACGAGCACGTTGGCGCCGAGCGTCCCCATGAGGCGCTCATTGGCGTGCGCGACGGCGGCGTCGACGAAGTCCTGCCCGAGCCCCGCCACCGAGACCACCCCGAGCACCGGGGCGAAGTACTCGGTCTGCTCGACCGCGGCCGCCTCGGCGGCGTCCGCGACCACGAGCGCCCGGGTGCCGTCACCGCACCACGCGGCGTCCGGATACGCCGCGCGGGCAGCGTCCATCCTCGCCTCACTGCCCGGGTACCAGACCGTCCGCTGCGGGGCCCGGTCGTACGCGGTGCGCAGCTCACGGAGGAACGCGTCCCGCTGCGACCAGTCGGAGCTCAGGATCACGACCTGTCCGGCGATGCAGTTGTGGCCCGCGTTCTGCAGGCGCATCGTCACGACGTGCTCCGCCTGGAAGCGCAGGTCGGCGTCGGACCAGTCGCCGGGCACGACGATGATCGGCGACACCCCGCCGAGCTCGGCGGTGATCGGCACGGTCAGTCCCGGGACGATCGCGCGGAAGGTCGCCTCCGAGCCGGTGACGTGCACGTGATCGATCGACGGATGCCGGGTCAGGTAGGCGCCGACGTCGCCGCCGCCGCGGACGATCCGCAGGAAGCCCGGCTCGATGAGCGGGGCGAGAGCGCGCTCGAACACCGGCACGAGCGCGTCCTGCGTGGGGTTCACCTTCAGGATCGCCGTGCGGTTGGCCGAGAGCAGCTCGTAGAGCACGTCGAGGAAGGGGATCGAGCTGACGTTCCCGGCGCCGAGCACCACGCCCACCCCGCCAGGCTCCTCGGGATGCCGCTGCGCGAGGCCGGCCGACCCCCGGGCGTCGGCGACCGACGTCCCGGGCTCCAGCCACACCTCGGTGGAGTAGCCCGACAGCAGGAGCCGGTCGGTCGCCGTCAGCGGAGAGGTGCGGACGGCCACGCGGCCGCCCGGGGCGCGACGGATCGCGGCACGGGCGATCGGGCTCTCTCCCCGGGCCAGTGCCCCCACCGTGTCGGCGTAGGCGTCGAGGGCGACCAGGGCGGCGTAGGGTCCCGAGAGCCATTCCTCGCCGCGCAGGGGGTGGCCGGGCCCGAGTCCCTTGGAGGTCGCCGCGACATCGGCCCACTCGTCGGCGACGGTGGCGACCGACGCCCGGATGCGCTGCAGCAGCGTGCGCCGCTGCCCGAGCGTCAGCAGCGCCCAGGTGCGCCCGCCGGCCGCGACCGCGGCGATCGCGAGGTCGAGCCCGGCCCGCACATCCTCGGCGAGTCCGTGGTCCGACGGCGATGTGGGCGTGGGCGGCGTCGTCGCGGGCGTGGACTTCGCGGGCGTGGTCACGGCGCACTCCTTCGGGGCGGAGACCCCAGCATACGGCGACGGCGCGGCATCCGGTCTCAGGGGGTCCGCGACTCGATGTCGTCGCGTCGCAGCCGGTAGCCGCCGAGCGTCACCAGGCTTGCCGCGACGAGCACCGCGGGTACGACGCTGAAGCTCAGGACGATGCCGGCGATCGCGCTGTCGGGCTGAGTCGCGGCGGCGCCGGCCATCCGCTCGACGTAGCCGGTGGAGGCCAGCACGACGGCCAGCGCCGTCGCGCCCAGCGCGAAGCCCGTGGTCTCGCCGGCGGTCCAGACGCCGCCGAAGGCGCCGGCCCGCCCGGGTCCGTGACGGGCCGCGTCGTGCGCGATGACGTCGGGGAGCATCGCCATCGGAAGGGACTGCATGCCGGCGTAGGCGATCCCCGCGAGGGCGACCGAGCCGTACAGCCACGGTCCCGGTGCCCACAGCGCGCCGACCGTCGTGAGGGCGGCGACGGCGAAGACGACGCTCGCCCCGGCGAACGCCCGCTCCTTGCCGGTGCGGCGCGCGAGCACACCCCAGGCCGGCGCGGCGAGGAGCGCGGGGGCGATGAGGGCGACGAAGAGGAGCGTCACGGCATCCTCCGACCTCAGCACCCAGGTGGCCAGGTACTGCGCCCCGGCGAGCATGAGGCCCGTGGCGAGCGCCTGCAGGACGAAGGTGGCCAGCAGCGCGCGGAACGGGCGGCTGCGGCGCAGCGCCTCGCCGGCGGCGCGGAAGTTGTCGCGCGCCCCGCCCCCGGGCGTCGAGGCATCGGCCCCGAGCCGGCGCGGCGTCTCTTCGCCGACGCTGGTCGCGATGAGCTCGGCGGCCTCGGCCGCGCTCGTGCCGGCGGCTGCCATCGCCGATCGCGTGCGCGAGGTGCGCGCCGCGACGCCCGTCGCGATGAGCATGCCGAGTCCGATCACGACGCCGGCGACGATGCCCATCAGGAGGTAGCCCGTCGTCGGATCCCCGGTCAGGCGCCGCAGGACGGGCCCACCGGCCCCGAAGAGCAGGATCGCGACGGTGAGCACCACGACGCGCCAGGTGAGGAGCCGGGTGCGCGCGTCGTAGCCGTCGGTGAGCTCGGCGGGCAGGGCGATGTAGGGAACCTGGAACAGGCTGAACGCCGTCGCCGTCGCCATGAACGACAGCAGGACCCACACGGCGCCGGCCGCCGGGGCCAGTCCGGGCGGCACGGCGAAGGTCAGGGCGAACAGGACGGGGAGGGCGAGCGCTCCCACGAGCATGAGGCGACGCCGCGTGCCGTGGCGCGCCAGATCGGTGTCGCTCCAGGCGCCGACGACGGGGTCGATGATGACGTCCCACACCTTGGCGGCCGTCACGATCACACCCGCCAGCAGCGCCGTCACGCCCAGGCTGTCGGTCAGGTAGTACGTCAGCACGAGGCCCGGCAGTGTGGCGAACCCGCCGGTGCCGATCGAGCCGAGCGCGTAGCGGGCGATCGTCGCGCGTCCGAGATCGGGCGAAGTCGGGCGGGGGGAGGCCGGGGGAGCAGCGTCGCTCATGGCGTCAGCCTAGAGGGCGCGGCGGGCGGGACGGCGATCCTGGAGGGCGAGGCCGCCGCCTCGGCGGGCGTGCGCCGCCGGCTCCTCCCCAGGTGAGGTCGCCGGGGCGTCATCCACGCGAGGGCCGTCGACCGGGTCTTCGCCGGTGCCGGCCTCGTGTTCACGCCCGCCCGGTGACGGTGTCCCAGGCATCGGCGACGGCGCGCATGCCCGTGACGACTTCGGTGAAGGAGGTGCTCAGCGGCGACAGGCCGATGCGCAGGCCGCCGGGATCGCGGTAGTCGGGCACCACGTCCTGGCGCCACAGGAGCGCGGTGACCTCCCGCATCGCGGGATGCTGGAACGTGAGGTGTCCACCCCGCTCCGCGGCCTCACGCGGCGAGGCGACCGTCACCCCGCGCCCGGCGAGCAGCTCGTCCGCAGCCCGCAGCGCGAGGCCGGTGAGCGCGATCGACTTCTCGCGGATCGCGTCGATGCCCGCCTCCGCGATCATCTCCAGGGTGTCGCGCATCGCCAGCATCCCGACGATCGGCGGCGTGCCGGAGAGGAACCGCCTCATGCCCTGCGCGGGGACGTACTCCGGTCCCATGGCGAAGACGTCGGCCGCGCCCATCCAGCCCTGGATCGGCTGCGCCAGCGCCTCCTGGTGGCGCTCCGCCACATACGCGAACGCGGGCGAGCCCGGACCGCCGTTGAGGTACTTGTAGGTGCAGCCCACGGCCACGTCGGCGCCCCACTCGTCGAGATGCACCGGCACGGAGCCCGCGGAATGACACAGGTCCCAGAGGATGAGCGCGCCGGCGTCGCGGGCGATGCGCGTGAGCGTCGCCGCGTCGGCCAGATGACCCGACCGGTAGGCGACGTGCGAGAGCAGCACGACCGCGGTGCGAGGCCCGACGGCGCCGCGCAGCAGATCGGGCGTGACCCCGGCGGAGAGGTCGACGTCGACCCATCGGACCGTTCCGCCGCGCTCCGCGGCGATCCCCTCGACGAGGTAGCGGTCGGTCGGGAAGTTGTCGCGATCGACCACGATCTCCACGCGTGCGGGATCGATCGAATGCTGCGCATCGAACGCGGCCCGCAGGAGCTTGTAGAGCAGCACCGTCGTCGAGTCGCCGACCACGGTCTGACCCGCCGCGGCGCCGAGCGCGATCCGCCCGATCTCATCGCCGATCGCGAAGGGCAGCTCCATCCACCCCTCGTCCCAGCCGCGGATCAGCCGCCCGCCCCACTCGTCGTCGACGAAGCGCGCCAGCCGGTCGGCCGTGGCCCGGGGAGGGCGCCCCAGGGAGTTGCCGTCGAAGTACACCAGCGGCGCCGCGGACGCCACGAAGCGATCGCGGAACCCGCCGAGCGGGTCGGCGGCATCGAGGGCGGCGGCCTCGGCGGTCAGCGTCGCGGCGGTCTTCACGCCGTCAGCCTAGAGGCCGGTCCGGGCGGGATCAGATGAGGGCGAGCTCGCGGAGCTTCGCGGCCACGTCGTCGTTGGTCGGCTCGACGTGGTGGGTCGCGTCGGGGTAGACGACCACCGGGATGTTCATCCGTCCCGAGATCTCGCGCGCCACCTCGGCAGCGGCGGGCTCCGCCTCGAGGTCGACATAGGTGTACGAGACACCGAGATCATCCAGCTGCGCCTTCGTGCGGCGGCAGTCACGGCACCAGTCGGCGCCGAACATCGTGAGGGTCTTGTCGTGCGAAGTCATCCCTCCATTCTCCCCGCTGTGCACAGGGTCGGGCGCGTTCGCCCGTCGTTCAGGTCGACGTGCGACGATAGACGGCACTGCATGTCGGCGCGGCCGCGGCAGCTCGACCGTTCCAGCACGACCACGGGGGAAAGCCATCGACCTGTCGATCATCGTGCCGACCTACAACGAAGCTCCGAACGTCGCGGAGCTGGTCCGTCGCGTCGCCGTCGCCGTCGAGCGCCTGGACGCGGTGCGCGACGCCGAGATCATCTTCGTCGACGACAGCACCGACGACACCCCCGACGTGATCCGCGAAGTTGCCGCCACCTCCTCCCTCCCGGTTCGTCTCATCCACCGCACCGTCCACACGGGCGGACTCGGCGGCGCGGTCATCGAGGGGATGCGCGCGGCCGCCTCGGACTCGTGCCTCGTGATGGACGGCGACCTGCAGCATCCGCCCGAGGAGATCCCCGCGCTCGTCGAGCGCTTCGGCGCCGGCGACGTCGACGTCGTCGTCGCCTCGCGCTACGCCGGCGGCGGCACCGCCCACGGGCTCGCCGACCGCACCCGGGTGCTGGTGTCCAAGGTCTCCACCGCGATCACCAAGTCGATGTTCCCCGTGCGGCTGCGCGACATCACCGACCCGATGACGGGGTTCTTCCTCATCTCGCGCTCGGCGATCGACCTCGACGGGCTTCGCCCGCGCGGCTTCAAGATCCTGCTCGAGATCCTCGTCCGCCGCGCCTACCGCGTCGCGGAGATCCCGTTCCACTTCGCCGACCGGCACGCCGGCGAGTCGAAGGCGTCGGTGCGCCAGGGAGTGCATTTCCTCACCCAGCTGACGGCGCTGCGCTTCGGGAAGATGTCCCTGTTCGCCGTCATCGGCGGACTCGGGGCGGTCGCCAACATCCTCATCGTCTGGGCGCTCACCCAGTGGGGCGTCGACTACATCGTCGCGGCGATCATCGCGGCCGAGGCCACGATCATCGGCAACTTCCTGCTCATCGAGCGGTTCGTCTTCTCCGACATGCGCGGCCAGGCCTCGGGGGTGTGGTCCCGGTTCGCGAAGTCGTTCGCCTTCAACAACGCCGAGGCGGTCATCCGCATCCCGATCGTCGCGCTCATGGTCGAGTCGGGACACATCTCCGCCGTCGTCGCCACCGCCATCACGCTCGTCGTGGCGTTCGTCGTGCGCTTCGTGTTCCACTCGCTCGTGGTCTACGCGCCGCGCAAGGCGGGGCCGACGACCCCCGTGCGCGCCACGATGGAGAAGCTCGACGAGCAGGCGATGCAGCCGGGCGAGCTCTGATCAGGACGCCGTCGCGTCGGTCGCGGCGACGGCGCGCTTGACCCGCAGGGCCCGCCCCGAGATCGAGACCACACGGAAGACCGCAGCTTCCAGGGGCGTGTCGATGTCGAGGGGGTGGATGGACACCTCGATCTCGTTGCCGTCGAGGAGGAAGATCCCGCGGTGGGGCGCGAACGTGACCACCGAGTAGGTGCGGGTGCGGGCGCGACCCCGAGGGTCGTCGTCGGCGCCGGCGAGCGCGGCACGCAGCGCATCGTCGTCTTCGACCACGTCGGCCGCGCGGCGCGTGACCGGGAGAAGGGCGATGACCTGCCCGATGAAGAGCTCTTCACCGGGCAGGTCTGTGGCCATCATGCAGGCCGCTCGTCGACTCGGCCGTCAGGCCGAGGCCGCACGTTCGTCGTAGTCGTGCAGCGTCTCGGCCGTGACGACCTCGAGAGCGCGCCGCAGCTGCGAGCTGGACGTGTGGGCCGTGTACGGGAAGTACACGACCTCGACCCCCACCTCTGCGAACTCGCGCTCCAGACGCAGCCCCTTCTCGGTGCCACGCCAGTCGTCGCCCTTGAAGAAGTGCGTGAAGCCGACCTGACGCCAGACGTCGAGCTTGTCGGGCACGTCTTCGACGTGGACGTGATCGACGTAGCGGACCGAACGGACGATCTCCGCCCGCTCGGACGTCGGGATGAACGGCTGGACGCCCTTCACCTCGCGCAGCATCTCGTCGCTCACGACCCCGGCGATCAGCAGATCGCACTGCTCCTTCGCATGGCGAAGGATATTGAGGTGCCCGACGTGGAACAGATCGAACGCCCCAGCGGCATAACCAATGCGTGTAGCCATGACTTCCCCCAAAGTCTCAGCGGTATCAACGCGCAGACCCCCCAGCCTGCACTACCCCGCGCTCAGTGTATCCACAAATCCCACTCGCGTGGGAGAGCGGATTCCCGCGGCCCTCAGCCGCGGACGGTGGCGTGGTGCTCGCGGTACCACGCGACGGTGCGCTCGAGCCCCTCGCGGAGGTCGATCTGCGACCGCCATCCGGCATCCGACAGCCGCGACACGTCGAGCAGCTTCTGCGGCGTGCCGTCGGGCTTCGAGGTGTCCCACTCCGTCTCGCCCTCGTAGCCGACGACCTCGGCGATCGTCTCCGCGATCTCGCGGATCGTCACGTCGCTGCCGGTTCCCACGTTCACGTGCTCCGGGCCGTCGTAGTGCTCCAGGAGGTGCAGCAGCGCGGCGGCGAGGTCGTCGGAGTGCAGGAACTCGCGTCGCGGCGTCCCGGTTCCCCAGTTCGTCACCGACGGAGTCCCGGCCGCAGCGGCCTCGTCGTACCGGCGGATGAGCGCGGGGAGCACGTGAGAGCCCAGCGGCGAGAAGTTGTCGTTCGGCCCGTAGAGGTTCGTCGGCATCGCCGAGATCCACGGCAGGCCGTCCTGACGGCGCACCGACTGGACGTGCATGATCCCGGCGATCTTCGCGATCGCGTAGGCGTCGTTGGTCGGCTCGAGGTGCCCCGTGAGCAGGGCGTCCTCGCGGATGGGCTGCGGCGCGAACTTCGGATAGATGCACGAGGACCCGAGGAACAGCAGCCGCTCGACGCCCACCTCCCGGGCGGCGTCCATCACGTTCGTCTGGATGCGCAGGTTGTCGCTGAGGAAGTCGACCGGATAGGTGCTGTTGGCGAGGATGCCCCCCACCTTCGCGGCGGCCAGCACGACGTAGCGCGGGGCGTTCTCGCGGAAGAACGCGAACACCGCATCGCGGTCCTTCAGATCCAGCTCGGCGGAGCGGCGCCCGATCAGGTTGCCGAACCCGGCGCCCTCGAGCGCCCGCCACACGGCACTTCCGGCGAGGCCGGAGTGCCCGGCCACGTAGAAGGGCGCATCGCGGTCGAGGGGCCCCGGCGTGAACTCGACCCCGTCGCTCATGACAGCGGCCAGCCGGCCAGCGGCACGCGGTCGATCCACGGCGACCCGGCGTGCTCCAGGGCCTTGATGTCGGCGTCGACCATGAGCCGGGCGAGATCCAGCGGACCGACCGTCGCCTTCCAGCCGAGCTTCTCCTCGGCCTTCGACGGGTCGCCGATGAGGGGGTCCACCTCGGTCGGGCGCAGGTAGCGCTCGTCGAAGCGGACGTGGTCCTCCCAGTTGAGGCCCGCGTGCGAGAACGCCGTCTCGAGGAACTCCCGCACCGTGATGCCGACGCCGGTGGCCAGCACGAAGTCGTCGGGCTCGTCGACCTGCAGCATGCGCCACATGCCCTCGACGTACTCGGCGGCGTATCCCCAGTCGCGGATCGCGTCGAGGTTGCCCATGTAGACATGGTCCTGGCGTCCGGCCTTGATCGCGGCGACCGCGCGGGTGATCTTGCGCGTCACGAACGTCTCGCCGCGGCGGGGCGACTCGTGGTTGAACAGGATGCCGTTGGTGGCGAACATCCCGTACGCCTCGCGGTAGTTCTTGGTGATCCAGAAGCTGTAGAGCTTCGCGGCCGCGTACGGCGAGCGCGGGTAGAACGGCGTGGTCTCGCTCTGCGGCGGCGGCGTCGCACCGTACAGCTCCGAGGACGACGCCTGGTAGAACCGCGTGTCGATGCCCGACATGCGCACCGCTTCGAGCACGCGGATCGAGCCGGTGCCCGTCGTGTCGGCGGTGTGCTCGGGCTCGTCGAACGAGACCCGCACGTGCGACTGGGCGGCGAGGTTGTAGACCTCGTCCGGGTTGATGCTGGCGAGCAGCGTCGTCAGCCGGGCGCCGTCGCTGAGGTCGCCGTAGTGCAGGAACAGCTTGGCCGACGGGTCGTGCGGGTCGACGTAGAGATGGTCGATGCGCGATGTGTTGAACGTCGAGGCGCGGCGGATGAGACCGTGCACCTCGTAGCCCTTGCCCAACAGCAGCTCGGCCAGGTACGACCCGTCCTGCCCCGTGATGCCCGTGATGAATGCGCGTTTGGTCACGTGTGACCCTCCTGTGGATTCGATCGTGCAACGGTCGACCGGATGCGCGCCCCCTGCGCGGGCCGTCCCCGAAGCCCCCTGCAGGCGATACTAGCGGGCGTTTTTACCCGCTCGGAGCGGGAGCCCGCTCGCGCACCGAGATGAACAGCAGCGAACCGATGAGCATGACCAGGATGCCGGTGGCCTGCAGCCACGATCCGCGCAGCAGGATCAGCAGGTAGAACGGGAACACCGCGCCGGCGATCTCGACGATCGGCGAGGGGTTGCCCTCGCGGAAGCGCACATCCAGACGGCCGAGGAAGTACGCGAGAACGAGCGAGCCGACCACCACGCCGATAAACCCGAAGCTGAGCAGGAGCTCGGCCCAGATCGGTGCGGACAGGTTGGTGAAGCCGTACTCGCGGAACTCCGCCAGCAGCACCCCAGAGCCGGTGGGCTTGTCGCGCCAGATCGACCGCGGCACCCAGAAGAAGAGGATCCCCAGGAACTGCCGGGCGAAGCGGAAGGGCATGGTCGCGTCGTAGAGGATCGCGTTCGACAGCTGGCCGAACGCGTCGTAGTCGCCGTTGCCCTCGTACTCGGCGAGGAAGCCGGTGCGCTCGTTGTTGACGACGTTGAGGCGCCGGAACATGTCGGCGATCGGGAAGAGGAACAGCAGGCCGAAGACGATCCCGAGCATCATCACCGACGTCCGCACCCGGGTGCGGAACGCGCCCAGCGGGCCGAGGAAACTGCCCCACACGACGCCGAAATGGTAGCGGGCGCTGGAGATCGGGTTGGTGATGAACATCGCCACCAGCGTCGTGATCCACGCGATCCACCGGGGCCCCTTGCCGGTGGCCCCGCGTGCGAAGTGCCACCAGCCGTGGGCGGCGATGAGGATCGGGAAGCTCGACACCGCCCCGATCATGGCGTTGGTCGTGGGGTCGGGCCAGCGCGCGTTCTCGACGAGCGAGAACTCCGCGCGGCTCGAGAAGAGCACCCCCACCCCGAGGCTGGCCACGTAGTACGCGGATGCCGCGAGGGCGACGAGGGTGAGGATTCCCAGGCGCCCGCGGCTGATGCCCAGGCGCTCGGTCGAGGCCGCGAAGGCGACCTTCCGGCGATGCGCCAGGGCGAAGCCCACCGCGAACGACGCGATCCCGAGCACCCCCGTGGCCGCCGTGACCATGTCGAGCTGGGGATCGAGGCCCGCCGTGGTGGTCGCCATCGCGTCGGCGCGCAGCTGCACCGTCGGGGCGAGGCCGAAGAACACGTAGGCGAAGAGCCAGAAGATGAACTCGAACATGCGGCGCTCGCCGCGGGCGATCAGCACGGCCAGGCGGATGGCGGCGACGAACAGGACGCCGAAGGTGACCGCCCACGCCGAGCTGCGCCCCGAGTCCGGGCTCGTGAGCACGAAGATCGGGACGACGATCCCCAGCGCGATGAAGGCCAGGAATCCGAGCACGAGGACGAGCGTGCCCTCGCGGTGCTCCGCGGTGCGCGTCTCGGTGGTGGTCATCCGTGGTCCGTGTGGGGGGTGTCGTCCGGGCCCGGCGCGCCATCCGCATCGGGCCCGCGCTGTTCGCGCCGTCGCGCCCGAGTCTCCCACACGAGGCCCACCACCACGCTCAGCGCGACGGCCGCGGCGAAGCCCCAGGCGGCGCCGGCGGCCGCCATCGCGAACGCGAGCGCCATCGGCAGCACCAGCGTCGCGCCGGCGAGGAACCCGCGCATCGCCGTCGAGGACGTGTGGCGGGCCGCGGCGCGGAAGTGCGCGAGGAGCGCCGTGTAGGCCACCATCGCCAGACCCTGCACGGCGTACGGCCAGCGGAGGTCGGCGGCGACGTCCCACGTCGCGCCGAGCACCAGGCGCCCGATCTCGTCGGGCAGCAGCAGCACGACGCCGCTCCAGACCACGCAGATCCCGGTGAGGATCAGCGCGGTCTCGCGCAGGCGCGACCGGTAGCGCCGGCTCCCGCGACTGCGCACGAGGTCGGGGACCACCGCGATGCGGACCGCGTTGAAGGCGGTGTTGAGCGGGGAGAACAGCAGCGACGCGCCGCGGAGGGCCGCGACCCCCGCGACTCCCAGGGGTCCCGCGAGGAGGAACCACACGACCGTGTTCGACAGGTTGAGGCTCGCGTACTCGCCCGAGAACCGCACCGCGATGTCCCGGTTGGCGACGATCCAGCGCGCCCCGGAGACCGGTCGCGGCAGGACCCGGGCGTAGGCGATCGCGACGATCATCGCCACCACGCCGCCGGCGGTCCAGGCGGCTGCGACGGTCCAGGCGGGGGCCGAGACGGCGACCAGCCACACCATGACCGGCAGGGCGACGACGGCCCAGACCGCATCGGAGACCAGCGCATGCCCGGACCGGGCCCGCGCGATGAGGATGTAGCGGACGATGTCCTGCACGAACACGAGCGGACCCGCGACGGCGAGCACCGTCCACATGAGGGGGTCGCCGCCCGCCAGCAGCCCGCACACCGCGAGCGCCACCGCCGAGACCACCCCGACGGCCACCGAGACCCCGGCCGCGGAGTCGTCGACGCCGGCGGGGCGCTCCCCGGCCTTCGAGAAGCGCACGAGCAGCACCTCGCCGACGAGCGCGCGCTGGAATCCGAGGAAGAACAGCAGCAGCACGTAGCCGAGGCTGAAGAGGCCGAACTCGGCGGTGGTCGCGACGCCGGCCACCAGCGCCACGAGGGCGAAGTTCGAGAGGCTCGAGACGATCTGGTCGAGGATCGTCACGTAGCGCGAGTGCGCGAAGCGCTTCACGGCTGCACGCGCCTCACGACGGGTTCGATCGGCGCTCGCGATCCTCCCGCCGCAGGGTGCGCCACCACTTGGCCAGCAGCATCGAGGTCGTGCCCACCTTGGCGAGCGCCGCCAGCGCGTAGATCACGACGAACACCGGGACGACGGCGGTCAGGAGGTACAGCCAGCACGTGACGCCGTAGTCGACCGGCAGCATGAGCGCCGAGCGCAGCCGCGAGCCGGAGGTCACCTGCGTGCGCGGGGCGCCCGTGGTGAGCTTCTCGAAGAGGCTTCCCGCGAAGAAGGTCGCCGAGGCGGCCACGACGAACACCGTGCACAGCGTGAAGGCCAGCCACGTTGGGACGGCCTCGGTCCGCAGCAGGAACGCGAGCGTCGCGATGTGCAGCAGGACGATCCGGATGCCGTCGATGACGTGGTCGAGCCACTCCCCGGCGGCCGACCCGCCCCCGCGCAGCCGCGCGAGCTGGCCGTCGGCGGAGTCGAAGAAGAAGCCCACCACGAGCGCGACGCCCACCAGCGCGCTCGCCAGGCCGCCCTCCGCCCACACCAGGAGGTACAGGATGCCGGCGAAGGTGAACAGCGCGCCGATCGCGGTCAGGTGGTTCGGCGTGATGCCGCGCGGCGAGGCGGCGGCGATGACGCGCCCCACGGGGCGGTTGACGGCCAGCGTGTACAGCGGAACGCCGGTGCGGCGCTTCTGCGCGGCACGCAGCAGCTCGAATCGTTGGCGGAACGTGGACGCGGTCGTGTCGGTCATCTCGTGCTTCCCCTCAGCACTCGCTTCCCCCCGCTCGGCGACGCTCGCTCACGCGGCGACCCCCTTCACGGAGAGGTGACGGGACGTCGCTCCCCGGCGGACGGCCCACCGGCATAGTATCCGTCGAGCAGGTCGCCGATGCGCGCGATCGAGAATCCGCTCTCGATCGCCCGTCGTCCGCGGGCGCCGAGCGCGCCCCGCGCGGACCCGTCGCGCACGAGCGCACCGATCGTCTCGGCGAGGGCCTCGGCCGTCTCGGGACCGGCCTCCGGCGACGGCGTCGCGGCCCCGGCGGCCGCCCCCCGCTCCGGGAAGGTGGCGACGGCGTCGCCCAGCCGGTCGGCGATGTGGCACGTCTCGGAGATCACCGTCGGCGTGCCCACCGACAGCGCCTCGAGCACCGACATGGGGAACGGCTCGCTGAAGCTCGGCAGGACGTAGACGTCGGCGCGCGCCATCCGGTCCCGCCCGGCGCCCGGGGGCACCGCGCCCTCGTAGCGGATGCGCTGTCCGTGCTCCCAGGCGGCGATGCGGCGCTGCAGCTCGGCGAGGTCTCCCTCGTCGGGCCCGACGACCACGAAGTCGGCGTCCACGCCCGCCGCCAGCAGCCGGTGCGCGGCCTCGGCGAACAGCAGCACGCGCTTGCGGGGCTGCAGGCGGGCAAGGAAGAGCACCTCCGGGCGGGCGGAGGCGTCGCGGGCGATCGGCGACGGCAGCGACACCCCGTTGGGCAGGTCGACGATCCTCACCCGGGGCTCGACGGCACGCAGGCGCCCGGCGTCGGTGTCGGTCAGGGCGAACGTGCCGGTCGCCCCGCGGAGCACGGGACGCACCCAGCGGTCGAAGATCCGCGCGCGCACGCGTCCGTCGGGCTTGACCATGCCGTGCGGCTGCAGGAACAGACGGGGGCCGCCGGCCGCGCCCCGCAGCGCGTGCGCGACGGGAAGCGTGATGAGGTCGCGCGCGAGGTGGACATGGACGACGTCGAACTCGCCGCGACGGCGCAGGAGCGCGCGGCGCAGTCCCGGGGCGACGAGGCCGCTGAAGCCCGCCCCGGGCACGACCTGGCGGGCGGGGAAGAGGTGGACGGTCACGCCCTCGGGGGCGAACCGCGCCTCGCCGTCCCATCCCGCGAAGACCTCCACGTGGTAACCGCGCCGCGCGAGCTCGCGCGTCTGCTCGCTCATGACCGCCAGCGGACCGCCGAAGGCCCCGTCCGCGCTGATGTAGGTGAGGACGTGCGCGATCCTCATTCGGCGCCGGTCTCGACGTCGGACGCGGCGTCCGTCTCGAAGCGCTGACCGACGACCACGGCCGCGGGCGCCGAGACGATCGCGTTCTCGGGCACGTCGCCGCGCACCACGGTCAGGGGCGAGATCACGGCCGAGCGCCCGATGTGGGAGCCGCCCAGGACGACGCAGCGCGACGTGACCCACACGCCGTCCTCGATGACGATGGGCTTCGTGATGAGGCCCATGTCGGTGCGGAACGCGTGCGCTCCGGTCGTCATGTACGTCTCCTGCGAGATGGACACGTCGCTGCCGATGGTGATCCGGTCGCGGTTGTGGAACCACACCCCGTCGCCGATCCAGCACCGGTCGCCGATCTCCAGGTTCCACGGCGACTTCACCCGCAGGCGGGGCCGCATGACGACGCCCGTGCCGATCTTCGCGCCGTAGCGGCGGAGTGCCCAGGCGCGCAGGGCGGAGCTGATCTGCAGCCGGTTGGAGACGAGCAGGAGCTCCACGAGCGACCAGCTGAACGTCACCCACTTCGGCTTTCGGAGGGGCTCGGGGGCGCCCGGCGCCAGCGAGAGGTCGATGACGCGTGTGGGTACCATCCCTCTTTTGTACCGACGCGTCGGCGTCGGCGCCAGCCGAGGGGCGGCTCCCGAGGCGGATCGGGAGCCGTGCGGCGAGGTCAGCCGCCCAGGCCGCGGAGCACGCGCACGGCGATCGCGCCCTGCCCGTCGGCGTCGATCCTGCCCTGGTCGTCGACCTCTTCGTCGGTGACGGCGGACGGGGAGAGCAGGCTCACGAAGCGGATGTCGGCGTCTGCGGCGGCGGCCTTGAGGATGCCCTCGATGGTCGTCACCTCCGGCGTCGCCGGGGAGGTGGCCGCCGGGCCCACGACGACGATCTGCGCCGACGGCAGTCCGACCTGGAGGGCGGTGAACACCGCGACGGCGCGGTCGCGCAGCTCGCTGCGGGAGACCGAGGCGTCGGCGACGTCGGCCGAGATGATCACGAAGTCGGCGTCGGAGGCGACCGCGTCGGGCACGGCGTCGAGGATGCTCGGGCAGAAGTCGGTGTCGCAGGGGCTGACGTCGGCGCCGGTCGCGAAGCCCGCCCCGTCGACGGACAGGTCGACCAGCACCGCGTCGAGGTCCGAGGCGACGAGGTCCTGCCAGGTGCGGCTCACGCCCTCCTGCGCGCGGGCCGCGGGGTCGTCGCCGAGGAAGGCGACCGTGGTCACGGCGGGGTCGGGATTCACCGCGCTCGGCGGCGTGACGCCCGAGCCGTTGCCCTGCGCGGAGACCGAGTCCACGGCGTACACCGCGGCCGCGCCCGCGACCACGGCGAGGAGCAGCACCCCGCCATAGGCCCAGAGCCGGGACCGGCCCCGAGTTGAGAACGTCGCCATGGGCACTATCCTGACATAGCCCGCCACGGGTCTCAGGCGACGGGGATCGCTGAGACCGGGCCGGACACGAGGGAGGGGGTGCGGGGTGATCCGTACGGAGACACTCGCACTGTTGCGTTCACGCTGGCTGACGATCGTCGTCTTCGTGCTGGTCGCGATCATCGTGGCGGCCGCGTACGTCGCCTTCAGTCCCCGCGAGTACAGCGCGAGCACGCGCCTGGTCGTGAGCGCCTCCACCAGCAGCAACGGCTCCGACCTCGCGCAGGGCGGGACGTTCGCCCAGCAGCAGGCGCGCAACTACGCGAACATCGCGACGAGCGACGTGGTGCTGCAGCCGGTCGTCAACGCCCTGGACCTCGACATGACCGTCGCCGCGCTCGGGCGCAAGGTCTCGGCCACCATCCCGCTCCAGACCTCGATCATCACGATCGAGGTCACCGACTCCAGCCCGGAGCGCGCCGCGACGATCGCCAACTCGGTCACCACCAGCCTCGCCAACGCGGTGGGCAGCCTGGTGCCCGCCGACGCCGACGGCCGCGCCCCCGTGAAGACCGAGATCGTCCACCGGGCCACCGTGCCCTCGCGGCCCTCGTCGCCCAATGCGACGGTCGCCCTCGGCGCCGGGGCCCTCCTCGGGCTCGTCGCGGGGATCGCCTACGTGATCATCGCCCGCCGGGTCTCCTCGCGCGTGCGCACCGCCGGCGAGGTCCGCCGCCTCGCTCACGCACCGGTCATCGGCACCGTCCGCGAGGACGACCCCCGCGTGCGCGGCGTCATCACCGACTCGACGAGCCGTTCCGTGCGGGCGGAGGAGTTCCGGCAGATCCGCACCAACATCTCCTTCCTCCAGGCCGGCAACGCGCACAAGGCGTTCGTGGTCACCTCCTCGGTGCCCGGCGAGGGCAAGAGCACGGTCTCGTCCAACCTCGCCGCCAGCCTCGCGTCGATGGGGCGCTCGGTCTGCCTCGTCGAGGCCGATCTGCGCAAGCCGTCGCTGGCCGGGGTGCTCGACCTCGAGGGGAGCGTCGGCTTCACGACGGTGCTCGCCGGCGAGGCGACCCTCGACGACGCGCTGCAGCCGTGGGGGAGCTCGGGGCTGCAGGTGCTCCTGTCGGGCGAGCTGCCGCCCAACCCGAGCGAGCTGCTGAGCTCCGAGGCGGCGACGGAGATCATCGCCGAGCTGCACGAGCGCTTCGAGGTCGTCATCGTCGACTCGCCGCCCATCCTGCCGGTCACCGACGCGGCGATCCTGGGCAACCTCGTCGGCGGGGTCATCCTCGTCGTCGGGCTCGGCCGCGTGCGCGAGCGCGAGCTCGCGGGCACCGTCGAAGCGCTCGCCGTGGCTCACACGCCGCTGCTGGGCGTGGTCACCAACTTCGCGCCGGCCAGCGCCGGCGACGTCTACGGCTACGGCGCCCCGCCCGAGCCGCGTGCCGCGGTGACGGCGCCGGCCGCCGCGACGGCGGAGACCGAGCGGTAGCCGGCCATGGCGGCCCGTGGCGGCATCCTCGTGGTGTGCACGGCGAACCGGGCCCGGTCGCCGATGGCGGAGCTGATGCTGGCGGCGACCTTCGCGCATGACCGCACCGACGTCGAGGTGCGCTCGGCGGGCACGCGCGCGGAGGAGGGCGAGCACGTCACGCGGCACACCCTGCAGCTGCTGGAGGGCCGCGGGATCGAAGCGGCGGCGTTCCGCTCGCAGCCGCTCACCGCGGAGCTGGTCGCCTGGGCCGACGTCGTGCTCTGCGCCGAGCGCGCCCACCGGGCCGACGTCGTCCGGCTCGTCCCCCGCGCCCACCGCAAGACGTTCACCCTGGCGCAGTCGGCGCGACTGCTGGCGGTCGCCGACGTCCCGCGCGGTGCGTCCGCGGCGGAGCTCGCCGACGCCCTCGCCTCGGCGCGAGGGGTCGTGCCGCAGAGCCCCGACGACGACATCGCCGATCCCGCCGGCGGCACGACGACCGACTACGAGCGTGCGGCCGACCGCATCGCGTCGGCCGTGCGGGCGCTGGGCGAGGCGCTGCGCGTCCGCGGCTGATCCCGCACCGACGAGGATCCCGGGACGACTTCCGCGCCCGCACGACGACGCCGCCCCGGGGATCCCCGAAGGGATCCGGGCCGGGGCGGCGTGCTCGTGCGGCGCGGCGCTCAGTCGCGGCTGGTCGCCGCCGCGTACAGCAGGTTGACGATCTCGGGCGACGAGACGACCGGCTCGTCGGTCGTGGCGGTGGCGAAGACCGCGCCGTCGCGCGCCGCCGAGGCGGACACCTTGCCCGTGCGCAGCGGCACGGTGTGGGCGCTCAGGCCGGCCGGCGCGTCGATGGTGTGCGTCGCCGAGCCGACACGCAGGGTGACGGTGGCCGGCTCCGTGAGCATCGTGACGACCTCGACGGTGTCGCGCGGTGCGGTGGTGTTGCCGCCGAGCGTCGCGTTCAGGGTCACCGGCGGAAGGAGCGCGGCCGCCTTGTACGACTGGGTGCGGTGGGTGACGATGATCTCGTCGCCACGCAGGCCCGGAGCCTTGCCCGTCTTGAACCACGAGGCGTAGTACGCGCTCAGGTCGAGGAACGCGGAGCCGTGCATCTCGGACGCGGCGAAGCTCGTCGCCTCGCTGTAGTCGTTCCACGTGATCAGCTGCGCGAAGTCCGCGTCGTTCGAGATCGCGCGCTTCCAGGTCGCCCGCAGCGTCTCCGTGTTGGCGGCCTCGGCGTAGACGCCCGACTTGTGCCGCACGTCCTGCACGGCGATCGGCTCGATCCACTTCATGCCGAGCGCGTGCGCGAGGTCGGTGCGGTCCGTCGCCGCGGCGGCGGAGTCGGGGGAGCGCTTGCCCCAGTTGCTCGCCGCGTAGGTGAACGGCGCGAACGTGCGGAGGTTGGCCTCGGAGGAGTCGAGGAACACGGCCACGAACGCCGCGGAGACGCCGTGCGTGTTCTTCAGCGCCGCCATGATGTCCTTCCACCAGGACGCGGGCTTGCCCTCTGCCTTGAACGAGGACAGCAGCACACGACCGTCGGACAGCTTGTACGCCGCCTTCGACTTCATGAGCGGGGCGATCGCGGCGGCGACCGTGGCCGGCGAGGCCTTCGCCACGCTCGAGGTCGCATCGATGTTCGGGATCACCGTGAAGCCGTCGGAGCGGCCGGCGGCGGCATTGGTGAGTCCGACGGTGCGGTCCCAGTTGCCGCCGGACAGGCTCAGCACGTCGACCATGAAGCCGTCGACCCCGGCGGCCGCGGCGTCGTCGATCTCGGCGTTGAAGTCCTTGGTGCGCCAGTCGCCGCTCAGCGGCGCGCGGGTCTCGGGACGGTCGCGCAGCAGCCCGCTGTACGCCGCGTGCTTGCCGTTCTCGCCGCCGACGGTCAGGTAGTTGCGCGCGTAGTAGTCGCTGTCGGCCGACAGGTTGTCGAACGAGACCGGGTACGGCGGGAAGTAGTGCGCGAAGACCTTCTTGGCGCTGGCTCCGACCCCGGGCACCGAGAACGGCAGCTCGTCGCTGCCCGCGGAGGGCGGCGTCGTGGCGGTCGGCGTCGGCGTGGGCTTCGGCGTGGCCGTCGGGGTGGCGGTGGGCGTCGGACGCGGCGAGGGCGTCGCCGTCGCGGTCGGCTTCGGCGTGGGCGTGGGCTTCGGCGTGGCCGTCGGGGTGGCCGTGGGCTTGGGCGTCGCCGTCGGCGTGGCGGTCGGGGTCGGCCCGGGGGTGGAGCTGCTCGTCGTGTAGGTGATCGTCAGCTTCGGCGGGGCGGAGCGCAGGTTGATGAGCGTGCCGACGGCCGGCTGCGAGTAGCGCAGCTCGAAGGAGGTCGCCCCCGTGGTCGACAGGGCGCCGGAGGTCGCGAGGGGGATCGAGATCGTGCGGCCCGCGACCGCCTTCACGGTGCTCGTGCTGACCGCCGCACCCAGGCGCGCCGGACGGTTCGCGTTGGTGAGGGTCTTCGGCGACCAGGTCGTCGCCGCCGGGTAGACGAGCACCCCGCCCTTCGTGGCCTTGGTGGAGCGGATGTTCAGCGACAGCGTGGCGGCCGTGATCTTCGCTCCGTCGGGGAGGGAGGCGGTGGGGAACGTCAGGTAGCCGGCGTCGGCCGCGTACGTCGTGCTCAGCCAGTAGGCGTTGCTCTTGGCCGTCTTCGGCGCGCGCGTCGTCGTCCATCCGCCGGCGGTCGCGGTGAGCTCCACCGTCTGCGTCGTGGTGGCCGCCGAGGCCGGCGAGGTGATCTCGTTCACGACGGCGGGCGCGAGCAGCGCGGCGGCCGAGAGCACGGCCAGCACGCGCGCGGCGCGGCGACGGCGGCGGTCGCGGGCCGTGAGGCGTCGCGAGCGGTCGCGGAGGGTGTCGGTGGGTACGGTCGGGGTGGGGGTGTGGCTGGGGGCCATGGAGTCATCCGCTTCGAGCGTCTCGGCACCACGCGGTGTGGGATCGCGGTGCCGGAGGTGGGCAGGTTCGGGTTGCTGTAGCCATCGCTGCTGGGGGGCGGAGCATAGTGCATCGTGCGATGGTGTCCGATCAGTGTGGCTCGGCTCCGGAGCGCGGTCAAGTTCCTTTATGAGAGTCCTCTCACGAATTTCCTCCGCAACGACTTCTCGACGAGTGGTATACGGATGGCATCGAGGTGTGCTACGTTCTCCGGCGTACCGTTTGGTCACTCGACCACGCCGATCATGGGGAACGGCGGATACGGTGCACGTTCGCCGTACCGGTTAGGGGTAACCGAGGCGGACGGGGGGAATCTGGGGAATCGGGGAACCGATGCGTACACGCATCTTTGCCAGCGCTGTTGCTGTCTTCGCACTTGTCGTAGGGGTCGTCGTCGCCACGCCGGCGTCACCCGCACAGGCCATCACACCGGGTGTCACGTTCAGTGCGGACAATCTCGGCACATGGCAGACCAACGGCGTCGTGCGCGCCGTGGCCGCCTCCCAGGGGAAGGTGGTGGCGGTCGGCGAGTTCACGCAGATCCGCCCGGGCGCGGGGATGAGCGGAACCGCTCGGAACGTGGCCGGCGTCGCGATCTTCGAGGCCGACACGGGTGCACCGTCCACCTGCCAGCTGCCGGCGGCCCTCAGCGGCGGCACGGCACGCCTGTACACCGCCGAGGCGTCGCCCGACGGGTCGACCGTGTTCATCGGCGGCAACTTCAACAGCATCGGCGGCGTGTCCCGCACCCGCATCGCCGAGATCAACGTGCAGACCTGCGCGGTGACGAGCTTCAACGTCAGCGGTCTCTCCTCGTTCGTGTACTCGCTCGAGGTCACCGCCGACGCCGTGTACTTCGGCGGCCTCTTCCAGACCGTCGCCGGCCAGCCCCGTCGCAGCTTCGCCAAGGTGAACCGCGCCGGCGTGCTCGACCCGAACTGGGTCGCCGACGCCGTGGGCAACATGGAGACGCGTCCCGAGCCCGGCATCGAGTGCCGCACCACGGCCGACGCGAACTCGCGCGGCCTCGCCATCGCCGCCTCGCCGGACGGCTCGAAGATCGCGCTCGGCGGCTCCTTCTACACCGTCAACGGCACCAACACCCACAGCATCGCGATCGTCGACGCCGCCACCGGCGCCGTGACGCGGGCGTACCCGAGCAACCCGCTCAACTGGGGCGACGGCAGCAACTTCATCCACCCGTGCTCGATCACCAAGGCGATCGTCAGCGACGGCACCTCCTTCTACATCGGCAACGAGGGCAGCGGCGGCGGCGTCTTCGACGGCGCAGCCCGCCTGAGCTGGTCGACCGGCAACCAGGAGTGGCGCGACACCTGCCTCGGCGCGGTCCAGGCGCTCCAGCTCGACAACGGCAAGCTGTTCCAGGCGCACCACCACCACGACTGCTCCTCGATCGGCCTGTACCCGGACGGACGCCGCATCTACCTGAGCGTCACCGACACGCAGGACCCGCAGCAGAAGCAGCTGGGCTGGTTCCCGACGCTCAACGACGGCACCGGTGAGGGCATCGGCGGCCGCGGCCTCGCGGTGGCCACCAAGAACGGCCAGAAGTACCTGTGGGTCAGCGGCGAGTTCACGTCGGTCAACGGCGGCGCGCAGCAGGGCCTCACGCGCTTCGGCACGACCGACACCGGCAACCCGCCCACGCCGACCATCAACGTCCGCGCGGTCACGCCCGGTGCGCTCCAGATCGTCGCGCGCTCGGTGTACGACCCGGACGACTCGCCGCTGCAGTACATCCTGTACCGCAACAACGTCCAGCTCGGCGACCCCGTCAGCGTGGAGACCAGCTGGTGGACGCGTCCCCAGGTGACCTTCGTCGACTCCACCGCGACTCCCGGTGTCAGCTACTCCTACCGCGTCCGCGCGGTGGACGCCGCCGGCAACCAGAGCGCCCTCTCGGCGGCGCAGAACGGCGTGGCATCCACGACGGCGTCGAGCTACGCGGCGACGGTGATCGAGGACCAGCCCGACCTGTACTGGCGCTACGACGACTCCGGAGCCTGGGTCATCGACCGCTCCGGCAAGGTGGGCTCCGCCAAGAACGGCATCGCGCAGAACGGCGTGACCTACGCCGCCGGCGCGATCCCCGGTGACGGCAGCAGCAGCGCGGTGTTCGACGGCGCGAGCCAGTACGTCTGGAACGACCAGATCGCGACCGGACCCTCGACGTACACGATCGAGACCTGGTTCAAGACGGCCTCCACCACCGGCGGCTCGATCGTCGGCTACGGCAACGGTCGTCCGCGCACCGACAACGGCAACGACACGATGAGCGGCAGCTACGACCGCATCGTGTACATGGAGAACGGCACGGGCCGCATCCGCTTCGGAATCTACAACGGCTCCGTGCGCACGCTGCGCTCCGACCTCGCCTACAACGACGACCAGTGGCACCACGTCGTGGCCACCCAGAGCAGCGCCGGCATGCGCCTCTACATCGACGGCGCCGAGGTCGGTCGCAACAACGTGACCAACGCGCAGGCGTACTACGGCACGTGGCGCGTCGGCGGCGACAACCTCAACTCGTGGCCCGACAACGGCGGCAGCAACAACACCGCGTCGCGCTTCTACGACGGTCAGCTCGACGAGACGGCGATCTACTCGACCGCGCTGAGCCAGAACCAGGCCATCGAGCACTTCCTCGCCGGCGGCGGGGAGATGGACCTCAACGAGGCACCCGCGGACGCCTACGGCGCCGCCGTGTTCGGCGACAACCCGACCTCGTACTGGCGCTTCGACGAGGCGAGCGGCTCGGTCGCGGAGGACTCCTCGTTCCTGGGCGCCCGCGACGGTGTCATCGGCTCCGGCGTGACCCGCTTCACCGAGGGGACGAAGATCCCCGGTGGCGCGGTCACGACGCCCGGCACCAACAACAGCGAGGGCAGCGGCCTCATCCGCACCGGGCTCGTCGCGGCACCGTCCGAGTACTCGGTCGAGTTCTGGGTGAACACCACCACGACCGTGGGCGGCAAGATCGTCGGCTTCGAGAACAGCCCGACGGTGAGCGGCAACTCTTACGACAAGCAGATCTACATGCTCAACGACGGGCGTCTGCGGTTCGGCATCTACAACGGCGCCGTGCAGTCCGTGACGACCACCTCGGCCCTCAACAACGGGCAGTGGCACCACGTCGTGGCCACGCAGAGCTCCGCGGGCATGCGCATCTACGTCGACGGCGCCCTCCAGGGCTCCAACGGCGTGACCAACAGCGAGACCGGTGACGGCTACTGGCGCTTCGGCGGCGGCAACCTCGGCGGCTGGCCGGACGCCTCGAGCAGCCACTACTTCGCGGGCAAGCTCGACGAGGCGGCGATCTACCCGGCCGCGCTCACGTCGGACGCGGTGGTGAACCACTACGCGATCGCGCTGCAGGACTCGACGGCGCCGACGGTCCCGACCAACGTGACCCACACCGGCACCACGGCGGCCCAGCTCAGCTGGTCGGCATCGGCAGACGCCAACGGCGTCAGCGGCTACCGCATCTACCGCGGGTCGTCGGCGGGCTTCGAGATCGAGCCGAGCGCCCTCGTGGGCGACGTGACGACGACCTCGTGGACCGACCCGAACACCACGCCGGGGACGCGCTACTACAAGGTGACGGCCTACGACATCGCCGGCAACGAGAGCACCTCGGGCTCCGCCCTGCAGGTCGTCCTCGCCGACGTCACCGCGCCGTCCACGGTGTCGGGTCTCACGACCTCCGTCGCCGGCGTCGACGTCGCCCTCACCTGGAACGCGGCGACCGACGACGTCGCCGTCGACCACTACGAGGTGTACCGCTCCATCACGCCGGGCTTCGCCATCGCCGACGGCACCCTGATCGCCGAGCCCTCGACGGCGGGCTACACCGACGTCGCCGTGGGCGAGGGCCAGTGGTACTACCGCGTGGTCGCCCTCGATGCGGCAGGCAACGTCGGCGGCGCCAGTGCCGCGGTCGGCGCCCTCGTCGACGTCGACACCGACGCGCCGAGCGTGCCCACCGGCCTGGAGGGCACCGCGGCAGCCGACGGGACCGTCGCGCTCGAGTGGACCGCGTCGAGCGATGACGTGGGAGTCGTGGGCTACCGCGTCTACCGCGGCGCGACGGCCGGCTTCACGGCCGACGCCGACTCGCTCGTCGCCGACGGCGTCACCACGACCGAGTGGACCGACACGGCCACGACGATCGGCACGCGCCACTACAAGGTCGCCGCGTACGACCTCGCCGGCAACGTCAGCGCCGCCAGCGACTCGGTCTCGGTGACGGTGGCCGACACCGAGAACCCGACGACCCCGACGGGTCTGACGGTCACGGCGACCGGCTCCGACGCCACCCTGCAGTGGACCGCCGCCACCGACAACATCGCGGTGGACCACTACGCGGTGTACCGCGGCACCTCGGCCGGCTTCTCGATCTCGGGTCTCACTCCGATCGCCGAGCCGACCACGGCCACCTACACGGACGAGGACCTGGCCGACGGCCAGTACTTCTACCGCGTGGTCGCGGTCGACGGTGCGGGCAACCGCAGCGCCGCCACCGGTGCCCAGGGCGTCACGATCGACACGTCGGAGCCCGTGGAGCCGGTCACCCTGACGGCGAACGTCCTGGCCGACACGATGGTCGCCCAGAGCGCGGCGAACACGGTCTACGGCGCGAGCAACCAGATCTCGGCTCGCGGCGGGTCCACCGGTCAGATCGAGTCCTACCTGCGCTTCGCCATCCCGGCGGCTCCCGCGGGGACCACGCTCACCGGTGCGACGCTCCGCCTGACGACCTCGACGGACTCGACGGCCAACTCCACCGGCACGCACCAGCTCTCGATCCTGACCGGGTCGTGGGCCGAGGCGACGACGACCTGGAACAACCGTCCGACCTCCGGCTTCGGGGCGACGATCGGGCAGCTCAGCGGCGCCACCGCGCTCAACACGACCTACACGGTCACGCTGGACGCCGAGGCCCTGGCCTCGCTCACCGGCTCGGAGGTCTCGCTGGCCCTGCGCACCACGTCGGCGGACAACGTGCGGCTCGTCTCGAAGGAGGGCACCGGCACCACCCGCCGTCCCGTCCTCGTCCTCGAGTACACCCCGGGCGAGGGCCCGGTGGAGCCGGAGCCCGACACCGCGGCTCCGAGCGTCCCGACGGGGCTCGAGGGGACTGCCACGTCGGCGGGCGCCGTGTCGCTGACCTGGTCGGCGTCGACGGACAACGTCGCAGTGACCGGCTACCGGGTCTACCGCGGAACGTCGGCCGGTTTCACCGCCGCCTCGGCGAACCAGGTGGGCACGCCCGGCGGCACCTCGTTCTCGCAGACCGGCGTCGCCGAGGGCACCTGGTACTACCGGGTGGCAGCGGTCGACGCGGCCGGGAACGTGAGCGCGGCCTCCGCTTCGGCGTCGGTCGTGGTCCCGCCGGCGCCCGAGGAGCCCCTCGAGCCGGTGACCACCTCGGTGGTGGCTCTGAAGGACGCACTGGTGGCGCAGTCGGCGACCGGCACCAACTACGGCGCCGCGACCTACCTGTCCACGCGCGGCGGAACCTCGGGGGCGCTGCAGAGCTACCTCGCGTTCGAGCTGCCCGCGGCCCCGGAGGGACGCGTGCTGACCTCGGCCGTGCTGCGACTGCGGACGACGTCGGACTCCACGTCGGGCTCGACGGACGCGCACGACGTGCGTCTCGTGGCCTCCGACTGGACCGAGGCGTCGCTCACCTGGGCGAACCGTCCCACCGAGGCCGGCGCGACCGTCGGAAGCCTCACCGGGCTGACGGCGATCAACACGACGTACGAGCGCGAGCTCACCGCGTCGACGCTGGCCCCGCTGAGCGGTACGACCGTCGGGTTCCTCGTGACCGACAACGGCACGGACAACCTGCGGTTCTGGTCCAAGGAAGCCGGCACCGCCGGCAACCGCCCCACTCTCGTGCTCACCTACACGGCCGCTCCGTGAGCTGAGCACACGACCCCCCATCGATGAGGGACGAGCCGCCCCGGGCTCCCCTCGTCGATGGGATCCGGACGGCCACGGCCGCCCGCGCGAGCACCCCCGGCTGCAGAAGGGGGTGCTCGCCCGTTTCTGCAGCAGAGTCCGGCGACCCTACGCGATCTCGACGGCGCGGCCCGTCACGGTGATGCCGCCGGCCACGGGGATGGCGACCTCGAGAACCCCGGGGCGGCCCACGTGGGCACCCTGGTGGATCGTGACCGATGCCGGAGGTGCCACGAGACCGCCGGCCCGCAGGTAGGCGCCCACGGACGCCGCTGCCGACCCCGTGGCGGGGTCCTCGGTGATGCGCCCGACGGGAAAGAGGTTCCGTGCCGTGATCTCCCGCAGCACGCCCGCACGCGGCGCATGCAGCACGGTGACGGTGCCCCGCCAGTCCTGCGCGTCCATGAGGGCGCGCACCCGCACGGGATCGAACGTGAAGGAGTCGAAGATCTCCCGATCCGCCAGCGCGATGACCGGATGCCGGTTGCCGGCGAACGCGAGCGCCGGCGGCATCCGAGGGTCGAGGTCGCCCCGGCCGATGCCGAGTTCGTCGAGGACCTCCGCCAGCACGTCGGCGGGGAGCTCTTCCACGTACGGGTCGACACTCGTGAAGGACGCGGTCACGCCGTCGTCGACCCGGGCGGTGCGGATCGCAACGGGGCCCACAGGGGTGCGGAAGGTGAGCTCGCCCGGCGCGGACAGCGCGCGCTCGACGAGGGCGACGGCCGTCGCCACCGTCGCGTGGCCGCAGAACGGCACCTCGGCGATCGGGGAGAAGTAGCGGATGGTGAGACCGTCGGCATCGCGGCCCGTCACGAACGCCGTCTCGGCGTAGTCGACCTCGGCCGCGATGCGCTGCATCGCGGCGTCGTCGAGCGCCTCCGCATCGAGCACCACCCCCGCCGGGTTCCCTCCCGAGGGGTCGGTGGAGAAGGCGGCGAGACGAAGAATCTGCGGCATGCGATCAGGATGCCCCATCCGCGCGCCCCCTGGACCGGACCGGAGGGGTCCGATCGTCCCCTGGTGGCCCTGGTGGCCCTGGTGGCCCTGGTGGCCTGCGGCGACCCGTGGCGACGGCGAGGACTACCGGCCGGTGGCGGTGACGGTGTCCAGCACCCGGGCGAAGCCGTCGATGGCGGCGTCCTCGGTGAGGACGCGCTGCCGGTACGCCTGCCCGTTGCGACCGAAGCCCCGGGCGCGCTCCGGGTCGGCGGCAAGGCTCTCGGCCGCGTCGACGAGGGCGCCGGGGTCGGCCGGCGGCACACAGGGACCCGCCTCGGCGGCGCGCATCTCGTCGTAGGTGGTGCTGCCCGTGTCGACGGCTGCGATCACCGGGAGTCCCGTCGCGAAGTACGTGGTCATCTTGCTCGGCACCGACATCTCGGTCAGCCCCGGCCGCTCGTTGACGAGCAGCGCGTCGGCAGACCCCAGCACGGCGAAGAAGTCGTCGTCGTCGAGCGGGTCGATGAACTGCAGGTGGGGATTGGGTCCCAGCGCCTCGAGGGCCGCCCGCTGGTTGCCGTCGCCCAGCAGGACGAACCGCACCGCCGATCCGCGGCGGTGCGCCTCCTGGGAGGCGAGCACGACGGCCTCGAGCCCCTGCTTGGCGCCCATGGCGCCCGCGTGCAGGACGACGATGTCGTCGTCGCTCCAGCCGTAGCGACGACGCACCTCGACGCTGCGGCGGTCGTGGAGATCGGGCACGTGCGACCAGTTGCGGACGACGTCGATCGGACGCTGCACGGCGAGGTCTTCGGCGAACATCCGGCGGAACCGGTCGTGGATGACGACGACGCGGTGCGAGGCATTGGCGAGCCCGCGCTCCCACCGCTCGATGAGTCCCGAGCCGAGCCCGCCGCCGGTCTCCTTGACCCCGAGCGTGTAGATGTCCTGCACCCACGTGACGACCGGCACGCGGCGCGCCCGCGCGCGCACCGCGACGATGCGCGAGGCGAGCAGTGCCGGGCTCACGACGACGACGGCGTCGGGGTCGCCCCAGCGCGTGAACGCCGCCCGCAGGCCGAAGGTGACCTCGTGAAGCGCCCGGGTGAGCGCGTTGTGGCGGCGCGGCACGAAGTGGTGCACGCGGCGCAACCGCACCCCCTCGACGACGTCACGGCGCGGCAGCCCGCGGTGCTCCGCGGGAATGCGCCACCACGGGTAATGGGGGTGGCCGGTGACGGCCGAGACGTCCCAGCCGCGCGCCGCCAGCCCGGTCGCCATGCCGGCGGTGTAAGGACCGATCCCGGTCGGTTCCGGGGCGTAGTTCACCCCGACGAACAGGACGGAGCGTCGCGTCGAATCTGCCGGCATCGCCTCAGTATGCGCCATCGGGACGGATCATGACCTTGACGGTGCGCCACATGAGCACCAGGTCGGACATGACCGACCAGTTCTCGACGTAGCGCAGGTCGAGGCGCACGCTCTGCTCCCAGGACAGGTCGCTGCGACCGCCGACCTGCCAGGGGCCGGTGATGCCGGGCTTGATGTACAGGCGGCGGAACACGGTGCCGTCGTAGGCGGTGACCTCGGACGGCAGCGGCGGACGCGGTCCGACGACGCTCATGTCGCCGAACAGGACGTTGAGGAACTGCGGCACCTCGTCGAGCGAGTACTTGCGCAGGAAGGCGCCCACGCGGGTGACGCGCGGGTCGGAGCGCATCTTGAAGAGCGGTCCGGCGCCCTCGTTCTCCGAGACCAGCGCGGCCAGCTCCGCCTCGGCGGTGGTGCGCATCGAGCGGAACTTGACCATCTTGAACTCGCGCCCGTCGCGGCCTACGCGCGACTGGCGGAAGAACACCGGTCCCGGCGAGTCCAGCTTGATGGCGATCGCGATGACGAGGGCGAACGGTGCGAACAGCGCCAGCGCCGCGAACGAGCTGATGATGTCGAGCCCGCGCTTGATCACGTACGCGCCGCCCTGGAAGGTCGGGATGGTCACGTGCAGCATCGGCAGGCCCTCGACGGGGCTCAGCGACATGCGCGGCCCCGCGACGTCGGCGATCTGGCTCGTGAGCACCAGCTCTGCGGCGGTGCCCTCCAGCTCCCAGGCCAGGCGCTTCACGTACGTCGGATCGCCGGCCGGCTGGCTGGCGACGACGATCGTGTCGGCGTACAGCGCCGATGCGGCGCGCGTGACGGCGTCGGGCCCACGCGTGACGGAATACGACACGTCGCCCACGGTGAGGTGGTCGATGTCGTCGTCGAGCACGGCCGTCCCCACGACCTGGTACCCGAGCTTCCCGTCCGGGCCCAGCGCCCGGATCGTGTACTCGACGTCATCACGCGCGCCGACGATCAGCGTGCGCGACGCGTAGTGACCCTGTGCACGCTGGCGCATGAGCCACCGGCGCGCACGCCAGCGGCACAGGATCAGGGCGACGAGCCCCACGGGCAGCGCGAAGTACAGCTGCTCGCGGAGCCCGTCCCACTCGAACAGCACGAAGACGATCGCCAACGTGCCGAATGCGAGACCTGTGGCATGGGCGACGCGAGCGTACTCGGTCGCGCCTGTGCCCAGGATCGCGGACGCGCGGGTGTTGAAGAGGCTGAGAGTCAGCATCCAGAACACCGCGGTGCCTGCCGAGATCCGGGCGATGAGCCACGGATCGTCGGCGAGCGTGTTCGGTGCCGTGAACAGCAGCGGAGCCACCGTCGCGACGAAGCACGCCAGAGAGATGACGGTCGCGTCGATCACGCGGAGGCGCATGCGATAGCGACGCTCCCACTGCAACCGGCTGACGACCGCGGCGGACGCGCGTGGCGCCACCGATGCCTCCCGCCGCACCGACAGCGAACCGATGCTCGGCAGCTGAAAGAAGGGTGCGACGTCGTCGATCGCGCTCATCGCACGATCCCCATGGCGTTACCGAACTTGCGCATTGTGCCCCCCAGCAACATGCGACAACCACCGTCGACCCGAATCGACGAAGGTATCTTTCCCCCGGAACGCTGAAATCCCCCCGGATACGCGCGACGACCCCACTCGTTTCGCGCTGCGTTCGGTCTCACTCTAGCGCTATGACGGGGGCGATGCGAGGGACGAACGTAAACTCCGTGTAAACCCGTGTTCAGATTGGGGCCATCCGGTACGCCCCGGTAGCCGCGCGCGGACGGGTCGTCAAGGCCCTCAACGGAGCGCGCCGGGCGACCTAGGTTCTCTAGAGCGCGGCCCACTCCGCGCGCGAGACGGGGGACGCCGATGACGGACACACTGCCGGGTCGGATTCCGCCGGTGCGCGGCCGCCGCACCCTCGCCCACCCGCCGGGCTCGTCGACGCCGGTGCCAGGAGTGATCTGGGAGCGCATCGACACCGAGGCGTATGCCGTGTCGGTCGACGGGTGCACCGTCGGGTTCATCGACGTGGTCGGGACCGTCTTCGTGTCCCTCGCCGGACATCGCTACGACCGCGCGGTCGAGGTCGCCCAGTCCCTCGTGTTCGAGAGGGCCGTCGCCGCGCTGGCCCCGCGGCGGGACTCGTCCTCCGCCCACCGCGCCGGCCGGGATTAGGCACCTGCGGAGTCGGAAGTCAATCCCCTCGCCCGCGCGCGAACCGTGTCGCATCCTTCTGGCTGGACGTCGATGACCGCCGTCCGGAAAGCACCGCCCATGAGACACCACCAGCTCGCCCTGGATCCGCTCACCGACACGACCTGGCGGCTCTGCGATCGCTCCTTCGCCGCGTGTGACGCCGACAACGTCGTCGCGTACATCGAGGCGCTCCCCGACGGCCGGTACGAGGCCGTCTGGGTCTCGCACGGCGCCGGCGTGGGGGTGTTCGCCACCCTCGACGACGTCGTCCAGCGCGCCGCCGAGATCGTCGCCCCGCGCCGGCCGCGCGGCCCGGTCAAGCCCGTCCCGATCGCCCATCGCCCGCCGCCGCTCGCGGCGACCTGAACGACGGTCCGTGAGTCACGCCCCGTCGACCTTCGGCATCGAGGAGGAGTTCGTCCTCGTCGACCCGCGCACGCTCGGCCCCGTCGACCTCGGCCTCGAGGCGGTCGCGCAGCTGCGCGGCTCGTGCCCCGGCGTCGTCGTGCGGGAGTTCTTCCCGTCGCAGATCGAGTACGCCACCCCGGTGTGCACCGACGTCGACGAGGCCCTCCACGATCTCAGGGAGTTCCGCACGCGGCTCGCGGCGTGGGCGTCGGCGGCCGGCGCGCTGGTGGCCCCGTCGGGGACGCCGTTCACCACGGACCGCCGTGAGCCCGCGCACGAGGGGCGCTACGCCGCGATCGCCCGCGACATCGGGGGACTGACCGTCGAGCACCAGCTCAACGGGCTCCATGTGCACGTCGGCATCCCCGACCCCTCCGACGGAGTGCGGGCCTCGAACTTCCTGCGGCCCTGGTTCCCCGTCCTGCTCGCCCTCGCCGCCAACTCGCCGTTCTGGCTCGGGCAGGACACCGGATTCGGCAGCTGGCGCGCGATCCACAGCCGTCGGTGGACGACCCACGGCGTCCCCCCGTGGTTCGCCGACGCCGCCGACTACCACGCCGCCCTGGAGCGCCTGACGGGCGTCGGCGCCACGTCGGACCCGGGAACGATCAACTGGGTGGCGCGCCTGTCGGCTTCCCACCCCACCCTCGAGGTGCGGGTGTGCGACGTGCAGCTCGACCCGCGGGCCTCCGTCGCGCTGGCCGCCCTCATCCGCGCCCTCGTCGAGCTGGGGCGGCGGAGCGAGACGCCGCGGGCCGAGCACTACGAGGGCTGGGACGCCGCCCTCTGGCACGCGGCGCGTCACGGCACGTCGGGCACGCTCGTCGACCCGGCATCGGGTCGCCTCGTGCCGGCGGCGGCGGTGCTCGAGGCGCTGCAGGACATCGTGCGGCCGGTGCTCCCGGACGCGGATGCGCGCCTCGTGGAGTGCTTCCTCGCCGAGCACGGCCGGGTGGGCGGAGGGGCGCAGCAGCAGCGTCGTGCGCACTCCCGGGGACGGCTGGCGGCGCTCTACCGCGACCGGGTCGCCGGGTGACCGCCGCGTGACGACCCGGGGCTGACGGCGCTCAGCGCGGTTCGGGGTCGTCGTCGCGCGCCCAGGCGATCGCCACGAGGCGCCGGAGCACGCCCAGGTCGATGTCGTCGAGCTTCTTCACGTACACGCAGCCGGCTCCCTCCGTGTAGGCGCCGAGCTCCGGGAGGAGGCCGGCTCCCTCGGGCAGGTCCTTCAGTCCGTAGAGCGACAGCTGTGCCTTGCGCGGCGAGAAGGCCACCTTCGGCCAGCGGCCGCGCCGCCTCGGATCCGAGGGCGAGATGTAGCGGTAGCTGCCGTAGCCGACCATGGACGGGCCCCACAGCACGGGCTCGGTGCCGGTCACCTCGCGGAAGATCTCCGCGAGACGCAGTCCGTCCTCACGCCGGCGCGCGGGGGTGGCCGCATCGAGGAAGGCGTGCACGTCGGCATCGGTCGGTCCGGTCTTCGGTTCGCTCATACGCTCATCCTCGTCCAGCGCGGGCGCGCGGGGAACCCGTCAGCGCGGGGGCTGGAGCAGGGCGGCGAAGGTGCGCAGCGTCGACTCCAGGCCGAGCGAGGGTTCGAGCAGCCACTGGATCTGCAGACCGTCGGAGGCCGCGATCAGCAGTGCCGCCAGGTGCGCGGCCGGCACGTCGTCGCGGATGCGCCCGGCCTCCTGGTCGGCGGTGAACTCCGCGGTCAGTCGCGCCCGGATGCGCTCGAAGCGATCGGAGAAGAACCTCGTGCCCACGTGGTCGTCGCCGTCCAGGGCGGCGGCGACCAGGGTCGAGTACAGCTCGACCAGTCCCGGCACCTCCACGTTGGCCATGGCGGCGTGGACCATGCCGTCCACGCCCCGGTGCGGTTCGGGCTCCGCGGCGGAGCGCTGGGCCTCGGCGTGGGCGTAGACGGCCACCAGCAGCTGCTCCCGCGAGTCGAAGTAGTGCAGGAGGGCGGCGTGGGAGACCCCCAGCGCCTCGGCGATCCGGCGCAGCGACGTGCCGTAGGCGCCGCGTTCTCGGAACACGTCGATGGCGCGGTCGAGGATCTCCTGCCGGCGGGCGACGCCCTTGGGCTGAAGGCCCTGACGCCCGAGGGCCGGGTCGGGGACCGGCCGGTCGGGGTCGGGGGCGGACGCGCTCATGGACTCAATGTAACCCAGCCGCGGAGAAAAACCTCCAAGTGGAGGTTTTTCTGTTATCGTCGGACGCAACGCCGGCCCCGGCGCTCGACGACGACGTACGAAGGAACACCCATGGCCCTGCCCGCCGCTTCTGTGCAGCTCTATTCGCTGGCGAAGGAGTTCACCGCCGACCCGAACGGATCGCTCGACCGCCTGGCGGCGATCGGGTTCGCGTACGTCGAGGCCTTCGACTTCGTCCGCCGGCCGGCCGAGATCCGCGCCGCCCTCGACGCGAGCGGGCTCCGCGCGCCCACCGCTCACGCCCCGCTCCTCTCCGACGAGCTCTGGACGCCCGACGGGGCCATCCCGACGCCTTCGCCGGAGGTGGTGTTCGAGGCGGCCGCCACGATCGGCGTGCAGACCGTCATCGACCCCTTCGTCGCCCCCGAGCGCTGGCTCACCGAGGACGGCGTCGCCGACATCGCCGACCGCCTCAACCGGGTCGCGGAGACCGCCGCATCATTCGGACTCACCGTCGGCTACCACAACCACGCCCAGGAGTTCGTCGCGTCCTTCGGCGACCAGACCGCGTACGAGCGGTTCGTCGCCCTCACCGACGAGCGCGTGCAGCTCGAGCTCGACCTGTTCTGGGCCCTCACCGGCGGCCAGGACGTCCCGGCCCTCGTCGCGCGTCTGGGCGACCGGCTCACCGCGGTGCACGTGAAGGACGGCGTGGTGCCCGCCTCCAACCCGTGGGCGCCCGGCGCCCCCTCGTTCGGCTCCGACAGCCTCGACCAGCGCCACGCGGGCACCGGCGACGTCCCGCTCGCCGAGGCGCTGCGCGCCGGCACCGGCATCCGCTACGCCGTCGTGGAGTACGACCACGCGCCCGGCGACGTCTTCGCCGACATCGCCGCCAGCTACGCCTTCCTCCGCGACGGGGGGTTCGTCGCGTGAGCCGCCTCGGAGTCGGCGTCATCGGCGCCGGTGTCATCAGCCAGACGTACCTCGAGAACCTGACGTCGTTCCCCGACGTCGACGTCGTCGCGGTGGGGGACATCATCCCCGAGCGCGCGCAGGCCAAGGCCGAGGAGCACGGGGTTCCCGCGTGGGGCACCGCCGACGACGTGCTCGGCGACCCGCGCGTCGACCTCGTCGTGAACCTCACGATCCCGCAGGTGCACGTGGAGGTCTCCGCCGCCGCCGTCGCCGCCGGCAAGCACGTGTGGACCGAGAAGCCGCTGGGCCTCGACCGTGCCGGCACACAGGAGCTGCTGCGTGCCGCGGACGCCGCCGGCGTGCGGGTGGGGTCGGCCCCCGACACGATCCTCGGACCGGGGTTCCAGACCGCCAAGCGCGCGATCGCCGAGGGCGTCATCGGGACGCCGCTGTTCGTGCAGACGGCGTTCCAGACGCAGGGTCCCGACCTCTGGCACCCGGAGCCGGCGTTCCTGTTCGCCGAGGGCGCCGGCCCGCTGCTGGACATGGGCCCCTACTACTTCTCCGCGCTCGTCAGCCTGCTCGGGCCGATCGCCGGGGTCGCCGCCCGCGGGTCGCGCTGGCGCACCGAGCGGCACATCCACACCGGTCCCCGCGCGGGCGAGTCCTTCCCCGTCGAGGTGCCCTCGACCGTGCAGGTGCTCTCCTCGTTCGAGGGCGGCCAGCACGGCACCCACCTGCTGAGCTTCGACTCGGCGCTGGAGCGTCACGGGGTGATCGAGATCCACGGCAGCGAGGGCACGATGATCCTCCCCGACCCGAACCGCTTCGAGGGCCGGATCGCCTACGTGAAGCCGCTGGGCGTCTTCCGCGACGGCATGCGCACCGAGCAGGAGTGGATCGAGATCGAGCAGCAGGGGACCGTCGTCGGGCGGGGCCTCGGCGTGCTCGACATGGCTCGCGCCATCGCTGCCGGTCGCCCGCACGTCGCGACCGGGGAGCTCGGCTATCACGTCCTGGACGTGATGCTGTCGGCTCAGGAGTCCGCCTCGACCGGCCAGTACCTCGAGATCGCGAGCACCGTCGCCGACGTCCCGCTGCTGCCGGAGGGCTTCGACCCCTTCGCCGCCGAGCTGGGCTGACACCCGTGAGCGCGGCCGGGCGGGGGTGCGACCCGCCCGGCCGCGTCGGCCGGCGTTTGGGGACGGCGCTCGGGGATGCGCCGAAGCCGGCCGGAGAGGGGCCGGGCCGGAGCCCGGCGCCCACGACCGACGCTTACGGAATGGCTGTGTAGGTGAGCGTCAGCGTCGGACGGAACGACGCATTGGTGGCCTCGCGCGTCCAGAGACGCACGTTGTCGGTGCCGGCGCTGCTCGACAGCCGCAGCGACACCGAGGTGCCGGCGCGGTCGGCGAGCTGAGCCGCCTGCAGGTCGACCGTGTACGCGGTGCTGACCGCCGTCGCGCCGGAAAGCTCGCCGAGAACGCTCGAGACCACCCCGGTGGTCGGACGGTTCGCCCACGTCAGCGTCGCCTCGTCCCACGTCGCGTCGATGATGCGCAGCTGGTGCGCGTCGGCCGACCCGGCGGTGGGATCGCTGGAGGTGCGCACCGACAGGGTCGCCCCCGTCAGCGCCATCCCCGCCGGCGCCGCAGGCAGCGGGAACCGGAGGAACGACTCGATCGCGGTGTCGAAGCGCGACGACAGCTGGGTGGAGGTCCCGTAGACGAACGCCGGGTTCACCGCCGCCGCCATCGTGTCGGCATCCGCGACGACCGTCCGCGTCGTCGTCGCCGGGGCGATGGTGGCGCTCACGGCGGCCGTCGGTGCGCTGACGTTGCCCGCCGCATCGATCGCGGTCACGCGGTAGTACCAGGTGCCCACCGCCAGCGAGGTGTCGGTGTATCCCGGCGTGCCGACCGTGGTGACTCGTGAGGACGCGTCGACGCTGAAGTCCGGCGTCGTGCCCCGATGCACGGCGTATCCGGAGACGCCCCCCGCGTCCGTCGACGCGCCCCACGAGAGCGCGATGTCGTCGCCGCCCTGCACCACGGCCGAGAGGCCGGTCGGCACGGTCGGCGCCGTGGTGTCGGGATCGATCGTCGCCGAGGCGGCGTCCGACGCCGGTGACCAGTTGCCCGCCGCGTCACGAGCACGGACGCGGAAGAACCACGTGCCCACGGCGACGTCGGACTGCGTGAACGACGTCGTCGTCACGTCCGAGGCGACGAGCGTCTCGGAGGACAGCGCGAAGTCGGCCGTCGTCCCACGGTGCACCTCGTAGCCGGTGACGCCGACGGCGTCGGTCGACGCCGACCACGAGACGACCACGTCGTCGCCGTTCTGGACGGCGGCGGTCACGCCGGTGGGAGCGGTGGGCGCGGTCGTGTCGGGCGGGACCACCGAGGCGGTCTCGGCGACCGAGGGCGCCGAGACGTTGCCGGCCGCGTCCTTCGCGATCACGCGGTAGTACCAGGTGCCCACCGGCACCGACGAGTCCGCGTAGGTCGTCGCCGTCGCGGAACCGCGGAGCGTGGCCGCCGACGGGGTGAACGTCGCCGTCGTGCCGCGGTGCACCTCGTAGGACGTGACGCCCACGTTGTCCACCGCCGCGTTCCACGAGAGGTCGACCGTGCTCCCCGACACCGAGGCGGTCACGGACCCCGGGGCAGCCGGCGGCGTGGTGTCGCCCCCGGTGCCGGTGCCCGCCGCGTAGTGCGCGGAGATCCGGCTGGCGGGAAGGGCCGAGTAGTACACGGCCGTCTCGTCGAGCTGGCCGTGGAAGTAGCGACCGGCCTGCGTGCTGGCGGTGTTCTGGTAGCCGATGAGGTTGTCTCCGCCGGCGTGCCAGGTGCCGTAGTAGGTGCCGTTGGCGGTCGTCGTGTTCTGCCCCTGCAGCGCGCCGTCGATGTAGAGCCGCATGCCGGCCGCGGACTGCGTGGCCACGACATGGTGCCACTGTCCGTCGTTGAGCTGACGCGTGGACCGCAGCGTCGTCGTGCTGTTGTTCGGGTTGCGGACGCCGAAGCGGACGAAGCCCGAGCCGCTCTCCATGTAGAGCACGCGGTCCACGGTCGAGCTGACGCGGTCGGTGCCGTCGTCGCTGCGCGGGCGCCCGTTGGACGAGCCGTAGTTCACGAGCGCGCCGCCGGTGGTGGAGGTCGTCCGCAGCCAGGTCTCGACCGAGTACGTCGTCGGACCCTGCGCGATCACGTCGTTCCAGATGTACTGCGGAAGTCCCGCCGTCTCGCTGAAGGTGGCGCTGAGGCTCGGGTCGCCCGCGAGCGCTCCGGTCGCCGTGCGGTCCACGCCGTTCTGCGCGAGGCCGTTCAGCCCCGTCACCGTCTCGCCGGCGGAGTCGACGATCCACTGGGCGACGGCGGTGTCGTCGTAGCGCCAGTAGAGCCGCGGGGCGTCGGCGAGGACCGTCGACGCGTAGGCGGAGCCCGTCCCGGACGCCGTCACGCTCGCGCTCGCCGTGATGCCGCTGCGGTTGCCGGCGGCGTCGATCACCCGGGCGCGGTAGGAGTAGGTCTGCCCGGGCGTGACGTTGGTGTCCACGAACGTCACCTGGTTGCGGTACCAGTGCTGCGACTTCGCGACGCCGGTCCAGATGGGCGTCGTCGTGTTGGTGCCCTTGTAGACGGCGTAGGTGAGGTCGCTGTCGTCGGGGTCGACGACACCGCGGATGTTCACCTGCACGGTGCCGGGCGTCAGCGCCCGCACGGCGATGGTCGGCGTCGGCGGGTTGCCGGTGTCGGTGCTTCCGAACCGGGTGAGACCCTGCTGCGGCTCGCCGTTCACGCGCGTGAACTCGCCGGCGACCCAGAGGTACTCGTCGCCCGTGGCGGCGGTGCCGATCGCGAACGCCCGCGGGCCGAGCGCCTCGCCGGTGCCGTCGTTCAGCTCGGGCAGCCACCCGAGGTGCAGCTGGCCCGGGTCGTCGGCGCGCGTCGCGCTCAGGTAGGTGCGGCGGCCGTCGGGGAACATCCCCTGCCCGCTGCAGTCGTGGTGGTGGTGCGCCTCGAACAGGATGCCCTCGTGCAGCAGCATCGCCTGCGTCGCGCCGGCGCAGCTGTCGCGCCAGTACTGCGAGTAGTCGCTCCAGTTGTAGGCGAGGCTGCCGTCGAAGCCGTTGAAGCCCTCGTTGCCCACGTAGAAGCGCGTGCCGTCGGAGACGAGCGCCTTCGTCCGCGAGGTGTTGCCGACGGTCGAGGCCGGCCAGGTGCGGAGGTTCGCCCCGGTGGCGGCCGAGACGACCGCGAAGCTGTGGCTCGTCTGCCCGTTGACGGTGAAGAAGTCGCCGCCGATGACGACCCGGTCGCCCGTGGGCGACAGCGTGATCGCGGTGCCGCGGGCGTTCTTGTTCGGCTCCACCGTCTGGCTGTACGACGAGGTGGTCGCGCCATAGGCGTTCGCGACGAACGCGGTGTCGAGCGCTCCCGTGCGGCTGAGCTTCGCGAAGCTCCGGCGCGGCTGGCCGCCGACCGTCTGGAAGGCCCCGCCGATGTACACCGCGTCGGCGGTGACGGCCAGCGAGAGCACCGTGCTGGAGATCGCCGCCGGGTTGAAGGAGGTCACGCGGCAGGTGCGCAGGTCGATCTCGGCGAGGCGCGAGCGCGCGACTCCGCCGATGCGCGAGAAGTTGCCGCCCACGAAGACCGTGTTGCCGTCGGGCGCCGCCGCCACGGCGTAGACGGTGGCCGTGCCGCTGGCGAGCGTCGCCGGCAGCTGGCACGCATCCGGCTGGCCGGTCGCGGCATCCAGGATCGCCACGCCGGTGAGGCTCTGCACCGCTCCGGACTGCCCCGCTCCCGGACGCAGCTCGGTGAAGGCGCCGCCTGCGACCACGCGTCCCTGGGAGCCGGCGACGCCGAACACCTGGGCGTTGGTCTGCCACGTGGGCAGGTCGTCGGCGCTGAACGACAGCCCCGGCGACAGGGCCGAGGCCGGGTCGGTCGGACCGACTGCTGTGAGGCCCCCGGCGATGACGGCGACGATCGCCGCACCGATGAAAAGACGTGAACGCATGATGTCCCCCGCTCCGTTGCGCTACAGAGCGGACGCCCGCGTCGGTGAAGCCCCGACGAGGATCCCCATCCCCATGTGCCGAAGCGGCGGCGCGCGGTACCCCCCAGTAACCACGTCGAATAGATCTGCACGGAGTGTAGTACCTGACGGTCCCGGAGGGAAGGATCCATGTGGACGAATTCGATCGGCGCCCGTCCGCACCCATAGGGAACTGTCAGCCTGCGCGCTTCGCGTCCGGTCCGGCGGAGGCTAAAGTTGCAGCCACTGCACTAAATCGAGCAGAGACTGCAAGCAGAGAGGTCGCCATGTCCACCGCATCGTCCGCCGAGCCCGCGCGCGCCGCCGCGCCGCCCGTCCCGCCGCCTCCGGTGCTGAGGGCGCACGCGCTCACCCGCACCTACGGAAAGGGCGACACCGCCTTCCGCGCTCTCCGCGGCGTCGATCTCACGGTCGCCCGTGGCGAGTCCCTCGCGATCGTCGGCCGATCCGGCTCCGGGAAGTCGACCCTCATGCATCTGCTGGCGCTGCTCGACCGGCCCACCACGGGCCGGGTCGAGGTGCACGGCACCGACGCGTCGACGCTGTCGGCCAGGGAGCTGAACCGCGTGCGCAACAGCGAGTTCGGCTTCGTCTTCCAGCAGTTCTTCCTCACCGCCGGACAGACCGTGTTCGAGAACGTGAGCCTGCCGCTGGTCATCGCCGGCGTGGCCCCGAAGGAGCGACGACGGCGCACGCTGGAGGCCCTGGACTCCCTCGGCCTCGCCGACAAGGCGGGCAATCGCGCCACCGACCTCTCGGGCGGGCAGAAGCAGCGCGTCGTCGTCGCCCGCGCCCTCGTGGGAGAGCCGTCGGTGATCTTCGCCGACGAGCCCACCGGCAACCTCGACACCGCGACCGGCGGGCAGGTGGAGGACATCCTCTTCGGCCTGCGCCGCGACCGCGGCATCACCCTCGTCGTCGTCACCCACGATCACGAGCTCGCCGCGCGCTGCGACCGGTCCGTCACGATCGCCGACGGCCTCGTGGTCGCCGACCGCCCCGCGGAGGTGGCGGCATGAGGGCCGTCGACGTCGCCCGGTCGGCGACGCGCAACGCGTTCCGGAGCAAGCTGCGGACCACCCTGACCGTCCTGAGCCTCTTCGTCGGCGCGTTCACCCTGACCCTCACCACGGCGCTCGGCGCCGGGGTCAACGACTACGTGGAGCGGCAGGTCGCGACCGTCAGCACCGGCGACATCCTCCTCGTGAGCCCCGCCGCGTCCGTCGACACCGGCGACGGCCCCGCCGAGTACGACCCCGACGGCCGCCAGCAGGGCGGATCGGCGGGCCCGCTCGGCGCCGGGAGGCTCCTCAACCAGGACGACATCGACGCCGTGGCCGCGATCGACGGGGTCTCGCGGGTCGAAGCGGTCAGCCAGCTCACCGTCGACTGGATCGCCGCCTCCGGCGACGCCGGCGACACCCGGTTCGAGCTCACGGTCAACCCGACCTCGTCGATCGGGCGCAGCGACCTCGTCGCCGGGGCGCAGCTCGACCAGGACACTGCGCGGTTCGAGGTCGTCCTGCCCGAGGACTACGTCGCGGCCCTCGGCTTCGACGGGGCCGACGAGGCGATCGGCCGCATCGTCACCCTCGGCTACGCCGACGCCGAGCGCGTCGACCAGCAGGTCGAGGCGACGATCGTGGGGATCGCGCGGGCGAGCCTGCTCGCCTCCGGCGCGGGCGCCAACGCCGCTCTCGTCGACGAGGTGTCGGCGGCGCAGGCCGTGCCGGGCCAGCCCCGCGCCTGGCCGCTCGCGGTCGCCACGCTCGAGGGCTCGGGCACCGGCGGCGCCGTGACCGCCGACGACATCGCCACGGTCAAGGACGCGCTCGCCGGCGCCGACCTGGCAGGTCAGACCGTCGAGGACCAGCTCGGCGTCGTCCAGACCGTCATCAACGGCATCATCGGGGTGCTGAGCGCCTTCGCCGCCATCGCGCTGCTCGCGGCATCCTTCGGCATCGTCAACACCCTGCTGATGAGCGTGCAGGAGCGCACCCGTGAGATCGGGCTCATGAAGGCGATGGGGATGTCGAACGGGCGCGTCTTCGGACTCTTCAGCCTCGAGGCGGTCGTCATCGGACTCCTCGGCGCGGCGCTCGGCGCGCTCGCCGCCATCGGCGCGGGCACGGCCATCGCCGCCGGGGCCAGCCAGACGCTCCTGGCCGACCTGCCGGGGCTGCAGATCCTTCTGTTCGAGCCGGTCACGGTGGTGACCGTGATCCTCGTCATCATGGGCATCGCGTTCCTCTCCGGCGTGCTCCCGGCGCGCCGGGCGGCACGTCAGGACCCGATCGAGTCGCTACGGTACGAATGACGGCAAGGAGTCCGCAGATCATGTCCACCCCGCCCCCCGCACGCCGCCGAGACGCGGTCCAGAAGCGCCGCGCCATCGAGCGCGCCGCCACCGACCTCGTGCTGGAGCACGGCTACGACGCGGTGACGGTGGACATGATCTGCGAACTCGCCGGCGTCAGCCCCCGCACCTTCTTCAACCACTTCAAGACGAAGGACGCCGCCCTCCTCGGCCCCGAGCCGCCCGTCGTCGACGAGCAGGCCGCGCGGGAGTTCATCGTGTCGACCGGGCCGCTGCTGGCCGGCCTCGCCCGCGTCATCCGCATCGACCCCGGCGCGATGGCCGCCGACCCCGCGCTGCTCGCCCGCCGCATCCACGCGGTCGGGACGACGCCCGTGCTGATGTCGCGACAGATGGAGCGCCTCTCGGCAATCGAGGCGGAGCTGCGCGAGATCGTGCTGCTGCGGCTGCGCACGCAGTGGCCGGGCGACGATCCGGCGGAGCGCGCGGAGCAGGCGGAGCTCATCACCCACCTGCTGGCGGGACTCATGCGCCACATCGGGCTCACGTGGGCGCGGCAGGTCGAGGCGGGGGAGACGCCGACGATCGACCCCGGCGCGATCGAGGACAAGCTCCAGCGCGTGCTCGGAAAGCTCGGCTGACCGGCGCGGGCCGTCGCGCGCCCGGGCGTCAGGCGATCCAGAACGGGACGGTGGCCACGGCCGCTCCGGAGACCATCAGCGCGATGGCGATCGGCACCGACCTCGGCACGGTCCCGGTGCCGAATCTCCGCACCAGCGACTCCAGACGCTCCCGCACTCGTCGACGTGCGATCAGGCCCACCGTCAGCAGGACGAGGCAGGGCAGGCAGTAGACCACGGTGTATCCGGCGATCACCGCGAGTCCCGCCGCCGCATCGACCTGATTCGCGACGAGGCGCTCGATCGCGATGAAGTACGGGAAGGCGTTGGGCAGATCGGCGGCGGTCACCATCACGCCGAAGGGGAGCGCCGTCCACGGGCCGAACCACGGCGGCAGGGCGATGGGACGGCGCGTCCGTTCGCGCAGGCGCCGGACGCCCGCGAGCACGAGGGCCGCGCCGGCGGCCCCGAAGGCCACGAAGCGCAGCGCGATCACGATCCCCTCCACGGCGCCGGCGGCGGCTCCGGCGGTGAGGAACAGGGCCGCGCCCACGACGAACACCGTGAGCGCGGCGCCCAGCACCGCCGCGCACGCGACGAGGGCGGGCCTGCGCGGCGCCGCGATGAGGATCAGCATGACCGAGATGATCGTCGCGGGATTCAGCGAGTCCAGCAGGGCGAGACCCGCGATCCCCAGCAGGAGCGCGGCGCTCACGCGGGCAGGTCCGGCTCCGGCCGGCCGACGAGGAGGAAGGCGGCCAGCTCGTCGACGAGGTCGGGCGCCGACTCCACTCCGGCGACGGCGTTGGCGACCAGCGCGTCACCGACCAGCCGGATGACCCGGGCGCGCACGGGATCGCCGACCTCGGCCTCGATCAGCGCCTCCCAGCGCTGGATCGCGACGCGCGCCTCGTCGAGCATGCCCTGCATGGCGGGGTCCGCGGGGCGGAAGGCGGCCGCGAGGGCTCGCAGCAGCTCGCGCTCCTCGACCCCGGGGAGCGACAGTCGCAGCCAGGTCTCCGCCGCGGAGTTCGTCCGGGCGGCGGCGTCCATCGCCGCGTCGACGTCGCCGATCACCTCGTGCGCCAGTGCCGCGAGCAGCGCCGCGCGCGAGGGGAAGTGATGGATCAGCCCGCCCTTGGACACCCCTGCGGACTCGGCCACGGCGTTCAGCGACGGCACGACACCGCGCGACAGCACGAGGCGTCGCGCGGCGCTCAGGATGACTTCTCGCATGCATCGATGATAACCAACCAACCGGTCGGTCGGTCGATCCCAAAGACATTTAGTGTCCTGCGTGACAGTAATTGTGATACTGTCCGTGAGGACGGTATCTACCGCAGACAAGGAGACATCATGAGCAAGGACCTGAGCAATGCAGACCTGCCGGCAGCGGCGCGCGGCTTCGTCGACGGATGGCAGGGAGGTGACGCCGAGAAGGTCGCGAGCCTGTTCGCTGAGGACGCGGTGGCTCACGACCAGGGGGAGACCCACCGGGGCCTCGCGGAGATCCGCACCTGGATCGACCGGGACATCAACCTCTTCTCGACCACGCTGACATTCCTTCGGGCGCGCGAGGTCGACGGGATGGTGGGGGCCTCCTACCGCCTCGAGGGCGACTTCCCGGGCGGCGTGGTGGATCTCGAGTACCGGTTCCGGCTCGACGACGAGGGGCGGATCGTCGAGCTCGACTTCGCTCCGGCCCCGGCGTAGCCCTCCCGGACGACAGCGAAGAGGCCGCCTCCCCGCGATGGGGAAGGCGGCCTCTTCAACGCTCCGCAACCCCCGGAGTCAGGTGGTGCGGACCGTTCCGCCGTCGATGACGACCTCGGTGCTGACGATGGCCGAGGCCCGGTCGGAGACCAGGAACCCGACGAGATCCGCGACCTCCTCGGTCTCGGCGAACCGTCCCAGTGGAACGCCCCCGAGCGAGTCCATGACACGCTGTGCGGCGGCTTCGCGGCTGATCCCGTTGGCCTCGGCCAGCCGGTCGTAGAAGACCGCGGTCGCCTCGGTGCTGATGCCGCCGGGGCTGATCGCGTTCACGCGCACGCCCTTGGGCGCAAGTTCGGTCGCGAGGCCCTTGCTGTACGTGCGCAGCGCTGCCTTCGCGGCCGCGTAGGGAAGCGTCGACTCCCACTGCGGCTGCACCCGCTGGATCGAGGTGAAGTGGAGGACCACACCGGATCCCTTCGCGATCATGCCGGGGATGAGGGCGCGATCGAGGCGCACGGCGCCGAGGAAGTTGAGCTGGAGCTCGGTGATCCACTGCTCCTCGGGGACGGCCTCGAAGCCGCCCGCCGGCGTGGAGCTTCCCCCCACGACGTGCACGATGATGTCGACGCCGCCCGCCTTCTGCAGCTCCGCGGCGACGAGGTCCGTGCCCTCTTTCGTGGAGGTGTCGGCCGCGATGAAGCGATCGGGTCGCTCGTACCCGGGCGGCATGGACCGGGCGCTCACGTAGACGTCGGCGCCGAGCTCACGGAGCCTGGCGACCACCGCGGCGCCCGCGCCCTTCGTCCCTCCGGTGACCAGCGTCCTGCGACCGTCCAGGCGATCGCGATCGGGGTGTGCCATGTGTGCTCTCCGTCGCTCGATGGATCTCGGGACGGTCGCCTCTGTGGCGGCGCCCAAGATTATGTCTCACAGGACAGTAACATATTGCCGTCCCACAGGACATAAATATGCGAGCAGCGGGGCGCGTCAGGACTCGGCGGGGAGGAGACCTCGCTCCAGCATCCGATCCGCCGAGGCGATCGCGTCCTTCACGAATCTCTGGGTCAGCTCGGTGTAGCGGCGGACGTCGGCCGGGGACCACCCCGCGAGCACCTCGGCGATCATCCGATCGCCGAGCGCGTAGACGCCGCGTGCGGCCTCTTCTCCGGCGGGGGTGAGGCTGATCAGGGTCGCGCGGCGGTCGGTCGGATCCTTCTTGCGCTCCACGAGCCCGTCGCTCTCGAGCCGCCGCACGATCTTGCTGACGTACGAGGCGCCGGTCGCCAGCACTTCGGAGAGCGCGGTGGGACGCATCGGTCCCCACGCGAGAAGGTGCCTGAGCGTCTGATGGGACGGCTGGTCGATCGTCTCGCCGCTCTTGGCGAGGATGTCGCCCTGGAGGGCGGGAGAGTCCCACAGGAGGATCAAGGCACTGAGGTTGGCAAGCAGTTCCGACCGGTAGGGGAAATCGCTCGCGCTCAGTGATCGCGAGCCGTCGCCTGTTCTGCTGTTCTCCACATCGCGACTCTATCGACAATGGTCCCCGCGACAGTTTCTCCCGGTCCGGCCCGCCGATGACGGGGAATATTGATGTCCGCTAGGACATTAATACAGGAGAGGCGATGAGGCCTCACGAGAAGAGAGGGAGGCTCATGGGCACGATGGACGAACTCATCGACCCCCGCGCCGTCCGGGGCCTGCGGGAGTCGCTGCGGGCTGTGGCGCCCGGGTTGCCGCTGCGGGCGCTCGCCGACGCCGAGCGCGCTGTGCCGGGGAGGCGGCTGCGGGAACGCGTCGACATCGTGCGCGATGCGCTGAGGGAGGACGTGCCCGCCGGATTCGCCGCCGCTCGCCGCGTGGCCGTCGATGTCCAGACCGTCCCGCGATTCGGCGGGTGGATGATCTGGCCCCTGAGCGAGTTCGTCGCGGCCCGTGCCCTCGAGAGCGGATCGGCGCTCGATTTCGATGCGGCGATGGACGCGCTTGCTCAGCTCACGATCGGACTCAGCAGCGAGTTCGCGGTGCGCAACCTCCTGATCGCTCGGCCGGAGCGTGCTCTGGCCACGATGCGAGGCTGGACCGGCCACGAGAACGAACACGTGCGCCGGCTGGCCACCGAAGGGTCGCGTGCGTATCTCCCGTGGGCCCGGCGCGTGCCCTGGCTCATCGCGCACCCCGGCGCGACACGCGAGATCATCGACGCCACCTATCGCGACGCGGCGGAGTACGTGCGCCGCTCCGCCGCCAACCACCTGAACGACCTCAGCCGCGTCGACCCGGCGTTCGTGGTGTCCGTCGGTCGAGGCTGGCACGCGGACCCCGATGCGAACACGCCGCGAGTGCTGCGACACGGCTTGCGCACCCTCGTGAAGAAGGGCGATCCCGGAGCGCTGTCCCTCCTGGGGTACACGGGCGACGGGCTTCGAGTGAGCCGCCCCCGGCTCTCCCGTTCCACGGTGTCCGCGGGCGGCGCGGTCGAGTTCTCCGCGACGGTGACCAACGGCGGCGGCGTCGCGGCCACGGTGGCGATCGACTACTCCATCGGGTTCGTGCGTGCCAACGGCACTCTGAGTCCGAAGACCTTCAAGCTCGCCTCGCGCACGCTCGCCCCGGGGGAGAGCGTCGTGGTGGCGAAAACGCACTCGTTCCGTCCGATCACGACCCGCACCTACTATCCCGGGCGGCATCACGTGACCGTCCAGGCGAACGGCATCGCATCGCCGCCGGCGGAGTTCACTCTGCTGGGCGACGACGCCGCGACGCCGGCCGACGATCGGCGAGGAGTGGACGGATGACCGAGCTGACCGCCCGGATCGTCCGAATCGTGGCATCCATCCCCGCAGGGCGGGTGATGACCTATGGGGCGATCGCAGGCGAGGCGGGCACGAGCGCCCGGGTCGTCGCGCGGGCGCTGCACGGTGCGGGGCACGAGATCCCCTGGTGGCGCGTCGTCAACGCCGAGGGGCGACCCTATCCGGGTGCCGCACGTGCCGCACACGATCGGTTGATCGAGGAGGCGACGCCGCTCAGCGACGACAGTGAAGACCTGCGGGTGGATCTCACGCGCGCGTCGTGGGTTCCGGACTGACCCTTGGCATTCGACCTTTGATGGGTAATACTGTCCGCCAGGACACTAAATAGTGTCCGACAGAAAACTATCGAAGGAGAAGGACAATGGCTGAAATCAACAACGTCGTGCTCGTGCACGGCGCGTTCGCAGACGGCTCGGGGTGGCGGCGCGTCTACGAGATCCTCGTCGCGCGGGGCTATCGGGTCTCGATCGTGCAGAACCCGCTGACCTCGTTCGCGGACGACGTCGCAGCGACGGTGCGCGTGCTGGACCTGCAGGACGGACCGGCGATCCTCGTCGGCCACTCCTGGGGTGGCACCGTCATCACCGAGGCGGGGGCGCACCCGAACGTCGCGGGACTCGTCTACGTGTCCGCGCTCATCCCGGACGCGGGCGAGACGAGCGGTCAGCAGTACGAGGGATTCGCGCCCACGCCCGACTTCGTGATCGACGTGACCGAGGACGGCTTCGGCTACCTCCGGCGCGACGCCTTCCGGGCCGGGTTCGCCGCCGATGTCGACGAAGCCGCTGCGGCCTTCCTGGCCGACAGCCAGGTGCCCGTCAACATGTCCGTCTTCAGCGAGCCGGTCACGGTGGCCGCGTGGCGCGAGAAGCCGAGCTGGGCGGTCATCGCGACGGACGACAAGGCGTTCGATCAGGCGATGCTGGAGCACATGGCCACCCGCATCGGCGCCGACATCACGCGCGTCCCGGGCAGCCACGCGCTGTTCATCACCCAGGCCGAGACCGTCGCCGACGTCATCGACGCGGCTGCGACCGAAGCGGTGGAGACACCGGCGAGCGCCGTTGCCGGGTGAGGTCCGGCCGCCGGCACCGGGGTGGGATGCCGGCGCCTGTCCTCCGGACGCCGGCGATTTCCCGTACCGGTCGAAGCTGCTCTCCAGCCTCAGCGCCCTCATCCTGCTGTGGAACTCGCCCGTGCTGCAGGGCGAGATCCTCGCGAAGTCGGGAGAGGCGCTCGATCAGCCCGCTCATCAAGCCCTGCGTCACCTGCTCGCGTGGGGAGCGACGCGGCCGAGCGTGCTCGCCGAGGTCATCGGGACGAGCGCGTCGAACGTCAGCAAGATCATCGGACGACTCGATCGCGATGGCCTGATCGAGCGTGACACGGACGGGCAGGACCGGCGCGCCGCAGTCATCAGACTGACCGTGCGCGGCGAAGCTGCAGCGCGCGGTGTCTACGCGCTCGGCGATCGGATGATCGCGGAGGTGCTCGAAGGGTGGTCCCCCGGCGACGTGCGGCGGTACACCGTCCTCACCGACCGGTTCGTGACCGACGCGATCACCTCGGCTGCGCGCATGCGCGAACGCGGACTTCGACCGTAGCGCGAAGCCGCGCGACCCGGGGAGGGCCGGCCGTCGCCGCCCCTCCCCGGGTCGCGTCAGGTCAGGAGGTGCAGACCCGACCGTTCAGCCGGAACTGCCACGGCACCTCGGCCGAGCCGATGCCGGTCACGACCAGCGCCGTCTTCTTGCCGGGCGCGAGGCTCTGCCGCACCTTCGGGGCGGTGATCGTGACAGCCGGGCCCGACTGCGTGAACGAGCCCCCGACGACCTTCTTCACGCGCTGGTCGCCGCTGAACTCCCACGACAGCTTCCACGGCTTGAGCGTCGTCGTTCCGCGGTTCTCGACGCTCACCGCGGCGACGAACCCGCGTCCGACCTTCGTGCCCACGACCTTCACGTGGCAGGTCAGCGCCGGCAGCGCCGGCGAGGCCAGCGCGATGAGCTCTCGCGCCTGCGCCGGGAACCACTGTCCGGCGGGCGGATCCACCACGCCGCGCGCGGGGTCGAGCGGTCCGGCCGTGCCGCGCAGGCACGTGCCGTCGGACTCGCCGGGGCGCTTGATCCACAGGTAGGCGTCGACGAGCGCGACGCCGGTCGACGTGGTCGGCACCACGCCGGCGCCGCGGTCGGGCGGGTTGCACCAGTCCTCGTGCGCGGGGTACACCCCGGCCGGGTACTGCCACGGGCCCAGGGCGTTGCGGCTCGTGTCGATGACGAAGCGCGTGGTGGGCTCGACGCCGCCGAGGATCGCCTCGTACCGCGAGTCGAGGCCCGCCGTGTTGGCGGTCGGGTCGGTCGCCTCCGCAGACCAGCGTCCGTACTGCGACATCGCCACGCCCTGCCAGTCGGTGGCCGGACCGCCGTTCCAGTACTGGTTGCCGCAGTTGGCGAGGTCGCCCGGGGCGACGTCGGTCACGTAGGCGATGCACGACGAGACCCACGTGCCGTAGGCGATGTTGTTCTCCGTGAACTGGTAGTTCGAGGCGTTGAGGAAGAATCCGGTCGCCCTTTCGACACCCGCCTTGATGAGGCGGTCGGAGATCTCGTCGACTGTCAGCCACGCCGACGACGTGCCGTCGAGGTACACCGACGTCCGCTCCAGGGCCGAGAACGCGTCGACCGCGTGGTTGAGCTGCGCGAAGCGCTCGGAGGTCGCGATCGAGGCGTCGATCTCGGCGGGCTGACACCACTCCACCGAACCCTCGAGGTTCGTGTAGTGCGGGATGATCCCGAGTCCGTCGGGCTCCACGAGCACCGTGGCCGCCCGATCGCCGATGCCCTCGGCGAACGCGTCGATCCACGCGGCGTACTCGGCCGTGTCGGCAGCGCCGCCGGACGAGTACTGGGCGCAGTCGCGGAACGGCAGGTTGTACGCGACGAGGACGGGCATCTGGCCGGCGGCGTCCGCGGCGGTCACGACCTTGTCGACGGCGGCGCGGATCTCGTCGGGCGTGCCCTTGGTGAACCAGTCCGCGGCGGGGATGCTGCCCAGCAGCTGCGCGTCGGCGCGCGCCTGGCCCGTGAGGGACTGCGCGGCCTCCAGCGTCGTGCTGTGCGGGTTGAGGTAGAGCGTCGAGCCGACGAGGTCGTCGGGCTCGGCGGCGTGCGCGGGGATCGCGGCGACGAGCGATGCCGCGAGAGCGCCGACAGCGGCCAGAGCACCCCAGCGTGTTGGGCGGTGCGTGGAATTCATGCTTCTCCCGGGTGGTGACGAAACCCCGCGCGCGGCGTTGCGGGCGAGGGCGTCCGCGGCGCTTGCGCTCCGCGCGACCTCCTCAGCCTGTCGTGAGAGCGCTTTCACGTCAAGGGGTTCGGTACTCCTGCAGCGGCGGCTCATCGGCGGATTCTTTGCCGCGCTCGACCTGAGAGCGCTTTCGCATCCGGGTGAGGGCGCGGCGCTGTTACGCTGAGGGCCCGTGCCAGCACAGACCCGAGTGGAGCGCGCCGCGCCCAGACATCAGCCCACTCTCGACGAGGTCGCCCGCCTCGCCGGGGTATCGCGCGCGACCGTGTCGCGCGTGGTCAACAACTCCCCGCGGGTGACCGCCGCCAACCGCGAGGCGACGGAGCGGGCGATCCGCGAACTGGGCTACGTGCCGAACCAGAGCGCCCGGGCCCTCGCCAGCAGCAGCACGGGCGCGGTCATCCTCGCCGCCGCCGACCCGAGCCTCGACCTGTTCGCCGACCCGTTCTTCAGCGAGGTGATCCTCGGCGTCAGCTCGGTGCTGGAGAAGACGGAGCTCGAGCTCTCCCTGGTGCTGGCGTCCTCTCCCGAGGGTCGCGCCCGGCTCCAGCGCACCCTGACCTCGCCCCGCGCCGACGGCATCATGCTGGTGGCCCTCCGGACCGGGGATCCCCTCTACGGCCTCGCGCAAGCCACGCACCTTCCCCTCGTGCTGCTGGGCAGTCCGCCGGGAGGTGACGACGGATGGTACGTCGACGCCGACAACTACACGGGTGCGCGCCTAGCCGCCGAGCATCTCATCGGCTCCGGCCGCCGGCGCATCGCGCTCATCGCGGGCCCCGCCGACGTCCCGGCGTCGGCCGTCCGCCAGAAGGGGTTCTCCGACGCCCTGACGCTGGCCGGGCTCACGCCCGACCTCGTCGCCCACGCGGACTTCTCGGTCTCGGGCGGGAGCGACGCGATGCGCGAGCTGCTCGCGCGGGATGCCGCCATCGACGGCGTCTTCGCGGCATCCGACAACATGGCCGCCGGTGCGCTCGCCGCCCTGAAAGCCGCCGGTCGGTCCGTGCCGGCCGACGTCGCCGTCGTCGGGTTCGACGACATGCCGATCGCGACCTACACGCACCCCGCGCTCACGACCGTCAGCCAGCCGGTGCGTGCGATGGGCCGCGAGCTCGCCCGCATGCTGCTGAGCGCGATGGGCAAGGGCGAGCCGCATCCGGTCATCCTCCCGACGCGACTCGTCGTGCGGGAGTCCGCGCCCTGATCTGACGCGCCCCCCGTGACTGCGCTGCGTCAGCCGCCGCGCCCGAGCCGCTCGGCCTGACGCAACAGGTGCTGCTGCTCGAGGATGCTCGTCGCCCGGCGCGCCGCCTCCGCATACTCGGATGCCGCGGCATCCGTCTCTCCCGACCGCTCGTGCAGGTAGGCGAGGGCCGCGTGATACCTCGGCACATCCGCATCCACGGCGGCGAGCGCCGCAAGGCCGGCGCGCGGACCGTCCGCCTCGCCGACGGCGACCGCGCGACCGAGGCGGACGACCGGCGAGTCGGCGAGGCGGACGAGCTCGTCGTACCACTCGACGATCTGCACCCAGTCGGTCTCCTCAGCGCTCGTGGCGTCCGCGTGCAGCGCGGCGATCGCGGCCTGCGCCTGGTACTGGCCCAGGGCGTCGCGGGCCAGCGCAGCCTGCAGGATGTCGACGCCCTCGGCGATCGCCTCGGTGTCCCAGAGCCCGCGGTCCTGCTCGGCGAGCGGAACGAGACGGCCGTCGATCACTCGGGCCGGTCGCCGCGCGTGGTGGAGGAGCATGAGTGCGAGCAGGCCGCGCACCTCGGGCTCGTCGGTGAGTGCGGCGAGCTGCCGCGTCAGGCGGATCGCTTCGGCGGCGAGGTCGATCTCGCCCGAATACCCCTCGTTGAACAGCAGGTAGAGCACGCGCAGCACCCGCGACAGGTCGCCGTGCTGGTCCAGCGGGATGCCGGCGAGTCGCTGCTTGGCGCGACTGATCCGCTGCGCCATCGTGGCCTCCGGCACCAGGAAGGCGTCGGCGATCTGGCGGGTCGTCAGCCCGCCGACCGCACGCAGGGTCAGGGCGACGGAGGACGTCGCCGTCAGCAGGGGGTTCGAGCACAGGAAGTACAGCGCGAGCGTGTCGTCACGCTGTGGCACGGGGCCGGGCTCCGGCTCGGTCGCGAGGCGCTCCTCTCGCGCGGCGCGGGCCGTGTCGCTCCGCACCTGGTCGAGGAACGCCCGCCACGCGACGGCGACCAGCCACGCTCGGAGGTCTCGAACGTCGTCGAAGCCGCCTCGCTCCAGGGCTCGCGTCAGAGCGGTCTGGACGGCATCCTCGGCCGACGCGAAATCAGCGCCACGCCGGACGAGGATGCCGGTGACCTCCGGGATCGCCCGGCGCAGCGCCGTGGCATCCGGGATCGTCATCCCACGTCAGCCGGGGGCGCGCTCATCACCTCGCGCAGCTCGAGCCACTCACCCAGCGGCGTGCCGCCGGCCCACGGCGCCGCGGACAGCTCCGAGGCGAGTTCGAGCGCGCGATCGTACGAATCGACCTCGATCAGCATCCACCCCGCGATGAGGTCCTTGGTCTCGGCGAAGGGACCGCCGACGGCCGGCGGGCGTCCCTCGCCGTCGAAGCGCACCCACGCGCCGCCCATCGCGAGTCCCTCCGAAGAGACGAGTTCGCCGGACGCGAGGAGGCGCCGCTCCATGTCCGCCATGTACTGGATGTGCGCGCCCCACTCCTCCGGCGTGAGCTGGTCCATCGGGACCGAGTTCACCGACGGCCGGCCGCCTCGGTAGTGCTTGAGCATCAGGTACTTCGGCATGTCTGCCTCCCATTCGTGCGGCCCATTCTGGCCGCTTCACAGAGGGGACGGAACCGAACCCGCGTTCTCTACATCCGTCAGCGAAGTTGTTCGCGGCGAGTGACGCACGAGCACCGCCCGCGCACTGTCCGGGAAAGGCAAAACCCCCGCCATGTAGAAGCTAGGCGAGGGTTTCTGGGCTGATTGTAACGATCAGCCGTGTGGCTCCGACGGGCGTCGATCCCGTGACCTCACGATTTTCAGTCGTGCGCTCTACCAACTGAGCTACAGAGCCGCATGGCATCCGAAGAGCCATGTCCGAGACGAAAGGCCCTGTGATCAATATCTGAACAAAGGGCCCGTCGCTTGGAGCGACCCTGACGGGACTTGAACCCGCGACCTCCGCCGTGACAGGGCGGCACGCTAACCAACTGCGCTACAGGGCCATGCGTATGAAGTTGTGTTGTCGGGAAGTGTGACCCCAACGGGATTCGAACCCGTGCTACCGCCGTGAAAGGGCGGCGTCCTAGGCCGCTAAACGATGGGGCCGAGCGAACCCGGAGGCTCACGCTTACCGACGCTCAAGCATACGCAATTCCCTACGGAATCGGAAATCGAGGGCGTGGCCGCTGGTGGACGGGGCCGCGGAGGGCGATGATGGCGGAAGCATGCGTCGTGCCCCCCGTCGATGCATCCGAATCCTCGGCAAATGTTGCGCGTGTTGTTAGTGTGGCACTTGTTGCTGGTGTGACTGAGGAGTGAGACGTGTCTGAGCTGTCCGGATCTCCGGAGGACTGCGGCTGCGCGCCGACCCCTCGCGAGCTGGCTGCCTTCGACCGGGGACGCTCCGTCACGCGGCGCGGTGCGATCGGACTCGGGGTGGTCGGAATCGCCGCCGCCGGCCTGCTCGCCAGCGCGCCGGCGTTCGCCGCGACCTACCCCTCGTGGGACGACGTCGAGAAGGCGAAGGCCAACCAGTCCGCCAAGGCGCGACAGGTCACGCGCATCGAGGGACTGATCGCCTCGCTCGCCAACGACGTCGCCGTCAAGCAGGCCGAGGCCGAGCGCCTGGGTGCGGAGTACATCGCCGCGCAGGAGGCCTTCGAGGAGGCCGCCGACCGTGCCGCCTCGCTGCAGGAGCAGGCAGACGCCGAGGCCGCACGCGCCGCCGCGGCCGCCGACAAACTGGGACGCCTGGCCGCGCAGCAGTACCGGATGGGCGGCGATGACACGTCGCTCGAACTGTTCTTCTCGGGCTCCGCCGCCAGCGCCGACGACCTGCTCGCGCGCCTGGGCACGATGGACAAGCTCCTCGACGCCAACCGCAGCGTGTACGCCGATGCCGTGAGCGCCCGCGACAACGCGCAGAACCTCTCGAACCAGGCCGAAGTCGCCCGCACCGAGCGCGACCGCCTGCAGCAGGAGGCCGAAGCCAAGATGATCCGCGCGCAGGAGGCCGCAACGGCCGCGCAGGCGGCGCTCGACGCGCAGTCCGAGCACCTCGAGGTGCTCGAGGCGCAGCTGGCGGCCCTCAAGGACACGACCGCCGCGACCGTCGCCGACTACCGCGCGGGCGTCGTGGCCCGCCGCAAGGCCCGCGAAGCGCGGCTGCGCCGGGAGCGCGAGGAGGCGGCCCGCCGCGCCCGCGAGGAGGAGGAGCGCCGCAAGCGCGAGGAAGCCGCCAACGGCGGTGGCGGCGGCGGAAGCAGCGGCGGTGGCGGCGGCGAGGTGCAGCCCTCGGGCTGGGTGCGTCCCGCGTACGGCTACATCAGCGCGTGGTTCGGCTCGCGCGGCACGATCTGCTCCAACGGGTACTGCACCTCCAGCGGCCACCGCGGCATCGACTTCGCCGGCGGCTGCAGCTCGCCGATCTTCGCCGCCGCATCGGGCCGGGTCATCTTCGCCGGCTTCAGCGGTGCGTGGGGCAACTACATCAAGGTCGACCACGGCGGCGGCATCGTCACCGGCTACGCGCACATCAAGCCCGGCGGCTACAACGTCGGCTGGGGCGACACGGTGCGCGCGGGCCAGACGATCGCGTACGTCGGCAACACCGGCGCCAGCACCGGCTGCCACCTCCACTTCGAGGTCTACAGCGGCGGAGTCCGCATCAATCCCGCGCCGTTCCTGCGCGCCCGAGGCATCTCCGTCTAGTCCTCCCGGCGCAGACGGAAACGGGTCGGATGCCGTGGCATCCGACCCGTTCCGCACAGCGCGTCAGAGGGTGTTGGGCGCTTCGCCCTCACCCTGCGTCTTGGTCTGTCCCTCGTGCTCCTCGAAGCGCGCGAACGCCTCGGTCACCAGGCGCTCGGCCTCGGCCGCGTCGGCCCACTCGTCGACCTTGACCCACTTGCCGGGCTCGAGGTCCTTGTAGTGCTCGAAGAAGTGGTTGATCTCGTTCTTGGTCCACTCGTCCACGTCCGAGACGTCCTGCACGTGGCCCCAGCGGGGGTCCTTGGCGAGCACGGCCACGACCTTGTCGTCGCCGCCGGCCTCGTCCGTCATCTTCAGCACGCCGACGGGGCGCACCTTCGCGAGGATGCCGGGGGCCAGGTCGTGGTCGAGGAGCACGAGCACGTCGAGCGGGTCGCCGTCCTCGCCGAGCGTGTTCTCGAAGAAGCCGTAGTTGGCGGGGTATCCCATCGGGGTGAACAGGATGCGGTCGAGGAACACGCGGCCGGTGCCGTGGTCGACCTCGTACTTGATCTTGCTGTTGCGCGGGATCTCGATGACGGCGTCGTACGCGCCCATGCTGTGCTCCTTCGGAAAGTGCTGTGGATGCCGCCGACCAGCCTAGTCGCGGCCGGCCCCGCGTTCGGAACTCCGGAAGAGCGATGGTGATCGGGCCGGAAACACGAGATCGGGGCCGCCGACGCGGGATCTTCCGGAGTTGTGAACACCGAGCGCCCGTGCCCGCCCGCGCCGCGCCGGCGGGAGCGGATACCGTGGCGATATGGAACACCGTCCGGGCCTCGATCCCGCCGTCGCCGACGTGCGCCGTGCGGTGCGGTCGGCCCTGACGGGACTCGCGGGACCGATCGTCGTCGGCCTCTCCGGCGGCGCCGACTCGCTCGCCCTCGCCGCGGCCGTCGCGTTCGAGGCGCCGAAGGCCGGTCTCTCGGCGTCGGCGGTGGTCATCGATCACGGGCTGCAGGCCGGGTCCGCGCAGGTGGCCGCCCGCGCCGCCGAGGCGGCTGCGTCCCTGGGGCTCCCCGCCCGCACGATCCGGGTCGAGGTCGGCCGGGAGGGCGGGCCCGAGGCGGCCGCACGCGACGCCCGCCGCGAGGCGCTGCGCGGCGCCGCCCGCGACGCGGGGGCGACGGCCGTGCTGCTGGCGCACACTCTCGACGATCAGGCCGAGACCGTGCTGATCGGCTTGGCGAGAGGCTCCGGCGCGATGAGCCTCGGCGGCATGGCGCCGGTGCGCGAGGAGGACGGCATCCGCTGGATCCGGCCGCTGCTCGGCCTCCGCCGCGCGACCACGCGCGCCGCGTGCGCGGCCCAGGGCCTGCCGCCGTGGGACGATCCGCACAACCTCGACCGGCGGTTCCTGCGCGTGCGGGTGCGTCAGGACGTGCTCCCCCTGCTCGAGACGTCGCTGGGTCCGGGCGTGGCCGAGGCGCTCGCGCGGACGGCCGACCAGCTGCGCGAAGACGCCGAGGCGTTCGACGCGATGATCGAGGAGACCATCGAGGACATCGTGGAGCACGCCGAGGCGGGGATCGCGGTGTCGGTCGCCGCGCTGGCCGCCAACCCGCCGGCGCTGCGCCACCGGATCATCCGCCACGTCGTGGCCAGCGAGTTCGGGGTGAGCCTCACACGCGTCCAGACGCTGGAGGTCGCGCGTCTGGTGACCGAATGGGCCGGTCAGGGCGCGATCGATCTGCCCGGCTGCCGGGCGCTCCGCCGCGGAGACCGGATCGAATTCCGCGCTTCCGCGTCATAGCCGGCCCCCTCGTCGGTCTCATTCCCTGGCGGGTTCCCCGCCATGCGCGCCGCCGAACGCGGGCGCTCGACCTTGGGGGAGGTACGACGTGGGCCTGCGGATGCGCGTGCGACGGACGGCGGCGGTGGTGGCGGCGATGGTCGCCGGCGGGACTCTGGCGGTGGGGATGGCCGCGGTCGCGGCCGCCGCGCCGCCCTACGCGACCGAGGCCGAGATCACCGCGGTGACGTTCGTCGACGAGACGGTGCAGTCGGGTCGCTCGACCGAGCTCACGGGCGAGTGGGCGCTGCCCGACGACCCGGCGGCGCCAGCGGGGTTCACGGTGGACCTCCCCGACGGGCTGCGCGGGCTCGCCGACGCGTTCGACCTGCGGGCCCCGGACGGCTCGGCGATGGGCAGCTGCGTGGTGACCGCGACGCAGATCGTCTGCGACATCGATGCCGACTACATCGCCACGCACCCGCGCGACCTGCACGGGACGTTCGGGTTCTGGGCGCAGGTGACCACCCAGGTCACCGAGGCCACCGAGACCACCTACGACTTCGGCGACGTCGAGGGCACGATCACGGTCACCCCGCCGGCATCCGGCTGCCCGGACTGCACGTTCACCGGGCGCCCGAACAACAAGCACGGCGTGTACGACCGCGACGACGACACGATCGAGTGGACGATCGCCATCAAGGCGCCCGCGAGCGGGATGACCGCCGGGCAGGACGTCATGGTCGTCGAGCGCCTGGGCGCCGGACAGGAGTGGGTCCGCACCGGCGCCGGGACGCCGGCCCTCCGGGTGCTGGGGGCGGTGGAGCGCACGGCGACCGGCGCGCCGACCGGCTGGAGGAATGTCGGGGCGCGTGTCGGGGCGACCGTCACCGAGACCGCCGACGGCGTCGTGGTCGCTTTCACGGCCGAGGAGGGCTGGTTCTACGCGATCGTGGGGGAGGCGCGGGTGACCGACCGGGCGCTCACCACCTACACCAACGACGCGGACATCACCGTGGCCACGGAGTCGCCGGTCGGCGTGTCCGCCACGGTCATCCGCCAGGGTGGTGGCGGCACGGGCAGCGGCACGCCGACGCATACGCCGACACCGACCGCGACGCCGACGCCGACGCCGACCGCGACGCCGACGCCGACGCCCACCGCGACGCCGACCGCGACCCCGACGCCCACCGTGACACCCACCGCGACCCCGACACCCACGCCGACCGCCGGGGTGGGTTCCGAGTTCACGGCGACGCCGACCGCGGAGGCGACGCCGCCCCGCGGCGGGCTCGCCGTGACCGGCGGCGACGTGCCGTGGGGCCTCCTGTGGGCGGCGCCGGTGATGATCGCGCTCGGGGTGGGACTGCTCTCCCGCCGCCGCCGCGTCGCACAGGACTGATCCCGCCCGGGATCCCGCCTGCCCGGCACCCCGAGCGCCCGGGACCTCGAGACGGGGTCCCTGGCGGGGGCTCCCGGTCGGCCGGGTGCTGCGGGAATGCCTACACTCGAAGCATGCGCGCGGCCGACATCGCAGACCAGCTCACCAGCGTCCTCGTCACCGAGGAGCAGATCCACGAGAAGCTCGAGGAGCTCGCCGCGCGCGTGGTCGCCGACTACGAGGGCAAGGACCTGCTGCTCGTCGGCGTCCTCAAGGGCGCGGTCATGGTCATGGCCGACCTCGCCCGGGCGCTGCCGCGCGCGATCGCGATGGACTGGATGGCGGTCTCCTCCTACGGCGCGGGCACGAAGTCCAGCGGCGTCGTCCAGATCCGCAAGGACCTCGACACCGACCTCACCGGGAAGCACGTGCTGATCGTGGAGGACATCATCGACTCCGGGCTCACGCTCAGCTGGCTGCTCGAGAACTTCGCCTCCCGCGGCGCCGCGTCGATCGAGGTGCTCGCGCTGCTGCGCAAGCCCGAGGCCGCCAAGGTCGAGATCGACTGCCGCTACGTCGGCTTCGACATCCCCAACGACTTCGTCGTCGGCTACGGCCTCGACTACGCCGAGGGATACCGCAATCTGCGCGACGTCGCCGTCCTCGCCCCTCACGTCTACAGCTGAGCGGCACCCGGCCCCGACGTACGGTACGCCGTGGGCGAATGCACAGACGCCCCATAGACGGCGCGCGATAGCCTGAGCGGACCATGGATCTCAAGAAGCTGACCCGCAACCCGTTGGTGTACGTGTTGCTCATCGGCGTGCTCCTGCTCATCGGGATGTCGCTGATCTCCGGGCTCACCGGCGCGAAGCGCATCACCACGCAGGAGGGGCTGGAGCTGCTGGGCGGTGACACCGTCAGCAAGGTCGTCATGACAGACGGCGACCAGCGCGTCGACATGACGCTCGCCAAGGAGTTCGAGGGCTCGACGAACGTGCAGTTCTACTACACGTCCGCGCGCGCCGACGAGGTGGTGGCGGCGATCGACTCCGCCGCCCCGGCCGACGGATTCGACGACGTCGTCCCGCAGCCGAGCTTCTGGGGCGGCATCCTCTCGCTCGTGATCCCGCTCCTGCTCCTGGGTCTGCTCTTCTGGTTCCTGCTCTCCAGCGCCCAGGGCGGCGGCAGCAAGGTCATGCAGTTCGGCAAGTCCCGCGCCAAGCTCGTCACCAAGGAGACGCCGACGGTCACGTTCGGCGATGTCGCCGGCGCCGAAGAGGCCATCGAGGAGATGCAGGAGATCAAGGACTTCCTGAAGGACCCGGCCAAGTTCCAGGCCGTCGGCGCCCGGATTCCGAAGGGCGTGCTGCTGTACGGCCCTCCCGGAACCGGAAAGACGCTGCTCGCCCGCGCCGTCGCCGGCGAGGCGGGGGTCCCCTTCTACTCGATCTCCGGATCGGACTTCGTCGAGATGTTCGTCGGCGTGGGTGCCAGCCGCGTGCGCGACCTGTTCAACCAGGCCAAGGAGAACTCGCCGGCGATCATCTTCATCGACGAGATCGACGCCGTCGGCCGTCACCGCGGCGCCGGCATGGGCGGCGGGCACGACGAGCGCGAGCAGACGCTGAATCAGATGCTCGTGGAGATGGACGGGTTCGACCCCAAGGTCTCGGTCCTCGTGATCGCCGCCACGAACCGTCCCGACATCCTCGACCCGGCGCTGCTGCGCCCGGGCCGCTTCGACCGTCAGATCGGCGTCGACGCGCCCGACCTCAAGGGACGTCAGAAGATCCTCGAGGTCCACGGACGCGGCAAGCCGCTGTCGCCCTCGGTCGATCTGTCCGTCATCGCCCGCAAGACGCCCGGCTTCACGGGCGCCGATCTCGCGAACGTCATCAACGAGGCGGCGCTGCTCACGGCGCGCTCCAACGCGCAGCTCATCGACATGCGCGCCCTCGACGAGGCGATCGACCGCGTCATCGCCGGTCCACAGCGCCGCACCCGGGTCATGAAGGACAAGGAGCGGCTCATCACGGCCTACCACGAGGGCGGCCACGCGCTCGTGGCGGCGGCGATGAACCACTCGGACCCGGTCACCAAGATCACGATCCTCCCGCGCGGCAAGGCCCTCGGGTACACGATGGTCATGCCGCTCGAGGACAAGTACTCCATCACCCGCAACGAGCTGCAGGACCAGCTCGCGTGGGCCATGGGCGGACGCGTCGCCGAGGAGGTCATCTTCCACGACCCGACCACCGGCGCGAGCAACGACATCGAGAAGGCGACCAACATCGCCCGCAAGATGGTGACCGAGTACGGCATGACCACCGACGTGGGACCGGTCAAGCTGGGGCAGTCCTCGGGCGAGGTGTTCATGGGCCGCGACATGGGTCACGGCCGCGACTTCAGCGAGCGCATCGCCGAGCGCGTCGACCAGCAGGTGCGCGAGCTCATCGAGCAGGCGCACAACGAGGCGTACGAGGTGATCAACGCGAACCGCGACATCCTCGACCGGCTCGCGACCGCGCTGCTGGAGAAGGAGACGCTCGACCACATCGAGATCGCCGAGATCTTCACCGACGTCCGCAAGCTGCCGCCGCGTCCGCAATGGCTCTCGAGCCAGGAGCGCCCGGTCTCGATGCTGCCGCCGGTCGAGGTGCCGCGCACCCAGGACGAGGCGGGCCTGGCCGCACAGGTCGCCTCCGACGGGGAGCCCGCCGCGCAGAAGGCGCCGGCGCGACGCGCGACCGGGCAGGCACGTCCCGCGACCGCATAGGCTCGGGTCGTGGCTGTCGACCGTGACCGCGTCGCCGCACTGGTGCGCGACCTCCTCGAGGCGATCGGGGAGGATCCCGACCGTCCGGGCCTGCGGCTGACCCCGCAGCGGGTCGCCGACGCCTACGCCGAGTTCTTCTCGGGCGTGGGGGAGGATCCCGCGGCCCCGCTCGCGCACACCATCTCGGTGACCCGCGGTCCCGCTCCCGACACGCTGCCCTCGGGGGCGGTGATGCTCCGCGACATCCGCTTCCGGTCGGTGTGCGAGCACCACCTCCTGCCGTTCGCGGGTCATGCGCACATCGCCTACCTGCCGGGTGAGCAGGTGGTCGGGCTCGGCGCGCTGCCGCGCGTGGTCGACGTGCTCTCCGCGCGCCCGCAGGTGCAGGAGCGGCTCGGCGAGCAGATCGCCGACGTCATCGCCGGCTCGCTCGACACCCGCGGGGTGCTCGTCGTCCTCGATGCGACCCACGAATGCGTCACCATGCGCGGCGGACGTCAGCCCGACGCGTCGACGGTGACCGTCGCCGCCCGCGGCGAGCTGGCCGATCCCGCCGCCCGCGCGGAGATCATGCTGCTGCTGACGGGCCGCGCCCCGTGACGGGCACGACGCCATGACCCTCCTGATGGGAATCGTCAACGCGACGCCGGACTCGTTCAGCGACGGCGGGCGCTACCTCGGCGTCGACGACGCGGTCGCCCACGGGCGCGCGCTCGTGGCCGCCGGTGCCGACATCCTCGACGTCGGAGGCGAGTCCACGCGGCCGGGGGCGCAGCGGGTGCGTCCCGACGTGGAGCGCTCGCGGGCGCTGCCGGTCATCGAGGCGCTCGCCGCCACGGGCGCCATGATCAGCGTCGACACGATGAACGCGTCCACCGCGCAGGCGGCCATCGACGCCGGGGCGCTGATCGTCAACGACGTGTCGGGCGGACTGGCAGACCCCGAGATCCTCGAGGTCGTCGCCGACACCGAGGCGCACATCGCGCTGGGTCACTGGCGGGGTCCGTCCACCCAGATGTACGCGCGGGCGCAGTACGACGACGTGGTCGACGAGGTCGTCGCCGAGCTCGCCGAGCGCCGGCACGAGGCGATGGCAGCCGGGATCCCGCCGGGGCGCATCATCCTCGACCCCGGATTCGGCTTCGGCAAGCGCGGAGCGCAGAACTGGGCCCTGCTGCGCGGGCTCGAGCGCATCGTCGCGATGGAGTCCCGGGTGCTCGTGGGAACGAGCCGCAAGGGCTTCCTCGCCGAACTGCTGACGGACGCGACGGACGGCACGGCGGGCGGGGGCGAGGCGACACAGGATCGCCGCGACCTAGCGACCGCGGTCACGAGCGTCCGTGCGGCCGAGGCGGGCGTCTGGGCCGTGCGGGTGCACGACATCGCGACGACGCGCGACGCGCTCGCCGTCTGGACCCGGGGGAGGCGGCCATGACCACCGACGAGATCGCGATCACCGGCATCCGTGCCGTGGGATACCACGGCGTCTACGACCACGAGCGGCGCGACGGTCAGGAGTTCGTCGCCGACGTGGTGCTCGCGCTGTCGCTGCGCCGCGCCGCCGCGACCGACGACGTCGCCGACACCGTCCACTACGGCGAGCTCGCCGAGCAGGTGGCCGGCATCCTGTCGGGCGAGCCGGTCGACCTCCTCGAGACGCTCGCCGAGCGGATCGCCGGCGCGGCCCTCTCGTATCCGATCGTCGACGGCGTGACCGTGACGGTCCACAAGCCCCAGGCGCCGATCGCGGTGCCGTTCGGCGACGTGTCGGTGACCGTGCGGCGGCGCCGGGACGCGGCGGTGGGCGCATGAGCCGCGATCTGGCGCAGGGCGTCGAGGCCGGCTCGCGCCGGCGCGGTGGCCGTCCCGCGGTGCCGGCCGTCATCGCGCTGGGGGCGAACCTCGGCGACCGCGCCGACACGATCGAGGCGGCCCTGGCCGACCTCGCGCGGCTGCCCCTGACCGAGGTGATCGACGCGGCCGAGCCGATCGAGTCCGTCGCGCTGACTCCGACGGGACGGGACGAGTCGGCGCCCGGCTACCTCAACTCGGTCGCGCGGATCCGCACGCGGCTGGCACCGTCGGTGCTCCTGGACTATCTGCATGCGATCGAGGAGCGGCACGGCCGGGAGCGTCGCGCGGCGGGTCAGCCGCGCTGGCAGGACCGCACGCTCGATCTCGACCTGATCGTGTACGGCGAGGTCGTCTCCGACGACCCCGCCCTCACGCTGCCCCATCCGCGGGCCGCCGAGCGCGACTTCGTGCTGGCGCCGTGGCTCCTGCTCGACGGCGATGCCGTCCTGCCCGGACGGGGCCGCGTCGCCGACCTCCTCCGCGCCCTCGGCGACGAGGAGTCGCGATGAAGCGCACCGGTCCCGTCCCCCTCCTGATCGCCGTCGCGATCGGCGTCGTCGCCGGGTTCCTGATCGATCAGGTGCTGACCGCCGGCTCCCAGCCGACGTTCACGCCCTCGCTCATGCTTCCCGTGCTCCTGGTCCTGCTGAGCGTCGCGCTGGTGGCGCTGGCGCTCCCGATCCGCCGCGCGACCGCGGGTGCCGAGGGCCGCCGCGTCGACCCGTTCCACGCCGTGCGGATCGCCATGCTGGCGCGCGCGTCGAGCATCGTCGGCGCGCTCGTGACGGGCGTCGGCGGCGGACTCCTGCTCTTCCTCCTCACGAGACCCGTCACTCCCTCGTTAGGCTCGACGGGTGCGGTGCTGGCATCGGCGGCCGGAGGACTCGTCCTCGTGATCGCCGGTCTCGTGGCCGAGCACCTGTGCACCCTTCGGAAGGACGACGATGACGATCAGCCCGGATCAGCCGACCCCGGCTTCGGACTCTCCCACAGCGACTGACCCGGTCGCCGCCGCCCCCGCGGGCGGTGACGAGACGCTCGACGCCGGCACGTACGACGTCGTCGTCGAGCCGCGCAGCGAGAATCGGCTGCCGCTGGGCGACGGCACGTGGCACCAGATCTCGCGGAAGTACATCGTCGTCCAGCTCATCTCCAACGCGCTCTTCCTCGCGCTCGTGGTCGCGGCAGCCGTCGTGCTCGGGCTGGTCCTGAACCAGGCGTGGGTGTGGATCCCCGCCGCGGCCGTCGTCGCGGTGACGCTCGTCACGCTCATCGTGCTGCCGCGGCAGGCGCGCTCGATCGGCTACCAGCTCCGCGACGACGACCTCGTCTTCCGCCGCGGCATCCTCTGGCAGCGCATGGTGGCCGTGCCGTACGGGCGCATGCAGCTCGTCGACATCACCCACGGCCCGCTCGACCGCGGGTTCGGGATCGCCCAGCTCAAGCTCGTCACGGCCGCGGCGGCCACCGGCGTCACCATCCCGGGGCTCACCCAGGCGGCGGCCGAACGACTGCGCGACACGCTCATCGACGTCGCCGAGACGCGCCGGACCGGACTGTGAGCACGCCCGAGACACCCGCCGTCCCCGCGCCGGCCGCCGTGGCGGACGTGCGCTCGCCGCTGAGCGACGGCGAGTGGCACCGTCTCCACCCGATGACGCCGCTCATGAAGGGCGGGCTCTTCCTCGTCGTCGTCATCGGCATCGTGGTCACCAATCTGCGGGACCGGCTGATCGCGCTGTTCCTGCCGGGCATGGCCGACGAGTACGAGTACGCGGGCGACCCGATCGACTTCATCGTCGCCAACGACCTCCTCATCGTCGCGGCGCTCGTCGTGCTGGGCGTGCTGATCGTGCTGCTGGCGCTGTTCTGGCTGTCGTGGCGGTTCCACACCTTCCGCATCACCGGCGACGACGTGGAGGTCCGCAGCGGCGTGCTCTTCCGCACTCATCGCCGGGCGCCGCTGGACCGGGTGCAGGGTGTGAACCTCACCCGGCCGATGATCGCCCGGATCCTCGGCATGGCCAAGCTGGAGGTCGTCGGCGCCGGCCTCGATGCCAACGTGAAGCTCGAGTACCTGTCGACGCCCAACGCCGAGGCGGTCCGCGGCGACATCCTGCGCCTGGCGTCGGGTCGCCAGCTCGCCGAGGGCCGCCGGGAGACCGGCGGGTCGCCGCGCGGACGCGCGGCCGCGGTGGTCAGCGCGGGGATCACGGGCCTCATCGAGGGCGAGGAGGGCGCGGACGACCATCCGGCCTCCGTGGTCCACCTTCCCCCGGGGCGGCTGATCGGCGCGCACCTGATGTCGGGATCGACCATCTGGCTGATCCTGCTGGTCATCGGCGTCGTGATCGGCTCGATCGTCGGGACGCCGTGGGTGCTGTTCTCGATCGTGCCGGCCCTCATCGGTTTCGGGGCCTACTGGTTCCGTCAGATCACACGGTCGCTGCGGTACTCGATCGCACCGACGCCGGCGGGCGTCCGCATCACCTTCGGCCTGTTCACGACGATCACCGAGACCCTGCCGCCGGGCCGCATCCACGCCGTCGAGGTCGCCCAGCCCCTGCTGTGGCGCCGCCTGGGGTGGTTCCGCATCCGGGTGAACCGGCTCTCGGGTCGCGCGGCGACCGATACCTCGTCGCAGCAGTTCTCCGACGTGCTCCCGGTGGGAACGCTCGCCGACGTCGACCGCGTGCTCCGGCTCATCCTGCCGGGACTCCCCGACGACGCGCTGTCCGCGGTGCTGGAGCGCGGGATCCTCGGCCCCGTCGCAGGCGACCCCTACTCGAACACGCCCCGCCGCGCGCGCTGGCTGCGCCCGCTGTCCTGGCGGCGCAACGGGTTCCTCCTCACCGCCGACGCCCTGCTGCTGCGCAGCGGCGTGCTGCGCCGGGCGCTGGTCGTGCTGCCGCTCGCGCGGCTCCAGTCGATCCGGCTGTCGCAGGGTCCCGTAGCGCGGGCCCTGGATGTCGCCGACATCACCGGGCACACGGTGCTCGGCCAGGTCTCGGGCTCGCTCGGGATCCTCGACCGCACCGCAGCGGTGACCCTGTGGGCCGACGCCGCCGCCGCGGTGATCGACGCCTCGTCGCGCGACCACTCCCACCGCTGGGGGACGACGCCCGCCGAGCCGGTCGCGCCCGAGGCGGCCCCGGCGACGCCGGGCCCGATCGACGCGGCGTCGGCGGAGCTGTCGCCGTGATCCGCAGCGGGCGCCTCGGCGTGGGCATCATCGGCGCCGGCCGCGTGGGACCGGTGATCGGTGCGGCGCTGGGTGGCGCGGGCCACGCGGTGACCGGCATCACGGCCGGCTCCGACCCCGACCGCGTCGAGGCGGTGCTCCCGGGCGTGCCGGTGCTGCCCGCCGACGAGGTGGTGCGCCGCAGCGAGCTGGTGGTGCTGGCCGTGCCGCATGCGGAGCTTCCCGCGCTCGTCGAGGGTCTCGCCGAGCTCGGAGCGTGGCAGGTCGGTCAGCTCGTGCTGCACACCGACCCGTCCTACGGCGTCGACGTGCTCGCGCCGGCCTCGGCTCGCGGCGCGATCCCGCTGGCCGTGCATCCGGCGATCGCCTTCACCGGCACCTCGATCGATCTGCGGCAGCTGCGGGACTCCTACGCCGCCGTGACCGCCCCCGGCGCCGTGCTCCCGATCGCCCAGGCGCTCGCCGTCGAGCTGGGATGCGAGCCCGTCGTCGTCTCCGAGGAGGCCCGCTCCGCGTACGGCGAGGCGATCGCGACGGCGACCGAGTTCTCGGCCTCGCTCCTGCGCCAGTCCTCGGAGCTGCTCGCCGCAGCCGGCGTGGAGGAGCCCGGACGGTACCTGTCCACACTCGTCCATTCGACCGTCGACCGCGCCCTGCAGGGCCTCGACGCCTCCTGACGCGCGGCGGAAGTGCGCGGCGGCGCGCGTGAGAGAATCGAGGGTCTACTTCTGAGGAGCCTGCAATGACCGACGCGCCCGTGCCCGCCGCCGAGCCAGCCGAAGACGACGTCTTCGAGCAGAAGGCGGTCCGCCTGGCCAAGCGCGAGCGACTGATCGCCGACCGCGCGGACGCAGCCGGCGGTGCCTACCCGGTGGCCGTCCCCGTCACGGACACGATCCCGCAGCTGCGGGAGCGCTTCGCCGACCTCGAGGCGGGCGCCGAGACGGGTGTCGTCGCATCGGTCGCGGGCAGGGTCGTGTTCAGCCGGAACACCGGCAAGCTGTGCTTCGCCTCGCTGCAGTCCGGCGACGGCAGCCGGATCCAGGCGATGGTCTCCCTCGCCGAGGTCGGCGAGGAGTCGCTCCAGTCCTGGAAGGAGCTCGTCGACCTGGGCGACCACGTGTCGGTCACGGGTCAGGTGATCTCCAGCCGCCGCGGCGAGCTGTCGATCATGGTCACCGACTGGGCGATCGCCGCGAAGGCGCTGCTTCCGCTGCCGAACCTCTACACCGAGCTCAGCGAGGAGAGCCGTGTGCGCTCCCGCTTCCTCGATCTGATCGTGCGCGACCTCGCCCGCGACACCGTCGTCGCCCGCGCCAAGGTCAACGCGAGCCTGCGCAGCACCTTCGCCGCGCACGGCTTCCTCGAGGTCGAGACGCCGATGCTCCAGGTGCAGCACGGCGGCGCCGCCGCCCGTCCCTTCGTCACGCACTCGAACGCGTTCGACGCCGACCTGTTCCTGCGGATCGCCCCGGAGCTGTTCCTGAAGCGCGCCGTCGTCGGCGGCATCGACCGGGTGTTCGAGATCAACCGCAACTTCCGCAACGAGGGGGCCGACTCCACCCACAGCCCCGAGTTCGCGATGCTGGAGGCCTATCAGGCCTACAGCGACTACCACGGGATCGCCGACCTCACGCAGGAGCTCGTCCAGAACGCGGCGGTCGCCGTGGCAGGTTCGACCACCGTGACCTGGGCCGACGGCACCGCGTTCGACCTGGGCGGGCAGTGGGACCGCATCTCGATGTACGACTCGCTCTCGGAGGCCGCGGGTCGCGCCATCACGCCGCAGACGCCGCTGACCGACCTGCAGGCACTGGCTGCCGAGGTGGGCGTCGAGGTGCCCGCGAAGATCGCCACCCACGGGAAGCTCGTCGAGGAGCTGTGGGAGCACTTCGTCAAGGGCGGTCTGGAGCGTCCGACCTTCGTGATGGACTTCCCGCTCGACACCAGCCCGCTCGTGCGCGAGCATCGCTCCATCGCGGGCGTCGTGGAGAAGTGGGACCTGTACGTGCGCGGCTTCGAGCTCGCCACCGGGTACTCCGAGCTCGTCGACCCCGTCATCCAGCGCGAGCGCTTCGTCGAGCAGGCTGCGCTCGCCGCGCGCGGAGACGACGAGGCCATGCGCGTGGACGAGGAGTTCCTGCGCGCCCTCGAGCACGGCATGCCGCCCACCGGGGGCATGGGCATGGGCATCGACCGGCTGATGATGGCGATCACCGGCCTCGGGATCCGCGAGACGATCCTCTTCCCGCTGGTGAAGTAGGCCCCGTCCTACGGGCGGACGGGTCGTCGTCCTCGCCCCGGCGGAACGCCCAGTCCGGAAGGTGGGCCGACGCCACGAACGAGCGGACGATGTCGGCCAGGCCGTGCTCGCGATCGCCGTCGAGCGCCGCGTCGGCGTAGTGCGCGGCGTGGGTCGAGCGACCGAGCGCCCACGACAGCCAGCCGCACACCGCCAGCGGACCGGCGCGCCTGCCTGCGGCCGTGAGCGCCGCGACCTGGCGGACGAGCGCGAGCGCGCTCTCGAGCCGGGCGGGATCCGGACTCGCGCCCTCCCCCCACATCACCGCGGCGAGATCGGCGGGATACTCCTCCCCGTCCTCCCAGCGGCGCTGCGCGTCCATCGCGCCGGCCCCGCCCGCGGCGTCGCTGGCCCATTGCACGAGCGCCACATCGCGCAGCGCCGGGCGCGACAGGCACCACCCGAGGAGGGCGGCCTGCAGGGGGGACAGCGTATCCGGGTCCCACTGGAGCGCCCGCTCGTACAGCTGCGGCAGGTCGTCGAGCTCGCACGCGGCGGCCAGGGCCGCCGGATCGACACGATCGGCGCGCGGGGACTCGGGTGGCAGCCCGCAGAGCACCGACAGCGCGGCGGAGAGCGAGCGGTGAGCCGCACCGACGCGGCGCCGGTCGGCGGCGGAGCGCTCGGGCAGCTGCGCACCGGTGGACTGGTCGCCATGGACCTCCGGGAGGCCGGCGCCCGCGTCGGGCCCACCGGGCAGGGGATGGGCGACCAGCTCGGACAGCGCGCGCACGCGCGCGGGTCCGACGCGCTGCGACCCCCACCCGTCGGCGGCGACGACGAGGGCGTCGATGAGGTCGAGCCCGCTCGCATCGGCGGTGCGGCGCAGGCCGTCGACGAGGTCGCGGTGCGGCAGGCCCTCGCCGGTGGGGGCATCGCTGTAGACGACGACCACCAGGCCGTCGGCGACCTCGACACGGCAGACCATGCCGATGACGGTCGCGGCGAAGCCGTCGTCGACCATCGCCTCCCGCGGCGGCAGATCGAGCCGCATCGCGCCGAGACTGCGCCCCCGCCGCATGGGCACGACCACGAGGCTGCGGGTCGGCGTGTAGCCGAGCATGCGCGGGATCAGGGACAGGAACTGCGCCGCGTCGGCGGCCTTCACGGTGGTGGTCATCCCCCGAGCGTGCCGCGCCGGATGCGGCCCGACACCGTCGTCCACAGGCGCTCCGCACCCTCGTCGCGCACCCGCCCGATGGGGAGGAGGCGGCGGCGTACGATGGATGCCATGGACACCGACTACTGGGCAGCCGTCGTCTGGTCGCTCGCGCCCACCGTGGTCGTGCTGGGGCTGTTCATCTTCGTGCTGCGCTCGATCCTGCGGATGGACCGCAACGAGCGCCGGGTCTTCACGCGGATCGAGGCGGAGGAGCGGGCCAAGCGCGGTCTCCCGCCCGTCGCCGACGATCGGCCCTGACGCCGCGCGCGACACCCGCCCGATACGCTGAGCGCATCCGAAACCTGGGAGCGCGAACGTGCTGAGCATCACCATCGACTGGCACTGGACCTGGTGGGTCGTCGTGGTCCTCGTCTTCGACATCACCGTCCGCGTGCTCGCGATCATTGTGATCCCGCGCAACCGCCGCCCCACCGCGGCGATGGCCTGGCTGCTCGCGATCTACTTCATCCCGATCATCGGCATCCTGCTGTTCCTGCTCATCGGCAACCCTCGCCTGCCGCGCAAGCGTCGCAAGAAGCAGGAGCAGATCAACCAGTACATCCGCGACACCAGCCGCGGGCTGGACTTCGGGACCCTCCGCCCGAACGCCCCCGAGTGGTTCCGCTCGCTCGTGACGCTCAACCGCAACCTCGGCGCCCTCCCCATCGCGGGAGACAACGGCGCGACCATGATCGCGGGCTACCAGGACAGTCTCGACGCGATGGCCGAGGCGATCCGCGGTGCGCGCAACTACGTCCACGTGGAGTTCTACATCCTCCAGGCAGACGCATCGACCGACAACTTCTTCCGCGCGCTCGAGGAGGTCGCCGAGCGCGGCGTCGTCGTCCGCGTGCTCATGGACCACTGGGCCAACCGCAGCAAGCCCTTCTACAAGGAGACGCTCCGCCGCCTCGACACGATGGGGGCGCACTGGCGCCTCATGCTCCCCGTCCAGCCCTTCAAGGGGAAGTACCAGCGTCCCGACCTCCGCAACCACCGCAAGCTCCTCGTGGTCGACGGCGCGGTCGCGTTCATGGGATCGCAGAACGTCACCGACTCCACCTACAACCTGAAGAAGAACATCAAGCGAGGGCTGCACTGGGTGGACATGATGGCCCGCATCGACGGACCCGTCGTGGCCTCCGTCAACGCGGTGTTCCTCAGCGACTGGTACAGCGAGACCGACGAGATCGTCCAGGGCATCGAGCTGTTCGACGTGAGCGCCGGCACCGGCGATCTCGACTGCCAGGTCATCCCGTCGGGCCCCGGGTTCGAGTTCCAGAACAACCTGAAGCTGTTCATGGGGCTGCTGTTCGCCGCGCAGCGGAAGATCATCATCGTCAGCCCCTACTTCGTCCCCGACGAGGGACTGCTCCTCGCCATCCAGACGGCCTGCCAGCGCGGCATCCACGTCGAGCTCTTCGTCTCCGAGGAGGGCGACCAGGCGATGGTCTACCACGCGCAGCGCAGCTACTACGAAGCCCTCCTGCGCTCCGGGGTGAAGATCTGGATGTACAAGCGGCCCTACATCCTCCACTCCAAGTCGATGTCCATCGACGACGAGGTGGCCGTGGTCGGATCGAGCAACATGGACATGCGCTCGTTCGGTCTCAACCTCGAGATGTCGCTCCTCGTGCGCGGCGAGGAGTTCGTGCAGCAGCTGCGCGCCGTCGAGGACCGCTACCGCGAGGACTCCCGTGAGCTGACGCTGGAGGAATGGCGCCAGCAGCCGCTGCGCTCCACCGTGCTCGACAACCTGGCGCGCCTCACGTCGGCTCTGCAGTGAGACGGATCCCCACGGGCCGACACTCGGGGAGTGGATGCCGTCGCATCCGCACGATCGAAAGGACCCTCATGCCTCGCCGTCCCGTCTCCGCCCTCGTGGGGCTTGCGCTCGCCGCCCTCGCCCTGTCCGGCTGCGCGACCGGCGGCGTCAACGGCGGCGCGGGCGGCCCCGGCGGCGACGAGCAGCCGGGCGCGGGCGGCCTCTCGGTCGGTGCCGCGTGGCTCGCGGGCGGATCGATGATCGCGGTCGTGACCGAGGGCAGCTCGACGTGCACGCCGTCCGTCGAGGACGCCGTGCTCGACGAGGGCGTCCTCGTCGTGACGCTCACCGAGGACACCGGCGAGGACCGGCCGTGCACCGACGACCTCGTGAAGCGCGGCACCGTCGTCGGTGTGCCCGAGGGCGTCGAGCCCGGTACCGGCATCGACATCCAGGTGACGATGGACGGCGGCTTCGGCGAGACCTCGCTCGAGGGCTACTCCGGCGGCGCGGTCGACGAGTACACGCCCTCCGCCGGCTGGGTGGACGACCAGACGTTCGCCATGCTGACCTGGGGATCGTCCTCCTGCGCGCCGCAGGTCGAGTCGGCGACCGCCGCCAGCCCCGGCGCGATCGAGCTGACCTTCGTCGATCCCCCCGCCGACCAGGTGTGCACCATGGACATGGCGCCGCGCGTGACGGTCGTCACCGTCGACGGCGAGGTCTCGCGGGATGCGGCGATCACCGTCTCCGGCGGCGGTGCCGATCGCCCGTCGCCGTCCATCCCCATCGACTGACGCGACGGGCGCCCGGGCCGGCCGGATGCCGCGGCGGGATCAGTCCACGCGGACGAGGAGGTCGCCGACCTCGCAGTCCAGGGCCCGGCAGATCGCCGACAGCGTCGAGTAGCGGATCGCTCGGGCGCGGTCGTTCTTCAGGATCGACAGGTTCACCACCGACACCCCGACCAGCTCCGACAGGCGCGTGAGGGTCATCCCGCGCTCGGCGAGCAGCTCGTCGAGGCGGCAGTGGATGCCGGTGAGCTCGTCGTCGTCGGCGGGGGTCACACGAGTCCCTCGGTGTCGCGCTCGAGCTGCGCTCCGGCCCGGAACACGAACGCGAGCGCCATGATCCCGAACCCGACGACGATCGGCAGGGGCGCGAACTCGAACTGCACGAGCGCCACGCCCCCCAGGCCGTCGTCGAGGTCGGTCGCCGCCATCATCTGCCCGAGTCCGCCGAGACCCTGCGAGAGAAGGCTGCCGAAGGCGACCGCGCTGCCGGTCACGAGGATCGCGGTCTGCATGCTGCGGTGGAAGGGGCGCCGCTGGGCGACGCGCCAGAGCACGTACCCGAAGCTTGCCGTCACCACTCCGACCGTGAGGGCGGCGAGGGCGTCGCCGCCGGCGAGAGCCCAGACGGCGCCGCCGCCGAGCCCGTCCGCCGTGGCGAGGAGCCGGTCGCCGTGGGCCGTCACCACGCCCTCGCCCGCGGGCAGGGGGATGTCGGCGAACAGCTGCACCGGGTAGCGCTCGGGCGCGATCAGGCGGAACAGTGCGCCGATGAGGCCCGTGCCGGCGATGAACGCGCCCGCGAAGACACCGGCCGCGAGGATCAACACGATCGCGGTGCGATCCGCTCTTCCGGGAACGGCGGGTGTCTGCGTGCTCATACCTGTCTCCATATCGAGAATCGTTGTTATCGAAAAACGATATGGATGCCCGTCGTCGGTGTCAAGCGGCGTCACGCCCCCAGCGAACACGGGCATACCGGCATCCGACGGTGGTTATCGTCTTTCGTAAGCGCCAGAACACTCGGCGCGTGGAGGAGTGGACGATGTTCGAGAGATTCACGGACCGTGCCCGTCGCGTGGTTGTGCTCGCCCAAGAAGAGGCGAAGATGCTCAACCACAACTACATCGGCACCGAGCACATTCTGCTGGGCCTGATCCACGAGGGGGAGGGCGTCGCAGCCAAGGCCCTCGAGAGCCTCGGCATCTCGCTGGATGCCGTGCGCGAGCAGGTGCAGGACATCATCGGCCAGGGCCAGCAGCAGCCGACCGGCCACATCCCGTTCACGCCGCGCGCCAAGAAGGTGCTCGAGCTCTCGCTGCGCGAGGCGCTGCAGCTCGGCCACAACTACATCGGCACGGAGCACATCCTGCTCGGGCTCATCCGCGAGGGCGAGGGCGTCGCCGCCCAGGTGCTCGTCAAGCTCGGGGCCGACCTCAACAAGGTCCGCCAGCAGGTCATCCAGCTTCTGAGCGGCTACCAGGGCAAGGAGCCCGCGGGCGTCGCCGCCGGCGCCGGCGAGCAGAACCAGCCGGCCGCCCAGGGCGGATCGGCCGTGCTCGACCAGTTCGGCCGCAACCTCACGCAGGCCGCGCGCGACAACAAGCTCGACCCGGTGATCGGACGCGAGAAGGAGATCGAGCGCGTCATGCAGATCCTGTCGCGCCGCTCCAAGAACAACCCGGTCCTCATCGGCGAGCCCGGCGTCGGCAAGACGGCCGTCGTCGAGGGGCTGGCCCAGGCGATCGTCAAGGGCGATGTGCCCGAGACGCTCAAGGACAAGCAGGTCTACTCGCTCGACCTCGGCTCGCTCATCGCGGGCTCCCGCTACCGCGGCGACTTCGAGGAGCGCCTGAAGAAGGTCACCAAGGAGATCCGCACGCGCGGCGACATCATCGTCTTCATCGACGAGATCCACACGCTCGTGGGCGCCGGTGCCGCGGAAGGCGCGATCGACGCCGCGTCGATCCTCAAGCCGCTCCTGGCCCGCGGCGAGCTGCAGACGATCGGTGCGACCACGCTCGACGAGTACCGCAAGCACTTCGAGAAGGACGCCGCGCTCGAGCGCCGCTTCCAGCCGATCCAGGTGGCCGAGCCCTCGCTCCCGCACGCGATCAACATCCTGAAGGGGCTGCGCGACCGCTACGAGGCGCACCACAAGGTGCAGATCACCGACGGCGCCATCGTCGCGGCGGCCAACCTCGCCGACCGCTACATCTCCGACCGGTTCCTGCCCGACAAGGCGATCGACCTGATCGACGAGGCCGGCGCACGCCTGCGCCTCTCGATCCTCTCGAGCCCGCCCGAGCTGCGCGAGTTCGACGAGAAGATCGCCAAGGTCCGGGAGGACAAGGAGCGCGCGAGCGAGGACCAGGACTTCGAGAAGGCCGCCGCCCTGCGCGACGAGGAGAAGAGCCTGCTCGCCGAGCGTCTGCGCCTGGAGAAGCAGTGGCGCTCGGGCGACGTCGCCTCCCACGCGGTCGTCGACGAGGGTCTGATCGCCGAGGTGCTCGCGCAGGCCACCGGCATCCCGGTGTTCAAGCTCACCGAGGAGGAGACCAGCCGCCTCATGTTCATGGAGAAGGCGCTGCACCAGCGCGTCATCGGCCAGGAAGAGGCGATCGCGGCTCTGTCGAAGACCATCCGCCGCCAGCGCGCGGGGCTCAAGGACCCCAAGCGCCCGTCGGGCTCGTTCATCTTCGCCGGCCCCACCGGTGTCGGGAAGACGGAGCTCGCGAAGGCTCTCGCGGAGTTCCTCTTCGACGACGAGGGCGCGCTGATCTCGCTCGACATGAGCGAGTTCGGCGAGAAGCACACCGTCTCGCGGCTGTTCGGTGCCCCTCCGGGCTTCGTCGGCTTCGAAGAGGGCGGGCAGCTCACCGAGAAGGTGCGCCGCAAGCCGTTCTCGGTGGTGCTGTTCGACGAGATCGAGAAGGCCCACCCGGACATCTTCAACTCGCTGCTGCAGATCCTCGAAGAGGGTCGCCTGACCGACGGTCAGGGCCGCGTCGTCGACTTCAAGAACACGGTCATCATCATGACGACCAACCTGGGTTCCTCGGCGATCGCCGGCGGCCCGGTCGGGTTCCAGGTCGAGGGCAACGCGCAGACGAGCTACGAGCGGATGAAGGGCAAGGTGGACGAGGAGCTGAAGCGTCACTTCAAGCCGGAGTTCCTCAACCGTCTCGACGACATCATCGTCTTCCCGCAGCTGAGCAAGGACGAGCTCCGTCAGATCGTGGGGCTGTTCACCAAGCGGCTCAGCGAGCGTCTGCTCGACCGCGACATGACGGTGGAGCTGTCGGACGCCGCGAAGGACCGCCTGATCGAGATCGGCTTCGACCCGACGCTCGGCGCCCGGCCCCTGCGCCGTGCCATGCAGCGCGAGGTCGAGGACAAGCTCAGCGAGAAGATCCTGCACGGCGAACTCAGCAGCGGCGACCACGTCAAGGTCGGCGCGGAGAACGGGCAGTTCACGTTCGAGCACGGGCCGCGGGGCGAGAAGGTCGCGATCGGAGTCGGCGCCGCCGGCGAGATCAGCGCCACGCCCGACATCGCCGCCACCTCCTGACCTGACGCGACACACGAAGAGCGGATGCCACCCGGCATCCGCTCTTCGTCGTCTGTGCCGGCCGTCAGATATGTTGCCTGCTTCGACAAAGTCCTTGCGTCCACGCGTCGTGTCTGCGTACCATGCTCTCGAAGCGCTTCCGCGAAACGCTTCGAGCACCGCAGACGAGACGACGGAGTCGACATGGCGAACATCACCGAGGTGGCCGAGGCCGCCGGTGTGTCGATCAGCACCGTCTCCTACGCCTTGAGCGGCAAGCGGCCGGTCGCGCCGGACACGCGTCGCCGGATCGAAGCGGCCGTCCGCGATCTCGGGTACAGCCCCAACGCCGGAGCGCGCATGCTCGCCGGCCGGCGCACCCAGATCTTCGCCCTCACCGAGCCGCTGCGGGCCGATTCCCACGCGCCGACGCACATGTCGTTCGTGCTGGCGACCACCGTGGCCGCGCGCCGTCACGACTACGACATCCTGCTGCTCACCGACGAGCAGGCCTCGGCCGGCATGAGCCGCGTGGCCTCCAGCGGTCTCGTCGACGCGATCCTCGTCCTCGACGTCGGCCCCGACGACGAGCGCGTGCCCCTGGCCCGGTCGATCGACACCCCGACCATCTTCATCGGCGTCCCCGACGACAGGGCGGGGCTCGTGTGCGTCGACCTCGACTTCGAAGCCGCCGCGGTGCTCGCCGTGGATCGCCTCGTCGATGCGGGGCACCGGAGCGTCGGCCTCATCGGTCAGCCGGACGTCGCGTACGAGAAGTCGAACTTCCCGCCGCGGCTGCGGCGTGCGTTCGAGGCGCGCGCCGCCGAGCGCGGTGCGCGTGCCGTCGCGCGCACGTCGGGCGACCGCAGCACGAGCGCCGCGGCCACCCGCCGCGCCGTGGCCGAGATGCTCGATGACGGGGTCACCGCCCTCGCGGTGCACGCCGCCGACGACGTGCACCAGGTGGTCTTCGCCGAGCTCGCCGAGCGCGGCCTCTCGGTGCCGGACGACGTGTCGGTGATCTCGGTCGCCGCCTCGTTCGACACCGCCGCGCTTCCCGTCGAGGTGGATGTGATCCCCCTCATCCCCGAGGCGTCCTGCGATCTCGCGGTGGAGCTCGCGCTGCAGAGCCTCACCGACGAGCCGCCCGAGGCGACGCTGCACCTGATCCCTCCCACCCTCATCGTCCGCGGGTCGATCGCGCCGCCACGGCGCTGACCCGCACCTCCGCCCAACTGAACATCGCGCTTCTTCATCCGCGTCATCGAAGCGCTTCGACAACGGCTTCCGCGCCCGCGCCGACGCGTCGACGCATCCCGACAGACCAATGACGGTCACTGCGAAAGGAGTGCCACCGATGGCACGCATCACCCACAGCACCACCCGGCCGGCCGCGCGGCGAGGAGCCGCAGCGCTGGCCGTCCTGACGGTCGGAGCACTCGGCCTGGCCGCCTGTTCGGGCACCGCCGAGGAGACGCCCACCGAGGGCGGCACCCTCAAGCTCTGGCATTACGAAGGCGCCGACAGCGCCATGGGCAAGGCCTGGGCCGAGGCGATCGACGTGTTCGAGGAGGAGACGGGAGCCACCGTCGAGTTCGAGGAGAAGTCGTTCGAGCAGATCCAGTCCACCGCCAGCCAGGTCCTCGACACCGACGCGGCGCCTGACCTCATGGAGTTCAACAAGGGGAACGCGACCGCCGGGTTCCTCGCGAGCACCGGGCTGATCACCGACATCAGCGATGCGGTGGAGGAGTACGGGTGGGCCGACAAGCTGGCGCCGTCGCTCCAGACCACCGCGAAGTACAGCGACGACGGCGTCATGGGCGGGGACACGTGGTACGGCGTCCCGAATTACGGCGAATTCGTCGGCGTGTACTACAACCTCGACGCGTTCGCCGAGGCAGGACTGGAGGTCCCCACCACCTACGCCGAGTTCGTCGACGTGCTCGACGCGTTCGTCGCGAAGGGCATCACTCCGCTGGCCGAGGCCGGTGCCGAGTACCCGCTCGGCCAGCTCTGGTACCAGCTCGCGCTGAGCCAGGCCGACCGCCAGTTCGTGAACGACTACCAGCTCTACGAGAACCCCGTGGACTGGCAGGGCTCCGAGATCACGTACGCGACCGAGACGCTCTCGGACTACGTCGACAAGGGCTACATCGCCTCGGACGTGTCGTCGGTCAAGGCCGAGGACGCGGGGGTGTCGTTCATCAACGGCTCCGCGCCGATCTTCGTGTCGGGCTCGTGGTGGTACGGCCGGTTCGTCGCGGAGGCGACGGGCTTCGACTGGACGATGACCGCCTTCCCCGAGGCGACGCTGTCGCTCGGCTCGTCGGGCAACCTCTGGGTCGTCCCCGAGAACGCGGCCAACAAGGAGCTCGCGTACGAGTTCATCGACATCACGATGCGGCCCGAGATCCAGGCGATCATCGGCAACAACGGCGGCGTGCCGGTCGCGGCCGACCCCGCCGACATCACCGACGAGAAGAGCCAGGAGCTCATCACCGTGTTCAACGGCATCCTCGACGCCGACGGGCTGTCCTTCTACCCCGACTGGCCCGCGCCCGGCTTCTACGACGTGATCGTCCAGCAGCTGCAGGGTCTCGTCACCGGATCGCAGGACGTCGCCACGACCAACGCGAACCTCGGCGCCCAGTACGACGAGGGCACGGCCGACTTCCGCTGATCACCCGGGGCGGCGGCCGGCACCGCGCGCGGCCGCCGCTCCCCCCACCCCGTCCCGGACCGAGGAGTCCCCATGACCACCGCCACGCGACCCGTGCGGCGCATCCGCACCGCGCTCCCCGCGGACGAGCCGTCGATCCCGCAGCGCTCCGGCGGCACCGGCGCCTACTGGCTCTACCTGCTGCCCGGCCTCGCGCTGCTCGTCGTCGTCGTGCTCGTCCCGCTCGTCTGGAACGTGTACCTGACCTTCACGAAGTGGCGCGGGGTGCGCGAGCCGGAGTTCATCGGCCTCGAGAACTGGCAGAAGCTGCTCACCGACGACGACTTCTGGACCTCGTTCGGCAACTCCGTGTGGATGGTCCTCGCGATGGTCGTCGTCCCGACGATCGTGGGCCTCGCCGTCGCCGCACTCCTCTTCGACGTCGTCGGGCGGAAGTTCGGCGGCAGGGTCGGCAGCTTCCTGCGCGCCACGTACTACCTGCCGCAGATCCTCCCGGTCGCCGTCGCCGGCATCGTGATCGGCTGGATCGTGCGGCCCGGGGGCGAGGGCGCGCTCAACCAGATCCTCGCCGTCTTCGGCATCGGCCCGGTCGACTGGCTGGGTCAGATGCCCTCGGCGCTCCTGGTGCTCATGGTCGTGCTCGTCTGGGTGCAGATCGGCTACCCGGTCGTCGTCTTCATGGCTGCCCTGCAGCGGGTCGATCCCGAGCTGTACGAGGCGGCCGAGCTCGACGGCGCGAACTGGCGGCAGCGATTCACCGCGATCACGATGAGCATCATCCGTCCCGAGATCTTCGTGGTCACCCTCACCTGCACGATCGCGGCCCTGAAGGTGTTCGGCCCGGTCTACGTCATCACCGGCGGCGGTCCGGCCGGCGCGACGCTCGTGCCCGCCTACTACGCCTACCAGGAGTTCTTCACCAAGCGGAACGTCGGCTACGGCGCGACGATCGCGACAGTTCTCACGATCGTCGTCGTGATCGTCTCGATCGTCTTCATCCGGGTGCAGACCTCGCTCGAGCGCAAGGAAAGGGCGGGTCTGTGATGGCTGCCACCACCGTTCTGGTCACCGAGGCCGCTGCCGCCCGCGGCTCCTCGCCCCGGCCGCAGCGCCGCCCCCGCGGGGGGATGACGCGCAAGCGCGGCGTGGACTGGCTCCTCCTCGCGCTCGTCTCGCTCGGAGCCCTCCTCGTGCTGGCGCCCTTCTACCTGGTGCTCGTCAACTCCTTCAAGTCGCCGATCGACTACGCGACGTCGGGACCGCTCGCCTTCCCCGAGGCGCTGGACTTCACCGGCATACAGAAGTTCTGGGAGCGGGTGAACTTCCCGCAGAAGGTCTGGAACTCGATCCTGATCTCCGGCGTCGTCGCCGCGGCCGCGGTGCTGCTGTCGATGCTCAACGCGTTCGCGATCGGCATCGGGCGGGTGCGGGGGCGCGCCTGGATCGTGCTGCTGTTCCTGCTGGCGAACCTGCTCCCGCAGGAGGCGCTGCTCTACCCGCTGTACTACATGTTCAAAGAGGTCGGCCTCTACGACAGCGTGTGGGCGGTCATCATCATCTTCACCGTCGTGCAGGCCGCCTTCGGCACGTATCTGCTGTCGGCCGTGTACGGCACGTTCCCGAAGGAGATCCTCGAGGCGGCATCGCTCGACGGCGCCACGCGCTGGCAGATCCTCTGGCGGGTGGTCTTCCCGATCAGCCGACCCACGCTGTCGGTGCTGCTGATCTTCTTCTTCATCTGGACGTGGAACGAGTTCCTCATCCCGCTGACCTTCCTCGCGTCCAACGCCAACCAGACGGTGCCCGTCGCCATCAGCGTGCTGCAGGGCGACCGGCTCATGGACGTGACCACGACGAGCGCGTCCGCACTCCTGGGCATCATCCCGACGCTCATCTTCTTCCTCATCTTCCAGCGCACGCTCACACGCGGCATCACGGCAGGAGCAGTCAAGTAATGAAGTTCACCGACGGGTTCTGGCAGCTGCGCCCGGGCGTCACGGCGCTGTACGCGCAGGAGGCCTTCGACATCGAGGAGACCGACGCCACGGCCGACGGCCCCGGCCTGCGCATCACGGCGCCCACCGCGGTCATCACCGGACGTGGCGCGACGCTCAACCGCCCGGTGCTGACGGTCACCCTGTCGGCGCCCCGGGAAGGGGTGATCCGCGTCCGGGTCGCCCACCACGAGGGCGCGCCCTGGCACGGGGGCTTCGACCTGCCCGGAGCCCGCGACGGCGGAGCCGCGGCGGACGGCGCCGCCGAGGTCGGGGTGGACGACGCCGGGGGCACGGTGCGCTCCGGCGCGCTCACGGCGCGCGTGGCGGCGGGTGCGCCCTGGTCCCTCTCCTTCGAGGTGGACGGACGCCGGGTGACCGGCAGCGGCCACAAGTCGGCGGCCTATCTGCGGCTGAGCGCCGACGCGGCCGTCGACCACGGCATCGTCGGCAACGCGCGCGCCGAGACGGGGGTGCCCGACGAGCGCGTCTTCGTGCACGAGCAGCTCGACCTCGGGGTGGGGGAGACGATCTACGGCCTCGGGGAGCGGTTCGGCCCCCTCGTGAAGAACGGCCAGTCGGTCGACATCTGGAACGCCGACGGCGGCACCTCCAGCGAGCAGGCGTACAAGAACGTGCCGTTCTACGTGTCCTCCGCCGGCTATGGCGTGCTCGTCAACGACCCGGGTCACGTGTCCTTCGAGGTCGGCTCCGAGGCGGTGGAGCGCGTGCAGTTCGCCGTTCCCGGCGAGGTGCTCGAGTACTTCGTCATCGCCGGACCCACCCCCGGCGAGGTGCTGACGCGCTACACGGCGCTGAGCGGGCGACCGCCGGTGGTCCCGGCGTGGTCGTACGGACCGTGGCTGTCGACCTCGTTCACGACCGACTACGACGAGGCCACCGTCACCTCCTTCATCGAGGGCATGGCCGCGCGCGACCTGCCGCTGTCGGTGTTCCACTTCGACTGCTTCTGGATGCGCGAGTTCAACTGGTGCGACTTCGAGTGGGATCCGCGCGTCTTCCCCGACCCGGAGGGGATGCTCGCCCGTCTCCACGACCGCGGGCTGCGGGTGTCCGCCTGGATCAACCCCTACATCGGCCAGCGCTCGCCGCTGTTCGCCGAGGCGGCCGCAGCCGGGTACCTCGTGCGCCGCCGCGACGGCTCCGTCTGGCAGTGGGACCTCTGGCAGGCGGGCATGGGACTCGTCGACTTCACGAACCCGGCAGCCACGGCCTGGTACCAGGGGCACCTGCGGCGGCTGCTCGGACAGGGCGTCGACTGCTTCAAGACCGACTTCGGAGAGCGGATCCCGACCGATGTCGTCTGGCACGACGGCGCCGACCCGGCCCGTATGCACAACCTCTACACGCAGCTGTACAACCGCGCGGTGCACGACGTGCTCGTCGAGCAGCGCGGCGCGGGGGAGGCGGTGCTGTTCGCCCGGTCCGCGACCGCCGGCGGCCAGACGATGCCGGTGCACTGGGGCGGCGACAACACGTCGACCTTCGTCTCGATGGCCGAGAGCCTGCGCGGCGGACTGTCGCTGGCGATGAGCGGGTTCGCGCACTGGAGCCACGACATCGGCGGCTTCGAGGGCACCCCCGACCCCGCGGTGTTCAAGCGCTGGACGGCGTTCGGCCTGCTCTCGAGCCACAGCCGCTTCCATGGGTCCGACTCCTACCGGGTGCCGTGGGCCTTCGACGAGGAGGCGGTGGAGGTGACGCGCCGGTTCTCCCAGCTGAAGATGCAGCTCATGCCGTACCTGTACCAGCTCGGCCTGGATGCGGCCGAGTCCGGCCTGCCGCTCATGCGGCCGCTGTGGATGGAGTTCCCGGACGACCCCGCCGCCCGGTACGTCGATCGCCAGTACATGCTCGGGCCGAGCCTGCTGGTGGCGCCCGTGTTCACCGCCGACGGCGAGGTGGAGTTCTACCTGCCCGACGGGCGCTGGACGAGTCTGCTCACCGGTGAGACGGTCGACGGCGGGCGGTGGCGCCGGGAGCGGCACGGCTTCGACTCGCTGCCGCTGTACGTGCGTGCCGGTGCGGTGCTCCCGTGGGGGGCGCGGGTCGACCGTCCGGACTACGACTACCTCGAGGGCCTGCGGCTGCGGGTGTTCCCGGGCGGGGAGGGGCAGGCGACCGTGGTCGTCACCTCCCCGGACGGCCGGCGCGAGGAGTTCGTGGTGGATCTGTCGGAGGTGACCGGCTAGAGCGGGGCGACGTCGACCGACACGCGCAGCGTGGAGGTCTTGGCCTTCGTGTAGATGATCCCCTTCACCGGGGAGACGTCGCCGTAGTCCCGTCCCCAGGCGACGGTGACGTAGCGGTCGTCGGCCCAGTGGTTGTTCGTCGGGTCGATCGCGAGCCACTGGTCGGTGCCGGGGAGCCAGACGGCCAGCCACGCGTGCGAGGCATCGGCGCCGAACACCCGCTCCTTGCCGGGCGGGGGCTGGGTGGCCAGATAGCCGGAGACGTAGCGCGCGGCCACGCCGTGGGCCCGCAGGCACGCGAGCGCGACGTGGGCGAAGTCCTGGCAGACGCCGGCGCGCTTGCGCATGGCGTCGGCGACGGTGCTCGTGACGGTCGTGGCGGTCGCGTCGTAGTCGAAGTCGCGGAAGATCCGCTCCATGAGGTCGGTCGCCGCCTCGCCGATCGGGCGGCCGGGCGTGAGCGACTGCGCGCCGTAGGCGGCGGCCTCGGCGTCGTGGCGTACGCGCGGCGACTCGATCGCGTACTCGGTCGCGCGCCACGCCTCGGCGATGCCGGGGTGCACGAGCGGGCGGGCCCGCTCCCACGGCTGCGCCAGCGCCGACGCGTCGTACACCGGCACGTCGACGGCCACCTCGCTGGCCGACTCGATCGTGAGCGCCGCATGCGGATCGGTCACATGGAAGTAGGTGGACGCGTTGCCGAAGTAGTCGACGTCGGCCGCGAGGTCGCCGGGCACGGGATCGACGGTGACGGCCGCCTGCGAGACGCGCTGCCACGGAAGCTCGCGCGGGACCAGGTGGAACTGGCCGACGCTGTCCTTCACCGGCTTGGCGTAGGTGTAGGCGGTGCGGTGCCACACGCGGTAGCGCTTCATGCGCGCGCCTCCATGAGCTCGACCAGCGACAGCTCCGACAGCGGCACCGGCGGCGGCCCGCTCTCGAAGTGCAGGCGCGTGATGGCGTCCGACAGCTGCTCCAGCTGCGACTCGACGTCGTCGAGGTAGGCGGCCAGCGCCGGCCGGCGGCCCGCGGTGACGGCGGACAGCTCGGCCACATCGATCTGACGCAGCTGCGTCTCCAGGTGGTCCAGCAGCCGCTCGGCGCGCGTGGACCCGGTCGAGGCGGGCATCGCGGCCAGGTGGCCGCGGAGCTCGACGAGCGTGAACAGCAGCGACCGCGGGTTGTCCGCGTCGAGCAGCAGCAGGTCGAGCACGTCGGCGGTGCGCGTCGATCCCCGGTAGCGGCGGCGGTAGGTCACCACGCTCTCGGATGCCAGGAGCAGTGCCTCGAGCACCTCGCGGTCTCCGCGCAGGTCGCGGCGCTCGGTGGCGCCGACGCTCAGCAGCTGGCAGATCTGCAGCCCGCGCTCCAGATGCCGGCCCGCCTCGATCATGTGCCACCCGGTGTCGCGGATCATGTTGGCCGTGACGCCGTAGAGCGACAGGATCGCGGCGAGCATGCGGCCGCCCGACTCCGCCGTGCGGTGCGCGTGCACCGAGCCCTGCAGGGCGCGGGTGGCCCGGTCGATGTTGGAGAACACGCGCCAGGTGTCGCCCGAGAGCTGATCGCGGACGCTCTCCATGGCCTCGCGCAGCCGGGCGATGGAGTGCGCGGCCGAACCGGGGCGGTGGGTGTCGAGCAGCAGCGAGCGGAACTCCGCCTCGGGGTCGGTCCATCGCGTGCCGGCCAGCCGGTGCAGGGCCGCCAGGAGCACGCGTGCGCTGGGCTGACCGCCGGCCGGCGCACCCGGCTGGTCGAACTCCGCCTGCGTCGCCAGCAGCAGCCGCAGGAGGTCCTCCGTGCGCTCGGCGTAGCGGCCGGTCCAGTACATGTCCGACAGTGCGCGGGGAGCGAGGGTCGGGACGGTGCGCGCCGTCTGCAGGGGAGCGATCTCGGTCAGCCCCTGGTCGGCGTCGGTCTCGGCGCCCTTCAGCACCCAGACGTCCTTCGTGATGGGGGCCGACGTCGCGGTCGCCCGGATCGTCGCGAGGCCGCCGACGAGGGGGCGGTAGGCCGAGCCGTAGCGCAGGGTGAAGGCGCGGAAGCTCATCGCGCGGGCGGAGGCCCGGCCGGAGGATCCGGACCCGGCGTTCCACACGGGAGCCTGCGACAGCGGGAGGAGCTCCTGTCCGACGAAGCGGTGGGGCTCCGCGTCGATGAGGGCGAGGATCTCGTCGGCCGTGCGATCCGCGAGCGCCTTGCGCGGCTCGTCGATGCGCCGCACGAGCAGGGTCGGGTCGCCCGCGGCGAGGCGGGTGCGCACGAAGGCGCGGTCGTCGGGGTCGCCGCACCACCAGGTCGTGACCGACGGCAGCCGCAGCTGCTCGCCGAGGAGGTGCTCGCACGCGGCGGGGAGGAACGGCAGCAGACCCGGGTTCTCGAGGACCCCGGCGCCGAGCCCGTTGACCAGGCGCACCCGGCCGCGCCGCACCGCCTCGGCGAGGCCTGCCACCCCCAGGCGCGAGTCGGCGCGCAGCTCGAGCGGGTCGCACCACGCGGCATCCACTCGCCGGATGATCACATCGATGCGTTCGGTCGGCTTCTTGCCGGGCCATCCTGCCGGCTTCATCCACACCCAGCCCTCGTGCACGACGAGGTCGCTGCCCTGCACCAGCGGGAATCCGAGCGCACCGGCGAGGAACGCCTGGTCGAACGCGGTCTCGGACAGCGCTCCCGGAGACAGGATCACGATGCGCGGGTCGTCGACGTCGGCGGGGGCGTGCGACAGGAGCGCGGCCCGCAGCGCGGCGAAGTACGGCTCCATGCGGTGCAGGTCGCCCTCCTGGTGGAGGTCGGGCAGCACCTGGGAGATGACGCGCCGGTTCTCGGCCGCGAAGCCGAGTCCCGACGGAGCCTGGACGCGGTCGGCCAGGACGTGCCACTCCCCGTCTGCAGACCGGCCGAGGTCGGTCGCCGACAGCAGCAGCGGATGGGGGTCGAACGCGCTCTCGCGACCCATCGGACGGATGAACCCGGAGTGGCCCACGACGACGGCGGCGGGGACGATGCGCTCGCGCAGCAGGGTCTGCGGGCCGTACAGGTCGACGAGCAGGGCGTTGAGCAGCTCGGCGCGCTGGGCGAGGCCGACGTCCAGCGGTGCCCAGCCGGCGGCGTCGATGACGTGCGGCATCGGGTCGAGCTGCCACGGCTGGGTGCCCGTGTCGGGCCGGATGTACGAGACGCCGTCGTCGGCGAGGAACCGGGTGATCTCGCCCTCGACGCGCCGGAGCTCGTCGGCGGTCAGCGACAAGGCGTGGGTGGCCAGGCTCTTCCAGCCGGGACGGAGCCCGCCGTCGCTGTCGACGACCTCGTCGTAGCGCGTCGCCGCGACCGAGCCGTCCACCGAGGGCGCGTCGAAGGGCAGTGTCGGCTGCGACACTGCCGTGGCGTAGTCACGCAGCACACTCACGCCGGCCCCTCCTCCAGACACCCAGAGTACGGGTCCCGCGGGGGTGCGAGGCGCCACAGGCGACGACCGGGAGCGTGCAGCTCGCGGACGCCGGCCCGGGCGCCGGGCGCGGCGCAATACAGTGGTGCGGTGACCGAAGCACAGGCTCCCGCGCGCGCCGAGCGCCGCTACACGGTGCGCCCGGCGCGCACCGGCGACGTCCGCGGCATCCTCGACCTCCTCGATCCGTGGGTGCAGCGCCGCATCCTCCTCGGCAAGGAGCTCGTGACGCTGTTCGAGTCGGTGCAGGAGTTCGTCGTCGCCGAGATCGACGGCCGCCTCATCGGGTGCGGCGCGCTCCACGTGATGTGGGAGGACCTCGGCGAGATCCGCACACTCATCGTCGCGGAGGACTGGCTGCACCACGGCGTCGGCGGTGCGATCGTCGCGCGGCTGGAGGAGCAGGCCCGCGCGCTCGGCCTCACGCGGCTGTTCTGCCTCACCTTCGAGGTCGAGTTCTTCTCCCGCCGCGGCTTCACCGAGATCGGCGAGCAGGTCGTCGACCCCGATGTCTACTCGCAGCTGCTGCGCAGTCCCGACGAGGGTGTGGCGGAGTTCCTCGACCTCGCCCACGTCAAGCCCAACACGCTCGGCAACACGCGCATGCTCAAGACGCTCGAGGGCGCCTAGGCGCGTCCGCCGCGGGCGCTCGGCGCAGCCGCTTAGCCTGGGACGGTGAGCACTCGCCCCGTCCGTCGACACTCGCCCGCCGTGTACCGGCGGCGGCGGCTCGCGGTGCTGCTCCTCGTGGTGCTCGTGATCGGCGCGGCTGTCGCCCTCGCCCTCTGGCGGCCGTGGGAGGGCAGCGCGGCGGCGGCGCCGTCGCCGAGCTCGTCGGGGACCGCAGCCTCGCCGGACGCCTCGCCCAGCGCCTCGGCCGGTGCGCCGGCGACGCCGTCCGGGACGCCGTCCGCCGCGGCCTCGCCGAGCCCGTCGGCCAGCACGATGCCGGTCTGCAGCTCGGGCGATGTGACGGTGTCGGCCGTCACCGACCGCGACAGCTACAGCGCCGGCGCGGAGCCCCAGCTGTCCATCCGCATGGAGAACGGCGGCGACACGGCGTGCGCCATCAACGTCGGCACCGCCGCGCAGTCGTTCACGATCTCGAGCGGCACCGACGTGTGGTGGCGCTCGACGGACTGCCAGACCGAGCCGAGCGACCAGATCGTCCAGCTCGACCCCGGTCAGACCGTCTCGAGCGTCGAGCCCCTCGTGTGGGACCGCACGCGGTCCTCGGTCAGCACATGCGACGACGACCGGCCGAGGGCACTCGCGGGGTACTACAACCTCGTCGTCTCCGTGGGGGGAATCGACTCCGAGCCGACGCAGTTCCGCCTGCGGTAGAGCGGCTGGGACCGGTCACAGGTACTGAGAACATTCTCATGAATTGTCCCCCTAACGGTGGACACACGCTCAGGAAGTCGTGCTTACACTGGATACAGCTCCCATTCGGCTAACCCCCGTTGTCCCCAGCAGCGGATATCGAGATCAACCCCAGTGATCTCGATCTCGGATCCCGGCCGTGGTGAGCGCAGGGCCCTCTCGAGTTTCCCAGTCCCCAATGGGGGGATCGAGAGGGCCCATCTCTTTGCCTCGAATCGTTGCCTCGAGTATCCGGGGATCTCTGCCCCGAATCTTCGCCCCGATCCCTCCGCTCCGAGCCCACAGCCCCGAGCCGGTGACCGTCTGCTCCGGGCGGCCGAGTGCGGAACGGCGCGAATAGGCTGGTGTCCATGGCCGGCAAGAAGCGTGCGAAGGACAAGCCCCCGCTCGATTTCCGCAATCCGCAGCTGGCGGACGCCCTGCAGACCCAGGACATGGCCGCCCTGGCGTTCGCCCTGCGCCACGGGCCGACCGTCGTGCCGCTGATGCGGCCGGGTCAGCGCGACAATCCGCTCGACACCGGCGAGGTGTGGACCTATCGCGACCCGAACACCGGTCAGGTCGCCCTGCTGCTCTTCAGCGATGCGGCGCACAAGCCGGCCACTCTTCCGCCCGCCGTCGGGCTGCAGTCGCCGGGCTGGCTGCGCGCGTTCCTCGGGGTGCACGGCGACGAGATCACCACCGTCATCTTCGACGTCGCGGGGCCTCATCCGATGCAGGCCTCTCCGGCCGACCTGATCGCGGCGCTCGATCTCTGACCGCTCCGGCGCTCAGAATCCGGGCTCGTCGTCGGTGTCGGGCCGGTGGCGGCGCGCGACGTCCTGGAGCGCGCCGGCGAGATCGCGGGAGGACGTGTCGACGATCGCGGTGTAGCCCAGGCGCTCGGCCTCGGTGCGTCGCTGCGCATGCTGGGTCACGGCGCGGATCTCGCCCGAGAGGCTGAGCTCGCCCACGGCGACCAGTCGCGCGGGGTTGGGTCGCTCGCGGACGGCGGAGGCCACGGCCAGCGCGATGGCGAGATCGGCCGCGGGCTCGGTGAGCCGCACGCCGCCCACGGTGGAGACGTAGACGTCGTGGGTGGACACCGCGATCCGCGCACGCTTCTCGAGCACCGCGAGGATCATCGCCACCCGTGCGGAGTCGACGCCGCTGACGATGCGGCGCGGGTTGGGTGCCTGGGTCTGGATCGTGAGCGCCTGGACTTCGACCGGGAGCGCTCGGCGCCCCTCGAGGGCGACGGTGACGCAGGAGCCGGGCTGCCGGGAGCCGTGTCCGAGGAAGAGGCTGCTGGGGTCGGGGACCTCGGCGATGCCGTCGCCGGTCATGTCGAAGCATCCGACCTCGTCGGTGGCGCCGAACCGGTTCTTGAGCGCGCGCACGAAGCGAAGCGAGGTCTGCCGGTCGCCTTCGAAGTGGCACACGACGTCGACCAGGTGCTCGAGGATGCGGGGGCCGGCGATCGATCCGTCTTTCGTGACGTGACCGACGATGATGACGGGCAGGTCGCGCTCCTTGGCGATGCGGATGAGCGTGGAGGCGACCTCGCGTACCTGGCTCGGGTGACCGGCGACCCCGTCGCTCAGCGACGACGAGACGGTCTGCACCGAGTCGACGATGAGCAGCTCGGGCCGCACCTCGTCGATGTGACCCAGGATGGTCGCGAGATCGGTCTCGCTGGCGAGGTACAGCTCATCGTGGAGCGCTCCGGTGCGCTCGGCGCGCAGGCGCACCTGGCCGAGAGACTCCTCGGCGCTGGCGTAGAGGACGCGTCGCCCCGCCCGGGCGCTCTGCGCGGCCACCTCGAGGAGCAGCGTCGACTTGCCGACGCCGGGTTCGCCCGACAGCAGGATGGCCGCGCCGGGGACGATGCCTCCGCCGAGCACGCGGTCGAACTCCCCGACGCCGCTCGTGCGCCGCGGTGTCTCGCTCGTGTCGATCGACGTGATGGGCTGTGCGGCACGGCTGGGGGCGAGGGCGGTGACGCTGTGCACGATGCCGGTCTGCGTCGCCGCCTCGACCACGGTTCCCCACTGCTGGCACTCGCCGCAGCGGCCGACCCACTTGGATGCGGTCCACCCGCACTCGGTGCAGCGGAATGCGGTCGCCGCAGCGGGTCGTCGGGATGCCATGTGCCCAGCGTACGGCGGGCCGCCGACACGGCTGCCGTCGGCGCGACAGTTGTGCGCAGTCGTCGTCGCCTGGGCCGCCGGGAGGGGACGACGACTGCCAACTTCATGGTGCGGACGTGGGGGAGCAGGCGGGATGGGCACGCGGGCGAGCGGTCAGAACGGCACGTCGGATGCGCCGGCGCCGGGGTCGCGTGCGCGGTCGGTGGAGAGGCCGGCATCGGTGGTGAGGCCGGGGCCCGGGTCGGGGACGAACGTGAGGGTCCGCGCTGGCCGGTCGGGGTGCTGTCTGCCGGTGGGGCTGGTCCAGTGCAGCACCCCGTCGGGTGTCTGTCTGACCCGCCACGCGGAGTGGTGTTTCAGGGTGTGGTGCCGTCGGCAGAGGTGGGCGAGGTTGGTGATCTCGGTGGGTCCGTCGTGCTGCCTGGCGGTGGTGTGGTCGATGTCGCACCGCCGGGTCGGGATCCGGCAGCCCGGGAACCGGCAGTGCTCGTCCCGCACCTGCAGGGTCCGTTTCAACTGATCCGAGGGGCGGTACCGGTCCACGGCGAGCACGGTGCCGGTGACGGGGTGGGTGAGGACCCGGTCCCACCCGGTTGCGGTACCCGCGAGCCGGAGCGCGGTGGCGGTGTCGATCGGGGCGTGGCCGGTGAGCTCTGCCGGTGTGGTGTCCGCGCCGAGGGCCGTGAGTGCCGGCACCGTGATCTGCACGTGCGCGACGATCGCCTCCGTTTCGGGGATCGACGCGTTCGAGACCTCGGGCGTCGCGTGCCCGGTCAGCAGCAGGTCCGCGAACACGTCGGCACGGATCTCGTCGATCCGCCGGCAGTCCTGCGCGATCGACGTATCCAGCAGCGTCGCGGCACCCGCCTCTGCGCTCCCTGCACCACGGCGTGCGTCGATGACGCGCCGCGCGTATCGGTCGAGGCGGTCACGGATCCCGTGCGCCAGGTGCGCGGGCAGCGTCGCGATCAGTTCGGCCATCCCGTGGTCCAGATCCCGCACCCACACGCACCGCCCCCGCGCCGCGACCGCGTGCCGCTCGGCGAGGGGGACGGGGTGCAGGCGGGCGGCGAGCATCCGCACCGCCGGCCGCAACCGTCCGGGCGTCTCCCGCCGGGCCACCTCGACCGCGGCCTCCTCGAACACGGCGCGGGCCTCGTCGTCGTCGATCGGCAGTCCCGCCTCGACGATCACCCGCACGTGCGCCCCCGAGACGTCCCCGGCAGCGAGAGCGGCCCACGCCGCAGGGAACCGCTCCGTCAGCACCACCGCGTCGGACAGCTGCCGCTGCACCGTCCGATCCGATACCCGCAGCGCGGCGCCGAGCTGCGCCGCCATCGACCGCAGCGGAATGTCCCGCACCTCCGACGGTCCCGGCACGTCCTCCTGCGCCCGCACCACTACCACGGCCCGCGCCAGAACTGCCGCCTCGCGGGCCTGCAGCGCCGCCATCCCGCGTCGGATCTCGACGAGCTCCTCCACCACCGCATCCACGCCGAACGTCGCCGGGCGGAGCAGAGCGGTGTTCGTCATGCCTCCATCCTTCCCGGAGGCACCGACACCGACACCGACAAAGCCCCGGTCAGGGCCGCTTCCTGTGGATAACGGCGCAGCCAACCCACCTGGGGAGGAAACCCCGAACCCCCAGCCGCGAAGCCGCGGCCTTCACCGACTGACCGGGCTCAGCGGAGCGAGGCGGCGACCTCGCGCAGCGCGCCGGCGGAGTGCTGCAGCAGGTCGAGCTCGTTCGGCGCGAACGTCGTCTCGCGGATCGGTACCGCGCCGACGCTGCTGACCACCGACGGAACGGACAGTGCCACGCCGGACACACCGTGGAAGTCGTCGAGCACCGTCGAGACCGGCATCACGGCGTGCTCGTCCTGCAGGACCGCCTCGACGATGCGGGCGCTGGACAGGCCGATCGCGTAATTGGTGGCGCCCTTGCCCTGGATGACCTTGTACGCGGCGTCGCGCACGTCGACGGCGATCTGGTCGAGCTCCTCGGCGGTGAACTTCGGCTGACCGTTGAGCGGCACCCAGTCGAGGATCGGCACCGTGCCGATCGTCGCGTGCGACCACAGCGGGAACTCGGTGTCGCCGTGTTCGCCCACGATGTAGGCGTGCACGCTCGCGATCGAGACACCCGCGCGCTGCGCGATCTTCCAGCGCAGCCGCGAGGTGTCGAGCACCGTGCCGGAGGCGAAGATCCGCTCGTACGGCAGCCCCGTGGACTCCTGCGCGAGCACCGTCAGCACGTCGCACGGGTTCGTGACGATGACGAAGACGGCATCGGGGGCGACATCGAGCAGCTGCGGCATCATCGTCTTGAGGATCCCGGCATTCACCCCGGCCAGCTCGATGCGCGTCTGACCCGGCTTCTGCTTCGCGCCCGCCGTGATGACCACGACGTGGGATCCCTTCGCGACCGAGATGTCGGCGCCGCCGATGATGTCGCTCGACCCGGTGAACTGCGCGCCGTGGGCGAGGTCGAGCACCTCGGCCTCGGTCTTCTCGGCGGCGATGTCGTACAGCGCGACGTGACGCGCGGACCCGCGGATGAGGGCGGCGTAGGCGACGCTGGAGCCCACCGCGCCGGCGCCGACGACGGTCAGTTTCGAGTTCTCGATCACGCTCATGGGCCCAGTTTGGCAGGCGGGGGATGCCGCGGCCAGCGGCGTGGCGGGGCTCCCTGCTTACGGGGTGACCCAGATGTCCGTTCCGTCGCCGACCGACAGCACCACGGCCGGACTCGTGCTGTGCTCGGTCTCGAACACCAGCGTGCCGCCCGACGCCTGGCCGGGCTCCAGCGTGCCCATCGGCGGCGACTGCTCCTCGAGGCGCAGGTCGGGGTCGGCGTCGACGATGTCGGTGGCGGAGCCCGCGTAGCGGATCCCGATCGTGGCCACATCGGCGGCCTCGCCGCCGGAGCGCGCGATCATCACCTTGACGACGGCGAACACCTTGCCCTCGGCGGGGACCGCGTCGGGCGAGGTCGACTGCACGTCTTGCGTGGCATCGGCGTCGAGTTCGGTGACGACGATCGTGAAGCAGTCGGCGACGATCTCCTCGCCCACCCGGTACGGATCGGCGGCGGTGCCGGCGGGCGCGTCGGACGCCGCGGCCGGGCAGTCGCCCTCGGGTTCCGCGCCCGGGTCGTCGCCCGGCGTCGTCGGGGAGGGGGAATCGGTGGCGGGGGTCGTCGCCGGCGATGGTGAGGATGACTCCGTCGGCTGCGTCGCGGTCTCGGCCGCGCATCCCGTCGTGAGCAATGCCATCCCCAAGAGCATCGCCAGCGCCGACCGCCGAAGCGGCAGGCTCTTCATCCCGTCATCCTCGCATCCCCTCGTCGTCGCAGCCAGGGGTTGCGCCGTCGAGAGGCCGATGCTCTGTCAGGACGCCGGCTGGTCGGCGCGCTCGCTGCGGTGCAGCGCATTGCGGATGCCGACGAACGACACGGCGGCCCCGGCTGCCAGCAGGACCGTCGTCACGATCGCCGCGCGGTGGAAGCCGGCGAGGTCCAGCGCGCCACCGGTGACCGCCGCCAGCGCTGCGATCGCCAGCAGCCCCGCGACCCGGGCGACGGCGTTGTTGACGGCCGATGCGATCCCCGACCGGTGGTGATCGGCCGAGCCCAGGATCGCCGAGGTGAGCGGCGCGACCGTGACCGCGAGACCCAGTCCCAGCAGGATCATGCCCGGCAGAACCTGCAGCCAGTAGTCGAAGTCCTCGGACACGGTCAGCAGCAGCGCGGTGCCGACCGCCATGATCAGGGGGCCGATCGTCATGAACAGCCGCGGTCCGACCCGTCCCGCCCACGAGCCGATCCTCGAGCTGAGTGCGATGACGATGAGTGTCGTCGGCAGGCTCGCGAGCCCCGCGAGCGTTGCGCTCAGGCCGGCGCCCTGCTGCAGGTAGACGGCCACGACGAAGCCGTTGAGGGAGAGCCCCGCGTAGACGAAGAACGTCGCCACGTTGCCGGCGGAGAAGTTGCGGCTGCGGAAGAGGTCGAGCGGCAGGATCGGCGCGTCGGTCAGGTGCTGGCGCCACACGAACGCGGCGAGCAGGAGAATGCCGGCCGCGAGTGGGATCCAGATCTGCGGGGCGTCCCAGCCGGAGTGCGGCTGCTCGATGAGCGCGAAGACCGCCGCGCCGAGGCCGAACGTGCAGAGCGCCGCGCCGAGCCAGTCCACGTGCGCGCCGGGCTCGCGCTCGTCGGCGACCCCCATGCGACCCACCAGCCAGAGGCAGACGCCGATCGGCAGCACGTTCAGCAGGAAGACCCAGCGCCACGAGAAGAGGTCGACGATGACGCCGCCGATCAGCGGGCCGACGATCATCGCGCTGGTCGTGAGCGAGGTCCAGATGCCGATCGCGCGCGAGCGCAGCGGATCGTCCATCGTCGAGGTGATGAGGGCCAGCGAGCTCGGCACCAGGAACGCACCGGCCGCACCCTGAAGTGCGCGGAACGCGATGAGGAGCGTCGTGTCGGGCGCCAGGGCGACGGCGACGGACGCGATCCCGAAGCCGATGAGCCCGATACGCAGGACGAGAACCCGCCCGTACGCGTCGCTGACGGCACCGGCGACCAGGATCAGCGCGCCGAGGGTGACGAGGTAGGCGTCGACGGCCCACTGCTGCGTCGACAGGCCGCCACCGAGCTCGGCCGCGATCGCGGGGAGTGCGACGTTCACCACGGTGCCGTCGAGGAACGCCACGAACGAGCCGAGCACCGCGACGGTCAAAACGGTGCGCTGCGATGTCGTCATCCGCTCGGCCATGGGTTCACCGTACGCCCGTCCGCCGACGTCGGGGGTGAGGGCGACGATTCGCGGCATCCCCGCGGATGACGTAAACTCTTCGGCGGTGACGTGTCCGAGCGGCCGAAGGTGCAACTCTCGAAAAGTTGTGTAGGGTAACCCCCTACCGTGGGTTCAAATCCCACCGTCACCGCCACGATAAGACCCCCGAGAACCGCGGAATTACGCGGATCGTCGGGGGTCTTTCACATTGTCGGACCTTCGTGTGGCAACAGCATGGCAACAACTGAGGACGATCGGGCGCGATCGAGCGCGTCCGACACGCGGTTGAGGTCTTCGTCGAACAGGTCGGCGTAAGTGTCGAGAGTCATCGATGCCGAGGCGTGCCGAGCACGCGTTGTACTTCCTTAACGTTGGCGCCGGCGCTGATCGCGAGACTGGCCGCGGTGTGCCGGACGTCGTGCGATGAACGGAACGTGGATGGTGGCCAATCCTCCATCAGATCCGTCACTTCGAGGTCGAATGGAGCGTACTTCGCGATGACTTCGTCGGAAGAGCTCCGAATCGCCCTATCAGCCGGCGCGGGCGTCGGACAAGCCCCTCGGTCGCCTGTATGGGCTCGCGCACTGTGGTGGCATGTCGCCACACGGGGAGCAGGTGACCCGCGAGGGCGGCTTCCGCCGAATGACCGGCGTCCGGAGAGGGTGCGTCACCGTCGAGCGGTCGTCGTCCCGCGGACTGCCGTTCCGCCTGTCGACCTCGACGGTGCGTGGCGCGACACTCCGGGTGGTGCTCGTCCACGGGATCGGGATGTCGCACCGGTACATGCGTCGACTCCACGAGGCTCTCCGGCTGCAGGCGACGGTCGTGTCGGTCGACATGCCGGGTCACGGTGGTGTGCGCCGGCCCGACGGTGATGCCACGGTCGCCGACATGGCGCTCGCGCTGGCCGAAGCGGTTCCGGCGGTGCCCGGCGTCACGACCGTGTGGGTCGGCCACTCGATGGGCGCCCAGTGGGTCACGGAGCTCGTCGGATCGTCGCATCCGGGGCGCCGAGCGGGGAGACCCGCCGACGGCATCGTCCTCATCGGACCGGTCGCCGACGCGCGCCGTCGCTCGCCTCTCGCGCATGCCGCGAGACTCGGCAGCGACATGCTGCGCGAGTCGCCGCTCGCCAACGCGATCGTCCTGGGCGACTATGTCCGCTGCGGCATCCCGTGGTACGTCGCGCAGCTGCGGCACATGCTCGCCTACCCGATCGAGGCGCGGCTGAGCGCGGTCCCCGTGCCCGTGCTGGTGCTCCGCGGAAGCCGTGACCCGATCGCCGTCACGGAATGGTGCCGGCTGCTCGCAGATCGCGCGCCCGATGGCCGCCTGATCGAGATCGGCAGCCACGCCCACATGGTGCAGCACGGCGCCGCCCGGGCCGTGGCCGACTGCATCGTCGAGTTCGCTCGGGACGCCGCGCGGAGCCAGTGAGAGCGAGCCTCGGCGCGCGCGACTTACAGCGTAAGGTGCGTGCGGTCAAGGGACCTGACCGCGCGATCGCGTCGGCCTACACCTGTTGCACCGGTCGATAGATCGGTCTGCGAGAGGAGCACCAGGTCGGATAGTTACGGGACGGGCCCAATGGGCTCGCACGACGGGGCCTCAGGCTCGTCGGGAAAGGTCGACGCGGCCAAGCAGGAAGCCGCGGATGTGAAGGACACGGCGGTCACGGAGGCCAAAGAGGTCTTGGGGACGGTGAAGGAAGAGGCGGCCACCGTCGTCGGCGAGGCGAAGTCGCAGGCGAAGGATCTCTTCGCCCAGGGCCGGCGAGAGCTGACCGACCAGGCGAACTCCCAGCAGCAGCGCCTTGCACGCGGGCTCCGCTCCACGGGTGACGAGTTGGGCGCGATGGCGTCCGGTTCGGGCGGCGCCGGCCTGGCGGGCGATGTCGCCCGGCAGGTGTCGAGCCGTCTGTCGGCTGCGGCGACGTGGCTGGGTGAGCGCGATGCCCAAGGCGTCGTCATGGAGGTGAAGCGGTTTGCGCGGCGCAAGCCCGGGACGTTCATCCTGGGTGCGGCACTCGCCGGCGTCGTGATCGGCCGCCTGACTCGGGCCCTGGCCTCCAGCGCGTCCGAGGACACCGCCGCGCCGGCCGCCGCTCCGGCGCCGCGAGCCGCGGATCCCGCGTCCGTCGACGCGCCCGTCGTCGCGCCTGTCGATGCGCCCAACGGACTGACGGCCTCGGCCGACCGCGCCGAGACACCCATCTACGCGCAGACCGTTCCGGCGCAGACACCGCGGGAGGGCCAGGATGACCGACCCGACGCCCTCTGAGGAGAAAGCGGCGACGACCTCGTTGGGCGACCTTCTCGGGGAGGTCAGTCGCGACGTGTCGACGCTGATGCGTCAGGAGGTCGCGCTCGCGAAAGCCGAGCTGAAGGAGTCCGCGACACGGTCGGCCAAGGGCGGCGGATTGATCGGCGGCGCCGGGTACGGCGCCGCGATGGCCGTGTTCTTCCTGTCCGTCGCGCTGTGGTGGTGGATCGGGACGCTGATCGGCGGTGGCTGGGCGGCGGTGATCGTCGCGGTGATCTGGGCTGCCGTCGCCGGCATCCTGTTCGCCGCCGGACGTCGGCAGTTCGCGGAAGTGCAGGGCGCCCCCCGGACCGTGGAGACGCTCAAAGAGATACCGGAAACGCTGAAAAGGAACGAGGAGAACCGATGACCGATTCACCAGATGAGATCCGTGCCGAGATCGAACGCACGCGACGAGAGCTGGGCAGCGACGTCGACGCCCTGGCGGACAAGGTGTCGCCTTCCAAGGCGGTCGACCGGCAGATGGCCAAGGTGCGCGGTGCGTTCGGCTCCGTCCGCGAGCGCGTGATGGGAGCGGCCGACGACGCCGGATCGTCGCTGTCGGACGCCGCCGATCATGTCGGTGACGCCAAGGACCGGGTCGTCAGCACGGCGCAGGGCAATCCGCTGGCGGTCGGGCTCATCGCGCTGGGTGCCGGACTGCTGGTCGCCTCGCTCATTCCCGCGTCCGCCAAGGAGAAGGACCTGGCGGCGCAGGTGAAGGAGGGCGCGCAGCCGCTCGTCGATGAGCTGGCCGACGTCGCCAAAGACGTGGGGGAGCATCTCAAGGACCCCGCGCAGCAGGCCGTCGACGCCGTCACGCACGCCGCTCAGGACTCGGCGGCGGTGGTCACCGAGGATGCGCGGTACGCGTCCGACAAGGTCAGGGACCAGGCGGAGCAGTCCCGAGACAACCTCGCCGGCTGACCGCCGACCACGCGTGGACGGGGGCGGGCCCGCCGATCGGCGGACTCGCCCCTCACGTCGTCGCCGAGGGGCTCCTACTGGCTGAGCTCCCGGCTGAGCCGATCGAGGAGGATCTCGAGCGATGCCTCGAACTCCTCGTCGCTGCGATCCTCACTCAGGAGGCCTCGGAGGCGCATGACCTCCGGCGCATCCTCCACGCTGCGGGCGGCGTCCCCCTCGGGAATGTCCGCGTCGCCCTCGTCGAGAGGCTCGTCCGCCGGGGAGACCACCGCACCACGGACGGCGGACTCCAGGAGCAGCTGGCCCAGGAGGAAACTCGTGAACGACCGGTAGGCGCCCACCGCCTGCACATCGGTGAACCCGTAGCCGAGGAGGGCCGCCAGGAACGCGTCGACGACCTCGATGCTGCGCAGCGGCGGTCGCAGCCACGGCGCCGCGGGATGCCGGGTCGCCACGAGCGGGAAGGCCTTCGGGTGGTCGACGGCGATCAGTCGCACCTCGTGGGCCAGGCTCTGGAGGAAGCCCTGCCAGTGCTCGGTGAGCTCGGCGTTGAGTCGCGAGATCAACCCGCCCATCAGCGCGTCGACCACGCCCTCCAGGAGGTCCTCCCGGCCGTGCACGTACCGATACAGCGACATCGCCTCGACGCCGAGCTCCTTCGCGAGCGAGCGCATCGACAGGCCGTCGGTGCCGGCGCGATCGATCTGGGAGAGCGCCGTCCGCACGATCAGCTGCCGGCTCAGGCGGCCACTGTACGACGTCGTCTCGTCGCTCTGCGCCTGGCTCGACATCACCGCCCGAATCTCGCTGCGGTCTCGGTCAGCTCACTCCGCAGCGTCCGCCCACACTAGCTGCCTTACTTTGTAAGCAGCATCCTCCGTCCTCGGATAGAGTGCGACCGTGGGAACCATCTACTACGGCGGCTCGGCGACACCCGTCCATATCGAAGACCGGGCGCTGGCGCATCTGAAGGTCGTGGTCGCCACCAAGCTGCGCCGAGGCGAGAGCTTCACGCTCTCCTGGCAGCATCCCGACGGCCAGGAACGCGGGCGCAGCACGCTGTGGCTCCATCCGTCGATACCTCTGCGATTCGTGTTCGACGAGCCCGATCCCCCCGAACTCAGTCGGGCGTGGCTCGAGGAGCTCTCGCAGACGGCGAGCTCCTCCGGTGGGATCTCGCTCGTGGCGGAGCACATCGCATCCACGCCGCCCGAGGTGCCGGACCCGTCTCCGCAGCAGGTGGTGGTGGCCAAGGCCCCGACCGCGTGAGCGGTCCCCCGCACGAGCTCCGGGTCGGCACGCCGTCCTAGACGCGATCCGCCGGTCGCGCAAGGCCTTGTCCCGGGCTCGGCCGTGCCGTGAGACTCGGGCGATGGCGTTCATCGGATATCACGCATCGCACGAACAGCTGCCCCCGAGTGAGCTGCGGGAGACCGTGGTCCTCGCCGAGCGCGCCGGATTCGACGGCGCGATGTGCTCGGACCACCTCGCGCCCTGGGGCGTCGCACAGGGGCAGTCGGGGTACGCGTGGAGCTGGCTCGGGGCGGCGCTCGCCTCGACGTCCTTCTCGATCGGCGTCGTGACCGCACCGGGGCAGCGCTACCATCCCGCGATCTCGGCGCAGGCGATCGGCACCCTGGAGGAGATGTTCCCGGGCCGGTTCTGGGCGGCGCTGGGCAGCGGCGAGGCGATGAACGAGCACGTCACCGGCGACCCGTGGCCCCCCAAGCCGGAGCGCAACGCGCGGCTGCAGGCGTCGGTCGAGACGATCCGCGACCTCCTGGCCGGGCGCGAGGTGACCCGCGACGACGAGATCCGCGTGCACCGCGCGAGGGTGTGGAGCCGCCCCGAGACCCCGCCGCCGCTGTTGGGCGCCGCCGTCACCGCCGAGACCGCCGCATGGCTGGCGGGGTGGGCCGACGGGCTCGCGACCGTCAACCAGTCGCCCGACGCGCTCGCACGGGTGATCGCCGCCTACCGGGGCGCGGGCGGCCGCGGTCCCGCGGTGCTGCAGGTGCACATCTCCCTCGAGGACACGGAGGACGCGGCCCTGGCGGTGGTGCGGGACCAGTGGCGGCAGTCGGCGGTCCAGGGCGTCTCGCCGTGGGACGTCGAGCAGCCGGAGGACTTCGACGCCCTCGCGGGCAACCCGAGCGACGACGCTCTGCGCACCGGGGCACTCGTGTCCACCGATGCCGAGGAGCTCGCCGGGCGCATCGCGGGGCTCGTGAGGCTCGGATTCGACCGGGTCTACCTGCACGGGATCAGCACCGATCAGCGCGCGTTCCTCGACCGGGCGGAGCACCAGCTGCTCCCCGCGCTGAGGGGGCTGCTGTGAAGATCACCGACACGAGCGACCTCTGGTGGAAGTCGGCGGTGATCTACTGCCTCGACGTCGAGACGTATCTCGATTCCGACGGCGATGGGATCGGGGACTTCACCGGGCTCGCCCGGCGCATCGACTACCTGGCCGACCTGGGCGTGACCTGTCTGTGGCTCATGCCCTTCTACCCGACCCCGGATCGCGACGACGGCTACGACATCAGCGACTTCTACGGGGTCGATCCGCGACTCGGGAGCCACGGCGACGTGGTCGAGGTGATCCGGACCGCGCACGATCGCGGCATGCGGGTGATCGTGGACCTGGTGGTCAACCACACCTCCGACGCGCACCCGTGGTTCGTCTCCGCGCGTCGCAGCCGCAACTCCCCGTACCGGGACTTCTACGTCTGGCGGGACGAGCCGCCCCGCCATCAGCAGCCGACCGTGTTCCCGGGTGAGGAGGCGACCGTGTGGGAACTCGACGAGCGGTCCGGCCAGTACTTCCAGCACGTCTTCTACAAGCACCAGCCCGATCTGAACATCGCGAACCCCCGGGTGCGGGACGAGATCGCCAAGACGATCGGCTTCTGGCTGGCGCTCGGGGTCAACGGGTTCCGCATCGATGCCGTGCCGTTCCTCATCGAGCCTCCCGAGGGCGTCGACCTGGGCGATCCGCACGAGCTCCTGCGCGACATCAAGCGGTTCCTGCAGCGGCGCGTGGGAGACGCGGCACTCCTCGGCGAGGTCAACCTCCCCTTCGCGGAGCAGCTGGACTTCTTCGGCGGCCCGCGCGGCGGCGAACTCGACCTGCAGTTCGACTTCGTCTCGATGCAGGCGCTGTACCTCTCCCTCGCACGCAGCGATCCCGCACCCCTGGCCGACGCGCTCCGGTCCCGCCCCGTCATCCCGTCCGAGGCGACGTGGGCCAACTTCGTCCGCAACCACGACGAACTCACCCTCGACAAGCTGAGCGACGCGGAGCGCGAGGAGGTGTTCGAGGCGTTCGCCCCCGACGAGGCGCAGCGCGTCTACGGGCGGGGGATCACCCGCCGCCTCCCGCCGATGCTCGCCGGCGATCCTCGCCGGGTGCGGATGGTCTACAGCCTCATGTTCTCGCTGCCGGGAACCCCCGTCCTGTTCTACGGCGAGGAGATCGGGATGGGCGAGAACCCCGAGATCACCGGGCGCCAGGCGGTGCGGACGCCGATGCAGTGGAGCGACGAGCGCAACGGCGGGTTCTCGACGGCCCCGCCCTCGCGCCTGGTCGCGCCGCCGCCGAGCGACGGCTACGCGCCGGCCCACGTGAACGTGCGTCAGCAGCGCACCGACGACGACTCGTTGCTGCTGTTCATCCGCCGGCTCATCGGCCGTTACCGGGCCTCACCCGAGATCGGATGGGGAAGCCTGGAGATCCTCGACCACGATGCGGCCGGGGTGCTCGCGCACGCGGTGGACTCCGAGCTCGGGCGCATGATCCTGCTGCACAACTTCACGGACGCGCCGGTGGCGCTGCGTCTGGACATCGGAGCGCAGGAGGAGGGCACGCGACTCATCGACCTCGACCGCCCCGAGCGCGTCCCCGTCGGGGCCGAGCGGCGCATCGACGTGGAGCTCCCGGCCTACGGTCACCGGTGGCTCCGGGTCTCGCCTCCCGGCGACACGCGGATCGGCTGAGAAGGTGGAGCGATGATGATGCCGAAGGAATGGGTGCTCGTCCGCCACGGCGAGAGCGAGGGAAACGTCGCCGCGACGCGCGCGGAGAGGCTCGGCGCGGAGGTCATCGAGCTCGACGTCCGCGACGCCGACGTGCCCCTGTCGGGGACGGGCGAGGAACAGGCCCGCGCTCTGGGGGCGAGGCTGCGCGCGCTCGAGCCGGCGCCGCAGGTCGCCTGGGTGTCGCCCTATGTGCGCGCGCGGCAGACCTTCGCGCTGAGCACCGAGGACGGGCCGCTCATCCCGCGCGTGGTCTCCGACGAGCGGCTGCGCGACCGAGAGCTCGGGGTGCTGGACCTGCTGACGCGTCGCGGCGTCGCGGCCCGCCACCCCGAGGAGGCGGAGCGGCGGGCCCACCTCGGGAAGTACTACCACCGGCCGCCCGGCGGCGAATCGTGGGCGGACGTGGCGCTGCGCCTGCGCTCGTTCCTGCGCGACGCGGCCGACGCGGCGGACGGCTCCGGTGGACCGGGGACGACAGCGGGCACCAACCCGGGCACGATGCTCGTCGTCGCCCACGACGCGGTCGTCATGCTCCTGGTCGCGCTGCTGACCGGCATGGAGGAGTCGCAGCTGCTCGACTTCGCCGCCGCCCATACGGTGCTCAACGCGTCGATCACCCGCGTGGTGTGGGACGGCGCGCGCTGGGAGGTCGTGGAGTTCTCGGACGTCCGGCACCTCGAGCGCGCCGGTGCCGATGTCACGGTCCATCCGGGGAGTCCCGATGTCGAACCCGAGTGATCCCGTCGCCGTCACCCCCGGCCTGCTGCGGACGTGGGGCCTGCCCGAACCGGGCGAGTCGAAGAACTCCCGCGGCCGGGTGATGGTCGTGGGCGGGTCGCGGACCTCGCCGGGGGCGGTGGTGCTGGCCGGAGAGGCGGCGCTGCGCGTGGGGGCCGGGAAGGTCGGCGTCGTCACCTCGCCGGGCGCGGCCGATGCCGTCAGGGCCTCGTTCCCCGAAGCGGGGATCCACGAGCTGGCCGCCGGCGGCGGCGCGACCGCCCGGGAGGTCGTCGCGGACCTGGAGGCGGCCGATGTCGTCCTCGTCGGGCCCGGGATCGACGATCCCGAGGTCGCGCGTGCGCGGCTGGGGCTGCTCGCCGAGGCGCACGTGCGATGCGCGGTGCTCGACGCCTTCGCCGTCGGGGTGCTCCCGCAGATCGATCGCCGCGCGCTGCCGGCGTCGCTCATCGTCAACATGAACCTCGACGAGGCGGCCCTCCTCCTGGGGCGCGAGGTGGACGACCCGATCCGCGACGCCGTGGACATCGCGGCGCGCCTCGATGCCGTCGTCCACTGCTACGAGGCGGTCGCCACGCCCGCGGGCGCCGTCTGGCGCGTGGCCCCCGGCGGCCCGGGACTGGGAACGGCCGGGTCGGGCGACGTGCTCGCCGGCGCGATCGCCGGCTTCGCCGCCCGCGGCATGGACCTCGAGCGCGCGGCGTCGTGGGGCGCGTGGTGTCACGGCCGGTCCGGTGATCGGCTCACCGAGCGGATGGGTCTCGGCTTCCTCGCCCGCGAGCTGGCGTCCGAGCTCCCGTACGCCGTGCGCGAGGCCGAGGGCAGCGCCTCCTAGGCGGGCGCGCCGCACGGACCGGCCTCGGCGCCGTACCCGGGATGGGGGCGCGGTGCAAGGCCCTGGAGGGATCGCGGCGGCCGACCTTGACTGGCGGGCATGGACTTCACACCTCGGCACGCCATCGTCACCGCCTCCGACTCGGGCATCGGCGCCCAGACCGCCATCGCCCTCGCCGACGCAGGGATGGACGTCGGCGTCACCTGGCACAGTGACCGCGAGGGCGCCGAGAGCACGGCGGCGGCCGTCCGGTCGCGCGGCTCGCGTGCGGTCGTGACGCGCCTGGACGTCACCCGGCTGGACGAGGTCGCGGCGGTCGTCGACGGGCTCGCCGACGAGCTCGGCGGGGTGGACGTGTTCGTCAACAACGCGGGCGGCGGGGGCGGGACGCCGTTCCTCTCCCAGTCGCTGGAGGAATGGCGCGACGTCGTCGGCCTCAACCTCGACGGGGCCTTCGTCGCCATGCAGGCCGCGGCCCGCCGCATGGTGGCGGCCGGGGGAGGCGGGCGGATCATCGCGGTCACGAGCGTGCACGAGCACCAGCCGCGCGTGGGCTCGTCGGCGTACGTCGCGGCCAAGCACGGACTCGGCGGACTGGTGAAGACGATGGCGCAGGAGCTCGGCGCCGAGGGCATCACCGTCAACGCCGTCGCGCCGGGGGAGATCGCGACGCCGATGAACGACATGAGCTCGGAGGACGCCGAGAGGACCCACCGCCCGGGCATCCCCCTCGGGCGGCCGGGGCGGCCGGAGGAGATCGCGGCGGTCGTCGCGTTCCTGGCCTCGCCGGCGGCGGCGTACGTGACCGGCGCCAGCTGGACCGTGGACGGCGGGATGCTGCAGATGGGCCCGCAGGCCGGGTCGCACCTGCTCGACGACCGGTGGCGCGACGGATGACGCGCTGAGGTGGCGGGTGCGTCGGAGGCGCCCCGGCTGGGCGTGCTCGGCGTCGGCACCATGGGCGGACGCATCGCCCTCCGTGCTGCGGAGCGCGTCCCCGTCGCGGTGTTCGATCGCGACCCCGACCGTGCGCGGAGTCTCGGCGCCGCCGTCACGGCGGTCGCGTCGGCCGCCGCGCTCGCCGAGCGCTGCGACGTCGTCCTGGTGGTGCTTCCCGATGCCCGTGCGCAGCGCGAGGCACTGTGCGGAACCGGCGGATCCCGGGGGCTGGTCGAGGCGATGGTTCCCGGTGCCCTGCTCGTCGACCTGACCGGCGGCGATCCGGCCGTCTCGCGCGAGGTCGCCGAACGCGTCCGGAACCGCGGCTGCCGGTTCGTCGCGGCTCCGGTTCGCGGCGGGCCGCGCGACGCGGAACGCGGGACGCTGCGCGCCTGGACCTCCGGCGATCCCGACCACGTGGACGCCGCCGCCCGGGTGCTCGCCGCGGCGGGCTGCGTGGCGGAGACCACGTTCGCGGGCTCCGATCCCGGCGCCGCGCTCACGGTGAAGCTCCTCACGAACGCGCTCTGGTTCACCCAGGCCGTGGCGAGCGCCGAGGCCGTCGTGGCGGCGCAGGTGGCCGGCATCGAGCCGGCGAGGTTCGCCGCACTGCTCGCCGACGGCCCCGCTGAGAGCGCGTTCGTGCGCGACTATCTCGGCCGGCTGATCGACGGCGACACCGTGCCGGACTTCGCCCTGAGCGCGGTCGTCGGACAGCTCGACGTGGCGACGCGGCTGGTGGCCGATGCGGGCGGCGGCAGCGGTGCCGTGGCCGCCGTCCGAGACGTCCACCGCGCTGCGCTCGCGCGGTACGGGCCGGTCGCCGGCGAGCTGCTCGGGGCCCGGCACGTGCTCGACGCCGTCGACGGTCGCGTCCCGCAGGCCGAGGGAGGTCCCGCGACCACCCAGCGCTGAGCCTCACCCCTGCGGGCTCACCGCTCCTCGTCGACGGGGGCGGGGAGAGTGATGCGGACGACCGTCCCCTCGCCGAGGACCGATGTCACCGACACGTCGCCCCCGTGCACGCGCACGACCTCGCGCACGATCGCGAGCCCGAGGCCGGTCCCCTGCACCGCCTGATCCTGCGCATTGCTCGCGCGGAAGAAGCGGTCGAAGACCTGGGGCACCTCGTCGGCGGGGATGCCCATCCCGGTGTCGGTGACGCTGATGATCGTGCGCGGGCTTCCGTCCGGCGCCGTGCCCGGACGCACCTCGACGCGGACCTCGCCCCGCGCGGGGGTGAACTTGACGGCGTTCTCCACGACATGCGCGAGCGCCTGCTCGAGCGAGCCCTCGTCGCCGTCGACCGTCGTCCCGGCGTCGACGTCGAGCGCAAGGCGCACGTCACGGGAATCGGCGAGCGTGCGGAGGGAGGCGTCCACGCGGTGCAGCACCGGGTCGAGGTCGAACAGGGCCGCGTGCGCCTCGCCGTCGGCCGCCTCGAGGCGCTCGAGCAGCAGCATGTCCCCCGCGAGATCCTGGAGGCGGCGTGCGTGGCGCTCGATCACCCAGAGGCGGGTCCGCGTGTCGGTGGGCAACGACGCCTCGTCGTCGAGCACCAGGTCGAGGTAGCCCAGGATCGACGTCAGGGGCGTCCGCATCTCGTGGCTCATCGTCCGGATCATGTCGCTCTTGGCGCGGTCGAGTCCCTCCAGCTGCCGGAGCAACCGCTCCCTGCTCGCCAGCATCCGGGCCAGCGCGGCGTGGCGGGACAGCACCGAGACGGCGGCGAGCACGACGGTGGCGGCGGCCAGCACGAGGGCGATGGCGGGGACGGCGGTCTGGGTGGCGACCAGGAGCACCCCGAGGCCCGCCAGGACCGCGAGCGCGGGAACGGGGAGGGTCCGCGGGTTCTCCGCTGCCGGAGGGGGGTCGGGCTCGAGCCGGGTCACGCCGTCCACCCAGATCGCGGCACAGGCGACACCCGCCGGCCACAGGGCGTCCAGCAGCGTCCCGGCGGCATAGGCGCCGTGGTGGACCAGGAGCGCGTAGGCGATGTCGGCGCCGGCGAACAGAAGGAAGCCCGCGACGAGGAACTGCCAGCGCGGGCCCAGTCGCAGGACCGGGGAGGCGGAGATCGCGACGACGGCCGTGATCAGGAGGAGGTCGAAGAGCGGATAGAGGGCGGCGATCGCGCCGTCGAGCACGGTGGTGCCGCGGGTGGCGTCGGAGAAGACGGGCGCGAGGATGACGGCGAGCACCGCGGCCGCGCCCAGCGAGGCCACCGCGCCGTCGAAGAGCGCCGACCTGATCGATCCCTGCGACTGGCGCACGACCAGCACCAGCAGCGCGGCCATGGTGAGGGGGTAGTAGAGGAGGTAGCCGAGATCGGCGAGCGAGGGGGACGGCAGCGTGCCGCTGGAGTCCATCGCGAGCGCGTAGAACGTGTCGCCCGCGGCGTTGAAGGTCACCGCGGCGGCCGCGAGCAGCACCTCCGGTCGCGTGAAGCGGGTGCGCACCGCCACCAGCCAGAAGACGCCGACGGGGACCCACTGGGCCACGAGCGAGAGGACGGCGACCGGTGTCGGAGCCGGGTTCCCGGGCACGAGCAGTGCGGCCACGAACAGGACGTTGACGAGCACGGTGAGGCCGATCAGCACGCGGATCGCCGTGTTCAGCGCCCCGGCGCGGGCGCCGTCGAGGGAGGTCCCGCCGGGCTCGGAAGTGGCCCTCACGGTCGAACCTCCTCGCCCTGACCGTCGCTGCGCTTCGCCGCGCGCGACCGCATCCCGAGCATACGGTCTCCGGGCGCTCAGACCCGCGAGAGAAGTTCAGACCCGCGAGAAGTTCAGACCCGCGAGAAGTTCAGACCCGCGAGAAGTTCAGGCCCACGTTCACGACGTGGCGTCGAGGTCCGCCTCCAGGTCGGCGAGCGCGCGGCGGGCCTGCGCGATGCGGCGCGCCACCGGCTCGTCCCACCACGCCGGGCCCCGCTCTCCCAGGCCGTGCTTCGCCAGCCCGACTCGGCGCCGGGCCGCGGCCACCGCGTCGGCGTCTCCCCGCCTGCGGGCGGCTCCGACCGCGGACCGAGCGCGGCCGAGGTGCGAGGTGAGCGCGTCGACGAGATCGGGCGGGAGCGCGGGATCGGTGCGGCGCCATCTCCGCCCGTCGACGACGAGCCATCGCTCCGACGTCTGCTCGCCATCGTGGGTCATGCGGCGATCCTCGCTGCAGCGCGACCCGGGCGGCAGCGCCTTGACATCCTTCTCGGGCGGTGCACGGCGTGCAGACGCCGGGTGTCAACCCCCTCCGCCGTGACCTCGACGATTCGTAGTGTCGCCGGAGGAGGTGCTGCATGAACAGCGATCAGCGCGGCGGAGACCGTCGCGACATCCAGTCCATCGAGCCCGGCGTCGACGAGGGCGCGGCGCGGTCGACGAAGGCTGCGAGCCCGGAATCGCTGAGCGACGCGGGGCTCGGCTCCCGCGCGTCGGCGCGCACGACCGATGCCGAGCACCGTGACGGCGCGGGCGGCATCCGCCGAGCAGTGTGGCTGGCGGTCGGGCTCGCCCTCGCCGTCATCGCGATCGTCGTGCTCGCGTTCCTCGTGCCGACGGCACCGGCGCTCGCGTGGATCGGCATCGCGCTCCAGGTCGCGCTCGCCGCGCTGCTGGTGGTGAGCGCCCTCGCCCTGCCCGCGGGCGGCTACCGGGCCTCGCGCTTCGCGTGGATCACGGGCTTCCAGGCGGCGGCCGTCGTCGTCGTGCTCGTGCTGATCCTCGTCGTCGCGCTGGTCTGACCGGCGCGGCGACGTTCTCGCGCTAGATCTTGCCGCGTAGCCGCATCGAGAGCGCCCCGGCGGAGATCTGCGCGGCGGCGCCGAGCTGCGGCCAGATGCCCGCGTCGACGGCGATCTTGCGGAACGTGATCCCGACGGCCGCCGCGGGATAGCCGTTGTGGTCGAGGGCGGCCACCGCGACGGAGGCGCAGTCCGGGGTCACCTCGCCCGTCTCGACGGCGTAGCCGCGCGTGCGGGTCTCGGCGAGGATGTCCTCGAACTCGCGGAGCGTCGCCGGCCCGCGGCCGTTGCGCGTCGTGAGGCTCGCCGGGTGCGGGTAGAGCGCGCGGACCTGCTCGCGGGGGAGCAGGGCGAGGATGGCGCGCCCGGTCGCGGTGAGGTGCGCCGGCAGGTGCACGCCGATGTCGGTGACCAGCGACGGCGCCCGCGGCGCGGCGTGCTTGACCACGTACTCCACGTCGTCGTTGTGCAGCACCCCGAGGTGTCCGACCACGGGCAGGCCCGTGCGCCTGACCAGCTTCTCGAGGAGGGGCTCGGCGAGCCTGCTCACCTTGCCGGCGCGCAGGTAGCCGCTGCCGAGCTCGGCCATGAGCGGCGACAGCCCGTAGGCCCGGTCCTCCGGGAAGTGGACGAGGTAGCCCTCCTCCTGCATGACCTTGATGAGCTGGAAGGTCGTCGACCGGGGCAGGCCGACCTCGCGCATCACCGTGGCGGCGCGCACCGGTCCGCTCTGACTCGCGACGAAGCGCAGGACGCGGAGGGCGTGACGGGCAGCGGGGATGTCGCTCATGCGCACACGGTACCCCGCAGTCCGGTATCCCGGACTGCATCCCGGGATCCCTCTGGGCAACCCGGCACGGGCCCGGAACGGATGGGAAACACGGGCGAAACGACGACCGGGCAGGTCTGAGATCCCGGACTCGGGGATGCTCCCGGCCCCTGCAGACCGCGATTTCGGGTTCCTACCATGGCTCTCAACTCCTCGGCTCAGCCCGGGAGCGGGGGTCCCGAAACCCATGCCGAACGGCCGCGGCGCATCCTGCACCACCCGACATCGACGCACCACAGAGAGGTAAGACCATGCACACCGCACGTCTTCGCACCGCTGCCGCCGCCGGCATCGTCCTCGCCGCAGCCCTGGCCCTCGCGGCCTGCAGCTCGGCGGACCCGGCGCCCGCCGAGTCCGCCAGCCCCGCCGCCGAGGTGTCCACGCCGTTCGCCGGCGAGACGCTGACGCTGGCGACCGACGCCAACTACCCGCCCTGCCAGTTCTTCGAAGAGGGCTCCGACGTGATGATCGGCTACGAGGTCGACCTGTGGGACGCCATCGCCGCCAAGCTCGGCGTCACCCTCGAGGTCGAGAACACGCAGTTCGCCAGCCTCATCCCCGGCGTCCAGTCCGGTCGCTACGACATCGCCATGGAGTGCATCAGCGACAACGCCGAGCGCGAGCAGGAGGTGTCGTTCGTCAACTACATCTTCGACAAGACCGACGTCGTGACCATCGAGTCCTACGACGGCCCGATCACCGAGGGCGACGACCTCAGCCTCTGCGGCGAGACCATGGGCGCCCAGACCGGCTTCGACACGATCGACAAGGTCAACGACATCCTCAACCCGGCGTGCGCCGAGGCGGGGCTCGACCCGGTGGTCATCCAGGAGTACCCGAACGCCGCCGACACGTACAACGCGCTGAACTCCGGCCGTGTCGACTTCATGATCCTGGGCACCTCGGCCGCCGCCTACCTCAACCAGACGGCGCCCACCCCGATCAACTACGCCTCGATCCAGTCGTTCCCGCAGAAGTACCTCGGCATGGTGATCGCCAAGGACAACACCGAGCTCCAGGAGGCCATGCTCGCCGGCCTCGAGGCCGTGATCGCCGACGGCACGTACATGGAGATCCTCGAGAAGTGGGGCATGGAGTCGCTCGCCCTCGAGGAGCCCGGCATCAACCTCGCCACCACCCGCCCGCTCGACTGACCCGACGCCGCCAGGGGGCGGCGGCACCGTCCGCCCCCTGGCCGCACCCACCCGCTCCCGACCCGATGGAGGACACCATGACCCTCACGACACCCGAAGGCGCGCCCGCCCCGGCGGCGCACTTCGTCGCCCGACGCCACCCCTGGCGGGGCGTGGGCATCGTCGCGGTGCTCCTGGTCGCCCTCCTCGCCGCGGTCACGGTGATCACCAACGAGCGCTTCGCCTGGCCGACCGTCATCTCGTACCTGTTCGACCCGAAGATCCTCTCCGGACTGTGGATGACGATCTTCCTCACCTTCATCGCGATGGTGATCGGACTGCTGCTGGGCGTCGTCATCGCCGTCATGCGGGTCTCGGAGAGCCGCACGCTGCGCTGGTCGAGCGGTCTCTACGTCTGGTTCTTCCGGGGCACGCCCGTGCTGGTGCAGCTCGTGTTCTGGTACAACCTCGGCTACCTGTTCCCCGAGCTGACCCTCGGCATCCCGTTCCTCGAGCCGTGGGTGTCGGTCACCACCAACGACGTCGTCACCCCGCTGCTCGCCGCCATCCTCGGGCTCGGCCTCAACGAGGGCGCCTACCTCGCCGAGATCATCCGCGCCGGCATCCTGTCGGTGTCGGTGGGCCAGCGCGAAGCCGCCACCTCGATCGGCATGACCCGCGCGCAGTCGTTCCGCCGCATCATCCTCCCGCAGGCGATGCGGGTCATCATCCCACCCACGGGCAACGAGACGATCGGGATGCTGAAGTCCACGTCGCTCGTCTCGGTCATCGCGCTGTCCGACCTGATGTACAGCGCGCAGAGCATCTACTCGCGCACCTTCGAGGTCATCCCGCTGCTGCTCACCGTGTCGATCTGGTACCTCGTGCTCACCTCGGTCCTGAGCCTCGGGCAGAGCAAGATCGAGGCCCACTACGGCCGCGGCGTCACCGCCGCCGAGATCGGCGGGCCGGCCCGCAACGACCTGTTCCCCCTGTTCCGCCGCACCGGAAAGGCAGCGTGAACGCCATGAGCATCACGGACCGCAGCACCGCCGTCGACGTCGTCGACGTGCACAAGAGCTACCACCACCACGAGGTCCTCAAGGGCGTCTCGCTGCACGCCCCCGCCAACACCGTCACCTCGATCCTCGGGCCGAGCGGGTCGGGCAAGTCGACCCTGCTGCGCTCGATCAACCGGCTCATCCCCATCGACTCCGGCATCATCCGCGTCGGCAACCAGATCATCGGCTACGAGGAGCGCGGCGGCAAGTACCACGCCCTGTCGGACCGCGAGATGTGCCGGCAGCGGCAGCGCATCGGCATGGTGTTCCAGAACTTCAACCTGTTCCCCCACAAGACCGTGCTGGCCAACCTCGTCGAGGGACCGCAGGTGGTGCAGCGCCGCCCGCGCCGCGAGACGGAGGCCGAGGCGCGCGAGCTGCTGGCCTCGGTGGGCCTCGCCGAGAAGGCGGACCAGTATCCGGGACAGCTCTCGGGCGGCCAGCAGCAGCGGGTCGCCATCGCGCGCGCCCTCGCCATGAAGCCGGAGCTCATCCTGTTCGACGAGCCCACGAGCGCGCTCGACCCGGAGCTGGTCGGCGAGGTGCTCGACGTGATGCGGCGCCTCGCGGACGGCGCGGAGACCACCATGATCGTCGTCACCCACGAGATCGGCTTCGCCCGCGAGGTCTCCGACCAGGTGGTGTTCATGGCGGACGGTGTCGTGGAGGCGGCGGGCACGCCGTCGGAGGTGCTCGACCCGGAGCGCTCGCCGCGGATCCGCGGCTTCCTCGCCCGGGGGCTCCATTGACCGGGCGGCGCGTGGTGCTGGCCGGAGCGACCGGCGCCCTCGGCCACGCCATCGCCCACGACCTGGCCGAGTCGGGCCATCGCGTCGCCGTGCACGCGCATCGCCGGGCCGACGCCGCCCGCGCCCTCGCCGGCGAGCTGCGCGGCACCGGGCACCTGGTGGTGCAGGCCGACTTCGCCGACGCCGCCCAGACGGATGCGGCGGTCGACGCGATCCTGCGGGCCTGGGGCGACGTCGACCACGTCGTGAACGCCGCCTGGCCCGCCGTCCCCGCCGCGACCGTCGCCGACACCGACGACGCGGCCCTCGAGGCGGGGATGCGCGGCTACCGCGCCCACGCCCACCTGTGCCGGGCGACGGTGCCGAGCCTGCGGCGCACGCGCGGATCGGTCGTCTTCCTCGGCGGCGCGCTCTCGACGCGCCTGCACCCGGGCCTTGGGCAGTTCGGCGCCGGCAAGGCCGCCGCCTCCGCCCTCACCCACGTGCTCGCCCTCGAGGAGGGTCCCGCGGGCGTGCGCGCCAACGTCCTGAGCCTCGGCCGCGTGGCGGTCGACCCCGGCGACGATCTCGCCGAGTCCGACCCGGTCTTCGCCGCCCTCGACCGCATCGGCGAGCTCCGGCGGGTGCTGCCCCTGCCGACCGCCCGCGAGGTGGCCGCCACCGTGCGATGGCTCATCGCCGACGAGTCGTCCGCGCTGACCGGGCAGACGATCACGCTGGCGGGGGGTGAGCGCGTATGAGCGCCCCGACCCTCCTCATCACCGGCGCCGCCGAGCGCGCCGGGGCCGAGATCGCCCTGGCGTTCGCGGCGCAGGGCTACGACGTCCACCTCAACCACTGGGGCCAGTCCGGCCAGGCCGCCGCCGTGATCGAACGGGCCCGCGACGCCGGCCTCCCCGGCGCCGTGCGCGCCGTCGAAGCCGACGTGTCCGACCCGGCGGCGGCGCGCGCGATGGTCGCCGACGTGGTCGCGCACTCCGGGCGGCTGGACCTGCTGCTGCACAACGCGAGCACCTTCCGCCCGCGCCCCTTCGCCGAGCTCACCGAGGACGACGTGGACACGTCGCTGGGGGTCAACCTGCGCGGACCGCTCTTCCTGTCGCAGGCCGCCGCCGCGGTGATGGTGCCCCAGGGCGGCGGCCGCATCCTCGCGATCCTCGGCAACTCCCTCGAGGAGTCCTGGCCCGATCTCGTGCCCCACATCGTCGCCAAGAGCGCGCTGGCGCGGCTGATGGAGCAGCTCGCCGTCGCGCTCAGCCCCCTGGTGCCCTGCAACAGCGTCGCCCCGACGCAGTTCTACCGCTCCGACGACGGCGTGAACGACGAGCTGCGCCGCGCGCGCGGCGAGGACCCCGTCGCCTCGTCCCTGACCCGGATCAAGGGCGTGCCCGTCCGCGAGACCTCGCTCGCCGACGTGATCGACGTCCTCCTGTTCCTCGCCGCGGCGCCCGCCTCGGTGAACGGCGTGACCATCCGCGTCGACGGGGGCCGTGCGCTGATCTGATCCTCCCGTCCGAACTCCACCTCGACCACCACCTGAAAGGACCACCATGTCTGTAGTCGACGACGTCATCGCCGAACTCGACGCCGAACGCGAGCGCATCTGGCTGACGCTCCCCGAGGACGTCCGCGACCTCGGCAACGGCGTGCTCCCGCGCCTCACCGGGCCGAAGAAGCAGTACTTCACGTCGCTGCTGTACGCCGAGGGCGAGGCGCGGACCCTCGCCGACGAGATCCTCTGGGGATTCATCGAGGTCGCCCGCGACCCCGAGACCGACCTGGCCACCATGAAGAAGCTCGTCACCCAGATCATCGACTACAAGGCCGACTTCTTCGACTTCGTCGGCCTGCCGCTGACCTGCACGTGGATCCATCGCTACGCCGAGGGCGCGCGGGCGGCCGAGACGCTCGAGGAGTTCGCCGCCGTCACCGGCGCCGCCCTCTCGTACACCAACCGCGTCCACATGTGGATCCAGAGCGTCTTCCCGTGGGGCATCGCCAGCGCCTTCCCGCGTGCCGACGCCAAGCAGACCGCCTGAGACCGACCCGACACCCAGAAGGAAGAACCGAGCATGATCATCGATTTCATCGTCGACCGGAAGTACGTCTGCGGCATCCGCATCTTCGAGGACCTCGTCCCGAAGACCGCCGCCGAGTTCCGCCGCCAGCTGCCGCTGCGCACCAAGCTGCAGCACGCCACCCTCGTCGGCGACCAGCTGTTCGCCGTTCTCCCGCTGGTGATCCCCATGGAGAACTACATCCTCACGCAGGACCTCGGCGACATGCGCCGCAAGGAGAAGGGCACCGTCGCCGGCACCGTCGTCTTCTACAGCCCGCGCCAGGTGTTCGGCGTGACCTACAGCGACGACCTCGCCATCGAGCCGCTGGGCAACAGCTTCATCGGAGAGGTCATCGACGGCCTCACCGAGCTCGCCCTGGTCGGCGAGGAGACCTGGCGCAAGCAGGACAAGTTCGTCGAGCTGCGCATCAGGGACGAGGCGGCCGCCGCGGCCTGACCCGCCCCGCTTTCGACGGTCGGAGCGCGCATCCGTGCCCCGACCGCTGGTCGAGCGCGCCCTCGACCGGCCCGAGCAGACCCCCACACCGAAGGAAGGAAGGAACGACATGAGCATCGTCACCGACGTCATCGCGGAGCTCAACACCGAACGCGAGCGGATCTGGCTGGAGTGCCCCCAGGAGATCGTCGACATGGGCAAGGGGATCATCCCGCGCCGCACCGGCAGCCACGGGCAGTACCTGACCACGCTGATGTTCGCCGAGAGCGAGGCCCGCACGCTCTCCGACGAGTACCTGTGGGGCATCATCGAGGCCGCCGAGGAGAACCACCTCGACCTCGCCACCCTGCAGATCCTGACGAGCCAGATCGTCGGCTACAAGGCCGCGTTCTTCGACTTCGTCGGGATGCCGGAGGCCGGCGGCTTCGTCGCCCGCTACGTGGAGGCGGCCGCCGCCGCCACGACCCTCGAGGAGTTCCTCGAGCTCACGGGCGCGGCCATCAGCTACGTCAACAAGGTCCACATGTGGGTCGACGCCGTCTTCCCGTGGGGCGTCACCAACGGCTTCAAGCGCGTCGACGCCTGAACGACCCCGAGAACACGAAGGAGAACCCACTCATGAAGCTCATCATGTCCGTCGACGACACCAAGGTCTGCACGATCCAGGTCTTCGACGAGCTCGTGCCCGGCATCGTCGCGGCACTCAGGGAGAACCTGCCGCAAAAGAGCATCCTGCAGCACGGGAAGATCGTCGGGGAGATGGTCTTCTGGACCATGCCGATCGTGGCGCCCTGGGAGAACGTCTACCTGACCGAGGAGGTCGGGGCCATGCGCCGTGCCGAGAAGGGCTACGCCCGCGGCTCGGTCTGCTGGTACAACCCGCGTCAGCAGTTCTGCGTCGTGTACGGCGACGACCTCGCCGACGAGCCGCTGAAGATCAGCTACATCGGCGAGGTCGTCGAGGGCGAGCTCGAGCTCGCCCTGGCCGGCATGAAGAACTGGCTCCAGCAGGGCCAGGTCGTCTCGCTCGAGATCGCGAGCTGACATCCCCCGTCTCCGACGGCGCCGTGAGTCCGCCGGCGCCGTCGGAGATGCATCCATCCCCTCCCCCCGTTCAGTGAGGTAACCCGTGAACACCGCAGTCCTGCCCCGCACCGCGACAGTCGACGTCACCGTCGGCATCGGTGCGCTGACCTTCGAGGACGTCGTCGCCGTCGCGCGCCACGACGCACCCGTCCGACTCGCCGACGAGGCGCTCGCGGCCATGGCCGCCAGCGCGGACGTGATCGCCGCGCTCGCGTCGGACACCGAGCCGCACTACGGCGTGTCCACCGGCTTCGGCGCACTCGCCTCGAAGCAGATCCCGCTCGAGCGGCGCGCGCAGCTGCAGCGGTCCCTCGTGCGCAGCCACGCGGCGGGGTCGGGCCCGGAGGTCGAGCGCGAGGTCGTCCGCGCGCTGATGCTCCTGCGCCTGTCGACCCTCGCCACCGGCCGCACCGGGGTGCGACCCGTGGTCGCCGAGACCTACGCGGCGGTCATCAACGCGGGGATCACCCCGATCGTTTCCGAGTACGGCAGCCTCGGCTGCTCCGGGGACCTCGCACCGCTCGCCCATTGCGCGCTCGCCCTCCTCGGCGAGGGCGACGTGCGCGACGCTGCCGGCGAAGTGGTCCCGGCGGCCGACGCGCTCGCCGCCGCCGGGATCGCCCCCCTCGTGCTGCGGGAGAAGGAGGGGCTCTCCCTCATCAACGGCACCGACGGCATGCTCGGCATGCTCGTGCTGGCCCTCACCGATCTGCGCGACCTGCTCGCCCTCGCCGACCTCGCCGCCGCCATGAGCGTCGAGGGGCTGCTCGGCACCGACAGCGTGTTCGCCGCCGATCTGCAGGACCTGCGCCCGCATCCCGGGCAGCGCACGTCGGCCGCGAACATCCGCGCCGTGCTCGCCGGATCGGGGCTGCTCGCCCGTCCCGAGGGCTTCACCCGCGTGCAGGACGCCTATTCGCTGCGGTGCGCGCCGCAGGTGCACGGCGGGGCGCGCGACACGATCGCCCACGCGCGCGGCGTGGCCGAGCGCGAGCTGGCGTCCGCCGTCGACAACCCGGCGGTCACCCTCGACGGCCGCGTCGAGTCGAACGGCAACTTCCACGGCGCACCCGTCGCCTACGCGCTCGACTTCCTCGCCATCGTCGTCGCCGACCTCGCGAGCATGAGCGAGCGCCGCACCGACCGCTTCCTCGATCCCTCCCGCAGCCACGGCCTGCACGCGTTCCTCGCCGACGACCCCGGCGTCGACTCGGGGCACATGATCGCCCAGTACACGCAGGCGGGCATCGTGAGCGAGCTCAAGCGTCTCGCGGTGCCGGCGTCGGTCGACTCGATCCCCTCGAGCGCGATGCAGGAGGACCACGTGTCGATGGGGTGGGCCGCCGCCCGCAAGCTCCGCCGCGCGGTCGACGGGCTCGCCCGGGTCGTCGCGATCGAGCTGCTCACCGCGGCCCGCGCGATCGACATGCGCGCACCGCTGCGGCCCTCGCCCGTCACGGCCGCCGTGATCGCACGGCTGCGCACCCGCATCGACGGTCCCGGCACCGACCGTCATCTGGCTCCCGAGATCGCCTCTGCGCACGCGATGGTGGCCGACGGCTCGCTGCTCGAGGCGGCCCGCACGGCAGGAGGAGACCTCGCATGACCACCCTCGGACCCCGTCCCGTCCGCGCCCACCGCGGCACCGGGCTGCACACGCTCGGCTGGCCCCAGGAGGCCGCGCTGCGGATGCTGCAGAACAACCTCGACCCCGAGGTCGCCGAGCACCCGGACGAGCTCATCGTCTACGGCGGCACCGGCAAGGCCGCCCGCGACTGGGCGAGCTTCGACGCGATCTCCCGCACGCTCCAGACCCTGCGCGGCGACGAGACGCTCCTGGTCCAGTCGGGCAAGCCGGTCGGCGTGTTCCAGACGCACGAATGGGCACCGCGGGTGCTGCTGGCCAACTCCAACCTCGTCGGCGACTGGGCCACCTGGGACGAGTTCCGCCGGCTCGAGCACCTCGGGCTCACCATGTACGGCCAGATGACCGCCGGCTCCTGGATCTACATCGGCACCCAGGGCATTCTGCAGGGGACCTACGAGACGTTCGCGGCGGTGGCGGCCAAGCGGTTCGGCGGCACCCTCGCCGGGACGATCACCCTCACCGGCGGCCTCGGCGGAATGGGCGGCGCCCAGCCGCTGGCCGTCACGATGAACGACGGCGTGGCCGTCTGCGTCGACGTCGACGACTCGCGCATCCGGCGCCGCATGGAGCACCGGTACCTGGACGTGCGGGCCGATTCGGTCGCCCACGCGGTGGAGCTCGCCGTCGCGGCCCGCGACGCGCGCCGGCCCCTCAGCATCGGCCTGCTCGGGAACGCCGCCGACGTGTTCCCGCAGCTGCTGGCGATGGGGGCGCCCATCGACATCGTCACCGATCAGACCAGCGCCCACGACCCGCTGGCCTATCTCCCGCGCGAGTACGCGTTCGACGAGTGGGAGTCCGCGCGTCTGGCCGACCCCGCGGGGTTCGCCGACGCGGCGCGGCAGTCGATGGCCCGCCAGGTCGAGGCGATGGTGGGCTTCGCCCAGGCGGGGGCGGAGGTCTTCGACTACGGCAACAACCTCCGCACCGAGGCGCGCGCGGCGGGGTACGCCGACGCGTTCGCGTACCCCGGCTTCGTGCCCGCCTACATCCGCCCGCTCTTCGCGGAGGGAAAGGGGCCGTTCCGGTGGGCGGCGCTCAGCGGCGATCCCCGCGACATCGCCGTCACCGACCGGGCCATCCTCGAGCTCTTCCCCGAGAACGAGTCGCTGGCCAAGTGGATCCGCATCGCGGGGGAGCGGGTGCACTTCCAGGGCCTCCCGGCGCGGATCTGCTGGCTCGGCTACGGCGAGCGGGACCGGGCGGGCCTGCGCTTCAACGAGCTCGTCGCCTCGGGGGAGCTGGCCGCCCCGCTCGCGATCGGGCGGGACCACCTCGACTCCGGAAGCGTCGCGAGCCCCTACCGCGAGACCGAGGCGATGAAGGACGGCTCGGACGCCATCGCCGACTGGCCGCTGCTGAACGCGCTCCTGAACACCGCCTCCGGCGCCTCGTGGGTGTCGCTCCACCACGGCGGCGGCGTGGGCATCGGCCGTTCGCTCCACGCGGGCCAGGTCGCCGTCGCGGACGGCACCGCGCTGGCGGCGGAGAAGCTGGCGCGGGTGCTCACCAACGATCCCGGCATGGGGGTCATCCGTCACGTCGACGCCGGGTATCCGGAGGCGGAGGCGGTGGCCGCCGAGCGCGGCGTGCGGATCCCGATGGGCGCGGCATGACCTCGGTGGTCGGCGGCCTGCTCGCCGAGCTCGCCGACGTCGGTCGCACCCGCTCGGGCGGGTACGACCGCGCCGCGTGGACGGCTCCCGACCTGGAGAGCCGGCAGTGGTTCGTGCAGTGCGCGGACGCGCTCGACCTCGAGGTCGAGACCGACCGCAACGGCAACCTCTGGGCGTGGTGGCATCCCGAGCTCGAAGGGTCCGCGCTCGTGCTCGGATCGCACCTGGACAGCGTGCCCGACGGCGGTGCCTACGACGGGCCGCTGGGGATCGCCTCGGCCTTCGCGGCGGTGGCGTCGCTGCGCCGCGACGGCTTCGTGCCCACCCGGCCCCTCGCGGTGGCGGCCTTCGCCGACGAGGAGGGCGCGCGCTTCGGCACCGCGTGCGCCGGTTCCCGCCTGCTCACCGGCGCGCTGCCCGCCGACCGGGCCCTCGCCCTCCGCGACGCCGACGGCACGACCATGGCCGAGGCGATGGCGGCGGCGGGCGTGGACCCCGCGCACGCGGGCGTCGATGCGGCGCGCCTGGCGCGGATCGGCGAGTACATCGAGCTGCACATCGAGCAGGGGCACCTGGCCACCGACGCGGGCGCCGCGGGGCTGTCGGCGGCCGGCGCGCCGGTGGGGGTCGCGGACCGCATCTGGCCGCACGGACGCTGGCGGGTCGACCTGCCGGGCCAGCAGAACCACGCCGGGACCACCCCGATGGCCGCGCGCCGCGATCCGATGGTGCGGCTGGCCCACATCGTCCTCGCGGTGCGCGAGGGCGCGCTCGCGGCGGGTGCGCTCGCCACGGTCGGGAAGGTCACCGTGACCCCCGGGGCGGTGAACGCGGTCGCCGGGAGCGCGTCGCTGTGGATCGACGCGCGCGCAGAGGAGGAGGCGGCGGTGCGGCGGGTGCTCGCCCACGTGCGACGCGTGACGGGGACCGAAGCCGCCGAGGAGTCGTGGACGGCCGAGACCGCGTTCGACCGGGGCCTCACGGCGTCGGTCGCCGCGGCGCTGGGGGGCGTGCCCGTCCTGCCCTCGGGAGCCGGGCACGACGCGGGCGTGTTCGCCCTCGCGGGGATCCCCACCACGATGCTCCTCGTGCGCAATCCGTCGGGCGTCTCGCACGCACCCGAGGAGCGCGCCGACGACGCCGACTGCGAGCACGGGGTCGACGCGCTCATCACCGCCATCCGCCACCGGGCCGGCTGATGGACGCGTTCTGGTGCGAGCGCGCGGTCCTGGGCGACGGCGTCGCCCGGGGCGTGCGCATCGAGGCGGGCGACGGCATCATCCGCGACGTCGAGGTCGACGCCGATCCGCGGCCGGGCGACCTCCGCCTGCACGGCGTCGCGCTGCCCGGACTGGCCAACGCGCATTCGCACGCCTTCCACCGTGCGCTGCGGGGGGTCACCCACGCCGACGGCGGCACGTTCTGGACGTGGCGCACCGAGATGTACCGGGTGAGCGCGCGGCTGGACCCCGACACGTATCGGCGGCTGGCGACCGCGGTCTTCGCGGAGATGGTGCTGGCCGGCTACACGGTCGTCGGCGAGTTCCACTACGTCCACGGCCGGCCCGACGGCACCCCGTATGCCGACGCCGACATGGAGCGCGCGCTGCTCGAGGCCGCGACGGCCGCGGGTATCCGCCTCACGCTGCTCGACACCCTGTACCTGCGGGGCGGGCTGGACGCCGACGGCGCGCCGGTGCCGCTCGGGGAGGAGCAGCTGCGGTTCAGCGACGGATCGGTCGAGGCGTGGGCGTCCCGGCGGGCACGCCTCGCGCCGGGACCCACCGCGCGCATCGGCGCCGCCGTGCACTCCCTGCGCGCCGTGGGCGCCGAGGATCTCGCCGCCTTCCGGGCGGCCACCCGCGGCGCGCCGGTGCACGCGCATGTCTCCGAGCAGCCCGCCGAGAACGCGCAGGTGCGCGCGGCGACCGGGACGACGCCCACCGGGCTGCTGGCGGCGGCCGGCCTCCTCGGTCCGGACTTCACCGCCGTGCACGCCACCCACCTCGACGACGCCGACGTCGCCGCCCTCGGAGGCACCGGCTCCGGGGTCTGCTTCTGCCCCACGACCGAGCGCGACCTGGCCGACGGCATCGGTCCCGCCCACGCCCTCCACGCGGCGGGTGCGCGGCTGTCGCTGGGCACCGACCAGCACGCGATGGTCGACCCCTTCGAGGAGCTGCGGGGGCTGGAGATGGACGACCGGCTCGCCTCCGGGCGACGCGGCAGGTTCACCCCGGCCGCGCTCCTGCGCGCCGCGTCGGAGACGGGCTACCGCTCACTCGGCTGGGAGGGCGGTGTCCTCCGCCCCGGTGCGGCCTGCGACCTCGTCGTGCTCGACGACGCGAGCCCGCGGACCGCGGGTGCCCGCGCGGACCAGCTGTGGCTCGCGGCCACGGCGGCCGACGTCACCGACGTGATCGTCGGCGGACGGCGCGTCGTCGCTGGGGGCCGGCACGAGCTGGGCGACATCGGCCGCCTGCTGCGCGACGCCATCGCGGCGGTGCGGAGGTGAGCACCCTCGTCGACCGGATCGGCCTCCTCGTTACCAACGACGAGGCGATCGGACCGGGCACGGCGGAGCTGCGCGATGCCGCCGTCGTCGTCGAGGCGGGACGGGTGGCGTGGGTCGGCCCCGCGGCGGGCGCGCCCGCGGCCGACGAGCGGATCGATGCCGCCGGCCGCTGCGTCATCCCCGGCTTCGTCGACAGCCACGCGCACCTCGTCTTCGCGGGCGATCGGTCCGAGGAGTTCGTGCACCGGATGCGAGGGGAGGCCTATGGCGCCGGCGGCATCGCCCACACCGTCGCCGCCACCCGTGCGGCCTCCGACGAGCTCCTCCGGGACGGCGCCGCGGCACTGGTCGCGGAGATGCGCGCGCAGGGCACGACGACCGTCGAGATCAAGAGCGGCTACGGCCTGACCGTCGACGACGAGGCCCGGTCGTTGCGGATCGCGCGCGGGCTCACGCCGGAGACGACGTTCCTCGGAGCCCACGTGCCGCCGCCCGAGTACCGGCACGACGTCGCCGGCTACGTGGACCTCGTGACGGGTCCGATGCTCGCCGCCGCCGCACCGCACGCGCGCTGGATCGACGCGTTCTGCGAGCGCGGCGCCTTCGACGTCGACCAGGCGCGCGCCGTGCTCGAAGCCGGCCGCGCACAGGGGCTCGGTCTCCGCCTCCACGCGGGGCAGCTGGGACCGTCGGACGGCGTCCGGCTGGCTGTCGAGCTCGATGCCGCGGCGGTCGACCACTGCACCCATCTGACCGCGGACGACGTCGATGCGCTCGCCGCCGGGCGCACCGTCGCCACGCTCCTCCCGGGCGTCGAGTTCTCCACGCGGCAGCCCTACCCCGACGCGCGCGCCCTCGTCGATGCCGGCGTCGCCGTCGCCATCGCCACCGACTGCAACCCGGGGTCGAGCTTCACCTCGTCGATGGCGCTGTGCATCGCCCTGGCGGTGCGCGAGATGGGCCTGACCCCCGCGGAGGCGCTGCGTGCGGCGACGGCGGGAGGCGCCGCCGCCCTCCGCCGCGACGACGTCGGCGTGATCCGGCCCGGGGCCGCGGCCGATCTCGTCGTCCTGGGGGCGCCGTCGTACGTGCATCTGGCCTACCGGCCGGGGGTGCCGCTCGTGGACGACGTCATCGCGGGCGGCGTGCGGGCGCGGCGCTGACTCCCGTGTCAAGCCACTGGGGTCCCGGTGATCCCCCGCCTACCGTGGGCGGGGCCGCCGTGAGACCACGGCGGGCGCGAGGGGAGCACGGGATGCCGACACGAGAACGTCTGTCCGCGGCCGGAGGGCTCGTCCTGCGTGCGCTGTTCGCCGCCCTCGCCGCGGTGCGCCGTCCCCGGCCGATCCACCCGCGCGGCGTCGCGCTGGTGGGGACGGCGACGTGGATCGGCGCCTCGCAGTCCGGCATCCGCTGGGTCGACGATCCGCCGCCTTCGCCGCAGCAGGTCACCGCCCGGATCTCCCGCTCGGCCGGGTTCCCCGCGCCCCTTCCCGACGTCATCGGCCTGGCGCTCCGGTTCCGCACCGACGAGGGCCCGGCCGATCTCGAGCTGGCGTCCACGGGCGCGGGAGTGCCCGGCCGGTTCGCGCTGCTGCTCCACGGCTCGCCGTCGCGGGCGCACCTCGGCACGCTGCTGCCCTACACCGGCGACCGCGGGCCGGTTCTGCTGGCGGCGCGCACGGTGACGCCGACCGACCTGCCGACGGCGCTACCGGCGCTCGGCGCCAGGCTGCGGCAGGAGCCGTGGCGCCTGCGGCTGTTCGTGGCCACGCCCCGCGGCGCCTGGCATCCCTTCGCCGACCTCGAGCTGCGCAGCGCCGGGCGGCCGTCGGACACGGCGGACCGGGTCGATGCGGGACGGCGGCTCCTGCCCGGGGCGCGGATGCCGCGGTGGGTGCGCGCCCTGCGCCAGCCCTCCTACGACGCGGTCCAGCGCGACCGCTGAACCCGACGGCGCCGCGCCGGAGCACGTTCAGGAGGCGCGGGGCGTCCGGTTCTCCGCGCTGATCATCCACGCGTACTGCTCGAGCTTCTCGATGACCGCGTGCAGGATGTCGGCGCTCGTCGGGTCTTCCTCGTCGACGGCGTCGTGCACGTCGCGGCAGGTGGTGACGGTGTCCTCGAGCCGCACGGTCACGAGGTCGATGACCTCGGTGGTCGAGATCTCGCCCTGCGGGAACTCCGGGAGCGTGGTCGAGGCCGAGACCGTGTCGCTGCGCCCATCGGGAAGGGCGTGGAGTGCGCGCATGCGCTCGGCGATCGTGTCGCTGAACTCGCGTGCGGCCTCGATGATCTCGTCGAGCTGCAGGTGCGTGTCGCGGAAGTTCGTGCCGATGACGTTCCAGTGCGCCTGCTTGCCCTGCGAGGCGAGCTCGATGAGGTCGACGAGCACCTTCTGCAGGTTGTCGCCCAGCGCCTTGGAGGCGGTGAAGCCGCTCTCGGCGTTCTGCTCCTCGGTGAGACGGGCGCCCCGGGCGGGCTTGCGCTTGTTCTTCGTGGTCGTCGTGGTAGCCATGGCGCGAACCTACGTCCTCGGCCCCGCGAAGCGAACGGGGATTGCACGGCGCTCCGCGCGGTGCTAGCGCCGGTGCGACGCCCGGTGACGCACCGGCGAAGAGGATCCCCGAGCCGGTGCGAGGATGGGTCCGTGCTCGACCTCTCCGCGCTCGCCTGGGCGCTGCTCGCGCTCGGGGCGGTCGTGGTCGGGCTGTCCAAGACCGCGATCCCCGGGGCCGGCTCGCTCGCGGTCGCGGTGTTCGCGGCGGTGCTGCCGGCGCGCACCTCGACCGCGACGCTGCTGGTCCTGCTGATCGTCGGCGACGTGCTCGCACTGGCCCTCTACCGCCGGCACGCGGACTGGGCGACCCTGCTGAGGCTGGCGCCGGCGGTCGTCCTGGGGATCGTGATGGGGGCGGTCTTCCTCGCCGTCGCCGACGACACCGGCGTCCGCCGCGTGATCGGGGTCATCCTCCTGGCGCTCGTGCTGACGACGCTGTGGCTCCGACGGCGGCAGGGCGAAAAGGCGCGCTCGGGCGTCGGGGCGCTCATCGGCTACGGCACCCTCGGCGGGTTCACGACCATGGTCGCCAACGCCGGCGGCCCCGTGATGTCCATGTACTTCCTGGCCGCCCGCTTCGACGTGCGCGCGTTCCTCGGGACCGCGGCGTGGTTCTTCGCCATCGTGAACGTCTCGAAGGTGCCGATCGCGGTCGGTCTCGGTCTCCTCACCCCGCAGAGCCTGCTCGTCGACCTCGTGCTCGTCCCCGCCGTCCTCGTGGGCGGCGCCATCGGCTGGCGGATCGCCGGACGCCTCACGCAGGCGGCGTTCGACCGCATCGTGCTGACCCTGACGACGCTGACGGCGCTGTACCTCATCGTGGCGCCCTGACCGGTCCCTGCTCCGGCGGCGGCGGGGATCAGTTCGGCTGGATCCGCGTCACGGCCACGGCGTCGGCGAACAGGCCCGACGTGGTGGCGACGGTCAGCCGCGCGGCGTCCCTGGCGAGCGGCAGCTGGATGCGGAGGGCCCGATCGAGCGTAAGGTCGTAGCTCGCCCCGAACCGGCGGCCGCCGATCACCCCCGAGACCTGCGCCTGCGCCGGTCCCGCGAGCGCGTCGCCGACCAGCTCCCACCGGCCGATGCCGGGGCGGACGTTGAGCGTCAGCGGTGCGGCCGACTCCGCCGGCAGGTCGACGAAGCGGGCCTGCACGACGTCGCCGCGCAGCCCGACCCGATTGGTGACGGCGACGGTGACCCGCCGGCCCGTCCCCGGGGCGACGGTCAGCGTGTTGGCCGCCGTGCGCAGGTTCTGCCCGGCGATCCGCAGCACCGAGCCGGGGCGGCCGTCGTGGTGCACGACGTACTCCCGCAGCGCGTGGGCGATGGCGATCCGCCCGCCGTCGCCGTGGACGGCGACCGTGTCGAGCACGAAGTCGTCGCTGTACAGCGCCTTCACGATGGCCCCGACCTCCGAGGCGAGCCCCTCTCCCAGGCGCCCCCGGAAGGACGACCGTGCGAGCAGGCCGAGCGGTGCCGCGTCGGATGCGAGCTCGACCACGGCGGCGCGCTCCTCGCCCTCCGGCAGGCGCGCGGCCAGCGCCAGCAGTCCGGAGCGCAGCGGCGGAAGCTCGGCGAGCGACTCCGCCGCCGGCACCGCCTGCCGGGCCGCAGCCTCGGCGTCGCGCGCAGCGACGACGAGCGGCGTGCGGTCGAAGGCGATCGCGTCCAGACGCAGTCGCCTGCCGCCGTGCAGCCTCTCCGACCCTTCCAGCGCCTCGCGACCGATGACGACGCCGAGGTCGATGCCGCCGAGCTCGTCCCGCAGCCGGCGGTGTCCTCCGCGCGGTCCGCGCCGGTGCAGCGCGGGCTCCCGCCGGGCGCGGGCGAGCAGGCCCGACGCCTTCGCGAGCCGTCGGACGACCTGCGGCGTGAGGCGGTCCTCGAAGCGCGCGTCGATGCGCAGGTCGTCGATGCGCAGGCCGTCCGTCACCCGCCGCCCCGGGTCGCCCGTGCGCGCGTAGTCGGGCACCGGGACGAACCCGTTCGGCGCCCCGGCGCTCCGGGCCGCCGGCGACGGCTCGCCCGTCAGGAGCAGGTTCTCGCCCTCGGGGGTCGTGATGCCGGTGGCCGCCTCGCCGTCGCCGAGGATCGCGATGGTGCCGCCGAGGATCAGACGGAGCGCATCCCAGATCGGGAGCCGTGCCGCGCCGGCGAACGTGTGGAACGGCAGGAAGTACAGGCGTCCGCCCGACCACTCCCCGCCGGCGTACGAGCTCCCGCCGGCGTACGAGAACGTGTTCGCGCCCGGGTCGACGAGGACCTTCCGCGGTCCGCCGGTGAAGTTGGGGTCGAGCACCTCGATCTCCCAGACCGGTGTCGTGTCGTTCCAGCGGATCGGCCGCACGACGTGGGGCGCCCCCGAGAAGTCGTAGTCCTGCGCGAGGCACAGCACCGGGTCCTGCCCTGCCGCGTGCGCGGCCCGCGTCATCCGGAAGACGTCGACCGGGTCGTGCGTGTTGCCCGAGAGGAACAGCGCGACGAACGCCCAGATCGCCTCGGAGCCGACCTGCGACTGGTGGCGGATGTTGATGAACTCCTCGAGGCCCGATGCCCAGGCCGCCGAGCCGAACCGGTCCAGCGGCAGCTGGTAGATGCCCGAGCCCTTCTCGGCGAGGATCCCCGCCGCGCTGAAGCCCATGCAGTTGCCGTTCGCGGACAGCCCCTTCGAGACGAGCTCGTAGAAGATGCTCTCGATGCCGTCGGTGATGTCCCACCACTCGGGCTCGCTGTCCACCTCGGGGAACGCCTTCGCGAACGTGTTCCGCGAGATGCGCTCGGTCGACGGGTTGCCCGTGCCCCAGTGCCGCTGCGCGTCGGTGAAGCCCCCCGGGGGCGGCAGGAGCGAGACCGACGCCGTGATGCTCTTGATCATCCGGAAGGCGCCGGAGTTCAGGATGCCCTGGTTCTCGCGCAGTCCCCAGCCGTTGCCGGCGTCGAGGCGCTTCTGCCAGAGCCCCAGCCGCGGCCGGTCCTCGGGGTCGCGCTCATGGACGTCGACCCGCAGCTCGTACGAGCGTCCGGGCCACGGCTCGATCCGCGCCGCGAGATCCCGGTCGATGTGGCGGATGTTCTGGCCGTCGCTGACGTCCTGGAAGCCCGCGACCTGCACGCCGTCGCGCAGCAGGGCGACGTCGATCGTCAGATCGTTCTGCCCTCGGCCGAAGCCCTCATCCTCCTTCGTGTCGACGGTGCCGATGCGGACCATCAGGGGTGCGAGCTCCATGGCGCCCGCGTCGGGATACCAGGCGATCGCGCCGCGCTCGAAGGTGTTGTACCGGGCGCCGGGGGCGTCGGGAAGGTCGAGCTCGTCGGAGGTGGGGAAGCCGAGCCGTCCCTGGGGCCCGCCGACGCTGCGGTAGAAGTCGGCGATGGCGCCGTAGACGACGTGGGCGCCGGTGGCAGGACTCCAGAAGAAGGTGCCGTTCGCGAAGCGCGAGTAGCGGCCGAGGTCCGTGCCGCCGCCGGGGCGGACGATCGGGAGCTCGTGGGTCTTCGGGAAGCCCCAGGCCGCGACGCCGCCGGTCGCGTGGAAGGCCTGCAGGATCGCGCCGTGCACCTCGAAGGCGGTGGACGTGCCGTCCTCGAGGTAGATCTCCCCGCCGGTGAAGCGCTGGAACAGCCCCCCGGCGACGGCCTGCTCGGCGGCGACCGGGGCGCCCAGCAGCGCCGCCTCGCCGACCGACTCGTAGGCGACGTAGAGCTCCTCGAACACGGGGAAGGCGCCCGTGGCGGCCGTCCAGTAGACCGCCCCGTGCGAGAACAGGTTCTTGCGCACCGTCGGCAGGGCGCCCGCGATCTCGTCGGAGACGGGGAACCCCAGGAGCGCCCGCTGCGTGAGCCGGCCGTACTCGTCGCGGATGGCGCCATGGATCTCGAAGGCCGCGCCGACGTCGGCGGTGTAGCGGATGTCGGCCCCGGCGAAGCGGCGCACCGTGGACTGCGCCGCGGCGTCCGTCTCGGGCGGGCCCGCCGTCGCACCCGCGTCGAAGGGGAGGGTCCACCGCTTGGCGTCGATCATGCCCGCGGGGGAGAGGCGCCAGTCGTCGACCAGGGCGTCGAGGCCGGACGGGACGTCGTCGGCCCACGCGGCCGCCGCGAGGTCGCCGGCGAACGGGAACGTCGTCCCGTCCGGGAGCGTGCCGATGCTCAGCGAGGTGCCGGCTGCGGGGGCGATCGTCGCCTCCGGCAGCGCAGTCGCCGCCAGGAGCACCCCCGCCGTCTCGTCGAGGACCGCCACGACGTCGTCGTCCACCACGAGCGCGACCGATGACCACTGGTCGATCGGATGGGTGGCGTCGGCGACGGCGAGGCGCCACGATCCCGCCACGGTCTGCACCGCGCCGCACACGCGCACCGCGGTGGCGTCTCCCGCGACCGGCTCGATCCACAGGACGGCCGGCACCTGGGCGGACTCGATGAGGTTCTGGCGCTCGGTCACCGTTCCCCGCGCGGCGAACACGACGCGGAAGACGAACCGCTCCCGGTCGGCCGGCGCCGGCGCGGCGGCGAGCTGCGCCCGGGCGCCCGGGCCGAACCGGACCGCGTCGGCGAACGTGCCGAGGGGTGTCGTCCCGGGCCCGGTCACGGCGGTCAGACCGCTCTGATCGACGGGTGCCGCGGCGACCGAATCGGTCAGGATCCCTGCGGCGGCGCTGAGGTGGACGAGCTCTGTCATGACGACTCCTTCGATCACCGGTGAAGAGCCGCACCGCCCGCGACTGATACATCACGGGCCGCGCCGGACGCGCCCCGCGGTGAGGGGGGTTATGCACGGGGCGCGCGGGGCGTACTGTGCAGAGGAAGCCTCTCTGGCTCCGGGTCGAGTCGGGGGGCTCCCCGGAGTCAGCTTTCCCGCGTCGGACCGCTCGGACGCCGCACCTGCTAGGCTGGGTGTCGGTCTCGAGCCGGTTCGTCCCCAAATCGTCTGCCTCGCTGAAGAGCTGCAGATGGGTTGATGATGGTTTGCTCGACACCCCCGACATCTCTCCGGCGCTGTGCGCCCCTTCGAAGGCTTCCTGATTCTCCCTCCTTTCTCTCCTGCGTCGCTGCACTGGCGCCAGGCCGATGACGACGTGCACGTCGCCGTCGACGACTCCGGGTACGCCGGGTTCGTCGCCGCGCTCCCCGAGGGCTTCGAAGCCCACACCGGTCTCGGCAGGATGCTCGGCGTCTTCCCGACCTCCGATGCCGCGCGCCAGGCCGTCACGGCCGCGCAGGCCCTCCCCGCGCTTCGGCGCGCCCCCCATCGTCCGCGGCGGATTCATCGTCGCGGCAACCCGGGCCGCTCCGGCGGTCCAAGAAACAAGAAGAGGAACACGATGGCCACTGGCACCGTGAAATGGTTCAACTCCGAGAAGGGCTTCGGGTTCATCGCTCCCGATGACGGCTCGGCCGATCTCTTCGCGCACTTCAGCGCGATCGCTGGTGAGGGCTTCAAGGAGCTCCGCGAGGACCAGAAGGTGGAGTTCGACGCTGAGCGCGGACCCAAGGGCATGCAGGCTGCGAACATCCGCGCACTGTGATCGCCCGGTCGGCCGGCGCACGCTCCTGTGCGTCGGCTGACCATCCGCTCCGAGTCTCGGAGCATTCCGATCGGGACATGTCGACGCGCGTACAGTCAGTACCAGCGATCGGCTTCCGCCCTTGGCTTCCCGGCCTCCCCGGCCTCGGCCTTCGGGTCCCGATCACACCAGGGGCGAATCCATCTCCGCCACAGTCACTGAGGCCCGTCTCGGGCCCGTCCGTCAGACCTACGCAGGCACCGCCGAATTCCCGCCGCTGACGCGTGCGTACACCGAGGTGTCGCAAGTCGTCCGCGAGACCGGGCTCCTCAGACGCACCCCGTGGTTCTACACGATGGTCGCCACCCTCATCGCGCTCGGCTTCGCCGGCTGCGTGACCGGGTTCGTGCTGTTCGGCCACAGCTGGTTCCAGCTGCTGATCGCCGGTGCCCTCGGCATCCTGTTCACGCAGGTCGCCTTCCTCGGGCACGAGGCCGCCCACCGTCAGATCCTGACCTCCGGTCCCGGCAACGACCGGCTGGCCCGGGTGCTCGCCAACGGCGTCGTCGGCATGAGCTACTCGTGGTGGACCACCAAGCACACCCGCCACCACGCGAACCCGAACCGCGTCGGCAAGGATCCCGACATCGAGATCGACACGATCTCGTTCCTCGACACCGATGCCGCCTCGGCGCGGGGCCTGCGTCGCCTGATCACCAAGAAGCAGGGCTGGCTGTTCTTCCCGCTGCTGACGCTCGAGGGGCTGAACCTCCACGCCCTCGCGATCCGCCACCTCGGCAGCCGCGAGCCCGTCAAGGGCCGCTGGACCGAGATCGGACTGATCGCGCTGCGCTTCGGCATCTTCGTGGTGCCGGTCTTCATCTTCCTCCCCCTCGGCATGGCGTTCGCCTTCCTGGGAGTGCAGCTCGCGGTCTTCGGCGTCTACATGGGTGCCTCGTTCGCCCCGAACCACAAGGGGATGCCGGTCATCGCCCCCGACGCCAAGCTCGACTTCTTCAGCAAGCAGGTCCGCACCTCGCGCAACGTCGGCGGCGGCTGGTGGGCGACCTGGCTCATGGGCGGGCTGAACTATCAGGTCGAGCACCACCTGTTCCCCAACATGCCGCGCCCACACCTGGCCCGCGCCCGCGAGATCGTGCGGGAGCAGTGCCGCACCCTGAACGTCCCGTACACGGAGACCACCCTGTGGCGCTCCTACGGGATCGTCATCGAGTACCTGAACCGCGTGGGCCTGGCCGCCCGCGACCCGTTCGACTGCCCGATGGTCGGCACCTACCGCCGCGTCTGAGCCGCGCTCGGGGCACAATGGGCCCATGCCGACCGACGACAGCGATGTGCTCGACGCGATCGTCGTCGAGCTGTACGCGCTCCCGCCGGCGGACTTCACCGCAGCGCGCGCCGCTCGGGGCGCGCAGGAGGACGGCGCTCTCGCCGCGCGCGTCGCGAAGATCCGCAAGCCCGTGGTGTCGGCGTGGGTGGTCGACCTGCTCGCCCGTGAGGGGCACCTGACCGAGGCGCTCGAGCTCGGCGCGGCGCTGCGCACCGCGCAGGACGACTTCGACGCCGCCGCGCTGGCCCGGCTGGGACGGCAGCGACGGCAGCTGGTCGCCGCTCTGGCCCGCACGGGGGCCGACCTGGCTGCGGAGCGCGGCGTGAGCGTCGGCGCCGGCGCGCAGCAGGACATCGAGGCGACGCTCAACGCCGCGCTCCTCGACCCGGTCGCCGCGTCGGCCGTGGCGTCGGGACGGCTGGCCAAGCCGCTCGACGCGGCCGGCTACGTCGATCCGGCGGACGCGCTCAGCGGCTCGACGCCGACCGCATCGGCACCTCCGCCTCCTGACGACGAGCTGGCCGAGCGCCGCGCGCGTCGCCAGGCGGAGAAGGCCGCGCGCGACGCCGAGCGCGACGCCGACCGTGCCGAGCGCGAGCAGACGCACGCCGAGGCCGCGCGCGAGCGTGCCGCCGACCGGGCGCAGCGCCTGCAGGAGCGCGTGGAGGAGCTCCGCCGGGAGCTCGAACGCGTCGCTCGCGAGGCGGACGCCGCAGCGGCTGCGCTCGAAGAGGCGGAGAGCGCCGCCCGCGACGCCGCCGCTGCCGCGCGGTCCGCCGCCCGGCGCGCGGAGGCGGCCCGCGGCGCCCTGTCGGCCGACGGCTGAGCGATGCCGGGATGCGTGCCCGGTCATGGGGATTGCGCGCGCCGGGCGAGGACGTGCGCGCGGGGCGGTCGCCGACTAACGTAGGCCGACGAGCGAGACGGCGACGGGGTTGTCGTCGTCGAGGATCATCGACGTGAGGAGCGCACATGCCCTTCCGGAGCAAGGAGACACTGGAGAAGTGGCTCGCCGAGTTCCACGCCGCCCGCGGCGCCGGTGACCTGATCCGCGTGATCGTCCAGGACGGTGCGGGTGGGGCCGACACGGGACTCGTGGTCGTGCCGCTGAACCAGGCCACCGTGTCGGTGTTCATGGAGCCGATCGAGATCGGTGACGCCCACTGGCGCATCACCCTCGAGCCGCAGCCCGACACGACCATCCTGAGCAGCCACCAGCTCCACGCGCTGGCGGTCGAGCTTCAGGTCGCGGCCGAGCTGTGCGCGTTCCTCGAGGCGAAGTCGAACGGATTCGAGGAGCCCGACACGGACGACTGAGGCCGCCGCCCACCGTCGTCCCGGGGACGCACGCGGAAGACGCACAGAAGGGGGTCGGCGACGCTCTGCAGCGCACCGGACCCCCTTCAATGGCCCCCCAGGGTACTTCTTCGTCTGACCCCCATCAGACGCTCTCAGCGTACCCCGCGCGATCGCCCCAATCGCCCGATTTCCGCGTCTTCACGCAACCCTGAGGGAGTGCTGAGGAAGTCTTCACACAACGCCCCCGGTCCCCTCTTCCCCGCCGCGAGCCGACAAGATTCGACCGAGCCGACACGCTCCGCGCGGCTCGAATCGTGTCGGCTCGCACACAGCGTGTCGGCTCGCGATCCGCCGCCGCGGGCGGGGTCAGCCGAGGACGTCGCGGCGCGCCAGGGCCACGGTGCCGAGGGCCACGAGCGCAGCGGAGCCGAGCCACAGGGCCGCCACTCCCGGCAGGTCCCAGCCCTGCGCGAGCGGCGCCTGCCCGAACGCCCACGCGTACGGGGAGAACGCCCGCAGGCCGTCGAGGCTCTCGCTGTTGTTGGCGACGGCCTGCAGCGCGTAGCCCGCGACGGCCACGCCGGCCCCCGCACCCACGGCCACGATCCGCCGTCCCGACAGCGCACCGCCGGCGAAGCCCGCCGTGGCCGAGAAGAGCCCGAGCCCGACCCACGACACCACGACCGCCAGGAGGTTCCCGGGATCGAGCTCCAGCTGGGCGGGGGAGTCGATCGCCCAGACGACCGCCCAGGCGAGCGCCCCGAGGAGGCAGAGCTTGCACAGCACCGCGAGGGCCGCCTCCATCGCGTACTGCGTGCGCCCCACCCCGTGGGCGAGGGTGAGCTCCAGGCGCCCGGACTCCTCCGCGCCGCCGGTCACGTCGCCCGCCCAGGCCACGCCCGCGATGGTGAGCAGCACGAAGCCCATCAGACCGAAGAACGTGGACTGGGTGTAGCCGCTGCCGCTCGTGATGTTCTCGTAGCCGAGCGTGCGGATCAGCTCGGGCGGGAGCGAGTCGAGCAGGCCCTGCAGCTCGGGGGTCTGCATCGACGGGAACAGCGGCAGGTACAGGAGCGCGACCGCGGTGAGCCCCAGCCCCCAGCCGATGAGCCCGCGCGCGCCGTCGCGCAGGAGCCGGCGCGTGATGGGCAGAGGCCGGCGCCGGATCGCGAGGGCGCTCATCGGTCCGTCTCCGACCGGGAGTACAGATCGAGGATCGACTCCTCGAGGTCGGGCTCCTCGACGGTGAGGTCCAGGAGGCGCCCGGCCATCAGGGCGCGCACGACGGCGTCCACCTCGCCCCGGACGGTGGCGGCGACGTGCACGGCGCCCGCCGAGGGCGAGGTGGTCACGGCGACGTCGGTGGCCGCCGGCACGCCCTCGAGGGCCGCCCGCAGCGTGTCGGCGGAGGCATCCACGATCACGGCCCGCAGGCGCCGGATGCTCGCCGACCGCAGCGACTCGACGGAGCCGCGCGCCACGATCCGCCCCTGCGCCAGGACGACCACCTCGTCGGCGGACTGCTGGATCTCGCTGAGCACGTGCGAGCTCAGCAGCACGGTCTGCCCGGCGTCGCGGGCCTCCCGCACCATCGTGAGGAACTCGCGCTGCACCAGCGGGTCCAGTCCGCTGGTGGGTTCGTCGAGCACGAGCAGCGGCGGTCGGTGCATGAAGGCCTGGACGAGCCCGATCTTCTGCTTGTTGCCCTTCGACAGTGTGCGCACGGGGCGGCCGAGGTCGAGGCCGAGGCGCTCGGCCAGCGCTTCGATCGTGCCGGGGGCGACGGGGCCGCTGATCTCCGCGAGGTGCGCGAGCAGCGCGCGGCCGCTGGTGCGGCCGTCGAGCCGCAGCTCGCCGGGCACGAACCCGATGCGGCGGCGCAGCGCGGCGCCGCCCGTGCGCGGGTCGGAGCCGAGCACCCGCACGGTGCCGGCCGAGGGGCGGATGATGTCCAGCAGCAGCCGGAGAGTGGTGGTCTTCCCGGCGCCGTTGGGGCCGACGAGGCCGAAGACGGTGCCGGGGTCGACGACGAGGTCGAGGTCGTGCAGGGCGGCGTGCGATCCGTAGCGCTTGCTGAGCGCGCGGGTCTCGATCACCGGGGTCATGGTGTTCCTTTCGAATCGGAGAGGGATCAGGGCGCGCGCGGCGCCGGCGGATCCGGATCCTGATTCGGGTCGCCATCGCCCTTGTCGGACCGCGGCCCGACGCTGCGACCAGCGGGGCGCCCGTCCGTGAGGGCCTCCTCCGCCATCCGGAGGAAGCGATCGTCGGTGTAGAGGCCGTGGGTGTAGAGATCGAGGATGGGCAGGGTGGCGCGCCGGGACAGCGCCGCCGACATCTCGCGCTCGCCGAAGGCGGCGGCCAGATGCTCCTGCAGGAGCAGCGGGGCCAGGCCGAACACGGTCAGGTAGGCGCCGATCACCTCCCGGTCGGCGACGTCGCGCATGATGCCCGCGTCGATCTGCTCGTCGATCATGCGCCGGGTGCCGTCCAGGAACGCGGCGAACAGGTCGGCGCCCGCCTGGGATCCGTCGGTGAGCATGCGCGAGATGTAGCGCAGCAGCGGCCGGAAGGCCTCGACGTCGGCGAGCCACGACCGTATCGCCTCGGCGGCCGACGGGGAGGTGAGAGCGTCCTTGCGGGCGAACAGCTCGTCGGTGACGAGTGCGTCGCAGGCGTGCCGGAGACCCACCTTCGATCCGAAGTGGTGGAGGACGAGGCCGGGACTCACGCCGGCCTGCTCGGCGATGTCGCGCACGCGCGTGTGGGCGAAGCCGTGCCGGCCGAAGAGGTCGATCGCGGCGTCGCGGATCCGCGCACGGGCGGTCAGATCCGAGGCTGAACTCACGTTCAGTAAGCTATACCGCTGTTCAGCTTCGGGCAAGGGTGGCGGCACGGCCGGCTCCATGTCCCCCGAAATACCGACTGACGGACGGCCGCGACCTTGTTACCGTCGCTCTATGACCCCCACCGAACAGACCGCGGTTTCGCGCGCGACGGGGCACGGACTCGGGATCACCGCTCTCGCCCTCGCGATCGCGACGCCGGTCGCCGCCGTGGCGGGGTGGATCTGGGCGGCCTCGACGCCCGGCATGGCCGCCCTCGGCGTCGGCATCCTCGCCCTCTACGCCGTCGCGGGGCTGGCGGTCATCGCGATCATCGTCGGGCTGGTGTCGCTGGCCGTCTCCAAGCCCAACAGTCTCGCCAAGGTCTCGCTGCTGCTCATCGCGGCGACGGCGATCGTGCTCGTGATGCTGATCTTCCCGCCGACGCTCTGGTTCGCCTGACCCGGCCGTTCGCCTGACCGGCCCCTCGCCTGACCCGGCCCCGGCCGCTAGAGCCGGTTGCCGGCCTCGGTGAGCACGGAGCGCAGGATCGCCTCGATCTCGTCGAACTGCGCCGGCCCGATCGTCAGGGGCGGAGCGAGCTGGATGACCGGGTCGCCGCGGTCGTCGGCGCGGCAGTAGAGGCCGGTGTCGTAGAGGGCGCCCGACAGGAACCCGCGCAGCAGCCGCTCGGACTCGTCGTCGTCGAACGTCTCCTTCGTCGCCTTGTCCTTGACGAGCTCGATGCCGAAGAAGTAGCCGTCGCCGCGCACGTCGCCCACGATCGGCAGGTCGGTGAGCCGCTCCAACGTCGACCGGAAGACGGGGGAATTGTCACGCACGTTCTGGAGGAGTCCCTCGTCCTCGTAGATGTCGAGGTTCGCCAGCGCCACCGCGGCGGCGACCGGGTGACCCGCGAACGTGTACCCGTGGGGGAAGGACATGTCGCCGTGGGCGAACGGCTCGTAGATGCGGTCGCTGATGATCGTCCCGCCCATCGGCACGTAGCCGCTGGTGACCGCCTTGGCGAAGGTGATCATGTCGGGCTGGTAGTCGTAGGCGTCGCACGCGAAGTACTCGCCGATCCGCCCGAAGGCGCAGATCACCTCGTCGCTGACGAGCAGCACGTCGTAGCGGTCGCAGATCTCCCGCACCCGCTGGAAGTAGCCGGGCGGCGGCGGGAAGCATCCCCCGGAGTTCTGCACGGGCTCCAGGAACACCGCGGCCACCGTGTCGGGCCCCTCGAACTGGATCATCTCCTCGATGCGGTCCGCCGCCCACACCCCGAACTCCTCGGGGGTCGAGCCGGTGAACCCCTGCTCGCCGGCGCGGTAGTAGTTGGTGTTCGGGACGCGGAAGCCGCCGGGGGTGACCGGCTCGAACATCGACTTCATGCCGGGCAGTCCGGTGATCGCCAGCGCTCCCTGCGGCGTGCCGTGATAGGCGATGAAGCGCGAGATCACCTTGTGCTTGCCGGGCTTGCCCTGGATCTTCCAGAACTGCTTGGCGAGCTTGAACGCGGTCTCGACCGCCTCGCCGCCGCCGGTCGAGAAGAACACGTGGTTGAGGTCGCCGGGGGCGAGGTCGGCGAGGCGCGCGGCGAGCTCGATCGCCGACGGGTGCGCGTACGACCAGATCGGGAAGAAGGCGAGCTTCTCGGCCTGCGCCGCGGCCGTCTCGGCGAGCACCCTGCGGCCGTGGCCGGCGTTGACGACGAACAGGCCCGACAGGCCGTCGATGTACTGCTTGCCCGCGGCGTCCCAGATGTGGTGCCCCTCGCCGCGCACGATGACCGGGACGCCCCGCTCCATCGTGGACTGGCGTGAGAAGTGCATCCACAGATGGTCCTTCGCCATCCGCTGGAGCTCGGCCTCGGTCCGCTGCGTACCCACCATGACCCGAACCTACTCGCGCGGCCCCTCCCTTCGCGCCGGGGGCGCCGAAATCGCACGAACTGCGCGGGCCGGCCCGTCCGGCGCACACTTCGTGCGATCTGGGCCGCCGAGACGGGGGAGGATGGAGGGATGAGCCGCACATTCGTCGTCACCGGCGCGGGATCGGGCATCGGCGCCGTCCTCGCCCGCCGCCTCATCGGCCGAGGGGACCGTCTCGTCGTCGTCGCCCGCGATGCCGACCGCGCGCAGGACCTGCTCGCAGACCTCCCCGGCAGCACCGCGGTCATCGCCGACCTCGCCGACCCCGCGTCGCTCGAGGCGGCCGTCGCGACGGCCGATCTGCCGTCGCACATCGACGCGGTCGTCCACGCGGCCGGGATCGTCGAGCTGGGCGAGGTGGGCGCACTGCCCGTGTCGGCGTGGACGTCGCAGCTCGCGGTCAACCTCGTCGCTCCCGCCGAGCTCACCCGGCTGCTCCTCCCGCGGGTGCGCGCCGCACGCGGGCAGGTCCTGTTCGTGAACTCCGGCGCAGGGCTCACCGCCCACCCGCAGTGGAGCGCCTACGCCGCGAGCAAGCACGGTCTCCGGGCCCTCGCCGACGCCCTGCGCGGCGAGGAGGCCGCCCACGGCGTGCGGGTGACGAGCGTCTACCCCGGCCGCACCGCCACGCCGATGCAGGCGCAGGTGCACGCGCAGGAGGGCGCCGCCTACGACCCCTCCCGCTTCATCGACCCCGACTCGGTGGCCGCCGCGATCCTCGCCGCGCTCGACGCGACGCCCGACGCCGCCCTCACCGACATCACGGTGCGTCCCGGGCCGCGCTGAGCGTCCTCTGTCGGCGGGCGCGGCGCATGCACTAGGGTCCCCGTCAGGCCCTCGGCACAGGCGAGCGGCCCGGGTCGCCGGCGCACGGGAGCGTCGCGCCCGCACGGGACGGCGCGCGTCCGACGCGCCGGAGAGGGGATGCCATGAGCGACTTCGGCTCGACGACGCCGATCCGCCTGGACCGCAGCGACGGGAAGGGCCTGGCCCGCGGCACCCTGGGCCTGTGGGGCTCGACCGTGATCGGCCTGGCCTCCACCGCGCCGGTCTACTCGCTCGTCGCCACGCTCGGCTACGTCGTGCTGGCGGTCGGCGGGCAGGCGCCCATCGCGTTCGTCATCGCCTTCGTGCCGATGCTCTTCATCGCCTTCGCCTACCGCGAGCTGAACAACGACGTGCCCGACTGCGGCACGACGTTCACCTGGGGGACGAAGGCGTTCGGCCCGTGGGTCGGGTGGATGGGCGGCTGGGGCGTGGCGGTCGCGGGCATGGTCGTGCTCGCGAACCTCGCCCAGATCGCGTCGGTCTACTTCTGGTCGCTGATCGGCTTCGACATCGAGAGCGACGACTGGCGGATCGTCGCGGTGGGCGTGTTCTTCATCGCCGCGATGACGTACATCAGCTGGCGCGGAGTGGAGATCGGCGAGCGGATCCAGAACATCCTGCTCGCCGTCCAGTACCTCGCCCTGTTCATCTTCGTGGTCGCCGCCCTCACGCAGTTCTTCTCCGGCGACGCGCCCGACCCGACGCCGTTCGACTGGCAGTGGCTGAACCCGTTCGCCTTCGCCGACTGGGCCGGATTCACCCAGGCCGTGCTGCTGGCGCTGTTCATCTACTGGGGCTGGGACACCTGCCTCGCGCTGAACGAGGAGACGAAGGACCCGAAGCGGATCCCCGGGCTCGCGGCGCTGCTCACCTGCATCCTCCTGCTCGTCACCTACGTCTCGGTCACGATCGCGGCGATGATGTACGCCGGACTCGGCGAGGACGGCGTGGGCCTCGGCAACGAGGCCAACGCCGACGACTTCTTCCTCGCGATCAAGGACGGTCTGCTCGGGCCGTGGGGATGGCTCCTGGTCGTGGCCGTCCTCATCTCGGCGGTCTCCTCGACGCAGACGACGATCCTGCCGACGGCGCGGGGAACGCTCGCGATGGGCGTGTACCGGGCCCTCCCCGCGCGGTTCAAGCAGGTCCACCCGACCTACAAGACGCCGTCGTTCTCGACCCTCGTCATGGGCGTCGTGGCGTCGCTGTACTACATCGGCATGACGCTCGTCAGCGACGACATCCTGCAGGACTCCATCCTGTCGCTCGGTCTCGCGATCGCGTTCTACTACGCGATCACCGGCTACGCGTGCGTCTGGTACTTCCGCAAGGACCTGTTCACGTCGCCGCGCAACGTCGTCTACCGCCTGGTGCTGCCGCTGCTGGGTGCCCTCATGCTGACGTACGCGTTCGTGCAGTCCGCGATCGACATGTGGGACGTGGACTACGGCTACTCGGGGGAGCTCCTCGGCGTCGGCAGCACGTTCGTCATCGGCATCGGCGCGCTGCTGGTGGGCGTCGTGCTGATGTTCGTCTGGTTCCTGTTCCCCCGGTCCAAGCCGTTCTTCCAGGGCAGGAGCCTCAACCGCGACACCGAGGTCATGGTGCCCGAGGAGCCGGAGGTCTACACGCGCTCCATCGACGGCGGGGTGTGAGGGCGCTCAGCGACGCGCGGCGCGCGACGCGCGGCGGGTGCGCACGGCGAGCGGACGCACGCGCGAGCGCGATCCCCTGAGGCTGTCGGCCCGACGGTCTCCGTTGTCCGTCGCGCCGCGTCGTTCCGACAACACCCTGCTGCCCGACATGGCTCCGCGCCCCGGCCGGCGCACGGCCACGGTGCGGCCGCGAGGGGCCGACACGGCGACGAGGGGAGCACGGCGGCGCCCGCCGCGTGCGACCATGTCGCCGCGCGCGGACCGGGACTCGCGGACGGGCTCCGGCGCGAGGGCGTCGCGCGTGGACACGGCGGCGCCGGCGGGGGCGACCGCTCCGAGGCGCCGCACGGCGCGCTCGAGCAGGTGCACCCAGGACAGCACGCCGCCGAAGGCGAGCACCTCGAAGGCGGCCAGGTTCAGGATGCCGGTGAACATCAGCACGATGCCGACCACCAGCACCGCGACGGCGGTCATCGCGTAGCGCGACAGGAAGCGGGGCAGCTCGGGCAGGGTGCGGCGGCTGACGATGACCAGGCCGAGGAAGCTCAGCATGACGCCGTTGGCAGCGCGATCGTGCAGGAATTCGTTCAGCGTGAGCGGGATGACGCCGATGAGGGCCAGGCACACCCCGAGCGTCACCAGCAGCGGCGGCAGCAGGCGTGCGGCGCGGGCGTCGGCGATGCGCCCTTCGGACATCGCGTTCGCCAGATGGACGGCCAGAGGAATCCCCGCCGCGGCGATCACGAGGCCGCTGAGGATCACGCCCGTGTTGAAGGTGTACCCCGAGGTGTCGGCGAACATGCCCAGGCGGCTGAAGTGCAGGTGCCACCACACGGGGTCCACGGTGCCGGACGCGGCCAGCAGGATCGCTGCGCACAGAATCGCAGCGCCCCACATGGCAGAGGGGCGCTGTGCGCGGGCAAGGTTCGAGAATCGCCGCACGGTCGGGTGCGGTTCGGGTAGGGCGAAGCTCGAGGACATCGGGCGCCTCTTCATCGTGGTCCGGGTGGGGCTTCCCAGCGTGCTGCCTGCCCCCTCCGGATGTTTTCCGGACACGAACTCCCCCAGGAGTTCGAGTGAGTCATACTCGAATCTACGCAATTTCTCGATTCGAGTTTGTCCCCCGAATGGGGGACATGTATTGTGTCATCAGCGCCGGCCACCGGGGGGAGGTTCGGCGCCCCAGACGGATCTCGGGGGGACTGGGGCCACAACGTCACCGTTTGGGAAAAACGATGAGAAAGGTTCCCCTCAGGAGCGGACATCACAGCGATGGCTCCTGAGGGGAACCTGGATCGCGACGCCTAAAGCCGTTTGGGGGAACGGCCGCAGGTGGAGCTGGGGGGCATCCGTTGCGGGCGCGCATGCGTTCCGCCACAAGAGTACCGTGTCAACCTGGGAAATTCATCGTTTCAGCACTATGCGACCCGTCGTTGCCTTCTGAGCAGCCGGTCGCATCGTCCCAGGGCGCACAATGGGCCTGTGACGGATGCTCTCGGTCCCACCGCGGCCGCGGTGCTCGACGCGGCGCGCGCGCGTCTCGCGACGGCGCCGCGCGAGCCGCTCGGCGAGTGGGCGTCGAGCCGCCGGCTGCTCGGACTGGGCCGGTCGCCGCGCATCGTGCGGGTCGGCGAGGCGTGGCATCTCGGGGTGCTGCTGGTGGCCGAGGACGCCCTGTACGCGACGGGCGAGATCCTGCGCGCGCGGGAGGACGTCGTCCGCGGCTTCACCGCGCAGTCCCAGCGCGAACGCGCCGAACGGGCCGCCGCCGCCTTCCGCGGCGGCTTCGCGGAGGGTGAGGCCCTGCACCTCGGCTGGTCGCCGATCGACGTCGACGCGGTCGACGCGGGCGGCTCGTCCGGGCCGCTCAGCAGCGCCGGCGGAGCCCCGATGATCCGCTGGAGCGCGAGCGGCGCGGTGCGCCCGCTCGCCGACTACGTCGCGGACCAGCTTGCGCTCACGGGCCGGTGACACGAGATGGACACGCGAGCGAAGTAGGGTGTGCATCAGGAGGTTTCGCATGCAGGTATGGCCGGGAGCTCCGTATCCCCTGGGGGCCACGTTCGATGGCAACGGCACCAACTTCGCGCTGTTCAGCGAGGGCGCCGAAAGGGTCGAGCTGTGTCTTTTCGACGATGACGGCGCCGAGACGAGGGTGGAGCTGCGCGACGTCGACGCGTACGTGTGGCACGCCTACCTTCCGACGATCCAGCCGGGGCAGCGGTACGGCTACCGCGTGCACGGACCGAACGATCCCGCGAACGGGCTCCGCTACAACCCGAGCAAGCTGCTCCTGGACCCCTACGCCAAGGCGGTCGACGGCGAGGTCGAGTGGGGACAGCCGGTCTTCGGCTACACGTTCGGCGATCCCGACTCGCACAACGACGAGGACTCCGCCGCCCACATGATGAAGGGCGTCGTCGTCAACCCGTTCTTCGACTGGGCCGGCGACCGCCTGCCCAAGACGCCGTACGCCGAGAGCGTGATCTACGAGGCGCACGTCAAGGGGCTCACCCAGCTGCACCCCGAGATCCCCGAGGAGATCCGCGGCACCTACAGCGCCATCGGGCACCCGGTCATCATCGAGCACCTGAAGAAGCTCGGCGTCACGGCCATCGAGCTCATGCCGGTGCACCAGTTCGTCAACGACTCCACGCTCCAGGAGAAGGGGCTGTCGAACTACTGGGGCTACAACACGATCGCCTTCCTCGCCCCGCAGAACACGTACTCCGCCCTCGGCCAGCGCGGCCAGCAGGTGCAGGAGTTCAAGGGGATGGTGCGCGCGCTCCACGCCGCCGGCATCGAGGTGATCCTCGACGTCGTCTACAACCACACCGCCGAGGGCAACCACCTGGGACCCACGCTGTCGATGAAGGGCATCGACAACGTCGCGTACTACCGGCTCGAGGACGACGACAAGCGCTACTACACGGACTACACCGGCACGGGCAACAGCCTGAACGTCGGCAACCCGCACACGCTGCAGCTGATCATGGACTCGCTGCGCTACTGGGTGCTCGAGATGCACGTCGACGGGTTCCGCTTCGACCTCGCCGCGACGCTGGCCCGGGAGTTCTACGAGGTCGACCGCCTGGCCGCCTTCTTCGAGCTCGTCCAGCAGGATCCGGTGGTCTCGCAGGTCAAGCTCATCGCCGAGCCGTGGGACATCGGTCCCGGCGGCTACCAGGTCGGGAACTTTCCGCCGCAGTGGACGGAGTGGAACGGCAAGTACCGCGACACCGTCCGCGACTTCTGGCGCGGCGAGCCGTCGACCCTGGGCGAATTCGCATCCCGTCTCACCGGCTCGGCCGACCTGTACGAGCACTCCGGCCGGCGGCCCGTGGCGTCGATCAACTTCGTGACCGCCCACGACGGGTTCACGCTGCGCGACCTCGTCTCGTACAACGAGAAGCACAACGACGCGAACGGTGAGGACGGCAACGACGGCGAGTCGCACAACCGCTCCTCCAACAACGGCGTCGAGGGCCCCACGGACGACCCCGCGGTCCTCACGCGCCGGGCGCGCCAGCAGCGCAACTTCCTGGCGACGCTGCTGCTCAGCCAGGGCGTGCCGATGATCAGCCACGGCGACGAGCTCGGCCGCACGCAGGGCGGCAACAACAACGGGTACGCGCAGGACAACGAGGTGACCTGGGTCGACTGGACCTCGATCGACCAGCCGCTCATCGAGTTCACCGCGGCGCTGGCGCGGCTGCGCCGGGAGCACCCGACGTTCCGCCGCAGCCGCTTCTTCAACGGCCGCCCCGTGCGCCGCGAGGAGGGGGCGCCCATCCCCGACATCGCCTGGGTGCGTCCGGACGGCACGCAGATGCAGCCCGAGGACTGGGACTCCGGCTTCGGGCGGGCGATCGGCGTGTTCCTCAACGGCGACGGCATCCGCGAGCGCGACCGCCGCGGCGAGGAGATCCACGACCGGCACTTCTTCCTCCTCTTCAACGCGGGCGACGAGCCGGTGGACTTCACGATCCCGGACGTCGACGCCAGTCCGCGGTGGGAGGTCGTGATCGACACGTCCGGTGAGCGCGCGGACAGTGAGCCGCTCGCGGGCGGCGACGCATTCGCACTCCAGCCGAAGGCGCTGGTCGTGCTGCGCGACCACGAGGAGACCGAGCCCGACGTCGACCACTCCGTCGCCGCGTCGCTGGCGGCGCGCACCACTCCCATCGACACCATCCCGGCGCACGCGCCGCAGGCCGAGCTGCCCGGCTGAGCGGGCGGGAAGTCATGACCCGTCGCCCCGTCTCGACCTATCGGCTGCAGATCCGGCCCTCGTTCGGCCTCGACGACGCCGCGGCGCTCGTGCCGTACCTGCACGATCTCGGCGTGGACTGGGTCTACCTCTCGCCCATCCTGCAGGCGGCCGAGGGGTCCGAGCACGGCTACGACGTCGTCGACCCCACGCGCGTGGACGAGTCCCGCGGCGGGCCGGACGCGCTCGCCCGCTTCGCGGCGGCCGCGCGCGGGGAGGGCCTCGGCATCCTCGTCGACATCGTGCCCAACCACCAGGGCGTCGCCGATCCCCGGCACAACCCCTGGTGGGCGGACGTGCTCCGTCGGGGCCGGGACTCGACGCTCGCCGCAGCCTTCGACATCGACGGGGACCACGGCGACGGCCGGGTGCGCCTGCCGGTGCTGGGATCGACGCTGGACGAGGTGATCAGCGCCGGTGAGCTGACCGTCTCACCCGGGCTCCCGGAGGGCGTCGGCGACGCCGGGCCCGCGGGGTCCGGCACCGCTTCCGACGAGCGCGGGGCGGACGCGATCGGGTGGGCGGGGGCGACGGGTTTCGCACGCTACTTCGATACCGTGCTGCCGCTGGCGGACGGCACGGCCCCGGCGGCGGAGACCTCGGATGCCGAGGAGGTGGCGGCCGTGCTCGCCCGTCAGCACTGGGAGCTCGTCCACTGGCGCGACGAGGCCCAGGCGCTCAACTACCGCCGGTTCTTCACGATCACGACCCTCGCCGGGGTGCGGGTCGAGCGCCCCGAGGTGTTCGAGGCCAGCCACCGCGAGGTGCTCCGCTGGTTCCGCGACGGACTCGCCGACGGGCTGCGCATCGATCATCCCGACGGCCTCGCCGATCCCGGCGGGTATCTCGACGACCTGGAGCGGGCCGTACGCGGCGTGCGGAACGACGACGAGGCACCCTACGTCGTCGTGGAGAAGATCCTCGAGCACGGCGAGACGCTCCCGGGCTGGTGGGCGACCGACGGCACCACCGGCTATGACGCGATGGCCGAGGTCGACCGCGTGCTCATCGATCCCCGGGGCGAGGCGGGGCTCACCGCCCTCGACGCACGCCTGCGCGCCGACACGGGCCTCCCGCCGTCGCCCGGCTGGGCAGACCTCACCCACGAGACCAAGCGCGGCGTGGCCGACGGAGCGCAGGCCGCGGAGGTCGGCCGGCTCGTGCGGTGCCTTCCCGCACCGGTGCGGGACGCGCTGGGCGCCGATGTCGCCCGCGACGCGCTGGCCGAGCTGCTCGCCTGCTTCCCCGTCTACCGCTCCTACCTTCCGGACGGCCGCGAGCATCTGGAGCGCGCGGCCGCCGAGGCTGCGTCCCGCCGTCCGGACCTCGCTCCAGCGGTGGCTGCGATCGCGCCGCTTCTGGCGGATCCGGGCCTCGAGCTGTCACGCCGGTTCATGCAGACGACCGGGCCGGTGATGGCCAAGGGCGTGGAGGATGCCGCGTTCTATCGCGACACCCGCCTGGGCACCCTCACCGAGGTCGGCGGCGACCCGTCGGTGTTCTCGCTCGACGTCGACGGATTCCACGCCGCGGCCGAGCGCCGCCAGTCCGCGTGGCCCCACGCGATGACCGCGCTGTCGACGCACGACACCAAGCGCAGCGAGGACGTGCGCGCCCGGCTGTCGGTGCTGGCCGAGGTGCCCGAGCGCTGGGCGACGGCGCTGGACCGGCTCCGGGAGGTCGCCTCGACCGGGCACGGCCCGTTCGACGCCCTGGTCTGGCAGGCGATCGTCGGCGCATGGCCCGCGGCGTCCGCACGGCTCCGGGACTATGCGATCAAGGCGGCGCGCGAGTCCGCCGAGCGCACCTCGTGGGCGGCGCCGGACGCCGGGTTCGAGGAGCGCATCGACGACCTCGTGGCCGCGGCGCACGGCCGCGCCGTATCGATCGTCAACGACCTCGTCGCAGACATCGCGCCGGCCGGGTGGTCCAACGCCCTTTCGGCGAAGCTGCTGCAGCTGGCGGGCCCGGGTGTCCCCGACGTCTACCAGGGCACCGAGCTGTGGGATCTGTCGCTCGTCGACCCCGACAACCGCCGGCCGGTCGACTTCGCCGCGCGGCGACGCCTGCTCGCCGAGCTCGACGAGGGGCTGCTGCCCCCGGTGGACGATTCGGGCGCCGCGAAGCTGCTGCTGACCTCGCGCGCGCTGCGGCTGCGCCGGGACCGTCCCGAATTGTTCACCCGGTACACGCCCATGACGGTCGCCGGGCCGGCGTCCGGGCATGCGATCGCGTTCGACCGCGGTGGCGCGCTCGCCGTCGCCACGCGGCTTCCCGTGGGCCTGGCCGCTGCCGGCGGATGGCGCGACACCGTCCTGCTCCGCCACAGCGGCCCGACCGTCGACGTGCTCACGGGTCGTCTCTTCGCGGGCGGCGAGCTGGCCCTCGCCGAGCTGCTCGACCTCTATCCGGTGGCGCTGCTGGCGCCGGTCGAGTGAGTGCGATGACCGCCTGCCGTTCCACGCGGATGACGACCCGCCGTTCGCGGCGATGACGAGAGAGAGGCCGGGGATGATCGAGGTGTGGGCGCCGCGGGCGGCGCGCGTGCGACTGCGCAGGCCGGGACTCGACGACGTCGAGCTGGCGGAGGACGCCGGCTGGTGGCGGTCGGAGATCGCCCTCGCGAGCGGTGACGAGTACGGCTTCGTCCTCGGCGACGGCGACGACCTCCGTCCCGACCCGCGGTCGCGTCGCCAGCCGCGCGGGGTGCACGAGGCCTCGGCCTGGTTCGATCCGACCGCCTTCGCCTGGACCGATGCCGCGTGGACCGGCCGGCAGCTGGCGGGCGGACTGATCTACGAGCTCCACGTCGGCACCTTCACGCCCGAGGGGACCCTCGATGCGGCGGCGGCCCGGCTGTCCCACCTGGTGGAGCTCGGCGTCACCCACATCGAGCTGCTTCCCGTGAACGGATTCAACGGCACGCACAACTGGGGCTACGACGGCGTGCTCTGGTACGCGGTGCAGGAGGAGTACGGCGGCCCCGCGGCCTACCAGCGGTTCGTCGACGCGGCGCACGGCGCCGGACTGGCCGTCATCCAGGACGTCGTCTACAACCACCTGGGACCGAGCGGCAACTACCTTCCGGAGTTCGCGCCCTACCTGCGCGACGCGGAGCACAACACCTGGGGCGCGAGCCTGGACCTGGACCGGCCGGAAGTGCGCGCCTTCATCGTCGACAACGCGCTGTCCTGGATGCGCGACCACCACGTCGACGGGCTGCGCCTGGACGCCGTGCACGCGCTGCGCGAGTCGCCCGACAGCCCGGTGCACATCCTCCGCGAGCTCGCCGAGTGCACCGATGCGCTGAGCGCCCACCTCGGCCGTCCGCTCACCCTCATCGCCGAGAGCGACCTGAACGATCCCGTCATGATCCTGCCCCGCGAGGCCGGCGGGCACGGCCTCACCGCGCAGTGGTCGGACGACTGGCATCACGCCGTGCACGTCGCGGTCACGGGAGAGGTCGAGGGCTACTACGCGGATTTCGACGCCCTCGAGGCGCTCCCGAAGGTGTGGGCGTCGGGCTTCTTCCACGACGGCACGCACTCGTCGTTCCGCGGACGCGACCACGGCGCGCCCCTGCCCGACGACGTGCCCTCGTGGCGTCTGGTGACCTTCGCCCAGGACCACGACCAGATCGGCAACCGCGCGGCCGGCGACCGCCTCTCCGCGACGCTGTCGCCGGAGCGGCTGGCCGTGACGGCGGTCCTGACCCTGACCGCGCCGGGCACGCCGATGCTCTTCATGGGTGAGGAATGGGGGGCCTCGACGCCCTGGCAGTTCTTCACCTCCCACCCCGAGCCCGAGCTGGCGGCGGCCACCGCCGCGGGACGCAAGGCGGAGTTCGCACGGATGGGCTGGGACGAGTCGCTCGTGCCGGATCCCAACGACCCCGAGACCTTCCGGCGATCGGTCCTCGACTGGAGCGAGCCGGAGGGCGGCGACCACGCCCGTCTCCTGGACCTCTACCGGCGGCTGGCGCGGCTGCGCCGTGAGCGGCCGGAGCTCACCGACCCGCGCTCGGCAGGTCACGGCGGGGCGGCGGCCGAGGCGATCGGCGGCCGCGTCTACGAACTCGCCCGCGGCGACGCGCGCGTGCTCGTGAACCTCTCCGCCGTGCCGTGGGAGGTGCCCGTCCGCCCCGGCGAGACGCTGTGGCTCACGACCCGCGGCGAGCCGGGCGACGGCGAGGGCGGCCGCACCGAGAAGTGGGTGCTCCCGCCCGAGACCGCGCTGGTCGTCGGACCGGCCTAGCCCCGGGCACTGTCAAGGCCCTGTCGCCGGCCGCCGGCAGCGCCTACGTTCGGATCATGGCCTCCCCCACGCCCCGCGCCGATATCGTCCGACAGGTCGCCGTGCTCTCCGCGGTGAGCTTCATGATCGTCGCGGCCATGGTCGGCACCGGGCTGTTCGGCGGCACCAACGTGCGCGATCTGCAGGGCGGAGCGCTGGACGCGGACTCGACGGTGCTGGCCCCCGACCGTCCCGCGTTCGCCATCTGGTCGGTCATCTACGTGCTCATGGCGGCCTACGCCGTCTGGCAGGCGCTCCCCGGGCAGCGCAGCCGTGCCCGGCAGCGCGCGGTCGGCGGCTGGATCGCCCTCACCGCGGTGCTCAACGGGGCCTGGCTGCTGGCCGCGCAGTTCCTGAACCTGATCGCCACCGTCATCTCGATCGTCGTGCTGCTCGTCGCCCTGGCGGCGACGCTGCGCGTGCTCGTCGCCCAGCCGCCGGAGGGACCCCTCGACGTGGGGCTCATGGACGTCACGGTGGGCCTCCACCTCGGCTGGGTGGCCCTGGCGACGGTGGCCAACGTGACCGCGTGGCTCACGGCGGAGGTCGCCCCCGCATCGTGGGCCGGTGCCGCCGAGCCGGTCGCGATCGGCGTGCTCGCCGTCGTGGCCGTCATCGGGTCGGCCCTCGCCCTCGGCACCGGAGGACGCCTCGCGCCGGCGGTCGCCATGGCGTGGGGCCTCGTGTGGATCGGCGTCGCGCGGGCCACGGGCGAGCCGGCGTCGACGCCCATCGCCATCGCCGCGATCGTCGCGGCGGTGGTCGTCCTCTTCGCGGCCGTCCTCGTGCGCGTCGCGTGGCGTCCCGGGGCGGCGACGTCCGGTACGGCCGCCTGACCGCGCCGCACCGGGCGACGGCTCAGGCCGATCCGCGGCGGACGAGCCGCGTCGCGAAGTCCCGCGGGCCGGGGGAGCCGGGGCGTCCCTCGACGATGTCGGCCACGGCGGTCACCGCGGCGGCGGCCATGTCGCGGATGGGCTGTCGCACCGTGGTGAGAGGCGGGGAGAGCCACGCCGCGGCGGGGATGTCGTCGAAGCCGACCACGAGCACGTCGCGGCCGACCGCCAGCCCGAGGTCGTCGGCCGCGCGGTAGACGCCCACCGCCATCTCATCCGAGCAGGCGAACACGCCCACGGTCCCGCCGCCCGCCGTCGCCCGGCGCAGGGCCGGCCGGGCAGCTGCTCGCGCCTCCTCCGCACCCCACGACGCGTGCACCCGCTCGCACGGCACATCGTCTCCGAGCCCGGCGAGGAAGCCCGCCACGCGGTCACGGCCGAACCGGTACGACGGCGCCCCCTCGACGACCACGACGGCGGAGACGCCGCGCGTGCGCAGCAGGCGGGCGGCGTCGCGCACACCCGTGCGGTCGGTCGAGCGCACCGACGGCAGGGGGTGGCGCTGGTCGGAGCGCGGATCGAGGAGCACGACGGGGATGCCGGTGGCCGACACGACGCGCAGCTGCGCGTCGGTGGGAAGGAGGAGCCCGAGCACGACCCCAGCCGGGCGGCGGGCCCGCAGGCGCTCCGGCCAGTCGTCGCCGGGGGCGTCGCGCTCGCCGGTGAGGACGAGGTCGTACCCGCGGTCGGAGGCCGCCGCCCGCGCACCGGCGATCACCTCGTCGGCCCACGGTCCCCCGAAGTGGGACAGCACGAGATCGATGAGGTCGTCAGCCTGCCGGCGGGGGCGGCCGCGGGCGGTGGCGCCGCGGTCGTAGCCGACACGGCGGGCCTCGGCGGCGATCCGGGCGCGCGTCGCGGGGGACAGGTCACCCGCCCCGCGCAGGGCCCGCGAGACGGTGCTCGCGCTCACGCCGCAGGCGGCGGCGATCGCGGCGAGGGTCGGCGAGGAGCGCATCCTCTATTTTTGCGCACACCGATGGCGCGCGCGCGGCGGGTTTGCGAGGGTCGTCCCAGGAAGGGAGCACCAATGTCCGCCGCTCACGCCGTCGTCGATCTGGATGTCACCGGAGACACCATCAGCCGCCACCTCTACGGGCACTTCGCCGAGCACCTGGGGCGGTGCATCTACGGCGGATTCTGGGTCGGGGAGGACTCCGACATCCCGAACGTCCGCGGCATCCGCTCCGATGTGGTCGACGCCCTCCGCGCCCTGCGCGTGCCGAACCTGCGCTGGCCGGGGGGATGCTTCGCCGACGAGTACCACTGGCGCGACGGGGTCGGCCCCCGCGCAGAGCGCCCGACCATGGTGAACACGCACTGGGGCGATGTGGTCGAGGACAACGCCTTCGGGACCCATGAGTTCATGGACCTCTGCGAGATGCTCGGCGCCGACGCGTACGTCAACGGGAATGTCGGCAGCGGCACCGTGCAGGAGATGAGCGAATGGGTCGAGTACCTGACCCGCTCCGGCGACAGCCCCATGGCGCGGCTGCGGCGGGCGAACGGGCGGGACGAGCCCTGGCAGGTCGCGTTCTGGGGCCTCGGCAACGAGGCATGGGGATGCGGCGGCCACATGACGCCCGACTACTACACGTCGCTGGCGCGGCGGTATGCGACGTTCTGCCGCGACCACGACGGCAACCGGCTCACGAGGATCGCCGCGGGCGCCGCCGACGCGGACCTGCGGTGGACCCACGCCCTGATGGCGTCGGCGGTCTCGTCGAACACCCCCGACCCGCAGGCGTCCCCGTACCAGGCGATCTCGTTCCACTACTACACGCATTCCGGAACGGGCATACAGCGGGAGTCGGCCACCGAGTTCGACGCCGAACAGTACTACCGGACGCTCGCGCACGCCGCCGGCGTCGAGCGGGTGATCTCCGCCCACGAGGCCGTGATGGACGCGTACGATCCCGAGCGCCGCATCGGACTGGTGTGCGACGAGTGGGGGACCTGGTGGCGGGTGGAGCCGGGCACCAACCCGGGCTTCCTCTTCCAGCAGAACACCGTGCGCGACGCGCTCGTGGCGGGACTGCACTTCGACGCCTTCCATCGGCACGCCGGGCGGCTGCGGATGGCCAACATCGCCCAGACCCTCAACGTGCTGCAGGCGATGATCCTGACCGACGACGAGGGAGGGCTGGTGCTCACGCCGACCTACCACGTGTACGAGATGAACGTCGGTCACCACGACGCCGCCTCGGCGCCCTCGCACGTCGTGCGCTCCCCGGCCGCCACCGTCGGCGACGAGGAGCTGCCCCTCCTCTCGCTGTCGGCGTCGACGCGCGGGGCCACCGCGCTGCTCTCACTCACCCACTCGGGGATCGAGGGTCCGCTGCCGGTGACCGTCGACCTCCGCGGCCGTCGGGCCGTCGTCGCGCGGGCGCGGGTGCTCACGGGGCCCGACGCGCAGGCGCACAACACTCCCGAGGCCCCCGACGCGGTCGCCCCCGCGCCGCTCGACGCCGAGGTCGGTGCCGACGGCGTCCTCCGCCTCACCCTCCCGGCGCACGCCTTCGCGACGGTCGAGCTGACGCTGGAGTGAGGGGCGCGGCGGCGAGCCGCGGAGCCGCCGGCGGGCGTCAGCGCCGGATCGACACGTCGACGATCCGGCGATCCGCCGCGGTGACCTCGTGCACCGCTCCGGTGAGCTCGAGCACGGCCGTCGTCTCGCGCTCCGCGCACGACGGGCCGACCCACAGGTCGATGGCGCCCGGCTCCACGATGCGGCGGCCGTCCCTGCCGGCGAAGGCCAGCCGCGTGGCCGGCACGTCGAAGTGCACGGTGACCTCCTCGCCCGGTTCGAGCTCGACGCGGGCGAACGCGACGAGCTGCGCCACCGGCCGGGTGACGCTCGCGAACCGGTCGCGGGCGTAGAGCTGGACGACGTCCGCCCCGCGCCGGGAGCCCGTGTTGCGCACCCGCACGCTGGCCGGGAATCCCGCCCCCGCGTCGGCCCCGGCCGGCACCTCGAGGGCGTCGTGGGCGAACGCGGTGTACGACAGTCCGTGGCCGAAGGGCAGCGCGGGGGTGTTGTCGGCGCTCGTGACCTCGTTCGGGCCGCCCAGGAGCGGGTGGAGGTAGGAGTAGGGCTGCACCCCGGCGGAGCGGGGGAGCGAGACCGGCAGGCGTCCGGAGGGCGAGACCCGCCCGGTCACGATGTCGGCCAGCGCCGTGCCGCCCTCCTCGCCCGGGAAGAAGGCCTGTACGGCCGCCGCGGCGGCGTGCTCGCCGCGCAGTGCCCAGTCGATCGCGTAGGGGCGGCCCGATACCACCACGAGCACGATTGGCGTGCCGGTGGCGAGGATCCGCTCCGCGAGCTCGCGCTGCACGCCGGGCAGCTCCAGCGACTCCGCATCGTTGCCCTCTCCGACGGTTCCCCGGCCGAACAGACCCGCGCGGTCGCCGACGACGACGAACGCGACGTCCGCGGAGCGGGCGGCGTCCTCGGCCGCGGTGAAGCCGGACCGGTCCTCGCCCTCGGCGTCGCAGCCGTGTGCGAGGGTGACCTCTGCGCCGTCCAGCGCGTCGGTCAGCGCGGCGGCGAACGAGGGGATCTCGAACCCGAGGGGGACCCCGGGATGGTGGGCGAGCACGTGATTGGCGAACGAATAGCAGCCCATGAGCGCCTCGGCGCTGTCGGCGTTGGGCCCGACGACCGCGACCCGGAGCGGCGCCTGCGCCGGCGCCTGCAGCGGCAGGGTGCCGTCGTTGGTGAGGAGGACGATCGAGGCGGTCGCCAGATCGCGGGCCGCCTGACGGTGAGCCGGGGAATCGAGGTCGACGGACGTCGGCGGCTCGTCGAAGACGGCGTCGAGCAGGCCCAGCTCGTCCTTCTGGGTGAGCACCCGCAGGACGGCGCGGTCGATGATCTCGGGGTCCAGCCCTCCGGAGCGCGCCAGCTCGATCAGCGGCCCCGTGAACGCGTCGCCGGTGGGCAGCTCGACGTCGATGCCGGCGGACAGCGCGAGCACGGCCGCCTCGCCGAGGTCCTGTGCGACCCCGTGCATGGTGTGCAGGAACGCGACGGAGAAGTAGTCCGACACGACCACGCCGTCGAAGCCCCACTCCCCGCGCAGGAGATCGGTGAGGTATGCCGGCGTGGCCGCCACCGGCACCCCGTCGATCTCGGCATAGGAGTTCATCACCGAGCGCACCCCGCCGTCGCGCACCGCCATCTCGAACGGCGGCAGGAAGACGTCGGCGAGCTCGCGCGGGCCGGCGTGGACCGGCGCGTGGTTGCGCCCGCCCTGCGATCCCGAGTACCCGACGAAGTGCTTGAGCGTGGCGTGCACGCCGGCGTCCTGGAGGCCGCGCACGTACGCGGTGCCCAGGACGCCCACCACGTACGGGTCCTCGGCGATGCACTCGTCGACGCGTCCCCAGCGCGGGTCGCGGATGACGTCGAGGACCGGGGCCAGCCCCTGGTGGATGCCCAGCGCGCTCATCGACTCTCCGATGAGGCGGCCCATGCGCTCGACGAGCTCGGGGTCGAACGATGCTCCCCACGCGAGCGGTGTGGGGAAGGTGGCCGCCTTCCAGGCGGCGAGCCCGGTGAGGCACTCCTCGTGGACGATGGCGGGGATGCCCAGCCGGGTCTCCTCCACCAGCCGGCGCTGCTCGCCCCACAGCCAGCCGGCGCGCTCGACCGGATCGACCGGCCGGGTGCCGTAGACGCGCGTCAGGTGCCCGATGCCGTGGCGGGCGGCGTCTTCGTAGCGCGTGGAGCTGGCCATCTCGCCGGCCATCGGCGCCACGAGCTCGTCGCCCTGGTCGACCCAGAACCCGACGAGCTGGGCGATCTTCTCCTCGAGGCTCATGCGGGCCAGGAGGCTCGCGACGCGGGTCGAGACGGCGGGGGAGGTGAGGGTCACGATCGGGATCTCCTTGGTGCGCGGTGGTGCGCGGTGGTGCGAGGGACGGGTGCGCGGGCCGGGGCCGGCTCAGCCCTTGACGGCCCCGGTGAGGCCGCCGACGATGCGGCGCTCGAAGAGGCTGAAGAACACGAGCGCGGGGATCATCGACAGCGAGGTGAAGGCGAGCACCTTGGCGGTGTCGACCGAGTACTGCGATGAGAAGGCCTGCACCCCGAGGGGCAGCGTGTAGCTGGCCTCGTTGTTGAGGATGAACAGCGGCAGGAGGTAGCTGTTCCAGCTGCCGATGAACGCGAGGATGCCGACGGTGATCACGCCCGGCACCGACAGCGGCAGCACCATGCGCCAGAAGAAGCCGAGCCGGCTGCAGCCGTCGATGAACGCGGCCTCCTGGATCTCGTCGGGGATCGCCCGCAGGAACGGCACCAGGATGATGATGGTCGTCGGGAGGGCGAAGGCGATCTGCGGGAGGATGATGCCGCCGAGCGAGTTCATGAGCCCGAGGTCGCGGATCACGATGTACAGCGGCGTGATCGCGACGGTGATGGGGAACATGAGGCCCGCGGCGAACAGCGCGTAGAGCGCGCCGCGCCCGCGGAAGCGGTAGCGGGCGATGACGTAGCTGGCCATGAGCCCGAGCGCCACGACGCCGGCGGTGGTCGCGGTGGCCGTGATCACCGAGTTCAGCACCTGGTTCCAGAACTGCGGTCCCGTGAGCACCGTCAGGTAGTTCTCGATGTTCCACGGGTCGGGCCAGCCCGCCGGGTCGACGGTGATCTGGGAGTTGCTGCGGAACCCGCCGATGATGATGTACAGCACCGGCGCGAGCATGAGCGCGATGACCACGAGGGCCACGAAGTAGACGACGGGGTTGCCCCAGGGGAGCTTCTCCCGGCGGCCGCGACGCCCTCGGGGGGTGACGACGGCGACGGTGGCGGGTGCGGCGACGGCGGTCATCGGCCCTTCTTCCCTTCCGTGAGGGCGCCTTCGGTGTCCCGGCGGAGCACGAAGCGCTGATAGATGAGCGCGACGATCAGCGAGATCACGAAGATCACCACGGCGACGGCGTTGCCGTAGCCGAAGTTGCCGGCGTTGCGTCCGTTGACGACCATGTAGGTCGCCATCGTCGAGGTGCCGGCGGTGGAGGCGACGTACTGTCCCCAGATGATGTAGACGAGGTCAAACAGCTGCAGCGCCCCGATGATCGAGAGGAACGCCCAGATCCGCAGGGTCGGTGCCAGCAGCGGCAGCGTGATGCGCCAGTGGGTCTGCCAGTAGCCGGCGCCGTCGAGGGCGGCGGCCTCGTAGAGCTCCTCCGGGATGCCCTGGAGTCCCGCGAGGAAGAGGATCACCGCGAACCCGACGTACTTCCACGTGAGGATCGCCATGAGGGTCCAGATCGCGATGGACGGATCGGAGATCCAGTCCTGGGCCAGGTTCCCCAGTCCGAGGTCCTGCAGGAGCCCGTTGAGCGCGCCCTGGGTCTGCAGCATGAGGCCGAAGCCGGTGCCGACGACGACCTCGGCGATGACGTAGGGCACGAAGATGAGCACCCGGATGAGGGACTGCCCGCGCATGCGCCGGTTGAGGAGGAGCGCGAGCAGCACCGCGACCGGTCCCTGGAGCACGATCGACGCGATGACGATGAAGCCGTTGTGGCCGAGCGCCTCGAGGAACGTGGGGTCGGTGATGATCGTCAGGTAGTTCTGGAGGCCGACGAAGTCGGTGGGCGGCCCGTAGCCCTGCCAGCGGAAGAAGCCGTAGTAGGCCGCCATCGCGACGGGGAAGATGACGAAGCCGAGGAAGATCAGCAGCGCCGGTCCGACGAGGAGGGCGATCTCCAGTCGGCCGGACCAGCCGATCCCTCGCGGACGGCGGCGCGGCGAGGGCGGGGGCGGCGTGTGGCCGCCCCCGCCGTGCTGCGCGAGATCCGTCTGCGGCGCGTGCGTCACAGATGTCTCGCTGAGGGTCATGATGCCCGTCAGCCCTTCTTGGCCGCGTCGGCGACCGACTGCATCATCTGCTCGGGCGTGCTCTTGCCGGCGAGCAGGTCGACGACGGCGACGTTGAGCGCGTTGCCGACGTTCTGGCCGAGCACCGTGTCGAGCCACTGCGAGACGAACGGCGCCTTGTTGTAGGCCTCGAGCACCTGCTGCAGGTACTCCTCCTGCACCGCGCTCTGGGCGACCGTGTTGACCGGCGGGGCGCTGAACGCCTCGTAGTAGGCCTTCTGCTGGTCGGCGGAGGCGACGAAGTTCAGGAAGTCGGCGCACTCCTTGGGCGCCTTGGCCGAGCACGAGTACCCGTCGACGCCGCCCATCATCGAGCCGGGCTCACCGGCGCCGCCGGACAGCTCCGGGAACGGGAACCAGGCGAGGTCGGGAAGGGGCTGCTCGTCGGGCGTCAGCGAGGCGATCACACCGGGATCCCACGCACCCATGAGCTCCATGGCGGCCTGGTGGTTGGCGACCAGGCCCGCGGAGCTTCCGGCGCCCTGCTGGGCGGAGGTGGTGAGGAAGCCCTCGTTGAACGGCTCGATGGCCGCGAAGTCGGCGAGGTCCTGCGCCGCCTTCAGCCAGCACGCGTCGCTGAAGTCCTTCGAGTCGCCGGTGGCCTCGATGGTCGCCGGGCTGCACTCGCGCAGCGCGAAGTTGTAGTACCAGTGCGCAGCGGGCCAGGCGTCCTTGGCGCCGAGGGCGATGGGGGCGATGCCGGCGTCCTTGAGGGAGCCGACGACGTCCTTGAGCTCGTCGACGGTGGTGGGCGTCGTGGTGATGCCGGCCTCCTCGAAGAGGTCGGACGCGTACCAGAAGCCCGACGGGAGCACGGCCAGGGGCATGGCCCAGACCTTGTCCTGGTAGGTCTCGGCCTTGAACGACCCCTCGGAGATCTCGCTGCGGGCGGTGTCGCTGATGAGGTCGGTGAGGTCCATGAGCTGTCCGGCCTGGACCATGGCGGTCATCTTGCCGCCGCCGCGCTGGAGGAAGATGTCGGGTGGGTCGCCGGCGTTGAGCGCGGTCTGCAGCTTGCCGTCCATGTCCTCGTTCTGCACGGACTGCATCGTGATCGTGACGTTGTCGTTCTCCGCCTCGAAGGCGGCGATCGCGTTCTTCCAGAACTCCTGTCCGGGACCGGTGGTGGAGTTCTGCCAGAGCGTCATCTCCACCGGACCGCCCTCGGCGGCCGGTTCACCCCCGCCGCCGCAGGCGCTGAGCGCGAGCGAGCCGGCGATCAGGAGCGAGGCCCCGGCCAGGATCTTGTGGGCTTTCATGTGATTCCTGTTCTCTTCGTCGAGTCGGCATCCCGGCGGTGCGGCCGGTTGCATAAGTTTCTAAACACAACAAAACGGTGTCAAACGTTTTCGAAACCGTTTTCCAGCCGGCTATCCTGGCGACATGACCCAGCGGCGACCGACGATCCACGATGTCGCCGCGCGCGCAGGCGTCTCGGTGGCCACGGTCTCCAAGGCCATGAACGGCCGCTACGGCGTGGCGACGGAGACCGCCGACAGGGTGCTTCGCGCCGTCGCCGAGCTCGGCTACGAGTCCAGCCTCATCGCCAGCAGCATGCGCTCGCGCCGCACCGGGGTCATCGGCGTGCTGGTCGCCGACTTCGAGCCCTTCAGTGCCGAGGTGCTCAAGGGCGTGGGCGAGGCGCTGCGCGACTCCCGCTACGACCTCCTCGCCTACACCGGCTCCCGCGGCGACGACGACGGCTGGGAGCGCCGCTCGCTGTCGCGCCTGAGTGGCACGCTCATCGACGGCGCCATCATGGTGACCCCCACGGTGGTCAACGTCAGCACCGAGGTGCCGCTCGTGGCCGTCGACCCCCACGCCGGGCCGGCCGACCTGCCCATCGTCGAGTGCGACAGCTTCGGCGGGGCCCGGGAGGCGACGCGCTACCTCATCGAGCTCGGGCACCGGCGCATCGGCTACATCGCAGGGCGGGCCGACCTGCGCTCCTCGATCGCGCGCGACGCGGGCTACCGCCGCGCGCTCGCCGACGCCGGGATCCCGTTCGATCCCGCGTACGTCGGCGCGGGCCGCTATCAGGAGTCGACCGCGCGGGAGGTCGCGATCGACATGCTCTCGACCGCCGATCGGCCCACCGCGATCTTCGCCGCGAACGACATCTCCGCGCTCGCGATCCTGCAGGTCGCGGCGGACCTGGGGCTCGAGGTGCCGCGGGATCTGTCGATCGTCGGGTTCGACGACATCCCCGAGGCCACCCGGCACGCGCCGGCGCTCACGACGGTCCGTCAGCCCATGGGACGGCTGGGCGCGGAGGCGGCAGGCATGCTGCTCGCGCTGCTGCGGGGGGAGGAGCCGGAGGTCACCCACCTGCGGCTTCCGACCAAGCTCATCCCTCGCGCGACGACGGCTCCGCCGGCGACGACGACCCGGCCGAGCTCGGTGATCCGCTCGAGCTCAGGGGGTCGCGCAGCAGCTCGCTGAAGGCGGCCTCCGCGGCGCCGATGAGCAGCCGATCCTCGCCCAGTGCGGCGGGCAGCAGCGCGACGTCGGCCGCGTTCGCGGGCATCGACTGGGCGCGCACGAGGTCGGTGAGCTCGGGCAGGTCCCAGGTCGCGAGGGTCGCGAGGAAGCCGCCGAGCACGACCACCTGCGGGTTGAGCACGTTCACGGCGTTGGCGAGCGCGGTGGAGAGGATGCGGCGCTGACGCGCCACCTCGTCGCCGACGATGGCCGAGGCGTCCGCCTGGGCGGCCTCGGCCAGCGCGGCGGCGAGCGTCGGCTCGTCGGCGCCGGCGAGACCGACGGCCTCCAGCAGCCGCGACCGGCTCACTTCGTCCTCCAGCACGCCTCCCGGGGCGCGGCGGTCGGCGGCGTCGGCGATGCCCGGCCGGTTCTGGCCGAACTCGCCCGCGTAGCCGCCGGCACCGGTCACCGGCATCCCGTTGACGATGAGTCCGCCGCCGATGCCGCTCGCGCCGCCGTTGAGGTAGACCGCGTCGTCGACTCCGACGGCGGCGCCGAACAGGTGCTCGGCGAGCGCCCCGAGGCTCGCGTCGTTGGCGACGAAGGCGGTGAGGCCGGTCGCCGCCTGGAAGAGGTCGCCGAGAGGGGCGTCGGTCCAGCCGAGGTGCGGAGCCTCGCGCACGAGGCCGTCGACGCGGCGCACGAGGCCGGGCACGGCCACGCCGATGGCGACGATCCGGGCGGCGGCGAGGTCGCCGTCACGCCACGCGGCGAGCTGGGCGGTGGTGAGCGCGACGGTGCTCTCGGGCGTCGGCGGCTCGGGCACCTCGATGCGCGCGCGGGCGGCGATCCGGCGATCCAGCCCCACCGCCGCGACGGTGACGGCGTCGACCTCCGGGTTCACGGCCAGGGCGAGCACCGTGGGGTCGGCGGCGACCATCGGCGACGGCCGTCCCACCCGCCGGCTCGGGTCGGGCGCGCGCTCAATGACGAGGCCCTCGCCGACGAGCTCGGCGACGAGGTCGGCGATCGTGGAGCGATTGAGCCCGGTCGCCTCCGTGAGTGCGGCGCGCGAGATCGGCCCGCTGTGGTGCACGAGGTGCAGCAGCCGGGCGAGGTTGGCCTGGCGAACGCCCACCGTCTCACGCACTCGTCCACTGTAGAGCCCGGGCGGCTTTTGTTGCGCTGATTCCGAAATGCGCTGCCCGCGGGCGAGGCGGGCGACGATCATCCGGCGTCTGCCACTGGACGGGCACGGGCCGCGGGTATAGGTTGTAGACCACAACAATTCCCCGCACGTCGCGCAAAGGAGCGTCATGCCCATCTCTCCCACCCCGGCCGACCGGTTCACCTTCGGGCTCTGGACCGTCGGATACAACGGCACCGACCCGTTCGGCGGCCCCACCCGTCCCGCCCTCGACGTCGTCCACGTCGTCGAGAAGCTGGCGGAGCTCGGCGCCTACGGCCTCACCTTCCACGACGACGACCTCTTCGCCTTCGGCTCGTCCGAAGCCGAGCGCCAGTCGCAGATCGACCGACTGAAGGGCGCGCTCGCCGACACCGGCCTCACCATCCCCATGGTGACCACGAACCTCTTCAGCGCGCCCGTGTTCAAGGACGGGGGCTTCACCTCCAACGACCGCGACGTCCGCCGGTTCGCCATCCGCAAGGTGCTGCGGCAGATCGACCTCGGCGCCGAGCTCGGTGCGCAGACCTTCGTCATGTGGGGCGGCCGCGAGGGCGCCGAGTACGACTCGGCGAAGGACGTCCAGGCGGCGCTGGAGCGCTACCGCGAGGCGGTCAACTTCCTCGGCGACTACGTGGTCAGCAAGGGGTACGACCTGCGCTTCGCCATCGAGCCCAAGCCGAACGAGCCGCGCGGCGACATTCTCCTGCCCACGGTCGGACACGCCCTGGCGTTCATCGACTCCCTCGAGCGCCCCGAGATGGTCGGCCTCAACCCCGAGGTCGGGCACGAGCAGATGGCGGGGCTGAACTTCGCCGCCGGGATCGCGCAGGCGCTGTACCACGGCAAGCTCTTCCACATCGACCTCAACGGCCAGCGCGGGATCAAGTACGACCAGGACCTCGTGTTCGGTCACGGCGACCTGCACAACGCCTTCGCGCTCGTCGACCTCCTCGAGCACGGCGGCCCGCAGGGCGGTCCGGCCTACACGGGTCCGCGGCACTTCGACTACAAGCCGAGCCGCACCGAGGACGAGACGGGCGTGTGGGAGTCCGCCGCCGCGAACATGCGCACCTACCTGCTCCTCAAGGAGCGCGCCGCGGCCTTCCGCGCCGACCCCGAGGTGCAGGAGGCGCTCGTCGCCGCGCGCGTCGCCGAGCTGTCGCAGCCGACCTTCGGCGAGGGCGAGACGTACGACGACTTCGTCGCCGACCGCTCCGCCTACGAGGACTTCGACGCCGACGCCTACCTCGGCGGCAAGGGGTTCGGCTTCGTCCGCCTGCAGCAGCTCGCGACCGAGCACCTGCTCGGCGCGCGCTGATCGGCCGCCGCCGCACCGCCGCAGCGCCCTCGGCGCCGGGACGACCTCTCGGCGCCGAGACGCGCGCGCGGCAGTCAGAACACGGAAGGATGCCGCCATGGCACTCGTGATGGGCGTCGACAGCTCGACGCAGTCGTGCAAGGTCGTGATCGTCGATACGGACACGGGAGCGATCGTCCGCGAGGGGCGCGCGTCGCACCCCGACGGGACGAGCGTCGACCCCGAGGCGTGGTGGACGGCGCTGCAGACGGCGATCGCCGCTGCCGGCGGCATGGATGACGTCGCCGCGTGGTCGATCGGCGGGCAGCAGCACGGCATGGTCGCCCTCGACGCGCAGGGTCGCGTCGTGCGAGACGCGCTGCTGTGGAACGACACGCGTTCGGCCGGCGCCGCCGCCGACCTGATCGCCGAGTTCGGCGCCGACGCGCTCGCGCGTCGCACCGGGCTCGTGCCGGTGGCGTCGTTCACGATCACCAAGCTGCGCTGGCTGCGCGACCACGAGCCCGACAACGCCGCGCGCGTGGCGGCGGTGGCGCTGCCCCACGACTGGCTGACCTGGCGCCTGCGCGGCTTCGGTCCCGTCGCGGACGGATCGGGGGAGACGGCGGAGGCGGCGCTGGACGAGCTCGTCACCGACCGCTCCGACGCATCCGGCACGGGGTACTGGAACCCCGCCGACGACGCGTACGACCGCGAGCTGCTCGTCGCGGCCCTCGGTCACGATGCGGTGCTGCCGCGCGTGCTCGGCCCGCGCGAGTCGGTCGCCGATTCCGCCGGCCGCCGCGTCGGCCCGGGCGCCGGTGACAACGCGGGTGCCGCCCTGGGCGTCGGCGCCGGTCTCGGCGACGTCGTCGTGTCGATCGGCACGAGCGGCACCGTCTTCGCGATCAGCGCCGAACCGGTCCGCGACGTGTCCGGGACGGTGGCCGGCTTCGCCGACGCCGACGGGCACTTCCTCCCGATCGTCGTGACCCTCAACGCCGCGCGCGTGCTCGACGCCGTCGCTCGGCTCCTCGGCGTGGACCATGCCGAGCTGTCCCGTCTCGCGCTCGCCGCCGAGCCGGGCGCGGCGGGGCTGACGCTGGTGCCGTACTTCGAGGGCGAGCGCACTCCGAACCTGCCGGATGCCACGGCATCCCTCACCGGCATGACCCTCGCCTCGACGACGCGGGAGAACCTGGCGCGTGCGGCCGTGGAGGGCATGCTGCGGGGGCTCGGCGCCGGAGTGGACGCGCTGCGGGCGGCCGGCGTGCCGATCGAGCGGGCGCTGCTGATCGGCGGTGCCGCGCAGTCCGAGGCGGTCCGACGCGTCGCGCCCGACGTGCTCGGTGTGCCCGTCGAGGTGCCCGCGCCGGGCGAGTACGTCGCCCTGGGCGCCGCCCGGCAGGCCGCCTGGATGGTGTGACACCGGGGCGCCCCGGTCCCCGGGTCGAGGGTGGTCTCGTTTCGTCTCGCTGCGCTCGCTCAACGACCGAGCGTCCTTCCCCCGGTCGTTGAGCGAGGAGCGCAGCGACGAGACGAAACGCCGCGCCCCCGCGTCAGAACGTCTCGGCGAAGGCGCGGAGGATGCGCACCGGCTCGGTGAGCGAGGCGGCCAGCACGCGTGCGGCGATCGCGTCGTAGTCCGACGCGGCGAAGTAGCCGTCGTCGCGGTACACGGCCATGCGCTCGGTGAAGGCCCGGCCGGTCGGCTCGGGGTGGAACTGCGTCGCGTAGAGGCGGTCGCCCACGCGGTACGCCTGCACGGGGCACGCCTCGTTCGTGGCGAGCAGCACCGCGCCCTCGGGCACGCGCCCGGTGCCCTCCTTGTGGGCGGTCAGCGCCGCGAACGTGTCGGCGAGCCCGCCGAAGAGCGGATCGGCGGCGGCGTCGGCGGTGAGCGACACGGTCGTCGGACCGGTGTCCTCCGGGTAGGCGCGGGTGACGTCGCCGCCGAGGGCGCGGGTCGCGACGCCGATGCCGAAGCAGGTGAACAGTGCGGCTACGGACCCGGCGGCGGCCTCCCGGGCGAGGCGGGCCAAGTCGGCTTCGAGCCGGCGCTGCACATCGGTCTTCGTCGATTCGGGATCCGTGACGTTGAACGGGCTCCCGCCGACGACGACCCCCCGCCAGCGCTCGACGGCGTCCGTGGGAAGCGGCGCCGTGACGAGGTCCCAGCGCTCCAGTGACTGCTCGTCCAGCCTCATGGCGCTGCGGAACGACTCGTACTCGGCGGCGGCCGCACCCTGCTGCGGACGGACGCAGAGGTAGACGAGCGGGCGCATGGCCCGAGTCTAGGCGGGGTCCGCGCACACGACCAGGAACGTGTCATCGCGGATGTATCAGGGGCGCTCTGGCCCGCTCTTCAAGATGTGGCCACAATGGGCGGTATGACTGCAACCGACCCGTCGCACGTGCGGGACGACCCCGACGACGACGGTCGGTCGGTCGGCGACGTCTCGATCTGGGACCGGGCAGCCGCGGCGTTCACCCGCTGGCGCGGCGGCGACACCCGCGCCATGGACGACCTCGTGCGCCTCATGACGCCCGTGCTGTGGCACGTCGTGCGCGCGTACGGGCTCGAGCGCTCCCTCGCCGAGGACGTCGTCCAGACCACCTGGCTGACGCTCGTGCGCCGCCACGAGACCATCGCCGAGGACCGTGCGGTAGCCGGCTGGCTGACCACATGCGCGCGCCGGGAGGCGTGGCGCACCGCGAAGGCGCACCAGCGCGTGCGCGCCACGGACGACACCGAGATCGAGCCGCATCTGCCGGTCGAGGTCTCCGCCGAGGAGCGCGCACAGGTCGCCGACAGCGACTCGCGGCTCTGGCGCGCCGTCGGCATCCTCGACGAGCGCTGCCGGCGCCTGCTGCGGATCGTCGCCTTCGAGGAGCGTCCCGACTACGCCCGCATCGCACAGGACCTCGCGATGCCCGTGGGATCGATCGGACCGACACGGCAGCGGTGCCTCGCGAAGCTGCGCACCGCCCTGACGGGTGACGGATGGACAGGAGACGCCTCATGAGCGCTGAGACCGACGCGGAGCTGTTCCGGGCCCTGCGCCGCACCTGGGAGGACGTCGACCCGGCCCCGGCCGACCTCGTCGACCGGATGGTGGCCGCCGTGGCGACCGCCGACCTGTCGCGGGAGTACGCGCTGCTGACGCTCGTGTCGCAGACCGACCTGGCGGCGGTCCGCGGCGACGCCGACGCGCTCACGCTGCAGTTCAGCGACGGCACGGCCAGCGTCCTCATGCACGTGGTGCCGGTCGAGTCCGGCCTGCGGCGCGTGGACGGCTGGGTCGACGCGCCCGCCGTCTCCATCGAACTCGAGCAGGACGGCCGCTCCTGGACGACGGCCCCCGAGCACGGCCGCTTCGCCTTCGACGGCATCCCGGTCGGCATGACGCGGCTGCGCGTGATCCTCGCCGCGGCGACGGATGCCGGAACACCGGCCGAGCTGCGCACGCCCCGCTTCGAGGTGTGAACGCCTGACTCACCGGCCGCCCCCGCGGCACACACGAGAGGATGACCCATGGTCGACGAGCGACGCGGTTCCGAACCCCCGCAGCCGAAGGGATGGTCGTGGCGCGACCGCGCCCGCGGCTCGGTGATCTCGGCGGTGGCGCTGGACCCCGGCACGGAGCCGCTCGACGGCATCGAGGCGTTCCAGACCGTCTATGTGCCTCACCGGCTGCTCGTGAGCTTCGCGCCCGACGACAAGGAGCTGGAGCGGGAGGACGGTCCGTACGGCCGGGTCCGCGAAGCCGCGCGCTCGTTCGGCTGGGGGGTCGTGCCGGAGCTGCTCGACGGCTCCGATCTCGAGCAGGGCGAGCTGCCCGCGCCCCGTCTGCCCGGCGCACCGCGGGTGATCCGGGTGCGGCTGACCACGCCCGACGAGAAGGTCCGCGGCATCTCGCCCGCCCTTCCCGATGCGTGGCGGGTGCTGCAGCAGGTGCGTCGCGACGCGCTCCAGGGCGACGCGGTCCGGGGCCGGGACGGCGAGGTCGACGTGGCGGCGACGCTGCGGGCCGCCGGCCTCGACCGGGTGGGGCTGGACCACGTGCTGACCGTCGACCCCATCGGGATCAATCCGTTCACCAAGACGAACCCGTTCACCAAGACGAACCCCTTCACGAAGACCAACCCGTTCACGAAGACGAATCCGTTCACCAAGACCAACCCGGTCGGCGAGTACGCCGACAACGGGTCCGGTGGCCGGCAGCCGGTCGCGTGGGTCGGGGCGGCGCCGCTGCGCACCCCGGTTCCCGACGGGCACCGTCGTGCGGTCGTGGCCGTGCTCGACACCGGCGCGGGCACCCACGACTGGCTGCCCGACGACATCGTCGATCGGCACGTGACCATCGACGGGCGCCCGGTCGGCCTCGACGACGAGGCGAACCCCGAGATCTATCCCGACCTCTACGGACCTCTCGACGGACAGCTCGACGAGGTGTCGGGGCACGGCACCTTCATCGCCGGCATCGTCCGCCAGGCCGCGCCGGATGCCGACATCCTCGCCGTGCGCGTCGCCGACGCCCAGGGGCTCGTCGAGGAGTCCAACCTCCTCGCGGTCATCGAGGACCTGGGGGTGCTCGTCTCCCGCTACCAGAACGGGGATGAGGGCGGACGGCCGATCGATGTGCTCAGCCTGTCGCTCGGCTACTACCACGAGACGCCGGAGGACGGTCTGTACACGCGCGACCTCTACGACCTGCTCACCGTGCTCCGCGACCTCGGCACGGCCGTGATCGTCTCGGCGGGCAACGACGCGATCGACCGCCCCACGTTCCCGGCGTCGCTGTGGGCGTGGCCCGGCGCCGACAACGGCATCGTCCCCGACGGCGGCGCCCCGCACATCTCGGTGGGGGCGCTGAACCCCGACCGGCGCACCACGGCGCTCTTCTCCAACGTCGGTCCGTGGGTGCGGACGTACGCGGTCGGGGCCGCGGTCGTGAGCACGCTTCCCGACTTCTACGGGGGACTGCAGGCGTCGGCGCGAGATGACGAGTACGAACGGCAGCGCCTGACGATCGGCCCCGAGGACTTCCGCGGCGGCTTCGCCGTCTGGAGCGGTACGTCGTTCGCCGCACCGCTCGTGGCGGGGCGCGTTGCGGCCGCCCTCTCGCCGAGCTCGGCACCGACGCCGCCGGAGAAGAGCATTCCTTCGGTGTGCGAGATCGTCGAGAAGGTGGTCGCCGCCGAGGCCTGACGCGTGCGCGTCGCGCGAAGGGCGGCAGGCACGGCATGCTGTGGGGGTGACCCCCACGGCAGAAGAGCTGTATGCGCGCGGCCGCGAGCTGTCCGCGCAGCGGCGCTACGCCGACGCCGCCGACATGCTCGCGCGGGCGGCCGCCGCGGCCGACGACCCCGACCTCGCCGCGCGGATCATCGGCACCCGCGCGTTCTCCCTGACGCAGACCGGTGACTCCGAGACGGGGGAGCGGACCTGCCGGGAGGCGCTTGCCGACCCGCGCATCAGTCCGCACACACGCGGTGTGCTCGCGGGACAGCTCGGGAGCGTGCTCGTCAACCAAGGCCGCCTCGACGAAGGGCTGGAGTGGCTCGGTCGGGCGATCGACACGATCCCCGACGATCCGATCGCGGTGGCCAACCTCCGGCTGAATCGCAGCCTCGTCCACATGCAGCGGCGGGACCTCGCCGCCAGCACCGCCGACCTCGAGAACGCTCTCGTCGTGTACCGCGAGCACGGCGGCCCCGCCGACATCGCCGAGACGCAGCACAACCTCGGCTACACGGCTCTCCTCGGCGGCGAACTGGTCCGCGCGATGCGCGAGATGAGCGCCGCCCGGCCCGTGCTGGCCGGCTTCTCGCCCGCGAACGCGGCCATCTGCGACAGCGATCGCGCCGAGGTCCTGCGCGACGCCGGGCTCGTCACCGAGGCCGAGCGCCTTCTCGAATCGGCCGCGGCCGCATTCGGTGCGGACGGGATGCCGCAGGCCCGCGCCGAGGCCGAACTCCATCTGGCCTCCTCCCTGCTGCGCCACGAGCCGGCGCGCGCCGAGCAGGTCGCGCGGACGGCCGCCCGGCGGTTCCGCAGCGTCGGGTCGGCGTCGTGGGCGGCGCGGGCCGAGGGCATCCGCCTGCGGTCGCGGATGTCGCGGGGTGCGATGGACCGGTCCGGGCGCATCCGCGGCAGCGCGCGTCGCGTCGACGACGCCGAGGTCGACGCGGTCGCGCGCGAGCTGGCGGGAGCCGGCTTCCGCAACGAGGCGGCCGCGCTCCGGCTGACACGCGAGCTGTGGCGCGCGCGCAGCGGACGGGAGCCCGGACGGATGCCGCGGCTGGCGCCCGGGGCGTCGCTGGATGTGCGGCTCATGGCGTACGAGGTGCGGGCGGTGCGCGCCGCCGCGGCAGGCCGCATCCCCACGGTGCAGCGCGAAGCGGCCGCCGGCCTGGACGAGCTGGCCCAGTGGCGCTCCGCCTACGGCAGCCTCGACCTGCAGACCTCGGTGGCGATGCACGGGCAGGGACTCCTCTTGGCCGGCATCGACTCGGCGGTGCGCTCACGGCGACCCGACCGGGTGTTCGAATGGTCGGAGCGGGCGCGGCAGCTGAGCCAGCAGGTCGTGCCGCTGCGTCCTCCCCCCGACCCCGAGGTGGCCGCCGACCTGGCGGAGCTGCGGATGCTCCGCGCCGACCTCCCCGGCGCGGACTGGCTGTCCGACCCGCGCGCGGTGACGCTCGGCGACCGCGTCCGCCAGCACCAGTGGTCGCGCACCGGCGCCGCCGACGTCGAGGCGCGCCTCGAGCTGACGCAGCTGCAATCGCGCCTGGACGAGGACACCGCGGCGCTCGCCTACGTCTACGGGAGCGCCGGCCTGTCGTGCGTGGTCGTGACCGCGAGTGACGCGGCTCTCGTCGAGCTGGAGGGCTGGGCGGCCGCTCGCGAAGCCATCCCCGGGCTCCGCGCCGACCTCGACATGGTCGCCTCGGTGCGCACCGGCCCCATGGCCGACGTCATCCGTCGCTCGCTCGCCGCGCGTCTGGCCGACCTGTCCCGCGCGCTCGTCGATGTCCCCCTGCGTCATGCGGGCGGCCGGCGCCTCGTGATCACCGCTCCGGGGGTGCTGTCCGGCGTCCCGTGGAGCATGCTCCCCGCTCTCGCGGGCCGGCCGTTCACGCTGGCGGCGTCGGCCTCGCGCTGGGCGCGCAGCGAGGTCGTGCCGGCCCGGCGTGCGGGATTCGCCGCGGGACCGCGAGTGCCGCGCGGCGAGGAGGAGATCGCCGTCGCCGCCGCGTCGTGGCAGGGTGCACGACAGCTGCGCGGCGAGGAGGTGACCGTCGCCGAGGTCACCGCGCTCGCTCGCGACGTGGATCTCCTCCACGTGGCGGCGCACGGGCGTCACGCCGCCGACAACCCCCTCTTCTCCGGTCTCGAGCTCGCCGACGGCGTGCTGTTCGGCTACGACGTCGACCAGGTGCGACCGGTGCCGCGGACCGTCATCCTGTCGGCCTGCGAGGTGGGTCGCTCGTCGGTGCGCTGGGGCGAGGAAGCGGTCGGCATGACGCGGGCGTGGCTGCACGCCGGCGTCGGCTGCGTGATCGCCGCTCCGGTGGTGGTCGCCGACGACGACGCGTGCGAACTGCTGGGAGCCCTGCACGTCGAACTCGCTGCGGGCGCTGCGCCCGCCGTCGCGCTGGCCACGGCCCAGACCCGCACCGGCGTCGTCGCCCCCTTCCAGTGCCACGGCGCCGGACTCTGATCGACACGTCCCCGAACTCCCGATCCGACGGGACTTCCGGGCCACCGGAAGAAATCTTCGCGGCGCGTGTATCAGGATGCCTGCAGGCCGCTCCTGATCAATGAACGACCTGGTGACGCCCGCATGGGGATGCGATCGTCGTCCCCGCGGGGGATCAGCAGGTCGTTCATGAAGGCCGGACGGGATCTTTGGGGGAATCGGTCTTCGGGCCGGCGGGGTCGGGGGGCACCGCCGGCCCCTCGTCGTGCGCGCTCGGCGTCGCGCGCTCGCTGGGGCGTCAGCCGCGCGAGGAGTTCGCGGTGCGCCCCCGGACGATGCCGACGAAGACGTCGACGAGCTCGGACGGGTCGCCCGACGGCCACGCGAGGGCGACACCCGACAGCGGGCCGCCCGTGAGCGGCCGGAAGTCGACGTCCTTGCGGTGGTGCAGCCGCGCCAGCGACATCGGGACGATGACCACCCCGACGCCGGCGGCGACGGTGGCGATCGCCTCCTCGGTGGTCTCGGGGGCGGCGAAGCGCGGCGCCACGACGCCCGGCAGCTCCAGCCCGAGCACGTCGTCGCGGGGGGTGATCACCACCTCGCCGACCAGGTCCGCCGCGGTGAGCTCCTCGGCCGCTGTCAGATGCGAGTCCGCGGCGCACACCACGACGGGGATCTCCTCGTAGAGAGCGATCACGTGGAGCCCGTCGCGCTCGATCGGCAGGCGCACCAGCGCAGCGTCGACCGCGCCGTCGTCCAGGGCGCCACGTTGGTCGGCCACGGCGACGGGGATCAGCTCCAGCGGCGTGCGCGGCATCCGCTCCTGCCAGATGTCGATCCACTTGCCGGGCGTCGTCCCGGCGACCGCGCCGAGCCGGAAAGGTCCGGCGGGTTCGGTCGGGTCGGCGGCAGCCGACGGCGCAGCGGCGCGGGCGGCCGGTGCGGACTTCTTGCTGGGCGGGGTCTTCGCGCCGCGCTGCGTGCGGGGGGTCGTGCCCTTCGCGGCCTTCCGCGACGGAGACGACGGTCGGCGCGCGCCCTTCGATCCCCGTCCCGCAGCCATGCAGTCAGCGTAGTCGCGCTATCGTCAGGACATGGTGCCGATCATCGCGACGATCGCGGCCGCGCTGGCCGCTCTCCTCCACGTCTACATCTTCGTGATGGAGAGCATCCAGTGGAGCCAGCCGAAGGTGTGGCGCCGCTTCGGCGTCGCCGATCAGGCCGCCGCCGACACCACCAAGCCGATGGCCTACAACCAGGGCTTCTACAACCTGTTCCTGGCGATCGGCGTGGTCATCGGGCTTGCGCTGTTCTGGGCGGGCGACCCCGCCACGGCCGCCGCGGTCGCCGGACGCACGCTCGTGCTGTTCAGCCTCGGCTCGATGCTCGCCGCGGCGCTCGTGCTGGTGACCTCGGGCGCGAAGTACCTGCGGCCGGCGCTCATCCAGGGAACGCTGCCCCTGCTCGGCTTCGTCCTCTTCCTCTTCGCCTGACCCCCTGCCCTCTTCGCCGAGCCGACAAGCTTCTGCCGAACCGACACGATCCATCGCGTCAGGATCGTGTCGGCTCGCACGAAGGTTGTCGGCTCGGCGATGAGCGCACCCGGGGGCGCGTCAGCAGGAACCCCAGCGGCCGCGACCTGACGCCCGTGCTTGCTCCTCCGCGGCGGCGAACAGGTCGGCGTGACGCAGGTTCGGCCGCACCGGCATCGCCTCGGCGTGACCGGCGGCGACGAGGTCGAGGTTCGCGAAGACGCCGTCGTCGGTCCACAGGTAGAAGAGGCGGCGCTCGTACCGGTCCGATGAGTCCCGGTCCACCGAGGCCCAGACGCGCGCGCCCTCCGGGAGCAGCTCCCGCAGGTGATCGGTCGCCGCGTCGGCCCCGCACTCCACGGGCGGCGTGACTTCCGGGGTGTCGATGCCGATGAGGCGGATGCGGATCTGCTCGCGCGTCGTCACGACCTCATTCGGCGCGACCACCGTCGCGCGCAGGGTGTCGCCGTCGACGACGTCGTCGACGGTGAGCGCGAAGGCGTCGCCCGGACGTTCCGGTGCCTCCGAAGCGGGCGAGTACGACCCGCCCTCGCTCCCCGGCAAGGTCGGAACGACCCCCGCTCCGACCCAGACGGCGATCACCACCGCCGCCGCCACGATGAGCGCGGCGATCACCGCCACGACGAGACGCGCGCGACGTCGTCCGGTCGTCGCGCGTCTCACGCCCTCACCCTAGGCGAGGGCACGGACGTGGGGACGGTCTCAGGCCGCCAGGTGCAGCCCGCGCCGGTCGGTGGCCACGGCCTCGCCGTCGCCGATCGACTCGTCGTCGCCGATGAGCGACCCGCCGGCCACGCGGGCGTTCGCACCCACGAAGGCGCGGACGCCGATCTTGGCGCGCGGCCCGATCGCCGCTCCCGGTCCGATGTGCGCGTGCGGCGCGATCTCGACCTCCGGACCGATCACCGCATCCGGTTCGATCCAGGCGCCGCGTCCGATGTGCGCGCCTGCCGCGATCTGTGCTCCGGGTTCGACATACGCGCCGGCTTCGACGAGCGCGCTGGCGTGTACCTTGGCCCCGTTCGCGATGAGGCCCCGACCGTTGACGTGCTTGCGGTAGCGCAGCGTCTCGCCCCGGTCGTTCTCGATGTCGACGTAGTTCTTGCCCACTGGTCCTCCTGACAGTGAAGACAACGCATGCAGGGGCATGTTCATTCCCAGACGGGCATCGGAGCCGGCGATCGCTCCGCCGGGGATCGGGCCGGTGCGAACACCACCGCGCGCTGCACGGCGAAGCTCACGACGAACAGCGTCGCATCGGTCACGAGCTTGGCCGCCGGCAGGGGGAGACCGAGATCCGACAGGGCGGTGAGCAGGCCGTAGCTGGCCGTCAGGAGCAGGCCCGCGAGCGAGAAGTACCGTGCGGCGGCCGTCCGCAGCGGCACCGTGCGAGCTGCCCCGAAGACGAGCGAGCGGTTTACCGCGAAGTTGAGGCTCGCGCTGATCACCCGCGCGGCGACGACCGAGAAGAGCAGCCAGCCGGTGAGCGTGTGGAGGAGGAGCAGCGCGAGCGTGTCGACGGCGAAGGCGAGCAGCGCCGACGCCGTGAACCGCAGCAGCGGCGCGGATACGCGCACCGAGTCCGACAGGGGGCGGAAGTGGCTCGACGCGTTCCCCTCGAGGTACACCGTCGCGATCGGCACCTCGGCCAGGGCGATGCCCGTCTCGCGGGCCCGCAGCAGCATCGCGAACTCGTACTCGAACCGGTCGCCGCGCAGCCGCTGCAGCCACGGCAGCACCGGAGGGGGGTAGCCGCGCAGTCCCGTCTGGGTGTCGGTCAGGCGCTGCCCGGTCGCGAGACGGAACAGGCCGCGGGTGATGACGTTCCCGACACGGCTGCGCATCGGCACCGCACCGCCGCCCGCGCCGGTGAAGCTCCGCGCGCCGAGCACGATCGTCGGCGTCGCGCCGCTCGCGCGACGGAGGGCGACGGCGACCCGGCGGATGTCCTCGGGCGTGTGCTGGCCGTCCGCATCGGCCGTGACGACCGGCGCCGCCGGCCACCGGCGGGCGATCTCCGCGAACCCTGTGCGCAGCGCCGCACCTTTGCCGCGGTTGCGGGGGTGGGCCACCACGACCGCTCCGGCGGTCTCCGCCGCGGCGAAGACGTCCCTGTAGAAGGCGCCCGACCCGTCGTCGACGATCAGCACCGGCGCGCGCTCCGGCCCATCCCTCAGAACACGGACGAGCTCGACCAGGCGCCCGTCGGGCTCGAAGGCGGGGATCAGGATCACGTGCACGCCGGTCACCCCGCCAGGTAGAGGATGTCGCTCGTGGCGCGCTCGCCGCCGTTGGAGGGCTGGTTGACGACCTCTCCGTCGAACCACATCTCGCTGGAGCCGCCGCCGTCGAGGTTGTACGCCGTCGTCGCCCCCAGCGAGACCATGATCCGGGCGAGCTCGGTCATCGTGACGCCCCGGCTGTACCCGGTGTCGCGGCCGTCGACGACCACGATCACGAGGTGGTTCTCGTCGACGACCCCGATCGCGGTCCGCGGCTGCTCGCCCTGGATCGAGTGGTTGCCGAAGTTCGTGTCGATCTCGACCTCGTCGATGCCGTCGACCGCCACCCCGTCCTCCACCACGGCGGGACCGAAGCTGAGCGTGTTCCACGCGCCGTCGGCCAGAAGCTCCGCGGCCGTCGTCTCCGTCTCGTCGTACACGGCGACCGTGCCGTCCTCGTAGAAGACGAGCCCCTCGCGGGCCCCCTGGTCGCGGTACACCACGCCGTTGCGGATGACGATGCCGCTGTCGCGGAAGCCGTAGTAGTCGCCGTTGACGGCGAACACCGCGCCGTTGTCCTCGGCGATGGTCGACACGAGATCGGTGATGTTCTCGCCGAACTGGTTCTTCGCGAAGGCGCTCCGCAGCACAGTCGCGTCACTCAGCTCGATGTCGGCCACGTGATACGTCACGGTGTCGTCGCCGGCGCCCTCGGTGACGGTGGTGATCTCCACCGCGGCGTCGTCCGAGGTGAAGGACGTGTCGGTGATCACCGGCTCCGCCCCGTCGTCTGCCGCCTCGTCGCCGGTCGTGGCGGTGCCGGACTGCGCGGCCTCGTAGGCGGCGACGTCCTCGACCACGACGTGCGGCACGACGAACTGGTCGAGCGCCCAGACGGTGCCGCCCGTCGCCGTCAGCGCCACGACGACGCCGCCGGCGATCAGTCCCTGCTTCAGTCGCGTCTTCATGTCGGTCAGTGTCGCGGCCCGCCTCATGCAGCCCGTGTGGCCGGTCTAGGCGAGGCCTATGAGAGCAGGGCGGCGCGGACCGTGGATGCCGGGCGCGACCCGGATGCGAGGATGGGTGCCGTGACCACCCCCGATCGCACCCCCGCGGAGGAGCCCGACCCGACGACGGGGCCCTCCCTGGTCTTCGACGACAAGGCCACCGAGCACAGCGTCCTCGAGGACGTCCTCGGCATCCTCACCGGCACGTTCGCCGCCTCGCTGGGCCTCCACCTGCTGCACGCGGCGCACGCGGTCACCGGGGGCACCGCGGGTCTCTCCCTGCTGCTCGGCTACGCCACGCCGTGGCCGTTCTGGCTGCTGTTCGCGGTCATCAACGTGCCGTTCGCCGTGCTCGCGGTGTGGAAGAAGGGCTGGGACTTCACGATCCGCACCATCGTGTCGATCGCCCTCGTGTCGGGTTTCGCGTTCGTGCACCAGACGTACCTCCCCGTCGGCGACATCGACGCCGTCTACGGCACCCTCGCGGGGAACCTGCTGGCGGGCGTCGGGGTGCTGATCCTCTTCCGCCACCGATCCAGCGTCGGCGGCGTGCACATCATCGCGCTGCTGCTGCAGGAGCGCACCGGCATCCGCGCCGGCTGGACGCTCATGATGTTCGACGTGCTCGTGATCGTCGCGGCCCTCCTGGTCGTGCCGTGGCCCAACGTGCTGATGAGCGCTGCCGGCGCCGTGCTGCTGAACCTCGTGCTCGCCCTGAACCATCGCCCCGGCCGCTACCTCGGGCATTGAGGGCCGCAGACGTCACACCTGGCAGCGCGGGCACCAGAAGACGATGCGCTCCTCGGTGGGGTCGGCTCCGAGCTCGGTCTTCCGGATGAGCGTGCCGCAGCGCCGGCACGGCTTGCCCTCGCGCCGGTAGACCCAGTCCTGCTGCCCGGGACGGGAGTCGCCGGTGAACGTGCGGCCGTGACGGTCCCGGTTGAGCCGGATCATCCGCGCACCGGTGTCGAGCAGGCCCGCGACGTCGACGTCGGTGGCGGGCCGGGTCGGCAGGATGCCGCGGACGAACAGCAGCTCGTTCGCGTATTCGTTGCCGAACCCCGCGACGTTGCGCTGATCGAGGAGCGCCACGTGCACGGCGCGGTCGTCGCCCGACAGGCGCCGCGCGGCCTCGGCGGCATCCCATGAGGGCGACAGCGGGTCGGGACCGAGATGCCCGACGACGCGGCCCTCGTCGGCCGTCGGGAGGACCTCTACCATCGCGAGGTCGAACCCGACCGCCTCTGCCGCTGCCGTCCCGACGATCGCGCGCGCCCGGAAGGCCGGGGCGCGCCAGCGCTGGCCCGGACGGTACACGTCCCACCGACCCTCCATCTTCAGGTGCGAGTGCAGCGTGAACCCGCCGACGCGGAGCAGCAGGTGCTTGCCGCGCGGCACCACCTCGCGCACCCGCTCGCCGGTGAGGTCGGCCGTGGCACTGCCGGGCACCCGGATGTCGAAGCGGGTCGCGATCCCGCCCGCGAGCGCCTCGTGGAGCCGCCGCGCCGTGCGGAAGACGGTGTCACCCTCGGGCACTGGTCACCTCGGCCCTCACCGGGCCCGCCGCAGGGTGAGTCCGCGGGCAGACTCCACGAAGCCCGCGTCGAGCAGCGCGCGGCCGGCGGGGGTGCCGTAGACGAAGGCGCCGCCCACCTGCTCGATCGTGAGGGTGTCGAGCCGGCGCCCCCGTGCGGTGTCGACGAGGCTGCGTGCAGCCGCCGCGAGCACCTGGTCGTCGTCGCTGTACACCAGCGCGGAGCGTCCGCCGCGTTCGAGGTAGAGCACGAGGGCCCCGTCGACCAGCACCACCAGGGCACCCGCCTTGCGGCCCGGACGGTGCCCGCCGTCCTGGGCGGGCCAGCCGAGCGCCGCACCGTACGGATTGGCGGGATCGGTCGCGGCGAGGGTGATCGCGTGCAGTCGCGGGCTTCCGTCTCCGGGGTCGGGACCGGTGAACGTGCGCAGGCGGTCCACCGTGGCCGACGTCGCGAACTGCGCGGCGCCGAGCTTCTCGATGAAGTAGCCGCGGCGGCAGTGCCCGGCATCCTCGAAGCCCGCGAGGGTCCGATAGGCCTGCGCGAATCCGCCCGGCAGCTCCTCGGCCTGCACGGACCCGCGGGTGACCACGCCGTACCGTTCGAGAAGCAGGCTCGCGGAGGCGGCCGTCCGCAGCGCGGGATCCGCCTCGGGCGCCGGGAGCAGCGACCAGCGCCCTCCGACGAGGGGCGGGCGCTGCGGCGCCGTCTGCGGGCGCGCGATCGGCGTGCCCCGGAACATGCGCGCCCGCGGCGTGCGCCGCACGGTGCGGTGCGCCTGCGAGCCGCCGCCGAGCAGCATCCGGATCGGCGCGAACGTGTCGTTCGTGATGCGCGAGGTCCACGCGAGGTTCCACAGCGCCTCGACCACGGACTGCTCGTTCTCCGCTCCGACGAGCGGGACGAGCTGCCCGGCGAAGAAGGCGCCGCCGCCGGCCAGGGCCGCCAGCAGCCGCTGCTCGAGGGGGCTCTCCTCCTGCGCGTCGGCGGGGCGCAGAGTGAGGGACGCGGTGTCGACCGGGTGGAGCGCGATCCAGCCGTCACGGCCGGGCAGCGATCCGTGGCCGGACCAGATCACCTCGCCGGTCGAGGTGAGCTCGTCGAGCATGCCGGGCGTGTAGTCCACGACGCGGCTCGGAAGGATCAGCGACTCCCAGGCGCTCGCCGGGAGGGGGACGCCCGCGAGCTGCTCGATCACGGCCAGGACGCCGTCGACGCCCTCGAGCCCGCGCCCCTCGGCGGCCCCGGAGAGGTGCTGCCAGGCGGGGAGGAAGCGCGCGAAGGCCTCGGGAGCGACGGGCTCCACGGCGCCGCGGATCGCTGCGAGCGATCGCAGCCGCAGCCGGCGCAGCACCTCGGTGTCGCACCACTCGAGGTCGCCGCCGCCGGTGACGGGCTGATCCGCGGCGGCGGCTCCGCCCGCGCGATCGGGCAGGAAGAACCCGCCCGACAGGCGCCCCTGGGATTCCAGCCGCTGGAGCGTCTGGCGTGCGACCGCCGCGCCGATCCCCAGGCGCATGGCGACGTCGGAGGTGCGGAACGGTCCGTGGGTGCGGGCGTGCCGGGCGACGAGGTCGGCGAGCGGGTCGACGACGGGCTCGAGGAAGGCTGTGGGGATGCCGACCGGCAACGCCGCGCCGAGCGCGTCGCGGAGGCGTCCGGCGTCCTCGATCGCCGCGACGCGGTCCACTCCGGCCAGGGTGACGCGGATCGCGCGTCGCGCGTCGATGAGCGCGTCGAGGTGGGAGGCGGCCTCCGCGACGGTGGCGTGCGCCGCCTCGTCGGCGTCCGGGGTCGCGGCCCCGGTCGCCGGCTCGGCGGGCTCCAGCCGGAGCGCCACCTCCTCGGCGTCGAGCGGCCCGAGCAGGCGCAGCAGGTCGGCGACGCCCTCGAGGCCGCGGACGCGACGGGTCGGGTCGAGGCGCTGCACCTCCCGCTCGAACCGGGCGATGATCCCGGGGTCGAGGAGCTCCCGCATCTCGACCTTGCCGAGCAGCTCGCTCAGCAGCGCGGGGTCGACCGAGAGCGCCGCGGCCCGGCGTTCGGCCAGCGGTGAGTCGCCCTCGTACATGAAGGCGCCGACGTAGCCGAAGAGCAGATCGCGCGCGTAGGGAGAGGGCTGCGAGGTCGTGGTCTCGACGAGCCGGATGCGACGGTCGCCGATCGACCGAGCGATCCGAAGGAGGGCCGGCAGGTCGTAGACGTCCTGCAGCACCTCCCGCAGCGTCTCGAGGATGATGGGGAAGGTCGGATGGTTCTTCGCCACCTCGAGCAGCTGCGCGGACTTCTGGCGCTGCTGCCACAGCGGGGAGCGCCGGTTGGGGTTCAGTCGCGGGAGCAGCAGCGCCCGTGCCGCGCACTCGCGGAACCGCGAGGCGAACAGCGCCGATCCGCCGACCTCGTCGGTGACGATCTGCTCGAGCTCGTCGGCGTCGAACACGAACAGCTCCGCGTCGGGCGGCTCGGACTCGGTGTCGGGGACGCGCGCGATGATCCCGTCGTCGCTCGCGACGGCCGAGCCCTCCACGCCCAGCCGCTCCCGGATGCGCGCGTTCACGGCCAGGGCCCACGGCGCGTGCACGTGCATGCCGTACGGGGAATGCAGGATGATCCGCCAGTCGCCGACCTCGTCGCGAGACCGCTCGACGGTCAGCGTCTTGTCGGTCGGGAGGGTGCCGGTCGCCTCGCGCTGCTCCGTCAGATAGGCCAGGAGGTTGCCGATCGCGTTGTCGTCGAGTCCCGATTCCCGGAGGCGCTCGGTCGCCTTCTCGGGAGTGGCCGCAGCGACCTCGCGCGAGAACTTCCCGAGCGCCTCGCCGAGTTCCGCCGGCCGCCCGAGCCCGTCGCCGTGCCAGAAGGGCAGCTTTCCCGGCTGTCCGAAAGCGGGGAGCACGTTGACGCGATCATGAGTGATCTCGGCGATCCGCCAGCTCGTCGTGCCCAGGGTGAACACGTCGCCCACGCGCGACTCGTAGACCATCTCCTCGTCGAGCTCGCCGACGCGGGCGTTGCGCGTCTCGCCGGCGACGAAGACGCCGAACAGGCCGCGGTCGGGGATCGTCCCGCCGCTGGTGACGGCGATCCGCTGCGCGCCGGGGCGCCCGGTCAGGAGCCCGTGATCGCGATCCCAGACGACGCGGGGACGCAGCTCGGCGAACTCGTCGGAGGGGAAGCGGCCGGAGAGGAGGTCGAGCGTCGCCTCGTAGGCGGAGCGGGGGAGCGTGCGGAACGGGGCGGAGCGCTTGACGGTCTCGAACCAGCCCTCGACGTCGACGGGACCCGTCGCGCATGCCGCCACGGTCTGCTGCGCGAGGATGTCGAGCGGGTTCTGCGGCACGGAGATCGCCTCGATCTGCCCGGCGAGCATGCGTTCGGTGACCACCGCGGTGTGCAGCACGTCGCCGCGGTGCTTCGGGAAGAGCGCGGCGCGGCTCACCTCGCCCACCTGGTGCCCGGCGCGACCCACCCGCTGCAGTCCGGAGGCGGCCGAGGGCGGGGCCTCGACCTGGATCACGAGGTCGACGGCGCCCATGTCGATGCCGAGCTCGAGGCTGCTGGTCGCGACGACGCAGCGCAGCCTGCCCGACTTCAGCTCGTCCTCGACCTGCGCACGCTGCTCCTTGGACACCGAGCCGTGGTGGGCCTTGGCGAGCACGGGGTCGGCGCCAGCGGAGATGCCGGCCTGTGCCATCATCGCCGCAGGCACGGCCGGGTCCGGGACGCTCAGCCCCTGGCGCTCGGCGTAGATCTCGTTGAGACGGCCGGTGAGGCGCTCCGCGAGACGCCGTGAGTTGGCGAAGACGATCGTCGATCGATGCTGGAGGATGCGATCCACGATCGCCTCCTCGACGTGCGGCCAGACGGAGCCGGTCACCTCGGGTGCACCACGGTCGGTCCCGCGGGCTCCACTCGGGCCGGGTGCCGTCTCGTACCAGGCGGGCGCGTCGTCCTCCGCGCCGCCGTCGTCCGCCCGGTCCGCACCCGTCGCCGGCTCGGAGGCGGCCGGCTCGTCGCTTCCGGGAGGGGGCGGGGGGTTGAGCATGTCGTCCATCGGCACGACGACCGACAGGTCGAACGCCTTGCTCGCCTTCGGCGCCACGATCTCGACGGGGGCCGAGCCGCCCAGGAAGCGGGCGACCTCGTCGATCGGCCGCACCGTCGCCGACAGGCCGATCCGCTGCGCCGGGGGCACCGTCTCGTCGTCCTCGCGCCGCAGCGCGTCGAGCCGCTCCAGGCTCACCGCCAAGTGGGCGCCGCGCTTGGTGGCGGCGACGGCGTGCACCTCGTCGATGATGACCGTGTGCACGCTCTTGAGCGTCTGGCCCGCCTGCGAGGTGAGCATGAGGTAGAGCGATTCGGGCGTCGTGATGAGGATGTCGGGCGGGTCCGACACGAGCTTGCGGCGATCGGCCGACGTGGTGTCGCCGGAGCGCACGCCGACGGTGATCTCGGGCACGGCGATGCCCAGCCGCCGCGCCGACTGCCCGATCCCGACCAGGGGCGACCGGAGGTTCCGCTCGACGTCGACGCCCAGGGCCTTGAGCGGTGAGATGTAGAGCACGCGCGTCCGCGTCGAGCGATCCTCTTTCGCGCGCGCCTTCGGCTCGCGCGAGCCCTTCGACCGTGCGGCGACCTCCTGCTTGTCGTGGAAGAGGCGGTCGATCGACCACAGGAACGCCGACAGCGTCTTGCCCGATCCCGTCGGCGCCACCACGAGCGCGTGCTTTCCCGCAGAGATCGTCTCCCAGGCGCCGATCTGGGCATCGGTCGGCCGCGCGAAGGCGCTCCGGAACCAGTCCTGCGTCGCAGGACCGAACCTCGCCAGCACCTCGGCCATCAGTACATCTTCGCGCGGACCGCCGACATCGGCGCCAGCCCTTGCGCGGACGGATGTCAGTGGTAGAGAGAGACCTCGAACGAGCCCCGATCGGCGTCCGAATCGCTGCCCAGCATGACTCCCGCCGCGAACCAGGTCTCCAGCGGATCGTCGAAGCGCCAGGCCTCGGCGCCGTCGAGGCCGCGAGCGGTCACCGCTCCTCTCTCACTGATCGAGAGAACCTGACCCGATGCGCTGAGCGCGTCGTCATGCGTCATCAGTCCCGCCTCCTCGCCGCCCTCGAAAACCCGGTTGCGGGCCGCCTCGTCCGAATTCTCGACGAGGACGAGGCGCCCACCCGCGACCGTCAGCCACGCGTCGGCGGATGTCTCCTCGACGATGACATCCCGCGTCTTTCCCGTCAGAGGATCGATCTCCTCCACCGCGCGCTCCGCCGTGATGATCCAGACGGCGTCCTCCCAGGCGGCCACCGACCAGACGTCGCGTGACCAGCAGCTCTGCCCCGAGGTGGTGTCGAGTCCCGAGAGGGCGAGCAGGTCGGGGCCGTCCGAGAGCGGCAGCTGGAGGGTCGCACCGCTGCCGGGGAACACCCAGCCGCCCGCCGACTCCCACCCGAGTGGCTCGCCCGTCGCGGCATCGAGCGCGTGCGATCCGACGAACGCCACATCGCCGGCGACGAAGAAGGGGACACCCCCCTCGAAGTCGCCCACGTCGTACTCGTCGCCGGACGCCGTCCACACGTCCTCGAGCGTCGATGCGTCGATGAGGTGGAGGGTCTCGCGGTCCGTGGTGAAGAAGGACGTGGCACCCGGCCGAGCGATATCGGCCGAACCCTCCCGGTTCGGCAGCCCGCTGTGCGCCGCCGCGGTCGGGCGCTCGGTCCGCAGGGTGCCGTCGGACAGGTCCAGCGAGAGCAGGCGAGTCTCGCCGCCGTTCCAGACCGTGAAGACGAGGATGCCCTCGACCCCCGTGGACTGCGGTGTCGAGACGATGTCGGCAGCGCCGGCGACCTCGGTCGTCCACGCGACGGCTCCCGACTCCCGGTCGACCACGCTGATCGACGAGAGCGTGTCGCTGTCGCCGGTCTGCACGATCACGCCGAAGAGGTCCTCATCGATCGCGAACGCGCGGGACTCCGCTCCCGCGCCCACTCCGGTGAGCTCCACGATGGGCGTCGCCGTGATGTCGCCGTCGGCCGGCGCGGCGATGACGTCGTTGTCGACCCAGCGGAGATCTCCCGCCGCCGACGCGTCGCAGACCGGTGGGGTGGTCGGCGAGCCGGTCGGGGTCGGGCCTGCGAGCTCCGACGTCGGCGACGGTGCGGGCACGGCGGCCGGCGTGTTCACCATCGACAGCACGATCGCCGTTCCCGCGACGACGGCTGCCAGCGCGCCGATCCCGCCCCACAGCCACCCTCGGCCCGTCGCCGTCCGCTCCGACCGCTCTTCCGTCACCGTGCCCGTTCTCCGGTTCCGTGCAGCAGGTAGACGTCGATGATGCTGACGTCGCCGTCGCTGGTCTCGCGGTGCTGGAGGAGGCCGCCGGCCGCGGCGTCGGGATACGCATCCTCGAGCTTCGCCCGCCAGACCCGATCGGTCGAGGGAAGGTCGTACGCGGTGAGGGACGCGGGGGTCGTGCTCGTCCCCCTCTCGTAGACGACGAGCTGGTCGCCGGATCCGTAGAGCTCGGCGCCCGACGACAGCGTCAGTTCGCCGACCTGCGTCGAACCATCGAACACGGTGGCGGTCACCGGTGCCGAGTAGTCTTCCTCGTCGCGGTCGTACGCGACGAGGAAGCGTCCGGCCGTGTGGAGCGTGTCGGCCGACGTCTGGGCGAGAGTCTCCTCCGTGGCACCCGTGGCCGGGTCGATCCGCTCGACGGCGCCGTCCGTCGTGAGCACCCACAGGGTGTCGGCGGTTCCCGCCATGCTGATGATCTCCCGCGACCAGCACGTCTCTCCGGTCGCCGTGTCGAGGCCGGAGAGGTCGTACGGGCCGACGTGGTCGTACATCACCATCGTCTGCAGGGTCGCTCCGCCGGCGAGGAACACCGCGCCGGCCGACTCCCACCCCAGGGACTCACCGGTCTGCGCATCGAGGGCATGGCTGCCGACGAAGACGACGTCCTCCGTCACCCAGAACGGCACGCCGCCCTCGAACTCGTCGACCCCGAAATCGGAGCCGCTCGCGCTCCATTCCGTCTCCAGCGTGTCGGCGTTCACACGCGACAGCGTCTCGCGGTCGCTCACGTAGAACGCATCGGCGGATGCGGGGGCCACCGCGGCCGAACTCGCGCGCGAGGCCTTGGCGAAGACCGCGAAATGCTCGCCGAAGGGCCGCTCGGCGAGCGTCTCACCCGTGGCGAGATCGAGTGATCGCATGACCCAATCGGTGTCGACGGCAACGCTGACGACGATCCGGTCGGCGGCCCCCGTCAGCGCCGGCGAGGAGACCGGCGCGAGGGAGCCCTCGATCTCGCGTGTCCAGAGCACCTCTCCGTCGCGCTCGGCGACCGTCAGGACGGAGACAGAGGAGGATTCGTGGAAGGTGATGATGCCGAAGCGGTCGTCATCGATGAGGAAGCCGGTCGAATCCAGGAAGTCGAACTCGTCCGCCCCCCGGATCCGCTGCACACGGTCTGCAGTGAACTCCCCGTCGGCGGGAAGCGCGAGCTCCCTCACGTCGAACCAGGCGACCGACGGCGTGGTGACCGTGCACGTGGCGGTGGGCGTCGGCGTGGGGGTCGACGTCGCGCTGGGCGACGGGCCGACGGCGTCGGTCTGCGTCGGGGTGGGTGACGGTGCGGAGGCCGGCGCGAGCAACGGGACGACGACGACCGCTGCCACCACCGCGACGGCGACCGCCCCACCTGCCACCGCCCACGGCACCCAAGGGCGGCGAGGGGAGGGCGCGGGGCTCGGCTGCGTCATCATCGATTCCTTCCGAGAACAGGTGGTTAGGCTCGATCATAGGGACGTCTCATGCCGTCATCGGTATGCGGTCTCGGTGAATATGCGCTCGGAGAGCATCCCGTCCCGCAGCTCGAGCACGAGATCCGGCCAGATCCGCTCCAGGAACGCGTCGTCATGGCTGACGACGAGCACCGCGCCGCGATAGCCCGCGAGGGCGTCGACCAGCTGATCGACCGTCTCGAGATCGAGGTTGTTGGTCGGCTCGTCGAGCACGAGGAGCTGCGGCGGCGGGTCGGCGAGCATCAGTCGTGCCAGCGCTGCGCGGAAGCGCTCGCCGCCCGAGAGCGCCGACACCGGCCGGAGCACCGCGTCGCCGCGGAGGAGGAACCGCGCCAGCCGATTGCGCAGCTCGACGTCGCCGATCCCCGGGGTGCGGAGGTTCTCCATCACCGAGGCGTCGTCGTCGAGACCGTCCACGCGCTGAGACAGGTAGCCGATCCGGTCGGTGTAGGCCTCTGCGTGCAGGTCGGGCATCGCCGCCCCGCCAGCGCCGACGAGGCGCTCGACGAGCGTCGTCTTGCCCGCGCCGTTGGGGCCGACCAGCGCGACCCGCTCGGGACCTTGCACCACCCACGCCCGCTCGGCGTCGCCGACCATCGCGATCCGGCGACCCGCCGCGACGCCCGGATCGGGCAGGTCGATGTGGACCGACTCGTCGTCGCGCACGCGCCGCCCGGCCGCGTCGAGGTCGGCGCGGGCCGTGGCGACGCGATCGGCCGCCTCGGTCCGGAGCTTGCCGGCCGACACCTGCGCCGATCGCTTCCGCGCCGCGGCGATGATGCCCGGCACGCGCTTCTCCACCTGCGCCTTGCGGCCGACGGCCTGCCGATGCGCGATCTTCGTCTCGGCCTCGATACGGTCGCGCTTCTCACGACGCACGGCCTGGCGCGCCGCCGACTCCGCCTGGCGCGCCGCCGCCTGCTCGACCTCCAGGGCCTCGCGCCACGCGGTGAACGGGCCGCCGTAGACCGACAGGCCGCCGGCGTACAGCTCCGCGGTCTCGTCCATGAGGTCGAGCAGTCGGCTGTCGTGACTCACGACGATGAGCGTGCCGCGCCAGGCGCGCACGAGGTCGTACACCCGGGCGCGCGCATCGCGGTCGAGATTGTTCGTCGGCTCGTCCAGCAGGGCGATCGGCGCGCCGCGCAGACGCACCCCGACGAGCGCGGCGAGCACCGCCTCGCCTCCCGAGAGCGCGCCGATGCGCCGGTCCAGGGCCCCGCCGGGCAGTCCCGCCTCGGCGAGGGCGGCCGTGGCGCGGGCCTCGACGTCCCAGTCGTCCCCGACCGCGTCGAAATGCGCGGGATCGACGTCGCCCTGTTCGATCGCGCGGACGGCGCGCAGCGCGTCGCCGACGCCGAGCAGGTCGGCGACGGGGCGCTCCACGTCGAGGGTCAGCTGCTGCGGCAGCCGGTCGACCGCGCCCGACACGGTCAGCTGGCCGGACGTCGGCGTGCGCTCCCCGGCGATGAGCGAGAGGAGCGTGGACTTGCCGGCGCCGTTGCGGCCGACGAGCCCGGTGCGTCCCGAGCCGAAGGCCCCGGACACCTCGCTCAGCGCGGTGGTGCCGTCGGGCCAGATGAAGGAGATGCGGTCGAGGGTGACCGCGGAGATGTTCGCAGGCATGGAGCCTCCCTGATGTCGGGTCGTCGTGGGTGCGCCGACGGCGGACACCACGAGCCCGGATCATCCGGTGGTCGGAGGACGGGAGGGAGTCGACGACGTCAGCGCGGGATGGAATCGCTGACGCGTCGCGGAACAGGCCCTGTCGGAGAGACGGAGGGTGCGACGGCTCAGCGCGGGATCACAGCGCGGCGTCGAAACCCTTCAACGGTCTTCCTCACACTCGGGACGGGGAACACGACGATCCTACCCGAGGGCGTCAAGCGGCCTCCAGACGCTTCTCGAGGAACACCCGCACGTCGTCGAGCTCCTCCTGCGACACGCTGTGGGTCAGCCCGGCGTAGACCCGCCCGCTGAGGTCGACATGCTCCGGGAGCCACTGCACGGTGTGCGCGACCCGATCCGCGGGGATCACCTCGTCACGCGCGCCACGGCCCCAGAACACCGGCGGACGACGCTCGGCGAGCTCGGCGTCGGTCGGGAGCGGTGCGGCGTCGACGTAGCCGGCGAGGTTGACCGCGAAGGCGAAGCGCTGGGGACGGAGCCGCATCGCCTGGAGCGCGACGACCGCGCCCTGGGAGAACCCGAGCAGGCCGACGGACTCGGCCCCGCCGGCGGCGTCGTCGAGCCAGGCGAGGAACCCCTCGGCCGCCGCCGTCGTGCCCTCGGGATCGCGGCCGCGCAGGCCCTCGATCGGGAACCACGACCAGCCGGGGGTCGGGAACGGCGGGCTGAGGGGCGCGCGCACGGCGGCGACGACGTAGTCGGCCGGCAGGTGCGGCGCGAGGCCGAACAGGTCCCGCTCCTCCGAGCCGTAGCCGTGCAGCAGCACCAGCAGCGGACGGCCCGCCCGGTCGGCGGGCGGCGCGCTCCACAGCACGGCATCGGGGTCCAGCGCGGGGCTCATGCGCCCATTCTCGCAAAGCGCACCCGCACGCCGCCGTGTCCGCCGCGCGGCGGGTCCCCGGTTCGCCCGCGCGGCACGAGCGGGTATACATGGTGCATGGCCGTCCGCACCCCCGACCCCGACCCGAGCGACCGCGACGACGACGGGAACGCGCGCGATCCGCTGCGCGCCTACGACCGCCAGGGTCACCCGGTCGGCGACGGCTCGTTCGGCTCGCCTGCGCCGGGGAACGCCGCCAATCCCGGATGGCTCACCGAGATCGAGCTCGCCGAGGCGCGCCGCCGCCTTCCGATCCTCTACGTCGAGGCGGTGCCGGTGCGCACCGACGGCACCGGCACGGTCACCGAGGTCGGCATCCTGCTGCGGGCGACGCCGCTCGGCGAGATCACCCGCTCGACCGTGTCGGGCCGGGTCCGCTACGGCGAGACGGTGCGCGACGCGCTGTTCCGTCACCTCGAGAACGACCTCGGCCCCATGGCGTTCCCGCTGTTGCCGCCGCAGCCGGTGCCGTTCACGGTGGCGGAGTACTTCCCGATGCCCGGTCTCAGCGCCTATCACGACGACCGCCAGCACGCCGTCTCGCTCGCGTTCGTCGTGCCGGTCACCGGCACGTGCGAGCCTCGGCAGGATGCGCTCGAGGTCACGTGGCTCACGCCCGAGGAGGCGGCCTCCGATTCGCTCGCCGCCGAGATGGAGGGCGGGCGCGGCACCCTCGTGCGGCTCGCGCTGGCCTCCGTGGGCGCCCTGCGCTGACCGGCTCCCCCCGCCGCGCCGACGACGCGGGCTCCGGGCCTGCGCATAGGCTCGGATCCATGAGCGCTCCCGAGCCCTTCGTCTTCCCCACCACGCGCGACGGCTGGCTGGCCGCCGCCGCCGAGCACGCCGAGGCCGCCATCCGGCTCGTCCGCCACTTCGACGCCCAGCTCACGGCGGGTGCGTCGTCGGCCACCGAGGCGCTCGACCTGTGGAACGACGCCGATCTGGCGCTGCGCGGGACGATGAGCGAGGCGTACCTGCTGAGCGAGGCGCACCCCGACCCGGCCGTCCGCGCCGCCGCCGAGGAGGCCGTGCAGAAGCTGGAGGCGCTGTCGTCGTCGAGGCTGCTCGACCCTGCGCTGTTCGCCGCGCTCGCCGCCTTCGAGGGCGCGGAGATGGACGCGGAGCAGGAGCGGCTGCTCACCCACACCCTTCGCGACTTCCGCCGCGGCGGCGTGGCGCTCGGCGAGGAGGACCGGCAGCGCGTCCGCGAGCTCACCGACCGCGATACAGAGCTGAGCCTCACGTTCGCGCGCAACATCCGCGAGGGCAGGCGGGAGATCCGCGTGCGGCCGGCCGACCTCGCCGGTCTCCCGCAGGACTTCCTCGACGCCCACCCCGCCGGCGACGACGGCCTGGTCGTCCTCACCACCGATTACACCGACCTCATGCCCGTGCGCGAGTACGCGACGGTCCGGGAGACGCGCACCGCCCTCGTGTCCGCCTACAACGACCTCGCCTGGCCCGACAACGACGCGGTCCTCACCGAGCTGCTGGACGTCCGCGCCGAGCGGGCGGCGCTCCTCGGCTACGCGGACTGGGCCGACTTCGAGACCGAGCCCCGGATGATCGGCTCGGGAGCGGCGGTGCGCGCCTTCCTCGACCAGCTCGACGACGCCTCGCGCGCGGCCGCCGATGCCGAGTACCCGCTGCTGCTCGAGCGACTGCGCCGCGACGAGCCGGATGCCGACGAGGTGACGATCGCGGACTTCTTCCACGTGCTCGGCCAGCTGCGGCAGGAGCGCCACGACGTGGATGCGCAGCTCGTGCGGTCCTACTTCACGTTCGAGCGCGTGCTCCCGGGCGTGCTGGAGACGGCCGGACGTCTGCTCGACCTGTCCTTCGTGCCGGTGGATGTCGCGACCTGGCACGAGGACGTCCGCTCGTACGACGTCGTCCGCGGCGAGGAGCGGCTGGGTCGCGTGCACCTGGACCTCCATCCCCGTGACGGCAAGTTCAGTCACGCGGCGTGCTTCCCGCTCGCCCCCGGTATCGCGGGCCGCATCCTCCCCGAGGCGGTCCTGCTGTGCAACTTCGCGCGGGGGCTCATGACCCACGACGAGGTCGTCACCTTCTTCCACGAGTTCGGACACCTCGTCCACGACATCCTCGGGGGCGCCCAGCGCTTCGCGCGATTCACGGGGGTGGCGACCGAGTGGGACTTCGTGGAGGCGCCGAGCCAGCTCCTCGAGGAGTGGGCGTGGGACCCCGGGGTGCTCGCGACGTTCACCGCGGGCCCCGACGGCCAGCCCATCCCCGCCGATCTGGTCGAGCGCATGCGGGTGGCCGACGGCTTCGGCCGGGCGCTGGAGGTACGCCGCCAACTGGGGCACGCGAACGTCTCGTACCACCTCCACGTGGACCGTCCGGCGGATCTGCAGGCGGCGACCGAGCACTGGTACACGGTGACCTCGCCGGTCCAGCCGCTGCGCGGCCTGCACCCCTACGCCGGGTTCGGGCATCTCACCGGCTACGGATCCTGCTACTACACGTACCAGTGGAGCCTCGTGATCGCGCGCGACCTGCGCTCGGCGTTCGGCGACGATCTGATGGATCCCGAGGTCGCCGCGCGCTACCGCCGGGAGATCCTCGAACCCGGCGGCCGGCGCGACGCCGCCGACCTCGTGGAGTCGTTCCTGGGGCGCCCGTACGCGTTCGACGCGTACCGGGAGTGGCTGGGCGGGCACTGACGGGATCCGCCGCTCCGCGCCGGGGGCGGGAGCGGTAATCTTCGAAGTGCCGGTGTGGCCACCCGGCATCCCCCACACCCTCGCGGAGTCCTCATGCCCGACCTGCACACCTCATCCGGCGACGAGAACTCGCCGTTCGACGACCTCCTCCGCTCGCAGGAGGGAGGCTCCGACGGCGCCGCCGAGGCGACGTTCACGACCGCCTTCCGCGGCTACGACAAGGGCGAGGTGGAATCGGCGATCTCCGAGCTGACGACGCGGCTGCGCGTGCAGGGGGAGGAGCTGTCGCAGCTGAAGGACCGCTACCGCCGCACGGTCGCCTCGGCCAAGGCGCAGCGGTCCCAGCGGGTGGAGGAGCTGGAGGCCGAGCTCACCGTCGCCAACGCCAAGGCCGCCAACGCCGAGGAGCAGGTGCAGACCCTCACCGAGGAGCTCCTGGGGTCGTCGGGCGAGTCGGGCAACCGCCGCCAGTTCGAAGAGGTGCTGCACGTGGCCGAGGAGCAGGCGAGCCTGCTCATCAAGAACGCGAGCATCCAGGCCGACCGGCTGCTGGAGTCCGCGAACGCCGAGATCCAGAACCGCCGCAAGGAGGCCCAGGCCGACGCCGACGCGATCATCGCGCGTGCCGAGCACGACGCCCAGCAGGTGCGGGTGCGGATCGACACCGAGCTGACGGCGCACCAGGCGCAGCTGGATCGTGAGCGCGCCCACGCCGCCGAGAAGGTGGCGCAGGCCGAGCAGGAGGCCGCCGTCGTCCGCACGGAGTCCGAGAAGGGCGCCGCCGCTCTGCGCGCCCTCGTGACCCGCGAGACCGAGCAGGCACGCGCCGAGGCGGAGGAGGCGGTGCGCGCGCTCCGGATGCGGGCGCTCGAGTTCGAGGAGTCCCTCACCCGCCGCCAGGACGACGCGCAGCAGGAGTTCCTCGTCCTGCACAACCAGGCGGTCGCCCATGCCGAGCGCATCACCAAGGACGCCAACGACCAGGTCGCCGCGTCGCTGGAGCACGCGCAGCGCATCACCGCCAAGGCGGACGACTTCGACCGGCTGATGCGCGCACAGGCTTCGCAGATCGAGGCCGACGCGCACCTGAAGGCCCGCGATCAGCTCGACCGCGCGCGCGTGAAGGCTCAGCAGATCATCGACTCGGTCACCACCCACGCCGAGTCGGTGCTGCGCGACGCCGAGGATCGCACCCGCCAGCTGCGCTGGCAGCAGCATCAGCTCACGAGCTTCATGTCGGAGGTCCGCGAGCTCATGCGGACGGAGTCGGTCGCCGATGCGCAGCTCGCCGGTCGGGACGCCGACGACATCCCGACCGAGGATGCCGACGAGACGCCGGCGGAGGATGCCGAGGGCACGCCGGCGGAGGTCGAGCTGGAGCAGACGGTCGAGTCCGTCTCCGCCGTCGAGAAGTCCTGACCGCTCCCGAGCCCGCCTCGACCCGCCGAGCCCGCCTCAACCGCCGAGTGAGATGGCAGTCGTCGTCGTCTCCCGGCCGCCGAAGCGACGACGACTGTCATCCGATCGGTCTACAGCGACAACGAGTGCCACTCCACCAAGCCCCGAGCGAGGCCGGTCCTCGTCGAGGGGTCAGCGCGTCGTGAGCCGTCCGAGCTCGGCGACGAAGGCGTCGACGTCGGTCTCGCTGGTGTCGAACGAGCACATCCAGCGCACTTCGTTGCGCGCGGCGTCCCAGTCGTAGAAGCGGAAGCTCTCGCGGAGGCGATCCGCGATGCCGTCGGGCAGCGTCGCGAAGACCCCGTTGGCCTGGGTCGGCTGCGTGAACGAGACGCCGGCGATCGAGCCGTCCGCCAGCCCGGCCTCCACGGCGGCGCGCAGGCGTGCGGCCATCGCGTTGGAGTGACGCGCGTTGCGCAGGTACAGGTCGCCCTCCAGCAGCGCGATCAGCTGCGCCGACACGAAGCGCATCTTGCTCGACAGCTGCATGTTGAGCTTCCGGAGGAACAGCAGCCCCTCGGAGGCCGCCGGATCGAGGACCACGATCGCCTCGCCCAGCATGGCGCCGTTCTTGGTGCCGCCGAAGCTCAGCACGTCGACGCCGACGTCGCGGGTGAAGGCGCGCAGCGGCAGGTCGAGGGCCGCGGCGGCGTTGGAGATGCGCGCGCCGTCCAGGTGCAGCCGCATGCCGCGCTCGTGCGCGTGGTCGGCGATGGCGCGGATCTCCTCCGGCGTGTACAGGGTGCCGAGCTCGGTGGACTGCGTGATCGAGACGACGAGCGGCTGCGCGCGGTGCTCGTCGCCCCAGCCCCAGGCCTCGCGGTCGATGAGCTCGGGGGTGAGCTTGCCGTCCTCGGTCGGGACGTTCAGGATCTTGATCCCCGCGACCCGCTCGGGGGCGCCGCCCTCGTCGACGTTGATGTGGGCCGTGGAGGCGGCGATGACCGCGCCCCAGCGGGGGAGCATCGACTGCAGTCCGGTGACGTTCGCGCCGGTGCCGTTGAACACCGGGAACGCCTCGACGCCCTCGCCGAAGTGCTGGGCGAACACCTCCTGCAGCCGAGCCGTGTACGCGTCCTCGCCGTAGGCGATCTGGTGCCCGTCGTTGGCGGCGGCGATGGCCGCGAGCACCTCGGGGTGGACGCCGGAGTAGTTGTCGCTGGCGAAGCCGCGGATGGTCGTGTCGTGGAGGGTGGTCACGGCATCCCAGCCTAGTTCGCGGCAGACCGCCTATCGCGTGTCGGCGGGGGTCGCTACCCTCGCGGTATGTCGCAACCCCCTCCTGATCCCGCCGCCGCGAGCGGGCTGCGCGCGGTGCCCGCGAACGGCATGCGCACCTTCCTCCACGTGCTGGTGAACACGGCCGCCGCGAACATCACGACGAGCTTCCTGTGGTTCGCGCTCACCTTCTGGGTCTACCTCGAGACGAAGTCGGTGCTCGCCACGGGCATCATCGGCGGCGCGTACATGCTGCTGCTGGCCGTCTTCGGCATGGTGTTCGGCACGTTCGTCGACCGCCACCGCAAGCACCGCGTCATGATCCTGTCGGGGTTCGTCACGCTCGTCGCGTTCCTGCTGGCCGGCGGCATCTACCTGTCGCAGCCCGAGGGCACGCTGCTCGATCTGGGACAGCCGTGGTTCTGGCTGTTCTCCGGGATCATCCTCGCCGGCGCCGTCGTCGAGAACCTCCGCAACATCGCGCTGTCGACGACGGTCACCCTCCTCGTGCCGACCGAGCGTCATGCCAACGCGAACGGCCTCGTCGGCACGGTGCAGGGGCTCGCCTTCCTCGTGACGAGCGTGTTCTCCGGCTTCGCCATCGGGTTCCTCGGCATGGGGTGGACACTGGTGATCGCGCTGGTGTTCACGCTGGCCGCCCTCATCCACCTGTTCACCCTCACCGTGCCCGAGGACGAGCCCGACCGCGACCCGGACGCGAAGTTCATCGACGTGCGCGGCGCGGCGGCGGCGATCCGCGCGGTCCCGGGCCTGTTCGCGCTGATCCTGTTCTCGACGTTCAACAACCTGGTCGGCGGCGTCTACATGGCGCTCATGGACCCGTACGGCCTCACGCTGTTCCCCGTCGAATGGTGGGGCGTGGTGCTGGCGGTGTCGTCGACGGGCTTCCTCATCGGCGGCGGCATCATCGCGGCACGCGGACTCGGGCGGAACCCGATCCGCACGATGCTGCTGCTGGTCATCGTGATGGGTCTCCTCGGCTCGCTGTTCACGATCCGCGAATGGTGGTGGCTGTACGCGCTCGGCATCTGGCTGTACATGATGCTCATCCCCGCGATCGAGGCGGCGGAGCAGACGGTCGTGCAGAAGGTGGTCCCGTTCGAGAAGCAGGGCCGCGTGTTCGGCGCGGCGACCGCGATCGAGGTGTCGGCCGCTCCGATCACGTCGTTCCTCATCGCGCCGATCGCCGAGTTCTGGATCATCCCCTACATGGACTCGGATGCCGGTCAGGACACGTGGGGCTGGCTCCTGGGCGAGGGCGAGGCCCGCGGCATCGCGCTCGTGTTCTTCTTCTCGGGCCTCATCATGGTCGTGTTCGCGATCCTGGCGTTCGCGACGAGGTCCTACCGCACCCTCTCGGCGGAGTACCGCGAGGCCCCGGAGACGCCCGTCGAGGGCGGTGGCGATGCCGGCGCGGACGCCCCGCACGGGGCCGCCGAGACCCCCGCGGAACGGCACGTGCCGCCGGCATCCTCTGCGCAGGCGCGTGGCGGCGTCGCCGACCAGGGGGTGGCCCGAGGCGACTGATCCGCCTCAGTCGGCGAGCGTGACGACGGTGTCGTTCACGGCATCGGGAGCCGCATCCCACAGGTGGACGAAGGCGCTCGCGAGGTCGGCTTCCCTCCCGGCCAGGGTCTTCACGCGGAAGACGACGGCGGCCGCGCGCAGCGACTCGCCGGCATCCCGCGCCGTCTTCGTGAAGCCGTGCGCGAGGGCGCGCGTCCATGCTTCGGTGGCCGCTTTCACGGCGGCGTAGTTCGCGCCTCCGGCGAGGGGCCGAACCACCGCCGTCGAGGACACGACCGCGACCCGCGCTGACGCGGAGTCGACCAGATCGTCCCAGAAGGCGCGCGAGAGATGCCGCCACGCCGTGAGCGACTTCTCGAGGAAGCGGTAGTCGTCGTCGGTCTGACCGGCGACGCCGCCGCCCCCGCGCCATCCGCCGACGAGGTGCAGGACGCCGTCGACCCGTTCGCCCGTCGCGGCGAGCTGCGCCGCCAGCGCCCGGACCGCGTGCTCGTCGGTGAGGTCGCACACCGCCGCCCGCGCGCCGAGCCGTGTCACGGACGCGAGTCGCTCCTCGTCGCGCCCCACCGCGACGACGCGTGCGCCGGCGTTCACCAGCGCACGCGTCGCCGCTTCCCCGCTCGCGCTCGTCGCCCCCGCCACGAGCACCAGGCGCCCCCCGACGCCTGCGGCCTGCCGAGGAGCGTCCTCAGCCATCGGCGCCGGTGATCCCCGACGTCGACGCGATGACGTCCCGCATCTTCTTCTCCAGCGCCTCGAAGAACATCGACAGGGGGAACTCGTCGTCGAGCACCGCGTCCGTGTAGCCCTTCGGCGGACCGGCGAGGATCTCGTCGGGCAGACCGCGTGCCCACGCCGACGCCGGGTGCGGCGTCACCGTCGCGCGGACGAGGTCGTACGCGGCGAGCCAGTGCGCGATCTTGGGACGGTCGATCGAGCGCCAGTAGAGCTCGTCGATCGCCTCGCCGAGCGCGACGACGGCGGCCGGGACCTCATCCCAGTCGAACGCGAGGGCGGTGTCGGTCCAGTGCAGCACGCCGCGCTGGTGCAGCCACGCGAACAGGAGCTGGCCGCCGAGCCCGTCGTAGTTGCGCACGCGGGTGCCGGTGATCGAGAAGCGGAAGATGCGGTCGAAGATCACCGCGTACTGCACGAGCCTCGCGTGCTCGAGCATCTCGGCCTGGACCGCGGTCAGCGACTCGCGCTCCCGCAGATCGCGCTCGATCGCGACGCACTCGCGGAAGGCGGTGAGATCGCAGCGCAGCTCCTCCAGCGAGTAGAGGAAGTACGGCATCCGCTGCTTGATCATGAACGGGTCGAACGGAAGGTCGCCGCGCATGTGGGTGCGGTCGTGGATGATGTCCCACATCACGAACGTCTTCTCGGTGAGGGCCTGGTCATCGAGCATCCGCGCTGCGTCGTCCGGGAGATCGAGCTTCGTGATCTCGGATGCCGCACGCACCACCCGGCGGTACCGGGCGGCCTCGCGGTCCTGGAAGATCGCCCCCCACGTGAACGTGGGGATCTCGCGCATGGCGACCGTCTCGGGGAACAGCACCGCGGAGTTGGTGTCGTAGCCGGGAGTGAAATCGAGCAGGCGCAGCGAGACGAAGAGCTTGTTCGTGTAGGTCGTCTCCAGCTCGGCGATGAACTCCGGCCAGATGACCTCCACGAGCACCGCCTCGACGTAGCGGTTGCGCGAGCCGTTCTGGGTGTACATCGGGAACACCACGAGGTGGGTGAGGCCGTCGATGCGGTGCTGCTGAGGCTGGAACGCCGTCAGGGAGTCGAGGAAGTCGGGCACGCCGAACCCGCCGTCGGCCCAGCGCTCGAAGTCGTGGATGCTCGCGGCGAGGTACTCGGCGTCGTGGGGGAAGAGCGGGGCGAGGGCGCGGATGGCGCCGATGATCGTCTCGACGTAGGCGCGCGCTTCGGCGGCGTCGCCGCTGACGGAGCCGTCCTGCTCCTGGAGCTCCTGCAGGGCCGTGGCGGCGTCCTTCAGTGCGAGCCACGCCGGCTGTTGCGCGAGCGACAGGACGTCTTCGACAACCTCGGGCTCGCCGATGACGGACGTCGAGGAATGCGTGGTCAGGGACATGATGAACCTCCGATCGGGCTCGAGGACGGGTGCGCGTGCGGCGCAACGCCAAGTCTACGAGAGAAGTTCCGCCGTGATAAATGGTGGGCCGTAAATTTTCCTGTAGCGTCGCTTGTATGGCACTTTCCGACGTCGACGGCGGCATCGTCCGGGCACTCTCGCGCGACGGGCGGGCGACGCTGTCGCAGCTGTCCGTCGCCGTCGGACTTTCCGTCTCGGCCGTCCAGGCCCGGCTGAAGCGGCTCGAGGCCGACGGGACCATCACCGGCTACCGCGCCACGATCGACCCCGAGGCCGTCGGCAAGCCGCTTGCGGCGTTCATCGAGATCACGCCGCTCGATCCGGCCCAGCCCGACAACGCGCCGGAGCTCCTCGCCCACCTCGATGAGATCGAGGCCTGCCACTCTGTGGCCGGGGTCGCCGCGTACATGCTGTTCGTGCGCGTCGCCACGCCGCGCGCCCTCGAGGAGCTCATCCGCGAGATCCGCGCCGCGGCCTCCGTCAGCACGCGCACCACGATCGTCCTGCAGACCTTCTTCGAGGGCCGTCCCCTCACGCCCGCGCGCGCATGAGCTCCCGCGGGATACATCGCGCGGCGGATGCCGCGGCGAGCGCGCTCGCGTAGCGTCGAGGGGTGCTCCGCCCGCTTCTGAGATACCAGCTGACCGTCGACGTCGTCGTCGCGGTGCTGTTCTTCCTGGGCTCGGTGCTGTTCATCGTGATCCCGTACGGCTTCTGGACGGGCGTCGACACGCGCGCGAGCCTCCTCGTCGCCGTGATCGTCACGGCGGGCTTCTCGATCGCGCTGGGCATCCGTCGCTGGTCGCCGCCGCTCGCGCTCGGGCTCGTGTGGCTCCTGGCGCTCGTCCAGATGGCCTTCGGCCTGCCGCCGCTGCCCTCGAACGTCGCGATCTTCGGCGTGCTGTACGTGACCGCCGCCTACGGCAGCCGGCTGCTGTTCTGGCTGGGCTTCGCCTCCGCGATGGTCGGCGCCCTCGCGATCACCCTCTATCTGATCGTCCCGCCGCTCATCGCGGGCGGGTGGAGCCTCATGGGGGCGATCGAGGCGAATCTCCTCGTCGGCGTCACGGTGTTCTTCAGCGCCGCCCTCGCGCTCCTGCTCTCGTGGACCGTCGGCGCGCTCGTCCGCACCGCCCTGCGGGCGCGCGCCAACCGCCAGGCGCAGGAGCGCGCCGAGGAGGAGACGGCGGTCGAGGCGGAGCGCAACCGCATCGCGCGCGACATGCACGACGTCGTCGCCCACTCCCTGGCGGTCGTCATCGCGCAGGCCGACGGGGCACGGTACGCGGCCGCCGCCGACCCGCAGGCGGCGAACGAGGCGCTCGGAGCCATCTCGACGACCGCGCGCTCGGCGCTCTCCGATGTGAGGATGCTCCTCACCCAGCTCCGCCACAGCCAGGCCGACGGCCCGCAGCCGTCGATCGCCGACCTCGAGAAGCTCTACGCGCAGGTGCGCGGTGCGGGCGTCGACCTGCGCATCGACGTCGACCCCGCCCCGACCCAGGAGGCCCCCGCGTCGGTCCAGCTGGCGGTGTACCGGATCCTGCAGGAGGCACTCACCAACGCGCTCCGGCACGGCTCCGGCGGGGCGGTCGACGTGGCGCTGGCGTGGCATCCTGACCGGGTGCACCTGAACGTCCGCAACCCCGCGCCCGATGCGCCGACCGCTGCCGCCGGCGACGGCCGGGGACACGGCCTCATCGGCATGCGCGAGCGCGCTCAGCTGGTCGGCGGGACCTTCGAGGCCGGGCCGCGCGAGGGCGAGTTCGTCGTCACGGCGACGCTCCCCTTCGCGGGTGTCGGGATGGGTGCGCGATGAGCACGCCCATCCGCGTGGTCCTCGTCGACGACCAGGCACTGTTCCGCGCCGGCATCCGCATGGTCATCGACTCCCAGCCCGATCTCGACGTCGTCGGCGAGGCCGGCGACGGGGCTGAGGCGCTCGCCGTGGTGCGCGCGCAGCGACCCGACGTCGTCCTCATGGACATCCGGATGCCGGTCATGGACGGGCTCGCCGCGACGGCCGAGCTCCTGCGCGACCCCGCTTTCGGCTCCGAGCCGCCGAAGGTGGTCATGCTCACCACCTTCGATCTCGACGAGGCCGCCGCGCGCGCCATCCGTCAGGGGGCGAGCGGCTTCCTCCTCAAGGACGCCGATCCGGAGTTCCTGCTGGCGGCGATCCGCACCGTCCACGCCGGTTCGTCGGTCATCGCCGCCGCCGCCACGCGTGAGCTGTTCGCCCACTTCGGCGCGTCCACGCAGGCCCCGCCGCCGAGCTTCGCCGCGCTCACCGACCGTGAGCGGGAGATCTTCGCGCTCGCCGCGCGCGGCCTCTCCAACGGGGAGATCGCCGCGCGGGAGTTCCTCTCCGAGGCGACCGTGAAGACGCACATCAGCAGGATCCTCACCAAGCTCGGCCTGCGCGACCGCGTGCAGCTCGTGGTGTTCGCCTTCGAGCACGGGCTGGCCTGAGCGGTCCGTCCGGCCCGTGCCGGATCATCCTTCCGATGTACGCGGTCGCGACTGCGGACCGACGACCGCGCGGCTCGCCGTCCGTAGCGTCGGAGGCATGGAGATCACAACCACAGACCTCGGCCTGGCTGCCCGGGTGCAGAACCTCACCAAGACCTTCGGCGCGGGGGAGAGCGGCGTGCGTGCCCTCGACACGGTCACCGTCGGCATCCGCCGCGGGGAGTTCACCGCGATCATGGGTCCGTCCGGCTCGGGCAAGTCGACCCTCATGCACATCATGGCGGGCCTGGACGCCCCCACCTCGGGGCGAGCGTGGATCGGCGACACCGAGATCACCGGCCTCTCGGACCTCGAGCTCACCATCCTGCGCCGTCGTCGCGTCGGCTTCGTGTTCCAGGCGTTCAACCTCGTGCCCACCCTCGACGCGCTCGGCAACATCATGCTGCCGTTCGACCTCGACGGCCGGCGTCCCTCGGCACTCGAGAAGGCGCGCATCGACGGGCTGATCGAGTCGCTCGGCCTGTCGGCGAGACTGCGCCACCGTCCGCACCAGCTGTCGGGAGGCCAGCAGCAGCGCGTCGCGATCGCTCGCGCCCTGGCGACGGCCCCCGACCTGGTCTTCGCCGACGAGCCGACGGGGAACCTCGACTCCCGCTCGAGCCGCGAGGTGCTCGCGCTGCTGGCGGCGGCGAGCCGCGAGCACGGTCAGTCCATCGCGATGGTGACGCACGACCCGGTCGCCGCCGCGTACGCCGACCGCGTCGTGTTCCTCGGCGACGGCCGCATCGTCGCCGACAAGCCGAAGCAGACCGCCGAGCAGGTCTCGGCCCACATGCTCGCCGCGGAGGTGGCGGCGTGACCGCCGTCGCCGAGCCGATGCCGGCGACCGTCGCGGTCCCCCGCACCGCCGGACGCTGGTCGTGGCTGCGCGAGCGCGGCATGGGCGCGACGGTCCTCGTGGCGGCGATCTCGACCGCGTTCGGGGTCGCGCTCATCAGCGCCACCGGATACATCGGCGCCACGATGCTGGCGACGCCCTACTACGGCTCCTCCGAGACGCTCGCGTTCGTCGTCGGCATCCTGGGGATGCTCCTGCTCGCGGTCGCCGTGTACGTGGCGGCGATCGTGACCGCCAACACGTTCGCGACCATCGTCGCCGGACGCACGCGACGGATCGCCCTCATGCGGCTCATCGGTGCCTCGGCGCGCTCGCAGCGTTCCGAGATCGCGACCCAGGGCTTCGTCGTGGGCGCCATCGGGGCCCTCCTCGGCCTGGTCGCCGGGGTGGTGCTCGTCGCCGCGGCGCTGCCGATCCTCGACCGGGTCCTGGAGGGCGGCGCGGACTACGCGGTGCTCCAGCCCTCGCTGCTGCTGCCAGCGGCCGCCGTCACCCTCACCACCTGGGCGGCCGCGTGGGCGGGGTCGCGCCGCGTGCTGACCGTGACCCCGCTGCAGGCGCTCGGGGGCTCGGTCGAGCAGACGCACGAGGACGTCTCTGGCCGCCGCGGGCGCAATGCCGCCACCATCGCGCTCGGTGCCGTGGGGGTCGCGCTGCTCGCCGGCGGCCTGCTCCTGGGCCTGCTCAGCCCCCTCGGGGTAATTGTCGCGTTCTTCGGCGGGCTCTTCTCGTTCACCGCGCTCACCCTGGCCGCGGCGGTCGTCATGCCTCCGCTGCTGCGGCTCACCGGACGCCTGTTCGGCCGGTCCGCGACCGCCCGGCTGGCGGCGGAGAACGCGCTCCGGTACCCGGAGCGCTCCAGCCGGATGGCCATCGGCGTCGTCATGGGTGTGGCGCTCGTCACGATGTTCGCGGTGGCCGCAGAGTCGGCCAAGGCGCTGGTCGCCGCCTCCAGCGGCGGGGAGGCGGACGTCTACTTCACGCAGATGGTCGACTCGTTCGCCGGCGTGATGATGGCGCTCGTCGCCGTGAGCGCGGTGATCGCCGCCGTCGGCCTCGTCAATCTGCTGACGATCGGGGTCGTCCAGCGCCGGCGCGAGCTGGGACTGCTGCGCGCGCTCGGGCTCACCGCCGGGCAGGTGCGCCGGATGGTGCTGCTGGAGGCGACGCACATCACCGTCACGGCTCTGGCCTTCGGGCTCGTGCTCGGCACCGTCTACGGCTGGATCGCCGCGCAGTCGGTGCTCGGCTCGGTGCCGATGCCGCCGCTGTGGCAGGCGCCCACGTTCGTGCTGCCGGCGGTCCCGCTCGTGCCGACGCTGGTCGTGGTGGCGGCCACCGCCGTCCTCACGCTGATCGCCGCGGTGGTCCCCACCCGGCTGGCGACCCGCGCGACGCCCGTCGAGGTGCTGGCCGAGTGATCGGCCGCGCACAACTCCTGCGATCCGGTGGGCTGGGGGAGGGGATCGGCCCTTCTCGGCCGATTCGCCACCGGATTTCAGGAGTTACGCGCGTGGGGTAGTCGCTGCCTCCGGGGCAGCCGGGGCAGCCGGGGCAGCCGGGGCAGCCGGGGCAGCCGGTGCCTCCGGTGCCTCCGCGGGCGCCGGGTCGTGCGCCCAGGACGGAGCGAGCTGCCGGAGGCGCATGCCGCGCCACTGCCAGGTGGTCCACAGCACCGGCCACAGGACCGCCGCCGCGGGTCCCCCGATCACGAGCCGCTCGCGCCACAGCGTCCGCGCCGGGTCTCCCGGTGCCGCAGAGACGGCCATCTGGTGGTCCCAGACGTCGAGCGAGGCGAGCGGTCCGGTGAGCGGGATGCCGCTGTCCCGCAGGATCCGCACCGGCCCGTCGGGCCCGTCGAGGCGCCGGTCCTCGACATGGATGAGCTGGGCGCCGAGCGGGACGGCGCCGGCCAGCGAGAGCTGCACCGGCACGTCCATCCCCGGCTCCAGCGACGTGGGGAGCCCCACGGAGGCCATCGGCTCCAGCTCCAGGAGCGGGCCGTACAGCTCCGCGACGACGCGCGGGGAGTGCAGCGCGCGCCAGGCGGCATCGGCGTCGCAGTCGAGGACGAGCTTCAGCAGGATGCGCATGCTCCAGTGTCGCACCGCACCCGGCACGCGAGCGGACGCCTAGCCTGGAGCGGTGACTTCCGCGTTCGATCAGTCCCGCTACCAGGTCCGTTTTGAGTGGGGCGCGACCGGCCTCGAGCGTCTCGCCCCCTCCGACGTCGTCGTCGTGGTCGATGTGCTCCGGTTCTCGTCGACGGTGGCCGACCGGGTCGCGGCGGGGGAGCCGGTGGCGCTGGACGCCGACGCCCACGCCGTCTCGCTCAACGGCGCGGCCGTGGCCGAGCGCGCGGCGGGGGCGGGGGCGACGGTGCTGCTCGGCTGCCTTCGCAACGCCTCGGCCACCGCGCGCGCGGCGCTCGAGGAGCAGGTGCGCCGCGGAGCCCGCACGAGCATCGCCGTGATCGCCGCCGGCGAGCTGACCTCCCGCGAGCCGCACGCCCCCCTGCGATTCGCCGTCGAGGATCAGCTCGGTGCCGGCGCGGTCATCGACGCACTCGGAGCCCTCGGCGTCGATCACACCTCGCCCGAGGCGGCCGCGGCGTGCGAGTCGTTCCGCGGCCTGCGGGGCGCCGTCCGCCATCTCCTCACCGCATCGGGTTCGGGTCAGGAGCTCCTCGAGCGCGGCGCACGCGACGAAGTGCTCCGTGCCGCAGAGGTGGATGCCGTGGCATCGGCGGCGGTGCTCCGTGACGGCACGTTCGTCGCCGCCTGACGGATCCGGTGCTGCGCGGCCCCGCTGACACGGCCGCCGCACGCGGATCGGATGACACTCGTTGTCGCGTCAGACCGCTCGGATGACAGTGGTCGTCGCTTCGGCGGACGGGAGACGACAACGACTGCCATCTGAGTCGGGTCTGGCTCCGGGACCGCCACCTCGACGGGCTCGCGAAGTCGACGGCCGCAGGCTCCGGCTAGCGCGGTGTCATCGCGGCAAGCCGCGTGGCGGGCGTGATCTCACGTCGCGTCCACGCGAGCAGGAACCGCTCGTCGAAGCGCGGCGAGCACTTCGCGCACGACGTGGCCCGTGTGGCGCGACGGTGACGATAGGCCACGTGCCCCGCGGGACAGACCCCCACCCAGGGGGCGAGCTCGGTCGCGGTCTCGCCGCGGTGCGTGACGCCGCCGGTGTAGCCGAGCTCGCGGGCCGTGCGCTTCCAGGCGGCGCCGTGGCCGGCGCGCGCCCCGGCCAGCGCGTGGGCGATCTCGTGGAGCATCGTCTGGCGGTTGGTCTCGGCGTCGTAGCGGGCGGACAGGTAGCGAGACAGGGTGATGCGCTGACGGGTGTAGTCGCAGGCTCCGGCGCGGCGCTTCGCGTTGTCGAAGGCGAACGTCCACGACCCGTCCAGGTGCGCCGCCATGAGCGCCTCCGCCTCGCGGCGGACGTCCAGCAGATCGGTCATGCGAGAAGAGTAGGTCGGCGGTCCGACACTCAGCTGGCGACCGCGGTGCGGCGCCGGTCGGCCGCCTCGATGGCCAGCAGCGTCGACTCCAGCTGCTCCTCGGGGGCGCCGGACTCCTGACGCAGGAAGAGGGCGCGCTTGAAGTCGCTGCGCGCGGCGGCGTAGTCCTCGGCGTCGTAGCTGACCTTGCCGCGGTGCTGGTAGGCGAACGCCGCCAGCGCCGCCCAGCCCTGCCCCTCGGCCTCCTCGGCGCAGGTGGTCAGCTCCTGCAGCGCGGCGGCGTACGCGCCGCGGAACTGGAGGATCGTGGCGTGCAGGATGCGCGCGCGCAGCAGGTCCTTCCGGGTGCCGCCCATGCGCGCCACGCGCACCGACTGCTCCGAGACGACCAGGGCGTCCTCGAGGCGGTCGAGCACCTTGAGGAGCCACACCCGCTCCAGGAGTGCGGGGAGGCTGCGCTGGTCGCCCAGCTCGCTCAGGCGCTCCTTGCAGCGACGGGGATCGACCTGCTCGCGCAGAGTGTCGGGATCGTATCCGAGGATGTAGCTCACCGTGTCTCCCTCCGACGCCGCGCGGTTCGCCCATCCAGTGTCACCCGGGCGGCTCGGAACGCCCCGAGGACGCGCCGGGTCAGCGTTCGAACACGGACGCCGCCGGCTTGGGCGAGGCCTCGGCATCCGCATCGACGCTCACGCGCGCCCCGCGCGCGAACTCGTCGAGCTCCGCACCCTGCGCCACCTTGGCCGGATGGGGACCGGCCGCCATCAGCCGGGGCAGCCACTGCATGGGAAGCGGCGACGCCGACGCGGCGATGACGAGGTTCCCGAAGCGCCGTCCCTTCAGGGTCTGCACCTCGGCCAGGACGATGACGTGATCGAGCACGGCGCGCACCGTGGCCACCTGACGCCGCGCGAACGAGAGCCCCGCGCCGTCGGCGACGTTCACGAGGAGCACGCCCTCGGGGGCCAGGAGCGCGGAGAGCGTGCGGAAGTACTCGACCGTCGTCAGGTGGGCGGGTGTCTGCGCGCCGGCGAACACGTCCGACACCACGAGGTCGGCCGCTCCGGCCAGGCCCGCAGGCAGGCGGCCGGCGACATCGCGGGCGTCGCCGATGCGCACCCGGATCTGCGCCCCCCGCGGCAGCGGCAGCTGCGCGCGCACCAGGTCGACGAGCGGCTGCTCGAGCTCGATCACCTGCTGGCGGGAGCCCGGACGCGTGTGCTCGACGTAGCGGGGGAGGGTGAGGGCGCCCGCCCCGAGATGCACGGCGGTGAGCGGTTGTCCCGGCAATCTGAGCAGATCGACGACGGCGGCCATGCGCGCGATGTACTCGAAGTGCAGGTGGGTCGGATCGTCGAGGTCCACGTGCGACTGCGGTGTGCCGTCCACGTCGAGCTCCCAGCCGCCGGCGAAGCGGCTCGGCACCACGCGCGCGATCGTGCCGTCCGACAGGCGCGCCGACGGCCCCGCCTCCTCGATCCGTGCGCGCGCCATGGTCCCACGGTAGTCGGCCGGTTCGAAACAGGATCGAGACAAAGGTGTAACTGTGGCACAGCGCGTTCACAGGTAGCGTCGATCGCATCCCCCGGCGGGCGCATGCCCGCGCCTGGACGCCGGGCCCGCATAACGGAAGGTGCACAATGCTCTCCACTTCGAGAAGGCGCGCGCTCGCCACGATCGCGGCGGTCGCCATCAGCGGCCTCGTGCTCACGGCGTGCAGCAGCCAGCGCGGTCAGGAGGAGTCCGAGGCTCCGAGCGATGTCGACACGACGTTCGTGTTCGGCGCGTCGGGCGACCCGTCGAGCCTCGACCCCGCATTCGCCAGCGACGGCGAATCGTTCCGCATCTCGCGCCAGATCTTCGAGGGCCTCGTCGGCGTCGCGCCCGGGACGGCGGACCCCGCTCCGCTCCTCGCCGAGTCGTGGGAGCAGTCCGAGGACGGGCTCTCCTACACGTTCCAGCTGAAGGAGGGCGTGACCTTCCACGACGGCACGCCGTTCAACGGCGAGGCGGTCTGCTTCAACTTCGACCGGCAGAACAACTTCACCGGCGTCGCGCAGAGCGCGAGCATGTCCTACTACTGGGGCTCGCTCATGCGCGGCTACGCCGACACCGGCACGTCGATCTACGACGGCTGCGAGGTGGGCAGCGACACCGAGGTGACCATCTCGCTCACGCAGCCCTTCGCCGGGTTCATCCCCGCCCTCTCGCTCCCCGCGTTCGCGATCCAGAGCCCGACCGCCCTCGAGGAGTTCAACGCCGACGAGGTGGGCGGCACCGCCGAGGCGCCCACGCAGAGCGAGTACGCGACCGGCCACCCGACCGGCACCGGCCCGTTCAAGTTCGACTCGTGGGAGCCGGGCGCCGAGACCACCGTCTCGGTCTACGGCGACTACTGGGGCGAGCAGGGCCAGGTCGAGAAGGTCATCTTCAAGGTCATCGGAGACACCACCGCGCGTCGCCAGGCGCTCGAGTCCGGCTCGATCGACGGCTTCGACCTCGTGGCGCCCGCCGACCTCGGCGCGCTGGAGGATGCCGGGTTCAACCTGGTCAACCGCGCCCCGTTCAACGTCCTGTACCTCGCGTTCAACCAGGCCGCCGAGGGCCTCGACGACATCAAGGTGCGCCAGGCGCTCACGCAGGCGATCGACAAGGACGCGCTCATCTCGCAGGTGCTCCCGGAGGGCACCGTCGCGGCGACGCAGTTCATGCCCGATACGGTCGTGGGCTGGAACCCCGACGTGACGACGTACGAGTACGACCCCGAGGCGGCCAAGGCGCTGCTCGCGGAGGCCGGCTACGACGAGTCGAACCCGCTGGAGATCATGTTCAACTACCCCGTGAACATCTCGCGCCCCTACATGCCCAACCCCGAGCAGATCTTCGCGAACCTGCAGAGCCAGCTCGAGGCGGTCGGCGTGAAGATCACGGCGGAGTCCAACGAGTGGGGCGAGTACCTCGACCGGATGCAGGGCGGCAGCGACCACGGCATCCACCTGCTCGGCTGGACCGGCGACTACAACGACCCGGACAACTTCGTCGGCGTCTTCTTCGGCGCGGCCACGAACGAGTGGGGCTTCGACAACCCCGAGCTGTTCCAGGCGCTGACCGACGCGCGCGGACTGAAGACCGAGGAGGAGCAGGTCCCGGCCTACGAGTCCATCAACGAGCAGATCGCGCAGTTCATCCCGGGCGTCCCGCTGGCCCACCCCGTGCCGACGCTGGCCTTCGCGCCGCGCGTCACGGAGTACCCGGCCAGCCCCGTCCAGGACGAGGTGTACAACATGGTCGTGCTGTCCGAGTAGACGGCTGACCCGGCGGATGCCGCGACCGGCGCACCCGGTCGCGGCATCCGCGTCACCTCCCCTCCCACCCACCGGAGTCGCATCCCGTGCTACGCACCATCGGTCGGCGCATCCTGCTGGTGATCCCCACCCTTCTCGGGCTCACCATCCTGCTGTTCTTCTGGGTCCGCGCCCTGCCCGGCGGACCGGCCGTCGCCCTCCTGGGCGAGCGGGCGACACCCGAGGCCGTCGCGGAGATCAACCGCCTCTACGGCTTCGACCGCCCGCTGGTCGAGCAGTACATCACCTGGCTCGGTCGCCTGCTGCAGGGCGACTTCGGCAGCTCGATCCAGACCGGACGCCCGGTGATCGAGGAGTTCGCCCGGCGCTTCCCGGCGACCATCGAGCTGTCGATCGCGGCCATGATCATCGCCGTGGGCATCGGTGTGCCGCTGGGCTACTGGGCCGCGCGCCGCCACGGCAAGTGGAGCGACCACGGCGCGGTCGCCCTCAGCCTCGTGGGCATCACCATCCCGGTGTTCTTCCTGGCGTTCATCCTCAAGTACGTCTTCGCGGTCCAGCTCGGCTGGCTCCCCTCCGACGGGCGCCAGGACGCGCGGATGGATGCCACGCACTACACGAACTTCTACGTGCTCGACGGCCTGCTGACGGGCGAGTTCGACGCCGCGTGGGATGCCGTGCTGCACCTCATCCTGCCCGCCGTCGCGCTGGGGACCATCCCGCTGGCGATCATCGTCCGCATCACCCGGGCCTCGGTGCTCGAGGTGCAGAACGCGGACTACGTGCGCACCGGCATGGCCAAGGGCATCTCGCGCCAGACGCTGCGGAGCCGCTTCATCCTCCGCAACGCCATGCTGCCCGTGGTGACGACGATCGGCCTCCAGACGGGCCTGCTGATCTCGGGCGCCGTCCTCACCGAGACCGTGTTCGCCTTCCCGGGCATCGGCTCGTTCCTCGCGCGGGCGATCTTCACCCGTGACTTCCCCGTGCTCCAGGGGTTCATCCTCTTCATCGCCGTGCTGTACGCCCTCATCAACCTGCTGGTGGACGTGTCGTACAGCCTCATCGACCCGAGAGTGAGGGTCCAGTGACTTCCGCGATGCTCCCGCCCGCCCCCGGCGGCGGACCGGCCGACGACACGGCCGCGCAGCTGCTCGCCACCTCGACCGCCGGGCAGAAGGGCGGTTTCTGGCGCGACGTGTTCGCCCGCCTGCGTCACAACCCGTCGGCCTGGATCGGCGCGATCATCGTGCTGCTCTTCCTGCTCGTGGCCGCCCTGGCGCCGCTGCTGGCGCCCTACGGCCCGACCGAGCTGCCGGGCCAGCGGTACATCACCCCGACGCACATCCCGGGTCCCGGCGAGCTCGCCGAGTTCCCGCTGGGGCTCGACCGGTTCGGCGGCGACGTGCTGTCCAAGCTCATCTGGGGCGCCCAGGCGTCGCTGATGATCGGGGTCATCTCGACGGCGCTCGGGCTCCTGGGCGGCATGCTGCTGGGCCTGCTGTCGGGCATGTTCGGCGGCTGGGTCGACAACGTCATCATGCGCTTCGTCGACATCCTGCTCTCGGTGCCGAACCTGCTGCTGGCGGTCTCCATCGCCGCGATCCTCGGCCAGTCCCAGACGGCGGTCATGATCGCCATCGGAGCCTCGCAGGTGCCCGTGTTCGCGCGGCTGCTGCGTGCGTCGATGCTGCAGCAGCGCTCGGCCGACTACGTCCTGTCCGCGCAGACGCTCGGCCTCGGCCGCGGCAAGATCACGATGAGCCACGTCCTGCCGAACTCCGTCGGACCCGTCATCGTGCAGGGCACGCTGTCGCTGGCCACCGCGGTGATCGACGCGGCGGCGCTGTCGTTCCTGGGTCTCGGCGGCGGACTGCCGCAGACGGCGGAGTGGGGGCGCATGCTCACCTACGCGCAGGCGGAGCTGGCGATCGCGCCGTGGCTCGCGTTCCTCCCCGGCATCTGCATCTCGATCACCGCGCTCGGCTTCACCCTGCTGGGCGAGGCGCTGCGCGAGGCGATGGATCCCCGCACCCGCGCCCGCTGACGCCCCCGCGGCGTCGGCCCTGCTCTCCACGCCGAGCCGACAACATTCGCGCGAGCCGACACGTCGCGTACCGCACGCAGCGTGTCGGCTCGGCGAGAGCGTGTCGGCTCGGTGAAGCGGCGGCGTCGCCGGTTCAGACGGCGATGTCGAGCTCGTTGCCGGGGATGGATGCCAGCAGGCGACGCGTGTACGGGTCGCGAGGGTTCGTGAAGATCTCCTCGCTGGAGGCCGCCTCCACGAGCCGGCCGTCCTTCATGACGCAGACGTAGTCGCTGATGAGGCGCACGACGGCGAGGTCGTGCGAGATGAAGAGGTAGCTGAGGCCGTACTCGGACTGCAGATCGCGCAGCAGCGTGAGGATCTGGTCCTGCACGAGCACGTCCAGCGCCGACACCGGCTCGTCGCACACGATCAGCTCGGGGTTCAGGGCCAGCGCCCGCGCGATCGCGACGCGCTGACGCTGCCCGCCCGACAGCTCCGACGGGTAGCGGCGGAGCATCGTCTGCGGCAGGGCCACGTCGTCGAGGAGCTTGCGGACGCGCGCGTCGCGGTCCTTCGCGGAGCCGCGCTTGTAGAAGTCGAGCGGCTCGGAGATGATCCGCTCGATCGTGAACATCGGGTTCAGCGACGAGTACGGGTCCTGGAAGATGGGCTGCACCTTCTGGCGGAAGTCCCGCAGCGCCCGGCCCTTCAGTCCCACGACGTCCTGACCCTCGAAGCGGAGCGACCCGGACGTCGGCTCGACGACCTTCAGCAGCATGCGTGCCGTGGTGGTCTTGCCCGATCCTGACTCGCCGACGATCGCGACCGTCTCGCCGCGTGGGATGGCGAAGGACACGTTCGACACCGCCGCGAAGTCCTCCTTCTTCCCGCGGATCCGATACACCTTCGTGAGGTCCTCGACCTCCACGATGTTGTCGCGCGCTGCCGGCGAAGCTGCCGGTGCCGGTGCCTCCGCGGGCTCGGTGACGGCGACGGGGACAGCCGTGGGGGCGGTCGCGGGGCGGGTGAAGACCTCGGGACGCAGCCGGGCGACCGCGACCGAGGGCGCGGCCTGGACGAGGGCCTGGGTGTACGCGTGCTGCGGGTCCTCGAGGATCTGCCGCGCCGGGCCCTGCTCGACGATCCGGCCGCGGTGCATGACGATCACGCGCGCGGCGCGCTCGGCCGCGAGACCCAGGTCGTGCGTGATGAGGAGCACCGAGGTGCCGAGGTCGCTCGTCATGCGGTCGAGCTGATCGAGGATCGTCTTCTGCACGGTGACGTCGAGGGCGCTGGTGGGCTCGTCGGCGATCAGCAGACGCGGGTTGCAGGCGAGGCCGATCGCGATCAGGGCCCGCTGACGCATGCCGCCGGAGAATTCGTGGGGATACTGCTTCGCCCGCTCCTCCGCATCCGGCAGTCCCGCCGCCGCGAGGGTCTCGACGACCTTGCGGTCGACGTCCTTGGGCGTGGCCAGCCCGTGCGCCAGGAGGGTCTCGGCCACCTGCGTGCCGATCTTGGACACCGGGTTCAGATTGGACATCGGGTCCTGCGGGACGAGTCCGATCTGCGCGCCGCGCACCTTGCGCATCCGCGACTCGGACGCTCCGACGAGCTCCTGTCCGTCGAGGGTGATGCTGCCGCGCACGACCTTGCCGTTGCCGGGGAGCAGCCCGATGACGGCCATCGCGCTCGTGGACTTGCCGGAGCCGGACTCACCCACGATCGCCACGGTCTCGCCCGGGGCGATCTCGAGGTCGACGCCTTCGACGGCGTGGACGACTCCGCCGACGGTGCGGAAGTCGACCGCCATGTCTCGGACCTGGAGGAGCGGCGTCGCTGCCGCGTGGTGCGCCGGGCGCGTCTGGAGGGGCATGCGACCATCCTGCCCCGCCGCCGTCCGCGACGCACGGCGGTGGGCGCGGTCTTTACGCAGTCGTAACGCGCGGCGGCCATCAGCGACCGGGTGCGGGACTCCGCGTGTGCACAACTCCGGAGACCCGGCCGCCCGAGGCCGTGCCGGGGCCTCCGGAGGGGCATACGGTGTCGGATTTCCGGAGTTGTGAACACGGCGACGCCGGTACCGTGGCGGTATGACGGCCATCGACCTCAACGCGGACCTCGGCGAGACCGTCGACGGCGTGCCGACGGCCGACGACGAGGCGATGTTCGCGGTCATCTCCAGCGCATCGGTCGCGTGCGGCGGCCACGCGGGGGACGCGGCGTCGATGCGCGAGGCCGTCGCCCGCGCCGCGGTCCACGGCGTCGCGGTGGGCGCGCACCCGTCCTACGTCGATCCCGCCGGGTTCGGTCGCGTCGCGCTCGCCGTGGAGCCCGCGACGCTGCGCGCGCAGGTGCGTGGCCAGCTGGAGGCGCTCGTGCATGCCGGGGGAGCGCTCCGCTACGTCAAGCCCCACGGGGCGCTCTATCACGCGGTCTCCGCCGATGCCGCCGTCGCCGGCGCGGTCGTGTCGGCGATCGCCGACGTGTCCGCGGCCCTCGGTCGGGCGCTTCCGGTGCTCGGGCTCGACGGCGCCGTGGTGCGGGCGGCGGAGTCGGCCGGGCTGCCGTTCGTGCGGGAGGCGTTCCTCGACCGCGGCTACCTGCCGGACGGGCGGCTCGTCCCGCGCTCGGCGCCGGGCGCGCTCCTGCACGACCCCGACCTCGTCGCCGCCCGGGCGGTGCGTCTCGCGCGCGACGGCGAGGTGGAGGCCGTCGACGGCACGGTGGTGCGCGCCGATGCGGTCTCGCTGTGCCTCCACGGCGATTCGCCCGGCGCCGTCGCGATGGCCCGTGCGGTGCGCGCGGCGCTCGATGCCGCAGGCGTCGGGGTGGCCGCGCCGTGGTGAGGCTCCTTCCCTTCGGCGAGCGCGCGGTGCTCGCCGAGGCCGGCTCGCTGGCAGAGGTGCTCGGCCTCCGGGCCGCGCTGGCCGCATCCCGCCCCGACGGCGTCGTCGACCTGGTTCCCGCGGCCCGGACCGTGCTCGTGCGGGTGGATTCGCGCCTGCTGCCGGTCGCGGCCGCGCGGGCCTGGATCGAGCGCGCCGCGGCGGGCCCGACGGCCGGGGCCGCCGCGTCGGCCGATGCCGTCGTGGAGCTCCCGATCCGCTACGACGGCGACGACCTCGCCGCTGTCGCCGCGCACCTGGGAGTCACCCCCGACGAGGTGGCGACCCGCCACGCCGCCGCCGAGTGGACGGTCGCCTTCACGGGCTTCGCGCCGGGCTTCGGCTACCTCGTGAGCGAGGACTGGCCGTTCGATGTGCCGCGGCGGTCCTCGCCGCGCACGCGCGTCCCCACCGGCGCGGTGGGACTGGCCGGCGAGTTCACCGGGGCGTATCCGCGGGAGACGCCCGGCGGGTGGCAGCTGATCGGGACGACGACGGCGCCGCTGTTCGATGCCGCCGCGGAGACCCCCGCGCTGCTGACCCCGGGCACGCGCGTGCGGTTCGCGCCGACCGCGCCCGCTCCGGAAGACGCGGCCGACGCGGAGGCGGGTCGCGACCGACCCGGCGACGAGCCCGCCGCCGCGCGGACCGCCGCGCCGACCGCCGCGAGCGCCGCCGCGCCGACGGCCGCGAGCGCCGCCGCGCCAAGCGCCGCGAGCGCCGCCGAGCCGACCGTCGCGAGCGCCGCCGCGCCGACCGCCGCGAGCGCCGCCGTGCGGGTCGTCGATCCGGGTCTCCGTGCCACCCTGCAGGACCAGGGTCGTGCCGGGCATGCGGCGGCGGGAGTGGCCGCCTCGGGTGCCGCCGACCGCGCCGCGCTGCGCACGGCCCAGCGCCTGGTCGGCACGGCGGAGGACGCCGCGGGCATCGAGATCGTCATGGGCGGATTCCGCGCGGTCGCCCTCGTCGACCTGTGGTTCGCGGTGACCGGCGCCTGGGGGCCGATCCGGATCGACGGCCGCCTCGTCGACCCGTACACCGCGCAGCGCTGGCCGGCGGGCGGGGAACTGCACGTGGACCGGTTCGACCACGGCGTGCACGGCTACCTCGCCGTGCGGGGCGGGTGGGATGTCCCCCGCGTCATCGGCTCGCGCTCGACCGACACGCTGGCGGGGATCGGGCCCGCACCGCTGGCCGCCGGCGACACGCTCGCGGTGGGCGCGGACGACATCGCCGCCGTCCCCGCCGACGACCTCCACCCGTGGGGAGCCCCCGCCGACGACGCGATCGAGGTCGGCCTCGCGCCCGGACCCCGCGCCGACTGGTTCGCCGCCGATGCGGTGCCCCTGCTGTTCGAGTCGGTGTGGACCGTGTCGGGCGACGCCGATCGCGTCGGCGTCCGGCTGGACGGTCCCGTGCTGCAGCGCAGCCGCGAGGGGGAGCTGCCCAGCGAGGGGATGGTGCCGGGGGCGATCCAGGTGCCGCCGTCCGGGCAGCCGGTGATCCTCGGTCCCGACGGTCCGGTCACCGGGGGCTATCCGGTGATCGCCGTGGTCGTCGACGCGTCGCGGGACGCGCTCGCGCAGGCCCGGCCGGGCACCCGGATCCGGTTCCGGCACGCGCGCTGACGCATCCCGGTGCCCGCGTCAACGGGTTGCGCCGGATCCGCGCCGCCCTCCTAGAGTGGCTGCATGTCGCGCACACGGAGTTCCGCCCTCATCCTCGCCGCCGCCGTCCTGCTCGCGGGCTGCACCGCGACGACCGAACCGGGCTCCGACCCGCAGCCGGCGGCCTCCACGCCTGCGGCTCCGGCCGCCGAACCCGCCGCGGGCGACACGATCAGCGGCACCGGCTACACCTACGCGGTCCCCGAGGACTGGGGCGACCCTGGTCCCGTCGAGGGCTTCGACCCCGACAGCTTCGCGGCCGACCTGGACGACCAGGACGGCTTCGCCGACAACGTGAACGTGATCCTCTCGCCCGCCGGGCGGGTCGAGCTCGATCAGGTCGAGAGCGCCGGCCCGGGCGAGCTCGAGGGCGGCGGCGCCGCCGACGTGGTCGTCGAGCCGCGGCTGACGGTCGCGGGCGCCGAGGCGGCGCACATCTCCGCGGGCCTGGCCTCGGAGGGCACCGAGTACCTGATCGAGCAGTTCTACCTCAACAGCGAGGACCAGACGTTCATCGTCACGTTCTCCTTCAGCCCGGACGTCGCCGACGCCGACCGGCAGGCCGTGACCGACGCCGTCCTGGCGTCCTGGACCTGGACCTGATCCCGAACCGACACCCTTTCGCCGAGCCGACACGTCCCGACCGCACGGGGCGTGTCGGCTCGTCGTTTTCGTGTCGGCTCGGCGGCGCCAGCGGCGGCGGCAGCGGCGGCGGCGGGGCGGCGGCGGGGCGTCACCAGTGGGCGAGCGCGTCGGCGGCGGCGGCGCCCTCGGTCTCGGGGAGGGCCCGCGAGACCGCCTCGGCGAGGGTGAGCATGCGGCCGCGCGCCTCTCCGGCGGCGACCTGCTCCGGATGCCGTGAGCGCACCTCGTCCAGCGACAGCGCGTGGACGGTGAACGCCTCGACGTCGAAGACGCCCACGCGGTGGCGGATGGCGGCGGCCGCGGCGGAGAGCTCCCCGGCGCGCTCGGCGTCGTCCCGGGCGGCGGCGACCGCGCACAGGCCCTCCAGGCCGTAGGCGACCCCTTCTTCGTGGTGGAGTCGGACCGACTGCATGAGAGTGGTGACGAACACGTCCTCGGCCTCGTCGACCGCGCCGCGGACGATGAGCAGGCGGCCCCGCTGGTTGCCCGCGATCGACAGGGTGAACCGGTCGCCGTTGGTCTCGGCGATCGCCGAGGCGCGCTCCAGGTGCGCGAGCGCGTCGTCGATCGATCCCCGCAGCCACGCGACGCGTCCGAGCGAGACGCGCGTGATCGCCTCGGCCCACGGGTTCCCGACCTTCTGCAGGCGCTCCACCGCGTCGCGCAGCTCGCGCTCCGCGAGATCGATGTCGGGATCCGGGAGCTGCACGCGGGCGGTGGCGCGCGCGGCGAACGCCATCGCGGAGGCGTCGTCGTCGCCGCTCTCGGCGAACAGCCGTGCGACCTCGCCCAGGCCGGCGACCACCTCCTGCGCCGGGCGCTGCCACAGCTCGCCCCACAGCGCGAAGAACCATGCGGTGGCGCGCGAGCGCTGGGTGATCGGCTCGTCCTTGGCGAGCAGCTCCAGCATCCAGACCCGGACGCCGCCGAAGAGCCCCATGATCCACCAGTAGATGAGCATCTCCCACGCGAAGTCGGCGGCGTCGTCGAGCCGGCCGGTGTAGACGAGGTGGCGGATCGCGGCGCGCAGGTTCGCCAGCTGGAGCCCGAGCTCGGGCAGCACGGCCGCCTGCCCCGTGCCGCGCAGCTGAGGCGCCAGTCGCTGCACGAGCAGGTGGTAGTAGTCGGCGTGCGCGGCGCGCATGAGGTCGGCCTCGCCCCGCTCCTTCAGGCGTCCTATCGCGTACTCGCGCACGATCGCCAGCAGCGACAGCACCCCTCGCCCCGCGACGTCGGTCTGCTTCACGAGCGATGCGTCCACCAGGGCGCCGAGCGCCTCGAGCGCCTCGCCGCCCCAGGTGCGCCCGGCGCCGAGCGCCTCGACGGCGTCGAAGGTGAAGCGCTCCGCGAACACGCCCAGATCCTCGAGCATCTCCCGCTGCGGCGGGGTGAGGAGGCTGACGCTCCACTGCAGCGTCGCCCGCATCGTCCGGTGACGCTCCGGCAGGTCGCGCACCGCGGCGGTCAGCAGCGGGAGCGCCTGGCCGAGCCGCTCGGCGATGGTCTGCGGCGACAGCATCCGCGCCTTGGCCGCCGCCAGCTCGATGGCGAGGGGAAGACCCTCGAGGCGGCGGCAGATGTCCATCACCGCGCCCGCGTTGTCGGCGGTGAGGACGAAGCCCGGCGCCGCGGCGACGGCCCGGTCGACGAACAGCGCGCACGCGCTGGACATGCCCGCGCGCTCCAGCGTGGCGGGTGCCCCGTCGGCGGGGGCCACCAGCGGCGGCACCTCGAAGACGCGCTCGCCGCGGATGCGCAGCACGATCCGGCTGGTGACGAGGAAGCGCGCCAGCGGGGCGACGGTGAACAGGCGCACGAGCACGGGGGCGGCATCGACGATCTGCTCGAAGTTGTCGAGGACGAGCAGCACCCGCCGTCCGGCCAGCGCCAGGGACAGGCGCTCCTCCAGTGCCGCCTCGCCGTTGTCGCGGATGCCGAGCGCGTACGCGATCGTCGGCAGGAGCAGCGCCGGCTCGAGGACGTTCTCGAGGGCGATGAAGTAGGTGCCGTCGGGGAAGAGGTCGTCGACGGCGAGAGCGGACTCGATCGCCAGCCGGCTCTTGCCGATCCCGCCGGGCCCGATGAGGCTGATCACCCGGTCCTCGGCACGCTCGAGCAGGTCGCGGACGGCGGCGATGTCCCCCTCGCGGCCGATCGTGCGCGTGTACGGGACGGGGACCCGCGCGGCCAGCGAGGTCGCGGGGGCGCCGGGAGCGGACGCGGGGGCGCGCGACTGGTCGAAGCGCTCCGCGAGCAGGGTGGCGAGGTCCTCGGCGATGCGGGCCGCGAGGTCCTCGGGCGCGTCGAAGGAGAGGTAGGCGGCGGTGTCGTCCGTGCGGATGCGGTCGATCAGGGCCTCCAGCCGCTCCTCCCGCTCGCTGCCGCTCTTGAGATAGATGAGCTTGGGCATCCCGGGCGGCGCGAGGCGGTACTCGTCCTCCAGGCCGGAGATCTCCTCGCCGGGGGCCACCCAGCCGTAGCTGGCTCCGTAGATGCCGACGAAGACGTCGCTCTGGGCGAGGTAGGAGCGGTACAGCGCCCGCGGCGGATGCGGACGGGCGCCGAGCTCGAACATCACCGGGGCCAGTCGCAGGCCCTCGATGGCGGCACGAGCCGCGCGACGCTCGTCGGCGAGCTCGCGCAGGGTGGAACTGACGAAGACCCGGATCCGCTGGTCGGGTGTGCGGATGACGGGTTCGGCGACCCCGGTCATGACGACATCATGGCGTGCGATGCGGCGCGCCACCAGATTCCCGACGCGATTTCGCGCGTTTATACCGCAGCATCCGACCCTCGTCAAGAATCCGACTGGACACGGCGTGCCGCGCGGCCTATAGTAGGTAGTTGCGCTCCCTTCCGCATGCCCTCATATGGTGGTCGGCTTGTGCCCGCATCCCCGTCGCCCCGCGACGGCGCGCGTGGCAGGTTTCGGATCGGGAAGCGTTTCACCTGACGACAAGGAAAACCCGCCCTGCCCGGGCTCACGGAGGTAATCCCCTTGGCTGCTGCGCGCAACGCAACCAATTCCACCACCACCCCGAAGAACGGTCGCGGAGCATCCCGCCTCTCGTTCGCCAAGATCTCCGACACGCTGACGGTCCCCGACCTTCTCGCGCTGCAGACGGAGTCGTTCGACTGGCTCGTCGGCAACGAGGCCTGGAAGGCCCGGGTCGCCGAGGCCCAGGCCGCCGGTCGCACCGACGTCCCTGCCACGAGCGGCCTCGAGGAGATCTTCGAGGAGATCTCGCCCATCGAGGACCTCGGCGAGACGATGCAGCTCTCGTTCACGAACCCGTACCTCGAGCCCGAGAAGTACTCGATCGAGGAGTGCAAGGAGCGCGGCAAGACCTACGCCGCCCCGCTGTACGTCGAGGCCGAGTTCATGAACCACCTCACCGGTGAGATCAAGACCCAGACGGTCTTCATGGGCGACTTCCCGCTCCAGACCGGCAAGGGCACGTTCATCATCAACGGCACCGAGCGTGTCGTCGTCTCGCAGCTGGTGCGCTCGCCGGGCGTCTACTTCGACAAGACGCCCGACAAGACCTCCGACAAGGACATCGTCTCGGCGCGCGTCATCCCGAGCCGCGGCGCCTGGCTCGAGTTCGAGATCGACAAGCGCGACCAGGTCGGCGTGCGCATCGACCGCAAGCGCAAGCAGTCCGTCACCGTCTTCCTCAAGGCCCTGGGCCTGTCGAGCGAGGACATCCTGAACGAGTTCGCCGGCTACGAGTCGATCGAGGACACGCTCAGCAAGGACACGATCCTCACCAAGGAGGACGCGCTCCGCGACATCTACCGCAAGCTCCGTCCGGGCGAGCAGGTGGCCGCCGAGGCCGCCCGCGCGCTGCTGGACAACTTCTACTTCAACCCGAAGCGGTACGACCTCGCCAAGGTGGGTCGCTACAAGATCAACCAGAAGCTCGGCCTCGACGCGGCCCCGAGCGACTCGGTGCTGACCGTCGCCGACATCGTCGCGACGATCAAGTACCTCGTCGCCCTCCACCGCGGCGACGCGACGCTGCCCGGCATCCGCGACGGCAAGCCCGCCGAGATCCGCCTCGACGTCGACGACATCGACAACTTCGGCAACCGCCGCATCCGCGCGGTCGGCGAGCTCATCCAGAACCAGGTCCGCACCGGACTGTCGCGCATGGAGCGCGTCGTCCGCGAGCGCATGACCACGCAGGACATCGAGGCGATCACGCCCCAGACCCTGATCAACGTCCGCCCCGTGGTGGCCGCGATCAAGGAGTTCTTCGGCACCTCGCAGCTGTCGCAGTTCATGGACCAGAACAACCCGCTGGCCGGCCTGACGCACAAGCGTCGCCTGTCGGCGCTGGGCCCCGGCGGTCTGTCGCGCGAGCGCGCCGGCGTCGAGGTCCGCGACGTCCACCCGTCGCACTACGGCCGCATGTGCCCGATCGAGACGCCCGAAGGCCCGAACATCGGTCTGATCGGCTCGCTCGCCTCGTTCGCCCGCATCAACGCGTTCGGCTTCATCGAGACGCCGTACCGTCGCGTGGTCGACGGCAAGGTCACCGACCAGATCGACTACCTGACCGCCTCGCAGGAGAGCGACTACATCGTCGCGCAGGCCGGCGTCGAGCTGAAGGCCGACGGCTCGTTCGCCAACGACCGCGTCCTCGCCCGCCGCGGCCAGGGCGGCGAGGTCGACCTGTTCCACGCCGAGGAGATCGGCTACATGGACGTCTCGCCGCGCCAGATGGTGTCGGTGGCGACCTCGCTCATCCCCTTCCTCGAGCACGACGACGCGAACCGCGCCCTCATGGGTGCGAACATGCAGCGTCAGGCCGTGCCGCTGCTGCGCAGCGACTCGCCCGTGGTCGGCACCGGTATGGAGGGCTACGCAGCCGTCGACGCCGGTGACGTCATCACCGCGCAGAAGGCCGGTGTGGTCGCCGAGGTCTCGGCCGACGTCGTCACCGTCCAGCTCGACGAGGGCGGCACGCAGGACTACTTCCTGCGCAAGTTCGACCGCTCCAACCAGGGCACGAGCTACAACCAGCGCGTCGTGGTCTCGGCCGGCGACCGCGTCGAGGTCGGCGAGGTCATCGCCGACGGACCGGCGACGGAGAACGGCGAGCTCGCGCTCGGCAAGAACCTCCTCGTCGCGTTCATGACGTGGGAGGGTCACAACTTCGAGGACGCGATCATCCTCAGCCAGGACCTCGTCAAGAACGACACCCTCTCCTCGATCCACATCGAGGAGTACGAGGTCGACGCGCGCGACACCAAGCTCGGCAAGGAGGAGATCACCCGTGACCTCCCCAACGTCAGCCCCGACCTGCTGAAGGACCTCGACGAGCGCGGCATCGTCCGCATCGGCGCCGAGGTCCGCCCCGGCGACATCCTCGTCGGCAAGGTCACGCCCAAGGGCGAGACCGAGCTGAGCGCCGAGGAGCGCCTGCTGCGCGCGATCTTCAACGAGAAGAGCCGCGAGGTCCGCGACACGTCGCTGAAGGTGCCCCACGGTGAGCAGGGCACGATCATCGCGGTCAAGGAGTTCAACGCCGAGGACGGCGACGACGAGCTGGGCTCGGGCGTCAACCGCCGCGTCGTGGTCTACATCGCCCAGAAGCGCAAGATCACCGAGGGCGACAAGCTCGCCGGTCGTCACGGCAACAAGGGCGTCATCGCCAAGATCCTCCCGGTCGAGGACATGCCGTTCCTCGCGGACGGCACGCCGGTCGACGTCGTGCTGAACCCGCTCGGCATCCCGGGCCGCATGAACTTCGGCCAGGTGCTCGAGCTGCACCTCGGCTGGATCGCCATGCAGGGCTGGAAGGTCGAGGGCAACCCGGAGTGGGCGGCGAACCTGCCGAAGGAGGCCTTCGAGGCCCCCGCGGGCACCAAGGTCGCCACCCCGGTGTTCGACGGCGCCTACGAGGCGGAGATCGCGGGTCTGCTCGACTCGACGAACCTCAACCGCGACGGCCAGCGCCTGATCGGCAGCTCGGGCAAGACCCAGCTGTTCGACGGTCGCTCGGGCGAGCCGTTCCCCGCCCCGATCTCGGTCGGCTACATGTACATCCTGAAGCTGCACCACCTCGTGGACGACAAGATCCACGCGCGCTCGACGGGCCCGTACTCGATGATCACCCAGCAGCCGCTCGGTGGTAAGGCGCAGTTCGGCGGTCAGCGCTTCGGTGAGATGGAGGTGTGGGCCCTCGAGGCCTACGGCGCCGCCTACGCGCTGCAGGAGCTCCTGACGATCAAGTCCGACGACATCGTCGGCCGCGTCAAGGTGTACGAGGCGATCGTCAAGGGCGAGAACATCCAGGAGCCCGGCATCCCCGAGTCCTTCAAGGTCCTCATGAAGGAGATGCAGTCGCTCTGCCTGAACGTCGAGGTCCTCTCGGCCGACGGCACGGAGGTCAACCTCCGCGACACCGACGACGAGGCCTTCCGCGCAGCGGAGGAGCTCGGCATCAACATCTCCAGCCGCTTCGAGTCCTCGTCGATCGACGAGATCTGACCCGGCCAGGCAACGAACAGAATTCCGACACAGGAGAATAAGTGCTCGAGTCACACACCTTCGATCAGCTTCGTATTGGCCTGGCCACCGCCGACGACATCCGTCGGTGGTCCTACGGCGAGGTCAAGAAGCCCGAAACCATCAACTACCGCACGCTGAAGCCGGAGAAGGACGGCCTCTTCGGCGAGCAGATCTTCGGGCCCTCCCGCGACTGGGAGTGCGCCTGTGGAAAGTACAAGCGCGTCCGCTTCAAGGGCATCGTCTGCGAGCGCTGCGGCGTGGAGGTCACCAAGTCCTCCGTCCGTCGTGAGCGCATGGGCCACATCGAGCTCGCCGCCCCCGTCACCCACATCTGGTACTTCAAGGGCGTGCCCTCGCGCCTGGGCTACCTGCTGGACATGGCGCCGAAGGACCTCGAGAAGGTCATCTACTTCGCCGCCTACATGGTGATCTCGGTCGACGAGGACGCCCGCCACCGCGACCTGCCGACCCACGAGGCCAACCTGCGCCTCGAGATCAAGAACCTCGGCGACCGCCGCGACGCCCGCGTGGCGGCGCGTCTGGCCAAGCTGGAGGAGGAGCTCGCCGCCCTCGAGGAGGAAGGCGCCAAGGCCGACCAGAAGAAGAAGGTCAAGGACGCCGCCGAGAAGGACATGGCCGGCATCCGCAAGAACTCGGACGAGCAGATCGCCAAGCTCGAGCGCATGTGGGAGGAGTTCCGCACGCTCGAGGTGGGTCAGCTCAAGCAGGAGGACGACGTCTTCCACGAGCTCCAGGACCGCTTCGGCCAGTACTTCGAGGCCTACATGGGTGCGGAGTCGATCCAGCGCCGCCTGCAGGCGTTCGACCTGGCCGCCGAGGCCGAGAGCCTGCACCTGCAGATCTCGGAGGGCAAGGGCCAGCGCAAGATCCGCGCGATCAAGCGCCTCAAGGTCGTCAACTCGTTCCTGTCGACGGGCATGAGCCCCGCCGCCATGGTCCTCGACGTCGTCCCGGTGATCCCGCCGGAGCTGCGCCCGATGGTCCAGCTCGACGGTGGCCGCTTCGCCACGAGCGACCTGAACGACCTGTACCGCCGCGTGATCAACCGCAACAACCGCCTCCGTCGCCTGATCGACCTCGGTGCCCCCGAGATCATCGTCAACAACGAGAAGCGGATGCTCCAGGAGGCCGTCGACGCGCTGTTCGACAACGGTCGCCGCGGCCGCCCCGTCACCGGTACGGGCAACCGTGCGCTCAAGTCGCTGTCCGACATGCTCAAGGGCAAGCAGGGACGCTTCCGTCAGAACCTGCTCGGCAAGCGCGTGGACTACTCGGGCCGTTCGGTCATCATCGTGGGCCCGCAGCTCAAGCTCCACCAGTGCGGTCTGCCCAAGCAGATGGCGCTCGAGCTGTTCAAGCCCTTCGTGATCAAGCGCCTGATCGACCTCGGTCACTCGCAGAACATCAAGGCGGCCAAGCGCGCCGTCGAGCGCACCCGTCCCGAGGTCTGGGACGTGCTCGAGGAGATCATCCGCGAGCGTCCCGTGCTGCTCAACCGTGCGCCCACGCTGCACCGTCTGGGCATCCAGGCGTTCGAGCCGCAGCTCGTCGAGGGCAAGGCCATCCAGCTCCACCCGCTCGTCTGCGCGGCGTTCAACGCCGACTTCGACGGTGACCAGATGGCCGTCCACCTGCCGCTGTCGGTCGAGGCCCAGGCCGAGGCCCGCGTGCTCATGCTCGCGTCGAACAACATCCTCAAGCCGTCCGACGGCCGCCCGGTCACCCTGCCCTCGCAGGACATGATCATCGGCCTGCACCACCTGACCACGGTCATCGAGGGTGCTGCCGGCGAGGGTCGCGTGTTCGGCTCGGTGGGCGAGGCGATCCTGGCCAAGGACGAGGGCACCCTCGACCTGCAGGCCAAGGTCCGCATCCGCATCCCGGGTCTCGCGTTCCTCGAGGGCGAAGCCCCCGAGGGCTACGAGCGCCACGGTCTCGTGGACGCCTCGCTCGGCCAGGCGATCTTCAACGACACGCTCCCCAAGGGCTACCCGTTCGTGCGGGGCCAGGCCGACAAGGGCAAGCTGTCGCAGATCGTCAACAAGCTGGCCGAGGAGTACCCCAAGGTCGAGGTCGCGGCATCGCTGGACCGGATCAAGGACGCCGGCTTCTACTGGGCCACCCGTTCAGGTGTCACGGTGGCGCTGTCCGACATCCTGACGCCCCCGAACAAGGGCGAGATCGTCGCGGGCTACGAGAAGCAGGCCGCGAAGGTCCAGGCGCAGTTCGAGAAGGGTCTCACGACCGACGCCGAGCGTCGCCAGGAGCTCATCAAGATCTGGACCGAGGCGACCGACGCCGTCCAGAAGGCGATGCGCGACAACTTCCCGGCCGAGAACACCATCAACCGCATGGTGAGCTCGGGTGCCCGTGGTAACTGGCTGCAGATCCGCAACATCGCGGGTATGCGAGGCCTGGTGAACAACCCCAAGGGTGAGATCATCCCCCGTCCGATCATCTCCTCGTACCGCGAGGGTCTGTCGGTGGCGGAGTACTTCATCGCGACGCACGGTGCCCGCAAGGGTCTGGCCGACACGGCCCTCCGTACCGCCGACTCGGGGTACCTGACGCGTCGACTCGTCGACGTCTCGCAGGACGTCATCATCCGCGAGGACGACTGCGGCACCTCGAAGGGCCTGGAGTTCACCATCGCCGCGCCCGGCGCCGACGGCACGCTCGTGCGTGACGCCAACGTCGAGAACTCGGTGTTCGCCCGCACGCTCGCGGCCGACGTGGTCGACCCCTCGGGCACGGTGCTGGCCGAGGCCGGCGACGACGTGGGCGACGTGCTCATCGACAAGCTGGTCGAGGGCGGTGTCGAGACCATCAAGGTGCGCTCGGTGCTGACCTGCGACTCGGCCGTCGGCGTCTGCGCGAAGTGCTACGGACGTTCGCTCGCCACCGGCAAGCTCGTCGACATCGGCGAGGCCGTCGGCATCATCGCGGCCCAGTCGATCGGTGAGCCCGGCACGCAGCTGACGATGCGTACCTTCCACACGGGTGGTTCGGCCTCCGCCGACGACATCACCCAGGGTCTGCCCCGCGTCCAGGAGCTGTTCGAGGCGCGCACCCCGAAGGGTGCCTCCCCGATCGCCGAGGCCGACGGTGTCGTCAAGATCGACGAGACCGACAAGGCCAAGAAGGTCATCCTGACGCCCGACAACGGCGACGAGCCGCACGTCTACCCGGTCCTGAAGCGCGCGACGCTCCTGGTCGAGGACGGTCAGCGCGTCACGGTCGGCCAGCCGATCCTCGTCGGAACGCTCGACCCCAAGGAGGTCATGCGCGTGCAGGGTGCCCGCGAGGTGCAGAAGTACCTCGTCGGCGGCGTGCAGGGCGTGTACCGCTCGCAGGGTGTGCCGATCCACGACAAGCACATCGAGGTCATCGTCCGGCAGATGCTGCGGAAGGTCACCGTGGTCGACCACGGCGACACCACGCTGCTGCCGGGTGAGCTCGTCGACTTCAAGAAGTACCAGAGCATCAACCGCGAGGCCGTGGCAGAGGGCAAGCGCCCCGCGTCCGGTCGCCCGGAGCTCATGGGTATCACGAAGGCGTCGCTCGCGACCGAGTCGTGGCTGTCCGCGGCCTCGTTCCAGGAGACGACCCGCGTGCTCACGCAGGCGGCCATGGAGGGCAAGAGCGACCCGCTCGTCGGCCTCAAGGAGAACGTCATCATCGGAAAGCTCATCCCCGCCGGAACGGGACTTGCGAAGTACCGCAACGTCGCCGTCGAGGCGACGGAGGAGGCCAAGAGCGAGCGGTACCCCAACCGCATCTTCGCCTCGGACGGCGCGTACAGCGACGCCGACCTGAGCTACGTCGACTTCGACAGCTTCTCGACGGACGACTTCACGCCCGGCACCTACAACTGACGCAGTCGCGAGCACCGCTCACTGACGGAGTCACGGAAGCCCCGCAGGACGCATGTCCTGCGGGGCTTCCGCCGTTTCCGCCGTACCGTGGGGGCATGGCACGAGTCGGCGGCAGGAGCACGTCCCTGGCGTGGGTGGTGGGTCTCGCCTGCGTCGCGGTCGTGGGCGCTCTGGCGTGGATCGCGGCGCCCCTGCTGCCGGGCACGGTCCAGTTCGTCGGCGACCAGCTGAACCCGCCGACGTCGGGCCCCGCCGCCGGCGACGGGGACGAGGCGTCCTCCGGCGAGATGGGCGAATGCCGCGACCTCTACGCCGACGCGCTGTGGACCGCGCTCGTGTGGACCCCCGACGCCGTGCTCACTCCGTCGACGGACGCCCCGGAGTCCTCTGCATCGGGGCTTCTCGATGCGCTATCGCCGCGGGTCCGGTTCACCTGCTCCTGGACCTCGGCCGAGGGTGCCATCTCGACGACGCTCGCCGACGTCCCCGCCGATGCCGGCGCGATCGCCCGCACGGCGCTGCCGGCACTGGGCTTCGCGTGCGACGCCGTCGACGATCGCACCCGCTGCATCCGCGAGGGCGAGGACGGCGCGCGGGAGACGATCGAGGCCGGGCGCGGGGTCTGGCTCTCGAGCGTGCAGGACGGCTGGCAGCCCGCCGGCTACGCGGAGCGGATCGCCGACCGGGTCTGGACCGACTGAGCCGCGTCCGGGCGTCCCGGGTGCCGGGACGTCAGGGCGTGGGCGTGGGGCGGATGCCGTCGCTCGGCCACATGGCCGCGATGATCGCGTTCGTGTAGCCGGTCGGCGCGAGGTTCGAGTACTGCGTGTCGACGATGATGCCGTCGCGGTAGTAGAGCGTCCGTCCCTGCGTGACGGGGAGGGTCTCGTGCTCCCACGTGCGCTCGCAGCGCACGCCCTCGTCGGGCTCGTAGCAGGTGTATCCCTCGTTGCCGAGTGCGAACAGTGCGTCGGTCGCCTCGCGGTACGGGGCGAACCCGATCACGGTGACCAGCCACGTGCCCGCTGCGCCGGGCTCGCCCCACGCGCACACGCGGCTGCTGTCGGGACGGATGCCGCCACCCATGCCAGGAGCGTTCAGCGGCACCCCCTCGAGCTCGGCCAGCACGCTGTCGGTGAGGATCGCGCGGCAGTCGTCCGGCAGCGGCGTCGTCGACGTGGAGGGTCCGAACGGGAAGTCGGCGAGCACCGGTCCCGTCGGCGTCGGCGTCGCCGACGCGCTCGGCGTCGGGGCCGCGCTGGGCGGCGGCGTCGGGGCGGGGGAGCCGGTGCACGCGGTCAGGAGGATCGACGCCGCGGCGGCGGCCGCCGCGATCGCGCCCGCCCGCGCGCGTCGGCGGGTGGCGGGGCGGGAGGCTGCGGTGTGCGGGAGCATTCGCACACGATACGCACACGGGGACCGTCGAGGGTGCAGACACGTCGGCACGCCTTCGCGCCGTCGCGGATGCCGCGGGTTACGCTCACAGTCGAGCGGTGGCGCGCGCCTCCGCGTGAGGAGCACACCGCACATGAGCGATCCCCGTACCGGCGAGCCCGCAGAGCAGCCGACGCCCGCTGATGAGGCCACGCACGTGGACGACGTCGTCGGCCGCGCCAACGAGGGCCTCGCGGAGGCGGAGGCCGCCTCCCGCGACGCCGTGGCTCCCGAGGAGCTCGCCGCGGCGCACCACGACCTCTCCTACATCGAGGCGGCCGGCCCCGAGCCGGAGCCCGAGACCACCGTCGCCGCCGCGCCCGCCGACACCTCCGCCGACCGCACCGCGGTGATCACCCCGAGCGAGCCGGTCACCGAGCGTGCCGAGCCCGCCGTGGTGGCCGCGCCCGCCCCCGCCGAGCCGGCTCCGCAGCCGATCTTCGTGCAGGCTCCCGAGGCCCCCCGCCCCCGCGGCAACCGCGGCGCCGCCGGCGCGATCGGCCTGCTGGCCGCCCTCGTGTTCGCCCTGCTGTACCTCGCCGCCTCGCTCGGTCTGGGCGCCGCCGCCGGAGACGTCACCGCGGGCAACCTCGCTCAGCAGCTGACCGACGCCGTCACCTCGTGGTGGTTCTGGGTGCCGGTCGCCGTCTTCTTCCTGGGCTTCTGGGTGCTCGGCGCGATCATCAACCGCGGACGCTGGGGCCAGTGGGTCGTGCTGGGCCTGCTCGTCGGCGCCGTCTCGTACGGCGGACACCTGCTGGGCCAGCTGTTCGAGGCGCCGTTCTGGACGCTCACGGCGAGCCAGGGCTCCGCTCTCGTCGAGGACCAGCTGCTCGCGCCGCTGGCCATCGTCGCCTTCATCCTCGGTCGCGAGATCACGATCTGGTTCGGCGCCTGGGTGGCCGCTCGCGGTGCCCGGGTGACCGAGCTGAACAACGAGGCACAGCGCGAGTACGAGCGCACGCTCGAGGCGGGCCCGCAGCTGCACCGGCTGTGAGCGCACCGGCATCCCGATGACCTCCTCGCCGGGTCCGGCCGAGCCGGGTCCGGTGCGTCCGCTCGCCGCGCTCGCCTACGGCACCGCGGGATTCGGGGCGCTGGTGATCGCGGGCTTCGGGCTCACGAGCCTGGTGACCGACACCGAGGTGATCGCGGTGCCGGGGCTCGGTGCGCTTCCGGGGGCGGCCGGCGTCGTCGCGGCTACCGCGGCGTTCGTCGCGGTGACGTGGCTGATCGTCCGATCGGCGCGTCCCTCGTACGGAGCCACGGCGGCCGTGGTCCCCGCCGTGCTCCTGGCGCACCTGGCCGGAGTGTGGCTCGGAGCGATCGTGGTGGGCACTGATCCCGCCCGTGCCGCGGCGGCCGCGGGTGGCTTCGCGATCAGTCCCTTCGCGGCGGTGCTGCTGGCATCCGCCTTCGTCTGCGCCTGGGCCGCGGTCGCACTCGTCCGCACCCGCGCCTCCCGCCCGCGCTGGCCCTGGGAGGGCGAGGACGAGGACGCCTGACCTCCGCCGCGCGCAGGCGACCGCAAATCCCGCGCGAGACGCCCCGACAGGGGACAATGGTGCGCGTGGAGCGGTCGATCGAGACCCAGGTCAGCCAGGCGGTGGACGCCTGGCTGAAGTGGCTGCCCCGGTGGGAGCCGGCCACGCACCGCGGCCGCGTGGCTCCGTGCCGGCGCTGCTTCGGCTCCCCGGTGCTGTCGGCGGCCGGTCTGGGCGCCGACGTGCCGCACGGCGTGCAGCACGGCCTGTCGACCCGGATCAAGACCATCGTCGATCACGCCGTGGCGGAGTACACGTCGCGGAACCTGCCGATGCTCCAGGCGGAGCTCGATCAGCAGGCGGCGCGCAATCGCGCCCGCAGCTACCGTCCGGCCGAGGGCCTCGACCCCGAGTTCGAGGGTCTTCCGCTCGATCCGGAGCCCGTCCCCGGCGCCCCGTTCCTCTTCACGATCTCCGGCCTCGCCGACGAGGAGAACGCCGACATCCCGGCCCTCCCGCCGCTGTCCGACGACGCGAAGGCGGCGCTCCGGCAGGAGGTCGGCCTCGCCGACGACTACGCCAACATGGTCGGCCGCGAGGTGTGCACGATCCTGCTCCATCACCGCCTGCGCATCCAGGCGGCCGTCGGGGAGTACGTCGAGCCGCAGATCGCGGCCATGCTGGACGAGCTCACCAAGTCGCTCGACGCGCCCTTCGACCCCGGAGCGGAGCCGGGGCTTCCCGAGCTCTGACGGTGCGGCAGCCGACGCACCGCCCCGAAATCCAGGCGTGGATCGCGCGGAGCGCCCCATAAGGTGGAGGGCATGAGCGACACGATCGACACTTCGCTGGCGCCCCTGGTGGGTCTGCTGGCCTTCGTCATCGGTATCGCCCTCTACGTGTGGATGTCGCTCGCGCTCTCCGCGATGTTCCGCAAGATGGGCGAGGAGGCCTGGAAGGGCTGGGTGCCGCTGCTCAATCAGGCCACGGTCCTGAAGTGGGGCGGGTTCTCGCCGCTGCTGATCCTCCTGCTGCTCGTGCCCATCGCCGGACCGGTCATCGTGCTGGTGCTGCTGGTGATCTCCGCTCACCGCATCAACCCCGGGTTCGGGTACGGCACCGGCATGACCGTGCTGTCCGCGCTCCTGTTCGTGGTGTGGGCGAGCATCCTGGGATTCGGTCCGGCGCCGTGGCGCGGAGCGCGCCCGTCGGTCGCCCCCGCCTCGGCTCCGCCGTCGTCCGCGGGCATGCCGCCGGCCCCGCCGCGCCCGCCGCTTCCGCCGACCAGCGCCGCGTACGCCGCCGCGGTCCCGGGCGCCGCTGCAGGATTCCCTCCCGTGCCGCCGGTGCCGACCTCCTTCCCGGCGGCGCCGCCCGCGCCCCCGGCGGCGTTCGCCGCCGCCGACCCGCTCGCCGCGCAGCCGGTCGTCCCGCCGGCCCCCGTGCCCGCCGGCTGGGCCCCGCCGCAGCCCGGCGCCGCCTCGCGGGGATCGGCCGACGACGCCGAGCCCGACGTGGCCGCCTGGCCGTCAGAGATCGACGACGTGTCCGCCGTCTCGCCGTCTCCCTTCCCGCCCAGCGCGGCCGCCACGGCCGGCCCCCGCCGGGCCTCGGCCCCCGAGGGGGCGCAGGTCACGCCGCCCGCCCCGGCCGACGAGGTCCCCGGGCTCATCTCCTTCGTCCCGGGCCGCCGCTCCGAGGACGCGGAGCCGGTCACCCGGATGCCGGTGACGGCGCCCATCGAGACGCCGCTGCCCTCGCGGGCGGCCGCCCGCGCCGAGGCGGATGACGCCTTCCCCGAGCTCTCGGGCGAGGTCTCCGCCGTGGTGGGGTCGCCGATCGCGGGCACCCCGCTGTCGGCGCGATCGTCGGTGGCGGCCCAGCAGCGCGCGCAGCAGCACTCCGACCTCCCCGACGCGGCTCCTGCCTCCGCCGTCTCCGACGACGGGCTCCCCGACGAGGACGAGACCGACCAGACGGTGATGGTGAGGCGCAAGAAGATCACGTGGCAGCTGGTCCCGGCCAGCTCGTCGCCGGTGCCGCTCACGGCCGACGTCGTCGTGCTCGGGCGCCGGCCGGCCGCCGATCCGTCGTTCCCGCAGGCGCAGCTGATCGCGGTGCAGGACGACGCGCGCACGGTGTCCAAGACCCACGCCCGCCTGGAGCTGCGCGGCGAGAAGTGGCTCGTGACCGACCTCGGCTCGACCAACGGGGTGCTGGTGCGCACCCTCATGGGCGAGGAGGTCGAGGTCGAGCCCGGCACCGAGCTCGAGGCGGGGGAGCGGTTCTTCCTCGGCGACGAAGAGTTCCACCTCCAGCACGACTGAGACCCCTGGCGACGGACCGTCGCCCGCCCCCCGAGGAGCATCGATGACCGACGACGTCCGCGCGGACGCCGCCCCGACGATCACCGACCCCGGAGATCTCGGCGAGCGGCTCGGCATGGTCCCCGCAGCGCCCGGCGTGCGCACGTGGGCGTTCGTGATCGACCTGCTCGTGCTGGCGGTGCTGGCATCGCCGGCGCTCATCGGGTACATGATCGACACCCCCGTCGTGACGACCGTGCTGGTGATCGTGGGTGCGGCACTGCCGGTGGTCTTCGGCATCGTGCAGCTCCTCCTCCACGGCCGGCGCGGAGTGACCGTCGGCAAGGCGTCCATGCGGCTGCGCTCGGTCAGGGCCGACGACTTCACCCGGCCCGGATTCTGGCGCATCGTGCTGCGCGCCCTCGTGCTCGGCGTGTCGGGCATCGTCCCCGTCATCGGTCCCCTGGTCCTGCTCACCTCGAACCTGTGGGACCGTCGCGGCCGCAGCGTCCTCGACAAGGTCGCCGGCTGCTGGCTGCTCGACGTGCGCGCCGGCATCGATCCGTTCGATGCCTCGCAGCTGCGGCGCGCGCGCCGCGCACTGGAGGCGCCGGACCGCGACATCTCCGAGCACCTCCCGTCGCTGGCGACCGTGGCGACGGGCGAGCGGCCGCGGCTCGAGGAGCGCCGCTCCCGCGCGGGCATCGTGGGGGTGTCGCGGCAGACCTGGAGCGAGCGCCCCGACGTCGCGCCGCCGCCGGTGGCCGAGGTCGCCGACCCGGCGGCGCCGTTCCTCGTCTTCGAGGACGGCTCGACGGTGATCGTGCCCTCGTACGGACTGATCGGGCGGATGCCGGAGGCGCCGGCCGGGCGGGCCGCCGACGTCCTGCTGACCCTCGAGGACCCCCAGCTCCTCCTGTCGAAGACGCACCTGGCGTTCGGCGTCGAGGAGGGCACCGTGTGGCTGCTCGACCAGGGGTCGAGCAACGGCACCGCGGTCGTCGGCGCCGACGGGTCCGACTCGCCACTGCCGGCGGGCACCCGCGTGGCGGTCGCCCACGGCACCGTCGTCCGTGTCGGCGGCCGGATGTTCCAGGTGCGTTATGGAGGACTCGGCGCATGAAGATCAAGCTCGCCCTGCGTCGCGAGGCCGCCCCGCCGGTCGACGTCATCGTCACGGCCGACGCCACGGCCACCGTCGAGGACGTCGCCCGCTCGCTCGTGGACCCCGCGCGCCTGTCGCCGTCGGTCACCCCGACGCTGCTGGTCGCCCCGCCCGCCGGCGAGCCGGTGCAGCTCGATCCGACGGCTCTGCTCGGCGACGCGCCCGTCGGCTCGGGCTTCGACGCGTCGGTGGTGCCGGCAACGGTCGAGGCGTACGCCTCCGGCGGCGAGACCGCCGCGGTCCTGCAGATCCTCAACGGCCCCGAGGCCGGCCGGGTGGTGCCGCTGACGCGGGGGACCACGATCATCGGCCGCACCGAGCCGGCCCACGTCGTGCTGTCCGACCCGCAGGTCTCCAAGCGCCACGCGCGTATCGAGATCGACCAGGAGATCGAGGTCATCGACCTGAACTCCGCGAACGGCCTCCTCGTGGACGGCGGGCTCGTCCAGCGCGTGCGCGTGCTCCCGGGCCAGGTCATCACGATCGGCTCGACCGACGTCACGTTCGTCAAGACCGAGTCGGCGCCGGGTGTCGACGACGACCGGGTGCTCGAGCGGGGCGGCACGCTGCTGTTCAACCGCTCGCCGCGCGTCGAGAAGCGCTACCCCGGCAAGGAGCACCGGCACCCGGTGATCCCCGCCGAGGCCGATCCGCGCATCTTCCCGTGGCCGATGATCGCCGCGCCCGTGCTGCTCGGATTCGCGATGTTCGGCTTCACCGGGCGCTCCTCGTCGCTGCTCATCATCGTCATGGCGCCGCTGATGATGCTCGGCAACTTCATCGGTCAGCGCACGCAGCAGGGTAAGAAGCTGCGTCAGGAGATCGAGACCTTCGAGCGTCAGCTGGACGAGCTGGAAGACGCGATGGCGGCGGAGGAGATCGTCGAGCGCGAGCGCCGGCGCGAGGAGGCCCCGCCGACCGCGACGATCTACGAACAGGCGATGCGCCTCGGTCCGCTGATGTGGACGCGGCGCCCCGAGCACTGGAACTTCCTCTCGCTGAGACTGGGATCGGGCACGGCGGCCAGCCGCAACACGATCAAGGAGGTCAACGACCAGCGCGGCATCGCGCAGTACGCCGACCAGGTGACCGCCGTCGGCCAGCGCTTCGCGCGCATCGACGACGTGCCCCTGATCGAGCTGCTGCCCTCCGCCGGCGCGATCGGCCTCGCGGGCCCCCGGCAGCCGGTGGGCGATGTGCTGCGGGGCCTCAGCGTGCAGCTGTTCGGGCTCCACGCGCCCAACGAGGTCATCACGGCGGCGATCGTCGATCCCGCCTGGACGCCGGACGTCGAGTGGATGAAGTGGCTCCCGCACACGACGAGCCCGCAGTCGCCGTTCGCCGAGATCGCGCTGGCGGACAGCCAGTCCGCGGGCACGGTCCTGCTGAACGCGCTCGAGGAGGCCATCCTCGAGCGGCTGTCGGGATCGCCCTCGCATCGCGGTCCGCTGGCGACGGCGGACATGTCGATGGAGGCGGGCAAGCACGTCGGCGAGCGGCCCGGACAGGCCTCGAAGACGGCGGGCGACGTCGCGCTCGTCCTCATCGTCACCAATGACGCGCCCGTCGATCGAGCGCGCCTGACCCAGCTGATCGAGCGAGGTCCGGACGCCGGGGTGTACACGATCTTCGTCGCCCCCACCGTCGAGTCCCTCCCGGCCGCCTGCCGGACCTACCTCGACGTCACCGGCGGCCTCGACGACGCGTCGGTCGGCTGGGTGCGCGCGGGGGAGCGGATCGACGACGTCCGGGTCGAGGGCGTCTCGCGGGAGTACGCGGAGCACTTCGCCAAGCGCCTGGCCCCGGTGGTCGATTCCAGCTCCGTCGCGCCCGACTCGTCCGACCTGCCGCAGAGCGTCTCGCTGCTGCGCCTGGTGGGCACCGACCGCGCCGCCGAGACCTCGGCGGTCCTGGAGCGGTGGCGGCAGAACGCGTCGATCGTGGACCGCTCGCGCACCCCGAGGCCGCGGCTCAAGCGCGCCGGCACGCTGAAGGCCTACATCGGCCAGGGGAGTCCCGACGCGATGTCGCTCGACCTGCGCACCCAGGGCCCGCACGCCCTCGTGGGCGGGACCACCGGCTCGGGCAAGAGCGAGTTCCTCCAGGCGTGGGTGCTCGGCATGGCCGCCGAGTACAGCCCCGACCGGGTGACGTTCCTGTTCGTCGACTACAAGGGCGGGTCGGCCTTCGCCGACTGCGTCGAGCTGCCGCACTGCGTCGGCCTCGTGACCGACCTCAGCCCCCACCTCGTGCGCCGGGCGCTCACGAGCCTGCGCGCCGAGCTGCACCACCGGGAGCACCTCTTCAACCGCAAGAAGGCGAAGGACCTCCTCGAGCTCGAGAAGCGGCAGGACCCCGACACCCCGCCCGCCCTCGTCCTCGTGATCGACGAGTTCGCGGCGCTGGCCACGGAGGTGCCCGAGTTCGTGGACGGCGTCGTCGACATCGCCCAGCGCGGCCGGTCGCTCGGGATCCACCTGATCATGGCCACCCAGCGCCCCGCCGGCGTCATCAAGGACAACCTGCGCGCGAACACGAACCTGCGGGTCGCGCTGCGGATGGCCGATGCCGCGGACTCCAACGACGTCGTCGGCGATGTCGTCGCGTCCACGTTCGACCCCTCGATCCCCGGTCGCGGCATCGCCAAGACCGGTCCCGGCCGCCTCGTCCCGTTCCAGTCGGCCTATGCCGGCGGCTGGACCACCGACGAGCCCGACCGCGCGCAGGTGCGCGTGGCGGAGCTGCGGTTCGGCTCGGTCACCCTCTGGGAGCGCGAGGAGGACCGTCAGGAGTCCGACACCCACGACGAGGACCTCGGCCCGAACGATCAGAAGCGCCTCGTGGCGAACCTCGTGGCGGCCACGCGGGAGGCGGGTCTTCCCGCCCCTCGCCGCCCGTGGCTCGACGACCTCGCGACGACGATCGACCTCCGCGAGCTCCCCCTCGAGGGCGACGGCCGCATCCCGCTCGGCCTCGCCGACATCCCCCAGCGCCAGCTGCAGGAGGCTGTCTCGTTCCTGCCCGACACCGACGGGCACCTGCTGGTGTACGGCACGAGCGGCGCGGGCAAGTCCGTGGCCCTGCGCTCGATCGGCATCGCCGCCGGCGCACGCCCCGAGGCCGGTCGCGCGGCGGTGTACGGCATCGACTTCGGCACCGGCGCGCTGCGCTCGCTCGAGGTGATGCCCCACGTCGGCTCCGTCGTCTCCGGCGACGACGTCGAGCGGGTCCAGCGACTGCTCCGCACCCTCCGCAGCATGCTCGACGATCGTGCCAAGCGCTTCTCCGAGGCCGGCGCGGCCACCCTCAGCGAGTACCGCACGATCACGGGGGACCGCGACGAGCCGCGCATCCTCCTGCTGCTGGACGGCTTCGGCGTCTTCAAGCAGGACTGGGAGACGGTCTCGGCGCGGGCGCCCTTCTACGCGATCTTCATGCGGATCCTCGGCGAAGGCCGGCCCCTGGGCATCCACGTCGTCGCGACCGCCGACCGCTACGGCGCCGTGCCCACGGCCGTCAGCGCCAACGTGACGAAGCGCATCGTGCTGCGCATGTCGGACGAAGGCGCCTACGCGATCCTCGGGGTTCCCAAGGACGTGCTCAGCGAGCGGAGCGTGCCCGGCCGTGCCATCGTCGACGGGCTCGAGACCCAGATCGCCGTGATCGGGGGCACGACCAACGTCGCCGAGCAGAACGCCGCGAGCGCGGAGTTCGCCCGGGATCTGCGCGCCCGCGGCGCCGTCGAGGCGCGCAACATCGGGTCGCTTCCCACCGAGCTCGAGCCGTCGTCGCTGCCCGACCGCATCGACGACATGCCGGTGCTGGGTGTGGGCGACGACACGCTCGGGCCCAAGGGCTTCGAGCCGGTCGGCACATTCGTCGTCGCCGGCCCGCCGCAGTCCGGGAAGACCACGGCGCTGCGTGCGATCGTCGGCGCCGTGGAGAGGTTCGATCCCCAGGTCGAGCTGTTCCACATCGGCGGGCGCCGCGCGGCGCTGCGCGACCTGCGGCCGTGGCGCCGCGCGGCGACGGGCATCGAGGACGTCCGCGCACTCGCGAAGGAGCTCAAGGACGTCGTGGCCGACGAGTCCATTCCGACGCGGATCCTCATCGTCGTCGAGAACGTGACCGAGTTCGGCGACACCGATGCCGAGCGGCCGCTGAAGGAGCTGTTCCAGGCGATCAACCGCAGCGATCACTTCCTGATCGCCGACGGCGACGTCACGCAGCTCTCCAGCGGGTACGGCCTCATCGGCGAGCTCAAGGCGGGACGCCACGGCATCGCGCTGCGCCCCGAGAGCTACGACGGCGAGTCGCTCTTCAAGGTCCCCTTCCCGAAGGTGCAGCGCCACGAGTTCCCGCCGGGCCGCGGTCTGTTCGTCGAGAACGGCCGCTTCGTGACCGTGCAGCTGCCGCTGGCGGACTGAGCGGCGCGGACATCGGGGAGTTCTCCCCATCGTCCCGGCGGCCGTCGTTTCGTAGTCTGAGAGCGCCGGAGAGACCGGCGGAGATTTCCGAGGAGGAATTATGGCTGATTTCAAGGCTTCGTACGGTGAGATGGAAGCGATGTCGGGCAAGCTCGACTCGGGTCGTGAGGAGATCGGTGACATCCTGCGTCGGCTGAAGAGCGATGTGGACCGTCTGCTGGGCGATGACTTCAAGACGCAGCACGCGTCGGGGAAGTTCGGTGAGGGCTACAACGAGCTGACGACCGGTCTGGAGAAGGCGATCGAGGGCATCAGCGACATGGGCGAGTCGCTCCGCAAGATGCAGCAGGCGATCAAGGACACCGACCAGGCGCTCGCCGGCAACTGACGGCGCGACGTGGAGGACGCCCGGCGGGGGACCGCCGGGCGTTCTTTCGCATCTGCGGCGCGCGCCGCGACGCGGCACGCGGATCGGGGAGCTCTCCCCATTGGCCGATGGGGGTGGCTTTCGTAGCCTGGTCAGTGCCGGGAGGTCCGGTGTTTCTGAGAGGGAGATGGATCGATGGCTGATTTCAAGGCTTCGTACGGTGAGATGGAAGCGATGTCGGGCAAGCTCGACTCGGGTCGTGAGGAGATCGGTGACATCCTGCGTCGGCTGAAGAGCGATGTGGACCGTCTGCTGGGCGATGACTTCAAGACGCAGCACGCGTCGGGGAAGTTCGGTGAGGGCTACAACGAGCTGACGACCGGTCTGGAGAAGGCGATCGAGGGCATCAGCGACATGGGCGAGTCGCTCCGCAAGATGCAGCAGGCCATCAAGGACACCGACCAGGCACTCGCCGGCAACTGATCGACCGATTCGCGTGCCCGGCGGCCGAGGTCGCCGGGCACGGACGAGCGCGTGAGGGGAGAGCGCCATGGCGGGTGACGGGATCGACGTCGACCTCGACGATCTGAAGCTGATGACCGAACGGCTCGGACGCTTCGTGAGGGAGTTCGAGGAGCTCGGCGGGGCGACCGACGACGTGGAGGACGCGGTGGGCCGTCCGACGGGCGACGGCCGCCTGCGGAGCCGGGTCGGCGACTTCGAGTCGGGCTGGAACGGCAATCGCGAGGTCGTCCAGGAGTCGCTCGACAACGTGCACACCCACCTGTCGGACTTCATCGCCGACATCGAAGAGCTCGACCGCAACCTGGCCAGCGACGAAGGCTGACGGAGGATCGCCATGACGTTCGGACACCTGACCTCCCCGACCCGGCACTTCGTGCTGCAGACCATCGAGGGCACGCCCGGGACGATCTCCGCGGCCGGCCACCGCTACACGCGCATCGGCACGCAGATGGAGTGGACGGCCGACGAGCTCGACAAGCTCGCCGCGAGCACCAAGTACACCGCCGAGGGACTCGACGCCATCCGCGAGTCGGCCGGCGAGCTCGCGGGCGAGCTGCACAAGGTGGCCTCGCGCTACAGCGGCACCGGTCCGGTGCTCGTCACCTACGCGACGGCCCTGCGAAAGGCTCAGCGCACGACCGTCGACCCGCTCGTGCAGCCGATCCGCGACGCGCACCAGGCCGCGCAGGAGGCCGCGGACGAGCTCCGCCGCGCGCAGAACGCCTCCGACGACCTCGACCACACCTGGCCGTGGGAGGACGAGCCGACCGAGGCGGACCGGCAGGCCGCGGCCTCGGGCGTCTCGACCGCCCGGACCGCCGCCCGCACCGCCGACGGGGCGCTGGAGGACCTCTGGGAGTCCTTCGAGACCGGCTACGACGAGTGGGAGAAGGCCTATGAGGCGGCTGTCACCGGCGTCGAGAACGCGTGCGAGGCCTCGGGCATCGACGACACCTGGTGGGAGGACCTGCTCGACGGCCTGGCCACGGTCGCGACCGTCATCGGCACGATCGCCGTCATCGCCGCGATCATCATCTCCGGCCCGATCGCCGGCGTGCTGCTGGCCATCGCGGCGATCGCCAGCTTCGTCGCCCTCGCGGCCCACCTGACGATGATGATCGCCGGCTCGAAGCGGGTCAGCATGACCGACATCGTCTTCGACCTCATCGGGGTCGTGCCCTTCCTCGGCGCCTTCGGCAAGGCGCTCAAGGGCGGCCAGGGCGTGCTGGGGTCGCTCCGGGCGGCCGCCGGCCTCGGGGGCGCGACCCGCGGAACGCTCAGCGCCGGACGCAACGCGGTCGCCTACGACCTGCGGAGCATCGCGGGCGCCGGCGGGCGCTACGGCGGTCGTGCCGCCCGGGAGGCGCGCGCCGCCGGCATCGCCGACGACTTCTTCCGCGGGATCCAGAACAGCTGGGGACGGAACGCGTGGAACGCCATCCGGCAGGGTGGCACCCAGCTCGACGGCCAGGCGGCCACGATGGCCGAACGCCTGGCCTCGGCGTGGCCCGGGGGCCGCGCGGGCAACGCGACGCGCAACTGGCTGGCCGGCGTGGACGGTCCCGGCGCGCTGATGCAGGGGACCAACGTGTGGAACCTCGGCTACGGCGGGTACCAGTCCCTCCAGGGCGCCGGAGTGCCCCTCCCGGACCTGCCCGACGTCGTCCCGAACCCCTTCGCCGGTCGATAGGCTGACCGGCGATCCCCCGACCGCCCCGACTGCCCGACCGCCCACCGGCCTCGCCGTGCCGCGACAGGATGGAAGCATGCCCGGAACCCCGATGAGCGTCGCCTACGACGCCGACCGCTGGATCCACATCCCGCTCGACTACGCCGGCACGCCCTGGGCCGACGCCGGGGAATGGTCGGGGTGGCTCGCCGATGAGGCGACGCGCGGACGTCCCGACGCGGAGGCGCTGCGCGAGGCCGTCGCCGCCGAGGTCCTGGCGATCGCGCTCTTCCCCGCGGCGCACGTCTCGCTCCGCTTCTGGCACTACCCGTCCGACGGTGCGCCCACCGGGTTCGTCGACCTGTTCGTGCAGGCCCGTGACGACGACGGAGCCGAGCCCGCCGACCTCCTGCCCGACCCCGGCTTCACGGTCGTGCCGCCCGTGGTCGAACCCGTCGCCGCGGCGGCGATGCCGACGGCCGTGCGGCGCCTGAGCATCCAGGCGACCCTGCCCGCGCCGGACGCGGAGCCGGTGCTCGTCCCGAAGGCGGAATGGATCGGCGCCGCCGACGGCTGGGTCGTCTACGCCGTCTCGACCGACTTCGACGTGAACCAGCTCGAGAGCCGTCTCGCCGACGGCGATGCGCTCTTCGCCGCGGTCGATCCTGCCGAGCTGGCCATCCGATGAGCGCGCCGCCGGGGAGGGTGCTCGACCGCATCGATGCCCTCGTCGAGGACGCCGACTACCGCGACGCCGAGTCGGCCGTCGAGGACGCGTGGCGGGTGGCGGTGCTCGCATCGATACCGGGTGCGGCGCCGGACCGGGAGGCAGCCCGGGCGGCAGCCGTGCGCGCCGCCAACGCGCGGCGGCAGCCCGATGCGCCGGTGGTGCGGTCCGCCACCACGGTGCATCGGGTGCTCCTGGTCGTCGCCTTCCTGCTCGGCGCCGCGGCCGTGGCCGTCATCGCCATCTCGCCCCGCACGGGCGGCGCCGCCTTCACGCTCCAGGAGGGCGCGCTGCTGGCGGGGGTGCTGGCGGTGCTGTCGGCCGGCCTTCTCGTGTGGCTCGAGCCGGTGCGGGCGAACGGGTCGCTGTGGGGAGGTCACCTCCCGGCGCGCATCCACCTCTTCTTCGGTCTCCTCTGGCTGCTGTTCGCGGCATCCGTCGTCGTCCTGCGCTGGGACGAGGTGGACCGCCATCAGCCCTTCCCGGTCATCGCGGGCCTCCTGCTGTTCGTCGTCGCCGGGGCCACCGCGCTCGTCCTCTGGCGGCGGGCGCGGCGCGCCGACCGCAGCGGCCCGCCGTCCGGCCCTGGCCGCCTCACGCGCGACCTGCTCGACGAGGCGGACGCCCCCGACGTGCTGGCGGCCCTCGACGCCTGGTGGGCGGCCGCCGGCCCGGCGGCCCTGGCGGCCGACCGCGGGGGACTGGAGCAGGCCCGCGCGGCCGTCCTCGCCAAGCTCCGCACCACGCGCTACATCACCGAGCGCGAGGAGCGCGCCGCGCTTCGCAGGACCGCGCCCCCGGAGTGGAAGGAACGTCGACGATGAACTCGCTGCGCGAGGAGCTGGCCGGTGCTCCCGTCACGACCGCCACGCCGTACACGCTCCTGTGCCCGCCCGGGTGGCGGCGCCTGCCCGCCGCCGCTCTCGCCGACGACGCCCTGACCGCGCCGGCGCTGGCGCAGCTGAAGGCCGCCGGGCGACCCGACCTCATCATCTCGTTCCGCGGCATGCTCGCCCGCTACCGCGCCGCCGTGCGCGAGTCGGGCGCGTTCCAGGCCTACCTCGCGCCGCTGGCCGACGGCATCCCGCTGCCCGCGGTCATGCTCGTCTCGCCCTTCGTGCTCCCCGGGACCACGACGTGGGAGATGTCCCTCCCGCGCATCGCGCGCGGCGCGGCCGTGGCCGACGCCGACTTCACCGAGACGCCCATGTGGGTGTGGCGCAGTGCGGAGCGCACCGGCGACGACGGCGCCGTCATGGTGGGGCGGTCCTCGCACTACCTCGTGCCGACCGCGGAGGAGGGATCGCGCCGCGCGCTCCACTTCCACTTCACGGCGCTCGCCGCCGACGACCCGCAGGCGCACGCTCTGGTGGAGACGCTCGTGGAGATCGGCGACCTCATCATGGGCACCATGCGGTGGGTCGAGACGCCGCCGCAGTGAGGTGACCGCGTCCTCGCCCACCGCCGCGGATCGGGGAGTTCTCCCCATTGGCCGATGGGGGTGGCTTTCGTAGCCTGGTCAGTGCCGGGAGGTCCGGTGTTTCTGAGAGGGAGATGGATCGATGGCTGATTTCAAGGCTTCGTACGGTGAGA
>NZ_CATNHF010000013.1 GCF_950097975.1 Microbacterium sp. T2.11-28
GGCACTCCTCGCTCGGCTACCTACCCCCAGCCGAGTACGCTCGACAGTGCACCCATCAAATGGAAACCGACGACTCACAGAACGTCCGGACCGAATGAAGGGGGCGGCTCAGGAAGTTTGGGAGTACCCCGAGGCCGCGCTCCGAGAAGCGATCGTGAACGCCATGGTCCACCGAGACCTTTCACCTGCCGCGAGGGGTACGCAGGTACAGATCGAAATGTATCCGAACCGGATTGTTGTCAAGAACCCTGGAGGGCTCTTCGGTCCCGTATCAGTTGAGGATCTAGCCGACGACGGGACGTCTTCGTCGCGTAACTCGTTCCTGCTTAAGATCCTCGAGGACGTAACGCTGCCTGGCGATCCGCGAACCGTATGTGAGAACCGTGGCTCCGGTATCAGAACTATGGTTGAGTCGCTCCGTAACGCGGGCATGTCCGTGCCGCGCTTCGACGACAAAATCGCCTCTTTCGCGGTGACGTTTCCCAACCACACACTGCTGGATGACGAGACCGTCGCATGGATTCAGAGTCTGGGTGAGACCGGACTCACGGACTCTCAGCACACCGGCCTCGCGATGCTCCACAAGAGTGGCTCAATCGACAATCCCACTTATCGCAACGCGACTGGTGTTGATTCACGAGTGGCGACCGCTGAACTACAAGATCTCGTCAGTCGCGAGCTAGTCGAGCAGGTCGGCAGCCGGCGCTGGACAGAGTATCGATTGAGCGGCAGAAGCAGCACTGTCACCAATACACCGGGTGGGAAGCTCCCGCCCCGGGACCGACGCAAACTGATCCTCGACACCATGGGCGAACGCCAGCTGTCCCGAGCCGAGATCATGGTCGCAACGGGGCTCAACAAGCAGGTGGTGATTCATTGGCTACGCGTTCTTCGAGAGGAGCAGCAAGTTCGAATCGTCGGCGATGAGTCACCGCAAAGCCGAAATGTTAAGTATGAGCGCACTTCCGAATCGTGGGGCATCCTCACGCTTGACCTGGGGGGCATCTAGACCGGCCTCACCTGCGAACTCTGGGCGATCCGTCCTGTGCCCGGTTGAGAATCGTGTACACCTTGGAGTCGTGGACGAATCTGTGCAGGAAAGTAAGCCGGTGATCAACCTCGACGAACTCGGCTCCTGGGACGACGATGCGGCACTACACATGATTAGTACCGCCGAACTTGGTTTGCCCGCCGCGTCGGTGGCGGACGACGCCGAGGCAATGGCGCTCGTGAAGGTCTGGAAGCGAGGCCCGTTGGAGTTGCCGTCACCGTCCACGGTGTCTCCTGCAATCATCGATGCCAGCATCCAGGGAGTGCTGCGTAGAGATGTTCTGGAGTTCTACCTGGAACGGCCCGCAAGGACCTTCGACCCTTAGTTGTCTTCGTGGGGCGCCGACGGCCCCCTCGCGGCTCGGCTCGCGGATGGTCGAGTTGTGCTGGTCGATGGAACCTGAGCCGCCCCCTTCATTCGGTCCGGACGTTCTGTGAGTCGTCGGTTTCCATTTGATGGGTGCACTGTCGAGCGTACTCGGCTGGGGGTAGGTAGCCGAGCGAGGAGTGCCGGCGGTGGTGGTTGTACTCGTCCTTCCAGTCGCCGATGATGACCTGCGCGTGCAGCAGCGAGTAGAAGCTGTTGATGTTGAGGCACTCGTCGCGGATCCGGCTGTTGAACGACTCGACGTACCCGTTGCGCCACGGCGAGCCCGGAGGGATGTAGGACAGGCCGGTGCGGGTGCCGGCCCAGTCGGCCATCGCCTCGCTGATGAACTCCGGCCCGTTGTCCGACCTGAGCACCGCCGGGGCGCCCCGGGCGGCGACGAGGTCCTCGAGGTGGGCGGTGAGTCGGTCGGCGGTAATCGAGCGCTCCACGAGGCCGCCGATGCACTCCCGGGTGTGTTCGTCGACGATCGAGCAGATCTTGATCGGTCGGCCGTGCTCGTCGGCGTCGAACTGAAAGTCCACCGCCCACACCACGTTCGGCGCGTCCGCCGTCGGCGCGTCGACGGTCGAGGACCCGACGCGCTTGCGTCGACGCCGCTGCGGGACCCGGAGCCCTTCGTCACGCCACAGGCGTTGGATCTTCTTGTGGTTCACCACCCACCCCTCGGCGCGGGCGTCGTGATACGCCCGCCGGTACCCGTAGCGGGGATGGTCCTTCGCCCAGGCGCGCAGCCACTCCCTGAACGCCCGATCCGGGTCCGCGACCGTGTCGCCCTTGAGCGGTCGCCGATACGCGGAGCGGCTCAGCCCGACCAGACGGCACGCCATCCGTTCGCTCACCCGCAGCTTGCGCTTGAGGTGATCGACGGCGGCGCGGCGCCTGTCCGGGCTTAGAAGTTTCCCTCAGCCAGCTCCTTGAGCGCGGCCTTCTCCAGCTCCGCTTCCGCGAGCAGACGCTTCAGGGTCGCATTCTGCTTCTCCAGCTCCTTCAGGCGCTTTGCGTCGTCGGCCTTGAGGCCGCCGTACTGGTTCCGCCACCGGTAGTACGTCTGCTCGGACACCACGAGCTCCCGGCACACCGCCGCGACGTCCTGACCGTCGGCGAGCATCCTGTCGGCCTGCCCGAGCTTACGGACGACCTGCTCCGGGGTGTGACGCTTCCTGCTGTTCGTCATGATCTGACCAGTCTCCCTGCCCGCGACCGCGGACAACAGGACGACTCTCATAACGACTGGACCTACGAAACGGGGTCAGCCCA
>NZ_CATNHF010000014.1 GCF_950097975.1 Microbacterium sp. T2.11-28
GAATGGTATCGGCATCAACGATGGTGGAAAGACGGTGGGCAATCACCACCAGCGTCGTATGGTCACGCACGGCCGACAGCGCCTGCTGGATGGCCTGCTCGGTACCGGAGTCAATACTGGCTGTCGCTTCATCCAGAATCAGAACCTGCGGCGTTTCAATCAACACCCGCGCCAGGGCGAGGAGCTGTTTTTGCCCCGACGGAGAGATTGTTCCCCTGCTCGCCCAGCTTCGTATTGATCCCCTCACTAAACCCGCGCGCCAGATCCGCCAGCTGCACTTTTTCCAGTACCTCCCAGACCTGCTCCTGCGTGTAGTCCCGCCCCAGGGTCACGTTCGCATAGAAGGTATCGGCCAGGACGACCGGATCCTGCTGCACCATCGCGACGCCTTTACGCAACACGTTGTGGCTAAGAGACGCGAGCGGACGTCCGTCGATCCGGATTTCACCGTGCGTAACCGGGTAGTACCCCATTAACAGG
>NZ_CATNHF010000015.1 GCF_950097975.1 Microbacterium sp. T2.11-28
GTTCCTAAACCATCTGCACGCAGTGCCTGCATCATCTCCATAACCGCAGCTGTGAGCGGCAGTTGCGCGCCGACGCCGTGAGAAGTATCCAGCGCATTCGCCAGATCCTTAATATGCAGATCAATACGGAAGCCCGGTTTGAAGTTGCGGTCCATCACCATCGGCGCTTTGGCATCCAGCACGGTACTGCCCGCCAGCCCACCGCGAATTGCCTGATACACCAGATCCGGGTTAACGCCCGCTTTGGTTGCCAGCGTTAACGCTTCTGACATCGCAGCAATATTCAGCGCCACAATGACCTGATTTGCCAGTTTGGTGACGTTACCTGCACCGATTTCCCCGGTATGCACCACGGAACCCGCCATCGCTTTCATCAAATCATAGTATTTGTCGAAAATAGCCTTGTCGCCGCCCACCATCACTGACAGCGTACCGTCGATGGCTTTCGGTTCACCGCCGCTCACCGGGGCGTCCAGCAT
>NZ_CATNHF010000016.1 GCF_950097975.1 Microbacterium sp. T2.11-28
TCAGTGAAAGATCCAGAAAGGATCAATCAACGGATCGTATGATCTGAACTCTTCTGGTTTTGAGAAAGGAGACACCGCTCGCCGCAGCCGAACGACCGAGTGTAGCGAGTTAGTGAGCGAGGAAGCGGAACAGCACAGGGATAACATCAGGCAATTACGCGCAGTGGTTAAAAAGCGAGCATATTGTTTTTATGTGTGGTTGTCTTGGTTCAGAGTGATCTGTCCTCTGGGTTTACGCAAAGTTATCCACAGGTAGTGTGAATTTTTTGTTTTGAGCAAAGTTATCCACAGATTTTTTGTGTTTTTTTGCTTATTAAACTTCTTGTTTTTAAGATCTTAAATGTAGATCGGTAGATCTACTTTAAGATCTTTAACTTACTCTAACTTATTCTGCAAACATTGTGCCAGTTTTTTTATCAATAATTTCATTAAGATAGGTGTTGTTTTTTGTCGCCTCAAAAT
>NZ_CATNHF010000017.1 GCF_950097975.1 Microbacterium sp. T2.11-28
GACCCACCCCGGTCTCGCCTGGCTGCCCCGACCTCGGCAATCTGCCAGAAAACAACCTCCGCCTCGGAGCGCCGGCCTTGATCCCGCAACACCACTCTGCTCTGCGGTGCGACTGCAGCCTAGCCACTCAATGGCTCATCCGCTGCGCGCGCTGCTTCGAGCGTCGCCTCGCTCTGTGCCTTTACCTGCTGCTCGGTGCCCATGGGTCTCGGCGCATCGCCAGCCCGTCCTATTCGAGTCGCTCGCGCCGCCCCGGCGCTACAAATCCAGCTCCAACCGGACCTTTCCAGCGTGGTTCGTCCGCGGCGGCACGTCCAACGGTCTCGTGATCCACCGCGACGCTCTGCCGCCAGAGCCGGAGTGGCACACGGTGCTCCCCCGCGCCATGGGCTCGCCCGACACGTACGGCCGGCAACTCGACGGCATGGGGTCGGGCGTGTCGTCGACGTCCAAGATTGT
>NZ_CATNHF010000018.1 GCF_950097975.1 Microbacterium sp. T2.11-28
GTATTCGCGATCATGGCGATACCGAGAAGCAGCGTTTTCCAGTTCTTCATACTTTTTCCATTTCGATTAACCGCAAATGCGGATGATGTTGTAAACCAGCCGCATCACAGGGAGCTCTGGTACGGTAAAATGTTCGAGCGCAGCATCTGCTGGGTGCCGAGGCCGTAGTTAGAGCTCAGACCGCGCAATTCGATATTGATTCCGAAGGTGTTATCGTATTTGCTCTCGCCGCCGTTGTCGTTGCTGTTCCAGCCGTTGACTTTACGTTCGTAGCCAAGACGGATGGCGTAGCAGCAGGAGTTATACTGCACACCCAACATCTGGTTTGCTGCTTTCCGGGTATTAGTATCGTAGTAGTAGGCCCCGACCACGGACCAGCGATCGACAATCGGCCAACTGGCGGTCATCCCCACCTGCGAAATACCCTGTTTATATTG
>NZ_CATNHF010000019.1 GCF_950097975.1 Microbacterium sp. T2.11-28
GCACTATCTGCCTGAAAGCGATTTGCCAAAGGAGGAAAACCCATGCCGCTGACCCGCATCACGCTGAATGATCAGACCAGCGAGGCGCGCATCGCGCAGATTTCCGACATCCTGCACCGCACGCTGGTAGAGACCTTCGACGTCCCGGCGCATGACCGGTTTCAGATAGTGGAGAAACTGCCCGCGGCGCAGCGTATCTATGACCCGCACTATCTGAGCGGCAGGCGCAGTGACGATGTCATTCTCTTTACGCTGCTGGCCGGAAAGCCGCGCTCGGCGGCGCAAAAATCGGCATTCTGCCGCACGCTGACCCAGCGGCTGGCCGCGCAGCTCGCTGTCCGGCCCGACGACGTAATGGTGGTTATCCAGTTCAACACCGCAGGCGACTGGAGCTTCAGCAAGGGCGAAATATTCGTCGGGGAGACGCTATGATTC
>NZ_CATNHF010000020.1 GCF_950097975.1 Microbacterium sp. T2.11-28
TCAGGTCATTTTATGCGATCTTTCTGCGCAGATGATCGACCGCGCAAAACAGGCGGCAGAAGCAAAAGGTGTGAGCGACAACATGCAATTTATACATTGCGCCGCTCAGGATGTTGCTTCGCATTTGGAAACGCCCGTTGATCTGATATTGTTCCATGCGGTGCTCGAGTGGGTGGCCGATCCCCGCAGCGTATTACAGACCCTGTGGTCAGTGTTGCGTCCAGGCGGCGTGTTGTCGTTAATGTTCTACAATGCGCATGGTTTGTTGATGCATAACATGGTCGCCGGGAATTTTGATTACGTGCAGGCGGGAATGCCGAAAAAGAAAAAACGGACGCTTTCGCCAGATTATCCACGCGACCCGGCGCAGGTTTATCTGTGGCTGGAAGAAGCTGGTTGGCAAATTATGGGTAAGACGGGCGTTCGCGTG
>NZ_CATNHF010000021.1 GCF_950097975.1 Microbacterium sp. T2.11-28
TCGCTGAGGTTTTGCCCTGGCTGTAGTAGAGATGGGCCTCGTAAGCCCGTTTCAAGGTCTCGGGAGTCACAGAAGTCCGTTCATCCTCACAGACCAAGCCACTGGGCTCGAGGTAGCTCGTGGGGGGGTCGTAGCTGAGTTGGGCGGTGGAATCACTCATCGGGGCACTACCTACGCAGGGGTCAAAGAACGCGGAGCCCAGGCTGGCTGCTGCTCAACGCTCCGCATATAACGAATCAGATCCAACATGCGGTTGCTGTATCCCCATTCGTTGTCGTACCAAGCGATCACTTTGAAGAAGCGATCGTTGAGAGCCATGCCTGCCGTGGCATCAAAAATGCTGGACCGAGCATCGCCAATAAAGTCACTCGAAACGAGGTCATCCTCGGTATAGCCCAGGATGCCTTGGAG
>NZ_CATNHF010000022.1 GCF_950097975.1 Microbacterium sp. T2.11-28
GAATACCTGTAATAAATTCTAATTCTTCATCTGAAACTTTTACAATATGCGCCAATGGCAAAAAGGTATGAATAGTTTGTCTTAAATCTTCAGCGTTATCCCATAATGGCAATCTTACATTAGGATCAAATACGACAGTACCATTTGCATTTAATGTTTTGGTAATCAATTGATAATGTGCATCTCTCATCGGACTATCGACCAAATCAACAGAACAAAAATGTACTACATCATTTTCATTCACATCAATATCATTCACAAAACTTGGTTCAAATAACATATCAGCAGAGGGCTTACGATAAAAAGAAAAATCTCGCTCGCCCGCTTCAGTCAAACTCACAAAAGCTAACGCAGTGTTTGCTTCATTCGTGCGATACACTTTTGATACATCTACACCAATACTTGAT
>NZ_CATNHF010000023.1 GCF_950097975.1 Microbacterium sp. T2.11-28
GCACCCACCCCCTCCCCCCACCTCACCCCCGCGAGCCGACACGTTTCGTGCGAACCGACACGGAAATCGCGGTACGAACGGTGTCGGCTCGCACAAATGGTGTCGGTTCGGCGGGGTGGCGGGGAGCATGCGGTCGCATGCGCACGGGGGCCGAAAACGTCACAGAACGACCAATCGGACGCGACACGCCGCCCAAACAGCCGCATCCGGGCGCGAAATCCGCGGAATCACGCGGATCGTGGGTATATTCGGGGGCGGTCCAACCGACCAGCCGGGGGTGTCAGCCTCCGGTCCGAAGTAACTGAAGGCGGCCATCGCCGTCTGGAGGACAACCCCATGGCTATCACCAAGACCGAGCTCGTCGCCAGCATCGCATCCGCGACGGGACAGAGCCAGTCCGCTGTCTCGGGCGTGCTCGACGCGCTGTTCTCGACCGTCTCCGAGGCCGTCGCCAAGGGTGACAAGGTCACGATCCCCGGCTGGATCGCGTTCGAGCAGGTCGCGACGTCGGCGCGCACGGGCCGCAACCCGCAGACGGGTGCGGAGATCAAGATCCCCGCGGGCAAGCGCGTCAAGGTCACCGCGGGCTCGAAGCTCAAGGCTGCCGTCAAGTAAGACCGCTGCCGCAGCCCGACTGCTGCACGAAGGGGGATGCCGACAGGCATCCCCCTTCGTCGTCCCCGCGCCCGCGCGCCTCCGACGCCGGGCCCGGTGCGGCGCCCTCCTCCCGCCGAACTACGCTGGAGAGGTGAACACCCGCGCGCTCCGACTCGCCGGGCCGGTGATCCTGGTCGCGGCCGCGCTGGTGACCCTCCTCCTGGGTCTCGCGTACGGCGGCGGCGCGGCCCCTCTCGTCGTCGGAGACCCGGGCCCGCTCGTGCGCTGGGGGCTGCCGGCGGTCAAGCTGCTGGTCAACCTGACCGCCGCGGGCATGGTCGGCTCGCTCGTGCTCGCGCTGTTCGCCCTGCGGGCGGGGGAGCGCGCCTTCGACGCCGCCCTCGACACCGCGTCCGTCTCGGCGGCCGGCTTCACGATCGGCTCCGCGCTCACCGCGTACTTCACCTTCCTCAGCATCTTCAACGCCACCCCGAGCGCCGACGCGCAGTTCGGACAGCAGCTCGGGCGCTTCCTCGTCGACACCGATCTGGGTCGCGCCTGGCTGCTCACGACGATCGCCGGCGCGGTGCTGACGGTGCTCACCTTCGCCGTGCGCGGCTGGACGACCACCCTCGTCGTCGCCGGCCTCGCCGTCGCCGCCCTCATCCCGATGGCCTCCCAGGGGCACTCGGGCGAGGAGGCGAACCACAACACCGCCGTCATGGCGCTCGCGCTGCACATCATCGCCGCCGCGGTCTGGCTCGGCGGACTTCTCCTGCTCGTGATCGTCCGCCCCGCGCTCGAGCGGGCCGAGCTCACCGTCGTGCTGCAGCGCTACTCGAGCATCGCGCTGGCGGCCTTCATCGTCGTCGCCGTCTCGGGGACCCTCCGTGCCCTGGCCGGCGGGATCGGGCTCGCGCAGCTCGCGACCCCCTACGGCATCCTGCTGCTCGTCAAGATCGTCGCCCTCGTCGCCATGGGCGTGCTCGGAGCGTCCTACCGCCGCCGGCTGATCGGACGCCTCGCGACCGGTGCCGCGTCGCGCGTGTTCTGGGGCCTGATCGCGCTCGAGATCGCCTTCATGGGCATCGCGAGCGGCGCCGCGGCGGCCCTCGCGCGCACGCCCCCGGCCGTGGACACCACTCTCCCCGAGGTGCAGACGCCCGCGCAGGTGCTGACGGGGGCGCCGCTGCCGCCCGAGCTGACTCCCGAGCGCTGGCTCACCGCGTGGGACATCGACCCGCTGTGGGCCTTCGCGGTGGGATTCGGCCTCTTCTTCTACCTCGCGGGCGTCTGGCGCCTGCACCGTCGCGGCGACCGGTGGCCGCTCTACCGGACGGTCCTGTGGGTCGCGGGGCTGCTGCTGCTGCTCTGGGTGACGTGCGGACCCGTGAACGCCTACCAGGACTACCTGTTCAGCGTGCACATGGTGGGGCACATGCTGCTGTCGATGGCCATCCCGCTCTGCCTGGTGTTCGGGGCCCCGGTCTCGCTCGTCGCGCGCGCCGTCCGCAAGCGCGACGACGGTACCCGGGGAGCCCGCGAGTGGGTGCTGTGGGCGGTTCACACGCCGTTCTCCCGCGTCATCACGCACCCGCTGTTCGCCGCGGCGATGTTCATCGGGTCGCTGTGGGCGTTCTACTACAGCGAGCTCTTCCGGTGGTCGCTCTACGACCACCTCGGCCACGAGTGGATGATCGCGCACTTCCTGATCTCGGGCTACCTCTTCGTGCAGTCGCTCGTCGGCATCGATCCGGTGCCGTACCGGCTCCCGTATCCGTTCCGGCTCGTGACCCTCATCGGCATCATGGCCATGCACGCGTTCTTCGGCATCGCGATCATGATGTCGTCGGGGCTGTTCGTCGCGGAGTGGTTCGGGGCGATGGGCCGCACCTGGGGCGATCCGCCGCTGGTGGATCAGTACACGGGCGGCGGGATCGCGTGGTCGATCGGCGAGATCCCCACCCTCATCCTCGCGATCGTGGTCGCCGTGCAGTGGAGCCGCTCCGACGAGCGCGCCCAGCGCCGGTCGGACCGGCAGGCCGATCGCACCGGCGACGCCGAGCGCGAGGCGTACAACGCCCACCTCGCGGCGCTCGCCGAGCGCGACGCCCGCCGCTGACGCGCGTCAGGCGTCGCCCTGCGAGGCGAGGCGCCGGTAGGTCTCGACGACCCGCGTGAGGTAGTCGGTGATGACCCTCTGCTCGTCCTCGTCGAAGTGGTCGATCTCGGCGTCGATGGCCTGGATCATCGGCATCAGCAGCGACATCGCGTGCCGGCGCGAGGACTCGGTGGGCACGACGAGGATCCGGCGCCGATCGGTCGGATGCGGTTCGCGGGTGACGTGGCCGAGGGCGACGAGACGATCGATCGCGGTCGTCATCGACGCCGTCGAGATGGAGAGCCGGTCGGAGAGCTCCGACGGCGGCAGCGGGCCCGAGGAGATCAGGTGCTCCATCATCTCGAGGTCGGTGGGGTTGACCTCGAGCTCCCGTCGCATCATCCGCTCGAAGGCCTCGCTGACCTCCAGGAAGTCCCTCAGGAGCATGGTGGCGGGCCGGAGGGGCATCCCCTCCGGCCGGACGAACTCGTCGGGATGTTCGTCGACGGGGCGCGGTCTGTTTTCCGCCACGTTCCGATTGTAGGGGTTTGTACGCTAGTTTAGCTGGTAGCTAGATAATCTAGTGAAAAGTCCTCGAGCGAAAGATTCGACATGGCTTCCTTCCTGCGCCTCATCACCTCGGCGAAGACGTCGTGGATCATCCTGCTGCTGGCCGCCGGCGCCGTCGCCGCGCTGTTCGCCTGGGGCTCGGCGGAAGAGGCGGAGACCGCGCCCGCCGTCGGCCTCCCCGACTCCGCGGAGTCGGTGCAGGTGGACCGGCTGCTGGAGGACTTCCCCGGCGCCGACACCACCTCGGCCCTGCTGGTGTTCGCCGCCGACGACGGTGCCCTCACCGAAGCGCAGCGCGCCGCCATCGAGGCCAAGGCGTTCGGCGAGCTGACCGACCTCACCCCCGAGGGCTTCATCCCCCCGCCCCAGGTGTCCGAGGACGGCGAGGTCGCCCTGCTCGTCGTGCCGCTGGATCCGGAGCCGGACGTCGAGAAGCAGGCCGAGCGGGCCCAGGAGATCCGCGACCTCGCCGCCGACGACCTCGACGGCGTGCGCGTCTACCTGACCGGCGCCGAGGGCTTCGAGGTCGACGTCGCCGCGGTGTTCGCGGGCGCGGACTTCACGCTCCTGCTGACCACCGTCATCGTCGTCGCCGTGCTGCTGCTGATCACCTACCGCAGCCCCTGGCTCTGGCTGGTCCCGCTGACGGTCATCGGCGTCGCCGACGCCTCGGCGGGGATCGTCGCCCGTCGCGTGGCGGCGGCCGTGGGCGTGCAGCTGGACGCGTCGATCACCGGCATCCTCTCGGTCCTCGTCTTCGGGGCCGGGACCAACTACGCCCTCCTGCTGATCGCCCGCTACCGCGATGAGCTGCGCCTGCACGAGGACCGCCGCGAAGCGATGCGCCGGGCCGTGCGCGGGGCCGGTCCGGCGATCCTCGCGAGCGGATCGACCGTCGCTCTCGCGCTGGCCACGCTGCTGCTCGGCGAACTGGCGGGCAACCGTGCGCTGGGCCTCGCGTGCGCCGTCGGCGTGGTCGTCGCGATGGCGTTCGCCCTGATCGTCCTGCCCGCCGCGCTCGTGCTGTTCGGCCGCGGCCTCTTCTGGCCCTACGTCCCCCGCTTCGGCTCGCCCGACGCGATCTCCCGGAGCCCCTGGGGACGGCTGGGCCGCGCCGTGTCGCGCCGCCCTGCCGTGGTGGCGGCGACCGGCTTCGTGGTGCTCGCGGCCCTCGCGAGCGGCATGTTCTTCGTGCAGACGGGCCTGTCCCAGAACGACCGCTTCCTGCAGAAGCCGGAGGCCGTCCTCGGCCAGGAGATCCTCGCCGAGGCCTTCTCGGCCGGCACGACCTCCCCGGCGGTGGTCGTCGCGCCCCGTGACGAGGCGACCGAGACGGTCGACGCGCTCCGCGCCCTCGACGGCGTCGACACGGCGCTGGCCGGCGACGAGTCGGGCGACCTCGTGCGCATCGACGTCACCCTGTCGGCAGACGCCGAGACCGCCGAGGCGTTCGCCGCAGTCCGCGCCATGCGCGCGGAGCTCGACGGAGTGGGCACCGGGACGGCGCTCGTCGGCGGGCTCGACGCCCGCGCCCTCGACGTCTCGGACGCGCAGTCCAGGGACCAGGCGCTCATCATCCCGCTCATCCTGGTGCTCGTCCTGCTCGTGCTGATCGTGCTGCTGCGCGCGCTCGTGGCCCCGCTGCTGCTGCTGATCGCGGTCGTCGCGAGCTTCTTCTCGGCGGTCGGCGCCAGCTGGTGGCTCTTCCAGACGCCGCTGTTCGGATTCCCGGCGATCGACGTCAACGTGCTCCTCTTCAGCTTCCTGTTCCTGGTCGCGCTCGGAGTGGACTACAGCATCTTCCTCGTGACACGGGCGCAGGAGGAGTCGCACCGGCTCGGCACCACCCGCGGCATGATCCGGGCCCTCGCGGCCACCGGCGCCGTGATCACGAGCGCCGGCATCCTGCTCGCGGCGGTCTTCGCGGTGCTCGGCGTGCTGCCGCTCATCACGCTGACGCAGATCGGGATCATCGTCTGCATCGGCGTGCTGATCGACACGCTCCTGGTGCGGACGGTGATCGTGCCGGCGCTCGCCTTCCTCACCGGCGACCGCTTCTGGTGGCCGCGCCGTCCCGCCGTGAGCGACGCTCAGTCGGCGGCGGACACGGTGATCGACGCGGTGCCGTCGGGCAGCACGACGATGTCGCCGTCGATGAAGAAGGGCACGTCCTCGTCGACGTGACGGATCGATCCGTCGTAGATCGACTGGATGTCCACGACGATGTGCGCAACCGCCTGGGTGCGCCGGATCCGCCAGTCCGCGCCGTCGGGCTCGAGCGAGACGACGGGCTGCTCGGCGATCGACCAGGTCGGCTCGTCGACGATGCGGTTGCGCACCGGGAAGCCGAACGGGCAGCCCGTGGGCTGGAGCACGCGCTGGGTGGCGCACTCGTCGAGGAAGGCGTCCACCTTCTCCTGCACCACGTCCACGAAGGTGTCGGTCGCCTCGGTCTGCAGGTCGACGGGGATCTCCGCGCGCGGCTTGTCCGACAGCACCGCCACGCCGGGGCTCGCCGACAGCGCGGTGTCGACGGCGATCGAGTACAGCCCCGGGGAGAACACGAGGAGCGACACCGGTTCCAGCGGATCGGCCTCCGTGCCTGCCGGATGCACCTGCCGCTTGTCGATGCCGAACCCGTTGACGGAGAACTGCATCGCCCCGCGCACCGTCAGGTCGATGACCGCGAGCGGCGTCGTCGCGAAGCGCCAGGCCGGGACCACGCCGATCATGCCGGCCTGCTCGACGGCGAACGTGGACCGCGCCCGGTGCGGACCGGCGTCGTACTCGGCGGTGACCGACGCGATGCCGTCCTTCTCCGTCGTCGACACGATCTCGATCTCGCCGAGCGGCGCCAGCGCGTCGCGTCGCAGCAGGGCGTCGGCCGCGTCGGCGGGTAGGCCCGCCTCCTCGAGCTGGGCGGCGTCGACGCGCACCCCCGGCACCTCGAGCGCGTCGGCCGCGCGGCCCTGCGCGAGCATGTCGAGGTAGCGCCCGACGAAGGCCGCGGGGCTGTAGAGCTGCTGGTAGAGGACGGCGCCGGTGGCGGCCAGAGCGCCCACCAGGAGCACGCCGACGACCGCCAGCGCGGTCAGGTCGAACGCGAGCGGGCGCGTGCGCGCGCGACGGCGCCCCCCACGGACCGGCACGGGTGCCGACGGCACGCCGGTCACGGCGTCCGTCCGCTCGCTCGTCGCATCCTCCACCGTGTCAGTCTAGGAAACCCACCCTGACAACTAGCATGGATCCGGTGAGCATCCCGGCCCTGTCTCCCGAACAGGAGGAGCTCTTCCGCCTGATCGAGGACACGCGCGAGCACGTGTTCGTGACGGGCCGCGCGGGCACCGGCAAGTCCACGCTGCTGCAGCATCTCGCGTGGAACACGCACAAGCAGATCGCCGTGTGCGCTCCCACGGGCGTGGCCGCGCTCAACGTCGAGGGCCAGACGATCCACTCCCTCTTCCGCCTGCCGATCGGGCTCATCGCCGACAGCGAGCTGGAGCAGTCGGAGCCCGCGCGCAAGATCATGAACGCGATCGACACGCTCGTCATCGACGAGATCTCGATGGTCAACGCCGACCTGATGGATGCGATCGACCGCTCCCTGCGGCAGGCCCGCCGCCGTCGCGCCGAGCCGTTCGGCGGCGTGCAGATCGTCATGTTCGGCGACCCGTACCAGCTGTCGCCCGTGCCGCCGCGCGGCGACGAGCTGCGCTACATCAACGACCACTACCGATCCTTCTGGTTCTTCGACGCGCAGGTGTGGGCCGGCCCCCGCGGGGATGCCGGGGCGATCCGCTCGGACGGGCTGCTCGACCTGGGCCGGGTCGGCGCCCCGCTGCACATCAAGGAGCTCCGGGAGATCCACCGTCAGTCCGACGACGGCTTCAAGGCGATGCTCAACGCGGTGCGCCACGGCATCGTCACCGCCGACATCGCCGAGAAGCTCAACGCGGCCGGCGCGCGCCCGGTCCCGGAGCCGGTCGACGGCGAGCCGCCGATCATCACCCTCGCGACGCGCAACGACATCGTCAACCGCATCAACCAGCGTCACCTCGACGCCCTCCCGGGCCCGGTGCAGCGGGCGCGCGCCGACGTGAGCGGCGACTTCGGGCGCGGCGAGAACTACCCGGCCGACGCCGAGCTGCAGCTCAAGGTCGGGGCGCAGGTGATGTTCCTGCGCAACGACCTGGGCGCACGCGGGCCGGCCGCCGGGGGCGGGCCGCGCTGGGTCAACGGATCGATCGGCACCGTGACCCGCATCGCCGGCGGGACGGTCCGGGTGGAGATCGACGGCGAGGAGCACGACGTCGAGCCGGCCGTGTGGGAGAGGTTCCGCTACGCCTACGACCCGGGCAGCCGCAAGCTGACGCGGGACATCGTCGCCGAGTTCACGCAGTTCCCCCTGCGACTGGCGTGGGCGGTCACCATCCACAAGTCGCAGGGCAAGACGTACGACCGCGCGATCGTCGACCTCGGCTCGGGCGCGTTCGCGCCGGGGCAGACCTACGTCGCGCTGTCCCGCCTGACAAGCCTCGACGGGCTCTACCTCTCCCGTCCGCTCCGGCCGAGCGACATCCTCGTCGACCCCGACGTCCGCCGGTTCATGGCGGGGGTCCGCGCCGCGGGCGGCTGACGGATCGCCGGCCGGCTCAGGCCGACGCGGCGGCGGACTTCGCGGCGGCGAGGTCGGTGAACAGATCGGTGTTGAACCGGTAGGCCACGAGCACCTCGTCGATCACCCTCGCCTGCTCGGCTGCATCCCACGGCGCGGCGTCGAGCTGCTCGCGGTACACCTCCTTGAAGGCCTGCGGGTCGGCGATGTCGGCGAACAGGTAGAACCCGATGCCGTTGGTCTCGAACCCGAACCGGCGCGCCATGATCCGTCCGATGAACTGTCCGCCGGAGAGGTCGCCGAGGTAGCGCGTGTAGTGGTGGGCGACGAAGCCGCCCGCCCAGGTCGCCGCGACCTGGCGGATGCGGTCGACGTAGCGGCGGGTGGTGGGGAGCGGTTCGATGCGCTCCCGCCAGTCGTCGCCGATGAGGAAGGCGAGATCGGCCTCGAGCGCCGGCAGGCGCGTGAGCTTGTCGCTGATGAAGGTCGCCGCGACCGGGTCGGCCTTCATCCGGTCGGCGGCCGCCTCGAGGGCCTCGTAGATGAACCAGTGCTGCACGACGAGCGCGATGTAGTCGTCGCGGGTGCCCTCGCCGCGCATGAGGTCGGCCATGAAGCCGGCGTGCTCGCTGCCGGCGTGGGCGGAGGACGACCGCTCGCGCAGAACGGTGGAGAACGGGATCAGCTCGGCCATGGCCAGAGCATAGCGGAAGTTAGGTACAGCTAACCTGAAGGTTTCGTACGGATCCGCGGGGCCGCGCTCACTCGTGCGGACGCGGTGTCACGCCCAGCCGGACGCACGCGAGGTCGTACAGTGCGACGATCTCGCGTCGCACCTCGGGCCGCTCGGTGATGGGTCCGCCGGGCCACGGGATGCGCACGACGTCCTCGTCGCCGCGGGCCGTGACGATCCGCCAGTCGCCGCCGTCGCCGTCGAACGACGTCATCTCGGCGGCGACCACGTCCGGCACCGTCGAGAAGGCCCGGGCGATGAGCATGTTGTCGTCCGTGTGGTCGTTGTTCATGTGGCCGAGCACACCCCGCAGGGCCGCCTCGTCGAAGACGTGGGTCATGAGGACACTGTGCCAGACCCGCGCCGCGCCGCCGCCCCCGCCGCGGGGACCCGCGGGGGCATGTCGTAGGCTGGAGAGCGATACTCATCGGGGGGTGACGGATGCCGCGCAGACATCGTGGACGCAGTCTGCTCGCTGTGCTGACCGTCGCGGTGCTGGGCATGACGGCGTGCGCCCCGGGCACCTCGGTGGACCTCGATCCCATCCCCCAGGTCGACGGCGCGCTCCCGGGCGAGATGCAGGAGCAGCTCCAGAGCGCCGTGCAGACGGCGATGGCCGCCACGGGATCGACGGGCGCCATCGTCGAGGTCCGGGCCCCCTGGTCGGGGGTCTGGACGCAGGCGCTCGGCACCACCACGCCCGAGGGTCCGGCCGTCTCGGCCGACATGAGGTTCCGCATCGGCCCCGTCACCCGCACCATGACCTGCGACGTGCTCTACGGCATGGCCGCCCGCGGCATCGTGTCGGTCGACGACGCGCTCGGCGACTGGCTCACCGGCTACCCCTCCCTGGCGACGATCACGCTCGGCCAGCTCTGCGACGGGACCAGCGGTCTCGGCGTCTACGCCGGTGAGATCTCGTCCCGCTGGTACATCAACCCGCCGCGCGTCTGGGCGCCGAAGGAGCTCGTCGCCTACGGGGTGGCCAAGGGCGTCGCCGGCGAGCCCGGCGCGGCCTACCGTGACTCGGACACCGGCTACCTTCTGCTCGGCCTCGCTCTCGAGCGCGCGGCGGGGGCTTCGGCGGCGGAGCTGTTCTCGGAGTACGTGTTCGAGCCGCTGGGCATGGACTCCAGCTCGCTGCCCTCGACGACGAACGGCTCGGAGACGTGGCTGAACGGCCTGCGATCGGGCGACACCAAGGGGAAGCTGGACTGCGCCGCGCCCGCCGACCTCACGAGCCTCTCGCCCACGACCGCCTTCACCGCCGGTGGAGCCGTGTCGACGGTGGGCGACCTGAGCGACTACATCCAGTCCGTCGCGCTCGGTGCCCGCTCCTACGACGTCGAGAGTCGGTTCGCCGACCCGCTGCCGATCTCGAGCGACGCGCCGAGCTGGTTCACCGTCACCGGCGGCGCCTTCCAGGCAGGCAGCCTGGTCGGCAGCTCCGGAGCGGTCCCGGGATACCTGACGGCGGCGTACGCCGACACCGAGACCGGCCTGTCGGTCGTCGTCGTCCTCAACAACTCGCGTGCCGGCAGCGCCGTCCCGCGACAGCTGGCCTGGCAGCTCGCCGCACTCGCTTCCAAGGCCCCGGCCGCCGAAGGGCAGAGCGCTCCCGAGGCCGGCGGGCTCCCGTGGGAGGCGGCGACCTTCGGCGACGCGATCGTCGACGACGCCATCTGCCCGCTTCCGTGAACCCGCGCTCGACCTCGGCGGTCGCGCTCGTCGTCGCCGGGCTCGCCTGCCAGGAGGTCGGCGCCGCGCTGGCCTTCCAGCTCTTCCCGCAGGCCGGACCGCTCGGCATGGTCATGCTGCGGCTCGTGTTCTCGGCGGCGGTCCTGCTGGCCATCGCGCGGCCCCGCTGGCGCGGTCACAGCCGTGCGTCGTGGATCGCGGTGCTGCGCTTCGGCGCGGTCCTGGCGGTCATGAACGGCTTCTTCTACCTCGCCCTGCAGCGGCTTCCGCTCGGCATCGCGGTCACGATCGAGGTGCTCGGCCCGTTGGTGCTCTCGATCATCGCTAGCCGCCGGGCCTCGGCGTGGCTGTGGGCGGGGCTGGCGCTGGCGGGCGTCGTGGCCCTCGGCGGCGGAGGGTGGGACCGGCTCGACCCCTGGGGGGTGCTGTTCGCCCTCGGGGCGGCGGTGAGCTGGGCGCTGTACATCCTCGCGTCGGCCCGGGTGGGGGCCGCGTTCCCGCGGCTCGACGGGCTCGCCCTCGCGATGACCTGCGGGGCGGTGCTGGCGCTCCCGTTCGGGATCGCCGATGCGGGCACCGCGCTCCTGCGGTGGGATCTCCTGGCGCTGGGGGCGGCCGTCGCCGTGCTGAGCTCGACGATCCCGTACGCGCTCGAGCTCGTGGCGCTGCGGCGCCTGCCGGCATCGGCCTTCGCCATCCTCATGAGCCTGGCGCCGGCGACCGCGGCGCTGGCTGGACTGGTGCTGCTCGGCCAGCGCCTGACGGTGCTCGAGGTGCTCGGCATCGGCCTCGTGATCGCCGCGTCGATCGGGGCCGTCCGCGCCGCGGGGCGCAGAGCGCGGGAGGCGGCGGAGCCCGTCGGCTGACCCGCGGTGCTGCCGCTCCGGGTGATCGACCTCGGGGTCGCCGATTGCGGGCGGAGTGAATGTGGTAACGTTGCCACATCTCATCGTCGAGATTCGGCGATGCACCGCCGAAGGAGAGCTCGTGACCTCGATCGGAGTCGGGATCGTCGGATTCTGGCATGTCCACGCCGCTGACTACGCACACGACGCGGCACGTCACACCGCAACCCGGGTGGTCGCGGGATGGGATGCCGACCCGCAGCTCGGGAACGAGGGCGCGGCCGCCCTCGGCATCCCGTTCGAGGAGTCGCTCGACGCGCTGCTGGCCCGTCCCGACGTGGACGCGGTCACGATCACCACCGCCACCGCCGACCACACCGACGTCATCGGCCGCGCCCTGCGTGCCGGGAAGCACGTGTTCTCGGAGAAGCTCCTGGCGCCCACAGCGCCGGAGTGCGAGGCGCTGATCGCCGAGGCGTCCGCCCGCGGGCTGCAGCTCGTCGTCTCGCTCCCGCGGCTGAGCGAGCCCGTCGTGCGCACCGCCGCCCGCCTGATCGGCGAGGGCGCGCTGGGCACCGTCACCTATGCGCGGGTGCGCATGGCGCACGACGGCTGGCTCGCCGGCTGGCTCCCCGAGCGGTTCGGCGACCCCGTGGCGGCGATCGGCGGCGCCTTCGCCGACCTCGGCTGCCACCCCGCGTACCTCGTGCAGCTCTTCCTCGGGCCGGTCCCGCAGTCGGTGAGCGCCACCTACGGCGCTCACACCGGTCACGCCGTCGAGGACAACGCGGTCGTGGTCGCCGGATACGGGAACGGCGCGGTGGGCGTCGCCGAGGCGAGCTTCGTCACGACGCCGGGGGCGTTCGCCCTCGAGCTCCGCGGAACCCGGGCGAGCCTGCTGTACGGCTTCGGAGGCGACGAGCTGATCGCCAAGGGAGACGGATTCGGCGACTCGTGGACGCCGCAGCCACTCGACGCGGCGGCGGACGCGCCGTTCGACCTCTGGGTCGACGCCATCCGGACCGGCTCGTCGGCGGCCGTGACGGCGAACCTCGACGCCGCCGTCGCACTCACCAGATTCGTCGTCGCCGCGAACGCGTCGGCATCCGACCACCGCATCGTCGCCGTCGGCGACAACTGAGACAGGGAGAAGAGCAGCATGGAGGGCAAGGTCCGCATCGGACTGATCGGAGCGGGTGGGATCGCCGGGGCGCACGTCGCCGGCTATCGCCGCAATCCCGACACGGTGGTCTTCGCCGCGATCGCCGACCCCGTGCGCGAGAGCGCCGAGCGTCGCCGCGGCGACGACGAGGCGGTGACGATCTACGACGACTACCGGACGATGATCGCCGAAGCCGACCTGGATGCCGTGGACATCTGCCTCCCGCACCACCTGCACGCCGAGGCCATCGTCGCCGCGGCGGAGGCCGGCCTGCACGTGCTGTGCGAGAAGCCGCTTTGCATGACGAAGGAGGAGGCCGAGCGCATCGCCGAGGTGGCCGCCCGCACCGGCGTGACCATCATGTGCGCCCACAACCAGCTCTTCCTCCCCACCGTCGCCGAAGCCCGGCGGCTCATCGACGAGGGGACCTTCGGGCGCGTCTACGAGGTGCGCACGACCGACAGCTTCTACAACGACTTCACCCCCGAGAGCATGGGCTGGCGCGCGAACGCCGCGACCGCCGGAGGCGGCGAGCTCATCGACACCGGCTATCACCCCCTGTACCTGCTGCAGCACCTCGCCGGCGGGGTGCCGACCGAGGTGACCGCGATGCTGTCGCGCCATCGGCTGGAGTTCATGGAGGGGGAGGACTCCGCGCAGGTGCTCGTGCGCTACGACAACGGCGTGGTCGGGCACGTGACGACGAGCTGGGCATACGAGGCGGCGCCCGGAACCGAGAAGTTCTCGCTCGTCGGCGAGCGGGGCTCGCTCACCTCCGACGGGGTGACCCTCACCTATCGGGTACGCGGGGAGGAGCCGGTCACGTCGGAGTTCGAGCCCGTGCACGACATCGCGGCGGAGGTGGAGCACTTCGCGCGGAGCCTGCTGACCGGCAGCCGCCCGCTGCACACGCACGTGGAGGGCATCGACGTGCTCGGGGTGATCCTGGCCGCGTACGAGTCGGACCGCACGCGCGCGGTCGCCCCGGTCCACCGCATCGCCGCCCCCGTGCACTGACCCCCGGTGCCCGGTCGGGCTCGGCGCCGGGCGGGGCGGAGGTCAGGTGGCGGCGGGGCGGAGGTCAGCCGAGGTGGGCGTCAAGCGGAGCGGGTGGTCACAACTCCGGAAGATCGGCCGTCCCGGGGGCTGAACCGCCCCGCGGGGCCCGACTAGAGCCCGGATTTCCGGAGTTGTGGACGTGCGGGGCGGCCGCGGGCCGGACCCGGGTCCGGCGGCGCCGGGAGGAGGTTCAGCCGCGGTGGGTGGTCACAACTCCGGAAGATCGGCCGCTCGGAGGGCTGAACTGCCCCGCGGGCCCTGATCCGAGCCCGGATTTCCGGAGTTGCGAACGGGCGGGGCGGAACTCGGGCGGGGCGGGGGTCAGGCGGGGAGGGCGAGGGCGTCCTCGCAGCCGAGGAGGAGCACGCCCGCGCTCCACGCGTGCGAGAGCGTGAGCAGCATGCCCTTCGGCTGAAAGCACTCGGTCTGGTAGTACCGCTCGGTGACCATGCCGCGGTAGGCGTTGAAGTCGCCGTCGAAGCGCGCGACGAACTGCCGGAAGCACGCCAGCGTCTCGAGCGCGCGCTCGCGGTAGTGCATGTCGCCGGTGGCCTCGGCGAGCTCCAGCATCTCCCGCGTGCAGATCAGCCCGTACGCGTGGAGATGCTGATTGGAAGCCGATGCCTGGTCGGCGCCTCGGGTGCCGAAGTCGTACATCGCGAGCAGCGTGCCGGGGGCGAAGGTCACGTCGTAGACGTAGCGGAACGTGAGGGCGAAGTCCGCCGCACGCCGGGCGAGGTCGAGCCACTCGGCCGAGCCGGTCGCGCGATGCAGCGCCAGGTAGGCCATCAGTGCGACGTAGCCGTCCTCGCTCGTGACGGCGAGATCGACGTCCTCGGGAGCGCCGTGCAGGTACTCGTCGTGGACGAACCGCGCGTAGTACCGCCCCGCCCGCTCGGCGGCGGCGAGGCGCACCGGATCGCCGTCGTCGGCGAGCGCCGCGACCCAGGCGAGTCCGGCGGAGCCGCTCCACGACAGCACCTCGCCGGTCTCGGCGTGGTGGATGCTCCCGAGGTTGCCGTCGGCCCGCTGCCGGGCGACGACGACGTCGAGGTTGGCCCGCGCGGTGGCCGCCCAGTCCTCCCGGCCCTTCAGCTGCGCGGCCCGGGCGAGGAACTGCGTCGCCTCGCCGAGGGTGCGGCTGTGGAGGCCGCGGCGGTGGTGGGTCCAGCTCTGCGTCCACCCCGACTCGCGGTACCAGACCCCCCACAGCGTGCCGCTCGGAGACAGCTCCGCGGTGCAGAAGTCGATGACGCGCGCGGCCGCCTCGCCCAGGGCGGCGTCGTCGACGCGGACGGAGTGGCGGAGCATGGCGTAGGCCCAGGGGATGCCCGAGACCCACCCGACGTGCATCGCCTGCCGGTCGACGGGCTTGCCGTCCTGCCCGGAGATCTCGCGATCGAACCCGGCGGTCTCCCGGAGGATGCCGGGGTCCGGGTCGTAGTGCCACCGCAGCAGCCCCTCGGCGGCCAGCTCGGCGGCTTCCGCGATCCCCACCCATGGGCGCAGCGGGGCGTCGCCGCTCAGCCGGGCGTGCAGGGAGCGCAGCACGCGGGCGTAGTCGTGGCGATCGGCGGAGAGCTCGTGGAGGGTGACGTCGACGGTGGCCTGCTCGCCGGGCGCGAACCGGTGCCGCTCCACGAGCGGCTCCCGGGGGTCGCCGTCGCCGTAGTAGGTGACCGGGTGCTCGCGGGCGGGGAAGGTCACGGCGAGGACGGCGGTCCCGCTCCTTCCGGCGAAGCCGAGCCCCGTGAGGCCGAACCCGGTCTCGGGCGCGGCCGACAGGGCCCATCCTCCGCGGCCGCTCGCGGGCCAGCAGAAGACCGCCGGGACGGCCGTGCGGTCGGAGCGGAAGTGCCACTCGTCGCTGTCGAAGCGGGCGTGGTCGGCGGCCGTGGAGGCTCCCGGCACGAAGCGGGGGTAGAGCCGGTCGTTGCCCTCCAGCCGGTTCTCGCCGTAGAAGACGCCCGGGATCATCCACCACGGGTCGTCGGCGTCGTCGATCTCGATCCACACGCGCACGGCGGCCTCGCACGGCTCCGCGCCCCGATGCACGACCGACACCGTCACGGTGGTGTCGGCGCCGTCGTGCGCCGACGTGTCGATCCGAAGGTCGAACGCCTCCGGATCGGCATCGAGGATCGCGGCCCGGACCCGGGGAGCGGGGGAGGCGCCGGAGGTCACGGCACCGGGTCGCCGAGCGGCCACTCGAGCAGGTCGACCTCGACCACGGCGCCGTCGGGATCGAGCGGCACCCGGAAGGTCCGCAGCTGGAACGGCGCGAACTCGGCGTCGATGGTGCGATCCGCCAGGCCGAGGTCGATGGATGCCGTTGCCGGCTCGCCCCGGGTCTCGATCGCGCGCACGACGATGTCGGTCGATCCGGCGTCCTCGGTGCCCTTCAGCGCGGTGACCATCACGGCGCCCGCGCCGTCGCCCGCGAAGCTGTGCCGCGGCGGCAGGTCGCCGTCGTGGAAGGACTCCAGCTGCGCGCGCACCGGTTGGCCCAGCTCGGCGGCCCGCCGGGTCGGCTGAGCCTCCCGCCAGTCTCCGGCGTGCGGGATCAGCTCGACGCGGAACCGCTGCACACCCTGGTCCTGGAAGGCGTAGACGCCCTCGGGGTCGAGCAGGCGCGGGTCGTGCCATGAGTACACGGGGCTGCGCACCGCGGTGATCCCGATGCTCGGCACGTCCATCCCCGCCGAGGCGGCGGGGGAGACGTCCCAGCCGTGCTTGTCGGTGGCGACGACGGTCAGTCCGGCCGGGGTGCCGTCGATCGTGCCGGTGAGGTCGACCCACGACTGCGCGGGCTCCTCGGCTCCGTCCACCGGGCGCTCGATGACGCCGTAGGGGACCTCGTAGGTCGCCGCGGGGGACTCCAGGCCGACCGGGTATCGCAGCTTGAGCAGGTGCGCCTTCTCGCGCCAGTCGAGCGTGACGTCGATCCGCAGCGCCTCGGCGTCGTGGGTGAGCAGCAGCTCCTCGATCAGCCGGCTGGAGCCCCAGGACCGCTCGACCCGCACGCGCGTGCGGAGCGGGCCCGTCTCCCGCACGACGATGCGGTCGAGGGTCATGGCGGCGCCCTCCCACGCGTAGCTGATGACGCGGTGGCCCCAGGTGTCGGTGGGGTCCTCGCACACCGCCGTGCGCGGCTGCCCACGCGTGCCGGCGAGCGGGTCGACGCCCGTGCGCTTGTGGAGGAGGGAGACGACGTCGCCCGTGGCGGGGTCGAGCTCCACCCGGAGGTAGGGGTTCTCGAGCACCGTCCCGTCGTCGCTGACCGACAGCTCCGATGTCGCCGCGGGGTCCGACCCGGGCAGCATGCGGTACAGCGCGTAGCCGAGGGCCGGCACCTCGGCGCGGAAGGTCACCGCACCGCGGCTCATGTCGCCGGTCGTGGCGGTGGACTGGGTCGCCTGGGAGAGGACCGCGGTCCCGTCGTGGTCGACCACGCGCACCCCGCGCGGCTGTGCGCCGTACTGCATGTCGACGTCGGCCGACACCGTCCACGGGTGCGGGTTGAAGACGAGCACCGGCTGCGTGGCGGTGTCCATCGGGATGTCGACGCGGCGCGCGATGCGGTTGTGCGCACGGGTGAGGATGCGCTTGGAGATCGCGACCGCCTCGCCGAGCTGGTCGCGGGCGTCGTCGTACGAGGGCTCGATCGCCGAACCCGGGAGGATGTCGTGGAACTGGTTGAAGAGGATCTGCTTCCAGGCGCGCTCCAGGTCGCCCCGCGGGTAGTCCGCACCGGTGAGGACGGCGTCCACGGCGGCCCAGCGCTCCGCCGAGAGCGCGGCGTGCTGGGCGCGGCGCTGCCAGGCCTTGATGCCGGAGTGCGCCGAGTAGCAGCCGGGGGCGTGATGCTGGAGGTCGTCGCGGCGCACCGAGAGGCGGTCGAGGAACGCCTCACCGCGGGCGAGCATCTCGTCGAAGTAGGCGCGGGGCGAGGACATCGTCATCCTTCCGAAAGTGCCCATCCTGTCGTAGCGGTGGATCGACTCGATGTTCAGCTTCGTCGGGCCGCCGCCGTGGTTGCCCACACCGTAGAAGACCATCCCCTCGCCGAGCGAGCGGTCGAGCTGCGCGATGGACTTCTCGGTCTGGAACGACACGTCGGCGGGGCCGCTGCAGTACTCGAACGGGATGCGGTAGGCGAGCACGCGCGATCCGTCGGGCGCCTCCCAATGGAACAGGGTCGAGCCGAAGTCGCTCTCGTGGGGCCCGGGGCGCAGGAAGCAGTACGAGTCCATGCGCTGGCCGCGGAGGATCTGCGGGATGGTGACGCTGTGACCGAACGGGTCGGCGTTCATGCCGACCGTGGCGATCGTGCCGAACTTCTCCTGCAGGTACCGCTGCCCGTAGAGGCCCTGGCGGGCGAGGGATTCCCCCATCGGCATATTGCAGTCGGGCTCGACCCACCAGCCGCCGACGTTGACCCAGCGGCCCTCGGCGACGCGCTCGCGGATGCGCGCGAACATCTCGGGATCCTGCTCCTCGACCCACGACAGCAGCACGATCTGATCGCAGGTGAACACGAAGTCCGGGTACTCGTCCATGCGGTCCAGTGCGCTGCGGAAGGTCGCGCGCGCCTCCTGGTAGCCCTCCTGCCACGGCCACAGCCACACCGGGTCGAGGTGCGCGTTGCCGATCATGTGGAGGGTCCGGTCGGGGGTCGCCGCCGGCCGCTGCGTGGCGGGACGGCCCGCCGGCTGCACGCCCGAGGGCGCGTTGGCGATCGGTGCGGCCGATGCCGGGTCGCTCGGTGTCACTGCGGGTCCTCTCCGGCCGCCCATGCATCGAGGATCTCCGAAAGCGCGTGCAGAAGGAAGGTGTGCAGCTCCTGGATCCGCGGGGTCTCGCTGGAGGGCGCGAGGAACGCGTGATCGGCGAGCCCCAGCGCGGGGCCGCCGTCGCCGCCGGCGAACAGCAGCGTGGTGGCGCCGTTGGCGCGCGCCGCCTCGAGCGCCCGGGTGATGTTCGCCGAGCGGCCGCTGGTGGTGAAGGCGGCGAGCACGTCGCCGCGCCGCGCGAGCGCCTCCACCTGCCGCGAGAAGACGTCCTCGAACGCGTAGTCGTTCGCGATGCAGGTCGACACCGTGGCGTCGGTCGTGAGGGTCACCGCCGGAAGCGGCCGGCGGTCGCGCTTGTAGTGCCCGATGATCTCGCCGGTGAAGTGCTGGGCGTCGGCGGCGCTCCCGCCGTTGCCGATCGTGTACAGCGTGCCGCCGGCGGCGAAGGCGTCGATGAGCACGTCGCCGACGGAGCGGACCGTGTCGAGCAGGGGGCCCGCCTCCGTCGCGGTGCGCACGTGGGCGGCCAGTTGGTCGTCGAGCCAGTCAGACATGGAGGGTCTCCGCGAGGTCGAAGGCGAGGGCGGCGGCACCCACCACGCACACCTCGTCGCCGAGGTCGGCGAGGGTGACGCGGGCGGCCGCGGCGGGGGGGAGGGCGCCCGTGCGGACGGCGTCGCGCACGGGGTCGATCAGGAGCGCGCCGGAGCGCGTCACGCCGCCGCCGAGGACGACGACGTGGGGTTCGAGGACGTTGACGAGGTCGGTGACCGCCTGGCTCAGCACCGCGGTCGTCTCGTCCCAGACCTCGCGTGCGAGGACATCGCCCGCCGAGGCCGCGCGCGAGACGTGCTCGGCCCGCACGGGATCCTCGTGACGCAGCACTGAGGGGCGGTCGTCGCGGGCCAGCAGGTCGCGGGCGCGCTCGGCGATGTTCGTGCCCGACGCGTACGCCTCGAGGCAGCCGCGGCGCCCGCACTGGCAGAGGCGCCCGCCGGGGCGCACGGTCAGGTGGCCGAACTCGCCGCCGTTGCCGGCCGCGCCGCGGTGGAGGCGTCCGTCGATGATCGCCCCGCCGCCGACCCCGGTGGAGATCGTCAGGTAGAGCGCGATCTCGGCGCCGCGCGCCGCGCCGTAGCGGTGCTCGCCGAGGACCGCCGCCGTGGCGTCGTTCTCGAGCACCGCCGGCACGCCGAACGCGCGCCGGGTGAGCTCGACGATGGGGATGTCGATCCAGCCGGGCAGGTGCAGGGGGCCGGTCAGCACGCCGCGAGCCGCGTCGAGCGGACCCCCGCAGCTGATGCCCACCGCCGACACCTCGGCGACCTCCGCCGCAGCGAGACTGCGGTGACCCAGGTCGAAGAGGTGGGCGATGACCTCCTCCGGTCCGCGCTCCTTGCGCGTGGGCTCGGACAGGAAGCCGTGCGTGCGGCCGTCGGGGGTCACGACGGCGGTCGCGAGCTTGGTGCCGCCGATGTCCAGCGCCAGGACCGGCATCACAGGTGGCATGTTTCCTCCGGGCTCCGCACGACGACCATCGTCGGCAAGAGAGTATGACATCGTTCCCACATCGTAAGCGGTTCCGTCGTCCGATCGCAAGGCGCGTCAGCGCGCCGCGGTATCCGGGCCACACGAGGCCGCGGAATCCGCGGGACGGCCGCGGGGCTCCGCAAGACGGGCGGAGGCTCAGCGGGGCGGGGCCACCGAGCCGCGGTCGATGAACGTCGTCGGCAGCACCATCGTCTGCACGGGGGCGTCGGGCGTCTCGACGCGCGCGACGAGCGTGCGGACGGCCGCCGCGCCGAGGCCGAGCGTGTCCTGATGGCGGACCGAGAGCCCGGGGGTCACCATGCTCATCCAGGGCGCGTCGTCGAACGCGACGATGCTGAGATCGTCCGGCACGGAGAGGCCCAGTCGCTGCGTCGCGCGCCACAGCCCCTCGGCGAGCACGTTGTTGGCGGCGAAGACCGCCGTGGGCGGGTCGGCGCGCGACAGGAGCGCGACCGCGGCGTCCACGGCCGCAGCGGCGTCCCAGCCGGCGCGCACGACGAGCGACTCGTCGACGCGCATCCGCTTCGCCGCGAAGGCGTCGATGTAGCCCTGCTGGCGCTCCGCGCCGGTGGTCCACTCGGTCTCGTCGATGAGCAGGGCGATGCGCGTGTGACCGAGCTGGAGCAGGCGGGCGGTCGTCTCGCGGGCGGCCGCACGGTTGTCGACGACCACGGCGTCGGTGCCGCTGGGGTCGAAGCGCCGGTCGACCTCGACGAGCGGGACGCCGAGCCGGGAGAGGAAGGGCGCGAGCGCGTCGGTGACGGGGGTGGCGATCACGCCGGCCACGCGGGACGCGACGAGGGTCTCGGCCGCCTCGAGCTCGTCGTCGGGCTCGCCGTGGAGGTCGACGAGCACGATGGACCGGCCCGTCTGCCGTGCCTCGGCGCCGATGCCCGAGGCGAGCTCCGCGTAGAAGGTGTTGCGCAGGTCCGAGACGAGGACGCCGACCGAACGGCTGGTGCGCTGCTTCAGGCTGCGGGCGGTGACGTCGACGACGTAGCCCAGATCGCGTGCCACCGCGCGCACCTTGTCGCGCACCTCGGGGGCGGCGTAGCCGTTGCCCGACAGTGCGCGCGAGGCGGTGGAGCGGGAGACGCCGGCGGCTGCCGCGACGTCCTTGATGGTGGCCCGGGCGAAGGGACGGTCGCCGCTCACGGGGCGCCCGGGGTCACATCGACCACCGCCTCCGCGTGCTGACCCAGCAGCAGGGTTCCGACCGACAGGTCCACCGCGATGCGCTGGCGGCGGCCGGATGTGGTCGCGACGACGCTGAACTCCACAGTCGCCTCCTCGTGAGGACCGAGCCGCACCGTCTGGACGGCCTCGGATGATCGCCAGCCTAGCGGCAGCACGATCTCCGCCCGGGCGAGCACGGCCTCGTCGTGGGGATTGCGGACGCGCACCGCGTATGCGGCCGCCTCGCCGACCTCCACGCGCGAGCGGTAGGGGGCGATGGTCGCGAGCTGACCGGTCACCGGGACCGAGAGGGTCTCCAGCGGGAGGAGCCGCTGGTGGAGCTCGTCGACGTACGCGCCGGACTCCACCAGGTAGTCGAGGTAGGCGTCGTCGGCCCAGCGCGGCTCCCAGTGCCCCGAGGCGAGCAGGCCCGGGGCGATCCGCTTGTACAGCGCCGCGCTGCGGGAGTAGTCGCCCAGGCGGAAGAGGTTGCGGTACTGGTAGTTCATGATGTCGCGGCGCCCGTCGCGACCTCCCAGCCCCTCCTGCTGATCGCCGGTGAACACCACCGTGACCCCGTCGACCTCGACCCGGTAGGCGACCGCGTAGAGCGTGTGGCCGGGCTGGGCGTGGGCGGTGAGCGTGTACTCGTTCCAGGTGAACGGCTCGTCCAGCGGGAGCACGCGGTCGGCCGGGATCGGGTCGTACCACTGGCAGGGGAGGTCCTCGCGCCACGGGTCGGCCATCGTCGGGGCGACGTTCTCGGGGATCCACAGCTCGGTGCCCTCCACGTCGCGCAGCAGCGGCATGCCCGCCACGTGGTCGTCGTGGTAGTGGGTCGGCAGGGCGACGCTGATGCGCGTGACCCCGTGGCGCGCGCGCAGTGCCGGGAGCGAGGCCAGCCACGGCCGGCGCGCCGCGCGCTCCTGGCCGAGAACGATGCCCGTCGTCATGTCGTAGCCGTAGTCGACGACGAGCGCCTCCCCGGTCTCGGACAGCAGCACGTACGAGCACGACATCGACGTGCGGTTGAGCAGCAGGTGGGGGGTGAGCGCGACGAACGGGTCGTCGAGGCGGGTGGCGAGGTCCCACGGGTAGGACCGGCGGCTGTCCACGTAGTCCTGCATGGCGGCGGCGAGCTGCGTCAGGGCCGTCGCAGGGTCGGTCATGACCTCGCCATGCGACGGCGCGATCATCGTCGGCTCCTCGCGAGCGAGGAGGATCGCGCTGAGCACCGTCATCGCCGGTCCCTCGTTCTGCGTGTACGACCACTGCGTCGCCGCGAGCGACCACACCTTTCCCGGCGCGTAGACGAGGTCGCCGCTGAAGGCGATGCGCTCGCCGTCCCGATCGAGCAGGTAGGTGACCGAGCCCATGGTGTGGCCGGGCGTCGGCATGACCCGGAGGGAGACCCCGCCGGGGCGATCGCCCAGGGCGAGCGAGCGGTACTCCGGCACGGTCGCATGCACCGGGACCGAGGCGAGCAGCGAGAAGCGGTCCTGGCGCAGGTTGTAGTCGTTGTCGAGTTGGCGGCTCTCCCACATCTGCTCGACCCGGTCGAACAGCTCCACCTCGACCGGGGGCACGTGGATGCGGGCCCCGTGCGCGACGGCGCGCGGAAGGCCCTGCCCCTGGTCGCGATGGTGGTGGGTCATCACGACGTCCGAGATGGAGCGGATGCCGAGGGCCTCGAGATGATCCAGCGCCCGTCCGGCGCCGAAGTCCACGGCGACGGCGTCGCGTTGGCCGGGCGGCGCGTCGAGATCGACCACGAGGTAGACGGCGCAGGTGTCGGCGATGCGCCACACGCCTCGGGCGATCTCGACGGGGTTCATGCGAGCGTCCTCCGGTAGGCGTCCCAGGTGGCGCGGATCTCTGCGAGGTCGTCGTCGGTGATCGGCTCGTCGTCCCGCACCCGTTCCAGATAGTAGAGGGCGGGCACGCCCAGCGCGGGCTGGAGCCGGGCGTAGGCGAGCCACTCCTCGCGGTCGGGCATCGGCCACTGGTCGGTGTCGACGAGGTGGTGCGGGAGCGTGCGCGAGACGATCGCGTGCCGGGCGGTCAGCTGGCGCGTGACGGCGACCGGCGCGCCGGTCGTGTCGCGTTCGAGCACGTCGTTGGTGCGGATCATGTCGCTCGCCTCGCCGAACGACGGGTGCACGGTGTGGGTGATGACGAGGGCGTCGGCTTTGACCTCCTTGGCTGCCGCATGCAGCTCCGAGACGAGGCGGTGGAGCGCGGCGATGCCCCACACGCCGTCGCTGTCGGCGGCGCTGCGCATCGACCGGCCGCTCGGCGCGCGCTGCGTGAAGTCGACCTTGAAGCCGTCGGCGTCGAGGCCCTCCGCAGAGAGGAGACGCGCGACGATCCGGCGCAGCCGCGCACGGTACGCGGGGCTCCCGGGGTCGGCGGCGATGGGTCGGCCCGCGGCGTCGGTGATGCACTCCTCCACGGGCAGCCCCGCGGGATCCCACGCCTTCCACCACAGCAGCACCCGACGGCCCTCGCGGTGCCGCTGCGCGATCCAGCCGCCGAGATCGGGCCACGCGCCGGTGTCGGGCTCCGCGGTGCCGTACGCCGCCTGCCACCGGTCGTCGACGACGATCGTGCCGGGATCGAGGCCCGCCGAGCGCATCGTCGCGAGGAAGTCGTCGTAGATCTCCTGACGGCACAGGTCCGGCGCGGGGGCGCCGCCGCGCGCGACCTGCGCACCCCAGCCGCAGAAGAGCGGCTCCCGCCACCAGCGTTCGAGGCGCGGGTGCGCGTCGCTCGCGTGACCGTGGGCGATGAGGTCGTCGCGGTGCGCCGTGAGCGCGTCCAGCGCTTCGGGCACCGGCTGCAGCACGACCGTCGGGGAGCGCCAGTCGCCGTCGATACGGGTGTGCCCCTCGTAGTCCAGCCGCAGCAGGAATCCGCCGTCGAGCGCCTCGTAGCGCAGCTGGGTGAAGCCGAGCTCGGTCACCGGCGCGCGCAGCGTCAGCGCCAGCCACGCTCCCGTCGGCGGCTCGACGGGATCGGCGGCCGGCTCCCGGCCGAGTGCGAGCGCGAGCGGCGGCGGCGAGAAGATCCCGTGCAGCCTGCCGGGATCGGCGTCGCCCACCACGCCGAGCGCGGCGGACGAGGTCGCGGGGCGGGCGAAGGCGACGGGCTCGGTCGGGGTCGGCACGTACAGCGATGCGGCGTCGATCGACGAGCGGAACGTGCCCGATGCGCCGGTGGGCAGGATGCCGTCGCCGCCGGCGACGGTGACGTCGGTCACGGACCCGGCGCCCCTCACGCCGACGGTCGCTTCGACCGTCGTGGGCGTGCAGCGCAGCTCGAGCACCTTCTCGCCCCAGTGCGAGGACGTCGTCGCGATGCGGACGACGAGGTCGCCGTCGTCGTCGGCGACCTCCGGCTCGCCGATGGCGGTCGTCTCGTCGGCGGCCTCCGCCGTGTGCACCGACGACAGCACGCTCAGCCGGGTCCACCGGCGGCCTTCCGCGTCGGCGAGCTCCACGTAGGGCGAGCGCGGCACGCCGTCCGGGCCGGGCCTCCAGGAGAGGCGGTAGGAATCGGCGGTGATCGTCACCCGGGCATCGTCGCGCGTGAGCGAGGGGCTGGAGCTCATGCCGTCATCCTATGTGATAACGTTCCCATATGGTCAAGGATGCCCGCGTCCCGCTCGAGCTCCTGCCGCAGCCCGCCGCCGTGGGCGGCCCGTCGCCGACAGGCGCCGTGCACCCGGTCCGCGACGTGGTCCGCCACCTCGATCCCCGCCTCGCCCCCGAGGGCTATCGGCTGCACGCGGCCCGCGGTCTCGTGACGGTCACCGCCTCGGACGCCCGCGGGACGACCCATGCCGAGACCACCCTCGATCAGCTGACGCGGCGATTCGGAGGGATCCCCGACCTCGAGATCGACGACGCCCCGACCCTGGCCCACCGCGGCATCATCGAGGGGTTCTACGGCGAGCCGTGGAGCGACGAGGAGCGCATCGCCACCTTCCGCCTGGCGCGGCGGGTGAAGCTCACCTCCTACGTCTACGCGCCGAAGGATGACCCGTACCATCGGGTGCGCTGGCGGGAGCCGTATCCCGCGGCCGAGCTGGCCCGGCTGCAGCGCCTGGCCGACGCCGCGCACGCCGAGGGGATCGACTTCGTGTTCGCCCTCCACCCCGCCGGCTCGATGGTGTTCTCCGACGATGCCGAGCACGAGCTCCTCGCCGCGAAGGCGGCTCAGCTGGTCGGCGCCGGCATCGGGCGGTTCGCGCTGCTCTTCGACGACGTGCCGCCCGAACCCGTGCACGACGCCGACGTCGCCGCATTCGGGGCGGGCGGCGCCGGGCTCGGCGCGGCCCATGCCGCGGCCGTCCGGCGCTTCGTGCGCGACGTGCAGGAGCCGCGCGGGCTCCCGCTGCCGATCGTCGTCCCCACCGACTACGCCGGGATCCACCGCAGCGACTACCGCGAGGCGTTCGCCGCGGGCGTCCCCGCCCACGTGCTCGTGTGGTGGACCGGCCGCGACATCGTGGTGGGGGAGATCTCGCGCGACGACATCGACGCCGCGGCGGACGTGTTCGGCGACCGCCTGGCGCTCTGGGACAACTTCCCGGTCAACGATTTCGACCGGGGCCGCGCCTTCCTCGGGCCGCTCACGGGCCGCACGGGCGACGTCGCCGGCTCGGCGCTGCGCGGCGCCTGGACCAATCCGATGGTCGAGTGCGCTCCCGGGTGGTTCGGCATCGCGGCCTTCGCCGACTGGGCGTGGAACCCGGCGGGCTACGATCCCGCCCGCGCCGCCCGCGTCACGCTGGACCTGGTCGGCGGCGCCGACGCCGAACGCCTCGCCCCTCTCGTGCGGACGCTCTCGTCGTGGCCGCCGTCGGCGACGATGGACCCCGAGCTGCGCGCGCTCACCCGTGGCGTCCTGGCGGGGGACGCCGAGGCATCCGCCGCGCTGCGCGAGCGGCTCGACGAGCTCGCCGCCCTCGACCGCGCGCTCGCCGGCGCCGGCGCCGAGCCCGCCCGCTCGCTCCGGCCCTGGGCGGAAGCGGCGGCCCACATGGCGCGTGCGGGGCGCGACGCCCTCGACCTGCTCGAGGGGCGCCCGGGGGCCGACCCGATGCGGACGCGCGCCGCACTGGAGCTCGCGCTGTCGCACCCGGCCAAGGTCGCGACCGACGTCATCCCCGACTTCGTGCGCGAGGTCCTGGCCGCCGACGAGGGCTGATCACCCGTCGAGCGGCACCTCCGCGCCGTCGAGAGTGATCGTGAAGTCGGGCTCGTCGAACCGCGCGAGCAGCCGCGCCTCGTGCGTCGGAGTCCCCCCTTCGGCCGCCGATCGCCAGACCAGCTCGAGCGAGGCCTCGTCGGGCTGCGACCACGAGAACGCGCCTCCGAAGACCGCATGCCGGCGCAGGGCGGCCAGTGCGAGCTGCCCGCGCGTCACGGGAGTCGCGAGGGCGCGATCGAGCTCCTCGCGCGTGTAGCGGTGGCGGTTGACCTCCCGCCCCTGACCCGTCGCCGCGAAGCGGTCGCGATCGTCGAGGCCGCCGAGCAGGCCCACGTAGTAGAACTGCGGCTCGCCCGGCACGAACGCCTGCACGGCGCGGGCCAGCAGCATCCGCCAGGTGTCGCCGCCGAGCACGCTGAAGAACGTGGCGTTGATCTGATGCGGCATGCTCGCCCACGTGGGAGTGACCGACGCGAGGGTCGAGTGGCCGCCGGTGGCGTCGGCTGCGCGGGCGAAGACGGCCGCCATCTCCTCCTCGGTGAGGAGGCCCGGAAGGCCCGCGCCCGGACCCGCGTCGATGACGCCGATGCCGTCGTGCGTGTCGAGCACCGTCACGGCGTTGGCGGGCCGGATGCCGAGCCAGTGGGCGAGCCGGTCCGTGCGGCCGGTGCCGAGGGAGTGCAGCAGCAGCGGGGGAAGGGCGAAGTCGTACACCAGGTCGACGAGCGGTGCGATGGCCAGCTGCTGCGAGTAGTGCGCGTGCACCTCGACGAGCACGCGGAGCCCCCGCGCGCGGATGATCTCGGCCGCCTGCGCGACGAAGGCCAGGGTGTCGGGCGTCATGAAGGAGTCCGTGCCGGGCGTCTTCACCGCGTACCCGACCGCATCCAGCCGGACCGTGGTCACCCCGCCCGCCGCGAGGGTGTCGGCGAGCCCCTCCAGGTAGGCGATCCCCGCCCGGTGACGCACGTCGATGTCGACCTGCGAGGGCATGAAGGTGGTCCAGACGAGGCGCCGCCGGCCGTCGCGGGCGCGATAGGGCGTGAACGGCACGCCCGGCCGCGGCCGGTAGAAGGCGGTGATGTCGGCTTCGGTCGCGCCGTGCGGGAACACCGTGTCGAACGTGAGGAACATGCCATCGTGCGCCGATGCCTCGCCGCGCTCGAGCCAGTCGACGAACTCGGCAGAGTGCGCCGAGACGTGGTTGACGATGATGTCGGCGGTGACCTCGGTGTGCGCGGCGATGGCGCGGACGTCGTCCCAGGTGCCCAGGCGGGGATCCACGGTGGCGTGGTCGACCGGGTCGAAGCCGGCGTCGTCGCCGTCGTAGGGCGTGTAGAAGGGCAGCACGTGCACCCCGGTGAGCACCGAGAGCTCGCCCGCGAGCAGCTTCCGCAGCGTCGTCAGGTCGCCGACGGCGCGGCCGGAGTCGCAGAGGCGGTCCGCATACGCCAGGAGCGAGACCCCGCTCACGCGGCGGCTCCGAGCGCCGCGACGAACGCGGCGGCGCCGCTGCGGGGCGAGGTGAGCACGCGCGGGTCGTCGCCGGCCCCGGCGGCCATCGAGGCCTGCGCCAGCACGATGACGTCGGCGTCGGCCGCGGCAACCGCCGCCGCGATGAGCTCGTCATGGCGCGCCTGGTCGCCTGCCGCCCGCGCCGCTGCGGCGTCGGCGACCACCGACGCGGTCACCCGCACCCGCGGATCCTCCTCGCGCACGCGCTCGACGAGGCGCCCGGTGGGTCCGAGGGTCGCGGACAGCGTCGCGAGCACGGCGATCCTGCCCGGGCGCTCCCCGGTCGCCGCGGCGCGGGCGCGCACCACCGCCTCCCGGGCCATCGCCTCGTCGACGCGCACGAGGGCGACCCCGGTGGCGCGAGCGGCGGCCTCGGCCGCCTCGCCGATCGAGGAGCACGTGACGAGGACCGCCTGGGCCCCCGCCGCCGCCAGCGCGGCGACGTGGCGCGTCACGCCCTCCTGGACGCGCGGGGTGACCTCGCCGGCGGCGACCGTCTCGCTGAGGAGCGACGGATCGACGACGTGGACGAGGTCGAGGTCCTCCCGCTCGGCCAGCAGCAGCTCGTGGAAGGACGCCGCGAGCGCGGGGACCGTGTGCAGCACGCCCGCTCTCATGCGCGGACTTCCCCGGCCGCGGCGCGTCCACGCCCCGCCTCGGACCAGGGACGGCCGAACTCGTCGACGGTGTCGATGAGGGCCGCCAGGCGCGGCACCGATCGCGCGCGGAGGTCGGCGGCGAGGTCGGCGCTCCCGACGACGTCGCTCCAGAGGGCGCGGCCGGCGAGGAACCCGCTCGCGCCCTCCTGGCAGGCGGCGCGCACGGCCGGCTCGAACCGCTCGCGGGCGACGCCCTGCGAGAGCACGACCCAGGGGCCGCTCATGCTGTCGTTCAGCGCCGCACTCGCACGCCGCTGAGCGCGCTCGTCGCCCTCGCCTGCGAGCGGCACCTGGGCCTTGTAGAGGTCGGGGCCGAGGGCGCCGAGCTCGCGCGCGGCCTCGCGGATCGCGACGTCGGCATCCCATCCGGATTCGCCCGGCGTCTCGCGGACCACGGGCTCGAGCACCGAGAGGACGCCCTTGCTGCGCGCGAGGGCGATGAACCGCTCGGCGAGCTCGATGCGTCGCTCGCGATGCGCGTCGCGGCGCCAGATGATCAGCAGCTTGAGCGCGTCGACGCCGTCGAGCGGGCCCGCCGCAGCCTCGTCGTCGATGTCGGTGTCCTCGACGGGGCCGCCGTCCTGCTGGTCCAGCGCGTCGACGGCCAGGATGAGGCCCGTCTGCGGGGGGAGGGAGCGGCGCACGCGCTCGAAGCCGAACTGCCGATCGGCCAGGAAGGCCGAGGCGAGCGGGCCGAGCTCGGTCGCCACCGCGGACTTGAAGTCGATGAGCACGTCGTCGGCGGGGCGTCCCCGTCCGGCGAGGTCGAACATGTGGCGGAGGCTCTCACGCTGGTCCATCGCCACCATGGCGAAGGTGCCGGTGGGCCGGGCGATGCTGTCGAGGGTCGTCATGGTGCTCCTGGATCGAGGACGGGGGATCGGGGGGTCGGGGGTCGGGGACCCGGCCGGCGCGGCGGGCGGCGGCGTGCGCCGACGAGGCGAGGGCGGCGGCGACGACCCGGTCGTAGGCCTCCTCCCATCCGGCAGCCGTCGCCGGGGCGACCTCTGCGACGGGGAGCGCCGCATCGTCGGCGGCGAGGTGCGCGCGGACCGCCGCGAGGCGGGCGGCCCCCGCGGCGACCGGCTCGCGAGTGGCGGAGCGGGCGACCGCGGTCCCGCCGCGCATCCCGGAACGGGCGGCGGCGGCGGCGAGCGGTCCCCACACCGGGAAGCGCGACGCCAGTGATCCCAGCAGGACCACCCGGTCGACCCGGCGACCGGCGTGGGCGGCGGCGACCTCGCGCATCCACCGGGAGTGCAGGACGAGGGACTGCAGCAGGGCGTACGCGCCGGACGGGTCCGCAGGGGTGCTCCCGCCCGGGCCGGCACCGCCGATCGTCTCGAGCACCGCGCCGGGGTCGGGCGCGGGGCATTGGCGGCCGCGCGGATACGGCAGCACGGTGACCGGGCTCGTCGGCCAGTGACCGGGGTCCGCCTCCGCCAGCACGTCCGCGACGGCGGCCGGCCAGTCCGCCAGCAGCGCGCCGCACGCAGGGCTGCCGCCCATCACCGTGTCGTAGCGGTCGTCGACCGAGCGGCCCAGGCTGAAGCCGTCGTCGACGGCGGCCGGCGCGGCCTCGTCGGTGAGGACCAGAACGGCCTCCGCGGTGCCGAGCGAGTCGGCCGCCTCTCCGGACCGGCGCACCCCGGCGGCCCATGCTCCGACGGCGTGGTCGTGACCGGCGATGTGCACCGGGATCCCGGCGGGCAGCCCGAACGCGGCCGCGGCCCGCGTCGTCCGTCCGGCCGCCTCTCCCGTGTCGAGGATGCGGGGGAGCACGTCGGGACCGATGCCCGCGGCCGCCACGAGCTCGGCGTCCCACTCGCGGGCGCCGCGGCGGCGGAGCATGGTGCGCGCGGCGAGGGTGTGGTCGGTGGCATGGGCGCCGGTGAGCATCGCGGTCACGTGATCCGCCACGCCCTGCCAGCGCGCCAGCCGCGCGAAGGCGTCCGGCTGCTGCGCTCGCAGCCGGTGGAGCGCGACGAGGGTCGGCTTGGGCGTCGCGGGAAGGCCCGTGCGCGTCAGCAGATCAGGGTGCTGCTCCCTCAACCTGTCGAGGTGCTCGCGGCCCGCGGCCCGGTCCCAGCGCTGAAAGGGCGCGAGCGGCTCGCCGCCCGGGCCCAGGGGGATGCCGGTCTCGGCCATGGAGGCGACGCCGATGGCGGCGATCGCCCCGTCGGCGCCTGCCGTGCACCCGCGCACCAGTTCGGACAGCGCGTCGCGGAGCCCCTCGGACGTGTCGGGGGTGCGGACCTGCGCGACGCGGAGCACGCGGGGTGCATCGACGTCCCGCCCCCCGCGCACGTCGACGAGGGCGACCTTGGTGGTCGTGCTGCCGACGTCGATGCCGAGGGAGAGCGTCACGGCGTCAGTCTGTGACAATTCGAACACATCTGCAAGATTGTTCGTCGTTTGACAATCGCGCACAAACCCGCTGGGATGGGCGCATGCGCTACACCGGAGCACCCGAACGTCGCGCGGAGCTGCTGCGGATGCTCGCCGCCGAGGGGTATCTCGCGTCGGCCGACGCGGCCGAGCGCATGGGCGTCTCGGAGATGACGGTGCGGCGCGACCTCCAGCGGCTCTCCGACGCGGGACGCGTGCGCCGGGTGGCGGGCGGGGCCACCCTCGCCGGGGCCGCACTGCCGTTCGAACGGCGCACGGCGGTCGACGCCTCGTTCAAGCGGCTGGTCGTCGAGGCCGCCGCCGCCGAGCTCGAGGGCGCCGACGTCGTCGCCCTGGACGCCGGCACGACCGTGGCCGCGATGACGGCGCTCGTGCGCGCGCGCACGGTGGTCACCCACTCCCTGCCCGTGGTCACGGCGCTCGCCGGACGCCGGCCCGACGCCCTGATCTGCGCCGGCGGCGAGTACCAGTCCGATACGCGCGCGTTCGCCGGACCGATCGCCGAAGCCGCGCTGCGATCGGTGCGCACCCAGGTCGCCGTGCTGTCGGCGACCGCGATCACCGCCGACGGGCTGTGGGGCACCAGCACGCTGGACGCGGCCATCAAGAGGGTCCTCGCCGAGCAGGCCGACCGCGTCGTCGTGGTCGCCGACGGGGCGAAGATCGGCGGCAGCGCGCCGGTGCGCATCATGGACGTCGAGCGCGCCGACGTGCTCGTGACCGACTCGCGCGCCGACACGGCGGTGCTCGACGGCATCCGCGCCCGGGGCGTCGCGGTGCGCATCGCCGGCTGACACGGCGGGCTCACACACTCAGCACGGCGCCGTCGTCGCGCAGGCGCTGCTGGAGCAGCTCCACGTCGAGGGCGTGGAGCGGGACGCCGGTGCGCGACGCCAGCGCGGCGGCGGTCCCGGCGGCCTGGCCGAGCATCTGGTACTGCGGCTCCATGCGGATCGACGAGAAGGCGACGTGCGAGGCCGACACGCACACGGCGGCGAGGAGGTTGCCGCACTCCTCCCGCCGGGGCAGGAGCGCGCGGTAGCCGATGCCGTAGACCGGCACCGGCACCGACAGGTAGCCCTCGGTGAACACCATCGCGACCGGCCGCGGGTGCTCGTGCACCCACCGCCACGTGCGCTGGACCTCGCGGATGTCGAGGTGGTACGAGCCCAGGGCCACGACGTCGCGCGGCAGCCGTCCCGCCCGGAGGTCGTGCTCGGTGAGGACCGCCTCGCCCTGGAGGCGGCGCGCCTCGCGCACGTAGAGCTGGTGGGGCAGGTGCCCGGTGTCGGCGAACTCGTCGGCCGGCAGTCCCCAGCGCTGCATCTCGCGCCGCACGTCCCGCGGCACGCCGGGGTCGTTCGCGAGGAACCAGAGGAAGTCCTCGGTGTGCGCCAGATGGTGGCGGCGGATCTCCTCCCGCCGCCCCGCCGAGCCCGCGGGGTACTCCCACGCCGTCCGGTCGAGCACGCTCAGGGAGAACGGACCGAGGGAGTTGCCGTCGGCCTTCCCCCCGGGCAGGTTCGGCTCGAGCCCGAGGTAGCGGCCCGCCGGCTGCACGTCGCCGCGCCGCTCGGCATCGCGGAACAGCCGTCGCCCGAGCTCCCAGTGCGCGTCGTCGAAGCCCTCGCGACGGCGGAAGGGGATGCGGTCCGCCGCCGTCGTCAGGCAGACGCGGTACCCGTACGACATGACGCCGCCGTCGCCCTCGCCGACCTCCGCCGGCGGACCCGGTGCGATCTGCGGGAGGAGCGCCCCCTCCTCCTGCCCGGACGCATCGTCGCGGAACGGGGAGATCCACGCGGGCGTGCTGTGCCGTCCGGGGAGGAGCTCCTGGCGGCCCGCGAACCGCTCGCCGTGCAGCGCGCGGGACTCGCGGCCGATCGCGCAGGTCGCGCCCGCCGCGGCGAGCAGGTCGCCCTCGTACGAGGCGTCGACGAAGACGGCGCCGCGGACGAGCGTGCCGTCGCCCAGCCGGAGCCGGTCGATCCGGGTGTCCTGGAGCGAGACGTCCCGGAGCTCGCAGTCGACGACCACCTCGACGCCGGCCTCGTCGAGCCAGGAGAGGAAGATCTCCTCGGCGACCCGGGGCTCGGGTCCGGCGTAGCGGCCCACCGCCACCCCGTAGTGTGCGGCGACCGCGGCGCGGAACTCGGCCGCCATGCCGCCGAGGGCACGGACGTCGCCGACGTCGGTGTAGCCGAGCCCGCCGCTCATCATGCCGCCCACGTGCGAGCCCGCGACCAGCAGGACGGTGGTCGCGCCGACCCGTGCGGCGGCGACCGCGGCGCAGACCCCGGCGGCCGTCCCGCCGTACACGATGACGTCGGCGTCCATGGTGTACCCGCTTCCCGCCCGACCGTCACCCCGGTTGCCAAGGGGCGGGTTCAGGCTTATAGTCGGTGCAATGTGGTAACGATGCCACACTACATGGACGACCAGTGGAGGAAGCACCATGTGCGTCGAGACCGGGATGAGGACGAGACCGTGAGCGCAGGGGCCGGCGTAGCCGCCGACGCGCTCGCGACAGAGGCCGCACCGCGCCGCCGCGGCGAGCGCGCACCCAGGACGAAGCGTCCCCGGGAGCGCTACAACCGCCGCGAAGTGGTGGCGGGGTACCTCTTCATCGCTCCGTGGATGGTGGGGTTCCTCGTCTTCACGGCGGGCGCCATGGTCTACAGCCTCTACATGTCCTTCAGCGACTACAACCTCGCGACCAATCGCGCCCGTCCCGTCGGGTTCGACAACTACGCCCAGCTGTTCGAGGACCCCAAGATCGCGCTGTCGCTGGCCAACACGCTCTTCTACGCCGTGCTCGCCGTGCCGCTGGAGATCGTCGTGGCGCTCGCGCTCGCCATGCTCCTCAGCCGCATGACGCGCGGTGCCGGCTTCTTCCGCACCGTCTACTACCTGCCGAAGATGACGCCCGCCGTCGCCACGGCGACCCTCTTCTTCCTGCTCCTCAACGGCAACACCGGCGCCATCAACCAGTTCCTGCGCATCTTCGGGATCGAGGGGCCGCAGTGGCTGATCGACCCGGCGTGGGTGAAGGTCAGCATCGTGCTGATGTCGCTGTGGGCGGTCGGCGGCACGATGGTGATCTTCCTCGCCGCCCTGAAGAACGTGCCCGTGGAGCTGTACGAGGTCGCCTCGATCGACGGGGCCGGGGCGGTCCGCAAGTTCTTCTCGATCACCCTGCCGATGATCTCTGGGGCGATGTTCTTCAACGTCATCGTCCTCTCGATCGCCGCCTTCCAGATCTTCGACCAGGCCTACGTCGTGTTCTGGCGGGACCAGAGCAACTCGTCGCCCGATGCGGCGCTGTTCTACGCGATCTACCTGTTCCAGCAGGCGTTCCGTCAGTTCAACTTCGGCTTCGCCGCGGCGATGGCCTGGCTGCTGTTCGTCATCATCATGATCATCACGCTGATCCAGGTGAAGTTCGGCAACCGATTCGTGTACTACGAGGGGAACCGTTGATGGCCATCACCCAGCAGACTCCGGGGGCCGCGCTGCCCTCCCCGGAGGCGGCCGTCTCGCTCGCTCCGACGCCCCCTCGGCGTCGCCGCCGCTGGCGCGGGCCGCAGACCGGCCTCGGCAAGGTGCTCCTGTGGATCGTGTCGGCCGCCGTCGCGATGCTCTTCCTGTACCCCTTCGCGTGGCTGGTCGCGGCCAGCTTCAAGCCGCGCGGCGAGGTCTTCGACAACCGGCTCATCCCGAACACGTTCCTCCCGAGCAACTACGTGGACGTGTGGAATCAGCTGCCGCTGCTGAGCTGGATGTTCAACAGCATCGCGATCGCGCTGCTCGCGGCGACAGCGGTGGCCGTCTCGAGCTCGATCGTCGCCTTCGGCTTCGCCTACTTCCGCTTCCCCGGTCGAAATCTGCTCTTCGGGCTCGTCATCGCGACGATGATGCTGCCCGGTGCCGTGACCATGATCCCGATCTACCTGATCTGGAAGGAGACGGGGATGCTCGGCACGTGGGTGCCGCTGTGGGGCATGAACCTGTTCGGGTCGGCGTTCTACATCTTCCTGCAGCGCCAGTTCTTCCTGGGTCTCCCCAAGGAGCTCTTCGAGGCCGCCCGTCTGGACGGCGCCAGCTACTGGGGGATGTTCTGGCGGATCGCGATGCCGCTGTCGATCCCGTCGTTCATCATCGTCTTCCTCTTCGAGTTCCAGGCCAGCTGGAACAACCTGCAGGCGGCGCTCATCTACCTCAACGCCGGCACGCCCGACGACTTCACCGCCCCGCTGGGGCTCGCCTATGCCATGACGAAGTACAGCCCCACCAACGGCGGGCAGGGCGACTACCAGTACGTCATGGTGGCGGCGCTGGTGGTCACGGTGCCCATGCTCATCATGTTCGCCTTCGGGCAGCGGTACTTCATCCAGGGCATCGCGACGACCGGAACCAAGGGCTGACCCGATTCGCCCCTGTGGCATCGATTCCAGCTCGACTAGATCACAAACCGATAAACACGCGGAATCCCCGTTGTAGAGCCCGGGAAATCTCGCTACATTGTGTGGGAAGGTTCCCACATTTTGCAGTCGGATACCGGGGGCAGCGGAGTAGCCGCCCCTGATGGAAAGGAACGAGATGCGCAAGCGCATTGTTGGTCTGGTGGCGATCGGTGCGGTTGCCGCACTGGCCCTCACCGGTTGTGGTGGCGGCGGCGAGGAGGAGGGCGCTCCCGAGAGCGGCATCGACTTCTCGGCGGAGCCCACCGGAACGCTCAACGCCTGGGGCTTCGAGAACGCCGACGACGTCGGCCAGTCCCGCCTGGACTACGCCGCCGAGCAGCTGTCCGACGTCGACATCGAGCTCGACGCGACGGCGTTCGACGTGCAGAAGCTCACGACCCGCATCGCCAGCGGCGACGTCCCCGACGTCGTCCAGATGGATCGTCGCTACGTCGCCCAGTACGCGTCGCAGGGTCTCATCGAGCCGCTCGACTCGTGCTTCGAGGCGCAGGGCGTCGACCCGTCCGAGCAGTGGTACCAGTCGGTCGTCGACGACGTGACGCTGGACGGCTCGGTGTGGGCGGTCCCGCAGTTCTACCAGCCGCCGGCGATCCTCGTGAACATGACCGTGCTCGACGAGGCGGGCCTCACGCCCGAGGACATCGACACCTCCGATCCCGACCGCCTGATCGCGGCCGTGGAGAAGATGTACCAGGAGAGCGGCGGCGTGCCCACGCGTCTGGGCTTCGACCCGGTCTCCACCGGCCAGGCCGAGCTCTGGGTGCTCGGTCAGGGCGGCCAGCTCGCCGACGAGAACGGCGCCCCCACCCTCGACGACCCGAGCAACGTGGCGGGCCTCGAGCTGCTGAAGCGCATCAACGACGCACAGGGCGGCTTCGCGAAGGTGAAGAGCCTGACCGACTCGTTCGACACGTTCGGCGAGAACAACCAGTTCGTCGCCAACCAGGTCGGCGCGCAGGTGAACGCCCAGTGGTACCCGAACGTGCTCTCGCCGTACGTCGACAAGATCGACATCCAGGCGGTGCCGTTCAAGGACGCCGACGGGCAGCCGTTCTCCGTGGCCTCCGGCACGTCGTTCGTCGTCCCGGTGGGCGCCAAGAACCCGGCCGCGGCCTGCGCCTGGATGATCAACCTCACGTCGCAGGACGCGTGGCTGGCAGCCGGTGACGCCCGTGGCGAGACCCGTGCCGCCGACGGCGGCATCAACACCGGCCTGTTCACCGGTTCGCCGGCGGCCGACGAGGCCATCCGCGACCAGTGGGTGAAGCCGTCGGGCAACGACAACTTCGACCAGGTGATCTCGACCTACTACGACGTCGTCGGCTACGGCCTGACGTTCGGCGCCTCGCCGGCGGGTCAGACCATCCAGACGGAGCTGAACAACGCCGTGGGCGCCGCACTGCTCGGTGAGAAGTCGATCGAGGACGCCCTGGCCGACGCCCAGACGGCGGCCATGCGGGCCTACGAGAGCGCCACCGCCGAGTAAGGATCGCAACCGTCACGAGTGGGCGGGCCGGCACCCGACCGGTCCGCCCACTCGTCCGGGCACATCATGGCCATTCGACAGATCCTGCTCGTCGCCCACACCCACCACGACGTGGGGTACACCAACAGCCCGCGCATCATCGACCGGATGCACGCCGAGATCGTCGACCGCGTGATCGACCTCGCCGACGCCGATGCCTCGGACGCCGATGCCCCCGACGCCTTCCGCTGGACGTTCGAGGCGGCCCGGCCCGTGCTCCGCTTCCTCGCCGGCGCAGCGCCCACCCGCCGGGACCGGCTCATCAGCCTCGTGAGGTCGGGCCGGCTCGCCGTCACGGGCGGCCAGCTGAACATGACGCAGCTGCCGGGCGCCGCCGAGTACGACGCCGCCTATCGGGCGCTCGGCCCGCTGCGAGACGCGGGCATCGCCCCGCGCACCCAGCAGCACGGCGACGTGAACGGGATCTCCTGGGGCACGGTCGACCAGATGCGCGACGCCGGCATCACGCGGCTCGTGATGGCACTGAACCCCGATCACGGACGTCCGCCGTTCACCCAGCCGTCGGGCTTCCGGTGGCGCGGTCCCACCGGGCGCGACGTGTTCGTGTGGCTGTCGACGCACTACGGATTCGGCGAGGAGTGGGGCATCGTCGACGGTGACGTCGACCTCGCCGAGCGCCGCATCTCCGCGTTCGTCGACGGGCTCGGCGCACGCGAGGACTACCGCTGGAGCACGGCCGTCGTGCACGCCGGCAACGACAACCGCTGGCCCACCGCGCGGTACCTGGACGTCATCCGGGACTGGAATGCCCGCCACCCCGACCTCCCCATGCGCTCGGCGACGATGGACGAGGCCCTCGACGAGCTGGAGCGCGAGAACGGCACCGACCTTCCCGTCTTCGGCGGCGAGTGGGCGGACTGGTGGGCCCACGGCCACGGATCGACCGCCCGCGAGGTGGCCGTGTACCGCGAGGCCCGCACGTTCCAGCGCCAGGCCCAGTCCGCGCTCGCGCTCGCGCGGCTGCACGGGGTCGACGGCGCGCGCGTGCCGCTGGCCGAGGTGCTCGGCTACCGCCGCGGTCCGGTGCGGCTGCGCGACGACGACACCCTCGACCGCGATCTCGCGCACGTCGACGAGCAGCTCCTGCTGTACGCCGAGCACACGTGGGGGAGCTGGGAGACCTATTCCGCGGCGCACTCGAACTTCACGCACTCCCACCACAACGCCACTTCGGGCTACGCGTACGACGCCTTCGATCACGCCCGGGATCTCGCGATCGAGGGATGGTTCCGCGCCGTGCACGCCGGCGACGCGGACCCCGGCGCCGGACCGGCGTCGCGGATCGTCGCGCTCAACGGCTCCGAGCGGGCCCGCCGCGAGATCGTCGACGTCGAGGTCGACGGCAGCCGCCGGGCGCGGGCGCTCGTCGACGCCCCCGCGTTCGGCTCTGTCGCGGTGCCGACCCCCGAGCCCGGGAGCCCCGTCCCCGTCTCGGGCCCGGTGACCGTGGGCCGCTACCGGGTGGAGATCGACCCCGCACGCGGCGGGATCGTCTCGCTCGTCTACCTCCCGACCGGCCGGGAGCTCGTCGATCCCGCCGTCGGACACGGACTCGGCGCGGTGATCACGGAGCTCGTGCCCCCCGGCGCGGACCACCCCATGCTCACGGAATCCCCGAAGCTGTTCCATCCCGACTTCCCCGGCCCGGCCTTCGAGCGACGGGCCTCCTCCGGCGAGGGCGGCGTGGAGCTCCTGCGGAGCGGTCCGGTCAGCCAGCTCGTCTGGCGCGGCGCGGTGACCGGCATCCCCGGGATCGTCGCCACGCTGACCGTCGCCGACGATCACGACGACGTCGACCTCGACGTGTGGCTGACCAAGCCCGAGAGGTTCGGACCGGAGAGCGTCTTCGTCGCCTTCCCGTTCCTCGTGCCGGGTGCGCGGTTCCTCGTCGAGACGGCCGGTGCGGTCTTCGAGGCCGACGCGGAGCAGCTCCCCGACACGAGCAAGGACTGGTACTCCCTCCAGCACGCGGTCGGGGTGGTCGGCGACGATCCGGCCGCCGGCGTGCTGTGGGGCACTCGCGATGCGCCGCTCGTCCAGCTCGGCGGGATCCACACCGGCGCCTGGGCGCGGGAGCTCGACGTGCGCGGCGGTCAGGTGAACAGCTGGCTCATGAACAACCTCCACTTCACGAACTTCCCCGCCCGCCAGGAGGTGACCCGCACGTTCCGGTACCGGCTGCGTCCCGCCCCGGGTGTGACCGCGGCGCACGTGCGCGCGTACGGCCGCGACCTCCTCGAGCCGCTTCAGGCCCGCCACCACCGGGGTCCGCTCGTCCGGCCCGCCGAGGCCCCGCTGCGCATCGAGCCGCGGGATGCGCTGCTGGTGGAGCTCGCCCCCGCCCCCGCCGGCGAGGTGCGCGTCACGCTGCGCAACCCGGGAGGGGCGCCGGTCGTCGGCCGGGTGGAGCTCGACCCCCCCTGGGAGGTCGTGGCGGCCGGCGACGCCGGCGACGCCGCTGCGGTCGACGTGCCGGCCCGCGGGAGCGTGGAGCTCGTCGTGCGACCCCGTCCTGTTGCCGAAGGAGAGTGACCCTCCCGCCGTGACCACGTCGCCGATCGTGACCGTGCCCCCGATCGACTCCGCGCTGCGCCTGCTGCGCTGGCAGGCCGCGCGCCAGCCCCGCACGCTCATCGGCGGCGTGGTCTTCGGGGTCGCCTGGATGCTGTGCCAGGTGGCCTGGCCCTACCTGCTCGGCCGCGCGATCGACGCCGGCCTGGCGGACGGACTGCGCGGGGTCGCCCCGTGGACCGGGGCGCTGGCCGCGGTCGCGGTGGCGCAGGCGTCGTTCGTGGTGCTGCGCCACCGGATGGCGGTGTCGAACTGGCTCACCTCGTCGCTGGCCGTCTCGCGGCTCGTGGGTCACCACTCCGCGCGCACCGGGACGGCCATCAAGACCGACACCTCCGCCGGAGAGGTCGCCTCGACCGTCGTGAACGACGCGCTGCGGGTCGGGGAGATGTTCGACGTGACCGCCCGCTTCTCGGGCGGCGTCGTCGCATACGTGGCCGTCGGCATCCTCTCGCTGTTCACCTCCGTCTCGCTCGGGCTCTTCGTGCTCCTCGGCATGCCGGTGCTGGTGGCGCTCCTGACGCTGTTCGTGCGCCCGCTGCAGCGGCGCCAGGCCGCGTGGCGCTCGGAGCAGGGTGCGCTCGCCGACCTCGCCGCCGACACCGTCGTCGGGCTCCGCGTGCTGCGCGGGATCGGCGGCGAGGACCAGTTCGTCGCCCGCTACCGTCACCGCTCGGACGAGCTGCGCGATCGCGGCGTCGCGGTGGGGCGGCTGGCGTCCTGGCTGGACGGGCTCCAGGTGCTGCTGCCGGGTCTGTTCGTGGCCGGCGTCGTCTGGATGGGCGCGCGGCTCGTGCTGGCGGGGGAGATCACCGCGGGGGAGCTCGTCACCTTCTACGGCTACGCGGTCTTCCTCCTCCTGCCGCTGCGGACCACGGTCGAGGCGGCGATGGCGTTCACGCGCGGGTTCGTCGCCGCCGACCGGGTGCTCGGGGTGCTCCGCGTCGGCCGCGCCGTCGCCGACCCGCCCGTCCCCGAGCCCGCCCCCGCCTCCGCGGCCGAGCTCGTCGACGTCGCCTCCGGCGTCGTCATCGAGCCCGGGCTGTTCACCGGCCTCGTCGACGTCGACGGCGACGCGGCCGCCCACGTGGCGCGACGGCTCGGACGCTTCGACGACCGCGACCATCGCGACGCCCCGGTGCTCTGGGGCGGTGTCGACCACACCCGTGTGCGCGTGCGCGACGTCCGCAGCCGCATCGTCGTCAGCGATGCGACTCCGCACCTGTTCACCGGGCGTCTGCGCGACGGGCTGGACGTGCAGCGGACGCGCGGCGCCCACCGTGCGGGCTCCGCGGACGCCCGCCGGCGCCAGATGGAGCGCGCCCTCGAGGCCGCGGCGGCCCACGACGCGGTGGCGTCGCTCCCGGCGGGGCTCGACGAGCCCGTGCCCGAGCGCGGGAGCGTGCTGTCCGGCGGCCAGCGCCAGCGCCTGAGCCTCGCGCGCGCCCTCCTGTCCGACGCCGAGGTGCTCGTGCTCATCGAGCCCACCAGCGCGCTCGACGCGACCACGGAGGCGATGGTCGCCGCCCGGCTGCGTCGCGAGCGCGAGGGACGCACGACCGTCGTCGTCTCCTCCAGTCCGCTGCTGCTCGATCAGATGGACGTCGTCCGCGTGCTGCGCGGCGGCGAGGTCATCGGATCGGGATCGCACGGCGAGCTGCTCCGGCGCGACGACGAGGTCGCCGAGGCGTACCGGGCGCACGTGGCGCGCACGGTGAGCGACGCCGAGCCCGCCGGCGACGCCGCGCTCGACGCGGCCTGGACCGGCGCGATCGAGACGCTCTGGCGGGGGGCCGTGGAGACCGGGGCGATCCCCGTCGTCCGCGACCGATCCGAGGACGGCGAGTGACCGCATGACTCTCCCCATCGCCGACGGTGCCGGCGTCCGCCGCGCCGCCCGCACCCTGGTCTCCCGCCACCGGGGGGCGCTCGCCGTCGTCCTGGTGCTCCACGCCCTCGGGGCGGTGGCCGGGCTGGCCGGGCCCTGGATCATCGGGCGCCTGATCGACGCGATCTCGCGCGGAGCCGCGGACGGCACCCTCGTCGACCTGATGTTCCTCCTGCTGGTCCTCGCCGTCGCCCTTCAGGCCGTCCTCACCCGCTTCGCCCAGTTCGCCTCGCTGCAGCTCGGCGAGACCGTGTTCGCCCGGCTCCGGGAGGACTTCATGGGGGCGGTGACCGCCCTCCCGCTCTCGGTGGTCGAGCAGGCGGGCACGGGCGACCTGCTCTCGCGGACGACGAACGACGTCGACGCGGTCGCGCAGACCGTGCGCTTCGGGGTGCCCCGCGTGCTCGTCACCGGGATGACCGCCCTGCTGACCGCGGTGGCGGCGGCGCTCGTCAACCCGCTCCTCGCGCTGGTGCTGCTCACCGGGGCGCCGCTGCTGGTCATCGGGACGCGCTGGTACATCCGGCGGGCCGGTCCCGCGTACCGGCGCCAGCTCGCCTCGTACGGGCGGCTGGTGGGCGTCATCGGCGAGACGGTCGAGGGGGCGCCGACGATCGACGCGCTGGATCTCGCGCAGTCGCAGCAGGTCAAGATCGACCGCGCGCTCGCCGAGCGGCGCAGCGCCGAGTGGCACACGCTCGGTCTTCGGAGCATCTGGTACCCCCTCACCACGCTCGGACTGCTCCTGCCCGTGATCCTCGTGCTGCTCTCCGGCGCCGCGCTGATGTCGCTCGAGCTCGCGACCGCCGGCCAGGTGGCGGCGATCACCCTGTACGCGATGCAGCTCGCCGGCCCCGTCGAGGAGCTCGTGAACTGGATGGACCGCCTCCAGGTGGGCGTGACGGCGCTTGCGAGGATCCTCGGCGTCGGCGAGGTCCCCGCCGACCGCGAGAGCGGGACGGAGGAGCCTGCCGACGACCGCCTCGAGGCGGAGCAGGTGGGGTTCGCCTACCGTCCCGGGGTGGATGTGCTCCACGACGTCACCTTCGCACCGGCCGTCGGCGAGCGGATCGCGATCGTCGGGCCGTCGGGGTCGGGCAAGTCGACGCTCGGTCGCCTGCTGACGGGGATCACCGCTCCGACGCGCGGCAGCGTGCGGCTCGGTGGCGTCGATGTCATGCGCCTTCCGCTTCCCGTCCTGCGCGGGCGGGTGGCACTGGTCACGCAGGAGCATCACGTGTTCGTCGGGTCCCTCGCGGACAACCTGCGGCTCGCCGCACCCGCGGCCCGGCGCGCAGACCTCGACGCCGCCCTCGAGGTCGTGGGCGCCCTCGGGTGGGTGCGCTCCCTGCCCGACGGGCTCGACACGGTCGTGGGCTCGGGCGGGGTCGTCCTGACGCCGGCGCAGGCCCAGCAGCTCGCCCTCGCCCGCCTCGTGCTGCTCGATCCGCACACCCTCGTCCTCGACGAGGCGACGTCGCTCATCGACCCGCGCGCGGCGCGCGGGCTGGAGCGGGCCCTCGATCGCGTGCTGGAAGGGCGGACGGTGATCGCCATCGCCCACCGCCTGCACACGGCCCGCGACGCCGACCGCGTCGTCGTGATGAGCGGCGGGCGGGTGATCGAGAGCGGTTCGCACGACGAGCTGCTCGACCTCGGCGGCGAGTACGCGGCGCTGTGGGCGTCGTGGCACGGCGGGGCCGAGCCGCACGACTGAGCGGCCGGACGGCGGGAGCGACCGCCGGCGGGCTCAGCCGAACGCGCCGAGGCTGTCGACGAGCGTGCCGGCGTCCGGCGCCGTGCCCTCCCGCCCGACGACCCGGCCGGCGCGGACGATCTCCGCGTAGTGCCGCGCGCTGTCCTTCGGGATCCGCTCGCCGGTGCGGAAGTCGACGTAGACCAGTCCGAAGCGGGGCCGGTAGCCCAGTGCCCACTCGAAGTTGTCCAGCAGCGACCAGTGGAGGTACCCGGCGACGTCCGCCCCCTCCTGCATCGCGGTGCCCATCGCCTCGATGTGCGCGCGGAGGTACTGGATGCGCCGGACGTCGTGGACCTCGCCGTCGTGGGTGGGGGAGTCGCCGTAGATGGCCCCGTTCTCGGTGATCAGGAGCGGGGTCCCGGGGTACTCGCGGTGCAGCCGCCGCAGGAGGTCGGTGAAGGCGCCGGGGACGATCTCGGTGCCCTCGTCGGTGCGGGGGACCTCCCCGGCGGTGCCGACCACCTTCCACGGGAACGGCCTGCCGGGACCCGGCTCGGCGGCGGCCATCACCCGGTGCGTGTAGAAGTTCACCCCGAGGAAGTCCGATCGCCCCCCGATGGCCTCCTCGTCGCCGGCGCGGACGATGTCGTCGATGCCGCCGCCGATCGCGCGATCCCAGTGGGCCCGCATGTCGTCCGGGTACCCCTCGCCCAGCAGCGGATCGAGGAACCACCGGTTGACGTAGCCGTCGGATCCGTGGGCGGCCGCGAGGTCGGCGGGGTCGTCGGAGGCGGGGACGCACGGCAGCAGGTTGAGCCCCGCTCCGATCCGGCCGCTCGTCAGCGGCCTCATCGCGTCATAGGCGGCGCCGTGCGCGAGGAGCACGTGGTGTCCCGCGGCCAGCGACCCGCGCAGGTCGCGGATGCCGGGCGCGTGGAGTCCCAGCTGGTAGCCGAGGAGCTGGATGATCCAGGGCTCGTTCTGCGTGATCCACCAGGGGACGCGGTCGCCCAGGCGGTCGGCGACAGCCACGGCGTACTCGACGAAGGCGTCGACGCTCGACCGCCCCATCCAGCCCCCGTCCGACATCAGCGCCTCGGGCATGTCCCAGTGGTTGAGCGTGACGACCGGGGCGATGCCCCGCGCGAGCATCTCGTCGATCTGCCGCTCGTAGTGATCGAGACCGCGCGGCTCGACGCGTCCGCGCCCCTCCGGGACGACCCGCGACCAGGCGACGGAGAATCGGTAGGCGTTGAGGCCGAGGTGCTCGACGATGTCGAGGTCCTCGCGCCACCGCGCGTACGAGTCGCAGGCGATCCGCGCGTCCCCGCCGCCCTCGATGGCGCCCTCACGGGCCGCGAACGTGTCCCACACCGACACCCCCCGGCCGTCCGTCTCGAGCGATCCCTCGATCTGGTACGCGCTGGTCGCCGCTCCCCAGAGGAACCCCTCCGGGAAGCGGAACGTGGCCGAACGGTCCTCGGGGGAACCGTGCTCGGGAAAGCGCAACGTCATCGTCTGCCCTTCGGCGCTGCGGTCTGCGACCGGCGGCGGATAGAATGTGGGAACGATCCTACATCGACCGTGGATCAGGACGGGAGGAGTCCCCGGATGCTCGGAGCCATCGCCGACGACGTCACCGGAGCCGTCGATCTCGCCAGCAACCTCGTGTCCCGCGGATACCGCGTGCGCCTGCGTTTCGGGGCGCCCCGCACGCGCGTCGACGCCGGCGACGCGGACGCGGTGGTCGTCGCGCTCCCCACGCGCACGGCGCCCGTCGCCGACGCGGTCGCCCTCAGCACCGCGGCGCTCGACGCGCTGACCGAGGCCGGTGCCGACCGGATCTACGTCAAGTACTGCTCGACCTTCGACTCGACCCCCGCGGGCAACATCGGCCCCGTGTGCGACGCGATCCTCGATCGCGTCGGCGCATCCTTCACCGTCGTGGTCCCCAGCTTTCCCGCCAACGGCCGCACCGTCTTCCAGGGCCACCTCTTCGTCGGCGAGGTCCTGCTGAGCGAGAGCTCGCTCGCCACCCACCCCCTGACGCCGATGACCGATCCGAACATCGTGCGGGTCCTGCAGCGGCAGACCTGTGCCGCGGTGGGGCTCGTGCCGTGGCAGACCGTCGCCCAGGGGAGCCGCGCTGTGCGTGCGGCGTTCGCCGCGCTCGCCGGTCGCGGCATCCGCTACGCGGTCGTCGACGCGATCTCCGACGACGACCTCGCGACCGTCGCCGATGCCTCGAGCGAGCTGGCCGTGATCACCGGCGGGTCGGGCCTCGCCCTCGGCCTCCCGGTCCGTCCCGGGGCGGCCGCCGCCGCGGCGCCGGAAGCCGCGCTCGTCGGCCCGCGGCTCGTGCTGGTCGGGAGCGCCTCGCAGGCCACGCGCGCGCAGCTCGCACACGCCGAACGGTCGGGGGTGCCCGTCGTACGCCTCCCGCTCGACGACCCGGGCTCCGGCGTGGACGCCGCGCTCGCTCGCCTGTCCGAGCAGGCGGCCGCGGATCCGGACGCCCTCGTCGCCGTCGCCCCGGAGGCGTCGGACGCTCCCGTCGAGGCGACCACCCGCGCGGGCGCCGAGCGCGCGGCCGCCCTCGAGCGCGCCTTCGGTCTCCTCGCGCGCCGATTCGTCGAGGCGGGCGGACGACGCCTCCTCGTCGCGGGCGGTGAGACCTCGGGCGCCGTCGTGGCCGCGCTCGGCATCGACGAGCTCCGCCTCGGCGAGGTCATCGATCCCGGCGTCGCGTGGACGTATGCGGAGGCCGGGTCGCCCGCGGGCGACGCTCGGGCACCGGTCGCCCTCGCCCTCAAGTCCGGCAACTTCGGCGGCGAGCGGATCTTCACCGACGCGTGGGAGCTGCTGCGATGACCGCGGGCGGCGACGCGGCGCCGGACGCCGTGATCGGCGATCTGATCGCGTCGGCACATCACCTCGCGGCACTCGGGCTGAGCCCGGGGACCTCCGGCAACGTGAGCGTCCGCGTCGGATCCGAGATCCTCGTGTCGGCGACGGGCGCCGCGCTGGCGGAGCTCGACACCGACGATCTCGCGGTGCTCGACCGCGAGGGCGCGCTCGTGCGCGGCCCGCGGCCGACGAAGGAGTGGCCCCTCCACCTGGCGCTGTACCGGCGGTCGCCGGAGGTGTCGGCGGTCGTGCACCTGCACTCGCCGGCCGCGGTCGCGGCCTCGTGCCTGCCGCCGCACTCGCACCGCAGCGCGCTTCCTCCCGTCACCCCCTACTTCGTCATGCGCGTCGGGCAGACGCCCCTCGTCCCGTACGCGCACCCGGGGGATCGCTCGCAGGCGGAGGCCGTCGAGCGCCATCCGGTGGACTTCCGTGCCCTGCTGCTGCAGAACCACGGCTCGGTGGTCACCGGAGCGAGCCCCGCCGAGGCCGCCGCGCGCGCCGTCGAGCTGGAGAGCGCGGCCGACACGGTCCTGCGGCTCGCGGGTCTTCCGGCCGTCTTCCTCGACGACGCCGCGGCGCAGGACCTCGCCCGGGCCTACGGCTCGCCGTGGGGCGGAGACTCCGCTCCGTAGTCCTCGTCGCGCACTTATTCTTCGTGCTTGACAAAGGTGAAGAATAAGCAGGAGACTGTGGCTGGGCGAGAGTCCGAGCCCGCACAGCATGCGCGCCGCATCGACGCACGCGCACGAGAACCCTTCCGGGAAGGAAACCTCAATGAAGAGCATCCGCATGGCGGCACCCGCGCTGATCGCGGTGGGCGCACTGGCGCTCGCCGGCTGCACCACGTCGGAACCGGCGGGCGAGACAGCCGATCCGGGCAGCCTGACCGTCTGGATCATGGGCGACAGCTCCGAGAACTTCGACGCCCTCGTGGCGCCGTTCGAGGAGCAGTCGGGGGTCGACGTCGAGACGGTCGCCGTGCCGTGGGACGCGATCGACCAGAAGTTCACCACCGCCGTCGCCTCGGGCGAGGGCCCCGACGTGCTGCAGATCGGCGTCTCGAAGCTGCGCACCTTCGCCGACAGCGGCGCCCTGCTCGAGCTCGGCGCCGACACCGTGGCCGACTACCCGAACCTCGCGGCCGGCAACTTCCTCGACGGCGTCGCCGGCGAGGCGACCGCGATCGGCGGGAAGGTCGTCTCGCTGCCGTGGGTGTCCGACACGCGCGTGCTGTTCACGCGGACCGACATCCTCGCCGAGGCGGGCATCGACGCACCGCCGGCGACGTGGGAGGAGCTGCGCGCCGACGCCAAGACCCTCGCGGCCCGCGGGGATGGCCAGTACGGCTACTACATCCCGCAGTGGGACAGCGCGCTCCCGGTGGTCATGACCTGGGACCAGGGCGGCGAGATCGTCGACGGCGACGGGATGGTCGATTTCGACACCCCGGAGTTCCAGCAGGCCGTCGACCTGTACACGGGCCTCTACGCCGACGGCAGCGTGCCCACCAACAGCGACTTCGACCAGACGCAGGGCTTCGTCTCGGGCGCTGCGCCGATGCTCGTCAGCGGACCGTACCTGGCCGGCGCCATCGCCGATGCCGCACCCGAGCTCGAGGGGAAGTGGACGGTGACGACGCTGCCGACCGCGGCGGCCGGCACCTCCCTGCTCGCCGGCTCCAACCTCGGCGTCTGGGGCTCCACGAAGAACGAGGAGGGGGCGCTCGAGCTCCTCGACTTCCTGTCGGCTCCCGAGACCCAGGTCTCGTGGTTCGAGTCCGACGGCCAGCTCCCCACGGTGAAGGCGGCGCTGTCCGATCCCGCTCTCGCCGCAGATCCGCTCGTCGAGGTCTACTCGCAGCAGCTGGCCGATGCCCGGCTCCTTCCGCTCGTCCCGAACTGGGACGGCGAGACCGGCAAGGCGCTGCTGGACGCGCTGAACAGCATCGTGCTCACCGGCGCCGACCGCGACCAGACGCTGGACGCCCTCTTCCAGGCGACGAGCGGCACCTCGGTCAACTGACCCGACGGCGGGGCGCGGCCACCACCGCGCCCCGCCTGCCCGCCCGTCGTCGCGACCGAGCCCACGGAGGGCCATGAAGACCCGACTCACCGGCTACGCCTTCATCACGCCGGCGATGCTGCTGCTGATCACCTTCGGGGTGCTGCCCATCGCGGTCGCGATGGTGGTGAGCCTCACCGACATGAATCTCGCCGGCCTCGGCGACTGGTCCCGGATCCGCTTCATCGGAGCCGACAACTACGCCGCGCTGTTCGCCGACCGCGCGTTCTGGCAGGCGATGGGCAACACCGCGCTGTTCGCCGTGGTCGGCGTCCCGGCCGTCGTGGGGCTGTCGCTGCTCATCGCGCTCGGCCTGAACGCCTCGCAGGGGCGCTTCTTCCGCGCGCTGCGCTCGTTCTACTTCGTTCCCGCGATCACTGCGATCGTCGCCGTCGCACTCGTGTGGGGCTACCTCTTCAACACCCAGTTCGGCCTCTTCAACCACCTGCTCTCCCTCGTCGGGCTGCCCCCGGTGCCGTGGCTGTCCGACCCGGTGGTGGTGAAGTTCTCGGTGGTCTGGGTGGCGGTGTGGCGGGGCATCGGCCTCAACGTCATCATCCTTCTCGCCGCCCTCCAGGGCGTGCCGAAGGAGTACCTGGAGGCGGCATCGATCGACGGCGCCTCCCGGGTGCGGCAGATCGTCTCGATCGTGCTCCCGCTCCTGCGGTTCGCCCTGTTCTTCGTCACCATCACGACGATCATCGCGTGGCTCCAGTTCTTCGACGAGCCGTTCGTCCTCACCAAGGGCGGACCGCTCGGCGCGTCCACGTCGATCTCCCTCTTCCTGTACCAGAAGGGGTTCTCGGCGAGTCAGTTCGGCTACGCGAGCGCCGGATCCGTCGTCCTCTTCGTCATCATCGCGGTCGTCACCGTGGTGCAGCTGCGCGCGCGGAGGTCCGATGTCGACTACTGATCCCGTTCGTCGACGGCGCGCCCGGTCCCGGGTGCGTCCCGGCACCGTCGTGCTCGGCGCGCTCCTCGCCGCGGGGGCCCTGCTCACCGCCTTCCCCTTCCTGTGGATGATCTTCGGCTCGGTCAAGCCGCGCAGCGAGTCGGTGGCCTATCCGCCGCAGCTGCTCCCGCAGGAGCCGACCTTCGAGTTCTTCGTCGAGCTCTTCACGAAGCTCGATTTCGGCCGCTACCTCGTCAACACGCTCCTCATCGTGGCGATCTGCATGGTCGGGCTGCTGCTCATGGCGGCCGCCGGCTACGGCTTCGCCAAGTTCTCGTTCCCCGGGCGCGACGTGCTCTTCTTCCTGGTGCTCGTCACGATGATGATCCCCGGGCAGGTCACGATGATCCCGAGCTACCTGATCCTCAACGGGCTGGACCTCACCAACACCCTGATCGGGATCGCGCTGCCGATGCTCGTCTCGGGTTTCAGCGTGTTCCTGTTCCGCCAGTTCATGACGACGATCCCCGACGAGGTCATCGAGGCCGCGCGGATGGACGGGGCGGGGGAATGGCGGATCTTCCTGCGCATCGTGCTGCCCATGTCGGGGCCGATCCTCGCCGTCCAGGTGGTGCTGACCTTCATCGCCGGGTGGAACAGCTTCCTCTGGCCCCTCATCATCGCCAACGACCAGCGGCTCTACACCCTCTCGGTCGGCCTGTCGCTGCTGAACCAGCAGATCGCCACCAACCCCGCGCTGCAGATGGCGGCCTCCACCCTCATGGTCGTGCCGATCCTCGTCGTCTTCGTCGTCTTCCAGCGCTACATCGTGCAGGGCTTCGCCCTCTCCGGACTCAAGTGAGGAACGCCCCCCGATGACCACGACCCGCACCGGCTTCGTCCATGCCGAGGGCACGCAGCTCGTCGACGACCAGGGCCCGATCCTGCTGCGCGGCGTCGGACTCGGCAACTGGCTCCTCCCCGAGGGATACATGTGGCGGTTCGGCGACGCGCTGGCCTCGCCGCGCCAGATCGAGGCGCGCATCGGGGCGCTGGTCGGCGCGGACCGCGCGGGCCAGTTCTGGCGCCGGTTCCAGGACGGCTTCGTCACCGAGCACGACATCGCGCTGATCGCCGCGCAGGGCTTCGACCATGTGCGCCTGCCGCTGAACGCACGGGTGCTCCAGGCCGATGACGGGACGTTCCTGGAGCGCGGGTTCGAGCTCGTCGACCGTGCGGTGCGCTGGTCGCGCGCGCACGGCCTGCGCGTGCTGCTGGACCTGCACGGCGCGCCGGGCGGCCAGACGGGGACCAACATCGACGACTCGCCCCGGGGCATGCCCGAGCTGTTCATGGAACGCGGGTACCGCGACCGCACGATCGCGCTGTGGGAGGAGCTGGCGCGCCGCTACCGCGACGAGCCCGCCGTGCTGGGCTACGACCTGCTGAACGAGCCGCTGCCCAACGCGTGGCAGCACCGTTACGAGGGCGAGCTGGTCGCGCTGTACCGCGACCTCACCGACGCGATCCGCGCGATCGACGAACGCCACCTGCTGATGTACGAGGGCAGCCACTGGGCGACCAACTGGCAGCCGCTGGCGGACCGTTTCGACGCCAACCAGGCGCTGCAGTTCCATCGCTACTGGTGCGCGCCCGACCGCACGAGCATCGCCCCCTACCTCGCCGCGCGCGAGGCGCTGCGCACCCCGATCTACATGGGGGAGGGCGGCGAGAACACGCCCGCCTGGATCTACGCCGCCACCCGGCTGTACGAGCGGCACGACATCGGCTGGAACTTCTGGCCGTGGAAGAAGCTCGACACGCGCACCTCTCCGCTGTCGATCCGCACCCCGGCCGGATGGGAGCTCATCGCCGACCCGGCCGCCGGCCCCGACGGCGACCGGGCGTGGACGATCCTCGACGACTACCTGGCGGCGATGGCCGCGGACCGCTGCGACGTGCGGGAGCCGGTGCTCGACGCCCTCTTCGCCCGGGCCCCCCTCACCCTCCCCGGGTGGGCCGGTGCCCGGGGCGACGAGGCGGCCATCGCCGACACCACGACGGCGCCGGTCCCTGACGCCGTGTGGGATCGCCCGTCGGGAGCGCCCTACGCCGACCTCGAGGTGCCGGGCAGCCGCCTCGCGGCCGGCGACACCCTGCGGTATGCCCTCGCCGAGGGGCCCGTCACCTGGACGGTCGACGCCGACGATCCCGGTGCGATCGAGGTGCGGCGCGCGGACGGGGCGCTCCTGCTGACGGCGCTCGCCCCGGTCGTCGTGCGCGCTGTGACCGTGGGACCATGACCGGATACCTTCGGAGGATGAGCTCACCCGGCGGCCGCCACCTCGTCGCGGCGGAGTCGCTGACCGTCACCGACCTGCGCCAGCGCAACCGCTCGGCGGCGCTCCAGTTCATCATCCGCGAGCGCGAGACCACGCGTGCCGACGTCGCCCGGCACTGCGGGCTGTCCACCGCCGCGGCCGCCAACATCGTCACCGAGCTGCTGGCGGCGGGCCTCGTGGCCGAGTACGGCAGCCGTGCCTCCCGCGGAGGCCGCCCCATCGCCATCATCGGACCGCGCCTCGACGGCGCCTTCGCCGTCGGCGCCGACGTCGGCGAGCGCGGCGTCGCGGTCGAGCTGTTCGATCTCGGCCTCAACCCCGTCGACCGCGAGTTCCGCGGCGGCGCCCGCCAGGAGTCGCCCGACGACATCCACCGCGACCTGCGCGAGGCGCTGGAGGCCCTGCGGGTGCGCAATCTCGAGCGCTGGCCGAAGGTGCTGGGGATCGGCCTGGGTCTTCCCGGCGTGGTTGAAACGGCCCCCGACGGCACCCAGACGCTCTTCGCGCAGTCGCTCGGGTGGGACGCACACACCATCCCCACGGACCTCGCCGGAGACCTGCCCGTGTTCGCCGAGAACGGCGCGAAGACGCAGGCACGGGCGGAGCTGTGGTTCGGCGCCGCACGCGGGTCGGCGCACGCGCTCGTCGCGCTGCTCGGTCGCGGCGTCGGTCTGGGCGTCATCAGCGACGGACAGCTCGCGCACGGCGCGTTCAGCAGCGCCACCGAGTGGGGGCACACCAAGATCCGCTTCGACGGGGAGGTGTGCCGCTGCGGCGACCGCGGCTGCGTCGAGGCCTACGTCGGGGCGGATGCGGTGCTCGGCGCCTGGCGCGCAGCCGGCGGGCAGTTCGAGGGCAGCGGCTGGACCGCGCTCGGCGCGCTCCTCGACGCGGCCGTCTCGGGCGACGAGGCGGCTGCCCGGGTGGTGGCGGGAGCCGTCGACGCGCTCGGCGCGGCGCTCGGCAGCATGGTCAATCTCCTCAACCCGCAGCGCATCGTGATCGGCGGCTGGGTGGGTCTGCGGCTCATGGAGCGCCACGCCGACGACGTGCTCGCCGCGACCCGTGCCCGCAGCCTCCGCCGGCTGTCCGAGCAGTTCGACATCGTCCCGGCCACCTTCGGCGGCGACACCGTCGCGCTCGGATCCGCCCTCATGCCGATCGAGCAGCTCATCGCCCAGGGCCGCTCAGTGGACCAGGGTCGTTCAGTAGACCAGGGGCGCTCAGTGGACCAGGGTCGTTCAGTAGACCAGGGTCGATCTGTGGATCAGGTGGCCGGGGGAACGACCCGCCGGTAGCGGATGTGCGTGGCCAGCACGGAGGGCAGCACCTCGACCGGCTCGAAGTCGAAGGCCACCTCGCCGTCGAAGATCCGCTCACCCGATCCGAGGAGCACGGGCGCGATGTCGAGGGTGAGCTCGTCGATCACCCCGGCCGCGAGAGCCTGCCGCACGGTCGATGCGCCGCCGGCGATGTCGACGCCGCGGTCGCCCGCCGCGTCGAGCGCTCGTGCGTAGGCGGCGTCGAATCCGTCGGTCACGAAGTGGAAGGTGGTGCCGCCCGCCATCTCGATCGACGCGCGCTCGTGGTGGGTGAGCACGAACACGGGCGCGTGATACGGCGGCTCGTCGCCCCACCATCCGCGCCACCGGTCGTCCCACGCGCCGCGGATCGGGCCGAACATGTTGCGGCCCATCACGTACGCGCCGCGCGGTCGCCCGAGCCACGCGGACGCCTCGGCATCCGCCTCCGTCGCCCGTGGATCGCCCAGGTGCCACCGGTGCAGCTCCAGCCCCCGTCGGCCGAGCGGGTCCTCCGGCGACTGCGACGGCCCGGCGACGAAGCCGTCGAGCGAGATGGACATGTGGCAGGTGGTGTCCGCCATCGCCGCCCCTTCCGTGGGATTCCCACGCACCGTATCGCACGCCGCCGACGCCGCACGAGGCCGGCGTCGCACCGCCGCCGGGTCGCGGATTCGGATGATCGCACCCGAATCGGACCCGCCCGGCCGAATCCTCCGAATCCGCGACGATTCTCCGAATCCGGGATGGACGGGATCCGAGACGGCGCCCATCGGCGGGCGGGCGTGCCCTGTCAGCGCGGCTGGCCGGGCCGGGCGGTCGACGCGCGGGGGATGAGGGTGGGGAGCGCTCGGCGCGGCTCCGAGGTGGCGGCGCCGTCGAGCAGCAGCTCGATCGCCGACGCGGCGATCTGGTCGAACGGCGTGTGGACGCTCGTCATCGGCGTGGGCAGGCGCGAGGCGAGCGGGATGTCGTTGTAGCCGACGACGGAGAGGTCACGGGCGACGCGGATGCCGAGGGACAGCGCCGCGCTCACCACCCCGATCGCGAGGTTGTCGTTCGCCGCGAAGATCGCCGTCGGCCGTCGCCGGGGGTCGGTCAGCAGCTGACGGCCGGCCTCGACGCCGTGGTCCACGCCGTAGCCGGCCCAGACGATGCGCTCGTCGGGCACCGTCAAGCCGGCTTCGCCGAGCGCGCGGAGGGCGCCCGCGTGGCGGTCGACGCCGGTGGAGGTGAACAGGGGCCCGTTGACGAGGGCGATCTCGCGGTGCCCGAGATCGATGAGGTGCCGCACGGCCATGTAGCCTCCGGCCTCGTCGTCGCCGAGCGACGAGGGGCTGACCCGGTCGGTGCGCAGTGCCAGGACGTGCGGGATGCCGCGGGCCCGGAGCGAGGCGGGGAGGTCGTCGTCGAGGCGGGCGGTCGCGAGGATGAGGCCGTCGAGGCCGCGGTCGAGGAGGGTCTCGGTGGCGCGGCGCTCCTCGGCGGGGTCGTCGCCGCACGTCGCGACCACGGCGAAGTAGCCCTGGCGCCGCGCCGTGCGCTCGATCGCCTCGAACATCAGGGCCATCACCGCATCGGTCAGCCGGGGGACGAGCACGCCGATCGTCGCCGTCGCGCCCCGCCGCAGGCTGGACGCGTACATGTTGCGCCGATAGCCGAGCCGGTCGGCGGTGTCGCGCACCTTCTGCGCCGTCGCCGTGCGCGACGACGGGATGCGCTCGTCGAGCACGCGACTCACCGTCGAGATGCTGACGCCCGCCGCGTCTGCGACATCGCGCAGCGTGACGGTCTGACGTTCGGCCATCGCTCCTCCTCCCTGCCGAGTCTAGGCGGCTCGGGAACGTTTGCAATCGAGCTCTTGACACGCGGCGCGGCTCGCGTGCATACTCGTCCTGCAAACGTTCCTGCAAACGTTATTGTGAACGTTTCTACATCGACGTGAAACGCAAGGAGAACATCATGGTCCTCGACCTCCGCGGCCTGAACCCCGCCCCCGTCACCCCCTTCACCGAGGACGGCGAGGTCGACTTCGCCGCCATCCAGCGCCTGGGCTCCTGGCTCGGCTCGATCGACGGCGTGAAGAGCCTCGTCGTGCTCGGCCACGCCGGCGAGGGCACCTTCCTCACCGAGCCCGAGCAACTCGACGTGATCCGCGCCTTCCGGGACTCGGTCGAGGGCCGGCTGCCGATCATCGCCGGCATCACGAAGGAGGGGAACAAGACGGCCGCCCTCGAGGCGAAGGCCGCCGCGGACGCCGGCGCCGTCGGCGCCCTGGTCTACCCCTCGCACGGGTGGCTCCGCTTCGGCTTCCAGCCCGGCGCGCCGCAGACCCGCTACCGCGCCATCTGGGAGGAGTCGGGCCTCGAGGAGATCCTGTTCCAGTACCCGGACAACACGAAGGCGTCGTACGACCTCGACACACAGCTGGAGATCGCCGGCCAGGAGGGCGTCAACCACACGAAGAACGGCGTGCGGAACATGAAGCGGTGGTACACCGAGATCCCCGCCCTGCGTGCGGCGTACCCCGAACTGCAGGTCCTCTCGTGCCACGACGAGTACCTGCTGCCGACGATGTTCGACGTCGACGGCCTCCTCGTCGGCTACGGGAACATCGCCCCCGAGGCGCTCGTCGAGCTGATCGAGGCCGGGAAGCGGAAGGACTACGCCGCCGCCCACGCCATCCACGAGAAGCTGCTCCCCGTGACGAAGGCGGTCTACCACCGCGGCTCGCACATGGAGGGCACGGTCGCGCTCAAGTGGGGTCTCGTCAACCGCGGGATCCTCGACCACGCCACCGTGCGCACGCCCCTGCTGCCGCTGCCCGACGGCGCGTCGGCCGAGATCGCCGCCGCGTTCCGGTCGGCCGAGCTCGCACCGGTCACCGTCTCGGCGTGACCGCCTGCCCGCGGCGGCGACCACGCCGCCGCGGGCATCCTCCTCGTCGCGCCGATGCGGCATTCCCCTCGTCGTCAATGAAGACCGAGCGGCCAGTGGCCGCCCTCCTCGAAGGAGAGCAACACGAAATGAACGAACACGTCACCTCCCGACCGCCCGCAACCCCGGGCACCGGCCACGGCCACATCGATACTGAGACGGTGCGCAACATCGTCGAGTCGCGGAAGACGCGCCGCACCCTCTGGCGCCAGCTCGCGCTCATCGGGCCGGCCTTCGTCGCCGGCGCCTGGCAGTTCGGCCCCGGCAACCTGACGACCGCCATGAACGCGGGCGCCCTCTACGGGTACGCGCTCATCTGGGTCATCATCGTCTCCACGATCCTCATGATCTTCCTCACCGACATGAGCGTGCGCCTGGGCATCCGCACCCCCGTCTCCCTCATCTCGTCCATCAAGGAGCGCCTCGGCGGCTGGGTCGGCGTCGTCGCCGGCTTCGGCGTCTTCCTCATCACCCTGTGCTTCTCGGTCGGCAACGCCGTCGGCTCGGGCGTGGGTCTCTCCATGCTCATCCCCGGCACCTCGCCCGTCATGTGGACCGTCATCTGCACCGTCGCCGTGGCGTCCATCCTGCTGCTGAAGGGCATCTACGGGATCGTCGAGAAGATCCTCATCGTGATCGTCGCCCTCATGGCGGTGAGCTTCATCGTCTCGGCCTTCGTGTCGAACCCGGACTGGGCGGCCGCCGGGGCCGGCCTCATCCCCGTCATCCCCGACGGCGCGTGGCTGCTCATCATCGGGCTCGTGGGCACCAACTTCTCGATCAACGCCGCGTTCTACACCTCCTACGGCACCAAGGCGCGTCGTCGCACCGAGGCGGACTACCGCGACATCACGATGGTCGACACCGTGCCGGGCATCATCGCGCCCGGTGTCATGACCGCGCTCGTGATCGTCGTGGCCGCCGCCGTGCTGAACGCCACCGGCACCGATGCGCCGGGCGCCTTCGGCGGGCTCGCGAAGATCTTCGAGCCGGTCGCCGGCCCCGTCGGAGCCTGGATCTTCGCGCTCGGATTCTTCGGCTCGGCCTTCTCGTCGATGATCCCGAACTGCATCGCGGGCGGCACGATGCTCTCCGACGCGCTGGGGAAGGGCGCCTCTGCCGACACCCGCACCGCCCGGCTCGGGAGCGCGTTCATCCTCGCCTTCGGGCTCACCATCACGATCGTGTTCGCCGGGTCGTCGCCGGTCGAGCTCATCATCATCGCCCAGGCGCTGACCGTGCTGTTCGCACCGATCCTGGCCGCGCTGATCCTCGTCATGGCCAATGACCGGAAGCTCATGGGCCGGCTGCGCAACCGGTGGTGGCAGAACGCCTTCGGCGTGCTGGGCCTGGTCTCGGTGCTCGCCCTGTCGGTCCGCCTCATCGTGAGCCTCGTCGGCGGCTGAGCTCGGACGAGACGTGCACGGAACGGCCCCCGACGGTGAGCGGGGGCCGTTCCGCTGCGTGCGGCGCCCGTCCCGCGCAGCCCGTCGGAGTGATCGAGAGAGCTCTCATGCAGCGTCAACCGCCACCGGTGTGATGCTCGCCTGTCCAGCACCGCCCTCTTCCGCATTCCTCCTCGAGGCGGCAATGAAGCCGGCAAAAGCGCGGAGAACCCGGCGCCTTGAATGAACCCATGCCGGCGCGATTGAGGCGAAGAGATCGTTCGCGGTGCACTGAGCAGCAGAGCTCTCCGGCCGCCCACACCGGTGCCACGCCTCGCGGATGAGCGCGGACTTCCGTGCCCGACCGGCGACGCCGCGGCGATCCATCTGCTCAGTTCGCAGGCGTGGTCGTGACGGACAACGCCGACGAGCAAACCTCCTCTTGTCAGGAGAGGGCCGGAAACGCCTGCTCGTCCTGCGCACCTTGACGAGCGGTGGGGCAGTGCATTCTCCTAGAGTCGTTCCTGGTACACCGGTTCGTCCGTTACTGGATGCTTGGGGTCGTCGACCTTCGATCTCCAAGGCGTAATGACCCACGAGGCCGGACACTTCTTCGGACTCAATCACGTTGCACAGGCGACCTATCAGGTCATGGCTCCCGCGACGGACTCCTGTCGACGTCGCAGCGGAGGCTGGGCAACGGTGACTTGGCCGGCATGAAAGCGAGATACCCGTGAGTAGAAGAGTGCTCGTCGTGCTTGTGGTGCTCATGATCGTCGTGGTGGCAGGGCTTGTGGCGCTCTACCTCACCGGGAACCTCGGCAATCGCGCAATTCCCTGACGCCCCGCCGTTCCGCTGCCTGCGGCGGGCGCCGCCCCCGGCGGCGTGAAGTCCGTTCACTCGGCACTTACGGGCGTCTCTCATTCGTCGAGGAGTTCGCCACTAAGCAGGTGTCGAACGAGGACTACCGTCCAAGCAGTCACGTGCGAGGTCGTCTGCTACCTCGGGTTCTTGGGCGAGTGCCGGTAGCCCAGCCCGGGTAGGCGGGGCCCCGTGCCGTGGGCCCGTAGACGTCGGGCCGCCTCGCGACACTCTATGCCTAGCAATGGCGTGTGGACGGCTCGGATCCGACCCGCTATGGTCGGGCCACCGAATGCGAGGGAGCGTTCACCGATGAGAACAGACCGCGGTCATGCAGAGCGCCTCAAACTACGCCCGCACAGAGGCTATGGAGCCCACTGACCTTGTCACGTCGGTCGTATCCGCAACCACTTCGCCGAATGTGGTCGTCGCTGATGCGAACTGGGCGAGCCTCTGCGGATTCGTATGGTGGTCCTCATCGTCATCAGGGGGGGCTGGTCGGTCTGGCAACTTGCGACAGTCTTTCGGGATCGTCCTGCGCGAAACACAGTGTCTACTACCAAGAACCGTTCACGTCATCCACCACGACGTCGAATCGGCGCGGGCTTGCATGCCACGAGTTCGGACACACGGTTGGCCTTATGCATAGAACGGATACCAGCTGCACCCAGCAGGGATATCCGAAGCCATCACTTGTCTGTGGTTCGCACGATACAGCGCACATCAACGGAGTACTTGGGTCTTGTCGAGTCGGATGAGACCATCCGCTACCCGCTTATCTCCGATTCGAGCGAGGTGGAAGGGGTCGGATCGCTCGCCGAGCTGCGCGATGCCCTCGCGCAAGAGCACGAGCCGCGCGCCGGCGACCTCCTCGGGGCGGGGTAGTACCCCGGAGCCCTGCACGGGCCGTTGATCGCCGGCACCGAACACCCAGGCACGACCAGTCCTTCTCATGTCGGCCCGGCGATTCGCCCAGCCTGTGCGACATACCAGGCAGCGGACATAGACTCGTCGCATGCTTTCCGTGTGGCGCACCTCGCAGGTGCAGGAGGAGGTCTCCGGCGCGCACTGCGCCGGCGGCACAGACTGACGCCCCTGCCGACACCGATCCGGTCGTCGGCTCTTCCGTCGTCTCCTCTTCCTCGGCGCCCACGCTGCCCGGTATCCCGGGTATCCGCCGGTGTGCGCCGCCTCACCCGCCTCTTCCGAGGCAGAAAGCAGCCATCATGCTCCCCGTCGACGAGCGCACGATCCGTGCGTCGTTCCTCAACGCCTCCCGCAAGGAGGCCGCGTCCCTCACCCTTCCCGCAGGGTTCGACGACCTCGACGTCGACGCGCTCGACTTCCTCGGGTGGTCCGACCCGAAGATGCCGCGCCGCGCGTACGTCGTGGCTCAGGACGAGGCGGGCGACACCGTCGCCGTCCTCCTGCAGCAGGCCGAGCAGCGCACCCTCGCCCGGGCGCAGTGCTCCTGGTGCGACGACGTCACGCTCCGCAACGACGTCCAGTTCTTCGCGGCGCGCAAGGCCGGTGCCGCCGGACGCCGCGGCGACGTCCTCGGCACGCTGATCTGCACGAACTTCGCGTGCTCGGCGAACGTGCGGCGCCTGCCGCCGCTCGCCTACGAGGGATACGACCGCGGGGCCGCGCGCGACCTGCGCATCCTGCGGCTGCAGGAGCACGTGCAGGGCTTCCTCCGCGAGCTGCGCGGCTGACGCGTCCGATGGTTCGGGGGCGTCAGGGTGCGACGCGCACCCGGCGTCCCTCGAACTCGACGACGTCGCCGAGCTGGAGCTGCCGCCCGCGGCGGCGGTCGACCTCGCCGTTGACCGTCACGAGGCCGTCGATGACGGCCTCCTTCACGTCGCCGCCGGAGTCGAGCACGCCCGCGAACTTCAGGAACGGGCCGAGGCGGATCATGTCGCCGCCGATCGAGATGTCGTCGATGGGTGCCGAGTCGGGGGATGCCGGGGTTTTGGATGCCGGGGTGCTCACCCTCGAATGGTAGGCCACCGGGCCGGAGCCGATCCGAGCCGGCGGCGGGCTCGTAGGCTGACACGATGACCGATGTGCGCGGAGCCGAGCCGCGACCGGACCGGGCCTCCGGGCGCACGCTGCTTGTCGGCTGCGGCCGGGTGGCCACCCGGCTCGGGCTCCGCCTCGCCGCGCGAGGGGACGAGGTGATCGGCGTCCGACGGCATGCGGGCGACCTCCCGGCGGGCTTCCGCGCCCTCGTGCACGATCTCGATGCTCCGCTTCCCTCGGCGCTGCCCGCGGTCGACTCGATGGTCATCACCCTCCCTCCCGGACGCGAGGGCTCGCCGGGTTACCGGGCGCGGCTGGATCATGTCGCCGCGGCGCTCCCCGCCGTCCCGGCGCGGACGGTGTTCGTCTCCTCGACCGGGGTGTTCGAGCGGAAGGGTGCGGCGGCCGTCGACGAGTCGCACCGGCCGCAGCCGACGTCGCCGCGCGGACAGAAGCTCTGGGAGGGCGAGACCGCGGCGCGGGAGCTCTTCGCGGCGGTCGTCGTGCGTCCGGCGGGCATCTACGGGCCGGGACGCGAGCACCTCGTGCGCCAGGTCCGCACCGGGGCGCAGGTCGACTACTCCCGTCGCACCAACCGCATTCACGAGGCGGATCTCGCGCGAGCGCTCGACCGCATCCTCACGATGGCGGACCCGCCCGCCGTCCTCCACGCGGTGGACTCCGCGCCCGCGCTCCTGGGCGAGGTCGTGGCGTTCATCGCCGACGAGCTGCGCCTCCCTCACCCGCCCCGCGCCGCGGCGCGGCACGAGGGGATCGTGCTCGACGGCCGCCTTCTGCGGTCGGTGCTGGGCGAGCTCGAGTTCCCCGACTACCGCAGCGGCTACCGCGACCTGCTCGGCCGTCGCCCCTGACGGCGACGGCGACTGCCGATCCCGTGGCAACGGCAGGCTGGATCCGCCGTTTCGGGCGGATCCGGCCCGGAACCGACGATCCAGCCTGCTTTTCGCACGTCGATCGCATCGGAGGACGGCCGTCCCCGCCCGGCCACGGGCTAGCGTGAACCCATGGCATCTGTTCTCGTCACGGGATCCGCGGGCGGACTGGGTCTGAACGCCGCCGCACAACTGGCGCGCGACGGGCACGACGTGGTCGTCCACGCCCGCCGCGCCGACCGTCTGCCGGCCCCGCCCGAGGGCCACTCGTGGGCGGGTGCGGTGGTCGGCGACCTGTCATCCCTCGACGAGGTGCGCGAGGTGGCGGCCGCGGCCGAGGAGCACGGCCGCTTCGACGCCGTCATCCACAACGCCGGCCTCCTCGACGTCGCCGGGATGATCGAGGTGAACATCGTCGCCCCGTTCGCGCTCACGGCGCTGATGACGCGGCCGTCCCGGATCATCGCCCTCAGCAGCGGCATGCACCGCGGCGGCTCCACGGATCTCACGCGGATGGCGCGGGGGAACGCCTCGTACAGCGACACGAAGCTGTGGGTGACGGCGCTGATCATGGCGTTCGCGGAGCGTTGGCCCGACACCCTCAGCCACGCCGTCGACCCCGGCTGGGTGCCGACGCGCATGGGCGGCGCCGGAGCACCCGACGATCTGGAGGCCGGCCACCTGACCCAGACCTGGCTCGCGACGGCCGACGACATCGAGCCGCGGACCGGCGGCTACTGGCATCACCGCGTCACGCAGCGCCCGCACGCCGCGGCGCTCGACCCGGGCTTCCAGCGCGCGCTCGTGGCCGCCCTTGAGGAGCGCACCGGGCTCACGCTCCCGGCGTAGCGCACCCGGCGATGCCGACATTCCCGCCGACTTGACCTGGAGCACACTCCAGCTCGCAGGATGGGGGTGTGAATGCGATCACCCTTCCCGAGCCGGCGGCCGACGTGCCCGCCGGCGGCCTCACGATCGGCGAGGTCGCACGCCTCACCGGGCTGAGCGTCGACACCCTGCGCTACTACGAGCGGGAGGGGCTGCTCCTCGAGGCCGCTCCCCGCGACCCGGCGGGGCGGCGTCGCTACGGCACTGATGGTCTGTCGTGGATCGCAGCGATCCTCATGCTGCGCGAGACGGGGATGCCGATCTCCGACATGCGTGCGCTCGCCGCGCTGTCGCGCACGGACGGCACCGAGGCCGAACGCCTCACGGTGCTGAGGGCGCACCGCCGGCGCATCCTCGAGGAGCTCGATCGCACGCGGCGGCACCTGGCCGCCCTGGAGAAGAAGATCGCGGTGTACGAGGAGGTCGTCGGCTCCGCCTCTGGCAGCGGGGAGAGCCCTGGCCGCGGGGAGAGCTCTGGCCGCGGGGAGAACTCCGGCCGCGGGGAGAGGAGCGGCTCGTGAGGAGCGCACGACTGGGCGACGGGCTGTCGGTGTCGGCGATCGGACTCGGCGCCATGGGCATGAGCGCGTACTACGGTCCCACCGACGAGACCGAGGCGATCGCGACCCTCCGCCATGCGCTCGACCTCGGCGTGACGTTCACCGACACGGCCGAGGCGTACGGGCCGTTCGAGAACGAGAAGCTCATCGCCCGCGCGATCGGAGACCGCCGCGACGAGCTGACCATCGCCACGAAGGCGTCGGCCGAGATGGACGACGACGGCACGATCCTGGGCCGCAACGGCACCCCCGAGTACATCCGGAGGGCTGCCGAGCGCTCGCTGCGGCACCTGGGCATGGAGGTCATCGACCTCTACTACCTGCACCGGGTGGACCCGCAGGTTCCCATCGAGGAGAGCGTGGGCGGCCTGGCCGAGCTCGTGAGGGAGGGAAAGGTGCGGCACATCGGCCTGTCGGAGGCCTCGGCCCCCACGCTACGGCGTGCGCAGGCGGTGCACCCCATCGCCGCGGTGCAGTCGGAGTTCTCGCTGTTCGCCCGCGACATGCTCCGCAACGACGAGAAGGCCACCGCGGACGAGCTGGGCATCGGCGTCGTCGCCTTCTCGCCGCTCGGCCGCGGCACCCTCACCGACGGCATCCGCTCGCTCGACGACCTGTCGCCCGACGACGCCCGGCGCACGCTTCCGCGCTTCCAGCCGCAGGCCTTCGCGGCCAACCGCGCCCTCGTCGATCGCGTCGAGGAGATCGCCCGCGAGCACGATGCGACCGTCGCGCAGATCGCGCTGGCCTGGGTGATGGCCGAAGGAGTCGTCCCGATCCCCGGTACGCGCCACCGGGCGCGGCTCGACGAGAACGCGGCCGCCGCCGGCATCCTGCTCACCGAGGCGGAGCGCGAGCGGCTGCGGTCCGCGCTCCCCGACGGGGAGATCGTCGGCTCGCGCGACGGCATCGACGCCCCCGCCGGCGTCGACCGCTGACCGCACGGCCCGTCGGGAGCCGCTGCGCATCCGGATCCGCCTCACACTTCCCCCTCACGCGTCGTCGTCTCTGCAGAGGGCCGGAACAGCCGGCTCGAGAGGAGTTCGGAACGGTGAAGGTACTCATCGCAGGTGGGCGTGGTCGAGTGGGCGCGAAGGTGGCGGATGCCCTGGAGGCTCGTGGAGTCGAGGTGGTCTCGGGCGGACTGGACGACGGGGTGGACTACCTCGCCGGCACGGGTGTCGCAGAGGCGCTCGAGGGCGTCGACACCATCATCAACGTGCTGAACACCGGTCGGTTCGACAAGGACGGCGCGGTCGGGTTCTTCGAGGGCTCGACCCGCACGTTGACGACGGAAGGCCTGCGTGCCGGCGTGACCCACCACATCCTGCTGTCGATCGTGGGCGTGGGCGAGGGCGATGCCTCGGACGTCGGCTACTACCTGGGGAAGGTGGCGCAGGAGCGGGCGGTCAAGGCAGGCGGGATCCCGTACACGATCGTCCGGTCCACCCAGTTCCAGAGCTACATCGGCGTGCTCGCAGACCAGCACACCGTGGACGGCACCGTCCTCGCGCCGCGGGACTACATCCAGCCGGTCGACCTGGACGAGCTCGTGGCGCTCCTCGTCGAGGTGACGCTGGAGGCGCAGCCGCGGGGGGAGGTGGAGATCGCGGGGCCCGAGCGCTTCCACCTCGACGACCTGCTGCGCGGCACCCTCGCTGCGTCCGGAGACCCCCGTCCGGTGGTCACCGTCGAGAGTGCGGGCACCATCGATGCGATGGTCCCCCGCGGCGCGTATCGCGTCGGAACGGTGCTCTTCCCGCTTCGCGACATCCCCGTCGCGCACTGATGCGGAGCGTGACGGCGATGACGAACGGCCGCTTCCCGAGCCCCTCACCCGCCCCCACCGACGCACGCGTCGGTGCCGTACAACTCGCCGCGCTGATCGGCTCGATCGTCATCGCGGCGGTCGTCGGCATCTGGGCGTACGTGTTCCCTCGCGAGTTCTACGACTCGTTCCCCGCCGTGCTGGGGGAGTGGATCTCGCAGGACGGACCTTTCAACGAGCACCTGATCCGAGACCACGGCGCCCAGTACCTCGCGCTGGGACTGGCGAGCGTGTTCGGACTGATCTGTCGCTCCCAGGTGGGCTACCGCTTGCTGGGAGTCGCGTGGACCACGTTCGGCGTGCTCCATTTCGCCTACCACGTGACGCACCTGGCGCACATGACGGTGTCCGACCAGATCGGTCAGATCACCGTGCTCGCGCTGGCCGGGCTCCTCGGCGCCGGGCTCTTCATCTCGCCGCGTCGTGAGGGGCGTCGGTAGTCGCGTCGAGTTCGCTCGACGACGCGAGTCCGCGGCGGACTCGGGCGTTGAGCATCTCCGACATGACGAGGCCGAGGATCACGAGCCCGGCGAGGAACGGCGGGAAGACCCACATCCCCGCGCCGTCCGCGAGCGCACCCAGCAGCGGCGGTGCCAGCGTCGAACCCGTGTAGGCGGCAGCCATCTGGATGCCGATGACGGCCTGGGAGTTGCGTCGGCCGAAGTTGACCGGGGTGGAATGGATGATGGCCGGGTAGATCGGTGCGCAGCCGAGGCCGAGGAGCGCGAGCCCGGCGAGGGCGGGCGCGTCGGCCTCCAGGGGGAGGGCGAGCAGGAGGACCCCCGCGCCCGCCGCGATGAAACCGCCGCGGATCATGACGGTGTCGCCGACCCGATCGGCGACGAAGCCCGCCAGGAATCGCCCCGCGGTGATGCCGAGGAGGAAGAGCGATGCGAACGCCGCCGCCGTGGCGGGGTCGATGCCACGGTCCGTGACGAGATAGGACGACGTCCAGAGGATCGCCGTGCTCTCGAGAGCGCAGTAGGCGAAGAACGCGGTCAGGATGAGCCCGACGCCCGGGATGCGGATCGCCTCCACCAGGCGCACATGGCGTCCGGTCCCCGACTCTCCCGGTGCGGCGGCTTCCTCGGCCGAGTCCGGCTTCGTCGGGTTGACCCTGCCCCAGAGGGGCAGGCTGATCAACAGGGCGACGCTCAGGACGACCTGCACCACGCCGACCGCGAGGTACGCGCCGGACCAGCCGTGCTCCGCCGCCAGCGCGTAGCTCATGATGAACGGGCTCGCGGCGGCACCGAGCCCCCAGCACGCGTGCAGCCAGTTCATGTGGCGCGCGGCGTAGTGCACGGCGACGTAGTTGTTGAGCGCCGCGTCGACGGCGCCCGCACCGAGGCCGTAGGGGATCGCCCACACGCACAGCATCCAGAAGGAGCCGGACGCGGAGAAGCCCAGAAGCGCGGCCGCGGTCATCCCGACGCTCACCGCGGTCACTGCTCCCGCACCGAACCTGCGCGTCACGCGTTCCGACGCGAGGCTCGAGAGGATCGTTCCACCGGCGATGATCATGGCGACCAGGCCGGCGAAGGCGATGGGGACGTCCAGATCCCGGTGCATGACGGGCCACCCGGCACCCAGGAGGGAGTCCGGAAGCCCCAGGCTGACGAAGGCGAAGTAGATGATCGCGAGAAGGAGCGAGTACACGCGGGTGGGACCTCTTGCGGCGTTCGGACGGGTGCTACGAAGCCGGGAGGCGGGCGGTCGCGGCGTTGAAGCCCCGACGCGCGGCCTCGATGAACTCGGCAGCGGCGTCCCGCAGCGACCGGGCGCCGAGGATACCGGAGGTCGAGCCGGTTCCCGACGCTCCCACCTTCATGATGTCGTAAACATCCGCGGGTGACGAGACGCCGCCGGCGTGCATCACTCAGCGCGCCGGAAGCGTCGGGATCAGCGCCTGCAGGAACCGCGCGGTGTCCTCCCAGTTCTCGACGGCCTGACACGCGACGCCGAGAGCGAGCACCGGGTAGTCGTTGCCGTGCACGTCGAGGCGGTCGCCGACGAACAGCATGTCGTCGAGCGGTATGCCGGTGGCTGCGGAGAGCCGACGCATCCCGTAGGCCTTGTCGATCCCGCGCTCCGTGACGTCGATCGAGGTCGAGCCTCCCGAGCGCACCTCGAGATCGGGCAGCACGGCGGCCACCGCTCGCCGCAGCTCGTCCTTCTTGCGTCCGTCGACGTCCCAGGCGCTCTTCGCGTCGACGGGGGCGTGCTGCCCGAGTGCGGAGAAGGTGACCTGCGATCCCCGATCCTCGAGGACGGGTCCCCAGGTGTGGGTCTCCCAGAGCCCCAGGCGCCGGGACTCGCTCTCGAGAGCGGCGAGCGCGCGCGCCGTCTGATCGGGGGCGAGCAGGTTCGCGTACACCTCCTCCGGGCCGTCCGAACCGACCCGGTAGTACTGCGTTCCGCAGGTGGGGAGCAGATGGAGGTGGGCGAGGGCGGCGCCCGGGAGGGGCGGGAGGTGGTCGACGACCTGCGCGCGGAACTGCCCGAGCGTGCCTCCTGAGATGATCGCGACTTCCACGCGCTGCACGAGGGCGGCGAGGAGCTCGCCGATCCGGGGGTCTATCTGCGACTTCGAAGGGGCGAGGGTGTCGTCCAGGTCGAAGGCGACGAGGCGCAGCGGTGCCATGATGCTCACTCCGCGACGGTCACAGCTGCTTCGCGGGGCCGGTGCTGCCGCGGACGATGAAGTCCACGGGCGGCAGAGCCGGCACCTCGGGCGTCGTGCCCTCCACGATGGCGACGAGTGTCTTCGCGCAGACGCGCGCCCACTCGAAGACGTCCTGTCGCACCGTCGTCAGCGGCGGCACCACGTACGGAGCGAGGGGGATGTCGTCGAAGCCGACGACGGACAGATCGTGCGGCACGCGGACGCCGCGGTCGTTCGCGGCGGACATGCCCGCGATCGCCATCAGGTCGTTCGCGTACACGATCGCGCTCGGGGGGCGGGCCAGATCGAGGAGCTCATGGGTGGCGCGCGCCCCCGACGCCCCCGTGAAGTCCGCGTCGACGACGGGTCCCGGCTCGAGCCCGAGTTGGTCCATCTCATCGAGCCACGCGCGACGGCGCGCCTCCGAGTGCACGTACCGGTCGGATCCGGCGACATGGGCTATCCGACGGTGTCCGAGCGCGTACAGGTGCCGGACGGCCCGCCGGATCCCGGCGGCGTCGTCGAGTCCGATCAACCGGCTCGCGTCGGAGCCGGCCTCCGTGGGGCCCACCATGACGCAGGGAAGACCCAGCTCATCGAGTTCCCGAGGCCGCTCGTCGTCGATACGGAGGTCGGTGAGGAACACCCCGTCGACCCGCGCCTCGTGGGCGAACCGCACGTAGGCGTCGCGCTCGGTCTGCTCGTTGTCGACCACCTGGAGGACGAGCGCGTACTTCACCTCGGACAGGCCGCTCTCGACGCCGGCGACGAACTGCGGGAAGAACGGGTCCGTGCTGAGCAGCTCGGCCTCGCGACGAACCACCAGGCCGAAGGCCTGCGCACGGCTGCGCGAGAGTGCGCGTGCCCGTGCGTCCGGTCGCCAGCCGAGCTCCTCGGCTGCCTGCAGGATCCGATCACGAGCGGCCTCGCCCACACCGGAGCGGCCGTTGAAGACGAAGGACACGGCGCTCTTGGACACCTTCGCCCGAGCGGCGACATCGCCGATGGTCACCCGTCGCTCCCGGGCCTCCGATCGTGAGGGCCGGATGGGGCCAGGCCCCCCGGGGGGAACGATGCCGTTCGCTGCGTCTTTCACACTCGCGATCATAGCGCGCGTTTAGGTGAGATTTAGGAGACGTGCGCATCCCATCGCCCACGATTTCCCTGTCGTGAGGGCGCGCACTCGATCAAATTGACGTGTTCGAACAAAACCGGTTTACTAGCCGTGTCGCCCGCAGGATCAGCAGGCCCGATGGCCGGGCGGACGGCTCAGGAGACGAGGAGTACGCAATGGCGCGCAGCGACGTGCAGGCATCGACGGCGAGCCCGTCCGCGGCGACGGCCCCGCGCACGGCCCGCCCGCCTCGACGGGCGCCGCAGCAACGCCTTCAGCACTGGCTCGGGGAGAACCCCCTGGGCCTGCTGCTGAGCACGCCGTATGTGGCGTTCGTCGTCGTGATCTTCCTGATCCCGTTCGGCTACGGGATCTGGATGGCGTTCCACGACTTCTACTTCACCGCTCCCGGCGTGGAGGTGCCGCACCCGTTCGTCGGCTTCGACAACTTCGCCGCCGTGCTGGACGACCCGGTCGTGCGGCAGTCGTTCCTGAACCTCCTCGTGTTCCTGGTGATCAACGTGCCCCTGACGGTCGTCCTCGGACTGCTGCTGTCGTCGGGCCTGGACGCGGTGGTGCACTGGAAGGGGTTCTTCCGGGTGTCGTACTACATCCCCTATGTGACGGCGTCCGTCGCGACCATCGCGGTCTGGATCTTCCTGTTCAACGGCAACGGCGTCGTGAACAACCTGCTGGGCTCGCTGGCGCCGGAACCCTCGTGGCTCGCGAATCCGGCTCTCATCATGCCGCTGATCGCCGTCTACGTGACGTGGAAGAACCTCGGGTTCTACATCCTCCTGTACCTCGCGGCGCTGCAGAACGTCCCCGCGGAGCTGCACGAGGCGGCGCAGCTCGACGGCGCCGGTCGCTGGCAGCGCTTCCGTTCGGTGACCCTGCCCGCCGTGCGGCCGGTGACCTCACTGGTCGTCCTCCTCTCGATCATCACGACCGGGCAGATCTTCACCGAGCCGTACCTGCTCACCGGCGGCGGTCCCAACGGCGCGTCGATGACGCCGGCGCTGCTCATGTACCAGAAGGGCATCCAGCAGGGACAGCCCGACATCGCCGCAGCCATCGGCCTGATCCTCGTCGTCGGGGTCATGGTCGTCTCGCTCGTGTCGCGCCGGATCACGGAGGGAAGCAAATGACCATCACCTCGGATGCCGAGACATCGACGCCCCCGTCCGCCGAGGCGCGCGGCGCCGCGACGGCATCCCCTCGACGCGTGCGGCGCGGCATCCTGCCGGTGCTGCGGTTCGCCCTGCTGCTCGTCGGCGCCCTCGCCGCTCTCATCCCCTTCTACTACATGGTCATGGGGGCGCTGCAGGAGAGACGTGACACCAGCCTCGTCGGACTCCTGCCCCTCCCCGGCAACCTGACGCTCGACAACTTCGCGGAGATCAACGCGTCGATCGACCTGCTCCGCTCGCTCCTGAACTCCTTCATCATGACGGCGGGCGTCGTCGCCTGCACCCTCGTGTTCGGCCTCCTGGTCGGGTACGCGCTCGCCGTCCTGTCGTTCCGCGGCCGCGGCGTGGTCTTCGCGATGGTCCTGCTGGTCCAGGCCATCCCGTTCCAGCTGCTGATGATCCCGCTCTACGTGATGATCGTGCGCTACTTCGACCTCGCCGACACGTTCCTCGGCATGATCCTGCCGTTCGCGATCAACTCGGTCGCCGTCCTGATCTTCCGTCAGTACTTCCTGCAGATCCCGCGCGACATCTTCGACGCGGCCCGCATCGACGGCGCCGGCGAGCTGCGCATCCTGATCTCGATCGCAGTGCCGCTGGTGCGACCGGCGGTTCTCACCGCGATGCTCGTCACCTTCATCGGACCGTGGAACGAGTTCCTCTGGCCGTTCCTCGTGACCAAGGAGGCGGCCATGCAGCCGCTCGCCGTGAGCCTGGCGAACTTCTCACAGACGAACGGATCGTTCCTCGCCAACCCGATGGGCGCGGTGCTCGCCGGCGCCTGCGTGCTGGCGGTGCCGGTGGTCGTGCTGTTCCTGCTGTTCCAGCGCTCCTTCACCTCCGCCAACCTGGGCTCGGCCATCAAGGGCTGACGCCCGCCGAGCCGGCGCCCTCGACGCCCCCCGTTCGACCTAGGAAACGACATGACTGACCTCGACATCCGCACCGTCCCGTACCAGCTGCACCGCATCGCGACGATCATGACCGCAGACCCCCACGAGCCCTTCGAAGCGGAGGGAGTGCTCAACCCCGGCACGGCGTGGGGGCCCGACGGTGAGCTCTACCTCTACCCGCGCATCGTCGCGAAGGGGAACGTGTCCCGTATCGCACGTGCTCGCGTCATCATCGAAGACGGCGTGCCCGTCGGCGTGGAGCGTCTCGGAGTTGTGCTCGCTCCGGACCAGGGCTGGGAGCACGGCCGCCTGAACGGCGGCGTCGAGGATCCGCGCATCACCTACGTCGAGCCCCTCGGCATCCACGTGATGACGTACATCGCGTATGGGCCCCTGGGGCCGAAGCCGGCGCTCGCCGTCTCGGAGGACACCGTCGCATGGCGGCGCCTCGGCCCCCTCCACTTCGCCTACCAGCCCGACCTCGACTCCGACCTCAATCTGTTCGCGAACAAGGACATCGTGTTCTTCCCCGAGGCGGTCGCCGGCCCCGACGGGCGGCCTGCTCTCGTACTCCTCCACCGGCCCATGTGGGACCTCGACTGGCTGCGGCCGGGAGAGGGGATCCGCACGCCGGCCGGCATCGACGACGAGCGCCTCTCGATCTGGATCGGCTACGTCGACCTCGAGGCCGCGCGGCGCGACGTGCGTGCACTGACCCGCGTCGAGCATTCCGCCATGATCGCCGCGCCGGAGGCGGCGTACGAAGAGGCCAAGATCGGCGCCGGACCGGCACCGCTCCGGGTTCCCGAGGGCTGGCTGCTGCTTCACCACGGCGTCTCCGGCCCGGTGCCGAAGGGGTTCGAGCTCGCCCATGGGTCGCGGTACACCGCGGGGGCGATCCTGCTCGACGCGTCGGACCCGCGGCGGGTGATCGCACGCACGCCTGAGCCCCTGCTGGCGCCGGAGACGGCGGAAGAGACGAGCGGCACGCTCGGAAACGTCGTCTTCCCGACCGCGATCGAGGAGATCGCCGGCCGTCACTTCGTGTTCTACGGCATGGCGGACTCGTCGATTGGCGTCGCCGAACTGGTGCACTCCGATCGCTGAGCAGGTCGATCGAGAACTTTAGTTCTCGTTTAGTTGGCGGATGGGCGCGGTGTGCACAGCTGAAGCCCGTAATTCCGCGCATATCGCGGCTCAGGGCTCGGTCCTGTCGCCACCATTGACAGGTCCGACAAAAACCGGTTTACTGATCACGCAAGCACCGGATCCCGACCGGCCGCGTCTGACGACGACATCGGTCCACTCCGACCAACACAGCCGGAAGTCCGTGGGCGACTTCCCAACGAAAGAGAGATCTGCGCAATGAAGCGTTACGCAGCTGCAGTCATGTTCGTCGCCGTCGCGCTGCCCCTGGCCGCGTGCGGGGCGACCAGCCCGGGGACCGGTGAGGCGAGCGAGCTCACGTCGGGTCCGATCAAGATCTGGTATTCCACCAACGAGCAGGAGATCGCCTGGGGCGAGGCCGTCGTCGAGGCCTGGAACGCCGAGCACCCGGACGAGCAGGTGAGCGCGGAGGCCATCCCCTCGGGCAAGTCGTCCGAGGACGCGATCTCCGCGGCGATCACCGCCGGCAACACCCCCTGCCTGGTGTACAACACCGCACCCGCAGCGGTGCCCGCGTTCCAGAAGCAGGGCGGCCTGGTCAACATCTCCGAGACGTTCGAGGACGGCGATTCGTTCATCGCCGAGCGCTCGGGAGATGCCGCGGAGGGCTTCCGCTCGCCGGACGGCGGGCTCTACCAGGTCCCCTGGAAGGCCAACCCGTTCATGCTCTACTACAACAAGACCGCGTTCGCCGAAGCCGGACTGGACGCCGAGAACCCGCAGCTGGCCACGTACGACGACGTCCTCGCAGCGGCGAAGGCCATCAAGGAGTCGGGCGCGACGGACTTCGTGCTGTACCCGCCGGCATCGAGCGACTACACGAACTCGCTGTTCGACTTCTACCCGTTCTTCCTCGCCAACTCCGGCGGGACCCAGCTCGTCGTCGACGACAAGGCGGCGTTCACCAGCGATGAGGGACTCGAGACGCTCGAGTTCTGGAAGACGCTGTACGCCGAGGGCTACGCCTCGGCGGAGGCCTACAGCGGCGACGCCTGGGCCGGCCCCTTCGCCGACGGCGTCTCCGCCATGGGCATCGCGGGTCCCTGGGGTGCCGGTGCATTCGACGGCAAGGTCGACTACGGCATCGTCCCGCTGCCCACGGCGGAGGGAACCGCCGCCGATCAGACCTACACCTTCGGCGACTCCAAGAACGTCGGCCTGTACACCTCGTGCGAGAACAAGCAGACCGCGTGGGACTTCGTGAAGTTCTCGATGAACGCGGACAACGACATCGCCCTCCTCGAGACGACCGGGCAGTTCCCCATCCGCACGGACATCTCGGAGATCGCCGCGGACTACCTGGCGTCGAAGCCCGTGCTCGAGACGTTCTCGCTCTCGGTGCCGCTGACGGTCGACGTGCCCAACATCCCGAACACCGTCGAGATCTGGCAGACGTTCCGCGATGCCTGGAGTCAGGGCGTGATGTCCGGTGAAGGCGACCTCGCCGAGGTCATGCAGACCGCGGCGGACACGATCGACGGACTGGCCGCGCAGGGCTGACCCCACCCCAGGGCTGACCCGCCCAGCCCCAGGGCTGACCACCCCCCCCCGAGGTCTCGCCGGCCGGTGCCGAACCGCCGGCCGGCGAGATCCCTCCCGCATCCCGATCCCGCCGGGCCCGCCCGTGCGCAGACAACCGCAGAAGATGTTCCGGCGACCCAGATCTGTGGGAGCGCCGTCGGCAAAGGAGCCCTCATGAACCGCGTCAGATCGTTGCTCGCCCTCGCGCTCGTCCTCGTGCTCAGCGTCGCGGGGATCGTCGCCGGCCCGGCGCCCGCCGCCACCGCCGATGACGACGTGGACACTGTGATCGCACGGCTTCAGGGGTACTACCTGAGTCAGGGCGACGAGATCATCATCGCGAACGGCATCTACCTGGCTCGGGCCTCGGAGGCACTCGAGTACGTGGAGAGTCAGAACGCCGACGGATCCTGGTCGGACGTCGACTACGCCGACCGCACGAGCTCTGCGAACGGGGCCACGTGGTCGGCCTACATCGCGCTCTACCGGATGCTCGCTCTCGCCCACGCGTACCGCGATCCGGGCGCCGCCGGCTACGACGACCCGACGGTGCTGCTCGCGATCGAACGCGCGCTCCTGCACTGGGATCGTGTCAATCCGGGCAACTCGAACTGGTGGGAGACGGAGATCGGCGAGTCGATCGCCATGGGCCGGCTCTCGCTGCTGCTCCGCGACGTCCTCAGCGAGGAGGCGTTCGCGGTGGCTCTCACCCACAACACGGGAAAGCTCGACCCGGCCGGCGCCAACGGCGCCTGGCGCACGACGAACTACCTGTTCGAGGCCTTCGCGACCGGGAACACCCAGAACATCGCCGCCGGCTTCGCGACCATGGTCGCCACGATCGCCGTCGATCGCTCCGGCGCCGTCAACGAGGCGGTGCAGCCGGACGCGAGCTTCTGGGCGCACGGCGCGCAGCTCTACAGCGAGGGATACGGGATGGTCCTGCTGACCTCCGCCGCGCTGTGGGCGGACGTCGCACGCGGCACCTCCCTCGCCTTCACGCGGGAGCAGCTGGACTCCATCGCCTTCTATGCCATCGACGGCACGCGGTGGATGATCCGCGGCGAGATCGGGATGCTCTACCTCAACTACCGAGCGCCCAAGACGATCCAGGGCGTCACGAGTCACGCGTCCGAGTTCATCGAGGCGTACCAGCGGATGGCCCGCACCGATCCTCTCTACAGCACGGCGTACCAGGCCGTCCTCGATGGAGTGCTCGGCAAGACCCGGACGAACGGAGCGACCGGTGACAAGTACTTCTGGCGGTCGGAGTTCAGCTCCCACCTTCGCGACGAGTACGGCATCTTCATCCGGCTGAACTCCTCCCGCACATTCGGCGCCGAGCTCCGCACGGCGTACGACGACGCGATCGGCAACCCCGTCTACTGGAACGCGATGGGCTCCACCGCCATCCAGGTCGACAACCGCGAGTATCTCGACCTCGGACCGACGTTCGACTGGTACCACTACCCGGGCGTCACCGCTCCGTACGTCAAGCGCACCGAGCGCGGCGTGGAGAACCGCGGACGCAACGGCGACGGCGGGAGCTTCACCGGCGGCGTCTCGAACGGCCGCTACGGGCTGAGCGTGCTCACCCTCGACACCGCCGGCACCACCGGGCAGAAGAGCTATTTCACGTTCGACGACGAGATGGTGGCGCTCGGAACGGACATCCGCTCCACGTCCGCCTCCCCGGTGCACACCACCATCAACCAGGCGGTGGCGGAGGCGAACGCCGCGGTCGGGGGTGCGACGGTCGCCGCCGGCACCGATGCGCAGAGCGCGGGGGATGCCCGCTGGGCGTACAACGACGAGATCGGCTACGTCTTCGCCGCGGGCCAGGACGTGAAGGTCTCGAACAAGGCCCAGAGCGGCTCATGGCCCGGCGCGGAGCCCGTCACGCGCGACGCGTTCAGCCTCTTCATCGACCATGGCACGACGCCGAGCGACGGGTCCTACGACTACACCGTGCTCCCTGCTGCCGAGCCGGCGGACGTCGAGGCCTATGCCGCCGATCCCGACGTCGTCACCCTGCGGAACGACACCGCAGTGCAGGCCGTCCGCCACGCCGGGCTCGACGTCACGATGGCGACCTTCGCGGCCGCGGGATCGCTCGACCTCGGCGGTGGCCGCTCCCTCACGGTCGATCAGCCGAGCCTGGTCCTCCTCGACGAGAGCGGCGAGCAGCCGATGGTGAGCGTCGCCAACCCCGACCGACCGGGCCTGACGGTGCGCGTCTCGCTGGCCGACGGCGACCGCTCCGCCTCCGGCGTGTTCGCCCTCGGCGCGGGCGCGAACCTGGGCAAGACCGTGACCGCGGCTCTGGTCGCCGGGGAGCTGCCCGACGATTCGGCGTACTCCGCCAGCAGCAGTGCGCCAGGAGCCGACGTGGCCGCCCTCGGCGACGGCGACCGCGACACGCTCTGGACGTCCGACAGCCACCCCGTCGCGTGGGTGGACACCCGCCTCGCGCGCGGGTCATGGGCGACCGGCGTCACGATCGACTGGGCGGACGAGTTCGCCACGGACTTCGTCGTGCAGACGTCGCGCGACGGCGTCGACTGGATCGACCACGCGCACATCGTGGACGGCTCGGGTGGCGTGACGGAGGTGCCGATCACCCCGACCGCTGCCGGCCATGTCCGACTCGTCATGCGGGACGGCGGCGGCGATCGCTACGGCATCCGCGAGCTGACGGTGACCTCAGGGGTGAACCTCGCGGCCGACGCCGCGACGCGCGCATCGGGCTACGCCGGCTACAACCTCGTCTACTTGATGACGGACGGCGACCCGAACACGCGTTGGCGGGGCAACAACGCGAACAGCGCGTGGGCGCAGGTCGACCTCGGCAGCTCCCGCCCCCTCGGAGCCGTGCGGTTGCGCTGGGAGGCGGCCTACGCGAAGACCTACAAGATCCAGCTGTCCGACGACGGTGCGTCATGGCGGGACGCCTACACGACGCCGACGGGCGGCAGCGACGGCGACATCGACGTGATCACGATCGAAGGGCAGAGCGCCCGCTTCGTCCGTATGCAGACGCTCACCCGTGCACTGGACTACGGCCCGTCGCTCTGGGAGTTCGAGGTGTTCTCCGACCGCACGGTCGTCGACGCTCCCAAGGTCCCCACCAACAAGGGCAACCTGGCTCTGAACCGCCCGACGACCGCCGACAGCGTGTACAACAACAACGCGACGATCGTGGCCTCGAAGGCGACCGACGGCGCGGGATCGACCAAGTGGTCGTCCGCACGCGCGGCCACCGAGCACTGGCTCCAGGTCGACCTCGGGGCGACGCTCTCGGTGTCACGGGCGATCGTGAAGTGGGAATCGGGGACATCGAACAACTACCGCATCGAGGGCTCCGCCGACGGGACCACGTGGACGACGCTCACCAGCGTCACGTCGGCACAGCCTTCTCTGCAGCACACTCTGGACTTCTCGACGGCCCACGTGCGCTACGTCAAGCTCACCGGTCTGCCCGCCACGCAGTACGGGCTGAACATCTGGGAGTTCGAGCTCTACGGCGGCTCCGCGTTGGAGTGCGTCTCTGCGCTCACCGCGGACGCCGACGGGTCGGCGACGGTCTCGGCGACGATCCAGCCCGCGGAGGACGGCGACGTGATCCGCGCCGTCTCGCTCGACGACAGCGTCGCACGCGTCGTGGGCGACGGTCGCGCGGCCGGCTCCGGACGGACCGACTTCGAGATCGCGACCGGCGCCCCCGGTGCGACGGACATCCTCCTCACCCATGCGGCGGGGAACGAGACCGCGTGGTGCCACGTCATCGTGACCGCCGACCTGGATGGGCTCACGTCACAGCTCGACCGGTCGGCCGCGCTGGAGAGCGCCACGTACACGGCCGACAGCTGGAAGCCGGTGATCCCGGCACGGGATCGGGCGCGGGCGATCCGCGGTGAAGTCGGCGCCACGCAGGCCGAGGTCGACGCGGCGACCGCCGCGCTGCGCTCGGCGATCGATGAGCTGGAGGTCAGCGCCGTCGACCCCGTGCCTACGGTCACGGTCTCGCGGACCGAGGGGCTGGATCCCGACGGGGAGACCATCGTCGTGACGGGCTCCGGATTCACCGCGCGGGGGACGGACACGGCCGCGACCGAGGGGCCGCTGGCGGGATCGTTCGGAGGCGTCGCCGTCGTCTTCGGCAGGTTCTCGGACGACTGGCGGCCGAGCCAGGGCGGCTCGGGGCGCCACGTCATCGATGAGAAGTGGGCCGTTCACGCGGAGGACCTTGCGGCGATCGGAGGCGAGGAGGCCGGTGGCGTCGTCGTCGACGAGAACGGCGGTTTCCGCGTGGAGCTCGCTGTGGCCTCGGGCCGGTTCGAGGAGGACGGGGAGTACGGCGTCTACACCTTCGCCGGCGGCGGAGCGGTCTTCGCCCCGTTCGAGACCGCGACGCCCGTGACCCTCGCCGAAGAAGCGGCGGCCATCACCGCGCAGCCGGCCGACGTCACCGCAACCGTCACGGCCGCGGCGCCGACGTCCACCGTCACCTTCACGGTCGGTGCGACCGGCGCGCCGACGCCGACGATCACCTGGCAGGAGCGCCGTCCGGGCTCGGACACGTGGGCGGACATCGCCGGTGAGACCGGTGCCACCGTGACGCGCACGGTGCGGGCGGCGGATGACGGCGGCGCCGTCCGAGCCGTCGTGTCGAACGGACTCGCGACGGTGACGTCCGACGTCGCGTCGATCACCGTGCAGACGGCGCCCGCGGAGCTGATGTCCTCGGTGCCCACGATCTCGGGCACGGCGAAGGTCGGTGTGAAGCTCACGGCCTCCGCGGGCTCGTGGACCCCGGGCGCCGACCTGAGCTACCAGTGGCTGCGCAGCGGCACGGCGATCTCGGGCGCGACCTCCTCGTCGTACACCCCGGTCGCCGCCGACTACGGCAAGAGCCTGTCGGTGCGGGTGACCGGAACGCTCGCCGGGTACACGACGGTCTCGAGGACGTCGGCGGCGAAGACGGTGGCCGCGGGCACATTGACCTCCGCTGTGCCGACGATCTCGGGCGCCGCGAGGGTCGGCGTGAAGCTGACGGCCAAGCCGGGCACGTGGACGGCGGGCACCTCGCTCACCTACCAGTGGCTCGTGGGCGGCAAGGCGGTGAAGGGGGCGACGTCCTCGACGTACACGCCGAAGGCCGCCGACCTCGGCAGATCGGTCCAGGTAGCGGTCACCGGCTCGAAGGCGGGCTACACCTCGGTGGTGAAGACGTCGGCGGCGAAGAAGGTCGCGGCGGGCAAGCTGACGTCGTCGAAGCCGCGGATCACCGGCACGCCGGCGGTCGGCAAGAAGTTGACCGCGGTCACGGGCACGTGGACGGCAGGCACGAAGGTGACCTACCGGTGGTACGTGTCGGGCAAGGCCGTGAAGGGCGCGACGTCGTCGACCTACACGGTGCGCTCGGCCGACCGCGGCAAGTCGGTCGTGGTGAAGACGACAGGTGTCAAGGCGGGGTACGCGAGCGTCACCACGTCGTCGACGCCCAAGAAGATCGCCCGGTGAGGTCATCGCGGGAGTGGCGCGGACAGAGGGTTCCCCGCCACCCCCGCGGTGCCTCTGATCATCGAGGGAAAGAGGATCGCATGTTCACCGTTACCCATTCCGCCACTCGCCTCATCGGGATCGCGGCGCTGCTGCGCGCGCTGCCCTGGGCTGCCCTGGGCAGGCGGGGGAGTCCGTCTCACACAGCCGGATCACGGGGATTCCGCGGCGGGGCCTCCTAGCGAGAACCCCGGCAAAACGGTGATGCAGGATGCGATCACGGAGCCGGAGTCCTCAGCGCGGGAAGGATGACCACGAACACCGTGCCACGCTCGCCGCTGCTGGAGACGGTGATCGTACCGCCGTGGGCTTCGACCAGCGACTGCGCGATCGCCAGCCCCAGCCCGAAGCCGGCGGTGGCGGTGGTGCGGCTGCTGTCTGCTCGCCAGAACCGTTCGAACAGGTGCGGCAGGTGCTCGGCGGGAATGCCGGGGCCCGTGTCGGCGACCTGGATCCGGTGTCTTCCCCCGTGCGAGGAGCGGGCGACGGTGATGGCGGCATCGGCCGGAGTGTGGGAGACCGCGTTTCCCACGAGATTTCGGAGGACCTGGGCCAGGCGCGCCTGATCTCCCAGCACCAGCGCGGGCTCGGCCCCGTCGGGAGCCAGGCGGATGTCGCGCGTCGGATGCGCGATGCGCATGTCGGTGACGACTTCGCGGGTGAGGGGGCCCAGGTCGACGGGCGACTGATCCAGAGGACGCCCGGCATCCGTGCGGGCGAGGGTGGCGAGCTCCTCGATCAGCTGCCGCATGCGGTGCAGCTGCGTCGCCACGCGGCCCATCGCATCGTTGAGCGAGTCGCGGGTGGTCACCCCGCCCTGAAGGAAGAGATCCACCCAGCCGGTGGCTGTCGTGAGCGGGGAGCGCAACTCGTGAGAGGCATCGGCCACGAAGGAGCGCACGCGGTTCTGGGCGTCCTCCTGTGCATCGAAGGCCGCGTTGACGGTGGTGGCGAGGCGGGCGATGGAGGGGTCGTCTCGCTCGCCCACCGGCAGCCGCGTCGTCTGATCGCCGCCGGCCAGCGCCGCGGCACGGTCGGCCATCGTCGACAGCGGGCGGAGCCCGCGCGTGACGATCACCACGGCCACGAGGATGAGGATGACGAGAGCGGCTCCGACGCTGATCACCGCAGCCGTGGTGATCGAGGTGATGATGCCCTCACGGGCGGTGGTATCGATGGCGAGGACCAGATGTCGCACCGGCGTGGGATCCTCCGAAGCCGACTCGAACAGCAGCGACCCCGCGTCGAGGCTGACGGCCACCGCACGATAATCGGCGACGGCGACGGGGTCGCGGGACGTGACGGCCGCGAGCATCTCGGCATCGACGTCCGTGAGCTGTGCGGTGTGCACGAGTTCGCCGCCGTCGAGCGCCATGACACCGGTGAGGTCCGAGCTGAGGATCGCGGAGAGATCGGGTGACAGGGTCGCCGTGTCGGAAGCGGTGAGCAGCGCCGTCGCGCGCGAGGCGGTTTCGGTGAGGCGCGCGTCGATGCGTTGGGAGATGAAGTGCGACGTGAGGGCCACCGTGAGAACGGCGCCGAGCGTCATGACAATCGCCGCCGAGGCCGCGAGCGACACGATGAGGCGGGCGCGGATCGAGCCGGTCACGAGGGCGAGGAGCGGATGCTGTAGCCGAATCCGCGCACGGTGGTGATGAGCGGGGTGTGACCGTCGTCGATCTTGCGGCGCAGGTTGGAGATGAAGCGCTCGACGACGTTCGTGTCGCCGCCGAAGTCGTATTGCCAGACCGCCTCGAGGATCTGGGTTTTCGAGAGCACCCGCCCATCGTTTTCCATGAGCAGCTGCAGCAACCGGAATTCGGTGGGCGACAGGTCGATTCCGTGCCCAGCCCGGCTGACCCGGTGGTATTCCTCGTCGAGCTCGAGATCGGCCACCCGGAGTGCGCCCTCGGAACCCGCGCCGGCGGCGGTGGCGGTGGCGCGGCGCAGGAGCGCCTGGATGCGGGCGAGCAGCTCGACGGTGCGGAACGGCTTCGTGAGGTAGTCGTCACCGCCGAGCGTCAACCCGCGCACGCGGTCTTCCACCGAGTCGCGCGCCGACAGGAAGAGCACCGGCGTGAGACTGCCGCGGTGGCGCAGCACCTGGACGACATCGAAGCCGTCCGCGTCGGGCATCATCACGTCGAGCACGATCGCATCCGGAGCGGTTTCTGACATCGCTCGGAAGGCCGTGGCGGCGTCGGACGCCTGCATCACGGTGTATCCGGAGAAGGCGAGGGTCGAGGCGACCATGGTGCGGAGCTCCTCGTCATCGTCGACGACGAGGACGATCTGACCGGTCATGGGATCATCCTGTCACGCGAGGACGACGGCGCCGAGGGCCGTGCGACGGCGCCGGACGCCGGTGGCCGTGAGCGCGAGACCGACGGCCGCCCAGGCCGAGAGCACGATCGTGGCGCCCGCAGCTCCGGTCGCATCGCCGACGGCGAGAGCCGCGGCTGCATCGAGGTAGCGCGTGGCTGGGAGCAGCGCCGACCAGGGCTGCAGGGCGGCCGGTGCCGTCTCGAGGGGAACGATGCCCCCGACCGCAGCGATCTGGAGGGCGGAGAGCGCCAGGATGACTGGCACGGCGGCGCGGCCGAAGGCGGCCCCGATGCCCGACATCACCAGGGTGAACGTCAGACTCGCCAGCACGGCGAGGGCGACGAAGGCCGCCCCCGAGCCGAGACCGGAGCCGAGGTCGGCGCCGGCGAGGAGGAGCACTGTCAGCACGACGCCGGCCTGCAGGATCGCCACGGCCGTCCGGGGTGCGAGGAGGGCCCGGACCAGGCGGGCGGTTGTCGCGGTGCTCGCGCCGGCGGCCGCGCTCAGCGCGCGCCGGCCGAGCAGCAGCGCCGCCGGGGCCGTCAGCCAGAGCGCCAGCGCGGCCACGAGAGCCCAGCTCCACCCCGACCAGTCGATGTCGGCCGCCGAATCGACCACGATCGGGGTGGCGATGACCGCGGCGTTGTCGTCAGCGTCGCTCTGGGGCACCTGCGCGGCCGCGTCGTCGAGTTCATCGGCGAGGGTCGCCGCGCCCTCGTCGAGGCTCGTCGCGCCGTCCGCGAGTTGGGCTGCTCCGTCGCCGAGTTGCGCGGCGCCGTCGGCCGCAGAGGCGATCCCGTCGGCCAGCGCCGCCGCGCCGTCCGCGAGCTGGACTGTGTTGTCCGCGACCGACACCGCGCCGCGTGCGAGCGAGGCGGCCCCCGACTCCACCGACGCGGCCCCGTCGGCGACCGAGGCGGTCCCGTCGGCGAGAGACGACCCCGCGCCCGAAAGCTGGGTGAGCGCGTTGGATACCGTCGCGGCGCCGTCGGCGGCCTGGGTGGCGCCGTCGTGCACGGCGCCCGCCCCGTCGCGGGTCTGTGCGAGGGCTGCGCAGAATGTCGGTGCCGCCCCCGCCGCCGCACAGGATGCGGACAGATCCATGAGACCGGCGGCGACCTCTCCGGCCCCTGAGGCCACGGATGCCGTCGCCTCGGTCACACGTGCCGCTCCGGATGCCGTGTCGTCGAGCCCTGCGGACAGCGTCTGCGCTCCCTCGCCGAGGGCGCGCGCACCCGCAGCGACCTCGCCGGCGCCCCCGGAGAGGTCGTCCGCCCCGTCGGCGAGAGACGCGGCGCCGTCCGCGACCCGCTCGGCTCCGTCGGCGAGCGACGCGGCGCTGCCGGCGGCAGTGTCCAGCCCGTCGGCGAGCTCGGCGGCGCCGCTGCCCAACGAGTCCGCACCCGAGCTGATCTGGGTCGCCCCGTCGGAGAGGGAGGCGGCGCCGTCTGCGGCCGACGCCATGCCCGAGGCGATGGAGTCGAACCCGTCGAACACCTCGGTGAGGTAGGCGACCGTGATCTGCTCGCCGAGTTCGGCGGCGGCCGCCGCCGTGACGGCCTCCGCCGCGAGCGCACCGACCGGCGAGGCGGTCGCGGTGGTCTGCAGGGTGATCTGCGCCGCGCGCGGATCGTCGGTCGCGATCGACAGCACGTCGGCGGAGAACTCCTCGGGAATCGTGAGCACGGCCTGGTAGTCGCCGTCGGCGAGGCCCTGGGCGGCAGTATCCGCGGATGCCAGGGTCCAATCCAACTGCGTCGCGTCGTCATCCGGGTGCACGAGTGCCGCCGAGAGGGCTCGTCCGGCGGCCATCGGGGTCTCGCCGGTGACGATCTCGTCGTCGTTGACGATGGCGACGGGGATGGCATCCAGCGACCCGCTGCGGCCGGCGATGCTTGCCGCGAGCAGGCCGCCCGCGACGATGGGGAGGACGAGGGCGACCGCGCAGATGGCGGCGAACCGGCGGACGGGGCGGGAGCGGAGGTTCATCGGGCTGCTTCCAGGACGAGGGTGGGCGCGGCGGCGACCTCGACCCGTGCGAAGCGCACGATCGTCGCGCCGTGACGCAGCAGGGTCGCCGTGACGTGGTCGGTGGGGGATTCGGCGAAGACGAGGAGCCGTGCCCCGCCGGCCAGGGCGATCGCTCCGGCCAGCAGCTGCTTCTCGTCGGCGTCGAGAGTGACGGTCGACCGCCCCGGGTCGGCGGCGAGCTGAGCGACGCGCGCGCGGCGCCGCCGCTTCTCCGCCCGCGTTCCGCCTCTCCAGGCGAGGCCGTCGCGCGTGACGGCGCCGACGGTCGAGTGGGGAGGGATCGACGCGGTGGTGACGATCGCGGCGCGCTGCACGGCGGTCGCGCGCTGTTCGGGCATGGTCGCCCCGCAGACCACGAGGGTTCCTTCGCTCACCGCGGTGCGGCCGGAGATCGCGGCCATCAGACGGCCGGCGTGGCCGGCGTCGGTGACCGGGATGTTGGTGACACGGCCGGGTCGCGCGATGATGTCGAGCGGCTGGTCGTGCTCGGCGACGCGCAGTCCGTGCGCGCGCAGCACCACATCGCCGTGGCGGTCTTCGAACTCCGTGGCCTCGATGACCTTCTGCATCGCCTCGCCTTCCACGTCGACGCGGGGAAGCAGGCGTCCCAGGTGGCGCGGCAGCCACCACGCGCGGTCGCCGAGGAGGATGAGCACGGCCGGCACGAGGGTCATGCGCACGATGAAGGCGTCGACGAACACCCCGACGGCCAGACCGAACGCGAGCGGCTTGAGGGTGCTACTGCCGGTGGGGACGAACGAGGCGAACACGGCGACCATGATCACGGCGGCCGCAGCCACCACGACGGCCGAGTGGCCGAAGCCGGCATAGACTGACTCCCGTGCGTCGCCGGTTTCGACGTAGTGCTCGCGCATGCGGCTGACGAGGAACATCTCATAGTCCATCGCAAGGCCGAACAGCACGCCCATCAGCAGGATCGGTAGGAAGCTGACGACGGCTCCGGGCTCTTGACCGCCGCTGAGCCAGGGCATCCATCCCCATCCGAACACCGCCACCGTGGCACCGAACGCGGCACCCACCGAGAGCACGTACCCGAGAGCCGCCTTGATGGGCACCGCGACGGAGCGGAAGATGACGGCGAGCAGGATGAGACAGAGTCCGACCACCGTGAGCCCGAACGGGAGGAGGGCCGCCGCCAGCCGCTCCGAGAGGTCGATGTTGACTGCGGTCGTGCCCGTGACGCGCAGGTCGGTCACCCCGCTGGCCTTCTCGAGTGCCGGCGCATCTTCGCGAAGGTCGTGGACGAGCGCGATGGTGCGCTCGTCGCTCTGCCCGCCCTCAGGGATGACGCGCAGCAGCGCGGTGTCTCCACCCGCGTTCGGGCTGGCCATCGACACGTCCACGACGCCGGGGAACTCCCGCAGCTCGGCCTTGAGGTCGTCGACCGCCTCACGCGGATCGTCGCTGGCGAGCACGTCGGCGGTGATCAGCAGCGGTGCATTGAAGCCCTCGCCGAACGCGTCGCTCACGGCGTCGTAGTGCTGGCGCGACGGATCCGACTCGGCACGCGTCCCGGCATCGGGGAGGGCCAGGGTGAGCGAGAACGCGGGAATGCTCATGACCGCCAGAAGGGTCACGGTGGCGGCAACGGTGACCGCGGGGCGCCGGGTGATGGCGCGCACCCACCGTTCGGCCAGGGTGATCCGTGGAGCTGCCGACGCCGCGGCCTCGGAGCCTCGGCGGCGTCGTGGCGTGGAGGGGGTGAGCGCGCGGCCGAACAGGGCGGCCACGGCAGGAACCAGGGTAAGAGCCACCAGCACCGAGACCGTCACCGCCAGCGCGCCCGCCAGCCCAAGCGCCGCCAGGACGGGAACACCCGCCAGCGCCAAGCCCGCGAGAGAGACGACGACCGTGAGTCCCGCGAACACCACCGCGCTTCCCGCGGTCGCCAGCGCACGACCCAGGGACTCGTGTGGGTCGAGACCCGCCGACAGCTGGCTCCGATGGCGCGCCAGGATGAACAGCGCGTAGTCGATGCCGACCGCAAGGCCCAGCATCGATGCGAACGACGGTGAGGTCGTGGTGATCGAGGTCGTGAGCGACAAGAGGGAGAGCGCGGAAATGGTCGCGCCGACGCCGACGACGGCCGTGACGATCGGCAGTCCGGCGGCGATGAACGAGCCGAAGGTCAGGACGAGCACGGCGAGGGCGACGAGGATGCCGACGATCTCCGCGACGTGCCCCGCCTCGGGTGCGCCCGAACTGAAGGCGCCGCCGCCGATCGTCGTCGTGATGTGGGGGCTCTCCTGCAGGGCGGCGTCGCGCACGGCATCCATCGCGGCGTCATCGGGATCTTCGACATCGAAGCGCACCGTGGCCAGAGCGGCCGACCCGTCGTCGCTCTGCTTCAGATCGTCCAGCGAGCTCACCTCGGCCACGCCCGGAAGCGCGGCCAGCTCAGACAGCCGTGCATCGACGGCGGTCTCGGACTCGGCGGAGTCGATCGACCCGTCGGTCGCGCGGAAGAGCACTTGCGCCTGCGCTCCGGTCGCATCGGAGCCGAACCGGTCGGCGAGGATCTCCTCTCCCCGAGCAGACTCCGTGCCGGGGATCGAGTAGTCGTCCTCGAAAGCGGACCCGAGGGCCAGGAAGCTGCCGCCGAGCGCCGTCAGGAGGATCACCCAGGCAGCGATCACGGTGAGGCGGTGACCGCCGACCCAGCGTCCCAGGCGGTAGAGGAAGAGCGACATCTGTATCTCCGAAGCTGCAGGCGGACAGGCGATCTCCATGCCAGCAAGGCGACCTGATCGCGTGCGGGCGATGATCCTGACGGTCGTCTGACGGTGACCGGCGGGGCCGTCAGGTGACCGTCAGCTGAGCGTCGGGAAGCGGCGAGGCGCGCGCGATCGGATGATCGGGTGGCTCATCGACGCAGGAAATGGATCATCGCGCTCTCCGCGCTCGCTCTGGTGGCCGCCGGAGCGGCGGTGGTGGCCGAGCAGGTCGCGGCGGCGCAGATCGATGCGCGGCTCGCCGCCCGCGACGACGCGGCATCGGGGATATCGGTGACGCGGTCGGGCGGACCCGCGCTTCTCGCGGTGATGACCGGACGTCTGTCGATCGACGTCGAGCTGACGGACGGGGCCCTCACCTCCTACGCCGCGTGCCGTTCTTCGGGAGCGGAGGCGGTCGTCACGACGGCGCCTGATGAGTTGATCGTGTCTCTGGAGCGCCCTGCCTTCGGCACGGTGATCCCGATCGAGGTCGGGCTGCGCGCGGCCTCGGATGCTGCCGGCTGGCGCCTCCAGGTCGACACGGTGGCCGTTGCGGGGATGATCCTGCCCGCCGACCGCGCGCTCGCGCTGCTCAGCCGGTCGGGCGGAGACGAAGGCTCGGGGAATGACCTCTCCGCGCAGCTGGCCGATGGTATCCCCCTCCCTTCGCACGGCGGAGTCACCGTGACCGGCGTGCGCATCCGCCCAGGGGCGACGGTGATCACCGCCGAGGTGGCTGTGAACGGCGCGGGCACCGCCGGAGCCGGCGCGGTGACCGGACTCCTCTCGTGTGACGGAGAAGATCATGACCGGTGACGAGCCTCACGTAGACGAACCGAGCGCCGCGCCACAGCGGTCGCGTCGGCAGGTGCTGAAGGTGGCCGGAGTCAGCGCTCTCGGCGCCGGCTTCGCCTTTGCCGCCGGGATGCCCCTGCTGCGGATGCTGACGGCTGAGACCACGCCGCGAGTGCCCCCGCCGGCTGCCGGGTCGATGCGGATCGATCACGTCACGGTGATCGACCCTCGAGACGGCAGTCGCCGTGAGGACACCTCGATCCTCGTGCGAGACGGGCGAATCACCGCGGTGGGACCACAGGCAGCGTCCGCGACGGGAACGGGCGTGCGGGTCATCGACGGCGCCGGCCGCTACGCGGTTCCCGGCTACAACAACATGCACACCCACGCGCTGCAGGCTGCCGATCCCACGCTGATGATGATCACGATGCTCGCCGAGGGCGTCACGGGGATGCGTCAGATGGCCGGCACCGCGCGAATGCTCGCGGACCGTGCCGAGCAGCGCCTGCCCCTGGGCACCTTCACCCCGCGGCTGCTGGCAATGCCGGGCGAGATCCTCACGCCGTTCTCCGCGGCGTCGGTCGACGATGTGCGGCGCGCGATCGATGACCAGTACGAGGCGGGTGCCGACTTCGTCAAGATGGTGCTCACCTCGCCGGAGGTCTTCTTCGCGGCGGTCGAGCATGCCCACCGTCGTGGGCTCCGCATCGTCGGACACCTGCCGGAAGGGGTGTCGCCCTCCGACGCGGCGGCGGCCGGCTACGACGGAATAGAGCACCTCGGTGCCTCGCGCGGCATGTGGATCGAGATCTCGTCGCGTCGCGACGACCTGCGGGCGCGCGATGACACGTCGCTGCCTTTCCCGGCGTGGGTGGGCGGGCTTCCGTTCGTCGAGGATGCGATGACGGCTCGCACGGCCACGACGCTCATCAACCCCGCCGCCTTCAACAGTCCCGCGGTGGCAGCGCTGCTCACGGACGCCGTCGATTCGTTCGACGAGGCCCGAGCGCACTCCGTGGCGGCCACGTTCGCCCGCCACGGTACGTGGCACACGCCCACCCTCGTTCGGCTGCGCACGCAGTACCTCATGGACGACCCGGCGTATCGGGACGATGCCTGGCTCGGCCGAATGGACGCCGGGAGCCGCGATGAATACGCCGACGTGCTCGCCACCTTCGCTGCTCTGCCGGCCGCAACCCGTGACGGGTACCGCCGGGTCTACGCGATGGCGAAACGGTTCACGGGGATCCTGCACGAGGAAGGCGTGCCGATGATGGCCGCCACCGATGGACAGGGCAAGGTGCCCGGCCAGAGTCTGCAACAGGAGTTCCGCGAACTGGGCGCGGCCGGCATCGCACCGCTCGACATTCTGCGGATGGCCACGAGTGCTCCGGCGAGCTTCCTCGGGCGACCCGCGACGATGGGAGTCATCTCGCCGGGGGCGGACGCCGATCTGCTTCTACTCGGCTCCGACCCGACGACCGATGTCGCGAATCTCGGCTCGGTCACCGCCGTCGTCCGCGGCGGCCAGCATCTCGCGGTCGAGGAACTGCACGCGCGTATCGAGCAGGTAGTTTCGTCTGGCTCGGCGCAGGGTGCCGAGCGCCCCGTTGCCGCGCCCTCGGTCTACGACTGCTGCTGAGATGCGCCGGCGGCGTGAGGCCGGGATTCCACGATGGAGTGGCGACGAATGCCTCTTTCCGGCGACTCGGCTGGCGCATTCTTGAGACGTTCACTCCTATGTGGGCGTCGCGGACGGTCGCCGGGATCGGTCGCCGCGCGGGAACTATCGCCGTTCGCGCCTCGCACCACCTAGCGATTCTGGTTCAGGCGGATCTGGTGAGCCAGCGCCGCCGCTGTCGGTGTCGAGCGCTCTGCATCGGCGATCTTCCACGGACTATCAGTCCGAACTAACTCCGGAAAGTCCGAACTAGCTCCGGAAGTGACAGGCAACAAAACGGAGGGGCTGACGGGAATCGAACCCGCGCTGTCTGCTTGGGAAGCAGAAGTTCTGCCATTGAACTACAGCCCCGTGATGTGGCCGGTCACCCGGCACATCGAGATCCATCATAACCAGGCGGCGTCGCCCGTTCCGGACGGCGGCCCCACAAGCCGCGGAAACACGGCGGAAATCCCGACCGCCTACCGTCGGAGACGGAGACCGAACGGACCCGCGAGGAGGTGCGCGTGACCACGCCGTCGCCCGACCTCGCCCGCGTCGTCGATGCTCTGCACGCGATGCTCGCCGTGGCGGTCTCGCAGGGGCTTGAGAAGCTGCCGGCCGAGCGGGAGCTCGCCGAGAAGCTCGACGTGTCGCGCAACATGCTCCGCCGCGCACTGGAGGTGCTCGAAGCCGAGCACGCGATCGTTCGCTCGCCGGGCCGGGGCGGCGGGGCGTTCATCACCGCGGTGACCGAGTCGCCGCCGGTGCCGCCGGCGCTGTTCGATGCGCCCTCGCGCAAGCTCGCGCGCGACCTCAACGCGATCAAGGGCATCCCGCAGATGCTCGTGGAGCAGGGATTCGAGCCGACCACGCGGGTGCTGGCCGAGTCGATCGAGCCGGCATCGGCGGGGATCGCCGCGGCGCTCGGGACGGAGCCCGGGGCTCCGGTCATCTCGCTCCTGCGGTTGCGGCTCGCCGACGGGGCCCCGCTGTCGCTCGAGCGCATGTTCCTGCATGCCGAACGGTTTCCAGACCTGCTGAGCCACAGCCCGATCGGGTCGCTCTACGCTCTGCTGCGCGAGGAGTACGGGGTGACCGTGGCGACCGCGGAGGAGCAGATCGAGCTCGTCGAGGCATCGCGGCAGGTGGCGCGCCTCCTCGACATCAAGCCGTGGGCGCCGCTCCTCGCCCTGCGCCGGGTGAGCCGCCGCGACGACGGGACACCCGTGGAGGCGTCGATCGACCTCTTCCGCCCCGAGCTCACCCGGCTCGTCGTGCGCACGGTCGTCGGCGACCACTGACGCCGAGCGCACCCCTGGGGTCGCTTCGGGGCCGCCGCCGAGCCCCCGCGTGTGCCTACCAGAAATGGTTGGCCCGTATGCGGCTGCATGTTTAACACGGCGTTCACGGGGACCCGCCGGACCAGAAATGGTCCACGTCGAGTCTTGACCTCGAAGAGTCGTCCCCGGCTGCCTCACCCGAGCAGCCCACCACTTCCGAGGAGTTTCGCGTGAACAGCACCGTCACCAAGCGGATCCTGGCCGCCGGCGTCGTCATCGCCGCGCTGGGCCTGACCGCCTGCAGCACCACCGACACCGGCACCACCGCCGGCGCCGACGAGCCGAAGGGCGCCGTGGCCATGGGCTTCGCCGGCGCCGACATCACCATCTGGAACGACCAGCTGGAGATCATGCGCCCGATCGTCGAGGCCGCGGGCTACGAGTTCCTCACCGACGACCCGCAGTGGGACGTCAACCGCCAGGTGTCGAGCTGGCAGGCGTGGATCAACCGCGGTGACGTCAAGGCGATCGCCGGCTACCCGGTGACTCCGGATGCCATGGTGCCCGTCACCCAGCAGGCGGAGGCTGCCGGCATCCCGGTGTTCGGCTACCTGATCGGCTGGGAGGGAACGGCCGGCACGACGGTCGTCGACTCGTACGACGGCGGGTTCGAGCTCGCCGCGAACGCCGCGACGGAACTCCAGGCGTCCGGCGCCGAGGACGACCTCACGGTGGTCATCGTGGGCAGCCGCGACAGCGACTTCGGCGCCGACGCGATGGACGGACTGATCGAGGGCTTCACCTCGGTGATGCCCGACGCCTCGATCGTCGAGCAGACGGCGACCACCCGCGAAGAGGGCTACAACATCGCCAAGGCGCAGATGACGGCCGACCCCGAGAGCCACGTCTGGCTGGGCGCGTCCAACGACAACATCCTCGGTGTCTACCAGGCGCTGATCGAGGAGGGTGTGGCCGCGGACGACCCGGACTTCTACCTCGCCAGCCGCGACGCGACGAACGAGACGCTCGACCTCATCAAGATCGAGGGCTCCATCTACCGCACCTCGCTCGTGGTGCCGGCTCAGGCGCTGGCCGAGGCCAACGCGAAGCTGCTCATCGACGGCGCCGAGGGCAAGGAGACGAGCGACATCGTCGTCCCGGGCGTTCTCGTGACCGCCGAGGATGCCGACCAGTACTACGTCGGCTGACCGTACCCGCCGGGGCCGGCGCCCACCCGCGCCGGCCCCGGCATCGCCGCCGCAACGGACCCCCTCTCGATCCAGGAGCTGAGCATGACCACCGCACGCCTCGCCTTCGACGATGTGACCGTCGACTTCGGCGTCACCCGGGCACTTGACGGCGTCGACCTGTCCTTCGCCCCCGGCGAGATCGTCGGCCTCCTCGGTCACAACGGTGCCGGGAAGTCCACGCTCGTGAACGTCGCGACCGGCGCCGTCCGTGCCACGGGGGGCCGGATGCTGGTGGACGGCGAGCACGTGGCGGCCGACACGCCCCGTCAGGCCGCCGAGCTCGGGATCACCGTGATCCACCAGACGCCCGCGCTCGTCGGCAACCTGACGGTCCTCGACAACCTCTACCTCGGCCGTGACCGGACCGGACGCGCGAAGGCCGACCGCACGGAGGCGCGCGCGGCGCTCGCCGAGGTGGGCGGGGACGACCTCACGCTCGACACGATGGTCGCGACTCTCGAGCTCGGTCAGCGCCAGGTCGTGGACCTCGCCCGCGGCCTGCTCCACGGCGAGATGAAGGTCCTGCTCCTCGACGAACCGACCGCCGCGCTCGGCCAGGCGGAGACCGATGCCCTCCACGCGCTCATCCGCCGGCTCGCCGCGAAGGGCACGACGGTCATCTACGTCTCCCACCGTCTGCCCGACATCATCGAGGTCTGCGACCGCGTCGCGATCCTGCGCGAGGGGAAGGTGGCCGGCGAGCACGCCGTCACGGGCCTCAGCGCCAGAGCACTCGCGACCGCGCTCGTCCCCGATCTCGAGGAGGCGGAGCACGTCGCGGCGACGGTCGGCGCCCCGGTCCTCGAGATCACCGCGCCTCACCCGCTGACCTTCCGTGCGGGCGAGGTCGTCGGCCTGTTCGGTGTGGCGGCGGGGGAGCAGTTCGAGCTCCTGAACGCGCTGCACGGCGCCGGCGGCGTCGAGGCGACGCTGAACGGCGACCCGTATCGAGCGCGGACGCCGCTCGAAGCGATCCGGCAGGGCGTGCACCTCGTCGTCGCCGACCGCGACCGCGACGGCCTCATCGCGGGCCTCGCCGCGCGCGACAACGTCTACCTGCCGTGGCGGGGACGGAAGGTGGCGGGCGCGAAGGTCGCCCCGACGCAGCGCTCCCGGGTCGCCGGTTACGCCGACGCGCGGCGCCGTCTCGGCATCTTGGGCCCCGGGCCGGAGTCGCCGATCTCGGCGTTCTCCGGCGGCAATCGCCAGAAGCACCTTCTCGCCGCGTGGCTGTACCCCGCGGTGCCGACCGTGCTGCTGCTCGCCCAGCCCACCCAGGGGGTCGACGTCGGCGCGAAGGCCGACATCCGCCGGGCCGTCCGGCAGGCGGCCGCCGAAGGGGCGACGGTCCTCGTCGCGAGCGCGGAGAGCGACGAGATCGCCGGCCTCTGCGACCGCAGCTATGTGCTCTCGGGCGGCGGCATGGCCGAGCTCGCGCGCACCCCCGACTTCGACGCAGCGCTGCTGCAGACCCTGCTCGACCTCATTCCCACGAAGGGCGTCCTCGCATGAACCTCACCCAGTTGAAGATCCTGCTCGCCAAGAACGGCGCGATCGTCGCGCTGATCCTGCTCGTGATCGTCTTCACGATGCTGAACCCGCGGTTCGTCCAGCCGGGGAACCTCATCACGATCGTGCTGTCGATGGCGGAGGTGGGGATCATCGCGATCCCGCTCGCCTACCTCGTCATGAGCGGATCGATCGACCTGTCCGTCGGCTCGGTCGCAAGTCTCGGGTCGGTCGTCTGCGGCCTCGTGGCGACGGGCACGGGCAGTATCTGGCTGGGGATCGGGGCGGGGACCGCAGCGGGCCTCGTGACCGGGCTCATCACCGGCGTCCTCGTCGAGCACCTGCGGCTGAACCCTCTGGTGGTGACGCTCGGTCTCCTGAACGTGTGGGCGGGACTCGCGCTCTTCCTCACGAACGGACGCACGATCACGGGACTGCCCGCCGAGTCGCGCGACATCGCCGGGTTCGCCCTCTTCGGCGTCGTCCCGCTGCCGATGCTGCTCCTCCTGATCGTGACGGTCGCCGCGTGGTGGGTGCTCAACTACCGCCCCTTCGGCCGGCAGCTCCTGGCCGCGGGCGGCAACCAGCGGGCGGCGTTCCTCATGGGCATCAACGTCCGCTCCGTGCGCCTGCGCCTCTTCGTGCTCGCGGGCGTCGCCGCCGCGTTCGCCGGCGCTCTCATGACCCTGAAGCTCCAGGCCGGCTCCCCGACCACGGGCCAGGGGCTCGAGTTCAGCGCCCTCACCGTGGTGCTCCTCGGCGGAGTCGCGGTCGCCGGCGGGGCGGGCCGGATCAGCGGCGTGATCGCCGGTCTCCTGTTCGTCGGCGTGCTGCGCAACGGCCTCGTGATCCTCGGGGTCAGCCAGTTCCTGCAGACGATGATCGTCGGCCTCACCCTCGTCGTCGCGATCTCGCTCGACGAGACCCTCCAACGGGTGCTGAAGTCCGCGTGGAACAACCTCGCCAAGCAGCGGACGACGCAGAAGACCGCGTCGGTCGAGGAGGCGGCGGCCGAGACCCCCGAGCCCGTCCGCAACTGAGCCGGCCCGCTCCCACTGCGCCCCAGCCGGCCCGCCGAACGACCCCCCGAGAACCACAAGGAACCCCACATGACCACCGACGCGCCCGTCTCCCTCTCTTCGATCATGGACGGCAACAGCTTCCGGATCGCCGACCTCGACCGGCTCGCCCCTGCCGCGCAGCAGCTCGTGCTCCGCCGGCAGGCAAGCCTCGGTCCGAGCTACCGCCTCTTCTACCGGACGCCCGTCCACGCGGTGTCGGGCTCCGGCGCCTACCTCTACGACGCCGACGGCACCCGCATCCTCGACGCCTACAACAACGTCCCGAGCGTCGGGCACGCGAACCCCGCGGTCGTGGACGCCGTGACGACCCAGATGCGGAAGCTCAACACCCACACGCGGTACCTCCAGGACGGGATCGTCGCCTACTCCGAGCAGCTGCTGGCGACCCTTCCCGACCACGTCGGGTCGATCATGTTCACGAACTCCGGCTCGGAGTCGAACGACCTCGCGATCCGGATCGCGCGCCTGTGGACGGGAGGTCAGGGCATCGTCGTGACCGCCGAGGCCTACCACGGCACGACGGAGCTCCTCAGCCGCGTCTCGCCGGCGATATCCGGCGGGTTCCCCGACGACGACACCGTGCGGATCATCCCCGCGCCCGACCCCTACCGGGTCGAGACCGACGACATCGGCGCGTGGTTCGCCGATCGTGTCCGCGAGGCGTTCGACGACCTGCGGGCCCACGGCATCCAGCCCGCGGCGTTCCTGGCCGACTCGATCTTCTCCTCCGACGGCATCTACCCCGACCCGCGCGGCTTCCTCGCCCCGGCGATCGACGTGGTCCACGAGTACGGCGCGCTCTTCATCGCCGACGAGGTGCAGCCCGGGTTCGCGCGGACGGGGGCCACCTTCTGGGGCTTCCAGCGCCACGGCGTCGAGGCCGACCTCGTGTCGATGGGGAAGCCCATGGGGAACGGCGTGCCGGTGGCGGCCCTCGCCGGCCGCCCCGAGATTCTCGCCCGGTTCGGCAAGGAGGTGCCCTACTTCAACACGTTCGGCGGCAACTCGGTGTCGATCGCCGCAGCGCAGGCAGTGCTCGACTACATCCAGTCGACCGACCTCATGAGCTCCGTGGCGCGCACGGGAGCGCTCCTGCGCGAGGGGATCGAGGCGCTCGCCGTCGGCCGGCCCCTCATCGGCGACGTCCGCGGCGCCGGCCTCTACATCGGCGTCGACATCGTCTCGGACCCCGACACGAAGAACCCCGACTCGCCGGCCGCCCTCGGGATCGTCAACGCCCTGCGCGAGCGCAATGTCCTCATCAGCGTCGCCGGCCCCGGCAACAACGTGCTGAAGATCCGGCCGCCTCTCGTGTTCGGCGAGCGGGAGGCCCAGCTCCTGCTGACCACCCTCGACGACGTGCTGGAGGAGGTCGCGCCGCGATGACGTGGCCGGATGCCGTGCTGTGGGACATGGACGGGACGTTCATCGACTCCGAGCGTGCGTGGCTCGACGGCGCCCGCACCCTTGCGGCGCGCTCGGGAGTCACCCTGCAGCGGGCCGACCTCGATCGCCTCGTCGGAGCGAGCATGGCGACGACCGCCGCGGTTCTCCAGGCGGCCGGGGTGGCGGGCGACGCCGACGAGATCATCGCGGAGCTCACCGAGCGGGTGCGCATCGGGCTGGTCGACGACCTCGTCTTCCGGCCCGGCGCGCTCGCGCTCGCCGCAGAGGTGGCGGCCGCCGGTATCCCGCAGGCGATCGTCAGCATGTCGAACCGGAGGATCGTCGACCACGTGATCGCGGTCGCTCCGGTGGCCCTGGCCTCGGTCGCGGGAGACGATGTCGCGAACGGCAAGCCGCACCCCGAGGCTTACCTCACGGCGGCCGCGCGGCTCGGCGTCGCCATCGAGCGCTGCATCGTCCTCGAGGACAGCGCGACCGGTCTCGCCGCCGGGGTCGCCAGCGGCGCCGTCGCGGTCGCGGTCCCCTTCTACCTGCCCGTCGACGCATCGGCCGCGGCGGCGGAATGGGACGCGCTCGAGGGGCGGACGCTCACAGACCTGCAACGTCTGGCGCCGCGGTCGAGTCCGCCGTCCATTCCGTCCGATGACAACACCGCCCTGCTCCCCACGCCCACTCTCATCACGGAGGAACGATGACCACTCACACCCCGACCACCGCCTCGCTCGCGAGCGCCAGCGCCGCCGACCTCGCGGGCTGGTACCGCGACGGCAGCGTCTCGCCCGTCGACGCGACCCAGGCCGCCATCGACGTCGCCGCATCGGCCGGCGTCGAGCTGAACGCGGTCGCCGTGATGAACGCCGAGCAGGCGCTCGAGGATGCCGCCGCGAGCGCCGCGCGCTGGGCCGCCGGCACGCCGCTCAGCGACCTCGACGGCGTCCCTGTCTCCGTGAAAGACAGCTTCCCGATGGTGGGGCTGCCGCGCTGGCACGGGAGCAAGCTGAACGACGCCGCTCCGGCATCCGCCCACGACGGGGCTCCGGTGCGCCGCCTCCGCGAGGCCGGCGCGACGCTGTTCGCCAAGACCTCGATGCCCGACTTCGGGCTCATCGGCGCCGGGGTCAGCTCCCAGTTCGGCATCATCCGCAACCCGTGGAACCCGGCGCTCAACCCCGGCGGTTCCTCGAGCGGATCGGGGGCTCTCGTGGCGCTCGGCGCCGGACCGCTGTCGATCGGCACGGACATGGGCGGCTCGGTGCGACTTCCCGCCGCGCTGTGCGGCCTCGCGGGCCTGAAGCCCACGCAGGGGCGGATCGCCTACGACCCGCCGAAGCTCATCGGCAGCGCCGGCCCCATGGCCCGGACGATCGCGGACACCGCGACGCTCCTGCGCGTCATCGGCAAGCCCGACCTCACCGACCACCTGAGCCTCCCCGGAGCCTTCGAGGGCGACGGCGCCGCCCTGGCATCCCTCACGGGGGTGACGGTCGGTCTCCTCCTGGCCACCGACGTCCCCGGCGGCGTCGACGAGGAGGTGGCTGAGGCGGTGCTCGCACAGGCGGCCGTGCTCTCCGCCCACGGCGCGACCGTCGTGCCGATCGAGGAGCCGCTGACCACCGCGGTCGATCGGGAGAGCTTCATGACCGTGCTCTCGACCCGGGGCCTTCCGGAGCTGCTGGCGGTGCCGGAGGAACTGTGGCCCCTGCTGCCCCCGCAGCTGCTCGAGCAGCTGCTCAGCCGCACCGACATCACGGCGGTCGAGCACGTCGCGAACGAGAAGAAGCTCGACGGCGTCCGCGCCAAGATCGCGGCCGTCCTGAACGCCTTCGACTACGTCCTCTCGCCCGTGACGCCGGTCGTTTCGTTCCCCGCGGAGAACGTCACCCCCGTGCGCAACGACTACTCGCTCGACCACATGGTCTTCACCTCGCCGTACAACCTCACGAGCCTCCCCGCCGGCACGGTGCCGGTCGCGATGTCGGCGAGCGGGATGCCGATCGGGGTGCAGATCGGCGGCCGACGCTTCGACGACGCAGGCGTGCTCGCCGTGCTCGCGCTCCTGGAGCAGGAGCGCTCGTTCGACCTCGCCTTCCCGTTCGCGGGGGTCGCCGGCGCATGAGCGCGCGGCTGAGCGGCCTTCCTGACGAGTGGGCGAGCCTGGACTGGCAGCCCACCGGCATCGGCGCGGCGCTCCTCAGCTGGCAGGGCGCCTCGCACGAGAGCTGGCGCGCGACGACGGCTGCCGGGGTCGGCGTGATCGGGAAGGCGCCGCGCCCGCACGCCGCCGCGAGCGCGGCCGCCGTCGCCCGTGCGGCGGCGTCACGGGCCGGGGTCGGTCCGCGGATGCTCGTCGTCGACGCGGCGTCGGGGATCTCGGTCGAGGAGGCGCTGGGCCCGGACTGGCGCGTCGCGACGGGACTGCGACTGCAGGCCCCCGGCGCGGTGGCCGCCGTGGCGGCGGCCCGGCGCGCGTTCCGGGAGTCGGGCGCCGACCTTCCCCCGCGGGATCTCGGCGCGGAGGCGCAGGCGATGATCGACGGGTTCGCCGCCGCGGGCGCGGAGCTGCCCCTCACGATCGCACCGCTCGCCGTCGTGCTGCCGCGCGTGCGGGCGGCTGTGGCGGGCGGTCCGGCACCGATGCCGTGCTGGCTCTCGTCGGAGATGTCCGACATCCAGCTGGGTCCGGACGGCGCCGTGCTCCTCACGGGCGGCACGACGGCGGGCCTGGCCGACCCGCTCGCCGACGTCGGGAGCCTCCTCACCGAGCTGGCCCCGACGGTGTTCCCGGCGGAGGAGGCGTTCGAGATCATCTGGGGGAGCCCGCACGCCGGCGCCCTCGCCCGCGCACGTCTGTGGGGCGTCATCGTCGACCTCTGGGTGCTGCTGCGCGCGATGCAGGCGCACGCGCTCGATCCCGAGTCCGAAGTCGGCTACCCCGGGTACCTGATGTTCCGCACGTGGCACGCCGAGTACCCGGTGCTGACCGGCGAGATCGACGCGCTCATCATGCGGGCCGAGGAGGGATGGGAATGACCGTCACGTATTGGCACGCACTTGGGCCCGGCGCCCTCGCCGAGGCGGTCGAGACACTCCCCGGCTGGCCGTTCGGCGGCGACCTGCGGATGGAGCGGATCTCTTCGGGAACGACGAACGTGAACTGGCGGATGATCGCGCCCGACGGCATCCGCTTCCTGAAGGTTCCGGGTCAGGGCGCGGAGGCCTTCGTCGACCGGCAGGCGGCGCACGAGGCGGCGGTCGTGGCCGCCTCGACCGGAGTGGGGCCTGACGTCCTCTATTTCGACGACGCGACCGGCATCGAGGTGAGCGCGTTCCTCGACGGCTACCGCTCCTCGGGCGCGGGAGACCTGCTGTCGCCGACGGGCATGACCGAGGTCATGCGGCTCTACCGTCAGCTCCACGGCGGGGAACTCCTCTCGGTGACCAAGACGCTCTTCGACATGATCGACGAGCACCAGGCGCAGATCGCCGAGACGGGGCGTCCGCTCCAGCCGTACCAGCGCGAGGTGCAGGAGCGGTGGCGTCCGATCCAGGAGCGCTACGTCGCCGGAGGGCTCGAGCTGGTCCCCGGGCACAACGACCCGAACCCGCCGAACTTCATGGTCAAGCCGGGTGCGCCCATGATGCTCATCGACTTCGACTACGCCGCCAATACCGATCGGTATTACGAACTCGGGGCGTACCTCACCATCATGGGTATCCCGGGCGACGTGCGCCGCAGGCTCTTCGCGGCGTACGCCGGCGCGGAGCCGACCGAGGGTCAGCTCGCGCGCCTCTACCTCTCGGGCATCGGCACGCTCGTGAAGTGGGGGCACTGGGCTCTCTACAACTCGGTCGTCCGCGACATCGACTTCGACTACGAGAAGTACGGCGCCGGCATGCTCCTCGGCGCCCTCACGATGCTGAAGAGCGACGCGTGCGTCCGGGCGGTCGCGGCGCTGTAGTCCGGGCTGGACGCCGACGCCGACGCCGAGCCGCCGCTGCGCCGATCAGGCCGAAGTGCTCTCCCGCATGACGAGGCGGTGTGGCGCGACGATGCGCTGCGCGGACTCGGCCGGGTCGTCGATCCTGGCGAGGAGCCTGCCGATCGCCTCACGGGCGATGAACGGGGTGTCGAGGGAGACCGTGCTCAGCGAGGGACGGCCGTACCGCCCCTCCTCGATGTCGTCGATGCCGATGACGGCGATGTCCTCGGGGACGCTCAGGCCCGCGTCGAAGATCGCGCGGATCGCGCCGACGGCGAGCAGATCCGAGAAGCAGAAGATGGCGTCGGGCCTCGTCGGCCGCTCGCACAGCTCCATCGTGGCGCGGTAGCCGTCGGCGCGGCTGTAGTGGGGGGCAGGAAGCATCCATTCGGGGTCGACGGGAAGGCCTGCGTCGGTGAGGGCCGCCTCGTAGCCGGCGGTCCGCTGGCGGGGCGTGGCGTACTCCTCCTCGGGCTGGGCGCCGATCGCGGCGATGCGGCGGCGACCGATCGCGACGAGGTGCGCGACGGCCTCGCGGGCCGCGGCGACGTTGTCGATCGCGACGTGGTCGAAGCGGCCGTCGAACTCGTGCTCGCCGAGGAGGACGAGGGGCACGCCGCTGCGGGAGTGCTTCATCTCGAGCAACTCGGACGAGGTGACGAGCGGGCTGAACAGCATGCCGTCGAAGAGCATGGTGCGGTCCTCGCCGAGGAGCAGTTCGCGCTCGCGCTGGTGGTCGTTGCCGGTCTGATCGATCATGACCCGGTAGCCCTGAACGGCGGCGGCGTCGATCACGTCGCGGGCGAGCTCGCTGAAGTAGGGGACGTCGATCTCGGGCACGACGAGCGCGAGGGCACCGGTCCGGCCGGTGCGGAGGGTGCGGGCGACGGGGTTCGCGCGGTAGTCGAGCTCCTCGATCACGCGCATGACGCGTTCGCGCATCTGCTCGCTGACGTGGGTGTACCCGCTCACGACGTTCGAGACCGTGCGGACGGATACCCCGGCGCGGTCGGCGACGTCACGGAGCGTGGCAGGCATGCTCACATTCTAGGCTTGCAACGTGTGCAAACGTCAGGCTAGTGTTTGCATCGTTGGCAAACACGAAGGAGTGTGAGATGCACCTCACCCGCACAGCAACGGTGCGCACGGCAGCAGCCGGCGCAGCAGCGGTCCTGGCCACCGTGGCCCTGACCGCCTGCGGTCCCGACATCTCGGCGCCCGCCGAATCATCGGACCCGAACGTCCTCCAGGCTCCCTCCGAGGAGAGCCCGTCGGGCGAGATCACGATCTGGGATCGAGAGGGCGACCTGTTCACCGTCTTCGAGAACACGATCGCCGCGTTCAACGAGAAGTATCCCGACATCACGGTGAACCACGTCGCGGTCGACATCGACGCGAAGCTGCAGAACACCCTCATTACCGGCACCGACGTGCCCGACGGAGTGTTCCTCGACGACGCGCGCGTGTCGAGCTTCACCGACTTCCTCTGGGACCTCTCGGACGTCCTCGAGCCCTACGCGGCCGACATCGCGCCGCAGAAGCTCGCCGTGAACACCGCCGCGGACGGCATCTACGGCATCCCGTTCGACCTCGACCCTGGGCTGCTCTACTACAACGAGGCGGCGCTGACGGCGGCGGGAGTGGATGCCACGCAGATCGAGACGTACGACGACCTGCTCGACGCCGCCCGGGCCTACCAGGAGAAGGTGCCGAGCGCCCGACCCATCCACCTGGAGCAGGCGCCGTTCCTCGCCCAGCTCCAGCTGGAGATGTACGCCAACCAGCTCGGCACCTCGCTCGGCGACGAGGCGGGCGAGCTGCGGCTCGACAGCCCGGAGTACGAGCGCATCCTCACGTTCCTCGACACGGTGAACGACGAGGGTCTCGGCACCCGCGCCGAGTACCTGAGCCCGACCGACATCGGCGAGCTCGAGAACGGCAACCAGGTGTTCTACCCGTGGGCGATCTGGTTCAGCTTCGCGCCGCAGCAGCTCCTCCCCGAGACGAGCGGCGACTGGCGGGCGATGGAGCTTCCCGCGTGGGAGGCCGGCGGCGCCCGCAGCGGCGCGATGGGCGGCTCGTCGTTCGTGCTGCCGAAGGACGGGGAGAACTCCGACCTCGCGTGGCTGTTCTACGAGTTCCTGATGTTCGACGAGGCCGGCTACTCGGCCGTATGGGGGCCGAACGAGGTCTACCCGAACGGGCTGAACACCTCGATCCCGAGCTACCTGCCCGCCGCCGACCCGGCCAGCCCGCTGTTCGGCGAGGTCGAGGCGCTCGGCGGTCAGGACCTCTGGGAGGTCGCGACGTCGGCCGGGGCCGAGATCCCCGCCGCCGGCCCGATCCCGACCTGGTGGGGCGGCGCCGTGGACTACCTCGGCAACGACCTCCAGCGCATGCTCGACGGCGATCTCGAGCCCGCCGAGGTGATCTCGCAGTCCACCGAGCAGATCCAGACGAACCTCATCGACCGACAGTGACCGCCGTGACCACCCGCTCCGCCCTCACGCCCCGCAGGCGACGCCTGTCCGGCGCACGCGTCCGGAGGCTCTCCGCCCCGTACCTGTTCGTGCTGCCGTTCATCGCGATCTTCCTCGCGTTCAGCGTGTACCCCCTGATCTACACGTTCCGTCTCAGCTTCACGAACTGGCGCGGATCAGGGGCGGCGGAGTGGGTCGGTCTCGGCAACTACACCTACCTGCTGACGAGCCCGCAGTTCTGGTCCTCGATCGGCAACTCCGCGGTGCTGTGGCTGCTCATCGTCCCGATCCAGCTGGTCATCGGTGTCGTGATCGCGGTCCTGCTGAACTCGGCCACGCTGAAGTTCCGCGGGATGTACCGGATCGCGTACATCGTCCCGTTCGTGACGCCGCTGGTCGCCATCGCGCAGATCTGGATCGTGCTCTTCGACCAGGGGTACGGAGCGGTCAACGCCGTGCTGAACCTCTTCGGCATCCCCGACGTCGGCTGGCTGACGACGACCATGTGGGCCAAGCCCACCCTCGCCCTCCTGTTCCTGTGGAAGACGACCGGCTTCATCGTGATCATCCTGCTGTCGGGCCTGCAGTCGATCGACGGCTCGATCTACGAGGCCGCGGCGATCGACGGCGCCAGCCGCCCGCGGCAGCTCTGGAGCATCACGGTGCCGCTGCTGCGCCGCACGATCATGTTCTGCGTCGTGCTGCAGACCCTGGCGGTCTTCCAGATGTTCGCCGAGCCGTACGTGATGACCCAGGGCGGCCCCTACAACTCGACCACGACGGCGGGCTACTACCTGTACAACCACATCACGCGGGCCGACCTCGGCACCGGGGCGGCCAACTCGTTCCTGCTCGTCATCCTGGTGCTGGCGCTGTCGCTCGGCTTCGTCCGGCTGCTGCGAGCGAAGGACTGAGCCATGGCCACGACACGCACCCGTCCCGATCGCGTCCGAGGCGCCGTCTCGCACCTCTTCCTCGTCCTGCTGCTCCTGGGCTTCCTCGGCCCGGTGATCTGGGCGCTGCTCTCCTCGTTCAAGCAGCCCGCCGACATCATCCGCTACCCCCTGCTGTTCGATCCGTCCACGTTCACGGTCGACAACTTCGTGCGAGTGTTCCACGATGTCCCGTTGGCGACAGGCTTCCTGAACACGGGGATCGTCCTCCTGTTCAAGGGCGGCATCACGATGTTCTTCGCCCCACTCGCGGGCTTCGCGTTCGCGAAGTACGACTTCCGCGGCAAGAACCTCATCTTCGGCGCGGTGCTCATCACCCTGATGCTCCCGACGATCGTCCTGATCATCCCGCTCCTGCTGCAGATGAAGGCGTTCGGATGGATCAACACCTACCAGGCGCTCATCCTCCCCGGCGCGATCGATGCGTTCGCCATCTTCTGGATGAGACAGGTGATCTCCGCCGTGCCCGATGAGCTCATCGACGCCGCGCGCGTCGACGGCTGCAGCGAGTTCGGCATCTTCACGCGCATCGTGCTGCCCGTGATCCGCCCCGGACTCGCGGGCCTGGCGGTGCTCACGATCATGAACATCTACAACGACTTCGTCTGGCCGGTGATCGTCGCCAACACCGAGCAGATGGCGACGATCCAGGTGGTGCTCTCGGGCCTCGCCTCCACGATCAGCGGCAACCGGGTCGGGGCCGACTACGCCACGGTCACGGCAGAACTCCTCGCGGCGAGCTCCGTCGCACTCATCCCGCTTCTGATCCTGTTCATGGCTCTGCAGCGGCATTTCATCAACGGCATCCTCGCCGGCAGCGTGAAGGGCTGACCACACATGACGACGACCATCCCCGACGAGACGACGAGCGTCGGCACCGCGACGGTGCCGCGCCCCGAGTACCCGCGCCCCGATCGGGACCGCTCCGAGCGCTGGCTGTCGCTCAACGGCGCATGGGGCTTCGAGGCCGACGGCGCACCGGAGCGCATCACCGTGCCGTTCGCCTGGGAGACGGCGGCGTCCGGCGTCGGACGCACCTGGCTGGAGCAGGCGACGTACCGCCGCCGCATCGAGGTGCCGGCGTCCTGGTCGGGCGCGCGCGTCGTGCTCTGCTTCGGCGCCGTGCACCACCACGCCGTCGTCGAGGTGAACGGCATCCGGGTCGGGGAGCACCGCGGGGGCTACGAGTACTTCGAGTTCGACATCACCGACGCCCTGCGCGCGTCCGCAGACCGGCGCACCGACGAGGCGTCGAGCGCGGGAGACGAGATCGCCGTCGCCGTGCACGCGCCGGCCGACAAGCGGGAGATCCCGCACGGCAAGCAGCGCTCGATCCCGCGCGACGACTACGACGGAGTGTCGTTCACCCCCACGTCGGGCATCTGGCAGAGCGTGTGGCTCGAGGCGCGGGGACGCACGTACGCTCAATCGGTCGCGATGCGCGGCGACAGCCTCGACGGATTCGACGTGCGCGTCGTGCTGGACGGCGACCATCCTGCCGGCGCCGAGGTCGAGGTCGAGCTCGACGGGGCGGAGGAGCGGATCCGGCTCGTCGCGGACCCCGAGGGCGTGGCCGAGGGCCGGATACCGATCGCCGCACCGCACCTGTGGTCGCCCGAGGACCCGCACCTCTACCGCCTTCGCGTCCGCACCGGCGACGACCTCGTCACGGTGACGGGCGGACTGCGTCGCATCGAGGCGCGCGGCGAGGAGCTCCATCTCAACGGGGAGCGCCTCTATGTCCGCGGCGTGCTAGACCAGGGCTACTGGCCGGAGACGGGACTCACGGCGCCGACGGTCGACGACCTCCTCGGCGACGTCGCCTGGGCGGCGGAGCTCGGCTACAACCTGGTGCGGAAGCACCTGAAGTTCGAGGAGCCGCTGTGGCTCGCCGAGGCCGACCGGGCGGGGATGCTCGTCTGGGCGGAACCCGCTTGCCCGAGCCGGTACTCGCCGGCGTCCGCCGCCGCGTTCGAGGCGCAGCTCGAGGGCATGGTCGAGCGCGACGGCAACCACCCGAGCATCGTCATCTGGGGTCTCTACAACGAGGAGTGGGGGCTCGACTGGGACATCCCGGGGAGCCCCGCGCGCGCCGAGGCCGCGCGTCACGCGTACGACCGGCTCCGGGCGCTCGACGACTCGCGGCTGATCGTGGAGAACTCCGGCTGGTCGCACGTGAAGACCGACCTCCTCGACTGGCACTACTACGAACCCGACCTCGGAGAGTGGGCGCGCGCCGTCGGTGCGCTCGCGAGCGGTGAGCAGGAGACCTTCCCGGTGCGGCTGGGTCCCGACTTCGTCGTCGACAAGTCGCTGTACGGTTCGGACGACACGCCGCGCACCGGCATCCCGCTCATCAACAGCGAGTACGGCGAAGGGTTCACGAGCCTCGAGCGGATCTGGCACCTTCGCTGGGAGACGCAGGAGCTCCGCAGGCACGACCGGTACGCCGGCTACGTGTACACGGAGTTCGCCGACGTCGAGCACGAGGCGGCCGGGCTGCTGACGACCGACCGGCGGCTGAAGGATGGCGCGGGCCTGGTGCCTCGCGACGTCAACGCGGAGACGGTGATCGTCATCGACCTCGTCCCGCGTGCGGCCGGCGCTGACATCGTGCCGCCCGACGCGGAGACGACCGTCGACGTGCACATCTCGCATCACGGGACGGATGCCGTCCGCGGCACCGTCGTCGGTGCGTGGCTCGCCGCGTACGCGCCGCTGCCGGCGGAGGCGCCGCACGCCGGCGCCGAGTCCGCAGAGGTACAGGCGGTGCCGTTCCGGCTGTCGGACGCCGTGTCGATCGCCGTGCCGACGCACCCCGCCCCGGGCCGCTTCGGCCTCTGGTTCGTGGACGGCGCCGGCACGGTGCGAGCGCGCGCCTACCTCGACGCTGCGGAGGTCGAGTCGGCGAACCGCCGCGGCGCGCGCCCGGGGGAGTTTCCCGGGCACGCGCAGCCGGGCTGGACGCGCGGCTGAGGCGGGACCGCCCCGCCCGCCCCGCCTCTCAGCGGTGGCGGCGGGCGATCTCCTGGTACACGTCGAAGGCCGCGTTCTTGCTGCGGGCGAGCTGCTGGTCGCCGCCGCGCACGAGGTTCACGAGGCCGAAGTCGAGCATCCAGTCATCCACCGGCTTGTCGTCGAAGCGGTAGAGCCAGTCGACGAGGTCGAGGAAAGGGAACCACGTGTAGCCGACGATCGGGATGCCGTCGGCGCGCAGCACCTCGACCTCCTGCTCGGACTCGTGAAGCCACGCGATCTTCTCGTCTGGGGTGCCGACGAGCGACGTCTCGGTGATGACGATCGGCAGCCTGTAGCGCTCGCTGTACAGCTGCACGAGGTCGCGAAGTCCCGAGGTGCCCGCCTGGACGGGCGACTTCGTCCCGTCGTCGTCCATGCGGATCGTCGTGAACGCCGGGTAGTAGTTGACGCCGAGCACGTCGGGGGTGACGGCGTTGTCGGCGAACCAGGCGAGGTCGGCGTCGGTGTAGCCGTTCTCACCGAGCCAGGAGCGCAGCGGATGCGCGTCGTCCACGCGGCCGGTGATGAGGTCGAGGGCGAGGAACCGGCGCTCCTCGAGGAGCGCGCGGGGGAGCGGCGTCGTCTCGCCCTCGTAGCGGAAGCCGGCGTCGACGTGGACGAAGACGGCATCCGGATCGGCGGCGGCGATCTCCTGCTGGGTGCGGACCATGCCCTTGGCCAGGGCCTTCGTGACGGTGAGGAAGCCGTCGACGCCGGTGAGGTACGGCGGCCACTTGCCCATCTCGCCGCACCACTCCGCGTTGACGATGGGTTCGTTCAGCGGCGTGTAGTCGGTCCAGACGCCGCGGTAGCGCTCGGCGACCGCACGGCCGTACGCGGCGACCCGCTCGGGATACTGCGCGTTCAGGAACGAGTTCTCGAGCCACGTCGGCGTGCCGTAGTGCATGAGGTCGACGATGCAGCGGACGCCGAGCGCGCTCAGGTGCTCGGCGACCTGGTCGGTCCACGACCAGTCGAAGACGCCCGGCTCCGGCTCGACGAGGTACCAGGGCACGCCCCAGCGGACGAACTCGGCACCGGACTCCGCCACGAGGTCGAGGTCCTCGCGCCAGTGCGTGTAGTGCTGGGTGAGCTCGTACTCGTCGAGCTTGCGGTGACCCGGCCGGATCTGCGGGATGAAGGTGTCTTCGATGCCGACGCCGTAGCGGAGGCGGCCGTCGTCGTACCAGCGGTCCATGGATGCCTTTCGTTCGGGGGAGGATCGCGTCACTTGAGCCCGGTCGTGGCGATGCCGGCGACGAAGCTGCGCTGGATGAGGAGGAAGAAGACGACCACCGGCAGCAGTGCCAGGAGCGATCCCGCCATGAGCAGCCCGTACTCGACGACGTGCTGGCCCATGAAGAGGGCGAGGCCGGCGGGGAGCGTCGAGGACTCCAGGCTCGAGGACATGACCAGCGGCCACAGGAGGTCGTTCCAGTTGTACTGGAAGTGGAACAGACCCAACGTGAGCAGGGCGGGCTTGGCCAGCGGCATCACGATCTGACGGTAGATGCGCCACTCCGACGCGCCGTCGACCCGTGCCGCCTCCTCCAGGTCGCGCGGGAGCGAGAGAAAGAACTGCGTGAGGAAGAAGATGCCGAAGGCGTTGGTCATCCGCGGAATGATCATGCCGGGCAGGGTATTGGTGAGTCCGAACCCGTTGAGCATGTCGTAGAGCGGGATGAGCGTCACCTGGAACGGCAGCATCAGCAGGATGAGGATCAGCACCATGACGACGCCGCGGCCGCGGAAGGGCAGCCGCGCCAGCGCATAGGCCGCCATCGAGTCCAGCAGCAGCGAGATGATCGTCACGCCGCCGGCGAAGATGATCGTGTTGACGTAGAGCTGGGCGAACGGGATCCGCTCCCACACGTCGACGAAGTGCTCGAGGGTGAACTCTCGCGGCCACAGCGTCGGCGGGTAGGTGACGATGTCGGATTCCGGTTTGAACGCCGTGAAGACGAGCCACACGATCGGCAGCAGCATCAGCAGGGCGATGAGGATCGCGACGATCGCGAGCGCCCACTTCGATGCGCGGTAGAGGGTGAGGCGACGGCGGTCGAGGGCGCCGAGGTCGCGGGTGACGGGACGGTCGAGCGTGGTGGTCATCAGTACGTCACCGCCCGGCGCCGGAGCCAGCCGTACTGGACCATCGAGAGCGCGAAGACGAACAGCAGGAGCACGAACGAGATCGCCGAGGCGTACCCGAAGCGCAGCTCCTGGAACCCCTCGCGGTAGATGAGCATGACGAGTGTCTCCGTCTTGAAGTAGGGGCCGCCGCGGGTCATGACGTAGATCTGGTCGAAGGCCTGCAGGGTGGCGATGAGCGCGAGGACCGAGACGAGGAGGGTCTGGTTCGACAGGAGCGGGAGGGTCACGTTGCGGAAGCGCTGCCACGCGGTGGTGCCGTCGATCTTGGCCGCCTCGTACAGCTCGGCGGGGATGGACTGCAGGCCGGCGAGGTAGATGACCATGTAGAAGCCGACGAACTTCCACACGCCGACCATCATGACCGCGGGCATCGCGAAGCGCGGGTCGCTCAGCCAGCCCTGCTCGGTGACGATGCCGAGCTGGCCGAACCAGTAGGAGAGGAGCCCGATGTTCGGGTCGAGCAGGAACGACCAGGCGATGGCGATGATCCCGAGCGACACGATGAACGGCAGGAAGATGGCGGTGCGCACGAACGTGCGGCCGAAGAACGCCTGGTTCAGCATCACGGCGAACACCAGCGCCAGGACGACGGTGACCGGGGCGACCACGACGGCGTAGAGGACGGTGTTCCAGAACGCGTTCCAGAACGCCGGATCGCCGGCGAGTTCGACGTAGTTGTCCAGCCCGATCCACTCGGCGGCGGCGATCAGGTTGTAGTTCGTGAGTGACAGGTAGACCGCCTGCGCCATCGGGTAGAGGGTGAACGCCACGAGCACGATGAGCGCGGGGGCGAGGAACAGCCACGCGGTGAGCTGCCGTCGGGATGCGGGACCGCGGCGCCGCCGCCGCGACAGGGCGGTCGGCGCGGACGAGCGGGCGGATGCGGCGGACAGGGCGGACGGGGCCGGATCGGTGACCGTCATCGGGGATCTCCTTGGGGTGCGACCCGCGCGGGCGGGCCGGACGCGCGGGCCGGAGCAACGCGCTCCGACCCGCGCGCGGGTGTCACTTGTCGAGTTCTGCCTGGACCTGCTCGGAGGCGGCGGGGAAGATCGAGTCGACCGTCCCGTCGCCGTTGAGGGCCTTCTGCAGCGACGGCCAGAAGATGGTCTCCGTGATGGTGCCGCCGGCGGCGACCCCTGCCAGCAGGATCTTCGCACGGCTCGCCACGGCGGCGTCTCCGAAGATCGCCGGGTACGGGCTGGCGGTCACCTTGTCGGCCACGTCGGCGCGGTTCGGGGGGAAGCCCGATCCGTCGGCCCAGGTGGTCTGCCCCTCGGCGGAGTTCCAGTACGCGAAGAACGCGTACGCGGCCTCCTTGGTCGCGTCGTCGGTGCCGGCCGGCAGGCCCATCGAGACCACGTCGGCGAGCACGGCGTCGCTGTCGGGACCTGCGGGCGGGGGAGCGATGCCGAAGTTCAGGCCCGCGTCCTCGAAGCCGGTGGTCATCCACGGTCCGACGATCTCGGTCGCGGCCTTCCCGGTGAGGAACAGCTTGTCGGCGTCGGCGCCCGACAGCCCGATCGGCGATGCCTTCTGGTTCTTCACGAGGTCCACCCAGAAGTTCAGCGCCTCGAGGCTCGCGTCGTCGCCGAGCATCGACGTGGTGCCGTCGTCGGAGACGACCGCACCGCCGGTGCCCCACAGCAGCGCGGGGAAGACGGGGACGGTCTCGTGGTCGCCGAGGGCGGTGGCGTACTGCTCGGGCTTGCCGTCGCCGTTCTCGTCGACGGTGAGCTTCGGGACCATCGCGGCGAACTCCTCCCACGTGGTGGGCGGCGCCTCGGGGTCGAGCCCGGCGGCCTCGAAGAGGTCCTTGTTGTAGTACATCATCATGGGCGTGTAGTTGACGGGGACCCCGTAGTTCACGCCGTCGAAGACGGAGGCGTTGATGGCCGCCTCGGCCAGGGCGGCGGAGTCGTTGCCCGCGTCCTCGTAGTAGTCGTCCACCGGCAGGAACATCCCCTGCTTGGCGAACTGCGGCATGCGCGCCGCCGACATGGCGATGATGTCGGGACCGTCGTTGCCGGCGACCGCAGTGAGGACCTTCTGGTACAGCGTGTCCCAGGGCATGATCTCGGCCTTCACCTCGACCTCGTCCTGCGACGCGTTGAAGTCCTCGATCACCTTCTCGAGCGCGGGCCCGTCGGGTCCGGTGAATCCGTTCCAGAACGTGAGCGAGATCTTGCCCCCGTCTCCGCCGTCTCCGCTGTCGCCGTTGCCGGTGGTCCCCTGTCCGGCGCAGCCGGTGAGCGCGAGCGCCAGGATGCCGGCGCCGGCGGTGGCGAGGCGGAGGCCGCGGGTGAGGCGGCGCCGCGGTGAGTGCTGTGTCTCCATCGATCTTCCTTTCTAGTTCAACGTTGAACGTGCGGGGTGCAATCTGTTATACCTGACGTGGTAATCGTTGAACAAGACCCTTTTGGTAATCGTTGAATGATGAACCCGGGTGTGACACTGTGAGTCGCACGAACGCATCGAAGGAGGTGGACCGAGTGGGCAGGACGACCCTGAAGGACGTCGCCGAGCGCGTGGGCGTCTCGGCCAAGACGGTCTCCAACGTGGTCAACGGCACCGGCTGGGTCACCGACGAGCTGAAGGCCCGCGTCCAGGCCGCCATCGTCGACCTCGGCTACCGACCGAACGTCGCGGCCCGCAACCTGCGCAGCGGCCGCACCGGCATGGTCGCCGTCGCCCTTCCGGACCTCAGTCAGCCCTACTTCGCCGAGCTCGCGTCCGACCTCGTGCGCGCTGCGCAGGAGCGCTCGATCACCGTTCTCATCAACCAGACCGACGGTCGGAAGGATGCCGAGGAGCGTATCGCCCACGGCATCGACCTCCCCCTCATGGACGGGCTGATCCTGAGCCCCCTCGCGCTGACCGCCGCCGACCTCGAGCACCGCGAGGATCCGACGCCCCTCATCCTCCTCGGCGAGCACATCGGCGAGACCTCGCTCCCGCACGTCGCGGTCGACAACACCGCCGCCGCGCGCGCCGCGGTGGAGCATCTGCTCTCCCGGGGCCGCCGCCGCATCGCCGCGATTGGCATGCAGCAGGACGGCCCGAACGAGACCTCGGTGCTCCGCCTGTCGGGATATCGCGCCGCGCTCGAGGCGGTGGGCATCCCGTTCGATCCCGCTCTCGTGGGCGTCGTCGACGGCTACCACCGCGCCGACGGCGCCGCCGCCGCCGCACACCTGCTCGACACCGGCGTGGAGTTCGACGCCGTCTTCGCCTTCAACGATCTGCTGGCCCTCGGCGCCCTCCACGTGCTCGGCGCGCGCGGCGTGAGCGTGCCCGAGCAGGTCGCGGTGATCGGCTTCGACGACATCGACGAGGCCAGCTACAGCACACCGTCGCTCAGCTCGGTCGCGCCCGACACGCGGGCACTCGCGCGCGCCGCCATCGACCTGCTGATCACCCCCTCGTCGGCAGGGTCGCCGGCGATCCCATTCACCATCGCCGACCGGGCGAGCACAGGAGGACACACGTGAGCGCCACCCCGCTTCCCGTCGCATCGACGCAGGACGGGACCTACCCGCGCCCTCAGCTGATGAGGCCGGACTGGGCCGACCTCACCGGGCCGTGGGACTTCGCGCTCGGCGCGCCAGACGCGCAGCCGGCAGAGGTCTCCTTCGACCGCACCATCACCGTGCCCTTCCCGCCCGAGTCCGCCGCCTCGGGGCTGGCGGAGTCCGGGATGCTGCACTCGGTCTGGTACCGCCGCGCGATCACGGCGGCCGACCTCGCGGCGGCGGGCGGCGACGCCGGCGACGGACGGGTGCTGCTCCACTTCGGCGCCGTGGACTGGGAGGCGACCGTCTGGGTCAACGGCGTGGTGGTGGCCACCCACCGCGGCGGCCAGTCCCCGTTCACCGCCGACATCACCGCGGTGCTGCGCGCCGACGGCGGCGATGAGATCGTCGTCCACGCCGTCGACGACCCCGAGGACGTATCGATCCTGCGTGGCAAGCAGGACTGGCGGGATCAGCCGCATGCCATCTGGTATCACCGCACGACCGGCATCTGGCAGCCGGTGTGGCTGGAGGTGGTGCCGCGCACCGCGATCGCGCGGCTCGGGTGGGACTCCGACATCCCCACGGCCGGCGTGAGCGTCGAGGTGGAGCTGTCCGGCCCCGTCGAGGACGACGCGTGGCTGCACGTCGAGCTGCGGCACGACGGCGAGATCCTCGCCGAGGCGCGGACGAAGGTGCTGTCCCGGTTCGAGACGCTGCGGCTCACGCTGCCGCGTCAGACGAACGGCCAGCAGCACGAGGAGCTCCTGTGGAGCCCCGAGAGCCCGCAGCTGATCGACGCCGTGGTCCGCCTCGCGTCGCCGTCCTCGTCCGATGCCGTGGCGAGCTACCTCGGCATGCGCAGCGTCGGCACCGACGGCACGGCCTTCCTCCTGAACGACCGGCCGACCAGGCTCCGGGCGGTGCTCGCCCAGAACTACTGGCCCGAGTCGCATCTGGCCGCTCCGAGCGCCGAGGCGCTCCGCCGGGAGGTCGAGCTCATCCGCGAGCTGGGCTTCAACACAGCGCGCGTGCACCAGAAGGCCGAGGATCCCCGCTTCCTCTACTGGGCCGACCGGCTCGGCCTCATGGTGTGGGCCGAGACCGCCAGCGCCTACGCGTTCGATCGGCGCGCGGTGACCAACCTCGTCTCCGAGTGGACGAGCCTCGTCGGGCGCGACCAATCGCACCCCAGTGTGATCGTCTGGGTTCCGCTCAACGAGAGCTGGGGCGTGCAGCACATCGCCCACGATCCGCGTCAGCGCGCGCTCAGCCGTTCGGTGGCCGACATCACCCGCGCCCTCGACGGCTCGCGGCCCGTCATCTCCAACGACGGCTGGGAGCACACGCGCTCCGACATCTGGACGATCCACGACTACGAGGCGCGCCCCGAGGTCCTCGCCGCCCGCTACGGCGACGCCGCTTCGCTCGACGCCATGATCTCGGGCTTCGGGCCGGCCGGACGCCGCATCTCGGTCGACGGCGACACGGGCGTCAAGCCGATCATGCTGACCGAGTTCGGCGGAGTGAGCCTGCGTCCCGCGAACGGCACCGACTGGGGCTACTCCACGGCCGACACCCCGGAGGAGTTCGGCGACCGGGTGTGCGCCCTCATCGCCGCCGCCGAGGCCGCGCCGCCGCTGAGCGGGTTCTGCTACACCCAGCTCACCGACACCGGGCAGGAGACCAACGGCCTGCTGTATGACGACAGGTCGCCGAAGGTGCCCGTCGCGGCGATCCGGGCGGCCGTCCTCGGCCAGTAGGCTGGCCGCGTGCTGCTCAGTGATCGCGACATCCGCCGGGAGATCGACCTCGGACGGGTCGGGCTCGACCCCTGGGACCCGGCGATGGTCCAGCCCTCGAGCGTCGACGTCCGTCTCGACCGGTACTTCCGGCTGTTCGACAACCACAAGTACCCGTTCATCGACCCGGCGGAGGACCAGCCGGACCTGACCCACCTCATCGAGGTCGACCCCGACGAGCCGTTCGTGCTCCACCCGGGCGAGTTCGTGCTCGGATCGACGTTCGAGCTCGTCACCCTGCCCGACGACGTCGCCGCCCGCCTGGAGGGCAAGTCCTCGCTCGGTCGTCTGGGCCTGCTGACCCACTCGACGGCCGGCTTCATCGATCCGGGCTTCTCGGGGCACGTGACCCTCGAGCTGTCGAACGTCGCGACCCTGCCGATCAAGCTGTGGCCCGGGATGAAGATCGGACAGCTCTGCTTCTTCCGTCTGTCGTCGGCCACCGAGTCGCCTTACGGATCGGGTCCGTACGGCAACCGCTACCAGGGGCAGCGCGGACCGACCGCCTCCCGCTCTTTCCAGAACTTCCACCGCACCGACGTCGGCACGACCGACGCGGGCGCGCCCGGTCACTGACCCGATCTCGCGCCCCGATACGACCAGACGGCCGTTCCCCGGAAGGGCAGCGGCCGTCTGGTCGTGCAGGTCGGCTCGTGCGGGTCAGGCCGTGCGCTCCTCGCGTCCGCGGGCGAAGCCGGCATCGAAGCCGCGCTCGTAGGCGCGCTCGCCGCCGTCGCCGTGGTGGTGGCCGTGGCGGTGCCCGCGCGGGCCACCGCAGGGGCCGTGTCCGCCGTGGAGGGCGCTGGGGAACCGCTGGCCGTCGAAGCGGTTCGGGCCGAATCCGGGCACGTCGCCGAAGCCCGGGCGGAACCCGGGACGGAATCCGCGGCGGCCGAAGCCACGGCCGGGGCCGGGCCGGCCGAGTCCGGCGGCGAGGTCGTCGCCGCCGAGCTCCCGGGCCATCGCCTGCAGTGACGCGAGGGTCGTGGCGAAGTCGGCCTCCGAGACGGCGCCGGCCACGCGGGAGCGGATGCCGTCGACCGTCTCGGACAGGCGCGCCTTGGCGGCACGTCCCTCGTCGGTGAGCGTCCAGGTGCCGTCGGTCTCGACGGCCCAGCCGCGCTCGGCGAGCGAGCGGAGCTTCTTGCCGCGCGCGATGCGGGCGGCGATCTCGGGTGCCTCGACGGATCCGTCGAGGACGTTCAGGATCATCCACTCGCGTCGCGTCACGCCTTCGGTCTCGAAGGCCGCGGCGAACTCGTGCGTGAGGAGCCGGTCGACGGCGCGCAGCCAGAAGCCGAGGGGCCGGGACGCGGGCTGCGGGTGTTCGGGGTGGGGTGTGGGGTTCTCCATGAGAAGTCCTTTCGTGGGCGGGATCTGATCCCGCCGGGTCGTCTGTCGCTGCGGTGAGCGTCGCAGATGCATGTACATGTGCATGCGTATGTAGTGTGACATGCATCTGAGAAACATGTCAAGTGGCATGTACCGTGGAGGCATGACGGATGCTGCCGACCTCGACGCGATCGTCGCCGCCCTCTCGCAGCTGCGCGGCCGTCCCCCTCGCCCGCCGTTCGGGCCGGGTGGTCCGTTCGGACCCGGCGGGCACGGCGGCGGTGGGCACGGCGGCGGCGGGAGCCACGGCGGGGGCGGTCACGACGCCCACGACGCGGGCGGCCGCGGCGACGGCCCGGGCGGGCGAGGGCGCCCCGGCGGACCTGGCTGGGGCCACGGTCCCTTCGCTCCCCACGCGCGCTTCGGCGGCGGACCGGCGCGACTGCGCCTGCTCGACGCCCTCGCGGCAGCCTCCCACCCCCTCTCGGTGAGCGAGGTGGGCGAGGCGATCGGGGTGGACCAGCCGCGGGCCTCCCGTCTGATCCAGCAGGCCGTCGACCTCGGCCTCGTGCAGCGCGAGGCCGATCCCGACGACGCGCGCCGCACCCGCGTCGCCCTCACCGAGCAGGGGAGCCGGATCGCCCGTGGCTTCCGCGGCGAGCGGCGGGAGCGCATCCAGACCGCGCTCGCCGGATTCAGCGACGCCGAGCGCGCCGAGCTCGCGCGTCTGCTCTCCAAGCTCGCAGCGGCGTGGCCCCAGGCCTGACCGACTTCCCATTGGGCGCGTCGCCCGGTGCACAACTCCGGACATCCGGGCCGCAGGGCGACGCATCGGCCGCTTCCGCCCCTCGAGCGCCAGGCGCTTCCGGAGTTGTGAACGCGCGACCGGCTCGACCGGTCAGTCGATGGCGACCTGCTGGGTCTTCACCGGCAGCATGAGCAGCAGGCCCGCCAGCAGGATGATCACGATGCCGAGGATGCCCAGGCGCGTATCGCCGGACAGTCCGACGAAGAGGGCGAACAGTCCGGGCGCCAGGAAAGACACCGCGCGGCCGGTGGTGGCATACAGGCCGAAGACCTCGCCCTCGCGCCCCTCGGGCGTGATCCGCGCCAGGAACGATCGCGACGCCGACTGGATCGGCCCCACGAACATGCACAGGATGAGCCCGACGATCCAGAAGCCGACCGCGGCGGTGCCGATGAAGAGCACCGCGGTGCCGGCGATCACGAGCCCGATGAGCGAGGCCATGATGACGTTCTTCGGACCGAAGCGGTCGTCGAGGCGTCCGGCGAGGATCGTCGAGACGCCCGCCACGACGTTGGCGGCGACGGCGAAATAGAGCACCTGCGTCGACGTGAAGCCGAACACCTGTGCGGCGATGATCGCGCCGAAGGTGAAGACGCCGGCCAGGCCGTCGCGGAACACGGCGCTCGCCAGCAGGAACTGCAGCACCTGGCGATTGCCGTGCCAGAGCTTGCGGAGCGTGCCGAACAGCACGCGGTAGGAGGCGAAGAAGCCGACCCGGTTCGCGCGGGCGCGGGCGGGGATCTCGGGAACGCGCAGCAGCACCGGGATCGCGAAGACGGCGAACCACACGGCCGAGGCGAGCACCGCCAAGCGGATGCTGAGTCCGCCCTCCTCGGTGATCCCGAGCGGGCCTGGCTCGTCGCCCAGCCCGATGAAGCCGACGAGGAGGATGATCAGCAGCACGATCCCGCCGACGTAGCCCATGCCCCACCCGAAGCCCGAGACGCGGCCCATGTTCTCGCGGGTGGAGACCTGCACGAGCATCGCGTTGTAGTTGACGCCCGCGAACTCGAAGAAGACGTTGCCGACGGCCAGGAGCGTCGCCCCGAGGACGAGGTACCCGGGCGTTCCCTCGACGAACACCATCGCCGCCATCGCCAGCACGACGACGCCCGTGTTGATCCCGAGCCAGAGCTTGCGGCGCCCCGAGCCGTCGGAGCGCTGGCCGAGCACGGGGGCCAGGACGGCGATGAGGATGCCGGCGATCATCAGCGCCACGCCGATCAGCGACGCGTTGGACGCCTCGGCGGCGACGAGGGCGGGGTCCTCGGCGTTGCCGCCCGCGGCCTCGACGATCGCCGGATCGATGAAGTAGCTGCTGGAGAGGTAGGTGCTGAAGACGAATGTCGTGACGACGGCGTTGAACGCCGCCGAACCCCAGTCCCAGAGCGCCCACGCCAGGACGCCGGGCTTGCGGGTGGCCTCGGTCGTGCCCGCCGCCGCGGCGTGGACGGAGTCGGGTGCGGGCTGGTCGGGGAGCGACATGTGGGTCACGCTAGGACTCTTCCGTGAACGGAGGGTGCCGCACCCGCGACGGGTGCTGCACCCCCGCGGCGGTGCGGGGGTGTGCTCAGGCTACCGGCGCCGTGCCCCGGCGCCCCGCCCATTCGCGTTCCAGGATCGCGTAGCGGCCGGTGTCGGTCCACTCGCCCTTGAGGAACATGTCCTCGACGAAGTGTCCCTCGTGGCGCATGCCCAGGCGCAGGCACAGCGCGACCGAGGCGTCGTTGCGGGGATCGAGCTCCGCGTACACGCGGTGCAGGCCGAGGTCGTCGAAGCAGTAGGCGAGGAGCAGGCGCGCCGCCTCGGCGGCGTATCCCCGGCCCTGCGCCGCCGGGAGCAGGATCCAGCCGATCTCGGCGGTGCGGTCGTCGACGCTCTTGAGGTCGAGGTACATCGTCCCGATGAAGTCGCCGTGCTCGTCGCGGATGGTGGGCTGCAGGTAGTCGCCCGGCTCGGCCAGGCGGAGCGCCGCGGCATCGCGGGCGAGCACCTCTTCGACCTTCTCCCGGGTGCGGGGCTCGTAGAGCAGGTAGCGGCACACCTCGGGGTCGGACTGCATCGCGTAGAGGGGCTCGATGTCGTCCGGGCGCAGCGGGTCGAGGGTGACGCGGGGGCCGACCAGGCGGGTGAAGACGGCGGGCAGGGACATGGCATCCATCCTGCCCGCCGGGCGGGGTCCGGCGCGGGCAGACGTGCGGAAAGCAGGCCCGACTGCCGGGGTGGGCGCCGCCGGGGACGCCTCCGGCCGATCCAGCCTGCTTTCGCCCCCGTCCGCGGTGCAGAGGCCCACGCCGGCCGCCGCCGGCCGACGCCCAGCAGTCGGCACCGCACCTGAAAAGTTGATAAGAGTCGTATCAACTTGGTTTGACAGCACCGGCGGTGCGGTCTATCGTGGACGCAGAGCGAACTTGAGCCGCGACGGCTCAATCTCGACAGACTTCACCCCGATCCGTTCCACAAAGGAGAAACACACATGGCACGTGCAGTGGGAATCGACCTCGGCACGACGAACTCCGTCGTCTCCGTCCTCGAGGGCGGCGAGCCGAAGGTCATCGCCAACGCCGAGGGCTTCCGCACGACCCCGTCGGTCGTCGCCTTCACCAAGGACGGCGAGGTGCTCGTCGGCGAGACCGCCAAGCGCCAGGCCGTCACCAACGTCGACCGCACGCTGACCTCGGTCAAGCGCCACATGGGCACCGACTGGAAGACCCAGTCGATCGACGGCAAGAACTACACGCCGCAGGAGATCTCGGCGCGCATCCTCCAGAAGCTCAAGCGCGACGCCGAGCAGTACCTGGGCGACACGGTGACCGACGCGGTCATCACCGTCCCCGCGTACTTCAACGACGCCGAGCGTCAGGCGACGAAGGACGCGGGTGAGATCGCGGGCCTGAACGTCCTGCGCATCATCAACGAGCCGACCGCCGCCGCGCTGGCCTACGGCCTCGACAAGGGCAAGGAGGACGAGCTCATCCTCGTCTTCGACCTCGGTGGCGGAACGTTCGACGTGTCGCTGCTCGAGGTGGGCAAGGACGACGACTTCTCGACCATCCAGGTGCGCTCCACCGCCGGTGACAATCGCCTCGGCGGCGACGACTGGGACCAGCGCGTCGTGGACTACCTCATCAAGCAGTTCAAGGACACGACCGGCGTCGACGTCTCGGGCGACAAGATCGCCCTCCAGCGCCTCAAGGAGGCGGCGGAGCAGGCCAAGAAGGAGCTGTCGGGCTCGACGAGCACCTCGATCAACCTGCCCTACCTGTCGCTGACCGACTCCGGCCCCGTGTCGCTGTCGGAGACGCTGACCCGCGCCAAGTTCGAGGACCTCACCAAGGACCTCCTCGACCGCACCAAGAAGCCCTTCGAGGACGTCATCCGCGAGGCCGGCATCAAGGTGTCCGACATCGACCACGTGGTCCTCGTCGGCGGTTCGACGCGTATGCCCGCCGTGAGCGAGCTCGTGAAGAAGGAGACCGGCAAGGAGCCCAACAAGGGCGTGAACCCGGACGAGGTCGTCGCCGTCGGCGCCGCTCTCCAGGCCGGCGTCCTCAAGGGCGAGCGCAAGGACGTCCTCCTCATCGACGTCACCCCCCTGAGCCTCGGCATCGAGACCAAGGGCGGGATCATGACCAAGCTCATCGAGCGCAACACGGCCATCCCGACCAAGCGGAGCGAGACCTTCACGACCGCCGACGACAACCAGCCGTCGGTCGCCATCCAGGTCTTCCAGGGCGAGCGCGACTTCACCCGCGACAACAAGCCGCTGGGGACGTTCGAGCTCACCGGCATCGCGCCGGCGCCGCGCGGCATCCCGCAGATCGAGGTCACCTTCGACATCGACGCCAACGGCATCGTGCACGTGTCCGCGAAGGACAAGGGCACCGGCAAGGAGCAGTCGATGACGATCACCGGCGGCTCGTCGCTGCCGAAGGACGACATCGAGCGGATGGTGCGCGAGGCCGAGGAGCACGCGGCCGAGGACAAGAAGCGCCGTGAGGCCGCCGAGGTCCGCAACCAGGCCGAGACCCTCTCGTACTCGATCGAGAAGCTCATCGCCGACAACGCCGACAAGCTGCCCGAGGACGTCAAGTCCGAGGTCCAGGCCGACGTCGACGCGCTGAAGACCGCGCTCGCCGGAGACAATGACGACGCCGTCAAGGACGCGTTCGACAAGCTCAACGCCTCGCAGGGCAAGCTGGGCGAGGCGATCTACGCCTCCTCGCAGGCCGAGCAGAGCGCTCCGGCGCAGGACGAGCCGGCGGCCGATGCGGCATCCTCTGAGGAGGACGTCGTGGACGCCGAGGTCGTCGACGACGAAGACGAGAAGAAGTAAGCATGACGAACAAGGACTTCGACAAGCCTGAAGACGGCGACGAGGTCCTCGGCGAGGAGGGGTCGGATGCCACGGCATCCGACCCTGAGTCGCAAGAGGACGAGCTGACGATCGACGACATCCTGGGCGCCGCCCAGAACGATGACGCCGCCGTGGCCGACGCCCCCGCGGAGGAGCACGACCTGCTCCTCGACCTGAAGCGCCTGCAGGCGGAGTACGCGAACTATCGCCGTCGCACCGAGGACCAGCGCGAGGTCGAGATCGAGCGCGCCAAGGGCGCGGTCGCGAAGGGTCTGCTGCCGGTGCTCGACGACCTGGACCGCGCCGAGAAGCACGGCGACCTGGTGGAGGGCTCGGCGCTCACCGCGATCGCCGAGAAGCTGCGCGCCGTCGTGGCGCGCCTGGGCGTGGAGACCTACGGCGCGGCCGGCGACACGTTCGACCCGCAGCAGCACGAGGCGATCTTCCAGGCCCCGACGCTCGGCACCGAGACGCCGACCATCCTCGAGGTCGTCGAGGTGGGCTACCGCCTCGGCGCGATCGAGCTGCGGCCGGCGAAGGTCGTCGTCGCCGTTCCGGCGTCGACCTCAGGGACCGACTAGGAGACGTATGGCCAGTCAGGACTGGTTCGACAGGGACTTCTACAAGGTCCTGGGTGTCGCCAAGGACGTCTCCGACGCCGATCTCAAGAAGACGTACCGCAAGCTCGCGCGCCAGTACCATCCCGATTCGACGCAGGGCGACCCGGTCGCCGAGGCGAAGTTCAAGGAGATCAGCGAGGCGTACGCCGTGCTGAGCGACAAGGAGCAGCGCCAGGAGTACGACCAGATCCGCGCGATGGGATCGGGCAGCGCCCGCTTCCAGGCGCCGGGCTCGTCCGGCGGCGGCTTCGAGGACGTCTTCAGCCGCTTCGGCGGCGGGACGCGCACGCAGCAGGCCGACTTCGACGACCTGTTCGCCATGTTCGGCGAGCAGTCGGGCGGCCGCTTCGGCTCCGGCCGGTTCGGGCAGCCGACCGGGGGGTTCCGCGGTTTCGGCGGACCGCAGCGCGGCGCCGATGTCTCGGCGCGCACGACGCTGGATTTCCAGACCGCCGTCAAGGGCGAGACGATCACGCTCCAGGGCGAGGACGGCAAGCCGTTCAAGGTCAAGATCCCCGCGGGTGTCTCGGACGGCCAGAAGATCCGGCTGCGCGGTCGTGGTCGTCCCTCTCCCGACGGGGGCGAGGCCGGTGACATCGTGGTGTCGGTGACCGTGCGTCCGCATCCCGTGTTCAGCCGCGACGGACTGAACCTGCGCGTGACCGTGCCGGTGACCTTCACCGAGGCGGCTCTCGGGGCGACCATCGAGGTCCCGACGCTCGGCGGCGATCCCGTCAAGCTGCGGGTGGCGCCGGGCACGCCCTCGGGACGCGTCCTGCGCGTCAAGGGGCGCGGCGTGGAGTCCAGCAAGGGCACCGGCGACCTCCTCGCGGAGGTGCAGGTGGCGGTTCCCGCACATCTCGACGACCGTGCGCGCGAGGCGCTCGAGCGGTTCCAGGACCTGGAGCCGAAGGAGAACCCGCGCGCCGAGCTGATGAGCAGGGCACGCGAATGAGCGATCCCGACGTAGACGAGGAGACCCCGATCTTCGCGATCGCGGTCGCCGCCGAGCTCGCGGGCATGCACCCGCAGACTCTCCGCCAGTACGACCGGCTGGGCCTCGTCGTGCCCGGACGCACCCAGGGCGGATCGCGTCGCTACTCGCTGCGCCACGTGAAGCAGCTCCGCGAGGTCGCGGCGCTGTCCGCGGAGGGCATCAGCCTTCCCGCGATCTCGCGCATCATCGAGCTCGAGAACAGCGTGCGCTCCCTGCAGCGGCAGGTCGGCGAGCTGGAGCAGCGCCTGCGCGACGAGGTCGACCAGCGCCGCGGTGCCCGGGTCTTCGCCGCCGGCGCCTCCGGCTCGGTGGTGACCCTGCGCCACGGCACGCGGGTGCGGAGGGCCACCGAGGTGGTCGTCTGGCGCCCACCGGCCTCCGACGCGGATTGACCCCCGCACCGGATTCGGAGCATGTCGCCGGATTCGGAGCACACGACGCGGATCCTCCGAATCCGCGGTGATCCTCCGAATCCGCTACGCCCGAGCGGCGAGGAACGCGTCGTAGTCGGCGCGCGACAGGTCCGCGTACGCGTAGGCCCAGGTGGTGAGCGCCTCGGCCAGCGTGCGCCCGCTGCCGACGTATCCGGCGACGTTCGTCGCGTTCGGCGACTGGCTGTGCGCGCGGGCGAGCGTGACCGCGCAGGCCCGGGCGTAGAGGGCGAACGGCCCGTCCTCGAGCGTCTCGATGTCGATGCCGCCCTTCATGTCGCGGAACTGGCGCACGTAGTAGTCGCCCGTCCGGCCGCGCAGGTGTCCGAGGAAGGGATCGGACACGCCCTGGAGGATCCGCTGCATCGACACCACCCGGGATCCCTCGCCGCTCTCCGCCCACTGCTGATCGAGGCCTTCGGGCTGCGGGCACCGGCCGTGCTCGATGAGCACGCTCCGGCCTGCCTCCTTCGTCTGGAGCAGCAGGGCGCTGCCGTCGCCGTCCTGCAGCACGGTGACGAAGCAGCGCGTTCCCACGCTGCCGACCCCGACCGCGCGGCGGACCGTGTCCGAGACGCGGTAGTGCCGCAGCAGGAGGCGGATGTCCACCCCGGCGGTCGCCCGATAGCCGGCGAACGCGCCCTCGACGAGGGCTGCCGTGAGCTCGTCGAGGTGCGTCATGGCCGGCGGCTCCTCGACGAAGCGGAGCCTGCCGGTGGCATCGGCCTCGGTGAGCTTGCGCGCGGCGCGCTCTGCGGTGCGGCGCTCCGCATGCCGGATCGCGGCGCGCACCACGCGCCGCCCGGCCTTGTCGCGCACCGCGCGCCCGCCCGACACGTCGAAGTGCTCGTAGTAGCGCGCCAGCGCGCTGCGGCGCGTGTAGGCGGCGATGGCCTGCGCGTAGGCGCGCACCGTGACGCGCGCGGCATCCGTCACCACCCGCTCGTCGCGGCCCGTCGCCTGCCCGGCGATGACGACGCTCGTCACGAGGCGCTTGACGTCCCACTCCCAGGGCGCCCACGCGGCCTCGTCGAAGTCGTTCAGATCGAAGACGAGGCTGCGCTGCGGCGACGCGTAGAGGCCGAAATTCGCGACGTGGGCGTCGCCGCAGGATGCGACGGGGATGCCGCTGCCGGGGCTCCGGGCGAGGTCGGCCGCCATGAGCGCGGCGGTCCCGCGGTAGAACGCGAACGGGCTCGCCGCCATCCGCTCGGCCCGCAGCGGCACCAGCTCGGCGACGCGTCCGGCGTTCTGCGACGCGAGGATCCCGAGCGGATCGCGGCCGTCGGTCGCGAGCTCGGCGAGGCTTCGCCGGGGCGCGGCCCGTCGTGCCGCTCGCCCCTCGGCGACGCGCTGCTCTCGGGAGGGCGGGGGCTCCCAGGCGGGTCCGGTCATGTCGTCATCCTGACATCGGGGGCCGCGGGGACTCGTGCGACGCCGGCATGCCGGCCCGCTCGCTCTCGCGCACGCGGGCGGTGCGCTGGATCTGGTCGTTCAGCGCCGAGATGACCGTCGCGCTCGTCACACCCAGCACGACGAGGCCTCCCATCATCAGGCCGACGGCGATCGTCCGGCCCGCGAGGGTGACGGGCACGAAGTCGCCGTAGCCCACGGTCGCGATCGTCGAGAAGCCCCACCAGATCGCATCTCCCAGATCCACGATGCTCGCGCGCGGGTCGCCGCGCTCGGCGAGCCACACGAGGGTGGACGCCGTGAAGACGAAGAGGAAGGTGAACATCGTCACCAGGATCACCAGCCGGGCCCGCTGCCGGGCGGGCGTCACCCGGAACCACGGCAGACGCCAGACGTAGGCGATGATCACGAACGGCCGGAGGTAGGCGACGGCGAGGGAGACCGCCTCGAACCACCGCGTGCGGAAGAAGGCGCGCGTATCGCCGCTGAGGACCCAGCGGACGACGAAGTCGGCAGCGAAGACGATCCAGGTGGCGGCGATCGTGGTCCACATCGCGGTGCGCCACGGTGTGGCCGGGCCGAGGTCGGCCAGCACCCACACCCAGGCGGCGAAGAACGCCAGCGACAGGACGAACAGCGGCCACGCGGTGCGGTCCTCCCACGCGAGGGTCCGCGGGGAGATGCCCCCGCTGTGCGCAGTCCGCGGCGTCATGGGGCCCATCCTGGCACCGCTCCCGCGCCGCCGCACGCGTCTGGGCGACCCCTGCTGCGTCCGCCCCCCGCCGGCGCTAGCGTGGCGGCATGGCTGACACCGGAGCCTCCGTCGCCCCCGCCGCTCCCGTGTCGTGGCGATGGGCGTCTTTCGTGCGGGGCGCGGTCTACGCGCTTCCCGCGATGGTCGTCGGGTGCGTCTGGCCGCTTCTCGGGATCGCCCTGGCGGTCGGCGTGATCCCGGTGGCCGCCCTCCCGCTGCCGGCGCGTCGTCGCCGGCGGGGGGTGCTGCCGCTGGTGGGCCTCCTCAGTGCGGCGTCGCTGCTGCTCGGATCGCTGCTGTCACCCCACCCGGCCGTGGCGGTGGCGGCCATGTTCGTCCTCGGCGTCGGAGCGGGACTGTGGGCGCGTGCAGCGCCGACCGGCCGCGCGGCGATGACGTTCTGCCTTCCTCTGATCGGGATCGGGCTGAGCTTCGATCCGGCGCCGGCGGCGGTGGCCGCCGCGCTCATCGTGGGAGGGTCCGTGTACGCCGGCCTCGTGTCGCTGCTCTGGCCGCAGGGAGAGCGGCCCGCCGCGCCCGCCGCGCCGACGCCCGATCGCGCCCGGCTGCTCGTCTACGCGTTCGTGCTGGGCGCGGTGGGCGCCACGGCGGCGGGGCTCGGGTTCGCGCTGCACCTCGAGCACGTCGGCTGGGTGACGGGCGCGGCGCTCCTGGTGATGCGCCCGGCGCGGGAGCAGCTGCTGACGCGCAGCGTCGGGCGGGCGATCAGCGTCAGCATCGGAGCGCTGGCGGCGGCGCTGCTGGGGTCGGTCCCGGCGCCGCCGGCGCTGACTGCTCTGGCCGCCGGTGTCGCGGTCGCCGCGCTGGCGGCCTCCGCGGGCAGCCGCTGGTACGTCGCACCGGCCTTCACGACGTTCGTCGTGCTCACGCTCATCCTGGCCCTCCCCGGCGAGGACCCCGCGAGGCGTCTGGTCGAACGGGTCGTCGAGACCGGAATCGGGATCGGGATCGCCCTCGTGCTCGGCGCGCTCGTCCCGGCCGTCGCCGGCCGTCGTCGCGCGTAGCGGGGTCAGCTCGGATCGAGGCGCAGCACGTCCGGCCCCTCGCCGGCGGGGATGTCCTCGATCACGCGGAGCGACCGCGCGAGATCGTCGACCGCGCCGATCAGGGTGCCGAACCGCTCGCGATCGGCGCACACCGCGGTGACGGTGACGAACAGGGACCCGGTGTCCCAGGTGTAGGTCGCGAAAGGCGGGCCGCCGGTGCCGTCCGCGCGCACGGGCGGAAGCGGCATCACGAGCCGCTCGCCCATGCCCAGATGCGTGCCGCGGAACGGCTCGGTGTCGTCGTACTCGATCGGCATCATCGCCCGGGCGGCCCGCAGCTGCGTCGTGGCCTGCTGCACCTGCGCCATCACCACGAGCAGATCGGGCTCGTCCTTCCACACCCACACGAGCACCCGTCCGGCGGCCCTGCGCATGAGGGCGGGCGCGGCCTGGCTCATCGCCCATGCGGCGAAGCCGCTGCCCGGGCGCGCGGCGGCGCCGAACGACGCGTTCGCCTGCGTCAGCAGCATCCTTATCGCCTTCTTGCGGGCGCGGCGGCTGCCGAATCCGAACGAGCCCGTCACCGGGACCCATCGCCGTCGGTCGGCGTCCGCAGAGAGTCTCACCATTCCCCCAGCGTAAGTTGCTAGCATCCCCGCATGCGCCTCCTCTCCCCCCGGGGGGCCGTCGCCGTCCTGGCCGCCGCCGCCCTCGTCGTCGCGACGCCCGTCGCCTCCGCTTCCGCCGCCTCGCGTCCCGCGCCGGTCGGCCTCGTCAGCTTCGTCAGCGCGTCGCTCACCTCCTCCGGAGCCACGCTCACCGTCGACTGGGCCGACGTGTCCGGTGCGCGGAAGTACGAGGTGTTCGCGGCCACGACCTATGAGGGCGTCGCCGACAAGCGCACGCCCTCTCTCACCGTGACCTCCTCGAAGGCGACCCTCACCCGCCTCACCCCGGGCCGCGACTACTTCGTGCAGGTGCGCGCCGTCAACAGCGTCGGCTTCGGCGGGCGCTCGGCCCGCGTGGGCCACGGCACGATCCTGACCGAGGCGAAGCTCACCTCCGACTCCCCGCGCTACCGCGCGATCAGCTGGAACATCTGCTCCAACGCGTGCTCGTCGATCTCCACCCGGGCACGGGTCATCAACACGCGGGTGAAGGAGCTGAAGGCCGACATCCTGGGCTTCCAGGAGGCGTCGCGCTACACCAAGGCTCCCGTCGGCTACCGTCACGTCGTCAACGGGCAGAACGACATCCTCGTGCGCACGGGGCAGTTCTCCCTCGTCGCGAAGAAGACCTCGGCGCCCACGAGCGGCACCGCCCGGTTCGCGAGCAAGTACGCGACGTCGGGCAAGGGCCTGGCCTACGCCGCCCTGAAGCACCGGTCGGGCTCCTACGTGCTGGTCTTCGACGTGCACCTGGTCACCGGCACCTCGCGCGCGCAGGTCAATCAGCGCGAGTACGAGGCGAGCCGCCTCAACACCTACATCTCCGCGACGATGAACCGGCTGGCCAAGACGCACGGGTCCCTCACCGACTGGACGAAGGCGCACGTCCTCATCCTCGGCGACTTCAACACGCACAAGTCGCGGACGGGCGAGGACACGATGGCGATCCTCGAGAAGCGCGGCTGGTACGACACCTTCGACCAGGCGCACGCCCTCACGCGGCAGCACCACAACACGGCGAACCCCGAGTGGAGCACCAAGCCCACGATCGGCGTCACGTGGGGCGCGCACGTGGACAAGGCGCTCGTGCGTCCGTCGCGCTCGGTCGTGTACCGCTGGGCGAACGCGGGCGAGATGGTGAACGGCCGATACGTGACCCCGCTCGGCTCCGACCACCACCCCCTCCTCGTGGACGTCGGACTGCGCTGATCCCGCACTCCCCGCGGGCCGCGGCGCCCGCTCCCGGCCGCACGAGGCCGCTCCGGTAGACTCGCAGCGGCGCGCACGCGACCGCGTTCCTCCGCCGCACAGATTGGCCCCGCACCCCGTGACCGAATCCGCGAGCCCTGCCGACGACCCGCAACCCGCCCGCAGCCCGCTGACCATCGTGATGGCCGCCGACACCTTCGCTCCCGACGTGAACGGTGCCGCGCGGTTCGCCGAGCGCCTCTCGGCGGGCCTGGCCGCGCGCGGCCACACCGTGCACGTGGTGACACCCAGCGTCACCCACTCCCAGCACGGCACCTTCACCGAGCGCATCGAGGGACAGGACCTCACCGTGCACCGGCTGCCGGGATGGCGCTGGTACCCCCACGACTGGCTGCGCTTCGCCCTGCCGTGGATGAGCAAGCACTACGCCCGCCGCGTGCTCAGCGAGGTCAAGCCCGACGTCGTGCACAGCCAGTCGCACATCGTGATAGGACGCGGCCTCACCCGCATCGCCCGCCAGCGCGGCATCCCGGTGATCGCCACCAACCACGTGATGGCCGAGAACATCATCGACTTCACGACGCTTCCGCCGCTGCTGGACAAGGTGGCGCTCAAGCTGGCGTGGGACGATGCCGAGCGCACCTTCAAGATGTCGCAGGCCGTGACGACCCCGACGCGACGTGCGGCCGAGTTCCTCGAGTCGACCATCGACATCCAGAACGTCATCGCCATCAGCTGCGGCATCGACAAGCGCAACTACACGCCCGACTTCACGCCGCGACCTCATCGACGCGTGCTGTTCGTGGGCCGGCTGACGACCGAGAAGCACGTCGAGGTGACCCTCGAAGCGGTCGCCAAGCTCGCGCCCGAGCTTCCCGAGATCACCTTCGACATCGTCGGCGGCGGCGACCAGCGCCGCAATCTCGAGCAGACCGCCCAGCGGCTGGGCATCGCCGACCGCGTCACGTTCCACGGCCGCGTGGACGAAGAGCAGCTGCGCGCCTCGTACTCGAAGGCCGACGTGTTCGCGATCGCCTCGATCGCCGAGCTGCAGTCGATCGCCACGATGGAGGCGATGGCGTCGGGTCTCCCGGTCGTCGCCGCCAACGCCGTCGCCCTCCCGCACCTCGTGCAGGACGGCGTGAACGGCTACCTCTTCGAGCCGGGAGACGTCGACGACCTCGCCGACAAGCTGCGTCGCGTGCTGACTGCGGCGCCCGACGAGTACCTGCGCATGCAGCAGGCGTCGCTCGAGGGAGTGAACGTCCACGACATCGAGAAGACGCTCGACACCTTCGAGAAGCTCTACCGCGGCGAACCGCTGTGAGCGGCGTGTGACCCGGCTCTTCTTCGACGCGCGCTACCTCCGCACGGACTTCCACGACGGCATCAGCCGCTACACCGCCGAGCTCGCGGCGGCGGTGGCCGCGCAGGCGCCGGCCCGCGGGGTCGAGGTCACCTTCCTCGTCTTCGACGAGCGCCAGCGCGCGCTCCTGCCCGACGGGGCGGCGACGCTCCTGATCGGGGCGCCGACCACTCTCACCGAGCCCCTGCGTGCGCGCGAGCTCAACCGCCACCGACCCGACGTCGTGTTCTCGCCGATGCAGACGATCGGCACGATGGGGCGACGCTACCGGCAGATCCTCACCCTCCACGACACCATCTACTACCGCCACCGCACGCCGCCCAAGGACCTGCCCTGGTTCGTGCGCGTCGCGTGGCGGCTGTTCCACCTGTCGTACGTGCCGCAGCGGCTCACCCTGAACGCCGCGGACGTCGTGGCCACCGTCAGCGAGACGAGCGCCCGCCAGTTCGCCGACGTGCGGCTGACGCGCCGGCCCGTGGTCGTGGTGCCCAACGCCCCGCAGCGGCTGGCCGAGCTCCTTCCGGAGGGCGGCTCCGTCGAACCGGGCGCCCGCCACCTCGTCTACATGGGCTCGTTCATGCCCTACAAGAACGTCGAGACCCTCGTGCGCGCCATGGCCGACCTTCCCGGGCGCACCCTGCACCTGCTCTCGCGGATCTCGCCGGAGCGCCGGGCGGAGCTGGAGGCCCTCGTCCCCGCCGGCGCCGATGTGGTGTTCCACGGCGGGGTGAGCGATGCCGAGTACGCCGCGCTCCTGGCCGACGAGGCGGTGCTCGTGAGCGCGAGCCTCGACGAGGGCTACGGGCTTCCGCTGGCCGAGGCGCTCGCGCTGGGCGTGCCGGCGGTCGTCACCGACATGCCGATCTTCCGCGAGGTCGCCGGTGGCGGCGCCCTGTACGCACCCGGCACGGATGCGGCGGCGTTCGCCCGGGCCGTGCGCTCCCTCGACGACCCCGACGAGCTCTCCCGCGTCGTCGCCGCCGGCACCGCGCACATCGCCCGCTTCGACTGGGCTCGCTCGGCCGGCATCCTCCTCGACACGGTCGCGGACCTCGCGCGCTGATCTCCCCGCGCCGACCCTCCCTCGCGCGCCGAGCCCACCCGTTCTCGTCGACCCCACCCTCTGCGGCGAGGTGCGGCGGGGTGGGGTCGACTCGAACGGGTGGGCTCGGCGAGTGGGTGACGGTGACGGAGGCGGAGGTGCGGTGTGCACGGTCCGCGCGCGTCGGCCGCGACGTCGAAAGGCGACGTCAGGGCAGGCGCGCGGGATCGGTGGGGACGGCGCGGTAGCCGTCGGTCGGGAGCGCGCGCAGCGTGGCCACGGCGCCCACGATCGCGAGGCCCGCGATCAGCAGAAGGATGAACATGGCAGAAACACTACGGACGCAGGTATCCCGCCACTAGTGGCAGGACTGCACATGAGGGTAGGATTTCTGCCATGAAGACCGTCGCCCTCGTCGTCCTCCCCGGATTCGCGCCCTTCGAGTTCGGGCTCGCCTGCGAGGCGTTCGGCCTCGACCGCTCCGACGACGGCATCCCGAACTTCGACTTCCGCATCGTCACCCCCGACCCGGGGGCCGTCGAGAGCAACCTCAGCTTCTCGATCAACGTCGAGCACGACCTCTCCTTCGCCGACGAGGCCGACCTCGTGGTGCTCGCACCGATCCCACGCGCCTCGTGGTCCGCGGTCGACGAGCGGGTGGTCGGCGTGGTGCGTCGCGCCGTCGCGCGGGACGCCTGGGTGCTCACCGTGTGCAGCGGCGCCTTCGTCGTGGCCGCCGCCGGCGTGCTCGACGGGCGCCGCGCGACGACCCACTGGCGCTACGCCGACACCATGTCGGAGATGTACCCCGCCATCGAGGTCGACCCGAACGTGCTCTACGTGCAGGACGGCCGGATCATCACGAGCGCCGGCACGGCCGCGGGCATCGACGCGTGCCTGCACCTGCTGCGCATCGAGCTCGGCGCCGAGCTCGCCAACAAGATCGCACGGCGCATGGTGGTCCCGCCCCAGCGCGACGGCGGGCAGGCGCAGTTCATCGACAAGCCCCTGCCCGAGACGGCCTCGCTCTCGCTCGCGCCCGTCACCGACTGGATGCTCGCGAATCTGCGCCTGGACCTCTCCGTCGACCAGCTCGCCGCCCGCGCCCACATGTCGCCGCGCACCTTCGCCCGTCGTTTCAAGGCGGACTTCGGCACCACTCCGGCGGCGTGGCTCGGCCGCCAGCGCATCATCCACGCGCAGCGCCTGCTCGAGCAGACCGAGCTCGGGCTCGACGCCATCGCCTACGAGTGCGGCTTCGGCTCGGCGGCGGTGCTGCGGCAGAACTTCGCGCGCGCCCTCGGCACGACGCCGACCGCGTATCGCGCCCGCTTCGCCTGTCCTGTCCCCGCCGAGCCGATGGGCGCGCTCGCCTCCTGAGTCACGGGGTGGGTGCGGTGTTTCGTCCCGCTGCGCTCGCTCGACGGCCGGGGAGGTGCTCGGTGGTTGAGCGAGGAGCGCAGCGACGAGACGAAACGCCTCCACCATCCTCAACGTCCGTGGTAAAGTTGAGCCAGAGCGACTCAAGTTTGAGTCCCATCGACTTTCAGGAGCACACATGAACGCACAACCCGCACCCGGGCAGGAGGAGCAGCAGAGCGCCCTCGAGCAGTTCGGGATCAACCTCACCGATCGCGCCCGCCAGGGCAAGCTCGACCCCGTCATCGGACGCGACAGCGAGATCCGCCGCGTCAGCCAGGTGCTGACCCGCCGCACGAAGAACAATCCCGTCCTGATCGGCGAGCCCGGCGTCGGCAAGACCGCCGTCGTCGAGGGGCTCGCGCAGCGCATCGTCGCGGGCGACGTGGCCGAGTCGCTCAAGGACAAGGAGCTCGTCACTCTCGACATCTCGGCGCTCGTGGCCGGAGCCATGTACCGCGGTCAGTTCGAGGAGCGCCTCAAGAGCGTGCTCAAGGAGATCACCGAGTCCGAGGGTCGCGTCATCACCTTCATCGACGAGCTGCACGTGCTCATGGGGGCCGGCGGCGGCGAGGGCTCGGTCGCGGCGTCCAACATGCTCAAGCCGATGCTCGCCCGCGGTGAGCTGCGCCTGATCGGGGCGACCACCCTCGACGAGTACCGCGAGTTCATCGAGAAGGACGCCGCGCTGGAGCGGCGCTTCCAGCAGGTGTACGTGGGTGAGCCGTCGGTGGAGGACACCGTCGCGATCCTCCGCGGACTCAAGGGGCGCTACGAGGCGCACCACGGCGTCACCATCAGCGACAGCGCGCTGGTCGCCGCCGCCGCGCTGTCCAACCGCTACATCCCCTCGCGTCAGCTGCCCGACAAGGCGATCGACCTCATCGACGAGGCCATGAGCCGCCTCAAGATGGAGATCGACTCCAGCCCGGTCGAGATCGACCAGCTCCGTCGCCGCGTCGACCGCATGCGCCTGGAGGATCTCGCGCTCAAGAAGGAGAAGGACGACGCGTCCAAGGAGCGCCGCGCGGCGCTGCGCGAGCAGATGGATGCCGCCGAGTCCGAGCTGCGCGTGCTCGAGGCCCGCTGGGAGCGGGAGCGCGCCGAGCTCAACCGCGTCGGCGATCTGAAGAAGCAGCTCGACCAGGCCTACACGGATCGCGACCGGGCCCTCCGCGAGGCGGACTACGCCCGCGCCTCCAAGCTGGAGTACGAGACGATCAAGCGGCTCGAGCAGGAGGTCGCCGACGCCGAGCGCGCCGACACGTCCGCGGGTCCCGACGGCGAAGGCCGGATGGTCAACGAGCAGGTGACGGACGAGGACATCGCCGCGGTCATCGCCGCGTGGACCGGCATCCCGGTCGGGCGCCTCCTGCAGGGCGAGGGGGAGAAGCTCGTCCACCTCGAAGCCGAGCTGGGCAAGCGCCTGATCGGTCAGAAGGACGCCGTCAAGGCGGTCTCCGACGCGGTGCGCCGTTCGCGCGCGGGCATCAGCGACCCGAACCGGCCGACCGGATCGTTCCTCTTCCTCGGCCCGACCGGCGTCGGCAAGACCGAGCTCGCCAAGGCGCTCGCCGACTTCCTCTTCGACGACGAGCGCGCCATGGTGCGCATCGACATGAGCGAGTACGGCGAGAAGCACTCGGTGGCACGCCTCGTCGGAGCCCCTCCGGGCTACATCGGCTACGAGCAGGGCGGACAGCTGACCGAGGCGGTGCGGCGCCGGCCCTATTCGGTCGTGCTCCTCGACGAGGTCGAGAAGGCCCACCCCGAGGTGTTCGACATCCTGCTCCAGGTGCTCGACGACGGACGGCTCACCGACGGGCAGGGGCGCACCGTCGACTTCACGAACACGATCCTGATCCTCACGAGCAACCTCGGCTCGCCCATCCTCATCGATCCGACCCTGTCGCCCGAGAGCCGGCGCGAGCAGGTGATGGCTCTGGTGCGCCAGGCGTTCCGGCCCGAGTTCCTCAACCGCCTGGACGACATCGTGATGTTCCAGGCGCTCAGCGAGGACGACCTCGCGCAGATCGTGGAGCTCTCCGTCGACGCGCTGCAGCGACGGCTCAAGGACCGGCGCCTCACGCTGGCGGTCACCCCCGACGCCCGGGCCTGGCTGGCCGAGCGCGGCTACGACCCGATCTTCGGCGCGCGGCCGCTGCGCCGCCTCATCCAGTCCGAGATCCAGGACCGCCTCGCGATGGCCCTGCTGTCGGGCGGGGTGCACGACGGCGACCTCGTCCGCGTGGACGTCGCCGCCGACGGCTCGGCCCTCGTGCTGACCAGCGCCGGCCCCGCCTGATCCTTCCCCCATTTCGCCGAGCCGACACGTTCTGCGCGAGCCGACACGATTCGGACCGCACGCAGCGTGTCGGCTCGGCGGAATCGTGTCGGCTCGGCGAGGGCGGGTCGGCTAGCGTCGGAGGATGCAGTTCGCCTCCTCCGGTCGCATCGTGGTCGTCGCCCAGTGGGTGCTGGCCGTGCTGCTGCCCGCCTTCGTCTTCCTCGGCCGCGGGTTCGTCGGAGCCGAGCTCGGCTGGATGGCGGTGATCGGGATCGTCTACGGCTGGGTGACCATCCCGCTGCTGCTGATCCCGCCCGTGATCACGCTGTTCGACACCGCGGCTCGTCAGGCGGGCACCGTGCGCGAGCTGTACGCGATCTTCACGGCGCTCCTGTGGTTCGGGCTGCTGCTCGCGGGCGTGTCGATCCCCGACTCCGGCGACAGCGGCCACCTGACCTCCGCCGTGTCGGCGTGGACCGGCGCCTCGTACGAGTTCTCCTCATCGCTGTTCACGGCCGGAGCCGGCGTCGCCGTGCTCGCCTGGATCGCCGCGATCGTCGTCGCCGTCCGCGGCGCCCAGCTCGGTCGCCGCCCCGCCTGAGTCGCCCCTCGCCTCCCACCCCTGCCCGCGAGCCGACACGCTTCTGCCGAGCCGACACGCTTCGCGCGTAAGCAGCGTGTCGGCTCGGCGCGAGCATGTCGGCTCGGCAGAGAAGCGGGGCCGGGGCGAGCGAAGCGGATGGGACGGGGTAGCGTCGAGGGATGCCACGACCCTCGCGCTCGCTCGCCCTCTGGGGTGCGTCGCACCCGGGGCCTTCCCTCGTGGTCACGGCGCTCGCGGTCGCCCTCGGCATCGCCGCCGGCCTCGGGCCGTGGCGGGTGGTCCTTCTCGGCGTGGCCGTGCTGGCCGGTCAGCTGTCGGTGGGGATCTCCAACGACGCGATCGACGCGGCCCGCGACCGCGCGGTCGGCCGCACCGACAAGCCCATCGCCCGCGGCGACGTGTCGGTGCGGACGGCGTGGATCGTCGCGTCGGCGCTCGTCGTCGGATCGCTCGCGCTGTCGCTGGCGCTGTCGCCCGTGATGGCGCTGGCCCACGCCGCCGCCCTGGCGTCCGCGTGGGCCTACAACGCAGGGCTCAAGAACACGCCGCTGTCGATCGCGCCGTTCCTGGTGAGCTTCGGACTCTTCCCCTCCCTCGCGACGCTGTCGGCCGCCGAGCCGGCGTTCGCCGCCCCGTGGGCCGCGGTCGCGGGGGCGGCCCTCGGCGCCGCGGTGCACCTCACCAACGTGCTGCCCGACCTCGAGGACGACGCCCGCACCGGTGTGCGCGGGCTTCCGCACCGCCTCGGCGTGCGGACCTCCGTGATGCTGGCGGTCACCGGCATCCTCGTGGGCGCCGTGTCCGTGCTGGTCGGACCGGTCCTGCTCGACGGCGCGGACATCACGGTGCTCTCCTGGCTGTTCTTCGCGCTCGCCGTGCTCGTGGCCGCGGCGACGCTGTACCTCGCCGTCGGCCGCCCGCCCGCGCGGGTGCTCTTCCGCCTGACGATGCTCGCGGCGCTGGTGCTCGCCGCGCAGCTCGTCGCCACCAGCGTCTGACGGCGGCACCCGCACCGCGACGGCGCCCGCCCCCTTCGCGCGGCGTGCGGCTACCGGCGGCCGCGGTGGGCGGCGGACCCCGCGGCGCCCGCGAGGGCGAGCGCCGGACCGGCCGCGAGCTGGAGCAGCGGATGGCGCAGGGCCCGGATGACGCGGACGGGGCCGAGCGACTCGACGATCGCCGGCACCGCCCACTCGTCGACCTGCGACTGGTACCTCGTGACGACGGCCTGCGTCGGGCTGGAGTCGGCCGCGACGACCGTCGAGGAGAACCGGAGCTCGTCGCGCAGCCCCTCGGCGAGGATCTGACGCAGCGCGCGGCGCTGGGAGAGCATCCGATCCTGTCCCGCCGGCTCCGGAGCGATCACGATCGGTCGCAGCCGGGAGTTCGCGATCGTGAACTGCGAGAACGTGTCCGGCCCGTCGGAGACGGCGCGGATGCGGTCCACCAGAGACCCCGGGACGTGCCGCTCGATGACGGAGACCGCCTCGGGGGTGAGGGCGATGCGATAGCCGCCGGTGTCCGCCGCGCTCGCATCCCGGTCGAGAACGACGACGTCGGCACGGCGACGGAGTGCGTGCGCGAGCACGAGCCCACCCAGTCCCGCCCCGACGATGACGACCCGCACGGCCGCTACCCTGCCGCGGTGGGGTGTCGGCCGCTGTCGAACCCCATCGCGTAGGCGTGCGCGAGGAGCCGCCCGCCCGGACCGGAGATCGCGGCCCCCAGCACGCTCGACCGCACGCGATGGAGCACGGGACTGCGCGGCCGGCCGAGAGCCGTGTTGACGCTCGCGATGGCGGCGGCGACCCGGGCCGACCGCACCCGCGACCGCTCCCACCGCTCCAGCTCGGCATCGGGGGCCGCACCGGTGCGGACCCACGTGGCGACGAGCGGGGCCAGGCCGACGGCGTCCAGCAGTCCGAGGTTCATGCCCTGGCCGCCGATCGGGCTCACCTCGTGGGCGGCATCGCCGACGACGAGGACCGGCCCGCGGCGCAGACGCGGAGCCACCGCCCGGCGCACCCGGAACGATGTGGCGCCGGTCACGCGCTCCGCGGCCGCCGCCTCGCCGCGTCGACGCATCGCCGCGCGCAGGCGCTCGTCGCGGGTCTCCGGTCCGGTGTCGGGGTCGTCGCCGAGGCCGTCCCACGCGACGAAGCGCCGCCGGCCCCCGGGGAGCGGGAACGACTCCAGCACGCCGTCGCGCGCGAGGGTCACGACGGCCACGTCGGCGTCCGGCCGGGGATCGACGTCGGCATCTGCCATGAGGTAGCGGTCGGCGTACGCGTGGATCGCGACGCCACCCGGGCGGTAGACGAGGTCCCGCCCGCCCGCTCCCGACGCGACGATCGCCACCGCGGCGTCCCACTCGCGCGCGCCGTCCGCCGTCACGGCCTGCACGCGCACGCGCCGCCGGCCGTCGCCCGCGATCGTGCGGATGCCGGTGACGAGGGCCCCGCGCCGCACGGGGGGCGCATCCTGCGCGAGGGCGGCTTCGGTCACCGGCTGCGGCAGGGTCGCCACGAACGGGAACCGCGTCGAGAGGGCGTCGAACCGCACGACGCCGAGCACCCGCCCGTCGGCGCGGCATTCCCCTCGGTCGACGCGCACGGCGCCGGCGAGGAGGCGCTCGGTGATCCCGCTCGGCTCGAGGGCGGCCAGCACCGGCGCGTGGAGTCCGATCGCGCGGGAGCGGGAGCCCCGTTCCGCGCGGCGCTCGAGGGTGAGCACATCGAGCCCGCGGCGCGCGAGCTCCGCGGAGAGCAGGAGGCCCACCGGTCCCGCACCCACCACGACGACGTCAGGCACGGCCGGTCCCCACCGCGAGCACGCGGAACGCCGCCGGCGTCTCGACCCGCCACCGGGGTCCGAGGGCCTGCGCCAGCTCTTCCGTGCGGTAGCTGCGCCGGATCGAGCGGAGGCCGTCGGTGCGCAGGAAGGTCCCGGGCGCGAGCGGAGTGATGCCCACGGCGTACAGTCCGTAGGCGGCGGGCGAGCGGGCGATGTCGCCGTGCAGCACGGGCCCGTCCGTCAGGGCGAGGGAGTCGTCCGCGAAGGCGGCGAGCTCGTCGGCCGCGAGGTGATGCAGCACGTGGTTCGACAGCACGGCGTCGAACACCTCCCCCTCGGCGCGGAGGGTGCCGGAGTCGGTGCAGCGGAAGCGCGCACCGGGGATCGCCGCCGCCGAGGCCACCGCATGCGCGCGGGGGTCGGGGTCGGCACCGACCCACTCGACGTCCAGGCCGTCGCGGCGCGCGAGGCCCGCCAGCCGGGCGATGACGTCGCCGCCGCCCGATCCCAGGTCGAGCACGCGCGCGGCGCCCCGTCCTTCGCGCTGCCGGGCGACGAGGTGCGGGCGGAGGTGGTCGCGGTACACCCCGCCCCACGCCGCCACGAGCCGGTTCACGATCCGGAAGCGGCGCAGCGTCGCCGCGAGGCGGTCGGGATCGCAGTCCGGATCGTCCATCAGTTCGCGCACGGCCGTGTCGCGCTCGCGCAGGCTCATGACGCGGGGCCGGGGCGGCGCGTGAGCAGGGCGGACTCGACGGTCAGGCCGGGGCCGAAGGCGAGGGCGGCGATGGAGGCGGAGCCGCCGCCGGTGCCGGACCCGCCCCCGGCGCCGGTCTCGTCGGCGAGGAGCTCGGCGAGGATGAAGAGGATCGTCGCGCTGGACATGTTGCCGTGCGTGCGCAGGACGGCGCGCGAGGCCGCCAGTGCGTCGGCCGGCAGATCGAGTCCCGCTTCGACCCGGTCCAGGACGCTCCGGCCCCCGGGGTGCACGGCCCACACCGCGGGGGTGTCGCCGGCGAGGAACGCGCCCACCGCGGCGCGGATCTCCCTCCCGATGATGCGCGGGACCTCGGCGGTGAGCGTCATCTCGAAGCCGTGGTCGCCGATGGTCCACGCCATGTCGCGCTCGCCGTCGTCGGTGACGGTGGTCCCGAAGCGCTCGAGGTCGAGCCGCGCGCCGGCGCGATCTCGCAGGTCGGCGCGGGCGCTGACGATCGCGGCGGCCGCGCCGTCGGCGAACACCGAGGCCGCGACGATCTGCTCGGGGTCGGGTGAGGGGCGGAAGTGGAGGGTGCACAGCTCGGCGCACACGACGAGGACGACGGCGTCGGGCTGGGCGGCGCACAGGGCGTCGGCCAGCCGCAGCGCGGGCATGGCGGCGGCGCAGCCGACGAATCCCAGATGGAAGCGCTCGGCGGTCGGCGCCAGCCCCAGGTCGCGGATCAGACGGTAGTCCGGGCCGGGGGCGAACAGGCCGGTGCACGACACGGTGACGACATGGGTGATCGCCGCCGGCTCCAGGGCGGCGCCGGCCAGCGCGGCGCGGGCGGCCCCGGCGAACAGGGGCGGCGCGAGCCGCACGTACTCGGCGTTGCGGGCGGCGGTCGTGGGAGCGTGGAGCACCCCGTCGGCGCCGATCACCGGCAGCGTTCCGGGGGCCCGGTCGGCCGAGGTGCGGGCGGCGCCCTCGCCGAGCTCGGCGAGCACCGTGTGCCGGGTGTCGATGGCCGCGGCGTCGAAGGCGGCGTGGATCAGCCGCGACGTCAATCGGTCCACCCCCGGCTGCGCGGTGAACAGGTCGCGCACGTGCTCTTGCGGGAGGCGCGTCGGGGGAACGGCGGTTCCGATCGACAGGATGCTGGCGGGCATGGTTCACCGTAACCGGCATCGGCGGATTCCCGATGGGGGTTGCGGACAGACGCCGCGGAGGTGACCTCGCTCAGGCGGCGGCGTCGCCGGACGGATCCTCGGCGCGCGGCAGGTCGCGCACCCGCCAGAACGGCCCGAGCACGACCGGCAGCGCCGACGCCACCGACCCGGCCGCGCCGATCCACAGCGCCGGCACGGTGCCGAGCCAGGTGCCCAGCCATCCCGCGGCCAGCGCCGACAGCGGCATCACCCCCCAGACGCAGAACCGGATCGACGCGTTCATCCGGCCGAGCAGACGCGGCGGTGTGATGCGCTGGCGGAAGGTCACCTGGGTGATGTTGTAGACGAGCACCGCGAAGCTCATCACGAACCCCTGGGCGACCACCAGGGCGAAGGCGGCGGGGGTGGGGAGCAGCACCGCGAGCGGGAACGGGATCACCGACAGGCTGAAGGCGATCGCGCTCAGGGGGATCGCCCGCGCCTCGCCGACCCGGGCCACGATGCGCGGTGTGGCGATCGCGCCGAGCAGCCCGCCGACGGCCGTCAGTGAGAAGACGAGACCCATGACGGCGGGCGTGAACCCGATGATCCGCAGGTAGTAGATCGGCATGAGGGTGAAGATGAAGGTGCTGAAGAGGTTCGAGATCCCCGTCGTGGCGACGATGCGCCGCAGGAATCGGTTGCCGAAGACCCACGCGAGCCCCTCGGCGATCTCCCGGTGCAGGGGCGCGCGATCCTCGGGCGCCCGGAGGGTCTCGTGGTCGCGTGTGCGCAGCAGGGCGATCAGCGACGCCACGTAGGTGGCGACGGTGGCCAGGACGGCGAGCGGAGCGGTGATGAGCCCCACGAGGCCGCCGGCGACGGCCGGGCCCGACAGGCCCGCCAGCTGCTGGGTGGACTCGAGCTTGCCGTTGGCCTCGGCGATCTGGTCGGGTCGCACGAGCGAGGGGACGATCGACTGGTACGACACGTCGAAGAAGACGGTCGCGACGCCCACCACGAGGGCCACCGCGTACAGATGCCACATCTCGAGCCCGCCGGTGAGGAACAGCACCGGGACGGCGGCGAGGGCGAGCGCGCGCACCGCGTCCGCCCAGATCATGACGTGCCGCTTGCGCATGTGGTCGATCCACGCGCCGGCGGGAAGGCCCACCACGAGGAACGCGGCCATCGCGGCCGCATTGAGGTAACCGACCTGCGCCTCGGTGGCCTGCAGCACCAGGACGGCGAGCACGGGAAGGGCGAGCTCGGTGATCTGCGAGCCGAACTGGCTGAGCGCCTGGCCGCCCCACATGGTGAGGAAGTTGCGGTCGCGCCACAGCGATCCGCGGGCGGCGGGGGCGGGGGGCGCGCCCTGCTCGGACTCGACCGCGTCGGCGGCGTCGGCGCGCGACATGCCGGACGGCGACTCGGCGCGGGCGGCCGCGACGACCTCCGGAGGCTGTTCCGATTGGGACATGCCAATCAGTGTCGATCACCGATTGGGAATTGTCAATCGGGCGCTAGACTGCGGACATGGCCGACACGACCGACACCCGGGACGACGGCGCCAACGTGCCCTCCGAGGCCGAGTCGGAGGCGCTCGCCCGCGCGCTCAGCTCGCCGCTGCGCCTGCGCATGCTGCGGCTGTGCGCGTGGGAGGCGCGGACCAACAAGGAGCTCGCCGATCTGCTCGAGGTGAACCCGGGCACCATGCTCCATCACGTGCGCACGCTCGTCGACACCGGGCTGCTCGCCGCCGAGCCGGCGCGGGCCGGCGCACGAGGGGCCCGCGAGGTGCCGTACCGCGCGACGGGCCGCTCGTGGCGCGCGCCGCGGGTGCCCAACCAGTCGATCGTGCTGCTGGAGACCATGCGCCAGCAGATCGTGGGCGTGGATCCCGCCGACATCGAGACGACCTGGCTGGGCCTGCGCCTGAATCAGGAGCACGTCGACGAGCTCCGGGACCGGCTCTACGGCCTCCTCGAGGAGTTCAAGCAGCGCGGTCCCGACGTCGACGGCGAGACCTTCTCGCTCGTGACGGTGCTCCATCCCGACCTGAACCCGCCCGCCGCCTGACCGGCGGACCTCGCCCTCGCTCGCCGAACCCACCCCTACACGCCGAGCGGGCCCCCTGTGTCGGGTGCACAAGGGGCCCGCTCGGTGGCAAGGGGTGGGCTCGACGCCCGAGCCGCTGCGCGCAGCGCGGGGTCAGGCGTTCGCGACGACCGTCGTCTCCAGCGGCAGGCGGGTGCGCGGGGCGAGCTCGCGCTCGCGCAGGGCCTCGGGTGCCGCGTCGATGTCGCCGAGAGCGCCGACGGCCATGACGGTGACCGCCGCCAGGTCGGCGCCGAAGCCGAACGCGCGGGCGATCGCCTCGCGGTCGAACCCGCCCATCTGGTGGGTGTGCAGGCCCGACGCGTGCGCCTGGATCGTGAAGTACGCGGCCGCCTGGCCGGCGTCGTAGGACGCCCAGGCCAGCGGCTTGCCGTCGACCGAGGTGGTCGTGGCGAAGACGACGAGTGCCGCCGCGTCGCCGGCCCACGAGCGGTTGAAGCCCATGAGCGCGGCCACGATGGCCGCGTGCTCGGCGCTGCCGCGGCGCGCGACGACGAAGCGCCACGGCTGGGTGTTGTTGGCGGACGGCGCCCAGCGGGCCGCTTCGAGCGCGCTGTGCAGTGCCTCCTCGTCGACCGGGGTCTCGGCGTCGAACACGCGGGTGCTCCAGCGCTCGGCCAGGACGTCCAGGATGGGCGCGTCGGTCTGGGCGGTGTGGACGGTGGTGATGCTCATGGCGTCTCCTCGTTCGGCTTTCTCGGATGGGGACGCCATCGTCCTGATGCATGCAACCGCATACGACGCCCATCTGTTCCCGCAGTACCGTGGGGGGATGACGATCGCCACGGCCGACCTCTTCGACGAGCGCGGCGACGAGCTCGACTCCGTCGCGGTGCAGTTCCACGACTTCGGCGGGCGCACCGCGTTCGACGGTCCGGTGCGCACCGTGCAGTGCCATCGTGACAACGCGCTCGTGAAGGAAGTCCTCGCCACGGCGGGCGAGGACGCGGTGCTCGTGATCGACGGCGGCGGATCGCTGGAGTCGGCGCTCGTCGGCGACCTCATCGCGGCCTCGGCCGTCGCGCACGGCTGGTCGGGCATCATCGTCCACGGCGCCATCCGTGACCGCGACGCGATCGGCCGCCTGCCGCTCGGGGTCAAGGCCCTCGGCTCCAACCCGCGCAAGAGCGCGAAGGACGGCGCGGGCGAGGTGGATGTCCCCGTCGAGATCGGCGGCGTCCGCTTCCGTCCGGGCGCGCACGTCTGGGCCGATGCCGACGGCATCCTCGTGGAGCGCTGACGCCGCCGCGACCCCTGGCGCAACGCCGCGCGGAGAAGAAGACTGAGGTCACGGCGGAGCCCCGCCTCATCCTCCGCACCGATCCACAGGAGCAGCCATGGTCACCATCAGCTCGGCGTTCGCGGGATTCTCCGTGGACGACCTCGCCGCCGCCGAGGCGTTCTACCGCGACACCCTCGGCCTCGCCGTCGAGCGGAACGGGATGGGCATCCTCGAGATCTCCCTCCCCGGCGGCGGCCACGTGATCGCGTACCCGAAGGACGATCACGAGCCGGCCACCTTCACGATCCTGAACCTCGTCGTCGACGACATCGACGCCGCCGTCGACGAGCTCAACGCCGTCGGGGTGACCACCAAGGTCTACGACCGCGAGGACCTGCCCACCGACGAGCGCGGCATCGCCCGCGGCAACGGCGGACCCGACATCGCCTGGTTCCGCGATCCGGCCGGCAACGTCCTGTCGGTGCTCGTCGGCTGAGGCGTTTCGTCTCGTCGCTGCGCTCCTCGCTCGACGACCGGCCGGAGCAGCACCCCGACCGGTCGCTGCGCTCCTCGCTCGACGACCGGCCGGAGCACCACCCCGACCGGTCGTTGAGCGAGCGAAGCGAGACGAAACGCAGAGACGAAACGCAGAGACGAAACGCAGAGACGAAACGCAGAGACGAAACGCCGCGCCTGCTCAGGCCTTGAGCGCCTCGGCGAGCTTCACACGGGCGCCCATCCGCAGCAGCGAGTTCTCGTAGATCTTGGCGCCGATCACGATGGCCAGCGCGCAGGTCGCGAGCAGGATCGCCAGCGAGACGAGCGGCTCCCACCACTGCGCCTCGCCCAGGAAGACGCGCACCGGCATCCCCACCGGGGCGGAGAACGGCACGTACGACATGACCGACATGACGACGGGGTTGTCGTTGAAGAAGATGACGAGGAAGTACGGCGCCATCACGAGGAACGTGAGCGGCGTCGTGGTCGATCCGATGTCCTCCTGCCGCGAGACCATCGCAGCGGCGGCCGCGAACAGCGACGCGAGCAGGATGAACCCGAAGAGGAAGAAGACGGCGAACCACACCAGCGGCGCGCCGAGGCCCGTCAGCAGCGCCCCCTGATCGGTGACCGTCAGCCCGACGATCGCGATGGCGGCCAGTCCGATGATCTGCCCCATGGCGAGGATGGTGTTGCCGAGCACCTTGCCCGCCAGCAGCGCCCGCGTCGGGATCGCCGAGATGAGCAGCTCGACCACGCGGGTCTGCTTCTCCTCGACGACGCTCTGCGCGATCGTGGAGCCGAACGTCAGCGCCGCCATGAAGAAGATGAGCCCGAATCCGAGGGCGACGAAGTAGCGCAGCGCCCAGTCCACGCCGCCGGTGTCGAGCAGCTCGACCGCCGGAGTGATGCTCAGCAGCTGGAGCAGGCCGCCCGGCGCGGACTCGTCGGCGACGACGGTGAAGCCGAACGGATCGGCGCCGCCGGGGATCAGCGCCGCGTCGACGTCGCCCGAGCGGACGAGCTCGCGGGCCTCCGTGGCGTCGGCGGCCTCGGTGACCTCGACCGCGTCGCCGTAGGGCTGCAGCGCGCTCGCGGTCTGGGGCGTCACCGCCACGGGGATGCGGCTGTCGCTGCCGGCGGTGAACCCGCCCCACAGCACCGAGGCCAGCGCGATCACGAAGAGGATCCCGGTCGAGATGAGGAACGCCTTGCTGCGGAGCTTCGAGCCGATCTCGCGCTCGGTGACGAGCCAGACGCTCTGGGCGAAGGACGGGGCGGACGCGGTCACTGGATGACCTCCTTGAAGATCTGGGCGAGCGAGGGATGCCGCGGCGAGAAGCTCGCCACGTCGCCGGTGTCGACGGCTCGGCGCAGCACGCGCTGCGCCGACTCGTCGCTGTCGGCGTCGAACAGCGCGTAGCCGCCGTCGAACTCCAGGACCTCGATCCCGGGCTCGTCGCGCAGCCACCCCGCGTCACCGGCCGACACGAGCTCGAAGCGCCGCTGGGCGTGCTGGCTGCGGAGCTCGTCACGGGTGCCGGCGGCGCGGATCGTGCCGCCGGCGATGATGACGAGGTCGTCGCAGAGCCGCTCAACGACGTCGAGCTGATGCGAGGAGAACAGCACGGCCGCGCCCTGGGCGGCGCGTGCCTGCAGCACGCCGGCCACGACGTCCACCGCGAGGGGGTCCAGGCCCGAGAACGGCTCATCGAGGATCAGCACCTTCGGGTCGTGGACGAGCGCCGCGGCGATCTGCGCGCGCTGCTGGTTGCCGAGCGAGAGCGTCTCGATGTTGTCGGTGAGGCGCTCGCCGAGCCCCAGCTCCTCGAGGAGCGCGGTCGCGCGGCCCGTGGCGTCGGGCTTGGAGAAGCCGTGGAGCCGGGCGAGGTAGACGATGTGCTCCAGCACGCGCATCTTGGGGTAGAGGCCGCGCTCCTCCGGCATGTAGCCGAAGCTGCGGCGGTCGGCGGCCGTCACGGGGGAGCCGTTCAGGGTGACGGTGCCGCCGTCGCGAGCGAGCACGCCCAGCACGATGCGCATCGTCGTGGTCTTCCCGGCTCCGTTGCCCCCGACGAAGCCGGTGAGCCGGCCGGGCGCGACGTGGAACCCGACGTCGTCGAGCACACGGCGTCCGCCGTAGCTCTTGGTGATCCCGTTCAGTTCGAGCATGCGCTCCTCCTCAGGTGGCGGGCCGCTCCCGACCCTCTGCCTCCACGCTAGGCAGGCGGGTCGGCGGGCGCCTCCACCCCCCGGGGGAGATCGCTCTTTCCTCCCCGTGGGGGACGAGGGGCGGCGTTCAGGCGAGACCGTGGCGGTGGGCGTACACCACGGCGGCGACGCGGTCGCGGGCGCCGAGCTTCTGCAGCACGTTCGAGACGTGCGTCTTCACGGTCGCCTCGCCGATGAAGAGCCGCTGGGCGATCTCGGCGTTGCTGAGCGCCTGGGCGAGCAGCTTCAGCACCTCGGCCTCGCGCTCGGTCAGGTCCGCGGCCGCGCCGGCGTCGTCGGCGCCACCGGGCGAGGCGGTGGACGCGGACGCACCGGCGGACGGGGCGAACGAGCCGCCCGCGAACCTCTCGATCACCCGCCGGGTGACGGCCGGGGCCAGCAGCGCGTCGCCGTCGGCGGCGACGCGGACCGCGGCGATGAGCTCCTCCGGTCCCGCGTTCTTGAGCAGGAACCCGCTCGCCCCGGCGGCGAGCGCCTGGAAGAGGTAGTCGTCGCGGTCGAAGGTGGTCACGATGACGACGGAGGCCGTGACCGCCGGGTCGGCGACGATCCGCCGGGTGGCCTCGAGCCCGTCCATGTCGGGCATCTGCACGTCCATGCACACCACGTCGGGGGACAGGTCCCGCGCCGCGGCGACCGCCTCGACCCCGGTGGCCGCCTCGCCGACGACGGCGATGCCGTCCTGGCTCTCGAGGATCATCCGGAACCCCGCGCGCATGACGGCGTGGTCGTCGACGAGCAGCACCCGCACGTCGGTCATCGTGCTCCCACCGCCTGCGGTGCCGGCACCCGCACACGCACGAGCCAGCCGTCGCCGCGCGGGCGCGGTCCGACCTCCAGCGTGCCGCCGGAGGCGGTGGCGCGCTCGCGCATGCCGACGAGACCGAGGCCGGGCCGGCCCCCGCCGCGCACGGCCCCCGTGCTGGCGATCTCGAGCTCGATCGTCTCCGCGCCGTAGCGCACGCGAACGTCGGCGGTGGCATCGGGACCGCCGTGGCGGCGGGCGTTGGTCAGCGCCTCCTGGGCGATCCGGTAGAGGTTCACCTGCACGAGCTCCGACGCCGCGACCGGCTCGCCGACGACGGTGAGCTCGGTCGGCAGCCCGTTCGCGGCCGCATGCGCGACGAGCTCGGGGAGCGCGGTCAGCCGCAGCGTCGAGGCCCCGGCGGCGTCGCCGGCGGTCTCGGCGTCCGGGGTGCGCAGCGTATCGAGGAGGTTCCGCAGGTCGGCGAGGGCGCCCCGCGCCGAGTCCTCCACGCCCGACAGCGCGGCGCGCGCGGCCTCGGGATCGCGGTCGAGCACCGCCCGGGCGGCCCCGGCCTGCACCCCCATGGCGGAGACGTGGTGGGCGACGACGTCATGAAGCTCCCGCGCGATCCGCACCCGGTCGAGGGCGACCGCCTGCGCGGCGGTCCGCTCGCGCTCGAGCTCGAGCTCGACGGTCCGCTCCTCGAGGACGCGGCGCGCCTGCGCGTCGGCCCAGGCGCGCTCGCCGAAGAAGTACGCGCCGCCGAAGAAGGCGGCGTTGACGAGGAACTGGATGAGGATGAACGCTGCGAACGGCGAGAACAGGCCCGCGCGCGACAGGCCGTCGTCGCTGGGGTCGGTGGCCGTCTGGAAGGTGGTCACCAGCAGCCAGACGAACATGCCGACGATGACGAGGAGCCGCACGACGGTGGCCCGGCGGCGATCGGCGACGTACGCGCCCACCGTGTACATCGCCAGGAAGAGGGCGACGTTGGCGACGTACACCTCGGGGATGCGCAGGGTCACGCCCACGAAGAACGCCACGGCGACGACCACGAGCACGATCTCGGGCGCCCGGCGACGCAGCGCGAGCGGCAGCGTCAGCGCCGCCGCGTAGAGGAGCGCCCACGTGAACGGCGGCGACTCCTCGCCGTAGAAGCCGGCGACCTGGCCGAGCCAGGCGCTCACGATCGCGGCCACGCACAGACCGGCGGCCAGCCACAGGTCACGGCGCACCTGCGGGTCGGCGAGCGCGCGCAGGGGAGCGTTGGCGGTCATCCCTCCACGCTACGGGGGAGAGATGGTGGCGGCATCCCCCGCGAGGGGGAGCCGGCCCCACCCGGCGGACCGGCTGACAGGATGGGGGGACCGCAGATCGTCAGGAGGCACAGGATGGGCCATCGCGTCGGAGTCATCGTCGGATCGGCATCGGAGGCGTCGCTGAACAGGCGGCTGGCGGAGGGGCTGGCGCCGCTGGCCGAGGAGGCGGGGCTGACGTTCGTCGACATCCCGATCGCGCACCTGCCGTTCTACGGCACCCAGTTCGACAAGGACTTCCCCGAGGTGGGCTGGGAGTTCAAGCGGGCCATCGAGGACGTCGACGGCCTCCTGATCGTCACGCCGGAGTACAACCGCTCGATCCCCGGCGTGCTGAAGAACGCGATCGACTGGGCGACCCGTCCGGGGGGAGCGTCCTCGCTGCCGGGCGTGCCGACGGCGGTCATCGGGGCCACCAAGGGCGCCGTGTCGACCGCGGTGGCGCAGGCGCACCTGAAGTCGATCCTCACGTCGCAGGGCGTCCCTCTCGTCGGCGTGCCCGAGGCGTACATCCGCGTCGGCGACGGCTTCTTCGCCGACGACGGCTCGATCGCGAGCGAGGGGACCCGCGAGTTCCTCGCGGGCTTCCTCGACGCGCTGCGCGAGCTCATCGACCGGTGGGCATGACGCGCGCGACACGATCGGTCACTCGGACGCACTCCTAGCGACCCGCCCGCCCGAGCCGATACTGTCTGGTCATGGCAGAGCAGCCGAGGGCGCGCCGCACGATGTCGCTCGTGGGCGCCGTCGTCGCCGACACGGCGGGGGCGGTGTTCGTCGTGATCGCGGTCGTGCTGGCCGTGACCTGGACCGTGCGGGGCATGGTCCCCTGGGGCGTGGACGGCGGCGGCGGCTTCCCGTTCTGGTGGTTCGCCCCGATCCTCGGCCTGCTCGGGATCGCGATGTTCGCCGTCGGCACGAGCTTCACGCGCGACTGGCGACGGTCGCGCGCCGTCTGACCTCCGCCGCGGGCGACCGGGCGGCGCGCGTGCGGGAAAGGAGCCGGTCATGACCGGGCGCATCCACATCGACATCTTCAGCACGCTCGACGGCGTCGGGCAGTCGCCGGGCGGCATCGAGGAGGACACCTCCGGCGGCTTCCGCTACGGCGGCTGGCAGGGCCCGGTGACCGACGACGTGGTCGGCGCGGAGATCATGGCCGGCATCGACGCGCTCGACGCGCTGCTGCTGGGCCGCAGGACCTACGACATCTGGGCGCCCTACTGGCCCGCCTACGGGGAGGGCGCTGCGCACCCCATCGCGGCGAAGTTCAACAGCGTGCCGAAGTACGTGGCCTCACGCGGACGGCCGTCGCTGGAGTGGCAGGGGTCGGAGCAGCTCGGCCCGGACACCCTCGCCGAGGTGGCGGCGCTGCGGGAGAGGCACCGGGAGATCCACGTCGTGGGCAGCCTGGACTTCGCCCGCACCCTGCTCGACGCGCAGCTGTTCGACGTCCTGAATCTGTGGGTGTTCCCCGTGGTGCTGGGCGAGGGGAAGCGGGTCTTCCCCGAGGGCGTCGAGGCCGCGCGGCTCGCCCTGCTCGAGCCCCCGCTCGTCGCCGGCACCGGTGCGGTGCTGCTGCGCTACGGCCCGGCCGGCCGGCCGCGGCTGGCCGACATCGACCCGCGCGACTGATTCCCCACCGGCGCGATCACGGTCCCGCCGGTGCCGGTCGCAGCCTGCAACCGTCCCGCCTTGTCCCACTTTGGCTGAGTGTTGTCCCACTTTCGGTGGCTTCACCCCGTCTAGATCGACCGAATCTGGGACATGACTCGCCGTAGGCATCAGCTGATGACCGGAGCGAGAAGTTCCCTCGGTTCAGGTGATCGGATCAGAAGAGCCGGGTCAGAAGATCATCGGACGGTCGTCGTCGTCCGCGCCCTCGAGGTCGAGGTCGACGACCACCGGCACGTGGTCGCTCGGGATCTCGCCCTTGCGCTCCTCGCGGTGGATCGCCGCGCCGGTCACGGCGTCGGCGAACGCGTGCGAGCCGAGGATGAAGTCGATGCGGAGGCCCTCGTTGCGCGGGAAGCGCAGCTGCTTGTAGTCCCAGTAGGTGTATCCCGTCGGCACGAGCGGACGGACGGTGTCGGCGAGACCGGCGTCCAGGAGGGCCTGGAACGCGGCGCGCTCGGGCGGCGAGACGTGCGTCGTGACGCCCTCGATGACGGTCGGGTCGCCGTTGTCGGCATCCGTCGGGGCGATGTTGAAGTCACCCGTCAGGGCGAGCGCGAGGTCGGGCGAGGCGGTGAGCGCATCGGCCGTGTATCCGCGCAGCGCCTCGAGCCAGTCGAGCTTGTAGCGGTAGTGCGGGTCGTCGAGCGAGCGGCCGTTCGGGACGTACAGGCTCCACACCGTGACGCCGCCGATCGTCGCGCCGATCGCGCGCGCCTCCTGCGGCGCATCCGGGCCGTCGTGCCCCTTCGCGAACCCGGGCATGCCGGGGAACCCGATCTGCACGTCCTCGATCGGATCCCGGCTCGCGATGGCCACGCCGTTCCACTGGTTCAGCCCGTGCGCCTCGACGGTGTACCCGGCCGCCTCGAACTCCTCGTACGGGAACTGCTCCGGCTTGCACTTGATCTCCTGCATCGCCAGCACGTCGATGTGCTCGCGGACGGCGAACTCCACGGTGCGGGCGACGCGGGCACGGATCGAGTTGACGTTCCAGGTGGCGAGGCGCATGCATCCAGCGTATTGGCCGCCGCCGACGCTCCCGCACGCCGATAGTCACGGCGGGCGGCCGATGACGGCGGGCCCGCCCGCGCGTACCGTCGGGGCATGACGCGCGCACCGCGGTGGGTCGCGATCGGCCTGCGGGTCGTCGCCGGGTTCAGCCTGGTCTCCGCCCTGATCGGGATGGCGGGGCTCACGATCGGCGGCGGGATGGGGCTGCCGCACGAGTGGATCGACAACAGCGTGTTCGACTCGTATGCGTGGCCCGGGGTGATCCTCGGCGTGGTCGTCGGCGGCGCGCAGGCCCTCGCACTCGTCGCCCAGCACCGCCGGTACGCGCTCGCCGCGGGGCTCCATGCGGCCGCCGGACTCGTGATGATGATCTGGATCTTCGTGGAGATCGCCATCATGCTCGTGTGGTCGCCGCTGCACGGCGTCTACTTCGTGGCCGGTCTCGCGCAGGTGGTGCTGGCCGTGCTGGCGCTCGGCGCCTGGCCGCACCCGTTCCTCGCCCGCGCCCCCCGCTGACGCTGCCCCTGCCGCCCGAGCCGACACGTCGCGTGCGAGCCGACACGTCGCGTACCGCGCGGGGCGTGTCGGCTCGGTGAAAGCGTGTCGGCTCGGCGAGGGGGCGAGGGGCGAGGCTCGGGCGAGGGCGCGGGGTCAGGAGGCGAGGGCGCGGAGGATGTCGTCGACGCGGTCCTTCGCGTCGCCGAAGAGCATCTGGGCGTTTTCGCGGAAGAACAGCGGGTTCTGCACGCCCGCGTACCCCGAGGCCATCGACCGTTTGAAGACGATCACGTCGCGCGCCTCCCAGACGTGGAGCACGGGCATGCCGGCGATCGGCGAGCCCGGGTCCTCCGCGGCGGCGGGATTGACCGTGTCGTTGGCGCCGATCACGAGGACCACGTCGGTGCCCGCGAAGTCGTCGTTGATCTCGTCGAGCTCGAGCACGATGTCGTAGGGCACCTTCGCCTCGGCCAGGAGCACGTTCATGTGCCCCGGCAGCCGGCCGGCGACCGGGTGGATGCCGAAGCGCACCTCGATGCCGCGCGCCCGCAGCGCCGAGGTCAGCTCCGCGACCGGGTACTGGGCCTGGGCGACCGCCATCCCGTAGCCGGGCGTGATGATGACCGAGCGTGCGGAGGCCAGCAGCTCCGCCGCCCCCTCGGCATCGATCTCGCGGTGCTCGCCGTGCTCCTCGTCACCCGAGCGCGGTGCCTCGATGCCGAAGCCGCCGGCGATGACCGACAGGAACGAGCGGTTCATGGCCTTGCACATGATGTACGAGAGGTACGCGCCCGACGAGCCGACGAGCGCGCCGGTCACGATCAGGAGGTCGTTGTTCAGGAGGAAGCCCGCCGCGGCGGCGGCCCAGCCGGAGTAGCTGTTGAGCATCGAGACGACCACCGGCATGTCGCCGCCGCCGATCGACGCCACGAGGTGCCAGCCCAGGGCGAGCGCGAGCACGGTGACGGCGACCAGCAGCCAGATCGACGGCGTCACGACGTACCAGACGGTGAGCGCGACGAACGCGACGAGGGCCCCGACGTTGAGAATGTTCTTCCCCGGGAGCATGAGCGGCCGGGAGCTCATCCGGCCCGAGAGCTTCAGGAAGGCGACGATCGAGCCGGTGAAGGTGACGGCGCCGATGAACACGCCGATGAAGACCTCGGCGTGGTGGATGTCGATGAGCTCCGCCGAGACGTGGCCGGCGTCCAGGTGCCCGTTCCAGCCGACGAGCACGGCCGCCAGTCCCACGAAGGAGTGGAGCAGCGCGATGAGCTCGGGCATCCCGGTCATCTCCACGACCCGCGCGCGCCACAGCCCGATCGCGCCGCCGACGAGCACGGCCGCGACCAGCAGGACGAGGCCGATCGTCGCCCCCGGCGTGCCCCAGGCGTCGGAGGCGGTGAGCCACACCGTCGCGCCCAGCGCGATCGCCATGCCGGCGATGCCGAATGCGACGCCCCGTCGGGCGGTGTCGTGCGTGGACAGCCCCGCGAGGCTCAGGATGAACAGCAGCGCCGCGACGACGTAGGCGCCGGCGGAGACGGAGGAGGCGACGTCGGGGGTCACTGGCCCGCACCCTTCTGGAACATGGCGAGCATGCGCCGGGTGACGGCGAAGCCGCCGAAGACGTTGATGGACGCCACCAGGACCGCGACCGCCGCGAGCACCCGGACGAGCGGGTCGTCGGCGGTGATCTGCACCATCGCGCCGACCACGATGATGCCGCTGATGGCGTTCGTCACGCTCATGAGCGGGGTGTGGAGGGCGTGGGCGACCTTGCCGATGACGTAGAAGCCGACGACGACCGACAGGGTGAGCACCAGGAAGTGCTGCGGGAGCGGGGGCGGCGCGACGGCGCAGACGAGGAACAGCGCCGCGATCCCGGCGACGATGAGCCCGGTCCGTGCGCCGCGGGACAGCGGGGTGCGCGCGGCGGCGGCCGGCCGGTCGGGAGCCGCCGACGCGGCGGCGGGCGGGGCCGCCGACACCTGCACCGGCGGCGGCGGCCAGGTGACCGCGCCCTCCCGGGTGACGGTCACGGCGCGCTGCACCACGTCGTCGAGGTCGAGCACCAGCTCGCCGTCCTTCCCGGGGGTCAGCAGCGTCAGCAGGTTCACGAGGTTGGTCCCGTACAGCTGCGAGGCCTGCTGGGGGAGCCGGCCCGGAAGGTCGGTGTACCCCAGGATGACGACGCCGTTGTCGGTGACCACCCGCTCGCCGGCGACCGAGCCGGCCACGTTGCCGCCCTGTGCTGCGGCCATGTCGACGATGACCGAGCCGGGCTTCATCGCGGCGACGTCGGCGGCGGTGAGCAGCACGGGCGCCGCGCGCCCCGGGATGAGGGCGGTGGTGATGACGATGTCCACGTCGGCGGCCTGCTCGGAGTAGATCTCGGCCGCCCTCCGGTCGTAGGCCTCGCTCGTCGCCTTCGCGTAGCCGTCGGCGGAGACCTCCGTGTGCTCCTCGGGGACGATGACCTCCAGGTACTCGCCGCCGATCGAGCGCACCTGGTCGGCGACCTCGGGCCGCGGATCGGTCGCCCGCACGATGGCGCCCAGGCTCGATGCCGCGCCGATCGCCGCGAGGCCCGCCACCCCGGCGCCGGCCACCAGCACCTTCGCCGGCGGGACCTTGCCGGCGGCCGTCACCTGGCCGGTGAAGAAGCGGCCGAACTCGTGGGCGGCCTCGACGACGGCGCGGTATCCGGAGATGTTCGCCATCGAGCTGAGCACGTCCATGGACTGCGCCCGCGAGATGCGCGGCACGGCGTCCATCGACAGCGCCGTCACCCCGTGCGCGGCCAGCCGGTCCAGCAGCTCGGGACGGAAGGCGGGGCTCAGCATCCCGATGAGGGTCGCGCCCGGGCGCAGCAGCGCGATGTCGTCCTCGGACGGAGCACCCACGGTCAGCACGACGTCGGCCGCCCAGGCCTCGGCGTGCCCGCGGACCTCGGCGCCGGCCTCGGCATACGCGGCGTCGGGGAACGACGAGGCCGCACCCGCGCCCGACTCGACGATCACCTCGTGACCCAGCGCGCGGATCTTCGCGACCGTCAGGGGAGTCGCTGCCACCCGCGTCTCCCCGGGCTGCTCGGCGACGACGGCGATACGGGCCATGGTGCTCCTTCGGGTTCGCTGCCGCCCGCCGGACGGGCCGGGGCGACGTTCCCGACTCTATGGCCCGGGCGGGAGCGTGCGGGGGAAAAGTCGCGTGAAAAACCGCGGTTCCCGCATCCGTAGACTCTGAGTCATGACCGCCGCCTCCACGCCCGCGCTCGAAGCCGACCGTCAGGCCCTCATCGGCCTCATCCGCGACGAGGCCGTCTTCCACGGCGACTTCACGCTGTCCAGCGGCAAGAAGGCGTCGTACTACGTCGACATGCGCAAGCTCACGCTCGACCACCGCGCCGCGCCGGCGATCGGCCGCATCATGCTCGACCTCATCCGCGACGTCGACGGCATCGTGGCCGTCGGAGGGCTCACCCTCGGAGCCGACCCGATCGCCAACGCCGTCATGCACGAGTCGGCGCGCACCGACGCGCCCCTGGACGCGTTCGTGGTGCGCAAGGAGCCGAAGGACCACGGCCGCGGCCGCCAGGTGGAGGGCGCCGACGTCGTCGGCAAGCGCGTCGTCGTCGTCGAGGACACGTCCACGACCGGGCAGTCCGCGCTGAAGGCCGTGGAGGCGCTCCGTCGCGAGGGCGCCGAGCCGGTCGCGGTGGCGGTCATCGTCGACCGCAAGACCGGGGCGCAGGCCGCCGTCGAGGACGCCGGGCTGCAGTGGCTGGCCGCGATCGACCTCGACGACCTCGGCCTCCAGCCCCAGTGATGCCCAGAGCTTCGTGATCCCCAGAACCCCGTGATCCCCACGCCGCAGTGACGCGGCGCCGGCCGACACCCCCAGGAGCCCCCGTGACCACGTTCGCCCTCGCCCTCGACCTCGGCGGCACCAAGCTCGACGCCGCGCTCGTCGATCCCTCCGGGACCGTGCTCGCCGGCTCGCGCGCGCGCCGGGCCACGGGCCGCGACATCACCCCGGCCGCCCTCGACGAAGCGCTGGCGGCGGTCGTCGCCGAAGCGCTGACGGCGCTGCCGGCGGACGCCCAGGTGGTCGGCGCCGGGATCGGCAGCGCCGGTCCGGTCGATCGCCCGAGCGGCGGCATCCTCCCCGTGAACATGCCCGCGCTCGTCGGGTTCGACCTGGCCGCGGCCGTCGCCCGCGCCGTCCGCGCCGCGGGCCTCGACGTGCCCGTGGTCCTCGGTCACGACGGCGGCGCGCTCGCGCTCGCGGAGTCGTGGATCGGCGCCGCCGCAGATGCGGTGGCCTCCCTGTCGATCGTCGTCTCGACCGGGATCGGCGGCGGCTTCGTTCTCGGCGGCGCGCTCATGACCGGCGCGTCGGGCAACGCCGGCCACCTCGGCCAGACGCTCGTCGGCGACACCACCCTCGAGGAGATCGCCTCCGGTCCGGCGAGCATCGCGTGGGCGCGGGCGCAGGGCTGGTCGGGCACGACAGGGATGGAGCTCGGCGCAGCGGCCGCCGCCGGCGACGCGATCGCCCGGGCCGCCGTCGAGCGCTCGGCCCGCGCCGTGGGCATCGGCCTCGCGAACGCCTCGACGCTCGTCGACCTCGACGTCATCTCGATCGGCGGCGGCTTCTCGCACGTGTCGGACGACTACATCGAGCTCGTCGGCACCGCCCTCCGCGAGGCCGCCGTGCTCGAGTTCGCCCGGCGGGTGCGGGTCGTGCGCAGCGCCCTGGGCGACGAAGGGCCGCTCATCGGCGCCGCAGCGCTGATCCTCCGTCGCGGCTGAGCGTCAGTCGTCCTTGCGGCCCCGGCCGCGGACGTACTGCACCACGAACACGACCAGCGTGCCCACCAGCACCACGCCGGTCGCGGCGAACAGCAGGGTCTGCTCGAACTCGCTCACAGCAGCTCCGGCATCTCCGACTCGATCGGATCGGACACCAGCAGGTCGGCGACCGAGTCGAGGATCTCGTCGGGGCGGAACGGGTAGCGCTCGATCTCCGCGTCGTCCGAGATGCCGGTGCGCACGAGGATCGTGTGCAGGCCCGCCTCGATCCCCGCGATGACGTCGGTGTCCATCCGGTCGCCGATCATGCCCGTGTTCTCGGAGTGCGCGCCGATCCGGTTCATCGCGGAGCGGAACATCATCGGATTCGGCTTGCCGACCACGTACGGCGCCTTGCCGGTCGCGTGCGTGATGAGGGCGGCGAAGGAGCCGGTCGCCGGGACGACGCCCTCGGGGGTGGGGCCGGTGGCATCAGGGTTGGTGATGAGGAACCGCGCGCCCGCGTTGATGAACCGGATCGCCTGGGTGATCCGGTCGAACGAGTAGTTGCGCGTCTCGCCGACGACCACGTAGTCGGGATCGGTCTCGGTCATGACGAAGCCGGCCTCGTGGAGGGCGGTGGTCAGGCCCGCCTCACCGATGACGAACGCGGTGCCGTGGGGATGCTGCGACTTCAGGAACTCCGCCGTCGCGAGCGCCGAGGTCCAGATCCGGTCCTCCGGCACCTTCAGGCCCGACCGCGCCAGGCGGGCGCTCAGATCGCGAGGCGTGTAGAAGGGGTTGTTCGTCAGCACCAGGAAGGGCGTCCCCGTGTCGCGCCACTGCGCGAGAAGCTCGGCCGCCCCCGGGATCGGACGGTTCTCATGGACGAGAACGCCGTCCATGTCCGTGAGCCAGCACTCGATATCGGCGCGTGTCCGCATGGGGCCAGCCTATCCGGGCCGAGCCGCTCTAGTGTCGGTTCCGTGGCGCGCGACCTGTGGGACCCCGAACGCCTGCCGGACCTCTCCGGCAGACGGTACCTGGTGACCGGCGCGACCGCCGGACTCGGCTTCTTCTCGTCGCTCCAGCTCGCCGGCGCCGGCGCCCATGTCATCATGACCGGACGCAACCCGCACCGCCTCGCCGCCGCCCGCGCCGCCGTGCAGCGCCACTACGGCGAGGCGGACGTGGAGACGCTCCTGCTCGACACCAGCAACCTCGGATCGGTGCGCGCGGCCGCAGCCACCGCCCGCGGCCGCACCGGCCTGCACGGCCTGCTCCTGAACGCCGGGATCGTGCACCCGCCGCGGGAGCGCGAGGAGACCCACGACGGCCACGAGATCGTCTTCGCCACCAACGCCCTCGGCCACTATGCGCTTGCGGGGGAGCTGCTGCTGGCCCTCGCCGCCGGCCGGGGACGCATGGTGTGGGTCGGCTCGATGTCCACGTCGCTCACGCCGATGGAGCTCATCGACCCCGAGCTCCAGAACGAGTACACCCCGTGGCGGGCCTACGTGCAGTCCAAGATCGCGACGACCGCGCTCGGGTTCGAGGCCGACCGGCGCCTGCGGGCCGCGCACGTGCCCATCTCGAGCGTCGTCGCCCATCCCGGCTACTCGCTGAGCGGCCGCACCCGCGGCATCATCGGCATCAATGCGCCCGGCCGGCTGAAGCGGTTCACCGCGAACCTGCAGGCGCCCATCACCCAGTCCAAGGAGCAGGGCGCCTGGACCCTCGTCCGCGCCCTCGTGGACCCCGCCGTCGAGGGCGGGCAGTTCTGGGGACCCTCGCGGGGCGTCAGCGGACCGCCGCGGCCGGCCACCCCCGCCCGGGGCACGCGCGATCCGGAGCTCGCCGCGCGGCTGTGGAACTACTGCGAGCACGCCACCGGCACCGTCTGGCCGTACCTGAAGGCCAGCAAGGCCCGCCGCCGCTGAGCGGGTTGCTGTCGCGCGTGTCCCGGTTTCGGTTGTTCTGCGCGGTCGGAAGCAGCCGAAAGTGGGACACGCCCCGCCGAGAGTGGGACATGCCCGGTCGGGGCCTGGTCAGGCGGTGAGCCAGACCGCCGCGGAGGCGCCCGCGGGGAGGGTGATCGGTGTGCCGCCGTCGACGGCGACCGTGCCCGGCGCGGTGACCGTGACGGTGTGGCCGACGTCGATGCCGGCCCGCTCCAGCGAGCGCAGCAGCGCCGGGTCGCGGTCGCTCACCCGCAGCACGCGGCCCGCGTGGCCGTCGCCCGCCTCGTCCAGGCGGAGGAACGGCACCCGCTCGACGCGCCCCTCGGCATCGGGGATGGCGTCGCCGTGCGGATCGAACCGGGGATGACCGAGCCGCACCGAGATGCCCTCGAGCAGGCGGTCGCTGATCGCGTGCTCCAGCACCTCGGCCTCGTCGTGCACCTCGTCCCACGCGTAGCCGAACTCCCGCACGAGCCACGTCTCGATCAGCCGGTGACGGCGGATGATGGCCGCCGCGCGGCGCTGGCCGGCATCCGTCAGCGCGATCGGCCCGTATGGCCGGTGCGAGACGAGATCCTGCGCCGCGAGCTTCTGCACCATCTCGGTCACGCTCGACGGCGCCAGGCCGAGCTCGGCGGCCAGCTGGGACGGCGTGATGTGCGCGCTCTGCCACTCGGTGTGGTGGTAGATCGTCTTCAGGTAGTCGTCGATCGCGGCGGAAGGCACGCTCCAGGCTATCCGCCCGAGAACACCAGCCACAGGAGCACGAGGTTCAGGGTGATGAGGAAGACCGACGCCGCCACTCCCACCGCCGTCGTCAGCACGCGGTTGCGGTACGCGCCGAGCACATCCCTCCGGGCCGTCAGGGCCACGAGCGGCACCAGGGCGAACGGGATGCCGAAGCTCAGCACGACCTGGCTGAGCACGAGCGCGAGGGTCGGATCGACGCCGGCGGCCAGGATCGCGAGCGCGGGCACGAGGGTGATCAGGCGCCGGGCCAGCAGCGGGATCCGCACCCGCAGCAGGCCGTGCATGATCTCCGCGCCGGCGTAGGCGCCGACCGCGGTGCTCGCCAGGCCGCTCGCCAGCAGCCCCACCGCGAACAGCGTCGCCACGACCGGGCCGATGCCGTCGCGCAGGGCGGCATACGCGCCCTCGAGGCTGTCGGTGCCGGGTACACCCGCGAGGGCCGACGCCGCCAGCAGCAGGATCGCCAGGTTCACCGTGCCGGCGATCGCCAGCGCGATCGTGACGTCCCAGCGGGTGGCCCGCAGCAGGCGCGGGGTGGCGATGCCGCGGTCGGCCGGGGCGGCGGTGTCGGCCGTGAAGCGGTCGCGTGCCAGCGCGCTGTGGGCGTAGATGGCGTGGGGCATGATCGTCGCGCCCAGGATGGACGCGGCCAGCAGCACCGAGTCGGTGCCCTCGAACCGCGGCAGCAGCCCGGCGGCCACGCCCGCAGCATCCGGCGGCGACGCGAACACGCCGTAGGTGAAGCCGAACGCGATGATCAGCAGCAGCCCGATGACCACGAACTCGAAGCTGCGCGCCCCGCGCCGCTGCTGCACCAGCAGCAGGGCGAGCGAGACGGCGCCCGTGGCCAGGCCGCCCCACAGCAGCGGGACGCCGAACAGCAGCCACAGCGCCACGGCGCCGCCGATCACCTCGGCGATGTCGGTCGCCATCGCCACGAGCTCGGCCTGCAGCCAGTAAGCCCGGCGGCCCCACCGGTTGCGGATGCGCTCGCCGAGGGTCTCGGCGAGGCTCCGGCCGGTGACCACTCCGAGCTTGGCGGAGAGGTACTGGATGAGCCAGGCCAGGACGTTCCCCAGCACGACGACCCACACCAGCAGGTAGCCGTAGCGGGCTCCGGCGGTCATGTTGCTGGCGACGTTGCCCGGATCGAGATAGGCGACGCCGGCGACGAGGGCGGGACCGAGCAGCCACGCCGCGCGGCCCGGCCGGCGGGGCGTCCGGGCGCCCGGGGGTGGCGGGGTCTGCGTCGACGCGAGGGCATCCGATGATTTCGGCATACCGAAAACTATAGCCGCAGATTTCGGTGAGCCGAAAGATCGGCCGAGGGTTCGCAACTCCGGACTTTTGAGCGTGCAACGTCTCGACACCACCGACGCGGGGATGCCACTCGACGATCGTCCGGAGTTGTGAACCGCGACGGCGGCTACCCTGGTCCGGTGACCACGGCAGACGGTGAGGCGGCGACCGAGCCGGAGCTCCCCATCGGCGTCGGTCCCTGGCCCGGGGGCCCCGACGCGTGGCCCGACGATCCGCGCTACGACCCGCAGCTGCTCGCCGACGGCGACCGGCGCAACGTCGTCGACCGCTACCGGTACTGGACGATGGCGGCGATCGTCGCCGACCTCGATGCGCACCGGCATCCGTTCCATGTCGCGATCGAGAACTGGCAGCACGACATGAACATCGGCTCGATCGTCCGCAGCGCCAACGCCTTCGGCGCCGCAGAGGTGCACATCATCGGCAAGCGCCGCTGGAACCGGCGGGGCGCGATGGTCACCGACCGCTACCAGCATGTGCGTCACCACGAGGATGTGGCCGCGTTCGCCGCCTGGGCCGAGGACGCCGCCATCCCGGTCGTCGCCGTCGACAACGTGGCGGGGTCGGTGCCGGTCGATCGTGCCGACCTGCCCGAGCGCTGCGTGCTCCTGTTCGGACAGGAGGGGCCGGGCCTGTCGGCCGAGGCGCTGTCGGCCGCCGAGCTCGTCGTCGAGATCACCCAGTACGGCTCGACCCGCTCCATCAACGCGAGCGCCGCGGCGGCCGTCGTGATGTACGACTGGTGCCGCCGCTGGGCATGACCCCTCCCCACAGGCATGTCCCACTCTCTGCAGGGCATGTCCCCCTCCCCACAGGCATGTCCCACTCTCTGCAGGGCATGTCCCACTCTCTGCAGGGCATGTCCCCATTTCCGCCGATTGCGGCGGGTGATTCGACCGAAAGTGGGACATGCCCGACCGCGACCCCGACCCCAACCGCGACCGCAACCGCGACGCAGGCGCGGGCCGGGGCTAGACCGGCACGCTCAGCCACTCGGAGCGGCGGACGCGCCAGCCGAGCGTGACCAGCCGGGCGAGCATGTAGACGCCGAAGAAGCACACCGACAGCCACGCCAGACCCGCGGCGCCGGTCGGCCCCAGGAGGGCGACGAGGATCAGCGCCGGCGTGTACGGAACGAGGTTCAGGGCGCCGACGATCGCCAGGTACCGCACGTCGCCCGCCCCCATGAGCACGCCGTCGAGCACGAAGACCACGCCGCACACCGGCTGCGCGACGGCGAGGACGAGCAGCGACGGCTGCACGAGGGCGGCGACCAGCGGGTCGCCGGTGAAGACGAGGCCGATGACGCCCGAGAGCGCGGCGATCGCCGCCCCGACGAGCACACCGAACCACGCGCCCCAGGCGACCGTCCGTCCGAGCACCCGCCGCACGAACGGTTCGTCGCCGGCGCCGAGGCCGCGGCCGATGAGCGCCTGGGCCGCGATCGCGAGCGCGTCGAGGGCGAACGCCGCGGTGGAGAAGATCGTGAACGCGACCTGCCAGCCGGCGAGCTCGGCCGTGCCGAGGCCGGTGGCGACGACCACCGTGGCCAGGAAGGCGACGCGCAGCGACACCGTGCGGAGGAACAGCCAGCCTCCCGAGCGCGCGGAGCCGCGCATGCCGTCGCGCTGGGGCAGGACGGATGCCGCGTGCCGGCGCGCCAGCCGCCCCACCACGAGCGCGTAGGCGCCGACCATGCCCCACTGCGCCGCCACCGTGCCGGCCGCCGAGCCGGCGATGCCCCATCCGAAGCCGTAGATGAAGAGCCAGTTGAGGAGGGCGTTGGCGGCGAAGCCGAGACCCGCGATCCACAGCGGGGTCACGGTGTCCTGCATGCCGCGCAGGAGCCCGGTGGCGGCGAACACGATGAGCATCGCCGGGAGGCCCCACATCGACAGCTGCAGATAGATCCGCGCCTGCTCGGCCACGTCCGGCGTCGCACCGAACAGCCCGACGAGGCCGGGGGTGAGCACCGATCCGGCGACGGCGAGGAGGGCGCCCAGCCCGAGGGCCAGCCAGAGGCCGTCGATGCCCGCCCGCACGGCGCTGGTGTGGTCGCCGGCGCCGAAGCGACGCGCGACGGCGGGTGTCGTCGAGTAGGCGAGGAACACCATCAGCCCGACGATCGTCTGGAGCACCGCCGAGGCGATCCCGAGGCCCGCCAGCGGCACGACGCCGAGATGCCCCACGAGGGCCGCGTCGACGATCAGGAACATGGGCTCGGCCACGAGCGCGCCGAGGGCGGGGACGGCCAGGCGCAGGATCTCCCGGTTGAGGGTGAGCGCGGCCATGACTCCGAGCCTAGGGGCGCCGGACGACACCCTCGCCGTCATCGCGCCCGGCGCCGGGCCCCGCGGCCGCAAGGTCGGCCCCCGCCTAGGCTGGGGGGACCGACGGACGAACCCCGACGACCGCAGGAGGAGGCATGACGCTGCCGAGGATCGCGCCGCGCCTCAACCGGCTGCGCGGACGCCTGCCCGTGTGGATGCGGGTCGCCCTCGACATCACGGCCGTCGTCCTCGGCGCCGTGCTCGCGGTCCGGCCGACGACGGCGCTGGACGTGCTCGCCCTGCTGCTGGGCGGCGGCATGGTGCTCGCCGGGATCCTCCTGTTCTTCGAGGATGCCGGCGCCGACCCGCCCCGGGTGCGCTGGCGGTTCGCGCTCGTGGGCGTCTGGCTGGCGGCGGGACTGTTCGTGCTGCTGTGGCCGGGACTGACCGTGCGGGTGGCGGCGGTGCTCGTGGGGGGCTCGCTGCTGCTGGCGGGACTGCTCGGCGTCGTCGGCGCCTTCCGGCGGGGACGGGGTCTCGACGCCCGGATCGCGGATGCCGCCTTCGGCACGTCGGGGCTGATCTTCGGCGCGGTGGCGCTCGCCTGGCCCGACATCACCCTGCTGGTCGCGGCCGCCGCCTCGGGCGTGTGGCTCCTGGCGCAGGGTATCGCGGGGCTGTGGACGCTCCTGCGCGAACGGCGCGATCGCCGGGGGCGCGGCGCGGCGGATCGGCGCCGGCCCGCACGCCGGTGGGGACGCACCGTGGTCGCGCTCGGGGCGGTCGCCCTCGCGGTGACCACTGCGCTCGTGACGGCTCCGCTCAGCGAGGGGTCGACCGTCGTCGACGAGTTCTACGCCGCGCCGCGTGACGCGCCGGACGAGCCCGGACGGCTGATCCGAGCCGAGCCGTTCACGAACCAGATCCCCGCCGACGCGACGGCGTGGCGCATCCTCTACACGACGACCGGTGTCGACGGCGAGGTCAGGGTGGCGAGCGGGCTGGTCGTCGTGCCCCGCAAGGGCGAGGGGCCGTGGCCGGTGATCGACTGGAACCACGGGACGACCGGATTCGCGCAGCACTGCGCGCCCTCGCTGATGGAGCGCCCGTTCTGGGCGGGGGCGCTCTTCCAGCTGCCGCAGGTGATCGACGAGGGCTGGGCGCTCGTGGCCACGGACTACATCGGGCTCGGCACGGAGGGGCCGCATCCGTACCTCGTCGGGCCGGCGAGCGCGTACGCGTCGCTCGACGCGGTGCGCGCCGCCCACGAGCTGGAGGACGCGCACCTGAGCGTGAACACCGTGGTCTGGGGGCACTCGCAGGGCGGCGGGGCGGCGCTGTGGACCGGTGCGCTGGCGCGCTCGTACGCACCGGAGCTGTTCCTCCGCGGCGTCGCGGCGCTGGCTCCCGCCGCCGAGCCGGCCGCGCTCGTCGCCCACCTCACGGGCGTGGTCGGGGGGAGCATCTTCACCTCGTTCGCGTTCGCGTCGTACGAGGCGATCTACGACGACGTCACCTACCGCGAGTACATCCGCCCGGGAGCGGAGGTGACGGTGCGGGCCATGTCGGAGCGCTGCCTGGCAGACCCCGGCACGCTGGTGTCGGCCGTGGCCTCCATCGGCCTGTCGACCGACCCGCGGCTGTTCGCGACCTCGCCCGCCACCGGTCCGCTGGGCCGCCACCTGCGCGAGAACGCCCCGCCGCCGACGGTGAGCGCCCCGGTGCTGGTGGCTCAGGGCGGCACCGACGGGATCGTGCGCCCCGCGACCCAGCGTCCGCTCGTGGAGCGCTTCTGCGCCGCCGGGCAGCTGCTGGACTACCGGCTCTACGAGGGGTTCGGCCACACCCAGATCGTCGAGCTGAAGTCCTCGCCCCTGCGCGAGGATCTGCTCGCGTGGACGGCGGACCGCTTCGCGGCCGTCCCCGTGGAGTCCGGATGCCAGGAGAGCGTGATCCCGTCGCCGTGACGATTCACCCCGCGAGCGGCGGACCCGGGGAGACGGCGCCGTATCCTGGATGCCATGACCGATACCTCCCTCCGTTCGGGCATCGTGCTCGCCGAACTCAGCTCTGAGATCCGCCCCCAGGACGACCTGTTCCGTCACGTCAACGGGGCGTGGCTGGAGCGCACCGAGATCCCCGACGACAAGGCGCGGTGGGGCTCGTTCCACCTCATCGCCGAGCAGGCCGAGAAGGATGTCCGCGCGATCATCGAGGAGGCGCAGTCGGCCGAGCCCGGCACCGAGGCGCGCAAGGTCGGCGACCTGTACGCCAGCTTCATGGACACCGCGCGGATCGAGGAGCTCGGCGCCGCGCCGCTCCAGGAGCAGCTGGCCCGCGTCGACGCCATCGACGGCATCCCCGCGCTCCTGCGGACCGTCGGCGAGCTGGAGCGCGAGGGTGTCGGCGGGTTCCTCGGCACCTACATCGAGCCCGATCCCGGCAACCCGCAGCGCTACGTCGTCTTCTTCGTGCAGGGCGGCCTGTCGCTGCCCGACGAGAGCTACTACCGGCTGGAGAACTTCGACAAGACGCGCGTCGCGTTCCGCTCGTACGTGCAGACGGTGCTCGGCCTGGCCGGAGCCGCCGACGCCGACGCCGACGCTCAGGCCGATCGCGTGCTCGCCCTCGAGACCGAGCTCGCCTCGCACCACTGGGACAACGTCCGCAGCCGCGACGCCGTCGCGACCTACAACCTCATGTCGTGGGACGCCGTCGGCGACCTGGTGGGCGTCGACCTCGATCCGTGGCTGACGGCCGTGGCGCCCGGGCACGAGGACGGCTTCGCCGAGATCGACGTGAACCAGCCGAGCTACCTCGAAGGCCTGGGCGGGCTGCTGACCGAGGAGCGCCTGGACGACTGGAAGGCGTGGCTGCGCCTGCACGTCGTCCGCTCGTCGGCGCCCTTCCTGTCGGACGCGTTCGTCGAGGCGAACTTCGCCTTCTACGGCACCGAGCTCACCGGCGTGCCGGTGAACCGGGAGCGCTGGAAGCGCGGGGTGGGATTCGTCGAGGCGGCGATGGGCGAGGCGGTCGGCAAGGTCTACGTCGAGCGCCACTTCCCGCCCGCGGCCAAGGAGGCGATGGACGAGCTCGTCGCGAACCTCATCGAGGCGTACCGGCAGTCGATCTCCCGGCTCGAGTGGATGACCGAGGCGACGCGGGGGCGCGCCCTCGAGAAGCTCGCCGCCTTCACGCCGAAGGTCGGCTACCCGGTGAAGTGGAAGGACTACGACGCCCTGACGGTGGATGCCGCCGACCTCATCGGCAACGTCCGCCGCACCAACGCGTGGGAGCACGACCGTCAGCTCGCCAAGCTCGGCCGGCCGATCGACCGCGACGAGTGGTACATGACCCCGCAGACCGTCAACGCGTACTACAACCCGCTGATGAACGAGATCGTGTTCCCGGCGGCGATCCTCCAGTACCCGTTCTTCGACCTCGAGCGCGACGCCGCCGCCAACTACGGCGGGATCGGCGCGGTGATCGGCCACGAGATCGGTCACGGCTTCGACGACCAGGGGAGCGCCTTCGACGGGACCGGCGCGCTCAACGACTGGTGGACCGACGAGGACCGGGCGGCGTTCCAGGAGCGGACGGCGGCCCTCATCGAGCAGTACAACGCGCTCGTCCCGCTGGGGCTGGCCCCCGAGCACACCGTGAACGGCGCCCTCACGATCGGCGAGAACATCGGCGACCTCGGAGGGCTCGGCATCGCGATCAAGGCCTACCGGCTCCACCTCGCCGCCACCGGGGAGGACGCGGACGGTCCGGTCATCGACGGGCTGACGGGCATCCAGCGGCTGCTCCTCAGCTGGGGCCAGATCTGGCAGCAGAAGGGGCGCGACGCCGAGACGATCCGCCTGCTCACGATCGATCCGCACTCGCCGAACGAGTTCCGGTGCAACCAGATCGTGCGCAACGTCGACGAGTTCTACACGGCGTTCGATGTCAGCGAAGGCGATGGGCTCTGGCTCGACGCCGACAAGCGTGTCACCATCTGGTGACGAGCGCCGCGTGAGCGGCACACTCCGGCCCCGGGCACGCGACGTGCCGGACGAGCGGGGCGAACCCCCAGCGGAAGGATCAGCGTGAACGCGGCCGAGCCGTTCGAGTCCCACGCTCCCGCCGTCGCGGCCGCCGGGCTGCGGCGCGACACCGCTGCCCGAGGCGACCTCCGGGCGGGCTCCCGCCCCCGTCGGTCCGGAGCCGGGCGGCGGTCGTTCACCGCGACGCTGCGCGCCCTCGACGATCTCGCCGCCTCGGGCGCCCAGGTCTCGGTGCACGTGTCCGACCTCGACCGCGGCACCGAGGTGCTCGCCGGCGACGACCACCTGACGCTGCCGGTGGGCGGCATCGGCGTGGTCCCGCTTCTCATCGAGACCGCCTCGCAGCTGGAGCGGGGGACCCTCGACGCGCTCGAGATCGTGGAGCGCTCCTCGGTGGACCCGGTCGAGGTGGGCGGGCTCTGGCGGCACCTGAAGGCGCCGGCCCTGCCGGTGTGCGACCTCGCCGTGCTCGCCGCCGCCACGGGCGACGCGATCGCGGCCAACGCGCTCCTCTCCCGCGTCGGGCTGGAGGCGGTGCGCGAGCGCATCGAGCGGATCGGACTGGTGCGCACCGCGCTCATGGACGGCTTCCGCGACCGCCGCGGCCCCGACGACGCCCCGCACGTCGCGCTCGCCTCCGCGGGGGAGCTGACGACGCTGTTCCGCGCGCTCGTGAACGCGCAGGTCGTCTCGCCCGCCGTCAGTGCGCAGGTGTCGGAATGGCTGAGCCTCGGCCACGACCTGTCGCTCGTGGCCTCGGCGACCGGCCTCGACCCGTTCGCCCACGACGACGACCGGCACCAGCTCCTGTTCGTCAACAAGACCGGGCGCGCCGACGGCGTCCGCGCCGAGGCCGGGGTGCTGGCCGGTCCGCGCGCCGGCGTCGCCTACGCGCTCATCGTCTGCTTCGACGACCTCTCGATGGCGCACCGGCTGCGCGCGCACGAGGCGTTCCGCACCCTCGGTCTCGAGCTGATGGAGTACGTCTACTGACGCTGGCCGTCTCCCACCGTGTCCCACACTCGGCGGGGCATGTCCCACTTTCGGCGGTTCCGGCCGGTCCGAACCAGCCGACAGTGGGACATGGCCGAGGGGGACTCAGAAGATGATGGTGTGGTTGCCGTGGCGGATCACGCGGTCCTGCGCGTGCCACAGCACGGCGCGGGAGAGCACCTGCCGCTCGACGTCCGCACCGCGGCGGGCGAGCTCGGTGGTCGTCTCGGCGTGGGTGACGCGGATGGTGTCCTGCTCGATGATCGGGCCCTCGTCGAGGTCGCTCGTGACGTAGTGGCTCGTCGCCCCGATGAGCTTCACGCCGCGCTCCTTCGCCTTCTTGTACGGCTCGGCGCCGATGAACGCGGGCAGGAACGAGTGGTGGATGTTGATCACCGGCACGCCGAGCTGCTCGAGGAAGTCGGGCGAGAGGATCTGCATGTAGCGGGCGAGCACGACGAAGTCCACGTTGCCGACGAGCAGCTTGAGGATCTCCGCCTCCGACGCCGACTTGTCGGGTCCGGCGACCGAGGGCACGTGGAAGAACGGCACGCCGAAGCTGCGGACGTCCTCGGCGGTGGTGGTGTGGTTGGAGATCACCATCGGGATCGTCACCGGCAGGTCGCCGCGGCGGTGGCGCCACAGCAGGTCGAGCAGGCAGTGGTCCTGCTTGGAGGCCAGAATCGCCATGCGCTTGGGGACCGACTGATCGGTGAGCGACCACTCGAGCTCGAACTCGGCGAGCGTGCGATCGACCTCCGCCTCGATCTGCGGCCGGTCCGCCGCGAAGTCGGGGCGGTGGAACACGACCCGCTGGAAGTACGCGCCGCCCCGGGGATCGTCGGAGTACTGGTCGAACGCGACGATGTTGCCCCCGATGCGCGTGATCATCGCCGAGACGGCGGCGACGATGCCGGGCGTGTCCTTGCCGTGCACGATGAGGCAGGCGTGGGCAGGGAGCAGGTGCGGGTTGTGCACGGGAGGCATGCATCGATTCTGCCGTGTCCGGACCGATGCCACGGCATCGGCGGCCGCACCGGCCGCGCGGATTCCCCGGTTCGCCGGTAGCATTCTCGGCACCCCCCGACGAAAGGCGACGCAGATGCGTTCGACCGCGTACCCCCTGCCCGCGTCCCGGCGACGTCCCGCTGCCGCGCTGACGATCCTGCTCGCCCTCCTCCTGTCGGTCGCCGCCGTGAGCCCGGCGACCGCGGCGACCTCGAGACCGGCCCAGGTCGGCATCGTCAGCTATGTCGGGGCCGCTCTGACCGGTTCCGACAGCGCGTCGCTCACGATCCGGTGGGCGCCGGTGAAGACGGCCGTGAAGTACGAGGTCTTCGTGGGCAGCAGCTTCACCGGCGTGGCCGGGGTCACCACGCCGCGGGTCACGGTGCGCGAGCCCCAGGCCGTCATCCCCGGTCTCGCCCGCGGCAAGGACTACTTCGTCCAGGTCCGTGCCGTCGATGCCGCGGGCAAGGCGGGGTACAAGTCGTACCGCGTCGGCCACCGCACGATCGTCGCCGAGGGCTCCGGCGCGGCGAGCACCTACAAGCTCATGACGTGGAACGTCTGCTCGAACAAGTGCGCAGGGATCGCCACGCGGCAGAAGCTCGTGAACGCGAGGATCGTCGAGACCCAGCCCAGCATGGTCGCACTGCAGGAGGCGATCAAGTACACCGCGGCGCCGAGCGGCTACCGGTTCGCCTTCAAGGGCAACAACGCGATCCTGTACGACACCGACGTCTTCAGCCTGGCCGCCACCGGCGAGCAGGTCCTGTTCTCCTCGAAGTACGCGAGCGGCGGCAACGGCGTCTCGTGGGCTGCGCTGAAGGACCGGACGACGGGACGCCTCGCCGTCGTGTTCGACGCGCACCTGCGCACCGGGGCGACCTCGCGCGACGTCAATCAGCGGATCTACGAGAGCACCCGGATGGTCGCGTTGGTGCGCAGCACGCTGGCCGTGCTGCGGATGGAGCACCCGTCGCTCGACTGGGACACCGCGGCCACCTTCGTCGCGGGCGATCTCAACACCCACAAGTCGCGCACCGGTGACGCCACGCTGGACAGGCTGGCCGCCGCCGGCTGGCACGACGCGTTCGATCAGGCCCGGGTGCTCGTCCGGCAGCACCACAACAGCATGAACCCCAAGATGCTCGCGACGCCGCCGCTGGGCATCAAATGGGGCGACCACATCGACAAGGTGCTCGTGCAGCCGGGCAAGACCGTGGTCCTGAAGTGGGCCAACGTGCAGAAGATGACCGGCTCGAAGTACACGCGGCTCGCCTCCGACCACCTGCCCGTCATGGTCTGGCTGAGGACGACGGCCTGAGCGGGGCTCTGCGAGACGACGCCGCTAGCGCACGCCCTTCATGAGCGCGAGCACCGGCTTGACCGCCACCAGCAGCGCCACGCCGACGCCCGCCGCGATGAGTCCGAGGGTCGCGAAGTACGGCACCTCGTTCTCGGGGTCGTAGAGGGTCGCCAGCTGTCCCGCGACCGCCGTGCCGAGCGACACCGACAGGAAGAACAGCGCCACCATCTGCGTGTGGAACCGCTCGGGGGCGAGCTTGGTGGTCACCGAGAGCCCGACGGGCGAGAGCAGCAGCTCGGCGATGGTGAACACGAGCAGGATGCCGATGATCGCGAGCAGCGGCGTGGAGTTCGCCCCGCCGCCGGAGAACGGCAGGAACAGCAGGAACGCGGCTCCCATCACGATGGCGCCGAGGCCGAACTTCACCGGCGTCGAGGGCTGCCTCTCGCCGAGCTTCGTCCACACCCAGGCGAAGACGCCGGACAGCACGATGATGAAGACCGGGTTGATCGACTGCACCCAGGGGACGGGCATCTCCCAGCCGAAGAGGTTCCGGTCCAGCCGCTGGTCGGAGTAGAACGTCAGCACCGTGAACTGCTGCTGGTAGAGCGACCAGAACGCCACGGAGGTCAGGAACAGCGGCAGGAAGCCCCACACGCGCGAGCGCTCGACCGTCGTGATCCGGCGGCTCGAGAGGATGACCGCGAAGTAGGCCACGGCGGCCGCGATCACGGCGACGATCACCACGAGCGCGAGGTTGTCGGCGCGGATCACCCCGACGAGCACCAGCACCACGATGAGTGCGAGCGCGCCGACGGCGATCCCGATCATGAGCGGATAGCGGCTGCGGGGGAGGGGATTCGGGATCACGCCGGCCTCGGCGGGGAGCCCTCGGCGGCCGAACGAGTACTGCAGGAGGCCGGCGGCCATGCCGACCGCGGCGAGCCCGAAGCCCCAGTGGAAGCCGAGGCGGTCCTGCAGGAGGCCGGTCAGCAGGGGGCCGGCGAAGGCGCCGAGATTGATGCCCAGGTAGAAGAGGGAGAACCCGGCGTCGCGCCGCGGATCCTCCGGCCGGTACAGCGTTCCCACGACGCTCGTGGCCGTGGCCTTGAGGCCGCCCGAGCCGATGGCGACGAGCACCAGGCCGACGCCGACGCCGATGAAGCCGGGCAGGAGCGCCAGGGCGATGTGGCCCGCCATGATGACGATGGCGCTGAGGAACAGCACGCGCTCGGCGCCCAGCAGGCGGTCGGCGATCCATGCTCCGAGGATCGTGGACAGGTAGACGGCGCCGCCGTATGCGCCGACGATGCTCGCCGCGATCGTCTGGTCCACGCCGAGTCCGCCGTCGGCGACCGAGAAGTACAGGTAGATGAGGAGGATCCCCTGCATGCCGTAGAAGCTGAAGCGCTCCCACATCTCCACGCCGAAGACGTGCGCCAGCGCCCAGGGCTGCCCGAAGAAGCGCGTGTCGTGGTCGCGGGTGTCGTGGGAGGGGGTCCCCGGTGCCGGGGCGGTCGCAGCGCCCGGCTCCGGTCCGACGGGCTCCTGGATACGAGGATCATCCATCCTTCGAGGCTATCCCCGGCGCGGGCGCCCTGTCAGGTCGGGTGGCGGCCCGCGCGTGGGAAGGCGGGCCGGGCGGCTGCCGTCAGGACGGCAGCGACGGATGCGCCTCGGCGGCGGGCCGGGTCGGGATGAAGGCGGCGACCACGAGCGCGACGACGGCCGCGCCGCCGCCGAGGACGAACGACAGCTGGAACGCGGCCGCGGTGGGCACCTGCACGCCGTCCTGCGTGGTCGACATCGTCGCCAGCACGGCGCCGATGATGGCGGCCGCCGTGCTCGTGCCCAGGGAGCGGAACAGCGCGTTCAGCCCGTTGGAGGCGCCGGTCTCGCTCTGCGGCACCGATCGCATGATGAGCATCGGCATCGCGGCGTAGCCGAAGCCGATGCCCACGCCGACCAGGATGTTGGCGACGAGCAGGTGCCAGACCTCCGACGAGAACAGCAGGGTGAAGCCGTAGGCGACGATGAGCGCCACGGCGCCGAGGACCAGCAGGCGCCGCGGCCCGACGGTGCGCGCCAGTCGGCCCGAGTACGGCGAGAGCACCATCATCACGAGGCCCGCCGGCATGATCACGAGGCTCGCCAGGAGGAGCGACAGCCCGAACCCGGCCGGCGGCGGGAGCTCCAGCAGCTGCGGGTACGACACGTTCGACGAGAACAGCGAGAACCCCATGGCGACCGAGGCGATGTTCGTGAGGAGCACGGGGCGCCGGGCGGCCACGCGCAGGTCGAGCAGCGGCTCGTCGATGCGCAGCTCGTACCATCCCCACACGAGGAGCACCGCGATGCCGCCCAGGCCGAAGGCGAGCACCGCCGGCGACGTCCATCCCCACTCGTTGCCGCGCGAGATGGCCAGCAGGATGCCGGTGAGCCCGACGGCCAGTCCCGCGGCGCCCACGTAGTCGAACCTCCCGGCGGTGCGCAGCACGCTCACCGGGACGATCCACACCACCAGCGCGAACACGACAGCGCCGAGACCCGCCGACATCCAGAAGAGGGCGTGCCAGTCGGCGTACTGGGTGACCAGTGCGCTGAGCGGCATCCCGAGGGCGCCGCCCACGCCGAGCGTCGCGCTGATGAGCGCGATCGCACTGTCGACGCGGTCCTCGTGGAGGATGTCGCGGAGGATCGAGATGCCCAGCGGCACCACGCCGGTCACGGCGCCCTGCAGGCCGCGGCCGATGATGACCCCCACGATGCCGGGCGACAGCGCCGCGATGACCGATCCGAGCACCAGGGCGGCGAGCAGCACCAGGACGATACGGCGCTTGCCGTACATGTCGCCGAGGCGGCCGGCGATCGGGGTCACGACGGCGGCCACGAGCAGGGTCACCGTGACGACCCACGCGGTGTCCTCGCGGCTCGCGTGGAGGAGCTCGGGCAGCCGCGCCTGGATCGGGACGACCAGCGTGAACATGAACGAGGAGCTCAGGCCCGCGATGGCGAGGACGGCGACGACGGCGCCCTGCGGTGGCTTCCGGGTGAGGCGTCGGCGGGCATCCTCATCGCGGTTCACCGATTCAGGCTATCCGCGCCCCAGGGGTGCCGGGGCCGCGCGCCGGGGTTCGGTCCCCGGGCGGGTGCGGCCTCCGCGGGTGCGCGGGCTAAGGTGCTGGCATGGCCGACTTCGAAGACGCCGCCGCCCCGGAGGGCATCGAGATCCGTGCGCTCGACACCGTCGAGGAGGTGTTCGCCGCCTCCGACGTGCTCTCCCGGGTGTGGGGCGGCGATCGCACCGGCATGCCGCCGAACCTGCTGCGGGCGCTGGCGCACTCGGGCAACTACGCGGTCGGACTGTACGACGGCGACCGGATGATCGGCGCGTCGGTCGCCTTCTTCGCGGCACCGGCGGCGCGGTCGATGCACTCGCACATCACCGGCGTACTCGACGGCTACCGCTCGCAGGGGCTCGGACGCGTCCTCAAGCAGCACCAGCGCGCCTGGGCGTTCGCCCACGACGTGGGACACATCACCTGGACCTACGACCCGCTCGTGGCGCGCAACGCGCACTTCAACCTCTACGTGCTGGGCGCGCGCGCCACCGAGTACCTCGTCGACCACTACGGGCCGATGGACGACGGCGTCAACCGCGGCGACGAGTCCGACCGGCTCATGATCTCGTGGGCGCTCGCCGCACCGGCGGCCCCGCCCCGCGAGGAGGACGTCGTGACGACCGTCGCCGTGCCTCGCGACATCGAGCAGCTGCGCCGCGACGACCCGGCGGAGGCGCTCGACTGGCGCTACCGCGTCCGTGACGCGTTCCAGGGGCTGCTCGCCGACGGCTTCGCGGTGGGCGGCTTCGACGACCGCGGCTACCTCTTCGTCCGCGCCTGACGCCGCCCGCGACGCGCGTCGGATTCGGAGTCGCGCCCCGCATTCGGAGCACTACCTGCCATCCGGTCCGAGTCCGGTGCCATTCTCCGAATCCGGCGCAGCCCGCGCGGGCGCGGTCGTAGGCTGAGGGCCATGCGCCATCTCGACCCGCTCGACCGCGCGTACGCGGAGCTGACGTGATCGGCGCGGACTGGACGCCCCACCGCCGCGACGACGGCGAGATGCTCGGCTGGATCCGCCCCGACGGCGACGCCTGGGCGGCCGTCGACCTGCTCGGGCGTCCGGCGTCCGGGGCGACGGAGTGGCTGGATGCCGAGGCGGCGCTGGAGGCCCTCGGCATCGCCTACCTCGCCGAGCCGTGGATGCTGGAGGGCGAGGGCGAGAGCCCCGTCCGGGTGCGGTTCGTGGAGGTGACCCCGCAGCGCATCGTCGTCAAGGGCGAGGACTTCGGCGCTGTCGACGCGCTGACGCGGCGGTGGGAGCTGCCCTGGCCGATCCCCGCGCGCCTGCGTCCTCCGCGTCCCGGCGACCCCGACGCCTTCGTCATCGACCGCTGACGCCGAGGTCCGGGGCTGCCGCCGCTCAGGGCGTGCTGTCGACCACCCGCAGGTCGGGGACCGAGATCCGCAGCGGCGCATTGGTGACGCTCGTCGAGGTGTAGGCCTCGAATCCAAGGCTTCCGGGCCCCTGGAGACCGGCCGTGGAGTCGCTCGCGCTGCGCTGCCACGCGGCGGGCTCGGTCGAGCCGGTCCACACCCGCGCGCTCAGCTGCGTGGGGGAGGCCCCGGACGCGGTGAGCCGCAGGTTCAGCGGTGTGCCGGCGGTGAGGACGAGTCCCGCGATCCGCGTCTCCGACGCGATCGAGGTCTGCGCTCCACCCGCCGAGACGCGCGTGAGCGTCAGATACACGGCGCCGCCCGGTGCGACGCGGATCTTCGCCCAGTAGCGCCCGTCGGCGGTGCGACGGACGAACGTCGAGACGGTCGTGCCGGTGGTCCCCCCGACGGGGATCTTGTCGAAGACGAACGACGTGCGCACGTCGACGTCGGCGGCCGACACCGCCGACAGCGTCGCCGACGGAACGGCTCCCGCCGCCGAGGTGATGACGCCCGACCCGCCGGCGACCGACAGCGCCGAGCCGCCGCTCCACGTGCCACCGGTGTCGGCGGTGCCCCACGACCCGGTGAGGGTGCGGTCGAACGCGTCGGCCGCGTGCACCGTCACCGCGCCCGGATCGGCCACGGTCAGTGTGCGGGTGAGCGTATGGCTCGCGCCGTCGTCGTCGGTGACGGTCAGGGTGACCGTGCGGATGCCGGGGGAGGCGTAGGTGTGGTCGGCCACGGCGGTCGTGGCCACGGTCCCGTCGCCGAAGTCCCAGAGGTACGACGCGATGGTGCCGTCCGGGTCGGACGAGGCGGAGCCGTCGGCGCGGCACGTCAGCCCCGTGCAGCTGAGGTCGCCGCGGGCGGTGGGGGCGATGTTGGGCGGCTCCCCGCCCGCGCCGATCGTGAACGCGTCGGTGAACGGCCCGACCGCGTTCTCGAAGTGCGCCGTCATCGTGGTCTCGGTCAGCGTCGTCGACAGGAAGCCGTAGGAGGACTCCAGGTTCTGCCCGCTCAGCGCCGCGAAGTAGGGCGCCTCGGGGTCCGCCTGGTTCACCGTGCGGTTCTGCACGCCTCCGAGTCCCACCGTCAGGAAGACCGTGCCGGCGCCCTTCGTGAGGGCGCTGTCGGCGTCGGCGACGCACGCCGCCTGGTAGCCGCCGATCGTCAGTCGCGTGCAGCCGGCGCCGTGGGCGAGCTGCTTGGTGCGCTGGTAGAGGTGCTCGTGGCCGGTGAGGACGAGGTCGACGCGCTTGGCGACGAAGAGGTCGGCGAGGTCGGCGCCCATCGGGCAGTCGTACATCCCCACCGAGAGGCACTGGTAGTGCATCCCCGCGACCACCCACGGGATGCCGGCGGCGCGCGCGCCGTCGATGGCCGCCTCCGTCCAGGCGTAGCGGGCCGATCCGGCACCGTAGAACCAGGCCGAGGCGCCGTTGAAGGCCATGTTCGGCGACACCATGACGAAGCGGACGAGCGGGTCGTCGTGCGGATAGTCCACGTAGTACTGGCGGCCGTACGTGCCGACCAGTCCCGGGAGCTGGTTGGGCAGGCAGGCCGAGAAGTCGTTGATGTTGCCGTTGCTGCCGTTGTCGTGGTTGCCGGCGATCAGCTCGAACGGATAGCCGGCGCCCACCCGCGCGGTGACGTAGTCGCAGAACGTCTGCTCGGTGCCCGTGACCCCGCCGGCGCCCAGCATGTCGCCCAGGGCGAGGGTGAGGTCGTTGCCCGAGGTGCGCATGCCCCGCAGCACCGCGTCGCCGTTCACGTTCATGCCGTAGTCGCCGGCGGCGCTGAAGCTCACGGACGGGTCTGCCGCAGACGTGGGCGGGCCGCCGATCGCCGTGCCCGCGGTGAAGAGCAGGGCGCCGGCGATGGCGGCGGCGGCCAGCCGGCGCACGCCGGAGATGGAGCTCGGGCGTGCGGCGCGGTCGGCCATGATCGTCCCCCCGGAGATCGGAGCATCCGCGGCCCCCCGACCGCTGCTCGCGTTCATCGTGTGCCTCCGGGGGGCCGCCGTCAAGAGGGGTGCCCGGTATCAGGCCGGTCGCGTTGCGCTCTTCAGGGCAGGGAGCGGAAGTCGCGTCATAACCGGGCGGGTTCTCCGTCTCATCTGTGGACCGAAGGGAGGGCGCCATGCACACGCTCATCGACGCACTCGTGCGGCGGCTGCGCACGCCGCGGCCGTCCCGCGCCCGGCGTTCCACCTTCGTCGCCCAGCGCGACCGCCTGCTCGCCCGCGCGCTCCGCTGAGGCCCCCGCCGCGGCGCCCGTCGCCCGAGTCACTGGTCGATGTCGCAACCCGGTGGCATGCTGTGCGGGACAGCCCAGGAGGAACCGATGAGCAACTTCCCCGACCGTGAGGGCACGGCCCTCGTCGTCATCGACATGCAGCGCGGCGTCATCGCCGGCAACCACGAGGTGGAGCGCGTGACGCGCAACGTCGCCGCGCTCGTCGACCGCGCACGCGAGCAGGGCGCGCCGGTGGTCTGGGTGCAGGATCACAACGAGCTCGAGAAGGGCTCGCCCGAGTGGCAGCTCGTCGACGAGCTCGTCCCGCACGACGGCGAGACGCAAATCGACAAGGTCTACGGCGACTCCTTCGAGGACACCGACCTCGAGGCCCGGCTGGCTGCGCTCGGCGTCGATCGCCTGGTGGTCGCGGGTGCGCAGACCGACGCGTGCATCCGCTCGACCCTCCACGGCGCGCTCACCCGGGGCTACGACGTCACGCTGGTCTCCGACGCGCACACCACCGAGGACCTTCGGGAGTGGGGCTCGCCGATCAGCCCCGAGCAGTCGATCGGGTACGCCAACCTCTACTGGACCTTCGCGCGCAGTCCGCACGCCGAGGGCACCGTCGCCGCCACCGACGAGGTGAGCTTCGCCGCCCGCTGACGGCGCGCCCGCGGCCGTGCGCCGCTAGCCTGACCGCATGCCGATCGTCCGTCCCGCCGCGTCGGTCGCCCTGGAGGCGATCGAGCTGCGCGTGCTGCAGCTGCCCCTCGTCTCGCCGTTCACGACGTCGTTCGGCACCGAGACCGTGCGCGAAGTGATCGTGGTGCGGGCGCGCACGACCGACGGCGACGGCTGGGGGGAGATCGTCACGCAGCACGCGCCGCTGTACTCGTCCGAGTACACGCACAGCGCGTGGGATGTGGCGCAGCGCTTCCTGATCCCCGCGCTCCTGTCGCGCGGGCGGGTGGCCCCCGAGGAGGTCGCCGGCATCCTCGCTCCCTTCGTCGGGCATCGCATGGCCAAGGCCGGGATCGAGCTCGCCGTGCTCGATGCGGCGCTGCGGGCCGACGGCCGCTCCCTCGCCGACTACCTCGGGGCGGTGCGCGAGCGGATCCCGAGCGGGGTGTCGGTGGGCATCCAGCGCGATCCCGCGACCCTGGTCCAGACCGTCGGCGCGTACCTCGACGAGGGATACGTCCGGATCAAGATCAAGATCAAGCCGGGGCGGGACGTGGACGACACGGCCGCCGTGCGCGAGGCGTTCGGCGCCATCCCCCTGCAGGTCGACGCGAACTCCGCCTACACGCTCGCCGACGCCGACACCCTCGCCGCGCTCGACCGGTTCGATCTCCTGCTCATCGAGCAGCCCCTGCAGGAGGACGACATCGTCGACCACGCGACCCTGGCCGCACGGCTGCGCACGCCCGTGTGCCTGGACGAGTCGATCGTCTCGGCCAAGGCCGCCGCCGATGCGCTGGCGCTGCGGGCGGCGTCCGTCATCAACATCAAGGCCGGCCGCGTGGGCGGCTATCTCGAAGCGGTGCGGGTGCACGACCTGTGCCGCGACGCCGGCGTGCCCGTGTGGTGCGGCGGCATGCTCGAGACGGGCATCGGCCGGGCCGCCAACGCCGCGCTCGCCGCGCTGCCGGGCTTCACCCTCACCGGCGACGTGTCGGCATCCGACCGGTTCTACCGCCGCGACATCGTGACCGAGCCGATCGTGCTCGAGGACGGTCACGTGCGCGTGCCTTCCGGCCCCGGCATCGGCGTGGAGATCGACGCCACCGCCCTCGACGAGGTCACGGTCGACCGGGTCGAGGTGCGGCGCTGACGTGTTCACCACTCCGGACGTTCGTGCGGTCGACGGGCCGGGAAGGGCTCGGGCGGCCCGATCGCGCCGGCTCTTCCGGAGTTGTGCACCGCTGGCGACCGTGATCGTCCTGCTTGCGGGGTGCGCGGCGCCGGCTGATCCGGTGGCTACCCCCTCGACGGGACTCCCCGCCGGTGTGACGGTGGAGCTCCGGCAGACCCGCGCCGACGTCGCCTTCCGCCAGGCCGCGGTGGAGGTGCGCAACGCCACCGCTGAGCCGCTCGTGGTGGCGGACGTCTCCGTGGCCGACCCGCGCTTCGCCGCGCCGGCCGAGCGCGTCGTCGACCGCGCATCGAGGATCGCGCCCGGCGCGTCCGTGGACGTGCGGGTGCAGCTGGCCGACGTGGCCTGCGACGTTCCCGACGAGGCCGCGGCGACGGTCACGCTCCACTACCGCTGGGGTGAGGACGACGCGGAGGCCGTCGCGACCGTCCCCATCGTCGACGCGGTGCCGTTCGTCGCCGCCCTCCACGCGAACGAGTGCCTCCAGGCGGAGGCGGAGCGATCCGCCCGCGTCGCTTTCGGCCGGTTCACCCCGTCGCCTCCGGGCGAGCCCGCACGCCTCGAGATGGTGGTGACGCCGACGGCCGGGACCGGCGCGCTCCGCATCGTCGGCATCCGCGAGACGAACCTGCTCACGACGCCCGACGTCGAGGACTCCGTCCACCCGCTCGACATCGATCAGACGGGGCCCGATCGCTCCGCCGCGACGGTGGAGCTGCCGATCCTGCCCGCCCGCTGCGACGCGCACGCGGTGCAGGAGGACAAACGCGGCACCGTGTTCCGCGTGCTCGTCGAGGTCGATGGCCGGGCGGGGTCGTTCGACCTCGCGGCGACGCCCGAGCTGCGCGGCGAGATCCTCGGCTGGATCGCCGAGTGGTGCGGGTTCTGAGCAGTTCGCCGGTGGATCATGCCGACGCACGCCACTCCCGCGCGTGAAGCTCGGGCAGAGAGATCAGCCGATCGAGCAGCGTATCCGGACCGAGGACGATCGTCCCGGCGGTATCGGGCGGTGACGCGACGAGCACCGAGTGATCGTCGCTCCAAAGGTAGCTGAGCTCGACCATCGGGATGGGTGCCCCCGCGACGAAAGGTCGCCCAGACCCCCACCGGAGGTCGACGCCGGCGTAGGCGCTTTCGTGCAGTTCTCCGGAGAAGAGCACGTAGTTCAGCCGACCCCGATACCAGGTCCCGCTCGGCTCGTCGAAGCCGTCGGAGCGGCCGTCATCGCTCTCGGTGAGGAACCCCGCGTACAGCGCGAACGAGCACCGCGCGTACGGTCCGACTGCTTCGCGCAGGCACGCTTCGAGCAGACGCCGCTGCTCGTCCGACGCACGCGCATCGTCCGGACCGTTCTCGTAGGGGAGTTCTCCGGGTGACGCTTGGCGGGCCCGCCACCGCGTGCCCGGGTGGAGGATCACGACCCGCCGCGCCGCCTCTGCATACCGGACGGGGTGATCCTGCTCGACCCACCGCTCGAACCATTCGAGCTCCGTGCGGGAGATCTCACCGATCATTGTTCCTCCAACTCGCCGATCGCCAGCCCGCGAGGTCGCCGATGCTGTGGCACTCCGACCCTGTGGATTACTCGGGTGGCCGCTGCCGCATTCTGTGACCGCGCGGAATTTCGGGGTAACCGGATGCGATCGTCGTCGTCGTGCCCCTAGGCTGACCCCGTGACCACGCCTCCGCAGCCTCCGCAGCAGCCTCCCGTCCAGCCCCCGTACGGCGGTCCCGTGCCCCCGCAGCCGCTGAACCCGGCTGACGAGAAGCTCTGGTCGACCCTCGTCCACGTCGGCGGCATCTTCTTCGGCTTCCTCCCGGCCCTCATCGGCTACCTCGTGATGAAGGACCGCGGTCCGTTCGTGCGCTCGCACACATCGACCGCCCTCAACTTCCAGCTCACTCTGCTGATCGCCGAGGTGGTCGGCTGGCTCACCAGCTGGCTGCTCATCGGCTTCTTCATCGTGTTCGCGGTCTACATCGTCCGCATCGTGTTCTCGATCATCGCCGCGGTGAAGGCCAACCAGGGTCAGTGGTACAAGTACCCGCTGTCGATCACCTTCCTCAGCTGACGGCTGGCACGTCCGGGGTGAGCGCGTAGAAGCGGAACGCGGCGAAGCCGTCGATGGGGAGCACCTCCACCGACGCGAAGCCGGCCTCCGACGCGTAGCGCTCCAGCGTCGGCCGTCGCATGACGGTTCCGGTGCCGACCGAGCCGGGTGTCGAGAGCGAGTCCGGCAGGCACAGGAACAGGCTGTAGCCGTACATCACGCGCTCGATCCCGTCGCCGGGAGGTTCGGCCGGCGCTGCGAACGCGTCGGCCACGGCCTCGTCCATGACGACGACCACGCCACCCGGCACGAGGGCGCGGCGCATCGCGCTCAGCACGGCGACCGGGTCGGGCATGTCGTGCAGCGCCTCGAAGACGAACGCCGCGTCGAAGGCGCCTTCGCGACCTTCGTCGAGGTGCTCGCCGTCCAGCAGGGTGAACGACACCGTGCCCGTGGCTCCGGCCTCGGCAGCGTGGGTGCGGGCGGCCTCGATCGACGGCGCGTCCACGTCGAAGCCCTCGACCCGCGCCGCCGGGTACGCCGCCGCGAGGGCCAGCGTCGACCAGCCGTGACCGCAGCCGACGTCCGCGATCCGTGCTCCCGGCCGCGACAGCGCGGCATGCAGCGCGGACACCGAGGCCAGCGCGGATGCCAGCTCCTGCGTGAACCAGGGTCGGTTGATGTCTCCCTGGGCGTCGCGGGCGTCGGCGCCGAACTGCGCCCAGCTCACCCCTCCTCCCGCGCGGTAGGCGGTCAGCAGGTCGGGAAGCCGCGCGGCGGCGGCCACCATCATGCGGGCCAGGGGCGCGGAGAAGAGGAGCGACGTCGGATCGGCGAGCACGCGCGCGTGCGCGGCGGGGAGCACGAACGCGTCGCCGTCGACGGTCAGGATGCCCGCCACCGCCTGCTGCTCGAGCCACTCCCTCGCGTACCGCGGATGCATGCCCGTGGCCTCGGCCAGCCCATCGACGGTGTGCGGTCCGCCCGCCAGCGCCCGATAGAGTCCCAGCCGATCGCCGACGTAGACCGACAGGATCTCGAAGCCGCCGACGAGCCGGCCGAACAGCTCGCCGGCGAACGCCTCCGCGTCATCCATCGCGCCTCCTCGCTCGACGCGCGCCATGCTAGTCCCCGGCCTGCCGGAGCGGGAGTGGGGCGGACGCCTCGCGACTAGACTTGACGGATGCCGATCCCGCACCCGCGGGCCGTCATCCGCCCTCCTCGCCTTCGCGAATCCGACCATTTGGAGCCACCTGTGGCCGAGCAGTCCCGTCTCGACAAAGTCATCGCCCTCGCCCGTCACCGCGGGTTCGTGTTCCAGGCCGGTGAGATCTACGGCGGTTCGCGGTCGGCGTGGGACTACGGACCCCTCGGGACCGAACTGAAGGAGAACATCCGCCGGCAGTGGTGGCAGACCTTCGTCCGCGGCCGCGGCGACATGGTCGGGCTCGACTCCTCGGTGATCCTCCCCAAGCGCGTCTGGGAGGCCTCCGGCCACGTCGCGACGTTCACCGATCCGCTCGTGGAGTGCCTGCACTGCCACAAGCGCTTCCGGGCCGACAACCTCGTCGAGGACTTCGAGGCGCGCAAGGGCCGCCCCGCCGAGAACGGCCTCGCCGACATCCCGTGCCCGAACTGCGGCACCAAGGGTCAGTACACCGAGCCGAAGGCCTTCTCCGGTCTGGTGAAGACCTATCTCGGCGTCGTCGACGACGAGTCGGGCCTGTACTTCCTGCGCCCCGAGACGGCGCAGGGCATCTTCGTGAACTTCTCGAACGTCCTGACCGCGTCGCGCAAGAAGCCGCCCTTCGGCATCGGCCAGGTCGGCAAGGCGTTCCGCAACGAGATCACGCCCGGGAACTTCATCTTCCGCACGCGCGAGTTCGAGCAGATGGAGATCGAGTTCTTCACGCCGCCCGCCGAGGCGCAGCAGTGGTTCGAGCACTGGGTGCAGGCGTGCTGGGACTGGTTCCTCGACCTCGGCCTCAACCCCGAGAACATGCGGCAGTTCGACGTGCCCGAGCACGAGCGCGCGCACTACTCCGCCGGCACCATCGACTTCGAGTACCGCTTCGGGTTCCCCGGCAAGGAGTGGGGCGAGCTCATGGGCGTCGCCAACCGCACCGACTTCGACCTGTCGAGCCACATCGAGGCGTCCGGCCAGTCGCTCACGTACTTCGACCAGGCGTCCGGCGAGAAGTACGTGCCGTACGTCATCGAGCCGTCGTTCGGTCTGACGCGGTCGATGATGGCCTTCCTCGTCGACGCGTACGTCGAGGAGGAGGTGCCCAACGCCAAGGGCGGCACCGACACCCGCACCGTGCTGAAGCTCGACCCGCGCCTGGCGCCCATCAAGGTCGCGGTGCTGCCGCTCAGCCGCAACGAGAACCTGTCGCCGCTGGCCCGCGAGACGGCCGACGCCCTGCGTGCGCAGGGCTGGAACGTCGACTTCGACGACGCCGGCGCCATCGGCCGCCGCTACCGCCGGCAGGACGAGGTCGGCACCCCGTTCTGCGTCACCGTCGACTTCGACTCCCTCGACGACCGGGCCGTCACCGTCCGCGACCGCGACACCATGGCGCAGGAGCGCGTGCCCCTCGACGCGCTGCAGGGCTACCTCGCCGAGCGTCTCCGCGGCGCCTGAGCCGCGCGGCGCCGCCGCTCCCGTGACCGCCGCGCGGCACCGGAGGAAACGCGCACGGGTGGCCGCCGTCAGCGCTTGACGGTGGCGGTCTTCGCGCTCGTGCGGACCGTCGTCTTGTAGCCGGACTTCTTCGCGGTGACGGTCACCGTGATGCGGGTGCCGGCATCCTTCGAGGTCAGCTTGTAGCTCGACTTCGTCGCGCCGCTGATGCTCTTGCCGTTGCGCTTCCACTGATAGGTGAACGCGGGCCGGGGCGACCAGGTGCCGACCGAGGCCGTCAGCGTCCGGCCGACCTTGACCGTCCCCGTGATCTTCGGAGCAGGCGACTTCGCGAACAGCTTCGCGATGACCGCGGTGTACGCCGAGTGGTTCTCCGCTGGTGTGATGCCGGCGTGCGTGCCGCGCACGATCACGCGGATGCGCTTGCCGCCGTCGGCGGCCGTGAGCGTGTACGTGGCCCTCGTCGCCCCCGAGATGAGGGTGCCGCTGCGGTACCACCGGTAGGTGAACTTCGCTGTGGGCGACCACCGGGCCACCGCGGTGAGGGTCGAGCCCACCGCGCGTGTGCCGCTGATCGTCGGGGCGGGCGTCGACGTGAACGGCACGACGGAGATCGGCTTCATGATGAGCTCGCCCGAACCGAAGACGTTGTCGGCGCCGGCGGCTCCGCGGTCAGTGGTCTGGCTCTTCCGGAGGTAGTTCACCAGCTGCGCAGGCGTCAGGTGGTCGTGACGCTCGAGCACGACCGCGGCGAGTCCGGCCACCACCGGGGTCGCCGCGCTGGTGCCGTTGAAGTGCCCGCCCTTGCCGGCGTACGTGTAGGCGCGGCTCGTGAAGTTGGAGCCGGCGCTGATCTCGGGCTTGATGCGGCCGTCGTTCGTGGGACCCTGCGAGCTGTAGCCGGCGATAGCGACACCCTCGACCGGGTCGACGGCGCCCACGGCCGCCATCCCCTTGTTGCGGCTGTCGACATAGGCGGCCCCGGCGCTTCCGGTCGAGGAGGCGGTCAGCGCGATGTCGCCGGAGTTCCCGGCGAGCTCGAGGACGTCGTCCGACGACCCGTCGCCCGCCGAGTGCCGGTAGATGCCGACCTCGATCCAGTCCGAGGTGCACCCGAAGTAGTTCGAGCTGCCGTTCTGGAGCTCCAGGGGTACCACGCCGCTCTCCGACTGATCGTTCGGCGTGTAGCCCGGCGCGCGGACCGTGCCGTCGCCGTTGATCCGGTAGATGTCGTAGTCGGTGCGCTTTCCGGTGCCCCAGTCGTTCCAGCGCAGGCGGAAATACGGCGTGCAGTAGATCCACATGGTCTCGGAGTACGTCTTGGCGCCGGTCGGGACGCCGTCGGCGTCGCGCACGACGGTCTCGAAGTCCATCCAGCCGTTCGCGTTCGTGTCCCGCCACTTCTGGCGCCAGTAGCCGCCGACCCACTCGGTCGAGCCGTCCGAGTACGTCTGGTTGTACGCGCCGGAGTTGCCCGCGGAGTTGAACCACGTGATGCCCTTGCTCACGGCGTAGTTGACGAGCTTCGCCGAGGCGCCCGAGCCGTCACCGGCGGCATCGTAGAAGCCGCCGAGCGAACGGCTGATGATCTTGACCTTCTTCGAGGCGAAGTAGTCGATCGCGCCCTTCAGGTCTTCGTTCGACTGGACCGTCGCCACGTAGATCGTGGCCTTCGGCGCCATGTCGTGGATCGCCTCGGCCACGGCGACGCCGTGGATGTCGGGACTCGGCGAGGCGAAGACGTCGCACCTCAGGCCGCCCCAGCGGCAGAAGGTGCCGGCGACGTCGGGCACCTCACCGCCGGCCCTGGCATCCCGCCAGGTGGCGCGATCGAAGTAGTCGATGATGCCGACCGAGACGCCCTTGCCCGTGATCCCGATGTCGTGCCACTGCTGCACGAGGGTCTTCGCGTAGACGTCGCCGCCGTTGACGCCCTGTGCGGCGTGCGGGACGGGGATGCTGTCGGGCGCCGGCGCTGCGAAGGCCGGGAGGGTGAGGGCGGTGACCGCGGGCGCAGCCTCGAGACGGGCGATCCCGCGGGCGGGGACGCTGGCGGCGAGGAGCCCGCTGACGATCGAGACGACGTCGGACCCGCCGGCGGCGGCGATCGCCGCGCGCGCTGCGGCCTCGTCGGTGTGGGTCACCTCCACGCGGATCGCGTCGCCCCGCACGGTCACCGCGCCGACCAGCTCATCGGGCACGCCGTCGCCCGAGGTCAGGCTCTCGACGAGGCTCGACAGGGCGCCGTTGCCCACCACGCCGGCCTCCTCGCTCGGTGCGGCTCCGGTGAGGTCGCGACGCCCGGAGCTCGGCGGCGCCGGGCGATCGTCGGCTGCCGGCACCGCCAGCGGCGGAGCGGATGCCGCCGGCCCGGCGGCTTCAGCGGTGGACGGTGCACCGCCCGCCGGTGCGAAAAGTGCCCCGGCGACGACGGCGAAGGCGGCGAAGACGGCGGCAGCGCGAAGCTTCATTGTGACTCCCAGGTCCCCAGTGCGCAGCGTGCCGCGCCATGTCGGCGACGCCTCCCGCAAGGCGTCCCGTCCACCCTCCCGCACCGCACGCCGCGGGGCAAGCACGAATCGACGAGCGGTCAGCCGGCCTTGGCGGCGGCCTTCATCGCCCGCTTGTGCTCGCGGACCTTCGCCAGCGACTCGGGCGAGACGATGTCGGCAACGGAGCGGAACGACCCTTCCTCGCCGTACGCGCCCGCGGCCTCCCGCCAGCCCGCGCCCGAGAAGCCGTACTGCTTGCCGAGCAGGGCGAGGAAGATCCTCGCCTTCTGATCGCCGAACCCGGGCAGCGCCTTCAGCCGCTTGAGCACGGTGGGGCCGTCGGCATCGCGCCAGATCGCGGCGGCGTCGCCGTCCCAGTCGTCGAGAAGGCTCTGGCAGAGCGACTGCACCCGCCCGGCCATCGATCCCGGGAACCGGTGGACCGCCGGCGTCTGCGTGAACACCGCCGTCAGCTCATCGGGGTCGTACCCCGCGAGGGCGGCGGCGTCGAGGCGGTCGCCGGATCCGGTGCGCGTGGCGATCTTGCGCGGGCCACTGAAAGCCGTCTCCATCGCGATCTGCTGATCCAGCAGCATGCCGATCAGCAGCGCGAGCGGGTCGTCGGTGAGCAGGCGGTCGGCATCGGGGTCGCCGGTGATGTGCAGAGCCATGGAGCCATCGTCCCACCGAACGCGCAGAGACGGAGTGGAAGGATGGATGTCATGCCCGACGCCGCCGAACTGGTCGCCCACGCGCGCGAGACCCGCGTGGTGGTGATCGGCGCCGCGGGGGCGGTCGCGGCACTGGAGTGCGCGAAGGTGGGCATGGCGGTGACGGTCCTCGACGACGCCGGCGCAGGCGCCCCGGTCGCGGACACGGTCGACCTCGGCGGTGTGACGGTCGACGTCGACGCCGACGGGTTCGGCGCCGACGTGCCGGCGTTCACCGAGCTCGTCTCCGAGCTCGGCCTCGCCGATCGCCTGGAGGTGCTGCGTCCGGCGCGGACCGGGATCGCCGACCTCTCCGCAGCCGCCCCGGCGCCCGTCGCGCCGCTTCCGGAGGGCGCCCTGCTGGGCATCCCGCCGAACCCGTGGGATCCTGCCGTGCGCCGGGTGATCGGCTGGGCGGGCACCTGGCGGGCCTACCTCGATCGCGTACGCCCGCCGCTGACGATCGGACGCGAGCGGAATCTCGCGGCCCTCGTGCGCTCGCGAATGGGCGATCGCGTGTGCGACCGACTCGTCGCGCCGGTGACGCGGGCGCGGTGGGGCCTGGACCCGTCCGACGTCGACGTCGAGGTGGCGGCGCGCGGCCTCAACAGCGCGCTCACCCGCAGCGGCTCCCTCGGCGGCGCGGTGGCGGAGGTCGCGGCGCAGCCGCAGGCGGGCGCCCTCGTCTTCGACGACCCCGCCGCGTGGCCGTCCGCTCTGGCGACGAGACTGGGCGACCTCGGCGGTGAGGTGCGCACCGGCACGCGCGTGCGGTCGATCTCGCGGGAGGGCGGGGAGTGGCGCATCGAGGTGGGCGAGCCGGCCGCGGACGATCTCGCGGACGACTCCGCATCGTCCGTCGTGACGGCCGACATCGTCATCGTCGCCGCCGAGGAGGCGCGCACCCGCAGCCTGCTGGCGGAACTGGTCGAGCTGCCGCCGGCCGAGGCCACGCCGCCCGTCGACGTCGTCCTGCTGCGGGTCCGGGCGCCCTCGATCTCCGGCGCGGCCCCGTCCGAGGTCGTCTCCTCACGGGAAGGCGTCCGTCGCGTCGTCGACCTGACGGCCACGCACCCCTCGCTCGCCGCGGCGGTGGGCGACGGCGAGCGCGTGCTGCACGTGACCCTTGCGGCGTCGGATGCCGACGACGCGGCGACGGCGGCGACGGCGCAGGCGGCCGCATCGGTCGCGCTCGGGGTGCCGCTCGCGGCGTCCGCCGTCGTGGCGTCGCGGCGGGTGCGCCGCGACGGTGCGTTCCCGGCGGTCCGGCTGGGCGCGGCGGAGGAGGCCGCGGCGCTGCACGCCGCCGTCGAGGCGACCCCGGGGCTCGGGCTGGCCGCGCCGTGGATCAGCGGAGGCGGACGCGCCGACGCCGTGGCCGACGCGATCGACGAGGCCGTGAGACTCCGTCGCCGGGTGCTCTGGGGGGATGACGCGGCGGGCTCCTTCTAGCACTCCTCACTCCCAGAGAGAAGGGGGCATGCCGGAATCGGCATACGGGGCTACCCTGGAGCGAAGGACGCAACATCGCCACCAGCGTGAGGAGACCCCATGAGGGGCAAATTCGGACTCGTCGTCGGAATCGCAGCGGGCTACGTGCTCGGGTCGCGTGCCGGACGTGAGCGGTACGACCAGATCAAGTCGGGCTTCCTGAAGGTCTGGAACACGGACCCGGTGCAGAAGCAGGTCGACAAGGTGGCCGGGCTCGGCAAGTCGGCGGCCCTCGCCCTGCCGAGCGCGATCTGGGACGGCGCGGTCAAGGTGACCAAGGCGGCGACCAAGAACGGCACGCCCGGTCAGCGCCTCGACGCCGTCATCAGCGCCGGCAAGGACTCGGCCGAGGAGGTCAGCCGCGGAGCGGAGACCACCGCCGCCGAGGTGAAGAAGGCGACCGAGGGCGCGGCCGGCGGCGCGAAGAAGTCGACGGGCTCGACGTCCAGCGGGACCAAGAGCTCGACATCGACGCGGACCAAGAAGGCGGCGGAGAGCTGAGATGACCACGCCTCGCGGCTTCCGCGATCGCGCGGACGACGGACTCCTCACCCTGCTGGGCGACGTGCCCGAGCTGGTGCGCAACCTCGTCGTCGCCGAGGTCGACTCGGCGAAGAAGTGGGCCGCCAGCGCGGGCAAGGACGTCGGAATGGGCGGTGTCTGGTTCATCGTCGCCCTGTTCTTCCTGTTCTGGTCGCTGCCGGCGCTGGGCGCCTTCGCGATCATCGGGCTCTCGTCGTGGATCCCCGCGTGGCTGGCGAGTCTGATCGTGCTGGTGGTCGGACTGCTGGCCGCCGTCGTGTTCGCCCTGCTGGGCCTGCGGCGCATCCGTCACCTCCGCAGCTCCGAGGGTCCCAAGAAGGCCCTCGCCACCGACACCCGCATCGTGAAGGACGTCTTCGATGAGTTCTGAGACCTCGCGCCCCCGCACCGCCGTGACCGGAGCCCCCGTGGCAGGGGCGGTCGTTCCCCGCACCGCCGTGCCCCTGGGCATCACCGACCCCGTCGAGAAGGCCCGTGCCGAGCTCAAGGCCGCCCTGGCGGCCATCGAGGAGAAGGCGAACGTGCCCAAGCGGGTCGCCCGGGCCACCGAACGCGGTGTCGTGGCGGTGCGCAGGTTCCACCGCGAGAACCCGTCGGCAGCGGTCGCCGCAGCGGTCGGGGTGGCCGCGGCGGCGGGCCTGGCGGTCTGGGGTCTGGTGCGCCTGTACACGCGCTGAGTCACGTCGGGCCGGTATCCGCTTCGCGCAGGCCCGGCTTCGCATGCCGCTGCCGGGGGTAGTATCCATCTACAGGCAGTGGCAATGAGGCGGATGCTGCCGGCGATGCACGCCCGAGGCACGCGCTCATCCGCGCGACAGGGCATCGCGTTGTCGGGCGCCCTGTGCGTCCGATCCCTGCACCACGAGAGTCGACGATGAACGCACACAGCACGGCCGCCGCGCCGCACAAGCCCCTCAAGGGCTGGCGTGTGCTCGTTCCGCGCGGCGGGCCCTGGGGAGACTCGGTCGCCGCCACCCTGCGCGCCCAGGGTGCGACCCCTGTCATCGCGCCGCTCATAAACTTCGCCCCGTCCACCGATCAGGCGACGCTCGAAGAGGCGCTGGCCGACCTGGCGGCGGGCGCGTTCGACTGGGTCACCCTCACCAGTGCCACGACGGTCGACGTGCTGTACGCCTACCGCGCCGCGATCCCCGCGACCACGAAGGTCGCCGCGGTGGGCGAGACGACGGCGGCGGCGCTGACGGCGGTCGGCTACCGGGTCGACCTGGTGCCCGACGACGACAACTCCGCCGCGGGGATGGCCGCCCAGCTCATCGCCCTCGAACCCGAGCCGCGCCGCATCCTGACTCTCCGCAGCGAGATCGCCAAGCCCGTGCTCACCCGCGAGCTCAGCGCCGCCGGTCACGACGTGCGCAGCGTCGTCGCCTACCGGACGGTCGGTGTACCGGTGACCGAGCGCATCGCCGCCGACGTCCGTTCCGGCCGCATCAACGCGATCCTCGTGACGAGCGGCTCGGTCGCCGAGCAGGTGCACCTCCAGTTCCCCGACATCCCCGCCGAGACGGTGATCGCGGCGATCGGTCCGCGCACGGCGAAGGACGCCAAGCGCGCCGGCCTCGGCGTCAGCGTCGTCGCACGCGAGCAGACCGTCGACGGCCTCATCGCCGCCGTCTCGGGCTTCCCGCTCCCGCACGCCACGGACGAGTTCGCCGTCTGACAGCGCGCGCGGGCGGCACGGGACGACCCGTGCGGATCGTTGCCGCTCTGTGAGGAAACGCGCAGCGGAAACCGGGCAGACTGGGAGGCATGGTGACTCTGCTGCTCGATTCCGCGCAGCTCGAAGTCGTGCTGTCGCCGCTCGAGCGCGCCCTCTCGTTCCGTCGTTCGAGGCTGCGGATCGAGCGCGCCCACATCGTCCGCGTGCAGCTGACCGACGACCCGTGGACGTGGCTGCGCGGAGTGCCCAGTCCGGGCACGCAGGTGCGCGGCGTCGTCGCGATGGGCACGTGGAAGTCGGCCGGCGGCGACGACTTCATCGTCGTCAAGCGCCGCAAGCCCGCCGTCGTCATCGATCTCGACCCCGGCGCCGGGGCGGGAGCGGCGGCGGAGTTCCAGCGCGTGGTGCTCACCACGCGTCACGGTCTCGCCCTGGTGCAGGCGCTGCGGCTCGAGACCGACGCCGAGGCCGTCGAGGTCACGGAGATCGTGACGGGCGCGATCCCGGCGCCGGTGGTCAAGCCGCGGCGCGCGCGCACGCCGAAGATCGTCCCCGCCGCGACCTGATCGCGGGATCCCGTCAGCTCACGTCGCGTCGCCAGCTGACCAGGTAGCCGACGACGATCAGCACCAGCGCGTACGCCAGCAGCACCAGACCGCCCGCCCACCACTCGAGCGCGTCGGATCCGCCGCCGGGGACGCTCAGCGTGGAGTAGAAGCTGGCTCCGACGAGCGCGTCGGAGGTGGCGCCGGGGAGGAACTGCGCGGCGCCCGAGACCCCGTCGACGAAGCCCGCCACGGTGCGCAGGATCGGCTCCAGGAACTGGGTGAACGCGATCACGCCGACCACGGCGGCAACCTGATTGCGCACGAGCGTCCCCACCCCGATCCCGATCAGCACCCACAGCACGAAGGCGAGGACGATGCGGCCGAGCATGGCCCAGGTGTCCGCCTCACCGAGCTGCGTGTCGATGCCCATCAGCGCCAGCACCGTCGCCCCGAGGCCGACGGTCGCCACGAGCGCGACGACGGCGAAGACGAGCCCCATCAGGACGCCCGCGAGCACCTTGCCGGCCAGGGCCACGCCGCGGCGGGGGGTCGCGAGGAAGGTCGGTGTGAGGGTCTTGTGACGGAACTCGCCGGTGACCAGCAGGGCGCCGATCAGGAGCGGGAAGATGTAGCCCACCGCCGTCGCCAGGCTGTAGATGATCGGCGGCAGCGCATCGGCGGGGATCGCAGGTGCATTGGCGCCGCCGGCCGGGAGCGTGCCGTTGGACAGGGCGGCGAACAGTCCGGCGAGGCCGCCGGCGGTGCTGCCCACGTACACGACGAGGACGAGGGCCAGGACCCACCACATCGACGTGGTGAACTGCTTGGTCAGCTCGGAGCGGGTGGCGCGGACCAGGGTCATCGCGGGTCACCTCCCTGGGTGTCATCGGTGCGGGCGGCGTCGGTGGCCTCGTCGGCGGGTGCCGCAGCCGCGTGGTCTGCCGCAGCCGCCTCGCCTGCCGCAGCCGCGTCGTAGCGGGCGAAGAAGCGATCCGCCTCGAGGTCGGCGTCGGTCGGGGTGTGCCCCGCGTCCCAGGTCTGGTCGACGTCCGCGGGCGGCGCGGGCTCGTCCGGAGTGGCCTCCGGCGGTGGTGCGGCGTCGTCCGGAGTGGCCTCCGGCGGTGGTGCGGCCACGTCCGCAGCAGTGTCGGGGTCCGGGGCGGTGCCGAGGGCGAGGCGCGGAAGGGCGTGCTCCGCGGTCCCGTCGACCAGCGCCAGGAACACCTCCTCGAGCGCCGGACCGCGGCGCTGCAGTGCGGACAGCGCGACACCGGCTGCTGCGGCGACGGCGCCGATCGCGGCGGTGTCGGCGCCGCGGACCGACAGTCCGCTGCGCAGCACGTCGAAGCTCATCCCGGCGGCGGTCAGCGCGTCGCCGAGGGCGGCGCGGTCGGGCGCGTCGACGACGGCGACCTGCTCGTCCTGGGCGGTCAGGTCGGCGAGCGCGCCCTGGAAGACGAGCCGTCCGCGCGCGATGATCAGCAGCGCCTCGGCGGTCTGCTGGATCTCGGTGAGCAGATGCGAGGACACGAGCACCGTGCGGCCCTGCCGCGCGAGTTCGCGCAGGAAGCCGCGCATCCACCGGATCCCCTCGGGGTCGAGGCCGTTGGAGGGCTCGTCGAGGACGAGCACGCCCGGGTCGCCGAGCAGGGTGTAGGCGAGGCCCAGCCGCTGGCGCATGCCCAGCGAGAACCCGCCGACCTTGCGCCCCGCGACGTCGGCCAGCCCGACGGTGCCGAGCGCCTCGTCGACGCGGGTGAGGGGCAGCCCCGCCGCGCGGGCGTAGACGGCCAGGTGGTTCGCGGCGCTGCGACCGGGGTGGAAGCTCGACGCCTCCAGCGCGGCTCCCACGGTCTGCAGCGGCTGGTCGAGCTGCGAGTAGCGCCGGCCGCCGATCGTCGCGGTGCCCTCGGTCGCGGTGATGAGCCCGAGGAGGATCCGCAGGGAGGTGGTCTTGCCGGCGCCGTTGGGACCGAGGAAGCCGGTGACGACTCCGGGCTCCACGCGGGCGCTGAAGCGGTCGACGGCGGTCACGGGGCCGAAGCGCTTGGTGACCCCGGCGAACTCGAGGACATGTCCGTCGGGCATGGCGAACCTCTCGTCGGTGCGGTGTCCTCCCATCCTGTCGGATCGCACGACGCCGCGCCCGACGACGGAGGTGATTCCGCGGGCGCGCCTCCGCCCGCTCCCGGTACGGACGCACGGAGGCTCGGCACGGAGGCTCGGCACGGAGGTGCGCGGCTCCGACGCGGAACATCGCGACGCGGTGCACGGCTCGACGTCGTCTGCGCACCGGTCCCGGCACGCCCGTGCGCACGATGGGGGTCATGCACCCTGTGGAGAACTCGCACGGGCGCGCTCGGTCCGCACTACTTTGAGCAGTGTTCATTAATGAGCGCGTGTGAAGGCGCCGGTCTCGAACGGGGCCGGCCGCACCGCTCCCGCGAAAGCGCCGCGGCGCTGCAGAGGATGGAGTGAGACATGGTCGGGAATCGGTCGTCGAAGTCGACGTCATGGAAGAAGGCGCTCGCCGGGGTGCTGATGGCCGCCGCGCTGGCCGCGACGACGGCGCTGCCGGCCTCGGCGGTGAGCTCCTCCTCGTCGTCCAAGCTGCCGAACACCGGGGCGGTGATCCAGGCCAACGTCTGGCTCTGCAACACCTGGACCACGTCGTGCGGCTTCCAGACGTCCGCCAAGGCGCTGAAGTCCGGGTCGGCCTACAAGGTCTCGAAGATCCGCAACACGGCCGACTTCAACGCCTGGGGGGTCGGCACCGTCACTGTCGGCGGAGTGACGGTCGCCGGCACGAGCGGCACGGCCCGCAACCTCGTGTGGACCAACTACAACACCTGGATCTCCGACCACTCCGGTTCCGCGTCCGCCACCTGGTCGATCGTGGCGCTGGGGCTCTGCTCGGGGGCGTACGCCGAGGTGGCCGGGGTGCGGGCGAGCTCGAGCGCCTGCGTCGGGGTGTGAGAGCCCGAGCCGGTGCGCTGTGCGCCGGCCTCGTCGTGATCGCAGGTGCGCTCAGCGCATGCGCGCCCGCGGCGGGGCCCGCCCGGACAGCCTCTCTGGCGGAGCTCGACGCGTACCGCGGCGGCAACGGACTGCTGTCGAACGTCGCTGTGGCGGCGTTCGACGCGGCGACGGTCGCCGACACCGCCTACGCCGTGCGCATCGACCGGCTGACTCCGAGTGACCTCCGGGACCGGCGCCGGACGGACGATGACGACGCGCCCTCGCTCGCTCGCTGGCGGCAGCTGTGGCGGGACGATGCCGACGACCCGCTGTGGAAGGCGCATGCGGTGTGCTCGGCGCTCGGGCCCGCCGCAGCGCGCGCCGTGATCGACGCAGAGGCCGCCGCGATCGTCGCCGACGCGCGGGCGAAGGGCGCCGGACTCGCGCGGATCGACGAGGCGGCCGTCTCACTCGACGTCCTCGCCGCCGTCCACGTCGCGTGGTGCCTGGCGGACGACGACCTGCTCGACGGCCGGAGGGTGTCCGTCGAGCGGATCCTCGCCGCCGTGTCGTCCAACGCCGCGCTCGCGCTCCAGTGGGTCGACGTCCTGACGGACATGGACCGGTCGCCGGCCCGCATCGAGGTGGCCAGCGCCTACCTCGCCGGCGGCGCGCCGGAGGAGTGCGACGACCGCACCTCCCTCGAGGCCGCCGCCGCGCTCCTCCTCACGCCGTCCGCGGCGATGGGGGCGCTCGAGCGCTGCGCGATCGACGACGCGCTCGACAGCGACGACCCCCAGGTGCTCCTCTCCGCGCTGCGCGTGGCGGCGCGCGACGAATCCGGGCGGCGTGCCGATGCGGTCCGGGCGATCACGACGGTCGTCGCCGAGCGTCGTGCCGCGGACGGCACCCACCGTCGTCCGGCGCAGGTCTCGGGCTCGCTCAACGGCACGCTCGCGGGGCTGCGTCTCCTGACCGCCGGCGAGCGCGCCCTCGGCGATGCTGAGGCCGCCGAGGTGCTGGACCTCATGACGCGCGAGGCCCGTGCCGCATCCGGAGACGCGCTGCTCGTCCTCGCGGCCTGCGCGACGCTGCGCAGCACGTGCGGTGCGCTCGTCGAGCCGGGACTCCGCGCCGGCGAGGCGGTCGCGGCGGGCACCCCTCTCACCGCCACGGCGCTCGACGGCCTGCTCGCCGCCCTCGCGCTCGCTCGTCCGGCAGGCCCGGAGCGCGTCGATGCGATCGTGGCCTCGCTGTCGGAACGCCCCTTCGACGGGTGCGCGCGCGTCCAGATCGCGGTGTTCCGCGAGGTCGCGACCATCGGCACCTGGCCGCCGGCGGAGCGGACCGCCGCACGTGCCGCGTTCCGCGAGGCGGCGCGAGCGGCCGACCTCACCGGCTACTGCGACCTCTCCTGGGCCGCGCGACTGGCGCCGCGCGACGCCGGCACCGCGAGCGCCGCGCTCGCCGGCGGGCAGCCGGAGGAGCCGGTCCGGGCCGGCGCCCGCGGCCTCCTGCTGTGGGGCGACGAGCCCGCCCCGCTGTCGGTCGCTGCGGCCGCCGCGGACCTCGACCTGTACGAAGGGAAACCCGACGATGACTGACCCGACCCGGCGGCCTCGCGCCCTGACCGCCGTGGCCGCCGTGACCGCGCTGTTCGCGACGATCCTCCTGGGCGGCTGCGCTCCCGCGCCCGCGTTCGACGCGTCGAGCCTCGACCGCTTCCGCAGTGAGGACGGGCTGCTCCACGACCACGACGTGCGCGGCCTCGACGGTGCCGTCCTCGCCGAGGGCGGTCTCGACGAGGGGCTCTGGACGACGGCGGCGGCGGTGAGGCTCCTGCAGACCCAGGGGATCGAGCCGCGCCTCGACGCGGACACCGCCGCCCGCATCGACCACGTCGCCGAGGCCGCCTCCGTCACGACGCACGCACCGCACCGGCTGCTCGGCGCCGCAAGGGTGTGCGCCCTGTCGTCGCGGGACTCGGGCGGGTGCCGGGCGGCGGTGTCGGCCGCCACCAGGCTGCTGGGGGAACCCGACGCCGACGTCCTCGACACCGCCGACCCGGTGAGCCTCATCGAGACGGCGTCCGATCTCGGCGTGCTCGACGGCGTCCCGGGCACGCCGCTGCACCGCGCGCTGGCGCGCGAGACCGACGACGACTGCGTCCGCAGCGCGGTGATCCGTCACCTCGTCCGGTTCGACCGCCTCGGCGAGCGCCGGACGGTCGCCGACCCGCGCGCGCTCGCCGACGCCGTGCTCGCCGCGCTGAGGCGGGGAGACGTCGACGAGGCGCTGTGCCGCTCCGGGCTCGCGGCCGCGGCCGCCGGCGCCACCCCCGAGCGCGACGAGGACTGGCTCCAGGAGCCCTTCGACGCCGCGGTCTCCGCCGGCTTCGTTCGGTCGTCCGGTGGCTGGTACCGCTCGAGAGCGAGCGGCCGCGGCGCCGTCGACGTGACCCGGATGCTGAGCCAGGTGTCCTTCGATCTGAGTGTGGAGCTGACGTGACGCCATCGTCGTGCCTCGTCCGACTGGACGACGTCCTCTTCGAGTACCCGGGCGGCCCGGGCGCGCCGGTTCTCGGCCCCTTCACCCTCGCGCTCGGCGCGGGTGAGTTCGTCGGCGTCACCGGCCCCTCCGGAGCGGGGAAGAGCACACTGCTGGGACTGATCGGAGGCCTCCTCCAGCCGACCGCGGGCGTGCGGACGTCCCGCGGGTCAGTCGCATCCGCATACGTGCTGCAGACGCACGCCGTCCATCCCTACCTCAGGGTCTGGGAGAACGTCGCGACGGCCTGGGGGCTTCCCCGCCGCGCGATGTGGGCGCGCGCCGAGCGCGTCCTCGCCGCGTTCGACCTGGGCGCCCTCGCCGATCGTCGCGGCTACGAGCTGTCGGGCGGTCAGCGCCAGCGGCTCGCGGTGGCGCGGGCGGTCGCATCGCGTGCCGATGTCATCGTCGCCGACGAGCCGACCGGCAGCCTCGACGCGGTCAACACCGCCCGCGTGCTCGACGCGCTCGAGGCGGCGACCCGCCGGGGACGCGCCGTCGTGGTCGCCACGCACGACGACCACGTGCGGCTCCGGTGCGACCGGGTCGTGGAACTCACCCCGGGAGGCACGGCATGAACGGGCAGCGACGGAGAAGCGGCGAGATCCTCGCGTGGGCGCTGCTGCGCATCCGGCGGGGCACCCAGCGCGCCGCACCGATGGTCGCCGCGCTTGCGACGACCCTGCTGGTCGCCGCGCTCGGGGGCCTCGCCTGGAACCTCCAGGCGACGATCGCCAGCGACCTCGTCGACGGCAGTCTCGCCGTCATCGACGTGGGCGCCGACGCCGCAGACGCGCGCCCGCTGACCGCCACGGCGCTCGGCGCCATCGCCGAGCTCGAGGGCGTCCGCTCCGTCGAACCGGCACTCGACGGCGCGTCGCTCTACGCGGCCGACGGGGGATGGGTGCTCCCGATCGCGGCGTTCCAGGCGTCCCAGCCGCCACCGGGCGTGACGGAGCCGCCGGGGCCGGGTGCCTTCCTGGCACCCGCCCGGGCGCAGGGCGCCGACTTCGCCGCCCGCGTGGGGGAGCAGCTCGACCTCGAGATCACCACCCGGACCGGAGCGGAGGAGGGGGCCTCGACCCCGATCGCCCTCACGCTGTCCGGCGCGTACGACCCGGCCTGGCAGGTCTACGGACCCGGAGTGGCCCTCCTGTCGTTCGAGACCGCGCTGGAGATCGTGGCCGCTCGCGAAGGCATGACGCCGGAGGGCTACCTCGAGAGCGCCGGCGTCGTCTCGGCGCTCGTCGTGGCGCGCAGCCCTGCGCAGGTGGGCCCGCTCACCGCGGAGCTCCGCGCGCTCGGTTTCGCGGCGAGCCCCCTCGCGGACCGGCTGGGGCGACTCCCCGCCGTCTTCACGCTCCTGCCCCTCGCGGCCGGCGTCGCCGCCGGGCTGGGCCTCCTCATCCTGCTGGCGTCAACGGCCACCGGCATCGCGACCATGGTGCGGGGGCAGGTGCGCGACCTCGCCCTGCTGCGCGTCAACGGCTGGAGCGTCGCCGACATCCGCCGCCTCGTCGTCGCCGAGAGCGTCCTGGCGACAGTGGGGGGAGCGCTCACCGGAGGGGTCCTCGCGGCCCTCGCGACACCTCTCGTCGCGTCCGCCGCCGCGGAACTCCTCGGCAGCGATCCGGGGATCGCCGCGCTCGCGTGGCGCCCGGCGGTCGTCTCGGTGGTCGTCGTCCTCCTGAGCGTCGGCGCGAGCGCCGTGGTCGCACGCCTGGCCGCGCGTCGCTCGCTGCGCACCGACCCGTACCTCGTGATCGGCCGGGACGGAGCGTGACGACCCCGTTCCCCCGGCGCCGCGGTCGGCCTCCGCCGGGCCGGCTCGGGTAGCGTGAGCGGAGTGAGTGAACCCGCCACGACCGCCGATCCGTCTCCCTCCCGCGTGCGGGCGCACGCCGACGGCAGCGTCGGTCATCTGACCCTCGATCGGCCCGAGGCGATCAACGCGCTCGATCTCGCGATGATCCACGAGATCGATGCAGCGCTCGACCGGTGGGAGCGCGACCCCGACATCCAGGTGGTACTGCTCGACGGTGCGGGCGAGCGCGGATTCTGCGCCGGAGGTGACGTGCGCGGCCTGCACGCGCAGATCGTCGCGGGCCGTGCCGACGAGACCGCGACCTTCTTCCGCGCGGAGTACGCGCTGAACGCACGGCTCGCCGAGTTCCCCCGCCCGATCGTCGCGATCGCGGACGGCATCACGATGGGCGGCGGGATCGGCCTCGCCGGCCACGCCGCCGTACGAGTGGTGACGGAGCGCTCGAAGCTCGCCATGCCCGAGACCCGGATCGGCTTCACCCCCGATGTCGGCGGATCCTGGCTCCTGGCCCGCGCCCCGGGCCGGACGGGCGAGTACCTCGCGCTCACGGGTGCGACGATGGACGCCGCCGACGCGATCTACGCGGGCTTCGCCGACCACCTCGTGCCGTCCGAGCGCCTCGGCGACCTCCACGACGCCCTCGTCACCCGCGCCGACCCGCACACCCCGACCGAGCTGGTGCTGCTGTTCGACGAGACCGCGCCCGCCTCGGCGCTGGAGGCGGCACGCCCGTGGATCGACGACGCGTTCTCGGCCGCCACGGTGGCGGAGATCATCGACCGGCTGCGCGAACGACCCGAGGCCGACGCGCGGGCGACGGCCGACACGCTCTCGGCGCTGGCCCCCGCGGGCTTGGCGGTCACCCTGGCCGCGGTGCGGTCGGCGCGAGGGCTTCCCGGTCTGCGGGCGGCGCTGGCGCAGGAGTACGGCTTGGTGATGTGGTTCGCGACCAGCCAGCCCGACCTCGTCGAGGGCATCCGCGCCCAGCTGATCGACAAGGACCGGTCGCCGGTGTGGAACCCGCCGACCCTCGCCGAGCTGCCGTCCGACATCGGCGCCCAGGCGCTCGCGTACCGGCCCGACGTGGCGCTCTGGAGCTGAACCGTGTTCGACAGCCCCCTGTCCGCCTCGGCGTACGAGGTCCTCGCCGTCGCGCCCGACGTCGATGAGGAAGGGCTCCGGCGCGCCTACCGCCTGCGGCTGCGCCAGACCCATCCCGACACCGGCGGCGACGCCGCACTATTCGTGCAGGTGCAGCGGGCGTGGGAGCTGATCGGCACGCCGGAGGCGCGGGCCGCCTACGACCGCGGGCACGGGTTCGGCGACGCGCCGCGGTCGTTCGCCCCGGGAGGTGCCGGCGGCGCGGGCGGCGAGGCCCCCACGTGGCGCCCGCCGTCGGCCGCAGCCGACACGCGCCCCCGCGCCCGCTCGTTCGGGCAGCCCGGAGGCTGGCGCCGCGAGCGCTACCTCACGCTGATGCGCGAGTGGGTGGGCCGCGGGGTCGCGCTCGAGAACCCCTACGATCCGGCGCTCGTGCGCACCGCCCCGCGTGAGCTGCGACGCCTCCTCGCGGACGCCCTCGCCGAGGAGGCGACCGCGCGGATCGTCGGCGATCTCGGCATGGGCTACACGGTGTGGCACGACGTGGCCGCGGACCCCCGCGAGCCCGACGCGAAGCTCGATCACATCGTGCTCGGTCCGAGCGGGCTGTACTCCGTGCTCTCGGAGGACTTCGGCGGGCCGGTGCGCACCCGTCGTGGCGAGCTGATCGGCGACGCCGTCGGCCGGGGCGCCCCCGTGGCATCCCTCGTGGCCCGCACGCGCGCGGTCGGACGCGCCGCGCGCGTGAAGTTCAGCGGTGCGCTCGTGGTGCTGCCCGACGACGACGTCACGACCGCCATCGAGGAGCTCGGCCGGGTGCGCGGGATCGCCGTCGCGGTGGTGTCGCGCTCGGCGCTGGCGACCGTGCTCCGCCGCGGCGTGCAGGGCGCCCGCGAGATCGGCGGCAACGAGCTCTTCGACGTGCGCACCCGGCTGCAGCAGACCGTCCGCTTCGTCTAGCGCCCGCGGCGGCTTCCCCCTCCGCGAGCCGACACGCTTTTGCCGAGCCGACACGCTACGCACCGCATGGAGCGTGTCGGCTCGGCGAAAACATGTCGGCTCGGCGGAACGAGGGAGGCACCGGTGGCGGGGTGCCTCAGCGCCTAGAGTCGGGGCATGGACCCGGCAGCCTGGACGTTCGTCATCCTCGGCGCCGCCGTCGTCGCCTTCGTGAGCTCGCGGATCCCGCTGGCGGTCGTCGCGCTGGGGGTCGCCGTCGCGCTGTGGGCGACCGGGGTGCTCACGCTCCCCGAGGCGCTCGCCGGCTTCGGCGACCCCACGGTGCTGTTCATCGCGAGCCTCTTCGTCGTGAGCGAGGCGCTGGATGCCACGGGGGTCACCGCATGGCTCGGCCACCAGGTCATCACCCGGGCGGGGACGGGACGTCGCACGCTCACGGTGATCGTGGTGCTGCTGGCCGCCGCGCTCTCGGCGTTCATCAGCATCAACGGCGCGGTCGCCGCCCTGTTGCCGGTCGTGGTGGTCGTCGCGGTGCGGGCGGGGATCGTGCCGTCGAAGATGCTCATCCCGCTCGCGTTCGCGGCGAGTGCGGGATCGCTCCTGACGCTCACCGGCACGCCCGTGAACATCGTCGTCTCGGATGCCGCGGCCGCCGCCGGCGGGCGGGCGTTCGGCTTCTTCGAGTTCGCACTCGTGGGCCTTCCGCTGGTCGTGCTGACCACCGTCGTGGTCGTGCTCCTCGGCGACCGGCTCCTGCCCGTCCGGGTGGCCGAGCGCCTGCTGTCGGCCGCACCCGACCCGCGCGACCACGCCCGCGTGCTGCGCTCCTCGTACGACGTCGACCTCGACACCGGGACGCTCTTCAGCGCGCGGGAGGGCGCCCTCGAAGTGCTCGTGGCTCCGCGGTCGCCGCTGATCGGCCGCACGGTGTGCGCCGGGATGACCACACGCGACGAGAACCTCGTGATCCTCGCGCTGCGCCGCGGCGAGGAGGATGGCCCCAACGCGTCCCGCGGCACCGCGGTCGCCGGCTCGCTGACCCTGCGCGCCGGAGACGCGGTGCTCGTGCAGGGACCGTGGGACGCGCTCGAGCGCTATGCCGCCTCGCCCGACGTGATCGCCGTCACGCCGCCCCAGTCGCTGCAGCGCGCGGTCCCGCTCGGAAGCGGCGCCCGACGCGCCCTCGTCATCCTCGCCCTCATGGTCGTCCTCCTCGCCACCGGAGCCGTCCCGCCGGTCGTGGCCGGGCTCCTGGCGGCGGGCGCCATCGTGCTCACCCGCGTGCTGACGGTCCCGCAGTCCTACCGCGCGATCTCGTGGACGACCGTCATCCTCATCGCGGGCATGGTGCCGCTGTCGTCGGCGTTCGTGACGACCGGTGCCGCCGGGATGATCGCGGACCGCGTGCTCGGCGTCATCGGCTCGGCGTCGCCGCATCTGGCCCTGCTCGTGCTGTGCCTGCTGACCATGGTGCTCGGCCAGTTCATCTCCAACATCGCCACCGTGCTGGTCGTGGCGCCGATCGCGGTGGCCGTGGCCGCCGAGCTGGACGCCAGCGTGCTGCCGTTCATGATGGCGATCACGGTGGCCGGGGCCGCCGCGTTCCTCACGCCGATCGCGACCCCGGTGAACCTCATGGTCATGCAGCCCGGCGGCTACCGGTTCGGCGACTACTGGCGGCTGGGGCTGCCGCTCATGGCCGTGTTCCTGGCGGTCGCGGTGCTCTACGTCCCGCTCGTCTGGCCGTTCTGACGGACGACGGCGGTCGCGACGACGACGCGCCGGAGGCGCCGGTCAGGACGACGAGCCGGCCAGGCCGAACAGCTCGAGCGGATGGGTGAAGCGCCACCAGGCGTCGGGCTCGCCGAGAGCGGCGGTGAGGGTCACGTCGGTCGACGCGGAATCGAGCGGGCCGGCGAGGGTCATGGTGCCCACGACGTCTCCCGCAGCGCGCGCGTCACCCAGCTCGAGCTCGGCCGAGCCGGTCGCGCCCGCGCCGTCCCACAGGAGCACCGACGCGTCGGCCGCCGTGACGATGCCGGCCGTCGTGCCCCAGGCGGTCGTGACGCTCCCGACGCGCGTCCCGGCGGGGATCGTCTGGCGCACCGACGCCTCGGCGGCGATCTGGTCGAGCAGCGCCGCGGTCTCGTCGGCGCGCAGCTGCTCGGTCGGCTGCCCGACGACGGCGGCGTAGACCCGCACCGTCGTGTCGCCCGCCGCGACGTCGCGCGCGGCCAGGAGGTTGTAGTGGCCGAACAGCCCGCCGGTCTTGATCCCCACGACGGTGTCGTCCGACAGCAGCGGGTTGGTGTTGTCGATCTCCCCGGCGCCCGGCAGCTCCGCGGTGCGGGTGGCGACGATCTCGGCCACGACGGGGTCGGCGAGGGCGACCTCGCCGAGGCGGACGAGCGAGGCCGCGTCGGCCGTGTTCCCGCGATCGATGCCGGTGGGCTCGACCACGGTGATCCCCTTCAGCCCGTGCGCGTCGAGCCACTCGCGCGCGGCGGCGGCGAACTCCTCGTCGGTGGGCCAGAACTCCCGCACGAGCATGTCGGCGTAGTTGCCGGCCGAGGCGATGAGCGCCCCCTGCATCAGCTGGTAGCGGGTGAGGGTCTCCCCGACGGGCACATCGATGGCGGACTCGCCCCGTCCGAGGAAGCTCCAGTAGTCGACACGGTCGGCGTACGCGATCTCGCGCGCGGGACCCTCCTCGCCCTCGGCGATCGGATCCTGGTCCTGCACCATCAGGACGGAGACCAGCTTGGTGATGCTCGCCATGGCGTCCACGTCGCCCGACGATGCCTCCACCGTCGTGACGCCGCCGATGCCGACGGCTCCCAGGCCCTCGGCGGGCCAGGAGATCTCGGTGTCCGGTGCGCGCACCGTGGGAGCCTCGGCGGGGGCGGCCGCCGGGGCCACGTTGTCGAGGGTCCACAGCTGGGTCGCCGCGGTGTAGCCGCCGACGAGGGCGAGCACGATCGCCAGGACGACGAGCGCGGGCACGACGGAGCGCCGCCGCCGCGCGGGAAGGAGGTCGGGCAGCACGGGGACGTACGGGCTCGTCGCCGCCGTCAGGTCTCCGGGTGCGCGTCGGAGGCCGACCGCGTCGTCGTCGACCCACGCGAGCGCCACCGGTCGCGCGGGAACGGCACGCTCCGCCGAGGAGGGTTCTGCCGGAACGGCCCTCGCGGCCGGGACGGGTGCGGCCGGGACGGTTTCGGCCGGAATCGGTTCGGCAGCGGCCGGGACGGCGGGGATCGGCGCCGATTCGGTGCGCGCGCGCTCCTGTGCCTGGGCGCGCATCTCGCGCCGCGACGTGGGGGGTGCGTCGGACGAACTCACGCACTCCAACGTACCCCGGCGCCGGCTGACTATACTCATCGACAGAACCACGGGAGTCCGGTGAGCCGGGCTGAGAGGAAGCGATCCACGCTTCGACCGTCGAACCTGATCCGGATCATGCCGGCGCAGGGAGGAGAACACATGCACGCGTCCGCGTCCACATCCACCGTCCGTCCCGTCGCAGGGAGTCGCTTCCGCTGGCGCGTCGTCGACATCGTCGTCGCCAGCGTCCTCGGCGTCGCCTCCGGTCTGATCTTCTGGGCGTGGGGTCTCGGCTACGTCGGCCCCAAGCTGCTGCTGGAGCCGCTCCTGCCGGGGCTCCAGGGCCTGCTCGACGGGCCCTGGCTGTTCGCCGGCGTGCTCGGCGCGCTGATCATCCGCAAGCCGGGCGCCGCGCTCTACACCGAGACGGTTGCCGCGGTGCTGTCGGCGCTCGTGGGCAACCAATGGGGCGGCTTCCTCACCATCGAGGCCGGGCTCGTCCAGGGACTGGGCGCGGAGCTCGTCTTCCTGCTCTTCCTCTACCGGGCGTGGACGCTGCCGGTCGCCGTCCTCGCCGGCGCGGGGGCGGCGCTGGCCGGAGGGATCAACAACCTGCTGCTGTGGTGGCCGGGCGCCGATCTCACCTTCATCGTCGTCTACCTCATCAGCACGATCGTCTCGGGGGCGGTGATCGCCGGCGCTCTGTCGTGGGTGCTCGCCCGAGGACTCGCGTCCACCGGCGCGCTCGACCGCTTCGCCGCGGGGCGCGAGCGACGCGAACGCGTCTGACGCGGCGATGACAGGCGGCGTCGTCGGCGCTCCCGCCGCCGTCGAGGCGCGCGGCTGGGGCTGGCGGCATGCGTCCCGGCGGGCGTGGGCGCTCTCGGGCGTGGAGTTCCGCATCGGGACGGGCGAGCGGGTGCTGCTGCTCGGAGCCTCGGGCGCGGGCAAGTCGACCCTCCTCCACGGTCTCGCGGGCGTGCTCGGCGGAGACGAGGAAGGCGAATCGGCGGGCGAACTGCTCGTCGACGGGAGCCCGGCGACCGCGTCGCGCGGCCGCGCCGGTCTCGTGCTGCAGGATCCCGACTCGCAGGTGATCCTCGCCCGCGTCGGCGACGACGTCGCCTTCGGCTGCGAGAACCTCGGTGTTCCCCGCGACGAGATCTGGCGACGGGTCGGCGCGGCGCTGGATGCCGTCGGCCTCGACGTGCCACTGGACCGGCCCACCAAGGCGCTCTCCGGCGGTCAGAAGCAGCGGCTCGCGCTCGCGGGGGCGCTCGCGATGCAGCCCGGGCTCCTGCTGCTGGACGAGCCGACGGCCAATCTCGACCCGGAGGGCGTCGTCGAGGTGCGGGAAGCGGTCGGTCGCGTGCTCGACAGGACGGGCGCGACGCTCGTCGTGGTCGAGCACCGGGTCGACGTGTGGCTGCCGCTGGTGGACCGCGTGATCGTCATCGGACCCGCCGGCGTGATCGCCGACGGCGCTCCCGGCGACGTGCTCGGCGACCGGGCCGGCAGTCGCCGGACGCAGCTCGCGGAGGCGGGCGTGTGGGTCCCCGGCATCCCGCCCGCCTCGCCTCCGCCTCCGGCGCGCGCGGCCGGAGAGATGCTGCTGTCCGCGCACGGGCTGGCCGTCGAGCGGGTGCGGGGCGTCCGCGTCGCGGACAGCATCGACCTTTCGGTCGCCGCCGGTGAGGCGCTCGCCGTCGTCGGTCCCAACGGGGCGGGCAAGTCGACGCTCGGGCTCACGATCGCCGGGCTGCTGCCGCCGGCGGCGGGCGAGCTGACCGCGACCGATCCGCTCGCCGCCGGGGCGGGCCCCTCCCCGGTCCGCTGGCGCTCCCGCGAGCTGCTCACCCGCATCGGGACCGTCTTCCAGGACCCCGAGCACCAGCTCCTGGCCCGCACCGTGCGGGAGGAGCTCGAAGTCGGCCCGCGCGCGCTCGGCCTCGACGCCGCGGCGACCGCGGCCCGTGTCGACGAGCTGCTCGACCGCCTGCGGCTGGCACCGCTCGCCCGCGCCAACCCGTACACGCTGTCGGGCGGCGAGAAGCGGCGGCTCACGGTCGCCGCCGCCCTCGCGACGGCCCCGCGCGTACTGGTGCTCGACGAGCCGACGTTCGGGCAGGACGCCCGCACGTGGGCCGAGCTCGTGGGCCTGCTCGCACGGCTCCGCGACGACGGTGCGGCGATCGTCGCGATCACCCACGACGAGGCGGTCGTCGCGGCGCTGCATGCCCGGCGGTTCGCGCTCCCTCGGCGGGAGGAGGCCTCGTGACGCTCTTCGAGTCCCGCGCGCGCACCGGTGCGGTCGCCGCGATCAACCCCGTCGCGAAGCTCGCCGCGAGCGCCCTGATCGCGGTGCCGCTGATCCTCACCCTCGACGTGGTGTCGGCCGCGGTCGCCCTCGCCCTGGAGTGCGTGCTGTTCCTCTTCGCCGGCCTCGGGTGGCGGGAGTTCTGGCTGCGGACGTGGCCGGTGTGGCTCGCGGCACCGCTGACGGCGGTCACGATCGCCCTCTACGGCGAGGCCGCCGGCGAGGTCTACGTCGAGTGGTTCGTCGTCCGGATCAGCGAGGGGTCGCTGGCGCTGGCCGGGGCGACCCTCGTCCGGGTACTGGCCGTCGCCCTCCCGTCGGTGGTGCTGTTCGTGACCGTCGATCCGACCGACCTGGCCGACGGGCTCGCCCAGATCGTCCGTCTGCCGGCCCGCTTCGTCCTCGGCGCCCTCGCGGGCCTGCGGATGGTCGGGCTCTTCCTCGACGACTGGCGGGCCCTCGAGCTCGCCCGCCGCGCCCGCGGGGTCGCCGATCGAGGACGCGTGCGCCGGTTCGTCGGCATGGCGTTCGCGCTGCTCGTGCTCTCCATCCGCCGCGGTGCGAAGCTCGCAACGGCGATGGAGGCGCGCGGGTTCGGCGCGCCCGGTGCCCGCACCTGGGCCCGCGAGTCGCGGTTCGGGGCACGCGAGTGGGCGCTCATCGCCGTCGGGGCGGCGATCTCGGCGATCGCGATCAGCGCGGCGGTGCTCGCCGGAACCTGGAACTTCATCCTCGGCCCGTCCTGACCCCGCCCTGACCCGTCCTGATCGCGCACTGTCGGCGGCCGCGTCAGCGCTCGTCGAGCAGCCGCACCTGTCGCGGCGTCGCGGTGACCCGGTACGACGCGTCGAGGAGCTCGGCGACCTCCGTCCAGTCGCTGTGCTCGGCCACGTCGAATCCCAGCCAGCCGGAGGGGCCGAGGTACGCGGGCACCCAGAAGCGCGGATCCTGTCGGAGCGCGGGCTCGTCGTCGGGGTCGGCCCGGATGATGATCGCCTGGTCGTGACGCCCCCGGTCGTCGTCGCTGCGTTCCGTCCCGCCGTAGTAGGCGAAGACGCGTCTGGTGAAGAACGCGGGTCGCCCGTGGCTGACCTTGACGTCCGCCTCGGGAAGCGCGAGGGCGAGCTCGCGCACGCGAGCGAGCACGGGATCGTCGTCGTCGAACATCCTCGGGTGGCTGCTGCCGGTATCACTCATGCGCGGTCCGTCCTCCCCGCTGCTCAGGTCGCGTTCCACAGATCGCGGTAGTAGGCGAGGCGCTCCGGGTCGGGCTCGACCCCGTACGCGGCGAGCAGGGCGTCCTCCCAGCCGGGGCCGTAGTTCCATTCGGTGCTCATCGCGGCGACGGCGATGTCGGCCCAGCGGTCGGCGACCCCGAGTGCGCCGAGGTCGACGTGAGCGAGCGGCGCGCCGCGATCGTCGAGCAGGGTGTTGGGGCAGCACGCGTCGCCGTGGCAGACCACGAGCACATCGACGGGCGGGGCTGAGCCGAGCGCGTCGGGAACCCGGATGCCGCGGGCGGCGGCCTTCGCGAGGCGCGCGGGCACCGTCCAGTCGAACGGGCACGCGTCCACGGGAAGTGCGTCGTGCAGGGCCCGCAGGCCCGCACCGACGGCGGCGACGGCGACGGCGGGCTCGGCGACCCAGCGCGGGTCGACCGCCGAGAGACCGGGCAGCGCGCGGGTCACGAGCCACTCGGAGGTCGCGTCGTGGCCGGTCTCGAGCACCTCCGGGACGACGGCGTACGGCCGGGCCCACCGCAGCCGCTCGGCCTCGCCGGCCATCGTCGTCTCGGGGTTCCGGGGTCCGTGCTTGATGTAGCGGTCGTCGTCGGAGCGATAGGTGCGCCCGCCCAGGCCATTGCGCCACACCGGCACCAGACCGGCGCCCGCGGCCAGCTCTCGCACGCGATCGGGGATGGGGACAGCCTCCGTGGGGATCGACATGGCACCCATCCTGCACTGCCGCACCCGCTCGAGGGGGCTGCTCTCTCGCGCGGGACGCAGTCCCGGCTAGACTGGGATGCGGTTTCACCCGTTCGAAGGAGAGCGCATGGACATCAGCGGGACCTCCGCCCTCATCACCGGCGGTGCGAGCGGCCTCGGCCTCGCCACGGCCCGGCGGCTGGCCGCTGCAGGCGCCCACGTCGTGATCGTCGATCTCCCCTCGTCCGCCGGCGGGGCGATCGCCGAAGAGCTCGGCGGCACGTTCGCCCCCGCCGACGTGACGGACGCCGAGCAGATTGCCGCCGCCGTCGCCGCCGCGTCGGCCGCCGGCCCACTCCGCGTCGTCGTCAACTGCGCCGGCATCGCCCCGCCGGCGAAGGTCCTCGACCGCGACGGCACGCCGACGCCGCTGGCGGACTTCGAGCGGATCGTCCGCGTCAACCTCGTCGGCACCTACAACGTCGTCGCCCAGGCGGCAGCCGCGGTCGCGGCCACCGATCCGACGGCGTCCGGCGACCGCGGCGTGATCGTGAACACCGCGTCGGTCGCCGCGTTCGACGGTCAGATCGGCCAGCCCGCCTACGCGGCCAGCAAGGGCGGGGTGCACGCGATGACGCTGCCGATCGCCCGCGAGCTGGCGCGCCACGGCATCCGCGTCTGCACGATCGCGCCGGGGATCATGGAGACGCCCATGCTCGCCGGCCTCCCGCAGGCCGCGCAGGACTCCCTGGGCCAGCAGGTGCCCTACCCGGCACGGCTCGGGCGTCCCGACGAGTACGCCGCCCTCGTGATGTCGATCGTCGACAACGGCTATCTCAACGGCGAGACCATCCGCCTCGACGGCGCGATCCGCATGGCACCCAAGTGAGCGAGGACACCGTGAGCGACTCCATCCTGTACACCCGTGACGGGGCGCTCGCGCGCCTCACGTTCAACCGGCCGGCGTCGCTGAACGCCATGGGGTTCGAGATGGGGAGGCGCTGGCGCGACCTCGCGCACGAGATCGCCGCGGACCCGTCGGTGGGTGCCGTCCTCCTGGGCGCGAACGGCCCGGCGTTCTGCGCGGGCGGCGACGTGGTCGAGATGGCGACCTCGGGGGCGACGGGGACCGACGTCACCGATGCCGCCCGCACCATCCACGACGGCATCCGCGCACTGGTCTCCTCCGACAAGCCGATCGTCGCCGCCGTCCGCGGCGCCGTCGCCGGCGGCGGGCTCGGCCTCATGCTCACCGCGGACTACATCGTGGCGTCGCCGGACGCCAAGTTCGTGAGCAAGTACGCGAACATCGGGCTCACGCCCGACCTCGGCGTCTCGACCCTGCTGCCGGCCGCGATCGGACAGCGTCGCGCGCTGCGCCTGCTCCTGCAGGACCTGACGATCGATGCCGGCACCGCGCAGGAGTGGGGCCTGGTCACCGAGGTGGCAGCCGACCCGGACGCCCGTGCCGAGGAGGTGGCGCGCTTCTGGCTGTCGGGGGCGACCGCGGCGTTCGGGCAGGCCAAGCGCCTCGTGCGCGCGGGCGCCGGGCGCGACTTCGCCGAGAACCTCGACGACGAGGCGCGTTCGATCGGCACCCGTTTCGACACCGACGAGTCCCGGGTGCGCGTGGCGGCGTTCGCCGCGGCATCCCGCACCCCCAAGGAGAACCGATGAGCAGCGGCACCCCGAGCAGCACCCCGACCGGCGGATCCCTCGCCGGCAAGACGATCCTCATGTCGGGCGGCAGCCGCGGCATCGGCCTGGCGATCGCACTGCGCGCGGCGCGCGACGGCGCCAACATCGCCCTGCTGGCCAAGACCGACACGCCTCACCCGAAGCTCGAGGGGACCGTCCACACGGCCGCCGAGCAGATCCGCGCCGCCGGCGGCCAGGCGCTCCCGATCGTCGGCGACGTCCGCAACGACGACGACATCACCGAGGCGGTGCTGAAGACCCAGGGCGAGTTCGGCGGGATCGACGTCGTCGTCAACAACGCCTCGGTCATCGATCTGTCCGGCACGCTCGAGCTGGCCGCCAAGAAGTACGACCTCATGCAGGACGTCAACGTGCGGGGCACCTTCCTGCTGTCGCGCGCGGCGCTGCCGATCCTCAAGGATGCCGAGAACCCCCACATCCTTTCGCTCTCGCCGCCGCTGAACACCACCCCGCGCTGGCTGGGCGCGCACACCGGCTATTCGCTCGCGAAGTTCGGGATGACGATGGCGACCCTCGGCATCGCCGCGGAGTTCGCGAAGGACGGCATCGCCGCCAACACGCTGTGGCCCGAGACGACGATCGCCACCGCCGCCGTGCAGTTCGCCCTCGGCGGCGACCGGATGATGAAGGTCAGCCGCACCCCTGAGATCTATGCGGACGCCGCCTACGAAGTGCTGCGCCGGCCGTCGCGCGAGTACACCGGTCAGACGCTGATCGTCGAGGACGTGCTGCGGGATGCCGGTGTCACCGACTTCTCCGGCTACGCCGCGACGCCCGGCACCCCCGACTCGGAGCTGTTCCCCGACATCTTCCTCTGACCGCGCGGCGACTCGGCTCGAGTGGGTGGCACTCGTTGCCGCCTCGACGTGAGGTGGTGGCAGTCGTTGCCGCCTCGGCGCGCCGGAAGCGACGACGACTGCCACGTCGCGGGCTGGCCGGGGTGCTCAGATCAGGTCGAGTGCGACGAGCGCGTTGTGCACCCCGTCGTCGAGCACACCCGTCGTGACGTGGTCGGCGAGTGCCTGCAGCTGCGGATCGGCTCCGGCCATGGCCACCGAGGTGCCGCACACCTGGAACATCTCGACGTCGTTCCAGCTGTCGCCGATGCCCACCGCGTCGGCGGCGTCGAGGCCGAGCTGATCGAGGATCTCGAGGATGGCCGCGCCCTTGTTGATGCCGCGCAGCGAGATCTCGCCGTTGGAGCCCCCGGGCATCGGCATGCTCCCCGGGATCACGTGGAAGCGCTCGCCCAGCTCCGCCTGCATGTGGTCGACGCTGTCGGAGCGCTCGCTGACGAACACGGCCTTCGCGATCGCGTCCATCGGCGCCTCCGCGAGCGGGCGGTACCGGTCGGAGGCTTCGCGCAGCACCGCGTCGAGCAGGTCGTCGTCGTCGACGCCGAGGTGCTGCAGGTCCTCCGCTCGGCGCGCGGCGCGCTGACGCAGGAAGCCGGACATCAGGGAGAGGATGCCCGGGCTGGCGAACACGCCCTCGTGCGACTGCAGGAAGTACTGGATGCCGCCCTCCTCGAAGGTGCGGATCAGTCGCTCCACGTCCTCGCGCGGCATGGTGTGCTGCAGGACGAGCTCGCCGCCGCGGGTGGCGAACCCGCCGCCGTTGGTGATGGCGCCGTCGAACCCGATCGCGCGCACGTCGGGATGGATGTCGCCGTCCGAGCGTCCCGTGCACAGGTAGACGAGGTGCCCCCGGGCCCGGGCGGCGCGGATCGCCGACACCGTCGAGGGGGCGATGACCGTCCCGTGCTCGAGGATCGTCCCGTCGACGTCGATGAACACGATGCGCGAGGGGGATGCCGGGGAAGTCACATGCTCCATCCTCTCAGCCCCGGATGAACGGCTCCTGCACGCGGGCGGCTCCCGGCCGCACCCGGCGGAGGGCGAACGGGCTCAGTGCCTGGGTCCGGTGACCAGCAGGACGCCGCCGAGACCGATCATCATCCCGCCGCCGGTCGCCGTCAGGGTCTCGATGCGTCGCGGGGACCGCGCGAACCAGGTGCGCGCCGCTGCGGCCGCGAACACCCAGACGCTGTCGGAGACGAGTGCGAGCACCGCGAAGACGAGGCCGAGCTCCATCATCTGCCACGGCACGCCGCCCGCGCGGACGTCGACGAACTGCGGCAGCACGGCCACGAAGAACGCGATGGTCTTGGGGTTGGTGACACCCACGAGGAACCCCTGCCACAGCTGACGGCCGTGGGAACGGGGCAGGCCTGCGATCTCCACCTCGCGGCCGGCGTCCTTGCGGTGACGGATCGCCTGCACGCCGAGATACACGAGGTACAGCGCCCCGGCGATCTTCAGCGCGGTGAACAGCTCGACGGAACGGGCCACGATGCCGCCGACCCCGAGGGCGACCAGCGCGACGATCGGGACGAGCGCGAGGGTCACCCCGGCCACGCTCAGCAGGCCCCCCGTGCGGCCGAGCGCCAGGGTGCGGCCGACCGAGAACAGCACCGCCGGGCCGGGGATCACGATCAGCACGATCGCGGCGAGCGTGAAGGCGAGGAGGTTGTCGAGCGGGACCACAGCGCTCAGCGTAGACCGCACTCCCGGCGGCGTCATACGTCCGACGGTTCGGAGTCCTTTCAGGTGCGCGCGCGCAGACCGGCACCGCGCGACCGATCCGGACGGGTCGACAGGGGGAGATGTGGACGAGACGACGCCGCGCTCGGCGACCGCCGAACGCGCACAGGCCGCGCACGCGATGAGGCGCACGCGGGAGCACCTGGGACTCAGCCAGGAGCGGCTCGCGCGCCGGGCGGGGGTGAGCGTGCGCACCATCCGCTCGCTCGAGCTGTCGGCGACCGAGAGCCCGCGCGCCGACACGCTGTCGCGCATCGCGTCTGCCCTCGACCTCGACGCCGTCAGCCGCGGGCGCGTGATGGCGGCCTGGGGCCACCGGAACGACCCGGGGGTCGAGCCGTTCTCGTTCGGCCGGTCGTCGCTGCTCGACGAGGCGCGGCGGTTCTCGTCGGCGGTGACGCTGCTGCATGTCGACCAGACCGTGAGCGTCGGGCCGCTGCGCACGCAGCTCGCGACGACGACGCGGCTGACGGGGCGCGTCCGGTGGGGGACGGTCACGCACGCCTACTTCGTGGCGGAGCCCGATCCGCGTCCGGCCGTGTTCGATCTCGCCGACCTCGACGGGTGCGCCGTCAGCGCCGACGAGACCGCGGGCAACGGCGTGCGGGTGGTGCGTCTGGCGCTGGAGTCGCCGACGCGCGAGCACGACGTCTTCACGCTCTCGTACACGCAGCTGCGCCGGCCCTCGCAGGCGGCGGCGCCCGCGGTGGATCACGCGGGGTGCGGATTCCAGACCCCGACGGAGCTGTACACCCTGCGCGTGCGCTTCGACGTGCACGCCCTCCCGCAGCGCGTGCACCAGTGCACCCAGAACCAGCCCTTCGCCGAGCGTCGCGCGGTGCGGGCGGTCCCGCTGTCGCGCGCGGGCAGCGCCCTGCTGGCGCTGGAGCGCCCCCGGCGCGGCGCCCACTCGCTGTGGTGGCAGTTCTGACCGCTGCGGTCGCCGCCGGCGGCGTCCGGCACAGGGATCAGACGGACTCCTCGGCCGCCGCGAGGTCGGCCAGCAGGTGGCGCACCCGGTGCTCGGGCACGAGCACCGGCCCGAGGGAGTACTCGAACCCGTCGCAGTCGAGCACGGTGAGGGCCGATCGCGTGAGACCGGGAGCGGGGAGCTCCTCCGGTGACCTCCCCGTGAAGCGCACGTCGTCGAACACGGCGGCCGTCGTCGGGCGCCGCGCCCGCGCCGGCGCCGCGCCCGCACGGTAGCGCACGCCGGCCTCGGGCCCGATCTCGGCGTCCACCAGCAGCACCCCGAGGTGGGCGAGGAGTGCGCCGGCGCACCCGGCCGCGATGACGCAGTGCGGGCAGCCCGACGCGTGCTCCCGCAGGCGCGCCGCGAGCGGACCGCGCGGGGTCAGCAGCTCGTGCCGGCGGACCCGTGCGCACTCCCCGCGAAGCCCGCGCTCGCGGGCGAGGGTCAGCCAGCGCCGGTAGAGCGCCCGCCGGCTGGCCGCCACCCGGCGGGCGAGGCGGGACTCGGGGATCCCCAGCAGGACGGCGAGCTCACACGGATCGAGGTGCTCGGCGGCCGTGTACCAGAGGAGCGTGCGCGAGCGGGCGGGCAGGGCGGCGTAGGCCCGGAGGATCGGCGACCGCCGGTCGAACGTGCCCTGCGCGAGGATCAGTCGGCCGACGATCCGCAGCACGTGCCGGCGGACCGGATCGGCCGGGTCGGCGCGGCGGCGCAGGGCCGTCGCCGTCGCGGCGCGCACGAGCGCGAGGTCTTCGTCCGGTGCGGCTCCGACGGCATCGATCGCGCGTCGCGCAGCGCCCTCGTGACGTGCCCAGAGCGCGGCGAAGGCTGCCGCATCGCCGTTCCTGACCAGCCGCGTGAGCTGTGCGTCCGAGTGCGTCGGCGCGTCGCCATCCGGCATCGAGGGCCTCCCTTCCGGCGGGATCTCGGGTCCGATCCGTCGCCTGGGGGACTCCGCTCCCGTCGCGCTATGACGCGCCGCGGGTCGGTAAGAAGATTCTCGCCGCGCCCCGTCATCATCGCGTCCCGGCGGCGTCTCTATCTGTACCGCCCGGATCACAGGGCGATTCCGGCCGGTGCCGGATGTCACGCGCTCGGATGCGCCTTCTCCCGAACACGGGCGCATCCGCTCCGACCCGAGGAACGACACACGCCATGACGGATGAGCCTTCGCTGCGCAGGGGATGGCGTGCGGCCGACGTGTCCGATGCCGAGCTCGTGGAGGCGACGCGCGGCGGCGATCGCTCCGCCTTCGCCGCGCTCTGGGCGCGTCATGCCGACGCCGCCCACCGGGTGGCCCGGGCGGTCGCCTGGACCAGCGAGCCCGACGACCTCGTGTCCGAGGCGTTCACGCGGATCCTGCGCGCGACCTCCGCCGGCGGCGGGCCGACCGAGGCCTTCCGCCCCTATCTGTTCACCACGATCCGCAACATCGCCACCACGTGGGGCAAGGACCAGCGCACCGTCTCGATCGACACCCTCGACGACAGCGCCGACGACAGCATCCCCGATCCCGGATCGCTTATCGCCGAGAGGACCTCGCTGAGTCGTGCGTTCGCGACGCTGCCCGAGCGGTGGCGCACCGTGCTCTGGTATCTCGAGGTCGAGGGGCTCTCTCCCCGTGAGATGGCCCCGATGCTCGGCATGAAGCCCAATGCCGTCGCCGCGCTGTCGTACCGCGCGCGCGAGGGATTCCGCAAGGCCTGGCTGGCGCAGCACGTCGACGACGGCGACCGGCCGGCCGAGTGCCGCTGGGTTACCGGCGAGCTCGGCAGGGCGGAGGGCGAGCCGCTGTCCCGCTCCACCCGCCGCCGCCTCGACGAGCACCTCGACGACTGCGCGTCGTGCCGTGTGGTCGCGGGCGCGGGGGCGGATGCCCGTCAGAACCTGCGCGCCGTGCTGCTGGTCGGCGTGCTGGGCGGCGCGGCCGCCGCAGCTTACGCTCAGTTGCATCCTCTGCCCGCCTCGGCCGCCGCAGCTCCGGCGCCTCTGGGTGGCGGAGCCGGTGTCCTCACGGCGGTGGGGGGAGTCGTCGTGGTGGCAGCGGCCGCTGCGGCGATCGTGTGGAGCGCCTCCGTCGCCGGACCGGGCGCCGGCCGCCCCGTCGCGGGCGCGGGTGGCCCGGGCCCCATCCCGGCGACCGTCTCCCCGTCCGCCGTCGAGCCCGTCGGAACGCCTGTCCCCGGGCTCACGCCGAGCATCACCGAGAGCCCGTCCGCGACGCCCGCTCCGCCCTTCCCCGTCGCACCCCTCAGCTCTCCGTCCGCCGAACCGGTTCCGACGGCTGAGCCGGCCGCGACGCCGACCGCCGAGCCGTCGCCGACTTCGACCGCGACGTCCACGCCGACCGCGACGCCGACGCCGACCGCGTCGCCCACTCCGACTCCGACGCCGACGCCCACGCCGACCGCGACGCCGACGCCGACCGCGACGCCCACGCCGACGCCGACCCCGACGCCGACCCCGACGCCGACCCCGACGTCGACGCCGACGCCGACTCCGACGCCCACGCCGACACCGACGCCGACACCGACGCCGACTCCGACGCCGACGCCGGTGGTGGCGGTCGCCCTCGGCCCCGTCGACACGGCCGCCGCAGTGCCCGCTCCGCTGAGCGGAACGGGCGAGCCGGGGGCGGCGGTCGCCGCGGTGTCCTCGAGCGGAGCGCGCGTCGGGGAGTCCGTCGTGGCGGCGGACGGTACCTGGGCGATCCCGCTCGACGTCGACCTGCTCGACCGGGAATCGACGGTGCGCGTGAGTCAGCTGGTCGACGGCGCGGAGCACTCGACGGCCGGCCCGGTCGGCCCGTACGCCCTGCCGGCGCCCGATGTCACCGGACGCGAGGGCCTCACCGTCGCCCGCACGGACGAGGACGGCGACGGCGAGGCCGACGATGCGGCGGTCGTGCTGTCGGGCGAGTCCGGTCTGTCGGTCGTCATCGCGGTCGACGGGGTGTCGACCGGACGCCGCCATCTGCTCACCGGCGAGCCGCTGAACCGCTACATCCCCGACGTCGCCCTGGGCGAGCACACCCTCGGCGTGCGCTACGTCGATCCGGACTCGGGGCGGCTGGGCCGGCTGAGCGAGGTCACGATCCTCATCGTGGCCGCCGGAGTGGACGGGCCGTGACCTCGCCGAGCCTGTGCGCCGTTCAGGCGCGCAGGCTCGCGCCGTTGGTGCGGATGACCTCGGCGTACCAGTCGAACGACTTCTTCCGGTAGCGCTCGAGCGTGCCGGACCCGTCGTCGTTGCGGTCGACGTAGATGAAGCCGTACCGCTTGCTCAGCTGGGCGGTCGATGCCGAGACGAGGTCGATGCAGCCCCACGTCGTGTAGCCGAGCAGGTCGACGCCGTCCTCGAGCGCTTCGCCGACGGCGTCGAGGTGCGCCTGCAGGTACGCGATGCGGTAGTCGTCGATCACGGTCCTCACCCCGTCGACCTCGACGAGCTCGTCCTTCGCGCCCAGCCCGTTCTCGACGATGAACAGCGGCTTCTGCCAGCGGTCCCAGAACTGGTTGAGCACGAGGCGCAGCCCCACCGGGTCGATCTGCCAGCCCCACTCCGACTCCTTGAGCGTGGGGTTCTTCACGCCGCCGAACAGGTTGCCCTCGCCGACCACGCGCTTGCTCTCGTCGACGGTCTCGCAGATCGAGGAGTAGTAGCTGAACGACACGAAGTCGACCGTGTGCTCCTTGAGCAGCGCCCGGTCCTCGTCGCTGATGTCGAGTTCCACGCCCTGCTCCCGCAGACTGCGCAGGTAGTAGCCGGGGTACTCGCCGCGCACGTGGATGTCGCCGAAGGCGAGGTTGACGCGCTCGGTCGTGAGCGCGGCGAACACGTCGTCGGGGTCCGGGGTCAGCGGGTAGACGGGCATGGACAGCACCATGCAGCCGATCTGCGCGTGGGGCGCGAGCTCGCGGGCGACCTTGGTGGCGAGCGCGGAGGCCACGAGCTCGTGGTGCACGGCCTGGTACAGGTCGGTCTTCGACAGCTGCTCCTTGGGCGTGTTGATGCCGCCGGACATGAACGGCGCGTGGATCACCGAGTTGATCTCGTTGAAGGTCAGCCAGTACTTCACGCGCGCGCCGTAGCGGGCGAACAGCACGCGGACATAGCGCTCGTAGAAGCCGATGAGGTCGCGGTTCACCCAGCCGTCGTACTGCTCTGCCAGGTGGAGCGGCGTCTCGTAGTGCGAGATCGTGACGAGCGGCTCGATGCCGTGCTTCTCCAGCTCGTCGAGCACGCGGTCGTAGAAGGCGAGGCCGGCCTCGTTGGGCTCGGTCTCGTCGCCCTTCGGGAAGATGCGGCTCCACGCGATGGAGAAGCGGAAGGTCCGGAAGCCCATCTCGGCGAAGAGGGCGATGTCCTCCGCGTAGCGGTGGTAGAAGTCGATGCCGACCTGCTTGAGGTTGTCGTCGGTGGGGCCCTCGGTGCGGGGCGTCATGATGCCCTTCGGCATGACGTCCTGGATCGACAGGCCCTTGCCGTCTTCGAGGTACGCGCCCTCCAGCTGGTTCGCGGCGGTCGCGCCGCCCCAGAGGAAGCCGTCGGGGAATCGGGTGGTGCTCATGGGTGGGTGTGTCTCCTGTTCGGGGGCGGGCGGGATGCCGCGCACGCGTCGTGCCGGCCATCCCGCCCACCGGTTGCTGCCGGCTGCGGGGCGCGACGTGCTACTTCGCCGCGGGTGCGGCCGTGGCGAGGGAGTCCACCGACACGGCGGTGAACAGCGAGTCGCCGTGGGCGATCGGGCCGGTGGCCGCGGCGGCGATCTCGGGATACAGGTCGAGGTTCGTGACGATGACGGGCGTCGTCAGGTCGTAGCCGGCCTTCTCGATCGCGTCGCCGTCGAACTCCACCAGCAGGTCGCCCGCCTTCACCTGCTGGCCCGCGGTGACCTTGACGGTGAAGTGCTGACCGCCGAGCTTGACGGTGTCGATGCCGATGTGGATCAGGACCTCGGCGCCGTCGGCGTGGCGCAGTCCGAACGCGTGCCCGGTCGGGAACGCGGCGACCACCGTGGCGTCGAACGGGGCGTAGACGGCGCCGGAGCGCGGCTGGACGGCCACGCCGCGACCCAGCGAACCGTCGGCGAAGGCCGCGTCGGGCACCTCGCTGAGAGGCACGACCGTGCCGTCGACCGGGCTCAGCACGGCGACGTCGTTCGCCGCGGCCGGCGCCGGCGCGGCGACCTCCTCCGGCTCCCGGAACCCGACGATGGCGGTGAGCAGGAACGGCAGGAGGATCGCGACGGCGAGGCCCAGGACGAGCATCAGCATGTTGCCGTTGCCGAAGAGCGCCGGGAGGGCGAGCCCCGAGGGCACGACGAACGCGGTCGAGAACACTCCGCCGAGGGCGATGATCGTGCCGCCGAGCGCACCGCCGGCGATGCCGAAGGCGAACGGCCGCTTCAGCGGCAGGTTGATGCCGTAGATCGCGGGCTCGGTGATGCCGGCGAGGAAGCCCGAGAGGGTGGCCGGCGCGGCGAGCGACTTGAGGTTCTTGTTCCGCGCGCGCACCCAGACGCCGGCGACGGCGGCGGCCTGCGCGAGGACGGCGGCGAACACGGGACCGATGAGCATGATCTGGCCGGTGGTCTGGTACTCGAGCGTGAAGAGGGGGACGAGGCCCCAGTGCAGGCCGAACATCACGAAGACCTGCCAGAGACCGCCCATCACGGCGCCGCCCAGCCACGGGAGGTACTCGAAGAGCCAGCCGATGCCGCCTCCCAGCCAGCCGCTGACGACCGCGGAGATCGGGCCGATGACGACGAAGACGATCGGCACGCCGACCAGGACGACGATCATCGGCGTCACGAAGCGGCGCACGGCGCCGGGGAGCGTGGCGTACAGGAAGCGCTCGGCGTGCGACTGCAGCCAGACGATGACGATGATCGGGATGACGCTCGAGACGTAGGTGACCATCGTGAAGGGGATGCCGAAGAACGTGAGGTCGGGCTGGCCCACGAGCGGGGTGATCGTCGGGTACAGCAGCGCCGCCGCGATCGCGAAGGCGGTGAACTCGTTCGCCTTGAAGTACCGCGCGGCCGTGAAGGCCAGGGCGAGCGGCAGGAAGTTGATGAACGCGTCGGAGAGCGCGTTGAGGATGACGTAGGTGGTGGTCGTCGTATCGATCCAGCCGAAAGTCACCGCCGCGGCGAGGAACGCCTTCAGCAGGCCGGTGCCGGCCAGGGCCCACAGCAGCGGGGTGAAGATCGCCGAGATCATGGAGATGAAGCGGTTGAACAGGCTGCCCTTCGGGCCGGAGGCCGCCTCCGCGGAGCCGCCGCCGATCCCGGAGATCTTGCCGATCTCGGCAAACACCTCGGGCACGTCGTTGCCGATCACGACCTGGTACTGGCCGCCGGACTGCGCCGTGGTGATGACGCCCGGCGTGGCCTTCAGCGCCGTGGCGTCCGCCTTCGCCTCGTCCTTCAGGACGAAACGGAGCCTCGTCGCGCAGTGCACGAGCGACTGCACGTTCTCCTCGCCGCCGACACCGGCGAGGACGCCGGCCGCGGTCTTCGCGTAATCCGCCATTGGGATCCGCCTTCCTCTCGCCGCAGCTCTGCGGCAGTTCTGTGGTTCTCGCGAGGTCCGATCGCCCGCGTCAGGGCAAAAAAAAGACCTGGACTCGTTCACCCCACCGATCGGGAATCGGTGGTGATGTGAGTCCAGGTTTCGCCCGCAGTCGCGGTAACGATCCGGAGATCTCGGCAGGACGGTGGTCCTGCGGAGGTCAACCTACCACAGGCTCACCGGCGTCGCCACTGGTCACATGCGTGCGCAGCCGCTCGACGTGCACGATGAGGTAGAGCACCTCCTCGTCGGTGAGCGCCGCCTCGGTCGCGGCGAACACGTAGCGCTTGACCTCCTCGGCGATCGCGTGGGCCTGGGGGTAGCTGTGCTTGGCGAACTCGAAGAAGGAGCTGTCGTTGCCGACGAGCATGGTCCGGTTGACGAGGCGCTGCAGCAGGAACTGCACGTGGAGGATGAAGCGCGCGTAGTCGGCGCTGTCGGCGTCGAGCTTCACCCCCAGGCGCTGCTCGACGACGTCGACGACGTGCTGGAGACGCCGCAGCAGCAGGGCGGCGGTGCCGTTCGGCTCGTCGCGGGTGGCGTTGAGCAGATGCATCGTGAGGAAGACCGCCTCCTCGGGCGGCAGCGCCTGCCCGAGCGAGTCGGCCAGCGAAGCGGCCATGCGGTCGGCGGCGGCGAACTCGTGCGGGTACAGCACGCGCAGCTCCGGCATCGTGGTCGTCGGGATCCGGAGCCCCTGCGCGAGACGCTCCATCACGTAGTGCACGTGGTCGATGACGGCGATCGTGAGGTGCCGGTCGAGATGGCGCCCCAGCATCCGCTCGGCCTCGTCGACCGCGCGGGTGACGGCCTCGATCGTCGCGTACGGCACGTCGACGAGCAGGCGGCGCTCCCGCTCGCCCTGGGCCCCGCCGTCGAGGATGAAGGTCTTCTCGACCTTCGCCGGGTCGATCACGTCGTCGGGCTTCAGCTGGAACCCGAGCCCTCGGCCCATCAGCACGCGTTCCCTGCCGGACTCGTCGATGGCGATGACGACGTTGTTGTTGAGCACCCGATGCACCGGCACGGGGCGCACGGCGGGCGCCCGTCGGGCCGCCTCGCCGGGGGTGCTCATGCGCAGAAGTCTAGGAGGTCGCCGCGTCAGGGGAGCCGGCGCCGCGACATCCAGGTCGCGTTTCCGGATTGTAAAGGTTTCATTTCGTACTGAAAGTTCGAAAAGCTCAGCCCCTATGGTGAGCGTACGTACTCACCCGTACCGTCGCCAGGCCCGCGCAGCCCGGCCCGTGCTCCAACCCGGCACCCTCTTCCCGCACCATCCGTGTTTCAGCGATTCCTTGTGAGGAAAAATGAAAAAGAGGCTCCTCGCGGCGGCAGCAGCCGCCTCCGTCACCGCCCTCGCCCTCTCCGCCTGCAGCGCCGGCACCACTCCGACCGAGGGCGACGCCCCCACGGAGATCCGCGTCGCGGCGACCGATCCGCAGCTCATCATCCCCGGCCGTCAGTCCGTGGCCTACGACGTCAACATGGCGGTGTGGGCCCCGCTGGCGTTCCTGAACTCCGACGGGACGCTCGACTACGTCCAGGCCGAGTCGATCGAGTCCGACGACGCGATCACCTGGACCGTCACCCTCCGCGACGGGTGGACGTTCCAGGACGGCACGCCCGTGACGGCCGAGGCCTACGTCGACAGCTGGAACGCCGTCGCCTACGGCCCCAACGCGTTCGAGAACTCCGGTCAGCTCGCCAACATCGTGGGCTACGCCGACCTGAACCCCGCCGAAGGCGAGCCGTCGACCGAGGAGATGTCGGGTCTCGCGGTCGTCGACGAGCTCTCCTTCACCGTGGAGCTCACGGGCGCCGACAGCCAGTTCCCGCTGCAGGTGACCCAGGCCCAGACCGCGATGTTCCCGATGCCGGAGTCCGCGCTCGAGGACTTCGACGCCTACAACACGCATCCGATCGGCAACGGGCCGTTCGCCTTCGCCGAGGACTACGTCGAGAACGAGCCGATCGTCCTCGAGGCCTACGACGACTACCAGGGCGAGAAGCCCACGGTGGACCGCATCACCTTCGTCCCGTACACCGACAGCGAGACCGCCTACACGGACGTGCTCGCCGGCAATCTCGACGTGGCGGGCGTGCCCGCCTCCAAGCTCACCCAGGCCGGCGGCGACTTCGGCGACCGGCTGTACTCGTTCGAGGCCCCCGGGATCTCGTTCCTCGGACTCCCGCTGTGGAACGACGCGTACGACGACATCCGCGTGCGTCAGGCCATCTCGATGGCCATCGACCGCGAGGCGATCATCGACGTGATCTACGGCGGCACCTACGACCCCGCCACGGCATGGACCCCGGCGATCGAGCCCGGGACGCCGACCGGCATCTGCGGCGAGTACTGCGAGTACGACCCGGAGGCGGCCAAGGCGCTGCTCGACGAGGCCGGCGGCTTCGACGGCTCGCTCGAGATCTACTTCCCGGGTGGCGGCGGACTCGACCCGCTGTACGAGGCGATCGCCAACCAGCTGCGCCAGAACCTCGGCATCGAGGCCACCGCGAAGCCGAGCGCCGACTGGGCGGAGTTCCTCCAGAACCGCAACGACGAGAACATCGACGGGCCGTTCTTCTCGCGCTGGGGTGCGCTGTACCCCAGCCAGCAGGCCACCCTCCGCGTGTTCTTCATCGAGGGCGGGGGATGCACCAACTGCATCCCCTGGTACAGCGACGAGGTCGCCGATGCGATCGCGGCCGCCGACGCGGATCTGTCCACCGACGGCTCGGCCTACGCCGAGGTGCAGGAGCTGATCCAGGCGGAGTTCCCGGCCGTGCCGCTGTTCTTCGAGAAGTACTCCTACGTCACGTCGGAGCGGGTCGCCGATCTGGTCACGTCACCGGTCGGCAACCCCACCTACCGGTCGATCGTCCTCGACGACTGACACCGCGGTGCGGAGCGTCCACCCCCCGGGGCGCTCCGCACCCCCCGTGACCACCCAGCCACGAGAGCTTCCATGACGCACGATCCCCTCCTCTCGCTCGCGCAGCGACTGCCCGCGATCGACGGCTTCCCCACCGTCGACGAGCTGCGAGCCGATCTGCTCGCCCTCTGCGACGCGCACCCCGATCGGCTGCGCCACGCGGTCATCGGCCGCTCCCGGCTCGGCGGTCCCATCGACCACGTCGCCGTCGGCGACGGACCCCTGCAGGTCGTCGTCGCCGGGGGCGTCCACCCCAACGAGCCGATCGGCTTCCGCACGGTCCAGCAGCTCGTCCGGCTGCTGCTCGAGGCCCCCGAGCTGACCGCGCTGAACGCCACCTGGCACATCGTCCCGTGCGTCGACCCCGACGGCGCACGCCTGAACGAGTCCTGGTTCGCCACAGCCGACCGCCGTGCGTACTTCACGGGCTTCTACCGCCCGGCGCCGGGGGAGCAGGTCGAGTGGTCGTTCCCGTTCGACTACAAGGAGGCGTGGTTCGACCGTCCGATCCCCGAGACGCGCGCGCTGATGGCGCTGTTCGACCGCGTGCGGCCCGACGTGTTCGTGGGCCTCCACAACGCCGAGTTCGGCGGCGTGTACTTCTACCTCAACCAGGACGACGCGGTTCTGGCCCGCGAGCTGCGCGATCTGCCCGCCGCCTTCGGGCTGCCGCTGGATGTGGGAGAGCCGGAGATGGACGGCCTGGCGCGTCTCGACGACGCGGTCTTCCGTGCGCCGCTCGCCCGCGAGCGGTACGACCATCGCGAGGCGCGCGGCCTTCCCCCCGAGACCCGTTCCGGTGGCGCGGGCACCGCCGACTACCTCGAGCGCTACGGAACGACGACGATGATCGCCGAGCTCCCGTACTGGACGCACCCCGACGCCGCCGACACGAGCCCGACGTCGCGCAGCTACCGCGACGTCGTCGCCCAGAAGGCGGACGAGCTGGAGGAACTCCACCTGCTGCTGCAGCGGGTGCTCGACGACGTCCGTCCGGCGCTCACGATCGACACGCCCTTCCGCCGGGCCAGCGAGGCGTTCGTGCCCGGCATGGGCGAGGCCGCGCAGGCCGAGCGGGCGCGGCTGCGCGATCCGGCTCTCCAGCGCCCCGCGACGGTGGCGGAGGTCTTCGGCAACCGCGAGGTGGCCCGCACCTTCCGGCTGCGCTTCGGCGGCATCCTGCGCCGGGCGCTCGCCGCCGAGATCGACGCCGGCGTGGCGCGCGAGCCGGTGCGGGCGGCGTGGGCCGAGATCGACACCGCATTCCGGGGATGGCTGGCCGCCGAGGCCGACACCGAGCTGGTGCCGGCGCCGGTCTCGGCGCTCGTGGGCGTCCAGCTCGCCGCGGTGCTGGCGACCGTGCGACGGAGGAACGGATGATCCTCGCGCGCCGGATCGGCGCACGCGTCGCGGAGTTCCTCCTCGTCTTCCTCGGCGTGACCTTCATCATCTACGCGACGGTCTGGGCGCTGCCCGGCGACCCCATCGGCGCCCTCGGGGGCGACCGGCCGCTGCCCGAGAACGTCGTGGCACAGCTGCGCGAGCAGTTCCACCTCGACGAGCCGCTGTGGCAGCAGTACCTGCGCTACCTCGGCGGACTCCTCACCGGCGACCTCGGCACGACGTTCTCGGGCGTCCCTGTCGCCGACCGGATGGCCTCCCGCTGGCCCGTCACGATCACGCTGGCGCTCACCGCCTGGGTGATCGAGGTGGCGCTCGGCGTCGCGCTCGGGCTCATCGCCGGCCTGCGCCGCGACAGCGCGATCGATCGCACCGTCCTGTTCGGCACCATCCTCGCCACCTCGATCCCGATCTTCGTGGTCGCCGTCTCGGCGCAGCTGCTCTTCGGGCTGCACCTCGGGTGGTTGCCGATCGCGGGCACCGACGCCGGCTGGCCCGTGGCGTACCTCCTTCCCGCCGCCGTCATCGCACTCTTCGGTCTCGCCTCCATTGCGCGTCTCATGCGCGGGAGCGTCATCGACTCGATGGATTCCGACTTCGTGCGCACGCTCCGCGCCAAGGGCATGCCGGGCTCGCGCATCGTCGGGCTGCACGTCATGCGCAATTCCGTCGCGCCCGTGCTGACCTTCGTCGCGATCGACCTCGGCTTCCTCCTCGGCGGCGCCGTGGTCGTCGAGGGGATCTTCAACCTCCCCGGAATCGGGCAGCTTCTCTTCAGCGCGATCCGCACCCACGAGGGCCCGACCGTCGTCGGTGTGGGCACCACGCTCATCCTGATCTTCCTCGTGCTGAACGTGGTGGTCGATCTCCTCAACTCGCTGCTGGACCCCCGGAGCCGTCATGACTGAGACCGCAGCGGCCGCCCTCGAGCACGTCACGGTGAGCCGGGGCGTGTGGACGAGCCTGCGACGCCGCGTCCTGTTCTGGATCAGCGCGGCCATCCTGGCCGTCCTCGCGGTGATCTCCCTCCTGCCGGAGGTCGTCGGAGGGCTGTTCGGCCAGCCCGACCCGCGCGCGTGCGAGCTGCGCGACAGCACGCAGCCGCCGAGCGCCGCGCACGTGTTCGGCACCGACCTGCAGGGGTGCGACATCTACGCGAACGTCATCCACGGTGCGCGCACGTCGCTGTTCATCGGTGTGACGGCCACGCTGATCGCGCTCGCCATCGCGATCGTCGTCGGCACGATCGCCGCCTACTTCGGCGGCTTCGCCGACGTCCTCGTCTCGCGACTGACCGACGTGTTCCTCGGGTTCCCCTTCATCCTCGGCGCCATCATCGTGCTCAACAGCGTGGGGGAGCGGACGCCGCTGATGGTGGCGGTCGTGCTCGCGGCCTTCAGCTGGCCGACCCTGGCCCGTCTCGTGCGCACCTCGGTGCGGACGGTGCGGAACATGGACTACATCAGCGCCGCCCGCGCCATGGGGATCTCCCACACCCGCACGCTCCTCACCCACGTGGTGCCGAATGCGATCGGCCCGGTCCTGGCGATCACGGCGACGATGGTCGGCAGCATCATCGTCGCCGAATCCACGCTCACCTTCCTCGGAGTGGGGCTGCGCTCGCCGTCGATCTCCTGGGGGCTGCAGATGGCGAACGCCCAGTCGTACTTCGGCTCGTCGCCGCACATGCTCGTCTTCCCCGCCCTCTTCCTCAGCGTGACCGTGTTCGCGCTGATCACCCTTGGCGACATCCTGCGGGATGCGCTCGACCCGAAAGGACGCCGACTGTGACCGTGAGCCCTCCCGAGGATGCCCGTCGACGGGACGCCGTGCGCGACGCGGCGCAGTACGCGGAGCGGTGGTTCGCGTTCGCCGGGGAGACCCGCCAGGTGCCCGGCATCCAGGCGGCGATCCGCTACCGCGGCGAGCTCGTGAGCGAGTTCGCGTGGGGTCGCGCCGACCTCGAGACCGGGGAGGAGCTGACCTCCCGGAGCCTGTTCCGCATCGCCTCGCACTCCAAGACCTTCACCGCCACCGCGGTCCTCCAGCTTGCCGAGCGGGGAGCGCTGCGGCTCGACGACACGGTCGCGCAGTGGGTGCCGGAGCTGGCCGAGTCGGAGCTGGCCGCCGTCACGGTGCGGGAGCTGCTCGCCCATCAGGGCGGGATCGTGCGCGACGGCCGAGACGCCGACTACTGGCAGCGGGGTGCGGCCTTCCCCGACCGGCAGCGCATCGTCGACATCTGTCGCACCGAGGGACGGATCTTCGCGCGCAACGAGCACTTCAAGTACTCCAACATCGCCTACTCGGTGCTGGGTCTCGTCGTCGAGGCCGCGTCGGGCTCCGACTACGACACGTTCACGCGCGAGAACATCTGCGTGCCGCTGGGGCTGGAGCGCTCGGGCTCGGAGTGGCAGGCGGCGCGCGCCGACGAGTACGCGTCGGGCCACACGGCGCGCTTCGCCCTCGGCGGCAGGCGGCGGGTGATCCCCCACGTCGACACGCGGGCCATGGCGGCGGCCACCGGCTGGTTCTCCACGGCGACCGAGACGAGCGCGTACCTGGCCGCGCACGCGCTGGGCGACGACCGGCTCCTGGGCGACGACAGCAAGCGGCAGGCCCAGTACCGCGTCTCGCGCATCGAGATCGGCGGCGCGCACCGGCACTACGGCCTCGGGTTCGAGCTGTTCGAGCTCGACGGCGCGCTGCTCGTCGGTCACAGCGGCGGATACCCCGGCCACATCACGCGGACCTGGCTCGACCCCGAGAACGACCTCGTGGTCAGCGTCTTCACCAATGCGATCGACGGGCCCGCCGACCTCCTCGCCACGGGCGCCATCGCGCTCCTGCGTCTGGCCCTCGCCCACGCGGACGACGACGACCGCATCGAGGGCGTCGAGGGTCGCTACGCGAGCCTGTGGTCGGTGCTCGATCTCGCCCACCTGGGCGGGGCGACCTTCGCCCTCCACCCGCAGCTCGACGACCCGGCGCGCCTGGCCGAGAAGGTGGAGACCGCTGCCGACGGAACCCTCCGCCAGCCTTCCCGCGCCAGCTTCGGCGCGGCGGGGGAGCAGGTGGAGGTGGCGCGCGACGGGTCGGGTGCGGTGGAATCGATCACGTGGAGCGGCATGTCGATGTGGCCGTTCGACGTGTTCACCGAGGCGATGGCTCAGCCGGACCCCGGACGGATCCTGGAGGGCATGGCACTGTGACGGACGTGGAGAAGGACGACGCGGCGCTCGACCTCGCCGAGGAGCTGCGCACCTTCGTGGAGGACTTCGCCTTCGCGTGGGGCGCCGCCGGCAACCCCCGGATGGACGGGCGCGTGCTCGGGCTCCTGCTGATCGTGGACCGGCCGTTCCTCTCGTCGGCCCAGATCGCCGAGATGCTCGGCGCGAGCGCCGGTGCGGTCTCCATGTCCACCCGTGCGCTGGTGAGCCTCGGGTTCCTCAAGCCCCACTCGCTCCCCGGAGACCGCAGCCGCTACTTCCGCGTGGAGGAGGACGTGTGGGGGAGCTTCCTGGCCGGGGAGCGCGACTACGCCCGCCGGATCACCTCGACGATCGATTACGGTCTGGACGTCGTCTCGGAGGATGCCGTCGGCCCGCGCACGCGACTGAACAACGCGCGGCGGTACATGATCTGGCTCGTGGGCTATCACCGCAAGATGCTCAGCGACTGGGAGGCCTACCGGGACTCCGGCGCCGACGAGGACGCGGACGCATGAGCACGCCGCTGCTGGAGGTCCGCCGCCTGTCCGTGGACTTCGTCGTCGGCACCGAGACGGTCGGCGCGGTCCGCGACGTCTCCTTCTCGCTCGATCGCGGCGAGGTGCTGGCTCTGGTGGGCGAGTCGGGCTCGGGCAAGAGCGTCACGGCGCTCTCGCTCGTCGGCCTCCTGCCGCGGGGCGCGCGCGTGCGCGGCGAGGCGCTGCTGGACGGCGAGGACCTCCTGGCCATGAGCGCACCCGCGCGGGCGCGGATCCGCGGCACCCGCATCGGCGTCGTCTTCCAGGACCCGGGGAGCGCGCTCGACCCCGTCTTCACGGTCGGCTCGCAGATCGAGGAGATGCTGATCGTCCACCGGCCGGAGATGACCCGGGCCGAGCGGCGCGCACGGGTGATCGAACTCCTCGAGCAGGTCGAGATCGCCGACCCGGAGCGGCGGATGTCGAGCTATCCGCATCAGCTGTCGGGAGGTCAGGCCCAGCGGGTCATGATCGCGATCGCGCTCGCGTGCGAGCCGGAGATCCTGATCGCCGACGAGCCCACGACGGCGCTGGACGTCACCGTGCAGCGCGAGGTGCTCGACGTGCTCCGCCGGCTGCGCGAGCGCATCGGCACCTCGATCATCATGATCACCCACGACATGGGGGTCGTCGCCGACATCGCCGACCGCGTCGTCGTGATGCGGGAGGGCCGTGTCGAGGAGGCGGCGGCGGTGCGCACGCTGTTCGCGGCGCCGCAGGCGGGATACACCCAGCGGCTCCTGGCCGCCGTCCCCCGGCTGGGGGCTCCCGAGCGACCCGCGCCCATCCCCGCGTCGGCGGTGCTCGACGTCGACGACCTCTCCGTCGTCTACGGGCGCGGGGCACGCGCGGTCGCCGCCGTGCACGGCGTCAGCCTCCGCGTCGGCGAAGGCGAGATCGTCGCCCTCGCCGGCGAGTCGGGGTCGGGCAAGTCGACGATCGGCCGATGCGCCCTCGGCCTCGCGCCGATCTCGGCGGGTGCCGTGCGCATCGACGGCGTCGACCTCGCGCGGGTGCGCGGCCGCCGCGCCGTGGCGGTGAAGCGGCGCGTGGGCGTCGTCTTCCAGAACTCCACCGCCGCGCTCGACCCGCGCCGCACCGTCGGCGATTCGATCGCCGAACCGCTGCACGTCCACGGCGGCCTCCGCGGCGCGACGCTCCACGCCCGGGTCGCCGAGCTGCTCGACGCGGTCGGCCTGCCGTCGGGGTGGCACCGTCGCTATCCGCACGAGCTGTCGGGCGGTCAGCGGCAGCGGGTGGCGATCGCCCGCGCGATCTCGCTGCGGCCGCGTCTGCTGATCGCCGACGAGCCCACGAGCGCCCTCGACGTCTCGGTGCAGGCGACGGTGCTCGACCTGCTGCGCGACCTCCAGCGCGAGCTGCGCTTCGCCTGCCTGTTCATCAGCCACGACCTCGCCGTCGTCGATGAGCTGTGCGACCGCATCGTGGTGCTGCAGGGCGGCCGCATCGTGGAGGAGGGCTCCCGGGGCGACGTGCTGCGGCGCCCGCGGCACCCCTACACGCGTGCCCTCATCGCCGCAGCGCCGGTGCCCGACCCTGTCGAGCAGGCGCGCCGCCGCGAGGCCGCCCTCGCAGGCTGATCCTCAGGCGGCTCGTCTACCCTGGATCCATGACCGAATCCACGCCCGTGCGCGCCACCGGACCCCGCCAGGTGCGCCCGCGCACCGAGGGGTGGACGCAGCGCACTGACGCCGACGGCAAGCCGCTCCTGCAGTTCGCGGCCCCCAAGAAGGGGATGCCGCCGGCGCACCTGGCCGACCTGACCCCCGAGCAGCGCGTCGAGCGCCTCAAGGAGCTCGGCATGCCGGGCTTCCGCGCGGCGCAGCTCGAGAAGCACTACTTCCAGCACTACACGTCCGACCCGGCCGCGATGACCGACCTGCCCGCCTCCGGGCGCGAGGAGTTCGTCGGGGCGATGCTGCCCCCGCTCCTCACCGAGGTGCGCCGGCTCGAGACCGACAAGGGCGACACGATCAAGTTCCTCTGGAAGCTCCACGACGGCGCACTCGTGGAGTCCGTCCTCATGCGCTACCCGGGCCGCATCACCCTCTGCGTGTCGAGTCAGGCCGGGTGCGGCATGAACTGCCCCTTCTGCGCGACGGGACAGGCCGGGCTCACCCGCAACATGTCGGCGGCCGAGATCGTGGAGCAGATCGTCCGCGCCAACCGCCTCATCGCGGACGGCTCGTTCGGCCCGGCCCACCACGAGGGCGAGCGGGTGACGAACATCGTCTTCATGGGGATGGGCGAGCCGCTGGCCAACTACAACCGTGTGATGCAGGCGGTGCGGACCATGGTCGACCAGAAGCACGGCCTCGGCATGAGCGCGCGCGGAGTGACGGTCTCGACGGTCGGCCTGGTGCCGGCGATCAACAAGCTCGCCGCCGAGGACATCCCCGTGACCTTCGCGCTGTCGCTGCACGCCCCCGACGACGGCCTCCGCGACGAGATGATCCCGATCAACTCGCGCTGGAAGGTCGATGAGGCCCTCGACGCTGCCCGCGGCTACTTCGAGAAGACGGGTCGCCGGGTCTCGATCGAGTACGCGCTCATCAAGGACATGAACGACCACGCCTGGCGGGCCGACCTGCTCGCCGAGAAGCTCAACGCACGCGGCCGCGGTTGGGTGCACGTCAACCCGATCCCGCTGAACCCGACGCCGGGCTCGGTGTGGACGGCGTCCGAGGTGCCGGTGCAGAACGAGTTCGTCCGACGGCTCAACGACGCCGGGATCCCCACGACCCTGCGCGACACTCGGGGCAAGGAGATCGACGGCGCCTGCGGGCAGCTCGTCGCGACCGAAGAGGATCGCGCGGCGGCTGCCACGGCCTGAGTGCCCTCCACCGCCACTAGCGTGGAGACATGGTCAATTATCGCTATCTCGGCAACAGCGGGTTCAAGGTCTCGGAGATCACCTACGGCAACTGGGTGACCCACGCCTCGCAGGTCGGCGACGACGCCGCGATCTCGACGGTGCACAAGGCGCTCGATCTCGGCATCACGTCGTTCGACACGGCCGACGCGTACGCCAACACCGCCGCGGAGGTCGTGCTGGGCAAGGCGCTCAAGGGGCTCGACCGCCCCGACTTCGAGCTCTTCACGAAGGTCTACTGGCCGACGGGCAAGAAGGGCCCCAACGATCAGGGCCTCTCCCGCAAGCATGTCTTCGACAGCATCAACGGGTCGCTGCGTCGCCTCGGAGTGGACTACGTCGACCTCTACCAGGCCCATCGCTACGACTACGAGACCCCCATCGAGGAGACGATGCAGGCGTTCGCCGACATCGTCCGCCAGGGCAAGGCGCTCTACATCGGGGTCAGCGAGTGGACGGCCGAGCAGCTGCGCGAGGGGCACGCCCTCGCGACCGAGCTGGGCTTCCAGCTCGTCTCCAACCAGCCGCAGTACTCCGCGCTGTGGCGCGTGATCGAGGGCAAGGTCATCCCGACCTCCGAGGAGCTCGGCATCTCGCAGATCGTCTGGTCGCCGATGGCGCAGGGCGTGCTGTCGGGCAAGTACCTGCCCGGCCAGCCGGTGCCGGCGGGGTCGCGCGCGACCGACGAGAAGAGCGGCGCGAACTTCATCCAGCGCTTCCTCGACGACGACGTGCTCACCGCCGTGCAGAAGCTGAAGCCGATCGCGGAGGAGGCCGGCCTCACCATGCCGCAGCTGGCGATCGCGTGGGTGCTGCACAATCCGAACGTCGCCGCCGCGCTCGTCGGCGCCTCGCGTCCCGAGCAGCTCGAGGACTCGGTGAAGGCCTCGGGCGTCGTGCTCGACGACGACACCAAGGCCGCGGTCGACGCGGCGCTGGCGCCGGTCGCCGTGACCGACGTCGAGCAGACCTACACCGTGTCGCCGAAGGGCCGCCCGGCCTGATCGGCCGGCGCGCAGACGCGATGCCCGCGACGAGCGCCGGCATCCTGCTCTATCGCCTCGACGGGGCGAGCGGGGTGTCGGTGCTCGTCGCGCATATGGGCGGTCCGTTCTGGTCCCGGAAGGACGACGGGGCGTGGTCGATCCCCAAGGGAGAGGTCGACGGCGACGAGGGGCTGCTCGACGCCGCCCGCCGCGAGTTCCGGGAGGAGCTCGGCATCGACCCGCCCGACGGCGAATATGCCGAACTCGGCACATTCGCCTACTCCTCCGGCAAGCGGGTCACCGTCTTCGTCACCGACGGCGCTGAGTTCACCGCCACGGAGTTCGAGTTCGGCACGTTCGAGCTCGAGTGGCCGCCGCGCTCGGGCCGGCGGCAGGAGTTCCCCGAGGTCGACCGCGTCGAGTGGATGTCGATCCCCGACGCACGCGATCGCCTCGTCGCGGGGCAGCGCCCGGCACTGGACCGCCTCGAAGAGCTGCTGGCGGACGTCGGAGCCTGAGGGCACACTGTCGGCACAGGGACGAGAGGACGACGCCATGGCGCACGGAGACATCACGCACATCGACATCCCGGTCAGCGACCTGACGAAGGGGGCGGCGTTCTACTCCGACCTGTTCGGGTGGCAGATCGCGGAGGTCCCCGGCTTCGAGGGCTACCCCATGTGGCAGGCCCCGAACCAGATCAGCGGCGGCGGTCTCGCGCCGCGTTCGGAAGGGTTCACCCAGCCGCGCTCCTACGTCGAGGTGGACTCGATCGACGAGACCATCGCGAAGGCCGAGGCCGCCGGCGGCGGGGTGGTGATGGCGAAGGACAACATCACCGCCACCAGCTGGTGGGCGATCATCGTCGACCCGGACGGCAACCACATCGGGCTCTTCGAGGGGTCGACCGGCATCTAGCCGGCCTGTGCCCCATCAGCGCTTGCGGGTGGGTGCCGCCGACACGTCGAGCTTCTCGTGGTGGCCGCTCAGCGACGACCAGGCGCTCGCCGTGCCCGTCGCCGCGTGCTCGGACGCGCGGACGGCCCGCTCGTCGGCCCATTCGTTGAGCACGTGGCCGCGGTGCCCGCGGACGTGCTCGAGGACGACATCGGGGAGGCCCGCGGCGCGGCGGGCGTCGCGCGCCACGATCAGCTGCTCGAGCAGGTCGCGGTTCTTGGTGGGCGCGCCCGTCGACGTCTTCCAGCCGCGCCGGCGGTGGGCGTCCATCCACGACGAGTAGGTGTCGATCGCGTACTTGGAGTCGGCCTGCACGACCAGCTCCCGCACGTCGGGGTGGTCCTCGATCGCCTTGAGTAGCCCGAGCAGCTCGCCGATGTTGTTGGTCCCCTCGGGAAGCGACCCCGCCGCCCAGTGTCCGTCCTCACCGACCCACGCCCAGCCGGTGGGGCCGGGATTGCCCTTGCAGGCGCCGTCTGTGGCCACGACGTAGCGGGAGGATTCGGTCACCCCTCGACGGTAGTCGATCCGCTCCACGCGAACGTGGCGCGAACGGTGGTCTCCCCGCTGCGGAGTGCGCCGGATGCGCCACATTCTCGCCGGATGTATACGCAGGGGCGAGGGAGGGGAAGGGGGAGGGGGGTGTGGGGGTGTTTGTGTATACAATGGGCAGGTCGAAGGGGGAGCATGCGAGCGGGTGAGCGGGCCTATCTGACGCTCCTCGACGAGATCCAGTCCGGCGTCCTGACCGCCGGCACCGTGCTCGGCGAGGTGGAGCAGGCCGCGCGTCTGGGCGTGAGCCGCACGCCGCTGCGCGAAGCCCTGGGCCGCCTCGCGGCCGACGGCCTGGTCATCCAGGCCTCGCCCCGCGTGACCGTCGTCTCCGAACTCGACGCCGACGACATCCGCGAGCTGTTCGAGCTGCGCCGCGCGCTCGAGGAGAGCGCGGCCCGGCTGGCCGCCCACCGCGGCGGCCGCGAGGTCTTCGCGGCGCTCGCCGCAGAGTTCTCCGCCATCGACACGGCGGGCGCCCCCGACGACTACTACGCGCTGATCGCACGTTTCGACGCCGCGGTCGACGCCGCCGTCTCGAACGACTATCTCGCCGGCGCTCTGCGGACCGTCCGCACCCACCTTGTGCGCGTCCGCCGGCTCGCCCGCGACAAGCCGGAGCGCCTGGCGGCCTCGGCGGGCGAGCACCGCATGATCGCCGCGGCGATCGCGGCCGCCGACGCCGACCTGGCCGCGCACACCACCCACGTCCACCTGCACAACGCCCTCACCGGCATCCTCGAGTCCCTGGAGGCCCCCGCATGACCGTCACCCATCACGTCCGCGTCCACCGCAGCGACGAGGAGCTGCCGCGCGAGCAGCAGCTCGCCCACGCGATCGCCGAGGTCGCCGTCGATCCCGTCGCCGTCGAGGCCGACGTGGTCGACATGATCGTCAACCGGCTCATCGACAACGCGGCCGTGGCCGCGGCCTCCCTCACCCGCGCTCCGGTCAGCGCCGCGCGTCAGCAGGCGCTCGACCACCCCGTCTCGCGAGGCGGCGACGGCGCCACCGTGTTCGGCGTGCCGGCGCAGACCCGGACGAGCCCCGAGTGGGCGGCCTGGGCCAACGGCGTCGCCGTGCGCGAGCTCGACTACCACGACACGTTCCTCGCCGCGGACTACTCCCACCCGGGCGACAACATCCCGCCGATCCTCGCGGTCGCCCAGCACGTCGGCGCCGACGGAGCCGCCCTCGTCCGGGGCATCGCGACGGGGTACGAGATCCAGATCGATCTCGTGCGCGCCATCTGCCTGCACCGCCACAAGATCGACCACGTCGCCCACCTCGGCCCGTCCGCCGCCGCGGGCATCGGCACCCTCCTCGGCCTCGACGTCGCCACGATCGAGCAGGCCGTCGCCCAGGCCCTGCACACGACGACGGCCACGCGCCAGTCGCGGAAGGGCGAGATCTCCACCTGGAAGGCGTACGCCCCGGCCTTCGCGGGCAAGATGGCCGTCGAGGCGGTGGACCGCGCGATGCGGGGGCAGACGTCGCCGAACCCCATCTACGAAGGCGAGGACGGCGTCATCGCGTGGCTGCTCGACGGCCCGGACGCGGCGTACGACGTGCCGCTCCCGGCGACCGGCGAGCCCAAGCGCGCCATCCTCGACTCGTACACGAAGGAGCACTCGGCCGAGTACCAGGCGCAGGCGTGGATCGACCTGGCGCGCAAGCTGCACCACGAGCACCCGTCCCTCCGACAGGCTCAGGGCCCCGGCGGGAGCGAGGTCGCATCGATCGTGCTGCACACGAGCCACCACACGCACTACGTGATCGGCTCGGGAGCGAACGACCCGCAGAAGTACGACCCGACCGCGTCGCGCGAGACGCTGGACCACTCCATCCCGTACATCTTCACCGTGGCCCTGCAGGACGGCGGCTGGCACCACGTGGACTCGTACGCGCCCGAGCGCGCGGCCCGCCCCGACACCGTCGCACTGTGGCAGAAGGTGACGACGGCGGAGGATGCCGAGTGGACGCGCCGCTACCACTCGGACGACCCCGCCGAGAAGGCGTTCGGCGGACGCGTCGTGATCACCTTCGCGGACGGGACCACGATCGTCGACGAGATCGCCGTCGCCGACGCCCACCCGCTCGGTGCGCGGCCGTTCGCCCGCGCCGACTACGTGCGCAAGTTCCGGCTGCTGGCCGAGCCGGTGCTCGAGCCGGCCGAGATCGAGCGCTTCCTGGCCCTCGTCGAGCGGCTCCCCGAGCTGAGCGCCGACGAGGTGCGGCAGCTGGGGTTCGTCGCCCGCCCGGGCGTCCTCGACGGGGCACCCGCCCCGAAGGGACTCTTCTGATGTCGCGCGCTGCGGTTCGGCGTTTCGTCTCGCTCCGCTCGCTCAACGACCGGGGGGACCGGTCTCCGGTCGTTGAGCGAGGCGCGCAGCGACGAGACGAAACGTCGCTCCCCGACGGAAAGGTGCTCTGATGCTGTACTCCGCCATCCCCGCCAGCGAGAAGCGCCGCATGCTCCGAGAGCGGCTCGCGGCCGGTGAGCTCATCCGCTTCCCGGGCGCCTTCAACCCGCTGAGCGCGCGACTCATCGAGCGCAAGGGCTTCGAGGGCGTCTACATCTCGGGCGCGGTGCTGTCGGCCGATCTCGGCCTCCCCGACATCGGCCTGACGACCCTCACCGAGGTGGCCGCCCGCGGGCAGCAGATCGCCCGCATGACCGACCTTCCGGCCCTCATCGACGCCGACACCGGATTCGGCGAGCCCATGAACGTGGCCCGGACGATCCAGACCCTCGAGGACGCCGGTCTTGCGGGAGCCCACATCGAGGACCAGGTCAATCCGAAGCGCTGCGGTCACCTCGACGGCAAGGCCGTCGTGGACGAGAGCACCGCCCTCAAACGCATCCGCGCCGCCGTCGACGCGCGCCGCGATCCGAACTTCCTCGTCATCGCCCGCACCGACATCCGCGCCGTCGAGGGGCTCGATGCCGCGATCGACCGCGCGAAGGCGCTCGTGGATGCCGGGGCCGACGCGATCTTCCCCGAGGCGATGCGCGACCTCGCCGAGTTCGAGGCGATGGCGTCGGCGATCGACGTGCCGATCCTGGCGAACATGACCGAGTTCGGGAAGTCTGATCTCTTCTCGGTGGAGCAGCTGCGCAGCGCCGGGGTGAGCATCGTCATCTGGCCGGTGTCGCTCCTGCGACTGGCGATGGGCGCGGCGGGCCGTGCACTGGATACGCTGACGGAGGAAGGACACCTCACGTCGCGGCTGGGCGAGATGCAGCATCGCGCCGACCTGTACGACCTCATCGACTACGAGGGCTACAGCCGGTTCGACTCCGACGTCTTCACCTTCGAGCTCGACGACCGGCAGGCAACGCAAGGGAGCACGGCATGACCGACACCGACATCAAGAAGGGGCTGGCCGGCGTCGTCGCCGACGTCACCGCCATCAGCAAGGTCAACCCCGAGACGAACTCGCTGCTCTACCGCGGCTACCCGGTGCACGAGCTGGCGGCCACCCAGCCCGCCGAGGCGGTGGCCTACCTCCTGTGGCACGGGGAGCTCCCCGATGCCGCGCAGCTCGCCGCGCTCCGCACGGAGGAGCGGTCGCACCGGGCGCTGGCCGACGATGTCCGTGCGGCGATCGACCTGACGCCGCTCGACGCGCACCCCATGGACGAGGTGCGCACCGCGGTGAGCGTGCTCGGCGCGCGCGACCTCGCCGGCACCGGATCGGTGATGGACGCGAGCGGGACCCCCGAGGACAACCTCGCCCGCAGCGTGCGCCTGTTCGCGGCGCTGCCGGCCATCGTCGCCTACGGGCAGCGCCGCCGGCGCGGGCAGGAGCCCGTCGCACCGCGGGACGACCTCGACTACGCGGCGAACTTCCTCTGGATGACGTTCGGCGAAGAGGCCGATCCCGTCGTCGTGGACGCCTTCAACCGCTCGATGATCCTTTACGCGGAGCACTCGTTCAACGCGTCGACCTTCACCGCGCGGGTGATCAGTTCCACGCTCAGCGACCTCTACTCCGCGGTCGTCGGTGCCATCGGCGCCCTCAAGGGTCCGCTCCACGGCGGTGCGAACGAGGCCGTCCTGCACGTGTTCGACGAGATCGGCGACGCCGACAACGTCGTGCCGTGGCTCGAGGCCGCCCTCGCCGAGAAGCGCAAGATCATGGGATTCGGCCACCGGGTGTACAAGCGCGGCGACTCGCGCGTTCCCACCATGAAGGCGGCGCTGGACACCCTCATCGCGCACTACGACCGCCCCGACGTCGAGGCGCTCTATGCGACGCTCGAGTCGGAGTTCGTCGCCCGCAAGGGCATCTACCCCAACCTCGACTACCCGTCCGGCCCGGCCTACAGCCTCATGGGCTTCGACACCCTCACCTTCACGCCGCTGTTCGTCGCGGCGCGCGTGGTCGGGTGGACCGCCCACATCATGGAGCAGACCGCCTCGAACGCGCTCATCCGCCCGCTGTCCGAGTACGTGGGGCACGACGAGCGCCACATCGACGGCTTCGTCGACGACGTGGGCACCGCGGCGATCTCGCTCCGGCAGGCGGAGGCCGACGGCTGAGGCGTGAGGGCCGCGCGCGAGGGATGGAGCGCCTCACTCGCCGCGCGGCTCTCCCCGCGCACGAGCTGCCGGTTGTGCCGGTGGAGGAGCCGGCGGTCCGGTGCGGCGGCATGATGGATGCCATGAGTCGCACCGCCGTCATCGTCGACGCCGTCCGCACCCCCTCGGGGAGAGGCAAGCCGGGAGGAGGGCTCTCGGGCATCCATCCGGTCGATCTGGCCGCGGGGGTGCTCCGGGCGGTGCTGGAGCGCAACGGGCTCGAGTCCTCGCAGGTCGACGACGTGCTCCTCGGCTGCGTCAGCCAGGTCGGGGAGCAGTCGGCGAACATCGCGCGTCAGGCCTCTCTGGCGGCGGGATTCGACGAGGCCGTGCCGGCGGCGACGATCGACCGGCAGTGCGGATCGAGCCAGCAGGCCGCGCACTTCGCGGCGCAGGGGGTCATCAGCGGCCAGTACGACATCGTGATCGCCGGCGGGGTCGAGTCGATGAGCCGGGTGCCGCTCGGTGCGGCGGGCTCGGTCGCCGGCTCGCCCGGGTCGCCGCTGCTGCGGGACCGCTATCCCGAGGGCCTCGTCGGCCAGGGGATCTCGGCCGAGCTCATCGCCGAGCGCTGGGGCTTCACGCGGGACGATCTCGACGCGTTCGCCGCGGAGTCGCACGAGCGTGCGTCCGAGGCCACCGCGGCCGGGCTGTTCGACGGCCAGCTCCTGCCGCAGGGCGATCTCGCCGCCGACGAGACGATCCGCCCGGGTACCACGACCGCGTCGCTCGCCGGTCTGCCGCCCGCGTTCCGCTCGGACGCCGCCGCCGCGCGATTCCCCGAACTGGACTGGCGGATCACCGCGGGGAACTCCTCGCCGCTCACCGACGGCGCCTCCGCCGTGCTGATCATGGCCGAGGAGACGGCGTCGGCCCTGGGCCTCACCCCGCGGGCCCGGTTCCACGCCTTCGCCGTGACCGGCTCCGACCCCCTCCTCATGCTCACGGGCCCGATCCCCGCCACCCGGCGCATCCTGGCCCGCAGCGGCCTCACGATCGACGACCTCGACGCGTACGAGGTCAACGAGGCGTTCGCCTCCGTCCCCCTCGCGTGGGCGGCCGAGGTGGGCGCCGACCCGGCTCGCATGAATCCGTGGGGCGGCGCGATCGCGCTCGGCCACGCACTCGGATCCAGCGGCACGCGCCTGCTCGGGACGCTGCTGGCCCACCTCGAGCACACCCGCGGACGCTGGGGACTGCAGACGATGTGCGAGGGCGGCGGCATGGCCAACGCCACGATCATCGAGCGCCTGTAGCGCTCACCCTCCGGCCGCAGGGACCGGTCGTCGCGGCGCCGGAGACTCAGATGAGGGCATTCTCACTCGCGACTGTGACCGGTCTGAGTATCGTCGGCAGGACTGACCGGGCACGATGCCGTGCCCGCGAACGCTCGGGGAGTCACAGTGTCGAACGTCGCCGTCTCGAAAGCCCACATGTCCGCCGCGGTCCGCAGACTCGTCTCCGTCGTGAGCGCCGTCGCGCTCGTCGCCGCCGGGTTCGGAGGGGTCGCGCTGGCCGCTCCGCCCGCCGCCGTCGCCGCTGAGCCGCGCACGTTCGCGCTGGTCGGCGACCTGCAGAGCGAGCTCGGCTGCTCCGCCGACTGGCAGCCCGACTGCACGCAGACCGAACTGGCGCCGACGGGCGATCCGGACGTCTTCGCTGCGGAGTTCGAGGTGCCTGCGGGCTCGTGGCAGTACAAGGTCGCCGTCGACGACGCGTGGGACGAGGCGTACGGCCTCGACGGCGGCGGGGACAACATCCCGCTCACCGTGGCCGGGCCCGCCACCCTACGGTTCCTCTTCGACGACGCCGCCCACCGGGTGGGCGTGGAGGTGCTCTCGCTCCGCGGCGGCTACGGGGCCGAGGACGACGCGCTCGCCTCCGAGCCGGTCCGCCAGGCCGGCGCGGGCGAGCAGTTCTACTTCGTCATGACCGACCGGTTCGCCAACGGCGACGCGGCCAACGACCGCGGCGGCCTGGACGGCGATCGGCTGGCGACCGGCTTCGACCCGGCGTCGTCGGGCTTCTACAACGGCGGAGACATCGCCGGCCTGCGCGCGAACCTCGACTACATCAAGGGGCTCGGCACGACCGCGATCTGGCTCACGCCGAGCTTCGCCAACAAGCCGGTGCAGGGCGAGGGCGATGCGGCCAGCGCCGGCTACCACGGCTACTGGATCACCGACTTCACCCGGATCGATCCGCACCTGGGCACGAACGCCGAGCTGGAGGCGTTCATCGACGAGGCGCACGCCGAGGGCATCGACGTGTACTTCGACATCATCACCAACCACACCGCCGACGTCATCTCCTATGCCGAGGGCGACTACTCCTACATCGACCAGGAGACCTCGCCGTACCGCGACGCGGACGGCACCGCGTTCGACCCCGCCGACTACGCGGGTACCGGCGACTTCCCGGCGCTGGACGCCGACACGAGCTTCCCCTATACGCCCGTCGTGTCGGAGGCCGAGGCGGACATCAAGGTGCCCGCCTGGCTCAACGACGTGACGCTGTACCACAACCGCGGCGACTCGACCTACTCGGGCGAGTCCACCACGTACGGCGACTTCGCCGGGCTCGACGACCTCATGACCGAGCATCCCGACGTCGTGAACGGGTTCGTCGAGGTCTACCAGGACTGGATCGACCTCGGCATCGACGGGTTCCGCATCGACACCGCCAAGCACGTCGACTTCCCGTTCTGGGAGCAGTGGACGGAGCGCGTGCTCGACTACGCGCACGCGCAGGGCAAGGACGACTTCTTCATGTTCGGCGAGGTGTACGACGCCGACCCCGCCCTCCTGGCCCCGTACGTGCGCAAGACCGACATGAACTCGGTGCTCGACTTCGCTTTCCAGTCCGCGGCCACGAGCTTCGCCAAGGGCGGGAACGTGTCGACCCTCGAGAAGCTCTTCGCGGGCGATGACCGGTACACGACGACCGACTCGTCGGCGACCGCCCTCCCCACCTTCCTCGGCAATCACGACATGGGCCGTGTCGGCTACTTCCTCAAGGACAGCGGCGACGCCCTCGAACGAGACCTCCTCGCCCACGACCTGCTGTTCCTGAGCCGCGGCCAGCCCGTGGTCTACTACGGCGACGAGCAGGGCTTCACCGGCGTCGGCGCCGGAAACGACAAGAGCGCCCGTCAGTCGCTGTTCGCCAGCGAGGTGGCGGAGTACCGGGACCAGACGCTGATCACGGGCGAGACGGTGGGCGGCGTCGACCGCTTCGACACCGACACCCCGCTCTACACGCACATCGCGGACCTCGCGCAGCTGCGCGCCGACCACCCGGCGCTGGTGGACGGGGCCCAGATCGAGCGGTACGCCGCCGACGGGGTGTACGCCTTCTCGCGCGTCGACCCCGCGGAGCGCATCGAGTACCTCGTCGCGCTCAACAACACGACCTCGGCCTCCGCCGTCGACCTCACGACGCTCACCGCCGACGCGTCCTACGCGCCGGTCTACGGCGGCGGCGATCCGGTCGCCTCGGACGGCGCGGCGCAGGCGACTGTGACGGTGCCGGCGCTGTCGGCCGTCGTGCTGCGCGCCGATTCGACCGTGACCGCGCCCGCCGAGGCGGCCGGGCTCACGGTCTCGGTTCCCGAGGCCGGTGCGGGGGTCACCGGCTCCGACGAGTGGCAGCCGCTCGGCACCGCGGAGGACACTGCGCCGCGCGTGTTCCACGACGTCGACGGGCTCGCGACGGGCACACTCGTCGAGTACCGCGCGGTCTCGACGGATGCGGCGGGGCAGCGCTCGGCCGCCTCCACCTACGCGTCGGTCGGCAACCGCGTGACCCTGGTCGAAGAGGAGGAGCCCGAGGAGCCGACCGAGCCCACGCCGTACGACTTCGTGAGCATCCCCGGCAGTCTCAACAGCGAGATGGGCTGCGCCGCGGACTGGTCGCCGGACTGCGACGAGGCGCAGATGACGCTCGTCGACGGGATCTGGCGGCTGACCGTGGATCTTCCCGCGGGCACGTACGAGTACAAGGTCGCCACCGAGAAGAGCTGGGACGAGAACTACGGCGCCGACGGTGCGCCCGGCGGCGCGAACATCGCCATCACCCACGACGGCGGGCCGATCACCTTCTACTTCGACCCCGTCACCAAGCGCGCCCAGTCCACGGCGGAGGGCCCGGTGGTGACGCTTCCGGGTTCGTTCCAGAGCGAACTGGGGTGCGCCGCGGACTGGTCGCCGGACTGCCTGCGGAGCCTCATGCTCGACGGCGACCGCGACGGCGTCTACGAGTTCGCGACCTCGCGCATCCCCACCGGCTCCTACGAGGTGAAGGTCGCCCACGGCCTCGGCTGGGACGAGAACTACGGCGCCGGAGGAGCGCCGGGCGGCGCCAACATCGCGTTCAGCGTGACCGAGGGCAAGCGCGTGGTCTTCCGCTACGACCTCGCCACCCACGTGCTCGAGATCGTGGCGGCCGACCCGCCGCTGCCGGGCACCGGGGAGTCGCGTGCGCACTGGATCGACGCGGACACCATCGCGTGGCCCGACGACCTCGGCACCTCCGCCGCGGGTGCCGAGTGGGCGCTCTTCTCCTCGCCGGACGCCTCGCTGGCGCTCGCGGACGGCGAGGTCGCCGGCGGTGACCCGCAGGAGCTCGAGCTGGTGGCGGGCGGGCTCACCGCGGAGCAGGTGGAGCAGTTCCCCGCGCTCGAGGGCTTCACCGCCCTGCGCGTCGCCGGTGCGGACCGCGGCGACGGGGCGCAGCTTCTGCGCGGCCAGCTGCGCGTGGCGCAATGGGGTGCCGACGGCGCACTGACCGCGTTCACCGGGGTGCAGATCCCCGGCGTGCTCGACGACCTCTACGCGTCGGACGTCGCGGACGACTCCCTCGGCGTCTCGTTCGCCGGCGCGGGACGGAAGGCCACGACGACTTTCCGGCTCTGGGCGCCGACCGCGCAGTCCGCGACCCTCCTGACGTGGGAGGCAGGTTCGGACGCCGACCCGGTGCGTCGCGAGGCGACCTTCGACGCGGCGGCCGGCACGTGGACCGCCGCCGGCGGACGCGAGCTCCGCGGCGACGAGTACCTCTGGGAGGTCGTCGTCTACGCGCCGAGCACCGATGCGATCGAGACCAACGTCGTCACCGATCCGGGCTCGGTCGCCCTGACGCTCAACTCCGAGCGGTCGGTCGCGATCGATCTCGACGACCGGGCGTTCATGCCGAAGCAGTGGCAGAAGACGAAGGCGCCGCGCATCGATCGGGCGGTCGACCGCGCGATCTACGAGCTCCACATCCGGGACTTCTCGATCACCGACGAGACCGTGCCCGAGCAGGAGCGCGGCACGTATCGCGCCTTCACGCGCGACAGCGCGGGCACCGCGCAGCTGCGTCAGCTCGCCGAAGCGGGCATCAACACCGTGCACCTGCTGCCGTCGTTCGACATCGCGACGATCGAGGAGGACCGTGCCGCCCAGCAGACGCCCGACTGCGATCTGGCGTCGTTCGGTCCGTCCTCCACCGAGCAGCAGGCGTGCGTCGAGGCGGTCGCCGACACCGACGGGTTCAACTGGGGCTACGACCCGTTCCACTTCACCACGCCCGAGGGATCGTACGCCGTCGACGCGGACGGCGGAGCGCGCGTGAGCGAGTTCCGCTCGATGGTCGGAGCGCTCCACGGCATGGGGCTGCAGGTGGTGCTGGATCAGGTCTTCAACCACACCGCGGCGTCGGGTCAGGCGGAGCGCTCCGTGCTTGACCGCGTCGTGCCGGGGTACTACCACCGGCTCAACGCGGCCGGCGCCGTGGAGACCTCGACCTGCTGCCAGAACGTCGCCACCGAGCACGAGGTCGCCCAGAAGCTCATGGTCGACTCGGTCGTCACGTGGGCGCGCGACTACAAGGTCGACGGCTTCCGCTTCGACCTCATGGGCCACCACTCGAAGGAGAACATGCTGGCGATCCGCGCCGCGCTCGACGAGCTGACCCTGAAGAAGGACGGCGTCGACGGAGAGCGCATCTACCTCTACGGGGAGGGCTGGAACTTCGGCGAGGTCGCCGACGACGCGCTGTTCGAGCAGGCGACGCAGGGGCAGCTCGGCGGCACCGGCATCGGGACCTTCTCCGATCGGCTGCGGGACGCCGTCCACGGCGGCAGCCCGGTCGACAGCGGCTCGACGTTCCGGCAGGGCTATGGCACGGGCCTCGGCACCGACCCCAACGGCGACCCCATCAACGGCACGAGCGAGCAGGCGCTCGCCGACCTCGCGCGGCAGACCGACCTCGTCAAGCTGGGCCTCGCAGGCAACCTCCGCGACTACGAGCTCATCACCGCCGACGGCGACGTGAAGAAGGGCTCCGAGCTCGACTACAACGGTCAGCCGGCGGGATACGCCGACGAGCCGGATGAGATCGTCACCTACGTCGACGCGCACGACAACGAGACGCTCTACGACCTGTCGGTGCTGAAGCTGCCGAAGGACACCCGGATGGCCGACCGCGTGCGGATGAACACGCTGTCGCTGGCGACCGTGACGCTGTCGCAGACACCGTCGTTCTGGCACGCCGGCACCGAGCTCCTCCGCTCGAAGTCGCTGGATCGCAACAGCTACAACTCGGGCGACTGGTTCAACCGCATCGACTGGACCGGTCAGGAGTCCACGTTCGGCTCGGGCCTGCCGCGGGCGGCCGACAACGAGGAGAAGTGGGACATCATGGAGCCGCTGCTGGCCGATCCCGCGCTGAAGCCGGGCGCCTCCGACATGGCGGCGGCCGAGGCGGCCGCGCTGGACCTGCTGCGGGTGCGCTCGGACGTCGGCCTGCTGCGTCTCGGGTCCGCGGACCTCATCTCGCAGAAGGTGACGTTCCCCGCGAGCGGACCGGATGCGACGCCGGGGGTCATCGTCATGCAGATCGACGACCTCGTCGGGCCGGATGCCGATCCCGCCCTCGACGGGGCGCTCGTCGTCTTCAACGCGTCGCCCGATGCGACGACGCAGACGATCGACGATCTCGCCGGCCGCGGCTTCGCGCTCACGGCCGCCCAGGCCAAGGGCGCGGACCCCGTCGTGAAGACGACGACCTGGAATGCGGGGACGGGCACCGTCACGGTGCCGGCGCGCACGGTCGCGGTCCTGGTCGACGCCGCCGCGGTGAAGACCAGCACGACCGCCGCTCCGACGCGGCTGGTCGCCAAGCAGGGGACGCCGGTCAAGGTGACCGGCAAGGTCGTCGCCGCCGACGGCAGTGCGCCCGTGGGAACGCTGACGGTGACCGACGCGGGCAAGGTCGTGGCCACCGTCGCCCTCCCGGCATCCGCGAAGGGCCGGATCGACGTCACGCTGCCGAAGCTGCCGCGCGGCATCCACCTGCTGCGGACCTCGTTCACCGGCGCCGGCGATCACCGCGACTCCCGCTCGGGGGTGCGTCCGCTGTTCGTCTACTGATCCGCGGCCTGAATCGTCTACCCCCGACCGAGACACATGGCAGTCGTTGCCGCCTCCGTATCCGTGAGGCGGCAACGACTGCCGTCGTTCCACCTTCCGGCGTGAGATAGATGGACATCCATGTAAAATGATCACTGTGCCCATAAGGCACGGACGATGCCGTCGATATGCCTCACAAGGACGTGAACACATGAGCATGACCGTCACCGAATCCCTCTCCGCGGAGGAACGCGAAGCGATCCTGGATGCCGTGCGCGATTTCGCCCGGACCCACCTCGCCCCGAACGCGCTGGAGTGGGATCAGACCCGCCACTTCCCGCGCGATGTGCTCGCGATCGCGGGGGAGCTCGGCCTCGGCGGCATCTACGTGCGCGAGGACGTCGGCGGCAGCGGCCTCAGCCGCAGCGACGCGGTCGCGATCGTCGAGGAGCTCGCCGTCGGCGATCCCACCATCGCCGCCTACATCACGATCCACAACATGGTCGCGTGGATGATCGACCGCTACGGCACCGACGCCCAGCGTCACGCATGGCTGCCCCGGCTGGTCGCCATGACCGAGTTCGGCGCCTACTGCCTGACCGAGCCGGGAGCGGGTTCCGACGCGGCCGCGATCACGACCTCGGCGATCGCGGACGGCGACGACTACGTGCTGACCGGCGTGAAGCAGTTCATCTCCGGCGCCGGCGAGGCCGGTGTCTACGTCGTCATGGCGCGCACCGACCCTGCCACCGGTTCCGGGGCGGGAAGCGCCCGGGGGATCACCGCCTTCCTCGTGCCGGGTGACGCCGACGGCCTGTCGTTCGGACCCCACGAGAAGAAGATGGGATGGAACGCCCAGCCGACCCGGCAGGTGATCCTCGACCGGGTGCGCGTGCCGGCATCCGCGATCCTGGGCTCGCTCGGCGGCGGCTTCGCGATCGCCATGAGCGGACTCAACGGCGGGCGCATCAACATCGCCGCGTGCTCGCTCGGCGGAGCGCAGTGGGCCCTCGACCGGGCCGTGCGGTACGTGCACGAACGGTTCACGTTCGGCGAGCCGCTGGCCGACAAGCAGGCGATCGTCTTCCGCCTCGCCGACATGGCCACCGAGCTCCGTGCGGCGCGCGCGCTCGTCCAGGGCGCGGCGCTGGCCCTCGATCAGACGACCCCGGGCAGCTCCGACTACGCCGAGGTGACCGTGCAGTGCGCGATGGCCAAGCGCTACGCGACCGATGCCGGCTTCACGATCGCCAACGAGGCACTGCAGCTGCACGGCGGATACGGCTACCTGCAGGACTACGGCATCGAGAAGGTGGTGCGGGACCTCCGCGTCCACCAGATCCTCGAGGGGACCAACGAGATCATGCGGGTCATCATCGGCCGGCACGTGCTCGCCGAGGGTGCACGGTGATCGCGTCGTGCGTCCCGCCCCGCGAGATGAAAGCATGACGACATGACCGACTACGCGACCATCCTGACCGAGACGCGCGGACGCGTCGGCTGGATCACCCTCAACCGCCCCGAAGCGCTCAATGCGCTGAACTCGACGCTGGTGGCCGAGCTCGCCGCCGCCGCGGCGGCCTTCGACGCCGACGAGGGCATCGGCTGCATCGTCCTCACCGGGTCGGAGCGGGCGTTCGCCGCCGGCGCCGACATCAAGGAGATGGAGTCGAAGTCCTCCCGCGACATGGCGATGGACAACCCCTTCGTCGGTCTCGAGGCGTTCAGCCGGGTGCGGACCCCGGTCGTCGCCGCGGTCGCCGGCTACGCCCTCGGCGGCGGATGCGAGCTGGCCATGACGTGCGACATCATCCTCGCCGCAGACACCGCGAAGTTCGGCCAGCCGGAGATCACCCTCGGGGTCATCCCCGGTCTCGGCGGCACGCAGCGGCTCCCCCGGGCGATCGGCTACTACAAGGCCGCCGAGCTGGTGCTCACGGGACGCATGATGGACGCCGTCGAGGCCGAGCGCGCCGGCCTCGTCTCGCGCGTCGTCCCGGCCGCCGAGCTCCTCGACGAGGCCGGCAAGGTCGCCGAGGCGATCGCGTCGAAGTCGCTGCCGGTCGTCTACGCCGCCAAGGAGGCGCTGCGGGCCTCGCAGGAGACGACGGGGGCGGAGGGGCTGCGCTTCGAGAAGCAGGTGTTCTCGTCGCTGTTCGCCCTCGACGACCAGAAGGAGGGCATGGCCGCCTTCCGCGAGAAGCGCCCGCCCGAGTTCACGAACCGGTGACGGGGTCGCCCGCCGCGGCGCGCAGTCGCGCGATCGCACCGATGAGCGCGTCGAGGTCCTCGTCGCCCAGCCCCGGCCGCGAGAACACGTCGCGGTTGAGCGCCGTCGTCGCGCGCTCGGCGAGCGACCGCCCGGCGGTGGTGAGCGCCACGAGCGTCGCCCGGCCGTCGGTCGGATGGGGCTCGCGGCGCACGAGCCCCGCGGCTTCCAGCCGGTCGACGGTGCTGGTCACGCTCGTGGGATGCACCTGCAGCCGCCGCGCCGCGGAGCCCACCGGCATCCGCCCCTCCCGGGTGAAGCTCAGCAGGGTCAGCAGCTCGTACCGCGCGAAGCTCAGCCCGAGCGGCTTCAACGTCTCGTCGACACGCGCCAGCAGCAGCTGGTGGGCGCGCATGATCGAGGTCACCGCCGTCATGCCGGCGGCGGCATCGGTCCAGCCGTGCGCGATCCACTGGCGTCGCGCCTCGGCGATGGGATCGCCTGCCGGGGGTGTCACGCGGGCCACAATGCGCCTCCTGCCGTCGGGGATCACGCTAGTCGGTTTCCTCCTGCGCGCTGGTCGGCGTGCGGGCGCGCTCAATAGACTCGAAGGTCGGAGGACGTCATGAGAATCGTGGTGCTGGTCAAGGAAGTCCCGGACACCTATGGTGACCGCAAGCTCGACCTCGAGACCGGTCTGTCGCAGCGCGACGCGTCGGAGCGGGTGCTCGACGAGATCGGCGAGCGGTCCCTCGAAGTGGCCCTCTCTTACGCCGACGCGCACGCCGGAACCGAGGTCGTCGTGGTGTCGATGGCTCCGGAGGCGGCGACCGCGACCATCCGCAAGGGCCTCGCGATGGGCGCGTCGTCGGCGATCCAGGTGGTCGACGAGGCGCTCGCCGGCGCCGACCTCGGCGTGACGGCGAGGGTGCTCGCCGCGGCCGTCCGCCGGGCGGGCTTCGACCTCGTCATCACCGGCAACCTGTCCACCGACGGCACCGCCGGCGTGCTCCCCGCGATGCTCGCCGAGCACCTGGGCGTGCCGCACGCGACGGCGCTGTCGGCGGTGGAGATCTCCGAGACCGCGGTGGCCGGCACCCGTGCGGCCGACGGCGGTGCCGCGCACGTGACGGCGCCGCTGCCCGCGGTGATCTCGATCACCGAGGCGCTCCCCGACGCGCGGTTCCCGAACTTCAAGGGCATCATGGCGGCCAAGAAGAAGCCGTTCGAGACGCTGTCGCTGGCCGATCTCGGGGTGGACGTCGACCCCGGCGTCGCGCCCCAGACCATCATGACGGCGGTCACGGAGAAGCCCCCGCGCGGTGCGGGCGTGAAGCTCGTCGACGAGGGCGACGCCGGCGAGAGGCTCGCCGCGTACCTCATCGAGAACCGGCTGGTGTGAGGAGACGACGATGACCGACTTCGCAGATGACTCGATCCTGGTCGTGCTCGACGTGACCCCCGGCGGCGAGCTCGCCTCGTCGTCCGCCGGCCTGCTGGGCGCCGCCGCCGCGGTGGGCACTCCGGTGGCGCTCGTGGTGGGCGGCGGCGACGGTGCGGCAGCCTCGGCCGGGCAGCTCGGTGCCGCGGTGGTGCTCACCGCGGCGGGAGACGCGGGCGCGCTGACCACGCCGATCGTGGACGCCGTGGCCGCCGCGTTCGCCCTCGTGCAGCCCGACGCGGTGCTCGTGTCGAACTCGATCGAGGGCCGCGACGTCGCCGGCCGTTTCGCCGCGCGGCAGTCGCTGGCGCTGTCGGTCGATGCCGTCGGCGTCGTCCGCGACGACCAGGGCGTGCTGGCGCAGCACTCCGTCTACGGCGGGGCCTACAACGTCACCAGCGCCCCCACCTTCGGCGCCCCGGTGATCACCGTGCGCCAGGGCGCGGTCGACGCACGGGCCGAGGCGCAGGAGCCGCGCGTGCAGGCGCTGGAGGTCGCGGCCTCCGGCGCTCCGGCCGCGACGGTCGACTCGTTCGAGGCCGTCGTGGCGACCTCCTCGCGCCCCGAGCTGCGAGGGGCGACACGGGTCGTCGCCGGCGGCCGCGGGCTCGGATCCCAGGAGAAGTTCGCGCTCGTGGAGCAGCTCGCCGACGCGCTCGGCGCGGCGGTCGGCGCCTCGCGGGCGGCCGTCGACGCCGGGTACATCCCCTACGCCCACCAGGTCGGCCAGACCGGCGTCTCGGTCTCGCCGCAGCTGTATGTCGCTCTCGGCATCTCCGGAGCGATCCAGCACAAGGCGGGAATGCAGACCGCGAAGACGATCGTCGCGATCAATAAAGACGGCGACGCGCCCATCTTCGACATCGCCGACTTCGGCATCGTGGGCGACGTGTTCACCGTCGTCCCGCAGCTGATCGCTGCCCTCGAAGCCAAGAAGTCCTGATGGCGACACGCGGTCCGGGAGTGCCCTCGATCCGGCGCGGTCTGCCGCGCCGTCCCGGCGGCGAGTCCTGGCCGCCCGCCGGCGCCGCACCCGAGCCGGACGCGGCCTCGGAGGCGGACGCCGTCCCGGGGCCCGGGCCGGACGCCGTCCCCGCGGCACCGCCGGTTGTGACGCCGGAGCAGGGGGCCCCGCCGTCGGACGCCGGGCTCACGCACGACGGGGACATCGGCACCGCGGCTCCGGCAGGGTCGCCTGTCGCCCTGCGGCGCGGTCTGCCCCGAACGCCCGGCGGCGACGCATGGCCGCCCTCCAGGGACACAGCGGGCCCGGCAGCGACTCCGGCGCCCGCGGTAGGGTCAGCGGCGTCGTCGACGCCCGCGGCCGCCACGACCGGTCCGACGCCCGCCTCCGCCCCGACCGCCTCCGCCCCGGGACCGTCGACGACGCCCACGGCGCCCACGGCGCCCGCGGCGCCCGACCCCGTGGCGGCGGATGCCGACGCGGATGCCGCGAACACGGGCGTCCGCCGCGGTCTGCCCCGCGTGGCGGGCGGCGCGCCCTGGCCGGCGCTCGACATCCGCATCCACGCCCCGCGCCCCGCAGCCCCCAGCCCTGCAGTCGGCCCGGCCGGTCCGATCCCGGCCGCCGCTCCGGCCGCGCCGTCGCCCACCGTCGACGTCGCCGCGTCGGAGCCGACGGTCACCGCTGCCGCCCCGGCGACCGTCGCCTCACCCGGCACAGTGGTCATCCCCGCGGCCGAGCGCATGCCGCTCACCGCTCCTCGCACGGTGTGGCCCGGTCGTGCCGCCTTCCACCGCCCGCCGGCGAAGCCCGAGCCCACGCGCATCGGGCCGTTCACCCGCGGGCAGTGGGCGGGCGCCCTGCTCGTCGGCGGCGCGGGTCTGCTCGTCGTCGCGGCCATGGCGGTCGCGCTGGTGCGCGTCGTCCTGTCGTTGCCCGCGATGCAGGACTTCCTCGCGGCCTATCCGGGGGAGTACCACCTGCCCGAGTCGGCGCCCGTCGGCATCCCCGCGTGGATCGGCTGGCAGCACTTCTTCAACGCCTTCTTCATGCTGCTGATCATCCGCACGGGGCTGCAGATCCGCACCGAGAAGCGGCCGGCGGTGTTCTGGACGCCCCGGCGCAACAAGAAGGGCAAGACGAGCCTCACGATCTGGTTCCATCAGGCGCTCGACCTCCTGTGGCTCGTCAACGGCGCCGTCTTCGTCGTGCTGCTGTTCGCCACGGGGCAGTGGATGCGGATCGTCCCCACCAGCTGGGAGGTGTTCCCCAACGCGCTGTCGGCCGCGCTCCAGTACGTGTCTCTGGACTGGCCCACCGAGAACGGCTGGGTCAACTACAACTCGCTGCAGCAGCTCGCCTACTTCTCAACGGTGTTCCTCGCGGCACCGCTGGCGGCGATCACCGGCTTCCGCATGAGCGCGGTGTGGCCCAAGAAGAGTGCGCGCCTGAGCGCCGCGTACCCGATCGAGTGGGCGCGCAAGGTCCACTTCCCGGTGATGCTCTATTTCGTGGCGTTCATCATCGTGCACGTCGCGCTCGTGTTCGCGACGGGGGCGCTGCGCAACCTCAACCACATGTACGCCGCGCAGGGCTCGGTCGACGGCGTCGCCTACGCCGACAACTGGGCCGGCTTCTGGATCTTCGTGGCTTCCGTCGCGGTGATGGCCGGGGGCTGGATCGCGGCGCGGCCGCTCGTCATCGCGCCGATCGCCAAGCTCTTCGGCACCGTCAGCGGCCGCTGAGCAGGACCTCGACCCGGCTCAGCGGTCGGGCATCCGCTCCGACGGAGCGAGAGCGTACTAGACGACTGGTCTACTAGATGTTAGGGTCGGGTCATGGCCGCGACCCCCACCGATACCCGGCAGCACATCCTCGACACTGCCGCTCGTCTGATGGCGCGCAAGGGGTACACCGCCGTCGGCCTCTCCGAGGTGCTCGCGGAAGCAGACGTCCCCAAGGGGTCGTTCTACTACTACTTCTCATCGAAGGAAGACTTCGGCGCCGCGCTGATGGGAAGCTACTTCGCCGACTACCTCGCCACGATGGACCGCATCGCGCGGGACGTCAGCAAGACGGGTGCTCAGCAGCTGCAGGAGTACTGGCAGCGCTTCTACGAGCTGCAATCGTTCGACGACTGTCAGGGCAAGTGCCTCGTGGTGAAACTCGCCGCAGAAGTATCGGATCTGTCCGAGTCGATGCGGCTGCAGTTGGCGCAGGGGACCACGGGCATCATCGACCACCTCGAGCAAATGATCTCGACCGGCGTGCGAGACGGCTCCGTCGAGACCCCCGTCGTCCCGCGGACGCTGGCCCATGAGCTCTACGAATCCTGGCTCGGCGCCAGCATCATCGCAAAGGTCCAGCGATCGCCGGCGCCTCTGCAGCGCGCCCTCGACCTCACGTCGCACCGTCTCCACGCCTGAGCACACGACCCATACTGCGCGCGTCCTTCCTCATCTTCCGCGGTTACCCCATCCTCTTCCTCTCGTACGAACGACTCACTCAACTAGACGACCGGTCTACTACCAATTGGAGCTCATCATGTCTGACACCATCTTCCGCCTGGACGCCACCGCGCTGGCGTCCCATATCCGCAGCGGTCGTCTGACCTCGGTGCAGGTCGTCCAAGCTCATCTGGATCGAATCAGTGCCATCGACCCGAAGATCAACGCGGTCGTGACCGTCAATCACAATGCGCTGGACGAGGCGAGGGCGGCGGACGACGCACGTGCCGCGGGTCGGGAGATGGGTCCGCTCCACGGCGTGCCGTTCACGGTCAAGGATTCCATCGACACCGAGGGCGTCCTGACCCAGCGCGGCTCCCCGATCTTCCGCGGCCGCATCCCTCAGCAGGACGCGACCAGCGTCGCACGGATGAAGGCTGCCGGTGCCATTCTCCTCGCGAAGACCAACCTGCCGGAGTTCTCGTACTCCACGGAGAGCGTCAACCTGCTGTCCGGTCGCACGAACAACCCCTATGACCTCGACCGGACGCCGGGCGGATCGAGTGGGGGCGAATCAGCGGCGATCGCCGCGGGGCTCAGCCCCATCGGGCTCGGTACCGATCTCGCGATCTCCGTGCGCGGCCCGGCGGCCCAGACGGGGATCGTCGCCATCAAGCCCACGCACGGCCGCATCCCGATGACGGGCGTGTGGCCCCGCGCCCCGCGCCGCGACTGGCACGTGGGCCCGATGGCACGCACGATCCGCGATCTCGAGCTCAGCTACGAGATCTTGCGGGGACCGGATGGGGAGGACGGCTTCGCTGTCATCCCCGCGGAGTTCGATGCGGGCAAGCGCGACGCGCCCCCGACGCAACTGCGTGTCGGCTGGTTCACGGACTCCGGCCTGGGCCCCGTGGATCCGGAAGTCGCGCGTACCGTCCGTGACGCCGCCGACGCGCTGGCCGCCTCGGGGGTGCAGGTCGTGGAGGTCGACATCCCCGCCCTCCGCCGGGACAACCCCCTCGCACTCTTCAACAAGCAGCACGTCATGGAACTGAAGCCCGCGATGGCAGAAGCCACAGCGGGCCACGAAGGCGAGCGGTTCACCATGTCCACGGCCATGCTCGCCACCCCCGACACCTCGATGGCGGACTACGTCGCCGCGGAGCAGGGCGCGGAACGACTTAGCGACGCATATGCGGACTTGCTCACCCGGTTCGACGCGCTCCTGCTCCCCGTCCTGCCGATCCCCGCGCACGAGCACGACAAAGCGCAGTTCATCATCGATGGGCAGACAGTCGACGCCGTCCACATCCAGACGTTCACCGTGCAGTTCAACATCACCGGCATGCCGGCGCTGTCGATGCGATACGGCACGAGCTCGGAGGGACTGCCGATCGGCGTCCAGATCGCCGCAGCGTGGCATGCGGAATCCACGGTCTTCAACATCGCCTCGATCTTGGAGTCGCGCAGCAGCGTGCGCGACATTCACCCCGACCTGTGAGGCGGGGTCGCGTGGGCTCTGCGGGTTGCGCCCCGCAGCAGCTCACGCTCCTCGACGGTGAACATCGCGGTCAGCGGACGAAGCGCACCTCGGTCAGCGTCTCGCCGAGGAAGGGCTCCGTGTGCGTCGCACCGTCGAGGGTGAAGCCGTTGCGCGTGTAGAAGCGGTGCGCGCGGGGGTTGTCCTCGGCGACCCAGAGGTAGAGCTCCGGGTCGGAGGCGACGGCGTCGAACAGCTTCTGCCCGATGCCGGTGCCGTGGAAGCGATCCAGCAGGTAGATGAAGTAGAGCTCGCGGTTGCGCGGGGCGTCGCGGTCGCGCGCGGGGCCGGAGCCGGCGAAGCCGACGATCTCGCCCTCGACGAGCGCGGCGACCATCGTGAAGCCCTCGCCCTGCTGGGCCCAGTGGGTCCACAGCTCGGCCAGGCGCTTGGGGGAGACGTTCTCGAGGGCGGCCTTGCTGATCAGGTGATCGTAGGTCTCATGCCAGCAGGTCGCGTGCACGCGGCCGAGAGCCTCGGCATCCACGTCACGAACAGGACGGACGACGGTGTCGGTCAGCGGTTCGGCTTCCATGGGGCCGACTCTACGTCCGGCCCGGGCAATCACGAAATCGGCGCGAGCCGTGTCAATCAGCGGTCCGTCGCCTGTCGATATCCCACAACGGATTTCGTATTCACGTAGGTCTCATCGCTAGCATCGCGCTTCGTGAATGTGTGGTGGCGGACCCTCCTGACGATCTGGCGCGCGAAGGTGCTGCTGCGCCGCCGCGGACCCATCGCGCCGACCTCGGTCGGACGGGTGCGGCTGCGCACGCTGCCGACCGACATCGACCTCCTCGGGCACATGAACAACGGCCGCTACGCGTCGCTGTTCGACCTGGGCCGGTTCGACCTGCTCATCCGCACCGGCATCTGGGATGCCATGAACGCGCAGGGGTGGTACGCGGTCGTCGCGAGCGAGACGGTGACCTTCCGCAAGTCTCTGCAGCTGTGGCAGCGCTTCACGGTCGAGTCGCGACTGTACGGCCACGACGACAAGGCGGTCTACCAGATCCACCGCGCGGTGGTGGATGGCGAGGTCTACGCCGAGATGATCGTGCGCGCGCGGTTCCTCCGGCGAACGGGTGGCGTCGTCAACACCGAGGAGCTGTTCGAGGCGCTCCACCGGCCCGACGACCTGCCGCCGCTGCCCTCGTGGGTGACCGACTGGGCCGTCGGCGCGGCGCTCCCCTCGACGAAGGCTCCCGCGCCGAGTCTCTGGGAGTGAGCGGGCGCGGATTCGGAGAATCGCACCGGATTCGGATCCGGCCGACCGCATCCTCCGAATCCGGTGCAGACCTCCGAAGCTGCGGTCCGCTCGAGCGGCGCCTCGACCGCGGCACCCGCTAGCGTGTGAGCGTGATCGCGATCGTCGTGCGCAGCGCGCGCCTCCTGGCCGCGCACTGGCCTGCGCTGCTGGCGTGGATGCTCGGCGGCACGCTGGCGCACTATCTCGTGCTGGAGCTCGCGTCGCTCGTGGGAGCGCGCACCGCGCTGGGCGGCATCCTCCTCCTTCCGCTCGCGGCCCTCTGCCTTCTCGTGGCCTATGTCGCGATGTTCCTCGTCCTGCGGGACGGGATGCGGAAGCTGCGGAGCCTGGCGCCGTTGCCGGAGGATGCGCGCGCGCGACGGAAGGCGTTCCTCGACGGCATCCTCGGCGGCATCCTCCCCTTCGTGGCGTTCTACACCGCGTGGGGGTTCATGCGCGAGGACGTCGTCTCGTACATCAACGGTGCGTTCGCCTGGCAGTTCCAGTGGGGCCTGAGCGCCGCCGTCGCCGGCGCGGACTACGACACGTCCGGAACGATCGACGATCTCGGCTTCGATCCCTTCACGCTCTCGCTCCTCCTCGGCGCCTTCGTGGCGCGGTGGCTGCACCAGCGCTACCGTGCGCGGCTCCCCGGATGGACGGGCGTGGCCGCGGTGTACCTCGAGGCGCTGTGGGTCTACCTGGCCGCCTATCTCGTGAAGGACGCCCTCGGCCTTCTCACCGCGTGGGTCGACGGGCGCCAGGCGATGGTCTGGCTCGCGGACCTCCGGGAGGGTCTCGTGGGTGTCTTGGCGCCGCTGGGCTTCCTCTGGGACGGGGTCGAGTGGCTGCTCGGCGAAGCAGGCGGCCTCATCCTCCTGCCGGTCGCGTGGCTGACGATCGCGGGCGTGATCTACGGGCAGGCGGTCCGCGCCGCGGCGCCGCAGCTCAGCGGGCGCACGGTGGAGCGGTGGCGAAGCCGCTACGGCACCATCCCGCAACGCCTCCGTCGCCGGCTCGCCGACCTCGGCGAGAGCTTCATCGGCCGCTTCCGTCCGATCGGGCGCGCCCTCGTGCTGATGTGGCGGGCAGGGCCGGTGCTGATCGGGTCGTACGTCCTGCTCAGCACCGTCGTCACGCTCGCGGAGCAATGGGGGCTCATCGGGATCTCGCGACTGCTCGGCCCGCACGACTACCGCTCGTTCTGGGGGCCCGTGTTCGTCGCGCTGACGCTGGGCGTGTCGGTGATCATCGAGCCGCTGCGGGTGAGCGTCGTCGCCGCCTCGTACGACGAGACGCTCGATCGGCTGTCAGCGGTCGACAGCGAAGCGGAGGTCCAGACCGCCGGCGGCAGTGCTCCCGGTGGAGAGCTCGACGACGAGGTCGTCGCCGACGCCGCTCGGGAGCAGGACAAGGGCGACGAGGTCGTACGGAATGCCGGTGCGTGAGGTGCAGGTCGTCTGAGCGCCGACCGGCGGCGCCCAGTCGAGGGTGGTGACGCTCATCCAGCTGCGACCTGTCGCGGGCTCGACGATCCTCGGCGCCTGGCATCCGAGGAAGCGGTGGCCGCGATCGACGCGGATCGTCACGACGACCGGCTCGGTCCCGCTCGGCGCGCCGACCTCGGCGGCGTCGACAGGCTTGATCGTCACCGGACCGAAGTCCCAGTCCGCGATGGAGGTCGATGCGCCGGCGGCGACCGGCCGCTCGGCGTTTCGCACCGTCCCGAACTCGAGCGTGTCGAGAGCGAAGAGGCCTGCCGGGATGAGCACGACGAGCACAGCGAGGGCGACGGCGTTCCGGCGCCACCACGCGCGGGTCATGGGCTGACCCATCCGGTGCGGATGAGCGCGCGATCGGACACCCGGGGCAGGTCCGAGAGCGACAGGGGGAGCTCGATGACGGAGTCGCCCTCGAGGCTCAGCGCCGGATCGCCCGGCCCCGCGCCGTTGTCCTGGGCGATCTGCAGGACGGCGGCGCCCGTGATGGCATCCGCCGGCACCTCGAAGGCGAGCGAGCCCGCCTGCGGGATGTCCACGTGGAGGCGGGAATCGAGGAGGGTCGCCGTGCGGTCGAGGGTGAGGGGGCGCTCGCTCGCCGCGATCGTGCGGTCGGGGAGCACGAGGTAGGCGACGCCGATCGCGCCAGGGCTCTCGGTGCGAACGGTCCAGGCGTCGAGGTCGACCACGACCCACGTTCCGCTGGCCTGCCAGCCGCCGCTCGCCGTCACCCCGTCGGACACCACGACATCGCGGACGGTCACGGCGAGGTTGTCGCCGACGGCCGGTGTCCCGAGCGAGGCCGTGACGCGGAACGGGTCGGTCATCCGCGCCTCGCCGTCGGGCGTCGCGGCGGCGACGAACCACGCGGCGACCAGCAGCAGGATGCCGACGAGCCAGCCGCGGAACCCTCTCATGATTCCGCTCCCGCTCCGACGTCTTCGAGCGGGATCGTGACGACGGCGGCCGGCGCCCGATCCACCCAGCTCTCCCCGGACGAGAGCAGCTGCGCCTGGTAGAGCGTGGCGTCGCCGAGGACGATCTTCAGAGCATCGCCGTCGGCGTAGGCGTCCCCCGGGACGACCCAGCTGAACGCGAGGAGGGCCGGGACGCCCGGCTGGAGCCACGGCGTCACGGTCTGATCGTCCTCGCGCACGATCCCGTCCGCGGCGCGGGCATCCCCCTCCAAGAGCACGGCGCGCTGCACCCCCTCGCTGCCGAACGTGGCGAGCGGGCGGTCCCAGCGATTCTCGACCTCGACGAGCAGTACGAGCAGGCGCTCACCCTTCTCCTCGTCGGGGAACGCGCCGGTGCCGCTCAGCGAGTCGATGAGCACGCCGCGCTCCACGGTGATGGCCAGCTGTGGACTCGTGTGCGTCTCGCCGACCGTCAGCTCGTCCAGGACCTTGGCCTCGGCGGGGACGTCGTTCAGGCCGCCGAACGCCGCTGTGGCCGCGAGGAACAGGACCGTCCCGATCGTGGCGAACCACTTCGTCGGCACGCGGTCGGTGGCGGCACGCAGCCGCGCGAACCGGTTGGGGCGCGGGGCCTGCACGGGTTCGGTCACGCCGACAGCCTAGGGGAGGGCGCGGGCGGGGGAGCCAGCCGGGGCGGGCGGGGCTAGGCGCGGGCGCGGGCGGCGAAGGCATCGGCGAGGGCTTCGCGCACGATCCGGATGCCCGAGCGCTCCACGTCGGAGCGGCGGACGGCCGTGAAGACCTCGCGGACGGGCGCGCCGGGGAGGTCGGTCAGCCGCAGCGGCGGGCGCTCGCCGGCCCACAGCAGGTCGGGAAGGAGCCCGACCGCGTGACCGGCGGCGATGAGCGGCACGTGCGCGGTGAGATCGGCGAGCTCGAAGCGCACATCGGGCTCGAACCCCGCGGCCCGGCACTGCTGCACGGCCCAGTCGCGGGCGGCGGTGCCGCGCGGCTCGAGCACCCACGGGCGGGAGCGGAGGGACGCCAGATCGCGGGCGCCGTCGGCGGAGGCGACCCTCACCGGGTCGGTGCCGAGCAGGTGGCGCTCGAGGCCGGAGCGGTGCTCGCGGGTGTGACCCGGGTACTGCTCCGCGATCACGAGGTCGAAGCCACGGGCGGACAGCTCGAACAGGCCCTCTTCGGGCGGGGTCTCGGCGACCTCGACGCGCAGCTGCGGCGCGCGCTCGGCGAGGAGGGTCAGCGCCGCCGGCACGAGGGCGCGGGCGGCGGTCTGGAAGACGGCGATGCGGACGGGGGCGACGCCCGGCCGCAGCGTCTCGAGCTCGGCGCGAATGCGCTCGTCGAGCGCGAGGGCACGGGCGGCGTGGGCGGCGAGGGCGGCGCCGTGCTCGGTGAGGCGGACGCGTCGCCCGTCGGGCTCCAGGAGGGGGACGCCCGCTTCCCGCTCCAGCTGGGCGAGCTGCTGCGACACCGTCGACGGGCTGTAGGCGAGCGCCTCGGCGACGGCGGACAGCGTCCCGCGCAGGGCGAGCTCGTGGAGAAGACGCAGCCGTCGCAGCTCGAACACGTGTGCCTTTCAAACGATCGATAGGAACGAACGATAAACATCGTAGATGGTCGCTTTTCTCGAAGCGTGGTGGTGCCTCACCCTGAAGGGATGAACTCGGGGCAGGCTGGAGTCGTGGCGGAAGGGGCGGACATGGCAGGGGAGGCGATCACCGAACTGGTCGAGCAGTCGATCGCGTTGGCGCAGCGTTGGGTGGCGGAGTCGGCGGAGGCCGACGTGGACCCCGCGGCCGAGCGGCTGGCCGGTGTGCTGAAAGACCCGAACGGGCTGCCTTTCACCATCGGCTTCGTCGACGGCGTGATGCGCCCCGAGAGCCTGACGGCCGCCGCGGCCAACCTCAGCCGCGTGGCTCCCCTCGTGCCGGACTTCCTGCCCTGGTACCTGCGCGGGGCGGTGCGCACCGGCGGTGCCGTCGCGCCCGTGCTGCCCGCGCCCACCGTGCCGATCGCCCGCCGGGCGCTGCGCGAGATGGTCGGTCACCTCGTCGTCGACGCGCGTCCCGAGAAGCTCGGGCCCGCGATCGCACGGCTGCGCGAGACGGGCGCGCGCCTCAACCTCAACCTCCTCGGCGAGGCCGTGCTCGGCGAGTCCGAGGCGCTGCGGCGCCTCGACGGCATCCACGACCTCATCCGCCGTGACGATGTCGACTATGTGTCGGTCAAGGTGTCCGCGATCGCGAGCCACATCTCCATGTGGGCCTTCGACGAGGTCGTCGACGCGGTCGTGGAGCGCCTGCTGCCGCTGTACCTCACGGCGGCAGGGGGCGACGGCGCGGCGCCCACGTTCATCAACCTCGACATGGAGGAGTACCGCGACCTCGACCTGACGATCGCGGTGTTCACGCGCATCCTCGAGGACCCGCGGCTGGCGGGCCTCGAAGCGGGCATCGTGCTCCAGGCCTACCTGCCCGACGCGCTCCCGGCCCTGCGGCGGCTCACCGCGTGGGCGCGGGAGCGCGTCGCCGCGCGCGGCGGACGCATCAAGGTGCGCCTGGTGAAGGGGGCGAACCTGGCGATGGAGCGCGTGGACGCCGTCATGCACGGCTGGGCCCTCGCGACGCACGCATCGAAGCTGGACTCCGACGCCGGCTACCTCCGGTGCCTCGACGAGGCGCTGCGCCCCGAGAACACGGCGGCCGTCCGCATCGGCGTGGCCGGGCACAATCTGTTCGACATCGCCTATGCGTGGCTCCTGGCCGGTGAGCGCGGCGTCCGCGACGCGGTCGAGTTCGAGATGCTCCTCGGGATGGCCCAGGGCCAGGTGCAGGCGGTGTCGCGCGAGGTCGGCCACGTGCTGCTCTACGTGCCCGTCGTCCGCCCCGACGAGTTCGACGTCGCCATCAGCTACCTCGTGCGACGGCTGGAGGAGAACGCATCGAGCGAGAACTTCCTCTCGGCCGCCTTCGATCTCGCCGACGACCCCGAGATGTTCGCCCGCGAGCGGGACCGGTTCGTGCAGTCGGTGGAGCGCGCGGGCGACCGGATGCTCCCCGACACGCCGAACCGGCAGCAGGATCGTCGCGGCTCCTGGGTGGACGACGCCGGTCCCGCCGAGACGGCGTCGGATCCGGACGCCGGGGTGGATGCCGCCACGGTCCCCCTCCCGCGACCCGCGGCGGAGTCGGCGCTGACCCAGGCCGTGCTGACGATCGGCGCCGACGAGGACGATGCCTTCGTCGAGACGGCGGTGTTCGCCTCGCACGAGTCGGCCGCGTCACGGTCGCCGCTGCGACGCGGCGGTGCGCCGGGCTTCCGCAACGCGCCCGACACCGATCCCGCCCTGCCCGGCAACCGGGAGTGGGCGCGGGAGATCCTCGGACGCGTCACGACCTCCACGCAGGGCGACCAGACCATCGCCGCGGCGCGCATCGACGACGCCGAGACGCTGGAGGCCGCCGTCGCGCGCGTGCGCGAGGTCGCCGCGGCGTGGGGGGCGACGCCGGCCGTCGAGCGCAGCACCGTGCTCCAGTCCGCCGCGCGCGCCCTCGAGAAGCGGCGCGGGGCGCTCATCGAAGTGGCGGCGTCCGAGACCGGAAAGGTGTTCGCGGAGGCCGACGTCGAGGTGAGCGAAGCGGTCGACTTCGCGAACTACTACGCGGCGACCGCCCGTGAACTCGACCGGGTGAGCGGTGCGGTGTTCGTGCCCGCGCGGCTGACGCTCGTCACCCCGCCCTGGAACTTCCCGGTCGCGATCCCGGCGGGCGGCGTGCTGGCCGCGCTCGCCGCCGGGTCGGGGGTCGTGTTCAAACCCGCTCCGCAGGCGCGGCGGTGCGCGGCGGTGGTCGCCGAGGCGATCTGGGACGCGCTCGACGAGGCCGGCCTCCCGCGGGAGCTCGTCACGCTCGTCGACGTGGACGAGGGCGCTCTCGGACAGCGGCTCATCTCGCACCCGGACGTCGACCGCGTGATCCTGACCGGGTCGTGGGACACGGCCGCCCTCTTCCGCTCGTGGCGCCCCGATCTGCCGCTGCTGGCCGAGACCAGCGGCAAGAACGCGATGATCGTGATGCCCTCCGCCGATCTCGACCTCGCGGCGGCCGACCTCGTGAAGAGCGCTTTCGGGCACGCCGGACAGAAGTGCTCCGCCGCGTCGCTCGCGATCCTCGTGGGCTCGGTCGGCCGCTCCCAGCGCTTCGCGCGGCAGCTCGTCGACGCCACGCGCTCGCTGCGCGTGGGGATGCCGTCCGATCCGCTGAGCGAGGTCGGGCCGGTGATCGAGCCGCCGCAGGGCAAGCTCGCCTGGGCTCTGGGAACAGCGGGGAACTCTCTCGAGGAGGGGGAGCGCTGGCTCGTCGAGCCGTCGGAGGTCGACGCGCCCGGGGCCGAGGGCAGGCTCTGGACGCCGGGGATCCGCGTGGGCGTGCGACCGGGCTCGCGTACGCACCTCGAGGAGTTCTTCGGTCCGATGCTCGGCGTCATGCACGCCCGATCGCTGACCGAGGCGATCGAGCTGCAGAACGCGGTCGCCTACGGGCTGACGGCGGGCCTGTACACCCAGGACCCCTACGATCTGGCCCTCTGGCTGGACCGCGTCGAAGCCGGCAACCTCTACGTCAACCGCGGCATCACCGGCGCCATCGTGCAGCGTCAGCCGTTCGGCGGCTGGAAGCGCTCCTCGGTCGGGGCAGGCGCCAAGGCCGGTGGTCCGAACTACCTCATCGGGCTGGGCTCCTGGCGCGCCACCGCCGGCGCCGCGCAGTCGTCGACGCTGCACCTGCGCGGACTCGACAGCCGCATCACCGCGGTCATCGAGGCCGCCCAGCCGACCCTCGACTACGACTCCTTCGAGTGGCTGCGCCGGGGCGCGCTGTCGGACGCGGTCGCGTGGGACCGCGAGTTCGGGCGGGTGCGGGACGTCTCGGCGCTCGGCGTCGAGCGCAACCTGTTCCGCTACCGGCCGGTGCCGGTGTCGATCCGCGCGACGTCGGACGCGTCGTGGCAGGCCGTGCTGCGGGTCGTCGTGGCCGGGGTGCGCGCCGGCGCGACCTTCACCCTGAGCGCACCCGTCGGCATCCCCGCCGCCGTCCGCCACGCCCTCGCCGGCGTCGACGTCCCCGTGTTCGTCGAGACGGACGCCGAGTGGATCGCCCGTCTCGGCGCGGGCGACGCGCATCGGGTGCGGCTGGTCGGATCGGCCGAGGCGGTGGCGGCGGCGCACACCGCGCTGGCCGAGGCGACCGGGGGCGACCCGGACATCGCGGTCTACGACAACGAGGTGACCACCGCGGGTCGCCTCGAGCTGCTGCCGTTCCTGCACGAGCAGTCCGTGACGATCACCGCGCACCGCTTCGGCAATCCGGACCGGTGGAGCGAGGCTGTGATCTGAGGGCCGCCATGCTCGTGGGCCGGCTCGGCCCTGGATCGCGGGGCCGGTGCACGGCGGCTGCCGGGTTCGGGGGAGTCGTGCAGGCCACGCTGACCGTCACGCTTCCTCCCGTATCGTGGACGGCACTCGCCCTGGGCTGATCCCCGGAGCGAGCGCCGGCGGGCCGGCGGGATGCGAAGGAGCCGACGTGAGCCAGGCAGGCACCAACTGGGCGGGCAATGTGGCCTTCTCGGCCGCGGCGGTGGCTGCGCCGACGACCGTCGACGAGGTCGCGAGCCTTGTCGCCTCGGCGGAGCGGGTGCGGGTGGTCGGCAGTCGCCACTCGTTCAGCGACATCGCCGACACCGACGGCACGCTGCTGTCGCTCGCCGCGCTCGAGGGCGGGCCGGAGCTCGACAGCGCGCGCGGCGTCGTGCGGGTGCCCGGCGGGCTCCGCTACGGCGACCTCGCGCCCTGGCTGCACGACCGCGGCCGCGCCCTGGCGAACCTCGCCTCACTGCCGCACATCTCGATCGCCGGAGCGGTGGCCACGGGCACTCACGGGTCGGGGGAGCGGATCGGCTCGCTCGCCACCCAGGTGTCGGCGATGGAGCTCATCGACGGGGAGGGGGAGCTCGTCCGCGTCGAGCGCGGCGATCCGGACTTCGACGGATCGGTGGTGTCGCTCGGCTCGCTCGGCGTGGTGACCGCGCTCGAGCTCGACACGGAGCCGGCGTTCGAGATGGCGCAGACCGTCTTCGAGGGGGCGCGGTGGGACGACGTGCTGGCCCGCTTCGACGACGTGCAGCGCAGCGGCGACAGCGTGAGCCTGTTCACGACGTGGCGGGACGCCGACGCCGTCGACCAGATCTGGATGAAGACCCGCGGGGCCGCGCCCGACCTCTCGACACTGGGAGCGCGGCTGGCGGATGGTCCCCGCCACCCTCTTCCCGGCATCGACGCGGAGCCGTGCACGCCGCAGCTCGGCGTGCGCGGACCGTGGTTCGACCGCCTCCCGCACTTCCGCCTGGCGTTCACCCCATCGGCGGGGGAGGAGCTGCAGAGCGAGTACCTGGTGCCGCGCCACGACGCGCGCGCCGCGATCGAGGCCGTGCGAGGGCTCTCGTCGCGGATCGCACCGCTCGTGCTCGTCTGCGAGGTGCGCACGGTCGCGGCCGACGATCTGTGGCTGAGCCCCGCCTTCGGGACCGACGTCGTCGGCATCCACTTCACCTGGGTCCGCGATCAGTCCGCCGTGATGGCGCTCCTCCCCGAGATCGAAGCGGCCCTGCCTCCGTCGGCGCGTCCGCACTGGGGCAAGCTGTTCGCGCTGGCCGGCGACGCGGTCGCCGCGCGCTACCCGCGCTGGGACGACGTCGTCGCCCTCCGCGCACGGCGCGATCCCCACCGGCGATTCGCGAACGCCTGGACCGCGCGGCTGGGCGTGTGACGACCGCCGCCGTCACGAGAAACAACTTATCTTTCTAGCCCGGGGAGCAGGCCACGGGTGACCATGAAAGGGCGCTGCTGGGGAGCGCGCAGCGGAGGCCAGTTCCAGCTCGGCGGAGCCGATGGCCGACGTGACACACGGGGGGAGTGTCGCTCTGGGGTCGATGTCTTCGACCCCAGAGCTCTCACGGCGCGCGGTCCGCGGGAGGGCGTTCGCCGCCTTCGACCGGCACGGTGAACTCGTTCACGAGCGCTCGCACGCCGAGGGCGAAGAGGGTCCACGGGCCCTCGGGGATCTCCGCCTCCGGGCCGGCGACGTAGGTGGGGTGATCGATCCCTTCGAGCGCACGCACCGCGAAGCCCTCGCCGAGGGCGGCCATCGCCTCGGTGAAGTCCTCGATGGTGAGCGGCTCCTTCATCCGCAGCCCGTAGGCCGCCATGACGTGCGCATAGAACTCCGCGAACGCCGCGATCGATTCGCGGTGGCGCTCGCGGCTGGCCTCGGTCAGCTCGGGCCAGGTCTGCGCGGTCGTGCGCAGGGCGAGGGCGATGAGGAAGGACTGCGCATCCATCGCGTCGGCCGGGTCGTCGGTGTCGGCGGATGCGCTGCGCAGGTGGGCGGCGGAGGCGGCGCGGATGATGTCGTCGCCGCTGGCGCCGGCGGCGATGAGATCCTCGACCGCGGCACGCGCGTGGTCCGCCGGCCCGCTCAGGCGCAGGCGCACCATGGCGACGGCCAGGTCGCGCTGATAGTCGGTCTGGTCCACCCACAGGCGGTAGGCCGCCCCGGTGGTGAGGCCCGCTCTTCGCAGGACGTCCTGGATCCGGATGTGCTGGACGCCGGCGGTCACGCCGCGCTCCATCAGCATCTGCATGCCGACCCGCAGCAGGAGTGCCCGGGTCTCCTCCCCCGTTCGACGGACCATGGGGACAGCATCGCAGATGTCGCGCCCGACGCGTGTGAAGGGGTGGATCCGGAGGAAGTAAAGAATTCTTGACATCGCGTCCTCGCCGCTCCTACACTCCGTGTAAAGAATCTTTGACACACACGTCGGAGGATGTCATGGGATACGTCATGGGATATGCGGAGCGGAACGTCTGGACGGGCCTGGTCGCCAGCGTCGCCGGCGTGGCGGTGTACGCGGCGATCGTGCTGCCGCAGCTGGGCGACCGGCCGGTCGCCGAGATCGACTGGCAGTGGCCGATGATCTTCTGCGTGGCGGGCGCGCTGGTCGCTGCCATCGTGGCCAGCATCGTCTGGGGCATCGCGGCGGGGATGCGTGATCCCGAGACGGAGCACCGCGCCGACGTGCGCGACCGCGACATCGAACGCATGGGCGATCGCGTCGGCCAGGCGTTCTCGGTGATCGGCGGGCTCGTCGCGCTCGCGCTGGCCATGGTCGGCGGCGAGGCGTTCTGGATCGGCAACGCGATCTTCGCGGGCTTCTTCCTGACCGCGACCATCGGCAGCGTGGCCCGCCTGGTCGCCTACCGCCGAGGGCTCGCCTGATGGTCCGGCCCACGCGCGTCACCAACGTCATCCGCCCCCTCCGCGAGGCGGCCGCCCTGACCCAGGCGGAGCTCGCCTCCCGCATCGGGGTCACCCGCCAGACACTCATCGCCCTCGAGCAGGGCCGCTACTCGCCGACGCTCGAGCTCGCCTTCCAGATCGCCCGCGTCCTCGGGGTGCGCCTCGACGACGTCTTCCAATACCCGGACTCCACGGAGGAATCATGACCGCCCACGCCCCCGCCACCACGATGACCGTCTGGAGCCAGTCGCGCTACGGCGGTCCCGAGGTCCTGACCGCCGCGACGGTCGCGCGCCCCGTCGCCGGCGACGGCGAGGTCGTCGTCGACGTCGCCGCCGCTGCGCTGAACTCCGCCGACGTGCGGATCATGCGGGGCGATCCCCTCCTGGTGCGCCTCGCCTTCGGCCTGCGGCGCCCGCGGACCGCCGTGCCCGGTCGCGACGTCGCCGGCGTCGTCTCGGCCGTCGGCGCGGGAGTGACCGCCTGGAGGGTGGGCGACCGCGTGGCCGGCGAGCTCAGCGGCGGCGGCCTCGGCGACGCGGTCGCCGCTCCCGCGGACAGGCTCGTCGCGGTGCCCGACGACCTCGACCTCGCCGTCGCCGCCACCCTCCCGCTGGCCGGCGGGACGGGCTGGCAGGCGCTCGACCTCGCCCGCGTCGGCGAGGGCTCGCGTGTGCTGGTCGTCGGCGCCGGGGGCGGGGTCGGCACCTTCGCGGTGCGACTGGCCGTGCTGCGCGGCGCCGAGGTCGACGCGCTGTGCGGTGCGCGGGCGGTGCCGGTGATCGCCGGACTCGGGGCGCGGCGCGCCGAGGACTACCGCGGCGCCGACCTCGCCGCGTGGGAGGCCGATGCGTACGACGCCGTGATCGACATCGCCGGATCCACGCCGCTGCGCACCCTGCGGCGCCTCGTCCGGGCCGGCGGCGCCGTGGCGCTCGTGTCCGGCGGCTCGAACCGCGTGACCGGCCCGCTGGGCCGCATCCTCCGCGCCGCGGTCCTGTCGATCGGAGCCCGGCGCGCGCTGCGTCCGCTCGCGGCGGTCGCGCGTCCCGAGATCACTGCGCGCCTGCTCGCGCTCGCCGCGTCGGGCGAGCTCGTGCCGCCGGTGGAGCGCACCTGGAGCCTGTCCGAGGCCCGCGCGGCGATGGCCCACGTCGACGCCGGGCACACCGTCGGCAAAGTGGTCGTCGTTCGCTGAACGCCGCGGCGGCGCGCACCGGCGTCGCCGAGGGCCGTCTGGCAGAATGGGCCTCGGCGTGCCCGCCACGACCTTTCCCCGCCCTCCGCGTGAGCGCGGGTCGAAGGGCCGCCGGGCCTCAGGACAGCGTCCGCCGCCCTTCGTCCCGAGGAGCGAAATGTCCCCCCTGTCCCAGGATCAGGCGCCCGTCGCGGCCGCGCCGGCAGCAGACCCGTCCGGGTCCGGTCGCGTCGCCCAGCACCGGCGGTACCTCATGTGCCGGCCCGAGCACTTCACGGTGAGCTACCGCATCAACCCGTGGATGGAGCCGGCGAACCCGACCGACACCGCGAAGGCCCTCGCCCAGTGGCAGGTGCTGCACGACACCTACGTCGAGCTCGGCCACGAGGTCGAGCTCATCGACCCGGTCCCGGGCCTCCCCGACATGGTCTACACCGCCAACGGCGGCTTCGTCATCGACGGCAGGGCGCTCGGCGTGCGCTTCCGCGTCGAGGAGCGCCGCGGCGAGGAGCGCCCGTTCATGGACTGGTTCGCCGCGCACGGGTTCGAGGTGGTCGAGCCGGTGGAGGTGCAGGAGGGCGAAGGCGACTTCCTGCTCGTCGGCGACACGATCCTCGCGGGCACCGGCTTCCGCTCCGTCGGCGACAGCCACCGCGAGCTCGGCGAGGTCTTCGGGCGCGAGGTGGTCTCGCTGCGCCTCACCGATCCGCGCTTCTACCACCTCGACACCGCCATCGCCGTCCTCGATCCGGTCGAGGGCCCCGGGGGAGTCGAGCGCGCCAACATCGCCTATCTGCCGTCGGCGTTCGACGACGCCTCGCGGGCGATCCTCGAGGAGCGCTACCCGGACGCCATCCGGGTCTCCGACGCCGACGGCGCCGTGTTCGGCCTCAACGCCGCCTCCGACGGCCTCAACGTCTTCATCTCCCCGCGCGCCACCGGGTTCGCCGAGCAGCTGCGCGAGCGCGGATACCGACCCGTCCCCGTCGACCTGTCCGAGCTCCTGCTCGGCGGCGGCGGCATCAAGTGCTGCACGCTCGAACTGCGAGGATCCCGATGACCACGCCCACCGTCGATGCGACCACCGCCCACCTCATCGAGTCCGAGGACGCGCACGTCGCCCACAACTACCACCCGCTCCCGGTGGTCGTCTCCCGCGGCGAGGGCGCCTGGGTGACCGACGTCGAGGGCAAGCGGTATCTCGACCTGCTGTCGGCCTACTCGGCGCTGAACTTCGGCCACCGGCATCCCGCCCTCGTCGCCGCGGCGACCGAGCAGCTCGGACGGGTGACGCTCACCAGCCGCGCGTTCCACAACGACCAGCTCGGCGGCTTCGCGGCGGCGCTGGCCGACCTGTGCGGCAAGGACCTCGTGCTCCCGATGAACACCGGGGCCGAGGCCGTCGAGACGGGCATCAAGGTCGCGCGCGCGTGGGCCTATCGCGTCAAGGGCGTGACGGAGGACGCCGCGACGGTCATCGTCGCGGACGGCAACTTCCACGGCCGCACGACGACGATCGTGAGCTTCAGCGACGACCCGCAGGCCCGGGACGACTTCGGGCCCTTCACCCCCGGCTTCGTCTCGGTGCCGTACGGCGACGCCGCCGCGATCGAGGCGGCGATCACCGCCGACACGGCCGCGGTGCTCATCGAGCCCATCCAGGGCGAGGGCGGTGTCATCATCCCGCCGGAGGGCTACCTGCGCGCCGTCCGCGAGATCTGCGACCGGCACCGCGTGCTGTTCATCGCCGACGAGATCCAGTCCGGACTCGCCCGCGTCGGGACCACGTTCGCGTGCGACCGCGAGGACGTCGTCCCCGACATCTATCTCCTCGGCAAGGCGCTCGGTGGCGGCATCGTGCCCCTGTCGGCGGTCGTCGCCGATCGCGACGTGCTGGGCGTCATCCGTCCGGGGGAGCACGGGTCGACCTTCGGCGGCAACCCGCTGGCGTGCGCCGTGGGCCGCCAGGTCGTGGACATGCTCGCGTCCGGCGAGTTCCAGTCGCGGGCCGTCGCGCTGGGCGCCCACCTGGAGGAGAAGCTCGCCGGCCTGGTCGGGCACGGCGTCACGGCCGTCCGCGTCGCGGGCCTGTGGGCGGGCATCGACATCGACCCCGCCGTGGGCACGGGCCGCGAGGTCGCGGAGCGGCTGATCGCCCGCGGCGTGCTCGTCAAGGACACCCACGGGCACACGATCCGCATCGCGCCGCCGCTCGTGGTCCGCGCGACCGAGCTCGACTGGGCCGTCGAGCAGCTGAGGGTGGTCCTCGCCGGCTGACGCCACCGGGGTGTGTCCCACTTTCCGTGACGCATGTCCCACATTCGGTTGATGGGGGCGCTTCGGAACGACCGAAAGTGGGACATGCGGCGCCGGGCCGGGCCGACACACTCATGAAACACGCCCCGGACTAGGCTCGTGACATGGGTGACCTGTTCGACGGATACGGCTCCACGCTGGCGCCGCGCAAGACCGCGTCGGGCGTGCCCGCCTTCGACGAGATGTTCGGGCAGCCCCGGCATCCGGGCGAGACGGCGGAGTCGCGCACGGCCTACCGCGAGCTGTACCAGGCCCTCGCGCAGATGACGCAGGAGGAGCTGCGCGGACGCACCGACTCGCTGGCCAGCTCCTATCTCGCCCAGGGGGTCACCTTCGACTTCGCGGGCGAGGAGCGTCCGTTCCCGCTCGATGCCGTGCCGCGGATCATCGCGTTCGACGAGTGGTCGCGCATCGAGAAGGGCGTGCAGCAGCGGGTCCGCGCGCTCGAGGCCTTCCTCGACGACGCCTACGGCCACCAGCACTGCGTCCGCGACGGCGTGCTCCCCGCGGCGCTGATCGCGTCGTCGCAGTACTACTACCGTCAGGCGGCGGGCATCCGCTCGGCCAACGGCGTGCGCATCCAGGTCTCGGGGATCGACCTGATCCGCGACGAGAACGGCGAGATGCGCGTGCTCGAGGACAACGTGCGCGTGCCCTCGGGCGTCAGCTACGTCATCTCCAACCGCCGGGTGATGGCCCAGACCCTCCCGGAGCTGTTCGTCTCGATGCGGGTGCGCCCCGTGGGCGACTACCCGAACAAGCTCCTGCAGGCGCTGCAGGCCGCCGCGCCTCCCGGGATCGAGGATCCGAACGTCGTCGTCCTCACCCCCGGCGTGTACAACTCGGCCTACTTCGAGCACACGCTGCTCGCGCGCCTCATGGGCGTGGAGCTCGTCGAGGGACGCGACCTGCAGTGCATGGGCGGCAAGGTCTTCATGCGCACCACGCGAGGCCCCAAGCGCGTCGACGTCATCTACCGGCGGGTCGACGACGACTTTCTCGACCCGCTGCAGTTCCGCGCCGACTCCATGCTCGGGGCGCCGGGTCTCATGCTCGCCGCCCGGCTCGGCAACGTCACGATCGCCAACGCGGTCGGCAACGGCGTCGCCGACGACAAGCTCCTCTACACGTACGTGCCCGATCTCATCCGCTACTACCTGGCCGAGGAGCCCATCCTCAAGAACGTCGACACCTGGCGCCTGGAGGATCCCGGCGCCCTCGAGGAGGTGCTCGACAGGCTCGACGAGCTGGTCGTCAAGCCGGTCGACGGGTCCGGCGGCAAGGGACTGGTCGTCGGCCCCGACGCGAGCCCCGCCGAGCTCGACAAGCTCCGCAAGAAGCTCCAGAAGGATCCGCGCGGGTGGATCGCCCAGCCGGTGGTCATGCTCTCCACGATCCCGACGCTCGTCGAGGACGGCATGCGCCCCCGCCACGCGGACCTGCGTCCGTTCGCGGTGAACAACGGCGACGAGGTGTGGGTGCTCCCGGGCGGCCTCACCCGCGTGGCGCTCCCGGAGGGCCAGCTGGTCGTCAACTCCAGCCAGGGCGGCGGGTCGAAGGACACGTGGATCGTCGGCGGCGACGCGCCCCGCACGACGGAGTACGGGCAGCGGCAGAACCTCGCCGGCCTCGTGGCCGAGCAGGCCTCGATCACCGAGGCGATCTCGATCGTCTACGACCCGCAGCACGAGCCGGACCACTCCCCGCAGGACCGCCCGGCGACCACCGGCGAGCAGCAGGAGCAGCAGCAACAGCAGCAGCAGACCGGGGGCGCGGACCTCCCGGTCGTCGAGCGAGCGCAGCGAGACGCAACGGGGGTGACGCCATGCTGAGCCGCATCGCCGAGAGCCTGTTCTGGATCGGGCGCTACATCGAGCGCTCCGACGGCACCGCCCGCATTCTCGACGTCCACCTGCAGCTGCTGCTGGAGGACCCGTGGATCGACGAGGACACCGCGTGCCGTTCGCTCATGGGCGTGATGGGATCGCCCACGCCCGACGACGTGGAGCGCGTGACGCGCGGCGACGTGCTCACCCGGCTCGCCGTCGACCGGCAGAACCCGTCGAGCATCGCCTACGCGCTCCAGTCGGCGCGCGAGAATGCGCGCCGCGCGCGGGAGATCGTCTCCACCGAGCTGTGGGAGACGCTCAACACCACGTACTCGCGGATGCCGCGGCGGCTCAACGACGAGAAGGTGCACGAGTTCTTCCAGTGGGTGCGCGAGCGCGCGGCGCTCGCCGTGGGCATCTCGGACTCGTCGACGAGCCGCGACGAGGCCTGGCAGTTCTTCACCCTCGGCCGCTCGATCGAGCGCACCGACATGACGGCGCGCCTGCTGGCCACCCGCTCCCTCACCGAGGCGTCGGGGCCGTCGTGGACGACGATCCTCCGCTCCTGCGGCGCGTACGAGGCGTACCTGCGCACCTACCGCGGCATGCCGAGCGCGCGCAACGCGGCCGAGTTCCTGCTGCTGGACCGGCTGTTCCCGCGCTCGATCATCCACTCCATCCAGCGCGCCGAGGACTGCATGCGGGCGATCGACCCGGTCGCCGACCGCGTCGGTCACTCCAACACGGTCCTGCGAGCCCTCGGACGCATCCGCAACGACCTGGAGTACCGGCCGATCGGAGAGGTCCTGGACGAGCTTCCCGCCCACATGGAGCAGGTGCAGAAGGTCACGCGGGAGGCCTCGGAGGCCATCCGTGGGCGCTTCTTCCCGACGCACGCCGAGCCGAGCTGGATCGGAGAGACCTCATGACCTTCCGCCTGGGACCCGAGTCCGTGCAGGGGCCGCGCCGGCTGCGGATCGAGCACGCCACCGGCTTCACCTACCAGGGCGAGGTCGGGGCGTCGTACAACGAGGCGCGCATGCTGCCGAGCTCGACCGACAGCCAGTTCGTGCTGAGCTCGCAGCTCGACATCGAGCCGTCGACGAGCGTCAACCAGTACGTCGACTACTTCGGCACGCGGGTCGCCGCGTTCGACGTGCTCGCCGCGCACTCGGCGCTCAACATCACGGCGCGCTCGCTGGTCGAGGTGCGCCCGCGGCCCTTCGAGCCGAGCGGGATGGACTGGGCGCAGCTGGCCCAGGAGGCCGAGCGTCAGATCGCGACGGTCGAGATGCTCGGCCAGACCTCGCGCACGGCGCCGCACCCCGAGGTCGCCGGCATCGCCCGCTCGATCGCCGACCAGCACGACCGGCCCGCCGACGCCGCCCTGGCGATCGCGCGCGCCATCGGCGACGCCGTCGAGTACATGCACGGCATCACCGGCGTCCACTCGACCGCGGCCGATGCGTGGGTGGAGCGCAAGGGCGTCTGCCAGGACATCACGCACATCACCCTCGGTGCACTCCGTCACGTCGGCATCCCGGCACGCTACGTCTCCGGCTACCTGCACCCGCAGGCGAACCCCGAGATCGGCGTGCCCGTGTCGGGCGAGTCGCACGCCTGGGTGGAGTGGTTCGCCGGCGACTGGCAGGGATTCGATCCCACCAACGGCGTCGAGATCGGCGACCGCCACGTGCTCGTCGGGCGCGGGCGGGACTACAACGACGTCCCGCCGCTGCGCGGCGTGTACGCGGGCCCCTTCAAGAGCGATCTGCACGTGAAGGTGACCATCACGCGCGAGGCGTGACCCCGCCGGGTCCCTCTCCCCTCCTTTTGCCCTTCTCCTTCGCCGAGCCGACAAGATTCCGCCGAGCCGACACGGTCCGCGCGGTGCGGATGATGTCGGTTCGCGCGGATCGTGTCGGCTCGGCGGAGGGTCAGGCCGGGGCGTCGTCGGGGTCGAGGGTCTTCAGGGTGTCGGCCTCCACGGCGTTGTCGGCCTGGAGTTCGTCCTCGGTGGTCTCGTCGCCCCCGACCGGGGCCTGCTGCTCGGTGGATGCGTCGTCGGACGGTGTCTCGTGTGCCATGATCGCGACGCTACGCCCGTGCGACGTGCCGGTCAGGGGCCTTGACAGGTGCCCCGACGCGGAATCCGGTGAATGAGCGTTCACCGAACGCTACGATGGGCGCGTGACGGCGACGTGGCGCGAGACCCAGAAGGCGAACCGCCGCGCCCTGCTGCTGGAGCGGGCCGCCGCCCTCTTCGCCCAGCGCGGCTTCGCCGCCGTCACCACGGCCGAGCTCGGCGAAGCGGTCGGGATGTCGGGCCCGGCGCTCTACAAGCACTTCGCCAGCAAGGACGCGATCCTCGCCGAACTGCTGGTGGATGCCAGTGAGCGACTGCTCGCCGGAGGACGCCGCATCCTCGGAACCGGCGCGGCGTCCGACCCGGCGGAGGTGCTGCGCGAGCTCGTCGCCTTCCACGTCGGCTTCGCGGTGGCCGCTCCCGACGTGATCCGCATCCAGGACCGGGAACTCGCCGGGCTTCCCGCCGACGTCGGCCGCCGGGTGCGCACGCTGCAGCGCACCTACGTGTCGGAGTGGGATGCGGTGCTCGCCGCCGCACGGCCGGATCTGACGGCGGCGGAGCGGGAGACCCGCCTGCTCGGAGCCTTCGGCATCCTCAACTCCACGCCCCACAGCGCCGCCGCGTCGGGTGCCGACGCCGCGGCGATCCTCGCCGGCATGGCCGAGCGCGCGCTGCTCGGCTGAGCGCCCGCCTCCCGGGCGAGGTGCGCCCACCTCGCTGCGCACAACTCCGGAAATCCGGAGCCCCGCGGTGCGTCGGCCGCGCCGATCCGGCCCCGCATGACCGGCGGCCCGACGCGTGTCCGGAGTTACGAACCTGCGGCCGGCGGCACCGCCGCGCCGGGCGACAGCCGCATCAGGGTCGTGCGGGTGGCCTCGGCGACCACCTCGCCGTGCTGGTTGCGGGCCGTGTGGGCGAAGTCGACGACGCCCTGCTCGGGCCGCGACCGCGAGAGGCGCTTGCCGACCACGCGCGTCTCGGCGTACAGGGTGTCGCCCACGCGCACGGGGGCGGGGAACCGGACGTCGGTGAAGCCGAGGTTGGCGACGATCGTGCCCTGGGTCAGCTGGGCCACCGACAGTCCCACGAGGGTCGACAGCGTGAACATGCTGTTGACGAGCCGCTCGCCGAACTCCGTGCCCTCCGCCCATGCCTGGTCGAGGTGGAGCGCCTGCGGGTTCATCGTGAGGGTCGAGAACAGCACGTTGTCGGCCTCGGTGACGGTCCGGCCGGGACTGTGGGCGTACACGACGCCCTCCTCCAGCTCGTCGAAGTAGAGGCCGCGCTGCGTGATGCGGCGGTCGTCGCTCATCGGTCCTCCTGTCGGCCCTGCGTCTGGGCGTCGCCGTCCTCGGTGTCGCCGCCGTCGGGATCGACCGTCGCGACGACCCCGCCGCGGGAGACCTGGTCTCCGACGGCCACCCGTATCCGTACCGTACCGGCGACCCCGGCGCGCAGCACGTGCTCCATCTTCATCGCCTCGACGACGACGACCGGGTCGCCGGGCTCGACGTGCGCGCCGTCCGCCGCCGTGACCACGACGACGGTGCCGGGCATGGGCGACACCAGCTGCGGCGACGCGCTCGCGGCATCGCGATCCGCCCGCTCGGCGCGCCGCTCGGTCACCCGGAACGTCGCCCCGTCGGCGCTGAGCGCATCGCCCCGGGCGAGGACGGTGCGTCCGGCGTCGTCGAGCACGATGGTCGCGGCGTCGCCGTGGAGGACGGCGGATGCCGTCTGGGTCGCCCCGCCGTCGACCTTCACGAGAGCGGCCTCCGGGGTGCCCCAGATCCGCACGGCGGCGGTCGCCGCCCCCGCGACGAGGTCGTAGCGGCGCGGTGCCGCGCGCGGGACGCCGGGGGCGTCGCCCAGTCGCCAGCCGTCGCCGCGGACCCAGGGATGCCCGCCGGGGGACGGCGTCCGGCGGGCATCGCGGATGAGCGCCGCCTCGGCGAAGACGCGGGCGTCGGCGTCGGCGAAGGGCAGGGCGTCGAAGACGCGGGCGATGAGGCCGGTGTCGAGATCGCCCGAGACGACGTCGGGATGCTCGAGCAGCAGACGCAGGAACTCGAGGTTCGTCTCGAACCCGAGCACGGCGGTGTCCGCGAGGGCGCGCACGAGGCGGCGGCGGGCGGCATCGCGATCGGGCGCCCACGCGATGATCTTCGCGAGCATCGGGTCGTAGTCGATCGCGACGTCGAGGCCGTCCTCCAGTGCGGTGTCGACGCGGATGCCCCCGCCCTCTCCCCCGGGGTGCACGACCCGGTCGACGCGGCCGCCAGTAGGAAGGAAGCCGGCGCGCGGGTCCTCGGCGTAGACCCGGGCCTCGATGCTGTGCCCGGACAGGACGACGTCGTCCTGAGCGAGCGGCAGCGGCATCCCCGCGGCGATCCGCAGCTGCAGCTCGACGAGGTCGATCCCGGTGATCTGCTCGGTGACGGGATGCTCCACCTGCAGGCGCGTGTTCATCTCCATGAAGAAGAACTCGCCCGAGGCATCGGCCGACACGATGAACTCGACGGTGCCGGCGCCCGCGTAGCCGACGCTGCGGGCGGTCTCGCACGCCGCCTCGCCCAGTCGCCGGCGGATCTCGGCGCCGTCGGGAAGACCTTCCAGCAGCGGGGAGGGCGCCTCCTCGATCACCTTCTGGTGCCGCCGCTGCAGCGAGCACTCGCGCTCGCCGAGGTGGATCACGCGTCCCTCGGCGTCGGCGACGACCTGCACCTCGATGTGGCGCGGGGAGGCGACGTAGCGCTCGAGGAAGAGGCTGTCGTCGCCGAAGCTCGCCGCCGCCTCCCGGCGCGCCGCCGCGAGGGCGGGGCGGAGGTCCGCCGCATCCGTCACCACGTGCATGCCCTTGCCGCCGCCGCCTGCCGACGGCTTGATCAGCACCGGGAACCCGATACCGGGCGCCGCCGCGGCGAGCTCGTCGTCGGAGAGACCGGGGCGGGCGAGGCCGGGCACGGTCGGCACGCCCCGGGCCTCGACCGTCTGCTTGGCGGAGATCTTGTCGCCCATCACCGCGATGGCCTCGGGGCTCGGTCCGATGAATACGATCCCGGCTGCGGCGCACGCCCGGGCGAAGTCGGCGTTCTCGGCGAGGAACCCGAACCCGGGGTGGATCGCCTGCGCGCCGGTGCGCCGGGCGGCGTCGATCACGCGGTCGATGCCGAGGTAGCTCTGCGCGGCGGGAGAGGGTCCCAGCCGCACCGCGGCGTCGGCGAGGCGCACATGGAGCGCGCCGGCATCCGCGTCGCTGTAGACGGCGACCGAGCGGATGCCGAGGCGCCGGAGGGTGCGGATGATGCGCACCGCGATCTCACCGCGGTTGGCGATGAGCACGGTCTCGAACAGAGGCGGCAGGGGGCTCAGAGGCGGCATGGGGCTCAGGGGCGGCATGGGGCTCACATCCGGAAGACGCCGTAGCCGGCGGGGTCGGGGGCGGGCGCTGCCGCACCGGCGGCCACGACGCCGAGCGCCAGTCCGAGCACGTCGCGGGTCTGCGCGGGGTCGATGACGCCGTCGTCCCACAGGCGCGACGTCGAGTAGTAGGGGCTGCCCTGGCGTTCGTACTGCTCGCGGATCGGCGCCTCGAAAGCGGCCTGCTCCTCGGCCGACCACGTCGCGCCGGCCGCCTCGAGCTGGTCTCGGCGCACCGTCGAGAGCACCGACGCGGCCTGCGGTCCGCCCATGACCGAGACCCGCGCGCCCGGCCACAGCCACAGGAAGCGGGGCGAGTACGCGCGTCCGCACATCGAGTAGGTGCCGGCTCCGAAGGATCCGCCGACCACGACGGTGAGCTTCGGCACGCGGGCGCAGGCGACGGCGTTGACCATCTTCGCGCCGTGCTTGGCGATCCCGCCCGCCTCGTACTCGCGCCCGACCATGAACCCGGTGATGTTCTGGAGGAACAGGAGGGGGATGCCGCGCTGATCGCACAGCTGGATGAAGTGGGCGCCCTTGAGCGCCGACTCGGAGAACAGCACGCCGTTGTTGGCGAGGATGCCCACGAGATGCCCGTGGATGCGCGCGAAGCCGGTGACGAGGGTCTCCCCGTACTCGCGCTTGAACTCGTCGAACCGGCTGCCGTCGACGAGGCGGCGGATGATCTCGCGGGCGTCGTAGGGGGTCGTGAGGTCGACCGGGACGACGTCGTAGAGCGTCTCCGGTGCGAACTCGGGCGGATCGACCGGGCCTGCGCCGACCACCGTCTCGAGCACGCCGGACAGTGCGGGTGCCGGGAGGGTCGCGACGATGTCGCGGACGATCTGCAGCGCGTGCGCGTCGTCGTCGGCGAGGTGGTCGGTGACGCCGGAGATCCTCGAGTGGGTGTCGCCGCCGCCGAGCTCCTCGGCCGAGACGACCTCGCCCGTCGCGGCCTTCACGAGGGGCGGCCCGCCGAGGAAGATGGTGCCCTGCTTCCGCACGATCACGGTCTGATCGCTCATCGCCGGGACGTAGGCGCCGCCGGCGGTGGACGAGCCGAGCACGGCGGCGATCTGCGCGATGCCGTCGCGCGACATCCGCGCCTGGTTGTAGAAGATCCGCCCGAAGTGGTCGCGGTCGGGGAAGACCTCGTCCTGCATCGGCAGGAAGGCCCCGCCGGAGTCGACCAGCGAGATGCAGGGGAGGCGGTTCTCGGCGGCGATCTCCTGTGCGCGCAGATGCTTCTTCACCGTGAGCGGATGGTAGGTGCCGCCCTTGACGGTCGCATCGTTCGCGACGACCATGACCGGCCGCCCGTGGACGAGACCGATGCCGGCGACGACGCCCGCGGCGGGCCAGGTGGGCTCGGCGTCCGGCGCGTCGAGGTCGCAGGCCGCGAGCGGGGCGATCTCGAGGAAGGGGCTGCCGCGGTCCAGCAGCTCGTCGATGCGTTCGCGTACGAGCAGCTTGCCGCGCTCGACGTGGCGTGCGCGGGAGGACTCGGGGCCGCCGCGGGCGGCGCGGTCGAGCCTCTCGCGCAGGTCGTCGACCAGGGCGCGGTAGTCCGGGGCGGTCGTCGTCGACACGGCATCCTCGCTTCGGTTATCGGTGGATAACTCGATTCAGGTTATCGCTCGCTAACCGGATTGTCGAGGGCGCGGACGCCGCCCGCCCTGCCTCCCTGCCTCCCTTCCTGCCTTCGCGAGCCGACACCCTTTGTGCGAGCCGACACGATTCGCACCGCATCTCGCGTGTCGGCTCGCACGAAGCGTGTCGGCTCGGCGGAGGTGGGATCGGCGGAGGTGGGGTCAGCGGAGGTGGGATCAGCGCGGGGCGCGGGGGAGGTCGCCGGGCATGCGGATCGGGGTGGTCGAGGCCACCTCGTCGCTGAACTCCTCGGGGGCGACGACCGTGATCGGGCGCGTCTCGTCGAGCGACAGCGCGAACCGCCGCGACGCGTGGCGGTGGAGGCGACCCGACACGAGCAGCCAGGTGAGGCCGATGCCGAACGCCACGAGGGCCGCCACGGCGCCGAGCAGGATCGCGGCCCGCGGACCGAACTGCGCCGCCACCCAGCCCACGATCGGGGCGCCGATCGGGGTGCCGCCCATGAGGATCGCCATGTACAGGGCGAGCACGCGACCGCGCAGGGCGGGATCGGTGGTGGTCTGCACGTAGCCGTTGGCGGTGGTGAGCGTCGTCACCACGGCGAAGCCGGTGAACATCAGCGTCACCGCGTACAGCCAGTACGTCGGCATGAACGCCGACACCAGGGCGGCCGCGGCGAACATCCCGGCGCCGGCGATGACGAAGCGGATCTGCGCCCGGTCGCGGCGGGCAGCCAGCAGCGCGCCGGCGAGGGAGCCGATCGCGAGGATCGAGCTGAGCAGGCCGTAGCCGTCGGCCTCCTGCCCGAACTCCAGCGCCATCGTCGACGCGAAGATCGGGAAGTTCATGCCGAAGGCTCCGAGGAGGAACACCATCGAGAAGGCGACCACGAGGTCGGGCCGTCGTGCCACGTAGCGGACGCCGTCGGCGAGGCGCGCCGCTCCCGAGGCCTTCACCCGCGGGATGAGCTCGTCGATCCGGATCATCGCGAGCGCCACGATCATGGCGAGGAAGGTCACCGCGTTGACGAGGAAGACCCAGCCGGTGCCCACCGCGACGATCACGACGCCCGCGACGGCGGGCCCGATCATCCGCGCGCCGTTGAACGACGCCGCGTTCAGCGCGACGGCGTTCGAGGCGGTCTCGCGCGACACGAGGTCGGAGACGAAGGCCTGCCGTGCGGGGTTGTCGAAGGCGGCGACCACGCCGAGCGCCAGCGCGAACGTGTACATGAGGGGGAGGGTCATGACGCCCGACAGGATGAGGACGCCGATGGCCGCCCCGAGGAGCAGGAGCACGGACTGCGTGATCATCAGCAGTCGCCGGCGGTCGAAGCGGTCGGCGACCCAGCCGGTGACCCCGACGAGCAGGAGCGGCGGGGCGAACTGCAATGCCATGGTGACGCCCATCGCGCCGGCGTCGTTGTCGGTGAGCTCGGTGAGGACGACCCAGCTGAGGGCGGTCGCCTGCATCCACGCGCCGACGTTCGAGACGAGCGCGCCGATGAACCAGACGCGGTAGTTGAAGACCGAGAAGGAGCGGAACATGGCGCTCATCGGCCTGCCACCTCCCGCATGATGGCGGCCGCATGGGCGAGGACATCGCGCTCCTCGGGCGTCAGCTCGTCGAGGGCGTGCTCCAGCCACGAGTCGCGGCGGCGCACCGTCTCCTCGACCACCGCGAGACCGGCCTCGGTCAGCTGGATGTTGACCTTGCGGCGGTCGTCGGCGTCGGCGGTGCGGCTGAGGTAGCCCGACTCCTCGAGGGCGTTCACGGTGCGGTTCATCGAGGGCGCCGTGACGCGCTCGCGGTCGGCCAGCTCGCCCAGCGTGTGGGGGCCGTGGACCTTGAGCGCGGCGAGGACGGCGAACTGCCCGTCGCTCATGGAGTCGACGGCGCGCTCGGAGCGCAGTCGCCGGGCCAGGCGGAAGGTGGCCATGCGGAAATCGGAGGCCAGAGAGGCCTCGGTCGACGACGGCGCGGGTGGGGACGAGGGGGAGGGGGTCGTGGTGCTCATTCAATTCATTAGCTTAGCTCATTATCCAGGCTCATTACCCTTGCTAAGCGATTTCGCCGGGCGCGCGGCTTCCCGCCGTAGACTCTGCGGCATGCCCGAACTCGCCGAAGAGCGGACCTTCACCGACGCCCACGGCGTCGTCATCTACTACGACGTGCGTCCCGCGGCGGGCACCCCGCGGGGCGTCGTGCAGCTGCTGCACGGCGTGGGCGAGCACGCCGGACGCTACCGCGCACTCATCGACGCGCTGGCCGGCGACGGATTCACCGTCTACGCCGACGACCACCGCGGCCACGGCCGCACCGGAATGGCGCAGCACGGCGGCGACGCCGGCCGGCTCGGCCGGCTCGGGGCGGGCGGGATGCCGGCCACGCTGGCCGCGTGCCGACAGCTGACCGACATCATCCGCGCCGACCATCCCGATCTGCCGCTCATCGTCATCGGGCACTCGTGGGGGTCGTTCCTCACCCAGATGCTCGTCGACGACCGGCCCGAGGCCTACGACGCGTTCGTGCTGTCGGGGTCGGCGCTGCGCTGGCCCGGCACGCTCAACGCCGGCGACCTCAACGCCCCGTGGAAGACGCCCGGAGCCCACGGCGCGGAATGGCTCTCGAGCGATCCCGAGGTCGGTCCCGCGTTCCTGGCGGACCCGCTGACGACGTCCGAGCCGCTGCTGAAGCTCTTCGGTGTGATCGACGCCGCGCGGCTGTACGGGCGTCCGCGACGCAACCTCGGGCGCGACCTGCCCGCGCTCCTCATGGTCGGCCAGGACGACACCGTCGGCGGCCCCCGCAGCGTCCACAAGCTCGCCGACGCCTACCGCACCCGCTCGGGCCTGACCGATGTGACCACGCTCGTCTATCCCGGCGCCCGTCACGAGATCTTCAACGAGACCATGCAGGCCGACGTCCGTGCCGACCTGCTCGCCTGGCTCGACGCGCGCTTCGCCCGCCGCTGACGCGGGTCCCCGCGCCGCGGCTCCCCGCGGCTCGTAGGCTGTGATCATGCACGGTGAGTACAAGGTTCCGGGCGGCAAGCTCGTCGTCGTCGATCTCGAGGTCCGGGACGGTCGCATCGCCGACTTCCACCTCGCCGGCGACTTCTTCCTCGAGCCCGACGACGCGCTCCTCGACATCGATGCCGCCGTGAACGGGATGCCGGTCGAGTCCGACGTCGCGACGATCGCCGCCGCCGTCCGCGCCGCCCTGCCCGAGGGGGCGCAGCTGCTCGGCTTCACGCCGGAGTCGGTGGGCACGGCCGTGCGCCGGGCCCTCGTGACCGCGCCCGGCTGGCGGGACTTCGAGTGGGAGGTCGTCCACGAGCGCGCGGTGTCGCCCCGGATGAACCTCGCCCTCGACGAGGTGCTCACCACGCGCGTCGGCGACGGCCGGCGCCGCCCCACCCTCCGCATCTGGGAGTGGGACGAGTCCGCCGTCGTCATCGGCTCGTTCCAGTCGTACCGCAACGAGGTCGACCCCGAGGGCGCCGCCCGTCACGGGTTCGACGTCGTCCGCCGCATCTCCGGCGGCGGCGCGATGCTCATGGCCGCCGGCTCGATCGTCACCTACTCGCTGTACGTCCCGGCATCCCTCGTCGCGGGGATGACGTTCGCCGACTCCTACGCCTTCCTCGACGACTGGGTGCTGCAGGCGCTGCGGTCGCTCGGCATCGACGCGGTGTACCAGCCGCTCAACGACATCGCCTCGCCACAGGGCAAGATCGGCGGCGCCGCCCAGAAGCGGCTCGCGAACGGCGGTGTGCTCCACCACGCGACGCTGTCGTACGACATGGACGGCCAGGTCCTGACCGAGGTGCTGCGCATCGGGCGGGAGAAGCTCAGCGACAAGGGCACGGTCTCGGCGGCCAAGCGCGTCGATCCGCTCCGCAGCCAGACCGGTCTGCCGCGCGAGGCGATCATCGAGCGGTTCATCGAGACGTTCACGAAGCTCTACGCCGCCGAGCCGGGGACGATCTCCGACGAGGAGTACGCCGAGGCCGAGGCCCTGGTCGCGTCGAAGTTCTCGACCGACGCGTGGCTGCACCGCGTCCCGTGATCCCCGACGCCGTCCCGGTCCCCGAGCCCGCGCCGGGGTCCGAGCCCGTCGAGGGGTCCGTCACCATCCATCACGGCGACAACCTCGCGGTCGCACGCACGCTGCCGGCCGCGTCGTTCACGCTGATCTACCTGGATCCCCCGTTCAACACGGGCCGCGTGCAGGGCAAGGCCGTCGAGAGTGCCGTCCGGGGCGTGCACACAACTCCGGCAGAACCGGAGGCTGGCGGGCCTCCGCCCGCGGAATCCCGCGCAACCCGCCACGGCGACCCCACGGATCACCGGAGTTATGGCCGCCCGTCCGTCGGCTCGGGGACCGAGACGGGCGACGCGCCCGTGAAGGCCGGATTCCGAGGCACGACCTACGCGCGGCTCCGCGGCGACCTGCGCGCCTATGACGACAGGTTCGACGACTACTGGGACTTCCTCGAGCCGCGGCTGCGCGAGGCCTGGCGTCTCCTCGCCGACGACGGCACGCTCTACCTGCACCTCGACTACCGCGAGGCCCACTACGCGAAGGTGCTGCTGGACGCCCTGTTCGGGCGGGAGAGCTTCCTCAACGAGCTCATCTGGGCCTACGACTACGGCGCGAAGAGCCGGCGCCGCTGGCCCACCAAGCACGACACGATCCTCGTGTACGTGAAGGATCCGGCGCGCTACTGGTTCGACTCCGACGCCGTCGACCGCGAGCCGTACATGGCGCCCGGACTCGTGACGCCCGAGAAGGCCGCCCGCGGCAAGCTCCCGACCGACGTCTGGTGGCACACGATCGTCCCCACCGGCGGACGGGAGAAGACCGGCTACCCCACGCAGAAGCCGGAGGGAATCCTGCGCCGGATCGTCCAGGCCTCCAGTCGGCCCGGCGACCGGGTGCTCGACCTGTTCGCCGGCAGCGGCACCACCGGCTCGGTGGCCGCCGCCCTCGGCCGGCACGCGGTGCTCGTCGACGACAACCCCGAGGCGCTCGCCGTCATGCGGAAGCGGATGCCCGCCGCCGTCGTCCGCCTCGACTGACCGACCGCCGCCGGCCGTCAACCGCCGCCGGCGTGGCAAAAGCAGGCCGAACCGGCGCGAGGAGAGTGTCGGGGCCGGATCGGGCCGGTTCAGCCTGCTTTCGCCCCCGGTCCGGCCGAGAAGCGCCGGCGCTCGCGCCGACCGGCGCGGGCGGCGCCGAGAGACGCCACCGCGTCGTAGGCGGTGAGGGGCAGGCGCAGCGGCCCGATCTCGAAGGGCACGAAGTCGCGGGTCGGCCGCAGGCGGGCGTACAGGTCCGGGGCGATCTCGCGCAGATAGCCTCGCGCGCGCCGCGCGTGGAGCGTGTTCGAGGCGATGCGGATCGTCCGGGCCTCGCGGAGCCAGGGGAGCGACCGCGCGATGTTCTCGCGCGTCGATCGCGCGGTCCGCTCGCGGACGATGTCCGACGCCGCGATGCCGCCGCGCACGATCGCGTAGTCCGCCATGACGTCGGCCTCGGCGTGCTCCCCGTGGACGGCGCCGCCCGAGACGACGAAGAGCCCTCCGGCCGGTGCGGACCGCAGGGCGATCCGCACCCGCCAGGCCTGCAGCGCGTTGATCCGGCCGTCGTCGCGCGAGCGGTAGCCGAGCACGAGCACGACGTCGCGCCCCGCCGCGGGGCCGTGCTCCGCGACGCGCGGATAGCGGCTCCGCGACGCAGCCCACGCGTGCACCTCCGCGGCCACGCCGGCGCAGGCGGCGACGGCCGCCGCGGCGATCGCGACGGCCGCCGCGCGCCGCGCCACCTGCATCTCGGGCGCGCGGTTCACGCGGTCACTCGGCGGGCGACGCTCCGAGGAATTCGAGCAGCGCGGCGTTGACCTCGTCGCCGTGGGTCCAGAGGAGTCCGTGCGGCGCGTTCTCGATCTCCACGTAGGTCGCCTCGGGGAGCAGCTCGCGGAACTTCCGGGCGGTCTTGTCGATCGGCAGGATGTTGTCGGCCGTGCCGTGGAGGATCAGGGTGGGCACCGTGATGGCGGGGATGTCCCCGCGGAAGTCGGTCGCCCAGGTGAGCGGCGCCGCGGCGATCGCGGTGTTCCCGGCCTGACGGGCGGTGGCCACCGAGGCGTCGAGCGCCTCCTGCGAGATGCGGCTGCCGAGGGTGTCGTCGAGGTTGTAGAAGTCGTGGAAGAACCCGGTGAGGAAGGCGTGGCGGTCGTCGCGCACGGCCTGCGACGTGCCGTCGAAGAAGGCCTGGTCGCCGGCGCCGTCGGGGTTGTCGTCGGTGATGAGCAGGAACGGCTCGAGGGAGCCGAGGAACGCCGCGCGCGCGACGCGGGTGGCGCCGTAGCGGGACAGGTAGCGGGCGATCTCGCCGGTTCCCATCGAGAAGCCGACCAGGGTGACGTCGGTCAGGTCGAGGTCTTCCATGAGGGCGTGGAGGTCGGCCGCGAACGTGTCGTAGTCGTAGCCCGATCCGGCCTTCGACGACGCCCCGAAGCCGCGCCGGTCGTAGGCGATCACGCGATAGCCGGCATCCAGGAGCGCCGCCTGCTGCTTGCCCCACGACTCGCCGTCGAGGGGGAAGCCGTGGATGAGCACGACGGTGGGTCCCTCGCCCTGATCGGTGTAGAACAGCTCCACGTCGGCCGAGTTCTCGGTTCCTACGGTGATGAACGCCACGATGGCTCCTTCCAGCCGCGGACGGGTTCCGCCGCCATCACCGACGTTACGACGCGGGCGCGACGGCATCCAGGCCTTGACAGTCCTGTCATCCCGCGTTCACCGGCGCACCACCCGCGATCGGCGGGAGCCCTCGCTCGGGCGCCGGGGTCAGGCGTCCCGGCGGGCGCCGTCCGCCGGGCGCACGCCGAAGATGTGCGGCGGCGCGAAGCCGGCGTCGGCGAAGGCGCGCTCGACGGCGAGGGCGACCGAGGCCACGAGGCCTTGGTCGACGAGCGCGATCGCGGCGCCGCCGAAGCCGCCCCCGGTCATGCGGGCGCCCACGGCGCCGGCCGCGCGGGCGGTGTCGACGGCGAGGTCGAGCTCGGGCACCGAGATCTCGAAGTCGTCGCGCATCGACGCGTGCGAGGCGTCGAGCAGCGGGCCGATGGCGCGGGGGCCCTCCGAGCGGAGGGTCGCGACGGCGTCGAGCACGCGCTGGTCCTCGGTGACGACGTGGCGGACGCGGCGGAACGTGACGTCGTCCATCAGCTCCTCGGCGCGGGCGAGGTCGTCGACCGACAGATCGCGCAGCGCGGGGACGCCCATGAGGGCCGCGCCCTTCTCGCACGACGCACGGCGCTCGCCGTAGCCGCCGGTGGAGTGGGCGTGCTTCACCCCGGTGTCCATCACGAGCAGCTCCAGCCCCGCGGGGGCGAAGCCGAGCTCGACGACCTGAGCCTCGAGCGAGCGGCAGTCCAGGAAGATGCCGGCGTCGGCCCGGCCGAGCATCGACGCCATCTGGTCCATGATCCCCGTGGGGGCTCCGACGGCCTCGTTCTCGGCCAGGCGCCCCGCCCGGGCCAGGCTCACGCGGTCGTTGCCGAGGTTCCAGATCTCGTCGAGCGCGGATGCCGTGGCCCCTTCGATGGCGGCGGACGACGACAGCCCGGCGCCCACCGGCACGTCGGACGCGAAGGCCAGGTCCACGCCCGTGACGCCGGTCCCGCCGTCGGCGTCCTTCAGCAGCACCCGGTCGCGCAGGAGGGCCCACGCCACGCCCAGCGGATAGCGCGCCCACTCGACGATCTCGTCGCGGCGGGCCGGGAAGAGCGCGTCGAGGTCGGCGAGCGCCACCTCGACAGGGACCGGATCGAATGTCGAGACGACGCGGATGCGCCCGTCGTCGCGCAGACCGAGCGCGACCGAGGTGCGGTGCTCGATCGCGAAGGGGAACACGAAGCCGCCGTTGTAGTCGGTGTGCTCGCCGATGAGGTTGACGCGCCCGGGCGCGGACCACACGCCGAGCGGCTCGGAGCCGGTGAGCTCCCGGAACAGGTCGGTGGCGGAGGTCACAGCACGATCCCTTCGATGGCGGTGCGGAGTCGGTCGGCGGCGACCTCGGGCGGCACGTCGCCGATCCAGGCGCCCATCGCCGACTCGGAGCCGGCGAGGAACTTGAGCTTGTCGGCCGCGCGGCGGGGGCTCGTGATCTGCAGGTTGAGACGCACGGTGTCGCGTCCGACGTGGACGGGGGCCTGGTGCCAGGCCGCGATGTACGGGGTCGGGCTGTCGTAGAGGGCGTCGATGCCGCGGAGCAGACGCAGGTACAGGGGCGCGAGCTCGTCGCGCTCCGCCTCGTCGAGGGCGGCGAAGTCGGGCACCTGGCGGTGGGGGAGCAGATGCACCTCGATCGGCCAGCGGGCCGCGAACGGCACGAAGGCGGTCCAGTGCTCGCCCTGGAGCACCACGCGGGGGCCGTCCTGCTCGAACGCGAGGATGCGCGCGAACAGGTCGGGGGCGGTGCGATCGATGGACTCGAGCAGCCGCGTGGTCCGCGGGGTGATGTACGGGTAGGAGTAGATCTGCCCATGGGGGTGATGAAGGGTGACCCCGATGGCCTCGCCGCGGTTCTCGAACGGGAACACCTGCTCCACGCCCGGGAGGGCCGACAGTGCGGCGGTGCGGTCGGCCCAGGCCTCGATGACGGTGCGGGCGCGGGTGACCGTCTGGGTGCCGAAGGAGCCGGCGTGATCCGGCGAGAAGCACACGACCTCGCACCGGCCGACGCTCGTGCGGGTGCGGCCGAGCCCGAGGTGGGCGAGGTCGTCGAGCCCGCGCGGCGGGTCGGCGGCCGCGGGGGCGTCGCCGGTGGCGGCGGCCAGGGCGGGACCGAACGACGGCGACTTGTTCTCGAAGACGGCGACGTCGTAGAGCGAGGGCACCTCCGACGGGTTCGTCGGGGACTGCGGCGCGAGCGGATCGAGCTCGGCAGGCGGCAGGAAGGCGCGGTTCTGGCGAGCGGCGGCGACGGAGATCCAGTCGCCGGTCAGCACGTCCTGACGCATGGTCGCCGTCTCGGGGCGCGGCCCGAGGTCGCGGGCGTCGACGGCGCGCTCCGGTCCGAGCGAGGTGCCGGGATCGTCGAAGTAGAGGAGCTCGCGGCCGTCGGCGAGGCGGGTCGTGCGCTTCACCACTCCGGCGCCGAGGGTCTCAACGGTGGTGTCGGTTGGGCGCATCTCCGGCATGTTCACGATAACACGGTAGCCGCTCGGCGTGTTATCGTCAACACGGCCGGTTCTTCCGGAGTCGGGAGCCGATCCGGAGCGGCGACAGGTGCCGGCACGGCCGAGGCAGAGGAGGGGCGATGGAACGTCGGGTCTCGATGGGAGACGTCGCCGCGGTCGCGGGCGTCTCGGCGCAGACGGTGTCGCGCGTCGTCAACGACAGCCCCCGCGTCGATCCCGCCACCCGGGCGCGTGTCGAGGATGCGATGGCTCAGCTCGGGTACCAGCTCAACCGCACGGCGCGGGCGCTGCGGACCGGCCGCTTCCACACCATCGGGGTCGTCGTGGCGACCCTCGCCACCGTCGGCAACTCGCGGATGCTCGAGGCCGTCGCCTCGTCCGCGGCCCGTCGCGGATTCGCTCTCACCGTCGTCACCCTCGCCGGGCGGGAGGGCGTGGCAGGCGCCTTCGCCCAGCTGCGGGAGCAGGGTGTCGACGGCGCCATCGTGCTGAACGAGGCGACCGCGATCGCCGGCGAGGCGGCCCTGCCGCAGGGCCTGCGGATCGTCGCGGTCGACTCGCCGCGACCCGCCCCGGCCGCCGCGCCCGCGTTCGCGACCGTACAGTCCGACCATCGCGGCGGCGCCGCCGCGGCGACCTCGCACCTGCTCGCTCGCGGGCACGACACCGTGTGGCATCTGGCCGGGCCCGAGACCTCGTTCGCCGCGGGAGAGCGCGAGCGCGGCTGGCGCGAGACGCTCGTCGCCGCCGGTGCGGTGGTGCCGCCGCTCGTGCGGGGCGACTGGTCGGCCGCCTCCGGCTTCGCCGCCGGTGTCGAGCTGGCAGCGCGCCCCGGCGTGACCGCCGTGTTCGCGGCGAACGATCAGATGGCCCTCGGTCTGCTGCGGGCGCTCGCCGAGGCGGGCCGCGTCGTCGGCGTCGACGTGCAGGTCGTCGGCTACGACGACGTGGCGGACGCCGCGGAGTTCCGCCCGCCGCTGACCACCGTGCGCCAGGACTTCGACGCGCTCGGCGAGGCCGCCGTCAGCGCGCTCGTGGCCGCGATCGCGAACACCCCCGCGACGCACACCGTCGTCCCGACGACGCTCGTCCCCCGCGCCTCCGCGTAGCCCCGCCCAGCCCCGCCGCCCCGCCCCGCCACCGGCGCCCAGCCCACCCCGTACCGCCCAGCCCACCGCGTGCGTGCGCGCACGAGAGGGTGGGGTCGGGGCGAGAGGGTGGGGTCGGCGACGAGCAGGGTGAGGCGGGATCAGCCGGCGGCGCGGCGGGCCTCCCAGCCCGAGCGGACCATCTCGTCCACCGTGTAGCGGTTCTGCCAGTCGAGGTCGCGGGCGGCGAGGTCGCCGGTCGCGACGATGCGGTCGGGATCGCCGGGCCGGCGCGGGCCGATCTCGGGCTCGAAGTCGATGCCGGTGCCGCGTGCCATGGCGTCCATGATCTGTCGCACCGACAGGCCGTTGCGCGAGCCGAGGTTGTACGCGGGCTCCACCGGCTCGCCGGCCTGCAGGCGCTGCGCGGCGACGACGTGCGCCGCCGCGATGTCGCCGACGTGCACGTAGTCGCGGACGTTGGTGCCGTCGGGGGTGTCGTAGTCGTCGCCGAAGATCTTGGGCGTGCGCCCTTCGATGAGGGCTTCGAACACCAGCGGGAAGAGGTTGTGCGGGCTCGTGTCGTAGACGCTCGGGTCGCTGGAGCCCACGACGTTGAAGTAGCGCAGCGACGTGTGCCGCAGCGGCGCGTCGGAGGACGCCGTGGCGACCGCCTGATCGCGCAGCAGCCACTCGCCGATGAGCTTGGACTCGCCGTAGGGGGAGGCGGGGCGCTTGGGGAGGTCCTCGGTCACGAGCTCGACGTCGGGGGTGCCGTAGACGGCCGCGCTGGACGAGAACACGAGGTGGGAGACGCCGGTCTCGGCCATCGCGGCCAGGACGACCCGCGTCCCTTCGACGTTCTGCTCGTAGGTGTGGAGAGGGCGCTGCACCGAGACGCCCGCGTACTTGTAGCCCGCCACGTGGATGACCCCGGCGACCCGGTGACTGCGGAGCGTCTCGACGAGGAGGGAGTGATCGAGGATCGATCCCCGCACGAACGGCACGCCCTCCGGGACGAACTCCGCGTGCCCGCTCGACAGGTCGTCGAGGACGACCGGCGACATGCCGGCGTCCGAGAGCGCGCGGACGATGTGGGCGCCGATGTACCCGGCGCCTCCGGTGACGAGCCAGCTCATGAATCCTCCTGCGGGATGGGGGTGGGTAGGGGGTGCGGTCCCCGGTAGGGGCCGCTGGACTGGCGGGTGACGAGCTCGATGCCGACCTTGCGCTCCCCGGGTTCGAGGTCGCGGCCCTGGATCTCGTCGATGATGAGCGACACGGCCAAGGATCCCGCATCCTCGAAGAACTGGTGCACGGTGGTCAGGGGCGGCCAGAAGTGCGCGGCCTCGTCCATGTCGTCGAACCCGACGACACTGACATCCTCGGGCACGCGGATGCCGCGCTCGTGGAGCGCGCGCAGGAGCCCCAGGGCCATCTGGTCGTTGGAGACGAACACCGCGCTCGCCTCGGGGATCTCGGCCAGCCGCAGCCCGGCGCGGTAGCCCGCCTCCGCGCTCCAGTCGCCCTGGAACGGCTCGGGGACGGGACGCCCCGCGGCGACGAGGGTGTCGCGCCAGGTCTCGGTGCGCTCGCGGGCGGAGTTGGACTCGGCCGGTCCGGCGACGTGCCACACCGTGGGATGCCCGAGGTCGAGCAGATGCTGCACGGCCAGGCGCGCCCCCGCGGTCTGGTCGCCGTTGATCGACGGCCGGTCGGGACGGGCGCCGGCTTCGACGATGATGCTCGGGATGCCGTCGGGGAACTCGAGCGCCGACTTGGAGATCAGGTGGGACTCGATGATGACGATGATGCCGTCGACGGCGTCCTGCCCGAGTCGCGACAGCGCGGAGGACACCTGTCCCTCGGTGGCGTCGTTCTCGGTCGCCGGCTGCACCTGGATCAGCTCCACGGCGTAGTCGCGGCGGGCCGCTTCGGCGACGATCCCCGAGATCGTGCGGATGTTCCCGAGGGTGCCGAGCGTGAACACCACGACGCCGATCGAGCCGAACGAGCCGCGCCGCAGAGCGCGCGCGGCGACGTTCGGCCGGTAGCCGAGCTCGCTCATGGCGGCCAGCACCTTGCGGCGGGTGGGCTCGGCCACGTTCGGCACGTTGTTCGCGACCCGCGACACCGTCTGCCCGGAGACACCGGCACGCTGCGCCACTTCGCGCAGGGAGACGGATCGGGGGTGCTCGTTGGCCAGGGACATCAGCCTCACTCTAGGCCTTCGGACGAATCGGGGTTGACAGATGTTGACGTGAACATGCTACTCTCGCCCCGACGATGTTGACGTAAACATCGCCAGCGCCCGAACCCCCGACGAAGAGGACTGAGACGAGGATGTCGACCATCGCTCCCGCGGTTCCCGCAGAAACGGCTGCCGCCGGCCGCCGCCGCGGACGTCGCACCACCACGCGGCAATGGGCGGGCCTCGGATTCGTGGCCCCGTTCCTGATCGTGTTCGCCGTCACGTTCCTCGCGCCCGTGGCGTACTCGATCTACCTCAGCCTCTTCCGCAACAAGCTCGTCGGCGGCAACTCGTTCGTCGGCGTCGAGAACTACCTGCAGGCCTTCACCGACCCGAAGTTCATCGAGGGGGCGCTGCGGGTCTCGCTCTTCCTCGCGGTGCAGGTGCCGATCATGCTGGCGCTGGCGCTCGTCGCGGCCCTCGCCATCGACTCCCGCCGCCTCGCGGGATCGTCCCTGTTCCGCATCGGCCTGTTCCTGCCCTATGCGGTGCCCGGCGTCGTCGCCGTGCTCATGTGGGGCTTCATGTACTCGGAGCGGATGGGGCTGGCGGGCAACGTCAACAACCTGCTCGGCTTCGACCTCATCACGCCCTTCACCCAGCAGTGGATCCTGGTCGCGATCGGCAACATCGTCACCTGGGAGTTCGTCGGCTACAACATGCTGATCTTCTACTCGGCGCTGCGCGCCATCCCGGGCGACATCTACGAGGCCGCCGCCCTCGACGGCGCCGGGCAGTTCCGGATCGTCTGGAGCATCAAGCTCCCGGCCCTGCGCGGCGCGATCGTCATCGCCACCATCTTCTCGATCATCGGCAGCTTCCAGCTCTTCAACGAGCCGAACATCCTGCGCCCCCTGGCGCCGAGCCTCATCACCACCTACTTCACCCCGAACATGTACGCCTACAACCTCAGCTTCTTCGGACAGCAGGTCAACTACGCCGCCACGGTCGCGATCATCATGGGCGTCGTCACGGCCGTGATCGCCTACGTCGTGCAGCTGCGCGGCAACCGGCAGGAGCTGCGATGACCGCCACGACCACCGTCTCGCGCCGCCGGGCGCGCGCCCTCGACCGCTCCCCGGGGCTGCTCGACCGTCCCCGCCGCTCGGTCGGCCTGACGATCGCGATGTCGCTCTTCCTCGTCTACTCGTTCCTGCCGCTGGCGTGGCTCGTCATCAGCTCGACGAAGACGCAGGAATCGCTCTACACGTCGTTCGGGCTGTGGTTCTCGGGTCCGTTCGCCTTCTTCGACAACGTCGTGGAGACGCTCACCTACAACGACGGCATCTTCGTCCGCTGGCTCGGCAACACCCTGCTCTACGTCGTCGCCGGCGCCGGCGGCGCGACGATCCTCGCCACCCTCGCCGGCTACGGCCTGGCCAAGTTCACCTTCCCCGGCAAGCGCGCGATCTTCGCGGTGGTGCTCGGTGCCATCGCCGTGCCGGGAACGGCGCTGGCGGTGCCCACATTCCTCATGTTCAGCCAGATGGGCCTCACGAACACCGGGTGGGCGATCATCATCCCGTCGCTGATCTCGCCGTTCGGCCTCTACCTGATCTGGGTGTACGCGGTCGACTCGGTGCCCACCGAGCTGCTCGAGGCGGCGCGCGTGGACGGCGCCGGCGAGCTGCGCACGTTCTTCACCATCTCGATCAAGCTCCTGGCCCCCGGGATCGTGACCGTCGCGATGTTCGCGATCGTGGCCACCTGGAACAACTACTTCCTGCCGTTGATCATGCTCAACGACCCCGCCCTGTTCCCGCTGACCATCGGTCTGCAGCAGTGGAACATGCAGGCGACCGGCGTCGGGTCCGACCCGATCTTCAACCTGGTGATCACCGGTGCACTTCTCACGATCGTCCCGATCGTGATCGCGTTCCTCCTGCTGCAGCGGTTCTGGCAGTCGGGGCTCAGCGCGGGAAGCGTCAAGCAGTAGGGGACTGCTGACCGTCGAACCATCCTCCCCAACGATCCGACTCCGAAGAAGCGGAAGGACACAGCAAATGAGAAAGCGCACTCTGGTCCGCGGCATCGCCACCGGCGCCGCCGCCCTCCTGATCGGCGCGGGCCTCGCGGCCTGCGCCGGCGACACCACCCCCGGCAACGACGCGGAGCCCGGCAGCGCCGACGCCATCGAGGCGGCGCTCGAGGAGGGCGGGGAGCTCACCTACTGGACGTGGACCCCCTCCGCCGAGGCCCAGGTCGAGGCGTTCCAGGACGCCTATCCCAACGTCGAGGTCACCGTGGTCAACACCGCGAGCGCCAACGACAACAACCTCAAGCTCCAGAACGCGATCGCCGCCGGGTCGGGCGCCCCCGACGTCGTGCAGGTCGAGTACCAGTCGCTGCCGCAGTTCATCCTCTCCGACTCGCTCCTGGACCTCACCGACTACGGCTTCGGCGAGCTCGAGGACCTGTACACCCCCGGCCCGTGGGGCGCGGTCGCCCAGCAGGGCGGCATCTGGGGCCTCCCGCAGGACTCGGGCCCGATGGCGCTGTTCTACAACAAGCGCGTCTTCGACGAGTTCGGCCTCGAGGTCCCGACCACCTGGGACGAGTACATCGAGGCGGGCCGCGCCCTGCAGGCCGCCGACCCCGAGTACTTCATCACCAACGACTCCGGCACCGACGCCGGCTTCGGCACGTCGATGATCTGGCAGGCCGGCGGGCGTCCCTTCCAGGCGGACGGCGAGAACATCACCGTCGACCTCGCCGACGAGGGCACCCAGAAGTGGGCGAGCACGTGGGACACCCTCGTGCAGGAGGACCTCATGAGCCAGATCTCCGGCTGGACCGACGAGTGGTTCGCGGGCCTGGCCAGCGGCAAGATCGCGACGCTGCCGATCGGCGCGTGGATGCCGGGCGTGTTCGAGTCGGGCGCTGCCGACGGCGCCGGCGACTGGCGCGTCGCGCCGATGCCGACCTACGACGGCGGCGCGGCGGTCACGGCCGAGAACGGCGGCAGCTCGGAGGCGGTGACCAAGCAGTCGAAGAACCCTGCACTGGCGGCCGGCTTCCTCAAGTGGCTCAACTCGTCCGAGGACTCCATCGACGTGTTCCTCGAGAGCGGCGGGTTCCCGGCCACGGTCGCCGACCTCAACTCGGACGACTTCCTCAACTACGAGTCGGACTACTTCGGCGGTCAGAAGATCAACGAGGTGCTCGTCGAGGCGGCCAACTCGGTCAGCACCGGATGGCAGTACCTGCCCTGGCAGTCCTACGCCAACAGCATCTACGCCGACACCGTCGGACAGGCCTACCTGAACAAGACGTCCATCGCCGACGGCCTCGCCGCGTGGCAGCAGCAGAACGTGACGTACGGCTCGGAGCAGGGCTTCACCGTCTCGGAGTGACTTCGTCCCCCGGGACGTCCCACGGGCGGCCGGATCCACGTCCGGATCCGGCCGCCCGCCTCTGCCCGCCCCCCTCGCCGCCGCCTCCGGCCCCTCTCTGGAGTACCCATGACCGCACCGATCTTCGAGATCGGCGACCGCGACTTCCTGCTCGACGGCTCTCCCCATCGCGTGATCTCCGGCGCCCTCCACTACTTCCGCATCCATCCGGACCAGTGGCGCGACCGCATCCGCTGGGGGCGGCGGATGGGTCTGAACACCATCGAGACCTACGTCGCGTGGAACGAGCACGCCCCCGAGGAGGGGACGTGGGACACGACCGGTCGCCTCGACCTCGCGCGGTTCCTGCAGACGGTCCACGAGGAGGGGATGCACGCGATCGTCCGCCCCGGCCCCTACATCTGCGCCGAGTTCGATGGGGGCGGCCTGCCGGCCTGGCTGTTCCGCGCCGCCGATGAGGCGCGACCGGTCGGCGTCCGCAGCCTCGAGCCGCAGTACATGGCGGCGGTGTCGGAGTACCTCCGGCGCGTGATGGAGATCGTCGTGCCGCTGCAGATCGATCGCGGAGGGCCGGTGATCCTGATGCAGGTGGAGAACGAGTACGGGGCCTACGGCGCCGACCACGACTATCTGCGCGCGCTCACCGACCTCTACCGTGCGTGCGGCGTGACGGTGCCGCTCACGACCGTCGACCAGCCGCACCCCGGCATGCTCGCGGCGGGCACGCTCCCCGAGCTGCTCACGACCGGCTCGTTCGGCTCACGCGTGCCGGAGCGCCTGGCGGCCCTGCGCGCGCAGCAGCCGAGCGGTCCGCTCATGTGCAGCGAGTTCTGGTGCGGCTGGTTCGACCACTGGGGCGCCCACCATCACGTGACCGACCCGGCGGCCTCCGCGCACGAGCTCGACGCGCTGCTCGCGGCGGGAGCGTCGGTGAACATCTACATGCTGCACGGCGGCACGAACTTCGGGCTGACCAACGGCGCCAACGACAAGGGCGTCTACCAGCCGACCGTCACGAGCTACGACTACGACGCCCCGCTGGACGAGGCCGGGCGCCCGACCGAGAAGTTCTGGGCCTTCCGCGAGGTCATCTCCCGCTACGCGCCCGTGCCGCCGCTGGAGCGCACGGCGAGCACCGCTCTCGTCGTGCCCGAGCCTGCGCCGCTGCGTCCGATCGGCACCCTCGCCGAGGTCGCCCCGGCGGTGTGGACGACCCACGACGGGCTTCCCACGATGGACGCCGTCGGCATCTGGCGCGGCTTCGCGCGCTACCGGACCGCGCTCGCCGGCGCCGCCGGGCCGGCGGTCCTGTCGGTCGGAGAGGTGCGCGACCGCGCGTGGGTCCTCCTCGACGGGGCGCCCGTCGGCTCCCTCGCACGGGAAGCGCACGAGCGCACGCTGACCCTCCCCTCCGGGCGGGGCCTGCTGGAGATCCTCGTCGAGGACGAGGGCCGCGTGAACTACGGCCCTCGCATCGGGGAGCCGAAGGGCCTGATCGGACCGGCGACGCTCGACGGCTCGCCGCTGAGTGCCTGGGAGGTGTCCGCCGTCGAGCTCGACGCGGTCCCCGCCGCGGAACCGGCGGGCGGCGACGGTGCCCTCGGCGCCCCGGGCGTGGGCGCGACGGTGTGGCAGGCGACGTTCGCCCTCGACGAGCCCGCCGACCTCTCCCTCTCGACCGCGGGGCTCGGCAAGGGACTCGTGTGGATCGGCGACACCTGCCTCGGCCGCTACTGGCGCAAAGGCCCCCAGGCCTCCCTGTACATCCCCGCTCCGCTCACCCGCGCGGGGGCCAATACGCTGACGGTGCTGGAACTGGAAGCGCTCGACATCGACGCGCTCCGGTTCCTCGACGACCTCGCCCTCGGACACACGGAGCACTGACATGACCAGCCCCGCGATCGGGACCGTCGACACAGGCCCCGGCATCACACTCGACCGGCGCCTGTTCGGCGGCTTCGTCGAGCACCTCGGCCGGCACATCTACGACGGGATCCACGAGCCCGGCCACCCGTCAGCCGATGCCGACGGGTTCCGCACCGATGTCGTGGAGCTCGTCCGGGAGCTCGGCGTCTCGACGATCCGCTACCCGGGCGGCAACTTCGTCTCGGGCTACCGCTGGGAGGACGGCGTCGGGCCGCGCGAGGAGCGTCCGCGGCGGCTCGACCTCGCCTGGCACGTGACCGAGACCAACGAGGTGGGACTCCACGAGTTCGCCGCGTGGCTGGAGAAGGTCGGCTCCGACCTCATGCTCGCCGTGAACCTCGGGACGCGCGGCACGGCGGAGGCGCTGGACCTCCTCGAGTACGCGAACGCCGAGGTCGACACCGCGCACACCCGGGCCCGCGCGGCCAACGGCCGCACCGAGCCGTTCGGGGTGCGCATGTGGTGCCTCGGGAACGAGATGGACGGCTGGTGGCAGGTGGGCGCCCGGAGCGCCACGGACTACGGCAAGCTCGCGGCCCGCACCGCCAAGGCGATGCGCCGGTTCGATCCGGACCTCGAGCTGGTCGTGTGCGGCTCGTCGTCGCGCACCATGCCGACCTTCGGCGCGTGGGAGCGCGAGGTGCTCGCCCACACGTTCGACGACGTGGACTTCATCTCCTGCCATGCGTACTACGAGCCGATCGGCGACGATGCGCAGGAGTTCCTGGCCTCGGCCGTCGACATGCACCTCTTCATCGAGGAGGTGGTGCGCATCGCCGACGAGGTCGCGGCCGAGAGGTCCAGCGACAAGCGCATCATGATCTCGTTCGACGAGTGGAACGTGTGGTACCAGTCGCGGTGGAACGCGATCGAGGGCTCGCAGCCGCGCGACGAGTGGCCGGTCGCCCCGCGCCTGCTCGAGGACGTGTACACCGTGCGCGACGCCGTGGTCGTCGGCGACCTCCTCATCACGCTCCTGCAGCACGCGGACCGCGTGAGGTCGGCGTCGCTGGCGCAGCTGGTCAACGTCATCGGCCCGATCATGACCGAGCCGGGCGGCCCCGCCTGGCGGCAGACGACGTTCTTCCCGTTCGCCCTGACGTCCCGCCTTGCGGGGGAGCAGGTGCGGCGGATCGCGGTCGAATCCGCCACGTTCGAGAGCACGCGGTTCGGCGTGGTGCCGACCGTCAACGCCGTCGCGACCGTCGACGATGCCGGGATCAGTGTGTTCGTCGCCCACCGTTCGACGACCGACGCCACCGAGGTGCGCCTCGATCTGTCCGCTGCGGCGGGCGGGCGTGCTCTCACCGTGACCGAGGCCCATCTCCTGCACGACGACGACGCCGACGCGGCCAACACCTTCGGCGACCCGGGCCGCGTCGCGCCCCGCGCGCTCGACGGCGTGAGGGTCGAGGACGGCGTCCTCGTGCTGCCGCTTCCCGCCGTGTCGTGGGCCGCCGTGCGCCTGAGCTGATCCGGCGGGACCTCGGGTGCCGGCCGCGCGGCGTGGCGAGGCGTGGCGTGGCGAAAGCAGGCTGCAGCGCCCCGCGGGCGGCGGTCAGCCGTGGCCAGCCCCGGATGGCCCTGCTTTTGCCACCACCACCGTCCCTGACCGCCGTCCCTGACCGGGCCCGGGGCCGGGCTCAGGCGTCGCCGAGGGCTTCGCTGACGACGGCGCGCGCCTCGGCCTGCACCTCGGCGAGGTGCTCGGGGCCGCGCAGCGACTCAGCGTAGAGCTTGTAGACGTCCTCGGTGCCCGACGGGCGGGCGGCGAACCACGCGTGCTCGGTCTGCACCTTCAGGCCGCCGATCGCCGCGCCGTTGCCGGGTGCGTGCGACAGCTTGGCCGTGATCGGCTCGCCGGCCAGCGTCGTCGCCGACACCGACTCGGGGGCGAGCTTGCCGAGCGCCGCCTTCTGCGCGGGCGTGGCGGGTGCGTCCACGCGCTGATACGCCGAGGCGCCGTACTCCGCCTCGAGCTCCGCGTACCGCTGCGACGGGGTCTTGCCGGTGACGGCGAGGATCTCCGACGCCAGCAGGCACAGGAGGATGCCGTCCTTGTCGGTCGTCCACACCTCCCCGTCGGTCCGCAGGAACGACGCGCCGGCCGACTCCTCGCCCCCGAAGGCGACCGAGCCGTCGAGCAGGCCGGGCACGAACCACTTGAAGCCGACGGGCACCTCGACGAGCCGGCGCCCGAGCGCGGCGACGACCTTGTCGATGATCATCGACGACACGAGCGTCTTGCCGACGGCGGCGTCGGCGCGCCACCCCGGGCGGTGCGAGTAGAGGTAGTCGATCGCGACGGCGAGGTAGTGGTTCGGGTTCATGAGCCCCGCGTCGGGCGTCACGATGCCGTGCCGGTCGGCGTCCGCGTCGTTGCCGGTGAGGATGTCGTACTCGTGACGGCGCGCGACCAGCGACGCCATCGCCGAGGGCGACGAGGGGTCCATCCGGATCTTCTCGTCCCAGTCGAGCGTCATGAACCGCCAGGTGGGATCGACCTCGGGGTTCACGACCGTGAGGTCGAGCCCGTAGCGCTCGGCGATCAGGGCCCAGTACTCGACCGAGGCGCCGCCCAGCGGATCGGCGCCGATTCGCACCCCGGCGCGGCGGATCGCCTCGACGTCGATGATGTTCGCGAGATCGCCGACGTACCCCTCGCGGAAGTCGTAGGAGCCCACGTGGCCGGCGGCGATGTCGGCGAAGCGCACGCGCTGCACGCCGCTCAGGCCCTCTGCGATGAGGGCGTTGGCCCGGTCGGCGATCCAGCCGGTGGCATCGGTGTCGGCGGGACCGCCGTGCGGCGGGTTGTACTTGAAGCCGCCGTCGCGCGGCGGGTTGTGCGACGGGGTCACCACGATGCCGTCCGCGAGGCCCGCCTGTGCCGCATCCGATCCCTGTGCCGCATCCGATCCCTGTGCCTCTCGGAGGGCGCGGTTGTAGGTGAGGATGGCGTGGCTGAGCGCCGGCGTCGGCACCCACGAGTCGCGGGAGTCCACGCGCACGTCGACGCCGTTCGCCACGAGCACCTCGATCGCGGTGCGCTCGGCGGGGCGGGAGAGCCCGTGGGTGTCGCGTCCGAGGAAGAGGGGGCCGGTGATGCCCTGCGCGGCGCGGTACTCCACGATCGCCTGCGTGGTGGCGAGGATGTGGTCCTCGTTGAAGCTCGTCGACAGCGACGAGCCGCGGTGACCGCTCGTGCCGAAGGCGACCCGCTGCTCGGGCACCCCGGCATCCGGCTTTCGGTCGTAGTACGCGGCGATCAGATCGTCGATGTCGATGAGGTCGGATGCTTCGGCGGGCTGTCCTGCGCGGCTCATGGGTCCAGTCTGCCCTCCCGGCGACGGGGATGCATCGGTCTTGACAGACTCCGTGGCGTCCGGCGCGCGTCCACGACTCCGGAAGACCGCCCGTCGACGGGACGGGATGAGGCCCCGAGGCCCCGGACGCGTGCGGGATTCCGGAGTTACGAACGGCCGAGGTCGATCGCGCGCGTGGCCACCTCGTCGAGCACGGCGCGCAGCGCGGGGGAGTCCGCCTGGGTGCGGCGATGCACGGTGCTGACCGCACGGACCGACGCCGGTCCCTCGGTGGGGATCGCGACGAGGTCGTCGCCGAGATCGCCGCGGCCGAGACGGGGGACGAGGGCGACTGCGAGGCCGGCCCGGGCGAGCTCGAGGTGGTTCTGGAACTCCATCGACTCGTGGACGATGCGGGGAGCACCGCTCACCCCGTCGAAGAGGCGTCGCAGCCACTGGCGGCAGATGGTCGAGTCGAACGTGGCCACCCACGGTTCGTCGGCGAGGTCCTCCGGGCGGAGCGACGTGCGGTCGGCGAGGCGATGGGTCCGGGGGAGGATGACGTCCGCGACATCGGTGAACAGCGGCGTCTCGATCAGATGGTCGGGCATCGCGAGGGCCACTCCGCCCCAGCGGTGCACGACGCCCAGGTCGCGCTGGCCGGACGCGACGAGGGCGATCGTCTCCCACGGCTCGCTCTCGCGCAGCGGCAGCCGGAGGGCGGGATGCCGATCGCCGAGCGCGGAGAGCACCGGAAGCAGGAGGCCCCGGACCACCGTCGAGAAGGCGGCGATCCGGATCTCCCCGACGAGCGCGTCGGGCGCCTCGGCGAGCGACTGGATGTCGGCGCGGATGCGCTCGATGTCGGCGAGCACCGGCGTCGAGGCGACGACCAGACGCGTGGCGGCGTCGGTCAGGACGACCCCGCGGCCGGCGCGTTCGAGCAGCACCACGCCGGTCTCCCGCTCGAGGCGCTTCACCTGCTGCGACACGGCGGACGGCGTGAAGCCGAGCATGGCGGCGGCGCGGGCGACGCTGCCCTCGGTCGCGATGGTGCGGAGGGAGACGACGGCATCCAGATCCATCATGTAGCGATGCTACCGAATTCGACGCGAAAACAATCGCTTGTGCTTCACCTCCAACAGCGGTCGGATGGAGGCCATGAGCCGACGCGACATGGTCCTCGCCGCCCTGGTGGCCTCCCTCTGGGGGGTGAACTTCGTGGTGATCGCGTGGGGCATGACCGGCATCCCCCCGCTCCTGTTCGTGGCGATCCGGTTCGGCGTCGTCGCGCTCTTCGCCGTGGTCGTCCCGCGCCCGGCCACCGGATGGCGTGTCGTGGTCGGGGTCGGCATCTTCATGAGCCTGGGCCAGTTCGGTCTCCTCTACACGTCCATGGCACTCGGCCTGCAGCCCGGGCTCGCCGCGCTGCTGCTGCAGGCGCAGGTGGTCTTCACGATCGCGATCGCCGCAGGGGTGCTGCGGGAGCGTCCCACGGCGGCGCAGATCGTGGGCGTCCTGCTCGGCTGCGCCGGACTCGCGATCGTCGCGCTCGGACGCGGGGGAGACGCGCCGGCGATCGCGGTCGTGCTCGCGCTCGCGGCCGCCCTGTCGTGGGGCGTCGGGAACGTGATCGCCCGCCGCGCCGGCGACGTCCGGGGTCCTGGACGCGGTGGAGCGCTGTCGCTGACGGTGTGGTCGGCGCTCGTGGTGCCCGTCCCCGCGTTCGCGCTGTCGCTCGCGGTCGAGGGGTCCGCGGCGGTCGGCGCCGGCCTGGCATCGTTCGGGTGGGCGGCGGCCCTGTCCACGCTGTACACCGCGATCCTCTGCACGGTGATCGGCTACGCGATCTTCAACGGGCTCCTCGCCCGGAACCCCCCGGCAGCCGTCGTCCCCTGGGTGCTCCTCGCTCCTGTCGTGGCGATGGTCTCGGCGGCGCTCCTCCTCGGGCAGATCCCGAACGCGGCCGAGACGATCGGCGGCGCGATCCTCGTCGTCGGTGTGCTCGTCACCGGCATCCGCCGTGGCATCCGGGTGCGGGAGGTCGCCGCCGCCGGACCGGCGTGACTCCCTCGTCACCCGCCGAGCGGGCCGCAACCACCCGGGATCCGCGCCGCCGCAGGCCGGATCGAAGCAGTGGTGCGCATCGGCGTCGCGCCGAGTCCAGCGCACTAGGCTTGCCCCCGTGACCGTCGACCCCGCCCCGCGCCGCACCTACAGCTATCTCGGGCCGGCCGGCACCTTCACCGAGGCGGCCCTCGGACAGGTCGCCGAAGCGCGGGACCAGGTGTGGCGCCCGGTGCGCAACGTCGGCGAGGCGCTGACGGACGTCGTCGAGGGCCGCTCGGACGCGGCGATGATCGCGATCGAGAACTCGATCGACGGCGGCGTGTCCACCGCGCAGGACGCCCTGGCCACCATGCCGGGACTGCGCATCGTGGGCGAATACCTCGTGCCGGTCAACTTCGTGCTCGTCGGGCGTCCCGGCACCCGGCTGGAGGACGTGTCGCTCGTCGCCGCGCATCCCGTCGCCTATGCGCAGTGCCTGCAGTGGCTGTCGGCCCACCTTCCGGAGCACGCCCACCTCCCCGCCGCGAGCAACGTCGCATCGGCGGTCGGCATCGTCGACGGCGACAGCGCCGCGCAGGCCGCGATCGCCCCTCCCGGCATCCTGGAGCACTACGACCTGGAGCTGCTGGCGTCCGACATCGGCGACAACCGCAACGCCGTCACCCGCTTCGTGCTGGTGAGCCGCACCGTCGCCCCGCCCGCCCCGACCGGCGCCGACAAGACGTCGCTCATCGCCGAGCTGCCGGACGACCATCCGGGAGCCCTGCTGGAGCTCCTCGAGCAGTTCTCCACCCGGGGCATCAACCTGTCGCTCATCGAGTCGCGCCCGATCGGCGATGCGCTCGGACGCTACCGCTTCGTCATCGACGCCGACGGCCACATCGAGGACGAGCGGATGGCGGATGCGCTGCTGGGCCTGCGCCGCTTCAGCCCGAAGGTGATCTACCTCGGGTCGTACCCCCGCGCCGACCGCGCCATCGTGCACTACCCCGACCGCTACTCCGACGACGTGTTCGTCGAGGCGCGGGACTGGCTGCGCGCTCTCATCTCCGGTGAGCCCGAGGCCTGAGGCGGGGGCCTGGGCCCGCGCCGTCAGGCTGCGAGGAGCTCGAGGGTCTCGGCGCGTCCGGCCGCGGCGTCCATCGGCTCGCCGTCGTAGGCGGCGGCCACCGGCGACACCATGACCTCGTCGACGCCGTGCTGCGCGGCGAACGCGGCCACCCGGGCGCGGACGTCGTCGCCCGCGCCGACGAACCAGCGGCTGCGGAGGGTGTCGAGCATCGCCGACGCCAGGTGGTCCTCCGCCTCGGCGGCGGCCGCCTGCTCGACGGTCTCGAGCGCGACGAGCGGTCGTCCGCCGCGCAGTCGCGCCATCATCCGCGCCTGGGGCAGCATGCGCTCCTGCGCCAGCTCGTCGGATGCGGCGGCGACCACGTTGGCGGTCACGAAGGTCCGCGGCGCGTCCAGGTGCTCGCTCGGGGTGAACTGCGACCGGTACAGGTCGAGCGCGCGCTCGAGGCCCTCTCCGGAGAAGTGGTTGGCGAAGACGTACGGCAGGCCGAAGGCCGCGGCGAGCCCGGCGGAGTAGTCACTGGAGCCCAGCAGCCACACCTCGGGCGACGTGGTCGCCGACGGCGTGGCGTGCACCGCGTACGGCTCGCCCGATCCGCCCGGCCGGCTCACGAGCCGGACGCTCGCGCCCTCGGGGGAGACGAGCCCCAGGATGTCGCGGATGTGCTCGGGGAAGCGGTCGACATCGCTCGTGGTGCCCGTCATCCGCAGCAGCTGCGTGATCACGGGATCGCTTCCGGGGGCGCGCCCGATGCCCAGGTCGACGCGTCCCGGCGCGATGGCCTCGAGGGCGGCGAACTGCTCCGCCACGACGAGCGGGGCGTGGTTGGGGAGCATGACGCCGCCGCTGCCGACGCGGATCCGCGTCGTGCGCGCCGCAGCCGCGGCGGCCAGCACCGGCGGCGTGGTCGAGGCGACCGCCGGCATGTTGTGGTGCTCGGCGAACCAGTACCGCCGGTAGCCGAGTTCGTCGGCCCGGCGCACGAGGTCGAGCGACGCCGTCACCGCCTGGGAGCTGGTCTGACCGGTGCGGACGGGTACCAGGTCGAGGACGGACAGGGCGGGAGGCGGGGGAGTGCTCATCACCACCGACAACGCCGGGCGGCCGGCGGTCATTCCTCCTCGGCGTGGCGGGGACGGCCGGTCAGCTCGTCCACGCGGCGTACAGCGTCGCGACGGCCTCCTCCGGGGGCACGAACGAGCCGGGCGCGGCGGGGCTCGGAACCCCGCGGACGGCATCCGTCAGCGGGACGATGAGCTCGCCCGGCCCGGTGGCGCGCAGGAGCGCCACGGTGTCGATGTCCTGTGCGACCAGGGCGGCGAAGATGAGCGGCACGCGCTCCTTCCACGGCGCCGGCGTCCGCTCCTCGAGCCGCTTCGCCAAGCGGGCGACCCGGCGCAGGTGCGCGAACGACGCCGCATCGAGCGCGAGCGCCTTGCGCGCGTCGCGCCCGGCGTCGGCGAGATCGGCGGCGGTGCGGATGCCGATCTCGGCGAGCCTGTCGCGATGGGTCGCGAGGGGCTCGATCTCCCACACGTCGACCGGTGCGTCCGGGTGCAGGAGCGCCCAGCGCGCGTCGCGCAGCGAATACAGCTCGGGATCCTTGGGCGCCCACTCGACGTAGGTCTTCCGGAGGAAGGCGACGGCGAGAAGATCGTCGACGGGCTGCCCGCGCATGGCCGCGCGGCAGGCGAGCCGGTAGCTCATCCCGGGGTCGCCGGATGCCGCTGCGGTGTCGTACCAGCCCTGAGTGGGTGGCAGCAGATGCGCGACGTGCGCGCGGTAGGAGGGGTTGTCGTGGAGTCGTCGCAGGACGATGGCGGTCCGGCCGCGCATCGCCCCGAGGAACGAGGACACCGAGGACGGGTCGGCAATCGCGGTGTTGTCGGCCCGGAGACGTGCGACCAGGTCCACCAGCTGGCCGAGCACGCGGGCGTGCGCCGCGGCCGTCGCAGGGGGCGTGTCGGCGGACGTGGTCGGGTCCGCCATTGCCAGCGCGATGCGGTTGCACAGCGCGGTCGCCCACAGCAGGAGCGTCCGGGCGAGCAGGTGACCGGGGGCGGGGTAGTCGGCCTCTGCCGCGGCTCCGCCGGGAGTGCCGGTCGGTGACCAATCCGAGGCGAACGGGAACGGCCCGCGGTCGCCCGAGAGCGGGGCGACGAGGTTCGCCTCGCGTTCGAGTGCACGCAGATACCTGTCGGTGGCGGCGATGTCCTCGGGGTCGGCGTAGAGCAGGTTGTCCCGCTGCCGTCGAGCGAGCGCGTTCGCCGGATCGATCTCCACGGCACGTGTCAGGAGGGGGAGACCGGCTGCGCCGCTCGCGGAGGTCGCGGCGAAGGCCAGCCCGACGCTGCGCCAGTTGGTCGCGCCGTAGAGCCCGCGCATGTCGGAGTAGTGCGCCGCCAGTGTCGTTGCCACCACCGCCGCCTGCAGCCGCTGCATCAGATCGGCGGGGGCGTCTGCGACGCCGTCGAGCACGGCGGAGGAGCGGATCGTCGCCGCCCCCACCGGGCGGCCGTTCCAGCGGATGTCCACCAGCGAGGTCGTGTCGTCGATCTCCGTCACGCCCACATGCCACGGCGACACGTTGACGACGAAGTCCGCGACGCCCGTGAGGAACGAGACCAGCGCGTTGTCGGACACCTTCGCGGTGGCGTCGGTGAGCTGGCTGAGGTCGCTCGACCCGGAGTCGACGCTGCCCGGGCCGCCCGCCCCGAGCTCCACCGTGAGTGCGGCGACCTGCGCCGACCGGACCGCCGACGGGTTCCCCTCCTTGTCGACGGCGGCCACGACGACCCGCGGCCTGCCGCCGAACCAGTGCACGGTGCGCCACGTGGCGAAGGCGGCGACGAGGCCGCCCGCGACGGCGACCGGCCACTGCGCCGGGTTGCCGGCGAGGAAACCCCACGCCCCCACGAGAACGGCAGATCCGAGAAAGAGGACCGGCAGTGGCCACCACGATCCCGGGAAGGTGAACGGCGCCGAGCGGCGCCACCGTGGCGGCAGCGACGGCCAGGGGACCACGAAGACGAGCAGGCGGGCGAAGACGATCAGGGCGGCCGTGAGCCCGAGCGCCCAGGCGAGGAGCGTGCCGAGCGGCGTCAGCCAGGACGTCAGCGTCGCGTTCCACGCGTCCACCGCGCCGACGGGTGGGGTCGGCTCGTCGGGCTTCGGAGCCGTCAGCAGGGCCTCGTCCCTCTGCGCCTCGCATGCGACGGCGCGGGTGGCGTCGCCCGCGATCCCGGCGCCGGCCTCGAGGCGCGCGATCGCCGGCGCACGGTAGCGGTCGATGAGGGTGATCGCCGCTTCGGGATCGCCGTCCTCCACGAAGGCAGCGGCCGCGTCGCAGACGGTGGCCGGCGGGCTCTCGCCGTTTGACGCGGGCTCGGCTGCGGCGCACCCGCCCAGCAATGCTCCCGCGGCGACCGTGAATGCCATCGAGACGGCGAAGATCCCCCAGCGACGCATCGGATTCCCCTTCCCGCGCCTTGCCGGGCACAGTACTGCGGCCTCGCCCGCCCGACAAGAGGCCTGCAAGCACTTGCGCGATCCTGCAAGCACTTGCGTAGGATGACGCGCATGTCGAAGCGTCTCGCGGAGGTCGCCCGCAAGGTCGGGGTGAGCGAAGCCACGGTCAGCCGCGTGCTCAACGACAAGCCGGGCGTCTCGGAGGCGACGCGCCAGGCCGTGCTGACCGCGCTCGACGTGCTCGGCTACGAGCGGCCGACCAAGCTGCGCGGCGAGCGCGCCCGTCTCGTGGGCCTCGTGCTCCCCGAGCTGACGAATCCGATCTTCCCCGCGCTCGCCGAGATCGTCGGCGGAGGGCTCACGCAGAACGGCTACACGCCGCTGCTGTGCACGCAGAACGCCGGCGGGATCACCGAGTCCGACTACGTCGACCTCCTGCTCCAGCAGCAGGTGTCGGGGGTCATCTTCCTCGGCGGCAACTACAGCCAGACCGACGCCGCGCACGAGCACTACGAGCGCCTGCGCCGGGTGAAGCTGCCGACGGTGTTCGTCAACGCCCGCATCGACGCGCTGCCGTTCGCCACCGTCTCGACCGACGACGCGGCCGCCGCCGAGCAGGCCGTCATCCACCTCCACCAGCTCGGGCATCGGCGGATCGGCCTGCTCCTCGGCCCCGCCGATCACGTGCCGTCCCAGCGCAAGCTCGCCGCCGCGCGGCGGGTGCTCGACCGGCTGGGCGCCCCGCTGCCGGACGATCTGCTGGTCCGCGGGCTGTACTCGCTCGAGTCCGGACAGGCGGGCGCCACCCGGCTGATGGCCGCCGGCGCGACGGCGATCGTGTGCGCGAGCGACCTGCTCGCGCTGGGGGCGGTCCGCGCCGCGCGGCGCAGCGGCCGGTCGGTGCCGGCGGACCTGTCGGTCGTCGGGTTCGACGACTCGGCGCTGATGAGCTGCACCGAGCCGCCGCTGACGACGGTCCGCCAGCCGATCGAGTCGATGGGCCGCACGGTCATCGAGCTCCTGCTCGCGCAGATCCAGGGCGGCGCCGAGGCTGGCGACGAGCTCCTCTTCGAGCCCGAGCTCGTCCTGCGCGCGTCGACCGCGCCGCTCTCCGCCTGACCCCCCGCACCCCGCCCGCCGGGGCCATGTCCCACATTCGGTCGTTTCCTGCGCCCCTGAGCGGCAGAAAGTGGGACATCAGCCGCCGAAAGTGGGACAACCCGGCGGAGGGGGCGGCTTGCGCGATCTTGCGGGCACTTGCGTAATCATGAAATTGCAATCATCACGCAGGTTCTTGCAATAGATGATCGATATGGCTACATTCGGTGTCGCGCCGGAGCCACACCCGGCGGGAACGACGAGGAGCACCGTGGACACCGAGGTCCAGACCCGCGCCGCCGCGCCGGCGGCACCGCAGACCGACCCCCCGTGGTGGCGGCACGCCGTGATCTACCAGGTCTACGTGCGGAGCTTCGCCGACGGGAACGGCGACGGGACCGGGGACCTCGCCGGCGTCCGTGCCCGCCTGCCGTACCTGAAGGCCCTCGGCGTCGACGCCATCTGGTTCAACCCCTGGTACCCGAGCCCCCTCGCGGACGGCGGCTACGACGTCGCCGACTACCGCGACATCCACGCCCCCTTCGGCACGCTGGCCGAGGCGGAGGCGCTCGTGCAGGAGGCGCTGGGCCTCGGCATCCGCACGATCATCGACATCGTCCCCAACCACGTGAGCGATCAGCACCCGTGGTTCCAGGCGGCGCTGGCCGCCGGGCCCGGCAGTCCCGAACGTGAGCGGTTCTGGTTCCATCCGGGCCGCGGCGAGGACGGGTCGGAGATGCCCACCCACTGGGTCTCGAGCTTCCAGGGGTCCACCTGGACCCGCACCGTGAACCCCGACGGCTCTCCCGGCGAGTGGTACCTCCACCTGTTCACGCCCGAGCAGCCCGACCTCAACTGGAACCACCCCGACGTGCGGCGCGAGCACGAGGACATCCTCCGCTTCTGGTTCGACCGGGGCGTGGCCGGCGTGCGCATCGACTCGGCCGCCCTGCCCGTGAAGGACCCCGCCCTTCCCGAGCTTCCCACCGCTCCCGCACCGGGCGCCCATCCCCACCTGGACCGCGACGAGCTCCACGACATCTACCGCGGCTGGCGTGCCGTCGCCGACGAGTACGACGGCACGCGGATCCTCGTGGGCGAGGTCTGGCTGGAGGATGCGGAGCGGTTCGCGCGCTACCTCCGCCCCGACGAGATGCACACCGCCTTCAACTTCGACTTCATGTCGCAGCCGTGGAGCGCGGAGCTCATGCGCCGCTCCATCGCGCGCACTCTCGCCGAGCACGCGCCGGTCGGTGCTCCCGCCACCTGGGTGCTGTCGAACCACGACGTCACCCGTCCGGTCACGCGGTACGGCCGCGAGGATTCCGGGTTCGCGTTCGACCGCAAGCGCTTCGGCGTTCCCACCGACCTCGCCGTCGGCACCCGGCGCGCCCGTGCTGCGGCGCTGCTGGTGGCCGCCCTCCCCGGCACGATGTACGTCTACCAGGGCGACGAGCTGGGCCTGCCCGAGGTCGAGCTGCCCCGGGAGGTCATCGAGGACCCCATGCACTTCCGCTCCGGCGGGGTCGATCCGGGGCGGGACGGATGCCGCGTGCCGCTGCCGTGGGCGGGCGCCGCCGCGCCGTTCGGCTTCGGGGCGGGCGGCAGCTGGCTGCCGCAGCCGGCGGACTGGTCGGCCTACACGGTCGCCGCCGAGGAGGCCGACCCCGACTCGATGCTCAGCCTGTATCGCGATGCCCTCGCGTTCCGCCGCCAGTCCGCGGACCTGCGCAGCGGGGCGCTCGCATGGCTCGACGTCGGCCCCGACGCGCTCGGATTCCGCCGTGGCGACCGGCTGGCGTCGATCACCAACCTCGGCTCCGAGCCGATCAGCCTCCCCCCGCACCGCGGGGTGGTCCTCTGCAGCGCGCCCCTCGAGGAGGGTGCGCTGCCTCCTGACACCACGGTCTGGCTCGACCTCTGAGCCCGGCCGCTCCTCGGACCTCCGCACCACACAGCACGAAAGGAAGAAGACAATGAAGTCACCAGGACGCGTCCTGATCGCCGGCCTCGCCGCCGCGGCGACCATCGGCGCCCTCGCCGGATGCTCGGCCGGCACCGGCGAGGAGACGGCCGGCGGAAAGCTCGAACTGCGGGTGGCCACCTTCCCGCCCGGCGCCGACGCCGCCGCGTACGAGGCCTTCGCCGCCCAGGAGAAGCAGTTCGAGGACGAGCACCCCGACATCGACATCATCGGGGTGGAGTACGAGTGGGAGGGCCCGACCTTCGCCGTGCAGCTGGCCGGCGGCAGCCTGCCCGACGTGTTCACCGTCCCGTTCACCGACTCGAAGACGCTGCTCGAGAACGGGCAGCTGATGGATGTCACCGACGAGATCGACGAGCTCGGCTACACCGACAGCTTCAACCCGATCATCCTCGACGGCGTGACCGACGGCGACGGCCGGATCTACGGCTTCCCGCGCCAGGCCTACGCCATGGGCCTGCACTACAACCGCGATCTCTTCGAGCAGGCCGGGCTCGACCCCGATGCTCCGCCGACCACGTGGGACGAAGTGCGCGAGTACGCGAAGCAGATCGCCGACAAGACCGGCAAGGCCGGGTACGCGCAGATGGCGATCAACAACACCGGCGGATGGCAGCTGACCGCGCAGACCGTCGCCCGCGGCGGGCGCACGCAGGTCGACAACGCCGACGGCACGGCGCAGTCGACGATCGACAACGAGGGCACGAAGGCGACCCTGGAGTTCCTGCACGCCCTCCGGTTCGAGGACGACTCGTTCGGTGCCAAGGTCGACCTCGACTGGGGGACCATCAACCAGGAGTTCGCCGCGGGCAACATCGGCATGTACACCTCGGGCTCCGACGTCTACACCGCGCTCGTCCGCGACTTCGGCCTGAAGCCCGAGTCGTACGGCCTGACCGTCGTGCCGACCGAGGGCGCCGAGCCCGGCACGCTCGGCGGCGGCGACATCGCGGTGGTGAGCCCCACCGTCGACGACGCGACCAAGGCCGCCGCGGTCACCTGGATCGACTGGTACTACATGCAGAAGCTGCTCGACAAGGACGCCGCCATCCTCGACGCGAAGACCCTCAACGAATCGGGACAGGCGGTGGGCACCCCGGTGCTGCCCGTGCTGAGCCGCGAGCTGTACGAGGAGTCGCTCGGCTGGATCGAGCCGTACATCAACGTCCCGCGCGACCAGATGACGCCGTTCATCGACTCGATCTGGGACCAGACGCCGGTCGGCGAGCCGAAGAAGCAGACCCAGGAGGTCTACGCCCTGCTCGACGCGGTGGTGCAGACCGTGCTCACCGACGAGAACGCCGACATCGACGCGCTGCTCGCGCAGGCCCAGGCCGACGCGCAGGCCAAGCTCGACGGCTGAGCCCCCCCCGGGGCGTTTCGTCTCGTCGCTTCGCTCCTCGCTCAACGGCCGGTGTGTGACGCCGGTCGTTGAGCGAGCGGAGCGAGACGAAACGCACAGGCGAAACGCCCCACTTCCACCGCAAAGGCCACTCATGACCACGACAGTCCCGGAGCGCCGCGTGACGGCATCCGCCCCGCCCCCCGCCCCCGCGCGCCGTCGCGCCCGCCGCACGCCCCTCACATGGCTGCGCGGCGGCGGGCTCACGAACCTGCTGTTCGTGCTCCCGATGCTGTTCGTGTTCTTCTTCTTCTCGTGGTCGCCGATCGTCCAGTCGGTGATCATGAGCCTGCAGAAGACGAACCTGATCGTCTCCGAGTGGGTCGGGTTCGACAACTACGCCACCGTGCTGAGCGATCCCGAACTCGGTCGCGCCGTGGTCAACACCCTGTACTTCGCCGTGCTCGCGCTCGTGCTCGGCTTCCCGCTGCCGCTGCTGATGGCCGTGCTCATGAGCGAGGTGAAGCGCGGCAAGGGCCTGTACTCGGCGCTCGCGTACCTGCCGGTCGTGATCCCTCCGGTCGTGGCCGTGCTGCTGTGGAAGTTCTTCTACGACGCGTCGCCGAACGGCGTGTTCAACACGGTCCTCGGGTGGGTCGGCATCCCGCCCCAGCCGTGGCTGTCCTCGGCCGCGCAGGCGATGCCCTCGCTCGTGCTCGAGGCGACGTGGGCTGCCGCGGGAGGCTCGATCATCATCTATCTCGCCGCTCTCCTGAGCGTCCCGCCCGAGCTCTACGACGCCGCCGAGGTGGACGGCGCCGGGATCTGGCGGAAGATCTGGCACGTCACCCTGCCGCAGCTGCGCGGCATCCTCTTCATCATGCTGATCCTGCAGGTGATCGCGACCGCGCAGGTGTTCCTCGAGCCGTTCCTGTTCACCGGCGGCGGGCCGGCAGGGGCCACCAAGACCGTCCTGCTCTACATCTACGACAAGGCGTTCCGCAACAGCCTCGGCGGCGACTACGGCGAGGCGACCGCGGTGTCGGTGCTGCTGGCGATCGTGCTGGCGATCCTGTCCTGGCTCTACTTCCGACTCACCAACCGCTGGAGCACCTCATGAAGGTCGACGACCTCGCCGAACGCTCGATCATCTCGGCCTCCGAGCGCCGGCGGCCCGGCACGCGGCTGGGCATGCGGCTCGTCCACGTGTTCCTGTTCGCGACGCTCGTCGTCGCCGGGCTCGGGCCGATCCTGTGGCTCATGAAGGCCGCGATCACCCCCTCGCAGGACACGATCACCGCCCCGTTCGCCCTCTGGCCGAACGGCGTGGACTGGGAGAACCTGTCCACGGCCTGGACCGACATCCACATCGACCAGTTCTTCTTCAACACGATCGTCATCGCCGTCGGTGCCTGGTTCACGCAGCTGTTGGTCGCGACGACCGCCGGGTACGCGCTGTCGGTGCTGCGGCCGAAGTACGCGCCGATTCTGGGCGGCCTCGTGCTGGCGACGCTGTTCATCCCGGGGATCGTGCTGCTCGTGCCCCTGTACCTGACGATCGTGCGGCCGCCGCTGCTGGAGGTCTCGCTCCTCAACAACTACCTCGCCGTGTGGCTGCCCATGGCGGCGAACGCGTTCAACATCCTGCTCGTGAAGCGCTTCTTCGACTCCCTCCCGCGGGAGGTCTTCGAGGCGGCCAAGACCGACGGCGCGGGCTCGTTCCGGCTGTTCTGGTCGATCGTGCTGCCGATGTCCAAGCCCATCCTCGGGGTCGTGTCGGTGTTCGCCATCATCGCCGCCTGGAAGGACTACCTCTGGCCCAAGCTGGTGCTGCCCGACCCGGGCGTCCAGCCGCTGTCGGTGCGCCTGCCGGACGTCGCCAGCCAGACCGAGCTCGACGTGTTCCTGGCGGCGCTCGCCATCGCGACGCTCATCCCGATCGCGATGTTCCTGCTGTTCCAGTCGGTGTTCCTGCGCTCCGCGGGGCTCGGCGGCGCGGTCAAGGGCTGATCCGGTTCGCAACTCCGGAAGATCGGCCGCGTCGACCGGGAGCGGGCCGCGGAATCGTGCGGGCGCCCGCTCCCGGTCGGCGCAGATCTCCGGAGTTGTGAACGCCGCGGCCGCCGAACCCGCCGACGCGGGACCCGCCGACGCCGAACCCGCCGGCGCCGGACCCGCCGACGCCGGACCCGCGGCCGCCGTACCCGCCGCGGCCGCCGAACCCGCCGTCAGCGGGCGCGCTTGACGTGCTCGTAGGCGTCGAGCGCCTCCCGCCGCGACGCCGCGAGGTCCACCAGCAACTCGCGCTCGGCGCTGTCGGGCGCCCACTGCGCGATGTAGAGGCCCTGCGGATCGAACTTCTCCGCCTGGCGCTCGGGATTGAAGATCCGGAAATAGGGCGACGCGTCGGCGCCCGACCCGGCCACCCACTGCCAGTTGAACGGATTGTTCGCGCCGTCGGCGTCGACGAGGGTGTCCCAGAACCACTCCTCGCCCCGCTGCCAGTGGATGGCGAGGTTCTTCGTGAGGTACGAGGCGACGACCATCCGCACGCGGTTGTGCATGTACCCCGTCGCCCACAGCTCCCGCATGCCCGCGTCCACGAGGGGCACGCCGGTCTCGCCGCGCTGCCAGGCGCGCAGGTGCGACGGCTTCAGCCGCGGCCACGGGAACGCGTCGAACGCGGAGCGCCAGTTGCGGGTGGCGAGGTCGGGGAAGTGGAAGAGGGTGTGCCAGGCGAACTCGCGCCACCCGAGCTCGGAGAGGAAGCGGTGAGCCGATGCCGCGTGGGCGCCGGTGCCCGCCGCCTCGACCGTGTCGTGCCACACGGTGTAGGGGCTGATCTCGCCCCACCGCAGTCGCGGAGAGAGCAGCGACGTGGCACCGGCGGCGGGCTCGTCGCGGGCGCGGTCGTAGTCGCCGAGGTCGTCGGCGAGGAACGTCCGCAGCCGCTGCCGTGCGGCCCGCTCGCCCGGCTCCCACGCCTCGCGCAGGCCGCCGGCCCAGTCCGGCCGGGTGGGGAGCAGCTCCCAGTCGGCGAGGTCGTCACCCGGTGCGTCCGCCCCCTCGATCGTCCGTGGCTCGGGAAGCGGTGCGCGCGGCGGCGGCTGCTCCTGGCATGCACGCCAGAAAGGTGTGAACACGGCGTAGGGCGTGCCGGAGCCGGTGCGGATCGTCCACGGCTCGAAGAGCAGACTCGCTGCGAAGGATCCGACCTCCCGGCCCTCCTCGCGCAGCCGCGCCTTCAGCGAGGTGTCGATCTCCCGCTCGGGACCGCCGTACCGCCGGTTCCAGAACACCGCGTCGGCGCCGATCTCGTCGGCGACGGCCGGCACCACCTGCGACGCCGGGCCGCGCCGCAGCACGAGCGACCCGCCGCGCTCGGCGAGGCGTGCCGCGAGCTCGGTCAGGCTGTGGTGCAGCCACCAGCGCGCGGCCCCGCCGAGGGGACGGATGCCGGGCGACTCCTCGTCGAGGACGTACAGCACCGCCACCGGCTCATCGCGGTCGACGGCGGCCCGCAGCGCCGGGTTGTCGGCGAGCCGGAGGTCGTCGCGGAGCCACACGAGCGAGGTCACGGCAGGCCCCTCAGATCCCCGACACCGTGTGTCCGCGGGGCACGGCGACGGTGAGGCCGCCCGCCTCCACCCGCGCAGTCACGTGCGTCGCCTCGCCGAACTCGTCGCCGTCGAGCTGCACCGGCTGGGCGGCGACGGTGGCGAGGTCGATGCCGGCGCCGCGGCTGAACCGCACGGCGTTGTCCTTCGTGCGCAGCGACAGGATCTGCCGGCCCGCGCGGAACCGGCGCAGGAAGCTGTTGTCCCAGGCGACCCGGCGCCAGACGAGCAGCCAGCCGAAGGCGCTCTTGGGCTGGAAGATCGCGATGTCGAGGTCGCCGTCGGTGACGGAGGCCTCGGGGATCAGCTCGAGCCCCGCGGGCAGCGAGCCGCAGTTGGCGAACACGACGCTCTGCACGTTGGCGCGGTGCACCTTGTGTCCGGGCACCTGGTAGATGACGGGGAACGGCTTGGCGCCGATGAGCGAGCGCGCGGCGCCGTCGACGTACGCGACCCACCCGACCTTCTTCTTGAGGTCGCCTCGGGTGTTCGCGATCATCGCGGCGTCCAGTCCCATGCCGCCCATGACGACGAACGCGCGCTTCTCACTGTCCCCGCCCTGACGCGCGAGCGTCGCGATGCCCACATCGATCGCGAGGCGATCGCCGTCGAATGCGGCGGCGATCATGGCGTCGGCGTCGTCGAGGGGGAGGCGGAGGTTGCGCGCCAGGAGGTTGCCGGTCCCGCTCGGGAGGATCGCGAGGGGCACGTCCGAGCCGGTCATCGCCTCGCTGACGGCCCGTACCGTGCCGTCACCGCCGGCCACGAGGACGACGTCGACCCCTTCATCCAGCGCCTGCCGCGTGACGTCGTCGCCCAGGTCGTCGACGGTCGTCTCGTAGAAGAGGGGCTCCGACCAGCCGGCGTCCTTCGCGCGCGCCGCGACCTGCGCGCGCAGCTCGTCGCCGTCGACCTTGGTCGGGTTGTAGACCAGTGCGGCCTTCGGGCTCGGTCGGCCGTCGGTGTCGGGGAGCGGCTCGGTGCGCCCCTCTTCGTCGACCCGGCGTGCCTCGCCCGTCTCTCCGTCGGTGGTGTCGGGGGAGACGTCCTCCGGCTCCCGGATCACGCCGTCGGGCGCGGCGGCCTCCTCGGGATCCTTCGCGTCGTCGGATCCGTGGGCCTTGCCGGGGTCGGTCGCCATGCGTACAGAGTATTGCGCTGTCGCGCTGATGGGCCGCTCGACCGTGCGGGCTTGCGCGCGCGTCAGCGTGCCGCTAGCTCGCGACCCGCAGGTGCGATCGACCTAGAGCGACGGCCTCGAGGAGGCGGATGGGGGAACCGTCGACGCGTCGCGACAAGCGCCGCCGCAGCGGCGACGCCGACGATCAGACTGGCGAGAGCGAGGAGCAGCAATGCTCCGGCCAGAAAGACGAATCCCCCTCCGACGAGACTCATGAGAGCCATAGCCCCCCACAAGGCGACCGGGGCCACGGCAAGTCCCGTCGACGCCATCCGCAGCGTGCTGCTGGCGCCGAAGAGTGACCGCCAGGCGCGGTCGAGGACCGCTAATGCGCACACCCAGGCAAGGATCCCCGCCACGATCAACGCGGAGTACGTCGGGTTCGCGAAGTTCCGCGGACCTGTGCTCGGGACGTCCGGTAGTGAGCTGCCGTACTGGGCGCCGGCGACTCCGAGAACGATCGCCGCGACCGCGAGAACGGCACCGATAACCAGTTTGCGTCGCGCGTAGCCAGCCAGCGATCCCGATGATGCCCTTATCAATCGGCGGGTACCTCCGTGATGGCGATCGCCCACAGGTTTGCCACGTCTGCCGTACCCGTCACGCGGACCGTTTCGCCCACCACGTCGAGGGTGTTCCGTGTTCCCGGGTCATCGACGTCGGGGAGGCATCGCTGGGTGATGGTCGCAGAGTTCTCGATCTCGACGGTGATGATGTCGTCGCCCCAGCAGCGGATGTACACGGCGACGCGCCCTGTCCTCGTCGGCGCGGGTTCCGTAGAGGCGGCGCCGCGGATCGAAGACAGGGTTCCCACGCGCGGTTCACCGGGCGCGGGAGTGACCGTCAGTTCGGTAGGCGCAGGGGATGGTGAGGCGGATGCCGAAGGTTTGGGAGGGGAGGCCGGCGACGTGGCGGGAGCGGAGACTCCCGCCACGCAGCCGGTGGTCAGCGATGCCGCGGCCAGCGCGCCGACCATCGCCCACATCGTCCGCCTCACTTGACCGTCACGTCCCAGCCCACCCGGAAGGGGGCCAATGTGCTCGCGGCGCGCGACTGAATGGTGCAATCGGGACCGAGGGTGCGGTACTCCTTGCCCCTCACGGGCAGGCTCCAGACGCCGTAGTCGCCGTATCCGGTCTTTCCGGAGGGAACAGTGAACGTGACGGAGTTCCCGACGGATGCCGTGACGCTGAGGCCCGCGGAGACGCCGAACTCCGCGGAGATCTCGGCGACTTTCACGGACCCTTTGACGTTGGTCGCCCCGGAGAACTGGGCGTTGACGGTGCCGCCGACGTCTGAGGTGAGGGTGACTCTCATGCTCTTGGCGGTGCGATTGCGATTCGCCTGGGTGGGCCCGATCTGGGTGAGTGTGCGCGTACCACGCGAGGTGGAGTCGTATCTCCACGCGGATGTGCTGCAGCCCTTGATCGGCACGGAGAGCGCCGTGAGCGACGCGCTCTCGGCGCTTGCCGTCGCCAGGCGCTCGGTCGGTGCGCCCGCGGCCCACGCGGGGGCCGCGCTCAGCAGGAGGGCGCAGGCGACAACGGTGGCGAGGATCGCGTTCTTTCGGTTCGTCAAGTGATCTTCCCTTCGATGTGAAGAGGGGGAGAACCACACGATAGCGCTCATTTATGCGAGTGCGGGAAAGCATGATGAATCTGTGCATAACTCGCCGTTCACCCCGCCCGTGGCCCTCGAACCGGCCGCTACTAGACTCGAACGGTGATCGATCTCGTTCTGCTCCGCGACAACCCGGACCTCGTCAAGCGCTCGCAGGAGGCGCGCGGGGAGTCGTCCGAGTCGGTGGATGCGGCGATCGACGCCGACCGCGCCCGCCGGGCCGCCCTCACCGCGTTCGAGGAGCTGCGCGCCGCGCAGAACGCGCACGGCAAGAAGGTGGCACAGGCCCCCAAGGAGGAGAAGGCCGCTCTCGTCGCCGAGGCCAAGGCCCTCAGCGACCGTGTGAAGGAGGCGCAGCAGGCAGTGACCGCCGCCGAGGCTGTGGCCGCCGAGGCGCTCGCCAAGATCGAGAACATCGTCATCGACGGGGTGCCCGCCGGGGGAGAGGACGACTTCGTCACCCTCCGCACGCACGGCGAGCCCGTCCGGTTCGACTTCGAGCCCCGCGATCACCTGGCCCTCGGCGAGATGCTCGGCGCGATCGACATGGAGCGCGGGGCGAAGGTCTCCGGCGCCCGATTCACCTTCCTCACCGGCATCGGCGCCCGCCTCGAACTCGCGCTCATGAATCTCGGGATGGAGCGCGCGCTCGCGGCCGGGTTCATCCCGGTGATCCCGCCCACGCTGGTGCGCGCGGAGGTCATGCGCGGCACCGGCTTCCTCGGGCAGCACGCCGACGAGGTCTACCGCCTCGACGACGACGACCTCTACCTCGTCGGCACGAGCGAGGTGCCCCTCGCGGGCTTCCACATGGACGAGATCCTCGACCTGAGCGGCGGCGCGAAGCGCTACGCCGGATGGTCCACCTGCTACCGCCGCGAGGCCGGCTCGTACGGCAAGGACACCCGCGGCATCATCCGCCTGCACCAGTTCAACAAGCTCGAGATGTTCGTCTACACGACGCCCGAGGACGCCGAGGCCGAGCACCTGCGTCTCGTCGCGATGCAGGAGGCGATGCTGCAGGACCTCGGCCTCAGCTACCGCGTCATCGATGTCGCGGCCGGCGACCTCGGGTCCTCCGCCGCCCGCAAGTACGACGTCGAGGCGTGGGTCCCGACCCAGGGCGCGTACCGCGAGCTCACCTCGACGTCCAACTGCACGACCTACCAGGCGCGCCGTCTCGACATCCGCCACCGCCCGGTGGGCGAGGACGGCACGCCGGCGTCCAAGACCGCGCACGTCGCGACGCTCAACGGCACGCTCGCGACGACGCGCTGGATCGTGGCGCTGCTGGAGACCCATCAGCGCGCGGACGGCTCGGTCGTGATCCCGGAGGTCCTCCGCCCCTACCTCGGCGGGCTCGAGGTCGCGGAGCCGATCGCGTGACGCACGAGGCCGGTCAGCCGCACCTGCCGCCGACGGGGTCGGTGAAGGTCGTGCGGCCCACGAAGGCCGCCAAGCTCGTCGAGCGGATCGCCGACGAGACCGAGGACCCGACGGTCGCCACCGAGCGGCTGCTCATCGCGCTCGATGTCGACGGCACGGTCCTCCTCGAGGACGAGACGCTCAGCCCGGGCGTCGTCGACGCGATCGCCCATGCGCACCGTGCGGGGCACGAGGTGATGCTCGCGACCGGCCGCTCGTGGGAGGGCACCCGCGGCATCCTCCGCGTGCTGCAGCTCGCGCCGGAGTACGTCGTCTGCTCCAACGGGGCCGTCATCATGAAGCGTCTCGAGGGCGATCTGGCCGAGGAGCTCGCGTACGAGCGGTTCCACGTCGAGACGTTCGACCCCGCCGAGGTCCTGCAGCTCCTGCGCGAGCACCTCCCCGAGGCGCACTACATGGTCGAGCTCGCCGACGGCCGCCGCCTCTACACCGACGAGATGGACGACTGGAACCTCGTCCACGCCGAGCGCGTGGAGTTCGCCCGGCTGTCGGCGCAGCCGGTGTGCCGCGTCGTGGTGGTCTCGCCCGACGACACCGACGCCGACTTCGTCGAACTCGTCGGGCGGATCGGGCTCAACAAGGTGTCGTACGCCGTCGGCTGGTCGGCGTGGCTCGACATCGCCCCGCAGGGCGTGGACAAGTCCACCGCGCTCGAGCGGGTGCGGACGTGGCTGGGCGTCGACCCCGAGCACGTGCTCGTGATGGGCGACGGGCGCAACGACGTGGGCATGTTCCGCTGGGCGCGGGAGCACGGCGGCCGGGCGATCGCGATGGCGCAGGGCCCCGAAGAGGTGCTCCGCGAGGCGTCCGAGACGACGTCGTCGGTGCACGCCGGGGGCGTCGCAGAGATCCTCCGCGACCTCTGAGCCGGGCGGCGCCGGGGCTGCATCCCCGGTCAGACGCGGTTAACAGCCGGTCCACAGGCGGGCTCGGCCAGAATGGGAGCACCCCCGTCCACTAGAATCAACGCTCGTCGGGTGGATGCCGTGTGCGTCTGCTCGGGAGGGTTGTCCGAGCGGCCGAAGGATCCGGTCTTGAAAACCGGTGGGCAGCAATGTCCCGTGGGTTCGAATCCCACACCCTCCGCATCGTGGGAGCCCCGTACCCGCCCTCAGAAAGAGATGTCCGTGAGCGAGACGCCTGACGCCCCGCCGGCCAGCCGCCGTCAGCCCCTGGCGCGCCATGGCATCCAGTCCTCGCCGCGCCCGTTCCGCCAGATCCTGACGATCCTCGGCGCGGTCGTGGCGGTCGTCGTCCTGAGCGTCGGCGCGGTCGGCGCGTTCTACGTGTGGGACGCCGCCCGCGCCCTCTCCGACAACAGCGTCGACATCGGCGACGACGTCGACCAGCTCCCCGCCATCGGCGAGATCGACGGCGGCGTCAACATGCTCGTCGTCGGCACCGACTCCTGCGAGGGCCAGGATCTGAAGCTCTTCCCCCGTTGCGCCCACGACGCCGGGGGCGAGCGCAACGACGTGACGATGCTGGTGCACATCAGCGACAGCCCGCGTCGCGTGACGGTCGTCTCCTTCCCCCGCGACATGATCGTCCCGATCCCGTCGTGCCCCACCGGCGACGGCGGCAGCTACTCCGCCATGAGCGCGCAGATGATCAACTCCTCGTACATGTACGGCGGGCTCCCGTGCAGCGTGCTGACGGTCGAGGCGCTGACGGGCATCGACATCCAGTACGCGGCCGCCATCCGCTGGACCGGCGTCATCAACATGTCCGACGCCATCGGCGGCGTCGACGTGTGCGTGGCCGACGACATCAAGGACAAGCACACCGGCCTGGACCTCAAGGCCGGCACGCACACGCTCGTTGGTGCCGAGGCGCTGCAGTTCCTGCGCATCCGTCACGGCATCGGCGACGGCTCCGACCTCGGCCGCATCTCCAACCAGCAGCAGTTCATGAGCTCGATGGTGCGCAAGCTCCAGTCCGACGGCGTGCTCGCGAACCCGTCCGTGCTGTTCAACCTCGCCACGACGGCGGTCGCGCAGGTGCAGTCCCAGCAGCTCGTGCTGAGCGACTCGCTCACGAACCCCCAGCGCATGGTCTCGATCGCCATGGCCGTCAAGAGCGTGCCGTACAAGGACATCGTCTTCGTGCAGTACCCGACGGTCTACGCGCCGGGCGGCGGCCGCGTGCTGCCCGTGACCGACGCCGCGTCGGTGCTCTTCCAGGCGCTGGAGGACAACCAGCCCATCAAGATCACCGGCAGCGCGAGCTCGGGCTACGGCGTCGAGGTCATCGGCGAGGCGGAGGCCGAAGCGTCGCCGACGCCCACCCCGACCGGGTCGGCGACCGGCACTCCGGACGCCTCGGGAACGCCGGACGCCGGCGAGACCCCCGAGCCGACCGAGACCGCCGTGGACCTCCCCTCGACGATCTCGGGCTCGACCGCCGCCGACGTCACCTGCACCCAGGCCGAGCGCTGACCCGCGCCGGCCGCCGCGCCGAAGTGGCGCATCCGGTGGCCTCCCGGCATCCATAGCGCTCATCTGCGCCACCTTCTCGGGCGCTCCACCGTGTGGGCACCGCGGGTTCGGCATCGGGTGAAGGAACGGTTATGATTGCCGGGTGTGTTCGCGCCGTCTCGCGTGAACACCCTGGAGACGTCGCATAGTCAGGCCTAGTGCACCACCCTGCTAAGGTGGAGTCCTCGCAAGGGGACCGAGGGTTCAAATCCCTCCGTCTCCGCAACAGAAACCCGCGGATTTCCGCGGGTTTTCGGCGTTTCGAAGGGCATTTCTGGGCCGTTTGCCCATTATTTGCCCAATCTGGACGACCGATCAGGTCCATCAACGAACGCGGGAAACCGTTCTGGCATCAGAACCGGGCTATCTGATCTCGCTCTCGTCGAGCTCCGCGCTGCCGGCGTGCATTGCCGCGAGTGCGAGCAATCCGACGAGGGAGATCGCAGTGAGCACCCAAGCGACGATTGCTGGACCGAGGGTGAGTCCGCCGAGCTGTACGCCAACAAGGGTCCAGCCCAGGCCGAGGATGGTCGCCATGCTGATCCAGTCGTTGACGCGACGGTAGACCCGCGTGCGGCGCAGCTTCCTGCGCAGGCTTCGGCGCTCGCTGAGGAAAGCCAGCAGGACGAGTGGAAAGACAGCCGTCAATGCGGCGCAGGTCGATTCGGTCACGTTGCGAAAGCTATCGGAGCGGGCCGACACCACCCTCGTCGAGCCCGGCGTGAGGGGGCAGAGTTTGGCGCAGGTCTCTAAGCTGCATCGCGCGTCTGTGGTCGAGCGCGCGCGAGACGGCATCGATGTCGTCGTCGAAGAGGTCGGCGTATGTGTCGAGTGTCATCGCAGCGGACGCATGGCCGAGCATGCGCTGAAGGGCCTTCACGTTTGCGCCGGCCTGCACGGCCAGGCTCGCGGTGGTGTGGCGTAGTCCATGGATTTTCAGGGTTGGCACACCGATGTCGATGGCTGCGGTCTTGAACCACGACTTGGATCCGTGGCTTGTGCGCACGCGTTTCATATGCCCGCCCGAGTCGGTGGGGAAGACAAGTTGGCCCCACTTCATTGCGGCCATCCGGATTGCCAGTTCGTCGCGGAGGAAGCGCGGCATAGGGACGTAGCGGACCTTGTGTGATTTTGGTGTGCCGACGTGAATAGTGCCCCCCACCTCGACGGCATTCTCGGACACCCAGATGCGCGACTTTTGGAGATCGACGTTCTCGACGCGGAGCCCGGCGACCTCACCCCATCGCAGTCCGGTGTACGCGAGCACGCGAATCAATGTTCCGTGCTTGCCGGCAGCTTGTGCGAGAGCTTCGACTTGGGCATGGGAGAGGTAGATGTGTCGTCCGGGTGTCTTCTTTGGGAGGCCCATACGACCGCCGCGTGCGGGATTCAACGGAAGTCGGCGATCGAGGACAGCGTCATCGAGGATGGAGGCGAGGACGCCATAGGTGCGGATGACGACGGTTGCGCCGCTGCGCTCGTTGAGCTCGGCGACCCAGGTCTTCACGGCCGAGTGGCTGATGTCCGCAATCGCGACGCGACCCCATCGCGGTTGCACGCGTAGTCTCCACGCGACTTCGAGTGGTGCGAAAGAGGATGGCTCGAGCGTCGCCCGTTTCGCCGCGAGCCAGGTCGGTCCGAGGTCGTTGACCTTAACCCGGCCCAGCGTGGGATCCAGGTAGGTGCCGGCGGCCTTGGCGGTCTCCACTGTCGCTAGGAAGAGCTCCGCTTCACGCTTGGTCCGGAAGCCTCGCTTGTCCGTGTGAGTGTGGTCCGGCTTGAAGTAGCGAACGCGGTACCGCTTGCCGGATGCCGTCTGGTAAGAGCTGACGCTACCCATCCGCCTGGCGGCCGACGGCGTAGTGCATGCCCTCCAGCCGACCAGCGGCGCGTGCTTTCGTGATCCAGTCCTGCGCGGTGCGGTAGGGCACCTCGAGTTCCCGTTCGACAGCGCGAACGGGTGGTTGCCCGGCGAGCGCGGCGGCGCCGTAGATGATCTCGACAACGTCCATGCGGGCGTCGCGCGCGCCGCGCTTCACCACTTCACGAGCAAGCCAACGGGGGATTAGGCGCCCGTCTGCGGAGGTGAGATCCGAAACGGTTCGCCACGGTGTGCCCGGATCGTCATCGAGTTGCATCGCCAGGCAGTGGGGCACGGCGGCTGCGACGATCGGAGATGTCGCGGTGTGCTGCCGAAGCGTCTTGACGGTCACGTCAGGACGGAGAGCGGATGTGGTGATCGAGGTGATCACGTATTCGCCCTCGTTGTGCCGGTACTCGGCACGGATCTCTGTGAGCACGCCCGTCTCTTCGTCAGGGGAGCTGGCGACGAATGCGGGTGCGATGCGCAACGCGGTTCCGAGCGGCTCGGTGGCGGCGTCTGCCGTCATCGGGTTGCCCTCGAGTGTCTTCACGTCGACCTTCACCCCCTTAGTTTGCCTTGCCGCGTCGCGCCCTCGATGGACGGCCTCTTGACACGAGTGTCGCTTAAAGCGTCTACTGATGTCAATCAGGCTGTTGATCACACGTCAGGAGGATGTCATGGCACTGGTAACGGATCAGGACCCGCGCTCGTCACGTGAAGTAGACGAATCGGGTCTGGAGCTGATGAGCATTGAGCAGTTGCTCGAGCTACTGCCCGGTGTGTCGCGCGGGCTGCTCGCCCAGTGGCGGTACGAGGGTCACGGACCGGACTTCGTGAAGCTCGGGCGCCGGCCGCTGTACGTCCGCAAGAGCGTGCAGGAGTGGCTGGAAGCCAACCTCCACGTGCAGCCGCATGGGGTGTGAGCGATGAAGATCATCGCGGTCGCCAACCAGAAAGGCGGCGTCGGGAAGACCACGGTCACGATGCAGCTCGCGGCGATCATGTCGCGCCGGCTCCGGGTGCTCGTGGTGGACGTCGATCCGCAGCAGTCGACGGTGTGGTGGGCGGAGAACGCCCGGGCGCGCCTGCCGTTCGACTTCGCCGGCAATCAGCATCCGAACGTCCTCGCGCGGATGCGGGATCTCGGTGTCGACTACGACGTCGTGATCGTCGACACCCCCGGCAGCCTCGAAGACACCCCGCGACTGGAGACCGCGCTCGACGCGTCTGACTTCGTGATCGTCCCGATGACGCCCGAGCCGCTAGCGGTGGAACCCACCATGCGCACCATCAGCCGGCTCATCGAGCCCCGACACCTGCGGCACGCGGTCCTACTGAACCGCATCGACGGGCGCCTGGGATCGCAGTTGGACACCTGGCGGGAGGTCTTGGATCAGACCTTCGGTGTCCCCAGGTTCGAGGGGTACCTCCGGCAGTACAAGACCCACGCGGACGCACCCGTCCTCGGCCAGCTGGTCACGTCCGCCGGCGACAACAGGCGGACCCAGGGATCCATAGCGGACGTGACCCGCCTCGGGTACGAGATGACCGAGCAGCTCAGCCCGGCGATGAACGGAGCCTGGTGATGGGACGCGTCGACCTCACCGGCAAGCTCGCCGACACCCGCGCTCGGGTTGCCGCCGAGTCAACAGAGGCGAGGTCGCCCGCGCCGTTCGAGAGCCTGATCCGCAAAGAGGCGCGCGTGCGCGACGACCAGTACACGGCACTCACCGCGCTCGCGAGGATGCTGATGAGCCGACGGATCAGGAAAGCCGAACGCATCACCGAGAACACCCTCATCCGCGTCGCCATCGATCTTGTCCTCGAAAGGGCCGATCAGTTGCGCGGCGCGACGGAGACCGAACTTCGGAACTCCGTGAGTCTGGGGCTCCGACACCCGGGCAGTCCCACGAGTCGGGACGCCGGACCTGCCGAACTCGCGGACCTCGCGCGTCCGGTCCTCACGGAGACGCGAACTTCCGGAGTTCGGAGGTTTGTGCCATCCGGAGATCCGGACTCTGTGAGTTCGAGGATCGAGGTGACGTGATGGTGTCCGTGCACCTCTACTCGACGGGCCCGCAATGCGGTGCCTGCCAGCGGACACGGCAGATCCTCGACCGCGCCAGCATCGGTTACGTGGAGACCAACCTCCGCGATCATCCTGACGCGCTCGCGTACGTCGACCTCGGTTACACCGAAGCTCCCGTCGTCATCGTTGACGGCGACCCCCAGAACCACTGGTCCGGATTCCGCCCCGACCTCATCCGCAACCTCGCCCACCATGCCGCCACCGCCTCGGCGCCCGCCGACCCGGCTACCACCGTGTCCCTCGGAAGGAACTGACATGCACCTCACCGGACCCCAAGCCGACGAAATCCTCATGCGCGCCGGCATCGCCGCCATCTACTACGACCCCCTAGAAGGCGCCGCCAGCGCCGACTACAGCATCGAGAAGGACATCGACTTCGTCCTCGAAGACCTTGAGTCCGCACAACTACCGGCAGAGGACCTCGACGAGCTTCGACGACTCTGCCGGCACGCGATCAGCGACCCGACGACGGCACGCAAGCAGCTGCGTGACCACGTACTCGCCGCCGTCGTCTCCGACGAACCCGCCGCGTAGGCGCCGTCATGGCTACCGACCGGAAGCGGTCGTCGGACGATGACGCACACCGTGAGCGTCGCCGCGCCGCCGCGAAAGCATGGCGAGAGCGCAACGCCGACCGCGTCCGACAATCGAGGAAAGACTGGAAGGCGCGGAACCCTGATCGCTCGCGTGAGTTGAATCGTGAATCGATGCGCAGGCGGCATCAGCGCCACCTCCGCGTCACGCGGCAGAAGGCCGCCGCCAACGAACGTTCACGCGCGTGGAAGCGCACGCACCCGGAGCGAGCTCGCGAAACGCAGCGCCGTTGGCGGGAAGCCCATCCGGAGCGTGTGCGCGAACATCACCGCCGCTACTACCAACGTCACCGGGAAGAGATCGCCGCGCGCACCCAGCGATACCGCGACGCCAACGAATCCGCCGTCAAACAACGACGCGCCGACTGGGCCGCAGCAAATCGCGAGCGGATCACCGAGTACCAGCGCAGCTACCGTAAGGATCCCGATCGCTACGCGAAGACACTCCAGTCGAACCGCGAAGCCCGGAAGGTGCAGCGCCGGCTCGTCGCACTCGAGCTCCCACCCAAACGCGTCCACCGCGCGACTGCCGCGGAGCGGCGCGCGAACCAGACCGACGCGCATCAGTTCTTCACATCTGCCGACGTGAGACAGAAGTACCTGCAGCTCGCCAAGCTCCAGAACGAAATCGACCGCATCGCCTGGAACCGGGCCGACGATCTACGGCGACGCGCAGTTGACCGCATCGCCGCGCGCGAACGCGTGGGTCTCTTCAGCGGCACGGTTGATGACGTCGCGATGGCCCTCGCCGCCGCAGTGGCAATCGAACGCCACCCCATGGAACGCCTCACAACCGATGACATCGCACACGTGATAGCGAACGTCCGTGCGCTCCACGACCGACGCCACGCAGCCATCGAGGCGCGGGACCTGCGACATGCGATCATCCGATACGTCGAGCAACGCACCGACTGGCTCCGCCGGGAAGCCTCCCTAGAGAACCGGTTGCGCGAGGCAGCAGGCAAACCGCAGGTGCGGATAGACGTGCTCGCCCATCACATCGCGTTCCATGCGCTCAAAGACCGACTTCCCCACGGCCACCTGCGTCTCTCCGACGCGATGAAGGTCGTGAACGCCGCACGAGAAGCGCATCCCACTCTCTTCGATGAGCCGACGGGTCGGAGTCGCGCGGCACGCACCGACGATTCTGGTATTGCCGCCGGCGCCGGCCGCTAGATGCGCATCGAACCGGTGTCGAGCGTCGGTGTCGGAGACGGCTCGGGCATGACGGCTGTCCGCTGCCATTCGGTTGTCCGGGCGACGAGAAGCCGCCTCTGGTGTTCGGCGACCGCCGAGCCCGCGGGCAGGTTCAGCGAAGGAAGAACTTCCTGTAGCGCCAGCCGATGGAGCTCGGCGACACCCGACCCGTAAGTCGCGGCGGCCCGCCGTGAGCCGGCGACATACTCATGGATCCGACGGAGGCTACTCAACCACTGCATCGACTCCAAAGTCGCCATCGCCCCAACGTTGGACAGAGCGGGATCACGGGGCTGACCTCGACCGTCCAGATCGGCTACCTCGTCGAAGACATCACGCAGGGCAGCGGATGACGGTCTCACATGCCTGTCGCTGGCGCGGCCAAGACGCATCGCATCGCCGAACACCAACTCGCTCTCGAGCTCATTGAGCAAGATCTGCGCTCGCGTTGCCCGGGAAACTAGCGCCACAGTCTTGAACCCTGCATTACTGAACTGGGTCGTCACTGTCGCGAGACTCTCGAGGGAACCACTCCATCCGTCGAGGATCACGCTGCGCCCGTCCTCTTGCGCCCTGCCCAGCAGCGCCGTGCGCCACTCGCGCGCCGCGCCGTCGACATCCTTGAGCACGGCCGCGCTTGACGACGCCGACGCGAAGTTCGGATGGAGCGCGCGCAACTCCTCCATGCCTACAACCACAGCGCTCGGCGCTAGCGCGAGAGCCGGAGTGGTAAGCCTCGAAGTCCCAGGCGCTAGTTCATCAATCAATATGACGAGCGCGGCGGATCCGGTGGGCACGAAGTTGTCGGGCGACAGCATCGCCGTGATAACGGACTCGAAGTAGTCTCGCCGGTCCACATCGATGATGGGGCGATTCGCAGATCGAGGAGACTCCGACGCGAGATCAGTCCTCAACGCATCGACCGAATTGCGATCGTACGCATCAAGCCCGAGGATGCGCGCACGGAGGCCCCGCGCCCGCGCCATGAGCGAACTACCGGCGGGATCGCCTGCGGCAGACATCGTTCCCGTCGCGTTGCGCACGACGTAGGACCGGAGCTCCGAGTACGCGGCGGCGTCGCTGACCCGCCAACGACTGCTGCGGTTCCTCATCCTGCCCCCCTCGTGTCCAGTCTATGAACGACGCCTCGTCTGTAGTCCATCAGGAGCTCGCGCCGCGGGCGGCGGGGCGGCGAACGAGTTCGCTCCTCGCTTGCCAATGCGCATTCATCGAGCTGTCGATTCACATATCAATCCACATATCGATCCACATGATGATCGCTATCCTCATCTGTATGTGGACGAAGGGTTATCGTGGAGGCGTCTGAGGTCGACGATCTGATTCGTCGGCTACGCGCGATCGGCAGTGACCTGACCGACGTAGAAGTTAAGCGGGCGCAGGGCGGACTGCCGAAGTCCCTACGTGAGACTCTGTCGTCCTTCTCGAACACTGCCGGTGGCCTCGTGGTGCTCGGGCTCGACGAAGCGAGCCAGTTTGCGGCGACGGGCCTCCAGGACCCGGCGGCCATCGCCGCCGACTTCGCATCGATGTGTGCAACCGAGCTCGAGCCCCCTGTGCGCGCCGTGACCTCCGTAGTCGAGTACGAGGGCGTGCATCTCTTCCTTGCCGAGATCCCGGAAATTGAAGCGTCGCTCAAGCCTTGTTACTACAGAGGCCAAGGCATGAACGCTGGATCGTACATCCGTGTCAATGACGGTGACCACAAACTCACTCCATACGAGGTGCAGGCGATGGTCGCGAATCGTGGCCAGCCGCTTGAGGACGTGACCGTGCTGAGTGATCTCTCCGGGGATGAGCTCGACGAGCAACTGACTACAGAATTCGTTGACCGTTTGCGGCGCAGCCGGCCCTACGCATTCGCCAACCTGCCACGAGAAGACGCCTTGGTGAGGGCGAAGGTTCTCGCACCGACCGAGGACGGTCGGTTAGCACCAACTCTCGGCGGCCTGCTCGCGATGGGACGGTACCCGCAGGAACAATTCCCCCAACTGTCGGCGACTTTAGTGGTTTATCCGACCGACGAGGGACCCGAGGTGGTGTCTGGAACGCGGTTCCTCGACAACGTGACGTTCGAGGGTCCACTGCCCGTAATGGCGGCGGACGCGCTCGCAGCCGTGCGAAAGAACATGAAGCGTCGGTCGAACGTCGATGGCATCGGTCGGAGGGAATGGGCTGACCCCGTTTCGTAGGTCCAGTCGTTATGAGAGTCGTCCTGTTGTCCGCGGTCGCGGGCAGGGAGACTGGTCAGATCATGACGAACAGCAGGAAGCGTCACACCCCGGAGCAGGTCGTCCGTAAGCTCGGGCAGGCCGACAGGATGCTCGCCGACGGTCAGGACGTCGCGGCGGTGTGCCGGGAGCTCGTGGTGTCCGAGCAGACGTACTACCGG
>NZ_CATNHF010000024.1 GCF_950097975.1 Microbacterium sp. T2.11-28
CACACGTACTGTCTATTATATTGGCAATCTGGAAATGGCACGTATGGCAGATGGTGCGATCACCTTTTACAATTTGGATGGTGATGAGATTGAGAAGCAGCCGACACAGATCGAGTGGGACGCAGAGGCAGCGGAGAAAGCTGGCTTTGAACACTTTATGATTAAGGAGATTCATGAGCAGCCAAAGGCAGTTCGTGACACCATCAATTCAGTTGTAAAGGATGGCGCTATTGATTTGTCTGATGTTGGACTGACAGAGGAGCAGATTAAAAATATCAGCCAGATTTATATTGTTGCATGTGGCTCTGCTTATCATGTTGGAGTAGCATGTCAGTATGTCTTTGAAGATCTGGCAGAGATTCCAGTTCGCGTGGAGCTTGCATCTGAGTTTCGTT
>NZ_CATNHF010000025.1 GCF_950097975.1 Microbacterium sp. T2.11-28
GCCTGCCGCCATCACCGCCTGGGCGTGATGGGCGGTATCAATACCGACCACGTCCAGCAGATACGCCGGGCCCATCGGCCAGCCGAACTGTTTTTCCATCACTTTGTCGATTTTGCGGAAGTCTGCCCCATCGCGCAGCAGCTGGCTGAAACCGGCGAAGTAAGGGAACAGTACGCGGTTGACGAAGAAGCCCGGGCAGTCGTTAACAACGATCGGCGTTTTGCCCATCTTGCTTGCCCACGCCACCACTTTGGCGATGGTTTCGTCAGAGGTTTTTTCCCCTCGGATCACTTCGACCAGTGGCATACGGTGTACCGGGTTGAAGAAGTGCATTCCGCAGAAGTTTTCCGGACGCTTCAGTACGCTCGCCAG
>NZ_CATNHF010000026.1 GCF_950097975.1 Microbacterium sp. T2.11-28
GCAATCAAACCAGGTAACACCCTGCCGATGCGCAACATCCCGGTTGGTTCTACTGTTCATAACGTAGAAATGAAACCAGGTAAAGGCGGTCAGCTGGCACGTTCCGCTGGTACTTACGTTCAGATCGTTGCTCGTGATGGTGCTTATGTCACCCTGCGTCTGCGTTCTGGTGAAATGCGTAAAGTAGAAGCAGACTGCCGTGCAACTCTGGGCGAAGTTGGCAATGCTGAGCATATGCTGCGCGTTCTGGGTAAAGCAGGTGCTGCACGCTGGCGTGGTGTTCGTCCGACCGTTCGCGGTACCGCGATGAACCCGGTAGACCACCCACATGGTGGTGGTGAAGGTCGTAACTTTGGTAAGCACCCGGT
>NZ_CATNHF010000027.1 GCF_950097975.1 Microbacterium sp. T2.11-28
TCGTCTTTCTGTGTGAGTTCTTGGTCGTTCTCACTGACCATCGCACGATGGCTCACCCCGTCGCGGTCACGACGCCGCGGGCCCGAAAGACCACCACCCCGCGGGACTCCAGGCCCGGTAGCCGGGGAACGACTGGGCCCGGCCGGTGAAACCATGCGCCCACTCGGTGAGATCGTCCAGCCGCCCCCTGTGCGTCAGGATGGGGTGAGACACCAGCACTGCTGACCTTCGCACTGCACGGGGCGAGAACGGACCAATACTGAGATGACGATGACGGTTGCTGACGTCGGCACCGAT
>NZ_CATNHF010000028.1 GCF_950097975.1 Microbacterium sp. T2.11-28
GGAGGGGGTCGCGCGGGGCGGAGGGGGTCGCGCGGGCGGGGTCAGTGCAGGGTGCCGCCGGGGAGGACGTCCCGCGAGGACGCGCCCGGACGGGAGGCGTCGGGCGTCGGAGCGTCCAGCGTCGTGCGGATCGCGCTCCGCACCGCCGCGGCGAGGTCGGCGGCGGGCAGCTCCGGTGCGCGCTCCCGGCCAGGGATCACCGGTGCCTGGCCGACGGCCCACGGCACGTGCAGGAAGCCCGCCGGGACCCCCGCGGGCACTGCGTCGAGGGCCGTGAAGAACACGTGGTTGCACACGAACGTCCCCGCCGTGTGCGACACCTCGGCGGGGATGCCGGCCGAGTGGATCGCGGCGGCGATCGCCTTGACGGGGAGCGTCGCGAAGGCGGCGGCCGGGGCGCCGTCGATGCTCGGCTCGTCGATCGGCTGTGCCCCGGCGTTGTCGGGGATCCGCGCGTCGGCGAGGTTCACGGCGATCCGCTCGACTCCGACCGCCGCCCGGCCCCCGGCGAGGCCGACGGCGATGACGACGTCGGGCCGGTGCACCTCGATGAGCGCCCGCAGACGCTCCGCCGCGCCGGTGAACGTCACCGGGAGCACCTCGACGACGAGGGATTCGGGCCCCTCCCAGGTCTCGGCGACTGTCCGCACCGCATCGCCGCTCGGGTTGACGGCGTCGCCCCCGAAGGGCTCGAATCCGGTGAGGAGGACCGTGGTCATCGCTCCTCCTGCGAAGCCGTGGCGCCGACGAGGGAGAACTCGACGGCGCCCTCGGCGACGTCGGCCCGCGTGAGCCGCAGCCGCACGACGCTGCCGGCGGCGGCGTCGGCCCCGGCCACCTTCGCGTCGACCGGCGGGTCCTGCAGCTGCACCCGCAGCCCGTCACCGCGGACGCTCAGCACGCTCGCGTCGAACTCCTGACCCTCCCGGCCGTGGAGGACCGCCGCCTCGACGCGGTCGAGCGCCCCCGCGGTGAGCTGGCTCGCGCGCTGTCCGCTGCGGCTCATCAGGCCCGGAAGCTCCGCGAGGCTCTCCCGCGCCCAGCCGGGGACGTCCCTGCCGTTCGCGAGCGCCTCGCACACCACGAGCGCCCAGCGGTCGACGAGACGCCGCAGCGGCGCGGTCGTGTGCGCGTAGGGCGCCCCGATGGCCGCCTGCTCGGTCTCGTCGGGCAGCTCGCCGTCGAACGCCGCGTAGCCGGCGCCCCGGAACAGGCCCGCGGCGTACTCCTTGACCGCGCGAGCGGCGGGGGAGCGGTCGAGGCCGCGCAGGTACTCGCCGTAGGGGGTGCCGGGGTGCCACGGCAGACCCAGAGCCGCCGTCTGCGCGCGGAACTCCTCGACGTCCTCGTCGGCGGCCGGCGGCATCGTGCGGAGGATCCCGACGCCGCCGCGGAGCATGATCTCCGCCGCCGCCATGCCGGTCAGCAGCGACACGTGCGCGTTGTGATCCTCGAGCGGCACGCCTTCGCTGCGCTCGAGGCGGTAGCCGTCGCCCTCGGCGACGATGCGGGACTCCGGCAGATTCAGGCTCGCGCCGCCCCGCTCGCGCTCCCGTGCGGCGCGCTGCTCCCCGAACCACGGCATCGCGGCCAGGGAGGCGGGCGCGGAGCCGTCGTCGATCGCGCGCTGGGCCTCCTCGTAGCTCCACTGCCGCCGTGAGCGGACGATCGCCCGGGTCAGCGTGGTCTCGACGGGCCGCGCGCCCTCGTCGAGGACGAAGCGCCAGACGAACGCGCGACGGTCCTGCTCCGGGAGGAGCGAGGCTGCGTCCTCGCTGAGGACGCGTGGATGCAGCGGGATGCGGCCGTCGGGCGCGTACATCGTCTGGCCCCGCCCGCGCGCCTCCACGTCGACCGTGCCGCCGGGAGCGACGTAGGCCGGGACGTCGGCGATCGCATAGTGCAGCACGCCGCCGCTCGGGGTGCGCTCCAGGTGGAGCGCCTGGTCGAGATCGGTCGACCCGGCGGGGTCGATGGTGAGGAAGGGGAGGTCGCGGAGGTCGGCCAGCCCGGCCTCGGCGGGGTCGGTCGGCACGTCGCCGGCGGCTGCCGCCGCTTCGCGCTCCACGTCGGGCGGGAAGGTCGCCACGAGCTCGAGGCTCGCGCGCAGCGCGGCGAGGGAGGCGGCCAGCTCTGCGCGGACCTCGGTCGGGACGAGTCGGGATCGGCGAGCGGGCACGCGCCCCAGTGTAGGTCGCGCGAGGGTCGTTTCGGGCCGGTAAAAGGCCCGAGAAGTTGCGTTTCGCCCCCTGTGGCGCGGCCCGCGACGCGGCTAGCGTCGCACCATGTCGGACGAGGTCGGAACGCAGCGCGACACCGGGCGGATCGCCTGGATCGACGTCGCACGCGGCATCGCGATCACGCTCGTGGTCCTCTTCCACGCCGGGATGTTCGCGGTCCCGACCGGGCTTGCGCCGGCCTGGTGGACCGACCTCAATCTGGCGTTCGCCCTCCTGCGCATGCCGCTGTTCTTCCTGCTCGCCGGTGCCCTGGCGGTGGGGGCGCTCCGGCGCCCCTGGCGGGCGCTGTGGACGACGCGTCTGGCCGTGCTCGTCTGGGTGTTCGTGCTGTGGACGGTGCTGCGGTTCCTCTACTACCGCGTCATGCCCGAGCCGATCGAGCTGAACCAGTCGAGCTGGATCGACCTGGTGCTCTCGGTGGTCCGCCCGTCGAACGGGCTCTGGTTCCTCTTCGCCCTCGTCGTCTTCCTCGTGGTCACCAAGCTCGCGACCGGACCGGTGGCGCGCCTGGCCGCCCTGGGCGTGGCGACCCTGTGCTCGCTCGTCCTCCACTCCGGGTTCACGACCGGCAACGTCGCCTACGACGGCATCCTGCGCTACTACGTCTTCTTCCTCGTGGGCGTGATGTTCCGGGACCGCCTCCTGGCACTGGTCGAGCGGCTGACGCCCTGGGCCACCGCGGGGCTGTTCGCGGTCTTCGTGGCGGGGCTCGCACTCCGGTCCGTCACCGGGGTCGCGGTCGACGTCTCCACGGCGCTGCCGGTCGCGGCCGCAGGAGCGCTCGCCACGCTCGGGCTGGCGCGGATCATCGCCCCCGGCCGCCCGGGCCTCGCCGGCGCGCTCGGGCGCCCGTTCGCCCACCTCGGCAGCCGCACCCTTCAGGTCTACGTCACCCATGTGCTCGTGCTGTCGGCGATCACCACCGCGCTCCAGGCCGCTGGGACGACGTCGCTGGCGACGGCGGTCGCGGCGCTCGCGCCCGTCCTGCCGCTCCTCATGGCCGGGCTCGCCGTCGCCGCGAGCCTCGTCATCGCCCGGGCGGCCGAGGCCCTCCCGGTGACCCGGCTCCTGTACACCGCGCCGGGGTGGTTCGCCCGCAGCGCCGTGCGCGCCGGATGACCGCGGGGATCAGCCGGCCGGTGTGAAGCGGATCCAGTCGATCTTCATCTCGGCGACCTCCGGGGTGGTCTCGTCGGGGTCGCCCGGCCAGTTGCCGCCCACCGCCAGGGTGAACAGCATGTGCATCGGGAGGTCGAACACCCACGCTCCGCCCTCGGGCATGTCGTCGGGGGTGACGGTCATGATGACCTCGTCGTCGATGGTCAGCTCGATGAGGCCCGGACCGCGGGTGACCCCGTAGACGTGGTAGTCGTCCGACAGGAGGGCGTCGTGGCGGACGCCCTCCCCGATGGACCACTTCTTGGTGAACGTCACGGGACCGTGGACATGGTGGGAGCTGGTCGCGGTCGTCGACGGCGTCTCCACGATGTCGATCTCCCCGCTCCCGGGCCATCCCACGACGTCCACGGAATCGCCCTGCAGCCAGAAGGCGGGAAGGAGGCCCTGTCCTTCGGGCAGCTTGATCCTGGCCTCCAGCCGTCCCGCCTGGAACGAGAAGGAGCCCTTGGTCGTCAGGCGGCCCGACGTGATCGGGCTGCCGTCGCGCGGGATCGTGGCGGTGATGACGAGCGCGCCCTCCCCGTCCAGCGCGACGGCATCCGTGGTGTAGTCCTGCAGCTCCCCGTTGCCCCAGCCGCCGCCCCCGGTGTCCAGGGAGAAGACGGACGGATCCGGTGCGGACCCCGCGGGCCCGTCGAAGTCCTCGGACAGGGTGCGCGGCCCGTCGGCGAAGGCGAACGGGAGCAGCCAGGTCACCGCCGCGACCAGGAGGACGACCAGCACGATGGCGACGGCGATCAGCACCCGGATCGCGCGGGAGGTCCGCGGCGGGGGTGCGAGGGCTTCGGCGGCGGGGGCGGGGGGATGCAGGGTGGTGCTCATCGGGGCAGCAGCTCCAGGGGATCGGCGCAGAGCCGCTCGGCGGCGGCCGCCACGCGCTCGGCGGGGAACAGGGTCGAATCGAAGCTGACGGAGACGCCGAAGCGGCCGCGCAGCACACTGGTGAGGGCGGTGATCCCGTTGCGCGAGGCGGGGTCGACCGACACGGCGACGGCGGCCGGGCGCCCGTCGCCGGCCCACGGCAGGGTCTCGAGGGCGCGCAGGAACCCCATGTCGCTCACGATCGGCACGGCCGTCGACGGGACGGACGGCGCCTCCCGCGGCGCCGGGCGCCCCGGCATCCGTGCCGAGGCGAGCGCGGCGAGCGGCCGGCCGGCGTGCAGGTCGCGGGTGAGCGCGGCACCGGCGAGATCGACGCCCCGGGCGAGGTCGACGGGGTGGCCGGTGACGAAGTTGCCGAGCGTCGCACGGCCGGAGGGCAGATAGCGCCGCAGGTCCACGAGCACCACGCCGGTGTCGTCGGCGGCGACCCCCTCGGCGAGCAGGGCGGCGCGGAAGGCGGCGAGCAGCGCGACCGTGGGCGGCACCCGCGGCGTGCGGAGCCGGCTCCAGGCGGCCAGGGCGTGATGGGCCTCGCGCGGCATGGCGGCCGTGTGCAGATCGAGCGAGCCGCGCGCCGCCGGGACGTGCGCGACCCCGTAGCGGTAGGGCGGCGGCGTGGTCACGATCTTGTCGCGCACGATCCGCGCGACGCGCGACGGGTGGCGGCCGAACGTCGAGGCCAGTGCGGCGGGGAGCGGATCGCGGTCGACGGCGCTCGTGAAGACCCGCGGCATCGGCGCGTCGGCGAACAGCGCCGCCACGGCCATGACGGCGAAGAATCCGTCTCCGATGCGGTGATCGACGTGCACGGCGATGCGATCGTCGCCGAGGAAGACCGTCAGGGGCGACGACGGGTCGGCATGCTCACGCAGGCGCGGGAGTCCCGCCTCGGTGCCGCACGCGGCGGGAAGCTCCCGCACCGCGCGCTCGGCCCGCTCATCGACGGTCGACGGGTCGTAGGCCCATCGCTCCCCGGTGAAGGCGCGCCCGGCGCGCGCGGCGGCCCCCAGGGCGAACAGGGCGCGCACGCGGTCGACGACCTCGCGGCGGGGCGGCACGCGCAGCGGCTGCAGGAGCACGGCGATCCGCGTCCGCGCCGACATGCGGTCCGCCGTCCGCACCCGACCGGCCGCGGGCGAGGCGCCGGCCCCGCCGGGGCGCAGATCCGACGGGGGAGCGAGGGCGAGGGTGCGGGACATGGGTCAGTGCACCGCCTCGCGCGCTGCGGAGAGGTCGGAGACCAGCTGCAGCGGCGCGTCGAGGTCGGTCATCCAGGTGTCGACGTAGCTGCTGAGCTTGCCGTTCGCGTTGTCGATGGCGATCACCCGCCTGCCCATCTGCAGGGCGAGGAGCATCGCGTGCAGGCGATCGGTGACGATCGTCTCGCCGGCGCTCAGCAGCGCGATGCCGGTCTCGAGCCGGGTCTCGGCGTCGGCGAACCACCGCGCCGTCGTCCGGTTCGTGCGGCGGGTGAGGGCCCCCTCGCGGACGATGCGGGTGAGACGGCGGCGGGCGCGGTCGCCGAGCGTCATCGCGGGCCAGTCGACGCTGTCCGCGGCGGCATCGCTGTGCGGGCCGCCTCCCGGGCCGGCGCGCCCGACCAGGGCGCTCTCGGCATCGCGACGGAGCACGAACAGCAGGTCCTGCACCGGCGCGGGCGCGTCCAGCGCGCCGAGCATGTGGACGCTGTCGGGTGCCAGGAAGGCTCCCGGCACCGAGGGTGCGACGGTCGCGAGCGAGGTGCGGTCGCGTACGGCGAGGCGCAGTGCGGTGCGCGTGGCCATGCGCCGGCGGAACTGGTCGTGATCGTCGGCGCTCGCGAAATGCACGGACTGCGGCTCCTGGATGAGCAGCGTGTCCTCCCGCAGGTGCTCGGCGAGACGGTAGCGGTGCGCGGAGTGCTGCGGGTAGAGCCCGCCGAAGTTGCCGCCGCCCTGGATGGCCACGGGGATCGTCGAGGAGTGGACGCGGTCGTCGATCGTCATCCACGAGTGGGTCGCCGCGACGCGGATGCCCGCACGGCGCCAGAACTCCGCCTGGCCGAGCGCGATGAGGGAGTCGCCGATGTTCTCGTAATCGGGGAAGTCGGTGAGGATGAGCTCGTCCACCCCCTCGTGCAGACGGGCGAGGGCGTCGAAGGAGGCCTGCTGCATCCGCTCGATGTAGGCGGTCATCGCGCGTTCTCCCGTCGTTCGGTCGCGCCGCGGCGCGTCAGGCGGCTGAGCGCCCGTCGTGCCGGGGCGTCGGTCATGAGGTAGACGCCTCCCAGGGCGAGCGCCCACGCGAGGCTCAGGAGCGCGGCTCCGGCGAGGTCCGGCCGCAGCAGCGCCGCGGCCGCGCTCAGGGCGGCGGCGAAGGGGAGGGCCGGAAGGAGCGGTCGCAGCAGGCACTGCACCATGAAGTCGCGGCCTCGGGCGCCCACCCGGCGCAGCACGACGGCGACGTACACCGGCTCCAGCAGAACGATCGGCAGGACGATGCCGAGGGCGATCCCCGGCAGCCCCAGCGCCGATCCGAGCACGAAGGCGAGCGCGGTGCCGGTCACCGCCCACACGGCATGCAGGATCGCGTACGGCCGCACCCGGCCCTGCGCGATAAGGATCGGCATCGCCAGCAGGTGGTTGTTGTTGGCGAACAGCGACAGGATCAGGATCTGGGCGACCAGCGCGGCTGGGGCACCGTCCGCCCCGATCCAGCTCGCCATCACGACCGGCATGAACAGCACCGCCGGCACGAGGACGATCGTCATCAGCATGTTCGCGTAGCGGGTGCCCGTGAGGTACAGCGTCCGGTGCGCGTCGGCGCCGCCGGTGCGTTCCTGCATCGCGGCCATCGGCAGGAGGGCCGTCGACAGCGACGAGGTGACCTCCTTGACGACGAGGTACATCCGCTGCCCCGCCGTGAACAGCGCCGTGAAGGCGAGCGGCAGCAGCACGGCGGTCAGCACGCCGCCGATCTGGGTGACGACCACCGCGGAGAGCCCGATCACCATCAGCTGCGCGCTCATGGCGAACAGCTCGCGGAACGTCGACCAGCGGAAGTCGGCGACGCGCACCGTCAGAGCGGGCGCGCGCCGGCGGCGCAGCCACAGCGCCAGGCCGCCCAGCACGAGCGTCGCGGTGAGATCGGCGACGGCGACGGCGACGATGCCCCATCCCAGCGCGCAGACCGCGAGGGTCAGCACGACGCGCACGATCGCCTGGACGATCATCGCGACGTTGACGTCGTCGATCCGTCCGACGCCGGCGAGGACCTGCCGGGCGGGCGAGAGGGCGAGGAGGAGGAACACGTTCGCACTGCCGAGCACCACGAGCACCCACGCCGTGTCGTGCAGCGACGGCGGCACCGCTGCGGCGCCGATCGTGAGGGTGAGGGAGATCGCGACCGCCGCTCCCATGACCAGCGCGGCGACGAGGTAGAACCCCGCGCTCGCCGCGGCGATCCGCCGCATGCGCTCCGCGTCGCCGGCGGGATGCGCATGGGCGATGAAGCGCGTCGTGGCGTCGCCGATCCCGAGGTCCTGCTGGAAGATCGCGCCGAGCGCCACCGTGAGCGCGTACAGGCCGTACGCGTCCGGCCCGACCGCCTGCAGCACCACCGGCAGCAGGGCGACGTAGGCGACGAGGGTGGCGGCGCGCGCGCCGTAGGTGGTGGCGATGGCCCGCGCCGCGGACGCCGGCGCCCGGTGCGGCCGCTCAGGGGTGACCGGCGCGGGCGTGGTCGGCGCCGCCGGGGCGAGGGGTGCCGTCGCGCTCATCCGCCGGCCCCGTCGTCGAGTCGGTACATGAGGATGTCGTCGCTGGAGTACTCGAGCATCCAGCGCGGGTCCGCGTCGACGATGGCGATGAGGTTGTCGAGCGACCCCGCCGGCAGCGTGCCGTAGTAGTCGTTGTAGTAGCGCATCTGCCGGGTGATGAGCATGATGGAGCGCTGGCCGCTCGCCAGCAGGGTCTCGGTCATCCGGTTCATGCGCGTCGGGTCGGAGAAGTCCTCGTCCTCCCACCACGAGTTCAGCCACGTGTCGATGCCCGTGTCGAACACGGCGCTGCTGCGGACGAAGTCCGCGTACTCGGCCACGAGCCGTCCGGGAGCGCCCGGCGCGACGCCGATGGTGAGGGTGCTCGGGTCCTCCTCGGTCAGGATGCGGGTCGCCACGTCGACGGACTCGGTCGTCACCAGGTTCGCGAACCAGCCCCCGTAGTACGCCTGCGCGGACAGCAGCGTCATGGCGGCGACGCCGACGATCGCCGTCGAGCGTCGTCCCCACGCGCTCGACGTGCGGACCGTGCGACCGCGTCTCCTCGCCTGGAGGAGCGCGGTGACCCCCGGCGCGAGGATCATCGCGCACCCCGGGAGCGAGTACATGAAGACGCGGAAGATCGCCTCGCCGCCGTACCCCTGACCGACGAGGATCAGCAGCGGCGAGAAGGCGATCGTCGCCACGGTCAGCGTCTCGCGCCGCTGCTGCGGATGCCGGATGAAGCGCCGGACGATCACCGCTCCCGCCGACACCCACACCGCCCCCGACACGATGCGCGCCGCCAGCGAGTTGACGGACTGGCCGATGCTCGGCGTCCCGCCCGACTGCTGCGAGCGCGTCTGCAGGTTGGCGAGCAGATCGAAGTTCAGCAGGCTCCCGAAGCGCGAGAGGACGTCCAGGTGCAGCAGCATGTAGCCGACGGCGAGGGCGACGAGGACCGCGACCAGGTAGCGCGGGCGGATCCTCCCCAGGATCGTCAGCGCGGCCGTCGCCGCGATCAGCCAGAACGGCGTCAGCTGGTGGGTGACCACGATCCCGGCGAAGATCGCCACCGCGACCCAGGCGGCGGCGCGGGAGCGGGTCGAGGACAGGAGCAGGGCGAGCACCACGATCCCCAGGGTGAAGGCGATCGCCTGCGGCGACATGTAGTCCTGCGCCACCCAGTTGGCGGCGTGGGCGAGGTAGGCCGCGACGAGCGAGGTCCACACGGGCATGTCGCGGGAGCGGCACAGGTGGTACACCGCATAGACGATCGCCAGCTGCACGACGACCGGGAACCACAGCGCCACGCTCGTCGTGTCGGTTCCGGTGACGTCGTTCAGCCACGCCACCAGCGCGAAGGCCCCCGGCCAGTTGTGGTAGATGTCGATCGTCTGGTCGACCGCCCCGTAGCGCTGGATGTAGTCGACCACCCCGAAGTGCTTGTACGTCCAGGAGTAGGACGGCTCGGCGACCCCCACGGTCATCGGCAGCCTCATGACGACCACCGTCATCACGAGCGCGGCCACCGCGCTGCGGCGGGCCTGCAGCGCGATGGCGAGGCAGAACCCCAGCGCCGCCAGGACGATCGATGCCGCGAACAGCGGGCTCGCCGCCGTGAGCAGCCCGAACATGCTCCAGGGCGCATCCCGCATGGTCGTCGCAGAGACGGCCCAGGCCGCTCCCGCTGCCGCCACCAGCGCGGCGGGCACGGTCCAGGTCGGGGGGCGACGGGTCTCGCGGCGGGGCGCGGGGGCGGCCGAGCTCGGCGCCGCACGGGTGATGATCGCCGTCATGCCCGCACCCCCGCACGGAAGGTCGCCGCAGCCACGGCGAGCGTGGCCGCCGAGATCGCCGCGAGCGCGAGTGCCGGCTGCCACCAGGCGGCGAAGGCCGAGGCGGTGACCAGGAGGATCATCGCCGTGAGCCCCAGGGCCGGCACGGCCAGAGAGGTCAGCGGCGGTGAGAGCGGCACCCAGGCGCGGACCACCGCCCCGGGGCCCACGAGCACGAAGCAGGCGAGCAGGGCGAGGGAGAGGCCGGTGGGAAGCGGGAGGGCCGCAAGCAGGCCCAGCACGCCCGCGGCGGCGGCGATCGCCGCCCACAGCCGCCGCTCCAGCACCGCCCCGCGCGAGGACGGACCCGCGTAGACCCCCGCGTCGCGCTGGCGCCTGCTCTCGCGCAGGTAGCTGGCCGGGCCGCCCAGGATGCTCCGCAGCTCGCGGCGGGCGACGGAACGGTCGGCCTCCGAGGCGGCCCGCGTCGTCGCGGCGCCGTCGACGGTCGTCATGGGCTTGCGCAGCAGGCGGGAGACGGCACGCGGGGCGCGACGCACCGCGGCGCCGAGCATCCTGGGGTCCAGCACCACCGTCGTGGCCCAGGCCCCGAAGCCCCGGCCGTAGCCGACGGCCTGCGCCGTCAGCGCCGCGAGGTCCGCGCGGTGCCGGTGCCAGACGATCGCCGCCGGCTCGACGACGATCGCCGCGTCCGCGTAGAGGATCCGCAGGAACATGTCGAGGTCCTCGCCGCCCTGGGTGCCTGTCCCGGCGCCCAGCGCCGAGTCGAAGCCGCCGAGACCGACCATCGTGTCCCGGCGCACCGCGAAGTTCGCTCCGGTGCCGAATTCGCCGACGCAGAAGGGGAACATCGGCAGGTCGGCGGGCGGGTCGCTCAGGCGGAAGACGCGCGGCACGATGAGCTTCGACCAGCTGACCCGCGCGTCGAAGTAGCTCTGCACCGCATTGCGGAGCTCGCCGCTGGGGACGGCCCCGGTCACGCAGCCGACGTCGTCGCCGACGGCGAAGCCCGCCGCGAGCCGGCGGACCCACTGCGGGTCGACGATGACGTCGTCGTCGGTGAAGGCGACGATCGACGAGGTCGCGGCCCGCAGCCCGGCATTCCTCGCGTGGGAGAGCCCTGCGGCGTCCTCGCGCACGTAGCGGAAGTCGGGGTGCTCGCGCGCGACGAGCTCGGCGGTGCGCGTGGTGGCCGGTGCGTTGTCGACGACCACCACCTCGAGGGCCTCCCACTCGAGCGCCCCGAGGGAGTGCAGCGTCTCCCGGAGCGTCTCGGGGCGCTCCCGCGTGCACACGACGACCGTGACCGGCACGACGGCGGGCTCGGGGAGCCCGGCGGCGGGCGGCAGCGCGTCCACCGCCTCCCGGACGACCGCCGCATCGGCGGCGCCGTCCGAGACGGGCACGGCGACGTAGCCGCGGATGCCGGCGTCGTCGCGCACGAGCAGGCGAGCGCGATCGAAGCGCTCGCCGCCGTCGAGGAGCAGCGTGTCGGTCGCCGGGGTGAGCCGGTCGGCGTCGAGGAGTCCGACCCAGGTCGCCTCCTCGCGCTCGACCTCGCCGTGCAGGGGCATGGCGGCGGACAGGAGCAGTGTCGTCATGCGGAGCCTCCAGAGACAGGAGCAGCGGGGACAGGAGCAGCGGGGACGGAAGCAGCGGCGGCGGGAGCAGCGGGAACGGGAGCAGCGGCGGCGGGAGCAGCGGGCGAAGGCGCGTGCGCGGGGGAGACGGGACCCGGCGCCGCCCCGATGCGGGCGGGCGCCCAGGTGCCGATGAGGGCGAGGGCCCCGGCGCCGATCAGCAGAGACAGCGCGGCGCCGGCGGCGCCGAGGACGGGGATGAGCGTCGCGCAGCCGGCGAGCACGAGCAGGATCCACACGCCGTTGGCGGCGATCACGGGCGCGACGCGCTGGCGGGCGCGCAGCAGGGCCGACCACAGGTCGTAGCGGGGGCGCAGCGCGCTCGCGAGGACGAGGGCGGCGACGATGAGCAGGCCCTGCGCGGGGGCGTAGTCGTCGCCCAGCAGCCACATCACCAGCGGCGCCGCGGCGGTGGCGGCGGCGCCGAGCAGCAGCACGATGCGCGACACCCTCGCGGCGAGGTGCCGGGTCGCCTCCGCGCTCGCGTCGTAGTCGATCGACGCGTTGCGCGCGAGCGAGGTGGCCACCCCGACGCCGATGAGGTCCAGGGCGACGCTCACCTGGTAGCTGAGGGCGAACACGGCGCCCTCGGCCGGCGAGGAGAGCACCGTCACGAGGAACGAGAGCGACAGCCCGAGCGCGAGGACGGATCCGGTCGCCACGGCGTTCTGCGCCGTGAAGCGGACGAACGCGCGGGACAGGGCGCGGTCCCAGTGCCGGCCGGGGTCGCCTGCGGTGCGGAGGGCGGCGAGCGCCCGAGGCGCGACGACCAGCAGGCTGACGGCCGTGGCGACCAGGGCCGGCGCGAGGGTCGCGATCAGCAGGAGGTAGGGCTGGTCCGGCGCGAGCACGCCCATCGCGCCGACCAGGGCGACCTTCCCCGCCCCCGCCACCGCGCTCAGCCAGGCCGTGGCCCGCGCCGACCCCGCCCCGGCCAGGGCCTGCGTCTGCAGGTTGAAGAGCGCCCAGACCACGGTGGCGACCGTCACGATCACTACGACGACGGGTGCCGGCTGGTCGCCCGGCAGGAGGCTGCCGGCGAGCAGGCCCGCGCCCGCCCCGGCGACCACGGCGGTGCCCGCGGTGACGGCGACCGCGCGCGACATCACAGCGGCAGAGGCAGGCCCGCCCGGCGGCAGCAGCACGACGAGCGCGCTTCCCGGACCGACGGCGGCGAACGCGGCCGCCGCCATGACGATCGACAGCAGCGAGGCCTCCACGCCCAGCGTCGTCTGCGGGAGCACGACGGCGGCGACGGCCCAGAAGAGGACTCCCGACCCGCTGCCGACGGCGTACCCGGTGAACAGCCAGGCGGCGTCCCGCGAGATGGTGCGCGCCGCGCGGCTCCCGGCCGACTCGCGCGTCCCCGGGGCTGCGGGGGCGGGCGGTCGCAGAGCGCGCGGCGGGTGGGAGGTCATGTCCCCGCCGGCTCCGCGATCAGGGGGCGACGTGCCGACACCGGGCGCGGGGACAGCCGTCCGCGCAGGAATCCGGCGGCCGCCAGGGCCACCGAGAGGGCGATGGCGCCCGCGCCGATCCATCCGCCGGGACCGTCGCCGAGCTGGCGGACGATGCCGGCCGGAAGCACGCCGGTGACATAGGCCGACTCGGAGGCGAGGGCGCTCTGGCGTCCGACGGTGCGGCTGATCGCCGCCTTGGAGATGCCTTCGCACCAGCTGCGGTGGGCGACGTAGCGCAGCCGGACGCGATCGGCGCTGACGTGGTGGTGGACGATCGCTCCCGGAACGTAGCGGATCAGCCGTGCGGGATCTTCCGCGCGCAGCCGGATGCAGACCTCCGTCTCCTCGCACCCGATGGGCAGGCGCCCGACCCGCCCGGTGTCCGGGTTGAACCCGCCGAGCGCGCGGAGGGGCGCCGTGCGGTAGGCCATGGAGCACCCCATGACGTTGCGCACGTCGGCGTCGTCCTCGGGCAGTCCGAGGTAGCTGCAGCCGACGATCCAGAGGAGCTCGGGGGGCAGCACGGCCGGGGCCGCGCCGGGCCAGATCGGCAGTGCACGGCCTCCCGTGGCGACGACGGCGGGGTCGTCGAAGGGCGCCGTGAGACCGGCGAGCCAGCCCTCGTCGGCCCAGGCGTCGTCGTCCAGGAACGCGACCACCTCGGCATCGGTCGCCGCCAGCGCCGTGTTGCGCGCGGTGGACAGGCCCTGGGCACCGACGTTCGCGATGACCGTCAGATCGGGCCAGCGCTCGACGGCGCGGGCGCGGAGCGCGTCGTTGTGGTCGACGACGAGGATCGTCTCGTGCGCCGGCTGCTGTGCGCGCACCGACTCGACCGAGAGGACGAGCTGATCCCACCGGTCGAGCGTGTACGCGCAGATGACCACGGCGATCGACATGGACTCAGCCCATCGCCCCGCTGGGCTCGATGGCCGCCTCCAGGAGCGCGGGCTCCAGGCGGGTGCGGGTGCGCCACCGACGGCGCTCGTCGAGGACCGTCCTGAGCACCCGCAGACCGTCCGAGATGGCGTGGAGGTTGCTCTCGCCGTGGATCCGCGACAGCTCGACGCTCGGGACCTCGACCACCCGCAGCCGGTTCTGCGCGAACCGGCAGTTGAGCAGGGTCTCGATCTCGAAGCCGTCGCCCCACGCCATGGCCTCCGCCCCGTCGGCCAGGTGGACCGGGGGCAGCTCGAGTGCCGGCAGCACGCGGCGCCAGAACGCGTTGTAGCCGTAGCAGAGGTCGGTGTACCGCGTTCCGAGGAGGGCGTTGGTCAGGAGGTTCAGCATCCGGTTGCCGAGGTTGCGGTGCAGCGTGATGTCCTCGCTGGCGCCGCCCGCCATGTACCGGCTGCCCTTGCTGACGTCCGCTCCGCGCACGAGCGCGTCGACGAAGCGGGGGATCTCGGCGGCGTCCGCCGAGCCGTCCGCGTCGAACATCACGATGATGTCGCCGGTGGCGCGCTCGAAGCCGCAGACCAGGGCGTTGCCCTTGCCGCGCCGCGTCTGGGTGATGACGTCGACACCCGGTCGGACGCGCCGCGCCACCTCGGCCGTCCCGTCGACGGAGTGGCCGTCGACCACGATGATCTCGTGGACCTCGGGCAGCTGGGGGAGGACGATCTCGAGGTTCTTCGCCTCGTTGCGTGCCGGGACGATGATCGAGATTCGGGGGGAGTGCAGATCGGTCATGGGGGAGGGCGCCTTTCGCAGAGATGAGACAGGACGTGATGACCAGAGCTGTTCAGTTGGCACGCAGAACCGATCTCCTGCGCGGCGTTGCGATCTCACGCCCTGGTTTCCCCGGACTCTCGTCGACGGAGGATCGGTCCGTTGCGATGCACTGCGGGAGGGGGAGCAGGGATGGTGCCGTTGCGGTGGATCTCTTCCTCGATGCTCCCGCCGTCGTGTTTCGGCCGGATAAACGGCCGACAGCAGTCCGATTAAGCCGGGCCGCGCCCTGTCCGCCGGATGGCCGACACCCGCCCTCCGCGTGTCCGCCGGATGGAGGACACTCCCAGGTGCGAGGCGCTCCGAGAGCGGTACGATGGCCCCAGCGGGCGCGATCGGACGCCGGACTCAGGAGGACGCACGTGTGGGGACGCAAGCGCGACGACGCGCTCTCGGATCAGTGCCAGTGCGGCCATGACCGCGACGCCCACGAGCACTACCGCCGGGGCACCGAGTGCTCGCTCTGCGACATCCGGCAGTGCTCACAGTTCCAGGCGGTCTCCGTGCCGCAGTACTCGAAGGCGTGAGGCTCCCCGCCCCGTAAGCTAGACCCTCGTGGTCACACGTCTGTCGAACTTCTTCCTCCGCACGCTCCGTGAAGATCCCGCGGATGCCGAGGTCACGAGCCATCGCCTGCTCGTGCGCGCCGGGTACATCCGCCGCGCCGCACCGGGGATCTTCACCTGGCTGCCGCTCGGCCTGCGCGTGAAGGCCAAGATCGAGGCCGTGATCCGCGAGGAGATGGCGGCCGCCGGGGCGTTCGAGGTGCACTTCCCCGCGCTCCTGCCGCGCGACCCGTACGAGGCGTCGGGCCGGTGGACCTCCTACGGCGACGGCATCTTCCGGCTGCAGGACCGCAAGGGGGCCGACTACCTGCTCGCGCCGACCCACGAGGAGATGTTCACGCTCCTCGTGAAGGACCTCTACTCGTCCTACAAGGACCTGCCGCTGACGATCTATCAGATCCAGGACAAGTACCGCGACGAGGCCCGTCCCCGTGCCGGGCTCCTGCGCGGCCGTGAGTTCACGATGAAGGACGCGTACTCGTTCGACTACACCGATGAGGGACAGGACCGCTCCTACCAGGCGCAGCGCGACGCCTACGAGCGCATCTTCCAGCGGCTCGGACTCGAATACGTCATCGTCGCCGCCGACAACGGGCTGATGGGCGGGGCCCGCTCCGAGGAGTTCCTCCACCCCACCCCGGTCGGCGAGGACACGTTCGTGCGCTCGGCCGGCGGCTACGCGGCCAACGTCGAGGCGTTCACGACGGTCGCCCCCGACCCCGTCCCGTTCGACGGCCTGCCCGATCCCGTGATCTTCGACTCTCCCGGCACGCCGACGATCGACACGCTCGTCGCGCACGCCAACGCCGTGCTCGACGGCGAGTTCACCGCGGCCGACACGCTGAAGAACGTCGTCCTCGCCCTGACCCACCTCGACGGCTCGCGCGAGCTGGTGGTCGTCGGCCTCCCCGGCGACCGCGAGATCGACGACAAGCGCGCCGAGGTGGCCTTCGCCCCCGCCGCGGTCGAGCCGGCCACCCCCGAGGACTTCGAGCGCCACCCGCTGCTGGTCAAGGGCTACATCGGCCCCTGGTCGCCGCAGGGTGCGATCCTCGGCGAGGAGTCTGCCACGGGCATCCGCTACCTCCTCGATCCCCGGGTCGTGGAGGGCACCTCGTGGATCACGGGCGCCAACATCGACCAGAAGCACGCGCACTCGGTCGTGGCCGGCCGCGACTTCGGCAACGACGGCTTCGTCGAGGTCGCGAGCGTCCGCCCCGGCGATCCGGCCCCCGACGGCTCGGGACCGGTCGAGCTTGCTCGCGGGATGGAGATCGGGCACGTCTTCGCGCTCGGCCGCTTCTTCGCCGAGACCCTCGGGCTGAAGGTGCTCGACGAGAACGGCAAGCAGGTCACCGTCACGATGGGCTCCTACGGCATCGGGGTCACGCGGATCCTCGCGATCATCGCCGAGCTCAACAACGACGACAAAGGCCTCGTGTGGCCGTCGTGGGTCGCGCCCTTCGACGTGCTGGTCGTCGGGACCGGTCGCGACGGCGCGGCGTTCGAGCTCGCCGAGACGCTGTCGGCGGACCTCGAGGCGGCCGGGTTCGACGTGCTCTACGACGACCGGCCCAAGGTGTCGCCCGGAGTGAAGTTCGCCGACGCCGAGCTCGTCGGCGTGCCGCGGATCGTCATCGTCGGCCGAGGTGCGGCCGACGGCGAGGTCGAGGTCTGGGACCGTCGCTCGGGAGAGCGCGAGGTCGTCCCCGTCGCCGAGGCCGTCGCGCGTCTCGCGCGCTGACGGGCGTCAGGGCTCGCGGTCCGCGCCGCCCGCGATCCACGGCGGTCCGAGCGGCACGACGCGCCGGCCCATCGTGCGCCAGTAGAACTTCTCGACGAGCATGTAGGTCGCCAGCGCCGAGGCGCCCAGCAGGACGATCGCGCCGGCGATCCCGAGCGCCTCGATCCCCGCGAACGCGCTGACCGACTCGAGCGCGAGCCCGACCGACACGCACACGAGCGTGACGGGGAGCACCGTGTTGTGGGTCGCGGCGGCGAACACGAAGCCGAGGGCGATGATCGCGAACATCAGGGAGAAGACGCCCCGGGGAGTGCCCGTCACCTCGAAGAAGCCGAGCTCGCCGCCGAGCAGGAACCCGGGCATGCAGATCCAGTACCAGCCGAACGCGTTGTAGACGAGGAAGTGGAAGTCGTCGCCCACGAAGTAGGACAGCATCCCGGCGATCACCTGCACCACGCCGCCGAAGACGGCGCCCACCCAGAAGACCGAGCTCTCCGTCTGCACTCCGAGGTGCTCGAGCTGGGCCGTGAGGGTGGCGATGACGAACCCGAGGAGGCCGATGAGACCGGGGTCGGCGCGGCGGGAGGAGGCGATGATGTCGCGGGGTCTCGTGCGGTCGGTCACAGCCTCACGCTAGCGGGGCGCCGCTCCGGGTGGGGAGGCTTCAGCAGGAGATACGTCCGTGCCGCATGGTGTCGTCCGGCGTGTCCCGCGTGAGGAGGGCCTTGAGCATCCCGGCGGCCATCACGATCTTCCCGTGCGCCGGCTCCCAGAACTCGACCTCCCGGGGCGTCACCCGCAGCAGGGCGATCCCGGGGGTCTCGAGACCGTCCTCGAACCAGATGTCGAGCGACGGTGTGTACAGCTGCTCCATCCGGGAACGGTCGTGGACCACGCGCGCCGCGCCGGCCACCGAGACGAAGCGCATGCCCTTCGCGTCGAGGTAGGCGAGTCCCACCGCGTGGTCGGCTTCGACCTCGTCGACCTTCTTCGTGTCGTCGGAGGTGAAGAACCAGATGTCGCCCGCGTCGTCCATCTCCCGGGTGCTCATCGGCCGGCTGACCAGGTTGCCCGCCTCGTCGTGGGTCGTCAGCATCGTGAAGTCGATGTCCTCGACGAGCTCCTTGACCCGTGCGAGGGCCTCGGGCCCGGTCACCTCGTTGTCGCCGCGGGGCGCGTCTTCGTCCGTCATGCACCGAGGCTCCCACCGGCCCGCGCGGCGCCCCAGGGGGTTGACACGCGCGTCCTGACGGATCCCCGGGAGTTGCGCCGATGTTCACCCTCCGGCTCCCGGACGTGGCACCCTGGCACCATGACGGACAGCACCATTCCGCCCGAGGTCACCGAAGACGTCCGCCGGCTCCTGGCCGACGCCGGCATCACCGACGACACCGAGCTGGTGTCGCGGATCCTCGTGACGGGGGTGGGCCTCGGACTCGACGACACCAGCCGCCTCGACCTGAAGATCACGTCTGCCGCGCTGTCCGAGATGCGCCTGGCGTTCCGGCTGTTCGCCCCGTATCGCGACATCCCGAAGGTGACCGTGTTCGGCTCGGCGCGCACGCGGCCGGACGACCCGCTCTACACGACGACCGTCGACCTCGCCCGCGAGCTCGCCCGCCGCGGCTGGATGGTCGTCACGGGCGCCGGGCCCGGCATCATGCAGGCCGCCGCGGAGGGCGCGGGCGCCGAGCACTCCCTGGGGGTCTCGATCCGGCTGCCGTTCGAGGAGAAGCCCAACGCGATCGTCGGCGCGAACTCCCGGAACGTCGCCATGAAGTACTTCTTCACGCGCAAGCTCATGCTCGTCAAGGAGTCCAGCGGCTTCGTGTGCATGCCCGGCGGGTTCGGCACGCTCGACGAGATGTTCGAGCTGCTCACGCTCCAGCAGACCGGCAAGGCCGAGCCGACGCCGATCGTCCTGCTCGACGAGCCGGGCGGGCACTTCTGGCGGGGCCTCCAGCAGTTCGCCGACGAGCACCTGATCCCCTCCGGCGTGATCTCGCCCGACGACCTGGACCGCGTGCTCGTCACCGACTCGGTGGAGCGCGCCGCCGAGGAGGTCACCGGCTTCTGGCGCAACTACGACTCGCTCCGCTGGATCGGGCAGCGCCTGGTCCTGCGACTGCGGGCCGAGCCCACCGACGCCGAGGTGGCGGAGCTCAACGAACGGTTCGGGCACCTGCTCACCACCGGGCGCATCGAGCGCTCGGGCCCGCGACGGCGGGAGGTGCAGGACGACGACCGGGTCGACCTGCCGCGCCTCATCATGAGCTACGACCAGTTCCGCGTCGGGCAGCTCTTCCACCTCATCCGCGCGGTCAACTCCCTGGCGAGCGCGCCGCCGGCTGCCCCGCCCGCAGCCCCGTCTCAGAGGCGGGCGTAGCGGGCTCAGAGGCGGGCGTAGCGGGCTCGGAGGAAGCAGAAGACCCCGTAGGCGAGCAGGCCGACGCCGATCGCGAAGACGAGGAGCGGTCCCGCCATCATCTCCAGCAGCGCGCGGACCGCGCCGTCGAGTCCTCCGGCGGCCTCCGGCTCCACGCGGACGGCTGCGACGATCAGCAGGATCCCCACGGCCAGCAGCGCGAACCCCTTCGCGAGGAACCCGATCATCCCGAGCACGGTCACGGCGCCGCCCATCGGCCCCGGAGGGATCTCCACCTTGGTGCGGAACGAGCGCCGCACGCCCATGACGATGAACGAGACGCCGCCCACGGCGAGGCCCGCGCCCACGAGCCCCAGCAGCCAGGGTCCGCCGGGGATGACGAGGATGCCGCGGCTGGCCGCCTGCGCGGACTCCTCGGCGTCCGGACGAGCCCCGAGGGCCACGGCGACCGCGATGGCGGCGATCGCGAGGAAGACGAGGGTCTGACCCCATTCGCCGATCCTCACCGCCCATTTCTTGACGTCGGACCCGCGGCTGGCGAGCACGCCGTTGGCCAGATGCCAGAGACCGAGGGCGGCGAGGAGCACGGCCAGCAGCCACAGCGCGGCGAAGCCGAGCGGAATCGTCGCGATCGCCTTGAACGCGCCCGCCTGATCGCTCTCGCCGCCGGCGCCGCGGGAGACGGCGATGACGATCGCCCCGATGATGAGGTGCACGACGCCGTTGGCGGCGTACCCGCCCCGCGCGAGCGCGCGGAGGGCGGTGGAGGAGCGGGCCTCCCGGGCCGCGTGCTTGGCGGCGGCTCGGGAGCCCGCACCGGTGGTCATGCGACCACGGTACTCATCTCACCGCTCGTCGGGGGAGTGGAGGTGATCGCGATGCTTCCGGTCCTGCCGGCGCTGGACCGGGACGTCGATCGGTCCCGTGACCGTCAGCTCGTCCTCCCAGCACTCGATCCCCGTCACGCCGGGCAGCCGGTCCCGGGTGAAGACGGGGTCGCGTCCCTCGCGCCGCTGCGCCGTGTAGTCCTTCAGCAGCCGGAAGGCGATCGGCGACAGCAGGGCGATGGCGACGAGGTTGATGAGGGCCATGAGCCCCATGACGCCGTCGGCGAGGTTCCAGACGAGGTCCGCCGAGGCCACCGATCCCGCGAGGACCGCGACGACGACCACGGCCCGGTACCCCGTGAGCACGCCGGGGCTGCGGGTGATGAACTCGATGTTGGACTCGCCGTAGTAGTAGTTGCCCAGGATCGACGAGAACGCCAGCAGGAAGACGATCACGGTCAGCGCGACGTTGGAGGCGGGCCCGCCGCGGAAGCTCCCGCGGTCCCGGGTCTTGAACAGCTGGGCGAGCGAGGACTCGATGAAGCTCGACGCGCCGCCGATGAACGCCATCAGCCACATCCAGAACACCGCGCCCGGGCCGCCGACGGCGATCGCGGTGCCGGCGCCGGCGATGTTGCCCACCCCCACGCGCGAGGCCGCCGAGATCGTGAACGCCTGGAACGCCGAGACCGACTGCGGCTCTCCGGCGGCGTGCGGCCATCGGGTCAGTATGGCCATCCCTGGCGCGCGATGCCAGGACGACCGCGCCGGGCATCGGGTAACGTTGTGTGGATGCCGCGGCGGTGACGCCGGGGCAGGACATCTGAAGAGGGAGGCACCTGTGGACATCGATCTGGGACTGCTGCGCACGGTCGAGCGAGAGAAGGAGATCCCCTTCGAGGAGCTCGTGCGGATCATCGAGCAGGCGATCCTCACCGCCTACGCCAAGCACACCTCCCCGACGGGTGAGCTCCCCGAGGGCGCCCGCGCGGTGCTCGACCGCAAGACCGGTCACGTCGCCGTGTTCGTGCCCCTGCTCGACGAGGAGGGCGCCGTCATCGGCGAGGAGGAGTCCACGCCCGAGGACTTCGGACGCATCGCCGCCTTCGCCGCCAAGCAGGTGATCAGCCAGCGCCTGCGCGACATCGCCGACGACGCGATCCTGGGCGAGTTCCGGGGCAAGGAGGGCGACATCGTCGCCGGCGTCGTGCAGCAGGGTCCGAACCCCCGCATGGTGCACGTCGACCTCGGCACGATCGAGGCCATCCTTCCGCCCGAGGAGCAGGTCCCCGGCGAGGACTACGCCCACGGCTCGCGCATCCGCGTCTACGTGACCTCGGTCGCCAAGGGCACCAAGGGCCCGGCCATCACGGTCTCGCGCACCCACCCCGGCCTCGTGCGCAAGCTCTTCGCCCTCGAGGTGCCCGAGATCGCCTCGGGTCTCGTCGAGATCGTCTCCCTCGCACGCGAGGCCGGTCATCGCACGAAGATCGCCGTCAAGGCGAACGATCCCGCCATCAACGCCAAGGGCGCGTGCATCGGCGAGCTGGGCCGGCGCGTGCGCGCGGTCACCGAGGAGCTCGGCGGGGAGAAGATCGACATCGTCGACTACGACGCCGAACTCGCGAAGTTCGTCGCCAACGCGCTCTCGCCGGCGAAGGTGACGTCGAGCTTCATCCTCGACGCGAACAGCAAGGCCGTCCGTGCGCTCGTGCCCGACTACCAGCTGTCGCTCGCGATCGGCAAGGAGGGCCAGAACGCCCGGCTCGCCGCCAAGCTGACCGGCGCCAAGATCGACATCCAGCCTGACAGCATCCTGGAGTCGTGACGGATCAATGCCGCGGAGCGGCGTTGACGCGTCATCGACTCCAGATTGAGCGAGGGAGCGCAGCGACGGAGTCGAAATCTCACCGCGGTGAGAGGGGGTAGGATGGAACCTGTTCGAACGTGCGTGGGATGCCGCGCGCGTGCCCCTCGATCCTCGCTCTTGAGGGTCGTCGCCCGAGACGGCGTCCTCGTCGCAGACGAGAAAGCCTCTCTCCCGGGCCGGGGCGCGTGGGTGCATGACACGGATGCGTGCGTGGACACCGCCATCCGGCGCCGCGCCTTCGGACGTGCACTGCGCGTGTCAGGCCAGCTTGACATGCAGACCTTTCAAACCACCCACCAGCGAAACGGCTGAACGGCTATGGACTCAAAGTGAACGGCTCGAAATGAGACCCGTCCGCACGTAACGGTCTGCCCTGTCCGGGGTAGGCCCCAGACAGGAGAATTGTGGCAAAACCACGCGTACACGAGATCGCTTCCGAACTCGGCGTCGACAGTAAGGTCGCCCTCGCGAAGCTGAAGGAGCTCGGCGAGTTCGTCAAGAGCCCCTCGTCGACCATCGAGCCCCCCGTGGCTCGCAAGCTCCGTGCCGCCCTCGAGGCGGAGGGCTCCGCGAAGCCCGCCGGAGCGACGCCTGCCCCGGCGCGCCCCGCCGCCAAGCCCGCGGCGCCGGGAGCCAAGCCCGGTCCCGCGCGCCCCGCTGCGCCCGCGGCCCCGGCTGCTCCCGCGGCTGCGGCCCCCGCTGCTGCGGCGACCCCGGCTCCGGCCGCCCCGGCCCCGGCTGCTCCGGCGGCCCCGGCCGCGCCCGGTTCGGCGGCTCCGGCCGCCCCGGCGACCCCCGGCTCCGCGACGCCCGGTGCGGCGTCGCCCGCCGCGCCCCGCCCCGGTGGCGCGCGCCCCGGCAACAACCCGTTCGCGTCCTCGCAGGGCATGGGCCAGCGTCCCGCCGGTCCCCGTCCCGGCAACAACCCCTTCGCCTCGGCGCAGGGCATGGGCCAGCGTCCGACCCCCGGCAACATCCCGCGTCCGCAGGCTCCGCGCCCCGGTGCCCCCCGTCCCGGCGCTCCGCGTCCGGGCGGCGCGGGTCGTCCCGGCGGCGGCGGTCGTCCCGGCGCCCCGTTCCAGCAGCGTCCCGGCGGCCCCGGTCGTCCCGGCGGTGCCGGCGGCGGCTTCCAGCGTCCCGGCGCGCCCGGCGCGGGTGCTCCCGGTGGCGGGTTCGCCGGTCGTCCCGGCGGTGGCGGCGGTCGTGGCCGCGGCCCCGGCGGCGGTACCGCCGGTGCCTTCGGCAAGGGCGGCGGCAAGTCCAAGCAGCGCAAGTCGCGCAGGGCGAAGCGGCAGGAGTTCGAGATGCGGTCGGCGCCGGTCGTCGGCGGCGTCAACGTCTCGCGCGGCAACGGCGAGATCATCCGTCTGCGTCGCGGCGCCTCGATCGCCGACTTCGCGGACAAGCTCGAGGCCCTGAACGGCTACACCGTCCAGCCCGGCACGCTCGTGACCATCCTCTTCAACCTGGGTGAGATGGCCACGGCCACCGAGTCGCTCGACGAGGCGACCTTCGAGGTCCTCGGCGCGGAGCTCGGCTACAAGATCCAGATGGTCTCGCCCGAGGACGAGGACAAGGAGCTTCTGGAGGGCTTCGGTCTCGACCTCGAGGCGGAGCTGGAGGCCGAGAGCGAGGACGACCTCGAGATCCGTCCGCCCGTCGTGACCGTCATGGGCCACGTCGACCACGGTAAGACGCGACTGCTCGACGCCATCCGCCAGACGAACGTCGTGGCGGGCGAGGCCGGCGGCATCACGCAGCACATCGGTGCGTACCAGGTGTGGACCGAGCACGAGGGCATCGAGCGGGCCGTCACCTTCATCGACACCCCGGGTCACGAGGCGTTCACCGCCATGCGTGCCCGTGGTGCGCAGGTGACCGACCTCGCGATCCTCGTGGTCGCCGCCGACGACGGCATCATGCCGCAGACGGTGGAGGCGCTGAACCACGCGCAGGCGGCCGGTGTCCCGATCGTCGTGGCGGTGAACAAGATCGACAAGCCCGAGGCGAACCCCGCCAAGGTGCGTCAGCAGCTCACCGAGTACGGCCTCGTGGCCGAGGAGTACGGCGGCGACGTCATGTTCGTCGACGTCTCCGCGCGTCAGAACATCGGCATCCAGGACCTCCTCGACGCCGTGCTGCTCACCGCCGACGCGGGACTGGACCTCACGGCCAACCCGAACAAGGCGGCGCGAGGCGTCGCGATCGAGGCCAAGCTCGACAAGGGCCGCGGCTCGGTGGCGACCGTCCTGATCCAGTCCGGAACGCTGCGCGTCGGAGACGCGATCGTCGCCGGCACGGCGTACGGCCGTGTCCGCGCGATGATCGACGAGAACGGCGACCCGGTCGAGGAGGCCTACCCGTCGCGTCCCGTGCAGGTGCAGGGTCTGAACTCGGTGCCGCGCGCCGGGGACACCTTCATCGTCACGGAGGAGGACCGCACGGCCCGCCAGATCGCTGAGAAGCGCGAGGCGGCCGAGCGCAACGCCCAGCTGGCCAAGGCCCGCAAGCGCATCTCGCTCGAGGACTTCACCCGCGCTCTCGAAGAGGGCAAGGTCGAGTCGCTCAACCTCATCATCAAGGGCGACGTGTCCGGTGCCGTCGAGGCGCTGGAGGAGTCGCTCCTCAAGATCGAGGTCGACGACTCGGTGCAGCTGCGCATCATCCACCGCGGCGTGGGTGCGATCACCGAGTCCGACGTGAACCTGGCGACGATCGACAACGCGATCGTCATCGGCTTCAACGTGCGACCCGACGCGAAGGCGCGCGAGCGCGCCGCCCGCGAGGGTGTCGACATCCGCTTCTACTCCGTCATCTACAACGCGATCGATGACGTCGAGCAGTCCCTCACGGGCATGCTCAAGCCGGAGTACGAAGAGGTCCAGTCGGGTGTGGCCGAGATCCGCGAGGTGTTCCGCTCCTCGAAGTTCGGCAACATCGCCGGTGTCATCGTCCGCTCGGGAACGATCACGCGCAACGCGAAGGCGCGCGTCATCCGCGACGGTGTCGTCCTCGCCGATGGCCTCGCCATCGAGTCGCTGCGTCGCTTCAAGGACGACGTCACCGAGGTCCGTACCGACTTCGAAGCCGGTATCGGCCTCGGCAAGTACAACGACATCCAGATCGGCGACGAGATCGAGACCACCGAGATGGTCGAGAAGCCGCGCGGCTGATCTGTCACGGTCGTCGCTGCGGCGGTGACCTCCGGACTCGGATGCCCGCCTTCGGCAAGAGTGGGGCCCCTACCCCAATTGCCTCAGTCGGGCATCCGAGTCCTCCGGTCTCCGCCTCCGCGGCGGCCGACCCGCTCCGCCACGTGGCAGGGAGGGAAAGAGAAGGAGAAGGACATGAGTTCGGAACGTCAGGCGCGACTGGCAGACCGCATCCGGGTGCTCATCGCGGAGCGGCTCGACAAGGGGCTGCGCGACCCGCGCCTCGGGTTCGTGACGATCACCGATGTGCGCGTCACCGGTGATCTCCAGCATGCTTCGGTGTTCTACACCGTCTACGGCTCCGACCAGGAGCGCGCCGACTCGGCCGCTGCACTGACCTCGGCGACCGGCATGCTCCGCAGCGAGGTCGGCCGTCGCCTCGGCGTGCGGCTGACGCCCACGCTCGAGTTCATCCACGACGCACTGCCCGAGAACGCCGGGCACATCGAGGACCTCCTGCGCGAGGCGCGCGAGCGCGACGCCGCCGTGGCCGGCCTCGCGACGGGCGCGCACTACGCGGGCGACGAGGACCCCTACGTCAAGCCGCGCGAGGACGACGACGCCGACACCGCAGACGACGCCGACACCACTGACGACGCCGACGAAGAGGACTGACAGGGCCCGCCCGATCCGCCGGGAGGTCGACGGCGGGCACTGCCCTCACGCTTCGACGAGGTGACGTCCCCATTCCGTGGCCCGGACGAGTTCGCCCTCCTCGAGGGGGCCGTGCTTGCCGGCGACGAAGAAGTCCACCACCTCGGCGGCGACGCTCTCGTGCGAGCGGAGCGCCTTCGCCGCCGACTTCGCGGCGGAACCGGTCAGGAAAGAATGCCCCTGACGTGTCGAGAACGTGACGACGCGGGGCACGGGCAGCGGCGAGGGCAGCGTTCTCAGCCATTCGCGCACGCCCGTCTCCGTGGCGTCGGCGCCGTCCGACAGCGCCGCCGCCCGGCTGTCCGGCCGCGACATGGCGAAGGCGTGCGTCGGGCCGCCGATGACGAGCAGGTCGAGGTCGTCGGCGAGCGCGGCCGGCGCCTCGTCGACGGCGACCACCTGGGCGCGCCCGCGCTCGCGCAGACCGCGTGCGATGGCCTGGGCGACCTGCTCCGTGTTGCCGAACTGCGATTCGAAGACGACGAGACTGTTCATGGGGCGGACACTAGACCGCGCCGGCCGTGCGCGGCGCGTCCTCGGTCCGTGCAAAATCCCGGCGACGGGGTGGGTCAGTCCTCGGCGCGAACGGAAGGTGCGTCGCCGACGGGATGGCCCGGGAGCGACAGCAACCCGCCGCGCGCCTCGGCGAGCCCGTCCACGATGAGGGAGTCGATGGCGCGGTCGCGCTGCGGGGCGTCCGGCCAATCGGGGACGATGTCGTCGAGGGGCACGGCCGCCGGGGCCGCGGCCCGAAGCGCGCGCAGCACCGCGCCGCGCGCCTGCCGGTCGCTGCCCTCGTAGCGCGCCTGGCGCCGGCGCTCGTCGCCGGTGTCGGGGTAGCCGGCGGCACGCCACGCGCAGCGGTCGGCGATGGGGCACGCGTCGCAGCGGGGGGAGCGCGCGGTGCAGACGACGGCGCCGAGCTCCATCGCGGCGGCGTTGACGATCGCCGCCTCCGCGGTGTCCGCCGGAAGGATCGCCTCCATCGCCGCGAGGTCGCGCCGCGCGGGGGGACCGGGCTGGGAGCGGCCTCCGACGGCGCGGGCGAGCACCCGTCGCGTGTTCGTGTCGACGACGGGATGCCGGTCCCCGTAGGCGAAGACGGCGACCGCCCGCGCCGTGTAGTCGCCGATCCCCGTCAGCGCGAGCAGCGCGGCGACGTCCCGCGGCACGACGCCGTCGTGCCGATCGCGGATCTCGACCGCCGCCCGGTGGAGCCAGAGGGCCCGGCGCGGGTAGCCGAGGTTGGCCCACTGGCGCACGGCCTCGGCGGGCGCGTCCGCGGCGAGCGCCGCCGGCGCCGGCCAGCGGGCGAGCCACGCCTCGAGGTGCGGGATCACGCGGTTCACGGGCGTCTGCTGGAGCATGAACTCGCTGACGAGCACGCCCCAGGCCCCGAAGCCGGGCGCGCGCCACGGGAGGGGGCGCGCATGAGCCCGGAACCACGCGCTGAGCGGGGTGGCGAGGTCGGGCACTCCTCCACCCTACGGCGGCGGATCGCCGCGCGGCCGTAGGCTGGATGCCATGCGACTGCCCGTCACCCCCGCCTCCACGCTCTGGCGCTCGCTGCGCGACGAGGTGCGCCGAGACTACCCGCGGGGGCGCATCATGATCGCCGTCGACGGCGAGGACGGTGCCGGCAAGACGCGCTTCGCAGACAACCTGGCATCCGTCTTCGCCGAGGACGGCTCGGCGGTCTTCCGAGCCTCGATCGACGGCTTCCACCGCCCGCGGGCGGAGCGTTACGCCCGCGGGCGCACGTCGCCCGAGGGCTTCTATCGGGACTCCTACGACGAGGCGACGTTCCGCCGCGTGCTCGTCGATCCCTTCCGCTCCGGGGCGATGACCGACGCCGGGTTCCAGCTGGCCGCGTTCGACGTGGCGCGGGACGAGCCCGTGGAATCCGAATGGGTGACCGCGCCCCGCGACGCCGTGCTGATCGTCGACGGGATCTTCCTGAACCGTCCCGAGCTGCGCGGCATCTGGCACTGGTCGGTGTGGCTCGACGCGCCGCTCGATGTCCGGTACGCGCGCATGGCCGCTCGCGACGGGAGCGATCCGGATCCCGCCGCCGAGAGCAACCGTCGCTATCGCGGGGGCCAGGACCTCTACCTGCGCGAGGCCGATCCGCGCCACGCCGCCTCGGCGATCGTCGACAACACCGATCCCGACGCGCCGCGACGCGTCTACCAGGACTTCTGCTGATGGGTCCCCGCGGCATCCTCCTGGTCGACAAGCCGGCCGGGATCACCAGTCACGACGTCGTCGCCCGCTCCCGCCGTGCGCTGGACACCCGCAAGATCGGCCACGCCGGCACGCTCGACCCCATGGCCACGGGCCTGCTGATCCTCGGCGTCGGCAGCGCCACGCGGCTCCTCACCTTCATCGTCGGGCTCGACAAGACCTACGAGGCGACCATCCGCCTGGGCGTGTCCACCGACTCGGACGACGCCGACGGCGTCGAGACGGCGCGCGCCGATGACGCGCTCGTCGACGCGGTCTCCGACGACGCGATCGCGACGGGGATCGCCGGCCTCACCGGCTCCATCTCGCAGGTCCCGAGCACCGTCTCGGCGATCAAGGTGGGCGGCAGGCGCGCCTACGACCTGGCGCGGGCGGGGGAGGAGGTCGCCCTGAAGGCCCGAGAGGTCACCGTCTCGCGGTTCGACGTGCGGGCCGTGCGTCGCTCGCCGGGCACCGTGGACCTCGACGTCGTCGTCGACTGCTCCAGCGGCACCTACATCCGCGCCCTGGCCCGCGACCTGGGCGCCGCCCTCGGCGTGGGCGGGCACCTCACGGCGCTGCGACGCACGCGGATCGGTCCGTTCGAGGTGACGGCCGCGTCACCCGACATCGCCCCGGACACCCCCGTGCTCGGCGCCGCGGAGGTCGCCGCCGCGGTACTCGGCGCATTCGCCGTCACCGCCGAGGAGGCACGGGACCTGCGACACGGCAAGCGGCTGGGCGGGGCCGCGGACCGCCTCGACGGGGCGCACCCGACCCCGGCGGCGATCGACCCGGACGGACGCCTGGTCGGCATCGTCGAGCGGCGCGGCGGCGATGTGAAGAGCATCATGAACATGGCCGAGGAGGAGTCCACGTGATCCTGTGGTTCACCATCGCCCAGGTCGCGGTCGCCGTCGCGGCGGGGCTCCTGTGCACCGTGGCCGGTCTCGCGGGCCGTCGGCCGGGCGACGTGACCGTCGGCAGTCTGGCGCTTCTGCTCCTGCTGCTGATCGGCCAGGTGGTCGTCGCGGTCATCGCGCCGTTCGCAGGCAACGCCCCCACCGGGAGCGCGCTGGAGTTCTGGGTCTACCTGGTCTCGGCGGTGCTCCTGCCTCCGGCCGCCGTCGCCTGGGCGCTGATCGAGCGCAGCCGATGGAGCACCGTCATCATGGGCATCGCGGCGCTGGCCGTGGCGGTCATGGTGTGGCGCATGCACGTGATCTGGACCGTGCAGATCGGCTGAGCGGCGGCGCGGGCTCCGGCCCCGCCGCGCCGACCTATCATGGACGAGTCATGTCTTCGCCTCGTCCCCGGATGACCGGTATCGGCCGCGTCCTCGTGATCGTCTACGCGATCATGGCACTCGCCGCCACCGGGCGATCCCTCGTCCAGATCATCGAGGACTTCGAGGCCGCGCCCGTCGCGTACACCCTGTCGGCGTTCGCGGCGGCGGTCTACATCGTCGCGACCGTCGCCCTCGTCCGTGCCGGCTCGCGGGGCTGGTACCTCGTCGCCTGGATCGCCATCTGCGTGGAGCTCGCGGGGGTCCTGATCGTCGGCACCCTCAGCTTCGTCGCGCCCGCGCTGTTCGCCCACGATGCGACCGTCTGGTCGGGTTACGGCTACGGCTACTTCTGGGTGCCGCTGATCCTGCCGGTGCTCGGACTGTGGTGGCTGGTGAAGGGCGGTCGCGAGGGCGTCGAGGCCGCCGTCGCCGTCGAGGAGGGGTCGTCCTGGTGATCGTCTTCCGTGATCCGGCCGAGGTGCCGGCCGGCTTCGGCCCGAGCGTGGTCGCCATCGGCAAGTTCGACGGCGTGCACTCGGGGCATCGCGCCGTCGTGGCGCGTGCGCGCATCGAGGCTGCGGGCGCCGGTGCCCGCGTCGTCGCGGTGACCTTCGACCGCAACCCGCTGAGTCTCCTGCGGCCGGAGCTGTGCCCCGACCCGCTGTCGAGCCTGGAGCAGAAGCTCGACCTCCTCTCCGAGGAGGGGGTCGATGCGACGCTGGTGCTGCGCTTCGACGAGGAGCTCGCCGCCGTCCCGGCCCGCGAGTTCGTCGAGCGGTTCCTCGTCGGCGCGCTGGGCGCGATCACGGTGATGGTCGGCGACGACTTCCGCTTCGGCCGCGGCGGCGAGGGCGATCCGCACACCCTCGCCGCGCTCGGGCGCGAGCTCGGCTTCGGCGTCGACATCGTCGGCGACGTGCAGGGCGCCGGCCGCCGCGTCTCGTCGACCTGGATCCGCGACCTGCTGAACGCGGGCGACGTGGAGGGAGCCGCCCGCCTGCTGGGACGCCCGCACACCATGCGCGCGGAGGTGGTCCACGGACTCAAGCGCGGCCGCGAGCTGGGATATCCGACGGCCAACCTGTCCGCGGACGCCGAGGGCTTCGTGCCCGCAGACGGGGTGTATGCCGGCTGGCTGATCGACGAGGGGCCGATCGACGCCCGGACGCCGGCGGTGACCCGGTATCCGGCGGCGATCTCCGTCGGCACGAATCCGACCTTCGACGACGTGCCGACGCGGCAGGTCGAGGCGTACGTCCTCGACGAGACCCGGCTGGACCTCTACGGCCACCGCGTCCAGGTGCAGTTCACGCACCGCATCCGGGGCATGGTCGCCTTCGAGGGCATCGAGGCGCTGACCGCGCAGATGGCCGACGACGTCACGCGCGTGCGCGAGGCGCTCGCGGGCTGACCCGTCGTCCGCTCAGTACGACGAGCTGTCGACGGCGCCGGTCGCGTCCTCGCCGGCGTCGACGCGTCGCGCCTCGCCGAGGATGACGGCGCTGCCGCTCGTGCCGAGCCGGGTGGCGCCCGCCTCGAGCATCGCGAGGGCGTCCGCGTAGCTGCGCACACCGCCCGATGCCTTCACCTGGACGCCCTCGCCGACGCTGTCGCGCATCAGCCGGACGTGCGCCGCGGTGGCGCCGCCGCCCGCGAAGCCGGTGGACGTCTTCACGAAGTCGGCGCCGCCGGCCTCGGTGAGGCGGCTTCCGCGCGCGATCTGCTCCTCGTCGAGGAGGGCGGTCTCGAGGATCACCTTGGTGATGCGGCCGTCGGCGGCCGCCACGACGGCGCGGATGTCGTCGACCACGACGTCGTCGAAGCCCGACCGCAGCGCGCCGATGTTGACGACCATGTCGAACTCGACGGCGCCGTCGGACAGGGCCTGACGCACCTCCGCGACCTTCGCCGCGGTCGAGGTGGTGCCGTGCGGGAAGCCGATCACGGTGCCCACCGCGACGCCGGTGCCCGACAGTCGGGAGACGGCGTGGGGGATGTCGCTCGGCCGCACGCACACGCTGAACACGCCCCACTCCGCGGCGATGTCGAGCTCGGCGTCGACGTCGGCTCGGGTCAGCTCGGGCTTGAGGATCGCGTGGTCGAGGGTGGCCGCCAGCGCGCGCTCGGAGATGTGGGACATGCCTCCAGCGTACGCCGCGGAATACCCCAGGGGGGTATCCTGTTATCACCCCTGACCCTGTGAGGAGCAGCCATGACCACCCAGACCTATCTCGTCGACGGCATGACGTGCGGCCACTGCGCCGCGGCGGTGACCCGCGAGGTCCGCGCCGTCGACGGCGTCACCGACACCGCGGTCGATGTGACCGCGAAGACCCTCACGGTGACCACCGGCCCGGACGCGCCCGCCGACGAGGCCATCGCCGCAGCGGTCGTCGAGGCCGGATACACGCTCGTCGGCCGCGCCTGACGCGCGGCGGCCGCATCACCAGAGACCACCGAGGAGCCGACATCGTGTCGCAGACCGTCCAGCCCCCGCAGCGCGACGCCGTGCTCGACATCGAGGGCATGACCTGTGCGAGCTGCGTCGCGCGCGTCGAGAAGCGACTGACCCGCGTGGAGGGCGTGACGGCGTCCGTCAACCTCGCCACCGAGTCGGCGCGGGTGACCTACCCGGCGGGCCTCGACCCCGCGCGACTGGTCGACGCCGTGCGCGAAGCCGGCTACGAAGGCCGCCTGCGCACGCGTCCCGAGCGTGCGGAGGCCGCCGCGGGCGCGGACCGCGACCCCGCCGTCGATCACGAGGTCGGCGCCGAGGACGACGTCGACGACGTCGAGGACCGCCCCGGCGCGGTGACCCTGCGGACGCGCCTGCTCGTGAGCCTCGCGCTCGCCGTGCCGGTCGTGGCGCTCGGGATGGTCCCCGCCTGGCAGTTCCCGGGCTGGCAGTGGGTCTCGCTCGTGCTCACCGCGCCGATCGTGATCTGGGGCGGCTGGCCGTTCCACCGCGCGACGTTCGCGAACGCCCGCCACGGTGCGATGACGATGGACACGCTCATCACCCTCGGCACCGGCGCCGCGTTCCTCTGGAGCACCTGGGCTCTGCTGTTCGGGGCCGCGGGCACCATCGGCATGACGCACGAGGTGACACTCTTCGGGGTGCCCCACGATGCGACCTCGCTCGTCTACTTCGAAGTCGCCGCCGCCGTCACCGTGTTCCTGCTGCTCGGACGCTTCATCGAGCAGCGCTCGAAGCGGCGTGCCGGTGCCGCCCTGCGCGCCCTCATGGAGCTGGCCGCGAAGGACGTCGAGCTCGCGGACGGCGCGCGCATCCCGGTGGAACGGCTGCAGGTCGGCGACGTGTTCGTCGTGCGGCCGGGGGAGAAGGTGGCCACCGACGGACGCGTCCGCGACGGCCGCGCCTCGGTCGACCTCAGCATGATCACCGGTGAGTCGGCCCCGGTCGACGTCGCTCTCGGCGACGAGGTCACGGGGGGCACCATCGCCGTCGACGGGCGTCTGCTCGTCACCGCGACCTCCGTCGGCGACGACACCCGGCTCGCGCACCTCGCGCGGCTCGTCGAGGATGCGCAGGCGGGCAAGAGTCGCGTGCAGCGTCTCGCCGACCGCATCTCCTCCGTCTTCGTCCCCGTCGTGATCGCGCTCGCCGTGATCACTTTGATCGCCTGGATCGCGGCGGGTCAGCCCGCGGCAGCCGGCTTCACGGCCGCGGTCGCGGTGCTGATCATCGCCTGCCCGTGCGCGCTGGGCCTGGCGACCCCCATCGCGATCCTGGTCGGCACCGGACGCGGCGCGCAGCTGGGCGTCCTGATCACCGGTCCCGAGGCTCTCGAGGGTGCCGAGCGGATCGACACCATCGTGCTCGACAAGACCGGCACCGTCACCGAAGGCCGGATGACGGTCGCGACCGTGTCGACCGTCGCGCAGACCGACCTCGCCGATGTGGCGCGGATCGTCGGGTCGCTGGAGACCGCGTCGGAGCACCCGGTCGCCCGCGCCCTCGCCACCCTCGCGCCCCGCCCCTCGCACGTGGCGGACTTCGCCGGACTCGCCGGCCGAGGGGTCACCGGGACGGTCGAGGGCCGCGCGGCGTTCGCCGGTCGCACCGCCTTCGCCGCCGAGATCGTCGGCGGCGACCTGCCGCAGGCGGTCGCGCAGGCGGTCGCCGACGTCGAGGACGCCGGCGGGACCGCCGTGGTCGCCGGGTGGGACGGGGCGATCCGCGCCGTCATCGGCGTCGCCGACACCGTCCGTGCCGACAGCGCGGCCACCGTCGGCCGGCTCAAGGACCTCGGCCTGGAGGTCGTGCTGCTCACCGGCGACAACGCCGGCGCCGCCCGCGAGGTCGCGCGCGCCACGGGCATCGACACCGTCGTCGCGGGCGTGCTCCCCGAGCAGAAGGTCGCGGAGATCCAGCGCCTGCAGGCGCGGGGCCACCGCGTCGCGATGGTCGGCGACGGCGTGAACGACGCCGCGTCCCTGGCCACGGCCGACCTCGGCCTGGCCATGGGCGGCGGCACCGACGCCGCGCTGCACGCCAGCGACATCTCCCTCGCCGGCTCGGGTCTCGCCCCGGTCGTCACCGCCATCGCGTTGAGCCGGCGCACGATGCGCATCATCCGCGGCAATCTGTTCTGGGCCTTCGCCTATAACGTCGCCGCCCTGCCGCTGGCGGCGCTCGGCCTGCTCAACCCGATGATCGCCGGGGCCGCGATGGCGTTCTCGAGCGTGTTCGTGGTGCTCAACAGTCTCCGACTTCGCACGACGCGCTGACCTCAGGCGCTACAATGGCGGCGAGGGATCCCACCCCGCCGTCGCCGCAGCTCGCAGAAGCGAGTGCCCGCAGCCGGCAGGACGGGACCCGGGACTCATACCGCGGCACTCCGCCGCGGACTCCACCGCCCGGTCGCGGTACGACCGGGCAGCACCGGCATCCGCCGGTCCACACGCTCAGGAGGAGCATGCCGACCACGGCACCCATCGCCGCCTCGAAGGCGTCGTCCCGTCGACGCCGCGGCTCGTCGGCCCGTCGCGAAGACGACGCGCCGCTCATCCCGATCCTCGCCCGCAAGGTCCGCGAGGTCGAGGCCAAAGCCCAGCGCGGCAAGCTCGGCCCCACCAACCGGGTCAAGTTCCAGGTCATCGCCTTCCTGGTCCGCGAGGAGCGCGCCCGCGTCAAGGCCGAGGCGGAGATCCCTGCGGCCACCCGCGCCGAGCTGCTCAAGCGGCTCGACGGCGTCGCGACCATCCTCGCCAAGACCGCCGCCCGCGACACCTCGCTCATCCAGCTGCTCGAAGTCGACCAGGCGACGTCGCCTGTGGCCCGCCGCATGCGTCGCGACTGGCTGCTCGAGTCGGGCGCGGAGCTCGCCGAGGACGAGCTCATCATCACCGATGTCGCGCCGGTCCATGCGCCGGTCGTGCCGGCCGCGCTCGCCGAGCGCCAGGTCGTGCCGCCGCAGATCGACGCGCGCCGTGAGGCCAACCCGTTCCTGGCGCCCGACCTCGCCCTGCGCGCCCCCGTCGAAAACGTGCGTCGCCGGCTCGACGGCTGGGAGCTCATGGGACCCCTGTACAAGGCGTTCGAGATGGGTGCCGGCGGCGGTGCCGCCTCGATGGAACTGCCGCCGATGCCGGAGTTCGACCGGCTCTCGCCCAAGGGCCTGGAGATCATGGCCCACCAGTCCCGCTTCCTGGAGGCGGTCCGCGGCGGTCACCGGTCCTTCCTCCTGGCGGACGAGCCGGGCCTCGGCAAGACCGCGCAGTCGGTGCTGGCCGCGTCGGTCGCCGACGCCTATCCGCTCCTGGCGGTCGTGCCCAACGTCGTGAAGATGAACTGGGCCCGCGAGGTCGAGCGCTGGACGCCGCATCGCCGCGCCACGGTCATCCACGGCGACGGCGACACGGTCGACGCGTTCGCCGACGTGTTCATCGTGAACTACGAGGTCCTCGACCGGCATCTCTCGTGGCTGGGCGACCTCGGCCTGCGCGGCATGGTGGTCGACGAGGCGCACTTCATCAAGAACCTCACCTCGCAGCGTTCGCAGAACGTGCTCGCGCTCGCCGCCCGCATCCGCGAGCAGGTCCGCGATCCGCTCATGCTCGCCCTCACCGGAACGCCGCTCATCAACGACGTCGAGGACTTCGACGCCATCTGGCGCTTCCTCGGCTGGACCAACGGCGAGAAGCCCGGGCCGCTGCTCATGCAGAAGCTCGACGCCACCGGTCTCACCCCGGCGGACAAGGCGTTCTATCCCGAGGCGCGCGAGGCGGTCATCTCGCTCGGCATCGTCCGTCGCAAGAAGAAGGACGTCGCGGCGGACCTGCCGGACAAGCTGGTCGCCGATCTGCCGGTCGAGCTCGACGACGACTTCGGCCGCTCCATCCGCGCCGCCGAGCAGGAGCTCGGTCAGCGGCTGGCCGCCAAGTACCGGCGCATCATCGAGGCCCGCGGCGACCGCGTCGTCCTCGACGACATCGACGAGGACATCGTGCGCCTCGTCGCCCACGGCGAGCTCGAGGAGTCCAAGGCGGCCGGCAGCGGCAGCGACAACGTCTTCACCATGGTCCGGAAGATCGGCCAGGCCAAGGCGCTGCTCGCGGCCGATTACGCGGTGCAGCTGCAGCGCTCGGTCGGCAAGGTCGTCTTCTTCGCCAAGCACATCGACGTGATGGACGCCGCCGAGGCCCATTTCGCGGCCGCAGGGCTGCGCACGGTCTCGATCCGCGGCGACCAGACGACGCCGGTGCGCCAGCAGGCCATCGACGCCTTCAACAACGACGCCGACGTCGCGATCGCCGTGTGCTCGCTGACCGCGGCAGGTGTCGGCCTGAACATGCAGGCGGCCTCGAACGTCGTGCTCGCCGAGCTGTCGTGGACGGCGGCCGAGCAGACCCAGGCGATCGACCGGGTGCACCGCATCGGGCAGGACGAGCCGGTGACGGCGTGGCGGATCATCGCCGCGCACACGATCGACACGAAGATCGCCGAGCTGATCGACTCCAAGCAGGGCCTCGCGCAGCGGGCGCTCGACGGCGATCAGGTCGACCCCACCTCGAGCGACTCGGTCCAGCTGTCGGCGCTCATGCACCTCCTGCGGCAGGCGCTCGGCGCGTTCTGATCACGGTCACCGGCGCCACGATCCATGCGGGTCGCGGCGCCGGTTATCGACGGCGGCCGCAGTGGCACGGCGGTCGGCCCCGGCGGTAGTGTCAGGGGGGCAGCGTCGCCCTCAGCTCCACATCCCGAACACCGAAGGATCTCCCCATGAAGATCGGCATCCTCACCAGCGGCGGCGACTGCCCCGGGCTGAACGCCGTCATCCGCGGCCTCGTGCTCAAGGGCACGACGACCCACAACATTGAGTTCGTGGGCATCCGCGACGGCTGGCGCGGCGTCGTCGACGGCGACTTCTTCCCGCTCACCCGTCACGAGGTGAAGGGCCTGTCCAAGGTCGGCGGGACGATCCTCGGCACGAGCCGCACCAACCCCTACGAGGGTCCTCGCGGGGGAGCGGAGAACATCGCCAAGACGCTGTACGGCCACCGCATCGACGGCATCGTCGCCATCGGCGGCGAAGGCACGCTGGCCGCCGCCAACCGTCTCTACGGCGACGGCATCAACGTGCTCGGCGTGCCGAAGACCATCGACAACGACCTGCGCGCCACGGACTACTCGTTCGGGTTCGACACGGCCGTCAACATCGCCACCGAGGCGATGGACCGCCTGCGCACCACCGGCGACTCGCACCAGCGCTGCATGGTCGCCGAGGTCATGGGTCGCCACGTGGGCTGGATCGCCCTGCACTCGGGCATCGCGGCGGGCGCGCACGTCATCTGCATCCCCGAGGTGCCGATGTCGCTCGAGGACATCGCCGCCCAGGTGCAGAAGGCGCACGACCGCGGCCGTGCGCCGCTGGTCGTCGTCTCCGAGGGCTTCAAGCTCCTCGGTCAGGACGAGGCTTACTCCGACAAGGGGCTCGACGCCTTCAACCGTCCGCGCCTCGGCGGCATCGGCGAGGTGCTCGCGCCCGAGATCGAGCGCATCACCGGCATCGAGACCCGCGCCACCGTGCTCGGCCACATCCAGCGCGGCGGATCCCCGTCGGCCTTCGACCGGGTCCTCGCGACCCGGCTCGGCCTGCACGCGGCCGACGTCGCCGTCGAGGGCGCCTGGGGCCAGATGGTCTCCATGAAGGGCACCGACATCGTCCGCGTCCCCTTCGCCGAGGCGCTGGGCGAGCTCAACACCGTCCCGCTCTACCGCTACGAAGAGGCCGCCGCCCTCTTCGGCTGAGCCGCCCACCCCGTCCTCGGGGCATGTCCCACTTTCAACCGGGCGTGTCCCACTTCCGGTGTGGCATGTCCCACTTTCGGCTGGTTCCGCCAGGCACACACGACCGAAAGTGGGACATGCCCTCGTGGCGCCGCCTCCTCCCCAAGGGCCGAGCGGAGCGGATCGTCCGCTGACCCCTGGGAAGTGCGCGATGCGCGTACGGCGCTGTCAGCACCCTGAGGGGCATGGCCTCTCGTCCATCGCTGCCGCTCGCCCTGCCCGCCTCCTTCACCGTCGCGCAGGCGGCCGAGGCGGGGGTCGCCCCGGGCCGGCTGCGAGGGCGCTCGCTGGCGCGTCCGTTCCACGGCGTCCGCGCGCGAAGTGCAAGTGCGTCGACGACGATGATCGATCTGTGCCGCGCCTACGCGCCACGACTGCGCGAAGGTCAGTTCTTCAGCCACGAGACCGCCCTGCTGCTCCACGGCGCACCCATGCCGGATTGGCCCTACGTGCCCCGCATCCATGTTTCGGCGCATCGGCCGAGCCGCGAGCCCCGGACGGTCGGAGTCGTCGGACACCGGCTTCAGACACGTGTGCCGGTCGTACGCGATGTCGACGGGATGCCGGTGGAGGATCCCGCGCGCGCCTGGCGACAGTGCAGGACGCTCTGGACGCATGGAGACCTCGTCGCCGCGGCGGACTTCCTGGTGAGCGGTGCGCGGCCGCCGATCACCGTGGCGGAGCTCCGCGACGAGGTGGTGCGGATGGGGGATGTGCGCCGGGGCATCCTCTCCCGCGCGCTGGACGATGTGCGAGGCGGTGTCAGGTCGGCACGGGAGACGCGGCTGCGGCTCCTCCTGCGGGATGCCGGTCTGCCTGAGCCCCACACGGCGTGGAACCTGTATGACGAGCGCGGCACATTCGTCGCCGAGCTCGACCTCGCCTACCCGCAGCGCCGGGTGGGGGTGGAGTACGACGGTCGTGTGCACGCCGCAGACCCGGGCCAGTTCGCGAGAGACGCCGACCGCTGGGATGCCGTGCGGGCGCACGGCGTGGACCTCGTCCGCATCCTCTCCCACCACCTCGCCGGCGACGGCGCCGCCGCGGTGCAGAAGGTCCGCGCTGCGCTGATGCGAGCAGGCTGGACCCCGCTCGCCTGACCCGCTCCGCTGGGACGCTCCGCTGGGACGCTCCGCTGGGACGCTCCGCTGGGACGCTCCGCTGGGACGCTCGGCTGGACGCATGTCCCATTTTCGGTCGTATCCGAGCCGACGAACCGACCGAAAGTGGGACATCAACCGCCGAGAGTGGGACATGGACCGCCGCAAGTGGGACAGGCAGCGGGCCGGCGCGGGGCGCGGCCGGCGCGGGGCGCGGCCGGCGCGGCCGCAGCCGGCGGGGGGCGTCAGTCGGCGAGGCCGAGGACGTCGAGGAGCCAGGCGAGCTCGAACGCCCGCTGGTGCCAGGCGTTGTAGCGGCCGCTCACGCCGCCGTGCCCGGCGACCATCTCGCAGCGCAGCAGCGCATCGGCGCCGACCTCGCGCAGCCGCGCCACCCACTTGGCGGGCTCGACGTACAGCACGCGGGTGTCGTTGAGCGAGGTCGTGGCGAGGATGCGGGGATACCGCACGCCCTCCCGCACGTTCTCGTACGGCGAGTACGACTTCATGTACGCGTAGACGTCGGCGTCGTGGAGGGGATCGCCCCACTCGTCCCACTCGATCACCGTCAGCGGGAGCGAGGGGTCGAGGATCGTCGTCAGGGCATCGACGAACGGCACGTCGGCGAGGATGCCGGCGAACAGCTCCGGTGCCAGGTTGGCGACGGCGCCCATCAGCAGGCCGCCGGCAGACCCTCCCTCGGCGACGAGCAGGTCGGGTGTCGTCCAGCCCTCGTCCACGAGGTGGCGCGCGCAGGCGACGAAGTCGGTGAAGGTGTTGCGCTTGTGCTGCAGCTTGCCGTCCTCGTACCACTGCCGGCCGAGCTCGCCGCCGCCGCGCACGTGGGCGACGGCGAAGACGACGCCGCGATCGAGCATCGACAGCCGGGCCACCGAGAACCCGGGCTCGATCGAGTGCTCGTACGAGCCGTATCCGTAGAGGTGCACCGGCCGCGGCGCTGCGCCGGGGTCGCCGAAGGAGCGCTTCCAGACGAGGGAGACCGGCACGCGGGTGCCGTCGTCCGCCGTGGCCCACACCCGCTGCTGGCCGTAGTCGGCCGCGTCGTAGCCGCCGAGCACCGGCTGCCGCTTGCGCAGCAGGAGCTCCCCGGTGGCGACGACGTAGTCGTAGACGGTGCCCGGGGTGGTGAACGAGCCGTAGCCCAGGCGCAGCACGGGCGGCGCCCATTCGGGGTTGCCGGCCGTGCCCACGGAGTAGAGCGGCTCGTCGAAGTCGATCTCCGACACCGCGCTGCTCTCGTAGTCGAGCACGCCGAGCCGGGGGAGGCCCTCGCGGCGGTAGGCCACGACCCCCCAGTCGCGGAACGCGGACACGTCCAGCAGACGCCGGCCGGGGACGTGCGGGAGCACGGGGGTCCGCTCGCCCTGCGGGTCGGAGGCCGCGACGCGCACGAGCTCGAAGTCCAGGGCGTCGCGGTTGTGCAGCACGTACAGCACGTCCTCGCCGCCGACGACGGCGTGGGTGGTCGAGTACTCGACGCCCTCGGTGCGCGGCCAGACGACGCGCGGCTCGGCGCGCAGGTCGTCGGCGGGAACGAGGAACTCCTCCGAGGTGATGGAGGAGCCGACCTCGATCACGAGGTAGGCATCGCTGCGCGTGAACCCGGCGCCGACCCAGTAGCGCTCGTCGGGCTCGTGGAACAGCCGCACGTCGGAGGAGGCGTCGGTGCCCACCTCGTGCAGCCAGACGGTGTCGGGTCGCCACGCGTCGTCGACCGTGGTGTAGACGATGTGGCGTCCGTCGGGGGAGAAGGTGGCGCCCGCGGAGGTGTTCTCGACGACGTCGGCGAGGTCGACGCCGCGGACGAGGTCGCGGATGCGCAGCGTGTACCGCTCGTCGCCCTCCACGTCGACGCCGTACAGCAGGCGCGTGCCGTCGGTGGAGACCTCCAGGCTGCCGAGCGAGAAGAACTCGTGACCGTCCGCCTCGACGTTCCCGTCGAGCAGCACCTCCTCGCCGGGGACCGCCGTGTCGGCCGACAGCTCGGGCGGCGTCCAGTCGTCAGGCGAGGCGAGCGGGGCGCGGCAGTGGATGCCGTACTGCTTGCCCTCGACGGTGCGTCCGTAGTACCACCACTGACCCCGCCGTGACGGGACCGAGAGGTCCGTCTCGAGCGTGCGTCCCTTGATCTCCTCGAACAGGCGCGTCCGCAGTCCCTCCAGGTGAGCGGTGCGCTCGTCGGTGTAGGCGTTCTCGGCCTCCAGGTGCGCGATCACCTCCGCGTCGTCCTTCGCGCGCAGCCAGTCGTAGGCGTCGGCGAACTCGTCGCCGTGATGGCTGCGGGTGCGGGGGCGGGCAGGGGCGACGGGAGGCTGCGACGTGCTCACCATCCCCACGCTAACGGACCGTTCGAGCACGGCGCCCCCGGGTTCTGCGATCGCCCTCGGATGTGCGAGGATTTCCCTCGTCCGGTTGCCGGAACATGAACCCACGGTGAACTCTTCGTTCGCACCGCCGACGCCCGTCGGCATCCCCACACCCCTCTACGGAAAGCGAACTGTGGAAGCCGCAGTCTTCATCGTGGTGCTGGTGATCGCACTGGCACTGTTCTTCGACTTCACCAACGGGTTCCACGACACCGCGAACGCGATGGCCACGCCCATCGCCACCGGTGCGCTCAAGCCCAAGGTGGCCGTGCTCCTGGCCGCCGTCCTGAACCTGGTGGGCGCGTTCCTGTCGACCGAGGTGTCCAAGACGATCTCGCACGGCATGATCAACGAGTCCGGCATCGATCCGGGCACCTTCCTGCCGATCATCTTCGCGGGTCTCATCGGCGCCATCACCTGGAACATGCTGACCTGGCTCCTGGGTCTGCCCTCGAGCTCGTCGCACGCCCTCTTCGGCGGGCTCATCGGTGCGACGCTCGTGGGAGCGAGCGCCGCGGCGATCGACTTCGGCGTCGTCCTCAGCAAGGTCGTGCTCCCGGCGGTCATCGCCCCGTTCACCGCCGGGGTGATCGCCTTCGCGGTCACCAAGATCGCCTACGCCGCGACGCGGCGCTACGACAACAAGCCCGACGGCCGCGACGGCTTCCGGTGGGGGCAGATCTTCACGTCCTCCCTGGTCGCCCTCGCCCACGGCACCAACGACGCCCAGAAGACGATGGGTGTCATCACCCTCGCGCTCATCACCGCCGGCATGCAGGACCGCGAGCACGCCGACCCGCAGTTCTGGGTCATCTTCGCCTGCGCGTTCACCATCGCCCTGGGCACCTACATGGGTGGCTGGCGGATCATCCGCACGCTCGGCAAGGGCCTCACCGACGTCAAGCCCGCGCAGGGCTTCTCGGCGGAGTCCTCGACGGCGGCCACCATCCTCGCCTCCAGCTTCTTCGGCTTCGCCCTGTCGACGACCCAGGTCGCGTCGGGCTCCGTCATCGGCTCCGGCCTGGGCCGTCGCGGCTCGACGGTCCGCTGGCGCACGGTCGGGCGCATCGCCGTCGGCTGGCTGCTGACGCTGCCGGCGGCGGGTGCCGTCGGCGCCGCCGCCGCGCTCGTCGTCGTGTGGCTCGGTCCGGTGTGGGGCGTCCTCGTGGGCGCCGTGGTCGCGGTCGCCATCGTGCTGGCCATCTTCTGGCGGTCGCGTCGCGATGCCGTCCACGCCGGCAACGCGATGAGCGAGGTCGCCGACTCGGGTCATGCCGTGAAGGTCAAGCGCAATCCGCCGCCCACCCGCCGTCAGCGGGCGATCCTCCGCGAGCAGGCGCGGCAGAAGGCGGAGCAGGAGGCCCGTGAGAAGGCGGCCCGCAAGGCGAAGGCCAAGGCCGACGCCAAGCGCGCCGCAGAGGACCGCAAAGCGGCCGAGCGCGCAGCCACGGCGGGCAAGGCGAGCACGAAGGGCGACAAGAAGTGAGCGTCACGATCGACTGGTTCGCCTTCCTCGAGGTGTTCGCCGCGGCCCTGGCCGGCGCCGCCCTCGTCGTCGGGTTCTACGCGCTGGGACTGCGGCTGCTCGTCCGCGCCGGTCGCGCCCCGGTCGTCGCGCCGGCGGAGTTCACCGACGCGATCACGATCATCTCCGAGAAGGAGGCGAACCGCGCCGCGAAGGCGGCAGCGAAGGCCGCGCGCAAGAGCCCGCTCACCGAGGGGCAGAAGTCGGTCGCGCTCGTCGCCGCGTACGGCTCGTTCGCCGTGTCGGGCCTGGCGGTGCTCGCCGGCCTCCTCCTGATCGTCCTGCACTGAGTGCTGCACCGAGTCCCGCACCCGGCCTGCGGCGACCTGCCCCGGGCGCGATCGCGCGTCCTGGGCCCCGCGTAGGCTGACCGACATGGACAGCGCCCCCACCCTGCCCGGTGCGCACCCCCAGTTCGGTGTGCATCCTCCCGCGCGACGCACGATCGTGCACCTGAGCGACACCCACCTGCTGGCCGCGAACCGGCCGCTGGGGGGCCGCTACGACACCGCCGCGAACCTCGAGGCGACGATGGCGGCGGTCACGCGCACCGGCGTCCGCCCCGACGCCATCGTCGTCACGGGCGACCTCACCGACCTCGGCGAGCCCGACGCCTACCGATCGCTGCGCGCGACGGTGGAGCCGTTCGCGGGCGCGCTCGGGGCGCCGGTGATCTGGGTCGCCGGGAACCACGACGAGCGCCCGGCGCTGCGGGCCGGGCTGCTGGACGGCGCATCCACCCAGGAGCCGGTCACCGGGGTGTGGGATCTCGGCGGACTGCGGCTGATCGCCCTGGACTCCAGCGTGCCCGGCTGGCATCACGGCGACCTCGATGCGGATCAGCTCGCCTGGCTCTCGAAGGTGCTCGCCGAGCCCGCGCCGCTGGGCACCGTCGTCGCCCTGCACCACCCGCCGCTTCCGAGTCACATCCCCTTCTTCGACATCCTCGAGCTGCGCCATCAGGCCGAGCTGGCCGAGGTGCTCGCCGGCTCCGACGTGCGCGCGATCCTCGCGGGGCACCTGCACTACTCGACGAGCGGGACCTTCGCCGGCATCCCGGTGAGCGTCGCCGCCGCCACCTGCTACACGATGAACCTCCAGCGGCCGCCGGCATCGGTCAACGGCATGGATGCCGGGCAGTCCTTCCACCTCGTGCACGTCTACGACGACGCGATCACCCATACCGTGGTGCCGGTGGTCGAGGCGGAGACGAGCGAGTACTTCTCGCCGGAGTGGGTCGCGGCGATGGCGCGGCTGACACCGGAGGAGCGGCTCGAGGCCTTCTCGCGGAAGCCGACCGTATGAGGCCCGCGGGCGGGGCCCCCGCCGCGGCGGGTGCCGGCCGGTGAGCCGCACGATCGTCATCACCGGCGCCAGCGACGGCATCGGCGCCGCGGCCGCGCGTCAGCTGCACGCGGCGGGTCAGCAGGTCGTGGTCGTCGGGCGCGATCCCGACAAGACCGCGCGCATCGCCGACGAGCTCGGCGTCGACCGGTTCGTCGCCGACTTCGCGGTCCTCGACGAGGTGCGGGCGCTCGCCGCAGATCTGCGCGCGCGGTACTCGCGCATCGACGTCCTCGCCAACAACGCCGGCGGGATCATCGACCGGCGGCGGAGCACGGTCGACGGGCACGAGCTCACCTTCCAGGTGAACCACCTGGCGGGGTTCCTCCTCACGCTGCTGCTGCGGGACCGTCTCCTCGACAGCGGCGCGTCGGTGATCCAGACCTCCAGCGTCGCGGCGCGGCGCTTCTCCCGTTTCGACATCGACGACCTCGACGCCGAGCGCCGGTTCTCCTCGTCGACGGCGTACGGCAACGCGAAGCTCGCGAACATCCTCTTCACCGCGGAGCTGCAGCGCCGCCTGGGCCCGAGCGGGCTCTCCGCCGTCGCCTTCCACCCCGGGGCCATCGCCAGCGGCTTCGCGTCGGCCGCGCGCGGTCCGTGGCGCTGGATGTACACCAATCCGCTCACCCGGCGCCTGCTCACCCCCGTGGAGGTCGGGGGATCACGGCTCACCTGGCTCGCCCTGGGTCGCCCCGGCGCCGACTGGCGACCGGGCGCGTACTACGCCGAGAACCGCATCTCGCGGACGCACCGCCTCGCCGCGGATCCGCAGCTCGCGGCCCGTCTGTGGGAGCGCAGCGCCGCCATGGTGGGCGTCGAGCCGTAACGGGCATCCGGTTCCGGTCGGTCGCTCGCGGCGCGCGGCGCTCCGGAGAGACCCGGGTTGACTGAGAGCGCACTCTAAGTTCTACCGTGAGGACATGACCCTCCTCCACGACGGACTCTCGATCTCGGACGCCGCCGCGGCGACCGGCCTGACGACCCACACGCTGCGGTACTACGAGCGGGCCGGTCTCATGCTGACGCCCGTCGACCGCGCCTCGTCGACGCACCGCCGATACAGCGACGCGGACATCGGCTGGGTGCAGTTCCTCACCCGCCTGAGATCGACGGGGATGCCCATCGCCACGATCCGGGCGTACACCGAGCTCGTGCGCGCGGGCGAGGACACCGTCGACGCTCGGCTGGAGCTGCTGCTGCGTCATCGCCGCGGCGTCCTCGCCCAGCTGGAGGAGATCACGGCGAGCCTCGCCGCCATCGACTACAAGATCGCCGTCTACCGGCAGAAGGAGAAGACCGCATGAAGACCATCCGCCTCGGTTCCCGTGGACCGCAGATCGGCCGCCTCGGACTCGGACTCATGGGCATCAGCGCGTTCTACGCGGGTGCCCGCGAGGACGACGAAGGGGGGATCCGGACGATCCACCGCGCGCTCGAGCTCGGCGTGAACTTCCTCGACACGGCCGAGATCTACGGGCCGTACGTCAACGAGGAGCTGCTGGGCCGGGCGCTCGCCGGCCGTCGCGACGACGCCGTCATCGCGACCAAGTTCGGGACGATCCGCCACACCGCCGGCGACGCCCCCGGCCTCGACGGGTCGCCGGAGAACGTGCGTCTCTCGGTGGAGGGATCGCTGCGGCGGCTGAACACCGACCGCATCGACCTGTACTACCAGCACCGCATGGACCCGGACACGCCGATCGAGGAGACCGTCGGCGCCCTGGCGGAGCTCGTGAAGGAGGGCAAGATCCTCGGATACGGGCTGTCGGAAGCGGCCGTGTCCACGATCCGCCGCGCGCACGCGGTGCACCCGGTGACCGCCGTGCAGACGGAGTACTCGCTGTGGACGCGGGACCCGGAGGCCGAGCTCCTGCCGGCGCTGCGCGAGCTGGGCATCGGCTTCGTGCCGTACTCGCCGCTCGGCCGCGGCTTCCTCACCGGGGCGATCCGATCGACCGATCAGCTCGCCGAGGGCGACTTCCGCCGCTCGAACCCGCGGTTCGTCGACGGTGCGCTCCAGCAGAACCTCCGCATCGTGGAGGCGGTGGAGGCCGTCGCGGCGGACGCGGGTGCCACTCCCGCGCAGGTGGCGCTCGCCTGGCTGCTCGCCCAGGGCGACGACATCGCGCCGATCCCGGGCACGCGCCGGGTCGAGCGCCTCGAGGAGAACGTGGCGGCCGATGCGGTGGTGCTCACCGCGGAGCAGCGCGCGCGCCTCGACGCCCTCGCGGCGCCCGTGGGGGACCGGTACGCGGACATGACGCCGCTCGGCCGCTGACGGCGCCACGCGCCGTCTCGTACAACGCCGGGGCGACGATGTACACGGAGTACATCGTCGCCCCGGCGCTGCGCGACTAGGCTCGAAGCTGATCCGCCACCCCCCTCGAGACCCACAAGGACTCCCACACATGGCTCTGGACGCAACGACGCGCACCGAAACCGACTCCCTCGGATCCCTCGAGATCCCCGCCGACGCGTACTGGGGCATCCACACCGCCCGGGCGCTGGAGAACTTCCCGATCTCGCGACGGCCGATCTCGGTGTACGCGGATCTCGTGAAGGCGCTGGCGATGGTCAAGCAGGCCTCTGCGCGGGCGAACCTCGAGATCGGCGTCCTCGACGCCGAGCGCGCCGACCTCATCGATCGCGCCTCCCAGCGCGTCATCGACGGCGAGTTCCACGACCAGTTCGTCGTGGGGGTGATCCAGGGCGGCGCCGGGACCTCCACGAACATGAACGCGAACGAGGTCATCACCAACATCGCGCTCGAACTCGCCGGCCGCGAGAAGGGCGACTACGCCTACCTGTCGCCGATCGACCACACCAACCGCAGCCAGTCGACCAACGACGTGTACCCCACGGCGGTGAAGATCGGACTGAGCCTGGACCTCAAGTCGCTGCTGGAGGAGCTGGATCTCCTGCGGCAGTCCTTCCTGGCCAAGGCGGTGGAGTTCCACGACATCCTCAAGATCGGCCGTACGCAGCTGCAGGACGCCGTGCCCATGACGCTCGGCCAGGAGTTCCACGGCTTCGCCACGACCCTCGGCTACGACCACCAGCGCCTCACCGAGAACGCCTACCTGCTCTACGAGATCAACATGGGCGCGACGGCCATCGGCACCGGCATCACCACGCACCCGGACTACGCGGCCGCGGTGCTGCGGCACCTCCGCGAGATCACCGCGCTCGATCTGGCCACGGCCGACGACCTGGTCGAGGCGACGAGCGACACCGGGTCGTTCATGTCGTTCTCCTCCTCGCTCAAGCGCAACGCGATCAAGCTCTCCAAGATCTGCAACGACCTGAGGCTGCTGTCGTCGGGACCGCAGGCGGGGCTGGGCGAGATCAACCTGCCGGCGCGTCAGGCAGGATCGAGCATCATGCCGGGCAAGGTCAACCCGGTGATCCCGGAGGTCGTCAACCAGGTCGCGTTCGCCGTGGCGGGCGCGGACCTCACCGTCACGATGGCCGTCGAGGGCGGCCAGCTGCAGCTGAACGCGTTCGAGCCGGTCATCGCGCACTCGATCTTCCAGTCCATCACGTGGATGCGCCGCGGAATGCGCACCCTGCGCGTGAACTGCGTCGACGGCATCACCGCCAACCGCGAGCGGCTGGGCGCCATGGTCGGCGCGTCGGTCGGCGTCGTGACGGCGCTCACGCCCTTCATCGGCTACGCGGCCTCGGCGGCGCTGGCCAAGACCGCACTGCTCACCCACCGCAACGTCGGCGACCTCGTCGTCGAGGCGGGCCTCATGACGCGCGAAGAAGTGGACAAGCAGCTGTCGCCGGCCCGCCTGTCCGGTCTCGAGGCGATCACGCAGGCGATCCCGGTGGTCCAGCCCGCCGAGAACCTCGTCGAGGGCTGATCGGCGCGGTCCTTTGCGCCGGGCCGTCGGATGCCGATAGCGTCGCCATGCCGGGACGTCCGGCGACGTGAGGAGAGAGCCCCATGACCGACCCGCAGAACCCGCCGCAGCCGCCGGCCTACGAGACCCCCGCCTACCCGGCCGCGCCGCCGGCGGCGCCCGCCTACAACGCGGGATACGGTCAGGCGCCGGCGCCGGGAACGCCGATCCCGGGTCGCACGATGGGCATCGTCGCGTTCGTGCTGTCCTTCTTCCTGCAGCTGATCGCGCTCGTGCTGGGCATCGTCGCGCTGGTGCAGAGCCGCAAGGCCGGGCAGAAGAACGGCTTCGCCCTCGCCGCCATCATCATCAGCTCCGTCCTGCTGGTCGTCGGCACGATCATCGCGATCGTCGTGATCAGCTTCTGGGTCAACGTCGGAGGCGACCTGGCGACCCAGATCCAGGCGTGCATCGACAACGGGGGTGCCGGCACCGTCGAGGTCAACGGTGTGACGCTCTCGTGCGAAGAGGTGCTCGAGCAGTCGCGCTGACACCTCGGCCTCAGCAACGGGCGGTGCCGCACGGCGCCGCCCGTTGCCGCATTTCAGCCGAGGATGCGGCAGTGGGTCGTGAGTGCGCCGATCCCGTCGATCCCGACGGTCACGGTCGAGCGGTCGCGGAGGAAGATCTGCGGATCGCGCGAGTACCCGGCACCGCCGGGGCTGCCCGTGGAGATGAGCGTGCCGGGCAGGAGCGTCGCCGACTGCGACAGGTGCGACACGAGGGTGGCGACGGACCGGATCATCTGACCCGTGGTCGCGTCCTGCACCGTCTGCCCGTCCACGACGGCCCAGATGTGGAGGTCCTGCGGATCGGCGATCTCATCGGCGGTGACGACGACAGGTCCGGTGGGGGTGAACCCGTCGAAGGACTTGCAGCGCGACCACTGCGCCTCCGAGAACTGGATGTCCCGCGCGGTGATGTCGTTGACCACCGTGTAGCCCCAGACGTGGGAGAGCGCGTCCGCCTCGGCGACGTCCTTCGCGGCGGTCCCGATGATCACTCCGAGCTCCGCCTCGTAGTCGACGGACTCGCTGAGCGAGCGCGGCCACGTCGTCGTGGCGTCGTGACCGGTCAGGGATCCCGGCCACAGCACGAACACCGTGGGCGCCTTGTCGGCCTTCAACCCCAGCTCGCTCGAGTGCGCCGCGTAGTTCAGCCCGACCGCGAGCACCACGGGCGGCCGGCTGACCGCCGTGGCGAAGCCGAGGTCCGCGACCGGCTGCCAGCCGGTGGCCGACGCGACCGCCTCGCGCACCCGGCTCAGCAGGACGTCGCCGCCCTCGATGAGGCTCTGCAGGTCGTCCGGGGCGCCGGCGAACAGCGGGGCGACCGGAAGCGCCTCGTCTCCGCGGACGACGGCGAGCCGCGGATCGACGGACGCGGCCGAGGTCACGTGGGCGAAGCGCATCCCCCCAGGCTACCCGGCGCATCGGCGCGCACGGGGGAGCCGACCCTAGGCTGAGCGTCATGGCCTTCCCCTCGGCATTCGCTCAGCCCCCTCACGGATCACCGGCGGCGGTGCCGCACGCGACCGCATCGCCGTCCCTCCCCGTTCCGGTGCGCGCCGGCAGAGCGGCGCCGATCTGGCTGTTCGCGCTCCTGACCGTCATGGCGTTCGGGCTGGCCGCCTACCTCGTCACCTTCCTGGGGGTGGCCGCCTCGGCGATCGGCATGGTCCTCGCCGTCATCCCGCTGGCCGGGGTGCTGCTGGCGGTGCGGCTCATCGACCGGTGGGAGCCCGAACCGCGCGGCCTGGTGATCGCGGCCGTGGCGTGGGGAGCGGTCGGGGCGGTGGGCCTGGCGCTGCTGGTCGACCTCGCGCTGTCCCCGGCGATGGTCGTCGTCGACCCCGCCCTCGGCGACGCGTTCTCGGCCGTCGTCCAGGCGCCCGTGGTGGAGGAGGTCGCCAAGGGGCTGGGCGTGCTTCTCCTCTTCGTCTTCGGCCGGCGCGCGTTCGACGGCCCGGTCGACGGCGTCGTGTACGGCGCCCTCGTGGGCGCCGGGTTCGCGTTCACCGAGAACATCCTCTACTTCGCCACGAGCCTCATCGAGGGCGGCGTCACCGAGGTCACCTTCACCTTCGTGCTGCGGGGCGTGCTGTCGCCGTTCGCGCACGTGATGTTCACGGCCGTCACCGGCTACGCCCTCGGCCGGGCGGCGCGGAGCGGGGCGTCGACCTCGGGCGCGCTCGGACCCTGGCTGCTCGGGATGCTGGGGGCGGCCGTGCTCCACGCGGTGTGGAACGGGTCCGCGATGTTCGCGGACTTCTTCGCGCTGTACGCCACGCTCCAGGTCCCGCTCTTCCTGGCCTTCGTGGGCGGCGTGCTGATGCTGCGGCGTGAAGAGGCTCGGCTGACCCGCGACCGTCTGGGGGAGTACGCCGCCGCCGGGTGGTTCAGCGGGGCCGAGGTGGAGATGCTCGCGACGGCGCGCGGACGTCGGCACGCGATGGCGTGGGCGCGCACGCTCCCCGGCGACCGACGGCCCCTGATGGCGGACTTCATCCACGAGGCGACCGCGCTCGCGGCGGCGCGCCAGCGCGCGCTGAGCGGGAGGGACGCCGCCGCCGCGCACGACGAGCGGGTCTTCCTGACCCGGACGATCGGTGCGCGCTCGGCGCTGCTGAGCCGGGACGCCGCCCCCCGGTAGCAAGACTCAGCGCCCGGTGCCGCGGCGATGCCTGCGTGTCGACCGAGCGCTGAGTTGATCTGCCCCATTGTCCCCACGGGCTCGATCCGCTGTCAAGGGTGGTCGCCGCCGGGCCGCACCGGGTGACCCGATGGGCGCGGCGTGCTTGGATGGAGGCATGACTGATGAGCGCACCAAGCCCGAGTTCGACGCCCCCGACGGCCCCGCCCCCTCCGACCTCGTCATCCGCGACCTCATCGTGGGCGACGGCGCCGAGGCCCAGCCGGGCGACACCGTCACCGTGCACTACGCCGGGGTCGAGTACGACTCCGGGGAGGAGTTCGACTCCTCCTGGGGCCGTGGCGAGAGCATCCAGTTCCCGCTCCGCGGTCTCATCCAGGGATGGCAGGACGGCATCCCGGGCATGAAGGTGGGCGGCCGCCGAGAGCTGGTCATCCCGCCGCACCTGGCCTACGGCCCCGCCGGCGGCCACTTCCTCGGCGGCAAGACCCTGATCTTCATCATCGACCTGCTCGCCGTCGGCTGAGTCGTTCGATCCGAGTGGGGGCGGCGCGCCGCACGGCGGCCGCCCCCACTCGTTCGTCCCGCGATCGCACGTCGGTCGCGGGACGTTTTTTTATTCGCGGGAATAGATCCTGGCGCGCGGCGTTTCACCGTGCCAGACCGTTTCCACCTCTGCGAAGGAATGACATGACCGACACCACCACCACCACCACGCTCGAGATCCCCGGCTACAAGGCGGGCACCTGGGTGCTCGACCCCTCGCACAGCGAAGTCTCCTTCAGCGTGCGCCACATGATGATCTCGAAGGTGCGCGGGACGTTCGGCCTGAAGAGCGCCACGATCATCGCGCCGGAGAACCCGCTGGAGGCCCGCGTCGAGGCCTCCGTGGACGTCGCCTCCATCGACACGAAGGACGAGGGCCGCGACAACCACCTCCGCTCGGCCGACTTCTTCGACACCGAGACCTACCCGACGCTCGACTTCGTCTCCACCGGTGTCCGCTACGAGGGCGGGGACTTCCTCGTCGACGGCGACCTGACGATCCGCGGCGTCACCAAGCCCGCCACCTTCGAGCTCGAGTTCGGCGGCTTCGGCACCGACCCGTGGGGCAACTACAAGGCCGGCGCGACGGCGAAGACCGTCATCGACCGCGAGGACTTCGGCCTCACCTGGAACGCCGCCCTCGAGACCGGCGGGGTGCTCGTCGGCAAGGACGTCACCATCACGCTCGACCTCCAGGGTTCGCTGCAGGCCTGAGTCCACAGGGCCTCAGACGGGGTGGATGCCGCATCGGCATCCACCCCGTCCGCATGTGGGGGGGCGGGTGGACGTGTAGTCTGGCGCCACATCCCGGGTACCCGAAGGCCTGATCCCATGTCGCTGCTCGCCCGTGTGCGCCTGCTCGCCGTCACCACGGCGGTGATCGTCGCGCTCGCCGCCGCTCCCGTGACCGCCTCCGCGGAGGACGAGGGTCCGTCGCCGGAGCCGACCGCGAGCGCGACCGCCGAGCCGACCGTCAGCCCGAGCCCGACCGTCACGCCGACTCCCACGCCGACGCCGTCGCCCACTCCCACTCCGTCGCCCACTCCCACGCCGTCGCCCACCGTCTACGGCTACTTCAGCGTCCCCTGGACCTCAACCGTCTACGAGTCCTGGACCGACGGGGTCGTGAAGGAGCTCACGCTGAGCGCGTGGAAGGCGAAGGGCGTGGCGAAGCGGCCGGCTCCGATCCGCTACGTCAAGACCTCCTGGTCGGCGTCCCGGTACGCCCTCATCACCTTCCCGCAGCGCAGCGGCGACACCGCGGTCGACCGGGTGCGCACGCTCACCCGCGCGCAGTTCGCCGCGGCGGGGGAGCCTCGGGTCGCGACCGTCGCCCACGTCCCGACCTCCCGCTACTGGCGCTACGCCTCGAGCGCGGTCGATCGCTACGTCCGCACGCCCGACGGAGACCGTCATAAGCTCACCGCGGCGCAGTACGCCGCGGCGAGCCGTCCGCCGCTGACCGTCGTGTACGGCGGCTACTACCGCGCGCGGTGGTCGCAGAACATCTACTTCATCAGCACCGCGGGTGCAAAACGGGCCGTCTCGACGGTCGCGTACGCCGCCGCCGGCAAGCCGCGCGTCGCCATTGCGCCGACCGTGTACGTCAAGACCTCCTACAGCCCCGTCCACGCTCTGATCACGTGGCCGCACAGGAAGGGCGACCGCTCGGTCGACCAGATCGTGCGGCTGACCTCGGCGCAGTATGCGTCGATCGGCAAGCCGCGGCCGGAGATCCGCACCCGCATCCCCGGCGACTCGTTCATCCGGCTGTCGATCGGCCGCACCATCTACCACCGCTCGCAGGGCTACCTGACCCCGGTCACGGCGGCCCAGTGGCGAGCCGCGGGCGCTCCCGCCGTCTCCACGCACTCGCCGGGCAAGCCGATGCGCATCCGCGACATCCTCATCGTGAACAAGTCGCTGCCGCTTCCCTCCAGCTACGGCAACGGGCTGCGCCCCGAGCTCACGCGCGCGTTCGCCAAAATGCGCGCGGCGGCCGCGCGCGACGGGGTGTCGCTGCGGATCATCTCGGGCTTCCGCTCCTACGCCTCGCAGAAGTCGGTGTACGCGGCGAAGATCCGTCAGTACGGATTCGCGACGGCGGAGAAGCGCTCCGCCCGACCGGGGCACAGCGAGCACCAGACGGGTCTCGCGATCGACGTCAACTCGATCTCGCAGTCGTGGGGCGACACCCGCGCGGGCCGATGGGTCGCCAAGAACGCGCACCGCTACGGCTTCATCGTCCGCTACCCGAAGGGCAAGACGTCGGTCACCGGCTACGCGTACGAGCCGTGGCACCTGCGGCACGTCGGCGTCTCGGTGGCCACGCACCTGAAGTCCTCAGGACTCACGCTCGACGAGTACCTCGGCGTCCCCTCGAAGTACTGACCCGCCGTCCGAGCGGCCGCGTCAGGGGGTGGGCTCGAGCGCGTCGTAGGCGCGGAAGCGGGGACTCAGGCGCACGAGGATCGCCACGAGCACGATGATGACCACGCCGCCGAGCAGCGGGGGGAACCACAGCGCCGAGAGGGTCGCCAGGGTCCCCGCGTACAGCGAGCCGAGCCTCGGCCCACCGGCGACGACGACGATGAAGATGCCCTGGAGCCGCCCGCGGACGGCGTCGGGCACGGCCGCCTGCACCATCGTGTTGCGGAAGATCGAGCTGATGTTGTCCGCGGCTCCCGCTGCCGCCAGTGCGAGCATGGCCAGCGCGATCACGGTCACGTTCGCGTGCGCCTCGTCGACGACGGGGGGAGCGAACGCCCCGAGCGCGCCCAGGCCGAGCGCCACGCCGAACAGAGCGATGGCCGCCCCGTAGGCGATGATGGCGCGCTCGATGCCCAGGCCCTGCCGGCGCACGCGTCCGACCGGCCCCGAGAACACGCTCGAGAGGAAGGCGCCCGCGGCGATGGAGGCGGTGAGCAGCCCCGTCGTGATCGCCCCGCCGCCCAGCAGCAGCGCCCCGATCGCGGGGAACAGCGCGATCGGCTGGCCGAACGTCATCGCGATGATGTCGAGCAGGAACTGGAGGCGGATGTTCGACGCGCGACGCAGGAACTGCCATCCGTCGCGCAACGACGCCCATCCCGGACGCACGACCACGCCCTCGGGGAGGATGGCGGGCAGGGTGAGCAGGCCGAGGAAGTTGGCGAGCATGAGGACGACGTCGATCGAGTAGGTCCACGCGTAGCCCGTGAAGGCGACGAGCACCCCGGCCAGGGCCGGCCCGCCCATGACCATGATCCCCATCGTGATCCCGCCGAGCGCGGAGGCCGCCGGCAGCAGCTCGCGGGGGAGCAGGCGCGGCACGATGGACTGCCGCGCGGCCATGACGATCGAGTTCGCCGCCGAGTTGACGATGCTGAGCGCGTAGAGCCACCAGACGGTCTCGAACTGTCCCCACGCGAGCACGGCCAGCAGCAGGGTGGAGACGAACGTGACGGATGCCGCGACGAGCGCCACCCGTCGGCGGTCGAACGCATCGGCGAGCATCCCGCCGTACAGGCCCGCGATCACCATCGGCAGCAGCCCGGCGACGGCGATCATGGCCACGGCGAAGGTCGAGCCGGTGAGGTCGAACATGTGCAGCATGACGGCCACGATCGTCAGCTGCCCGCCGAGGCCCGCGAGCGTCGAGCCGATCCACATCCGGGTGAACGCCGGACTGTGGCGGAACGGCCGCAGATCGAGGAAGGAGTCCCGGCTGAGACGCGCCCTCATCGCCGGCCCCCGGCGCCTCGGCGGGCGGAGGCGGGCGGGGCGGAGCGGGGCACTCGTCGAGCCTAATCGCTGGTAGACTCGTCAGGTTGCCGTTCGATCGGCCGCGGATAAAGAGAGCCCACGCATCAGGCGTCGGGCGCCGCGCAACGAAGAGAGAGGGGATCACCTATGGCACTGGATGCAGACGTCAAGAAGGCGATCATCGAAGAGTACGCGACGCACCCCGGTGACACCGGATCCCCCGAGGTGCAGGTCGCGATGCTGACGCAGCGCATCAAGGACCTCACCGAGCACCTCAAGGAGCACAAGCACGACCACCACTCGCGTCGTGGGCTGTTCCTGCTCGTCGGTCAGCGCCGTCGTCTGCTCGGCTACCTCCAGGACATCGACATCTCGCGCTACCGCGCGCTGATCGAGCGTCTCGGACTCCGCCGCTAAGGCATCGCTGCCAGCGTTCAATCGCGCAGAACATTCTTGAGAAGGCCGCCCCGGGTGTGGGGCGGCCTTCGTCATTCCCGGACGGCGTGCGGCCGTGTCCCACTTTGTGCCGGTTGGGCGCGCCGGTAGCGGCAGAAAGTGCGACATCCGCCCGTGCGGCGAGTGGATGTCGCGGCTAAGCGCCCGCCGAGGATGCTCGGGCTGCGACCAGATCGGCGTGGTGGATCGCGGCGACGTCGGGGTGCGCGCGCAGGCGCGACTTGAGCGCGTTCTCGCCGTACAGCGCGTGGATCGGATTCGCCGGGTCCTGTGTCACGCCTCGTGCCTTTGCCGCCAGTTCGGCGGGCAGTTCGATCACCGGGAGCCGGCTGCCGAGCGCCGGGTTGAAGAAGAACGGCACCGAGATGCGGTCCTCGGGAAAGCGCGGCGAGACCACGCGGTGGTTCGTGGCGATGAGGTAGCCGCCGGTCGCGTACTCGAGCATCTCGCCGATGTTGACCACGAAGGCGCCGGGCACCGGGGGAGCGTCGACCCAGGCGCCGTCGCGCTCGACCTGGAGCCCGCGCGCGCCGGGCTCGACCCACAGCAGGGTGAGGACGCCCGAGTCCTTGTGCGCGCCGACGCCCTGCTGGGGCTCGGGCGCGTCGGTCCCCGGGTAGCGGACGATCTTCAGCAGGGTCGAGGGCTCGCCGAAGTGCCGGTCGAAGTAGTCCTCGTCGGCGCCGAGCGCGAGCGCCCAGGCGCGCAGGAGGGTGCGGGCGACCTCGGTGAGATGCGCCTGCCACTCGGCGGCGACCTCTTGCAGCTCCGGCTGCGCCGCAGGCCACAGGTTCGGTCCGATGAGACGTGCGAAGTCGGGGGCGTCCGGGTCGGCGACGGCCTCGCGCTCGGGGCCGATGTCGATCTGCTCGCGCCAGTCCACCCGCCCCTGCGTGCGCTCGCCGCCGATGCGGGTGTAGCCCCGGAAATGCGGGCTCCGCACGTTCTCGATCGCGAGCTTGTCGGCCTCGGGCAAAGCGAAGAAGTCGCGCGCCGCCCGATGCAGCCGCTGCTCCAGTGCGGGGGTCACGCCGGTCCCCGTGAGGTAGAAGAAGCCGACCTCGTGGGTCGCTCGGCGCAGCTCCGCCGGAAGCGGGCGGCGGCGTCCGGGCCCTGATCGAGCAGCGAGAGGTCGAGGACGGGCAGGTTCAGATCCGGCATGAGGCGAGGATAGGCACCCGGCGCGGCCCGGGGTGCGCGTGTTGCCGTTCGTTACCGGCACGGCGGACGGCGAGGCGGGGTGTAGCGTCAGCACCCTCGGGTCTGTCCGATCCGCTGACGGGATGAGGACGATCATGACCCAGACCACCGGACTGACTCTCGGGGTCGTCGGCACGTCGCGAAAGCCCGACGAGCGGCGCGTGCCGCTCCACCCGGCGCACCTGGACCGGATCCCCGAGGAGCTGCGGCCGCGGCTTCTCCTCGAGGCCGGCTACGGGAGGCGTTTCGGTGTCTCCGACGATGAGCTGCGTCCCCTCGTCGGGAGGATCGCTCCCCGGGACGCGGTCATCGCGGAGGCCGATGTCGTGCTGCTCCCGAAGCCCCAGGCGGCGGACGTGCGGGAGCTCCGCGAGGGGCAGGTGCTGTGGGGGTGGCCGCACCTCGTGCAGGACCCGGAGCTCACCCAGCTCGCGATCGACGAACGGCTGACCGTGATCGCCTTCGAGGCGATGCAGCACTGGGGCTCCGACGGGGCGTTCGGGCTGCATGTCTTCCACAAGAACAACGAGCTCGCCGGGTACTGCTCCGTGCTGCATGCCCTGCAGCTGTGCGGCTCGACCGCCGATTACGGCCGCCGCCTCACCGCCGTCGTCATCGGCTTCGGTGCCACCGCGCGCGGTGCCGTCACCGCGTTGCGTGCGCAGGGCGTGCAGGAGGTGCGGGTGCTCACGAATCGCCGCACCGCGTCGGTCGCCGCGCCGATCCACGCGGCGCACATGATCCAGTTCGACCACGACGAGGGTCCGTACTCGAGCGAGGTCCTCACGGACGAGGGACGCGTCCCGCTGGCGCCGTTCCTGGCCGAGAGCGACATCGTCGTGAACTGCACGCTCCAGGACCCGAACCGTCCGCTGCTTTACCTCCGGGAGAGCGACCTGGCCGCGTTCCGGCCCGGAAGCCTGATCGTCGACGTCTCCTGCGACGAGGGCATGGCGTTCGAGTGGGCGCGGATGACGAGCTTCGCCGATCCGATGTTCACCGTGGGCGGCGGGGTGAACTACTACGCGGTGGACCACAGTCCGTCCTACCTGTGGAACTCGGCGAGCTGGGAGATCAGCGACGCGCTGCTGCGGTTCGTGCCGACAGTGATGGCCGGACCGTCCTTGTGGGCGCAGAGCGAGACGATCGCGCGAGCGGTCGAGATCCGAGACGGCGTGGTCCTCAATCCGGCCATCCTGGAGTTCCAGCGACGGGCGACCGAGCCGCCGCACGCGGTGACGACCCACATCGGCGATTCCGCCGGGAATACTCTGGACCCCACCGTGTTGTAGGAGATACATTCACTTGCATGTATCGGATGCCACGAGCATCCAGGAAGCGGAAGAGACCGTGAGCGAGACAACCACCACCACCTGGCCGGGCATGCAGTTCGGCATCTTCACCGTCAGCGACATCACTCAGGATCCCACCACCGGGCACACCCCGAGCGAGGCCGAGCGCATCCGCGCGACGGTCGAGATCGCGAAGCACGCCGAAGAGGTCGGACTCGACGTCTTCGCGCTCGGCGAGCACCACAACCCGCCGTTCTGGTCGAGCTCGCCCACCACGACCCTCGCCTACATCGCCGCGCAGACCGAGCGCCTGGTGCTGTCGACCGCCACGACCCTCATCACGACCAACGACCCGGTGAAGATCGCCGAGGACTACGCCATGCTGCAGCACCTGTCGGGCGGGCGCATGGACCTCATGCTCGGACGCGGCAACACGGGCCCGGTCTACCCGTGGTTCGGCAAGGACATCCGCCAGGGCCTCCCGCTGTCGATCGAGAACTACGCCCTGCTGCACAAGCTGTGGCGCGAGGACGTCGTCGACTGGGAGGGCAAGTTCCGCACCTCGCTCCAGGGCTTCACCTCCACGCCGCGGCCCCTGGACGGCGTCGCGCCGTTCGTCTGGCACGGCTCGATCCGCACCCCCGAGATCGCCGAGCAGGCCGCCTACTACGGCGACGGCTTCTTCGCGAACAACATCTTCTGGCCTGCGGAGCACTATCAGCGCCTCATCGCGCTGTACCGCCAGCGCTGGGAGCACTACGGTCACGGCGCCCCCGAGACGGCGATCGTCGGTCTGGGCGGTCAGGCGTTCATGGCGAAGAACTCGCAGGACGCCGTCGCGCAGTTCCGTCCGTACTTCGACAACGCCCCCGTCTACGGTCACGGCCCCACGCTCGAGGACTTCTCCGAGATGACGCCGCTGACGGTCGGATCGCCGCAGCAGGTCATCGACCGTTACGCCGGCATGCGCGAGCTGTTCGGCGACTACCAGCGTCAGCTCTTCCTCGTCGACCACGCGGGACTGCCGCTGAAGACGGTGCTCGAGCAGCTCGACTTCCTCGGGGGCGAGGTCGTCCCCGCGCTCCGCAAGGAGTTCGCGGCCGACCGCCCGGCGAACGTCCCCGACGCCCCGACGCACGCGTCGCTGGTCCGCGCGGCCTACGGCGACGGCCCGGCTCGCGAAGCCCGCCCGCGGGCCAACCGCGGCGACAACCTCAGCGGCCCCTCGCCCTACCAGGACACGCCGGCCCCCGCGGGTGCGGCATTCGGTGTGGGAGCGGGACGATGACCGCGCGGCGCATCTCCGTCATCTCGGCAGGTCTCTCCAACCCCTCCTCGACGCGGATGCTGGCCGACCGGCTGGCGGCGGCCACGGTCGCCGAGCTGTCGGCCCGCGGGATCGAGGCGTCGGTGGACACCATCGAGCTGCGCGATCACGCGCACGACATCGCGAACAACCTCCTCACCGGATTCGCGCCGCCCGCGCTGGAGTCGGCCATCAACTCCGTCGTCTCGGCCGATGCCGTGATCGCGGTGACGCCGATCTTCTCGACGAGCTACTCGGGGCTGTTCAAGTCGTTCATCGACGTGCTCGACCCCGACGCGCTCACCGGCACGCCGGTCCTGATCGGCGCAAACGCCGGCACGGCCCGCCACTCGCTGGCGATCGACTACGCGATCCGCCCGCTGTTCACCTATCTCCACGCGGAGCCCGTCTCCACCGGCGTGTTCGCCGCGTCGAGCGACTGGGGTGCGGCGGCCGACGAGGTCGCGCCGCTGAGCGCCCGCGTCGAGCGCGGCGCACGCGAGCTCGCCGAGGCCATCGCGCGGCGGGAGGCGGCGACCGCGTCCGATCCGTTCGATCCGGACAGCTACCTCGGTGAGGGGCGCTCGTTCGGCCACCTGCTGGGCGGCCTGGCGGGGGAGTAGCCCGCAGGACGGTCAGCCGACCGCCGGCGACGCCATCCGGGCGTGGACCAGGTCCGCGAACGCCGCGAACGGAGCGGCCGCCAGCGCCACCGGCGTGCCCTCGGCCTCGGGGTGCCACTGCACCGCCAGGACGGGGGCGCCGGTGTGCTCGACCGCCTCGATCACGCCGTCGTCGGCGACGGCGGTGGCCACCAGGTCGCTGCCGAGCCGGCCGATGGCCTGATGGTGTCCCGACGCGACCGGGATGGTGGTCGCGCCGGTGGCCGCGTGCAGGTGCGAGCCCTCGGCCACCGTCACGTCGTGCCAGGTCCAGGCCAGCCCGCCGTCGCCGTCCGACGCGGGGGTGTGGAGGACCGATGAGGCGGGCAGATCCTCCACGAGCGTGCCCCCGAGGGCGACGTTGATCACCTGGAGTCCCCGGCAGACGCCGAGCACCGGGATGCCGCGGGCGAGCGCCGCGGCGAGGATGTCGAGATCGAGCTGGTCCTGCGCGGGGTTCACGTCGTAGACGGCCGCCCCGGTGTCGCCCCCGTAGCGGGCCGGATCGACGTCCCCGCCGCCGGGGAGGACGAGCCCGTCGAAGCCGGCCAGGTCTGCCGTGCGGACGACGACGACGTCGAGGTCCTCGGAGCGCACGAGCTCGGCGACGTCGTCGAAGATGGCGTTGGCCAGCCCCACGCGGGCGTCCGCCCCCTCGGGGTCCGAGAGGCGGGCGGGCATGGCGATACGGGGCAGGCTCATCCGTCCATTGTCGGGCACGTCACCGGTGCCAGCGGTACTCCGTCTCGGGTCGGCCCTGACCGCCGTAGCGCGACGCCCGCTCCACGCGGCCGGCGGACGCGAGATGCTCCAGGTACCGCCGCGCGGCGACCCGCGACATCCCCAGCTTCTCCGCCGCCTCGCGCGCTGAGAGCGCCCCGTCGGCGCGGACAGCGGCGGTGACCCGCTCGAGCGTGTCGGCCGCCAGGCCCTTCGGCAGACGGATGGTCCCGGTCGCCCGTGACGCCGCCAGCAGCGCGTCGATCTCCTCCTGCGTCGAGGGGCCCGACGACTCCCGCGTGCGGCGGTGGTAGTCGCGGTACTGCGCGAGACGGTCCGCGAACACCGCATAGGTCACCGGCTTCACGAGATACTGCACGACGCCGAGTCCCACGGTCTGGCGGACCGCCTCGGCATCCCGCACACCCGTCACGGCGATCACGTCGACCGCGCTTCCCCGCGCGCGGACGTGTCGGAGCACGTCCAGCCCGCTGCCGTCGGGCATCGTCATGTCCAGCAGGACGAGGTCGATGTCGGGACGCGAGAGCACGGCCTCCACCGCCGCGCGGGCCCCGGTGCACTCGCCGGCGACCTCGAAGCCCTCCAGCCGTGCGATGAAGCCGCGGTGGAGCTCGAGGGTGAGGGCGTCGTCGTCGACGAGCAGCACGCGGATCATGAGGCCTCCGTGGGGAGCACGACCCGGAAGGTGGTCGGCGGATGGGCGGCGATCACGATCGACCCGCCGATGTCGTCGACCAGCGCCCGTGCCAGTGCCAGGCCCACGCCGCGGCCCTCGGCACCGGCCGGCTTGGTGGAGAAGCCCCGCTCGAACACGCGCGAGCGCAGATGGGCGGGGATGCCCGGCCCGCTGTCGGAGATTTCCAGCACCAGCTCCGCCTCGGCCGTGCGCGCGAGCCGCACCCGCACCCACCGCGGCGCGTCGCCCGCGGCGGCGGCGTCCACGGCGTTGTCGAGGAGGTTGCCCACCAGTGCCACCTGGTCGATGGGCGGGAGCAGCGACTGGGGGGCGCCGGGGTCGAGGTCGACGGTGAGCTCCACGCCGCGCTCGGCCGCCTGCGCGGTCTTGCCGAGCAGCAGCGCCGCCACCGTGGGATCGCCCTCGGAGCGGGCGGTCACCTGGTCCACGAGCGACTGGCTGCGCTGGGCCGAGGCGCTCAGCAGGTCGATCGCCTCCTCGGTGCGACCGAGCTCGAGCAGGGCGACCGCCGCGTGCAGGCGGTTGCCGTGCTCGTGGGTCTGGGCGCGCAGCGCTTCACCCAGCGTGCGCATCGACTCCGCCGCGGCGAGGGTGTCGCGGATCTCTCCGGCGGGGAGGTCGCCGGCGAGGCGGCGGGTGAACCGCCGCGCCAGGAGCGCCCCGGCGACGCCGGCGATCACGAGGGCGGCGCCGATGCCGAGGGCGGCGAGCAGACGCGGCACGATCGCCGCCGACACCGTCTCCACCGTCACCCCGACCGACACCCAGCCGACGAGCCGGCCGTCCTGCTCGACGGGGGCGATCGTCCGCAGCGACGGGCCGAGCGTGCCGGTGAACTCCTCGGTCAGCGGCACAGGCGCGGCGGGGATGGTGCCCAGGTAGGTGCGGCCGATCTGCCGGGGGTCGGGGTGGGTGGCGCGGGTGCCGTCGGCATCCATGATCGTCACGAAGTCCACCGGGGCGTCGTCGATGACGGCGGTCGCGATCGGCTGCAGCACCGGGGTCGCCCGGGCGCCGTCGGCGGCCAGCGCCGCGCGCACCTCGGGGGAGTCGGCGAGGGTCTGGGCGACCGCGTGCGTGACCCGCTCCGCTTCGGCGCGCGCGCTGCGCTGGCCCTCGAACAGGAGCAGGCCCGACGTCAGCAGGGCGGTCACGACGACGGCGATCGACAGGGCGATGAACACCTGCGACGCCGCACTGCGCCCGATCCCTCGCGCCATCGCACCCTCCGTCTCCGCCGGCGATCGCCCGCCGGGGCCTGCCCGCGACCAATACGACCACAAATCGACCCGGGCCGGAACGCGGCACACCCTGGATGCATCCCGCCGACGTCGGCGGCCTCGAACAACGACCGTTCACCCAGGAGGAAGACATGGCCCTCTCCACGACATCGATCCGCATCCCCGACTTCATCCGGCGGCCGGGCAGATCATGGGACAGGCACACCTGGCTCTACGTGTCGGTCATCATCGCCGTCGTCCTCGGCGCGACCATCGGGCTCGTCTGGCCGGAGGTCGGGGTGAGTCTCGAGCCCCTCGGCAAGGCATTCGTCGGCCTCATCAAGATGATGATCGCGCCGATCATCTTCTGCACGATCGTGGTCGGCGTCGGCTCGATCGCGAAGGCGGCCACCGTCGGCAAGATCGGCGGCCTCGCCCTCGGCTACTTCATGCTCATGTCGACCTTCGCCCTCGCGATCGGCCTGGTGGTCGGCAACCTCATCCACCCGGGTGAAGGGCTGAACATGCAGTCCGCCACCTACGACACGAAGGACCTCGGCGAGCCCAAGACGACGACGGAGTTCCTGCTCGGCATCATCCCGACGACGTTCTTCTCCGCCTTCACGGGCGAGAGCGTGCTGCAGGTGCTGTTCATCGCGCTCCTGGTGGGATTCGCCCTGCAGGGCCTGGGCTCCAAGGGCGAGCCGATCATGTTCGCGGTGAAGCAGCTGCAGACGCTGGTGTTCCGCATCCTCGGCATGATCCTCTGGCTGGCTCCGGTGGGCGCCTTCGGCGCGATCGCCGCCGTGGTCGGCAAGACGGGGGCCGCCGCGATCGTCAGCCTCGGCGTCCTCATGATCGCCTTCTACATCACCTGCATCCTCTTCATCGTCGGCGTGCTGGGCACGCTGCTGTGGGCGGTCTCGAAGATCAACATCTTCCGGCTCATGAAGTACCTCGGCCGCGAGTACCTGCTGATCGTGGGCACCTCCTCCAGCGAGTCGGCGCTGCCGCGCCTCATCGCCAAGATGGAGCACGTCGGCGTCTCCAAGCCGGTGGTGGGCATCACCGTCCCCACCGGGTACTCCTTCAACCTCGACGGCACGGCGATCTACCTGACGATGGCGTCGCTGTTCATCGCCGCGGGCATGGGGGCGCCGATGTCGATCCCGGAGCAGATCGGTCTCCTGGTCTTCATGATCATCGCGAGCAAGGGCGCCGCGGGCGTGACCGGCGCCGGGCTCGCCACGCTCGCCGGCGGTCTGCAGGCCTACCGCCCCGACCTGGTGGACGGTGTGGGCGTCATCGTCGGCATCGACCGCTTCATGTCCGAAGGACGAGCGCTCACGAACTTCACCGGCAACGCGGTGGCCACGCTCCTCATCGGCACGTGGACCCGCGAGATCGACAGGGACCGCGCCCGCGAGGTGCTGGCCGGGCGGCTGCCGTTCGACGAGTCCACGCTGTCGGGCGACCACGGCGAGGGCGGTCACGGCGAGCACGACGCCGGCGCCGCAGAGCGCCCCGCTCCGACGGAGGCGCTGACGACCCGCTGACGTACCCCGGATGGACACGACGACGGCCCGGTGCTCCTCGAGCGCCGGGCCGTCGTCGTGTCGATGCCGCGAGTCAGCCGCTCTTGCGGCGGAACTCCCGCTTGGTGATCGCACCGTGCGTGCCGTGGACGGCGGAGTCGCCGTCCAGGTGGGCCTCGCCTTCGCGGTGCTGTGCGTTCTTCTTGTCGAGCGCCTCCTTGAACTTGCGCTTCAGGTCCTCGGACGCCCCGGGGGCGGTGTCATCACTGCTCATGCCCCCACGATACGCAGGCCAGAGGGCGACTGGTAGGCTTGCGAAGGTTGCCTTGCGGCATCCGCTCAACTTCACACTGAGCTCTCAACGCAGGTTGAGAACCTGGAGCAGGCCGGCAGGAAGCTGGTCCCCTGTGGTGGGTCCCCGTCTCGAACGGTGGCTTTCGACTGGTGGCCAGTGCTGACGAGTCCCGCGACCGCGTCGCGCGTCGAGATCTGCCTGTTCCTGCTCCTTCGATCGACCTCGTGCGCGAGACGCGCGTGCGAGTCTAAACAAAGAAGGAGAGACCTCTTGGAAGGTCCTGAAATCACCGCCGCCGAAGCCGTCCTCGACAACGGACGCTTCGGCACCCGCACCATCCGGTTCGAGACCGGACGCCTCGCGCAGCAGGCGCAGGGCGCTGTCGCGGCCTACCTCGACGAAGAGACGATGCTCCTGTCGGCCACCAGCGCCGGCAAGCACCCCCGCGAAGGGTTCGACTTCTTCCCGCTGACCGTCGACGTCGAGGAGCGCTCGTACGCCGCCGGCAAGATCCCCGGCTCGTTCTTCCGTCGTGAGGGACGCCCCTCCACCGAGGCCATCCTCGTCTGCCGTCTCATCGACCGCCCGCTGCGCCCGTCGTTCGTCGACGGCCTCCGCAACGAGGTGCAGATCGTCGTGACCGTGCTGTCGATCGCCCCGGGCGAGTTCTACGATGCGCTCGCCATCAACGCGGCCTCGCTGTCGACCCAGATCTCCGGTCTGCCCTTCTCCGGCCCGATCGCCGGTGTGCGCCTCGCGCTCATCCCGGGTCACGGCGAGCACGCCGACCAGTGGGTCGCCTTCCCGACCGTCACCCAGCTCGAGGAGGCCGTGTTCGACCTCATCGTCGCCGGCCGCGTCCTGCCCGACGGCGACGTCGCGATCATGATGGTCGAGGCCGAGGCCACCGAGCACAGCTGGAACCTCATCAAGGCCGGCGCCGTCAAGCCCAGCGAGGAGATCGTGGCCCAGGGCCTCGAGGCCTCCAAGCCCTTCATCAAGGAGCTCGTCGCCGCGCAGAACGTGGTCGCGAACACCGCCGCCAAGGAGATCCAGCCGTACCCGGTCTTCCCCGCGTACAGCCAGGAGGTCTACGACTTCGTCGCCGGCCGCGCCTACGACCAGCTCGTGCCGGTCTACCAGATCGCCGACAAGCAGGAGCGCCAGAACGCCGACGACGCGATCAAGGACGCCGTCAAGGCCGAGCTGCTCGCCGCCGTCGAGGCGGGCGAGCTGCCCGCCGTCGCGACGCTCGAGTTCGGTGCCGCGTACAAGTCGGTCACGAAGACGATCGTCCGCGGCCGCATCCTCAGCGAGGGCGTGCGCATCGACGGTCGCGGCCTGGCCGACATCCGTCCGCTCGACGCCGAGGTGCAGGTCATCCCGCGCGTCCACGGCTCGGCGATCTTCCAGCGCGGCGAGACCCAGATCCTGGGCGTCACCACGCTGAACATGCTCAAGATGGAGCAGCAGATCGATTCGCTGTCGCCCGTCACGAGCAAGCGCTACATGCACCACTACAACTTCCCTCCGTACTCGACCGGTGAGACCGGTCGCGTCGGCAGCCCCAAGCGTCGCGAGATCGGGCACGGCTTCCTGGCCGAGCGCGCGCTCGTGCCGGTGCTGCCCAGCCGCGAGGAGTTCCCGTACGCGATCCGCCAGGTGTCCGAGGCCCTCGGCTCCAACGGCTCGACGTCGATGGGCTCGGTGTGCGCCTCGACCCTCTCGCTCCTGAACGCGGGTGTGCCGCTGCGCGCTCCCGTCGCCGGCATCGCGATGGGCCTCGTCTCCGACCAGGTCGACGGCCAGACCCGCTACGCGGCGCTCACCGACATCCTGGGCGCCGAGGACGCGCTCGGCGACATGGACTTCAAGGTCGCCGGCACGAGCGAGTTCGTCACCGCGATCCAGCTCGACACGAAGCTCGACGGCATCCCGTCGTCGGTGCTCTCGGCCGCGCTGACGCAGGCCAAGGAGGCGCGCCTCACGATCCTGAACGTCCTGAACGCCGCCATCGACGGCCCGGACGAGATGGCTCCGACCGCGCCGCGCGTGATCAGCGTCCAGATCCCCGTCGACAAGATCGGCGAGCTCATCGGACCCAAGGGCAAGACGATCAACGCGATCCAGGACGAGACCGGCGCGCAGATCTCCATCGAGGAGGACGGCACCGTCTACATCGGCGCGACCGACGGCCCGTCGGCCGAGGCCGCCCGCGCCCAGGTCAACGCGATCGCCAACCCCACCAACCCGGAGGTCGGCGAGCAGTTCCTCGGAACGGTCGTGAAGATCGCCACGTTCGGTGCGTTCGTCTCGCTCCTTCCCGGCAAGGACGGCCTGCTGCACGTCAGCGAGGTCCGCAAGCTCGCCGGCGGCAAGCGCGTCGAGAACGTCGAGGACGTGCTGGGCGTCGGGCAGAAGCTGCTCGTGCGCATCACGAAGATCGACGACCGTGGCAAGCTGTCGCTCGAGCCGGTGCTCGAAGAGGCCGCCGACCAGGAGAGCTCCGCTGCTGCCAGCGAGGGCCCGGGAGACGCGCCCGCCGAGGGCTGATCGCCCACGGTCCACGGATGCCCGTCGCCTCCCCTCGGGGACGCGGCGGGCATCCGTCGTTTTCGTTCGGATCCCGCACGAAATCGCTGATGGACCGCCGAAAGATTGCGGCGGCCTCGGCCGGGGAGCCACCGCGATCAAAGCGTTATGCAATGTTTACCGCGCGTTGGCCGCAAAGCGCTGCGGTGTCGCAGGGCTGGCCTACTCTCGGAGGTGACGCATCGGGGGATGCGTGGGCGCCACGGATCTCCACGACATCGTGAGGAGGTGCGCGCAGATGGGCTTCTTCGGAGCGGGATCCACGTCCTCCACGCCGCATGACGCCTCGTCCGAGGGTGCGACGATGACCTCGCTCGACGCGCCGGCCCATCCCTCCGCGCCGATCCCGGTCCAGGGCCCCGCCGTCGGCGACGCCCTCCGCGTGCCCCTCGGCGAGAGCGGTCTCCGGGTGTTCCCCCTCGTCCTCGGCGGCGGCGAGTTCGGGTGGCACGTCGATTCCGGCGCCGCCCACGCCATCCTCGACGCGTACGCGGAGCGGGGCGGCAACGCGCTCCACACCTCCGACGGATACAGCGCCGGACGCAGCGAGTACATCATCGGCCAATGGATGCGCGCCCGCGCGACCCGCGACCAGCTCGTGGTCGGCGTCCGCGTCGGCACCAACGCGGATCACCCCGGCCTCGGGCCGGTCAACCTCATCCGGGCGGTCGAGGCCTCTCTCACCCGCCTCCAGACCGACCGGATCGACCTCCTCTACCTCGACGCGACCTCCGACACGAAGACCGCGCTGGAAGACACCCTCGCCACCGCGGAGTGGCTGGTCGACGCGGGCAAGATCCGGGCTCTCGGCGGCTACGGGCACACGGCGGCGCAGCTCGTGGAGGCGCGGATCATGTCGTCGGCGGGGTACCCGCGCCTGACGGTGCTCGACGCGCCGTACAACATCCTCCGCCGTCACGACTTCGAGGGCGACCTCCGTCTGGTCGCCGGTGCGCAGAACATCGCGGTGACCGCCTCGCAGGCGCTCGAGCACGGCTTCCTCACCGGCGCGCACCGCTCGCGCGATCGCGTGGGCTCGACGGTCCGCGGGGTGCAGCTGGCGGCGTCGATGAACCGTCGCGGCACCCGCACGCTCCGCGCGCTCGATCGGATCGGCGCGGAGCTCGCCGTTCCCACGGCGGCCGTGGCGATCGCGTGGCTCCTCGCCCAGCGCATCGTGGTCGCCCCGATCGTCAATGCGTTCGCGCCGTCCCATGTGGAGGAGATCATGCAGGGGGTCGGTGTGCGTCTGAGCCGCACCCACCTTGCGGAGATCGCTCGCGCCTCGGAGTGACCGGCGGCACCTGACGTAGGGTGGGATGACCCCCGACATCCGTTCGAATCGAGACTGACGTGACGCACTATCTCTATCTCGTGCGCCATGGCGAGCACCTCGACGCCGAGCACGGCCTCGAGGACGGTCCGCTGTCGCCGCGCGGTCGCCGCCAGGCCGAGCTGCTCGCCGACCGCCTTTCGGGCGTCCCGCTGTCGGCGGTCTGGCACTCGCCGCTCGAGCGCGCCGCCGAGACCGCCCGCGCCGTCGCGCAGCGGCTGCCCTCGGTCGCCCCCGAGCCCTCGTCCCTGCTGTTCGACTGCGTCCCGACGGGGATGACGCCGGACACGCCCGCCGTCTACGAGGCCTTCTTCGGCGGGATCAGCGAGGCCGAGACCGACGCGGGAGCGGCGCAGATGTCCGATGCGGTGGGGGAGTTCCTGGCCCGCAAGTCCGACGCGCACGAGCTCCTCATCACCCACAACTTCGTCATCGCGTGGTTCGTCCGGGAGGTGCTCGACGCACCCGCGTGGCGCTGGCTGACGCTCAACCAGGCCCATTGCGGCCTCACCGTGCTCGCCCAGCGCCCCGGCCGGCCGTGGACGCTCGTGTCGCACAACGATCTCGCCCACCTGCCGATGGAGCTGCGCACGGGCCTGCCCGAGACCCCGCGGATCTGAGCGGATGCCGCAGCCGCCCGCCGAGGTGTCCCTGACGGCCGCCGACGTCGACCGTCTCCTCGCTTCGCAGCATCCGGCGCTCCGTGGCGAGCTGCGCGCCGTCGCCTCCGGCTGGGACAACGAGGTCTTCCGCCTCGGCGACGATCTGGCTGTCCGGCTGCCGCGGCGCGAGGCGGCCGCTCATCTCGTGGAGAACGAGCAGCGGTGGCTCCCGATCCTGGCTCCGGCGCTGCCTGTCCGCGTGCCGGTGCCGGTCGCCGTGGGCGTGCCCGACGACGACTACCCGTGGCGCTGGAGCATCGTGCCGTGGTTCGACGGGGTGCGTGTGGCCGATCTCCCGCTGGCCGAGCGCGACGCGCTCGCGGGGGAGGTCGCCGCCGCGTTGCGGGCACTCCACGTCGTGGCTCCGCCCGACGCTCCGCGCAACCCCGTGCGGGGCGTTCCGCTGCGCGAACGCGACGGCGTCGTCCGCGGGCGCCTGGCGGGCTCGCGGGGGCTCGCGGCTCTGTGGGACGCCGGTCTGGCGGCGCCCGAGTGGTCGCGGCCCGACGTCTGGGTGCACGGCGACGTCCATCCCGGCAACCTCATCGCCCGGGGTGGGCGGCTGGAGGCCGTGATCGACTTCGGCGACATGTGCGCCGGCGACCCCGCGTGCGACCTGGCCGTGGCATGGACGGCGTTCGGTCCCGCGGGGCGAGTGCGACTGCGCGCGGACCTCGGCGACGGCTATGACGACGCGATGTGGGCCCGCGCAGGCGCCTGGGCCGTGGCTTTCGCGACGCTGCTGCGGGACGCCGACGACGCGTGGCTGCGGGCTCTGTCCGCGCACGCGATCGCGCAGCTGCTCGGCGAGTAGCCCGGAGGCCTGGCAGGGCCCGCGCGATGAGACGGCACTTCTTGTCGCCACAGCCGGCCGGAGCCGACGACGACCGTCAGCCCATCGGGCGCGTCGCTGGTCTGCGGGGGCGCGGGTCAGGCCGACAGCGACTTCCGCAACCACACCGTCGCGTTCGGGTTGTCGTTGTACGGCTCGATCGGGAGGTAGCCGCTGCGCGAGTACAGCGCGCCGGCAGACGCGAGGGTGTGATGGGTGTCGAGCACGATGTCCGCGGCGTCCCATTCGCGCGCACGATCCTCGAGTGCCTCGAGCAGCACGCGGCCCCAGCCGCGACCACGGGTCTCGGGCCGCAGGAACAGGTGCTTGACCTCGTAGCGGGTGCCGTCCGGCCCGTCGGCGATGCGCCGGATCCCGCCGCAGCCGACGTCGGCGCCCTCGTCGACCGCGACGAGGAAGATGCCCGCCGGCGGCGTGAACACCGCGGCCTCGGGGAACACCGGCCGGTACGTCTGTCCCTGCGGGAACGACTCCCCGCGCATGGCGAAGTAGTCGGTGAGCAGTGCGCGGGAGCGGGGGTGATCGACGGGCAGCGGCTGCAGAGACACCATGCGAACGAGGCTACCCCCGCCGCCGCGCCCTCCCGGTCGGCGGCGCACCGCCCGTCTAGGCTGGACGCATGACGACGACTCGCGTCGCCCTCGTGGGCGGCACCGGCAAGCTCGGCGGGATCATCCGCGACGTGATCGACGCGAGCGACGACTTCGAGGTGGTCGCCGTCCTGGGATCCTCCAGCGACCTGGCCGACATGGAGGGCGCCGACCTCGTCGTCGACGCCTCCGTCCCCGCCGTGTCGATCGACGTGGTCCGGACCGCCATCGAGCGCGGGATCAACGTGCTGGTGGGGACGTCGGGCTGGTCGTCGGAGCGGATCGCGCTCGTGCGCCCCCTGGTGGACGCCGCGGGCACCGGGGTGGTGTTCATCCCGAACTTCTCGCTCGGCTCCGTGATCGGGTCGGCGCTCGCTGCGGCGGCCGCACCGTTCTTCCCCTCGATCGAGATCATCGAGGCCCACCGCGAGACCAAGATCGACTCCCCGAGCGGGACGGCGGTCCGCACGGCCGAGCTCATCGCCGCGGCCCGCGTCGAGACGGGGCCGGTGGAGTCGCCCCATGTCGACCAGCGCGCCCGGGGGCAGCAGGTGGCGAGCGTGCCCGTGCACTCGCTGCGCCGGCCCGGTGTGATCGCGCGTCAGGAGACCATCCTGTCGGGCGCGGGCGAATCGCTGACCATCGTCCACGACACCGTCGACCCGGCGGCAGCGTACGCGCCCGGGATCCGGGTGGCGCTCGACGCCGCCCGGGACGCGCGCGGGGTCGTCGTCGGGCTCGACAGCTTCATCGACATCGGATTCCGCTCGCCGCGACTGCGGGGCGCCGCGCCCGTGGCGGAAGGCAGCGTGCCGGGGCAGGTCGCCCGCGCCACCGGGGCATGAGCACGCGTGTCGGGGTCGCCCTCATGGCGGCCGCCCTCGCGCTCTACATCGTGCTCGTCGCGCAGCGCGCGTACCTCCTCCTGACCTCCGCAGAGCCGGTCGCCGTCGCGATGGGCGCAGCCCTCGTGCTGCTTCCCGTGCTCGGGGCGTGGGGGCTCTGGCGCGAGCTGCGCTTCGGCATGCGCGCACAGGCCCTCGCCCGCAGGCTCGAGGCCGAGGGCGGACTGCCCGCCGAGGAGATCGACGTCCGTCAGAGCGGCCGGCCGGAACGCGCCCAGGCCGATGCGCTCTTCCCCGCCTATCGGGCCGACGTCGAGGCGCACCCCGACGACTGGCGGGCGTGGTTCCGCCTGGGGCTGGTCTACGACGGAGCCGGGGATCGGCGACGGGCCCGGCACGCCGTGCGCACGGCGATCGCCCTGGAGCGTCGCGCGCCCTGACGCGCGGTCATGCCGGGACGACGGCGGCGACGGCCTTCTCGACGGTGTCGTGGGTGAAGGTGAATCCCGACGACGTCAGCCGCTCGGGCACGACGTTCATGTCGCTCGTGAGCAGCGCCTCCGTCGCATCCGCGCCGAGCAGGGTCCTGATGGCCCACACCGGCGCCCGCAGCACGTACGGCCTGTTCATCCGCCGCGCCAGCGCGAAGCCGAGATCGTTGGCTGTGGCGCGCTGGGGACCCGTGAGGTTCACGGGGCCGTCGAGCCCTGCGTCGATGACGTGACGGATCGCGCGGATCTCGTCGTCGAGCGAGATCCACGGCCACACCTGTCGTCCCGAGCCGATCGGTCCCGAGACTCCGAGCCGCGTCAGCAGCAGGAGCGGCTTCAGCACGCCCTCGGGATGCACGATCGGAGCGGTCCGCAGGAGTGCCACGCGCGCCTCGTCGCCGGCGGAGCGGGCGGCCGACTCCCATTCGCCGCACAGGTCGGCCAGGAAGGTGTCGCCGCGCGGTGCGTCCTCGGTCAGCACGGCACCGGGCGCGGACGGGTAGTAGCCCACCGCCGACGCCGACACGAAGTGCGGTGCCCCGGCGCCCAGGGCGCGGACCGCCGCCGCGATCGTCTGCGTGGGCTGGATGCGCGACCACAGCAGCTCGTGCTTGTAGCGCTTGGTCCAGGGGAAGCGGCCGATGCTGGCGCCGTTGAGGCTCACGACGGCGCGCGCGCCAGCCAGCACCGACGGATCCAGCCGGCGCGTCGCCGGGTCCCACGCGACCTCGTCGGGGCGCTCGGCGGGACGTCGCACCAGCGTCGTCACCGGGACTCCGTCTGCGCGGAGCGACGCGACCAGGGTGCGGCCGATCAGCCCCGACGCGCCGGACACCACGACGCGGCCGTCGGACGCCCCATCAGCCAAGCGTGGCCTCGAGCGTGATCTCGATGCCCGCGAGCGCGGCCGAGACCGGGCATCCCGCCTTGGCCTCGTCGGCGATCCGCGCGAAGTCCTCGGCCGACAGCCCGGGGACGACGGCGCTGACGTTCAGGTGCGACCCGGTGATCCCGGTGCCGGGGATGAAGGTGACCGAGGCGGTCGTCTCCACGCTCTGCGGCGGCGTCCCGTTCTCCGTGAGGGCGTGCGAGAGGGCCATGCTGAAGCAGGAGGAGTGCGCCGCCGCGATCAGCTCCTCGGGCGTCGTGACCGACGTCGACCCTTCGCTGCGCGCCTTCCAGTCGACCGCGAACGGTCCCTGGTTGGAGCTCTCGAGTGCGATCTGACCGGAGCCCTCGAACAGGCTGCCCTTCCAGCTCGTGGTCGCTTCGCTCGTGACGCTCATCGGTGTCCTCCTGTGGCTCGCCGGCGCCGGGGTGCGCCTGCTCCCGAGCGTAGACCGGGCGTGTGCCGGAGGGAACCGTTCAGGCGGGAACGGGCTCGGCCGTCACCCGCGCGAGCTCGAGCTCGACGACGTGGCGGCTCGGGGCGCCGCCGAAGCGGCTCTGGACGATCCCGTCCCGGTCGAGGATGAACGTCGTCGGAGTCTGCAGGATACGGAAGTGCTGCGCGATGTCCGGGCGGTGGGTGAGGTCCACGTCCACGTGCACGACCCCCGGACGCTCGCCCGCGATGGCGCCGAGAGTGCGGTGCACGCCCGGGCAGCGCGAGCACATCTCGGTGCTGAACTGCAGCAGGGTCGCGACCTCCCCGCGGGCGGGGGCGCCGAAGCGGGTCGGGTCGACGATCTCGGAGGGGTTCTCGCGTCGCGGGCGGTTCTGCTGCCAGCGCAGGTACACGCCGAGCGCGATCGTCGCCGCCAGGAGGGCGGTGAGGATCAGCAGGGCTCCGACGAGATTCACAACGCCCCATCGTAGTGGGCCTGCGCGGGCCCCGGTCCGCTCGGCGCCGGGTATGACGACGCGCGTGTAACAGAGCCCGGTGTCCCTGGGCGCCGGTAGGGTGGCAGGCGTGACCGACGCGGCTTCCGTTCCCACCCCGTACGAGGATCTCCTGCGCGCCGTTCTGGCCGAGGGCGTCCATAAGGACGACCGCACGGGCACCGGGACGACGAGCGTGTTCGGCCGTCAGATCCGCTTCGATCTGTCGCAGGGCTTCCCGCTGATCACGACCAAGCGCGTGCACTTCAAGTCGGTGGCGTACGAGCTGCTGTGGTTCCTCCGCGGCGAGTCCAACGTGAAGTGGCTGCAGGACGCCGGCGTGTCGATCTGGGACGAGTGGGCGGACGCCGAGGGCGAGCTGGGTCCCGTGTACGGCGTACAGTGGCGTTCGTGGCCCACGCCCGACGGCGGCTCCATCGACCAGATCGCCCAGGTCGTCGAGCAGATCCGCACGAACCCCGACTCGCGCCGACTCATCGTGTCGGCGTGGAACCCCGGCGACATCCCCGACATGGCGCTGGCGCCCTGCCACGCGCTGTTCCAGTTCTACGTGGCCGACGGACGTCTCTCGTGCCAGCTGTACCAGCGCAGCGCAGACATGTTCCTGGGGGTGCCGTTCAACATCGCCTCCTACGCCCTGCTGACGCTCATGATCGCGCAGCAGACCGGGCTGGAGCCGGGCGACTTCGTCTGGACCGGCGGCGACTGCCACATCTACGACAACCACGTCGAGCAGGTGCGCGAGCAGCTGAGCCGTGATCCGTACCCGTACCCGACGCTGCGATTCGCCCGGAAGCCCGCGTCGATCTTCGACTACACGTACGAGGACTTCATCGTCGAGGACTACCAGCACCACCCGGCGATCCGCGGGGCCGTCGCGGTATGACCGGCTCCGCCGACGACGATGCGGGCCAGGGCGGCGCACCGCGCGCCGGAAGGATCCCTCGTGTCGGGATGATCTGGGCCGAGGCCCGGGGCGGGGTCATCGGCGCGGACGGGGGCATGCCGTGGCACGTGCCCGAGGATCTCGCGCACTTCCGCGACGTCACGATGGGGGCGCCGGTCATCATGGGTCGCCGCACCTGGGAGTCGTTCCCGGAGCGCTTCCGGCCGCTGCCGGGCCGGCGGAACATCGTCGTCACGCGCACGCCCGACTGGGCGGCCGACGGCGCCGAGCGCGCGGCCGGCCTCGACGCCGCGTGGACGCTCGTCGAGGGTGCGCCCACCGTCTGGGTGATCGGCGGGGGCGAGCTGTACCGCGCAGCGATCGGCCGCGCCGACGTGCTGGAGGTGACCGAGCTCGACCTCGAGGTCGACGGCGACACCCGGGCGCCCTCCCGCAGCGGGTGGCCGGTCGTCGCGCAGGGGGAGTGGCAGCAGTCGCGCTCCGGCGTCCGCTACCGGTTCGTCACCCACGCCCGCTGACGCCGGGGACCGGGCGCGGTGCCGCGTAGGCTGACCGCCATGGCGAAGACGGCACTCATCACGGGGGCGAGCTCCGGTCTCGGGACCGAGTTCGCCCGTCAGCTCGCGGCGTCCGGCGCCGACCTCGTGCTGGTGGCGCGCGATCGTGCCGCGCTCGACCGGGTGGCCGCGGAGCTCGGCGAAGAGCACGGGGTGTCCTGCGAGGTGATCGCCGCAGACCTCACGAGCGTCGAGGGACTCGCCGAGGTCGAGGCCCGGCTGTCGGACCCCTCGCGCCCGGTGGGCGTCCTCGTCAACAACGCGGGATTCGGCCTCGACCTCGACTTCGTCCGCAACGACATCGCCGACGAGGAGCGTCACCTCGATCTCCACGTCCGCGCCACGATGCGGCTGTCCCACGCCGCACTCCGGGCGATGACGGCGCGCGGCGGCGGGCGTATCGTCAACGTCGCATCGGTCGCCGCCTTCCTCCCGCGCGGGACCTACGGCGCGGTGAAGGCGTGGGTCGTCTCGTTCAGCCGGTGGGCGAACGCCGCCTACGCGCCGGTGTCGGTCACCGCCGTGTGCCCGGGCTTCACCCACACGAACTTCCATGAGCGGCTGGGCCTGCCGCCGGGGCAGGAGGGCGTGCCGCGCTGGATGTGGCTCCAGGCGCCCGACGTCGTCCGGGAGGGGCTGCGCGACGCCGCACGCGGCAGGGCGGTGTCGATCCCGTCGGTGCGGTACAAGGTGCTCGTCGGGGTGGTGCGCCTGGTCCCCGCCGGCCTCGCCGCCCGCCTGGCGCGCACCGGCCGCTGACGCGCCTCGAAGAGGAGCGCGCGCGGCGGCGGTCCGGGCGAACCGATAGCCTGGATCGCATGACGCACACGGGCAATCCCTTCGGACAGGTGCTCGTCGCGCTGGTCACGCCGATGACCGCCGACGGCGAGGTGGACTGGCCCGCGGTCGAGAAGCACATCGACGACGTCATCACCGCGGGCGCCGACGGCATCGTCGTCACCGGCACGACCGGCGAGACCAGCACGCTGACGGACGCCGAGAAGCTGAAGCTCGTCGAGGTCGGCAAGTCCGTGTCGTCCGGTCGCGCCAAGATCATCACCGGCGGCGGCTCGAATGAGACGGCGCACGCCATCGAGCTCTACCGGGCCAGCGAGAAGGCCGGCGCCGACGGCATCATGATCGTCACGCCGTACTACAACAAGCCGACGCAGGCGGGCATCCTCACCCACTTCCGCCTGGTCGCCGACGCCACCGATCTTCCGGTGATCCTCTACGACATCCCCGGGCGCACCGGCGTGCCCATCAAGTACGAGACGATCCTCCGCCTCGCCAAGCATCCGAACATCCTCGCCATCAAGGACGCCAAGGGCGACTTCAGCGAGGTCAGCCGGGTGCTGAACCAGACCGACCTCCTGTACTTCTCGGGCGACGACGCCAACGTGCTGCCGCACCTCGCGATCGGCGCGACCGGTCTGATCGGCGTGACGGCGAACATCGCCCCCGCGCCCTACCGGACGATCGTCGACGCCGTCAACAGCGGCGACCTCGCCACCGCCACCGCCGCGCATCGCAAGCTCGAGCCGCTCGTGCGCGCCGTGATGACCCATGTCCCCGGCACCGTCAGCGCGAAGTACATCCTGCACGGACTCGGCCGCATCTCCAGTCCCCGCGTGCGCCTGCCGCTGGTGGGTCCGGAGGAGTGGGAGGCAGCGGTCATCGAGGACGAGCTCGCTCTGGTCACCGAGGTCGAGGGTGCGGACTTCTCGAACTTCCGCCCCGATCGCAACGCCGCCGCCGGCGGCGCGCTGCCCAAGGTGCACGGCACCACGCGCTGAGGCCAGCCCCACAACCGAACAGCGGATGCCCCACGGCATCCCTCACCGACAGCGGATGCCGAGACGGCACCCGCGAAAGGCGTGTCATGCCCACCATCCTGTCCGAACCGCCCGCACTCGAGCCCGGCACCCTGCGCGTCACACCGCTCGGCGGCCTCGGCGAGGTCGGCCGCAACATGACCGTGTTCGAGTACGAGGGAAAGCTCCTCATCGTCGACTGCGGCGTGCTCTTCCCCGAGGAGCACCAGCCCGGCGTCGACCTCATCCTCCCGGACTTCGAGCCCATCAAGGGACGCCTGGACGACGTCGTCGGAGTCGTGCTCACCCACGGCCACGAGGACCACATCGGCGCGGTGCCGTACCTGCTCCGCCTGAAGAACGACATCCCGCTGCTCGGGTCCGGGCTCACCCTGGCGCTGATCGAGGCCAAGCTCAAGGAGCACCGGATCAAGCCGTACACGATGACGGTCACCGAGGGGCAGCGCGAGCAGGTCGGTCCGTTCGACCTCGAGTTCGTCGCGGTGAACCACTCGATCCCCGATGCACTGGCCGTCGCCATCCGCACTCCCGCCGGCATGGTGCTCGCCACCGGCGACTTCAAGATGGACCAGCTGCCCCTGGACGGGCGCATCACCGACCTGCGCGCGTTCGCGCGCCTCGGCGAGGAGGGCGTCGACCTGTTCATGGTCGACTCCACGAACGCCGACGTGCCGGGATTCACGCCGCTCGAGCGCTCCATCGGGCCGGTGCTCGACCAGGTCATCGCCAAGGCGCCGCGTCGGGTCATCGTGGCGAGCTTCTCGAGTCACGTCCACCGCGTCCAGCAGGTCATCGACGCCGCTCACGCGCACGGGCGCCGTCTGGCGTTCCTCGGGCGCAGCATGGTCCGCAACATGACGATCGCCGAGGACCTCGGCTACCTGCAGGTGCCCGAGGGGGTGCTGATCGACTACAAGAAGGCCAAGGACCTCCCCGACGACCGGATCGTCTACATGTCGACCGGATCGCAGGGCGAGCCGATGGCCGTGCTGTCGCGCATGGCGAACCTGGACCACGCGATCGAGCCCGGGCCCGGCGACACCGTCATCCTCGCCTCGAGCCTCATCCCCGGCAACGAGAACGCGGTCTACCGCGTCATCGACGGCCTCACCAAGCTGGGCGCGAACGTGGTGCACAAGGGCAACGCGAAGGTCCACGTCTCCGGCCACGCCGCGGCCGGCGAGCTGCTGTACTGCTACAACATCCTGAAGCCCCGCAACGTCCTGCCGATCCACGGCGAGTACCGCCACCTCATGGCCAACGCCAAGCTGGCCCAGGACTCGGGGGTCCCGACCGAGAACACCATCCTCGGCGAGAACGGCACGGTCGTCGACCTGAAGGGCGGCGTGGCCCGCGTCGCCGGCCAGCTCGACCTCGGATTCGTGTACGTCGACGGATCCACCGTCGGCGAGATCACCGACGCCGACCTCAAGGACCGCCGCATCCTCGGCGAAGAGGGCTTCATCTCGGTGATCGTCGTCGTCGACGCCGCGACCGGCCGCATCATCACGGGTCCCGAGATCCACGCTCGTGGGTTCGCCGAGGACGACGCGGTCTTCGAGTCGGTGAAGCCGAAGATCGCGGCCGCGCTCACCGAGGCCGCCCAATCGGGCGTCCGCGACACGCACGCGCTGTCGCAGATCGTGCGGCGGACGATCGGCCGCTGGGTGAACCAGGCGCTGCGCCGTCGTCCCATGATCGTGCCGCTCGTCATCGAGGCGTGAGCACCCCGGCCCCGTTCGCGCGCGAGCGGGGCCGCCGCCCTTCTACAATCGGCGACATGCCCGTCGCCTTCCGCCTGCGTCCTGCCACCCAGGCCGACGGCGCGTTCCTGGCGGACATGGTCGTCGAGGCCGCCAATTGGCGTCCCGAAGGCGCCCGTCCGCGCCACGAGGTCCTCTCGTACCCCGAGCACAGCCGCTACGTCGCGGGCTGGATGCGCCCCGGCGATGCCGGTTTCGTAGCCGTGGACGCACAGGACGCTCCGATCGGAGCAGCCTGGTACCGGATGCTGCCGCGCACCGATCCCGGCTTCGGCTACGTCGGGACGGGGGTGCCCGAGCTGATCATCGGCGTCCGCCCGATCTGGCGGGCCCACGGTGTGGGCCGCGCCCTGCTGCAGCGGCTGTGCGAGCACGCCCGCGCCGAGGGATTCGGCCGGTTGAGCCTGTCCGTCGAGCGCGGCAACTTCGCCCGCACGCTCTACCGCAGCGAGGGCTTCGCCGTCACCGCCGCCGGCGTCGGGCGCGACACCATGGTGAAGCGCCTGCGCTGACCGCGGTGCGCGTCCGGCCCAACGGTCGCGTCGCTACGGGGGAACGTCGCCGCTGCGACGTACCGTGGGGGAATGGCCAGGAGCACGAACCCGACCACGAGCCCGCGCACGCCCGCGAAGAGCTCCGGGTCGTCGCGCGCCAAGAAGCCGGCGCCGGCGCCCAAGCGCTACGTCGACGAGCCGGATCGCCCCTCGGCGCTGGTGCGCGCCTGGATGGGCCTCGCGCACGCCACCGGCGGCGTGTTCCGCGCCTTCGGGCCCGAGACCCTCGAGAAGGATCAGCGTCGCGACGGGTTCCCGTTCCTGCTCGTGCTGCTGGCGATCGCCGGCGCCGTCGTGGAGTGGTTCCTCATCGGCACCGACGTCGGCACGACGATCAGCGCGTACACGGTGGGCGCGCTCGTCGGACGCGAGGCGTTCGTGCTCCCCGTGCTGCTCCTGCTGCTGGCCGGGTGGCTGTTCCGTCATCCCTCGTCCGTGCACGACAACGGCCGCATCGGCATCGGGTTCGGACTGTTCGTGCTCGCCGTCGCGGGCTTCTGCCATGTGCTCGGGTCGCGGCCGCAGCCCCGATCGGGACTGCCGGCCCTCAGCGAGGCCGGGGGCCTGTTCGGCTGGATGGTCGGCGAGCCCCTCACCTTCCTCACCCCCGTGGGGGCGAGCATCGTCCTCGGGCTGATCGCGGTGCTGAGCGTGCTCATCCTCACCAAGACCCCGCCGAACCGCATCGGACAGCGCCTCGGCGATCTGTACGCGTGGATGTTCGGCGCGGAGCGCGCCGAGCGTCCCGCGCCCGCGGACGGCGCGGCCGTCTCGTTCGAGAAGGACGACGAGAAGGACGACGCCCTCCCGTGGTGGCGGCGCAACAAGTCCGGCCGCGAGGAGGACGTCGACGGCCACCTCGGGTCCGACGATCTCACCGCCCTCCTGGAGGCCTCGCCCGCGGGCGGGTTCGAGCAGGCCGTCGCCGCTCCGCCGGTGCCGCCGCCGCCGTCGGAGGCTCCCACCGAGGTCATCGATCCGAGTGTCGTCGCCGGCGCCCGCCGTGCGGCGCGGGGCGCCGATCTCGGGATCCGCGAAGACGCGGAGGAGGTCCACGACGACGGGCTGCTGCCGGGGCTCTCGGGTCTGGGCGGCGACCACGACGGCCGTCCTCCCGCGACGCCCTACCGCCTGCCGTCCGTCGACGCGCTGGCCGCCGGCACACCGCACAAGGCGCGCTCCGAGGCGAACGACCAGGTCGTGCGCGCCATCACGGGCGTGTTCTCGCAGTTCTCCGTCGACGCCCGGGTGACGGGCTTCTCCCGCGGGCCGACGGTGACGCAGTACGAGATCGAGCTCGGACCGGGGGTGAAGGTCGAGCGCATCACCGCACTCACCAACAACATCGCCTACGCCGTCGCCTCGAACGAGGTCCGCATCCTCGCCCCGATCCCCGGCAAGAGCGCCATCGGCGTCGAGATCCCGAACACCGATCGCGAGATCGTCACCCTCGGCGACGTGCTGCGCTCGCCGGCCGCGAGCGCGCAGACCCACCCGATGACGATCGGCGTCGGCAAGGACGTCGGCGGCGGCTACGTCATCGCGAACCTCGCCAAGATGCCCCACCTCCTCGTGGCCGGCTCCACCGGGTCCGGAAAGTCCAGCTTCGTCAACTCGATGATCACGAGCCTTCTGATGCGCGCGAAGCCCAGCGACGTGCGGATGGTCCTCATCGACCCCAAACGGGTCGAGCTGACGTCCTACGCCGGCGTCCCCCACCTCATCACCCCCATCATCACCAACCCCAAGAAGGCCGCGGAGGCGCTGCAGTGGGTGGTGAAGGAGATGGACATGAGGTACGACGACCTCGCATCGTTCGGCTTCCGGCACATCGACGATTTCAACCGCGCCGTCGTGGCCGGGGAGATCGACCTCCCCGCCGGGAGCGAGCGCGTCCTCAAGCCCTACCCGTACCTGCTGGTGGTGGTCGACGAGCTGGCCGACCTCATGATGGTGGCGCCGCGCGACGTGGAGGACTCGATCGTCCGCATCACCCAGCTCGCCCGCGCCAGCGGCATCCACCTCGTCCTCGCGACCCAGCGGCCGTCGGTCGACGTGGTCACCGGCCTCATCAAGGCCAACGTGCCCTCGCGTCTCGCCTTCGCCGTCACGAGCGTCACCGACTCCCGCGTCATCCTCGATCAGCCCGGCGCCGACCGGCTGATCGGCCAGGGCGACGGCCTCTTCCTGCCGATGGGCGCCTCGAAGGCGGTGCGCGTGCAGGGGGCCTGGGTCGCCGAGAGCGAGATCGAGAAGGTCGTCGCGCACGTCAAGAAGCAGGCGCAGCCGGACTATCGCTCCGACGTCGCCGCCGTCGCCGAGAAGAAGGAGATCGACGCGGACATCGGCGACGACCTCGACCTGCTCCTGGCGGCCGCCGAGCAGATCATCTCGACGCAGTTCGGCTCGACCTCGATGCTCCAGCGCAAGCTGCGCGTGGGATTCGCCAAGGCGGGTCGCCTCATGGACCTGCTGGAGTCGCGCGAGATCGTGGGTCCGTCCGAGGGCTCGAAGGCCCGCGACGTGCTGGTGACGCCCGACCAGCTCCCGGGCGTGCTGGCCCGCCTCCGGGGCGAGGAGCCCCCGTCCGCCTCGGCGGATGCGGTGGACGCGCAGTTCGACGGCTACGAGGTCGTGGACGGCGATTCCGGCGACGAGGACGCATGGGGCCTCACCGGCAGGGACTGACGCGGTCGCCCGCGCGGCGCCTCGGATAGGCTCGGCGTCGTGACGATTCCGCGCCAGCTCCCCAACGCGATCACCGTCGTCCGCATCCTCTGCGCACCGGTCTTCGTGTGGATGCTCCTGGCAGACGGCGGCTCCGACGGACCCCTCCGGTGGTGGGCCGCGGTCCTGTTCATCGTGGCGATCGCCACCGACGGCATCGACGGCTACCTGGCCCGCCGCCACGACATCGTCACCGACCTGGGCAAGCTCCTCGATCCGATCGCGGACAAGGTCCTCACGGGTGCGGCCTTCGTGTGCCTGTCCGTCCTGGGCGAGCTGGACTGGTGGATCACCGTCGTCGTCCTGGTGCGCGAGGTGGGCATCACCGTGCACCGCCTCGTCGTGGCGAGCGACCACGTGGTGGCGGCGGCGTGGATGGGCAAGCTCAAGACCGTCGCGCAGGCGGTCGCCCTCTCGCTCGCGCTGCTTCCGCTGTGGACCGTGGTCGGCGAGTGGATCCACGTCGTCAACGCCGTCGCCATGACCGTCGCGGTGGCGCTGACGGTCGCCAGCGGCATCGACTACGTCATCACCGAGCTGCGCGGCGCGCGAGCGGATCGGAAGGAGCAGCGGTGACCACGCGGCGGGAGGCGCGCGCGGCGCGCGAGGCGGTCGACCTCGACGACGTGGAGGAGACGCTCGTCTCGCACGCGCGGCTGTCCGACGCCGAGCGGCTCGTGGCGCGCCTGAAGGAGCTCGGCTGGACCCTGGGAGTCGCGGAGTCGCTCACCGGCGGTCTGGTGGCCGCCGCGGTGGTCGCCGTCCCCGGAGCGTCGGCGGTGCTGCGCGGGGGAGTGGTCGCATACGCGACCGACGTCAAGCAGACGGTCCTGGGCGTCGACGCCACGCTCCTGGCGGCACACGGCCCGGTGCATCCCCGGGTGGCGCGGCAGATGGCCGACGGCGCGCGGCGCGTGCTCGGGCGTGCCGGCGAGGCCGCCGACGTCGGCATCGCCACCACCGGCGTGGCCGGCCCCGTCTCGCCCGACGGGCAGCCCGTCGGAACGGTGCATCTCGCGGTGTCCACACCGCTCGGATCCCGTGTCGAATCGCTCGTGCTCGCGGGCGACCGGGACGAGATCCGCACCGAGGCGACGACGCTCGCGCTGCGCCTGGCCTTCGACGCGCTCTGACGCGGGAGGGAATACGGGGTGTTTCCCCTCGGTTACATCTGAGCGATTCCCACCCTTTCTCCAGCACTCGGGGTCTAGGGTGACAGCCAAGTGCTGTACCGTTGTCGGTCCGAGACAGCGGTTCATCGTCACAGAAGGGGGCCTGACATGATCCTGGTTCGTCAAGAGATCGGTGACGTCCTTCGTGACATGCGTCTTCAGAAGGGCAAGACCCTCCGTCAGGTCGCCGGCCGCGCAAGCGTGGCCCTCGGCTACCTGAGCGAGGTCGAGCGCGGCCAGAAGGAGGCCTCCAGCGAGATCCTCGCCGCGGTGGCCGACGCGCTCGATGTGCCCATCTCCACCATCATGCGAGAGGTGGGCGACCGCATCTCCGTGCTGGAGGGTCTGCAGACCTTCCCCGACGTGGTGCCGGACGACCTCGCGTCGCTGGGCGAGGACTTCGCCCAGCCCGAGCTGTCGCTTCGCTGAGGCGGCTGCGCTCCGGATGCGTCGCAGCGAGTTCGGCCGTGCCGTCGCGGCGGAGTTCGGCGCGCGAGGCGATGCGCTGGTCAGCGACCTCTCGCTGAGCTCCCTGTCCTACCGGACGGCCGCGCAGGCGCTCGAGGACGGCGTGGACACCCGCGAGGTCTGGCTGGCGCTGTGCGCCGAGACCGACGTCCCGCTCTCCCGTCGTCACGGCGCCGGCTGGCTCGAGCCGCGCCGCTGATCCTCCGCGTGTCGCATCGAACACCTGTTCGATTGCGCGTAGTCTCCTGCACAAGAGGTATCGCAGAGACGTTGTCCTCCGATGCGCAGGTGAGCCGACGCGATGTCGGACCTCCTCCGTAGCGTGGACCGCGTCATCAAGACACCTCCGCCTTGTCGCAGCGTTCCCTCCGTCGGAGGGGAGCGCGACAGCCTACAGGCGACGGAAACGCGACCACGAAGGAGCACGTCATGCCATCACCCGCAGACCGCGAGAAGGCCCTCGAATCGGCCCTCGCCCAGATCGACCGCCAGTTCGGGAAGGGCTCGGTCATGCGGCTGGGCAGCGACGAGCGCGCCCCGGTCGAGGTCATTCCCACCGGCTCCATCGCCCTCGACGTCGCCCTCGGCGTCGGCGGACTGCCGCGTGGCCGCATCATCGAGATCTACGGGCCGGAGTCGTCGGGTAAGACGACCCTGACCCTCCACGCGATCGCCAACGTGCAGCGCGCGGGCGGCATCGCCGCCTTCATCGACGCGGAGCACGCGCTCGACCCCGATTACGCGCACAAGCTGGGCGTCGACATCGACCAGCTGCTGGTCTCGCAGCCCGACACCGGAGAGCAGGCGCTCGAGATCGCCGACATGCTGGTCCGATCCGGCGCCATCGACCTCGTGGTCATCGACTCCGTCGCCGCGCTCGTGCCGAAGGCCGAGATCGAGGGCGAGATGGGCGACTCCCACGTCGGTCTTCAGGCGCGACTCATGTCGCAGGCGCTGCGAAAGCTGACCGGTGGTCTGAACCAGACCAACACCACGATGATCTTCATCAACCAGCTGCGCGAGAAGATCGGCGTGTTCTTCGGCTCGCCCGAGACGACGGCCGGTGGAAAGGCGCTCAAGTTCTACGCCTCCGTCCGCCTCGACATCCGCCGCATCGAGACGCTGAAGGACGGCACCGAGGCCGTAGGCAACCGCACGCGCGTCAAGGTCGTGAAGAACAAGATGGCTCCGCCGTTCAAGCAGGCCGAGTTCGACATCCTGTACGGCGTGGGCATCTCCCGCGAGGGCAGCCTCATCGACTTCGGAGTGGAGCACGCGATCGTCAAGAAGTCGGGCGCCTGGTACACGTACGACGGGGAGCAGCTCGGTCAGGGCAAGGAGAACGCCCGCAACTTCCTGATCAAGAACGTCGACGTGGCGGCCGAGATCGAGAGCAAGATCAAGCAGAAGCTCGGCATCGGCCAGCCGAAGACCGTCGAGACGCCGGCGGGCGACGAGCTCGCGGCCCGGCGGCCAGCCTGATCATGGGGGACCACGGGGGCGAGTCCCGACGGGGGGACGGACTCGCCCCCGTCATCCCGCTGTTCGGCGGGGCCACGCGGATCGACGCGGTGACATCGTCTGAGCCGGCCACCCGGTCCGCGGAGCCGGACGGCCGTGCGACGCCGGGCAGCCACAGCATTCCGAGCGCGGGCGGCGACGAGGACGAACGCGCCGACCGCTGGCACCGCAGCTGGCTCGTCGAGCACGAAGAGGCGCCCGTCGACGGCGTCGACGAGGAGGCGGACCGGACGGAGCTGCGTGCATCGGCCGAGACGGCTCTGCTGCGGAAGCTCCGTTCCCGGTCGATGTCGGTGCGGGAGGCGCGCGGCGTGCTCGCGGGGCACGATCTGGAAGAGCACGAGATCGATGCGACCGTCGATGCGTTCCTCGGCCACGGGTACCTCGACGACGCACGGCTCGCCGAGCAGCTGGTGCACATCGCGACCGATCGCAAGGCGCAGGGACGACAGGCCGTCGCTCAGACGCTCACCGCGCGCGGCGTCCCGCGCGAGGTCGTCGACGCGGCGCTGGCCGAGCTCCCCGACGACGATGCCGAGCGGGCCCTCGCCTTCGCACGACAGAAGGCACGCAGCATGGGCTCGCTGGACCGCGACACCGCACTGCGACGCCTGCACGGGCAGCTGGCTCGTCGAGGATTCGGGGGAGCCACGGCGATGTCCGCTGCGCGGCAGGCGCTCGACGAGGCGGGGACGCGCCCGTCCTCGGTGCGCTTCCACTGACGCCGGGCGGCGCACCTCTGCGGCGCACGGGACGGCTTTCCGTGGTCACTCGTAGAATGGTCCCATCATGACTTCCCCGTCCTCTGCACCGACGATCATCGCCCCCTCGTCCGCGGCGCGGGCCGATGACGGCACCGCCCGCACCTACGAAGTGCGCACCTTCGGGTGCCAGATGAACGTGCACGACTCGGAGCGCCTCTCGGGTTCCCTGGAGAGCGCCGGATACGTGCGCGCGGAGGCCGGCGTCGAAGCCGATGTGGTCGTCATCAACACCTGCGCAGTGCGCGACAACGCCGCCGGGAAGCTGTACGGAACGCTGGGCCACCTCAAGAGCCGCAAGGATCGTCACGAGGGCATGCAGATCGCGGTCGGCGGCTGCCTCGCGCAGATGGACAAGGACGCCGTGCTCGACAAGGCGCCGTGGGTCGACGTCGTGTTCGGCACCCACAACATGGGCTCCCTGCCCGGCATGCTCGAGCGGGCGCGGCACAACGGCGACGCCGAGCTCGAGATCCTCGAGTCGCTCGAGGTCTTCCCCTCCACACTTCCCACCAAGCGCGACGCCATCCACAGCGGCTGGGTGTCCATCTCGGTCGGCTGCAACAACACCTGCACGTTCTGCATCGTCCCGAGCCTTCGCGGCAAGGAGAAGGATCGTCGTCCCGGCGACATCCTGAGCGAGATCAAGCTGCTCGTCGACGACGGCGCCGTCGAGATCACCCTCCTCGGCCAGAACGTCAACAGCTACGGCGTCGAGTTCGGCGACCGCCAGGCGTTCGGCAAGCTCCTGCGGGCCGCGGGCGAGATCCCCGGCCTCGAGCGGATCCGCTTCACGAGTCCTCATCCCGCCGCCTTCACCGACGACGTGATCGACGCGATGGCCGAGACCCCCGCCGTGATGCCGCAGCTCCACATGCCGCTGCAGTCCGGTTCGGACCGCATCCTCAAGGCGATGCGGCGCTCCTACCGCAGCGAGCGGTTCCTCGGCATCCTCGACCGCGTCCGCGAGCGGATGCCCGACGCGGCGATCACCACCGACATCATCGTCGGCTTCCCGGGTGAGACCGACGAGGACTTCGAAGACACGATGCGCGTGGTGGAGAAGGCGCGCTTCGCCAGCGCGTTCACCTTCCAGTACTCCATCCGGGAGGGGACACCGGCGGCCACCATGCCCGACCAGGTGCCCAAGGCCGTCGTGCAGGAGCGGTACGAGCGTCTCGTCGCCCTGCAGGAGCGCATCTCGCTCGAGGAGAACCAGCGGCAGGTGGGGCGCGAGGTCGAGGTGCTGGTCTCGACCGGCGAGGGCAAGAAGGACGCCGCGACCCGGCGCCTGACGGGTCGCGCCGAGGACAACCGCCTGGTGCACTTCGAGGTCCCCGACGGCTCGCCCGTGCCGAGGCCCGGCGATGCGGTGTCGGTGGTGATCACCCACGCGGCGCCCTTCCACCTCCTGGCCGACAGCCCCGATGGCGCTGCGCTGCGCATCCGTCGCACCCGCGCGGGCGATGCGTGGGACCGCGCGCAGGCGGAGTCGTGCGGTGTCCCCGCGCCGTCGGGTGCGGGGACCGGGCCGCGGGCGGTCTCGCTCGGCCTGCCCACGCTGCGTCCCCCGGGGGCGTGAGCACGTCCGGCGCGTCCGCGCCGCGGCTGTGGGCGGTCGTCGGCGCGACCGGCACCGGCAAGACCGACCTGTCTCTGCGGCTCGCGGCGTCGCTGATCGCGCGGGGACGGGCAGCGGAGATCGTCAACGCGGATGCGATGCAGCTCTACCGCGGCATGGACATCGGCACGGCGAAGCTCCCGCTCCGCGAACGACGGGGGATCGCGCATCACCTCTTCGACGAACTCGACGTGACCGAAGAGGCCGCGGTCGCCTGGTACCAGCAGCGCGCGCGAGAGACGATCGAGGACGTCTTCGCCCGCGGCGGCGATGCGATCCTCGTCGGCGGGTCCGGGCTGTACGTCTCCAGCGTGATCTTCGACTTCCGCTTCCCGCCCCGCGACGGCGCTGCGCGTGCCACCCTCGAGGGCGAGCTCCGGGCGGCCGGCCCCGAAGCGCTGTTCCGGCGGCTGCAGGCGGTGGACCCCGAGACCGCCGCGCGCATCGATCCGCGCAACGGCCGTCGGATCGTGCGCGCCCTCGAGGTGATCGCGCAGGGCGAGGCCACCCACGGGGCGTCGCTGCCGGCCGAGCCGGTCCTCTGGCACCACCCCACCACGGTGCTGGGCGTACACGTCGACCGCGCTGAGCTCGTCCACCGCCTCGACCGGCGTGTGGAGCGGATGTGGGCGGAGGGTCTGCTCGACGAGGTCCGCGTCCTGCGGGGCCGGGGGCTCGAGCACGGTCCCACCGCGGGCAGGGCCATCGGCTACGCGCAGGCGATCGAGCAGCTCGACGGCCGGCTCACGCAGGCCGAGGCGATCGCACAGACCCAGGCCCTCACCCGGCGCTTCGCCCGCCGGCAGGTCTCGTGGTTCCGCAGATATCCGGGCCTGGCGTGGCATCCGCCCGACGTCGACGCCGGGCGCCTGGCAGACTCGACCGCATGACACTCCAGATCCGGCCGTTCGACCTCGCCGACACCGAGCCCGTCGTCTCGCTCTGGCAGGAGACCGGGCTGACCCGCCCCTGGAACAACCCCTACCAGGACATCAGCCGCAAGCTGCGCGTGCAGCCCGAGCTGTTCCTGGTCGCCGTCGACGGCACCACTCTGGTGGGCACCGTGATGGCCGGCTACGACGGGCACCGCGGCTGGCTCTACTACCTGGCGAGCAGCCCCGCGCGCCGGGGCGAAGGCATCGGCCGCCGCCTCGTCGAACGCGCCGAGGAGCTGCTGATCGACATGGGATGCCCGAAGGTCCAGCTCATGGTCCGCACCGAGAACGTCGAGGTGCACGACTTCTACGCCTCGCTCGGGTTCGAGCCCTTCGAGACCTGGAACACCGGCAAGCGCCTCATCGCCGACTGACGCCGGCCGGGACAGCCGCGCCTAGACTTGCGGGGTGTCCACGATCGCGTTCACCAAAGGCCACGGCACCGGCAACGACTTCGTCATCGTGCCCGACGTCGACGGCGCGCTGAGCCTCACCGACGATCAGGTCGCCGCGCTGTGCGACCGGCGCTTCGGCATCGGCGGCGACGGCATCCTCCGCGTCGTGCGCTCCTCGGCGCTCCGCGAGGGAGCGGACACGCCCGACGCCGAGTGGTTCATGGACTACCGCAACGCCGATGGATCAGCTGCCGAGATGTGCGGCAACGGCATCCGCGTCTTCGCCCGCTACCTCGTCGACAGCGGCCTCGCCGAGCTGCCGCAGGGCGGGGTGCTGCGCATCGGCACCCGCGCGGGGACGAAGACCCTCACGCGCTCCGACGACGGGTTCGAGGTCGACCTCGGCCGGTGGCACCCGGAGGGCGACGACGTCACCGTCCGGGCACGCGGTCTCGACGTCCCCCGGCCCGGGCAGGGCATCGACGTCGGCAACCCGCACGTCGTCGTGGCCCTCTCCAGCACGGCCGAGCTCGACGGGCTCGACCTGACCGTGCAGCCGCTGCTCGCGCCCGAGCCGCCGTCCGGGGCGAACGTCGAGTTCGTCGTCCCGTCCGACCCGCTCGTCGAAGCCGGCGTCGGCGCGGTCACCATGCGCGTGTTCGAGCGCGGCGTCGGCGAGACGCTCTCGTGCGGGACCGGGGTCGCCGCAACGGCTCTCGCCGTGAGGCTGTGGGCCGGCGAGCGGGCGCCGGAGCGCTGGCGTGTCGACGTGCCCGGCGGGCGTCTCGGCGTGCGCATCACCCATCACGAGGACGGCGAGCACGTCCTCCTGTCGGGCCCTGCGACCCTCGTGTACTCCGGAGAGGTCGCCCTGGCCTGACGCGGCGCGCGCGAGGCCCCGGCGCGCTCAGACGCTGCCCGGCAGTGGGATGGCCTCGGTGGCCGGGCTCCCGTGCCGTCGCACCTTGAGCACGCGGAAGCCGCGGCCGGTCGCGGCCCGTGTGACCGTGTACCCCTTGTCGAGGGTGGCGGCGAGCCAGCGCTGCAGGGAGTCGGAGCCGAGGTTGCGCTGCACGACGAGCCACGCGTCGCTGCGCTCGTCCAGGCGCGGGATCCAGCGCTCCAGCAGGCCGTGCAGTTCGTTCTTGCCGACGCGGATCGGCGGGTTCGAGCGGATCGTGCGGAAGGTGACGTCGGCGGGAACATCCCCGGGCAGGACGGCGTTGACATTGGGGAGACCGAGTGCGTCGGCGTTTCGCCGCACGAGGTCCAGAGCACGCTCGTTGACGTCGACGGCCCACACCGTGGACCGAGGCGATTCGATCGCCAACGACAGGGCGATCGGTCCCCAGCCGCTGCCCAGGTCGAGCAGATGACCACCGGGCGGCGGGGGCGGCGTGTTGGCGAGGAGCACCGCGGTGCCCGAGTCGACGTGATCCGGGCTGAAGACCCCTCCCGCCGTCGTCACCTCGACGTCGCGCCCGGCCAGCGTGACGCGGATGCGGCGGAGGTTCTCGGGACTGGCGGGGGTCGCGCTGAAGTAATGATCACTCGCCATGGCCTTCGAGCGTAGCGGAGGACCTCCCAGTGCGGGAGGCTAGAGTGCACGGGGGCCGCCTGCCACAGGCGGTCGCCACAGGAAAGGAACACATGACGGACACCACCACCCCGAAGAGCGCCGACGAGACGCCGGTGGACCCGGTGGATCGCGTGCTCGCACACGCCGACGGGCGGTCCGGGGTGCGCGTCTTCGGATCCGGGCAGGCGCTCGGGTCGGCGCAGGCCCTCCAGGACGCCGCGACCGTGGCCTACGGCGACGGTGACGGCGACCAGTGGGATCGCGAGGACCGCGCGGCACTGCGCCGGGTCGCCGGCCTGTCGACCGAGCTCGAGGACGTCACCGAGGTCGAGTATCGCCAGCTGCGACTCGAGAACGTGGTGCTCGTCGGCGTGTACGCGCAGGGCTCGCACGAGGACGCCGAGAACTCCCTCCGGGAACTCGCCGCGCTCGCCGAGACCGCCGGCGCGGTGGTCCTCGACGGTGTGCTGCAGCGGCGCCCGCACCCGGACCCGGCGACCTACATCGGCCGCGGCAAGGCGGCCGAGCTGCGCGACCTGGTCGCCGCGGTCGGCGCCGACACGGTGATCGCCGACACCGAGCTCGCTTCCAGCCAGCGTCGCGCGCTGGAGGACGTCGTGAAGGTGAAGGTCATCGACCGCACCACGGTGATCCTGGACATCTTCAGCCAGCACGCCAAGAGCCGGGAGGGCAAGGCGCAGGTCGAGCTCGCTCAGCTCGAGTACCTGCTGCCCCGCCTCCGGGGCTGGGGCGAGTCGATGTCCCGTCAGGCCGGTGGACAGGTCGGCGCCGGCGGCGCCGGCATGGGATCGCGCGGACCCGGTGAGACGAAGATCGAACTCGACCGCCGCCGCATCCGCACCCGCATGGCGCAGCTGCGCCGTCAGATCCGCGACTTCGCGCCCGCCCGCGAGGCGAAGCGCGCCGAGCGCAAACGGCACACGATCCCGTCGGTGGCCATCGCCGGCTACACCAACGCCGGCAAGTCCAGCCTGCTCAACCGGCTGACCAGCGCCGGCGTGCTCGTCGAGAACGCCCTGTTCGCCACGCTGGACGCCACGGTCCGCCGCGCGCAGGCGGCCGACGGCCGCGTCTACACGCTCACCGACACGGTCGGATTCGTCCGCAACCTCCCGCACCAGCTGGTGGAGGCGTTCCGTTCCACGCTCGAGGAGGTCGCCGACGCCGACGTGATCGTCCATGTCGTGGACGGCTCGCATCCGGACCCGGCCGCACAGCTGGCGACGGTCCGCGATGTGATGGCGGACGTCGGCGCGCGCTCGGCGCGTGAGATCGTCGTCTTCAACAAGGCGGATCTCGTCGACCCCGACACGCGTCTGGTGCTGCGGGGGCTCGAGCCGGAGGCGATGTTCGCGTCGTCGCGGACGGGCGAGGGGATCGCGGAGCTGCGCGAGGCGATCGAGGCGGCGCTCCCGCTTCCGGCCGTGGAGGTGCGCGCGCTCGTGCCGTACGACCGCGGCGACCTCGTCAACGCCGTGCACGAGTCGGGTCACATCGTCTCGACCTCGCACGAGGAGGGCGGCACCTCGGTCCACGCCCACGTCAACCCGCGGCTCGCGGCAGAACTCGCGCCCTACGCCCTCGCCTGACCGCAGAGGTCAGTCGAGGTCGATCGCCGGCACGTCGGGGGTCTCGAAGCCGAAGACCCGGCCGAGGAAGGCCAGCTCGGTCTCCAGCGCGTGCACGATCGTCTCGGCCCGGCGGAACCCGTGCCCCTCGCCCTCGTACAGCACGTACGCGTGGGGCACGCCGCGGGAGGCGAGGGCACTGCGGATGGCCTCGGACTGCGCCGGCGGGACGACGGCGTCCTCCGCGCCCTGGAGAAGGAGCAGCGGCGCACGGAACCGGTCGGCGCGTCCGAGAGGGGAGCGCTGGAGGTACAGCTCCTCGGCCTCCGGCAGGGGACCGATGAGCCCGTCCAGATAGCGCGCCTCGAAATCGTGCGTGTCGGCGGCGAGGGCGCGCGCGTCCCCGACGCCGTACCGCGAGACCCCTGCGGCGAACACGTCGCTGGCCACCAGCGCGGCCAGCACCGTCCATCCGCCCGCGGACCCGCCTTCGATCGCGAGGCGGGCGGGATCGGCGCCGCCCTCGGCGACGAGGCCCGACGCTGCGGCCACGACATCGTCGACGTCGACCACGCCCCACTGGCCCCGCAGGCGCTCGCGGTAGTCCCGGCCGTAGCCCGTGGAACCGCCGTAGTTGACGTCGAGCACCCCGATACCGCGACTGGTGAAGTACGCGATCTTCGCGTCGGCGACCCCGCCGACGTGTGCCGTGGGGCCGCCGTGGACCCAGACCAGGTACGGGGGGAGCTCGCCGTCAGGGGCGACGGCGTCCGGATGGGTGGGCGGGAAGTCGAACGCGTGCACCGGGCCGTGGGGCCCGGCGAAGGTCACCGCGCGGCCGTCGGGAAGCCAGTGTGTCCCGCCCTCGAAGCCGCCCCCACGCACGAGCTCGACCGCGCCCGACGCCACGTCGACCGACCAGATCCCCGTCACGCCCGGGGCGCTCCCGGAGATGAGCACGTGGCCGCGTGCCGCGTCCTCGATCAGCGCACGACTGCGCACCGGAACGTCCAGGGCGTGTGCGGTGCCGTCGGCGTCCAGCACGACCGCCTCGTCCGAACCCTGCGTGCGCAGCGCGACCAGCCGGCCGTCGCCCACGGGCGCGTACCAGCGGGATCCGAGCACCCAGAGGGGACCGCCCGTATCCGCGGGCGCCGCGGAGACGACCACCGGGTCGCTCCCGAGCGTGACGCGGAAGACATTCCAGCGGCCCGAGGGGTCGTCCACGTAGAGCAGCGTCCGCTCGTCCTCCCACTCGGGCTGCAGCGCGGCGGTGGCGCCCGACGAGACGACGGTCCACTCGGCGACGGCGCCGTCGCCGATCCGTCCCACCCGCAGCTCGGTGCGATCCCAGGGCATGTCGGGATGGTTCCACGCGATCCAGGCGAGGTGGCGGCCGTCCGGCGACAGCGCGGGCTGGGCCACGAAGTCGCTGCCTGCCGCGAGTTCCCTGACCTGGCCCTCCGGCGACACCGAGACGATCGATCGGCGCGGCGTGGATCCCCCCGCCTCTGCGTGCTCCTCACGCACCGCCAGCAGGGTGCCCGCCTGCCAGCGCAATCCGCCGTAGCGCACGTCGCCGGCGTCGGAGGTGAGCGGCACCGGCTCCGCCCCGGGCTGAAGCGCCCAGATGCGCTGGTCCGCCTTCTCGACGAAGAAGAGCCGGCCGCCCGGGTCCGCAGTCCACGCGCCGCCGCCGTACTCGTGCACCCGGGAGCGCGCGTTCCACGGAGCGGGGAGCACATCGGCCACCTCTCCGGCACCCGAACGACGGCGCACGGCCGTGCGGCCGCCCTCCGCGGCGATCGACTCGCCCCACCAGACCTCGTCGCCCACGAAGGCGGCGCCCTCGAAGCGGGGAGCGGATGCCGCCGCAGCCGAGGCGGAGAGGGGGGAGGGCCAGGATCCGTAGGGAAGGGTGACGACCATGTCTCCCACGCTACGCCGAGCGGTGCCGGGCGACGGTGAAACAGGGCGTCACAGATCGAGCGGCCGTGCTCCCGCGTCCTAGAGTGGTGCCAACGATCCGGAACCTCACGGGGACGGACGGCTCGGACCACCGCACCCCGTGCGGCTCCGGGCAGGAGCGACAGCCGAGCCCGGCACCCGCCCGCAGACCGCACCCGCGTGCGGCCGCGGCCGACCGGCCCCCTGATCCACCGCCTGCCTGAACCGAGAGCTGTCATGTCGAATGCCGTCGAGGCGTCTGCATCGCCTTCCGTGCCGATCTCCTTCGAGGTCTACCCGCCCCGGACCGCCGCCGGCATGCCGGCGCTGCACGAGACCATCCGGCGTCTGGCAGAAGCCCGGCCCCAGTTCATCTCGGTGACCTTCGGAGCGGGCGGTTCCACGGGAGGACGGTCCCTCGAGGTCCTCACGCACATCCTCCGCGAGACCGCGGTGCCGCCGCTCGCGCACTTGACCTGCGTCGGAAGCACGTACGCCGACGCGGGAGCCCTCATCCGCGAGTTCCTCGACGCGGGCATCACGCGCTTCCTCGCCCTTCGTGGCGATCCGCCCGCCGGGGCGCAGGAGGGAGACGCCTTCCTCGGCGACCTCGAGAGCGCCGCCCAGCTCGTGCAGCTGATCGACCGCGTCCAGGCCGAGCGTGCGCCCTACAGCGAGGCGGACGTGCCGGGGCTGCCGGGCGCTGCCACGGTCGCGCCCCGCGAGCGCGTGCAGATCTCCGTCGCCGCCTTCCCCAACGGGCACCCGCGGTCGCGGCATCCGCACGAGCACATCGACGCGCTCCTGGCGAAGCAGGCGGCGGGGGCGACCCTCGCCATCACCCAGCTGTTCTTCGAGGCCGACGACTACCTCGGCTTCGTCGCGCGTGCCCGCCGCGCAGGCGTGCACATCCCGATCCTGCCGGGCCTCATGCCGCTGACCTCGCCCGGGAGGCTCGCCCGCGTGCTCGAGCTCACCGGCGAGGCGCGCCCGGCCGCGTTCGCCGATGCGCTCGACGCCGCCACCTCGGCCGAGGAGCAGCGCGCGATCGGGATCGCGCACGCCGCTGCGCTGGCACGCGCCGTGATCGAGGGCGGCGCGCCGGGCGTGCACCTCTACGCGTTCAACAACCACCAGACGGTGCTGACGGTCCTCCGTGAGGCCGGCATCCTCGACGACCGACAGGAGACCCCCGCATGACGTTCCCCGCCGCCACGATCCTCGGCTACCCGCGCATCGGCCGCCGCCGCGAGCTCAAGCAGGCCGTCGAGGCGCACTGGGCGGGTCGTCTCTCCGAACCGGACCTCGAGGCTGCCGCGGCCGAGCTGCGCGGACGGACGCGGGCGCGCCTGGTGGAGCTCGGCCTCGGCGCCGGCGACTCGTCGATCCCCGAGTCCTTCTCGTACTACGACCAGGTGCTCGATCTCGCCGTCGCGGTCGGAGCGATCCCGCACCGGTTCGAGGCCCTCCGCGAGCGCGACGGCAGCATTCCGCTGGCCGCATACTTCGCGATCGCCCGGGGCGACGACGAGCGACCGCCGTTGGAGATGACCAAGTGGTTCGACACCAACTACCACTACCTCGTGCCCGAGATCGGCCCCGAGACGGTCTTCTCCCCGTCCGGCGACCGGTTCGCGGCGCAGGTGCGCGAGGCCCGGAGCGCCGGGTTCGTCACCCGGCCGGTGCTCGTGGGCCCGGTGACCTTCCTCGCCCTGGCCAAGCCGTCCTCCGATGCGCCGGAGGGGTTCCGGCCGCTGGACCGGCTGGACGACCTCCTCCCCGTCTACGCGGAGATCCTCGCCGACCTCGCCGAGGCCGGTGCGGAGTGGGTGCAGCTGGACGAGCACGCTCTGGTGAGCCAGGCGCTGGGAGCGTCCGACGCCGAGCTCACCCGCGCCGCCGAGCGCGCCTACGAGGCGCTGGGTGCGGCCCCTTCCCGCCCGCGTGTGCTCGTCGCCGCCGGTTACGCGTCGCTGTCCGACGAGGCGTGGGCCGCGCTGGCAGCCGCGCCGATCGAGGCCCTCGCCCTCGATCTGCATCGCGGCCCGGTTCCCGCACCGGTGCCGGGCCTGGCCGAGAAGGTCCTCGTCGGCGGTGTCGTCGACGGGCGGAACATCTGGCGAGGCGACCTCCGCGCGGCGTGGGAGCGGCTGCAGGAGCTGCGCTCGCTCGGTGCGCGCCAGGTGGCGGCAGGCACCTCGACGTCGCTGCAGCACGTGCCGCACGACGTCGCCGACGAGCCGGACCTGGCGCCGCGCCTGCGATCCTGGCTAGCGTTCGCCGACCAGAAGACCGCGCAGGCGGCGACGCTCGGCCGGGGCCTGACGCTCGGTGCGGAGGCGATCGCCGCCGACATCGCCGACGCCGACGCCGCACTGGCGGATCGCCGGGAGGCGCCGGGCGTGCGCGACGGACAGGTGCGGACGCGCCTTGGCCGACTGTCGCCCGGCGACCTCGCCCGGCCCTCCGACGCAGAACGGGCCGCGGCGCAGCAGGACCTCGGACTGCCGCTGCTTCCGACGACGACGATCGGCTCGTTCCCGCAGACCGCGGAGATCCGCCGGGCGCGCGCCCGCCATGGGCGTGGGGAGCTCGGCACGTCCGCCTACGAAAGCTACCTGCGGGACGAGATCTCCCGCGTCGTGGAGCTGCAGGAGGAGCTCGGCCTCGACGTCCTCGTGCACGGAGAGGCGGAGCGCAACGACATGGTGCAGTACTTCGCTGAGCACCTCCAGGGCTTCGCGGTCACCCGCAACGGCTGGGTCCAGTCCTACGGATCGCGCGCCACGCGGCCCTCGATCCTGTGGGGCGACGTCTCGCGGCCGGCACCGATCACCGTGGGATGGTCGAGCTTCGCCCAGTCCCTGACCGCCCGTCCCATGAAGGGAATGCTGACGGGGCCGGTGACGATCCTGGCCTGGTCGTTCGTCCGCGACGACCAGCCCCTCGCGGAGACGGCCGACCAGGTCGCGCTCGCGCTGCGCGACGAGATCGCCGATCTCGAGGATGCGGGGATCCGCATCATCCAGGTCGACGAGCCCGCCCTCCGCGAGCTCCTGCCCCTGAAGGCGGCGCAGCAGCCGTCGTACCTGGCGTGGTCGGTGGCTGCCTTCCGGCTCGCGACGGGCGGGGCGGCCGCGCGCACCCAGGTGCACACGCATCTCTGCTACTCGGAGTTCGACGTCGTGATCGACGCGATCGCGGCCCTCGATGCCGATGTGACCTCGATCGAGGCGGCGCGCAGCCGCGGGGAGGTGATCGACGACATCGCCGCGGCGGGGTTCTCCCATGGCGTCGGTCCGGGGGTCTACGACATCCACGCCCCGCGCGTGCCGTCCGTCGACGAGGTCGCCGAGCTCCTGGAGCGGGCGGCCGATGCGCTGCCGCTGCGGCAGGTGTGGGTCAACCCCGACTGCGGTCTGAAGACGCGCGGCTACGACGAGACCGTGGAGTCGCTGCGCAATGTGGTCGTCGCGACCGAGCGCGTCCGCGCGAAGGTGGCGGCGCTGAGCTGACGCGGCCGGGGAGGCGCGTGCCCGAGCCCGGCCCGGTCAGACCGCGCGCAGGACGGCGACGACCTTGCCGAGGACGACGGCGTCGTCGCCGAGGATGGGCTCGAAGGCCGTGTTGCGGGGGAGCAGCCAGGTGTGCCCGTCGCGCTGGCGGAAGGTCTTGACGGTCGCCTCGCCGTCGAGCATCGCCGCGACGATGTCGCCGTTGTCGGCGACGGGCTGCGAGCGCACGACCACCCAGTCGCCGTCGCAGATCGCCGCGTCGATCATCGACTCGCCGCTCACCCGGAGCATGAACAGGTCGCCCTTGCCGACGAGCTGACGGGGGAGGGGGAAGATCTCCTCGACCTGCTGGTCTGCGGTGATGGGGACGCCGGCGGCGATGCGCCCGACCAGGGGGACCATCGCGGCGTCGCCGACCGCGGGCGCCTCGTCTGCGGGGTTCTCGGCGGCGCTGCCGGGCAGGTCGATCAGCACCTCCATCGCGCGGGTCTTGCCGGGGTCGCGGCGCAGGTAGCCGCTGAGCTCGAGCTGGTTGAGCTGGTGCGTGACGCTGGAGAGCGACTTGAGTCCGACGGCGTCGCCGATCTCGCGCATGCTCGGCGGATAGCCGTGACGCGCGATCGATCGCTGGATGACCTCGAGGATCGCCAGCTGCTTGTCGCTGAGCGACTTGCGTCGACGGGTCTGGGGCTTGTCCCTGGCCGACCGGATCTCGTCCATGGCCGCGCTCCTCTCGAGTCCTCCGGAAGGTCAGCGCCTTCGAATGTCGGAGGTGGGTGATGGGGTCTAGATATCGAAACCGTATCCGGTCTCGTCGCAGCCGAGCGTGAGGCGATCGCGTGTCGCGTTCGATTCATCTGCGATGTCGGATGCCCTTGACACCATACTTGTATCGAAGATAGATTCGGAAGAGAACTTCGCACCCGGCCCTCCCGGCCGAGAGTCGGGTGCGAAGTTCCGAACTCCGAACTCGGATCCCCGGGAGGAATCATGACCACCATCGACATCGCCGCAGCATCCGCGCTGACTCCGGCGACCCGCCTGCGCCTGACGACGCGCGGTCGGCGCGTGGTCGCTTTCCTCGCAGCCCTGCCGGCGGTCGCCGCGCTGGGCATCGCGATCGTCTCCGGGGGCGCCGCCCTCGCGTCCGCCGACCGCGAGGCGGCGTCGACCGAGTTCGCGACCGTGACCGTCCTTCCAGGCGACAGCCTGTGGTCCATCGCCCAGGAGGTCGCACCGGCGGCCGACCCCCGCGACGTGGTCGACGCGATCGTCCGTCTGAACGCCCTCGGCACCGCACAGCTCGACGCCGGCCAGGAGCTCTCGATCCCCGCGGAGTACGCGACGCAGGAGTGAGCGGTCCTAGCATGGAGGCGTGAGTTCACCCATCGACGGCCGCGTCCGTCTCGAGGACCTGCCCCTGCGCGAGGATCTGCGCGGACTGACGCCGTACGGCGCTCCGCAGGCGCCCCTTCCGGTGGCGCTCAACGTCAACGAGAACACGCACCCCGTCCCCGAGGAGGTCGCGGACGACATCCTCGACGGCATCGCCCTCGCTCTGCGCGAGGTCAACCGGTACCCCGATCGGGAGTTCACCGCGCTGCGCGAGGGGTTCGCCGACTACCTCGGACACGGCCTCGAACGTGACCAGATCTGGGCCGCCAACGGGTCGAACGAGGTGCTGCAGCACCTGCTGCAGGCGTTCGCGGGGCCGGGGCGTCGTGCGTTCGGCTTCGGGCCGACCTACTCGATGTACCCCCTGCTGACGCGTGCCACGGGTGCCGAGTACGTCTCGGGCACGCGAGAGCCCGACTACACGGTGTCGCCGGAGTCGGCGGCATCGCAGATCGCGGACGCCGACCCCGACGTCGTGTTCCTCTGCGCCCCCAACAACCCGACCGGCACGCCCCTGTCGCTGGAGGTCATCGAGTCGGTGTACGAGGCCGCCCGCGGCATCGTGATCGTGGACGAGGCCTACCAGGAGTTCGCACCGCGCGAGGAGAGGTCCGCCCTCACGCTGCTGCCGGGCCGCGAGCGGCTGGTCGTCTCGCGGACGATGAGCAAGGCCTTCGCCTTCGCGGGGGCGCGCGTGGGCTACCTCGCGGCGGATCCCGGCGTCATCGACGCCCTGCGTCTGGTGCGGCTGCCGTATCACCTGAGCGCGCTCACGCAGGCTGCCGCCACGGCCGCCCTCCGGCACGCCCCCACGATGCTCGGCATGGTCGACGAGATCGTCGCCCAGCGCGATCGGATCTCGGCGACGCTCGACGCGCTCGGGTACACGCCGTTCGAGAGCTGGACGAACTTCGTCCTCTTCTCGGGCGTGGACGACCCGGGGGCGACCTGGCAGGGCCTCTACGATCGCGGCGTGCTGATCCGCGACGTCGGCATCCCGCACAGCCTGCGGGTCACCGCCGGCACCGAGGAGGAGTCGACGGCCTTCCTCGAGGCCCTGGCGGCGCTCTGAGAGCACCCACGACCGCGGGGGCGTCACCGTGGCCGGTCCCGAGGGCGGCGCTCGGTAGAATCGGGCCATGAGCACCCCCCGTACGGCGACGCTGCGTCGCGCGACGAGCGAGTCCACCGTCGAGCTCGAGCTCGACCTCGACGGCACCGGCACGAGCCACATCGACACGACGGTGCCCTTCTTCGACCACCTTCTGACGGCGTTCGCCAAGCACTCCCTGACCGACCTCACGGTGCGCGCCTCCGGCGACACCGACATCGACGCGCACCACACGGTCGAGGACGTGTCGATCGTCCTGGGTCAGGCGATCCGCCAGGCGCTGGGCGACAAGGCGGGGATCTCCCGCTACGGCGACGCCCTGGTCCCCCTCGACGAGGCGCTCGCGCAGGCGGTCGTCGACATCAGCGGCCGACCCTACCTGGTGCACGCCGGCGAACCGGCGGGCTTCGAGCACCACCTCATCGGCGGCCACTTCACCGGGTCGCTCGTGCGGCACACGTTCGAGGCGATCGCCTTCAACGGCGGGCTGACGATGCACGTCACCGTGCTGGGCGGTCGCGACCCGCACCACATCGCCGAGGCGGAGTACAAGGCGCTCGCGCGCGCGTTCCGGCAGGCGAAGAGCCTCGACCCGCTGGTGCGCGGCATCCCGAGCACGAAGGGCGCCCTGTGACCGACGCGCCCCTGGTCGCGGTGCTCGACTACGGTTCGGGCAACGTCCACTCCGCCGTCAAGGCGCTCGTGGCGGCGGGCGCCGACGCGCGGCTCACCTCCGACCGCGGGCTCATCCAGGACGCGGCCGGACTGCTCGTGCCCGGGGTGGGTGCCTTCCGCGCCGTGATGGAGGCGCTCCGCGCCAGTCGCGGAGACGAGGCGATCGAGCGCCGCCTGGCGGGCGGACTGCCCGTGCTCGGCATCTGCGTGGGCATGCAGGTCCTCTTCGACCAGGGCGTCGAACGCGGCGATGCGACCGAGGGCCTCGGTCAATGGCCGGGGGTCGTGCTCGAGCTCGACGCTCCGGTGCTTCCCCACATGGGATGGAACACCGTGCGGCCGGGGGAGGGGTCGACCCTCTTCCGCGGGATCGAGGACGAGCGCTTCTACTTCGTGCACTCCTATGGCGTCCAGCACTGGTCCCTCGAGGTCATGCGGCCCTTCCGTGAGCCGGCGGTGACCTGGTGCGACTACGGAGCGCCGTTCCTGGCGGCGGTGGAGAACGGACCGCTCTCGGCGACGCAGTTCCACCCGGAGAAGAGCGGAGCCGCGGGTATCCGCCTCCTCGCGAATTGGGTCGAATCGCTGCCGCGGGGCTAATCTCTCTCCTTGTGCGTGCGCGCAAGACGTGCGCCCCGACGAACCATCCGGAGCCATGAACGATTTCGCGTCCACCCCTGAACTGATCCTCCTCCCGGCCGTCGACGTCGCCGACGGCAAGGCGGTCCGCCTGACCCAGGGCGAGGCGGGCACCGAGACGAGCTACGGCGACCCCGTCGACGCTGCCCTGCAGTGGGCACACCAGGGCGCGCAGTGGGTGCACCTCGTCGACCTGGATGCGGCGTTCGGTCGCGGCAGCAACACTCCCGTGCTGCGCAAGGTCATCAAGCAGCTGCGCGGGGTGCAGGTGGAGCTGTCCGGCGGCATCCGCGACGACGCCACCCTCGAGGCCGCACTGGAGTCCGGGGCGACCCGCATCAACCTCGGCACCGCCGCGCTGGAGAACCCCGAGTGGGCCGCCGACGTCATCGGCCGCTACGGAGACGCGATCGCCGTGGGACTCGACGTGCGCGGCACGACCCTGGCTGCGCGCGGCTGGACCCGCGAGGGCGGCGATCTGTGGGAGGTCCTCGACCGCCTCGAGGACGCCGGCTGCAGCCGCTACGTCGTCACGGACGTCACGAAGGACGGCACGCTCCGCGGCCCCAACATCGAACTCCTCCGCGAGATGGTGGCCCGCACCCCGAAGCCGGTGGTCGCCTCGGGCGGCGTCTCGAGCCTCGACGACATCGCCGCGCTGCGCGCGCTCGTCCCGCTCGGCGTCGAGGGTGCGATCGTCGGCAAGGCCCTCTACGCGGGGGCGTTCACGCTCGCCGAGGCGCTGGATGTCGCCGCAGGCTGACGACGCCAGCCACCCGGCGGGCGATTCGGCCGGCGTCCCCTGGGCGGGGCGCCGCTTCGAGGACAACCCGCACTCCGGCGACGACGGATCCGCCGATCCCGCGCTCCTCGCGGCCCTGCAGCGCTTCCGTGCGGGCGAGGGCAGTCAGGTCGAGGTGATCGATGCGCTCCGCGGTGCGCGCGTGCTGATCCCTCTGATCGCGGAGAAGGGCGAGGAGGGCATCGCCCCGAGCGGCCTGGCGGTCGACAAGACGCAGGAGCTGTCGATCGTGACGGTCGCCGCCCCCGACGGCCGCCGCGTGCAGCCGGTCTTCTCGTCGGTCTCGACGATGGCGTCGTGGGACGCCGCGGCGCGACCGATCCCGGTCGACGCGGTGCGCGTGGCGCTGTCCGCGTCGGCGGAGGACACCGACCTGATCGTGCTGGACCCGACGGCCGCGACCGAGTTCGTGGTGCGCCGTCCGGCGGTGTGGGCGATCGCCCAGGGTCTGCCGTGGGAGCCGAGCTTCCTCTCGCCCGAGGTCTTCTCCGCCCTGCAGGAGAGCGTGGCGTCGGAGCTGGCCGTGATCGACGTGGCCGTCGCCGCGGGTGATCCCGACGCGCGGCTGCGCGGCCCCGAGCTCGTCGTCATGCTGGAGCTGATGGACGGGCTGGAGCGGCAGGCGCTGGACGCCGTGCTCGCGCGTCTCGCGCAGCGGTGGGCGGCCGACGACCGGATCGCCGTGCTCGCCGACTCGCTGACCGTCAAGCTGCGCCGCAGTTCCTGAGGGCCGGCTCCGGGCCTGACGGCGGCGCAGCTCGGGGGAGGAGATGCCGGTCAGGTGACGGGACCGGTGTACTTCTCGCCCGGGCCCTTGCCGATCGGATCGGGGATCGTCGAGGTCTCCCGGAAGGCGAGCTGGAGCGAGCGCAGGCCGTCGCGCAGCGAGCGGGCGTGCATGTCGCTGATCTCGGGGGCGCCGGCGGTGATCAGCCCCGCGAGGGCGTTGATGAGCTTGCGCGCCTCGTCGAGGTCGGTCTGCGTCTCGGGGGAGTCGGCGAGGCCCACCTTCACGGCGGCGGCGCTCATCAGGTGCACGGCCGCGGTCGTGATGACCTCGACCGCCGGCACGTCGGCGATGTCGCGGGTGGCGGCCTGGGCGGCACGCTCCTGCTCTTCCCACCGCTGGTGCCGGGCGTTCTCGTGGGGATCGTCGCCCCGATCGCTCCGCTGGTCGGCCTGGTCGCCCGGAATCGTATCCACGTGCTGCTCTCTGCTAGACTTGGTGCGCACCGGAGTGTTCTGCTCCGGATCGAAAGAGGATCACATCCCACCCGCGCTTGCCGTTCCAGGCTACCGGGTCACGCACTCCGCCCCGCTCACGCAGGGTCGTCCCCCGTGGATCAGGGTGCAGAAACACTGACAGCCGATGTGCGCATCGTGCGGGTGGACGTGATCAGCTTCCGCCCGCGACACAGCCCTGTGTCGCGGTGGCAGTCCCCGCACGAACAGGAGTTCCGCACATCAGCGATCCCCGCACCAACGACCGCATCCGCGTCCCCGAGGTCCGCCTCGTCGGACCCGCGGGTGAGCAGGTCGGCGTCGTCCGTATCGAGGTGGCGCTGCGTCTGGCTCAGGAGGCCGATCTCGATCTGGTCGAGGTGGCCCCCAACTCGAAGCCTCCCGTGGTCAAGATCATGGACTACGGGAAGTTCAAGTACGAGGCGGCGCAGAAGGCCAAGGAAGCACGTCGCAACCAGGCCAACACGATCCTCAAGGAGGTGCGCTTCCGTCTGAAGATCGAGGCGCACGACTACACGACCAAGCTCAAGCGCGCGGAGGGCTTCCTCCAGGCGGGCGACAAGGTCAAGGCGATGATCCTCTTCCGTGGTCGCGAGCAGTCGCGTCCCGAGCAGGGTGTGCGCCTGTTGCGCAAGTTCGCCGAGGACGTCGCCGAGTTCGGCACCGTGGAGTCCAACCCCACGATCGACGGCCGCAACATGGTGATGGTGATCGCGCCCCACAAGAACAAGTCCGAGGTCAAGACGGAGCAGAACGCTGCTCGCGCCGCGACCAAGCAGGCCGCTCGTGAGGCCCGCAGCGGACAGGCTCCCGCTTCCGGCGCGGAGACCGCACCCGCCGAGTAGTCCTCCGGACTGCGACGCCCCACAGACTCCCGCCCTGCGGGAACCACAACGAAGGAAGAACCATGCCGAAGCAGAAGACCCACTCGGGTGCCAAGAAGCGCTTCAAGGTCACCGGAAGCGGAAAGATCAAGAAGCAGCAGGCGAACCTCCGCCACAACTTCGAGGGCAAGCCGACCAAGCGCACGCGCCGTCTGTCGGCCGACAAGATCCTGGCCCCGGGCGACGCGAAGGTCGCCAAGAAGCTCCTCGGCATCTGACGCCGCCGCACGTAAGGAATAAGTAGAAGAAATGGCTAGAGTCAAGCGGGCCGTCAACGCCCACAAGAAGCGTCGCGTCATCCTCGAGCGCGCCTCCGGTTACCGCGGACAGCGTTCGCGCCTGTACCGCAAGGCGAAGGAGCAGGTCACCCACTCGCTCGTCTACGCGTACCGTGACCGTCGCAAGCGCAAGGGCGACTTCCGTCGTCTGTGGATCCAGCGCATCAACGCCGCGAGCCGCCAGAACGGCCTGACGTACAACCGCTTCATCCAGGGCCTCGGCCTCGCGGGTGTGCAGGTCGACCGTCGCATGCTCGCCGAGCTCGCCGTGAACGAGCCGGCCGTCTTCGCGTCGCTGGTCGAGACCGCGCGCACGGCGCTCCCGGCCGACGTCAACGCCCCCAAGGCGTAAGCGCGTCGCACGCTCTCCGACAGGGCGCTCTCCATCCGGAGGGCGCCCTGTCGTCGTTCCCGGTCGCGGCCGCGCCGTCCCCCTACACTGAGACCGTGCTCGAGAACCCCCGTTCGCCGCGTGTGCGCGCCGTCGCCAAGCTGACCAAGCGCAGCGCTCGGCAGGAGACCGGTCTGTTCCTGCTGGAGGGGCCCCAGGCCGCGCGCGAGGCGCTCGCCTACCGTCCCGACTCGATCGTCGAGATCTTCGCGACGCCGACGGCCATGGAGAAGCATCAGGACGTGCGTGACGCGGCACGGGAGGCCGGCATCGAGGTCGAGTTCACCACGGAGCCGGTGCTCGACGCGATGGCCGACACCGTCACGCCGCAGGGCATCGTCGCCGTCGCGCGCCAGTCGCCGACGGCGCTGAAGGACGTGTTCGCCTCGGCTCCGGCGCTGGTGGCCGTGTGCGAGGAGGTCCGCGACCCCGGCAACCTCGGCACCATCATCCGCGCCGCCGACGCTGCGGGAGCGGACGCCGTCATCCTCACCGGTCGCACGGTCGATCCCTACAACCCGAAGGTCGTCCGGGCGACCACCGGGTCGCTCTTCCATCTGCCGATCGCGGTCGGCGCCGACCTCGCTGAGGTCGTGGAGCGCGCGCACGCCGCGGGCCTGCGGGTCGTGGCCGCGGACGTCGGCGGGCAGGACTTCCTCGGTCACCGCCCCACCCTCGCCGAGCCGACGGCGTGGCTCTTCGGGAACGAGGCGCGCGGGCTCGACGACGAGGCTCTGGGACTGGTCGATCTCACGCTGCGCCTGCCGATCTACGGACGTGCCGAGTCGCTGAACCTCGCCACGGCGGCGAGCGTGTGCCTCTACGAGAGCGCGTTCGCGCAGCGGTCCGGTGCCGGCTCATGAGCCCCTTCTCGCGGTCCAACGCGCGCACCGAGGGGCCCCGCCCGCCGTGGTGGCGGCGACTCGCCACGTGGGTGGCGTCGCTCTTCCGGCGTTCGTGACACGGAGCCCCGCCGTCGCTTGCGCACGTTCCGGGCCTGTTACAGATCGGTAAAGGTGCTGCGGAAAACCCCGGTGGGGATACCCCGGACCGCATACGCTGGCCGGATGACGGCTTCTGAGCACGACGCAGCACCGGCCACGTCCAACATCTCCGTCCGCCGCGGCGACCCGCTGGTGGTCATCGAGAACGTGCAGAAGCACTACGGCGACTTCCAGGCACTCAGCGACATCGACCTCACCGTCAACCGCGGCGAGGTGGTCGTGGTCATCGGACCGTCGGGCTCGGGCAAGTCGACGCTGTGCCGCACGATCAACCGGCTCGAGACCATCACGAGCGGCACGATCTCGGTCGACGGCAAGGAGCTGCCCAAGGAGGGGAAGTCGCTCGCAGCGCTGCGCGCCGACGTGGGCATGGTCTTCCAGTCGTTCAACCTGTTCGCGCACCTCACGATCCTCGACAACGTCACGATCGGACCCATCAAGGTCAAGGGCATGAAGCGGGCGGAGGCGGAGAAGCTCGCGAGGGAGCTGCTCGACCGCGTCGGCGTCGCCCACCAGGCCGACAAGCTGCCGGCCCAGCTCTCCGGCGGACAGCAGCAGCGCGTCGCGATCGCGCGCGCCCTGGCGATGAAGCCGAAGGTCATGCTCTTCGACGAGCCCACGAGTGCGCTCGACCCCGAGATGATCAACGAGGTCCTCGACGTCATGGTCGGTCTCGCGCAGGACGGCATGACGATGATCGTCGTCACCCACGAGATGGGCTTCGCGCGCAAGGCGGCCGACCGCGTCGTGTTCATGGCCGACGGGCGGATCGTCGAGGAGGCCGCCCCCGACGAGTTCTTCACGAACGCGAAGAGCGACCGCGCCAAGGACTTCCTCTCCAAGCTCATCACGCACTGACACCCGACCCATTGAGACGTCCGCGCAGCACCAGCGCGGTCACCCGTAGATACGAAACCAGGAGGATCACATGCGCAAGACACGCATCGCCGGCGTCATCGCCGGGATCGCGATGACCGCGCTCGCCCTGACGGCGTGCAACAGCGGCAGCCCGACCAGCCCGGGCGGGGAGAGCGAAGGCGACGGCGGCGACGCCCTGTGGGAGGTCGCGACCGACGTGAGCCTGGACGGCAGCCCCACCTTCGAGCGCATGACCGGCCGCGACGGCGTCATCGTCGGCGTCAAGAACGACCAGCCCGGTCTCGGCTACGAGGACGCCGCGACCGGTGAGCGCACCGGCTTCGACGTCGACATCGCCCGGTGGATCGCCGCGTCGCTCGGCTTCAGCGAGGACCAGATCACCTATCAGACGATCCCGTCCGCGAACCGCGAGCAGGAGATCGTCAACGGCAACATCGACTACTACGTCGGCACCTACTCGATCACCGACAGCCGCAAGGAGCTGATCGACTTCGCCGGTCCGTACTTCATCACCGGTCAGGGTCTGCTCGTCGCCGCCGACAACACCGACATCGAGGGTCCCGACGACCTCGCCGGGAAGATCGTCTGCTCGGTGACGGGTTCGACGCCGCTGCAGCGGATCCGCGACGAGTACAGCCCGGGAGACACCGTCGAGTACGACACCTACTCGCAGTGCATCGACCAGTTGCTGGCCGGCTCCGTCGACGCGATCACCACCGACCAGGCGATCCTGGCGGGGTACGTCGCGCAGCAGCCCGACGAGCTGAAGATCGCGGGAGAGGTCTTCAGCGAGGAGCGCTACGGCGTGGGTCTCGAGAAGGGCGACACGGCCCTGCTCGACCACATCAACGCGCTGTTCACCGATGGCGGCGACGTGTGGCAGGCGCTCTTCGACGAGCACCTCGCCCCTGCCGGCATCACGGGCGAGCAGCCCGCGGTCGACTGATCCCCGTGCCGGGGCGGCTGCGCAGCCGCCCCGGCACCTCATCCCTGACGAAGACGAACGAGAGGCGCGCGCATGGACGTCATCACCAACAACCTCGACCTGTGGGGCGAGGTCTTGGTGGGCACGCTCATCCTGTTCTTCGGGGGCGGGCTGGTGGCGCTGATCCTCGGCACGATCGTCGGCGCCATGCGCGTCTCTCCGATCCCGGTCGCGCGGGCGGTCGGCACGATCTACGTCAACATCATCCGCAACACGCCGCTCACCCTCGTCTTCTTCGCCTTCGCGTTCGCCCTTCCGCCGATCCTCGGTCTCCGCCTGACGGGCGACGTGTCGCTCACTCTCGCGATCAGCGCGCTCGGGATCTACACGGCGACGTACGTCGCCGAGACCATCCGCTCGGGCATCAACACCGTTCCCGTCGGGCAGGCCGAGGCAGCACGGGCGCTGGGTATGACCTTCGGGCAGGTCATGGGCTTCGTGGTGATGCCGCAAGCGTTCCGCTCCGTCATCCCGCCGATGATGAGCGTGTTCATCGCGCTGCTGAAGAACACGACCGTGGCGGCCGGGTTCTCGGTCGTCAACCTCGGTTCGATCCGCAACTACCTCAGCGAGCGCGGCGAGAACCAGTTCATCGTCATCCTGTGGGTGATGGCGATCTTCGTCGCCCTGGTGCTGGTGCTGTCCTTCGTCCAGCGAACGCTCGAGAACCGATGGAAGGTGGCGCGATGACCTCCGTCCTGTACGACGTCCCTGGACCCCGTGCGATCGCGCGCAACCGCGTGCTGGGAGTGCTGACCGTCCTGGTGGTCGCCGCCATCATCGGCTTCATCGTCTGGCGGCTCATCGAGACCGGTCAGTTCTCCGCCGAGAAGTGGCAGGCCTTCACCTACACGAACGTCTGGATCCAGATCGCGCTCTCGGCGTGGCGCACCCTCGCCGCGTTCGGCGTCGCCGCCATCGGCGCGCTCGCCCTCGGCTTCGTGCTCGCCATCGGCCGGCTCTCCGATCACGCCTGGATCCGGATCCCGGTGGGCGCGGTCGTCGAGGTCCTCCGGGCGGTCCCCGTCCTCATCTTCATGTTCCTGCTGTACTACGGCCTCCCGGTCCTCGGCATCCGGATGGAGTCGTACTGGGCCGTGGTGATCGCCCTCGTGGCCTACAACGGCTCGGTGCTGGCCGAGGTGATCCGCGCCGGCGTGGAGTCGCTCCCGCGCGGGCAGTCCGAGGCGGGGTATGCGATCGGCCTCCGCAAAGCCGGCGTCATGCGTCTGGTGCTCCTGCCTCAGGCCATCCGCGCGATGATGCCCGTGATCATCGCTCAGCTGGTCGTCACGCTGAAGGACACCGCGCTCGGCTTCATCATCACCTACCCCGAACTGCTGTTCTACGCGCGCTACCTGGGCTCGCAGTCGACCTACGGCTCGCCGATCGTCCCGATGACGATCGTCGTCGGAACGATCTACATCGCGCTGTGCCTCCTCCTCTCGCTGATCGCGACCATGGTGGAGCGCCGGCTGCGCCGGTCGCCGCGGACTCCGGGTGTGACGCGCGCCGATGTCGCCGCCCACCAGATCACCGACACACAGGTGATCGGCGCGCAGAGCGCAGCAGACATCGCGGCGGCGCGGAGGGGCCTCGGGAAGTACGACGGCACGAGCGGGGGCGGCGCGGTCTGACGCGGCGCGGGCGGGACACCGCCCGCCGGTAGACTCGTCTCTCGTGTCTGACGCACCCGAGAACCAGCCGGCCGAGATCACGCCCGAGGCCGTCGAAGCGGCGGTCGCCGCCGCCCTCGCGGCCATCGATGCCGCGTCGACGACGGCCGAGCTCAAGGCCGCCCGCGCCGCCCACACGGCGGAGGGGTCGCCCCTCGCCCAGCTCAACGCGCAGCTTCGGCACGTGCCGAACGAGAAGAAGGCCGAGTTCGGCAAGCTCGTCGGCCAGGCGCGGGGACGCGTGACGCAGGCGCTCGCCGCTCGCGAGACCGCCCTCGCCGAGGCGGAGACGGCTGCGCAGCTGGACGCCGAGCGCATCGACATCACCGCGCTGCCCCAGCGCGCCCGTGTCGGTGCGCGCCACCCGCTGACACTCCTGCAGGACCAGATCGGCGACATCTTCGTCGGCATGGGATGGGAGGTCGCCGAGGGGCCCGAGCTCGAGCACGAGTGGTACAACTTCGACGCGCTGAACCTCGACGCCGACCACCCCGCACGTCAGATGCAGGACACGTTCTACGTCGACCCGGTCGCGTCGCACCTGCTGCTGCGCACGCAGACCAGCCCTGTGCAGATGCGCTCGATGCTGACGCGCGACCTGCCGATCTACATCGTCTCCCCGGGCCGCGTGTACCGCACCGACGAGTTCGACGCCACGCACCTGCCGGTGTTCAGCCAGTTCGAGGGCCTCGTGATCGACAAGGGCATCACGATGGCGAACCTCCGCGGCACCCTCGACCATGTCGCCCGCGCGCTGTTCGGCGCCGAGGCGAAGACGCGTCTGCGCGCCAACTACTTCCCCTTCACCGAGCCCTCCGCAGAGCTCGATCTCTGGCACCCGACCTTCAAGGGGGGCGCGCGATGGATCGAGTGGGGCGGCTGCGGCATGGTCAACCCCAACGTGCTGCGCGCGGCCGGCATCGACCCCGAGGAGTACTCGGGCTTCGCCTTCGGCATGGGGATCGAGCGGACGCTGATGTTCCGCTCCGATGTGAAGGACATGCGCGACATGGCCGAGGGCGATGTGCGCTTCAGCGAGCAGTTCGGAATGGTGGTCTGATGCGCGTCCCGCTTTCGTGGCTCCGCGAGTACGTCGACGTGGCGCCCGGCGCCACCCCTGAGGACGTGCTGGCCTCGCTCGTCTCGGTCGGCTTCGAGGAGGAGGATGTCCACGGCTTCGGCCTCGTCGGGCCGATCGTCGTGGGCCAGGTCGTGGAGTTCGTCGAGGAGCCGCAGTCCAACGGCAAGACGATCCGCTGGTGCCAGGTCGATGTGGGCCCGGCCCATGGAGGAGTGCGCGGGATCGTCTGCGGTGCCCGGAACTTCTTCGCGGGCGACAAGGTCGTCGTGACCCTCCCGGGCGCGGTGCTGCCCGGTCCGTTCCCGATCGCGGCGCGCAAGACCTACGGGCATGTGTCGGACGGCATGATCGCGTCGGCGAAGGAGCTCGGGCTCGGCGAGGAGCACGGCGGAATCCTGCGTCTGGTGGAGCTGGGCCTCGACCCGGAGGTGGGCGCCGATGCGATCGCCCTCCTCGGACTCGACGACGTGGCCGTCGAGATCAACGTGACGCCCGATCGCGGCTACGCGCTCAGCCTGCGCGGCGTCGCCCGCGAGTATGCGCACGCCACCGGAGCGGTCTTCCGCGACCCCGCCGATCGGCCGTTCGAGGAGCTCCAACAGCCCGTGGGCGGCTTCCCGGTGGCCGTCGTCGACGACGCGCCCGTCCGCGGACGCGTGGGCGCGAGCGAGTTCGTCGTGCGGGTCGTCCGTGACGTCGACCCGACCAAGCCGACCCCCGCGTGGATGGTCGCGCGCCTTACGCTCGCCGGAATCCGCTCGCTCGGCATCCTCATCGACATCACCAACTACGTGATGCTCGAGCTCGGCAACCCCATCCACGGCTACGACCTCGACACGCTCTCGGGCGGGATCACCGTGCGGCGCGCCCGTGCGGGCGAGAAGCTCACGACGCTCGACGGCAAGGAGCGCGCACTCCACACCGAGGACCTGCTCATCACCGACGAGTCGGGGCCGATCGGCCTGGCCGGCGTCATGGGCGGCGGCACGACCGAGATGACCTCGTCGACGCGGAACGTGCTCATCGAGGCCGCGATCTTCGACACGGTGACGATCGCCCGCACGGCGCGGCGGCACAAGCTGCCCAGTGAGGCGTCCAAGCGGTTCGAGCGCGGCGTCGACCCGCTCGTGCCCTTCGTCGCTGCTCGTCGCGTCGCCGACCTCATGGTCGAGTACGCCGGCGGCACGCTCGACACCGAGACCGGCGGCGCACTGTTCACCGAGGTCTTCGTGGAGGGGATCGACCTGCCGCGCGGCTTCGCTTCGGGCCTCATCGGCGTCGACTACACCGACGCCGAGGTCGTCGGCGCCCTCGAGACCATCGGCGCCGAGGTGACCGAGTCGGAGGCGGTGCCGGGAACGTGGCTCGTCATCCCGCCGTCGTGGCGCCCGGACCTGACCGACAAGTGGACCCTCGTCGAGGAGGTCGCCCGGATCACCGGATACGATCGCATCCCCTCGGTCCTGCCCGTCCCGCCGTCGGGTCGGGGCTTCACCACCGCGCAGGCGGCGCGCCGCCGCGTCGCGAACGCCCTCGCGGCTGCCGGATTCGTCGAGACGCCGTCGTTCGGCTTCACCACGCAGGAGCAGAACGACCTCCACGGATCCGCATCGGGTGAGTCCCTGCCGAGCGTCAAGCTCGCCAATCCGCTCGACGGACAGGCGCCCTATCTGCGTCGCTCGCTCATCCCCGGACTCCTGCAGGTCGCGCACCGGAATCTCTCGCGCGGCCTCACCGACCTCGCCCTGTTCGAGACGGGCACGGTCTTCCTTCCCGCGCCGGGCGTGCGGTACGGCACGGCGACGGTGCCACCGGCCGCGGTGCGGCCCGACGCGGCGACGCTCGCCGCGCTCGACGCCGCCCTGCCCCCGCAGCCGCGTCACATCGCGGTCCTGCTGACCGGTCAGCGTGTGGCCAAGCAGCCGGGCGTCGCCGCCGAGCCGTTCGACGTCGCGGACGGGATCGACGCGCTGCGCACGATCGCGGGCGCGGCGGGCGTGCAGATCGAGGTCGCCCAGGGGGCCCGTGCCGCCCTGCATCCCGGTCGCACCGGCGTCGTCTCGGTGGGCGGCGCCGAGGTCGGCTACGTCGGGGAGCTCCTTCCGGCGGTGGCCGAGGCGGCCGACCTGCCCGGACGGGTGATCGTCGCCGAGCTCGACCTCGACCGCCTCATCGATGCGGCCGGTACGCGGGTCGTCGCCGAGACGCTGTCGGGCTACCCAGCGGCGACGCAGGACGTGTCGCTGGTGCTCGGTGCCGATGTGCCTGCGGGAGCGGTGCGATCCGCCCTCGTCGACGGTGCCGGCCCGCTCCTGGAGGCGCTGCGACTCGTCGACGATTATCGCGGGGCCGGCGTGCCCGAAGGGGCCAAGAGCCTGACGTTCGCGCTCCGGTTCCGTGCCGCGGACCGCACGCTGACCGCCGCCGAGGCCACCGAGGCGAAGCTCGCCGGAGTGGCCGTCGCCGCCGAGCGGTTCGGCGCGACGCTGCGCGAGTAGGTCCCGGCGCCGGCGGGCGACCCGTGCCGCGGCTCTAGCGCGTGCCCCAGTTCCATGCAGGGACATCGAGGAGGCCCTGGCCGACGACCTCTGTGCCGCCCACGCCCGGGCGCAGCTCCACCCGCGAGGGATCGGGCAAGGAGTCAACCAGCGCGGCCGCGTGGGAGACGACGAGGACCTGGGTGCGCTCGGCGGCCGCCACGATGAGCCGCGCCAGCGGCTCGAGGAGCGACGCGTGCAGGCTCGCCTCGGGCTCGTTCAGCACCAGCAGCGGCGCGGGCCGTGCCGGCAGGAGCGCGGCGACGAGCAGCAGGTAGCGCAGCGTGCCGTCGGACAGCTCGGCGGTCTGCAGCGGACGAAGCAGGCCGGGCTGCCGGAACGACAGGCGGAACAGACCGTCGGTCGCCGTCACCGACACCTGCGCGCCCGGGAACGCCTCGTCGACCGCTCGATCGAGTGCGCTGCCATGACCGGCCTCGACCACCGTCGCCCACAGCGCTGCGAGGTTCGCCCCGTCGTGGGCGAGGGTCTGAGTGCGGGTGCCGACCTGCGCGCGCCGGGCGGGCGCATCCGCATCGACGCGGAAGTGGTCGTAGAACCGCCACCCGCCGAAGGTGCGGCGCAGCGAGAGCAGCTCGGGCGCGGTGTCGCCCTCGGCGAGGTCGGTGATGATGCTCTCGAACGGGGCGAGCTGCTGACGCAGCGACACCCACCCGTCAGCCCGCACCCGGGTGTGCTGCCGCGTGCGGTCGATGATCAGCGTGGCGGGCTTGGCGACGGCGCCGGCGAAGATCTGCTCGCGCTTGATCTCCGGATCGCGGGCGAACGGACTGCGCTGGTCGGTCTGCGGGATGCCGAGGTCCACCAGGTAGCCGAGCTCGTCCGAGGCGAAGCCGAGCTGCACGGCGACCGGCCGTGTGCGGACGGTGCCCTGATCGCCGCCGTTCTCCGGCCCCGCCCACAGCACCGACGGCAGCCCGCCCTCCCGGGCCAGTGCCCCCACGACGTCGCCTCGGCCGGCCGACGCCAGCAGCCCCAGTGCGCGGTACAGGTTCGACTTGCCGGAGCCGTTGGGGCCGGTGATCACCGTGAGGGGGCCCAGCGGCACCACCACGTCGCGGAGGGAGCGGTATCCCGACACGGCCAGGGTCTGCAGCATGCCTTCCAGCCTCTCATCCGTCCCGGACACCACCCCCGGTAGGCTCGGGCTGATGAGCGACTCCACCGCGTCCCCTCCGCCGGCCCTCCAGGTCTCCCAGCTCGTGAAGCGCTTCGGTGAGAAGGTCGCCGTGGCCGGTATCGACCTCGAGGTTCCCGCCGGCTCGTTCTTCGGGCTCGTCGGCCCCAACGGCGCGGGCAAGACGACCACGCTGTCGATGGCGACGGGGCTGCTGCGGCCCGACGCGGGTCTCGTGCGGGTCCACGGCGTGGACGTGTGGACCGAGCCGGTCGTGGCCAAGCGCATGATCGGGAACCTCGCCGACGGCGTGCGGCTGTTCGACCGGCTGACCGGCGAGCAGCTGATCACCTACACGGCCATGATGTTCGGGCTGCCGAGGCCGGAGATCGCCCCTCGGGTGGCGGACCTGATCGCGCTGATGGATCTCGGTGACGCGGCCGGCACGATCGTCGCCGACTACTCGGCGGGCATGACCAAGAAGGTCGCCCTGGCGTGCGCCCTGGTGCACGCGCCGCGCCTGCTCGTGCTCGACGAGCCGTTCGAGTCCGTGGATCCCGTGTCGGCGGCCAACATCGAGGACGTGCTGCGCGGCTATACGTCCTCCGGCGGAACGATCATCATCTCCAGCCACTCCATGGACCTCGTCCAGCGCATGTGCGATCACGTCGCCGTCATCGCCGCGGGGCGCGTGCTGGCCGCCGGAACGGTCGAAGACGTCCGCGCGGGCGAGAGTCTCCAGGACCGCTTCGTCTCCCTCGTCGGCGGGCGTCACACCTCGGAGGGCCCGCAGTGGTTGCGACCGTCCTGAGGCTCCGCTACCGCATCCTCGGCAACAACCTCTCCCGCCGACCCTGGCAGCTGGTGGGCTTCTGCTTCGGCGTCCTGTGGGCGCTCGGCCTGCTGGCGCTGATCGTGGCCGGGTTCGTCGCGCTCTCCGCATCGCAGTCGCTGTCTCTCATCGCGCCTGTCCTCGTGTTCGGCGGCGGCCTGCTGCTGCTGGGCTGGCTGCTGGGGCCGCTGCTGCTGGCCGGACTGGACTCGACGGTCGACGCCTCCCGGCTCGCTCCCTTCCCCCTGCGCCGCTCCCAGCTCATGTCGGCGCTCGCCGCCGTGGGGGCGACGGGCATCCCGGGGATCATCACCGCCGCGGCGGCGAGCTCCTCGCTGATCCTCTGGGTGCGATGGCCTGCCGCGCTGCTCGTCGCCGTGCCCGCCGTGGTGCTGGCGGTGGCCACGTGCGTCGTCGCGACGCAGCTCATGTCGGCGCTGTCGCAGAGCTCCGGCTCGCGCCGCGGCCGGGAGATCACCGGCACGCTGGTGCTCATCGTGCTCATCCTGTCCGGTCCGATCCTCACCGGCGTCCTGTCGGTCCTCGATCGCGCGACGGGCGAGCTGTCGTCGCGCTTCGCGGACGCCGCCGCCGTGCTCGGCTGGACGCCCCTGGCGGCGGCCTGGTCGGCGCCGGTGGATGCCGCCGCCGGGTCGTGGGCCGCAGCGCTCGCGAAGCTGGCGATCGCGGCCGCGACCCTCGCGCTGCTGGTGTGGCTGTGGGACCGCGTGCTGACCGCGTCGACCGTCGCACCGGCCCGTCGGTCGGTGCGCGCGGTGCGATCGGGCGCCCTTCAGCTTTTCGGCCGCATGCCCACCGGGGGAGTCGGGGCGACGTGGGCGCGCTCGCTGACCGCGTGGCTGCGGGACCCGCGGTACCTGCGGCAGCTGATCGTCGTCCCGCTGTTCCCGATCCTCTTCGCCTTCGCGGGCGGGGTCGACGGCTGGCTCTTCGGCGCATCGGCGGTCATGGCGGCCCTGGTGCTTGCCATCGCGGGCTACGCCGACATCTCCTACGACGGGACCGCCTTCGCCTCGGTCATCTCCACCGGGATCCGGGGGCGGGATGACCGGCTCGGCCGACTGCTGGGTGCCGCCTGCATCGGCGTCCCGCTGCTGCTGGCGGTCGCGATCATCACGACCTCCGTCGCGGGCACCCAGGAGAATCTGCCGGCGCTGCTCGGCGCCGCGCTCGGTCTGCTCCTGTCGGGCTACGGGGTGACCGCGGTGTCGTCGGCGCTCATCGTCACCCCGGTGCCCTCACCGGGGGACAGCCCGTTCCGGTCCGTGCCCGGTCAGACGTTTCTGAACAGCCTGCTGGTCTTCGTCGTGTGGGGAGCCGCGCTCGTGCTGGCCTCTCCCGCCCTCGTCCTCGCCGTCGTCGCGACCGTGGGCGGGTCCGCGGTGCTGGGATGGATCGCGCTGGCCGTCGGGGTCGGGGCGGGTCTCGCCGCGATCGCCGGCGGGGTGCTGCTCGGCGGCCGCACCCTCGATCGCACGGCTCCCGACCTCCTGCAGCGCATCAAGGCCTTCCCCACCTGAGCCGTTGCGCCGACAGCGGACACGCTCGCGTCCGCGCGGCGGGCGTGCTGTGGTGAAGGGCATGACGGACGTGCTGATCCTCGGGGGGACGGGGTGGCTGAGCGGGCGTATCGCTCAGCGCTGGATCGACGAGGGCGCCTCGGTGACCTGCGTCGGACGCGGCGGCCGGCCCGCCCCGCGCGGATCGCGACTCGTCGTCGCCGACCGCGATGCGCCGGACGCGTACGCAGCGGTGGTCGGCCAGGAGTGGGACGAGGTGGTCGATGTCTCCTCGCACCCGGGCCACGTCGCGCAGGCGGTCGCCGCACTCGAGGAACGGGCCGTCCACTGGAGCTACGTCTCGAGCGTGTCGGTCTACGCCGACGCCGACCGGCCCGGAGCCGACGAGACCGCCCCCCTGGCGGTTCCCGCCGACGACGGGTCGCCCGACGACTACGCGCGGGCGAAGGCGGCGGCCGAGCGCGCCGTCGGAGCGCTCGGGGACCGCGTCGCGATCAGCCGGGCGGGGCTCATCGTCGGGCCGGGCGACCCCACCGACCGCTTCGGCTACTGGCCGGCGCGCTTCGCCGCCGACGCGGACGCGCCCGTGCTGGTCCCGCCGCACGAGGGCGCGTTCGCGCAGGTGATCGACGTCGACGACCTGGCGGACTTCATCGTCCGGTCCGGTCGCCGCGGGTGGCGGGGCACGGTCAACGCCGTGGGCGTCTCCACTCCGCTGTCGTCGGTGCTCGAGACGGTGCGGACGATCGCCGGCCATCGCGGCCCGGTGGTGAGCGCACCGGCGGAGTGGCTGCGCGACCGGGGCGTCGCGCACTGGTCGGGGCCGCGCTCGCTGCCGCTGTGGCTGCCCGCCGACATGCCCGGCTTCGCCACCCGTGACGGGCGCGCCTACCGTGCCGCGGGCGGTCGGCTTCGTCCTCTCGGCGAGACCGTGGAGCGGGTGCTCGCCGATGAACGGGCGCGGGGCCTGGACCGGCCGCGGCGGGCGGGCCTGGGCCGCGCGGAGGAGGCGGAGCTGCGGGCGGCGCTCGGCGCCTGACGGCCGGAGCCCCGGATTTGGCGGATCGTGCTCGGCGGCGATATCGTCGCCGCATGTCCTCGGCGTCCGCGATCACCGTTCCCACGGTCATGCGCGCGCGTCGACGCCAGGGCGGACGCCGACTCTAGGCGACCCCGCACGCTCCCCGCTCCCGCGGGTCGAGCCGCCGGTGTCGCCGTCTTCGGCCTGAGCCCGTCCAAGGGCCCGTTCCTCAGACAATAAGGTTGGACAATGACCTACTCGGTCGCCGTTTCCGGCGCATCCGGCTATGCCGGCGGCGAGATCCTGCGCCTGCTGGCCGCCCACCCCGACATCGAGATCCGCACGGTGACGGCGCATTCGAACGCGGGGCAGCCGCTCATCGAGCAGCAGCCGCACCTGCGCTCGCTCGCACACCTCACGCTCCAGGAGACGGCGCCGGAGACCCTGGCCGGTCACGACATCGTCTTCCTCGCGCTGCCGCACGGGCAGTCCGGGCAGTACACCGAGGCCCTTGCCGGCGTGCCGCTCGTCATCGACGCCGGCGCCGACCACCGGCTCACCTCGGCCCACGCGTGGGAGGCCTTCTACGGCGGTGACTTCCACGAGCCGTGGGCGTACGGCGTCCCCGAGCTGCTCGTGGACGGTGTCAAGCAGCGCACCCACCTCGCCGGCGCGGCGCGCATCGCCGCCCCCGGCTGCAACGCCTCCACGGTCGCGCTGAGCCTCGCACCGGGCGTCGCCGCCGGCGTCATCGACCCCGGTGACATCGTCAGCGTGCTGGCGGTCGGCCCCTCCGGTGCCGGCAAGAGCGCCAAGACCCACCTGCTGGCCTCCGAGATCCTCGGGAGCGCGAACCCCTATGCGGTCGGCGGCACGCACCGCCACATCCCGGAGATCCGGCAGGCGCTCGTGGCCGCCGGCGGTCGCCGGGTGCCGCTGGCCGACGACGCGGTGGGGATCTCCTTCACCCCCGTGATCGTGCCGATGGCGCGCGGCATCCTCGCCACGAGCGTCGCGCGGATCGCGCCGGGGGCCTCGGACGCCGAGATCCGCGAGGCATGGGAGTCCGCCTACGGCGACGAGACCTTCGTCCAGCTCCTGCCCGAGGGCTCCTTCCCCCGCACCGCCGACGTGCTCGGGGCCAACACCGCGCTCATGGGCCTGGCGATCGACCGCGCCGCCGACAAGGTCGTCGTGGTCACCGCGGTGGACAACCTCGTCAAGGGCACCGCCGGTGCCGCCGTCCAGTCCATGAACATCGCCCTCGGCCTCCCCGAGGCCACGGGCCTGACCGTGAACGGAGTCGCGCCGTGAGCGTCACCGCAGCGAGGGGATTCGAGGCGGCCGGTGTCGCGGTGGGGCTGAAGTCCACCGGGGCCAAGGACGTCGCCGTCGTCGTCAACCGCGGGCCGGCCAAGGCCGCCGCGGCCGTGTTCACCAGCAACCGCGCCAAGGCCAACCCGATCCTCTGGTCGCAGCAGGCGATCGCCGACGGCGTCGCGGAGGCGGTGGTCCTGAACTCCGGAGGCGCGAACTGCTTCACCGGGAGCTTCGGATTCCAGACCACCCATCAGACCGCCGAGACCGCGGCCGGCCTGCTCGGGGTGAGCCCCGGCGACGTGCTGGTCTGCTCGACCGGGCTGATCGGGACGGGCGACGAGACGTTCCGCGCCAAGGTGCTGCAGGGCACGGCGGAAGCGATCCGCACCCTCACCGCCGACGGCGGGGACGACGCGTCGCTGGCCATCATGACGACGGACTCGAAGCCCAAGCGGGCCGTGGTCTCGCGCAGCGGCTGGACGATCGGCGGCATGGCCAAGGGCGCGGGGATGCTCGCGCCGGGACTGGCCACGATGCTCGTCGTGATCACGACCGACGCCGTCGTGGGCTCCGCCGACCTCGACACCTCGCTGCGCCGCGCGACGCGGCTGACCTTCGACAGGCTCGACTCCGACGGCTGCATGTCGACCAACGACCAGGTCACGCTCCTGGCCAGCGGGGCCAGCGGCATCGCACCGGACCTCGACGAGTTCGCCCGCGCGCTGACCGAGGTGTGCCAGGACCTCGCGCAGCAGCTGCAGGCCGACGCGGAGGGCGCCAGTCACGACATCACGATCCAGGTCGTCCACGCCGCCTCCGACGACGACGCCGTGGCGGTCGGACGGTCGGTGGCGCGCAACAACCTGTTCAAGGCCGCCGTCTTCGGCAACGACCCCAACTGGGGCCGGGTGCTCGCGGCCATCGGCACGACCGACGCGGCCTTCGACCCCTACGACGTCGACGTCTGGTTCAACGGCGTGCGCGTCTGCAGCGCGGGCGCCCCCGACCGTCCTCGCGAGGAGGTCGACCTCACGCCGCGCGCGACCGGCATCCTCATCGACCTGAAGGTCGGAGACGCCGAGGCGACGATCCTCACCAACGACCTCACCCACGACTACGTGCACGAGAACAGCGCGTACTCCTCATGAACGAGCAGGCCTCATGACCGATCTCCAGCAGACGACTCCCGAGGAGGCGGCCGAGAAGGCCGCGGTCCTGATCGAATCGCTGCCCTGGCTGCGCCGGTTCCGCGACCAGATCATCGTGATCAAGTACGGCGGCAACGCCATGGTCTCCGAGGAGCTGCAGGACGCCTTCGCGCAGGACATCGCGTACCTGCGCTTCGCGGGCGTCAAGCCGGTGGTCGTGCACGGCGGCGGGCCGCAGATCTCGAAGATGCTCGACCGGCTGTCGATCCCGAGCGAGTTCAAGGGCGGCTACCGGGTGACCTCGACGGAGGCCATCGGTGTGGTGCGGATGGTGCTGACCGGCCAGATCAACCCCCAGCTGGTGGCGAAGATCAACGCCCATGGGCCCTTCGCGACCGGCCTGTCCGGGGAGGATGCGGGGCTGTTCCGCGGTCGGCGGCGCGGGGTCGTCATCGAGGGCGTCGAGCACGACCTGGGCTTCGTGGGCGATGTCGTGGGCGTCGATCCGCAGCCCGTCCTCGATCAGCTGACCGCGGGCCGGATCCCCGTCGTCTCCTCGATCGCCCCGGACCACGACAATCCCGGCCACTCGCTGAACGTCAACGCGGATGCCGCCGCCGCAGCGCTCGCGGTCGCCCTCGGCGCCACCAAGCTCGTGGTGCTCACCGACGTTCCGGGACTGTACGCCGACTGGCCCGATCGGGAATCCCTCGTCTCGCACCTGACGGCGTCCGAGCTGCGCGAGATGCTGCCGACGCTGGAGTCGGGCATGATCCCCAAGATGCAGGCCTGCCTGGATGCCGTCGAGGGCGGCGTCGACACGGCGGCGATCATCGACGGCCGCCAGCCGCACTCGGTGCTGGTGGAGATCTTCACGGAACACGGAATCGGAACAGAGGTGGTGGCGAAGTGACCGACACGACGACGCAGGCACGCTGGCAGGAGGACGCGTCGCGCGACCTGGTGCGCAACGCCGGCGCCCGACTGGCGATGTTCACGCGCGGCGAGGGCGCGTCGGTGTGGGACGACTCGGGCCGACGCTACCTGGACTTCCTCGGCGGGATCGCCGTGACCTCGCTCGGGCACGCCCACCCCGTCTTCGTCGACGCGATCGCCCGGCAGGCGGCGACCCTCGCCCACGTCTCGAACTACTTCGCGACCCCGCCACAGCTCGAGCTGGCCGCCCTCCTCAAGGAGATCGCCGGGGCAGGGGAGGCGGGACGCGTCTACTTCGGCAACTCGGGCGCCGAGGCCAACGAGGCGGCGTTCAAGCTCGCGCGCCTCCACGGCGCCGCCGACCGCAACGGCGGCACGCCGCGCCCGCGCATCCTCGCCCTCGAGAACGCCTTCCACGGTCGAACGATGGGGACGCTCGCCCTGACGGGCAAGCCCTACATGCAGGAGCCCTTCCTCCCCATGGTCCCGGGGGTGGAGTTCCTCGACTCGACCGTCGCGGCGCTCGAGGCCGCCATGGACGACCGTGTCGCCGCCCTGTTCGTCGAGCCCATCAAGGGCGAGGCCGGGGTGGTCGAGCTGCCCGAGGGCTACCTGCGCGCGGCGCGCGAGATCACCCGGCGCCACGGCGCCCTGCTGATCGTCGACGAGATCCAGACCGGGGCGGGTCGCACGGGGGAGTGGTTCGCGTTCCAGCACGAAGGGATCACCCCCGACGCGATCACCGTCGCGAAGGGGATCGGCGGCGGTTTCCCCATCGGCGCCCTCATCACCTACGGCGAGGCGAGTGACCTGTTCTACCCCGGCACCCACGGGTCCACCTTCGGCGGCAATGCGCTGGGGACCGCGGTCGCGGTCGCCGTCCTGCGCGAGATCGAACGCGCGGGGCTCCTGGCCAACGCGGCGGAGCGGGGCGTGCAGCTGCGCACGGCGATCGAGGCGCTGGACTCGCCGCTGGTCCGCGAGACACGCGGCCGGGGCCTGCTGATCGGCGTCGGCCTGCGGCATCCGGTCGCCGGCGCCGTCGTCGCGGCCGCGCAGCAGCACGGCCTGATCGTGAACGCCGCCAACGAGGACACGGTGCGGCTCGCCCCCGCCCTCACGATCGGCGACGTCGAGGTGGACGAGTTCATCGACCTCTTCGGACGCGCACTCCACACCGTCGAGGACTCGCTGCTGCTCGAGGACCCGACCGACCACTCGAAGGAATCCGCATGACTCGCCACCTCCTCCGCGACGACGACCTCAGCCCGGCCGAGCAGGCCGAGATCCTGGACCTCGCCCTCTCGCTGAAGAAGGACCGCTGGAAGCTCAAGCCCCTCGAGGGCCCGCAGACCGTGGCGGTGATCTTCGACAAGTCGTCCACGCGCACCCGCGTGTCCTTCGCGGTGGGCATCGCCGACCTGGGCGGCTCGCCGCTGATCATCTCGACCGCCAACAGCCAGCTCGGCGGCAAGGAGACCCCTTCCGACACGGCCCGCGTGCTGGAGCGGCAGGTCGCCGCCATCGTGTGGCGCACGTACGCCCAGGCGGGGCTGGAGGAGATGGCGGCGGGCACCCGCGTCCCCGTCGTCAACGCCCTCAGCGACGACTTCCACCCGTGCCAGCTGCTCGCCGATCTCCTCACGATCCGCGAGCACAAGGGCGAGCTCGCCGGCCTGACGCTCACCTTCTTCGGCGACGGCAAGTCGAACATGGGGCACTCCTACGTTCTCGCCGGCGTCACGGCGGGCATGCACGTGCGCGTCGCCTCGCCCGAGGACTACGCGCCGCGCGAGGACGTCATCTCCGACGCCGATCGGATCGCGGCGACCACCGGGGGATCGGTGGCCCTGTACACCGACCCGGTCGAGGCGGCCGCGGGCGCCGACGTGATCGTCACCGACACGTGGGTCTCGATGGGCAAGGAGGAGGAGAAGATCGCACGCCTGCGCGATCTCGGCGCCTACAAGGTCACCCAGGAGACGATGGCGCTCGCACAGGACGACGCGATCTTCATCCACTGCCTGCCCGCCGACCGCGGCTACGAGGTGGACGCCGAGGTGATCGACGGCCCGCAGAGCGTCGTCTGGGACGAGGCGGAGAACCGTCTCCACGCCCAGAAGGCGCTGCTGGTCTGGCTGCTGCGCCAGCAGTGACGTGACCGTGGCCGGCGCCCTCGCCACGTCGCACCTGCAGACCGGCTCCCGGCTCGCGGGTGTCGATCTGGCGCGGGGTCTCGCGGTCCTCGGCATGCTCACCGCCCACCTGCTGGCGATCGAGTCATTCGACCCGAGCGCGCCGGCCACCTGGGTCGACATCGTCAACGGGCGGTCCTCGATCCTGTTCGCCGTGCTCGCCGGCGTCTCCCTCGCGCTGGTCTCCGGCGGCGCCGCTCCCGTCGCGGGCGACCGTCTGCGGCTGGTCCGGGCGCGGACCGCGGTGCGCGCGGTGGTCCTGTGGACGATCGGCATCCTGCTCATCCTCACCGGCGTTCCGGTCTACGTCATCCTCCCGGCCTACGCGGTGCTCTTCCTGCTGGCGCTTCCCTTCCTCCGGCTGCGCGCTCCGGCGCTGTGGCTGCTCGCCGCCGCGCTCGCCCTGACGATGCCGCTGCTGCAGCCGGCGCTGAACGAGATCGTCGCCCGTGCCGGATCCGACGTCGAGCTGATGCTCGGCTGGCACTACCCGTTCACGCTCTGGCTGGCCTTCGTGCTCGCGGGGCTCGCCGCCGGCCGCAGCGACCTGCGCCGGCTGGGGACGCAGCTCGCGCTGGTGGCGGTCGGCGTCGCGGCCGCCGTCGTGGGCTACGGCGCGGTCGCCCTCTGGCCCGTGGCGGACGGACCGGGATGGGTGGGGGAGGTGTGGACCGACCGGGCCCATTCCGGCGGCCTCCCCGAGGTCCTCGGCTCCGGGGGTGTCGCGCTCGCCGTCCTCGGGGCCTCGCTCCTCGTGTGCCGCACGCCGCTGGCCTGGGTCTTGATCCCGCTCCGCGCCGTCGGCTCGATGCCGCTCACGGCCTACGTGGGTCAGCTCCTGGCGTGGGCGGTCATCGCCGCGGTCGTCCTCGGGGACACCGGCGACCTCGGCGGCTTCCGCGCCCTCGACCCGCTGGGGCCGTTCATCGTCACCACCCTCGTGGCATGCACCGCCTGGGCCCTGCTGTTCGGGCGCGGTCCCCTCGAGCGCGGAGTCGCGTGGATCGTCCGCACGCTCGTGCGCGGCTGATCCCCACGACGGCGGCGGGCGCGCGGCTGGCTAGGCTGGGACGGTGACCGACTCATCCGCGCATGGCACGAACGAAGGCGCCCTCTGGGGGGCGCGCTTCGCGACCGGACCGTCCCCCGAACTGCAGGCGCTGAGCCGATCCACCCACTTCGACTGGGTCCTCGCGCTGTACGACCTGGCGGGCTCGCACGCCCACGCTGCCGCGCTCGCCGCCGCCGGGTACCTCACGCCCGACGAGGAGTCGCGGATGCACGCGGGTCTCGACGCGCTCGCGCGCGCGGTGACCGACGGGACGCTGGTCGCCCAGCCCGGCGACGAGGACGTCCATGGCGCCCTCGAGGCGGCCCTCATCGCCGCCGTCGGCCCCGAGCTGGGAGGCAAGCTCCGTGCCGGCCGCAGCCGCAACGACCAGATCGCCACTCTCGTGCGGCTCTACCTTCTCGATCACGCCCGGGTGATCGCCCGCGATCTCCTGCGCGTGATCGACGCGGTGGTCGCGCAGGCCGAGGCCCACCCGACCGCGATCATGCCGGGGCGCACCCACCTGCAGCACGCGCAGCCGATCCTCCTCGCCCACCACCTGCAGGCGCATGCGTGGCCGCTGGTGCGCGACCTGGAGCGACTGCGGGACTGGTCGGCGCGCGCGAGCGTGTCGCCGTACGGCGGTGGCGCCCTCGCGGGGGCGACGCTCGGGCTGGATCCGCAGCTGGTCGCGGCCGAGCTGGGACTGGCCCGCCCGGCGGAGAACTCGCTCGACGGCACGGCGGCGCGCGACGTGGTCGCCGAGTTCGCGTTCATCGCCGCGATGATCGGCGTCGACCTGTCGCGTTTCGCGGAGGACGTCATCATCTGGAACACGCGCGAGTTCGGCTTCGTCACCCTCGACGACGGGTACTCGACCGGCTCGAGCATCATGCCGCAGAAGAAGAACCCCGACATCGCGGAGCTCGCACGAGGAAAGGCCGGTCGGCTGATCGGCAACCTGTCGGGGCTGCTCGCGACGCTCAAGGCGCTGCCGCTCGCGTACAACCGCGATCTGCAGGAGGACAAGGAGCCCGTCTTCGACTCGGTCACCACCCTCGAGGTCGTCCTGCCGGCCTTCGCGGGGATGATCGCGACGCTACGATTCGACACCGACCGCATGGCGTCCCTCGCTCCGGAGGGGTTCTCGCTGGCCACCGATGTGGCCGAGTGGCTGGTCCGGCAGGGCTTGCCGTTCCGGGACGCCCATGAGATCTCCGGGTCGCTGGTCCGTGCCTGCGAGGAGCGGGGGATCGGGCTGGAGGATGCCGACGACGCCCTCCTTGCGCAGGTCTCGGCCCACCTGGTGCCGGCGGTGCGCGAGGTCCTGACGATCGAGGGATCGGTCGCCAGCCGCACCGGCGCGGGAGGCACGGCGCCGATCCGCGTCGAGGAGCAGCGGCGTGAGCTCGTCGAGCGTGCGCAGGGCGCGGCGCGGGCACTCGGTCTCTGATCCGCTTATCTGCGCACCGCGATAGGTATCTGACTTATATCTCCATGAAATAAGTGCTACGCTTATTCCATGGAGCGCCGTATCGTCACCATCGCCGACATCGTCGGCTCGCGCAGCCTGCCCGACCGCAGCGCTGCCCAGCGCGCCATCGAGGATGCGGTGACCCGCGTGGAGCGCGACGCGCCGGCGGCCGAGCAGCCGCTCGTGGCGACCGTGGGCGACGAGTTCCAGGCGGTGCACACCGAGCTCTCCGCCGCGCTCCGATCGCTGCTGCTGCTGCAGCTCGCGCTTCCGGAGGGGATCGAGCTCCGATTCGGGGTGGGGGTGGGCGGTGTGCGGGCCGTGGACTCGCGCACGGAGCTGATCTCCGACGGGCCGGGGTGGTGGGCGGCGCGCGACGCGATCGAGGCGGTGCACCGCCTGCAGGATCGCGGCATGCCGAAGGCGCGCACACGCGTGGTCGGAGCCCCGGAGGAGGATGCCGACATGATGTCGCAGATCCGGATGGCCAACGCCTATCTGCTTGCGCGCGACGAACTCGTCGGGGCGATGAGCTCGCGGGCGCGCCGCCTGACATACGGACGGTGGGCTGGCCGCACGCAGCGGGAGCTCGCCGAGGAGGAGGGCATCAGCCAGCCCGCGGTCTCCCAGATGCTGGCGGCCGCCGGGTCCGCGGCGCTGCTGGCGGGACTGTCCGCGCTCGAAGGGGACGACCGGTGATCGGCGCCGGGATCGTCCTGCTGGCGGTCGGGGCGGTCGACCTGCTCCGCCAGTACATGCCCCGGCGCGGACGGCCCGCCGCCTTCGCGCTCGGCGCGGTCCTGCTGCTGATCCTCTCCGCTGGCGCCGACGCCGTGGTCTGGACCTTCGTCGCGCTCGGCACGGCGACCCTGTGGGTCTGGGGCACGCCGGACCGTCGCGGCGGGCGGGCGGGTCTGTGGCCCGTCGTGCTGATCGCCGCGGTGTCGGCGATCGCGGTCTCGATCGTGGGCGTGCGCCCCCAGCAGGGACCGCTCGGCGAGCTCTGGCCGGTCGCATCGCCGCTCGGCCTGGTCAGCCTCGACGTCGCCGTCTTCACCGTCGGCGCCGTGGCCTTCCTGACCGAGTCCGGCAACGTCGTGGTGCGCGCCGCGCTGCGGGAAGGCAGTGTGCCCGACGACGCGCCGGCGGCGCTGAAGGGAGGCCGGCTCATCGGTCCGCTCGAGCGCATCCTCGTGTTCGCGCTGACGCTCACCGGGGCCTTCACCCTGCTGGCGGCGGTGCTCGCCGCGAAGGGGATCGTGCGCTTCCCGGAGATCTCGCGCGACACCGAGGCGGGGACGCGCGCGGAGTACTTCCTCATCGGCAGCCTCGTGAGCTGGGTGACCGCCCTCGGGGCGGCGTTCCTCCTGTGGTGGGGGACCGGGGCCTGACGCTCGGCCGCCGCCCCGTGCGCGGGGTCGCCTCGGTCGCGCTGATAGCCTGGAACGCGTGTCTGAAACCGTCGTGAGCGCCCCGGCGCCCGCCAACGACCCCGCGTTCGAGAACGTCTGGGACGAGATCGTCTGGCGTGGCCTGGTGCACGTGTCCACCGATCAGGAAGCGCTGCGTGCGCTGCTCGGCGGGGACCCGATCACGTACTACTGCGGATTCGATCCCACGGCCCCGAGCCTCCACCTGGGAAACCTCGTCCAGCTCCTGCTGATGCGTCGCCTGCAGCTGGCGGGCCATCGCCCGCTCGGGCTGGTGGGGGGTTCCACGGGTCTCATCGGCGACCCGAAGCCCACGGCCGAGCGCACGCTGAACGACGCGACGGTGGTCGCGGAATGGGTGGGCTACCTGCAGTCGCAGGTCGCGCGCTTCCTCAGTTTCGACGGAGTGAATGCGGCGCGTCTGGTCAACAACCTCGACTGGACCCAGCCGATGAGCGCGATCACCTTCCTCCGCGACATCGGAAAGCACTACCGCGTCGGGACCATGCTGAAGAAGGACGCCGTCAGCGCACGCCTGAACTCGGAAGACGGCATCAGCTACGCCGAGTTCAGCTACCAGATCCTCCAGGGCCTCGACTACCGCGAGTTGTACCTGCAGCACGGGTGCGTCCTCCAGACCGGTGGAAGCGACCAATGGGGCAACCTGACGAGCGGGGTCGACCTCATCCGCAAGGCCGAGGGCGTCGCGGTGCATGCCATCGGCACGCCGCTGATCACGAACAGCGACGGACGCAAGTTCGGCAAGAGCGAGGGCAACGCGATCTGGCTCGATCCGGAGCTCACCAGCCCCTACGCGATGTACCAGTTCTGGCTCAACACCGACGACGCCGACGTGATCGACCGCCTCAAGGTGTTCACGTTCCTGACGCGCGCCGAGATCGAAGAGGTGGCGGCCGAGCACGAGGCCGCGCCGTTCCGCCGCGTCGGCCAGAAGCGCGTCGCGCGGGAAGTGACCACCATCGTCCACGGGGCGGAGGCGACGGCTGCGGCCATCGCGGCATCCGAGGCCCTCTTCGGTCAGGGGGATCTGTCCGCGCTCGACGCCGAGACGCTGCGCAGTGCGCTGCGAGAGCTTCCGCACGCCGAGGTGGCGCACGGCTCCCCGGTCGTGCAGGCGCTCGTCGACACCGGGCTGGTGTCGAGCCTCGGCGAGGCCCGGCGCGCGATCGCCCAGGGCGGCGTGTCGCTCGACGGCGAGAAGGTCGCCGACGAGTCCGTCGTCGTCACGGGGTCGCTCCCCGGTGGCGTCTCGGTGCTCCGCCGCGGCAAGAAGACGCTCGCGGGCCTCTTCGTCGGCTGACGCATGCCGTTCACCCCGTCGCACGCGATCGTCGCGATCCCGTTCGTCCGCACGCCGCTGCTGCCCGCGGCGATCGCGATCGGCGCGATGGCGCCCGACCTCCCGCTGTTCGTGCGCTTCCTGCCAATCAGCTACCAGGTGACCCACACCGACCTGCTCGCCTCGACGCTGCTCGCCCTCCTGCTCCTCGTGATCTGGTACGCGGTGCTGCGACCGGCGGTGCGGGAGATCTCGCCCACGTGGCTCGCGCGCCGGCTCCCGCCCGCGTGGGACGCCACCGGACGGCGCGCCTGGGAGTCCGTCCGCGCGCCGCGGCCGGGTGCACAGCGGGAGCTGTGGCGTCGCACGGGGGTGTTCGCCGTGCTCGTCGCGCTCTCCCTGCTTCTCGGGGTGATCTCGCACATCGTGTGGGACGCCTTCACGCACGAGGGGCGATGGGGGCTCGAGGTGTTCCCCTCCCTCGAGGAACCGTGGGGCCCTCTGCTCGGCTACAAGTGGCTCCAATACGGCTCGGGCGTCCTCGGCCTGGTCGTGCTCGCCGCCTTCGGTGCGTGGTGGCTCGCGCGCGCCGGCACCGGACCCGTCGTCCGCGTCCTCCCGACGTGGGTGCGCGTGAGCTGGTGGCTCTCCCTCCCGCTCGTCCTCCTGGTCGCCTGGATCGGCGGGCTGGTCGTGCTCGGCCCCATCGAGGGCACGTTCACGGCCGCGCACCTGGCCTACCGCGTGCTTCCGCCGGCGTGCGCCGTCTGGGGCGCGGTCACCGTGGTGCTGTGCGGTGTCGTCGTCGCGCGGCGCTACTCCGGCGGGCCGGGGACGCCGAGGGTGCGCCAGGCCTGACGGCGCACCCGCTCGACGGGATCCTCGGTCAGGGCGTCGACGAGGCCGCGGGAGTCGGGCAGGTCGTGTGCGCGGATCACCTTGAGCGACATCTCCCGCACGCGCCAGTGGGGGTCGCTCAGAGCGTCGACGACGAGGCGGGGGTGGCGCGGCGGTCCGATATGCAGCAGTCCGCGGGCTCCCCAGACGCGGCGCCAGTGATCCGGCCAGCCGATCGTGCCGCCGAGCCACGCGATGTCCGGCCAGCGGCGATCCGCGTCGCCCGCCCGGCCCGACAGCAGCTGCTCGCACCAGTCGACGACGAGCTCGCGCCCGAACAGTTCGCACGCCGCCGCGGCCAGATCCTGGGGCCGGCCGCCGGGCTCAGGGAGCATCGGCGGCCTCGATCCAGGTCGGCGCATCGCGCCCCCACGGGCGCGGCGCCGCGAAGGCGGTCGGACCGCCGGCGTAGGCGATCGCCGGCGCGGACGTCGTCAGGGCCAGGCCGTCCAGGTCGAACGTCTGCAGGTGACCCGCGTCGTCCGGAGGCGCGGCGGTCCCGGGTTCCGCGCGCCGCGGCATCGCCAGCAGCTCCTGTGCCACGCGGCGCAGGCTCGTCTGGGCGAGCCAGGACCCGCCCTCCGCGGCTCGCCGGGCGAGAAGGGTCAGGATCGCTGCCGCGAGCAGATAGCCGGCGCTGTGGTCGAGGGCCTGGGCCGGGAGCACGCCCGGGGTCCGTCCGTCCGGCGACTCCACCCACGCGATCCCGGTCTCGGCCTGCACGAGGCTGTCGAAACCGCGCCGGTCGGGGGAGCCCCAGGCGGTGAGACGCGCGACGATCACGCCGGGTCGCCGCGCGGCCAGCGCCTCGGGCGACAGGCCGAGCCGCTCGAGCGCGGCCGGCCGGTACCCGAGGACGACCACATCGGCGGTCTCGAGGAGGAGCCCGAACACGGCGCGTCCCGCGGGCGCTGCGAGATCCACCCGTGCCGAGCGCTTGCCGTGGCCGGTGTCCAGATGCTGCCAGGAGATCTCGGGCGTGCGGGGCGGGTCGATCCGGAGGACATCGGCGCCCAGGAGAGCGAGGGTGCGGGTGGCGACCGGCCCGGCGATCACCCGCGTGAGGTCCAGCACGCGGACTCCCCGCAGGGGCGCGTCGACCGGACCCCCGGGAAGCGGCCGCGGGCGCGCGTCGGCGAGACGCGAGATGGCGACGGCGTCGGAGCCGGGCGCGGCCCCGTCCGCCGGGCTCTCGGCCGCGACCGGTACGCACAGCCCGCCCTCCGCCGTGACCGCTGCGGCCGCGTCGGCGCTGGTGCGCCCGCGGAGCGCCGCGGCAACGGCATCCCGGCCCGCGTCCGGCGGCACGGAGAGTCCGCGGCGCAGCGCGGCGGCGTGATGCGGGTAGGTGCCGTGCGTGCGGACCCAGCCGTCGCTCGTCGGGAAGAAGGCCGACAGCTCGCCGAAGGCGGTCGGGCGCTCTCCGCCGACGCGCAGCCACCGCTCACTGGTGAACGCGACGGCGATGCGATCGCCGTCCAGCGGTCCGGGGGTGCTTCCGGCCAGCGAGGCCGCGGCCCGCGAAGCGTCTGCGACGGCGCGTTCCGCGAGCGCCCCGACGGAGAGGCGGGCGCTGAGCGGGACGTCGACACGATCGACCATGGCCCGACGCTACGCCCCACTGAGCGGACGTGCACGTGCCCTCGCGTCCAGATCCGCGGAATTCCGCGGATCGCGGGCGCGACACGCCCGGGATGCGAGCCCGATTTGCCCAAGTGGCGGAACCCACGTAACTTATTACTTGTTCGCCCCACAGGGAAGAGCGAGAAGGCCGGAAGGCCTCGCCCCCTCAAGCGGAGAACCACCTCCAACCCAAACACCTCGTAGAGGAAGCATGACCTTCGGGTCTAGGATGGAGTTTCCACCCCGTGGACCGCGGTCATCGACTGCTCCCGTGGATCTGAAGATCCCGGCGCGTCGATTTGACAGACGGAACGGGATGGATAAGATAGAGAAGTTGCCCTGCGGGGGAGGCTGAGAGGCCGAACAGCAGGAGCATCCGATCCTTGAGAACTCAACAGCGTGCACTTGTCAAATGCCAAAAAACCTCGATTCAGCTTCGGCTGAATGAGATTCCTTTGGATCAAAGTCCGGCACTTCGGTGTCGGCAACGGATAGTCAGCAATGACATCCCTTTGGTCAGATCAAACTCGCTGCTTCAGTCCATTCCGGCTGATCGCAGCAACATTTCTTTACGGAGAGTTTGATCCTGGCTCAGGATGAACGCTGGCGGCGTGCTTAACACATGCAAGTCGAACGGTGAAGGCGGAGCTTGCTCTGCTGGATCAGTGGCGAACGGGTGAGTAACACGTGAGCAATCTGCCCCTGACTCTGGGATAAGCGCTGGAAACGGCGTCTAATACCGGATACGAGCTGCGAAGGCATCTTCAGCAGCTGGAAAGAACTTCGGTCAGGGATGAGCTCGCGGCCTATCAGCTAGTTGGTGAGGTAACGGCTCACCAAGGCGTCGACGGGTAGCCGGCCTGAGAGGGTGACCGGCCACACTGGGACTGAGACACGGCCCAGACTCCTACGGGAGGCAGCAGTGGGGAATATTGCACAATGGGCGCAAGCCTGATGCAGCAACGCCGCGTGAGGGACGACGGCCTTCGGGTTGTAAACCTCTTTTAGCAGGGAAGAAGCGAAAGTGACGGTACCTGCAGAAAAAGCGCCGGCTAACTACGTGCCAGCAGCCGCGGTAATACGTAGGGCGCAAGCGTTATCCGGAATTATTGGGCGTAAAGAGCTCGTAGGCGGTTTGTCGCGTCTGCTGTGAAAACCCGAGGCTCAACCTCGGGCCTGCAGTGGGTACGGGCAGACTAGAGTGCGGTAGGGGAGATTGGAATTCCTGGTGTAGCGGTGGAATGCGCAGATATCAGGAGGAACACCGATGGCGAAGGCAGATCTCTGGGCCGTAACTGACGCTGAGGAGCGAAAGGGTGGGGAGCAAACAGGCTTAGATACCCTGGTAGTCCACCCCGTAAACGTTGGGAACTAGTTGTGGGGACCATTCCACGGTCTCCGTGACGCAGCTAACGCATTAAGTTCCCCGCCTGGGGAGTACGGCCGCAAGGCTAAAACTCAAAGGAATTGACGGGGACCCGCACAAGCGGCGGAGCATGCGGATTAATTCGATGCAACGCGAAGAACCTTACCAAGGCTTGACATATACGAGAACGCTGCAGAAATGTAGAACTCTTTGGACACTCGTAAACAGGTGGTGCATGGTTGTCGTCAGCTCGTGTCGTGAGATGTTGGGTTAAGTCCCGCAACGAGCGCAACCCTCGTTCTATGTTGCCAGCACGTAATGGTGGGAACTCATGGGATACTGCCGGGGTCAACTCGGAGGAAGGTGGGGATGACGTCAAATCATCATGCCCCTTATGTCTTGGGCTTCACGCATGCTACAATGGCCGGTACAAAGGGCTGCAATACCGCGAGGTGGAGCGAATCCCAAAAAGCCGGTCCCAGTTCGGATTGAGGTCTGCAACTCGACCTCATGAAGTCGGAGTCGCTAGTAATCGCAGATCAGCAACGCTGCGGTGAATACGTTCCCGGGTCTTGTACACACCGCCCGTCAAGTCATGAAAGTCGGTAACACCTGAAGCCGGTGGCCCAACCCTTGTGGAGGGAGCCGTCGAAGGTGGGATCGGTAATTAGGACTAAGTCGTAACAAGGTAGCCGTACCGGAAGGTGCGGCTGGATCACCTCCTTTCTAAGGAGCATCTGGCACCCTGGGTTTTCGAACACAGTGGTGTCCAGGCGCCGGATCAGGACCGAATGCGTCCTGCCGGTTAGCTCATGGGTGGAACATTTGACAAGGTGCCGGAGGGTGACCTTCGAACTCAGTACGCTGCTTGCAGCTGGAAAGGTTCGGGGCAAGCCAGCCGGCACATGCACGCTGTTGGGTCCTGAGGGACCGGATGTGCTCTTCGGAGCAAGCCAACCTCAGGACCTTTTCTGGCTGCCGAATCGGCAAGCGGGGAAGGTACCGCCCGTACTTTGAGAACTACACAGTGGACGCGAGCATCTTTGAACTGACGCAAGTCAGTTCATATAGATGATCTTAAAGATCATTAGTCAATTTCGAGTCGGACTTCGGTCCGAACCGATTCTTGATAAAACTCATGTGATTTCAAGTCTTTAAGAGCAAACGGTGGATGCCTTGGCATCTGGAGCCGAAGAAGGACGTAGCAATCTGCGATAAGCCTCGGGGAGTGGATAAGCACACTTTGATCCGAGGATTTCCGAATGGGGAAACCCCGCTGGGCGGCGTGCCGACCCAGTGACTCCCGCCTGAATATATAGGGCGGGTAGAGGGAACGTGGGGAAGTGAAACATCTCAGTACCCACAGGAAGAGAAAGCAACCGCGATTCCGTTAGTAGTGGCGAGCGAAACCGGAACAGGCTAAACCGAGTACGTGTGATATCCGGCAGGAGTTGCGTATTCGGGGTTGTGGGACTTTTCGGGCTGTTCTGCCGAGCAGCCGGCGTTACAAGAAGGTATAGACGAACTGGATTGAAAGCCAGGTCATAGAGGGTGCCAACCCCGTAGTCGAAATGCCTCCCTTGACGCGAAGAGTATCCCAAGTAGCACGGGGCCCGAGAAATCCCGTGTGAATCTGTCAGGACCACCTGATAAGCCTAAATACTCCCAGATGACCGATAGCGGACAAGTACCGTGAGGGAAAGGTGAAAAGTACCCCGGGAGGGGAGTGAAATAGTACCTGAAACCGTTTGCTTACAAACCGTTGGAGCAGCCCTAGCAGCTGTGACAGCGTGCCTTTTGAAGAATGAGCCTGCGAGTTAGCGATACGTGGCGAGGTTAACCCGAGAGGGGTAGCCGTAGCGAAAGCGAGTCTGAATAGGGCGATTCAGTCGCGTGTCCTAGACCCGAAGCGAAGTGATCTATCCATGGCCAGGCTGAAGCGACGGTAAGACGTCGTGGAGGGCCGAACCCACTTAGGTTGAAAACTGAGGGGATGAGCTGTGGATAGGGGTGAAAGGCCAATCAAACTTCGTGATAGCTGGTTCTCTCCGAAATGCATTTAGGTGCAGCGTTGCGTGTTTCTTGCCGGAGGTAGAGCTACTGGATGGCCGATGGGCCCTACAAGGTTACTGACGTCAGCCAAACTCCGAATGCCGGTAAGTGAGAGCGCAGCAGTGAGACTGTGGGGGATAAGCTTCATAGTCGAGAGGGAAACAACCCAGACCACCAACTAAGGTCCCAAAGCGCGTGCTAAGTGGGAAAGGATGTGGAGTTGCCTTGACAACCAGGAGGTTGGCTTAGAAGCAGCCACCCTTGAAAGAGTGCGTAATAGCTCACTGGTCAAGTGATTCCGCGCCGACAATGTAACGGGGCTCAAGCACGCCACCGAAGTTGTGGCATTGACATTATTGGTAGGCCTTCGTGGTCCAGCCGTGTTGATGGGTAGGAGAGCGTCGTGTGGCCAGCGAAGCGGCGGTGTGAACCAGCCGTGGAGGCTACACGAGTGAGAATGCAGGCATGAGTAGCGAAAGACGTGTGAGAAACACGTCCTCCGAAAGACCAAGGGTTCCAGGGTCAAGCTAATCTTCCCTGGGTAAGTCGGGACCTAAGGCGAGGCCGACAGGCGTAGTCGATGGACAACGGGTTGATATTCCCGTACCGGCGAAGAACCGCCCAAGCTAATCCAGTGGTGCTAAGTGCCCGAATTCCTCTGTATCGATCCCTTCGGGGTGAGAACGTTGGAGCTAGCGCACGACCCCATGCTGGTGCGGTTAGCGTATTAACAGGTGTGACGCAGGAAGGTAGCCCAAGCCAGGCGATGGTTGTCCTGGTGCAAGTGCGTAGGCCGAGAGATAGGCAAATCCGTCTCTCACATAGGCTGAGACACGATGCGGATAAAAAGTGGGTGATCCTATGCTGCCGAGAAAAGCATCGACGCGAGGTTCTAGCCGCCCGTACCCCAAACCGACTCAGGTGGTCAGGTAGAGAATACCAAGGAGATCGAGAGAATCGTGGTTAAGGAACTCGGCAAAATGCCCCCGTAACTTCGGGAGAAGGGGGGCCTTCGACGTACTAGGACTTGCTCCGAAAGCGTTTGGAGGCCGCAGAGACTAGTGGGTAGCGACTGTTTATTAAAAACACAGGTCCGTGCCAAGTCGCAAGACGATGTATACGGACTGACGCCTGCCCGGTGCTGGAAGGTTAAGAGGACCGGTTAGCCGCAAGGCGAAGCTGAGAATTTAAGCCCCAGTAAACGGCGGTGGTAACTATAACCATCCTAAGGTAGCGAAATTCCTTGTCGGGTAAGTTCCGACCTGCACGAATGGCGTAACGACTTCCCAACTGTCTCAACCGCGAACTCGGCGAAATTGCATTACGAGTAAAGATGCTCGTTACGCGCAGCAGGACGGAAAGACCCCGTGACCTTTACTACAGCTTGGTATTGGTGTTCGGTGTGGCTTGTGTAGGATAGGTGGGAGACTTTGAAGCAGGGACGCCAGTTCTTGTGGAGTCATTGTTGAAATACCACTCTGGTCACTCTGGATATCTAACTTCGAACCGTAATCCGGTTCAGGGACAGTGCCTGGTGGGTAGTTTAACTGGGGCGGTTGCCTCCCAAAAAGTAACGGAGGCGCCCAAAGGTTCCCTCAACCTGGTTGGCAATCAGGTGGCGAGTGTAAGTGCACAAGGGAGCTTGACTGTGAGACTGACAGGTCGAGCAGGGACGAAAGTCGGGACTAGTGATCCGGCAGTGGCTTGTGGAAGCGCTGTCGCTCAACGGATAAAAGGTACCTCGGGGATAACAGGCTGATCTTGCCCAAGAGTCCATATCGACGGCATGGTTTGGCACCTCGATGTCGGCTCGTCGCATCCTGGGGCTGGAGTAGGTCCCAAGGGTTGGGCTGTTCGCCCATTAAAGCGGTACGCGAGCTGGGTTTAGAACGTCGTGAGACAGTTCGGTCCCTATCCGCTGCGCGCGTAGGAAATTTGAGAGGATCTGACCCTAGTACGAGAGGACCGGGTTGGACGAACCTCTGGTGTGCCAGTTGTTCTGCCAAGAGCACCGCTGGTTAGCTACGTTCGGGATGGATAACCGCTGAAAGCATCTAAGCGGGAAGCCGGCCTCAAGATGAGATTTCCATGCCTTCGGGCGAGAGGCTCCCAGCCAGACTACTGGGTTGATAGGCCGGATGTGGAAGCGCGGTAACGCGTGAAGCTGACCGGTACTAATAAGCCGATGACTTGATAACACACCGTTTTTGGTGCTTGCGTCCACTGAGTGGTTCTCGATGTACGGTCGAGAACCGCATGACAATGACATTGTTGTGCAGACTGAAACATCAATAGTGTTTCGGCGGCCATAGCGTGAGGGAAACGCCCGGTTACATTCCGAACCCGGAAGCTAAGCCTCACAGCGCCGATGGTACTGCAGGGGGGACCCTGTGGGAGAGTAGGACACCGCCGGACTTCTTTCGTGAAATGGCCACCCAGAGTTGGGTGGCCATTTCTCGTTAACGCGCAGGAAAGGAATGCTGCGATGGCAGAAGAAGAGCGACCCCACCGAGGCGACAAGCCTCGGTACGCCCCTGCCTCGGGTTCCCGTCGACCCCGGCCGAGCCGCGACGGCGACAAGCCATACGCGAAGCGCGATGGTGAGAAGCGTCCCTACGCGAAGCGCGACGGTGACAAGCCGTACGCGAAGCGCGATGGTGACAAGCGTCCGTATGCGAAGCGCGATGGTGACAAGCCGTACGCGAAGCGCGATGGTGACAAGCGTCCGTATGCGAAGCGCGATGGTGACAAGCCGTACGCGAAGCGCGATGGTGACAAGCCGTACGCGAAGCGCGATGGTGACAAGCCGTACGCGAAGCGCGATGGTGACAAGCCGTACGCGAAGCGCGATGGTGACAAGCGTCCCTTCGAGCGTCGCGATGGTGACAAGCGTCCCTTCGAGCGTCGCGATGGTGACAAGCGTCCCTTCGAGCGTCGCGATGGTGACAAGCGCCCCTACGAGCGTCGCGACGGTGACAAGCGCCCCTACGAGCGTCGCGACGGTGACAAGCCGTACGCGAAGCGCGATGGTGACAAGCGTCCCTATGAGCGTCGCGATGGTGACCGTCCGTACGCCAAGCGCGACGATCGCCGCCCGTCCCGCCCGCCGCAGGACGACGACCGCCGGCGCGAGCGAGGGCCCGAGATCCCCGACGACGTCACCGGGCGGGATCTCAACGGTCAGGCGCGCAACGAGCTGAAGACGCTGAGCAAGGAGAACGCCGAAGAGGTCGCGCGCCACCTCGCGATGGCCGCGCGCCTCATCGACGACGATCCCACGCTCGCCCACGAGCATGCGCTGGCAGCATCGCGCCGCGCAGGCCGCATCGCGGTGGTGCGCGAGACCGTCGCGATCACGGCATATGCGACGGGGGACTTCGCCCTCGCACTGCGTGAGCTGCGCACCTACCGTCGGATCTCCGGTCGCGACGACCAGATCGCACTGATGGTGGACAGCGAGCGCGGAGTGGGACGCGCCGACCGTGCCCTCGAGGTGGGTCGCACGGTCGACCGCGCCTCGCTCCCCGTCGACGTCCGCGTCGAACTGGCGATCGCCATGTCGGGGGCACGACTCGACCTCGGTCAGACCGAGCGGGCGCTGCAGGAGCTCGACATTCCGGAACTCGACCCGGACCGGGCGTTCTCGTGGAGCCCGGCACTGTTCGCCGCGCGCGCGACCGTGCTCGAGGAGCTGGGGCGGCTCGATGAGGCGGAGCGCTGGCAGCGCCGCGCCGACATCGCGGCCGAGGCGCTCGGCGCCGTCGATGCCGACCTCGAGGAGATCGAGATCGACGAGATCGAAGAACTCGACATCGACGAGGACCTCCAGGACGACGCGGCCCGTGCGGACGAGGGACCGGTGCCGGCGGATGTCGACGATCCCGGTCCCGAGGCCGACGAGACCGACGACGAGCAGCCGGCCGCCGCTGAGGAGCAGCCCGCTGCCCAGCCGGAGGTCGACCGCGACTGATGGCGCTGTTCTCCCGCTCGCGTCCGACGCCGCTCGACGGCGTCGACCTGCTGCTCGCCGATCTCGACGGCGTCGTCTACGCCGGTCCCGGCGCACTTCCCCACGCGATCGACAGCCTGAATCGCGCGGCGCAGGACCGACCGCTCGGATACATCACCAACAACGCGTCCCGACGTGACGAGACCGTCGCCGCGCACCTGCGCGAGCTCGGTCTGCACACGCAGGCGCGCGATGTGGTCACCAGCCCGCAGGCCGCGATGCGACTGCTGCGCGACCGGGTGCCCGCGGGCGCCGTCGTGCTCGTGGTCGGGGGAGACGGGCTCGTGCACGAGCTCGAGAAGGCCGGGTACCGCGTCACGCGGAGCGCGGAGGATTCTCCCGCCGCGGTCGTCCAGGGGTTCGCGCCCGAGGTGGGATGGGCGCAACTGGCGGAAGCGGCCTATGCGCTGGCGCTCCCGGAGGACGAGGGCGGGATCCCGTGGATCGCGACCAACACGGACTGGACCATCCCGCAGGCGCGGGGAATCGCGCCGGGCAACGGCACGCTCGTGTCGGCGGTGCACACCGCCGTCGGACGGCTCGCGACGGTGGCGGGCAAGCCCGAGCGCCCGATCTTCGACGAGGCCGTCGCCCGCTTCGGCGCGCAGCGGCCGCTGTTCATCGGCGACCGCCTCGACACCGACATCGCCGGCGCGCAGGCGGCGGGCATGGCATCGGCTCTCGTGCTGACCGGCATCGACAGGCCTAAGCACGTGCTGGCCGCGCCGACCCATTCGCGTCCCGATTTCATCCTGTCCGACCTGCGCGAGCTCCACGAGCCGTACCCCGAGACGATCGTGAAGGGCGACGTCACCACCGTCGGATCCGCCTCGGTGCGCATCGACGGACCGGACGTGCGGATCATCGCCGAGGGGGACCGGCCCATCGACCTGGTGCGCGCCGGCGCCGCGGCCATCTGGGCGACGGGGCGTGCGATCTACGGGTTCCGCGTTCCCGAACGCCTCTACGCCGATCCGTTCCACCGGCCCTGACCGTCACGCGCGTAGGGTGGAGGCATGTCGATGGATGCCGCTGACCGCGACGAGCGCCGCGAGGATCTCCTCTCGACCCTCGAGGTGATCGAGGAGCAGCCGCTCGCCGAGCGCGCCGCCGCGTACGCCGCCCTGCACGACGAACTCGCACGGCGGCTCGAGTCCGGTCCCCGCGACAGCCACGCATGACGAGCCGCCTCGACGCGGCTCTCGCCCAGCGCGGTCTCGCCCGGTCGCGGACCCACGCCGCCCAGCTGATCGACGCGGGGCTGGTGACCGTCGACGGTGTCGGCGTCGTGAAGGCGGCGACGAAGGTCGACGACGAGGCGCGCATCGAGGTCGCGCCGACAGACCACTACGTCAGTCGCGCCGCTCACAAGCTCATCGCCGCCCTCGATGCGTTCGGCGTGGTGGTGGATGGCCGGATCGCCCTCGACATGGGCGCGTCCACCGGCGGATTCACGCAGGTGCTGCGCGAGCGCGGCGCACAGCCCGTGCTCGCCGTCGACGTGGGCCACGGGCAGCTGTCGCGTCAGATCGCCGATGATCCCGGTGTGATCGGCGTCGAGGGGTTCAACGTGCGGCACATGACGGCCGGCGCCCTGGCGGAGGCCAGCGGCGTGTCGACGCGTCCCGAGGTCGTCACCGCCGACCTCTCGTTCATCTCGCTCGGTCACGTCCTCCCGGCCGTCGCTGAGGTGGTCGATCCCTCCGCCGACATCGTGGTCCTCGTGAAGCCTCAGTTCGAGGTGGGCCGCACCGGCGTGCGCGAGGGCGTCGTGACCGACCCGGGCAAACGTGCCGACGCGGTCGCCGGGGTGCTGTGGCAGGCATGGGACGCCGGCCTCGGCACCCATGGCGTCATCGCCTCGCCGATCATCGGAACGCACGGGAATGCGGAGTTCCTCGCCCACCTGCGCGTGCGCGGCTCGGACCCCGACGCCGGCAATCCGACAGAATGGTTGAGCACCGTGAACCGACTGGCGGGAATCTGATGACCACACGCGAGATCCTGGTGGTCGCGCACGCACACCGTGCCGACACCGTCGCCGCGGCCGCGCGCGTCGTCACGGCGCTGACCGCCGCGGGGGCGCACCCGGTGCTGCCCGGCGACGACGACGCGCTGATCGATGCCCTGTCGGCCACCGGCGGGTTCGGCGTGCTCGGCCGCGACGTGCAGATCGATCAGATCGAGCTCGCCATCGTCCTCGGCGGCGACGGGACGATCCTGCGCGCGGCGGAGATCGTCCGCGAGAGCACCGCCCCCGTGCTCGGCATCAACATGGGCCATGTCGGCTTCCTGGCGGAGATCGAGGCCGACGACATCGACGACGCGATGCGCCGGGTGATCGCGCGCGACTACGACGTCGAGGAGCGCATGGCGCTCTCGGTGCGCGTGAAGGACGTCGACGGCTCCGTCATCTACGAGACGTGGGCGCTCAACGAGGCCACCGTCGAGAAGGCGTCGCGCGAACGCATGATGGAGGTCGTCATCGAGATCGACGGCCGCCCGCTGTCGACCTTCGGCTGCGACGGCATGGTCGTCGCCACCCCCACGGGGTCGACGGCGTACAACTTCTCTGCCGGCGGTCCGGTCATCTGGCCCTCCGTCGAGGCGATCGCCGTCGTACCGCTGTCGGCGCACGCGCTCTTCGCCCGGCCGCTGGTCGTGGGTCCGGAGGCTTCCGTGGCCATCGAGGTGCTGGCGCGCACCTACGGCACCGGCATCCTGTGGTGCGACGGCCGCCGCTCGCACGACCTGCCGCCTGGAGCGCGCGTGGTCGTGCGACGCTCGAGCCGGCCCGTCCGCCTCGCGCGGCTGCACCCCGCGTCGTTCACCGATCGGCTGGTGCGGAAGTTCCGCCTCCCCGTGGCGGGGTGGCGCGGCCCGGCCGGCACGGTGATGGAGGCTGAGTGATCGAGCAGATGACGCTGCGCGATCTCGGCGTGATCGCGCAGGCCACTCTTCCGATCGGACCGGGCTTCACGGCGATCACCGGCGAGACCGGCGCCGGCAAGACGATGGTCGTGACCGGACTGGGACTGCTTCTCGGGCAGCGCGCTGATTCCGGGGCCGTGCGCTCCGGCGCCGCGCAGGCGTCGGTCGAAGGCGTCTGGATCGTCCCGGCCGACGGGCCGGTCGCCGAACGCGTGCGCGAGGCGGGTGGCGACGTGGAGCCCGTGGGCTCCGGCGACGCCGAGCTCTACCTCGGGCGCACGATCTCCAGCGAGGGCCGGGGGCGAGCGACGGTGGGAGGCCGCACGGCGCCCGCCGGGGTCCTCGCCGACCTCGCCGATCAGCTCGTGGTCGTGCACGGCCAGTCCGATCAGCTGCGCCTGCGTTCGGGCGCCGCCCAGCGCGACGCCCTCGACCGGTTCGCCGGCGCTCCCGTCGCCGACGCGCTCGCGGCCTACCGCGACGCATGGGAGCGGGCGCGCTCGCTGTCGGACGAGCTGGCGGAGCTGACCGCCCACCGCGACGAGCGGGCACGCGAGGCCGACGAGCTGCGCGACGCTCTCGCCGAGATCGAGCAGCTCGACCCGCAGCCGGGCGAGGACGCCGAGCTCGCCCAGCGCGCGGAGCGTCTGGCCAACGCCGAGGAGCTGCGCCTGGCCGCCGCGACGGCCCACGACGCGCTGTCGGGCGAGGACGACCGCCCCGATGTCATCGCGCTCCTCGCGGAAGCACGGCGGAGCCTGGAGCGCTCCGCGCACAGCGACGAGCGGCTCGGGGCGATCGCCGAGCAGGTCGGCGAGCTCGGCTACCGCGCCGCCGACCTGGCGGGGGAGCTGAGCGCGTATCTCGCCGACCTCGACGAGACCGGACCGCACGAGCTCGCCGCCGTCGAGGAGCGACGGGCCGCTCTTCAGGTGCTCGTCCGCCGGCACGGGTCGCTCGAGGCGGCGCTGACCCTGCAGGACCGCGGATCGGCCCGACTGCTCGAACTGGAAGACGACGGGGATCGCATCGAGCGACTCGCCTCGGAGCAGGAGGCCGCAGCTGCGCAGCTCGACGCCGCCGCCGAGATCCTCACCCGTGCGCGGACGGAAGCGGCGGAGAGGCTGGCCGCGGCGGTCACCGAGGAGCTGCGTCACCTGGCTCTTCCCGATGCCCGCCTGACCGTGGCGGTCGCGGCCGGTGCGCACAGCGCGGCCGGTCGGGACGAGGTGACCATCCTGCTCGCCCCGCATCCCGGCGCCGAGCCGCGTCCGGTGGCCCGCGGGGCCTCGGGCGGTGAGCTCAGCCGGGTGATGCTCGCCATCGAGGTGGTGATCTCCCGCACCGATCCGGTGCCCACCTTCGTGTTCGACGAGGTGGACGCGGGCATCGGCGGCGCCGCGGCGATCGAGGTGGGGCGCCGCCTGGCGCAGCTGGCGCAGTCGAGCCAGGTCATCGCGGTCACCCATCTGGCGCAGGTGGCCGCGTTCGCGGGCAATCACCTCAGCGTCGTGAAGTCCGGAGACGGGTCGGTCACCGCCTCCAGCGTCCGCCGGCTGGACGGCGCAGAGCGCGAAGCGGAGATGGCACGCCTGCTGTCGGGACTGGCCGATTCGGAGACCGCCCTCGAACACGCACGTGAGCTGCTGAGCCTCGGCGGCCACGGGCTGATAGGATGAAAGCCCGTGACGGACACTTCAGACGCGGGCATCATTTCGAACGACACCACCAGGCACATCTTCGTGACGGGCGGTGTCGTTTCCTCGTTGGGCAAGGGCTTGACGGCCGCCAGTCTGGGCAACCTGCTCACTGCGCGCGGCCTGCGCGTGGTGATGCAGAAGCTCGACCCCTACCTCAACGTCGACCCGGGGACGATGAACCCGTTCCAGCACGGTGAGGTCTTCGTCACCGACGACGGCGCCGAGACCGACCTCGACATCGGCCACTACGAGCGCTTCCTCGACATCGAGCTGAGCCAGGCCGCCAACGTCACGACCGGCCAGATCTACTCGCAGGTGATCGCGCGCGAGCGCCGCGGCGAGTACCTCGGCGACACGGTGCAGGTGATCCCGCACATCACGGACGAGATCAAGCGCCGCATGCGCCTGCAGGCCGACGAGTCGCCGCGGCCCGATGTGATCATCACCGAGATCGGCGGCACGGTCGGCGACATCGAGTCGCAGCCGTTCATCGAATCGGCCCGGCAGATCCGGCACGAGCTCGGGCGCAAGAACGTCTTCTTCGTCCACGTCTCGCTGGTGCCGTTCATGGGCGCCTCGGGTGAGCAGAAGACCAAGCCGACGCAGCACTCCGTCGCCGCGCTGCGCTCCATCGGCATCCAGCCCGACGCGCTGGTCCTGCGCAGCGACCGGCCGGTCACCGAGTCCAACAAGCGCAAGATCGCGCTCATGTGCGACGTGGACGAGGACGCGGTCGTGAACGCGGTCGACGTGCCGAGCATCTACGACATCCCCTCCATGCTCAACGAGCAGGGCCTCGACGCCTACATCGTCGACAAGCTCGGCCTGGGCAAGGCCGCGGAGGTCGACTGGACGCGCTGGGGTAAGGTGCTCCAGGCGGTCCACAACCCCAAGCACGAGGTCACGATCGGCCTCGTCGGCAAGTACATCGACCTGCCCGACGCGTACCTGTCGGTCACCGAGGCCCTGAAGGCCGGCGGCTTCGCACAGGAGACCAAGGTGAAGGTCACCTGGATCCCGTCCGACCTCTGCGAGACGCCCGAGGGCGCCGAGAAGGCGCTCGCGCCGCTGGACGGCATCGTCGTCCCCGGCGGGTTCGGCATCCGCGGCATCGAGGGCAAGCTCGGCGCGCTGAAGTTCGCGCGCGAGCAGGGGATCCCGACGCTCGGGATCTGCCTGGGCCTGCAGTGCATGGTGATCGAGTACGCGCGCAACGTCGTCGGCTTGGAGGGGGCGTCGTCCAGCGAGTTCGATCCGGACACCGAGCACCCGGTCATCGCGACGATGGCCGAGCAGGTGGACATCCTCGCCGGCGGCGACCTGGGCGGCACGATGCGCCTGGGGCTCTACGAGGCGGAGCTCGCCGAGGGGTCGCTCGCCGCCGAGGTCTACGGATCGACGCGGGCGTCGGAGCGTCACCGTCACCGCTACGAGGTCAACAACAAGTACCGCGACCAGATCGCCGCGGCCGGCTTCTCGTTCTCGGGGCTCTCGCCCGACCGCAACCTCGTCGAGTACGTCGAGCTCCCGCGCGACGTGCACCCGTACTACATCGCCACGCAGGCCCACCCCGAGCTGCGCTCGCGGCCCACCGAGGCCAACCCGCTGTTCCGCGGCCTCATCGCGGCGGCGCTGGAGCGTCACAGCGCGAGCGAGCTGTTCGACGTCGACAATGACTGAGCTGCGCGACGAGCCCGTCGACGCCGAGGTGATCGACAGCGACCTCGTCTACGAGGGTCGCGTGTGGGACGTGCGCAGCGACACCGTGCGCTACGGCGACGGGGAGATCGTGCGGCAGTACGTCGCCCACCCCGGCGCCGTGGCGGTCGTCGCGCTCGACGACGACGAGCGGGTCGCCCTCATCCAGCAATACCGCCACCCCATCCGGCATCGCGACTGGGAGATCCCGGCGGGGCTGCTCGATGTCGCGGGCGAGCCGCCGATCGACACCGCGCGGCGGGAGCTCGCGGAAGAGGTCGACCTCGTCGCCGAGTCGGTCGAGCCGCTCCTCAGCATCTTCACCACGCCCGGCGGCAACGACGAGACGGTGCACATCTTCCTCGCCCGCGGGCTCTCGCCCGCCCCGCATCCGCACGCACGCGAGCAGGAAGAGGCGGACATCCGGCTGGAGTGGATGCCGCTGTCCGAGGCGGTCGACGCGGTGCTGACCGGACGCATGCGCAACGGCATCCTCGCCGCCGGCGTGCTCGCCGCCGCCGAGCGGGCGCGACGGTCATCGCAGGGATGAGATGAGGCTCGCACGCGCGGTCGAGACGTACCTGCGTCACGTCGCGATCGAGCGCGGCCTCTCCGAGCACACCGTCGCCGCCTATCGCCGCGACCTCTCCGGCTACGCGGGATGGCTGCAGGACCGGGGCGTCGAGGATGTCGGCGCCGTCACCGCCGAGCTGGTGGCGGCGTTCGTCGCCGAGCGCGCCTCGGCCGAGCCCCCGCCCGCCGCCACCTCGCTCGCCCGGCTGCAGTCGTCGGTGCGGGGGCTGCATCGCTTCCTCGCGCAGGAGGGGCTGACGGGCGACGATCCGACCAGCCGGCTGCGCCCGCCGAAGACACCGCAGCGACTCCCGAAAGCGCTCACCATCGACCAGGTCGAGACCCTGCTCGACGGCGCCGGCCCGCTCCCCGGGGATGCGGCGGGCGAGACCGGCGAGGGCGGCCTGATCCGGCTGCGCGACCGGGCGCTCCTCGAGCTGCTGTACGCGACCGGAGCCCGCGTGTCGGAGATCGTCCAGCTCGACGTGGACGATCTGGCGCACGGCGACGTGCTGCGCGTGCGCGGGAAGGGCGCGAAGGAGCGCATCGTGCCGGTCGGCTCGTACGCGCGCGCCGCGGTCGACGCCTACCTGGCGCGGGTGCGTCCCGAGCTCGCACGGCGCGGAAAGGCGACGCCGCGACTCTTCCTGGGAGTGCGCGGAGCGCCGTTGTCGCGGCAGAGCGCGTGGCTCATCATCCAGCAGGCGGCAGAGCGCGCCGCGCTGCGCGCACACGTGTCGCCGCATACGCTGCGGCACTCTTTCGCCACGCACCTTCTCCAGGGCGGCGCGGACGTGCGGGTGGTCCAGGAGCTGCTCGGCCACGCGTCGGTCGCGACCACGCAGATCTACACGCACGTCACCGTCGACGCGCTCCGCGACGTGTACGTCACCTCGCACCCTCGCGCGCGCTGATCCCGCGGGTCGCCCAGCCGCCAGGGGACGGGGTTTCTCACGGCCCTTCCGGCTTCCGGCCGCGCCGCCGTGGCGGACACTGGGACCATGACCACCGACCACGCCGCGACGCCGGCTGCTCGCTTCCGGCCCGGGCGGGGGCTCGCCGTGTTCTGGATCGTCGCCGCGCTGCTCGGCTGGGTGGTGTCGTTCCTCCTCTACAAGGAGTACGTCGGGCAGCTCACGGGAGCCGACGCGATCATCTCCTGCGACATCAGCCCCATCGTCACCTGCGGGCCGAATCTGCTCACGCCCGGCGGCAATCTGCTCGGGTTCAGCAACTCGATCATCGGGGTGGTGCTGTTCGTCGGTCCCGTCTACGCCGGGGTCAGCGCGCTCGCCGCCCCGGGCGGGCTGTCGGCCTGGTACTGGCGCACGTTCGCGGCGTTCGTGGGCGCGGCGTTCGTCTTCGTCCATGTGCTCGCCGCGCGCAGCGTGTTCGAGTACGGCTCGCTGTGCCCGTGGTGCATGGTGGTGTGGCTCGTGACGATCCCGCTCTTCTGGTCGGTGCTCGGCTGGACGCTCCGCGACGGCGTGTGGGGGAGAGCCCCCGCGCGGGCGGGCGCGGTCATCCTGTCCTGGCTGCCGCTGATCGTCCTCCTCGACTACCTCGTCATCGCCGTGGCGGCTCAGCTGCGGCTCGACGTGATCGGCAGCCTGTAGCCGCGTTTTTCCCGGCGGACCGGCCCCGACGGCGCCGCGATGCGAGCGGACAATGAGCCCATGGCCGCGACCGCATCCCCTCGTTCGCTCTTTCGACGCCGCCCTCGCCCGGCGGCGTCGAGTGCGCGGGACGGATTCGACTACCTCTCGGCCGACGACGTCTACCTCGACAGCGCCTGCCAGACCCTCCGGCCGCGTCCGGTGATCGATGCCCTGACCACCTACTACACCGAGTACGGGGCATGCGGTGACCGGGTGAGGTACGCGTGGGGGCGACGGGTGGAGGCCGGCGTCTCGGCGACCCGCGATCGGGTGCTCTCCGTGCTCGGGCTGCCGGCCCGCCGGTATGCGTGCGCGTTCACCCTCAACACCACCTACGGCCTGAACCTCCTGCTCCAGCAGCTGCCGGCCGGCCGCTACGGCCGCATCGTCACGACCCACACCGAGCACAATGCGGTCTTCGTGTCCACCATGACCGCGGCACGGCGGCTCGGGATCCCGCGGACGGTCGTCGACCGCGGGGCCGACGGCGCCGTGGATCTCACCGGGCACGATCTCACGGACGCGGTGGTCGTCCTGTCGGCCATGGACAACGTCACGGGCACCGTCACCGCGGACCTGGCCGACCTCGTGGCGGAGGTCCAGCGGCGGGGAGGCATCGTCATCGTCGACGCCGCTCAGGCGGCGCCCCACGCGCTCAGCCGGCTACGGGGCATCACCGCCGACGCGGTCTGCCTCTCGGCGCACAAGATGTACGGACCGTCCCTGGGGGTGGTGGCGGCCACGACCGACCTGCTGATGTCGCTCGACGCCTCCTTCCTCGGGGGCGGCCAGGTCTCCGCGGTCACGCGGGACGACTTCACCCTGCTGAGCGAGCCCCACACGCGACTCGAGCCGGGGCTGCAGGCGTGGGGCGAGGTCATCGCGTTCGGGGCCGCGCTGGAATGGCTGGCACCGCGGCTCGCGGCGATCGAGGAGTCCGAGGCCCGCCTGGCGCAGCGGCTGTTCGACGGGCTCGCCCGCATGCCGCACCTGACCCTGTTCAACACCGCCGCCGCTCCCGTGATCTCCTTCGTCCCCGCGCGGGTCGGCGCCCACCGCCTGGCCGTCTTCCTGTCGCAGGCGGGGATCATGGTCCGCAGCGGGCACTTCTGCGCGCATCACTGGCTGGCCGACCGCCTCGGGATGGAGCCGCTCGTGCGCGTCAGCCTGGGCGCCCACAGCACGGCGGAAGACGTGGACCGCGCCCTCGACGTCACGTCGCGGATGATGCGGGGACTCTGAGATGCTGTGCGTCGTCGCGTTCGTCGTGGTGCTCGTGCTGTCGGCGGTGTCGGCGAGATACCGCAGGCTGCTGGGCAGAGCGTGGGGCTGCGCATGGCGCAAGGTCACCTTCCGGGCGTGCGACACGACGTTCCGCGACGACGTGAAGAGCTCGCTGCTGGCGCCCCTGGCCGTGCGCGCACCGCGGCTCGTCACACCGGCGAGCATCGCGATCGAGGTGACGGCGTGGCTGATGGTCCTCTCGCTCGTGGTGAGCCTGTTCATCCTCGGCCGCAGCGGCCTCAACCTGTTCGTCTACGGCACCTGCGACAAGCAGGACGCGCAGTCCTGCTCGCTGGCGGCGGAGATGTGCTCGATCGATGCGGGGCCCATCGGCTTCTGGGAGTCGATCGGTCAAGGCGACGTGGTCGGCGCCTTCGGCAACGAGTTCGCCTCGCTCGGCGAGACGTTCGCGGCCGTCCCCAGCCGGCTGCGGGACTGGGACGCCGCGGACTACGCCGCCGCGGACGCCACCTACCTGGGCGGCTACACGAGCGGCCTGCCGACGGCGCTCGAGATCATCGACCCCGGCTGCCGCTTCTGCGCGCAGCTGTTCCGCAACATGCGCGAAGGGGGCTTCGATCGCACCCACAACGTCACCTACCTCGTGTACCCGATCGTCACCGACGATGGGCCGCGCTTCGCGAACTCCCCGCTCGTGGCGTCGTATCTGACGGCGATCCGCGCCTACGACGACTCCGCCGGCGGGCCGGCGTCCGGCGCGGACTGGGCGATCCTCGAGACGCTCTTCACACAGCAGAACGCGGACGGTCTCGACTGGCAGATCTGGCTCAACACCGCCTCGGCCACCGAGGCGCGCGCGCAGCTGCACGCCTGGCTCGGCGACGCGGGCTACCGCCCCGAAGAGGTGACGGAGATCGCCGAACTCGCCGCATCGTCCGAGACAGCGCAGACCCTGGCCGAGACCCGCGTCGTCGTGGAGGAGGAGATCCGCACCCTCGCGATCCCGTCGCTGGTCGCGGGCGGGCGCCTGAGGGCCGGACTGGTCGATGTCGACACCCTGCGAGGCATCGACTGACGCCGCCGCGGCTGTGCGAGAATCGAACGCACGCATCAGAGAGCAGGAGTGTCGGTGGCGGACAAGGCGCGGGGGACGAAGAAGGCCTCCCCGGACGAGACCCCGATGGGTCCGACCGGGCGCCCGTATCACGGGTTCCCCACCCCGCCTCAGCTGGACGGGCACGGGCCGGCGCGGATCATTGCGCTGTGCAACCAGAAGGGCGGCGTCGGCAAGACGACGACCACCATCAACCTGGCCGCCTCGCTCGCCCAGTACGGGCGCCGCGTGCTGGCCGTGGACTTCGACCCGCAGGGAGCGCTGTCGGCCGGACTCGGCCTCCAGACCCACGACGTGCCGACCATCTACGATCTGCTGCTGGACACCAAGCGCGATCCTCACGACGTCATCGTCTCCACGTCGGTCGACGGCCTCGACGTCATCCCCGCCAACATCGACCTGTCGGCGGCGGAGGTGCACCTCGTCAACGAGGTCGCCCGTGAGACGATCCTCGCCCGGGTGCTCCGCAAGGTCGCCGGCGAGTACGACGTCATCCTCATCGACTGCCAGCCCTCGCTGGGGCTGCTGACCGTCAACGCCCTCACCGCGAGCCACGGCGTGCTGATCCCGCTCGAGTGCGAGTTCTTCGCGCTGCGCGGCGTCGCGCTGCTGATCGAGACGATCGACAAGGTGCGCGATCGGCTGAACCCCTCGATCACCCTCGACGGCGTGCTGGCGACCATGTACGACCCCCGCACGCTCCACTCGCGCGAGGTGCTCGAGCGCGTCGTGGAGGCCTTCGGCGACGACGTGCTCGAGACCGTCATCGGCCGCACTGTGAAGTTCCCCGACGCGTCGGTCTCCGGCGTGCCGATCACCAAGTTCGCGCCCGAGCATCCGGCCGCCCAGGCCTATCTGCGACTGGCGCGGGAGCTGGTCGCCCGTGGCGCCGTCGCCTGACGAGTCGGTTCCTGAGCCTGTCGACGTCACGGTCCCTGAACCTGTCGAAGGGTTCCGCGTCTCGCTCGCCAACTTCGACGGACCGTTCGACCTTCTGCTCTCGCTGATCTCGCAGCACGAGCTCGACATCACCGAGGTGTCGCTGAGCAAGGTCACCGACGAGTTCATCTCCTACCTCAAGGGTCTCGAGGACGAGGAGGAGCTCGAGCAGGCCTCGGAGTTCCTCGTCGTGGCCGCCACGCTCCTCGACATGAAGGTCGCGGGCCTGCTGCCGCAGGGCGAGCTCGTCGACGCGGAGTCCGTCGCCCTGCTCGAGGCGCGGGACCTGCTGTTCGCGCGGCTCCTCCAATACCGCGCATTCAAAGAGGTGTCGGCGTGGTTCGCGCGGCGCATGCAGCGCGAGGACCGCCGCCATGTGCGCGCCGTGCGCCTCGACGAGCGCTACCGGCGCGCCGTTCCCGAGCTGGTGTGGACGCTGTCGAAGGAGGATTTCGCGGCGCTCGCGATGCTGGCCTTCGCGCCCAAGGAGATCCCGCACGTCGGCCTGGACCATCTGCACGCCCCGCTCATCTCGATCCGCGAGCAGGCCGCGGTCGTCGTCACGCTTCTGCGCGGCGCCGGACAGCTGAACTTCCGCGAGCTGATCGCCGGCGTCGATCAGACCGGCGTGGTCGTCGCCCGCTTCCTGGCCGTGCTGGAGCTGTACCGGCACGCGGCCTTGACCTTCGAGCAGCTCGAACCGCTGGGCGAACTCACCCTGCGCTGGACGGCCGAACGCTGGTCCGAAGAGAACCTCGCCACCTTGGGAGCCGACTATGACCGATGACGTGAACGACCCCTCGACGAGCTCGGGGACCGAGGCGATCGACGGGGAGGCTCCGGCGCGGTCGCAGGACCCCGCCGACGTCGCCCGGCGCCTCGAGGCGATTCTGCTGGTGGTCGACGAGCCCCACAGCCTCGTCGCGCTCGCCGCGGCGGTGGGCTCGCCCGTGCCGGTCGTCCGTCAGGCCGTCGAGGCGCTCGTCGCCGACTACGACGGCGAGAACGGGGGATCGCGCCGCGGATTCGAGTTGCGCGAAGTGGGCGGCGGCTGGCGCCTGTACGTCCGCGAGGAGCACGACGATCTGGTGAGCGAGTTCGTCAACGCGCAGGCTCCGTCGCGCCTGTCGCAGGCGGCCCTCGAGACCCTCGCGGTGATCGCGTACAAGCAGCCCGTCACCCGCAGCCAGGTGGCCTCGATCCGCGCGGTCAACGTCGACTCGGTCGTCCGCACCCTCGTCGCCCGCGGCCTCATCACCGAGCTGTACACCGATCCCGAGACCGGAGCGATCAACTACGGCACCACCGATGCGCTGCTGGTGAACCTCGGCATCAACTCCCTCGACGAGCTGCCGCACATCTCGCCACTGCTCGACGACGGCGCCGAGGGCTTCGAGAGCGAGGTGCTCAGATGAGCGACATCGATCCGACGTCCGAGGGGCGCGAGGACGGCGTGCGCCTGCAGAAGGTGCTCGCCAACGCCGGCGTCGCGTCGCGCCGGGTCAGCGAGCAGTACATCGTGGAAGGGCGCGTGCGCGTCAACGGTGTCGTCGTCACCGAGCTCGGCACGCGCATCGATCCGTCGTCCGACCTCATCGACGTCGACGGGACCGCCATCCAGCTGGACGCCACCAAGCGCTACGTCGTGCTGAACAAGCCCACCGGCGTCGTGTCGTCGATGAAGGACGAGCAGGGGCGCCCGGATCTGCGCCGCTTCACCGCGGACTGGCCCGAACGGCTCTACAACGTCGGCCGGCTCGACGCCGAGACGAGCGGACTGCTCGTCCTCACCAACGACGGCGACCTCGCACACGTCCTCGCGCACCCCTCGTTCGGGGTGACGAAGGTCTACATCGCGAAGGTCGAGGGCCGTGTCACGGCGCAGACCATCGCTCGGCTGACGCGGGGGATCGACCTGGAGGACGGGCCGATCGCCGCCGACAAGGCGCGACTGCTGGATGCCAGCGGGGACACGAGCCTGGTGGAGCTCACGCTCCACTCGGGCCGCAATCGCATCGTCCGGCGCATGATGGCCGCGGTCGGCCACCCGGTGCGCGAGCTCGTCCGCCGTCAGTTCGGGCCGCTGCACCTGGGCACGCTCCCAGCGGGCCGCGCACGGGAGTTGACTACGATGGAACGCGGCGCGCTGCTGACTCTCGCGCGCCAGGCGGCCCCGCCGCCCCACCCCGACGCGACATGAGACCGGAGTAGCGGTGACCGACTCGACCTCTGCGGATGCGCGCGCCCGCGCGGCGCGCACGTCGGGGACGGTCCGCATCGTCGGCGCGGGTCTGCTCGGTTCGAGCATCGGCCACGCGCTGAGCGCCCTGGGCGTCGACGTGGCACTGTCGGACGCGTCGCCCGCTCAGCTGCGTCTGGCGGTGGACTACGGCGCCGGCCGCCCCGCGCGGGACGACGACCGGCCGTCGCTGATCGTGGTCGCCGTTCCGCCGGACGTGACCGCCCACGTCATCGAGCGCGAGCTCACGTCCTTCCCGGGCGTCGTCGTCACCGACGTCGCCAGCGTGAAGCTGGAGCCGCTGCGCGCGCTCCGGGAGCGCGGCATCGACCTCACCCACTACATCGGCTCGCATCCGATGGCCGGTCGCGAGCGCGGGGGCGCGATCTCGGCCCGCGCGGACATCTTCGTCGGCCGCCCCTGGGTCGTGTGCCGCGACGGCGAGACGCCGGCGGCCGACCTCGCGCTGGTGGAGGGCCTCGCGCTCGACCTCGGCGCCACCCCGATCGAGATGACCCCCGACGAGCACGACCGGGCCGTCGCCCTCGTCTCGCACGTGCCGCAGCTGGTGGCCTCGCTCCTCGCGGGGCGCTTCGTCGACGCGCCGGACGGCTCTCTGCGTCTGGCCGGTCAGGGCGTGCGCGACACCACGCGCATCGCGGCGTCCGGCCCCGAGCTGTGGGTCCAGATCCTCGGTGCCAACGCGGCACCGGTCGTCGACGTGCTCGACGCGCTGGCAGGCGATCTCGCCGCCGTCGCCGACGCCCTCCGCGCCCCGGAGTCTCCCGGCGCCCGTCGCGCCGTGGCCGAGACGATCCGTCGCGGCAACGACGGCGTGGAGCGGCTGCCCGGCAAGCACGGGCAGAACCGTCGCTTCGAGCAGCTCGTCGTGATGGTCGACGACACCCCCGGCCAGCTCGGCCGCCTCTTCGGCGAGCTGGGCGAACTCGACGTGAACGTCGAAGACCTGCGCCTGGAGCACTCTCCGGGCGCTCAATTCGGCCTCGCCGACATCAGCGTCGACCCCGCCGTGCTGCGGCACGCGGTCGATGGTCTGGAAGCGCGCGGCTGGAAGATTGCGAGCCTCTCGAATGACTGACCACCACCCGTCCGATTCCGCGGAGGTGCGGGCCGTCGCCATCGACGGACCCGCCGGCAGCGGCAAGTCCAGCGTGTCCAAGCAGGTCGCCCGCCGGCTGGGCTACGGCTACCTCGACACCGGCGCCGCCTACCGGGCCCTGGCCTGGCACGTCCTCGAGCGCGGTGGCGACACCTCGGACGCCGAAGCGGTGCTCGCCGCCGTCGCCGACTTCGACTACGCCATCTCGCTCGACCCCGACGACTACTGGGTGCGCGTCGGCGACGTCGCGGTGACCGACGCGATCCGCGACCCGCGGGTCTCCGGCGCCGTGAGCGGAGTCGCGCGGGTGCCCGCCGTCCGCGAGTCGGTCAATGGGCTCTTCCGCACACTCGTGGCGGATGCCGCCGTCCCGGGGGTCATCGTCGAGGGCCGCGACATCACGACGGTCGTCTTCCCCGACGCGCCGGTGCGGATCCTCCTCACCGCCGCGCCCGAGGTCCGTGCCGCGCGGCGCAGCGCCGAGGTCTCCAGTCAGGACGCCGCGGCCGTCGCCGCCGCGCTGCACCAGCGCGACGCGGCCGATTCGAAGGTCGTCGACTTCCTCACCGCCGCACCGGGCGTGACCGTGGTCGATTCGACCGAGTTGGACTTCGCACAGACCGTCGACGCCGTCCTGGCCGTCGTCGGCGACGGAACGGGAGCGCGCTGATGGCCGCAGTGGACGACGAGTACGAGGGCGGTCCCGACCGTCTCGAGGAGAAGCTCGCGAACCTCGACGAGGAGCTCGCCGAGCAGCGGGCGGCGGCGCTGCGCGCGTCGCTGGCCGATTACGAGCTCGACGAGGAGGACGCCGACCTGCTGGCCGGCTTCACCGCCGGCGGCGAGGTCGTCGAGGTCCTGCCCGCCCTTCCCGTCGTCGCCATCGTCGGGCGCCCCAACGTCGGCAAGTCGGCTCTCGTGAACCGCATCCTCGGACGTCGCGAGGCCGTCGTCGAGGACACCCCCGGCGTCACCCGCGACCGGGTGACGTACAAGGCCGAGTGGATGGATCGCCGGTTCACCCTCGTCGACACCGGCGGGTGGGAGCCCGACGCCCGCGGCATCGACCGCTCCGTGGCCGCGCAGGCCGAGGTCGCGATCGAGCTGTGCGACGTCGTGCTGTTCGTCGTCGACGCCATGGTCGGTGCCACGGCCACCGACGAGCAGGTCGTCCGCCTTCTGCGCAAGGCCGACAAGCCCGTCTTCCTCGTCGCCAACAAGATCGACGATGCACGGCAGGAGCCGGAGGCCGCGGCGCTGTGGAACCTCGGCCTCGGCGAGCCGCACCCCGTCTCGGCGATCCACGGCCGTGGTGTCGCCGACCTGCTCGACGAGATCATGAAGGTGCTGCCGGAGGTCTCGGCCGTCGCCAAGAACGAGCTCGGCGGTCCGCGTCGGGTGGCGATCCTCGGGCGCCCCAACGTGGGCAAGTCGTCGCTGCTGAACAAGGCCGCGGGCGAGGAGCGCGTGGTCGTCAACGATCTCGCCGGCACCACCCGCGACCCCGTCGACGAGATCGTCGAACTCGGCGGCAAGCTGTGGCGGCTGGTGGACACCGCGGGCATCCGCCGGCGCGTGCACCTGCAGCAGGGCGCCGACTTCTACGCGTCGCTGCGGACCTCCGCCGCGCTCGAGAAGGCCGAGGTCGCGGTCGTCGTCCTCGACGTGTCCGAGCCGATCAGCGAGCAGGACGTCCGCATCATCGACCTGGTGCTGGAGTCGGGCCGGGCGCTCGTGCTCGCCTACAACAAGTGGGACCGCCTGAACGACGACGACATGGAGAACATCGACCGTCGCCGCTACCTCGAGCGCGAGATCGAGCAGGATCTCGCCCACGTCGCCTGGGCGCCCCGCGTGAATCTCTCCGCCCGCACCGGACGGCACCTCGACAAGCTCGTTCCGGCGCTCGAGACCGCCCTCGAGTCGTGGGACCAGCGCATCCCCACCGGCAAGTTCAACGCCTTCCTGGCCGAACTCGTCGCCGAGCACCCGCACCCGCTCCGCGGCGGCAAGCAGCCCCGCATCCTCTTCGGGACGCAGGCCTCGACCCGCCCGCCCACCTTCGTGCTGTTCACGACGGGGTTCCTCGACCCCGGCTACCGCCGGTTCATCCAGCGGCGGCTGCGCGAGCTGTTCGGGTTCGAGGGCACGCCGATCGTCACGAACATGCGGGTGCGCGAGCGCCGCCAGCGCTGACCGAACTTCGTTTCGTCTCGCTGCGCTCGCTCAACGACCGGCCGGCTCGCCCCCGGTCGCGACGAGACGAAACGTCGCCCGGTTCGCCCCTCCGGTCGTTGAGCGAGGAGCGCAGCGACGAGACGAAACGTCGTCGCCCTCAGCGGAGCTCGAACGACGCGAAGCGCTCGACCGGCAGCCGATCGAAGTGCAGCTCCGCGGCCGCCTCCGTGATGCGGGGGAGCGGATGCCGGGTCCCCGCATCACGGAACCGCTGCACGGCCCAGCACTCCACGCCCGCGTCGGCGAGGCGGCATCCGAGCTCCTGGAGCCCGTCGTCGTCGATGGCTGCCGGGTGCACGGTGGTGCGCACCTCGTAGCCCAGCGGGTGCTTCGTGCCGGTCCGCAGCAGGTTGTGGGCCAGCACGAGTTCCAGGGACCGCCACGCGTGGTCACCGCTCGGACCCCGGCCGGTGACGCCGGCGTAGTCCTCGCGTGCCGCCTTGATGTCGAGGCCCACCCAGTCCACGTAGGGGAGTGCCTTTGCCAGCAGCGACGGATAGGCGCCGCCCGTGTGCAGGCCGACCTGGAAGCCGAGCGCCCGCGCGATCTGCATCGCCGGGACGAGACCTCTCTGCATCGTGGGCTCGCCGCCGCTGAACACGACGCCGTCGAGCAGCCCCATGCGGTCGCAGAGGAGATCGGTGACGTCGCTCCAGCTCAGCACCGTCTCGGCGCGCGGGTCGATCAGGGCCGGGTTGTGGCAGTAGAAGCAGTCCCACGGGCAGCCCTGCAGGAACACCGTGGCGACCAGCATGTCCGGCCAGTCCACGGTCGAGAACGGTGTGAGCCCCGCGATCCTCAGATCGTAGGGAGCAGAGGGCGATCGCTCCATGATTCCTCCTCGACGGCGTCGGCGATGAAGTGGCGTCGCTCTTCAGCTTCGCCCTTCTTGCCGATGTTGAACGAGGCGATCGGCCGGAAGTAACCCATGACGCGCGTCCAGACCTCGCACTCGCGGCCGCAGTCCGGGCACACCGCGTGCTCCCCGGAGCGGTACCCGTGCGTGGGGCAGATCGAGAACGTCGGCGTGACCGTGATGTACGGCAGTCGGAACCGTTCGAGAGACCGGCGCACGAACTGCCTGCACGCGGCTGCCGACGACATCGCCTCGCCGAGGTAGAGGTGGAGGACCGTGCCGCCGGTGTACTTGGCCTGCAGCGGCTCCTGCATCTCCATCGCCAGGAACGGGTCGGAGGTGTAGCCGACCGGCAGCTGGGACGAGTTCGTGTAGTACGGCTGCGCCGGTGTTCCCGCGTGGAGGAGGCCGGCATCGCCGAACCGTGCGATGTCCTCCTTCGCGAACCGATAGGTGGTGCCCTCGGCGGGAGTGGCCTCGAGGTTGAACATGTGGCCGGTGGATTCCTGGAACTCGACCATGCGCGCGCGGACGTGGTCGAGCAGGCGGGTCGCCAGGGCGGCGCCTGCCTCGGTGGTGATGTCGTCGGCGTCTCGGGTGAGGTTGCGCACGTACTCGTTGATGCCGTTCACGCCGATCGTCGAGAAGTGGTTGTCGAAGGTGCCCAGGTAGCGCTTCGAGTAGGGGAACAGGCCGCCCTCCAGGTGCTCGGTGACGACGGCGCGCTTGGCGACCAGGCTGTCGCGCGCGATCTCGAGCAGCGCGTCGAGTCGGGCGAGCGCTGCCGTCTCGTCGCCGGAGTGCACGAAGCCGAGCCGTGCGCAGTTGATCGTGACGACGCCGATCGATCCCGTCTGCTCGGCCGAGCCGAACAGCCCGTTGCCGCGCTTGAGCAGCTCCGTGAGGTCGAGCTGCAGGCGGCAGCACATGGAGCGGATCATGTGCGGGTCGAGGTCGGAGTTGACGAAGTTCTGGAAGTAGGGGAGGCCGTACTTCGCGGTCATCGCGAAGAGCGCCTCGACGTGGGGACCGTCCCAGTCGAAGTCGCGGGTGATGTTGTACGTCGGGATGGGGAAGGTGAACGCGCGGCCGTCGGCGTCTCCCGCCGTCATCACCTCGATGAAGGCGCGGTTGATGAGTCCCATCTCCTCGGACAGGTCGCCGTACGCGAACGGCTGAACCGACCCGCCTACGAGCGGATGCTGCGCGGCGAGGTCGTCAGGGCACACCCAGTCGAAGGTGAGGTTGGTGAACGGCGTCTGCGTTCCCCACCGCGACGGGACGTTGAGGTTGAAGATGAACTCCTGCATCGCCTGGTGCACCTGCGCGTAGTCCAGTCCGTCGATGCGCACGTACGGCGCGAGGTACGTGTCGAAGGAGCTGAACGCCTGCGCGCCCGCCCATTCGTTCTGGAGGGTTCCCAGGAAGTTGACGAGCTGCCCCAGAGCGCTGGAGAAGTGCTTGGGCGGCGCGGAGGAGATCTTGCCCGCGACGCCGTTGAAGCCCTGCTCGAGCACCATGCGCAGGGACCACCCGGCGCAGTACCCCGCGAACACGTCGAGGTCGTGGATGTGGAGATCGCCGTCGCGGTGCGCGGCGCCCGCCTCCGGCGCGTAGACCTCGTCGAGCCAGTAGTTCGCGATGAGCTTGCCGGCGGAGTTGAGGATCATGCCGCCCAGCGAATAGCCCTGGTTCGCGTTGGCATTGACGCGCCAGTCGGCGCGCGACAGGTACTCGTCGACGGTCTCGGAGACGGTGACGGTGCGCGGGGTGGGCCGGGAAGACATGGGGGTTCCTCTCTCAGAAGACGAGCGGCGATCTCTCGCCGAATGTGGTCTGACCACCATATGTAGTGGTTGTTGGCTTCGTCGAGTACACATATGGCGTGTCGCAAGGAATCTCGCTTGCCTATTGCGACACGCAGGCGGCCGGGGTCGCATCGTGTGCGAAGGTGGGGGGATGACGATCGTGCCCCCCGCACCCGGAGAGCCGCGCCGGCCCTCGGGGCCGCGCGATCCCGGCGACGCGTGGGTGGTCGCCCCGGACGGCACGCAGTACTGGGGCCGCTTCGGTGCGGCGGGGCTGCTCGCCCTTGATCCGGCACGGGGGACGCGCGGGTCCGTCCTGCTCCAGCATCGGGTCTCGTGGAGCCATCACGGCGACACCTGGGCGCTCCCGGGCGGCGCTCGTCATGAGGGCGAGTCGGCCTGCGACGGCGCACTGCGCGAGTCCGCCGAAGAAGCGGGTGTCCCGGCCGACGCCGTCCACCCGCGCCTCATCAGTGTCTTCGACGTGGGCATCTGGACGTACAGCACCGTCGTCGCCGACGTCACGACGCCCTTCGAAGCGGTGATCAGCGACCCCGAGAGCCGCGAGCTCTCCTGGGTGCCGGTGGAGTCCGTCACCGACTACCCGTTGCATCCGGGCTTCGCCGCCTCGTGGCGCAACCTGCTTCCCCTCCTCGATGTGCGGCCGGTGCTCGTCGTGGATGCCGCGAACGTCGTCGGCTCCGTCCCCGACGGCTGGTGGAAGGACCGCGCCGGCGCTGCGTCCGGTCTGCTCGCGCGATTGGCCGAACTGGCCGGAGACGGCATAGACGGCGCCGCGCTCGGGCTTCCCGAGGACCGCTGGTATCCCGAGATCGTGGCGGTGCTGGAGGGCGAGGCGAGGGCTGCCGCGGAGGTCGACGGGGTGACGGTGGTGCGCGCGGACGCGCACGGCGACGACGCGATCGTCGACCAGGCGAAGGGACTGGCGGCGGCGGGCCGCCGCGTCACCGCGGTGACGAGCGACCGCGGCCTGGCTTCGCGTCTGACCGAGGGCCCGGGCGTCGCCGTGGAGCCCGTCTCGTGGCTGCGGGCACTGCTCTGACGCCGAGACGGCGCACACGCACCCGCACGGCGACGGGGCGGCGCATCGCTGCGGCTTCCGCGCTCGCATCGGCGGTGGCGGTCGGGCTGTTCGTCCATCTGCGGCTCACGGGCGTCGGAGGCGACATCGCAGGCGACGTGCTGTACGCGGTGGCCGTCTATGCGGGACTCGTGGCGGTCGCGCCGCGGCTGTCGTCGCCGGTCGTCGCGGCGATCGCTGGGGCGTGGTGCGTCGGGGTCGAGCTGTTCCAGCTCACGGGACTGCCCGCGCAGTGGGGCGCGGGGTTCGGACCGGCCATGCTCGTGCTCGGCACCGTGTTCGACCCGCGCGACCTGGTCGTCTACGTGGCGACGGTCGCCATCGCAGCGGTGACGGATGTGGTCGCGCGCCGGGCGGCCGCACGGCCCGCTCGCGGCTGAGTCACTCGCGGCCGCGCAGGCGGTCGATGTCGCGGCGCTCGCGCTTGGTCGGGCGTCCCGCGCCGCGATCGCGCACGGCGAGCATGGCGGTGGGCTCTCGGGCGGGCGTCCGGTCTTCGGCGGCGACCGCCGCCAGCGGGGCGCCGACCCTCTTGACGATCAGCTGGCGCACGATGAGGATGCGGTCGAAGCCGGCGATCCGCACCCGCAGCTCGTCGCCGACGCGCACCGCCTGCGCCGCCTTGGCCTTCTCGCCGTTGACCCGCACATGTCCGGCGCGGCACGCGGTCGTCGCCGCCGAGCGCGTCTTGTAGACGCGGACGGCCCAGAGCCAGGAATCGACACGCACGGCTTCGCTCATCGCAGGTCCCGTCGCAGGATGCGGGCGACACCGAGCACGAGCAGCCCCTGCCCCGCGCAGTAGGTCGCCATGATCCAGGGACCTGCGGCCGCTTCCGAGACGCCGGGGAGGAACAGCCGCAGGGCCAGCAGGGTGTCCGAGACCAGGAAGAGCGCGCCGCCCGCCGTCGTGAGCGTGCCGCCCCGGGTCGCGAACACGGCCGTGCCGGCGAGCACCGCGCCGTAGACGATGACCGGCACGAGCAGTCCGCCGAGATGCGGCCACAGCACGGCGATCATGACGCCCCACCACACCGCGTAGACGAGAGCCCACGGCGGCACCTGCCGTTCGCGGACCCGCCCGGCGAACAGTGCGATGTAGAGCAGGTGCGCCAGGCCGAAGCACAGCAGCATGGCCGGCAGCTCATCGGTCAGGTACGGGAAGAAGAAGGCCGCGCCGTCGCCGAGCCACGAGAAGGCGAGCGCCGCGTACAGGAGCGTCGCCGTGGGTGTGGCGGGGCTTCCGCGCAGCGCCCACACGCAGGCGAGCGCGAGCGTCGGGATCAGCACGAGCTTCGTCGGATACGTCAGCGTCTCTGCGCGGAGCACGATCGCCGCGACGTGGACGGCGGCGACCGCGGCGAAGAGCCAGAATCCCCACCAGCGGGTCGCCTCGAGGCGCGCGGATCTCGTGTCCTGCTGCGTCATCGCGGCCCTTCGCTCACCCGCCGTCCGCCGGAAGGTGGACATGGCACTCATCGTACGACGCGTCAGACCAGCACGAGCGACACGATCGGGCGGCTGGGCGTTGGGCGGGCGACCTCGACGAACCCCGCCGACACGAACGTCGACAGCGCGCCGTGGAACAGGCTGTTGGAGGACGCGCGGGTGGCGTCGGTGTCGACGGGGTACCCCTCCACGACCCGGGCTCCATGCGTGCGCGCATGGGTGACTGCGGCATCGAGCAGCCGCTCCGACAGGCCCTGCTTGCGGAACTCCCGTCGCACGACGAAGCAGGTGATCGCCCACACGGCAGGGTCGTCGAACGGCTCGGGCGACTGGTGGAAGTTGCGTGTCAGCGCAAGGCGTGGCTGCTCCGGACGCGGCGACACCTTCACCCATCCGACCGGCGTTCCATCGACGTAGACGACCAGCCCGCTCGCGGGGGAGGCGGCGACGTCCTCGCGCAGGAGAGCACGCCTCTCGTCGTTGGTCGTCGCGTCGAAGTCCTTGGCCCGCAGCATCCACCACTGACACCAGCACGAGCCGCCGTCCCCACCTCCCGTCAGCGCATGCTCGATGTCGTCGAAGCGGTCCGCGGACGCCGGCAGGATCTCGATCTCGGCCATGTCGCGACCATACGGTCCACCACCGACACTGCCGAGCCGGTTCGCGGGGCGCGCCGCGAGCGGGTAAGATGGGGGAGTTGTCCGCGTGCGGACAGCGAACCGGGATGTGGCGCAGCTTGGTAGCGCACTTGACTGGGGGTCAAGGGGTCGCAGGTTCAAATCCTGTCATCCCGACGGTTGGGCCGTTGGCAAAACGGTCGAAAATGAGGAAGGGCACCGGCTATCAGCCGGTGCCCTTCTTCGTTTCCGTGGTGTCGATGGTCTATGGGGCGACTGGATCGGTCGTCGCCGGCTTGTGGGGCAACGCGAGGGACCGCCGAGGGTTTGCGTGACTCCTGGTCTGCGATTCCCTATCCGGACCGGGCTAGGCCCCAGTAGGCTGACCCCGCACCTGGGGTTTCGGGTGCAGCTGGCTCTGCCTCCGACCGTTGGATTCGATCATCTGGGGAGATGATGTCCATGCGCACTCGCTCGCGCTCGCTCACCGTCGCTACGAGCGTCGTGCTCGCCCTCGTTCTGTCGCTCGTCGCGGCACCTGCGATCGCGGGGAGCACCGCGTCTATCTCGGGGACCGTCGCCGTGCCTGCCGGGCACACTGTCGACGAAGACGCGATCTATGCGGTCGTCACCATGCTCGACGAGGACAGCCGCCCGATCTTCAGCAGCAGCCGACGCGTCAGCTGGGAGGATGGGACATACACCTACAGCGGGTTGGACGCCGGAACCTACCGGGTGCTGTTCTTTGCGGGACCGACCTTCGCCTCGGAATGGTGGCATGACTCACCCACACTCGGGGGAGCGACACCGATCACTCTGGCGGAGGGGGAGGCGCGCACGGGTGTCGACGCGGAGCTCGCGCTGGGGTCCACCATCACCGGGACGGTGACCTACCCCGCTGGCACGGACGTGACCGAGATCTCCACGGATGTTTCGCTCTACCGTGTAGACGACCCGGAGGATCGGGTCGCGTCGGCTCACGCGGCGGACGACGGGACGTTCACCCTGGACGGGTTCCCGCCCGGGTCCTACAAGATCAAATATGAGAACCACGACTACTCGGAGACGGGCAACGTCGTCGTGTACCAGTGGCAGGGCGGCGCCTTCGACTTCGAGGGCGCTCACACGATCACCGTGGCGGCCCCCGGCGCGACCGTCGAGGTCACGCAGACGCTGATGGAGGGCCGGACCATCTCCGGGCGGATCAGCGGCGCCTGGTTCGAGGCGACGCGCGACGACTACTGGATGGTGTCCGCCGAGCCGAATGGGTATGGCTTCGTGCGCGTGGAGGACGACGGCACGTACACGATCCGCCGCAACGTGCCCGGCGTCTACTTCGTCCATGCCTTCAGTCGCTTCGGAGCGGGCGCCGGAACAGCATCATCCGCCGGCGAGTGGTGGAACGACTCGGTCGACCAGACGGGAGCCACTCCCGTCGATCTGACGACGAGCACCGCCGTCACGGGCGTGGACATGAACGTCGACACCGTCGGCGGTCTGCCGGCACGTCCGGTGGTCTCCGGCACCGCGGTCGTCGGGAGCACTCTCACCACCACCACAGGCGCGTGGCCCGCGGGGCTCACACTCCGCTACCAGTGGTTGGCGAACGGGGCGCGGATCACCGATGCGACCTCGTCGACCTATAAGGTCACATCGGCCGTCCTCGGCAAGAGCATCACGGTGAACGTCTGGGCCCAGCTCGCGGAGTCCCACCAGGAGTTCAAGGAGTCCGCGCCGACGCTGAAGGTGCCGCGAACGTCGGTTCCGACGATCTCGGGGACCGCGAAGGTGGGGGCGACGTTGACGGCAAAGCCGGGTGCGTGGTCTACGTCGACGACGTTCCTGTATCAGTGGTACGCGAATGGAGTGAAGATCTCAGGGGCGACCAAGGCCACGTACACGATCCCGTCGAGCCTGATGGGGAAGTCGCTCACGGTGAAGGTCGCGGGGAAGAAGTCGGGGTACACGACCGTCAGCCTCGCGTCGAAGGCGACGCTGAAGGTGCCGCGGACGGCGGTCCCGACGATCTCTGGGACGGTGAAGACCGGTGCGAAGGTGACCGCGAAGCCGGGGACGTGGAGCACGGGCACCACATTCACGTACCAGTGGTACGCGAGCGGAAGGGCGATCAGAGGGGCGACGAAGTCCACGTACGTGATCCCGTCGTCGCTGCGGGGGAGGTACCTGACCGTGAAAGTGACCGGCAAGAAGTCCGGGTACACCACGGTCGCGCGCCTGTCTGCCGCGAAGAAGGTCGCGTAGCGTGAACGCCGGCCAGGCCGAAGGGAACCGGAATCAGATGAAGTCGTTCGGTTCGAGCAGCCGCAGAGCGTGGGGTGCGGTCATCGCCGTGCTTCTCGCGGTGACACCCCTGGTCCCGGCGACCGCGGCGAACGCGGCGACACCGCCGGCGTGGGCGGCCCGGGAGGCGGCGCACGATGCCGGTCTTGCTGCGGTGGCCACGCTCGGCATAAACCCCGAAGTCGCGGTGGAGCGCACAACTGCGGAGCTCAAGGTGCCCGGCCGGACGTGGTACGTCGACGGAACCGTCACGCAGACACGCACCTATTTCTACGGGGAGACCGGTAGCACGGAGTACGTCATCGCCGCACGGGAGGCTCTCCTCGCCAGTGGGTTCGTACGCGATGGTCGGATCAGCGGCATCCACGGAACCCTCAGCACGGTCAGCAACTTCGTCTCCTCGACGCTGATGTGCCAGATCGACCGCTCGTTCGCGAGGACGCAATCGCTCGCCCAGGTCTGGATTCGCTGCATCGACCGGTCCACTCTCGCAACGATCGTCGACCGCTACCGCCCGTTCCTGAAGCTCATCGCGGCGCTGAACCCTGCGCGCCTCGAGAACGCGGTCTTCCACAGCCTCAGCACCCGCTCCGGGACCCCCGGCTACGTGAGCGGACGGGTCTTCTCATGGTCGGCGCGCGTTCCGAACGCCGGCTTCTACTTCGCCAAGCCCCCGGGCGGAAAGTGGGTATACGTCACCGGGACCGCGGGGAGCCTCGTCACGTGCGCGGCGCTGGAGAAGACGATCGTGTCTCGCAAGGCGTTCGCTGGCGACCTGTGCATCAGATACGGCGGGGTGTCGACCGTACGCGGCTGAGCGTGCTGTGCGGGATCTCAACGGGAACATTTGCGCAGCGGGCGCCGATGCGCAAAGCGATGAGGTGTTCACTGGGAGTCGGTCGCTTCACGGCCATCAGTACCACGAGTGGTTCTGCCGACACCCCACGGTCCAGTGGCCCTGCACCTGCGGGTCGGCGGCTGCACGCCAGGGCTGACCGAGCAGACGCCGCCGAGCGCGTACGAGGCTGATCACGCCGCCGGTCGGCGGGGGAGGACCGTGAGAACCATAGCTATGTAGGTGCGGAACTCGCCCATGTAGGCGCGGAGGAACTCTTCGGTGGAGTGGTTGGTGATCTCGCCGTCGTCCCGGAAGACCTCGGCGGAGTAATGGATGTACGCCTCGGGTGAGGTCATCTGACGTGCGTTGCAGAAGCTGAGCACAGCGCGCAGGCTCTGCTGACCGATCGCCGTTCCGATCTGACCGATCGAGGCTCCGATCACTGCGGCGGGAATGTGATCGAAGGAGTTCTGACCCCACGGCCGGGACGCCCAGTCGATCGCGTTCTTCAACGCGCCGGGGATGGAACGGTTGTACTCGGGGGAGACGAACAGCACTGCGTCGGCGGCGTCGATGGCAGCCTTCAGCTCGCGCGCGGCGGGCGGATAGTCGGTGTCGTAGTCCGGGCTGTACAGCGGCAGGTCACCGATCGGGATCTCACTGAACTCGAGCTCGTCCGGGGCCACGCGGATGAGTGCTCTGGACAGGATGCGGTTGATCGACGTCGACGACAGACTTCCGACGAAGTAGCCGACCTTATAGGTAGTCATGAGGGTCCTCAGCTTTACCTGGCTATGCCGGCATCTTGTCGGCGAGGATGTCGATCCGCTCGACCTGCGGCTCGCTGAACAGGACACCCGTGTTGGGACCGAGCGCCTGACCGACACCACCGGCGAGGTGGGCGTCTCGAGCGGCATCGTCGGGAAAGACGTCGTACACACCGAACGTCGAGGGGCCGAGCCGAATCGCGAACCACGCGATGGTGCCCGGCTCCTCCATGACCACCGACCGCGCACCGATCAGGAAGTTCGCCAGTTGTTCCTCTTTGCCCGGCAGCGCCTCGAGGCGAACGAGAAGAGCTTTGGTGAGCATGGTCGCACTCCTTCGCTCCTGGGCGGCGCCGTGTCCTGGCGGACACGGGTGAACGGCGCCGGGGAGCTTGTCTCCGCCCATGATGCGCGGCGGTCGGGTCGCCCCGCATCCCGTGAACGGGTGCTTCCCACCCCTCACCGTGCAGGAGGGGGTCAGCTTGGTCAGCTCAGGTCGGACGGGACGCACGAGGCTGCCAGGACGCTCCGACCGCGACGCCGGGCGGCACTCTCGCCCGTTCGGCCATACTGGGCGAATGTCTACCTACGACTTCCAGATGTCGATGTGGCCCACGCAGCGCGATCAGCGCGGCGGACTCGGTGACGTGCTCAGCGTGCCGCGCGAGGTGGAGCATTTCGCGATCTTCACGCGTCGTGCACAGGCCGAGTCCGCAGGCGATGAGCTCGTTGCGGCGGGATTCGAGGTCGGCCTGGGCCGCCGCTGGATGAAGACCATCCTTCGAGCGGCGCGCCAGGAAGCGCTGAGCGACGACACCGTTGCGCAGTTCCTGCGCGAGGTGATCGCGATCATCGAGCGCCACGGCGGTGACTACGACGGCTGGGGAGCGGCCGTCGAGGAGCCGGCGCGCGGCTGAGCGGAGGCAGCCCGCCCGCCGGTGTCAGCGCGCGAACAGTCGCGCGAAGAAGCCGCTGGACGGGTCGGCCTGGTGCCCCGCGCAGCGCTGAGAAGCGGGAACGCGTCGCATCACCTGGTCCACGTGCTGCCCGCAACCGGACCACGTCGTCTTTCCGCATTTCCGGCAGGTCACGGGGTAACACATCGTCTGTCTTCTCCTTCGGGGTCGTCGGCGGCGGGCGTCGCTCTCAGGCGAGCATGAGGAAGAGCTTCTCGAGCTCCTCCGTCGTGAGGCCCTGACTCTCCCGGGCCCCGTCGGGATCGGCGATGCAGTCCTTCATCGCGGTCGACACGATCGCGAAGCCGGCGCGGTCGAGGGCGCTCGAGACCGCAGACAGCTGCGTCACGACCTCGCGGCACGGCCGCTCGTTCTCCACCGCGGCGATGACGGCGTCGAGCTGGCCGCGCGCGCGGCGGAGGCGGTTGAGGATGCGCTTCTGCGCCTCGACGTCGATGGTGCTCATGCGTTCTCTCCGGATCGGTCGGTTTGGCGGTGGAAGGGGGAGTGGGCGAGGTCAGGCATGCTGGAGCACTGCCGGCGCGGTGAGGACCTCGGACTGACGCTCACCGAGCCAGGCGCGGAGGGTCAGCATGCCGCCGGACAGCGAGGCGGAGTCGAATCCCGCCTGGGTGAGCACGCGATGGGCGATGGCCGAGCGCACGCCGGACTGGCAGGTCACCCGCACCGGGCGGCCCTCGGCCGCCTCGCGGACCTCATCGATGCGCTCGCGGAGCTCGGTGTGCGGAATGTGGAGTGACCCCGGAATGGCGCCGGTGGCGTACTCGGCGGCGGTGCGCACGTCGAGGATCAGCGCGCGGTGCTGCTGCTCTTCGAGCTCGTCCGCGTACCAGAGGGTCAGCGCGCCGGTGAGGACGTTCTCGCCGACCATCCCGGCGAGGTTCACCGGGTCTTTCGCCTGTCCGTAGGGCGGGGAGTAGGCGAGGTCGAGGTCGATGAGGTCGTCGACCGTCATCCCCGCGCGGATGGCCGTGGCGAGCACGTCGATCCGCTTGTCGACGCCCTCGGTGCCCACGGCCTGCGCACCGAGGAGGAGTCCGTCGGAGGCACGCAGCTGCACGATGAGATGGATCTGCGCAGCGCCGGGGAAGTAGCCGGCGTGCTGATTGGGGTGCAGGTGGAGCGTACGGTGCGCGATGCCGGCGGTGTCGAGCGAGGAGCGGTTCGCGCCGGTGAGGGCGGCGGTCAGCGACCCGACGCGCACGATCGCGGTGCCGACGGGCTGCGGGAGGGCACGCGCAGCGCCCGGCCGCAGGATGTCGTCCGCGATGAGTCGCCCCGCACGATTGGCCGGGCCGGCGAGCGCGACGGGACGACGGCTGCCGGTCACGGCGTCGACCGACACCGTCGCGTCGCCCGCGGCCCAGACGCTCTCGGCCGAGGTGCGGCCGTGCTCGTCGACGATGATGGCGCCGCGTTCGCAGGCGATGCCGGCGGCTTCGAACGGTGCCGTGTCGGGGCGGACGCCCACCGAGAGCACGACGATGTCGGCCGGGATGCGGGCTCCGTCGGAGAGCACGACGATGTCGCTGTCGTCACCGTGCTCGACGCTCGCCGCCCCGATCCCGGCGCGGACGTCGACGCCGAGCGCGCCGAGCTCCTGGGCCACCAGAGACGCCAGCTCGGTCTCCAGCGGCGGCAGCACATGTGGTGCCAACTCGACGACAGACACGTCGAGCCCCTGCCCGGCCAGCGCCTCGGCCGCTTCGATGCCGATGAAGCCGGCGCCGAGGACGACGGCGCGGCGAGCGCCGCCGAGCACCGCGCCGCGCAGGGTGATCGCGTCCTCCACCGTGCGGAGCGTGCGCACGCGCGGCGAGTCGAGCCCGGGCAGGGGCGGACGCAATGCGGATGCGCCGGGGGAGAGCACGAGCGCGTCGTAGGAGAGGTCGGAGTCGCCGTCGACGGTTCGGACGCTCAGCGTCTTGGCCGTCGTGTCGACGGCGACGACATCATGGCCGGTGCGCACATCGAGGGCCAGCGCGGCGCGCAGCGTCTCCGGCGTCTGCACCAGCAGCGACTGCTCCTCGGCGATCTCGCCGCCGACGTAGTACGGCAGGCCACAGTTGGCGAACGACACGTGCGCACCGCGCTCGAGCACGATGATCTCGGCGCTCTCGTCGAGGCGGCGGGCGCGTGCGGCGCAGCTCATCCCTCCGGCGACGCCACCGACGATGACGATGCGCATCACGCCACCGCGTCGTCGTGGCCGGGGCAGCGGTCCTCTGCCGGGATACCCCGCAGGGCGGCCTCCACGTGCTGGCCGCAGCCCGCCCATGTCGCCTTGCCGCACTCCGCGCAGGTCACTCTGCTGCACATCGGGAACTCCTCATCTCGTCGTTATACCCCAGGGGGTATCCCCAAAATACACCCGGGGGTATCACTGCAGCAAATCCCGGGCGTGCCGGCGGCGCAGCGCTCCCGGGACATCCGCGTACCGACCGTGTCGGCGGCGTGTCCTAGGCTCGACCGGTGAGCATCGGAGAGTGGGTCGCGCCGCGGCGGCTGGGGCGGGACTTCCGGTGGCTGCTCGCCTCGTCGTGGACGAGCAACGTCGGCGACGGCATCGCGCTCGCTGCCTCGCCGCTTCTCATCGCCTCGATGACCGACTCGCCCGTGCTCGTCGCATCGGGCGCGGTCCTCCAGTTCCTGCCCTGGCTGCTGTTCGGCCTCCACGCCGGCGCCATCGCCGACCGCGTGGACCGTCGCGTGCTGATCATGGTCGCCAACGGCATCCGTGCGCTGGTGCTCGTCGCGCTGTGCGCCTTCCTGGTGACCGGCGTCGCCACCATCTGGGTGGTGCTGGTGGTGGCCTTCGTCTACGGCTGCGCGGAGGTCTTCGTCGACACGACAAGCAGCACGCTCCTGCCGATGATGGTGCGCAAGAAGGACCTCGGCATCGGCAACGCCCGACTGCAGGCGGGATTCCTCGTCGCGAACCAGTTCGGCGGCCCGCCCCTGGGCGCCTTCCTCTTCGCGCTCGGCTCCTTCTGGCCGTTCGCCGTCCAGGCGATCTGTGTCGCGCTCGCGGTGGTGCTCATCTCACGGATCGCGACCACCCGCGTCCCGTCGGCGGACGCGGCGGGTCCGCGCACGGCGGTGCACACCGACATCCTCGAGGGGATGCGGTGGCTCTGGCGTAACCCGCCGGTGCGCACCCTCGTCATCATCATCCTCACGTTCAACATCACGTGGGCAGCGCCCTGGGGTGTGCTGGTGCTCTACGCCACCGAGCACCTGCAGATGGGTCCGGTGGGCTACGGCGCGTTGACCACGGCGTCGGCGATCGGCGGCCTCCTGTCCACTCTCAGCTTCGGCTGGCTCGAGAGCCGCTTCTCGTTCAAGGCGCTCATGCGGGTGTGCCTGACAGCGGAGGTGCTCATGCACCTCGCGTTCGCGCTCACGACGTCGGGGGCGATCGCCTTCGTGATCATGTTCGCGTTCGGGGCGTACGCGTTCGTGTGGGGCACCATCTCGACGACGGTGCGTCAGCGCCTCGTCCCGCACGAGCTGCAGGGGCGCATCGCCTCGGTGAACATGGTCGGCGTCTTCGGCGGCCTCGTGATCGGCCAGGCACTCGGTGGCGTCATCGCCCAGGTGTGGGGACTGACGGCGCCGTGGTGGTTCGCCTTCTTCGGCGCCGCGCTCACGTTGCTTCTCGTCTGGCGGCCCATCGCGCACATCGCCGCCGCGCGCCCCGTCGAAGACGAGGACGACGCGGCGGCGGCGTGAGTCAGACGCGCTCGACCGGCGCCTGCAGTTCGGTCAGCCAGTCGGGGCCGGGAACGTGGCCGTCGGCTTCGAGGTACACCTCGCGACACGGCCCGACGACGCGGTAGCCGTCGGCGACGATCTGCTCCATGAGCGTCGACCAGGACTCGCCGATGCCGCTCATGTCGCCACGGTGCTGGAGGGTCGCGGCGGTGGCGAGCTCGGGCAGCTCGACGACGTCGTAGCCGTCACCGGGAACCGGCTCCGGCTCGGCGACATAGGAGACGTGCACCGTCATGCGCTCGTCGTCCTCGGCGTCGTACCAGAAGATGCCGGGCTCGAGGAGCGGACGTCCGGCCGCCTGCAGGGCACGGTCCAGTTCCTCGATGAGCGGACCGATCGCCGGGCCGATGTTCTCGGGTCCCATGCCCGGGGCGACGGTGCGGGCGGCGTAGACGGTGACGGGCGCGATGCGCGTGTAGTGGACATCCGACATGGTGGTTCCTTCCAGAAGACGGAGGCGACGCTCGATCCGGGCGATGCGCAGGCGATCCTCGGCGACGGACGCGGCCAGGGCGCGGCGTCGTTCGACGAGCACCGTCCGCAGCGCCTCGTCCTGGTCCGCGGCGGCGGCCAGGTCGGCGATGCGGTCCAGGCCCACGCCCAGCTCCCGCAGTTCGACGATCCGCAGGAGCAGCGGCAGCTGGTCGATGGTGTACGAGCGGTAGCCCGTGCGTCCGTCGACCCTCGCCGCGACCAGCAGCCCGATCGCGTCGTAGTGCCGCAGCATGCGCACGCTCACCCGTCCCAGGGCGGCGAACTCTCCGATGGTGTACATGATGTCCACACGATCGACCCTGACACAGTGTGAGGGTCAAGCGCCTCCGACCGAAGCGCGGCGGGAGAGGTCAGTCGGAGGCGTTCAGGGCAGCGTCGAGGTCGGCGAGGATGGCGGCGCAGCGCGCGACGTCCTCGGCGGTGCCCGACAGCTCGAACTCGAACAGGATCGGCCGTCCTGACCGCTGCGCGAGCTGCCGCGCCGCCGCCTGGTAGTAGACGCCGAAGTTGCGATTGCCCGATCCGATGATCCCGATCAGACGGCGCCGGTTCATGGGGGAGCGGAGGAAGCTCCGCACGCCTGCCGGCAGGGTCACCTCGTTGGCGTTGCCCGCCTTGTACGACGGAGTCAGCAGCACCCAGGGGCCCGGTGCCTCGGTCTTCCGCACGGCCGGATCGGCGAGGTTCCGCACGGGGCGCCCGTCGGTGCGCGCGAGGCTCGCCGCGAACCGACCCGTGAGGTTCGAGGTCGACGAGTAGTAGTAGAGCGGCACCTTCGACATGACCCCAGTGTGCGCCGATCCGCGCCCCGGCGGAGCGGTCATCGGCGTGCATAACCCGTCTTCGATTTGTTCACACCTCGCCCCCTTGTGTGGTCAGATCACAGTGAGGATAATGGCATCAGAAGGGCGGGGAACCATCCCGACCCGAACCAGCAAGGGTGCGGATGAAGCATCCGCGCCGGGTAGGAGACCCACAATGTCTACGTCGATCGATGCTCTGGTCGAACGGGCGCAGGTTGCCCTCGCGGAGTACGCATCATTCACGCAGGAGCAGGTCGACCACATCGTCCGCAAGGCGTCTGTGGCAGCGCTCCACCACCACGGCGACCTCGCGGTCATGGCGGTCGAGGAGACCGGCCGCGGCCTCTTCGAGGACAAAGCCGTGAAGAACATGTTCGCGTGCGAGCACGTGACGAACTCGATCATCAACCAGAAGACGGTCGGCGTCATCTCGCACGACGAGCTCACCGGCATCACGGAGATCGCCGACCCCGTGGGCGTGATCTGCGCGCTCACCCCGGTCACCAACCCGACCTCCACCGCCATCTTCAAGTCGCTCATCGCGCTGAAGACCCGCAACCCGATCGTCTTCGGCTTCCACCCGTCGGCGCAGAACTGCTCGGTCGCCGCCGCCCGCATCGTGCGCGACGCCGCGGTGGCCGCCGGCGCGCCGGCGGACTGCATCCAGTGGATCGAGGAGCCGTCGATGGAGGCGTCGGGCGAGCTCATGAATCACCCGGGCGTCGCCCTGATCCTCGCCACGGGCGGCAACGCGATGGTCCGCGCCGCCTACTCGTGCGGCAAGCCCGCGCTGGGCGTCGGCGCCGGCAACGTGCCGGCCTTCATCGAGCGCACCGCCAAGGTCGGCCGCGCCGTGAACGACATCGTGCTCTCGAAGTCCTTCGACATGGGCATGGTCTGCGCGAGCGAGCAGGCGGTCATCCTCGACGCGCCCATCGCCGAGGAAGCGCTCGCCGAGTTCGCCCGGCTGCACGCCTACATGGCGACCCCCGCCGAGAAGCGCATGCTGGAGGAGTTCATCTTCGGCGTCGCCGCTGACAGCGTGAACTGCGCCGATGCGAAGCTCAACGCGAAGGTCGTGGGCCAGTCGCCGGTGTGGATCGCCGAGCAGGCCGGCTTCACCGTCCCCGAGGACACCTCGATCATCCTCGCCGAGGTCTCGGGCGTCGGACCCCACGAGCCGCTCACGCGGGAGAAGCTCGCGCCGGTGCTCGCCGTGCTGCGCGCCGCCACCCCCGACGAGGGCATCGACCTCGCCAGGCAGATGGTCGACTTCGACGGACTCGGTCACTCGGGCGCCATCCACTCCAACGACCAAGCCGTCATCGCCAAGTTCGGCGAGGTCGTCCGGGCCGTCCGCATCATCGAGAACAGCCCGTCGGCGCTCGGCGGCATCGGCGACATCTACAACGCCTTCATGCCGTCGCTCACCCTGGGCTGCGGCTCCTACGGCCACAACTCGGTCTCCAACAACGTCTCGGCGGTGAACCTTTTGAACGTCAAGCGCATCGGTCGACGCAACAACAACCTGCAGTGGTTCAAGATCCCGGCCAAGACCTACTTCGAGCCCCACGCCATCCGCTACCTGGCCGACATGCGCGGCCTCGAGCGGGTGACCATCGTGACCGACGAGACCATGACGAAGCTCGGCTACGTCGACAAGGTCATGGACGTCCTCAACCGGCGTGAGAACCGCGTCCAGGTGCAGCTGCTCAACCAGGTGCGCCCCGAGCCGAAGGTCTCCGAGGTCCGGGCGGGTGCGGAGGCGATGCGGCAGTTCAAGCCCGACACGATCATCGCGCTCGGCGGCGGTTCGCCGATGGATGCCTCGAAGGTCATGTGGCTGCTCTACGAGAACCCCGAGGTGGAGTTCTCCGACATGCGCGAGAAGTTCTTCGACGTCCGCAAGCGCGCGTTCACCTTCCCCGAGATGGGCAAGCTCGCCAAGCTCGTGTGCATCCCGACGACGTCGGGCACCGGTTCGGAGATGACGCCGTTCGCGGTCATCACCGATGACGAGAGCGGCATGAAGTACCCGCTCGCCGACTACGCCCTCACGCCGTCGGTCGCGATCATCGACCCGGAGCTCACCAAGGTGCTCCCCGGATTCCTCGTCGCCGACGCGGGCTTCGACGCCCTCACGCACGCCACCGAGGCCTATGTGTCCGTCTACGCGAACGACTACACCGACGGACTGTGCCTCCACGCGATCAAGCTCATCTTCGAGAACATCGAGCTGAGCGCCAAGGCCCAGCCGAACTCCACGGACGCCGCCGAGCTCAAGGCCCGCGAGAAGATGCACAACGCGGCATCCATCGCCGGCATGGCCTTCGGCAACGCGTTCCTCGGCATCGTCCACGCCATGGCGCACGTCACCGGTGCGACGTACCACCTCATCCACGGACGGACGAACGCGGTGTACCTGCCGCACGTGATCCGCTACAACGGCCGCATCCCCACGAAGCTCACGAGCTGGCCGAAGTACGAGCGCTACATCGCCCCCGAGCGCTTCCAGGAGATCGCCGCTCACCTCGGTCTGCCGGCGTCGACCCCGGAGGAGGGCGTGGAGAGCTACGCCCGCGCCGTTGAGGAGCTGCGCGACCGGGTCGGCATCGAGCGGTCGTTCCAGCAGCAGGGCGTGGACGAGGCGGCGTTCATCGCCGGTCTGCACGACCTGGCGATGGCCGCGTACGGCGACCAGTGCGCGCCCGCCAACCCGCGGATGCCGATGATCGCGGACATGAAGACCCTCATGGAGGCGGCCTACTACGGCACGTCGTTCGACGCGGTCCGCGCGCAGCGCTCGGGCACCCACGCCGAGAGCGACGCAGTGACCGGCACGATCAAGACCGTCAAGACGAAGGGACGCGCCAAGACGAACGCCTGATCGGAGCCGAAGCGAGGGCCGGGGGAGCATACCCGGCCCTCGCTGGCGTCCGCGGGGTGTCCGCGGTCGGCTCTAGGCTGGGCGTATGCAGCAGCGCAGCCTCGGGTCCACCGGTCGTTCCGTCTCCGCCATCGGCCTCGGCACCTGGCAGCTGGGCGCCGACTGGGGCGACGTCTCTGAGGACGACGCGCGGGCCGTGCTCGAGGCCTCGGCCGATGCGGGCGTGACGCTGTTCGACACCGCCGACGTGTACGGCGACGGGCGCAGCGAGCAGATCATCGGCCGGTTCCTGGCCGATCGGCCCGGCCATGAGATCACGGTCGCCACCAAGATGGGGCGTCGGGCGGCACAGGAGCCGGCCAACTACACGCCCGAGAACTTCCGCGCGTGGACCGATCGCTCCCGCCGCAACCTCGGCGTCGAGACGCTCGATCTCGTCCAGCTTCACTGCCCGCCGTCCGAGGTGATCGACGCGGATGTCACCTATGACGCCCTCGACGACCTCGTCGCCGCAGGCGCGATCGCCGCGTACGGTGTGTCGGTCGAGACGGTGGCGCAGGCGTTGTCGGCCATCGCCCGCCCCGGGCTCACGAATGTGCAGATCATCGTGAATCCCTTCCGCCTCAAGCCCCTGGACGAGGTGCTGCCTGCAGCAGCCGAGGCGAACGTCGCGGTCTTCGCCCGCGTTCCGCTCGCGTCCGGGCTGCTGAGCGGCAAGTACTCGTCCGCGACCCGCTTCGCCGACAACGATCACCGTTCGTACAACCGGCACGGCGAGGCGTTCGACAAGGGCGAGACGTTCTCGGGCGTCGATTACGAGACCGGGCTGAGGGCCGTGGACGAGCTCGAGACCGCGCTCCCGGACGGAGTCTCGCTTCCGGCGGCCACGCTTGCCTGGATCGCGTCCCGGCCCGGAGTCACCTCGGTCATCCCGGGGGCTCGCAACGTGCGCCAGGCCGTCGCCAATGCCGCGGCGGGGGAGATGGAGGTCGACCTCAGCGGGTTCGACACCGCCGTGCACGACGTCTACGACCGTCTTCTGAAGGCCGATATCCACCCTCAGTGGTGACGTGAATCGGGCCCGAGGAGGGCTCGCGGTTCTCATTTTCGACGTCCGACGCCCTCGGGAGCGCCGGTGGAGAAGTTTTTTCGTCGTGCTCGCAGTGAGGTGACGGCGTCTCTCGCGCCGTCGCCGAAGCCGCGTCGACGGCGTCTGCGACGTGTCGACTTACGCCTTCGCCGACCCCGCCGATAGAGGATCGGAAAGGGGTTGCCCCGGATCGATAGGGTGGCCCTGTGATCGTCGAATTCCGCGCCGAGGCGTTCCGCTGGGACGCCCGTTCCGACGCCTGGTTCTTCGTCGCCGTGCCGGCGGATCTCTCCGCCGAAATCCGCGAGATTCCGCGGATTCCCAGGGGTTTCGGCGCCACCCGGGTGCAGGCGACGATCGGCTCGACGACGTGGCGGACGTCCATCTTCCCCGATGCCGGAAGGGGCGCCTACGTGCTTCCGCTCAAGCGTGCCGTGAGGGATGCCGAGCGTGTGTTCGAAGGGGACGAAGTGACGGTCCGTCTAGAGGTGCTCGACGGTTGACCGACCCGGGTCGGCGGCTTGCACATCGTTCGTCACATCCGTCTCACGAAACACAGAATTCACATTCCTCCCAGATTTCTCATTGACAACAACATGAGAGACCTCTAATGATTGGTGACGGAGAGGGAGACACGTCCTCGCGGCGGGCCTTCCAATCCAACCCGGCACAAGTCTCGGAGTCATCCCCCCGGATTCCGAGATCCCCCCAGTTGTGCACCTTCCCCCCGAAGTGCACTCCTACCGTGCCGGTGTCCTGTTCACCCCCCTAGGAGAAGGCACGCACATGCGCACTATCCGTAACTATGTCCAGGCTGTGAAGGCCCGCCGCGAGGAGAACGGTGACGAGGGCTTCTCGCTCGTCGAACTCATCGTCGTCGTGGTCATTCTCGGCATCCTCGCCGCGATCGCCATCCCGATCTTCAACGGCATCCAGGACACCGCGAAGGACAACGCCCGGGCGGCTGCGGCCGCCAACGGCGCTGCCCAGGTGTCCTCGCAGCTCGCGGCGGGCAAGACCGTCGAGCTCCCGGACGCGACCGACGAGTTCACGTTCTCGCACAAGAGCGGTGCCGCTCCGACCCAGGTCGACGGCGTGTGCGTCGTCGCGACGGACACGAGCGGCACGCCCGCGAAGACGTCCGAGGCCGGCCCGGGCTGCTAAGCACCACCACGCATCGAGGCCGGCCCGCCCGAACGGGCCGGCCTCGACGCATCTTCCTCCTCCCCCCACCTGACCTTCCCCCCGGAGGTTCGCCGTGTTCCAGCGAGACGACGGCTTCAGTCTCGTAGAGGTCGTCATTGCGATGTTCCTGTTCGGGGTCCTGTCGCTCGCGGTGCTGCCGCTGCTGATCGGTGTCACGCTTCGCAGCGTGGAGAACCGCGAACTGCTGTCGGCGACGGCCTACGCCAACGAGCGCATCGCCACGATCCAGGCGTCCTATCCGTCCACCCCGGGCACAGCGACGACAAGCTGCGCGACGCTTCGCGGCCTTGGCGCCGCGCTCCCGACCACTGATGCCGCAAGCGGCTTCACCTCTACCGTCACGGTTGGTGGTTGCCCGAGTACATTCCCGGCCTCTATCCCTGTCGTCGTCACCGTCAAGAAGGGCCTGACGACGATCACATCCGTCGCGACCCGCGTGAGAGTGGGGGCCGCGTGATCACGTCATCCTCTCGGGAGTCCGGCATGTCATTGATTGAGCTCATGGTGGCGCTCATGGTCGGTGCGATCGTGCTCTCCATCCTCGTGCTCGTCTTCGCCAACGGCCTCACGACTCAGCGCCGGGCAACCGAGCGAAATGCAGCGACAGCGATGCTCAATGCGACGACCGCGTCGATCACCGAGTCGGTGCGTGCGTCCGTCGACACGCGCGTCACCGAGAGCGGTCAGCGTCTCGACGCCAAGGTTCTCGCTCCCGACGGCGTCACCTGGGAATGCCGCGCGTGGCAGATCCAGTCGGGACAGCTTCGATACAGCTCTGGTGCCAGCGCGCGACCGGCGGCGTCCGGCAGCTGGAAATCGCTCGGCTCCGGTCTGTCCGGCAACCTTGCCTCCGGCGCGGCGTTCGTCCGTGCGGGCACTCAAGTCTCTCTCGGGTTCACCCTCACCCGAGGAGAATCGACCATTCGCGTCACAGATGGCGCCGTTTCGCTGGCTGTCCAGTCGGGAGGTCCCTCGTGCTGGTAAAGCCTGCTGTCACCCCGCCTACTCGCCGCTCAACCGACGCCGGTTCCGCCCTCGTGTCCGTGCTCATCGTCCTGTTGGTTCTCACGATCGGCGGGCTCGCGCTCAGCACCGTTATCATGAACACGACCGGAATGCTCGCCGAATCCGGCAATCTCTCGCGCGCTCAGGCCGCCGCTGACGCGGGCATCGCCGCTCAGACGGCGCGACTCGAGACGGGCGAGCTCACCTGCGGCAGCGCCTCGGGGACGGCGAATGTCGACGGCACGGGGACGCCCGTCTACACGTACACCCTGACGTGCGGCGCCGGACTGGCAACGCTCCGCTCGACTGCGACGGTCGCGGGCGAAACGGTGTCGCGCCAGGCCGTTTTCGATGTCGTCGAGAACAACGATCCGCCGACGGCGGGCGGGCCCGGACTGTTCTACACCTATGGGATGAACACGCGTCTCAACTCCTACGTCTTCGACGATGTGAACAGCGAGGTCGGCATCGACGAGTTCACGGGGTCGGCGGGCGTCTTCGCTTCCACCGGCAAGATCGAGTGCGGCTCGGGCTCCGTCTTTCCCGCCGACATCTACACGAAGACCGGAGGTCTTCAGATCGACAGTGGTTGCGTCGTCAAGGGCAGCGCCTACATCGGCGACACCGCGGTCGTCAACGGCGGGACCATCGAGGGCAGCCTCGTCGCGCCCAAGAACACAAACCACACCATCGCGGGAACCATCGGAAAGACCGGCGGCACGGAGGGGAACGCGTTCCTCGGAGGCACTTTCACCCTCAACAGCGGCACCGTCTTCGGCAGTGTGACGGCGGCGGGAACCGGCAACAGCACGCTCGGGAGCGGCATCATCAAGGGCAACTTCCGCTACAAGGGCGGGTACGGCATCTGGGGCACCCCGGCGACGACGATCGTGAAGGGCGCGATCGTTAAGGACACAGCCCTCACGGCACCGACGCTGCCGGCGATCCCGGACTGGCAGGATGTTTCCTTCGTGCCGGTGAACGCCACGACCCCGGCCGCCGCATGGGTCGCCGAGGGATACAAGCTGACCACCGTGACAGGCGCCGCCTGCGACAAGTGGTCCGGCAACTCCAGCGACGTCACCTCGCTCGCCAGCACTCTGACGAGCCGCATGATCTTCGACATCCGTGCGTGCTCCGGTGGCTTCGATACGAACGCGGGTGGAGCCAAGAAGGAGGTCAAGGTCAACCGAGACATCGCGATCATCGCGAATCACTGGTATCTCTCCGGCACCAAGTTCAAGAGCGCGGACGGGAACGACCGGACGATCTTCCTGATCACCCCCGACAGCTCGCCGTCGGTGGCGGGCCCGCAGTGCACGTCGCCTGCTCGTAACTCGGAGCAGTTGAACGACTCGACGGTCGACCCCAAGATCGCCGTGTACATCTACACTCCCTGCCAGATGAAGTTCAACAGCAGCCCGGCGACTTTCCGGGGCCAGGTCTACTCGGGATCGCTCGCGTTCGGAGGCGGAGTGAAGGTCGCTTTCGCGCCGCGAAACATCCCCGGCTACGACTTCGGACAGAACACCGCGCCCTGGCCGGGGACCGGCGGCGGCTCGTCGGGCACGATGTTCACCCTCCGCTCGACGCATGACGTGGTGACGCCATGACCGAAGGGGTGGTGTGGATCGCCGTCGTTCTGGTGATGTGCGGTGTTCTCGGTCTGTTGATCGGCTCCTTCCTGAACGTCGTCGTGTATCGCGTTCCTGCGGGCATCTCGCTGATGCGAGAGAGCCGCTGCCCCGCGTGTGAAGCGCCGGTCCGCCCGTGGGAGAACGTTCCGATCCTTTCGTGGCTGCTGCTCCGCGGCCGGTGCGCGCACTGCGGCACGGCGATCTCGGCACGATACCCTCTCGTCGAGTCAGCGACCGGACTCGCGTTCGTGGCCGTCGCGTCGTGGTTGGTGGAGATATACGGCGTGGCGCCGACCCCCTTTTTCTGGCCTGTTCTCGTCGCCCATCTCTACCTCGCCGCAGTGACGGTCGCGCTCGCCCTCATCGACCTGGACACCCGACGACTGCCCAACAGCATCGTGCTTCCGAGCTACGTCGTCCTCTTCGTCCTTTTCGTCCTGGCATGCCTGCTCGGCGCGTCGTGGGAGTGGCTTCTTCGCGCGGCGGTCGGCGGTGGCGCTCTGTTCGCGTTCTACTGGCTGCTGCGTCTTGTCCGTCCGGGAGGGATGGGCGGGGGAGACGTGAAGCTCGCGGGCGTGCTCGGTGCGGCGCTGGCGTGGACCGGGTGGGGTGCACTCGTCGTGGGAGCTTTCGCCGCCTTCGTCATCGGGGGTGTGGTCGGCATCGTGCTCATGGCTGTGGGACGCGCGACGCGCAAGAGCGCGATTCCGTTCGGCCCCTACATGCTCCTGGGCGCGTGGGTCGGTTTGTTCTCGGGCGAGCAGATCGCCCGCTGGTACCTGGGATTGGTGACCGTCGGCTGAGCCGACGGTCGAGGAAGGAGAGTCGCATGGCGAAGACGATCGTCGGGCTCGAGATCACGGAGGAAGGAGTCCGGGCTGCGGAGGTGACGGTGGGCAAGAACCCCACCATCGTCGCCGCCGGATCCGTGCCACTTCCTCCGGGTGCTGCGAAGGACTCCGAGGTCTTCGACCGCGACGCGGTCGTCCTCGCCATTCGTCAGCTGTGGAGCCGTGCGGGCATCAAGGCAAATCGCGTGACGCTCGGCCTCGGAAGCCGTCGCATCCTCGTCCGCGACTACACGACCACCGCGATGCGCCCTGATCTGCTGGCTCTTGCCCTGCCCTTCCAGGTCCAGGACCTGCTTCCCGTGCCCGCGGACCAGGCGGTGCTCGACTTCTATCCGGTCTCGCAGGACGGCGATCAGGTGACGGGCCTGCTCGTCGCCGCCGTGGCCGAGACCGTGGAGGACCTGGTTGCGACGGTCGGCAAAGCGAAGGTTCGCGTCGATGTCGTCGACCTCGCGCCCTTCGCACTGGCACGCGCGGTGACCCGACTCGCTGCGCCGGGGGAGACCGTCGCCGCGCTGCACCTCGGTGATCACACGAGCTACGTCGTCGTCGTGCAAGACCGGGTTCCGCGCTTCGTGCGGATCATCCCCGTCGAGATCGCGACCGAGGCGGTCCGTGCTCGTGAGGTCGCCGCTCAGCGTGGCGACGACGCAGCCCCGGCCTTCGAGGAGATCCTGGAGACCGTTCCGCCGGGCGATCCACACGTCGACGACGCTCCGCTCCGTCGGCGCGCGGCTGCGCGAGCGGCTGGCCGAATGGCCGTATCGACGATGTCGTCGGCGGCCATCGATGATCTGGTCATGCGCCTCGGCAGTACTCTGCGCTTTTATGCCGATCGATCGGCTGACGCCCCGATCACCCGCGTGCTCCTCACGGGGGCCGGTGCAGGAGTCGACGGTATCGCCGGGGCGCTCGCGGCGAGCTTGCCGATGCCGGTGCAGGTCGTGGGCGCGTCGACGGTGTTCGCCCGGAAGAATGACCAGCCTCTCGGCGCCGATGACCTCGATCTGCTCACCACGGCGGGGCTCGCGCTCACGGAGGTGCGCTGATGACCTATACCGCAACCCCCGCCTTGGTGCTCGGTGCCGCCCCCCGCGTCAACCTCATGCCGCGCGCTGAGATCGAGAGGCGCGCCAATCGGAAGTTGATCGGGCTGTGGGGTCGAGGCACGGTTCTCGCGCTCCTCCTTGTCGTGGTGACCGCTGCGGTGACCTTCTGGCTCCAGTCCTCAGCTACGCAGCAGCTGAACGCCGAGAACATGCGAACGACGGATCTGCTCGGCCAGCTTGCGGAGCTTCAGCCAGTGAGCGCGAAACTCCAGCTCGAGGCGGAGCTCCGCGACCTACGCGCCGAGGCGATGTCCACGGACCTCGAATGGGCTGCTCTCACTTCCACCGTCGGGGCCGCTTTGCCCGAGTCTGTCTCCGTGTCCGGGTTCGCGCTCACCGCGGGGGGTGCACCAGTCGCCGACGACCCATCCGCGGAAGTCGGGAGTTACGGAACGCTGACACTGACGAGCGAGGACCCGACCGATGTCGTCGCTCTCGTCCGATCGCTCCGCGACGTCACGGGCGTCCGGAGTGTCGACAGTTGGAGCGCATCCGCTGAGACCGGGCTCTTCGAGTACACCGTGCGGATCGTCTTCGACCAGTCCTTCTACACCCATGCGTACGAGGAAGGGGTGACCCCGTGACCGCCAGCAAGCAGCTCGTGAACCTTCTCGGGGTGATCGTCGTGCTGGGGATACTCGTCTCCGGTCTTGTGCTCATAGCGCTGCCGATGTACACGCAGGCGCAGACTACGAACGGCAGCACGAGGAGTGTTGCGGCCTCTAACGACGTGTATGAGCTTCAGGTGACCCAACTAGCGACCGCGGAGGCGCGCATCGGGGAGATCGACGGGCAGCTTGCTGCCCTGCGTACGGAGATCTCCGCGGAGACCAAGTACGACGACGTCTTCGAGATCATCGCTGCAGCAGCCGGAGAGACCGAAGTCGCCGTCGGCAAGATCACGATGACCGAGCCGGAAGCGTTCACGCCCCGTGCCGAGGTGGTCGACGTGGCGGGAACCGGCTTGCCGACCGAGCAAGATGCCGCCCCGACGGAGAGTGACTCTTCGGCGGAGGGTGAGTCTGCGGGACAAGAATCCGGCGTCGCGGAGCCGACAGCGCCGCCTGCTGACCCGACTGCGCCGGCCCAGGGCCAGCTCCAGGCGCTGATCACGATCGAGGCGCAGACTGACGACGCCGACGCCGCGATGGCGTTCGTCGACCTCCTCCGCGTCGGTCCGCGTCTCATCCTGCCCATCAACGCCACTCTCGCCGACGGGACGCTGACGCTGACCGCTTTCACCTTCATCCGGACTGAGGACACTCCATGACGAACCCCAGCGTCCTGCCGCTCTTCGAGATGCTTGCCGCCGCGCAGGCGTGCCGCGCCTCCGATGTGCACCTGACCGCGAACCACCGCCCGCTCGTGCGCGTCGACGGCGACCTGGTCGAGATCCCCGGCTACTTCGAGCCGACGACCGCCAACTGGCTGGATGCGACCCTCGGCGGGCTCCTCACCAACGATCAGATCGCCGAGTTCCGTGAGAACGGCGAGGTGGACTTGTCGATCACCGTCCCCAATGTCGCGCGGTTCCGCGTGAACGTCTTCCGCCAGCTCGGAAACGTCGCAGTCGCTCTCCGCTTCATCCCCGACCGCATCAAGAGCTTCTCCGAGCTCGGTGTGCCACAGGTGGCCGCGGAGCTCGTGATGAAGCCGCGCGGCCTCGTGCTCGTCACCGGTCCCACAGGATCGGGCAAGTCGACGACGCTGGCTTCGATGATCGACATCGTCAACCAGACCACGCCCGCCCACATCGTCACCGTCGAGGACCCCGTCGAGTTCCAGCACACCAGCAAGCGCGCCCTCATCCACCAGCGCGAGATCGGCAGCGACACCGCGTCATTCGCCGAAGCGCTGCGGCGTGTCCTCCGCCAGGACCCCGACATCATCCTCATCGGCGAGCTGCGCGATCCGGAATCGATCTCGACGGCACTCACCGCGGCCGAAACCGGCCACCTCGTCATGTCGACTCTGCACACGCAGAGCGCGGCGAAGTCGATCAACCGCATTGTCGACGCGTTCCCGTCGGACCAGCAGAACCAGGTGCGCACGCAGCTGGGCGACACGCTCCGGGGCGTCATCACTCAGACGCTCCTGCCCCGTGCGCAGAACGAGGGCCGCGTGATCGCGACCGAAGTGCTCGTGAACACGCCGGCCATCGCCAACCTCATCCGGGAGGGCGAGATCAGTCAGATCTATTCGATGATGCAGGCGGGCGGCGCGATCGGCATGCACACCCTCGATCAGGATCTGAAGCGGCTCGTGGAAAGCGGAACCATCAGCCTCGCCGCAGCGAAGGAGATCGCGGAGGATCCCAGAACCTTCGACGAAGCGCGCGTGCGTCCCGTCGACTACGACGCGGAGGCGTGGACGATGCATGCGTCCGAGCGGACTGGCACGGGGTGGAGGAACTGATGTCGCTCGTCGAGGAGTACACCTACCGTGCCGTCGACCCGAACGGCGGCAGCATCGTCAAGGGCGTCATCGAAGCGACGAGCCAGAGCGCTGTGGCCTCGAAGCTCCGCGCTCAGGGGTTGGCACCACTCGAAGTGGGGCTGACCTCCAAGACCGGACTCAATCGTGAGATCACGATTCCCGGTTTGCAGCGGCCGGTGAAGGTCGCGGTCCTCGCGGTGTTCGCAAAGCAGATGTCGAGCCTCATCAATGCAGGTCTCCCGCTGATGCGATCGCTGTCGATTCTGACGGAGCAGGCTCAGGACAAATCACTGCGGCAGGCCCTGGCGAAGGTGTACGCATCGATCGAGTCCGGCACGGCATTCTCAGCCGCGCTGGCGCAGCACCCGGACGTGTTCCCCCCGCTGATGGTGAACATGGTGAAGGTCGGTGAGGCGGGCGGCTTTCTCGCGGCTTCGCTCAAGACGGTAGCCGACACCTATAAGGAAGAGGCGGAACTGCAGGACAAGATCAAGTCAGCCACGACGTATCCGCTCATCGTCCTGTCGATCGCCATTGTCGGAGTCATCGCCATGGTGACGTTCGTCGTTCCGGTGTTCGAGGGCATGTTCAAAGGGCTGGACTCGGCCCTTCCTGTCCCGACGCAGATACTTGTGACCTTGTCGAACAACATGATCTGGATCCTTCCGCTCATGATCGTCGCGGGCGTGCTGTTCACCTTCTGGTGGTTGAAGAACCGCAACGAGGAGAAGGTCCGCAAGGTCGTCGACCCGATCAAGCTGAGGTTGCCGGTGGTGGGTCCCCTCGCCACCAAGATCGCCGTGGCGCGGTTCAGTCGGGGGCTCTCGATGATGCTCAAGGCGGGAGTGCCGCTCGTGCAGGCGCTCAGCATCGTCGGCGCGGCGTCGAACAACTACAAGATCGAGGCCGCGGTGCGGTCCGTACAGGAGTCCGTCAAGCAAGGACGCTCGTTCTCCGCTCCGTTGGCGAAGGCCGACGTCTTCCCGACCTTGGTCTCGCAGATGGCAGCGGTGGGAGAGGAATCAGGCTCCCTGCCCGAGATGCTGGCGTCCATCGCCGACTTCTACGAGGGCGAGGTGAAGACGGCGACGGAGCAGTTGACGTCGGCGATCGAGCCGATCCTCATCGTCGCCATCGGCATCATCATCGGCGGCATGGTGATCTCGCTGTACCTGCCGATCTTCTCGATCTACGGAGAGCTGGGCAACACCGGCTGACTCCGTCACAGACGGCAGGGCGCGCGGAACTGGGGAGGGACGCGCGCCCTGCTCTTTCCTCCACGTCGTGCAGCGCCGCGCGCCGTGCTCAGATCGAGACGCGCATGACCTCTTCGATGGTCGTGATGCCCTCGGCGACCTTGCTGAAGCCATCCTCACGCAGCGAGATCATGCCTTCCTCCAGCGCGGTGGCACGCAGCTCCGTGCCGGTTGCGTGCGACACGACCAGCTGCTCGAGCTTCTCGGTGACCTCCATCACCTCGTGCAGCGCCACGCGGCCGCGGTATCCGGTGCCGGAGCATTCCTGGCAGCCGACAGCGCGGTACAGCACCGGCGGATCGAGGGGATTGTGCGGGAACTTCACCGACGTCAGCACCTCGCGCGTCTCGGTGTACGCCTCGCGGCACTTCATGCAGAGCCGGCGTGCGAGGCGCTGCGCGACGACGGCGGACAGCGCCGTTCCGACGAGGTAGGGCTCGCAGCCGACCTCCACCAGGCGGGTGAGCGCGCTCGGGGCGTCGTTGGTGTGCAGCGTCGACAGCACGAGGTGACCGGTGAGAGCCGCCTCGATCGAGATCGTCGCCGTCTCCTCGTCGCGGATCTCGCCCACGAGCACGACGTCGGGGTCGGAGCGGAGGATCGAACGCAGCGCGGCCTGGAAGGTCATGCCTGCGCGGGCATTGACCTGCACCTGGTTGATGCCGGCGATGCGATACTCCACCGGGTCCTCGACCGTGATGACGTTGATCCGCGGATTGGCGACGGTGTTGAGCGCGGTGTAGAGCGTGGTGGACTTTCCCGAGCCGGTCGGCCCGGTGACGAGGATCATGCCGTGCGGGCGGGTGATCGCCGAGCGGAACTTCTGCTCGTTGCGGATCGAGAACCGCAGATCCGACATCGTCAGCGACTGCGCCGAGCTGTCGAGGATGCGCATGACGATCTTCTCGCCCCACACCGTCGGAAGCGTCGCCAGGCGCAGATCGATCTGCCGACCGTCGTGGTGGACCGACAGGCGGCCGTCCTGCGGCTTGCGGCGCTCGGCGATGTCGACGGACGCCATGATCTTCAGTCGCGAGATGACGCCGTCCTGGATCGCCCGGTCGGCGCGCTGCATCTCATGGAGGACGCCGTCGATGCGGTACCGGACGGTGAGGTTCTTCTCGCCGGGCTCGATGTGGATGTCGCTGGCGCGGTCGTTGATCGCCTGCGCGATGAGGAGGTTGACGAATCGGACCACCGGCGCGTCGTCGACCTGCTCCTCGATCGACTCCGTGCCCGCGCCGTCGGCGGCGGCGATCTCGCCGATCTGCTCGGAGAGATCGATCATCTCCTCGTCGGAGCGCAGGAAGCGTGCGAAGGCGGCCTCGAGGGCGTCGGCGGCCACCACCACGGGGCGGACGTTCAACTCGGTCGCCGTCGCGATGTCGTCGATGGCGATGAGGTCGGTGGGATCGACCATGCCGATGGTGAGACTCCGGCGGCCGCGCTCGATGGGGATGATCTGGTAGCGGCGGCAGAGCGCCGGCGGGACCGAGGCGATCGTCTCGGCGGTCAGCTCCTCTTCGGGCAGATCGATGAACTTCAGACCCAGCTGCCGCGCGATGCCGATGGCCAGCTGCGTCTGCGAGACGAGGTTCGCCTCGACGAGGCGTCGACGCAGCTCGGGACCCTCGCCGTACTCGGCGACGGCATCCCACATGTCGTCCGCACTGATCGCGCCCGATTGCACGAGGCTTTCCGCGAGTCCCTTCACGGCCCATCCTCTCCCCGCCGGTATTCTATTGCGCCGCGGTGCTCCTGGGGAAGAAGAAGATCAGTGGGGCGCATGTGACAGATGTTCACTCCTCGTGGGCCCCGGCCCCGCTGTCAACCCCCGGCCTGCGACGGCCGGAGTCTCGTTAGTCTGGCGCGATGGACGTCGCTCGGCTCACCGCTCGCCTGACCGCCTGGGCGCTCGCGCGCAAGCCCGTGCGCGCCTTCCTCCGCTACAGCGAGCACCGCGGCCCGATGCTCGCCGACAGCGTGACCTACCGTGCGCTGTTCAGCATCTTCGCGGGGGTCCTGCTCGGATTCTCGGCGGCAGCGCTGTGGCTGGCGGGCAACCCCGCCGCATGGGGGGCGCTCATCTCCGCCGTCGATCGCGCCATTCCCGGGCTGGTGGGCGAGGGCGGCCTGATCGACCCCGACGCGATCACCGCGCCCGCCGGGCTCTCGATCGCCGGCGCGGTCGCCCTCGTCGGACTGGTCGGTGCGGCGATCGGCGCCATCGGCTCGTTGCGCACGGCGCTCCACACCATCGCCGACCGACCCCTCGACGACCTGGCGTGGTACTGGGTGATCCTCCGCAACCTGGGCCTCGCGGTGGGCGTGGGCGGCGCCCTCGGGGCCTCGGCCGTCGTCACCGTGATCGGCACGGCGGGCGTCGGCACGATCGCCGGGTGGGTGGGGCTGTCCGCCGACCATCCCCTGGTCGCCTTCGGCGGGCGCGCGGTCGCGATCCTCGTCACGTTCGCCCTCGACGCACTGATCCTCGTGGCGGTGTTCCGCCTCCTGTCGGGACTGCGACCGGATCGGCGTTCGCTGTGGTCCGGCGCGCTCCTGGGCGCGACCGGGCTGACGGTGCTGCAGACGCTCTCAGGTCTCTTCGTCGGCGGCGCGACGTCCAATCCGCTCCTGGCCACCTTCGCGGCGCTCATCGCGCTCCTGCTCTGGCTGAATCTGTCGTCGCAGGTCATCCTCATCGCGTCCGCGTACGTCGTGGAGGGCGTCCGCGAGCGCCACGACGGGGTGCGGTCGCGGCATGGCGCGACGACGTTCGCCGAGCGCCGCGTGCAGCAGGCGGAGGACGCCGTCGGGGTGACGACGGCCGAGCTCCAGCGGGCCCGCGAGGCTCTGAAGGCGGAGCGGGCGGGCTGAGGCCGACGGAGCGCATCCCTCCCGAGCGTCGCTGCACCGGCAATATCCGCTGAGCGCAATGCAACGGACGTGTAAACAGTCGCCTCGAATCCGGCTGTGAGCGGTCACAGCGCAGTGGGGGAGTGTGTACGGTCGTATCGTGCCCGAGAACCAGACTTCCGCCGCAGTGACCACCCCGCGCAACGACGGTGCGCTCCCCGTGACGCATCCGCTGGCGCTCGCGCCGGTCACCGGGCCGGCGAGCACCGTCGACGGCTTCGTCCGGCAGTTCCTGCGCAACCTCAACTACGAGCGCGGCGTGCCGCTGTCCGCCTCCAGCGACAACGACCGCTACTTCGCCTTCGCCATGACCGTCCGCGACTACCTCATGGCGCGCTGGCTCGAGGATCAGCGCCGGCAGCGCGAGCAGCAGGCCAAGGGCGTCTGCTACCTGTCCGCGGAGTACCTCCTGGGCCGGCAGCTCGACAACAACCTGCTGGCGTCCGGATTGACCGACATCGCGCGCGAAGCCATGGCCTCCTGCGGCATCGACATCGACCAGCTCCGCGCGGAGGAGGTGGAGCCCGGGCTCGGCAACGGAGGACTGGGCCGGCTCGCCGCGTGCTTCATCGACTCGCTCGCCACGCTCGGCGTGCCCAACATCGGCTACGGCATCCGCTACGAGTACGGCATCTTCCGGCAGACGTTCGTCGACGAGCAGCAGGTCGAGCAGCCCGACGCGTGGCTGTCCATGGGCTCGCCGTGGGAGTTCCCGCACCCCGAGGCCGCGCAGTCCATCTCCTTCGGCGGACACACCGAGACCTACGACGACGACGGCGTCACGCGCACGCGATGGATCCCGGGCTGGAACGTCCAGGCGGTCCCGTACAACTACATGGTCCCCGGCTACCAGAACGGCCGCGTGAACACGCTGCGGCTGTGGAGCGCGAAGGCGACGAACTCGTTCGACCTGCGCGTCTTCAACTCGGGGGACTACGAGGAGGCGGTGCGGGCGCAGACGTTCGCCGAGAACATCTCGAAGGTCCTCTACCCCGAGGACTCCACGCCCCAGGGCAAGGAGCTCCGCCTCCAGCAGCAGTACTTCTTCGTGGCGGCCTCGATCGCCGACTTCTTCCAGCACCAGCTCGCGGACGACTTCGACATGACGAAGCTGCCCGAGCGCGTGATCTTCCAGCTCAACGACACCCACCCCGTCATCGGCGTGCCCGAGATGATGCGCGTGCTGGTCGACGAGCGGAAGCTCGAGTGGGACGCCGCATGGGCCATCACGCGGGAGTGCTTCGCCTACACCTGCCACACGCTCCTCCCCGAGGCGCTCGAGGTGTGGTCGGTGGAGCTGCTCGGGCGTCTGCTGCCGCGTCACCTCGAGATCATCTACCGGATCAACGAGGAGTTCCTCGCCGAGGTGCGGGAGCGCTTCGGCGACGACGAGATGCGGATCCGCAACATGTCGATCATCGGCGAGGTGCCGGTGCGGTCGGTGCGGATGGCCTACCTCGCCACCGTCGCCGGCGCGAAGGTCAACGGCGTCGCGGAGCTGCACTCGCAGCTCCTGCGCGACAAGGTGCTGCCCGACTTCAACGAGTTCTTCCCCGGCAAGTTCACCAACGTGACCAACGGCGTCACGCCGCGTCGCTTCATGCGCCTGGCCAACCCGGAGCTGTCGGGGCTCATCACCGACGCGCTCGGCGCGGGCTGGGTGACCGACCTCGAGCGGCTGCGCGAGCTGGAGGCGTACGCCGAGGACCCGGATTTCCGTGCGAGCTTCCGCGAGGTGAAGGCGGCCAACAAGCGACGGCTCTCCTCGGTGCTGCGCGAGCGCGACGGCTTCGAGGTGAGCGACGGCCACATGCTCGACGTCATGGTCAAGCGCCTCCACGAGTACAAGCGGCAGATGCTCAAGCTCCTCCACATCGTCACCGCGTACGAGGGTGTCGTGTCGGGTCGTGTACCGGCGTCCGAGCTGCAGCCGCGCACGTTCATCTTCGGGGCGAAGGCGGCGCCCGGCTACGTCATGGCCAAGCAGATCATCCACCTCATCAACGCCGTGGGCTCGGTGGTCAACGACGATCCGCGGGTCGAGGGGCGCCTCAAGGTGCTCTTCCCGCCGAACTACAACGTGACCCTCGCCGAGCGCGTCATCCCCGCCGCCGACCTGTCGGAGCAGATCTCGCTGGCGGGCAAGGAGGCCTCGGGCACCGGCAACATGAAGTTCGCGCTCAACGGCGCGCTCACGATCGGCACCGACGACGGGGCGAACGTCGAGATCCGCGAGCTCGTCGGAGACGACAACTTCTTCCTGTTCGGGATGAGCGAGCCCGAGGTCGAGGCGCTGTGGGCGCGCGGCTACAAGCCGGCCGAGTTCTACCAGGCCGACGACGATCTGCGCCGCGCCATGGACCTCATCGCCTCGGGAGCCTTCTCCGGCGGTGACAAGAGCGTCTTCGAGCCTGTCGTCTCGAATCTCCTCTACGACGACCGGTTCATGGTCCTCGCCGACTACTCGTCGTACATCGCCGCGCAGGCCGAGGTCGACGCCGCCTACCAGGACGAAGAGGCATGGACGCGCTCCGCGATCCTCAACATCGCCCGCTGCGGCTTCTTCTCCTCGGATCGCTCGATGCGCGACTACATCGACCGCATCTGGCACACGCCGCCGGTCATCTGAGGTCCGCTACCGCGCGTAGCGCTCGACGAACGCGCGCAGGATGGTGCCGGTGTGCGTCACCGGGAGCCGCCTCACCGCCGCGAGCGTGAGGTCGAGCTCATCGGCGGCGAAGTACCCGTGGTCCGCGTAGGCGTGGATGCGAGTGGTGATGCCGTCGAGGTCGAGCTCCGGGTGGAACTGGGTGGCGTAGACGTTCTGGCCGACGCGGAACATCTGCACCGGGCACGCCGCGCCGCGCACCAGCAGCGTCGCCGACGGCGGCAGCATCGAGATGGCCTCCTTGTGCCCGACGAACGCGGTGAAGGAGTCGGGGACATCCGCCAGCAGCGGGTCGGCTGCGCCGGCGGCGGTGCGCTCGACCTCGACGACACTGATCGGCTCCTGATGGGTCCGGTCGATCGTCGCGCCCTGGTGGGCCCCGAGCGTCCCCACGCCGTAGCAGGCGCCGAGGAAGGGGAAGTCCCGGGCGACGACGTCGTCGAGCAGCCGGGCGAACTCCGCCTCCACGCGGTGCTGGACAGCCGACTTGCGTTCCGGCGGATCGGAGGCGTTGAACGGCCCGCCGCCGACGAAGATGCCGGACCAGTCGTCCAGATCGATCTCTCCCAAGGGCGCGGCTTCCATCCGGACGCGCACGAGACCGTCTTCGGGCAGCCCGCTGAACCGGCGGAAGAGCGCGTACTCCTCGTCGGCGGGCAGGTCTTCGGCACGCGTGGCCAGGAGCAGGAAGGGCTTCATCGGCTGTCGAGTCTATGCGCGATCGCTTCGGCGATCGCGCCGAGGGTGCGCGCGACCGCCGCGTTCCGCCGTCCCTCGTCGCGCGCGACCGCCCAGTAGGCGAGGGGATGGGCCCAGGATCCGTCGAGTACCCGCATGAGCCGCGGGTCCGCGTCGGCGACGAAATCGGGCAGCAGCCCGATGCCGGCGCCCGCGGCGGTCGCCTCGATGTGAGCGAAGACGCTGGTGGATCGCAGGGACGGCGGTGAGGGCGGCAGCTCCTGCAGCGCGCGGTCGAGCTCGTCCACCTGGAGTGCCGACTCGACGTAGTAGACGAGGGGATGCCGCGCGAGGTCCGCCTTCTGAGCGGGAGTGCCGTGCGCGGCGAGATAGGCGGGCGTCGCGTAGAGACGCAGCGAGTAGGAGAAGACGGGGGTGGCGTATGCCCGCAGCACCCGCGGCCTCCCGGCGACGATCTCGAGGTCGACCCCCGAACGATGCTGGCGGGCCCGCTGGGTGACCGCGACCAGCTCGACCGCCAGGTTCGGGTGATCACGCCGGAGTCCGGCCATGGCCGGCGCGAGGATCGTGGCCGTGAACGCATCGGGGGCGGCGACGCGCACCACTCCGCGCAGCTCGCCGGCGGAGCCGGGAGCCTCCTCCACGAGCTCTCGCATCGAGTCCTCGATCCGTTCCGCGATGGCGACGGCCCGGCGGCCGAGCTCGGTGACCTCCCATCCGCCCGGGGTGCGGATGAGCACGCGTCCGCCGAGTGCCGCCTCGAGCCCGGCGATCCTGCGGGACACGGTCGAGTGGTTGACCCGCAGCTCGTCCGCCGCCGCGGTGTGCCGTCCCAGTCGCGCGACGGCGAGGAAGGTGAGGAGGGCATCGACGGAGGGCTCGTCGGACAGCACTGTCATCCCTCGAGTGTGCATCGGCGCACACCACGGGTGCAAGAATTCGCACTCGCTGTGCATTGATCACCTCTCCGGGCCTGCGTACCGTGGCCTTCACACGCGCTCGCGATGAAGGGGGCCGAGATGGCGACGATCGCATGGATCGGACTGGGTCACATGGGCCTCCCGATGAGCGGGCACCTCGTGCGGGCCGGCCACCGCGTCCGCGGGGTGGACGTCGATCCGGCGGCCACCGCGTCCGCCGCCTCGGCGGGGGTCGAGATCGTCCCGGCCGTCGCGGACGCGGTCGACGGCGCCGACGCCGTCTTCACGTCCCTGCCGCGGCCCGAGCACGTCCGTGCCGTCTACGGCGGGCCGGACGGGATCCTGGCCCACGCCGCGCCGCGCGCCCTGCTGCTGGACACCTCGACCGTCGACGTCGAGACCTCGCGCTGGTGCCACGACGAGGCGCTCGCCCGCGGTGCGGCGTTCGTCGACGCGCCGATCTCCGGCGGTACGGCGGGCGCCGCCGCCCACACGCTGACGTTCATGCTCGGGGGAGAGCCCGAGGCCGTGGCGCGGGCGGCCGAGCTGGTCGCCCCCATGGCGGGCGCCGTCGTCGCCTGCGGGGGGCCGACCGCAGGCATCGCCGCCAAGCTGGCGAACAACATGATGCTCTTCATCAACGTGATGGCCATGGCCGAGGGCGCCCGGCTCGCCGAGGAACTGGGGCTCGACGCGCGCACGTTCTGGGAGGTGGCGAGCGCATCGTCCGGATCCTCGTGGGCGGTGCGCACCTGGTACCCGGTGCCGGGCGTCGTCGACACGGCGGCCGCGAACCGCAACTTCGACGCCACCTTCTCGGTCGACCTCGCCCGCAAGGACTGCGCGCTGGCCGTGGCCGCGGGCGAATCGTCCGGCATGCGACTGCCGGCGGCGCGGCTCGCGCTGGCACAGCTCGATCAGCTCGTCGACGAGGGGTGGGGCGCGAAGGACTGCACCCTCGTCGCCCGCTTCCCATCACCAGACGGCACGCTGCGCGGTTTCGACCCCGCTCCGGCCACCGCTTCCGAGGAGTCCGCATGACCACGGCCACGACCGCGCCCCCCACCACCGTCCCGCACGTCATCGGCGGTGTCCGCACGACCGGCGACGGGAGGACGAGCCCGGTGTTCAACCCCGCCACCGGGCGGCAGACGGGCGCGGTCGCCCTCGCCTCGGCCGAACTCGTGCACGAGGCCGCCCGGGTCGCGCGCGAGGCGCAGCGCGGGTGGCGCGACACGGGACTCGCCCGCCGGCAGCAGATCATGTTCCGGCTGCGCGAGATCGTCTCCGCGCGCGCCGAGGACCTCGCCCGTCTCATCACCGCCGAGCACGGCAAGACCGTGGCAGATGCGCTCGGCGAGGTCGCGCGCGGGCTCGAGAACGTCGAGTTCTGCACGGGCCTCATGCATCACCTCAAGGGCGACCACTCGGAGCAGGTCGCGTCGGGACTCGACGTGCATCAGCTGCGTCAGCCGGTCGGGGTGGTCGCCTGCATCACCCCGTTCAACTTCCCCGCGATGGTCCCGCTGTGGATGGTCACGACGGCGATCGCCGCGGGCAACGCGGTGATCCTCAAGCCCAGCGAGCGCGATCCCTCGGCGGCGGTGTGGCTCGCCGACGCCTTCCGGGAGGCCGGGGTGCCGGACGGCGTGCTCAACGTGGTGCACGGCGACAAGGAGGCGGTCGACGCGATCCTGGACGACCCGATCATCCGGGCGGTCTCGTTCGTCGGCTCGACACCGGTCGCGCGCCACGTCTACACCCGGGCCGCAGCGGCGGGCAAGCGGGTGCAGGCGCTCGGGGGAGCGAAGAACCACATGATCGTCATGCCGGACGCCGACCTGGAGGCCGCCGCCGACGCGGCCGTCTCGGCCGCCTACGGCTCCGCGGGCGAGCGGTGCATGGCCGTGTCGGTCGTCGTCGCGGTCGGCGCAGTCGGCGACGCGCTCGTCGAGCGGATCGCGCGCCGGCTGCCGGGGCTGGTGGTCGGAGACGGGGCCGACCCGACCACCGAGATGGGACCTCTCATCACGCGGGAGGCGCTCGAACGGGTGACCGGGTTCGTCGCCGGTGCCGAGGGGGAGGGGGCCGACCTCGTCGTGGACGGACGCCGACCCGCCGGCGACGAGGGCTTCTTCATCGGGCCGTCGCTCGTCGACCGGGTGACGCCGAGCATGCGCGTGTACGACGAGGAGATCTTCGGCCCCGTGCTCTCGGTCGTCCGCGTCCGCGACTACGACGAAGCGGTCGCCCTCATCAACGCGAGCCGGTACGCGAACGGCACCGCAGTGTTCACCCGCGACGGCAAGACCGCGCGTCAGTTCGGGTACGACATCGAGGTCGGGATGGTGGGGGTGAACGTGCCGATCCCCGTGCCGGTGGGCGCCTACTCGTTCGGCGGGTGGAAGGAGTCGCTGTTCGGCGACACGCACATGTACGGGCCCGAGGCCTTCTCGTTCTACACGCGTCGCAAGGTGATCACGACACGATGGCCCGAGGCGAGCGAGAGTCAGATCAGCCTCGGCTTCCCGACGCACTGATCCACGTCCGCTGCGGCGCGCGACCGCCGCACTAGGCTGGAGCGGACGGGGACAAGGAGCACATCATGGCTATTGCACGACTTCACGGCGGACCGCTCGACGGCCAGGTCATCCCGCTGGACGATGCGGACCAGGATCGGCTGATCCTGCCCTACAGCGAGACCCAGGTCGTGTACGAGCGCGAGGGTGCGCCCGAGAACACCGGCGAGGGCGACGGTCCCACGTCGACCGACTTCCACTATCTCGAGGCGCAGGACGACATCGACCCCGATCCGGACGGCCGCGACGAGTGACGGCGGACGGCGCCGAGCGCTCGATCGAGATCGAGCGCAAGTACGACGCCGACGACGCCGTGTCGCTCCCTGACTGGACGAGACTTCCGGGCGTCGTGACGATCGGCGACGCCGAGGCTCGCTCGCTCGACGCACGGTACCTCGACACCGGCGACGGTGCTCTCGGACGCGCTGCCATCGCCCTGCGGCGCCGGGTCGGCGGGCCGGACGAGGGCTGGCACATCAAGCGGGCGACGGCCGAGGGCAAGCACGAGGCGCGCTGGCCGCTGGATGCTGTGGACGACGACGTGATCGTCCCGCCCGCCGTGGCCGCGGCGCTCGCGTCCGATCCCGCCCTGTCCGGCATCGACATCGGCGCCGTCTCGGTGATCGCGCGCATCCGCAACGAACGCACCGCCTACGCGCTCCGCGACGCGGACGGGATGCTCGTCGCCGAGTTCGTCGACGACCGGGTGGTCGCCATGGATCTGCGACGCGGCATCGAGACCCGCTGGCGCGAATGGGAGCTCGAACTGGGCCCCGCGGCGCCGGCCGACCCCGCGGCCCAGCAGGAGCTCTTCGCGGCGGCCGATGCCCTGGTGGCGGCCGCCGGCGGGTCGCCCTCGGCATCCGGTTCCAAGCTGGGTCGCGCCCTCGGGGTCTGACCTGCCGGGATCGCCGGCTCACATGCACTGACGCCGCCCCCGGCTTCGGCGGGGCGGCGTCAGTGATGGAAGTCCAGAGTACTCCGTGGACCTATGCAGTCAAATGGAACTCGGCGGGCGGATCAGAAGTTGATCATGTGTCCCGCGAGGCCGTGGAACGCCTCCTGGAGCGCCTCCGACAGCGTCGGGTGGGTGTGGACGTTGCGCGCCAGCTCGAGCGCCGTCAGGTCCCACTTCTGCGCGAGGGTGAGCTCGGGGAGGAGCTCCGACACATCGGGGCCGATGAGGTGGCCGCCGACGAGTTCGAGGTGCTCCGCGTCGGCGATCAGCTTCACGAAGCCGACGGGCTCGCCCAGGCCGTGGGCCTTGCCGTTGGCCATGAACGGGAAGGTCGCGACCTTGTACTCGCGTCCCGTCTCCTTGTACTGCGCCTCCGTGTAGCCGAACGAGGCGACCTGGGGCGAGCAGAAGGTGGCACGCGGCATCATCTTGTAGTCGCCCAGCGCCATCGTCTCCGCGCCGCCGATCGTCTCGGCCGCCACGACACCCTGCGCCTCCGCGACGTGCGCGAGCTGGAGCTTCGCGGTGACGTCGCCGATCGCGTAGATGCCCTCGACGTTGGTCCGCATGAAGTCGTCGATCTCGATCGCACCGCGGTCGGTCAGGGCGACCCCGGTGTTCTCCAGGCCGAATCCCTCGACGCGCGGCGCGAAGCCGATCGACATGAGCACCTTGTCGGCCTCGATCGAACCCTGCTGACCGGACTTGTTGTCCGTGTAGGTCACGGTGACCTTGTCGCCGGAGTCGACGACCGTCTCGACCTTCGTCGACACGAGCAGATCGATGCCGTAGTTCTTGTACTGCCGTGCGATCTCCTTCGAGACGTCGGCGTCCTCGTTGGGCAGGGCGCGGTCGAGGAACTCGATGATCGTCACCTTCACGCCGTAGTTCGACATGACGTAGGCGAACTCCATGCCGATCGCACCGGCGCCCACGATGACGATCGAGCCCGGCAGCTCGCGCGAGAGGATCTGCTCCTCGTACGTCACGACGTTCTCGCTGAGGGTGACCCCGGGGAGCAGGCGGACGGTCGAGCCCGTCGCGATGATCACGTTGTCGAAGGTGACCTCCTCGACCTGGCCGTCGCTCTTGGCGACCGAGATGGCCTTGGGGCCGGTGAAGGTGCCGCGGCCGTCGTACTCCGTGACCTTGTTCTTCTTCATCAGGTAGTGGATGCCCTTGACGCGGCCGTCGGCGACGTCGCGGCTGCGGTCCCAGGCGACCCCGAAGTCCAGCGAGAACTCACCCGAGATGCCGAAGAACTCGGCCTTGTGCTTCAGGGTGTGGGCGATCTCGGCGTTCTTCAGCAGTGCCTTGGAGGGGATGCAGCCGACGTTGAGGCAGACGCCTCCCCAGTACTTCTCTTCGATGATGGCGGTGGACAGTCCGAGCTGCGCGGAGCGGACCGCTGCGACATAGCCACCGGGGCCGGCACCGAGGACGACGACGTTGTAATGAGGCATGTCTCCAGCCTAGTCCTCGTGGGAGGGACGTCTCCGCGTGAGGAGGACGGTCACGACCGCTCCCACGACCACGATCGCGCCGACGCCGATCCACACCGGGAGGAGCTCTCCACCCGCGCCGGGGCTCGCGGGACCGCCGGGCGCGGGGGACTCCGACGTCGGGGACGAGGCCTCGCCGACAGCGAAGGAGAACTCGCCCGAGATCGGGTGGCCGTCGCTGGAGACCACCCGCCAGGCCACCTCGATCGTTCCCGACGCGGCTCCGTCGAGCGGCTGGGTCGCCCGGACGCCGTCGAGGACCGGCTCTCCGGCAGTGAGGTCGGTGCCCGCGGCGTCGGTGACGACGATCTCCGTGGCCCCGTCGCCGTCGAGGAGGACGCCGCTGAAGGTCAGGGTGATCGCCTCGGGGGCCTCGTCCAGCACCGCGCCCTCGGCGGGGTCGGTGCCGAGCAGCTCGTCGTGGGCGAGGGCCGGAGAGGCGCTCCCGGCGAGCAGGAGACCGGCGAGCACTCCGAGCGCGGCGATCAGACGTGTGGAGATCCGTGGTGACGACACCCGATCGAGCCTACCGATCCCTGTTGTGCGACGGGCCGTCGGCCTACCATGGCGATCAGACGGAACCCGCGACGGAACTGCCATCGGGCGGCAGGGCGGCGGACCGCCGCAGCCGGAGAGCGGGTATCGGAGTGGACGCGATGATGAGGGACGCCATGTCCCACGACATGATGTCGATGGAAGGCCTGTCGGAGGCGGCGATGGCCGCCATGCAGTCCGCGGCGCAGGCCTGCATGGACGCGTGCGCCGCGTGCGAGCAGGCGTGCACGGTCTGCTCCGTGCAGATGATGGACGGGCATCCCATGGACTGCGCGCCCGCGTGCATGAACTGCGCCGACATGTGCAACACGATGATGCGCTCCCTCATGCGGATGCAGGGGATGACGCCGGCATCGATGATGTCGATGCTCGACGCCTGCATCGCCATGTGTCAGACCTGCATGGACATGTGCATGATGCACGCCGACATGAGTCCGGTGTGCAAGATGTGCGCCGACGCGTGCCGCGCCTGCATGGATGCCTGCATGGCGCTGAAGTCGGCGATGTCGATGGCGTGAGTCACGCCGCTCGTGCGGGCCTGCCGTCTCAGGGCAGGTCGAGCACGTTGTAGAGGCGCCCGCCGACGCTCAGCGCGTGATACCGCGGGTGGTAGGCGACGGGTTCCCCGGGCGAGGCCGCCTCAGCGGCGCCCGCGCCGCTCCACAGGTCGACGACGTCGCCGTCTTCCAGTGCGTGCAGCGTGACGGCCCCGGAGGGATCGACGGCGGCGACGATGGCATCGACCCATTCCGCCGGCGTCGCCGAGACCAGTCGCGCCTGGATCAGGTGGACGGCGTGCCCCGGCGCGAAAGAGGAGCACGCGCCGCCGCGGGCGCACATGCACGGCGCGTCCTGACGCACCGGGGCGGGCGTGAGGCGGTTGTGCGAGGCGGACACGATGACTCCTTGTCGTAGAGCGCGGATTCCGACAGGCTAGGCGGACACCCGCCGCTCCGTCTCCGCCGAGGAAACGGGGCGAAACAATCCGCCCGAGTCGTGCCCGCGACGCGGCGGTCCACCCTGGGATCGACTCTTCCGCAGAGGTCGCGATCCGTTAGGGTGAAGAGGAGGAGGACATCGTGGACGAGAACCGTCGCCCCGACGAGATCAGGCGTGGAGCCGAGCCGCCTCAGCGCGCCTCGTCGGACACGACGCAGACTTTCGGACACGACTCCGATCTGTCCTTCATCCCGTTCGGCAGTGATCTGAGCGAGGTCGAGCTCGAAGCCATCTCTGCGCTGCCGTCGCGCTCGGCGATGCTGCTGGTGCGCTCGGGGCCCACCGCCGGCGCACGGTACCTGCTCGACAACGACGTGACGACGATCGGGCGCCATCCCGAGGCCGACATCTTCTTCGACGACGTCACCGTCTCGCGCCGTCACGCGGAGATCACCCGCGCGGGCACGGCGTTCGAGCTCGTCGATCAGCGCTCGCTCAACGGCACCTATGTCAACGGCGAGCGGGTCGATCGTGCCGCCCTCACCAACGGCGCGGAGCTTCGCATCGGCAAGTTCCGCCTCAACTTCTTCGCCTCGCCGGCCGATCGCGAGTCGGCCGGGTGAGTCCGGCGGCAGCTCCCCGTGGACGCGCGACGTCCACGGGTCACCTCAGCATCGGTCAGGTCCTCGCGCGACTGACCCCCGAGTTCCCCCTTCTCAGCGCCAGCAAGCTCCGCTACCTCGAGGTGCAGGGGATCGTCACGCCGGTGCGCACGGAGTCCGGCTACCGCAAGTTCTCGCCCACGGACGTCGAGCGGCTCCGCACGACGCTCACCATGCAGCGCGACTACGGCATCCCGCTGGCACGCATCCGCGAGCACCTCGACGACCCGTCGCACGACCTGGGCGCCATGCCCGCATCGATCGTGCACACCGCCCGCCGTCACCGCCGCGACGAGATGCTCTCCGCGTCGGGCGCGTCGGCGAGCCTGCTCAACGACGCGATCAGCGCGGGTCTCCTTCCGGCGGGCGAGACGTTCGACGACCGCGCGCTGACGATGCTCCGGGCGCTCGTCGCCCTCGACGCGCACGGCATCCAGCCCCGTCACCTCCGCACGCTGCGGCAGGCGGCCGAGCGCGACGTCGCCCTCGTCGAGAACGCGCTGGCGCCCCTGCTGCGCAAGTCGGATGCCGCCGCTCGCGGCCGTGCGCACGAGCTGGCTCCCGAGCTCGTGCGGCGTCTCGATGAGCTCCGTGCCGGCATCGTGCTGACGGCGCTCGAGCGGCTGACGCCCTGACGGGCAGCGCGACACGCCGAGACGACACGGCCCGATGTCGTTGCCGGGTGGGCATCCCTCATCTAGCGTGGAGAAGACAACCCGACCGTAGGAGGCGAAATGACCGCGCATGACGCGATCGGCGAGCCGCAGTTCATGACAGATCTGCTGTTCACCGACGGCCTCCCGCAGATGGACGACGAGGTCGGGTACCGCGGTGCGGTCGCCGCGCGCGCGGCGGGCATCACCTACCGCCAGCTGGACTACTGGGCACGTACCGAGCTCGTCGAGCCGACGGTGCGCGGAGCCTCCGGCTCGGGTTCGCAGCGTCTCTACGGCTTCCGCGACATCCTCGTGCTCAAGCTCGTGAAGCGCCTCCTCGACACCGGCATCTCGCTGCAGCAGATCCGCACCGCCGTCGATCAGCTGCGCGCGGCGGGTATCCGCGATCTTGCCGGGACCACGCTCATGAGCGACGGTGCGTCGGTCTATCTGTGCACGTCCAACGACGAGGTGATCGACCTCGTCAGCCGCGGTCAGGGCGTCTTCGGCATCGCCGTGGGCAAGGTCCTCCACGAGGTCGAGTCGACGCTGCTCGACTTCGACCCGCAGGCGCCGGATCCCGTCGACGAGCTCGCCGCTCGCCGCGCCGTCCGCTCCGCCTGAGCGGCCTCACGCTCCGCGCTGCAGACGCGGACCCATGCACGGTGGTGCGCGTCCGCGGACGCGCGTACGGCGATGCCGTCGATCAGGCGCGTGCTTCGCCGGCCGTCATGATGCGGCCCGTCCGCATGACACGGTCCAGCAGCGCGTCGAAGTCGCCGGCCAGCTCCTGGGCGGAGTCGCCCGGCCAGATGTGGAGCGGCTTCGCAGCGCCCTGCGCCTGCTGCAGCGAGGTGCGCTCCGGAAGCTGAGGAGTGAGCACGAGCGGCCCGAACATGTCGCGCAGCTCCTTGATGCGGAACTGGTGCTCGATCGACTGCGGCCGCACGCGGTTCACGACGATGCCGAGCGGCTGCAGACGGGGGGAGAGGCCGCGACGGATCTCCTCGATCGCGCGGAGCGCGCGGTCGGCCGCGGCCACGGAGAACAGGCCGGGCTCGGTCACCACGATGACGCGGTCGCTGGCGGCCCATGCGGTGCGCGTGAGCGCATTCAGCGAGGGCGCGCAGTCCACGAGCACGAGGTCGTAGTCGGCCTCGATCGTCGCCAGCGCCTCTTCGAGCTTCCACACGTCGCGCACGCTCGGGTGCGGTCCGTCGAAGTTGATGGCCGACGGGCTGCCGATCATCACATCGATGGTCCCCGGGTGCACCTTGGCCCAGCCACTGGAGGTGATGGCCTGACGGACCACCTTCTCCTTCGGGTTCGCGAGGACGTCGGCGATGTTGAGCCGGCCCGCGACCTGGATGTCCATCCCCGTCGACACGTCGGACTGCGGGTCGAGGTCGACGACGAGAGTCCGGACGCCGCGGGCGAACGCCGCTGAGGCGAGTCCGAGGGTCACGGTGGTCTTGCCGACCCCTCCCTTGAGGGAGCTGACGGAGAGTACGTGCACGAGGCACTACGTTACCTTCCCCTAGGCTGTGAGCACACTCAGGCACTCCGGCGCCTGCTGGCATCGGGCGTCCGATGGTGTGAACGCCCCGGTCATCCCACGTGAGGTGAGCATGTTCCGAAAGATCCTGGTCGCGAACCGCGGAGAGATCGCCATCCGCGCTTTCCGTGCCGCCTTCGAGCTCGGGGCGAGGACCGTCGCCGTGTTCCCCTACGAGGACCGCTACTCGCTGCACCGGCTGAAGGCCGACGAGGCGTATGAGATCGGCCAGAAGGGTCACCCGGTGCGTGCGTACCTGGACGTCTCGGAGATCATCCGGGTCGCGAAGGAGAGCGGGGCCGACGCCATCTACCCGGGCTACGGCTTCCTCTCGGAGAACCCGGAACTCGCCGCCGAGGCTGCCGCCGCCGGGATCACCTTCATCGGCCCGCCCTCGCGGGTGCTGGAGATGGCCGGCAACAAGGTCACGGCCAAGGAGCACGCGATCGCCGCCGGCGTGCCCGTGCTGCGCTCGACACCGGCATCCGACGACGTCGATGTCCTGGTCGCACAGGCCGCCGACATCGGCTTCCCCATCTTCGTCAAGGCGGTCGCGGGCGGCGGAGGCCGGGGGATGCGGCGCGTGGAGACGCCCGAGCAGCTCGCCCCCGCCCTCGCGGAGGCCATGCGCGAGGCCGACAGTGCGTTCGGGGATGCACGGGTGTTCCTCGAGCAGGCCGTCCAGCGGCCCCGGCACATCGAGGTGCAGATCCTCGCCGACGGCGCCGGCAACACCGTGCACCTGTTCGAGCGCGACTGCTCGGTGCAGCGGCGCCACCAGAAGGTTGTGGAGATCGCTCCCGCGCCCAACCTGTCCGACGAGATCCGCCACGCCCTCCACGGCCACGCCGTGGCGTTCGCCGAGTCGATCGGCTACCAGAACGCGGGGACCGTGGAGTTCCTGCTCGAGACCGCCGGCCCGCGCACCGGGGAGTTCGTCTTCATCGAGATGAACCCGCGGATCCAGGTCGAGCACACCGTCACCGAGGAGGTCACCGACGTCGACCTCGTGCAGTCGCAGATGCGGATCGCCGCGGGGGAGACCCTGGACGACCTCGGACTGCGGCAGGAGCAGATCCGGCTGCGCGGTGCGGCGCTGCAGTGCCGCATCACCACCGAGGACCCCACGCAGGGCTTCCGCCCCGACACCGGGAAGATCACGACGTACCGCTCGCCCGGCGGCGCGGGCATCCGGCTCGACGGCGGCACCACCGCGGCGGGCTCGCAGGTGAGTCCGCACTTCGACTCGATGCTCGCGAAGCTCACCTGCCGGGGCCGCGACTTCCAGGCCGCCGTCGTGCGCTCGCGGCGCGCGCTCGCGGAGTTCCGCATCCGCGGCGTCTCGACCAACATCCCCTTCCTGCAGCAGGTCCTCGACGACCCCGCCTTCGTCGCCGGCGACCTGAGCACCGCGTTCATCGACGAGCGGCCCCAGCTGCTCCGGGGTCGCGAGTCCAAGGACCGCGGGTCGAAGATCATGGCGTGGCTGGCGGATGTGACGGTCAACAAGCCCCACGGCGAGAACCCCATCGCGATCGCGCCGGCCACCAAGCTCCCGGCCCTCGCCCTGACGGGCGAGCCGCCGGCCGGGTCCCGCCAGCGCCTGCAGGAGCTCGGACCCGCCGGATTCGCCGCCGCCCTCCGCGCGCAGACGGCGCTGGCGGTCACCGAGACGACGTTCCGCGACGCGCACCAGTCGCTCCTGGCGACGCGCGTGCGCACCCGCGACCTCGCCACTGTCGCGCCCTACGTCGCGCGGCTCACCCCGCAGCTGCTCTCGGTGGAGGCCTGGGGCGGCGCGACGTACGACGTGGCTCTCCGCTTCCTCGGCGAGGACCCCTGGGAGCGCCTGGACGCGCTCCGCTCAGCCCTCCCGAACGTCGCGATCCAGATGCTCCTGCGCGGTCGCAACACCGTCGGCTACACCCCGTACCCCACGGCGGTGACCGACGCGTTCGTGCACGAGGCGGCGGCGTCGGGGGTCGACATCTTCCGCATCTTCGACGCTCTCAACGACGTGTCGCAGATGCGTCCCGCCATCGACGCGGTGCTCGCGACGGGCACCTCCGTGGCCGAGGTGGCCTTGTGCTACACCGGCGACCTCCTCGATCCCGGCGAGGACCTGTACACGCTCGACTACTACCTGCGACTGGCGGAGCAGATCGTCGAGGCCGGCGCCCATGTCCTCGCGATCAAGGACATGGCGGGTCTGCTGCGCCCCGAGGCCGCGTCGCGCCTCGTCGCGGCCCTGCGCGAGCGCTTCGACCTCCCGGTCCACGTCCACACCCACGACACCGCGGGCGGGCAGCTCGCGACCCTGCTCGCCGCCAGCGCCGCGGGGGCCGACGCCGTCGACGCCGCCGCCGCTCCGATGGCGGGCACGACGAGCCAGCCCTCGCTGTCGGCCCTGGTCGCCGCGCTGGCCCACACCGAGCGCGATACGGGCCTCAGCCTTCCGGCCGTCGCCGACCTCGAGCCCTACTGGGAGGCGATGCGCCACCTGTACCGTCCGTTCGAGTCCGGACTGCCCGGACCCACCGGTCGCGTCTACACGCACGAGATCCCCGGCGGCCAGCTCTCCAACCTGCGTCAGCAGGCGATCGCGCTGGGCCTCGCCGACGACTTCGAGCTCATCGAGGACATGTACGCGGCGGCCAACGACATCCTCGGTCGCGTGCCGAAGGTGACGCCGTCGTCGAAGGTCGTGGGCGACCTCGCGCTGCACCTGGCAGCGGTGAAGGCAGACCCCGCCGATTTCGCCGCCAACCCCGAGAAGTACGACGTGCCGGACTCCGTCGTCGGATTCATGGCGGGCGAGCTCGGCGATCTCCCCGGCGGCTGGCCCGAGCCCTTCCGCACCAAGGTCCTCCGGGGGCGCGAGGTGAAGATCGCGGTCACCGAGATCTCCGCGGCCGACGAGGCGGCCCTCGCGGGGGATTCGGCGACGCGTCGCACCACGCTGAACGAGCTGCTCTTCCCCGCGCCCACCCGCGTCTACCGCGAGGTCCGCTCGACCTACGGCGACCTCAGCGCACTGGAGACGGCGGACTACCTGTACGGGCTCGCTCCGGGGACGGAGCACGTCGTCGAGATCGAGCGCGGCGTGCAGCTCTACGTCGGGCTGGAGGCCATCGGCGAGGCCGACGACAAGGGCATGCGCACGGTGATGACGACGCTCAACGGCCAGCTCCGCCCCGTCTTCGTGCGGGACCGCAGCATCACGGTGGAGGCGCGCCAGGCCGAGAAGGCCGACACCTCCCGTCCCGGACAGGTCGCGGCGCCGTTCTCGGGCGTCGTCACCCTGAAAGCGGCGGTGGGGGACACGGTCACGGCCGGGCAGCCGGTGGCATCGATCGAGGCCATGAAGATGGAGGCGGCCATCACCGCACCCGTCGACGGCACCGTCGAGCGGGTGGTCATCCCCGCCACGGCGCAGGTGGAGGCGGGCGATCTTTTGCTCGTGATCAGGCCCTCCGAGTAGCCTTGCACTCTGGACCGTGGCGCGCATCCGCACGTCCCGGCCCGGACACCACCTGGAGTGAACAGCAGTGACGCCTGAGCGCAACGACAAGACGCCCGACGAACTCGAGAACGGGGTGCTGACCGCGGGCAGCATCGACACCGCCGGCATCGGCCTGGTCGGAGGTTCGACCGCGCAGGTCGACGTCGACCTCCCCACGCTCGCCGACGGCGACGACGACCTGCTGGGCGACGACGACCTCCTCGGTGCCGACGACCTCCTCGTCGACGCCCCGGCGGGCGACCAGAACACGATCGACGCCGAGCTGGTGGTCGACGAGTCCGTGGCGACGGGGCCGCAGCCGGCGACCCGGCGCGAGGCGCACCACCTCGACGAGCACGACGCCAAGCACGCGGTCGAGCGTGTGCATCCCCGCACCGCCGATGTCCCGCTGCAGTCGCGGCGGCTCGGCGAGTTCGAGGCCGGGCGCGAGAGCTCCGACCTGCTCACCGCCGATCGTCTGCTCGACCCCGCGCACGTGGTGCGGCCCGAGCCCGAAGGCGGCTGGCAGCACTTCGTGTATGCCGTGTCGGGCCGCCGTATCAACCTCGGCGACGGGAAGCGCGCGCGTGCGCGCAAGGATCTCGATCGACGCATCGCCGCACCGCTCGGCGGAGGAGCGAAGTTCGTGCCCGTGCTCTCGCGCAAGGGAGGCGTGGGCAAGACCACGGTGTCGACCCTGCTCGGCATGGCGCTGGCCGACGCCCGCGACGACCGCATCATCGCCATCGACGCGAACCCGGACCGCGGCACGCTCGCCGACCGCATCGGCAGGACCAGCGGCAAGACCGTCCGCGACCTCGTCCGGGTGCGCAGCGACGTCGTCGGGTTCAACGACCTTTCGTCCATCGTCGCCCGCGACGAGACCCGCCTGGACGTGCTGGCGTCGGACGCCGACCCGCGCGTGTCCGAGGCCCTGAACGACCGCGACTACCACGACGTCGCCTCGGTCGCGGCGCACTACTACTCGATCGTGCTCACCGACACGGGCACCGGGATCGTGCACTCCGTCATGGAGGCGACCCTCGAACTGGCCGACGTGCTGGTGATCGTCGCGGGCCTGAGCGTGGACGAGGCCCGCCTCGCCTCCGAGACGCTCACGTGGCTCGAGACCAACGGCTTCGAGGACCAGGTGCGAAACGCCGTCGTCGTGCTCAACACCGCGCGCCCGGGAGCCCCTCTGGTGCGCGCGTCGGAGCTCGAGGCGCACTTCCGCACGCGCGTGCGGACCGTCGTCCGCATGCCGTACGACCCGCACCTGGCCGCCGGCAGCGCCGTGTCCTTCCGCGAGCTGCAGCCCGCCACCCGCCAGGCCGCGCGCGAGCTGGCGGCGACCGTCGTGGAGGGTCTCCGGATCCTCGCCACCGTCTGATGGCCGTCCGTCCGATCCGCCTCTTCGGCGACCCCGTCCTCCGCGCCCCCGCAGCACCCGTCGGCGACATCGACGAGGGTGTGCGCGCCCTCGTGCAGGACCTGCTCGACACGGTCGCGCTTCCCGGTCGCGCGGGCGTGGCCGCCCCCCAGATCGGTGTCGGAGTGCGCGCCTTCAGCTACAACATCGACGGCGACATCGGCTACGTCCTCAACCCGCGGATCGTCGAGCTGTCGGGCGAGCCGGTGCCCACGGGCGAGGGATGCCTCTCGGTTCCGGGACTGTGGCACGACGCGGTCCGCTATCCGCACGCGAAGGTCGTGGGCGTCGACCTCGAACGGCGCGAGCTCGTCCTGGAGGGCGACGGGCTGTTCGCGCAGGCGCTGCAGCACGAGACCGACCACCTCGACGGCATGCTCTACCTGGAGCGGCTGGATCCCGCGACCCGGCGCATCGCCATGCGGGAAGTGCGCGAGTCCGACTGGTTCTGACCAGCCGGACCCGCGCCCTCGGTCAGCCCAGGGAGACGTTCGTCGTCGTCACCGGCACCGCGTAGAGGTCATCGATCTGCGCGGCGAAGTCCGTGAGGATCACGTTGCGCTTGATGCTCATCTTCGGCGTGAGGTGGCCGCTGGCCTCCGTCCACTCCGAGTCGAGGATCTCGAACTTGCGAATGGACTCCGCCCGCGAGACGCCCTTGTTGGCGATGTCGATCGCCCGCTGGACCTCCGCGCGCACCTTGGCGTTCTTGGCGGCCTCCTTCAGCGGCATGTCGCCCGGCAGGTCGTTGTTCGCCAGCCACGTGGGAAGCATCTCGGGGTCCAGTGTGACCAGTGCGGAGATGAACGGCTTCTGATCGCCCACCACCACGACCTGGCCGACGATCGGGTTGGCCCGGATCGGGTCCTCCAGCGCGGCCGGCGCGACGTTCTTGCCGCCGGCCGTCACGATGATCTCCTTCTTGCGGCCGGTGATCGTGAGGAAGCCCTCCTCGTCGAACGAGCCGATGTCGCCCGTCTTGAACCAGCCGTCGTCGAAGGTCGCCGCGGTCGCCTCGGGGTTGCGCCAGTACTCCTTGAAGACGTTGATGCCGCGGACCTCGATCTCGCCGTCGTCGGCGAGGCGCACACCGACGCCGGGGAGGACGGGACCCACGGTGCCGATCTTCGACTTCGTCGCGAGATTGACCGTCGCCGGTGCCGTGGTCTCGGTGAGGCCGTAGCCCTCGAGGATCGTCACGCCGAGGCTGTGGAAGAAGTGGCCGAGGCGGGCGCCGAGCGGCGCGGAGCCCGAGACGGCGTACGTGACCCGGCCGCCCATCGCCGCGCGCAGCTTGCTGTAGACAAGTCGGTCGAACAGGGCGAACTTGATCCTCGTGCCGAGGGGGACCTTCTTGCCCTCCTGCAGCAGGCGGGAGTGCTCGATCGCGGTGTGGGCGGCGGCGCGGAAGATCTTGCCCTTGCCGCCGGCCTCCGCCTTCTGCTCGGCCGAGTTGTACACCTTCTCGAACACGCGCGGGACGGCGAGGAGGAAGGTCGGCTGGAACGAGCCCAGCGCCGGCAGCAGCTGCTTGGTGTCGGGCTGGTGCCCGGTCTTGACCCCGGCGTGGATGTCGAGGATCGAGATGAAGCGGGCGAAGACGTGCGCCGTGGTGATGAACAGCAGCGTCGAGGCGCCGGGCGTGGTCACGACCTCCGAGAGCGCCTTGGCCGAGTTGCGGGACAGCTCCACGAAGTTGCTGTGGGTCAGCACGCATCCCTTGGGCCGGCCGGTCGATCCCGAGGTGTAGATAAGGGTCGCGATGTCGGCGCCCACGGCGAGGTTGCGACGGCGCTCGATCTCCTCATCGGCGACCTCCGCGCCCCGGGAGCGCAGATCGTCGAGGTCCCCGGACGCCATCGTCCAGACCTCGCGGACCAGGGGGACCTCGCCGCGGATCTCGGCGATGCGGGAGGCGTGCTCCTCGGACTCCGCGATCACGGCGATCGCCCCCGAGTCCGAGAGGATCCAGCTGATCTGGGAGGCGGAGCTGGTCTCGTAGATCGGCACCATCACGGCCCCGGCGAAGAAGAGGGCGAAGTCCACCAGCGTCCACTCGTAGGTGGTGCGCGCGATGAATCCCACCTTGTCCCCGGGCTGGATGCCGGCGGCCGCGAAGCCCTTCGCCAGCGCGATCACCTCGCGCTGGAACTCGGCAGCGGTGATATCGCGCCAGCTCGCCCCGTCGGGGCCGTCGGGCACGGCGAAGAGCGCGAGCGACGGAGTCGCCTTCACGCGTTCGACGAGCAGATCGCTCACATTGGCCTGCGGATCGGCGGGGACCACGGCAGGGACTTCGAATTGGACGGCGCTCATGGGCGGCAACTCCTTCGGTACCGGTACAGCGTCGGAAGTGACGGGTATGGGACTGAGTCTAGCCGGTGGCAATACCCGGTCCACCGGCCCGCGTCGCCGCAGAGCATCGCACTAGACTTCTGCGGATGCCGTGCGCAGATCGCCGGCGTGGAGGGAGCATCGTGCACAGCGTCGGCATCGATATCGGCGGGACGAAGATCGCCGGGGGAGTCGTCGCCGAGGACGGCGCCATCGTGGAGCAGCTGCGCGTCAGCACTCCCGAGAACCCGGACGAGCTCGCCGACGCCGTCGCCGACATGGTGCGGGAGCTGGCATCGCGGCACGACGTGCGCACCGTGGGCGTCGCCGCGGCCGGCTTCATCGACGCCACCCGCTCGGTGATCATCCACGCGCCCAACATCGACTGGCGCAACGAGCCGCTGCGCGCCGAGCTGGAGTCCCGCATCGGACGCTCGGTGACCCTGGAGAACGACGCGAACGCCGCCGGCTGGGGCGAGTACCGCTTCGGCGCCGGACGCGGCTGCGCGAACCTCGTCATGCTGACCCTCGGGACCGGCGTGGGAGGCGCGGTCGTCATCGACGGCCGGCTGCTGGTCGGCGGCAACGGCATCGCCGGCGAGCTCGGCCACATCCGGTTCATCCGCGGCGGTCGGCCCTGCGGCTGCGGTCAGAACGGCTGCCTCGAGCAGTACGCCTCCGGCCGCGCGCTGCAGCGAGAGATCGCCGACATCGCCGACGCGGGCGGCATCGGCGCGGCCCTCGCCGCCGCCCAGGACGAGCGCGGCATCGTGCACGGCGCCGACATGGCGCGACTGGTCGCGGCCGACGATCCCGGAGCGCTCGAGGCCGTCCGCCGGGTGGCCACGGCGCTGGGCGAGGCGTGCGGGGAGTTCCAGGCAGTTCTCGACCCCGAGCTGTTCGTCATCGGCGGCGGCGTCGCCGACCTCGGCGAGCGCCTTCTGGAGCCGGTCCGCCTCGCCTACGAGACATCGCTGCCGGGGTACGGCGAGCGCCCCGTGGCCGGCTTCGCCATCGCCACCCTGGGCAACGACGCCGGTCTCATCGGGGTCGCCGATCTCGCCAGGATCCGGGGCTGAGCGATGTTCTACTGGTTCATGAAGTACGTCGTGATCGGACCGATCGTCAAGGCGATCTTCCGGCCGTGGATCGTGGGCCGCAGCAACGTGCCGGCGTCGGGTGCCGCCATCCTCGCCAGCAACCACCTGTCGGTGAGCGACTCGATCTTCCTGCCGCTCATGATCGACCGCCCGATGTCGTTCCTTGCGAAGAGCGACTACTTCACCGGCAAAGGCCTCAAGGGGTGGGCCACCCGGATGTTCATGAAGGCGACCGGCCAGATCCCGATCGACCGCACCGGCGGCAAGGCCTCCGAGGACTCGCTGAACACCGGCCTGCAGGTCCTCGGACGGGGCGACCTGCTGGGCATCTACCCGGAGGGCACGCGCAGCCCCGACGGCAAGCTGTACCGGGGCCGCACCGGTCTGGCGCGCATGGCGCTCGAGGCCCGTGTCCCCGTCATCCCCGTGGTCATGGTCGACACGGGCGAGATCATGCCGATCGGCCGTTCCATCCCGCGGATCGGACGCGTCGGCATGGTCATCGGGGAGCCGCTGGACTTCAGCCGGTTCCAGGGCATGGAAGGCGACCGCTACATCCTGCGCTCCGTCACGGACGAGATCATGGTGGCCCTGCAGCGGCTCGGCGAGCAGCAGTACGACGACGTCTACGCATCGACGGTGAAGGACCGCGCGCCGCGCACCGCGTGACCGGGCGCCCCGTCACACCGATCCGGCCTCCTCGCGGTCGCCACTAGACTGAGCGGATGCCCGTACCGCTCGACGCCCTCGACACCTGGCGCTCGCTCCCGATCAAGCAGCAGCCCCTCTGGACCGATCTCGACGCCGTCGCGGCGGTCTCCGACGAGATCGCGACACTGCCGCCGCTCGTCTTCGCCGGAGAGGTCGACAACCTCCGCGACCGCCTGGCGCGCGCCGCCGGCGGCCGTGCGTTCCTCCTCCAGGGCGGGGACTGCGCGGAGACGTTCGCGGGGGCGACGGCGGAGCAGATCCGGAACCGCATCAAGACGGTGCTGCAGATGGCTGTCGTCCTCACCTACGGCGCCTCCATGCCCGTGGTCAAGATGGGACGCATGGCGGGGCAGTTCGCCAAGCCGCGCTCGAGCGACACCGAGACCCGCGGCGACGTGACCCTGCCGGCGTACCGGGGCGACATCGTCAACGGCTACGACTTCACGGAGGCCTCTCGCGCCGCCGACCCCGGGCGGCTGCTGAAGGGGTACCACACGGCCGCCTCGACGCTGAACCTGATCCGCGCCTTCACCCAGGGTGGCTTCGCGGATCTCCGCGAGGTCCACAGCTGGAACCAGGGCTTCGCGAAGAATCCCGCCAACGCGCGGTACGAGCGGCTGGCCGGCGAGATCGACCGCGCCATCAAGTTCATGGAGGCGGCCGGAGCGAACTTCGACGAGCTCCGCGGCGTCGAGTTCTACACGGGTCACGAGGGCCTGCTCATGGACTACGAGCGTCCCATGACGCGCATCGACTCGCGCACCGGAACGCCCTACAACACCTCGGCCCACTTCCTGTGGATCGGCGAGCGCACCCGCGACCTCGACGGCGCCCACGTGGACTACTTCTCCAAGATCCGCAACCCGATCGGCGTCAAGCTCGGCCCGACGACGTCGACCGACACGGCCCTGGCGCTGATCGACAAGCTCGATCCGAACCGCGAGCCGGGTCGTCTCACCTTCATCACGCGCATGGGGGCGGGGAAGATCCGCGACGCCCTGCCGCCGCTGCTGGAGGCCGTGAAGGATGCCGGCGCGACCCCGCTGTGGGTGACCGACCCGATGCACGGCAACGGGATCACGACGCCCACCGGGTACAAGACGCGGCGCTTCGACGATGTCGTCGACGAGGTGCGGGGCTTCTTCGAGGCGCACCGCGCGGTGGGCACCTTCCCCGGCGGCATCCACGTCGAGCTGACCGGCGACGACGTCACCGAGTGCCTGGGCGGGTCCGAGATGATCGACGAGGCCACTCTGGCGACGCGTTACGAGAGCCTCTGCGACCCGCGACTCAATCACATGCAGTCGCTGGAGCTCGCCTTCCTCGTGGCCGAGGAGCTCGAGAAGCGCTGACGGCTGCGGCGGGGATGGCGCGATCGCGGTCGCGCCGCCCCCACCCCTCTCGCCGCCTGGGCGTCAGCCGGTCACCGTGAGCTGGAGGGTCACGACCGTCCCGCTCACGCGGTACTCGCCGCCTGCGGGGTCCTGGCTCGTCACCTCGGTGAAGCCGTCCGGCCACGCGTTCCACAGACCGGAGTAGCTCGGCTCGAAGCCGGCGTCGCGCAGCATCTGGGCGGCGGTGTCTCGCGTCTGTCCTACGACGCTCGGGATCTCGAACAGCTGCGGGCCCTTGGACACCACGAGCGTGATCGTCTCGCCGGGCCGCCACGATCCGCCGTCCTTGCGCGGGAGCATCCGGATCACGCGGCCCTCGTCGACCTCGGAGCTGAACTCCTCCGTCGTCGAGGTCTTCAGGCCGACCTCCGAGAGAGTGGCCTGGGCGTCCTCGAGACGGTCCCCGGCCACGTCCGGCACCTGCCCCAGCGAGTAGCGGATCTCCGCGGTCGAGCCCTGGAGGACATCGCAGCCGTCGGCGCACGCGACGGGCTCGTCGCGGCCCTGCTCGGTGACGTAGACGCGGACGACGTGGTCCTCGGCGAACGACGTGAAGTACGGCACGGAGTCGGTCACCTCGATCTCGGCGTCCGCGAGGAGGGCTGAGACCTCGTCCACGGTCCGGTCCTGCAGCTTCGGAAGGGTGACGGTCGCCGGCCCGAGAGAGAGGATCACCTCGACCTCGGCATCCTTCTCCAGGCGGCTGCCTGTCCCCGGCTCGGTGCGTATGGTGAGGCCCTCATCGACCTCGAGCGTGTGCTCGCCGCCCCTGACGGCCACCAGGCCCAGCTCGCTGAGGGCCTCCTCGGCTTCGTCGAACGTGGAACCGGCGAGGCCGGGCACGGCGACGAGGGAGCCCGGTCCCGACCCGAACCACCATCCGGCCGTGCCCGCGCCGCCTGCGAGAAGCAGCACGAGGATCAGCAGCCACATGCCCTTCGCGCTGTTGCGGCGCGTGCGCCGACGCAGCTTCGTGGCGTTGTCGACCTCGGCGGAGACGACCGGCGCGGTGAACGTGCCGGGCAGCACCTTGGTGAGCTCGCCCGAGTCCGCGGCGCCGTCGCCGACCACCACGCCGATCTGGGTGGGGCGGACGACCTGCGGGTGCACGCCGAGATCCTTCTCGATCTCGCGCAGGCGATCGAGCATCGCGCGCGCGTCGACGGGGCGTTCGTCGGGCTGTCGCTCGGTCGCCCACAGCACCAGCTCGTCGAGGGGCTCCGGCACGCCCGGGTTCTTCGCGCTCGGGCGGGGCACCGAGTCGGTCGCATGCTGGTAGGCGATCTGCATGGGCTGCTCGCCCTTGTAGGGCTGCTCGCCGGTCAGCATCTCGTAGAGCATGATGCCGAGCGCGTAGATGTCGCTGCGGGCGTCCGCGGTGCCGCGGGTGACGAGCTCCGGGGCGAGGTAGGCGATGGTTCCGAGGAGCATCTGGCCCGTCGCGGTGTTCGCACTCGTCGCACGGGCGAGCCCGAAGTCGCCGATCTTGATGCGCCCGTCCTCGGCCAGGAGGACGTTCTCCGGCTTCACGTCGCGGTGCACGATGCCTGCGCGGTGGGCGGCGGCGAGGCCCGACAGGACGGCGTCCATGATCGTGATCGTCTGCGGGATGCTGAGGCGCCGCTGCTCGCGCAGGAGCTCGCGCAGGGTGATGCCGGGGAGGTACTCCATGACCAGGTAGGCCATGTCGCCGTCCTGACCCTGGTCGAAGACGTTGACCACGTGCGGGTCGGCGAGCCGTGCGGCAGCCCGCGCCTCCTGGATGAAGCGGCTCTGGAACACGGTGTCGTCGGACAGATGGCCGTGCATCACCTTGAGGGCGACGCGTCGCTCCAGACGCAGGTCGGTGGCGACGTAGACGGTGGCCATGCCCCCGCGCGCGATGCGGGCGCGTACGCGGTATCGGCCGTCGACGAGACGGCCGATCAGCGGATCCGCCTGCTGACTCGTGCTCACGCGATGAGTCTACGGAGCCAGCACCGCGACCCCGGGCAGCGGCTCACCCCCGGCGACCAGACCGTTATCAGCCGTACGCCTCGAGCCACTCGTACGCCTGGTCCTCCCACGTCGCGTAGCGATGCGGGTAGGCGGACACCTGCACCGCCTGCGCGGCGGCGCCGAACTCCATGTCGCGCCACCCGTCGATGTCGAGGAGCCCGCGTGTGGCGGTCCCGTTGGGGTCGCCGGGGCCGCCGAAGAAGGCGGCCGTCGCCCGCCGCGGATCGCGCACCTCGTCGGCTGAGCCCCATCCCATGCTGGGCCGCTGCTGGAACAGCCCGAGCGAATCGTGGGTGCCGTAGTCGACGTTGCGGATCCAGGACTCGACCATGGCCGTCGCGAGCGCGATGGCGATGCCCTTCTCGGGGACGCCGAGCTCCCGCCCGACCGCGATGATCGTCTTCACGCCCCGGACCTGCTCGTCGTCGAGGACGACCCGCTTGGCCGCGGACCCGGACGAGGATGCCGACTTCCGCGCGGCCGACGCCGCGGCCGGTGCGGCCGCCCGCCCGGGGATCTCGAGCTTCTGACCGGGGTAGATGATCGACGAGGTCGTGAGATCGTTCGCGCGCAGGAGCCGCGCCAGGCTGACCCCCTCGCTGCGGGCGATCGCCCAGAGGGTGTCGCCCTTCGTCACGGTGTGCGTGCCTGCGCCGCGCGCGTCTGAGGCTCCATGGGACGTGTCCCGTGACACCGCCTTCGCGCGGTGCATCGTCGTCGCGCTCTCCGACGGCGAGAGCCTGAGGACGTCGCCGGGGTGGATGATCGACTTCCAGCCGAGGCCGTTCCACGCCAGGACGTCGGCGGTGCGCAGGCCGTGCCGCGCAGCGATCGCGCTGACGGTGTCGCCGCGGACGACGGTGTGGCTCTTCGGGCGTGCGGACGCCTGTGCGAGGGCGGTCGCCGCTGAGGCGAGCGCCTCCACCGTGCCGGCGGCCGCAGGGAGTCCGCGCAGCTGAGCCCGCTCGGCGGGCGCGCTGGGCCCGGCGTGCGCGGGGCTGCCCGTCAGGGACAGGGCGATCGTCCCGATGACGGCGACCGGTGCCGTCGTCGTCGTGAATGGTGTCGTGCGTCTCAAGAGCTTCCCCCTCGTTTCGACCTCGCCACGCTGTCACGGATGTATACAGGTGTCAACCAGAGTGACCAAAGTGAAAGATGTGACTTCCTCAGACCGATCGCGGCGTCGACGAGGCGATCCGGGTGCGATAGTGGAGGGGTGACCGGTGAATCCACCCCCTCCTATCCCACGGAATGGCTGTCGCTCCCTGAGCTCGTCGAGCTGACCGGCGAGCCGCTCGGGCGCATCCGCCGCTTCCTCGATGAGAAGCAGCTCGTGGGCTCGCGCCGGGACGGCGCGCTGCGGGTGCCGTCCGTCTTCCTCGTCGATGCGGCGCCGCTCGGCAACCTCCGCGGGACCATCATCGTTCTGCAGGACGCCGGCTTCTCGGACGACGAGGTCATCGACTGGCTCCTGGCGCACCACGAGTCGATCGGGATGCCTCCCATCGAGGCGCTGCGCGCCGGGCGCAAGAGCGAAGTCCGCCGCGTCGCGCAGGCAGAGGCCTGAGCAGATCCGTCGCAGCCGTCAGGCTGCGCGGGCGACGGCGGCGCGCGCCAGATCCCGCAGGGCGCCGACGGCGGCGTTGTCCAGTGCTGCGCCGCTGAGTGCCCGGTCGGCCTCGCCGGCGTAGCGGGCGATCAGCTGCTCCACGCGCTCGAGGGCGCCGGAGTCGACGATGGTGCGCTGCAGCGACGCGATCTGCTGATCGTCCAGAGCCGGGTCTCCGAGCAGCTCGTCGATGGTGCGGCGGGCGCCCGCGGTGACGGTCTCTCGCGCGTAGGCGATGAGGAGGGTCCGCTTGCCCTCGCGCAGGTCGTCGCCCGACGGCTTCCCGGTCACCGCGCTGTCGCCGAAGACGCCCAGGACGTCGTCGCGCAGTTGGAACGCGAGCCCCAGCGGCAGCCCGAATCGCGCGAGCGCGTCGCGCTGGGCCTCCGAGGCGCCGGCCAGTGCCGCTCCGATGATCAACGGCTGCTGCACGCTGTAGCGCGCGGACTTGAACGTTGCCACCCGCAGCGCGCGCCCCGCGTGCTCAGCGTCGGGGACGGTCGCCGCCGCAGCCTCCTCGGCGATGTCGAGGTACTGGCCGACCGTCACGTCCCGCCGCATCCGCGCGTACTCGGCGCGCGCGGAGGCGGCATGAGGGGCTGCACGCAGGCCCTCCTCGAACAGATCGTCGCTCCACGCCACCAGAAGGTCGCCCAGCAGGATGGCGGCGGAACGGCCGAACACCGCCGAGGGGCCGTTCCAGCGCGCGGCGCCGTGCGCGGCCTCGAGGGCGCGGTGCGCCGCCGGCCGGCCGCGCCGTGTGTCCGAGTTGTCGATGAGGTCGTCGTGGACGAGGGCCGCCGCGTGGAAGATCTCCAGCGCGCCCGCCGCGGCCACGACGTCGTCGCCGGGGAGGGCAGGACGGCCGCTCCCGGCATCGGCGACCGCCTGCCATCCCGTCAGGCAGAAGCGGGCGCGCAGACGCTTGCCGCCGTCGATCGTGTCGGCCGCCGAGCGGGCGAAGGACACGGCATCGGGGCCGAGCTCGTCGGCCTCGGCGAGGCGGTCCTCGGCGAACCTCTCCATCCGCTGGGAAACTGCCACGATCGCATCTGCGGAGAGTGTCACAGGCCTAGCCTAGTTCTGACGCTCCCGCGTACAATCGGAGCACTCGAGACCTCAAGAGGGGGATGCATGCCACTGTCAGAGCAGGAGCAGCGTCTGCTGGACGAGATGGAGCGCCATCTCATGCGCAACGACGCGGATGTCGTGAGCGCGCCCCGCGAGGGGCAGTCCCTCAGCTACCGCAACATCGTCTACGGGAGCGTGCTCGTCCTCCTCGGCCTCGCCGGTCTAGTGATCGGCGTGTCGACCTCGCTGGTCATCGTCGGGGTCATCGCGTTCCTCCTCATGGTCGGCGGCGTCGTGCTCGCGGTCACGCCGACGCGGGGCGGCATCGCACGGCCGCGCACCGAGGGCTCGCGCAAGACGGCCCCGGCCGGAGGCGCGTCGCGACCGGCCGGCTCCGGTTCCTTCATGGATCGCATGAACGACCGCTGGGACCGCCGGCAGGACCGCGACTGACCGCCTGACGCGCCGCGCACGCGGCTCACCCACTCAAAGCACCGACCTTCGGGTCGGTGCTTTTTTTGCGTTGTGGGGGAGTCCGCGCTCATCAGGGGCGAGTTTGCCTAGTTAAGTGGAGGAAAGTGGAGTAAAGTGGCGACAACTTCAGGCGGCCGGGCAGAGAAGGGGGTGAGGCTCGATGTTGTTGGGTACCTACACCCCGAAGCTCGACGACAAGGGCCGCGTCATCCTCCCGGCCAAGTTCCGCACCGATCTGGGCGACGGCGTCGTCGTCACGCGGGGTCAGGAGCGCTGCCTCTACGTCTTCAGCACCAAGGAGTTCGAGCGCATCTACGAGCGCATCCGCGAAGCTCCGCTGACCAACAAGCAGGCGCGCGACTTCCAGCGCATGTTCCTGTCGGGAGCGAGCGACGAGAAGCCGGACAGCCAGAGTCGCATCACCGTGCCGCCGCACCTGCGCGCCTACGCGAACCTCGGTCGCGAGCTCGTCGTGACCGGTGTCGGAGCCCACGCCGAGATCTGGGACGCGGAGGCCTGGAACGAGTACTCCCAGAACAACGAAGACACCTACTCGGACATGGAGCAGGAGGTGATCCCCGGCCTCTTCTGAGCCGTGATCCTGACTCCCAGCCGCACGCCCTGACACACTTCCCCGGTGCCAGGTCGGGGCGGATGGGGATCAGGATCCCGGGTCGCCTGCCGCACATCATGAACCTCCGCGACATCCACACCCCGGTGCTCCTCGACCGCTGCGTCGAGCTGCTCGCCCCCGCCCTCCAGCGCGAGGGCGCGGTGCTCGTCGACGCCACCGAGGGCATGGGCGGCCACTCCGAGGCGCTGCTGGAGCGCTTCCCGCAGGTGCACCTCATCGGCCTCGACCGCGACACCGACGCCCTGCGGATCGCCGGTCAGCGGCTGGCGCGGTTCGGAGAGCGCGTCACCCTCGTGCACACCGTCTACGACGGCATCGCCGACGCGGTCGCCTCGACGGGGCGCAGCGCGGTCGACGGCATCCTGTTCGACCTCGGCGTCTCGTCGCTGCAGCTCGACGAGGCCGACCGCGGGTTCGCCTATTCGCAGGACGCTCCTCTCGACATGCGCATGGACCAGACCGCCGGGACGACCGCCGCCGACATCCTCGCGACGTACGGTGAGGGCGATCTGCGGCGCATCTTCGAGCGCTACGGCGAGGAGAAGCTCGCCGGCCGCTACGCGCGGGCGATCCTCGCCGCCCGCAGCCGGGAGCCGATCACGCGGTCGGCGCAGCTCGTCGACATCCTGGTCTCCGCAACGCCGGCGGCGGTCCAGCGGGAACGGTCCGGTCACCCGGCCAAGCGCGTGTTCCAGGCGCTGCGCATCGAGGTCAACCGCGAGCTCGCCGTCCTCGAGACGGCGATCCCGGCGGCGATGGATCTCCTGCGGGTCGGGGGGCGCATCGTCGTCATGTCGTACCAGTCGCTGGAGGACCGCCTCGTCAAGCGCGCGTTCGCCGACGCGACGACGTCGACGGCGCCCGCGGGTCTGCCCTTCGAGCCGCCCGAGCACGCCCCGCGGTTCTCGCTGCTCGTGCGTGGTGCGGAGATGGCCTCCGAGGAGGAGCGCGCCCGCAATCCTCGTGCCACTCCGGTGCGTCTGCGCGCCGCCGAACGGGTGAGGGAGGCCTCATGAGCGTCAACGCCTGGGACAGCGAACCGCTCCTCGCGGCATTTCCGTTGGCAGATCCGTCGCGGCGGGAGGATGCCGACCGCCGGCTCCACGCCGTCACGGCACCGGCGGCCGCGCGCCGGCCGAGGCTGCTCTACGGCGTGATCGCCGTCGCCGGCGCGGTGGCGATCGCCGGGGCCCAGATGGGACTGTCGATCCTCATGACGCAGGGCTCGTACGAGCTCAAGGAGCTCACAACGCAGCAGCGCACCGTCGACTGGCAGAAGCAGATCCTCGAGGACGACGTCGCCGGGCTCAGCTCGCCCCAGTACCTGGCCGCCAACGCGGCCGCGCTCGGGATGGTCACCGGCCAGGCGCCCAGCTACCTGCGCCTGAGCGACGGCGGGATCATCGGCGCCGGCAAGGCGGCGTCGGGGACCTCCAGCATCGAAGCGCTGAAGAAGGCCGCCGTCCCCAACGCGCTGGCCGGCGGCGTGCCGCTGGCGACCGATCCGGACTCCAGCCTCGGCTCCGGTGCGACCTCGGATCCCGAGCTCGTCATCGACCCCGCCGTCCCTCCCGCCGTCGCCGACGGCCTCCCGACCCCGAACACCCACTGAGCCATGACCACACGAGCAACTCGCAGTCCGCGCCGCCGCACCGTCATCGCGCTGCTGGTCGTGCTGTCGGTGATCGCGGCCTTCGTCGTGCGCCTCGTCGACATCCAGGTGGTCAACGCCAGCGATCACATCGAGCAGTCGCAGAAGCTCGCCAGCGGCACCAAGATCACCCTTCGCGGCACCCGCGGCGACATCGTCGACACCGACGGCAGCGTGCTGGCGACCAGCACCCTCGTCTACGACGTGTCGATCGACCCGCAGCTGGCCGCACAAGGCATCAAGAAGCGCGACGCCGACGGGACCGTCGTGAAGGGGGCCGACGGCAAGCCCGAGATGATCGCGTGGCCGGAGCTGGCGGCGCGGATCGCGGCGGTCACGGGACAGAAGACGGAGGACGTCACGGCGATCGTCGTCGACAAGCTCGCCACCGATCCGCACTCCCAGTGGGCGCAGGTCAAGCGCTACGTGTCGACCGAGACCTATCGCGAGCTGGCCGCCCTCGATCTGCCGTTCCTCACCTTCACGGCGGTGCCCTCGCGCACCTACCCCGACGGTGCGGTCGCGGGCAACGTGATCGGCTTCCTGAACTCGGACGGGGACGCCCTCGAGGGCGTCGAGAAGCTCCAGAACTCCTGTCTGGCGGCGCAGAACGGCACGCTGACCTATCAGCGCGGCCGCGACGGCGTGAAGATCCCGGGCACCGAGGTGGAGAAGGCGGCCGTCGACGGCGGCACGCTGCAGCTCACCCTCGACAGCGACCTGCAGTGGTACATGCAGCAGCTCATCTCCGAGGAGTCCGCGCGGTACAAGGCCGAGTGGGGCGGCATCATCGTCATGGAGGTGGCCACGGGGAAGATCCGCGCGTTCGCCGAGACCTCCTCCGTCGACCCCAACGATCCGGCCGCCTCGAAGGCCGAGGACCGGGGCTCCCGCCTCGCGCGGTTCTCCTACGAGCCCGGCTCGACGTACAAGCCGGTGACGGCGGCGACCGTCATCGAGAAGGCCGGCCTCACCCACCTGTCGTCGGTGGTCGTCCCGTCCAAGATGACGTTCGACAACGGGGCGGTCATCAACGACTCCGAGTCGCACGCCACCGAGACGATGACGCTCACCGGCGGCCTCGTACGATCCTCGAACGTCGCGATGTCGCAGTTCGGCGCCCTCGTCGACCCGCAGACGCGCTACGAATACCTGACCAAGTTCGGGGTGGGGGAGAAGACGGCGCTGAACTGGTCGGCAGAGCCCGACACCGGCTTCCGCCTCCTCCCGGAGGACTGGGACAACCAGACCTACTACACGACGACCTTCGGGCAGGCCTTCACCGTCACCGCCACCCAGGTGGCCAGTGTGTACCAGACGATCGCCAACGGCGGCGTGCGGATGCCGGCGCAGCTGGTCGAGTCCTGCACCCACGCCGACGGGACCGTGGTCACCCCCGACCTACCCGAACCGGTTCGGGTCATCGAGGAGTCGACGGCCGACGAGGTCGGGCTCATGCTCGAGAACGTCTTCGCACAGGGCACGCTCGCCGACGACATCAAGATCGACGGATACCGGATGGCGGGCAAGACGGGCACCGCGCAGATCTACAACGGCAAGGGCGGGTACAAGAAGAACCTGTATTTCACCTCGCTCGTGGGTTACGCGCCCGCCGAGGATCCGCAGTACGTTGTATTGACGGTCTTCGACGAGCCCAAGAAGGAGCGGATGTCGTCGGCCAACCGCTCGGTCTTCAAGAAGGCGATGACCCAGGTGCTCAAGCACTACCGCATCATGCCCTCCGAGTCGGACACCCCCCTGCTCCCGTTGACCGACTGACGCGAGCACGCACGAGGAGATCCACCCCATGATCCGGATGACGCTCGCCGAGGTGGCCCAGGCGGTCTCGGGAACCCTTCAGCTCCACGGCTCCGACACGCCCGACACGGTCGTCTCCGGGGTCGTCGACACCGATTCGCGCGCGATGACGGCGGGCGGCGTGTTCGTGGCCAAGCCCGGCGAGGTCACCGACGGGCACCGCTTCGTCGGAGCGGCCGTGGCGGCGGGCGCCACCGCCGCGATCGTCGAGCATCCGGTCGACGACGCGGTGTCGCAGATCGTCGTGCCGGACGCCGTCCGTGCGCTGGCCGACCTCGCGCGCGACGTCGTCGCGCGCGTGCGGGCCGGCGGCGCGCTCGAGATCGTCGGGATCACCGGCTCCAACGGCAAGACGACGACCAAGAATCTCCTCGCCCGGATCCTGCAGGACGAAGGCGAGACCGTGGCACCCCGCGACTCGTTCAACAACGAGGTCGGCGCTCCGGTGACCATGCTGCGCGTCACCGAGGACACCCGCTACCTCGTGAGCGAGTTCGGCGCCTCGCGCATCGGCCGCATCGCCGAGCTCGCGGGCCTCGTGCACCCCGATGTGGGCGCCGTGCTCATGGTCGGGCTCGCGCACGCCGGCGGCTTCGGCGGCGTCGAGGAGACGCAGCGGGCGAAGACCGAGCTCGTCGAAGCCGTCCGCCCGGGCGGAGTGGCCGTGCTCAACGCGGACGATCCGCGGGTGGCGGCCATGGCCGCCGTCGCCGAGGCTCGCGGCGTCTCGGTGCGCTGGTTCGGACGCTCGAGCGCCGCGCAGGTGCGCGCCGAGGACGTCGAGGTCACCGCGTCCGGCACCACGTGCACGATCGTGGTCGGCGAGGAGCGGCTGCCGCTGCGCCTGCGCGTGCTGGGGGAGCACCACGTCATGAACGCCCTGGCCGCGCTCACCGTCGCCGAGACGCTCGGCGTTCCCGTCGCGACCTCGATCGCCCGGCTGGAGACGGTCGACATCGCCGAGAGGTGGCGCATGCAGCCCCTCGGGTCGGACCGGGTCCGCATCATCAACGACGCGTACAACGCGAGCCCCGATTCGATGGCGGCCGCCCTGCGCACGATCGCGCAGATCGCCGAGCCCGGCCAGCGCAAGGTGGCGGTGCTCGGCGCCATGAGCGAGCTCGGAGAGTACGCGGGCGAGGAGCACGACCGCGTCGGCCTGCTCGCGGTGCGTCTGCGCTTCGAGCGGATCGTGGTCGTCGGCTCCGCCGCGCGACGCCTGTACCTCGCCGCGATCGGCGAGGGATCGTGGGACGGCGAGGCGGTGTTCTTCGAGACGCAGGACGAGGCGTACGACTACCTCGTCGGCGAACTGCGCGACGGCGACCGCGTGCTCGTGAAGTCGTCGAACTCGGCGGGACTCCGTCATCTCGGCGATCGTCTGGGAGAATCGTTCTCGTGAGATCCCTGCTGGCGGCTGCGACGATCTCGCTCGCATTCACGCTCTTCCTGACACCGCTGTTCATCCGGCTCTTCGAGAAGCTGGGCTGGGGTCAGGTGATCCGCACGCCCGAGGACCAGCACAACCCGAATCACCACACCAAGCGCGGCACGCCGACGATGGGCGGCATCGTCTTCATCGTCGGCTCGCTCGTCGGCTACTTCGTCGGGAGCTATGCGGGCGGCACCCCTCCGACGACCTCCGGCCTCCTCGTCATCTGGATGATGGTGGGGCTCGGCGCCGTCGGCTTCATCGACGACTACATGAAGGTGCGTCAGCAGCGCAGCCTCGGGCTCTCGGGGTGGCGCAAGGTGGTCGGCCAGATCATCGTCGCGGTGCCCTTCGCCGTGCTGGCCCTGAACTTCCCCAACGCATACGGGGAGACGCCGGGTTCGCCGTACGTGTCGTTCTTCCGCGACATCCCGGCGCTGTCGTTCATGGCGCTGGGCGCCGTCATCGGCTGGATCCTCTACCTGGCGTGGATCACCTTCATGTCGGTCGCGTGGTCCAACGCGACGAACCTGACGGACGGGCTGGACGGCCTGGCGACCGGCGCAGGGATCTTCACCGTGTCGGCGTACAGCCTGGTGACGTTCTGGCAGTTCCAGCAGCGCTGCCACACCGCCGCGCTCGTCGACGCCTACGCGAACGCGTGCTACCCGACGCGCGACCCGATGGGGCTGACGATCATCGCCGCGTCCTTCGTCGGCGCGCTGGTCGGATTCCTGTGGTGGAACGCGCCGAAGGCGAAGGTCTTCATGGGCGACGTCGGCTCCATGTCCATCGGCGGCGTCGTCGTCGCCATGGCGGTGCTGTCGCGCACCGAGATCCTCGCCGTCATCATCGCGGGCGTCTTCATCATCGGGCCCGGGTCGGTGATCCTGCAGCGGTACTACTTCAAGGCGACCGGCGGCAAGCGGCTGTTCCTCATGAGCCCGTTCCACCACCACCTCGAGATGAGGGGGTGGCCCGAGATCACCATCGTCGTGCGCATGTGGATCATCGCGGGGATGCTCGCCGTCACGGGCGTCGGACTGTTCTACGTCGCGTGGCTGGCCGCGCTATGACGACCGGCCCGCACAGCGGCGGCTCCGCCCGCCTCGACGCGCTCACCAGCTGGCACGCCGACTGGAAGGGCCTGCGCGTGGCCGTGCTGGGGCTGTCCGTGACAGGCTTCTCGGTCGCCGACACGCTGGCCGAGCTCGGCGCGGACGTGCTGGTGCTGACCGAGTCCGCCGACGAGGAGTACGCCCGGCTGCTGCCCGTCATCGGCGCGCGGCTGTGGACGGGCGCGCTCACCTCCGTGCCCGGGGAGCTCGTCGCCTTCGATCCGGAGGTGGTCATCGCCTCCCCGGGATTCCCGCCGCATCACCCCGTCGTCGCCTGGGCCTTGGAGGGCCCTGCGGCTCTGTGGGGCGACGTGGAGCTGGCGTGGCGCGTCCGCGACAAGGTCCTCCGCGCCGACGGCAGCGCCGCCCACTGGGTGCTCATCACGGGTACGAACGGCAAGACCACGACGACCCAGCTGACGGCCTCGATGCTGCAGGCGGGCGGCCTGCGGGCCGCGCCCTGCGGCAACATCGGCGTGCCCGTCCTGGACGCCGTCCGCGATCCCGGCGGGTTCGACGTCCTCGTCGTGGAGCTGTCGAGTCACCAGCTCTGGTATCTCGCCCAGCAGGTCGGACCGGACCCGCTCTCGCCGCACGCGAGCGTGTGCCTGAACCTCGCCGACGATCACCTCGAGTGGCACGGCTCCTTCGCGGCCTACCGGGACGCGAAGGCGCAGGTGTACGAGAACACGAGGATCGCCTGCGTCTACAACAAGGCGGACATCGCCACCCGCGAGATGGTGGAGCAGGCGGAGGTCGTCGAGGGGTGCCGCGCGGTGGGCTTCGATCTCGGCGTGCCCGGGCCGAGCGACCTCGGCATCGTCGAGGGGATCCTGGTGGACCGGGCCTTCCACGACGACCGGCACCACAGCGCGCTCGAGCTGACGACGCTCGCCGACCTCGCCGCACGCGGTCTGGCGGCGCCCCATGTCGTGGCGAACATCCTCGCCGCCGCGGCGCTCGCTCGATCGCTCGGCGTGGCGCCGGAGGACATCCACGACGCCCTTCAGGGCTTCCGGCTCGATCCCCACCGGATCGAGGTCGTCGCGGTCGCGGAGGGCGTCACCTGGGTCGACGACTCCAAGGCGACCAACCCCCACGCCGCCGCCTCGTCGCTCGCGGCCTACCCGGGCGCCGTGTGGGTGGTCGGGGGTCTTCTCAAGGGCGTGGACATCGGCGAACTGGTCGCCGCGCGCGGCGCGGCGGCGAAGGCGGCGGTGGTCATCGGCGTCGAGCGGTCCGAGATCGTCGCGGCGTTCGCACGACACGCGCCGACGGTTCCGATCTTCGAGGTCGACCACGCTCAGACTGAAGACGTCATGGCAACGGCCGTCGAACTGGCGGCGAACGTCGCCGGTGACGGAGACACCGTCCTGTTGGCTCCGGCAGCGGCATCCTTCGATCAGTTCGCGTCCTACGCCGATCGCGGCCGTCGCTTCGCCGCCGCGGTGCGGGACAGGATCGAGAGGGGGAACGGTGACAGCGAGCACCGATCGACCCCGCTCGGCGACGACTGAGAACGCTCCGACCCACGGCGGCGGCTTCTCCGCCCGCGTTTCGCTCGGCCGCGTGTTCGCGCCCGTGCCGAGCGAGTTCCTCCTCATCGCATCGACCGCCCTCATCCTGACGCTCTTCGGGCTGGTGATGGTGCTCTCAGCCACCATGGCGGCCTCCGTGGCGCGCGGTGACAGTCCGTTCGAGGTCGTGCTCAAGCAGTCGCTGTTCGCGGTCCTCGGCGTGCCGCTGATGTTCGTCCTCAGCCGCTTCTCCGTCACGTTCTGGAAGCGCATGGCGTGGCCGGCGCTCATCGCCGCGATCGCCCTCCAGATGCTCGTCTTCGTTCCCGGCATCGGCGTCTACAACGACGGCAACACGAACTGGATCTCGATCGCGGGGACCCAGATGCAGCCGTCCGAGTTCCTCAAGCTCACCCTGGCCCTCTGGCTCGGCTACGTGCTGTACCGCAAGCAGACGCTGCTCGGACTGTGGCGGCACGTCTTCATCCCCGTCGTGCCGGTCGGGGCGCTGGTGATCGGGCTCGTGGCCGTCGGCAGTGGCGACCTCGGCACGGGACTCGTGCTCATGGCGATCCTCCTGGGGTGCCTGTTCTTCTCCGGCGTCAAGCTCCGGATCTTCGTGCTGCCGCTGTTGGGGGTGCTCGCCGCGGCACTGGTGTTCGCGGTCACGAGTCCCGACCGCATGCGCCGCATCATGAGCTTCCTCAACGTCGACTCCTCCGACTGCTACCTCGCCGCCACCGGCGACTGCTACCAGGCGCTCCACGGGGTCTGGGGTCTCGCCGGCGGCGGGATCTTCGGCCTCGGCCTCGGCAACTCCCGCGAGAAGTACGACTGGCTGCCCGCCGCCGAGCACGACTACATCTTCGCCATCGTCGGCGAGGAACTGGGCCTCATCGGATGCATCGTCGTCCTCGGGCTCTTCACCCTGTTCGCGGTCGGCGCGTTCCACGTGATCCGCAAGACGCACGACCCGTTCATCCGGATCGCCGCCGGCGGGATCACCGTCTGGATCGTCGGTCAGGCGCTCGTGAACATCGGCGTGGTTCTCCGGGTGTTCCCCGTGCTGGGCGTGCCGCTGCCGTTCATGTCGCAGGGCGGCACCTCGCTGCTGTCCGTGCTCATGGCGTGCGGCGTGCTGCTGTCGTTCGCGCGGACGCTGCCGGCGTCCGACGCGCTGCGCGGCCCCGTCGTCGCCACCCGGCCCGACCGCGCCCGCGTCCGGTCGACCCCGGTCGGCCGGTAATCTCGATCCGGTGACGATCGACCCGGTACCCCAGCGCGCGACGACCACCTATCTCCTCGCCGGCGGCGGCACGGCCGGTCACGTCAACCCGCTGCTGGCCGTCGCCGACGGGCTGCGCGCCCGCGACCCCGAGGCGCAGATCCTGGTGCTGGGCACCCGCGAGGGGTTGGAGACGCGGCTGGTCCCCGAGCGCGGCTACGAGCTCCTCTTCGTCGACAAGGTGCCCTTCCCGCGACGCCCGAACGCTGCGGCGGCGCGGTTCCCGGCGCGATTCGCGCGCGCGGTCGCCCAGGTGCGCGCCCATCTGCGCGACCGGCAGGTCGACGTCGTCGTCGGATTCGGCGGCTACGCGTCGGCACCGGCCTATGTCGCTGCCTCGCGCCAGCGCGTCCCGTACGTGGTGCACGAGGCCAACGCGAAGCCGGGCCTCGCCAACATCCTGGGAGCGCGGGGCGCGCGGGGCGCGGGAATCGTGTTCGAGGGAACGCCCCTGCGCGGCGCGCGCGTGGTGGGCATGCCCCTGCGGCGCGAGATCGTGACCCTCGACGCTGCATCGCGCCGCCCCGGGGCGGCCGCCTCCTTCGGTCTCGACCCCGATCGCCCGGTGCTGCTCGTCTTCGGCGGCTCCCTCGGGGCGCGCCGGCTCAACGAGGCCCTCGCCGGCGGCTGGGAGGCCGTGACCGACGCGGGGTGGCAGATCCTCCACGCTGCGGGGGAGCGCAACGAGCTGGTCGACCCGCAGCACCCCGACTACCGGATCGTGCCCTACCTGGATCGCATGGACGACGCGTTCGCCGTGGCGGACGCGATCGTGTCGCGCGCGGGTGCGGCGACGGTGAGCGAGATCAGCGCGCTCGGCATCCCCGCCGTCTACGTGCCCTACGCGGTCGGCAACGGCGAGCAGGCGCTGAACGCGGCGTCCGCGGTGCGCGCCGGCGCGGCGCGACTCATCCCCGACGCAGAGTTCACCGCGGACCGGCTGCGCACGGAGGTCGTGCCTCTGCTGCAGGACGGCTCGGCTCTTGCACAGATGAGAGAGCGGGCGTCCGGTGTCGGCACGCGTCGCGGCACCGAGAACGTCATCGAGATGATCGACGCGGCCATCGGCCGCTGACCGGGCCCGTCCGCCAGCGTGCCGCGGCGCGTGGTCGGAGCACGGCGACCTAGACTTGACGGGCCATGATTCGACCCGATCTCAGCCTGCCCATCCCCGCGGACATCACCGCGGCGCACTTCATCGGCATCGGCGGATCGGGCATGTCCGGCCTCGCCGGCATGTTCCTCGATCGAGGCATGCGGGTCTCGGGCTCCGACCGGGCCGACAGCGGGGCGCTGCGCGCGCTGGCCGCCCGCGGCGCGGACGTGCACGTCGGACACGATGCCGCACACCTGCCCGACGACGTGGACGCGGTGATCCACACGGGTGCGATCTGGCCCGAGAACCCCGAGTACGTGCGAGCGAAGGAGCGCGGGCTCGCCGTCATCCACCGCTCGCAGGCGCTGTACTGGCTCATCGGCGGACGCCGCCTGGTCTCTGTGGCCGGCGCGCACGGGAAGACCACCTCCACCGGCATGGTGGTCACGGCGCTCCGCCAGCTCGGCACCGCGCCGACATTCGTCAACGGAGGAGTCATCGCCGACCTGGGGACCTCCAGCGGCACCGGCTCGGACGAGCTGTTCGTCATCGAGGCCGACGAGTCGGACGGCACGTTCCTGCTGTACGACACGTCGGTCGCGCTCATCACGAACGTCGACCCCGACCACCTCGACCACTGGCAGACGCGCGACGCGTTCTACGACGGCTTCGTGAGGTTCGCCGACGAAGCCCGCGAGGCGGTGGTGATCTCCTCCGACGACGAGGGAGCGCGCCGCGTCGCGGCCGCCCTGTCGCATCCGAACGTGCTGAGCTTCGGCGAGTCCGAGGAGGCCGATGTCCGCGTCGTCGGCATCACCACGGACGGTCCGGTCGCCTTCACCCTCGTCCACGGCGCCGAGAGCGTCACCGCGCAGCTCGCCATCCCGGGCGTGCACAACGCGATCAATGCCGCCGGAGCGGTCGCCGTCCTGCTGACCCTCGGGTACGCGCTCGAGCCCGCGGTCCGCGCCGTCGAGACCTTCGGCGGCACGGCGCGACGGTTCGAGCTGCACGGCGGCGAGCGGGGCGTGAGCGTCTACGACGACTACGCGCACCATCCCACCGAGGTCGCCGCCGCCCTGGACGCCGCCCGCACCGTCGTCGGCGGCGGCCGGCTCATCGCCCTCCACCAGCCGCACACCTACTCGCGGACGCGCGAGATGTTCCGGGAGTTCGCCGAGGTGCTCGAGACGCGCGCGGACCACACCGTCGTCCTCGACGTGTACGGCGCGCGGGAGGACCCGGTGCCCGGTGTCACCGGCGCCCTGGTGTCGGGAGCCTTCGAGGACCCGAGCCGCGTGCACTTCGTCGCCGACTGGCAGGAGGCCGCCGACTACACGGCGTCCGTCGCACGCGACGGCGACTTCATCATCACGCTGGGGTGCGGCAACGTGAACCTCATCATCCCGCAGGTCCTGGACGCGCTGAAGGCGCCGCCGGCGGCGGAGCGGGGCTGACGCGTGCGCCGGCCGTCGCCGCTTCCGCCTCCTCCGTCGCGGGACGAGCGCGAGCCGGAGGAGCCGATCGAGGTCTTCCTCCCCGTCGTGGCCCCGCGCGGGAGCGACGACGTCGACGGGGTGACCGCCCCGGTCGTCCCGATCGCGCAGCCGGCGTCCGCCGAGCCCTCCCGTCGTGGAGCGGGGGAGCACGCCGAGCCGGACACCGCCGGCGGGGGACCGGATGAGGAGCCGATGCTCCGGGCGCGCGACGTCTGGGCGGCCGCCCGGGCCCGTCGCCGGGCACTGCGCGCCGAGGTGCGCCGCTTCACCGCCCGGCAGCGCCGCCGTCGGATCGTCTGGGCCGGATCGGCCGCCGCCCTCCTCCTCCTCGTGCTGGGCTCGGTGGGCGCTGCCTACAGCCCGCTGTTCGCCGTGGAGCGGGTCCGCGTGGTCGGCACCTCGCAGCTGCCCGCGGCGGCCGTGGAGGACGCCCTGTCGGCTCAGCTCGGCCGCCCGCTGCCGCTGGTGGACTCCAGTGAGGTGAAGGCGGCGCTCGTCGCGTTCCCGCTGGTCGAGTCGTACACGCTCGAGGCGAGGCCGCCCCACGACCTCGTGGTCCGCATCGTAGAGCGGACGCCCATCGGCACCATCTCGTCCGCGGCGGGATACACCCTCGTCGATGCGGCCGGTGTCGCGCTGTCGACGACGCCGGAGCGGCCCAAGGGCTACCCGGAGATCACGGTCCCCGGCGGCATCACCTCGCGGGCGTTCGCGGCGCTCGGGATGGTGTTCCGCAGCCTCCCGGACGACATCCGCGAGCAGGTGACGGCGATGTCGGCCACCTCGCCCCATGACGTCACACTGACGCTCGGCAAGACCGGCACCGACGTCGTCTGGGGCGACGCGTCGGAGTCGGCGCGCAAGGCGGTGGTGCTGGAGTCGATCATGACCTCGCGGCCGCCCGCCGAGGTCTCGGAGTACGACGTGTCGTCCCCGGGCGCTGTCGTGGTCCGCTGAGCGAGCTCGTCCCGGCGCGACGCTCCGCACGACTTCTCACGCCTGATTCGCGACACGCCCGCCGCCTCGCGGCAACGGGCGCGGCCGCCGCATACCTTCGAGATCGGGAATTGCATACTCGGCAATTCTTTAAACCTCTGGTTGAGGTTGAAGGTTTAGACAGCACGTCGAGAGACGCGGTTCGGGACGATAACGGAGGCCGGCATGAGCCAGAACCAGAACTACCTCGCGGTGATCAAGGTCGTCGGTGTGGGCGGTGGCGGCGTGAACGCCGTCAACCGCATGATCGAGCTCGGACTGCGCGGCGTGGAGTTCATCGCCGTGAACACCGACGCGCAGGCCCTGCTCATGAGCGACGCCGACGTCAAACTCGACGTCGGGCGGGAGCTGACGCGCGGTCTCGGCGCCGGCGCGGACCCCGAGGTCGGACGTCGCGCAGCCGAGGACCACGCGGAGGAGATCGAAGAGGCCCTCGCCGGGGCCGACATGGTCTTCGTGACCGCGGGTGAGGGCGGCGGCACCGGCACCGGCGGCGCGCCGGTCGTGGCCCGCATCGCCAAGTCCATCGGCGCCCTCACCATCGGTGTCGTCACCAAGCCCTTCTCGTTCGAGGGCCGCCGTCGGCAGAGCCAGGCCGAGGACGGCGTGGCGAAGCTGAAGGAAGAGGTCGACACCCTCATCGTCGTGCCCAACGACCGGCTCCTCGAGATCAGCGACCGCGGCATCTCGATGATCGAGGCGTTCGCCACCGCCGACCAGGTGCTGCTCGCCGGTGTGCAGGGCATCACCGACCTGATCACCACGCCGGGTCTCATCAACCTCGACTTCGCCGACGTCAAGTCGGTGATGCAGGGTGCCGGTTCCGCGCTCATGGGCATCGGGTCGGCGCGCGGCGCGGACCGTGCCATCAAGGCCGCCGAGCTGGCCGTCGAGTCCCCGCTGCTGGAGGCCTCGATCGAAGGCGCCCACGGCGTCCTGCTGTCGATCCAGGGCGGGTCGAACCTCGGCATCTTCGAGATCAACGACGCGGCGCAGCTCGTCAAGGAGGCCGCGCACCCCGAGGCGAACATCATCTTCGGAACGGTCATCGACGACACGCTGGGCGACGAGGTCCGCGTGACCGTCATCGCGGCCGGATTCGACGGCGGCGAGCCCCAGACGCGCATCGAGCCGATCGCCGCGCAGCTGAGCGCTCCGCTGGTGCCCTCGGTCCCGGCCGACGAGGCGGCGCGCGACCATGCGGAGGCGCCCGAGAAGCAGGCCGTCTCGATGTCTGTGGTCTCGACCTCCAACGAGTCGGTCTTCGGCGACGACGACCTCGACGTCCCCGACTTCCTGAAGTAGGTGGATCTGGCCGAACGGCTCGCCGACGTCGACGCCCGCATCGCGCAGGCGGCGAGGTCGGCGGGCCGTGACCCTTCCGAGCTCACCCGGATCGTGGTCACGAAGTTCCATCCGGCCGCGCTGGTCGCACGGCTGCGCGCGCTCGGCGTGCGCGATGTCGGTGAGAACCGGCAGCAGGAGCTCACGGCCAAGCGCGCGGACCCGACCGTCCCCGGCGACCTCACCTGGCATTTCATCGGTCAGGCGCAGACCAACAAGGCGCGCGCGATCCGGGCCGCCGCGTCCGTCGTGCATTCGCTGGACCGCGAGCGGCTCGCGGACGCGCTCCACACCGCGGACCCGCAGGCGGCCACCCCGCTCGACGTGCTCCTGCAGGTCAATCTCACGGACGATCCTCAGCGCGGCGGCGTGCGGCCGGCGGAGGTCCAGGCGCTTGCCGACCACGTCGTGGAGCACTGCCCGTCGCTGCGGGTGCGCGGGGTGATGGCCGTGGCGCCACTGGCGGCCGCGCCGGCCGAGGCCTTCACGAGACTCGCCGCCTCGGCGGACGCGGTCCGCACGGTGGTGCCGGACGCCACCTGGATCTCGGCCGGGATGTCGGGCGACTTCGCCGAAGCGATCGCCGCGGGCGCGACACACCTGCGGATCGGGACGGCAATCACGGGTCCGCGCGCGGTGCCCGGTTAACCTCGAACAAGACGAGCAAACGGAGGAATGCGATGTCGAATCCGCTCAAGAAGACCATGGTGTACCTGGGCCTGGCCGACGAAGAGGAAGTCTTCGAGGAGCAGCCCGCCGCGGCAGCGCCGCGCCGTGCCGACAAGCCGGTCGAGAAGACCGCTCCGGTCACGCCGCTGCACCGCCCGGCCGTCGTGCGCCAGCCCGCTGCGGGCACGGTGAGCGAGATCCTCACGGTGCACCCCAAGCAGTACCGTGACGCGCAGGGCATCGCCGAGGCGTTCCGCGACGGCGTTCCGGTGATCATCAACCTGTCCCAGATGAGCGATGCGGACGCGCGGCGTCTCGTCGACTTCGCGAGCGGGCTCTCGCTCGGCCTCTTCGGCCGCATCGAGCGCGTGACCAGCAAGGTATTCCTGCTCTCGCCCGAGAACATCGCGGTCTCCGGCGACGGTGCCGTGGCTCAGGCAGACCCTGAGGCCGCACCCTTCGCGCAGTAGTCGTGGAGGTCGTCCGACTTCTCGCCGGCATCGTCAACACGGTGCTGGTGCTCTACATCCTCGTGCTGCTCGCGCGCGTCATCCTCGAGTACATCCCGCTGTTCAACCGTGAGTGGCGACCGCGTGGGGCGATGCTGATCGTGGCCGAAGTGGTCTTCACCCTGACCGATCCTCCGCTGAAGTTCTTCCGCAGATTCATTCCTCCGCTGCGGCTGGGACCGGTCGCGATCGACCTCGCGTTCCCGCTCACCATGCTCTGCTGCTTCGTGCTCCTGTCGATCACCGGCGTCATCCTGCGCTCCTGACCCCCGGCCGCCCCGCGCGGGCGGCACCGTTTCTCGCGCCCTCGTGGAGGGCGCACTATGCTGTTCGGATACGGCTCGCCGACCGCGGGTCACCCCGTAACGGTCCCGTCGTGAAGCTCTGAAAGAGGACAACACCATGGCTCTCACTCCCGAAGACGTCGTCACCAAGCAGTTCCAGCACGTCCGGTTCAAGGAGGGTTTCGACCCGGATGAGGTCGATGACTTCCTCGACGAGATCGTCGTCGAGTGGCGCAAGACGATCGCCGAGAACGAAGAGCTCAAGGCCAAGCTGGCCGCCTACGAGTCCGGCTCCGCACCGGTGGAGAGCGCGCCGGCTCCGGCCGCCGAGGAGCCCGTCGTCGAGGCGGCTCCTGCCCCCGAGCCGGCCGCCGAGGCCGCTCCCGCCGCCGACGCCGCTCCTGCCGCCGCATCGGCCGGGATCATCGAGCTCGCGCAGCGACTGCACGACGAGCACGTCGCCGAGGGTCAGGCTCAGAAGGACAAGCTCATCTCCGAGGCTCAGGCGCAGGCCGCGTCGATCCTCGCCGAGGCCGAGGCGAAGGGCCGCGACGAGCTCGCCCGGCTCGAGAGCGAGCGCGCCATCCTCGAGACGCGCATCAGCGAGCTGCGCACGTTCGAGCGCGACTACCGCTCGCAGCTGCGCGGCTTCATCGAGGAGAAGCTCCGCGACCTCGACGTCACGGGCACCTCGTCCGGCGCGTCGTCGGTCTCGTCGGCCGGACACTAGGCCGCGCCTTTGACCGATCTGCATTTGCGACCCGTCGTGGCTCGTTCCGCGGCGGGTCGCGCTGTGGCGGCCGGTGCCCTCATCGCGATCCTCGCGAGTGTGGTGCTGGCCGCCGATCAGTTCACCAAGAACCTCGCGCTGGCAGAGCTGCCGGAGCGGACGCCGGTGCGCGTCTGGGGCGATTTCCTGCAGTTCTATCTGACCTTCAATCCGGGTGCGGCCTTCTCGCTCGGCGAGGAGGTCACGTGGATCTTCACCATCGTGCTCGCGGGTGCGGCGGTGGCGGTGGTCGTCCTGGGCGTCACCCGCGTCCGATCCCTGCGCTGGGCCGCGGTGCTCGGGCTGCTGCTCGGCGGGGTGCTCGGCAACCTGACCGACCGGCTCACCCGTGATCCCGGCTTCCCGGTGGGGCACGTGGTCGACTTCATCCACACACCGTGGATGATGCCCGCCATCTACAACGTGGCCGACATCTTCATCGTCACGATGATGATCGCGGTCGCCCTGCTGGTCCTGTTCGGCCTGCGCCTGGACGGCACCCGCGAGTCGCGCAGGGGCGACCGCCCGGCCGAGTCGACCGCGGACGGCGGTCCCGACGGCCGCTCCGAGGCCTGACGTGGACTCGCGCACGCTGCCCGTTCCGGACGGGCTCGACGGCGTCCGGGTCGACGCGGCGCTGGCGAAGATGCTGGGCTTCTCCCGCACCTTCGCGGCGGAGGTCGCCGACGCCGGTGGTGTCCGCATGGACGGGCGTGCGCTCGGCAAGTCCGACAGGCTGCGCGCCGGCGGCTGGCTCGACGTCGAGTGGCAGGAGCGCCGCGAGGCCGAGATCGTGCCGATCGCCGTGCCCGACCTCGGCATCGTCTACGACGACGACGATCTGGTCGTCGTCGACAAGCCGTTCGGGGTGGCCGCGCATCCCTCCGTCGGCTGGGAGGGCCCGACCGTGCTCGGCGCCCTCGTCGCGGCGGGGTTCCGCGTGGCCACGTCCGGTGCCGCCGAGCGGCAGGGCATCGTCCACCGCCTCGACGTCGGCACGAGCGGGCTCATGGTGGTCGCCAAGAGCGAGCGCGCGTATACGGCGCTCAAGCGGGCCTTCAAGGAGCGCGAGGTCGACAAGGTCTACCACGCCGTCGTCCAGGGTCACCCCGACCCGCTGGCCGGCACGATCGACGCGCCTATCGGGCGCCACCCGTCCCATTCGTGGAAGTTCGCGGTCACGCCCGACGGCAAGAACTCGGTCACCCACTACGAGACGCTGGAGGCGTTCCGCGGGGCCTCGCTCCTGGAGATCCACCTCGAGACGGGGCGCACTCATCAGATCCGCGTCCACATGGCCGCCCACCGCCACCCCTGCGTCGGCGATCCGCTGTACGGCGGCGACCCCACCGTCGCCGCTCGGCTCGGGCTCTCGCGGCAGTGGCTGCATGCCCATCGGCTCTCGTTCGACCATCCGGTGACCGGCGAGCGCCTCACGACCACCTCGCCGTATCCCGCCGACCTCGCCCATGCCCTGGACGTGCTCCGAGGCGACTGATCGACTGCGCCGCCCGAAGATGTCGGTGCGATGTCGGTGCGATGCGGCACCATGTCGGCATGGGCATCGAGGTGCGACCGGCCGAACGGTACGACGACATCGCGACGATGGTCGGGCCGAAGAACCCGACGTCGAACGTGTGCTGGTGTCTGAGCTACCGCATCCCCGGCGCGGAGAACAGATCTCTGGCGGGGCCCGCTCGCGGTGACCGCGTGCGTCGGCTGCTCGATGAGGGGCCTCCGGGCGTGCTCGCCTACGACGGCGACGAGGTGGTCGGCTGGGCGGCCGTGCACCGCAGAGCCGACACGACCTTCGCGACCAACCGCAGGATCCCGCACCTCGACGATCTCGACGTGTGGAGCGTCTGGTGCATCCGCGTCCGCCCGGGCCACCGCGGCCGGGGCATCTCGCATGCTCTGCTGCAGGGAGCGGTGGCGTTCGCCGCGAGCGAGGGAGCGCCCGCCGTCGAGGGCTACCCGGTGGACAACGAGGGGCGCAAGGTGGATCTCACGATGGCCTACGTGGGCACCCGTCGCCTGTTCGAGCGCGCCGGCTTCGTGCTGGCGGGCCGCACCGATTCGGTGCTCAACGGGTTCCCCCGCGTCATCATGCGGAAGGAGCTGACGTGAGCGTCCTGCCGGACCTGCTCCGACGCCGGCACGCGGCGGCCGACGGCCTGTACCGCGACCTCGTCGTGCTGCTCGACGAGCAGCAGCTCAGCGCACGGCTGCCGGGCGTGCGATCCAGTCCTGTGCGCACGCACTTCTGGTGCGTCGTGGGCGCGAGAGAGAGCTACGTGCGCGCGGCCCGCGCGGGCGGCTGGCAGGGGTTCGCGAGCTCGCTCGCCGACGACCACGATCCCGCGGCGGTGCGCGCCGCGCTCGAGAGGACGGGGACCCTCGTCGCCGAGTGGCTCGGCGGGCTCGCGGACGACGACGAGTCCGGCATCGAGTGGGCGCTCCACCTGCTCGAGCACGAGGCGCAGCACCACGGTCAGCTCATCCGCTACCTCTACGGCGTCCCGCTTCCGATCCCGCGCTCCTGGGTCGAGCAGTACGCGCTCGACGAGGCCTGAGGTCAGCGTCCGCCGGCGAAGACCGCCGGATCGTCCTCAGCGAGCGCGAGGGCGATCTTGCGCACGTGGAACTGCTCGACATCGACCAGCTCGCCCAAGCCGTACCAGCCGACCTCGGTGAGCTCGCCGTCGGCGGGGTGCGGGTCGCCGGACACCCAGTCGCAGCGGAAGACCAGGTCGAGGTAGTCCACCTGATCGCCGTTCGCGTAGGTCGTTCGCGGCAGCTGCTGGACGAGGGCGAGCCGGGTCGCCCGCACCACGATGCCCGCCTCCTCCCGGACCTCGCGCACGGCGGCGTCGGCCGGCTCCTCGCCGGGGTCGACGATCCCCGACACGCACTGCCAGGCGCCGTTGTCGGCCCGCCTGCCGAGGAGCACCTTCTCGTCGCGGAAGACGACGGCCGTGACGCCGACGAGGGGGAGCGGCGCATGCCCGATCCGCTCGCGGAGGGACAGGACGAATTCGGGAGTGCTCATGCCTCCAGGGTAGGCGGGCACCCGGTGCCGAACCTTCATCCTCGACATGAGGGTGAGGCGACCTCGCGCCGATGCCGCGGTCCGGCGCCGCCGATGTCGGCGGCCTTCGTAGACTCGATCCGTGGCATCCGACTCCTTCGTTCATCTGCACGTGCACAGCGAATACTCGATGCTCGACGGCGCCGCGCGGATCGGGCCGATGGTGCAGGAGGCGGTGCGTCTGGGCATGCCCGCCATCGCCGTCACCGACCACGGGAACACCTTCGCCGCGTTCGAGTTCTATCGCGCCGCGGAGGACGCCGGGATCAAGCCGATCATCGGCATCGAGGCCTATGTCACTCCCGGCACCCATCGCAGCGACAAGTCGCGGGTGCGCTGGGGGAGTCCCGACCAGAACGACGACGACGTGTCCGGTTCGGGCGCGTACACGCACATGACGCTGCTGTCCGAGACCACCGAGGGCATGCACAACCTCTTCCGGCTGAGCTCGAAGGCGTCGATCGAGGGGTACTACTTCAAGCCGCGCATGGACCGCGAGCTTCTCCAGACCTACTCCAAGGGGCTGATCGCGACCACCGGATGCCCCTCCGGCGAGGTGCAGACGCGTCTGCGACTGGGGCAGTACGACGCCGCGCGGGCGGCCGCCGCGGAGTTCCAGGACATCTTCGGCAAGGACAACTACTTCGCCGAGATCATGGACCACGGGCTCTCCATCGAGCGCCGCGTGATGGGCGACCTGCTCAAGATCGCGAAGGACCTCTCGATCCCGCTGGTCGGCACCAACGACCTCCACTACACGCACCAGCACGACGCCACGAGTCATGCCGCCCTGCTGTGCGTGCAGTCGGGGTCGACCCTCGACGACCCCAAGCGCTTCAAGTTCGACGGCGACGGCTACTACGTCAAGTCGCCCGCCGAGATGAGACAGGTCTTCCGCGACCACCCCGAGGCGTGCGACTCGACGCTGCTCATCGCCGAACGCTGCGAAGTGGAGTTCAACACGTCGGCGAACTACATGCCGCGCTACCCGGTGCCGGAGGGCGAGACCGAGGAGAGCTGGTTCGTCAAGGAGGTCGAGAAGGGTCTCGAGTACCGCTATCCGGGAGGGATCCCCGACGACGTCCGGCGGCAGGCCGAATACGAGACCGGCGTCATCGTCCAGATGGGGTTCCCGGGCTACTTCCTCGTCGTCGCCGACTTCATCAACTGGGCCAAGGACCACGGCATCCGCGTGGGGCCGGGGCGCGGCTCCGGTGCCGGCTCGATGGCGGCGTACGCGATGCGCATCACCGACCTCGACCCGCTGCAGCACGGCCTGATCTTCGAGCGCTTCCTCAACCCCGACCGCGTCTCGATGCCCGACTTCGACGTCGACTTCGACGACCGTCGCCGCGGCGAGGTCATCCAGTACGTGACGGAGAAGTACGGCGACGAGCGCGTGGCCCAGATCGTCACGTACGGCACCATCAAGGCGAAGCAGGCGCTGAAGGACGCCGGCCGCGTGCTCGGCTTCCCGTTCAGCATGGGGGAGAAGCTCACCAAGGCGATGCCTCCCGCCGTGATGGGCAAGGACATGCCGCTCGGCGGCATGTTCGACGCGCAGCACCCCCGCTACAAGGAGGCCGGCGAGTTCCGCGCCGTCATCGAGACCGACCCCGAGGCCAAGACGGTCTTCGACACGGCGGTCGGGCTCGAGAACCTCAAGCGCCAGTGGGGTGTCCACGCCGCGGGCGTGATCATGTCCAGCGAGCCGCTGATCGACATCATCCCGATCATGAAGCGCGAGCAGGACGGCCAGATCGTCACGCAGTTCGACTATCCGTCATGCGAGGCGCTCGGGCTCATCAAGATGGACTTCCTGGGGCTTCGCAACCTGACGATCATCGACGACGCCCTCGACAACATCCGGGCGAACCGCGGCGAGGAGCTCGTGCTCGAGGACCTCACCCTCGATGACAAGGCCTCGTACGAGCTGCTCTCACGCGGTGACACCCTCGGCGTCTTCCAGCTCGACGGCGGACCGATGCGTTCGCTGCTGCGCCTCATGAAGCCCGACAACTTCGAGGACATCTCCGCGGTGATCGCGCTCTACCGCCCGGGCCCGATGGGCGCGAACTCGCACACCAACTACGCGCTGCGCAAGAACGGGCTGCAGGAGATCACACCGATCCACGCCGAGTTCGAGGAGTCCCTCGCCGACATCCTCGACACCAGCTACGGCCTGATCATCTACCAGGAGCAGGTGATGGCGATCGCCCAGCGCGTCGCCGGCTTCAGCCTCGGCCAGGCCGACATCCTGCGTCGTGCGATGGGCAAGAAGAAGAAGTCCGAGCTCGACAAGCAGTTCGAGGGCTTCCAGGCCGGCATGCACGCCAACGGATACTCCGATGGTGCGGTGCAGAAGCTGTGGGAGATCCTGCTGCCGTTCTCCGACTACGCCTTCAACAAAGCGCACTCCGCCGCGTACGGACTCGTCTCGTACTGGACCGCCTACCTCAAGGCCCACTACCCGGCCGAGTACATGGCCGCGCTGCTCACCAGCGTCGGCGACTCGAAGGACAAGATGGCGGTGTATCTCAACGAGTGCCGCCGTATGGGCATCCGCGTGCTCCCACCCGACGTCGGCGAGTCGATCCGCTACTTCGCGGCCGTCGGCGAGGACATCCGCTTCGGACTCGGCGCGGTGCGCAACGTCGGCGCGAACGTGGTCGACGGCATCGTGGCAGCGCGCACCGAGCCGTACACGAGCTTCCACGACTTCCTCGCCAAGGTGCCGGCCCACGTCGCGAACAAGCGCACGGTGGAGTCGCTCATCAAGGCGGGCGCCTTCGACTCGCTCGGCTCGACGCGGCGTGCGCTCATGGAGATCCACGAGGACGCGACCGAGCAGGCGGTCCTCGACAAGCGCCGCGAGGCCAACGGGGAGGTCGGGTTCGACTTCGACAGCCTCTGGGGCGACGACGAGCCCCAGCAGGTCCAGAAGGTGCCGGAGCGACCCGAGTGGACCAAGAAGGACAAGCTGGCCTTCGAGCGCGAGATGCTCGGGCTCTACGTCTCGGACCACCCGCTCGCGGGGCTCGAGATGCCGCTGGCGAAGCACGCCTCCACGTCGATCCACGATCTCCTCGCCTCAGAGGACGTGCAGGACGGCGACCAGGTCACGGTGGCCGGCCTCGTCACGAGCGTGCAGCACCGCGTCGCCAAGCAGAGTGGCAATCCCTACGGGATGATCACCGTCGAGGACTTCGACGGCGAGGTCACCGTCATGTTCATGGGGAAGACGTACACCGAGTTCCAGTCGATGCTCCAGCCCGACGCGATCCTCGTGGTGCGGGGTCGGGTCTCCCGCCGCGACGACGGACTGAACCTGCACGGACAGTCCGCGTTCACCCCCGATCTCGGCGCGGTCGACGCGTCCGGACCGCTCGTGCTCGTGATGCCCGAGCATCGTGCGACCGAGTCGACGGTCTCGCAGCTGGCAGAGGTGCTCGGGCGCCACCCCGGCGCGACCGAGGTGACCCTCAAGCTCCACAAGGGCGGCTCCGCCAAGGTCTTCGAGGTGCCGCACCCGGTGGCGATCACCGTCGACCTCTACGGCGAGCTGAAGGGGCTGCTCGGACCGCAGTGCCTCGGGTGACCCCGGTGCGGGGTGGGTAGGATCGGAGGATCGATCTGCGAAGCCGAAAGGACCATGTCGTGAGCGACGAGAACTTCCCCCCTGCGTCAGCACGTTCAGCAGGCTCAGCAACCGACCCCGCGGCCGCCGACGTCGACGCTCCCGCCTCCGAGGTCTCCGGCGAGGAATCGCCGACCGGTGAGGAGCGCGCCGCGCAGTACGGAGTCGGGCCCTTCACGATCCGCGAGGTGTCCCTTCTCGGGGTGTGGCTGATCGCCTTCCTGGTGTCGTTCTTCTCCGTCTGGGTGGAGGCGCCGGTGTCGTCCGTCCTGCTGCCCTCGGGGTCGGTCTGGAGCACGGGCATCGACTGGGTCCTGACGATCGGAGTCCCGACCGTCGCCGTCTTCCTGGTCGTCCTGCGCCGGTTCTCGCCCGACGGCATCCGCCGTGTCGGCTCGCTGGCCGTCGATCAGTTCGCCTCGGTGGCCTTCTCCGTGTCGGCTGTCGTGTGGCTGGGCGTGCTGTGGACCAACATCTCCCGAGGCATCCAGACGGGCCTGTGGCTGAACAGCTGGGTCGTCTGGGTCGAGTTCTTCCTGATGGTCGCGGGTGTGTTCCTCACCGTGCTGGCGCCGTTCATCCAGCCGTTCGACGAGGACTTCGCCGGCCGTCCGCAGACCGCCGCGCACCGCAACGCGCGTCCGGTGCGCCCGGTCGTGGCCCGTCCCGCCGCGCCCCGCGCGGCTGCCGACCGCTCCGCCGAGACGTTCGCCCCGGTGCCCGCCGCCGAGGCCGCACCCGTGGCAGCGGACTCGGAGCCCGCCCGCGACGAGCCCGGACTGGACGAGACCGCCGCGTTCCCCTTCGCCGCCGAGGAGGACCCCACCGAGCAGGCGCCGGTGACGGCCACCCAGGCGTTCTGGGCCCTGTCGCCGGTGGAGCGCGACGTCGTCGATGAGAACGGTCTGCCGCTGTTCACCGTCGGGCCGACGGCCTGGGCGCTCGTGATCGAGGACCGAGGCGACCGCTTCGTGGTGCGCCACGAGGACGGACGGGTCGGGTACCTCACCGACATCTCGGGAGTCACGCGCGGCTGAGCGGACCGGCGTGAAGCCGGTGCCGGCGGCGAGGCTGCCGGGGACCGGCGGCTCCGGGCGGCGCCCACGCGCCGGTACGCTGGAGGCATGCTGCGAACGATCGACCTGCGGGGTCGCGCTCTCACGCCGACAGAGCTCCTGGCCGCCGTCCCTCGGGCCGGTGCGGCTCGAGACGAGGCGTTGGCGACGGCGGCACGGATCGTCGCCGACGTCGCCGCTCGGGGCGAGGACGCCCTCCGCGAGCAGGCCTCGCGCTTCGACGGGGTGGACGGCCACGCCATCCGCGTGCCGCAGCATCACCTCGACGAGGCGCTCGCCTCGCTCGATCCCGATGTCCGTGCCGCACTCGACGAGGCCATCAGCCGCGTGCGGCGCGCCTCGGCCGCGCAGGTGCCGGCAGCGGTCGTGACCGAGCTCGGTCCGGGCGCGCGGGTGGAGCAGCGCTGGCGCCCCGTCCAGCGCGTCGGTGTCTACGTGCCCGGCGGCAAGGCCGTGTACCCCTCCAGCGTCGTGATGAACGTCGTCCCGGCGCAGGTCGCCGGCGTGGCAGAGGTCGCCCTGGCCTCGCCGCCGCAGCAGGACCACGGCGGCCGGATCCACCCGGTCATCCTCGCCGCCGCCCGGCTCCTGGACGTGAACGAGGTGTACGCGATGGGGGGAGCGGGCGCGATCGGCGCCTACGCCCACGGCATCCCGTCCCTGGACCTCGCGCCCGTCGACGTCATCTCCGGCCCGGGCAACAACTTCGTGGCCCTGGCCAAGCGCGTCGTCGCCGGGATGGTCGGCACCGACTCGGAAGCCGGCGCGACCGAGATCCTCATCGTCGCGGACGACACCGCCGATGCGGGGCTCGTGGCAGCCGACCTCATCAGCCAGGCGGAGCACGACGAGCAGGCCGCGGCACTGCTGGTCACGCCGTCGGCGGAGCTGGCCGATGCCGTGGCCGCGGAGGTGGATCGCCGCAGCGCCCTCACACGTCACCGTGCTCGCGTCGCCCAGGCGCTCACCGGCCCGCAGTCGGCGATCGTGCTCGTCGACGATGTCGAGGCGGCGACGCGGTTCAGCAACGCCTACGCTCCCGAGCATCTCGAGCTGCATCTGGCCGAGCCGCGCGTCGACGACTTCGTCAACGCCGGTGCCGTCTTCGTCGGAGACCACTCGCCGGTCAGTCTCGGCGACTACCTGGCCGGCAGCAACCACGTGCTTCCGACCGGTGGCCAGGCGCGGTACGCGTCGGGACTCTCCGCGTCGACGTTCCTCCGTCCGCAGCAGGTCATCGCCTACGACCGCGGCGCGCTGGAGGCCGTCCGCGAGGGGATCGTCGCGCTGGCCGAGGCCGAGGCGCTTCCTGCTCACGGCGAGGCGGTCACGGCGCGCTTCGCAGACCCGTCCCCGGCGTAGGCTGGAGGCACCATGCACTGCCCGTTCTGCCGCCACGCCGACTCCCGCGTCATCGACTCCCGTACGAGCGACGACGGACTCAGCATCCGCCGGCGCCGGCAGTGCCCGGAATGCGGCGGCCGGTTCTCGACGATCGAGACCGCGAGCCTCAACGTCATCAAGCGATCGGGTGTGATCGAGCCGTTCAGCCGGGAGAAGGTGATGTCCGGTGTGCGCAAGGCCTGTCAGGGCCGGCCCGTCACCGACTCCGACCTGGCGGTGCTGGCACAGGCGGTCGAGGAGGCCGTGCGGCAGACGGGATCGTCGCAGATCGACACCAACGAGATCGGCCTGGCGATCCTGGGGCCGCTGCGCAATCTGGACGAGGTGGCCTACCTGAGGTTCGCGAGCGTCTACCAGGCCTTCGACTCGCTCGAGGACTTCGAGGCGTCCATCTCGCAGCTGCGCGCCGACCACGCCGCCGCGCCGGCGCAGGACTGACCCCGCTTACTTCCGGTCCGCGCCGGACAGCGCGCGCGGGTCGGGCGCCCTAGGCTGAGTGGCGATGTATCCGTTCATCTTCCGCACCTTCTTCGCGCGCATGGACCCCGAGGTCGCCCACCACCTCGTCATGCCGGTCATCCGGCTCTTCGGCGTGCCTCCCGTGTCGTGGGTCGTGCGCGCGCTCACGCGTGCCGATCCGCGCCTGCGCACCGAGGCGCTCGGCCTCGTCTTCGACTCGCCGTTCGGGGTGGCGGCGGGGTTCGACAAGAACGCCGTCGCGGTGAGCGGTCTCCACGCGCTCGGATTCGGTCACGTCGAGGTCGGCACCGTCACCGCGATCGCCCAGGAGGGAAACCCTCGGCCCCGCCTTTTCCGGCTGATCCCGGACCGTGCGCTGGTGAACCGGATGGGCTTCAACAACGCGGGTGCCGCCGCCGCCGCCGAGCGGCTGACGCGGCTGCGTCGCCGCGCGAGCCGGCCGGTGATCGGTGCCAACATCGGCAAGAGCCGGGTCGTCGACGTCGAGGACGCCACCGCGGACTACGTGACGAGCACGCGCCTGGTCGCACCGGTCGCCGATTACCTCGTCGTGAACGTCTCGTCGCCCAACACCCCGGGGCTGCGGGGGCTGCAGGCGGTCGAGACCCTGCGCCCGCTGCTGGTCGCCGTGCGGGAGGCCGCGGGGGCGACGCCGCTGCTGGTCAAGATCGCCCCCGACCTCCCCGACGACGAGGTGGGCGCCATCGCACGGCTGGCCGTCGACGCGGGTCTGGCCGGCCTGGTGGCGACGAACACGACGATCTCGCGCGACGGACTGGCGACCGATGCCGCGAAGGTCGCTGCCGCGGGTGCCGGCGGGCTCTCCGGACCGCCTCTGCGCGTTCGCGCGCTGGAGGTCCTGCGGATCGTCCGCGCTGCGGTTCCGCCCGAGTTCTGCGTGATCGCGGCCGGCGGCGTCGAGACGGCGGCCGACGTCCGCGAGCGGCTGGAGGCCGGCGCCGATCTGGTGCAGGGCTACACCGGGTTCATCTACCGCGGACCCCTCTGGGCGCGGCAGATCAACCGCGGACTCGTCGCCGGCTGACGGCGTCTGCCCGTCGGCGGGTCAGGCCGGGTGCTGACCGCGCTTGACCTGAGGCTTCGGCAGGCGCATGAACCGCATCTGGATCGTGCGCATCGCCGAGTACCAGCCGAGGCCCTTCTCGCGCCGGTCTCCCCACTTGGCGGCGGCGGCGCGCTTGACGCGGATGCTCGTGATGATCATGTCGCCCACGACGAACATGATGAACACCCAGAGGGCGACGAAGCCGTAGTAGACCACGGCCGCGTTGGGCCACAGGCTCAGCAGGATGACGACCACCATCAGCGGCATCATCAGCTCGCCGATGTGCCAGCCGGCATCGACGAAGTCGCGGGCGAAGCGGCGCTGGGGACCCTTGTCGCGAGCCGGGAGATACTTCTCCTCGCCGTTGGCCATGCCGATGCGGGCCTTGTCGCGCTGGGCCGCCAGGTCGGACTTCGCCCGTGCGCGCGCCTCCTTCGTGTCGGCCACCAGGGGACGCTTCCGTGCGGCCTCCTGCTCGGCGCGCGTGGGCGTCGGCCTGTTCTTGCCGGCGCCGACGGGGGCGTCCGGCTCGGTGTCGGGAGCGGGGGCGGCGGGAGTCTTGGCCACGGGAGGAACCTCGGATCAGCGGAGAAGGTGCCCCATAAGATTACCCGCATGACCTCCGAACTGTCCCGGCGTGACGCCGTGCGTGCCGCCGCGTCCGATGCCGTCCCCGCCGCCCTCGCCGACCTCGGCGCACTCGTGCGCATCCCCTCGGTCGCCTTTCCCGGATTCGACCGTGGCGAGGTGGAGCGCAGCGCGGCGGCGGTCAAGGGGCTGCTGGACGGACTCGGGATCTTCGACCGGGTCGAGGTGAAAACGGCGGTGGTCCCGGAGACGGGCCAGGAGGGGATGCCGGCGGTCCTCGCGACGCGCGCCGCCCGCAACGGACGCCCGACGATCCTCCTCTACGCGCATCACGACGTGCAGCCCGTGGGCGACGAGTCGCTCTGGGAGTCGCCGCCGTTCGAGCCCACCGTCCGCGACGGCCGGGTGTACGGACGCGGGGCCGCGGACGACAAGGCCGGCGTCATGGCGCACGTGGGGGCGCTCCGTGCGCTCATCGCCGCGCTCGGCACGGACTTCGACCTCGGTGTGAATCTGTTCATCGAGGGGGAGGAGGAGGCCGGGTCGGCCTCGTTCGCCCAGTTCCTCAGCGACAACGCCGATGCGCTCCGCGCCGACGTCATCGTGGTGGCCGACTCCGGCAACTGGGACGCGGTCACCCCGGCGCTGACGGTCTCGCTCCGCGGCAACACCCGCTTCACGCTCGGGGTGAAGACGCTCGAGCACGCCTCCCACTCCGGCATGTTCGGGGGAGCGGTGCCCGACGCCATGCTCGCCACCGTGAAGCTCCTCTCGACCCTGTGGGACGAAGACGGCGCGGTGGCCGTCCCCGGACTCCTCGAGCGCGCGGCGGAGACCCCGGACTACTCCGAGGAGACGCTCCGCAGCGAGGCGGGCCTTCCCGAGGGCGTGAGCCCGGTCGGTCGGGGCACCATCCTCAGTCGGATCTGGAACAAGCCGTCCATCACGGTGACGGGGATCGACTTCCCGTCCGTCAAGAACGCCTCCAACACGCTCACGCCGGAGCTGTCCGTCGTCATCAGCGCTCGCGTGGCGCCCGGACAGCGGGCGGCCGACGCCTTCGCCGCCATCGAGGCGCACCTGCGGGCGCACGCCCCTTTCGGCGCCCAGCTGTCGTTCCGCGACGTGGACTCGGGCGATGCGTTCCTGGTCGACACCGACGGCTGGGCCGTGGAGCGGGCGAAGGCCGCACTGGCCGAGGGGTACGGCGTGGACGCCGTGGACATCGGCGTGGGGGGATCGATCCCGTTCATCGCCGACCTGGTCCGCGAGTTCCCGGGGGCGCAGATCCTCGTCACCGGAGTGGAGGACCCGCACGCGCGCGCTCACAGCCCGAACGAGTCGCTGCATCTCGACACCTTCCGCCACGCCCTCGTCTCGGAGGCCCTGCTGCTGGAGAGCCTCGACGCCACCGCGCTCTGAACCGCCCGACGCGGCGGCGACTCGGGGCCTCTCCCGCCCAGAGGGCGTAGAATCGTGGCATCCGCCGTCCCGGCCCCTGAAGGGCACTGACGGCCCGAGATCCTGGGAGAGTCATGACCGACATCGCCACGTCGCCCGCCGCCGTCACGCCCGCTCACGGAGTGGCGCTGACCGATGCCGCCGCCGCAAAGGTGAAGAGTCTCCTGAGCCAGGAGAACCGCGACGACCTGCGCCTGCGCGTGGCCGTGCAGCCCGGCGGATGCTCGGGTCTGATCTACCAGCTGTACTTCGACGAGCGCTTCCTCGACGGCGACAAGGCCGTGGAGTTCGACGGCGTCGAGGTCATCGTCGACGACATGTCCGTGCCGTACCTCGACGGCGCGAAGATCGACTTCAAGGACACCATCTCGGAGCAGGGGTTCACCATCGACAACCCCAACGCGGCCGGCAGCTGCGCCTGCGGCGACAGCTTCCACTGAGGCGCGCTCCCCGCGGGGCTCGGGCCCCCTCCGAGAGTCGGGACATCCTGGACGGATGGCCTGAATCGGGTAGGAGGTTGCCCTAGACTTGCTGGTGTTCGACCTTCATGACCCCGAAAGGTGCACCGTGCGCGTCAAACGTCGCCTCCGCTGGGCCGTCATCCCGCTCGGGATCGCCACCGCGATCACCCTTGCGGCTTGCACGCCGACTGAGCTGAACGGCTACCTTCCGGGCTTCACCGAAGACGGCACGCAGGCCACCAACCGCACCGAGATGGTCTCCGGCCTCTGGGTCAACTCGTGGATCGTCCTCCTCGTGGTCGGCGTGGTCACCTGGGCGCTGATGGGCTTCGCCGCCGTCGCGTACCGCCGGCGCAAGGGCCAGAGCGGCCTGCCGGTGCAGATGCGCTACAACATGCCGATCGAGATCTTCTACACGATCGTGCCGCTCATCCTGGTCATCGGATTCTTCGCGTTCACCGCCCGCGACCAGGCGATCCTCGAGACCCAGTACGAGGACCCGGACGTCTGCGTCACGGCCATCGGCAAGCAGTGGGCCTGGGACTTCCAGTACACCGAGAGCGACTGCGAGCAGGCCGACGCCGCGGTGTGGTCGATGGGCGTCCAGGCTCAGACCGACGCGCAGGGCAACATCACCAGCGAGCTTCCGACGCTCTACCTCCCGGTCGACCAGGAGGTGAAGATCAAGCTCGTCTCGCGCGACGTGATCCACTCGTTCTGGATCATCGACTTCCTGTACAAGAAGGACATGTACATCGGCAAGGACAACTACTGGTCCTTCACCCCCACGCGCGTGGGCGAGTACGACGGCAAGTGCGCCGAGCTCTGCGGCCAGTACCACTCGATGATGCTGTTCAAGGTCAAGGTGGTCGAGCAGGCCGAGTACGACGCCTACCTCGCGTCGCTGCGCGATGCCGGTCACACCGGTGACATCAACGACGCCTACGACCGCCTGCAGAACCTGCCGGGCACGGGCGCCCCGACCGACTCCGAGGGAGACCACTGATGGCGACGACGCTTCCGCTCCAGGGCGAGACGCACAGCCGTCCCTCCACCCTTCCGCCTCGCCAGGCCGCGTTGCTGAGCGCTTCGCGCGTCGAGCAGAAGGGCAACGTGATCGTCAAGTGGATCACGTCGACCGACCACAAGACCATCGGGTACATGTATCTGATCGCGTCGGTGCTCTTCTTCCTCCTCGGCGGCGTGATGGCCCTCATCATCCGCGCCGAGCTCTTCGAGCCGGGCATGCAGGTGATCCCGACGAAGGATCAGTACAACCAGCTGTTCACGATGCACGGCACGATCATGCTGCTGATGTTCGCGACGCCGCTGTTCGCGGGCTTCGCCAACGCCATCCTGCCGCTGCAGCTGGGCGCTCCCGACGTCGCCTTCCCGCGCCTGAACGCGTTCGCCCTGTGGCTGTTCATCTTCGGCTCGCTCATCGCGATCGCCGGCTTCCTCACGCCCCAGGGAGCGGCCGCCTTCGGCTGGTTCGCCTATCAGCCGCTGGCCAACGCCAGCTTCTCGCCCGGTGCGGGAGGAAACCTCTGGATGCTCGGCCTGGGCATGAGCGGCTTCGGCACCATCCTCGGCGCGGTCAACTTCATCACGACGATCATCACGATGCGCGCGCCCGGCATGACCATGTGGCGTCTGCCGATCTTCTCGTGGAACACGCTCGTCACGAGCATCCTCGTGCTGATGGCCTTCCCGGTCCTGGCGGCGGCGATCCTCGCAGCCGCGGCGGACCGCGTGCTCGGCGCCCACATCTACGACCCGGCCAACGGCGGCGTGCTCCTCTGGCAGCACCTGTTCTGGTTCTTCGGGCACCCCGAGGTGTACATCATCGCGCTGCCGTTCTTCGGCATCGTCTCCGAGATCTTCCCGGTGTTCAGCCGCAAGCCGATCTTCGGCTACAAGACCCTCGTCTACGCGACGATCGCGATCGCCGCCCTGTCGGTCTCGGTGTGGGCGCACCACATGTACGTCACCGGTGCCGTGCTGCTGCCGTTCTTCGCTCTGATGACGATGCTGATCGCGGTGCCGACGGGCGTGAAGATCTTCAACTGGATCGGCACGCTCTGGCGAGGCTCCGTGACCTTCGAGACGCCGATGGTGTTCTCGCTCGGCTTCCTGGTGTCCTTCGTCTTCGGTGGCCTCACCGGCGTGATCCTCGCATCGCCCCCGCTGACGTTCCACACCTCGGACTCCTACTTCGTCGTGGCGCACTTCCACTACGTCGTCTTCGGCACCGTGGTGTTCGCGATGTTCGCCGGCTTCTACTTCTGGTGGCCGAAGTGGACGGGGCGCATGCTCAACGAGCGCCTCGGCATGGTGCACTTCTGGATGCTGTTCATCGGCTTCCACATGACGTTCCTCATTCAGCACTGGCTGGGCGTCGACGGCATGGTCCGCCGCTACGCCGACTACTCGGCTGCCGACGGCTGGACGCTGGGCAACCAGGTCTCCACCGTCGGTGCGATGATCCTCGGCGCCTCGATGATCCCGTTCTTCCTGAACGTCTGGCTGACCTCGCGCACCGCGCCGAAGGTCACGGTCAACGACCCGTGGGGCTACGGGGCGTCGCTCGAGTGGGCGACCAGCTGCCCGCCGCCGCGGCACAACTTCACCTCGATCCCGAGGATCCGCAGCGAGCGCCCGGCGTTCGATCTGAACCACCCCGAGGCCGGAATCCCGGTCGGCGTGGGGCCGGCGAAGGATGCTCCCGATGCGCCCGTCGTCGACCTCGCCGAGGGAGAGGTGAAGTAAGTGAAGACCAACGTCAACCTCTGGTGGATCCTCGCCGGCTTCTTCCTCCTGTGCACGGTCATGTACACGTGGTGGAACATCATCGAGCACTCCAGCCTGCCGTGGTACAACGCCATCGAGTGGGTGGGCACGACCGCCCTCCTGTTCACGGTGTTCATGGCCGCGATGATCGCCTTCTACGTGCACCGCGTGCACCGCGCCCAGCGTGGTGAGCTGCCGGAGGACATCCTGACGGCCGACATCGACGACGGTGACCCCGAGCTCGGCGAGTTCAGCCCCTGGTCCTGGTGGCCGCTGGTGCTGGCCTTCTCCGCGGCTCTGGCGATCGTCGGTCTCGCGGTGGGCACCTTCCTGCTGCCCATCGGTGTCGCGGTGTTCCTCGTCGCCATCGTCGGCTGGGTCTACGAGTACTACCGCGGTTACTTCGCGCGCTGACCGGATGACGTTCCGGCTTCGCGCCGCCGTCTTCTCGGACGTCGGCCCGCATCGCGATGCCAACCAGGATGCAGCGTTCGCCGCGTCCTGGGGGGCGGCGGTCGCTGACGGTGTCGGGGGAGGCCCGGCGGGAGACCTCGCGTCGGCGGCGCTCGTGCATCGTCTCGTCGCGGGCGGCAGCGACGTCGGCGACGCCGACGAGCTCGAGGTCCGCATCCGAGGAGCGAACTGGGACCTGGGCGCCCACGTACGGCGCGATCCGACACTGGCCGGGATGGCGACGACCTTCACATGCCTGTGGCTCGACCGCCACGGCGGTCTGCTGCTCGCGCACACCGGCGACTCCCGGGCCTACCTTCTGCGCGACGGGCACCTCATCCGCCAGACGCGCGACGACTCCTACGTCCAGGTGCTCGTCGACCAGGGCATCGTCAGCGCCGCGGACGCCATGAGCCATCCTCGCCGCAACATCATCACGGCTTCGCTCCGCGGTGACGACACCGATCACGTGCGCGTCGTGGACAGGCTCCCCGTGGAGGGCGACCGCTGGCTGCTGTGCAGCGACGGCGTGAGCGACTATCTGCCCGACGATGTGATCGCCGACCTCGTCGGGATGGACGTCGAGGTCGATGCGGCGGCGCAGCTCATCGTCTCGGCGGCCCTGGAGGCGGGGTCGCGCGACAACGTCACCGCCGTGGTGTGCGACGTGGAACGCGGCGCTCCGGGCGTGGAGGAGCCGTCGTGGGCCGGTGCCGCGGCCGACCGGTTCGCCGGCGACCTCAGCGGCCTCGCCGGCTGATCAGGGCCGCCACCGCGTCGACGGGGTCAGGGGCGCACGTACATCACGAGCGGGTCGAACGTGCGCGGGACGGGACCCGCGGCGTTCTCCGTCGGCAGTCCCTCCCGCACCCAGTACTCGTAGCCGCCGATCATCTCCCGCACTCGGTAGCCGATGTGCGCGAACTCGAGGGCGCCCTTGGCGCCGGCGTTGCATCCCGGGCTCCAGCAGTACACGACCACGGGAAGGGAGGGGTCGAGCTCCTGCGGCGCGCGCGCGGCGATGTCGCGATACGGCATGTGCACGGCCCCGGCCACGTGACCCTGGTTCCACGCCTCGATGCTCCGGACATCGACGAGGGTGAATCGGTCGCCCGCCCGCTGGGCGGCGTAGACATCCGAGGGGTCGGTCTCGTGCTCGAGCTTGGCGCTGAAGTAGGCGATGGCATCCGTCATGACTCGACGCTACGGGAACGCAGAAGCGGCGAGGGTGACCTCGACGGTCACGCCTCGCCGCTTTTCTGCCGCGTGGGACTCAGTCGTCCTTCGGCTTCTTGGGCTTCTTCTTGTCGTCGTCGTCGGGGATGATCACGTTGGAGGGCCGGTTGGCCGTCTCCCCGTTGTGCCCGTCGTCGATCGGGTGCAGCGGCGCGTCGGGCACGCCGGCGCGCTCGTGGGCACCCTGGAGCTCTGCAGTCTCCTCGGCGGCGATGTGCTCGAGCGTGTGGTGCTGGTGGGCGCGCGCGTCGTCGATGTCGGCCTGCGTGAGCGGCACCAGACGGTCCTCGAAGAACCACCGCGAGATGGCGGAGCGGAGGTTCTGGTGCCACGCGATCCGGCCTCGGTCGTCCGGGCGGACGACGAGGGGCGCGTTCGTCTCGAAGTCGACGAGCTTGACGAGCTCGTACTGGTCCACCGGCTGGTGCACCTCGATGTACTCGCCACCCGGAAGGCGGACGATGCGACCCGACTCGTAGCCGTGCAGAGCGATCTCCCGATCCTTCTTCTGCAGGGCCAGCGCGATCCGCTTGCTGATGAAGTAGCCGAAGATCGGTCCCAGGATCAGCAGCGCCTGCAGCGTGTGGATCACGCCTTCCATCGTGAGATGGAAGTGCGTCGCGATGATGTCCGACGAGGCGGCTGCCCACAGCACGGCGTAGAAGATCACGCCGGCGACGCCGATGGCGGTCCGGGTCGGTGCGTGACGCGGACGCTGTGCGATGTGGTGCTCGCGCTTGTCGCCCGTGATCCACGCCTCGATGAAGGGGTAGAGCATCACCAGCACGATGAAGACACCCAGGCCGGCGAGCGGGATGAGGATGTTGAACGACCACGTGCGGTCGAACAGCACGAACTCCAGATGCGGCGGGACCAGGCGCAGCGCGCCGTCGGCGAAGCCGATGTACCAGTCGGGCTGCGTGCCGGCCGACACGGGGGAGGGGTCGTACGGCCCGTAGTTCCAGATCGGGTTGATCGTGAACAGCGAGGCGATCAGCACGATCACGCCGAAGGTGATGAAGAAGAACCCGCCCATCTTGGACATGTAGACGGGCATCATCGGGTAGCCCACGACGTTGCTGTTCGTACGGCCGGGGCCGGCGAACTGCGTGTGCTTGTTGACGATCATCAGCATGAGGTGCACGGCGAGCAGGGCGACGAGGATCGCCGGCAGCAGCAGGATGTGCAGCACGTAGAGACGACCGACGATGTCGGTTCCCGGGAACTCGCCGCCGAACAGGAGGAACGAGGTCCACGTGCCGATCAGCGGGATGCCCTTGATCATGCCGTCGATGATCCGCAGGCCGTTGCCCGACAGCAGGTCGTCGGGGAGCGAGTAGCCGGTGAAGCCCTCGCCCATCGCGAGGATGAAGAGCACGAAGCCGATCACCCAGTTGAGCTCACGCGGCTTGCGGAAGGCGCCGGTGAAGAACACGCGCAGCATGTGCACGCCGATGCCGGCCACGAAGACCAGGGCGGCCCAGTGATGGATCTGGCGGACGAGGAGACCGCCGCGGATGTCGAACGAGATCCGCAGCGTCGAGTCGAGCGCCGCCGACATCTCCACGCCGACCATGGGGAGGTACGCGCCCTCGTAGTGCGTCTCGACCATGGAGGCCTGGAAGAAGAACGTCAGGAACGTCCCCGACAGCAGGACGACGACGAAGCTCCACAGCGCGATCTCGCCGAGCATGAACGACCAGTGGTCGGGGAAGATCTTGCGTCCGAGCTCCTTGACGAAGCCGGAGATGCTCGTGCGCTCATCGATGTAGTTCGCGGCACCGGCGACGAAGCGGCCGCCCAGGGGCTTCTCGGGCTGCGTCTTCTCGGAGTCCGTCTGGTGGACAGTCGCGGTGCTCAATGGCGCTCCCAGAAGCTCGGGCCGACGGGTTCGTGGAAATCGTCCTGCGCGATGAGGTAGCCCTCGTCGTCGACGGTGATCGGCAGCTGCGGCAGCGGCCGGGCGGCCGGGCCGAAGATGACCGCGGCCGACCGCGACACGTCGAACTGCGACTGGTGGCACGGGCACAGGAGGTGGTGGGTCTGCTGCTCGTACAGCGCGACAGGGCAGCCGACGTGCGTGCAGACCTTCGAGTACGCGACGATGCCGTCGTAGGCCCACTCGAGGTTGTTGTGCTCGGCGGGGAGCTGCTCGGGCAGCAGGCGCATGAGCAGCACGATCGCCTTGGCCTTCTCCTCGAGGTAGCCCTCGTGGTGGCTCAGCTCGGCCAGCGGCTGCGGGATCACGTGCACGGCCGAGCCGAGCGTCAGGTCGGCAGCGCGGATCGGCTCGCCACTGGGGTCGTGCGCGAGGCGCATGCCCTTCTTCCACATGGTGTGGCTCAGCAGCGCGACCGGGTCGCCGGCGATGGGGTGCTCTTCGGAGCTCTCCGGGGCGAGGCCGCGGAACAGCACGATCCCCGGCGCGACGGAGGCCACGAGCGCGGCGATCAGCGAGTTGCGGATGACGGTCCGACGTCCGAAGCCGGACTCCTCGTTCGCCTCGCGGAACGCCTGCACCGCAGCGTCACGCGTCGTGTCGCGTCCGCGGGTCGCGTGACGCGGCTCGATGAACTCCTTGTCGGACATGATCGCCTTGGACCAGTGGATGGCCCCGACGCCGATGGCGAAGAGCGCGAGCGCGATGCCCAGCCCGATGAACAGGTTGTTGTGGCGGATGTCGATGATCCGACCGCTCTCGATCGGGAAGAGCATGTAGGCGGCGATCGCCCAGATGCTGCCCGCGAGGGAGAGGTAGAAGAGCGTGTACACCGTGCGGACCGCGCGCTTCATGGCGGCGGGGTCCTTGTCGGTCGTGCGTGCCCGGTGCGGCGGCAAGCCGGGGTTCTGCACGGGGTCGGGAACCGCGACCGCGAGCCCGGGGGAAGGCTTCCATGAAGCCCTCTCGTGCTCGAGCGCGTCTTCCTCGTGTGCCATGGTGCTCCTCGTACGTTCCGTCAGTGAGGTTTTCGATCAGTTCGACTTGGCCGTGATCCACACGGTCAGCGCGATGAGTGCGCCGATGCCGAAGATCCAGATGAACAGGCCCTCCGAGACCGGTCCGAGCGAGCCGAGGGAGAACCCGCCGGCCGACTCGTTCTGCTGCATCCACATCAGCGCCGAGATGATGTCGCGCTTCTCGTCGGTGGTGAGGGTCATGTCGTTGAAGACGGGCATGTTCTGCGGGCCGGTGACCATCGCCGCGTAGATGTGGAGCGGGCTGGTGCTCGTCAGGGCCGGCGCGTACTTGCCCTCGGTGAGCGCGCCGCCGGCGGCCGCCACGTTGTGGCACATCGCGCAGTTGATGCGGAAGAGCTCGGCTCCGTTGGCGACGTCGCCGCCGCCGTCGAGCGTCTCGTCGGACGGGTACGTCGGGCCGGGGGAGGTGGACTGCACCCAGGCGGCGACGGCACGGATCTGGTCCTCGGTGAACTGCACCGGCTTCTGCGGCGCCTGCGGGCCCTGCATCTGCAGCGGCATGCGGCCGGTCGACATCTGGAACTCGACGGCGAGCTCTCCGACGCCGTAGAGCGAGGGACCGTCGGCGGTGCCCTCCATGTTGAGGCCGTGGCAGGTCGCGCAGTTGGCCTGGAACAGCTTCTTGCCGTCTTCGACCGTGAGCGTGGACGTCGCCGCGGAGGTGGGTTCGGTCGCGGCCATCGCGGCGGAGGCGCCGGCGTAGATGCCGCCGCTGACGAGCAGTCCGATGCCGATGAGGGCGGCGGCGGCCCACTTGCTGCGGCGTCCGGTCTGGCGGCGCGGTGTCTTCGATGCCATGGAGGTTCTCGGTCCGCTCTCTTACTTGACGAAGTAGATGACGATGAACAGGACGATCCAGACGACGTCCACGAAGTGCCAGTAGTAGGACACGACGATCGAGGAGGTCATCTCCTTGCGTCCGAAGTTCTTCACCGCGTAGGCCCGGCCGATCACGAGGAGGAAGGCGATGAGCCCGCCCGTCACGTGCAGGGCGTGGAAGCCGGTGGTGATGTAGAACGCGGAGGCGTAGGAGTCGGCGCTGATCGGAAGGCCTTCGGCGACGAGGGTGGCGTACTCCCACACCTGGCCGGAGACGAAGACGGCTCCCATGATGAACGTGAGGAAGAACCACTCCACCATGCCCCACTGGCGGAACTGCCAGATCGAGCCCCGGCGGTACGGCTGGAAGCGCTCGGCGGCGAACACGCCGGCCTGGGCCGTGAAGGACGAGAGCACCAGGATCAGGGTGTTGACGGCGGCGAACGGGATGTTCAGCAGCTCGGTGCGATCGGCCCACAGCTCCGGCGAGGCGTTGCGGAGGGTGAAGTAGATCGCGAACAGACCGGCGAAGAACATGACCTCGCTGCCCAGCCACACGATGGTGCCGACAGCGACCGGATCCGGCCGCTTGACGGAGCGCAAGGCTTGGGAATAGGTCGCTGGAGTGGTTGTCACGGTCTCATTATGGCTGATTCGGCGGGTGGTTTCCGCATCACTGAAGGTGCGCCCGGCATTTCTCGCGCTCCTCCTTCCACTTTCGGAGGGGGTGAGAGCCGGATAGGCGCGCGCCGTGAAGGCGCCGGGAGAGTGCCGATAGGATCGGTGCTCATGGCGGAGCTCTACTCGTGGCCCGAGATCCTCACCAGCGTGCTGGCTCGACAGGACCTGAGCGTGTCGGAATCGACGTGGGCGATGCGCCGGGTGATGCGCGGCGAGGCGACGCCGTCGCAGCTCGCCGGCTTCCTGATCGGGCTGCGGGCCAAGGGCGAGACGGTCGATGAGATCGTCGGCTTCCGCGACGCCATCCTCGAAGCGGCGCTCCCGCTTCCGGTGCCCGCCGACGTGCTCGACATCGTCGGCACGGGCGGCGACCGCTTCGGCACCGTCAACGTGTCGACGATGTCGGCGATCGTGGCCGCGGCCAGCGGTATCCCCGTCGTCAAGCACGGGAACAAGGCCGCGAGCTCCGCGTCCGGGTCCTCCGATGTGCTCGCCGCGCTCGGCATCGACCTCTCGCTGAGCCCTGAACGCGTCGCCGAGGTGCTCGCCGAGGTCGGGATCACGTTCGCCTTCGCCTCCGCGTTCCACCCGGGCTTCCGTCATGCGGGTCCGACGCGGGCCGAGCTCGGCGTGCCCACCGTCTTCAACTTCCTCGGGCCGCTGTGCAACCCCGCCCGTGCCGAGGCGAACGCGGTCGGGGTCGCCCAGCTCGACCGCGTCCCGCTCATCACCGGGGTCTTCCAGACCCGTGGCGCGACCGCCCTGGTCTTCCGCGGCGACGACGGCCTGGATGAGCTCACCACCACCGGCCACAGCCGGGTCTGGGAGATCTCGCGCGGCGACATCCACGAGCACGACCTCGACCCGCGTGACATCGGCATCCCGCTGGCGGACATCTCCGATCTGCTGGGGGGCGACGCCGCGCACAATGCGGAGGTCGTGCGCCGCGTGCTCGCGGGGGATCCCGGACCCGTCCGCGACATCGTGCTTCTCAACGCCGCGGCCGGGATCGTGTCCTACGAGCTGTTCCGGGACGCCGCCCAGGTGCAGCTGCCCATCGTGGAGCGCCTGTCGGCGGCCAAGGACCGCGCCGCCGCGGCGATCGACTCGGGCTCCGCGGCAGCCACCCTCGACCGCTGGGTCGCTGCGACGGCGCGCTGAATCCCCACTTCCGGCAGGGGTTTTCCCCGGCGTGGGTGCCTGGCGGGGGCTCTGAGCCGGACGCTACGGTGAACACACCATCCGACATGCCCAGAGAGGAACGCCCCCATGTCTGAAGAAGCTGTCGTCACCGCCGACGCGGTCGAGCCGCCGCAGAAGAAGGTGGGCCTCGTCAAGGCCATCGGCGTCATCGGGATCCTCGGCGGCATCGCTCTGATCGTCGTCGGCGTCGTGGTGTGGGTGATGGTGTCGAGCCAGCTGCGCGCCGAGAACATCATCGTCCCCGACGACGCCATGGCCTTCCAGGGCCAGACGGTCGCGGGCCCGTTCACCGCCTTCGTGCAGGCGGACATCATCCAGCACCACGCGCTCGGCATCTCGGGCGGCAAGACCTACGCCGAGCTCGACCAGGACGACCCGGTGCGCGCCGTCATGATGAACGCCTCCTTCCTGCGCGCCTCGCTGTTCACCTCGGTCGTGTCGTTCGGGGTCGCAGCGTTCGCGATCGGGATCGGCATCCTGTCCATCCTGTTCGGCTGGGCGATCAGACGCCTCGCCTCCGTTCCGGTCGTCGTACGCCGCTCGGCTGTCGCCGGCTGATCCGACCGCGCGGGCTCGGGTAGGGTCGCGAGTCCGCCTCACGTTTCGGACGAAGGGACCCCGTGGAGCCCATCGACGCGCTCAACGAGATCGCCACGCTGCTCGAGCGGGAGCGCGCGTCGCGCTACCGCTCGAAGGCGTTCCGGGCCGCGGCTGCGGCGATCGACGGGCTCTCCCGCGAGCAGCTCGCCGATGCGGCCGCGCTTCGACGCCGCAAGGGCATCGGGGATTCGTCCTTCGCGGTCATCCAGGAGGCGCTCGCGGGTGAGGTGCCCCGATACCTGGCCGAGCTGCGGGGGAGCGAGGCCGCGCCGGTCTCGGCTCTCCGCGCACGACTGCGCGGAGACCTCCACAGCCATTCGGAGTGGTCGGACGGCCTGACCCCCATCGATCTGATGGTCGATGCGGCCCGCGCGCTCGGGCACGAGTATCTGGCCCTGACCGATCACTCGCCGCGGCTGAAGGTGGCCAGGGGGCTGTCGGCCGAGCGGCTGCGCGCACAGCTGGAGCTGATCCCGGCGTTCTCCGGTGAGGGCTTCACCCTGCTGAGCGGCATCGAGGTCGACATCCTCGACGACGGTTCGCTCGATCAGGAGACCGAGCTGCTCGCACAGCTCGACGTGGTGGTGGCCTCCGCGCACTCCAAGCTCCGCATGGATGCCGGTCCGATGACGCGGCGTCTCGTGGCGGCGGTGTCGCAACCGCATGTCGACGTCCTGGGGCATGTCACCGGCAGGCTCGTGAGCGGCAGTCGCGGCCTGCGGCCGCAGTCCGCTTTCGACGCGCGTGCGGTGTTCGAGGCCTGCGCGGCGAACGAGGTGGCGGTGGAGATCAACTCGCGGCCCGAGCGGGAGGATCCGCCCGATGAGCTGATCGCGCTCGCCCTCGACGTGGGCTGCCTCTTCTCCATCGATTCAGACGCCCACGCTCCCGGTCAGCTCGGGCTGCTCGACGAGGGCGCGGCGCGCGCGGAGCGCGCCGGCGTCCCCGCTGAGCGGATCGTCACCACGTGGCCGCTCGCCCGGCTGCGGGAGTGGACGTCCCGCGCACGTTGACAGGCGTCGGCGCGTGGTCGGCGGTGCGCGGCGCCGGTGAAGCGATCAGGCGCGAGCGGTCAGGGCCGTCGCGGCGCGCTCGGCGGAGCTGCCGAGGTTCCACCGCTCGCTCAGCTCGGCGACGGCGCCGGGATCGGGGGCGACGATACGGCTGTCGGGGATTTCCAGCGGCAGGTTCCGCACGACCTCGACGACGGTCGGCGCGACGGCCAGGTAGTCCGCTGCGGCGAGCACCTTGGCCCGCACGCCGGCGCTCATGCCGTCGCCGCGCTCGGCGGCTGCGATGATGCCGGCGAGATCGCCGTGGGCGGCGAGCAGGGTGGCGGCGGTCTTCTCGCCCACGCCCGCGACGCCGGGCAGCCCGTCGGAGGCGTCGCCGCGCATGACGGCGAAATCGGCGTACTGGGTCGGCAGGATCCCGTACTTCGTGACGACCGCCGTGTCGGTGAGGACTTCGAGGTTGCTCATCCCGCGGCCGGTGTAGATCACACGGACGCTGCGCTCGTCGTCGATGAGCTGGAAGAGGTCGCGGTCGCCGGTGACCACATCGACTGCCAGGGGGGAGCCGGTGGCGAGCGTTCCGATGACGTCGTCGGCTTCGTGATCCGCGGCGCCGACGATGGGGATCCCGAGCGCGCCGAGCTCTTCGCGAATGATGGGGATCTGCGCCTCGAGGGGGTCGGGGACGACTTCGACGTCGGGGCCGGTCTCGACGAGCTCGGCGACGCGATGGGTCTTGTAGCTGGGGATGAGGTCGACGCGCCATTGCGGGCGCCAGTCGTCGTCCCAGCAGGCGATGAGGTGCGTCGGCTCGTAGGTGGCGACGAGTTTGGCGATCATGTCGAGGAGACCGCGTGCCGCGTTGACCGGGCGGCCGTCGGGGGCCTTCACGGTGTCCGGTACGCCGTAGAAGGCCCGGAAGTACAGTGAGGCAGTGTCGAGCAGCATCAGTCGGTCGGTCACGCTGTCATCCTGGCACGGACGGTCTGGCGAGCGAGGCGTCACCCGTGCGCGATCATCATGACGAGCTCGGAGAAGCCGTAGGCATGGCCCCAGGCGACGAGCGCGGCGTCGATCACCGTGACGATCGCGTTGGCCCACATCGCCCGCCGCGATCGTCGCGCGGCTGCGAGAGCCGACAGGGCGACGTCGCCCACGAGCTTGACGGCGAGGAAGGCGTGCACGGGGATCAGGAGGAAGCTGATGAGAATCCCGATGGGTCCGGCGTAGGCGAGCGCCCACAGCAGCAAAGCCGACGCGCTCAGCGAAGCCGACATGATCGTGAGCGCGGAGATCGCACCCTGGCGAGTCCGGCGCGGCGCCGGTTCGGCGGTCAGCACCCGATGCCGTTCGGGTCTTCGTGGCAGGTGCGCTCCACGAGCGCGGTCCGCGCCTCGAGGATATCCACGGTGGTGGCCCCGGCGGGGACGGCGAGGGGGCCGTCGACGGGGATCCAGCCGGTGCCGAAGTCGACGTCCGCGGCGAAGTGCACGACGCTGGTGATGACGTACTCGCCGCGTTCCCGGTAGGTGTGGCTCGTGTCGGTCGCAGTGAACTGCGCGAGACCCAGCTGCCGCCACGTGACGCCCCCGGTCGGGGATTCCCGCGTCGCTCCGTCGCCGTAGTCGAACGTGAACGACACCGGACGGAAGCGGACCGTCACGGGCATGTCGAACAGTTCTCCGGTGCGCGTGTGCGTGCGGGCGACCGTGACGACGTTGAGGGGGAGTCCGGCGATGCCCACACCGTCGGGCTCGGGGACCGGGGCTGCCAGCCGCGGCGCGAAGGACGCGACGTCGGTGAGCGTGGTCTCCTGGCGCATCACCACCTCGTAGGTGCTGCACCGGTTCAGCGGACTGTCGCACGTCTCGGACTCGGGTTCACCTACATCCGAGACGGGGTCGCTGGTGCCCCCGTCACCTGGTCGGTCGGATTCGCCCAGCTTCTCGGCTGACACATGCACTTCGCCTTCGCTGATGCTCGACTTCGATCCGCAGAGACCTGCGTCCTTCTCGTCGAGCGAGCAGACACTTGCCGTCGCGATGGCTAGCAGAAGCGTCGCGGTTAGCACGATGCCGAGCTCTCGCGGCTGTCGACGATAAAGAATCGATCCGCTCGCCAAGCCAAGTCGATTTCGAGAGAACCGGACGGCGAGCGCTCCGCGGGCGTAATGTCCACGCCTCTCGAGTCAAGAAGCCGAGTCCCCGAGCTGTCCACGCATACTTGAATCGTCGCTTCGTCGTGTGTGGAAGTGAGGCCGATAACGTCGGTTACCGAAGTCTTGCCAACGAGGCGTATGCCCTCGGCGGAGAATCGACGCCGCGCCTCCAGGCTTGACTTCCGAGCAGCGCCGGAGAGATACGACACCGGGTCGGGCGCGCGCTGATCCGCACGTCGTGCGTTTACCGCGTCGACGTAGGCGCGGTAGGTCGCCTCGGCGGCGGCGAAGGCTTCCGCCTCCGAAGCGAAGCCGGTCGCGGTCGGCAGGGGAGTCGGAGTCGGGTCCGGCGCGCAGCCGATCAACGCGACGGCGACGGCGGTGCACCAGAGCCCCGCCGCCGCCTTCGCCGCATGCCTTTCCCCCATGGCCGTCACGGTAGTCAGGAGCTGCGGGCGCCTGCTGCGGTTATCCACAGGGCGAGGGGCGGTGGCGCCGTAGAGTCGGAGGATGGCCGCCCGCTCCTCGTCGCTCTCCGGATCCGCCTTCGGCGCCGGCGCCCGGCGCACTCCTGCGGACGCCGACGCGTGCCCGTGCGGGGCGGGACGCTTCGGCGACTGCTGCGGGCCGGTCCTCGGCGGTGCCGCGGCGCCGACGGCGCTCGCGCTCATGCGCTCGCGGTACACCGCGTTCGCGCTCGGGGCGCGCCGGCACCTGGAGGACACGTGGCACCCCTCGACCCGGCCGACCAGGCTCGACCTCGACGACGACCTGGAGTGGTCGTCGCTCACCATCGACGAGGTCGTCGGGGGAGAGCCCGGTGACCGGCGCGGCGTGGTCGCCTTCCGTGCGCGGTGGCGCGACGGACGATCCTCGGGGGAGCTCGCGGAGCGCAGCAGGTTCGTCTTCCAAGAGGGACGCTGGTGGTACGTGGACGGCGAGGTCGGCTAGGCGACCGCCCCTGCCACGGCGGCGGTCGTTCTGATACTCTGGAGTGTCACTCACCTGGCGGTTTCGCCATGCCTTCGTGACACGCAATCCCATCCACATCGCTGCGACCGTGGCATCCGCTCGTCCTCGGACGGATGCCGGGGCACCACGTCCCAGGCGCGCAGCCCGACACCCAACCCAACAAGGACAACCCACTACATGACTACCGCAACGACCGCCCCGGCCACCAAGCAGGTCGCCATCAACGACATCGGATCTGCTGAAGACTTCCTGGCCGCGGTCGAGAAGACCCTCAAGTTCTTCAACGACGGAGACCTCATCGAAGGCACCGTCGTGAAGATCGACCGCGACGAGGTCCTCCTCGACGTCGGATACAAGACCGAGGGCGTCATCCCCTCGCGCGAGCTCTCGATCAAGCACGACGTCGACCCGAACGAGGTCGTCAAGGTCGGCGACGAGGTCGAGGCCCTGGTCCTCCAGAAGGAGGACAAGGAAGGCCGCCTGATCCTGTCCAAGAAGCGCGCCCAGTACGAGCGCGCATGGGGCGACGTGGAGAAGATCAAGGAGAACGACGGTGTGGTCACCGGCTCCGTGATCGAGGTCGTCAAGGGTGGACTCATCGTCGACATCGGCCTCCGCGGCTTCCTGCCGGCCTCGCTCATCGAGCTGCGCCGCGTCCGCGACCTCACGCCGTACCTCGGCCAGGAGATCGAGGCGAAGATCCTCGAGCTCGACAAGAACCGCAACAACGTCGTGCTCTCGCGCCGCGCCCTGCTGGAGCAGACGCAGTCCGAGTCGCGCACCACGTTCCTCAACAACCTGCACAAGGGCCAGGTCCGCAAGGGCGTCGTCTCGTCGATCGTCAACTTCGGTGCGTTCGTCGACCTGGGCGGCGTGGACGGCCTCGTGCACGTCTCCGAGCTCTCGTGGAAGCACATCGAGCACGCGTCCGAGGTCGTCGAGGTCGGCCAGGAGGTCACCGTCGAGATCCTCGAGGTCGACCTGGACCGCGAGCGCGTCTCGCTGTCGCTGAAGGCGACGCAGGAGGACCCGTGGCAGGTCTTCGCCCGCACGCACGCGATCGGTCAGGTCGCTCCGGGCAAGGTCACCAAGCTCGTCCCGTTCGGCGCGTTCGTCCGCGTCGCCGACGGCATCGAGGGCCTCGTGCACATCTCGGAGCTGTCGGGCAAGCACGTCGAGCTCGCCGAGCAGGTCGTGTCGGTCGGCGAAGAGGTCTTCGTCAAGATCATCGACATCGATCTCGAGCGTCGCCGCATCTCGCTGTCGCTCAAGCAGGCCAACGAGTCGGTCGACCCCAACGGCACCGAGTTCGACCCGGCGCTGTACGGCATGGCGACCGAGTACGACGAGAACGGCGAGTACAAGTACCCCGAGGGCTTCGACCCCGAGTCGGGTGCCTGGCTCGAGGGCTTCGACGCTCAGCGCGAGAAGTGGGAGCAGGAGTACGCCGCTGCCCAGGGTCGCTGGGAGGCTCACAAGGCCGCTGTCGCCAAGGCTCTCGAGGCCGAGGCTGCGGCGCCGGCCGAGGCCGGTGGGTCGTCCTTCTCGTCCGACGTCTCGAGCGTCGGCGGCACGCTGGCCGACGACGAGGCCCTCGCCGCGCTGCGCGAGAAGCTCTCCGGCCGCTGATCTGATCAGCTGAGCCGAATCGCTCCGAAGGGGGCCGTGACCGTCAGGTCACGGCCCCCTTCCGCGTATGCGGGGGGATCGGGCTGTAACGTCTCTGTGTGACCATCCCCGGACCAGCGGCGGCACCGAGCCTCATCGGTCGCGGTCGCGACCGATCGCTCCTGCTGAACCAGGTCCTGCTCGGGGCGGTCGTGCTCCTGGCGGCTGTGCTGGTCGTGCTCTTCGACAAGGTCGCCGACGGCACGCTGCTCATGCTGGGGGTGGCGATCGTCTTCGTGGCGACCGGTGCCGCCTTCATCCTGCCGTGGAACACGTTTCCCGCGCTGGCGATCCTCATCCTGCCGCTCGTGGACATCGCCGCCATCACGCTCCTGCGGGCCGCGGCGCCGGAGGCCTCGCTGGGGCTGCTGTGGGCGTTCCCCGCGATCTGGATCGGATCAGCCTTCGGCGGCTGGGGAGCGGTGCTCGGCGTCACGCTCATCTCGGTCTCGTTCTGGAGCCTCGTCTGGACCGACCCGCAGCAGGAGATCGGTCCGACGACCTTCCTGTTCCCGGTCATGATCGCGGGCCTGGCGACGGTGGCCGCGCTCGCATCGAAGCGCACCCTCGCCCAGCGCGTGCTGCTGGACAAGCAGTCCCAGTACCTCCAGCGCTCGGTGGAGCGCGCACGCAGCCAGGAGGATCTGGTCACCGAGGTGCTGCAGGCGGTCGACTTCGGGGTGATCCGGCTCACCCCCGAGGGATCCCTCGTCGTGACCAACGAGGCCCACGGGCGTCTGCAGCGGGCGCGCGCCGACACCTCGCGCGCGTACGCGGCCGACGGCATCACCCCGATCGGCGACGAGGATCTCCCGCTGGCACGCGCCCGGCGCGGCGAGGAGTTCGAGAACGCCCTGGTGTGGCACGGGGATCCCGGAGAGGAGCGCCGGCGCGCGCTCAAGTCGACGGCGCGGCGGCTCTACGACAAGGACCTCTCCGACGCCGGCATGATCATCGTCACCCTCGACGTCACGGCCGAGGAACTCGCTCTGCGCGCGCGCGAGGACCTCGTGGCATCCGTCTCCCACGAGCTGCGCACGCCGCTGACCTCGATCATGGGATACGTCGAGCTGGCCCTCGACGACCCGAACCTCTCCCCGGTCAGCCGGCGCAGCCTGGAGGTGGTCGAGCGGAACTCCAGCCGGCTGCTCGATCTCGTCGCCGATCTCCTGACGGCGTCGGCGGCGTCGCATCGCGGGGTCGAGCTGACGCTCCGACCCGAGCCCACGGATCTGTCCGTCGTCGTGGAGGCCGCGGTGGAGGCGGCGATGCCGCGGGCGGTCGAGCGCCGTGTGACGGTGGCGCTCGACGCCGTGGAGAAGGTGCGTGCCCTCGCGGACCCGCTGCGGATGCGTCAGGTCATCGACAATCTGCTCTCCAACGCGATCAAGTACAACAATCCGGGCGGCCGTATCGACGTCGGGCTGACCAGCGATGGCACGCACGTCTGGCTGGCCGTCAGCGACAACGGGCCGGGGATCCCCGAGAGCGAGCTGCCCCGCCTGTTCGAGCGCTTCTTCCGCTCGGGACTGGTGCGCAACTCCACCACCCACGGCAGCGGGCTCGGGCTGGCCATCAGCCGCGAGATCGTCCGGGCGCACGGCGGGGAGATCACCGTGCGCACCACGCTCGACGAAGGAGCCACCTTCATCGTGCGGCTTCCGGCCACCTCGGCCAGAGAGGATGAGGGATCGTGATCGATCTGTTCACCGTGAACCTGATCGTGGCGCTGGTCACGATCACCTCCGGAGTGCTCTACCTGGTCGAGACGCTGCTTCGCCGGGAAGTCGGCGCCGGACGGGTGTGGGCGCTGGCGTTCCTGAGCGGCATGCTCACCGTCACCGCCTACCTCGTGTGGCAGGCCTCCGACGAGCCGTGGGTGGCGATCGCCATCGGCAACTCGGCCCTGGTGGCGACGGGAGGCTTCTTCTGGCTGGGGGCGCGCACCTTCAACGGCCGACGCATCCGCACCGCGGGGATCGTCGTCGCCGTGTCGGTCGGCATCGAGTTCCTCGCGACGCTTCTCCCCGGTCCCGATGCCGACGAGTGGGCGGGGTCGGTGACGATGTTCATCGGAGTCGCGTCCTTCGCTCTGCTGGCCGCCGTCGAGTCCCGCCGCGGCGCCATGGGGGCGCTCCTGAGCTCGATGGGCTTCACGATCGTGCTCGCACTCGTCGCGCTCTACTATTACGCCCGCGCCGTCGTGCTGGCGACGGAGGGTCCGCAGGGCGAGATCTTCACCACCTGGTTCTCATCGAGCATCACGGGACTCGTGTCGATCGTGCTCACGATCGTGGCCCTGACGACGGCGACGATGCTGCGCAGCGGCCGGGTCACGGTGCGGCACGACGGGGGACACTCGACCCTGCACGTGTCGCCGGACGGGATCCTCAGCGCCGCGTCGCTGAGCGCCGCGCTGCCGAGCGTGCTGTCGCGGGCGCGCGCGGCCGACGAGCTCTTCGGTGTCGTCGCGCTGCGCATCGACGATCTCTCCCAGATCGGTCTCGCGTTCGGCACGGGGGAGCAGGAGGCGATCTCCGAGCTCTGGCGCTCGGGCGTGCGGCGCTACGCGCCCACCTTCTCGCTCGTGGGGCCGGCCGACGACGACGCGATGCTCATCGCGTTCGAGCCCGTCTCACGTGCCGACGCCCCCCGGGTCGCAAGCCGCGTGCAGCGGCGGCTGCTCGACGACTTCGCCGCCCGAGGGAGCGCTGTCATCCCGGTCGTCGGCATCGGCGTCGCGTTGAGCGACGACCTGGGCTACGACCCGAAGACGCTCGTGGACGCTGCGCAGCGCGCGGCCAAGCGATCCTCGACCGACCCGGACGCGTCGGTGATCGTCGCCGAGTCGGACTCCGAGGAGGGGATGGGCCGCGTCAGAGGGTGAGGCGGTAGCCGATGCCGCGGATCGTCTCGATCCAGCGGGGCTGCGCGGCCGACTCGCCGAGCTTGCGGCGGAGGTTCGCGACGTGCACCTCGATCGCCCGGGTGTCGTGCTCGCTGACGAAGCCGATGCCGAGGTGGCTCTCGCCGCGGAGCATCAGCGCCAGCTCGTTCTTGCCGACGACGCGGCGGCCGGCGCTGAGCAGATCGTGCAGGATGTCGAATTCGCTTCGCGTGAGGTCGAGCGTCTCCTCGTCCGCCACCGCGACGCGCATGTCGGGGTGGAGCCGGAGCCCCTTGTGCTCCAGCCATCCCGCCTCGTCCGGAGCAGGGGCGGGGATGTTCGGGACCGTCGCCTCGACGCCCGCCGGCAGGTCGGGAAGCCCGAAGGTGCGCGGGCGTCGCAGCATGGCCTCGATCCGCGCACGCAGCTCGCGCGGGCGGAAGGGCTTGGTGACGTAGTCGTCGGCGCCCGCCTGAAGGCCCTGCAGCGTGTCGATCTCGTCGGCGCGCGCGGTCAGCATGACGATGTACGTGCCACTCACCGACCGGATCCGGCGCGCCGTCTCGAACCCGTCCATGCCGGGCAGGCTCACATCGAGCGTCGTCACGATCGGCTGGTGCGTCTTGATGAGGTCCAGCCCCTCGACGCCGTTGCCGGCGGAGAACACGCGGAAGCCCGCTTGATCGAGGACGTCGGTGACGAGAGCACGGATATCCGGATCGTCTTCGATCACGACGGCGACCTGTGAGTCCGGCAACGGGAATCCCTCCGACTGCCGGTCGGGCAACATGTTCACGTGACCGGCATCCGCGATGATATCCCAGAAGACGTGCCGGAACGGGACGGGGACGGGCTGTGTCGGGACGCTCATCCGCAGCTCACGGCGGTCGACGAGCGGTTCTCGACCACCTGGAAGTAGATCTGGCTCGAGCTTCCCCATCCCCAGTTCGTGGGCGTCTTCGCGGTCAGCGTCGGCAGCTGGGCGCAGGTCCAGCCGTTCGTGGGGATGGCCTGCCCGTTGCCGACGAGACCGGCCGTGCTCCACGAGAAGTTCGACGATGCGCCCGCGACGGCGAGGCTGATGGTGAACTGCACGTATCCGTTGCCGGCGTTGGTGTTGAAGCCGACGGTGTAGCCGCGCTGGCGGTTGGGGGCGGTGCCCCACTCGTCCGCCGTCACCGACGTGACCGTGCAGCGGCCGCCGTTCTTCACGCTGCCGTCGGCGTTCATCGCCGTGCAGCCGTAGCTGGTGGGTGCGGACCACGTGCCGCCCGTGGCGACCGCCGACGCGAAGGACTTGTCGTTCCATGCGGCATGCGTGTCCTGAACGGCACCGGCGGCGGCGCCCGCCCCGACGACGATCAGCAGTGCGGCGGCCACGGCGGCCACCCGCGCGCGCAGACGCACGCGGGTCACGACCCGACCTCCTGGCGGCGGGACCGGCGGCGGCCGGCGATGAGCAGCAGGGTCCCACCGGACGCGAGCGCCGCCCCCACGGCCATGCTCGCGACCGGCAGGGTGCCACCCGTGTTGGGGAGGGCGTCGGCGTCCCCCACGCCGGCGTCGATGAGCGTCAGCGATCCCCGCGCCGACGACTCGAGTGCGATCGCACCGTCGGCAGGCATGGTGAGCGTGACGATGAGGCGATAGCGACCGGCGGACAGCGTCTCGCCGGCCAGGGCGTCGACCGCGATGCAGCGGTCGGCGCACAGACGCGCGTCCCACCCGTCCGCGCTGGCGCCAGACCCGAAGTCGGCGGCCGCGACGGAGGCGTGACGCGGGATCTCGATCTCGCGCTCCATCGTCCGGGACTCGCCGGGGAGCACGACGCCGAGGTCGTAGGTGAGCGGCAGCGTCTGGGCCGAGGCGGCCGGACCGACCACGGCCACGGCGACCGCGGCGCCCACCACACCGGCCAGCGCGACCAGACGCGTGCGGAGGCCGATCATGGCAGCACCGGGTCCGCAGCCGGGCGGCGCGTGCGGCGCGCGGGAGCCGGCAGGAGGAGCGCGATCCCGAGGAGCGCGACGAGCCCGATCACCAGCGGAAGGGCGACAGCCGGCGTCGTGAGGCGCTGCACAGCGGTTCCCCACCCGCTGAGCTGCACCGCCGGCTGCCACACCTGGTCGCCGACGAAATAGTCGAGGGCGTCCGAGGCGGCGTTGTTGTCGCCCTTCAGCGAGATCTGGTACTCGCCGCCGCCGAGATCGACGATCTTCTCGATCCGATGCGTGACGAGGTTGTGCGTCAGGTCGGACGGAAGGCTCACCACGTCGCCGACCGACAGGTCGGCGGTGTCGACCGGCACATCGACGAGGAGGTCACCGGTCATGATTCCGGGCTCCATCGAGCCGGAGATCACGATCAGCGGCTTGATCATCCCGAGAGCCGTGGCGCCCCAGATCAGGGCGCAGGCCAGACCCACCGCAGCGAGGAGCCAGAGGGCGATGTCGGCGAGGCGGCGCAGGAGCTGCATCGTCTTCCTCCTTCTGGTCCGGGTGCTGCGGTGGGTCTGCGGTGAGTGCGAGGTGCGTGGGCGATTACGGCGCGACGGCGGTGCCGGCGACCGTGACGACGATCGTGCCCGACTTGCCCTGGTTGGACGCGGCCCAGGCGCTGTCGGTGGTCACCTTGAGCTGGAACTGGTCGCTCTCGGTCGCTCCGCCGGCGGGGGTGAGCGTCGTGGCGAGGCCCTCCACCGTGGTGCCCGGGTTGGCCGTGAAGGTCGAGGCGGGCGAGGTCGCCCAGGCGACCGACGAGGTCAGCGACGCGGCCGCGGTGCCGAGGTTCTTGACGTAGAGGTTGATGGTGCGGGTCTCGCCGGGCAGCAGGTTGGCCAGGCTCGAGGCCGGCACGACCAGCTGGATGGAGCCGCTGTTGTCCGACTCCTGCCAGGTGGTGCCGTTGAGCGAGCCCTGCAGGTTGAAGGTGGCGGCCTCGGCCTTGGCCGAGAAGAAGACGTTGTCGGTCCAGGCGGCGCTGGTGGCCGCGGCGCCGATGCCGCCGACGGCGAGGGCGGCGAGGGTGAAGGCCAGAACGGCGCGGCGCTTGCTCTTGCGCTCTTCGGGCTGAGTGGCGGTGGTGGTGATGTCCTGCGTGGTCATTTCGGGGGGCCTTTCAGGCTGTCCTGCCGGCTGCGGGCACGCCGGACCGGCCTCCCTCCCCGGCGCTTCGGGTGCGCCGGGGCGGGGGCAGATCGGGCTGTTCGGGCAGTCCGGACTGTGTTGATGTTCGAGTCGGGTTCGGGCCCTTCCCGGCGGGCTGCGATTCGGGTTCGTCGCCTGCATCACTGACGTTAGGGGGCCACCCTCAGGTTTGGCTCAAGTGCGCCTCAGCCGTCCCTTCGCCTTGTCAGAGCACATCATCAGCGAATCGTCATGGCATCCTCGTAGCCATGTCTCTCATCGCACTGACCGGCGGGATCGCCTCCGGAAAATCGACCATCGCGGCCCGGCTGGCCGAGCGGGGGGCGGTGGTCATCGACGCCGATGCGCTCGTGCGGGAGACCCAGCGCGCCGGATCGCCGGTGCTCGCGGCGATCGTCGGCGAGTTCGGTGAGCGGGTGCTGCGCAGTGACGGCGAGCTGGACCGTGCGGCGCTGGGCGCGATCGTGTTCGAGGATCCCGAGGCGCTCGCCCGGCTGAACGCGATCGTGCATCCGGCCGTCCGGGCCGAGTCGGCACGACGCTTCTCCGAGGTCTTCGCGTCGGATCCCGGCGCCGTCGTCGTGTACGACGTGCCGTTGCTCGTCGAGGCCCGGGTCGACGACCCCTGGGACCTCGTGGTGGTGGCCCATGCGCCGGCGGCCGTGCGATCGCGGCGACTCGTCGAGCTGCGGGGGATGAGCGAGACGGAGGCGCAGGCGCGGATCGCCGCGCAGGCATCGGACGATCGGCGCCTGGCGATCGCCGACGTCGTTATCGACACCGGCGGATCGCTCGAGGACACGATCGCGCAGACCGACCGCCTGTGGGAGAGGCTGCGGACGGAGTCGGCCGGGGGTGCCTCTCAGCCGACGGCCGGCTGATCGGCCGGGCCCGCGGTGCGCCCTCGCCGTCGGCGACGCAGCACCAGGAAGCCGGTGACCAGCAGGGCCACGAGCAGCACGCCGGCGAGCACCGGCAGGAAGATCGCGGAGAGGATGAGGGCGAGCGCCGACACGTCCTCGACGGTGGACACGACCGGCGCCGCCACGCCGGCGGTGGCGAGGTTCGCGATCGGGCGGATCGACGCCTTGAGCACGTGCACCAGGAGCGCGATCACGACGCCGACGGCGATCGGGACCCAGGCGTTGTCGACCAGCAGTGCGGCGGGGTCCTCCACGCGCACGGTCTCGCTGGTGGCCCCCGCGCCGAAGGCTATGCCGCCGGAGGCGGGTCGCACGACCGACTGGAGGATGTCGTTCACGGAGTCGACGGCCGGGACCTTGTCGGCCACGAACTCGACCACGAGGAGGACGCCGGTGATCCAGAGGGCGACATCGCTGGAGAGCCACGACCACGCGGCGGGAAGCTCGACGGCCGCCACGAAGCGGTCGGCGAGGCCCAGCAGGAACAGCGGCATCCAGGCGTTCAAGCCCGCGGCTGCCGCCAGTCCCGATCCGACGAGGAGTTCGACCACGATGCCAGGGTACGCGGCGGGGCCCGCGACACGGACGGGATACGGCGGCGCAATCCGCCGTTCACGTGGCCGGCGTACCGTTCGGAGCACGTGAGGGTGGAGGGGAGCGGGCCCATGGCGACGAGCAGCAGGAACGGTCGGATGTCGGACCCCGACGTCGAGTGGGACGACTTCGCGACCGGAGACTTCGAGTCGGGCGAGGACGAGGACGCCTGACGCTCGTCGCCCTCGGCGAACACCGGCCGCGGTGTCGGTGGCCCGGCATACGCTGGACTGATGCAGACCACGCGATCCGTCCGGCCCTTCGAGGTCGTCAGCGAGTACATGCCCAGCGGCGACCAGCCGCAGGCGATCGCCGATCTGGCCGCGCGCATCAACGCCGGTGAGACCGACGTCGTTCTGCTGGGAGCCACCGGCACGGGGAAGTCGGCGACCACCGCCTGGCTCATCGAGCAGGTGCAGCGGCCGACCCTGGTGCTCGCGCACAACAAGACGCTCGCGGCGCAGCTGGCCAACGAGTTCCGCGACCTCATGCCGAACAACGCGGTGGAGTACTTCGTCAGCTACTACGACTACTACCAGCCCGAGGCGTACGTGCCGCAGACGGACACGTTCATCGAGAAGGACTCCTCGATCAACGCCGAGGTCGAGCGGCTCCGCCACTCCACGACGAACTCCCTGCTGAGCAGGCGGGACGTCGTGGTCGTCTCCACCGTCTCGTGCATCTACGGTCTCGGCGCGCCCGAGGAGTACATGCGCGCCATGGTGGCACTGCAGGTCGGCGAGCGCTACGACCGCGACGCCCTCATCCGCAAGTTCATCGCGATGCAGTACAACCGCAACGACGTGGACTTCTCCCGCGGCAACTTCCGCGTGCGCGGCGACACGATCGAGATCATCCCCGTGTACGAGGAGTACGCGGTGCGCATCGAGCTGTTCGGCGACGAGATCGAGGCGCTGTACATGCTCCACCCGCTCACGGGCGAAGTCGTGCAGAAGCTCGACAGCGTCCCGATCTTCCCCGCGTCGCACTATGTCGCGGGGACCGACACCGTTCAGCGCGCGATCGGCACCATCGAGGCCGAGCTGGCCGACCGGCTCAAGGAGCTCGAGGGCCAGGGCAAGCTCCTCGAGGCCCAGCGCCTCCGGATGCGGACGACCTTCGACCTCGAGATGCTCCAGCAGCTCGGCTTCTGCTCCGGCATCGAGAACTACTCGCGGCACCTCGACGGCCGCGCGGCGGGAGAGCCGCCGCACACCCTGCTCGACTTCTTCCCCGACGACTTCCTGATGGTCATCGACGAGTCGCACGTCACCGTCCCCCAGATCGGGGCGATGTACGAGGGCGACGCCTCGCGCAAGCGCACCCTCGTGGATCACGGCTTCCGCCTGCCGAGCGCCCTCGACAACCGTCCCCTGCGCTTCGACGAGTTCAAGCAGCGCATCGGGCAGACCGTCTATCTGTCGGCGACGCCGGGGCGCTACGAGATGGGCATCGCCGACGGCGTGGTGGAGCAGATCATCCGCCCGACCGGGCTGGTCGACCCGCACATCGTGCTCAAGCCGTCCAAGGGCCAGATCGACGACCTGCTCGAGGAGATCCGCATCCGCGTCGAGCGGGATGAGCGGGTGCTCGTCACGACGCTGACGAAGAAGATGGCGGAGGAGCTCACCGACTTCCTGGGGGAGCACGGCGTGCGCGTCCGCTACCTGCACTCCGATGTGGACACCCTCCGGCGAGTCGAGCTGCTGACCGAGCTGCGCTCCGGCGTCTACGACGTGCTGGTGGGCATCAACCTGCTGCGCGAGGGCCTCGACCTCCCCGAGGTGTCGCTCGTCGCGATCCTCGACGCCGACAAGGAGGGGTTCCTGCGATCGGGAACCTCGCTCATCCAGACCATCGGCCGTGCGGCGCGAAACGTGTCGGGTGAGGTCCACATGTACGCCGACAACATGACCGACTCCATGCGCGCGGCCATCGAGGAGACCGATCGCCGCCGCGAGAAGCAGATCGCGTACAACACGGAGCACGGCATCGATCCGCAGCCGCTGCGCAAGAAGATCGCGGACATCACCGACGTGCTGGCGCGGGAGGCCTCCGACACGCAGGAGCTGCTGTCGAAGAAGAACAAGTCGGGCAAGGGGAAGAGCCCGACCCCGCGACTTCGCCGCGAGGGGATCGCCGCCGAGGGCGCGAACCAGCTCGAGGCGACGATCGAGGACCTCTCCAACCAGATGCTCGCCGCGGCCGGCGAACTGAAGTTCGAGCTGGCGGCGCGCCTCCGCGATGAGGTCCAGGACCTCAAGAAGGAGCTGCGAGCGATGGAGCGCGCGGGCCACGCGTGACCGCGATCGCGTCGAGGAGGAGCCCGTGGAGCCGCGCATCAGCCTGATCACGCTGGGCGTCGACGACCTCGCCCGTTCGATCACGTTCTACCGGGCGATGGGGTGGACCCCGCATCCCTCGTCCGTCGACGGCGAGGTCGCGTTCTTCCAGAGCGGCGGGATGGTGCTCGCCCTCTGGTCCCGGGCGGCGCTGGCCGCCGACTCCGGAGTGGCGGACACCGGGGGATGGGGCGGCGTCACGCTCGCGCACAACGTGGACGCTCCCGACGACGTCGACGGCGTGCTCACGTCAGCCGAGGCAGCCGGAGCGCGGATCGCTCGTGTCGGGGCGCCGACTGCCTGGGGCGGCTACTCGGGGGTGTTCGTCGATCCCGACGGCCACCCGTGGGAGGTGGCGGTGAACCCCGCATGGCAGATCGGCGCGGACGGTTCCGTCACGCTGCCCTGAACGCGCGTCACGGACAGTGCATGAGCGGCTTCGGCCCGGACCGGTCGAACGTGTGCTGCGACATCGGCGCCCCGCACAGCGGACAAGCCCGCTCCGTGCGCTCGGGCTCCGGCTCGGTGTCGTACGGTCCGACCGACGCCGGCCCCGCGATGCGGATCAGGCGGCTGTTCAGGTACGCATACCACCCGCCCGCCTCGCGCACCCGGGTACGCAGCGGCTTCGCATCACTTCGTGTCATGATCATTAGTGTACTAACTAATTGATAGGCTCGGTGCGTGGAGACCCGGGAAGACCTGCTCGCGCTGGAGAACCAGCTGTGCTTCGCGCTCGTGACGGCGGCACGCAACGTGGTCGCGATCTATCGGCCGGTCCTGGAACCCCTGGGATTGACGCACCCCCAGTATCTGGTGATGCTCGCGCTCTGGGAGCAGGAGCCTCGGTCGCTGGCGGCCCTCGCGGACGAGCTGGCCATGGAGCCCGCGACCCTGTCCCCGCTCGTGAAGCGGCTCGAGGGGCAGGGGCGGGTCGTCCGTCGACGGGCCGCGGAGGATGAGCGCGTGCTCGAGATCGGCCTCACCGACGAGGGTCGCGCCCTGCGCGCACAGGCGCTGGAGGTGCCCGGGCAGATCCTCGCCAGGACCGGGATCGATGCCGCCGCCGTCGCGTCCCTGCGCGACGCGCTGACCCGGTTCGCCGGGCGCCGCTCGGACGCCGTGGGCTGACGCCGGCGCCGATGTCGTACGCCGTGGGCTGACCCCGGAGCCGATGTCGCAGGCCCGACCTAGACTTGTGCGGTGCCCATCGTCCCCGTCGCCTCCCCGTCGAAACTCAGTGTCCGTGGTGCCCGCGTGCACAACCTCAAGGACGTCGACCTCGATCTCCCTCGCGACTCGCTCGTCGTCTTCACGGGACTCTCCGGGTCGGGCAAGTCCAGTCTCGCCTTCGACACGATCTTCGCCGAGGGGCAGCGCCGCTACGTCGAGTCCCTGAGCTCGTACGCCCGCCAGTTCCTCGGCCAGGTCGATCGCCCCGACGTCGACTTCATCGAAGGCCTCAGCCCCGCGGTCTCGATCGACCAGAAGTCGACCAACCGCAACCCGCGCTCGACCGTCGGCACGATCACCGAGATCCACGACTACATGCGTCTGCTGTGGGCGCGCATCGGCGTGCCGCACTGCCCCGAGTGCGGCGAGCGGATCCAGCGTCAGACCGTGCAGCAGATCGCCGATCAGCTCGCGGAGCTGCCCGAGCGGACGCGGTACCAGATCGTCGCTCCCGTCGTGACGCAGAAGAAGGGCGAGTTCGTCGACCTCTTCAAGGAGCTCTCCGCGAAGGGGTACGCACGTGCGGTCGTGGACGGCGAGCTCGTCCAGCTGGCCGAGCCTCCGGTGCTCAAGAAGAGCTACAAGCACGACATCGCCGTGGTGGTCGACCGGCTGGTGGCGGCTCCGGATCTGCTCGGCCGCATCACGGACTCCGTCGAGACGGCGCTGGGTCTGGCCGGCGGAGTCATGCAGGTCAACTTCGTCGACGAAGAGGGCGACGCCGCGTGGCAGAACTACTCGGAGAAGCTCGCGTGCCCCAACGGCCACGCGCTGCAGCTGACCGAGATCGAGCCTCGCACCTTCTCGTTCAACGCCCCGTTCGGTGCGTGCCCCGCGTGCTCGGGGCTCGGCACCCGGATGTCCGTCGACGTCGACCTGCTGCTCGGCGATGACGAACTGTCGATCAACGAGGGAGCGATCCTGCCGTGGACGACCCAGGGCAAGGGGCTCTTCCAGTACTACGAGCGCCTGCTGGTGGGGCTCGCCGACGACCTCGACTTCTCGCTCGACACCCCGTGGCGCGACCTTCCCGATCGTGTGAAGGATGCGGTGCTGCGCGGCGAGAACTTCAAGGTCACGGTGCGGTGGAAGAACCGCTACGGCCGCGAGATGCGCTACACCTCCGGCTTCGAGGGCGTCATCCCCTACATCGAGCGCCAGTACAGCCAGGCCGAGTCCGACACCCAGCGGCAGCGCTGGTCGGAGTACCTGCGTGAGGTGCCGTGCCCGGTCTGCAACGGCGACCGCCTGAAGCCCGAGGTCCTCGCGGTGCTCGTGCACGGGCAGTCGATCGCCGGCGCCTCGCGCATGAGCCTGGGCGAGGCGCAGGCCTATTTCGCCGACCTCGAGCTGACCGACCGCGAGGCACACATCGCCGCGGCGGTGCTGCGCGAGATCCGCGCCCGGCTCGACTTCCTCATCCAGGTCGGCCTCAACTATCTGAGCCTCAGCCGCTCCGCAGGATCGCTGTCGGGCGGAGAGGCGCAGCGCATCCGTCTGGCCACTCAGATCGGCTCGGGACTCACCGGCGTGCTGTACGTGCTCGACGAGCCGTCCATCGGACTGCATCAGCGCGACAACCGGCGGCTCATCGAGACGCTCGTGCGGCTGAAGAGCCTCGGCAACACGCTGATCGTCGTGGAGCACGACGAGGAGACCATCGACGCGGCGGACTGGGTGGTCGACATCGGACCTCGCGCGGGTGTGCACGGTGGCGAAGTCGTCCACTCGGGACCGCTCGCGTCGCTGCTTCAGGAGGAGCGCTCGCTCACCGGGGCCTACCTCAGCGGTCGTCGCTCCATCGAGACTCCCACCCGTCGGCGCAAGATCGACAAGAAGCGCATGGTCACGGTCGTCGGCGCTCGCGAGAACAACCTCAAGAACGTGACGGTGGACTTCCCGCTCGGAGTGCTCACGGCGGTGACCGGAGTCAGCGGGTCGGGCAAGTCGACGCTCGTGAACGGCATCCTCTACGAAGTGCTCGCCACGAAGCTCAACGGCGCGCGCCGGGTCGCAGGCAAGCACACGCGGGTCACCGGCCTCGACAACCTCGACAAGGTGGTGCACGTCGACCAGGCGCCGATCGGTCGCACCCCCCGATCGAACCCGGCCACCTACACCGGCGTGTTCGACCGCGTGCGCACGCTGTTCAGCGAGACGCCCGAAGCGAAGGCGCGCGGCTACCAACCGGGACGGTTCAGCTTCAACGTCAAGGGCGGGCGCTGCGAGGCGTGCTCCGGTGACGGCACGATCAAGATCGAGATGAACTTCCTGCCCGACGTCTACGTCGACTGCGAGGTCTGCCACGGCAAGCGCTACAACCGCGACACCCTGGCCGTCCACTACAAGGGCAAGAACATCGCCGAGGTGCTCGACATGCCGATCGCCGAGGCCGCCGAGTTCTTCGAGCCCATCCAGGCCATCCACCGCTACCTGAAGACGCTCGTCGACGTGGGGCTGGGATACGTGCGGCTGGGACAGTCGGCGACCACGTTGTCGGGTGGGGAGGCCCAGCGGGTGAAGCTGGCGACCGAGCTGCAGCGTCGGTCGAACGGACGCAGCATCTACGTGCTGGACGAGCCGACCACGGGTCTGCACTTCGAGGACGTCAGCCGTCTTCTCGAGGTGCTCGGCGGGCTGGTCGACAAGGGCAACACCGTGATCGTGATCGAGCACAACCTCGACGTCATCAAGTCGAGCGACTGGGTCATCGATCTGGGACCCGAGGGAGGGGCCGGCGGCGGGCAGATCGTCGCCACGGGCACCCCCGAGCAGGTGGCGACCGTACCCGAGAGCCACACCGGCGCGTTCCTGGCCGAGATCCTCCCGGCGAGCAGGACGGCGACTGCGCGCAAGGCGGGCTGAGATGGCCTCGGCGCTGCCGTACAAGCCGAAGCCGGGGGAGATCCCCACCGATCCCGGTGTCTATCGCTTCCGCGATGCCGACGGCCGGGTGCTGTACGTGGGCAAGGCGAAGAACCTCCGGGCTCGCCTGTCCAACTACTTCGCCCCGCTGCGCACGCTCCACGAGCGCACCCGCCGGATGGTGACGACGGCCGCATCCGTCGAGTGGACGGTCGTGGCGACGGACGTGGACTCGCTCCAGCTCGAGTACATGTGGATCCAGGAGTTCTCGCCGCCGTTCAACGTGCGGTACAAGGACGACAAGTCCTACCCCTACATGGCCGTCACGCTCGCCGACGAGGCGCCGCGGGTGATCGTCACGCGCAACCGGCGCATTCCGGGGGCCAAGTATTTCGGGCCGTATCCGAAGGTCTGGGCCGTGCACGACACGATCGACCTGATGATCAAGGTCTTCCCCATCCGCACCTGCAGTGACGCCTCGTACAAGAAGGCGATGTCCACCGGGCGGCCCTGCTTCCCCGGCCAGATCGGCCGATGCGGCGGACCGTGCTCGATGCGGGTCAGCATCGAGGAGCACCGGGCGATCGTCGACGACTTCGTGGCGTTCATGTCCGGCGGAGACCAGCGGTTCACGCGGGAGCTCAGTGCGCGCATGCGCGAGGCGGCCGCCGCGATGGACTACGAGTCGGCCGCGGTGTACCGCGACAAGCTCCAGGCCATCGACGCCGTCCTCAACCGCAGCGCACTCGTGCTCGCCGAGGACACCGACGCCGACCTGTTCGGCATCGCAGAGGACGAGCTGTCGGCCGCGGTGCAGCACTTCGTGATCCGCGGCGGACGGGTGCGCGGAGTGCGGGCCACCACCATCGACAAGGAGCTCGACATCTCGGGCGCGGACCTGGTCGATCAGGTACTGCAGCGCACCTACGGCGATGCGCCGGCCGCCGACATCCCGCGTCAGGTGCTCGTCCCGACCCTCCCCGAGGACGCCGCCGAGCTCGAGGCATGGCTGCAGTCGCGACGCGGCAAGCGGGTCTCCGTGCAGGTGGCCCAGCGCGGGCGCAAGGCCGAACTCATGAAGACCGCGAACCTCAACGCCCGCCAGGCGCTGCTGCTGCACAAGACCCGCCGGACGAGCGACTACACCGCCCGCACGCGCGCGCTCACCGATCTGCAGGAGGCGCTCGGCATGAGCGAGGCGCCGCTGCGGATCGAGTGCTTCGACGTCTCGCACCTCAGCGGGACGAACGTGGTCGCCTCGATGGTGGTCTTCGAGGACGGGCTGGCCCGCAAGGACCAGTACCGCTCGTTCGGCGTGCCGGAGACCACCGACGACACCGACTCGATCTATCAGGTGCTGCGCCGGCGGCTGGCTCACGTCGACGCCGACGAGCGCGAGGAGGCCGAGGCCGATCCGACCGCCGACGGTGAAGAGGCCCCCGTCGTCACCTCGCGCAAGCGCCCGCGATTCGCCTACCGCCCGCAGCTCCTGGTCGTCGACGGCGGGCAGCCCCAGGTGGAGGCGGCCGCTCGTGCGCTGCGCGACGCGGGCCACGAGGACATCGCACTCTGCGGGATCGCGAAGCGCCTGGAGGAGGTCTGGCTGCCGGGGGAGGAGTACCCGGTGATCCTGCCGCGCACCTCCGAGGCCCTCTACCTGCTCCAACGGCTCCGCGACGAAGCCCACCGCTTCGCCATCACGCATCAGCGCAAGCGGCGCAAGCGGGACATCAGCTCGGTCCTCAGCGAGGTGCCGGGTCTGGGGGACGCCCGGATCAAAGCGCTGCTGCGGCACTTCGGATCGGTGACGGCCTTGCGTCAGGCGTCCCCCGAGGAGATCGCCGAGCTGCCCGGCATCGGGCCCAAGCTGGCGGCCTCGATCCACCGGCATCTCGCCGCCGGCTGAGCGGAAGCGCCCGCCGGCAGTCGGTAGGCTGGGGGTGACGAGAACGGGAGATCACGTGACGGACGCGGCAGGCGAGGTCCTGATCGTCACCGGCATGTCCGGCGCGGGACGCACCACCGCCGCCAACGCCCTCGAGGACATCGGCTGGTACGTCGTCGACAACCTCCCGCCGCTCATGCTCCGCCCCATGCTGGAGATGTCCGAGGCCGCCGCCGGCGCGATGCCGAAGGTCGCGGCCGTCGTCGATGTGCGCGGTCGAGAGCTGTTCGGCGCCCTCCCCGCGGTCACCCAGGCGCTGCGCGCCGGGCGGCCCCTTCGGGTGCTGTTCCTGGATGCCTCCGACGACGTGCTGGTCCGCCGGTTCGAGTCGGTGCGCCGCCCGCATCCCCTCCAGGGCGACGGCACGATCCTCGACGGCATCCGTCGCGAGCGCGAGCAGCTGGCCGCCATCCGCGAGGGCGCCGACCTCATCGTGGACACGAGCGAGCTCAACATCCACCAATTGGCCACCCGGATCCTGGACCTGTTCCGCGAGCAGGGCGAGGCACGGCACACGGTCACGGTGATGAGCTTCGGCTTCAAGTACGGCCTCCCCACCGACGTGGACCTCGTCGCCGACATGCGCTTCCTGCCCAACCCGTTCTGGGTCCCCGAGCTGCGTCCGCACACCGGCGAGGACGAGACCGTTCGCGACTACGTCCTCTCGCAGCAGGGCGCCGTCGAGTTCATCGAGGCCTACGCGGCGGCGCTGCGCCCCGTGCTCGAGGGGTACCAGCGAGAGAACAAGCAGCACTCGGTGGTCGCCGTCGGCTGCACGGGCGGCAAGCACCGGTCCGTCGTGACGGTCAACGAGCTCGCCCGCCGCCTCGCCGACGTGCCCGGTGTGGCCGTCCGCGTGAAACACCGAGACCTGGGCCGCGAGTAGGCTGGAACCTCTCCGCGGCTCACCCCGCGTGACCTCCCCGCCCCCGACCGAAGGACCGCCGTGCCGTTGACCGCTGACGTGAAGATCGAGTTGGCGGCGGTGCGTGACCCCCGGCCCACGGCCCGCGTGGCTGAGCTGACCGCGCTGCTCCGATTCTCCGGAGGGCTGCACTCCATCGCCGGTCGTGTGGCCGTCGAAGCCGAGCTGGAGACCGAGGCGCTGGCCCGTCGGGTGGCGCGCGAGCTCATGGAGATCTACGGCGTGCGGCCCGAACTCGCCCACGTCCAGGCCTCCGGCGGACGCGCCGGCGGTCACTTCGCAGTCCGCGTGATCGACGGCGGCGAAACCCTCGCGCGCCAGACGGGCCTCCTCGACCAGCGGCGCCGCCCCGTCCGCGGCCTGCCGAACCGTCTCACCACGGGCTCCCGCGGCGACCTCGCGGCGATCTGGCGCGGTGCCTTCCTCGCCTCGGGCGCGCTGTCCGAGCCGGGGCGCTCGGCCGCGCTCGAGATCGCCTGCCCGTCGCCCGAAGCCGCGATGGCCCTCGTGGGGGCCGCTCACCGCCTCGGGATCGCGGCGAAGGCGCGGGAGGTGCGCGGTGCGCCGCGCGTCGTGGTGCGCGACGGCGAGGCGATCCGCACGGCCCTCGCGGAGATGGGGGCCGCCCGCACCGCCAGCGCGTGGGAGGAGCTCCGCCAGCGCCGGGAGGTGCGCGCCGGCGTCAACCGCCTCGTCAACTTCGACGATGCGAACCTCCGCCGGTCGGCCCAGGCCGCGGTGGCGGCGTGCGCCCGGGTGGAGCGCGCGCTCGAGATCCTGGGCGACGAGGTTCCCGACCACCTCCGAGAGGCGGGTGACCTCCGGCTGGCCCACCGCGATGCGAGCCTCGACGAGCTCGGGCATCACGCGGATCCGCCGCTCACGAAGGACGCGGTGGCCGGGCGCATCCGACGACTCCTGGCGATGGCCGACAAGAAGGCCGCTGCCGAGGGCATCCCCGACACGGAGTCCGCCGTCCCCGCCGGTCTCGAGGATTGACCCGGTAACACCGGCCTCCGACGGGAAGCAACCCCCTGTGTCCGGTGTTGGGGATCAATAGGATGGGGATGATCCCGTCCGACACGATGTCACCACGCCGCGCCCCGGTGCGGCACCGACAGGAAGAAGAGAACATGGCCACCTACACGCTTCCCGAGCTCCCCTACGACTACGCGGCGCTGGAGCCGAGCATCAGCGGCAAGATCATGGAGCTGCACCACTCCAAGCACCACCAGGCCTATGTCACCGGAGCCAACACGGCGCTCGAGCAGCTGGCCGAGGCTCGCGAGTCGGGCAATCTCGCCAACGTCAACAAACTCGAGAAGGACCTCGCGTTCAACCTCGGCGGCCACGTCAACCACTCCATCTTCTGGACCAACCTCGCCCCGGCCGGCAACGGCGGCGGCGGACAGCCCGAGGGTGAGCTCAAGGCGGCGATCGACGAGTTCTTCGGCAGCTTCGAGAAGTTCCAGGCCCACTTCACCGCCGCTGCCACCGGCATCCAGGGCTCGGGCTGGGCGGTGCTCAGCTGGGACCCGATCGGGGCACAGCTCATCATCCAGCAGCTCTTCGACCAGCAGTCGAACACGGCGCAGGGCACCATCCCGATCTTCCAGCTCGACATGTGGGAGCACGCCTTCTACCTCGACTACCTGAACGTCAAGGCCGACTACGTCAAGGCCGCGTGGAACATCGCCAACTGGGGCAACGTCCAGGCCCGCTTTGACACGGCTCGCGAGAAGACCTCGGGGCTGCTGGTACTGTCATGATCGTCTCGGTCGTCGCTTCTTAGACGACCGGGCAGGACGCCGTTGTCCACTGTTCGAAACCGCAACAACCGCGCATTCGCGCACGACACACTCAGGAGACATTCCGTGGCTGTCAAGATCGGAATCAACGGCTTCGGCCGCATCGGACGCAACTTCCTCCGCGCCGCGCTGGAGCAGGGCGCGGACCTCGACATCGTGGCGGTGAACGACCTCACCGACAACAAGACGCTCGCGCACCTCCTCAAGTACGACTCGGTCGGCGGTCGCCTCGACGCCGACGTCTCGTACGACGCGGACTCGATCACCGTCAACGGCAAGGCCATCAAGGTCTTCGAAGAGCGCGACCCGGCGAACCTGCCGTGGGGCGAGCTCGGCGTCGACATCGTCATCGAGTCCACGGGGCGCTTCACCAAGGCCGTCGACGCCAAGAAGCACATCGAGGGCGGCGCGAAGAAGGTCATCATCTCGGCGCCGGGCACCGACGTGGACGGCACGTTCGTCATGGGCGTCAACGACGGCTCGTACGACCCGGAGACGATGCACGTCATCTCCAACGCGTCGTGCACGACCAACTGCCTCGCTCCGCTCGCCAAGGTGTTCAACGACAACTTCGGCATCGAGCGCGGCTTCATGATGACGGCGCACGCCTACACCGCCGACCAGAACCTGCAGGACGGCCCGCACAGCGACCTCCACCGTGCTCGCGCCGCGGCGATCAACATCGTCCCGGCCTCGACCGGTGCCGCCAAGGCGATCGGCCTGGTTCTCCCCGAGCTGAACGGCAAGCTCAGCGGCTCGTCGTACCGCGTGCCCGTCCCCACCGGCTCCATCGTCGACCTGACGATCATCACGCCGACCGAGGGCCTCACGGCCGAGACGATCAACGCCGCCTACAAGAAGGCCGCGGAGGAGGGCGAGCTCGTCGGCTTCCTGAAGTACAACGAGGACGCGATCGTCTCCAGCGACATCCAGCTCGACCCGCACTCGTCGGTGTTCGACGCCGGTCAGACCAACGTGAGCGGCAACCTCGTCAAGGTGTCGTCCTGGTACGACAACGAGTGGGGCTACTCGAACCGCCTCGTCGACCTCACCGAGCTCGTCGCCGAAAAGCTCTGAGGTAGAGCCATGGCGCTGCGCACCCTCGATTCCCTGGGTTCGCTGGCCGGAAAGCGCGTCATCGTCCGTGTTGACTTCAACGTCCCCCTGAAGGACGGCGTCATCACGGACGATGGGCGTGTCCGGGCGGCACTTCCGACCCTGAACCACCTCATCAACCAGGGTGCGCGCGTCATCGCCTGCTCCCACCTCGGCCGCCCCGACGGCGCGCCCGACCCGAAGTACAGCCTCGAGCCGGTCGCCCAGCGGCTGTCCGAGCTGCTCGGCAAGCCCGTCGCGTTCGCGCGCGACACCGTCGGCACCTCCGCGCAGGAAGCGGTCGCGGCCCTGGAGGACGGCGACATCGCCGTCATCGAGAACCTCCGCTTCAACCCCGGCGAGACGGCCAAGGACGACGCGGAGCGCGCCGCCTTCGCCGCGGAGCTGGCAGCGCTCGGAGACGCGCTCGTCTCCGACGGGTTCGGCGTCGTGCACCGCAAGCAGGCATCGGTCTACGACCTGGCCGAGCTGCTCCCGTCGGCCGCGGGCTACCTCATCGAGAAGGAGGTCGACGTGCTCGACCGCCTGACCGAGAAGCCTGAGCGTCCCTATGCCGTCGTCCTCGGCGGCTCCAAGGTCAGCGACAAGCTGGGTGTGATCGAGCACCTGCTGCCGCGCGCCGACAAGATCCTCGTCGGCGGGGGGATGCTCTTCACCTTCCTCGCGGCGCTGGGTCACAAGGTGGGCAAGAGCCTGCTCGAGGCCGACCAGATCGACACGGTGAAGGGCTACATCGCCGACGCGCAGGAGCGCGGCGTCGAGCTGCTCCTGCCGGTGGACGCGGTCATGGCCGCCGGCTTCGCCGCCGACGCCGACCACGTGGTCGCCGCCGCGGACGCGCTGGAGGACACCCCGTTCGGGGCCGACGGCATGGGCCTGGACATCGGACCCGAGACGGCGGCGCTGTTCGCCGAGGCCGTCCGCGGGTCGAAGACCGTCTTCTGGAACGGCCCGATGGGCGTGTTCGAGATGCCCGCGTTCGCCGCGGGAACGAAGACCGTGGCCCAGGCGCTCACCGAGGTCGACGGGCTGTCCGTCGTCGGCGGGGGAGACTCGGCGGCCGCCGTGCGCCAGCTCGGCTTCCCCGACGACGCCTTCGGTCACATCTCGACCGGTGGCGGTGCAAGCCTCGAGTTCCTCGAAGGCAAGAAGCTTCCCGGATTGGAGATCCTCGGATGGCAGTGATCAGAAAGCCCCTCATCGCCGGCAACTGGAAGATGAACCTCGACCACCTGCAGGCGGTCGCGTTCGTCCAGAAGCTGCACTGGACGCTGAAGGACGCCAAGCACGAGGACGACACCGTGGAGGTGGCGGTGTTCCCGCCGTTCACCGACATCCGCACGGTGCAGACCCTGCTCGACGCCGACAAGATCCCGTTCGCGCTCGGCGCGCAGGACCTTTCGGCGCACGATGCCGGCGCCTACACCGGCGAAGTCTCCGGCGCGTTCCTGAAGAAGCTCGACGTGGGCTACGTGATCATCGGACACTCCGAGCGCCGCGAGTACCACCACGAGAGCGACGAGCTCGTGGCGGCCAAGGTGCAGGCGGCCCTGCGACACGGCCTGGTACCGGTGGTCTGCGTCGGCGAGACGCTCGAGCAGCGCGAGCAGTCGGGGCCGACGGCGGTCTCGGTCGCCCAGCTGCGCGCGGCACTGCAGGGTGTCCCCGCCGACGCGGACGTGGTCGTCGCGTACGAGCCGGTGTGGGCCATCGGCACGGGGCAGGTCGCCTCGCCCGAGCAGGCTCAGGAAGTCTGCGCGGCCCTGCGCGAGGTCATCGCCGACGTCCTCGGCGGCGAGGCGGCGGAGCGCACCCGTGTGCTGTACGGCGGCTCGGTGAAGTCCGGCAACATCGCCAGCTTCATGCGCGAGCCGGATGTCGACGGCGCCCTCGTCGGGGGAGCGAGTCTACTCGCCGACGAGTTCGCGGCGATCATCCGCTACCAGAAGCACGTCGGGGTCTGACAGGCAGACCCCGCGACGTTCCGGCTGGTGCGGCGCCGACTCGTGCCGCACCAGCCGGTATACTCGACCCTTGTGCGCCTCCATGGGCGCCGCGAAAGGCAACTCGACTGTGGACATCATCGCGCTCGTGCTGCAGGTGCTGCTGGGGATCACCAGCCTCCTGCTGACGCTCCTGATCCTCCTGCACAAGGGTCGCGGTGGCGGCCTGTCCGACATGTTCGGCGGCGGCATGAGCTCCGCCCTCGGATCCTCGGGCCTCGCCGAGCGCAACCTCAACCGGTTCACGATCGTGCTCGCCCTCGTCTGGTTCGTCGCGATCGTCGCTCTCGGTCTCATCACGAAGTTCCAGGGCATCTGATGGCCACCGGAGGCAACGCGATCCGCGGCACCCGGGTGGGTGCCGGCCCCATGGGCGAGCAGGACCACGGGCACCACGCCGACCGCGTCGCCGTGTCCTACTGGGACGCGCTCGGCAACGAGACCGTCCGCTACTTCGCGGCCGGGATCGCCGAGGAGGAGATCCCCGAGGTCATCGACTCGCCCCACTCCGGACTTCCCGCCGGCCGCGACAAGGCCAACCCGCCGGCGGTCGCCAAGACCGAGCCCTACAAGACGCACCTCGCCTACGTGAAGGAGCGCCGCACCGACGAAGAGGCCGAGGCTCTCCTCGGTGACGCGCTGCAGCAGCTCCGCGAGCGCCGCGGCCAGGACTGATTCTCCGGCCGGTCTCCGGCGCCCGGCTCAGAACTCGGGGTCGATGAGCTCCGGCGGCACCTGCTGCGCAGCCGCTTCGTCGACGAAGAGCATCGTCTTCTTCAGTCCCTTGGCCCCGGCGGCGGGGACGCTGTCGTAGCTCGCCCCGGCCAGTGCCAGACCGAGCGCCGCGGCCTTGTCGACGCCCGAGAGGACCATCCAGACGCATCGCGCCGAGTTGATCACCGGGCGCGTCAGCGTGATGCGGTCGGCCGGAGGCTTGGGCGCGTCGCGCACCGACACGACGGCCTGATCCGTGATCTGGATCTCGGCGCGGTCCGGGAAGAGCGAGGCGATGTGACCGTCGGGTCCGACGCCGAGGAAGCAGATGTAGAACTTCGGCCAGTCCTGACCGTCCGCGGCATAGCGGGCGAGCTCGTCGGCGTACGCGGCCGCCGCGGCGTCGAGGTCGAGCCCCTCGCCGGCCGCGGCCATCGCGTGCACGTTCTCCGCGGGCACCGCGATGCGGTCGAGCAGCGCGCGCCGGGCGCCGTTCTCGTTGCGCTCCTCGTCGTCGCGCGCGACGAACCGCTCATCGCCCCACCAGAAGTGGACCGTCGACCAGTCCACGTCGGCGCGGCGCGGGTCCGTCCCTGCGGCGCGCAGGACGTCGGTTCCGATGTGCCCGCCGGTCAGTGCGATGTGACTGGTCTTCCCGGCGGCGGAGCGTCGGATGAGACGGTCGAGAAGACGGCGCGCCACCGCGCTCGCCAGGCTGTCGGCGTCGGGGCTGATGACGACCCGCTTCTCCGTCGAGAAAACTGACATGCGACTCCTACGTCGTCCCCTCGGGCGAATCGGGCGGTCCGAGGAGCTCCCACCCTGCCGTGATCACTCGACCATACAGGAGGTCGGGATCGAGACGACGCAGCTCCTCGGCGAGGCACTCGCGGAGCGTGCGGCGCGGCAGCACGATGTCGTGCGAGGGCTGGCCGGGCTGGGTGAGCGTCGCGTCGAGGTCGTTGCTGCGCTCCAGCACGATGTCGCCCGACGCCCGCGTCAGGCGCACGCGCTGGATGCCGTGCGCCCACTCCTCGGGGCGGGCGTAGCGCCAGTCCACGGGCACGTCGAGCTTGAGCCGCAGCCAGGCCGCGAGCAGGCCGGTCGACGGCGAGCTGCCGCTGCCGACGACCTCGACGGCCGTGACCGGCTCGTAGGGCGGCTGGTCCAGGACGGCGGCGAGCTGCTCCCGCCAGTGCGTCAGACGCGTCCATGCGAGGTCGGTGTCGCCGGGCGCGTGGTTGGGGCCGAGCTTGGAGAGCCGGTCCTTCGCATACGGCTTGGTCGCCGCGTCGGTGATGCGCCGCTGCGCCATCCGGCCGATGGGCGACGCCGCCGGCTCGGTCGGCGGGTTGTCGGGCCACCAGGCGACGACGGGGGCGTCGGGGAGCAGGAGGCCCGTCACGAGGCTCTCGTCGTTGCTCGCGGCCTCTCCCGACGCGCGGAGCACCACGACCTCGCTCGCCCCGGCATCCCCGCCCACGCGGATCTGCGCGTCGAGCTTGGACGGCCCGTCGGGCTGGGTCATGAGGACGATGACGCGCATGGGATGCTCGCGCGACGCATCGTTCGCGGCCTCGATCGCCTCCTCCTCCAGACCGTGCGTCGTGATGATCAGGAGGGTGAGCACACGGCCGAGGGCGACCGCGCCGCCCTCCTCGCGGACGTTCACGAGAGAGCGGGCGATCTTCGACACGGTGGTGTCGGGCAGGTCGACGATCACGGGCGCCTCCAGACGCGGCCGTCACGGGCCAAGAGTTCATCGGCGGACGTCGGGCCCCACGAGCCGGGGGAGTACTGCTCCAGCGGCTCGTCCAGGCCCGCCCAGTACTCTTCGATCGGATCGAGGATGCGCCAAGACAGCTCGACCTCCTCGTGCCGCGGGAACAGCGGCGGATCGCCCAGGAGCACGTCGAGGATGAGGCGCTCGTACGCCTCGGGGCTGGACTCGGTGAACGCGTGGCCGTACCCGAAGTCCATGGTGACGTCGCGCACCTCCGTCGCGGCGCCGGGCACCTTCGATCCGAAGCGGATCGTCACGCCCTCATCGGGCTGCACACGGATGACGAGCGCGTTCTGGCCGAGCTCGGTCGTCTGGTTGCGCAGGAAGAGGTGCTGCGGAGCGCGCTTGAACACGACCGCGATCTCGGTGACACGGCGGCCGAGCCGCTTGCCGGTGCGCAGGTAGAAGGGTACGCCCGACCACCGTCGTGTGGCGATCTCGAGCTTGACCGCGGCGTAGGTCTCGGTCGTCGACTGCGGGTTCATGCCCTCCTCGGCGAGGAAGGCGCTCACCTTCTCGCCGCCCTGCCATCCGCCCGCGTACTGACCGCGTGCGGTCGCCGTCGACAGGTCGTCGGGCAGCTTCACCGCGGCGAGCACCTTCTCCTTCTCGGCGCGCAGATGCGTCGCGTCGAGGGAGATCGGCTCCTCCATCGCGGTGAGCGCGAGCAGCTGCAGGAGATGGTTCTGGATGACGTCGCGCGCCGCGCCGATGCCGTCGTAGTAGCCCGCCCGGCCGCCGACACCGATGTCCTCGGCCATCGTGATCTGCACGTGGTCGACGTAGTTGGCGTTCCAGATCGGCTCGTACAGCTCGTTGGCGAAACGCAGCGCGAGGATGTTCTGGACCGTCTCCTTGCCCAGGTAGTGGTCGATCCGGAAGATCGAGTCGGCCGGGAAGGCGACCTCCAGCGCGGCGTTGAGCTCACGAGCCGACTGCAGATCGCTGCCGAACGGCTTCTCGATGACGACCCGGCGCCAGCTGTCGTCGTCGTTGGCGTCGTCGACGAGTCCCGAGTCCTTCAGCTGCTTGGCGACGATGGGGAAGTCGCGCGGCGGGATCGAGAGGTAGAAGGCATGGTTGCCCATCGTCCCGCGCTCCCGGTCCAGGCGCTCCACCGTCTCGCGCAGGCGGCGGAACGCGTCGGCGTCGCCGAACTCGCCCGACACGAAGCGGATGCCCTGCAGCAGCTGCTTCCACGTCTCTTCGCGGAAAGGCGTGCGCGCGTTCTGACGCACGGCCTCGTAGACGACCTGCGCGAAGTCCTGGTCCTCCCAGTCGCGGCGCGCGAAGCCCACCAGGGCGAACCCGGGCGGGAGCAGGCCGCGGTTGGCCAGGTCGTACACGGCGGGCATGAGCTTCTTGCGCGACAGGTCGCCTGTCACGCCGAAGATGACCAGAGCGCTCGGGCCGGCGATGCGGTTGAGGCGGCGGTCATCGGGGTCGCGCAGCGGGTTGTGTCCGCGCGAGATCTCGACAGTCATCGGTGGGTGCTTCCTACTGGGCTGCTTCGAACAGCGCGAGGACCTCGACCTGGGGATCGGTCAGGGTCAGGGTGACGACGGGGCGACCGTGCGCGGCGAGCACCTGCGCGTCGCCGGCGGCCTGCGCGCGGATCAGCTCGCCGAAGGTGAACGGACGGCCGGGGATCTCGAGGTCGACGTCGGCCGACTCGAGGATCTGCACGAAGACGCCCTCGGCCGGTCCGCCCTTGTGGAACTGGCCGGTCGAGTGCAGGAAGCGCGGGCCCCAGCCGAACGTCGTGGGGCGTCCGCTGTCGGCGGCCACGAGCTCACGGAGGCCGGCGAGCTGCGGCAGTGCGCCACGGTCGACGTACGCCTGGATCGCGACGTAGCCGTTCGGCGACAGACGCGCCCACAGGGCGTCCAGGACGCCCTCGAGCGTGCCCGACGATGCCAGGGCGGGGTCGGTCACGCGGATCTCCACGCCGGACTCGACGAAAGCCGGCGCACCGGCGTCGGGACGCGCGTCCAGCAGGCCGCGGGTCGCCTCCTTCGCGGACTCGACGTCGGGCTGGTCGAACGGGTTGATGCCGAGCAGCCGGCCAGCGATCGCCGTGGCGTACTCCCAGACGACGAACTGGGCGCCGAGCGAGCCGCTGATCAGGACCTCGTCGGGGTTCTGCTCCAGGACGCGGAAGTGCTCGGCATCGTCCACGATGCGCAGGATCTGCAAGTCCTCGGGCGTCTGCTCGACCTCGGGCGACACGGGAAGGAGCACGACGGGGAGGATCCCCGTGCCCGCCTTCCCCGTCGACTCGGCGACGAGCTGCTCGATCCAGTCCGGCAGCCCGACGATGTGCGTGCCGTCGCTCACGAGCCCGAGCTTGTCGCGCCGGCTCCCCGACGCATCGGTCCCGGCGATCGCGGCGGCGAGGACCAGTGCGGGATTGCGGACGTCGTCGATGGCGACCTCGAGCAGCGTCGCCTCGGCCTCGTCGAGCAGCTCCGACACGTCCGCGCCGGCCAGGCCCGCGGGCACGAGGCCGAAGGCGGTGAGGGCCGAGTAGCGTCCGCCGACCGTGGCGTCGGCCGTGAACACCCGGTATCCGGCCTCGCGCGCGGAGGCCTCGAGCGGCGAGCCCGGGTCGGTGACCACCACGATGCGGTCGGCGGGGTCGATGCCGAGATCGCTCCACGCCGCTGCGAACGCGCGGCGCGCGGAGTCCGTCTCGACCGTGGAACCCGACTTCGACGACACCACGAGCACGGTCTCGGCGAGGCCGCCGGTCTCGGTGTCGCCGTCGATGGCCGCGAGAACCTGGCCCGGAGAGGTCGAATCGAGGATGACCAGGGGAACGCCGCTGGTCTGGGCGATCACCTCGGGCGCGAGCGACGAGCCGCCCATGCCGGCCAGCACGACGCGCGTGATCCCGCGGGCGTGCAGGTCGTCGCGGAGCGCCTCGATCTCGGGAACGAGGGGACGCGAGACGGAGACCGCCTGCACCCAGCCGAGTCGGCGTGACGCCTCGTCGGACGCCTCGGCGCCCCACAGGTCGGCGTCGCCCGCGGTGATCCCGCTGGCGACGAGGTCCTCGACCAGACCCGGCAGGGTCTCGTCGACGACCTGCTTGACGTGTCCGGAGACGTGGATCTCGAAGCTCAACGCGCGTCTTCCGGCGTCGCCGCGAGCGCGGCGGAGACGGTGGACTGGAGGTCGTGCCAGGAGACGATGAACTTCTCCACGCCCTCGTCCTCCAGCACCTGCGTCACATCGGCGAAGTCCACGCCGACGGCCGCGAGCCGGTCGAAGACGTCGTGCGCGCCGGCATAGGCGCCCGTGATCGTGTCGCCGGAGACGACGCCGTGGTCGAAGGTCGCCTCGAGGGTCTTCTCGGGCATCGTGTTCACGGTTCCCGGGGCGACGAGCTCGGTGACGTACAGGGTGTCGGGCAGCGCCGGGTCCTTGACGCCGGTCGACGCCCACAGCGGACGCTGCACGTTCGCACCCGCGGCGACCAGGTCGGCGGCGCGGTCCTGGGCGAACTCCTTCTCGAAGAGCTCGTAGGCGAGGCGGGCGTTGGCGACTCCGGCGAGGCTCTTCAGCTCGAGCGCCGCCTCGCTTCCGATCGCCGTCAGGCGCTTGTCGACCTCGGTGTCCACGCGCGACACGAAGAAGGAGGCGACGGAGTGGATCGTGCCGAGGTCGATGCCGGCCGCGCGGGCCTTCTCGAGACCGCTGAGGTACGCGTCGATGACCTCCGCGTAGCGCTCCAGCGAGAAGATCAGCGTGACGTTGACCGAGATGCCGGCCGCGATCACCTCGGTGATGGCGGGGAGGCCGGCCTTGGTCGCGGGGATCTTGATGAGCGCGTTCTCGCGGTCGACCGTGGCCCACAGCTTCTTGGCCTCTTCGATCGTCGCGGCGGTGTCGTGCGCGAGATCGGGGGAGACCTCGATCGAGACCCGGCCGTCGACGCCGCCCGTGGCGTCGTACACGGGGCGGAAGATGTCCGCCGCGTTGCGCACGTCGTCGGTGGTGAGCGCGAAGATCGCCGCGTCCGCGTCGGCGCCGTCGGCGGCCAGCGCCGCGAGGGCCTCCTGGTAGGAGTCGTCGTCGGCGTTGCCGATCGCGGCCTGGAAGATCGACGGGTTGGTGGTCACACCCGAGACGGTGCGCGTCTCGATCAGCGAGGCCAGGTTGCCCGAGGTGATGCGCGAACGCGACAGGTCATCGAGCCAGATGCTGACGCCGGCGGCCGAGAGCTGCTGAGTGGGGGTGGTCATGCGTTCTCCTTGACAGTTGCGCGGACCTCGCGGACAGACTCACGTGCTGCCGCAGCGACCGCTTCGGCGGTGACGCCGAACTTCTCGAACAGGGTCTTGTAGTCGGCCGACGCGCCGAAGTGGTCGATGCCGACCGAGCGGCCGTGGTCGCCCACGATGGTGCGCCACAGCGGCGTCGCGCCGGCCTCCACCGAGACGCGGGCGGTGACGGCGGACGGGAGCACCGACTCGCGGTAGTCCGCATCCTGCTCGGCGAACCACTCGAGCGAGGGGGCCGACACGACGCGCGCATCGATGCCCTCGGCCGCCAGGGTCTCGCGTGCGGTCACCGCCAGCTGCACCTCGGAGCCGGTGGCCACGAGGATGACGTCGGGCGCATCGCCGGCGGCGTCGATCAGGACGTAGGCGCCCTTGGCGACCCCGTCGACGGTCGAGAACCCCTCCTCGCCGCGGGGGAAGACCGGGATGTTCTGGCGGGTCAGCGCGATGCCGACCGGTCCGCCCGACGTGCGGCGGACGATCTCGAGCCAGGCGGCCGAGGTCTCGTTCGCGTCGGCGGGCCGGACGACGGTGAAGTTCGGGATGAGGCGCAGCGCGGCGAGCTGCTCGATCGGCTGGTGCGTCGGGCCGTCCTCGCCGAGGGCGACCGAGTCGTGCGTCCACACGAAGATCGAGGGGATGTCCATGAGCGCCGCCAGGCGCACGGCGGGACGCATGTAGTCGCTGAAGATCAGGAAGGTGCCGCCGAAGGGGCGGGTCGGGCCGTGCAGCTTGATGCCGTTGACGATCGCGCCCATCGCGTGCTCGCGGATGCCGAAGTGCAGCACGCGGCCGTAGGGGTCTCCGGACCACTCGTGGGTGGACCACTCGGCGGGGATGAAGCTCTTCGCGTCCTTGATCGTCGTGAGGTTCGATTCGGCGAGGTCGGCCGAACCGCCCCACAGCTCGGGGAGCTGCGCGGCGAGCGCGTTGATGACCTGACCCGAGGCCGCGCGGGTGGAGACCTCCTTGCCCGCCTCGAACGTCGGCGCCTCGAGGTCGGCGGGGAGCTCCGCGGCCTCCAGGCGGTCCAGGAGCGCCTTGCGCTCGGGGTTCGCGGCCGCCCAGGCGTCGAAGGAGTCCTGCCAAGCGGCACGGGTCTCGGCTGCGCGCTCGGCGAGCGCGCGGGTGTGCGCGATCACGTCGTCGGCGACGACGAAGGACTGCTCGGGGTCGAAGCCGAGGACCTTCTTCGTGGCGGCCAGCTCGTCGGCGCCCAGCGCCGATCCGTGGATCTTGCCGGTGTTCTGCTTGCCCGGCGACGGCCAGCCGATGATCGTCTTGAGGATGATCAGCGACGGCTTGTCGGTCTCGCCCTTCGCGGCCTCGACGGCGGCGAACAGCTCGGCGACGTCCTCGACGTACTCGCCCGTCTTCTTCCAGTCCACCGTCTGCACGTGCCAGCCGTAGGCCTCGTAGCGCTTCTGGACGTCCTCGGTGAAGGCGACGTTGGTGTCGTCCTCGATCGAGATCTGGTTCGAGTCGTAGATCGCGATGAGGTTGCCCAGCTGCTGGTGACCGGCGAGCGAGCCGGCCTCCGCCGTGACGCCCTCCTGCAGGTCGCCGTCGCCGGCGATCACGTACACGAAGTGGTCGAACGGGCTGGTGCCGGCGGCCGCCTCGGGGTCGAACAGGCCGCGCTCATAGCGGGCCGCGTAGGCGAAGCCGACGGCCGAGGCCAGACCCTGGCCGAGCGGCCCGGTGGTGATCTCGACGCCCTTGGTGTGTCCGTACTCGGGGTGGCCCGGGGTGCGCGATCCCCACGTGCGCAGCGACTTCAGGTCGTCGAGCTCGAGGCCGAAGCCGCCGAGGTAGAGCTGCACGTACTGGGTGAGGGAGGAGTGCCCGGCGGAGAGGATGAAGCGGTCGCGCCCCAGCCAGTCGACGTCGGTCGGATCGTGTCGCAGGACGCGCTGGTAGAGCAGGTAGGCGGCGGGCGCCAGGCTCATCGCGGTGCCGGGGTGGCCGTTGCCGACCTTCTCCACCGCATCCGCAGCCAGCACTCGGGCGGTGTCAACCGCGCGCCGATCGATCTCGTCCCACAGCAGCTCTGACACTCTTCGCCTTTCTTCGTGGCACGTGCGCGACCTATCGGAAGCCTCGAGAAGGGGGAGGAGCGCTGTCGCGCGCGCAGGTGCCTCCAGCATATCGAAGCGGCATGCTCCGGAGGCCATGTGTCGCGCTCCGTGACGCCTTTCGTGCCGCCTTCCCCGCCCGATGGGCCGGGGAAAATGCCATAGACTGGGCGGACCTGACCGGACAGTGGGGGCGATGGACATCACGACGACGCGCGGGCGCACGGCGCCGCAGCGTTCCCTCGGCCGAACGGTCCGCGCGTACGTGCAGCTGACCAAGCCGCGCGTGCTCGAGCTCCTGCTCGTGACGACGGTTCCGGTGATGATCCTCGCCCAGGACGGGCTGCCGGACCTGTGGCTGGTGCTCGCCACTGTGATCGGCGGATCCCTGAGCGCCGGCTCGGCCGCCGCCTTCAACATGTACCTCGACCGCGACATCGACGCGCTCATGCACCGGACCGAGAAGCGGCCGCTGGTGACCGGCGAGGTGTCGCCGCGCGGAGCGCTCGTCTTCGCATGGACCCTGGCGGTGGCCTCCACCGTGTGGCTGCTGCTGACGACGAACTGGCTCGCCGCGGCGCTCAGCGTCTTCGCGATCTTCTTCTACGTGGTGATCTACACGATCGTCCTGAAGCGGCGCACCGAGCAGAACATCGTGTGGGGCGGCATCGCGGGGTGCTTCCCGGTGCTGATCGGCTGGTCGGCGGTCACGGGCTCGCTCACCTGGACGCCGTTCATCCTCTTCCTGCTCGTGTTCCTCTGGACGCCGCCGCACTACTGGCCCCTGTCGATGAAGTACAAGGGCGACTACGCCGACGTCGACGTGCCGATGCTCGGCGCCACGCGCGGCGGCTCCCAGGTGGGTCTGCAGGTCATCCTCTACGCCTGGGCCACGGTGGCCTCGTCCCTCCTGCTGATCCCGGTCGCGCCCATGGGGCTCGTCTACACCGTGTCGGCGCTGGTGTTCGGCGGATGGTTCATCGTCGAGTCGCACGTGCTCTACAACCGGGCCGTCCGGGGCGAGCAGCCGCGGCCGATGCGTGTGTTCCACGCGTCGATCACGTATCTCACGCTGCTGTTCGTGGCGATCGCGGTCGACCCGCTCCTGCCCTTCTGACCGGTCCGACCGGTCGTCGGCCGCGGCCGATTCCGCGACGGGGGAGACCCGCACACGGAGGGGCGCGCAGGGACGCGAGCCTTCCCCGGTGCGGAGCTCCTCCGCGGTGTCAGCGGGTCAGCGGGTGACCGGCGCGGTCTCGCGCTCGGCGTCGGCGGCTTCGTTGGGCTCGTAGCCGAGCTCCGGCTCGTAGCCGTACTCATCGGTGGAGTCGGCGGGCTGCGCGGCCGGGGCGTCGTCCTCGTCGAACGCGGGCGGCTCGACGAGGTCGACGGCCGGTGCGGGCGCGAGCGAGCGCAGGGCGCCGACGGTGAGGGCCAGGGCGAGGCCCACGAGGCCGGCACCGATCAGGATCGCGCCGAGGACCGCCCAGATCTGCCCGACATAGACGTCGTTGCTCGTGGCGGTGCCGTCGGTCAGGCGCGCGTCCATTCCGCCGAGCCGGTCGAGCAGCAGGTACGCGCCGCCGGCGCTGGATGCGAGGGATCCGGCGATCAGCAGCCAGTAGGGGACGCTGCGGGTCAGACGGGGACGAGTGGACATTGATGCTCCTCGGGTGTCGAGACCGTCGACGGGACGGGGGTCCCGGACGACGGCGCCGCGATTTCGCGGCCTCCGCCACTGTGCGGGCTCGAACCGTGTGGGTCCGATGCGTCGCCTATGAGGCTGCTGTGCGCCGTTCCTCCGCGCTCGCACGCTCCTGCGTGGTCACCGGGGCCTTCAGGTGGAGGACCACGGCCGTCATCGCTGCGACGAGGCACACCGCCAGCACCATGTGGATGTTCACGAGCACGATGGGAAGCCCGGTCCGCGCCTGCCAGAGGCCCACGGCGATCTGCACCACCTCGACGGCGAGCAGCAGGGCGGTCCATCGGGGGAGGCCGAGTTCCCGCGGCATGCGGAAGGACAGGGCGACGATCGCGAGCGTGAGGGCGAGGGTGGCATAGGCCGGCCAGCTGTGGACGTGCTGCCAGAAGACGGGGTCGAGTCCGTTGCGCGCGGCCTCGTCGTCGCCGGCGTGCGGGCCCGCTCCGGTGAGCAGGATGCCGACGACCACCGTCACGAGGACGGCAGCGCTGGTGAGGTGCACGAGCGCCGCGTACCCGGGCGTCACCAGCCGCCGACGCGGTCCGGGGACGGCGTGCACGCGGTGCACGTACACGGCGGAGACGGCGACGAGCGCGGCCGAGATGAGGTAGTGCAGGCCGACGATGCTCGGGTGGAGGTGCATCCACACCGTGACCCCGCCGATGACCGCCTGGAGGATGATCCCGCCGCCGACCGCGAGCGTGAGGCCGGTGAGGTCCGGGCGCCGCGGCGTGAGACGCGCCACCGACAGGAACGCGAGGAGCGCCACGATCACCAGGACGCCGGTCAGGGTGCGGTTCCCGAACTCGATCAGGCCGTGGATGCCGAGCTCCCGCGTGGGCACGAGCGAGTCGGCGGTGCAGTACGGCCAGGTCTCGCAGCCCATGCCCGAGCCGGTGAGGCGCACGAGGCCGCCCGTGCCGACGATCAGGATGTTGCTGGCCAGGACCAGCCACGCCAGCACGCGAGTACCCCGCCCGATGCGGTGCGGGAGGCGCTCGAGCAGTCGCCGCCACGGTCCCGGCCGGCCGGTCTGCGGCTCGGTCGCCGCGTCGCTGGTCGCCTGGGACATGCGCGTCGCCTCCTGTGATGCGGCCCCGAAAGGGGCTGGGGCCACGCCACACGTCGGGCGTTGCCTGTAGACTCGAGGGGTTGAGACGGTCGCGCGGTGCGCGGTCCGTCTCCCCAAGTCTAGGCGCGTCGTCAGCGCCGGTTCCGCCCGGCCCGTCCGGTCGGAACGACACCATGAACGGCCCGAGAAGCGGCACCCCCACCTCGTCCACGATCCTCCATCGTGAGACAGGCGAGGACAGGGGAAATGCCGGGGCGGATGACACCGTTGCGGCCGAAGAGGAGGAGAACATGTCGGATGTGCTGATCGACCGTCCGGAGCTCGAGGGCCTCGGCGTCTACGAGTTCGGGTGGCACGACACGGACGCGGCGGGAGCCAGCGCCAGGCGCGGGCTCAGCGAGGCCGTGGTGCGGGACATCTCCGCACTCAAGTCCGAGCCGGAATGGATGCTGAAGACCCGGCTGAAGGGCCACCAGCTCTTCGGTCGCAAGCCGATGCCCACCTGGGGCGCCGACCTGTCCGACATCGACTTCGACAACATCAAGTACTTCGTGCGCTCCACGGAGAAGCAGGCGCAGTCGTGGGAGGACCTCCCCGACGACATCAAGAACACGTACGAGAAGCTTGGGATCCCCGAGGCCGAGCGTGCGCGCCTGGTCGCCGGTGTGGCCGCCCAGTACGAGTCCGAGGTGGTCTACCACCAGATCCAGCAGGAGCTGGAGGACCAGGGCGTCATCTTCATGGACACCGACACCGCGCTCAAGGAGCACCCCGAGTTCTTCGAGGAGTACTTCGGCAGCGTGATCCCCGCCGGCGACAACAAGTTCGCCGCGCTCAACACGGCCGTGTGGTCGGGGGGCTCGTTCGTCTACGTGCCGCCGGGCGTCCACGTCGAGATCCCGCTGCAGGCGTACTTCCGCATCAACACCGAGAACATGGGCCAGTTCGAGCGGACGCTGATCATCGCCGACGAGGGCTCCTACGTGCACTACATCGAGGGCTGCACGGCGCCGATCTACAAGAGCGACTCGCTGCACTCGGCCGTGGTCGAGATCATCGTCAAGAAGAACGCCCGCGTGCGCTACACGACGATCCAGAACTGGTCGAACAACGTCTACAACCTCGTCACGAAGCGGGCCGTCGCCCACGAGGGCGCGACCATGGAGTGGGTCGACGGCAACATCGGCTCCAAGGTGACGATGAAGTACCCGTCGATCTACCTGATGGGCGAGCACGCCAAGGGCGAGACGCTGTCCGTCGCCTTCGCCGGTCCCGGGCAGCACCAGGACGCCGGCGCCAAGATGATCCACATGGCGCCCTACACGCAGTCCTCGATCGTCTCGAAGTCGATCGCGCGCGGCGGCGGCCGCGCGGGCTACCGCGGCGAGGTCCGCGTCGACGCGAACGCCCACCACTCCGCGAACACGGTGCGGTGCGATGCGCTCCTCGTCGACAGCATCTCGCGGTCGGACACCTACCCGGCGATCGACATCCGCGTCGACGACGTGCAGCTCGGCCACGAGGCCACGGTCTCGAAGGTCAGCGAAGAGCAGCTGTTCTACCTCATGAGCCGCGGCATGCCCGAGGACGAGGCGATGGCCATGATCGTGCGCGGGTTCATCGAGCCCATCGCGCGCGAACTGCCCATGGAGTACGCCCTCGAACTGAACAAGCTCATCGAGATGGGCATGGAAGGATCCGTCGGCTGATGACGACAGCGACACAGGCCCCCGGCGCCCCCGCGTCCCAGGGCCACATCGACCCTGCGGCGAAACTGGCTGCGGCCAAAGCGGCCGGCACCGCCTTCGTGCCGGTGCAGACCCGTTCCGAGCGGCCGACGTCGTTCGATCCGGCGGACTTCGGCGCCCCCACCGGCCGTGAGGTCAACTGGAAGCACACGCCGATGGACCTGGTCCAGCCGCTGCTGCGCGACGAGGCCGGCCCGCACGGCGTGATCTCGGTCGAGGTCACCGCGCCCGACGAGGTCGTGCAGCTCCGCCTCGCGCCGGGGGAGGCCCCGCGCGGCGAGGTGTTCCGACCCGAGGACATCGCCAGCGCGATCGCGTGGACGCAGGAGGCCGACGCGCCGCTCATCCGCATCCCGGCCGGGGTCGAGCTGACCGAGCCCGTGGTCGTGCGCCTCACCGGCACCGGCGGCCTCGCGCACGCGCACGTCGTGATCGAGGCGGAGGCGGGTGCCCGCGGCACGGTCGTGCTCCGGCACGAGGGCACCGCTCAGCAGGCGCAGAACGTCGAGATCATCGCCCGCGACGGCTCGGCGCTCACCGTCATCAGCGTGCAGCGCTGGGACGACGACGCCGTCCACCTCGCCTCCCATCAGGCGCGCGTGGACCGCGACGCCACGCTCACCCACATGGTCGTCACCCTCGGCGGCAAGGTCGTCCGCGTCAACCCGTCCGTCGAGCTCGCCGGCGCCGGCGCCGACGGCAAGCTGTACGGTCTCTCCTTCGCCGACGCCGGGCAGCACTTCGAGAGCCAGGTCTACCTCCACCACAAGGGGCCCCAGACCGTCGGCGACGTCCTGTACAAGGGCGCGCTGCAGGGCGCGGGCGCCCGGAGCGTGTGGATCGGCGACGTGCTCATCGGACCCGACGCCGTGGGCACGGACTCCTACGAGGCCAACCGCAACCTCGTCCTCACCGACGGTGCGCGGGCGGACTCGATCCCGAACCTCGAGATCCAGACCGGCGACATCCGGGGAGCGGGCCACGCGAGCGCCACCGGCCGGTTCGACGACGAGCAGCTGTTCTACCTGCAGGCCCGCGGCATCGCGGAGGACGAGGCGCGTCGCCTGGTCGTGCTCGGCTTCCTGACCGAGATCGTGCAGAAGACCGGCATCCCCGCCCTCGAGGACGAGCTCATCGCCGCCATCGAGGCCGAACTGGCCGAGGGAGCGCAGGCATGACCGCCCAGAAGGTGCTGAACCTCAGCGACCTCGAGCAGGACACCGCCGTGCGCGTGGAGGTGGACGGCGTGCCGATGGCGGTCGTCCTCGACGCCAACGGCGAGGTGCACGCCATCGGCGACACGTGCACGCACGGCGACATCTCGCTGTCCGACGGCTTCGTCGAGGGCGAGACCCTCGAATGCTGGGCGCACGGCTCGGCGTTCTCCCTGCGGACCGGCCGTCCCCTCAACCTTCCGGCGTACGAGCCGGTGCCCGTCTACGACGTGACGATCGACGGCGATGACATCCTCATCGACCCGGCCGTCACCAAAGAAGTGAACTGAAGAAGGAACCTGACATGGCTGTTCTCGAGATCCGCGACCTCCACGTGACGGTCGAGACCGACGCCGGCACGACTCCGATCCTCAACGGCGTGACCCTCACGGTGCGCACCGGCGAGACCCACGCGATCATGGGCCCGAACGGCTCGGGCAAGTCGACCCTCGCCTACACGATCGCCGGTCACCCGAAGTACACCGTCACCTCGGGCTCGATCACCCTCGACGGCGAGGACGTCCTCGCGATGTCCGTCGACGAGCGCGCCCGCGCCGGGCTGTTCCTCGCGATGCAGTACCCGGTCGAGATTCCCGGCGTCACCGTCACCAACTTCCTGCGCACCGCCAAGACGGCGATCGACGGCGAGGCGCCCGCGATCCGCACCTGGACCAAGGACGTCAAGGGCGCGATGAAGAATCTGCGCATGGACCCGAAGTTCGCCCAGCGCAACGTGAACGAGGGATTCTCGGGCGGCGAGAAGAAGCGTCACGAGATCCTCCAGCTCGAACTGCTGCGCCCCGCGATCGCCGTGCTCGATGAGACCGACTCGGGCCTCGACGTCGACGCGCTCAAGATCGTCTCCGAGGGCGTGAACCGCGCGAAGGGCGAGACCAACCTCGGCGTGCTGCTCATCACCCACTACACGCGTATCCTCCGCTACATCACGCCCGACTACGTCCACGTGATGGTCAAGGGCCGTATCGCCGAGGAGGGCGGGCCCGAGCTCGCCGAGCGCCTCGAGGACGAGGGCTACGACCGCTACCTCGACGCGGATTCCACCGAGCCGGCCGACGCCGTCGAGGCTTAGGATCGACGCATGACCGCCACGCTCAGCCCGGAGAAGAACGACGAGGTCACCGAGGCGCTCAAGGACGTCATGGATCCCGAGCTCGGGATCAACGTCGTCGACCTGGGCCTCATCTACGACCTCAGCTGGGACGACGAGAACGACGCGCTCGTCATCCACATGACGCTGACGTCGGCCGGATGCCCGCTCACCGATGTGCTCGAGGAGCAGACCGCGCAGGCGCTCGACAACGTCGTGGACCGGTTCCGCATCAACTGGGTCTGGATGCCGCCGTGGGGTCCGGAGCGCATCACCGACGACGGACGCGACATGATGCGCGCGCTCGGCTTCGCCATCTGACCGGGCAGACGCGGGGCGTCACGGACGGCCGGAGCCTTCGACACCGCCGATAGGGTCGAGGGGTGAACGCCGTCCCGTCCTCCGCCCCATCGTCCGTCGTCGTGGAGCCGCTGGCTCCGCTTCCGCTGGAGACGCTGCGTCGCCGGACGAGCACCAAGTGGCGCTCGTACGGCGAGGACGTCATCCCGATGTTCGTGGCCGAGACCGACTTCGCCCTCGCCGAGCCCATCACCGCCGCACTGCAGCAGGCGGTCGCCCTCGGGGACACCGGCTACACCTCGCCCGACCCCGGCATCCGCGGCGCCTTCGCCGGCTACGCGGCGCGCCGGTGGCAGTGGCAGGTCGACCCGACGCGGGTGCGGACGACGGGCGACGTCATGATGGGCGTGGTCGAGCTGCTGCGCGCGACGATCCGGCCGGGCGACCGCGTCATCATCGCGCCGCCCGTGTACCCGCCGTTCTCGATGTGCATCCCCGAGGCGGGCGGAGTGGTCGAGGAGGTGCCGCTCGTCGACGACGGTGACGGCTGGTCGCTCGACCTCGACGGCATCGCCGCATCGCTGGCAGGCGGTGCGCGCGCCGTGCTCCTGTGCAACCCTCACAACCCGACGGGCACGGTCCATACCCGCGAGAGCCTGGCGCGGCTGGCCGACATCGCGCGCGAGCACGACGCGGTCGTGATCAGCGACGAGATCCATGCGCCCCTCGTCCACGACGGCCCGTTCACGCCGTTCCTCGCCGCCTCGGACGCGGCGGCAGAGGTGGGCTATGCGGTCACGAGCGCGTCGAAGGCGTACAACCTCGCCGGCCTCAAATGCGCGGTCATGGTCACCGCCTCGGACCGCACCTCGCGGGTCCTGAGGGGCCTGTGGCCCGAGGTCGAGTGGCGGACGGGTCTGTTCGGCGCGATCGCCGGCGTGGCCGCGTTCAGCGAGGAGTCCGACACCTGGCTCGCCCGGCTGAACGCGACCCTGGACGGCAACCGCCGGCTGCTCGCCGACCTCCTGACCGAGCATCTCCCGCTCGCCCGCTACCGCCTCCCCGCCGCCGGGTACCTCGCCTGGATCGACGTGTCCGCGTACGGGTGGGGTGAGGACCCGGCGCGGCGCATCCTCGCCGAGGCCAAGGTCGCCCTGCATCATGGGCCGCTGTTCGGCACGCAGGGCGTCGGTCACGTCCGGCTGAACTTCGGCTGCTCCGCTGAGATCCTCGAGACCGCGGTCACGCGCATCGGAGCCCTCGCGGCGTCATCGTGAGTGCGCCGACGAGCGGCGCCGAGCGGATCTGGGATCCGCGCTACGCCTGGGTGACCGCCGGCGCGGTCGCGATGATCTTCCTCGCGGCGACCCAGGCGCTCGCGGTGACCACCGTGATGCCCGTCGTGAGTGCGGACCTGGACGGCGCAGGGCTCTACGCGGTCGCCTTCGCCGGAACGCTGGCGACGAGCGTCATCGGGATGGTCGCGGTCGGTGCATGGTGTGATCGGACCGACCCGGTGCTGCCGCTGGCCACCTCCGTCGCACTCTTCATCGTGGGTCTCGTCGTCGCCGGCGCGGCCGCCGACATGGGCGTGCTGGTCGTCGGCAGGCTGGTGCAGGGTCTCGGCACCGGCGGACAGACCGTCGCCCTCTACGTCGTGGTCGCGCGCGTGTACCCGGCTGCGCTCCACGGGCGCGTGTTCGCGGCGTTCTCCGCCGCGTGGGTCGTGCCCTCCATCGTCGGCCCGGTGCTGGCGGGCGCGATCGCGGACTATCTGCACTGGCGGTGGGTGTTCCTGGGCGTGGCGCTGCTCACCGGGGCGGCCTTCACGCTCGTCTACCTGCGGCTGCGCGGTCTTCCGCTGCGGACGGAGAGCCCGTCGACGGCACCCGTCGCGCGCCGCCTGGTCTGGGCGGTTCTGGTCGCGACGGGCGCGCTCGGACTCAGCCTGGCGGGCGAGGCCGGCCCCTGGGCCCCCGCGGTGATCGCGGCCGCTCTCGTCCTCATCGTCGTGGCGGCGCGGCCGCTCCTGCCCGAGGGGACCCTGCGTGCGGCGCGGGGCCTGCCGAGCGTCATCCTCATGCGCGGGCTGATCGCCGGCGCCCTGTTCGGTGCCGAGATCTACGTGCCCTACCTGCTCATCGACGGCTACGGCTTCTCCTCGACGTGGGCGGGGCTCGGCCTCACGGCGGCCGCCCTCCTGTGGGCGGCGGGCGCCGAGGTGCAGGGTCGCTACGGCGATCGGCTCGGGAGCACCCGCATCACAATGATCGGGACCGCGCAGCTCGCGGCCGCGACCCTGATCGCCGCGGCGACCGCGGCGTTCGCGCTGCCGGCTGCGGTCGTCATCGCCGGGTGGGCTCTGGCCGGCGGCGGCATGGGTCTCATGTATCCGCGGCTGACGGTGCTCACCCTGGCGTACTCGACGCCGCGCGACCAGGGGTTCAACTCGTCCGCCCTGTCGATCTCGGACTCGGTGGGCGCGTCGGCGGCGATCGCGGCGATGGGGCTCACGTTCGTCGCGCTGACCGGCACCGGCGCCGCCTTCCCGGTGGTGTTCCTGCTCGCGACGGCGCTGTCGCTCCTCGCTCTCGTGCCGGGGCTCCGGCTGGGCCGCGCGGACCGGCCCGACGCTGACGCGTGACGGTCAGTTCTCCGCGCGGCCGAGCCTCCAGTAGCCCATGAAGGCGATCGCACGCCGGTCGACGCCGACCTCGGTGACGAGGTGGCGGCGGAGCGCCTTGATCGCGCCGGCCTCTCCCGCCATCCACGAGTAGAGCGGTGCGCTCTTGAGCGCGGCGCCGCCCTTGGCGGTGCGAGGGACCTCCCACAGGATCTCCCGGTCGATGTCGATCTCCTCGACGGCGGCCCCCGTCCCCGCCGGAGCGAGCGCGGCCGCGGCCGCCTGCACGGCCGGGACGAGATGATCGTGGCGGGCGGCCTCGTCGCGACGGGCGGCGGCCTCGATGCGGAACCCGGGATGGGCGGGAAGGTAGGCGAGGTCGTCCGGATGGGGGACCTCCAGCACGACCACGCCGCGCGCCTCGGGGGGAAGCTGCTCGAGGATCACGGCGATCGCCGGGGCGGCGGTCTCGTCGCCGGCGAGCAGGATGGCGTCGGAGCGCTTCGGAGGGACGAAGTCGATGCCGAAGCTGACGTCGCCGTGCGAGGTGGTCGGCGCGAGGATGAGCACCTCGTCGCCGACGCGCGCCTGGGCGATCCAGGCCGACGCGGGGCCGACGACGTCGTGGGCGACCATGTCCACGTCGACCTCCCGCTGCTCCCGGCGCACGGCACGCGTCGTGTAGGTGCGGAACGGCAGCCGGGTCGACTCGTCCTGCTGGCGCCACTGCTCGTACCAGTCGTCGCCCGTGGGCATCGCGTCCAGCGGCGTGCCCGGGGTGGGGAACACGACCTTGATCCGCTGGTCGTAGCCGGGATCGCCGTAGAACTCGAGATCGTCCCCCACGAAGGTGAAGCGACGGAAGCTCGGCGTGAGATCGGCGATGGCTCCCACGCGGACGCGGAAGAAGTCGTACGGGTCGGTGCGTGCCATGTGCGCTCCTTGTGGGGTCGGCCGGGCGAACCGGTCCGGGGTGAGTCGGTCGGGTTCAGCCAGCGGCGGCGACGTGGTGTCGTCCGCGCGGGAGGACGAGGGGGGTGTGCGAGACGGGGTCGGTGATGACGAGGGAGTCGAGGTCGAAGATCTCGCGCACGAGCTCGGCGTCCACGATGTCGGCGGGCGCGCCGCTGGCGATGAGGCGTCCGCCGCGCAGCGCGAAGAGGTGATCGGCATACCGCGCGGCCATGTTGATGTCGTGGAGCACCATGACGATGGTCGTGCCGCGCGCGGCGTTCAGATCGGCGAGGAGGTCCAGCACCTCGACCTGATGCGACACGTCGAGGAAGGTCGTCGGCTCGTCGAGGAGCAGGATGTCGGTCTCCTGGGCGAGCGCCATCGCGATCCAGACCCGCTGTCGCTGTCCGCCGGAGAGTTCGTCGACCGCCCGGTCGGCGAGGTCGAGGATCCCCGTCGCGGCGAGCGCCTCCGTCACCGCCCGGTCGTCGTCGGTCGTCCACGAGCGGAAGAGCTTCTGATGCGGGTGGCGGCCGCGGCCCACGAGCTCGGCGACCACGATGCCCTCGGGGGAGACGGGCTGCTGCGGGAGCAGGCCCAGGGTGCGGGCGAGCTCCTTCGTCGGGATGTCCTCGATCCGCTTGCCGTCGAGCAGGACGGCGCCGGCGCGTGCCGGCAGCAGCCGCGAGATGGTCTTCAGCAGGGTCGACTTGCCGCACGCGTTGGCGCCGACGATCACGCTGATGCGCCCGGTGGGGATGTCGAGGTCGATCCCGTCGACGATGGTGGCGCCGCCGTAGCCGGCCACGAGTGCCTCGGTGCGGATGACGTGCTGCGCGTTCATGAGGAGCCTCCGCGTCGGCTGGTTCGGATCAGCAGGTAGATGAGGTAGGGCGCGCCGAGGATGCCGGTGATGACGCCCACGGGGAACTTCGTGTCGAATGCGAACTGGCCGAGCAGGTCGGCGGCGAGCACGAGGCAGGCGCCGGTGAGGGCGGCGGGGATGATGACGGGGGACCCCGGGCCGACGATGCGCGCGGCGATCGGACCCGCGAGGAAGGCGACGAACGCGATGGGGCCGGTCGTGGCCGTGGCGAAGCACGCCAGGGCGACGGCGGCGATCACCAGCAGGACGCGGGTGCGGTCGACGCGGACGCCGAGCGACGTCGCCGACGCGTCGCCCAGCTCGAGAGCCCGCAGGTCGCGGCCCAGGGCGACGACCAGGGGGACGAGGATCACGACGGCGATCGCGAGGGGCGGGATCTGCTCCATCCGCGTGCCGTTGAGACTGCCGGCCATCCAGCGCGCGGCGACCGCGACGTCGTACACGTCGGCGCGCACGAGGAGGTAGGCGACGATGGCGTCCAGCATGGCGCCGACGCCGATGCCGATGAGGATCAGACGGCCGCCGGTGGACTCGCCGCCGCGGGCGGCGACGTAGATCACGACGGCCGTGGCGATCCCCGCCACGAGGGCGAGGGTGACGGTCGCGCCCCCTCCCCAGCCGAGGACGATGAGGGAGAGGATCGCGGCGGCGCTGGCTCCCGAGGTGATGCCGATGACGTCGGGGCTGGCCAGCGGGTTGCGCAGCATCGTCTGGAACGTCGCGCCGGCGACGCCGAAGGCGATGCCGGCGAGGAGCGCGGTGAGGGCGCGGGGGATGCGCAGCGTGCCGACGGTGAAGGAGGCGCCGGGGACGTCCTGACCGAGGATGACGCCGATGACCTCGGCGGGGGAGTAGAGCGTGTTCCCGAGCATCAGCATCGCGCCCGTCAGCACGACAGCGGTGAGGGCGAGGATCGACAGCGCGATGCGACGCCGGCGCTCGCGGCGGAGGCGGGCGTCGCGCACTCCGGTGAGCTGCGCGGTGGTCGCGACGGGGAGGACCGGCATCACAGCGCCTTCATCCGGGCGCGGCGGGCGATGACGATGAGCACGGGCGCTCCGAGGAACGCCGTGATGATGCCCGCTTCGACCTCGCCGGGTGAGCCGATCACGCGGCCGACGGTGTCGGCGAGGACGAGGAGCACCGCGCCGCCGAGTGCGGACAGGGGGAGGAGCCAGCGCTGGTCGGCGCCCGACAGCAGGCGGACGACGTGGGGGACCATCAGCCCGACGAACCCGATCGGGCCGGCGACGGCGGTGACGGCGGCGCAGAGGGCGACGCCGGTGATCGCGGCGATGATCCGCACGCGGCCGACCCGCACGCCGAGCCCCACGGCGAGGTCGTCGCCGAGGGCGAGCGCGTTCAAGGCGCTGGCGCAGAGGATCGCGACGACCGCGCCGAGGATCAGCACGGGCGTGACGACGGCCATCGTCTCCCAGGCGGCACGGCCGACGTTGCCGACCTGCCAGAAGCGGAACTCGTCCATGACGGATTGGCGGGGCAGCAGGATGGCGGAGACCAGCGACGACAGTGCGGCCGTCGTGGCGGCGCCCGCGAGGGCGAGCTTGATGGGAGTGGTGCCGCCGGGGCCGACGGAGCCGACGAAGTACACGAACAGCGCCGTCACGAATGCCCCGGCGAGTGCGAGGCCGAGGTAGCTCCACATGCTCGTGATGCCGAGGAAAGCGATGCCGACGACGACGGCCAGTGCCGCACCGGTGTTGACGCCGAGGATGCCGGGATCGGCGAGCGGGTTGCGTGTGATGGCCTGCATGAGCGCACCCGAGAGGGCGAGCGCGGCTCCGGCGAGCAGGGCCAGCACTGTGCGGGGCACCCGGCTCTGCACCGCGAGCGCGCCGATGTCGGTCGGCGTCTCGCCCCGGACCCAGGCCGTGATGCCCTCGACCACCTCGGCAGCGGAGACCGGGCGGGAGCCGAACGCGAGCGAGAGGAGGACCGACAGCAGGACCGCGGCCACTCCGACGGCGAGCACGATCTCGCGGCGCCCG
>NZ_CATNHF010000029.1 GCF_950097975.1 Microbacterium sp. T2.11-28
GATGTGGGCGTCGGCGTCGGCGTCGGGGTGGGCGTGGGTGTCGGGGTCGGGGTCGGGGTGGGCGTGGGTGTCGGCGTCGGAGCCGGAGTCGGACTGGGCGTCGCGGTGCGCGTCGGCGAGGGCGTCGGCGCCGGAGTGGGCGTCGCCGTCGGGCTCGCGCTCGGGGTCGGGTCGAACGTCGGCGTCGGCGCCGGTGCGGGCTCGGCGGTGGGGCTGGTGGTCGGGGTGGCTTCGGGCACCTGTGTGGGCGAAGGGCCGGGGGCCGGCAGGGCGATCGGATCGTCGTCCCCCGCGGGCGGCAGCGGCTTCTCCGGCACACCGTCGCCCGGCGCGGCCACGTGTGTCGACACGAGCTGCGGGATGGCGACGGCGGCGCCGACGGCGACGCCCGCGACGACGAGGGTGACGAGCGCCGCGAGGCTGCCGGCACCGGCCAGGACGCCGCTCCCGCCCGCGCCGGCGGCGGCGCCCGCGCTCCCGACCGAGGAGGCCCCGAGCCCGGACCCCGACGAACCGGCGGTGCTCCCGCCGCCGACCAGGACGGCACCGGGCGCCGCCGTCGAGGCGCCCGCGGCCATCGCGACCAGTGGCGCTCCGCCGCCCTGGACGGTCGCCAGGTACGCGGTCGCGGCACCGGTGCCGACCGTGAGCGGCAGGAGGATCATCGCCAGTCGATGCGAGACCTCCCGTGCCTCCGACGCCACGATCGTGCATCGTGCGCAGTCGGCGAGATGTGCCTCGACCTTCGCGCGGTCGCGTTTGCCGAGATTGCCGCGGGCGTAGGCGCCGAGCCGATCGATGGTCCAGTGGCACGCGGAGTCCTCGGCCACCGACCGCAGGTGCGCCTGGATCCACGCCTCGCGGAGCCCTTCGCGTGCGCGGAACGCCAGCTGCGCGACCGCGGTCGGCTTCATCCCCAGCAGGGGGGCGATCTCGGCCGGCTTCATCTGCTCGATCTCCGTGTACCAGAGCACCTCCTGCCAGCGCGTGGGCAGGCTGCGGAAGGCCTGGTGCGTGAGGCTGCGGTCGAGGGCCTCGTCGGTGGCGTGCGCGCTCGCGTCGGGATCCTCGACGGCCTCGAGCTCGTCGATGGTCGTCTCTCGGCGTGCGCGGCCCCACCCCGCGGCGGTGTTGCGGATGCTCGTGAACAGGTAGGCGCGGAACGACCCGGTGGGCCCGCCGCCGTTCTGGATCGAGCGGAAGATCCTCGTGTAGGCCTCCTGCACGAGGTCGTCGGGATCGATGCTCGACGTGATCGACTGCGCCACCGAGAGCCCGGAACGGTAGTGGCGGCGCCAGAGCTCGCCGAATGCCCCGGCGTCGCCCGACCGTGTGCGCAGCACGAGGTCGGCGTCGGCGAGGTCGGGCGCGTCGTCGCGCGTGTCGTCGGTCGTGGTCATCGCAGTCGTCGAGAGGCTTCCGTGGGTGAGGAGGGCGGCGTCGGGTTCGGGGCCCACCCAAGAGACGCGTCAGCGTGCATGCTATGACGCGATTCTCGGAAAATGCCGTCCGGGGATCCGAGCGGGGGTTTTCTGCGAAGTCGCGTAATAGACCGGGGCCACCCCGGTCTCACCATCTGAGGTCGTCTACCCGACGCCCGGCGGCTCTGCCGCGGAGCGGGACGACATCGCGTGCCGCGGTCCTGGGGCTCAGACCGCGGACGAGGTCGCGCGCCTGGGGGAAGGCGCGGCGCCCGCGGGGACAGGCGGGGCGGAGTGCGCTGGGGGGCGCACCCGCCCCGCATCTCCGCCGGGTCGGATGCCGTCAGGCGCGGGCCGCGCGGACGCCGTCGACCCACACCGCGCGCACCGAGAGCGCGTCGTCGAGCAGCACCGCATCGGCCGCGGCGCCCGCGCGGAGGGAGCCGTAGCGCCCCTCCTCGCCGATGGCGCGCGCCGGCACGGAGGTGAGGGCGGACACCGCCGAGGCCAGGTCGACACCGGCGCCCACCGCGACCCTCAGCGCGGCGTCCTGCGTGAGGGTGGAGCCGGCGATCGCACCGCCGTCGTCGAGGCGAGCCGTGCCGCCGGCGACCGTGACCGCGAGTCCGCCGAGCTCGTAGTGGCCGTCCCCCACGCCGGCGGCGGCCATCGCGTCCGTGATGAGCGCGACGCGCCCCGGCGCGCCGGTGAAGGCGAGGGCCACGACGGAGGGGTCGACGTGGATGCCGTCGGCGATCACCTCGAGCGTGACGCGGTCGTCGCCGAGCGCCGCCACGATCGGTCCGGGCGCGCGGTGGTGGATGCCCGGCATGGCGTTGAAGGCGTGTGTGAGCAGGGTGGCGCCGGCGTCGAACGCCGCCGCTGCCTGCGCGGCGGTGGCGCCGGTGTGGCCGACGGCGACCCGGGCGCCGCCGGCCACGAACCGGCGGACGGCGTCCAGCGCGCCGGGAAGCTCCGGAGCGAGCGTCACCTGTCGCACGGTCCCCGCGCCCGCGGTGAGCAGGCGGTCGACCGTCGCCGCATCCGGCGGGCGCAGCAGGCCCTCGGTGTGCGCGCCCTTGTGCGCCGGGTCGAGGAAGGGGCCTTCCAGGTGGCTTCCGAGGATCGTGGCGTCGTCGCCCGCGAGGCGCGCGATCGTGCGCACTCGCTCCGCGAGGTCGTTGACGGACGCGGTCACGAGGGAGAGGACGGCCCGCGTCGTCCCCCGCGCGAGGTGGACGGCGCGGGCGGTGCGGATCGCCTCCGGACCGTCGTCGAACGCGCATCCGCCGCCGCCGTGCCCGTGCAGGTCGATGAAGCCGGGGGTGAGGATCCCGCCGTCGCCGTCGAGCGCGTCGGAGGCGGGAAGCGCGCGCCAGCCGTCGCCGGTCCCGGTGGCGATCACCACGCCGTCGCCGAACGCCGCCCACGCGTCGTCGGTGATCCGGCCGTCGTCGACCAGACGCACGGAGTGCACGACGGTGGTCATCGCGACCCGCCTGCTTCTGCGGCCGCGGTGGTGACGCCCTGGCTGCGCCACAGCGGGACCAGGGCGGCCGCGCGATCCCGGAACGAGTCCCACGTGCGGTCCGGATGCGAGCCGGTGCGCGGCGACCACGCGGCCTCGGCCGCGGCGGCGATGCGGGGGAACGCGAGGGCGTCGATGTCGGCGAGGTCCCGCACCGTCTCGGTCCACAGCGGGGCCTCGACGCCGAGGATGTTCTCCTCGCCGACGCCGCCCACGACCTCCGCCGGCTCCCACGAGTACGCGCGCTCCAGGGAGGTCGCCCCGCGCGCCCAGGTGAGCCCGATCGGGAAGTCTTCGCTCGGCTTCATGTCCAGGTAGATCGCGTCGGCGGGTGAGAGGACCACGCGGCCGCCACGGGCGACGAACGCTCGCGTCTTGTCGTCCATGCCGTCGGTCGGGGTCACGAAGCCCCAGTACTGGCCGATCGTGCCCGCTGCGAGCCCTGGCGCTGCGCCGGCCTCGTGCCAGGTCACCGGTGTCTTGCCGAGTCCGGTCACGATCTCGGTCGCCCGCGCCATGGCGTAGGAGAAGTCCTCCGCCGACGTGCCGAGGGCCTCGTCGCCGCCGACGTGCAGGTAGGGGCCGGGGGTGAGGGAGGCCACGTCGGAGAGCACGTCCTCGAGGAAGGCGTACGTCTCCTCCTCGCGGATGCGCAGCGACGAGAAGCCCACCGCCATCCCCTCGTAGGGCTCGCCGTGCTGCGGCAGGCCGCCGCCGAAGACACGGACCGTGTCGCGGACGTGATCGCTGAGAACGGGCTGCTCGGCCAGCTCGGGATAGGCGAGCGAGACCGCGTGCGTGTGCCCCGGGAGGTCGATCTCGGGGACCACGGTCATGTGCCGTGCCGCGGCGTAGGCGACGATCCGCCGGTAGTCGTCCTGGGTGAAGAAGCCGCCGCCGTCACCGCCCACCGACGAGCCGGACGCGCGCTCGGTCAGCAGCGGGCGCGACGGGATCTCCAGCCGCCAGCCCTGGTCGTCGCTGAGGTGCAGGTGCAGCACGTTGAACTTCAGCGCGGCGGCGCGGTCGATGTAGGCCTCGACGGTCGCGACGGGATGGAAGTGGCGTGCCACGTCGAGCATGACCCCGCGGTAGGCGAAGCGCGGTGCGTCGCCCACGCGGACGGCGGGGATCCGCCACGCCCCGTCGTCGTCGCGGGTGAGAAGCTGCCCGAGCGTCTGGACGCCGTAGAAGAGCCCCGCCGCGTCGGCGCCCGCGATGCGCACCCCGTCCGCGTCGGCGACGAGCCGGTAGGACTCGGGTGCGCCGGAGCCGTCCACGACGAGGTCGATGTCGCCCGTCGTGCCGTCGGCGTCATGGCCGATCGGGGCTCCGACGGCCCGCAGGATCCTGCGCAGGGCGGCGGCGGCGCTCGGGTCGCCCGAGAGTGCGGCGGCGTCCGAGAGGCGGAAGGCCGCACCGGGGGAGCGCTCGGCCGACGAGGGGAGGGGGACGACCGGGGGTGGAGTCACCATGGCTCTCATTCTGCCCGCCGGCGACTCCGGCGGAGGCATGTAAAGGTTCCTAACAAAACCGTCCGGGCCAGCCTATCAGCGCCGCATCCGGTATGCTCGGGGGGTCGCGACTGGCGTTGAGGTGGGACACCACCGGGGAGCGACCGACACGGCATTCGACCGCACGCCTGGGCCGATGCGAGCACCTCGACACCCGTCGCTGTTGCTCAGCACACAGAATCCGAAAGCCGTCGTCAGGAGATCGTCATGACCGATTCCGTCTTCAACGCCCCGCTCGCCGAGGTCGACCCCGAGATCGCCGAGGTGCTCGACCGCGAGCTCCAGCGCCAGCGCGGCTACCTCGAGATGATCGCCTCCGAGAACTTCGTGCCGGTCTCGGTGCTCCAGTCGCAGGGATCGGTCCTGACGAACAAGTACGCCGAGGGCTACCCCGGGCGTCGCTACTACGGGGGGTGCGAAGAGGTCGACGTCGCCGAGGAGCTCGCCATCCAGCGCGCCAAGGACCTGTTCGGCGCCGAGTTCGCCAACGTGCAGCCGCACTCGGGCGCCACCGCCAACGCCGCCGTGCTCCACGCCATCGCGCGTCCGGGCGACACGCTGCTCGGTCTCTCGCTCGACCAGGGCGGCCACCTCACCCACGGCATGAAGATCAACTTCTCGGGCCGGCTCTACGACATCGTCGCGTACGGCGTCGACCCGGAGACCTCGATCATCGACATGGAGGAGGTCCGCCGGCTCGCGCTCGAGCACCGCCCGAAGGTGATCATCGCCGGCTGGTCGGCCTACCCGCGCCAGCTGGACTTCGCGAAGTTCCGCGAGATCGCCGACGAGGTCGGCGCGCTCCTGTGGGTCGACATGGCGCACTTCGCCGGTCTCGTCGCCGCGGGCCTGCACCCCTCGCCCGTGCCCCACGCCCACGTCGTCTCGTCGACCGTGCACAAGACCATCGGCGGCCCCCGCTCGGGCTTCATCCTCACCAACGACGCCGACCTCGCCAAGAAGATCAACACGGCCGTCTTCCCCGGCCAGCAGGGCGGGCCGCTCATGCACGTGATCGCCGCCAAGGCGACCGCCTTCAAGCTGGCCAAGACGCCGGAGTTCGTCGAGCGGCAGGAGCGCGTGCTGCGCGGCGCGCACATCATCGCCGAGCGCCTCTCGCAGCAGGACGTGAAGGACGCCGGCATCTCGGTGCGCTCCGGCGGCACCGACGTGCACCTCGTGCTCGTCGACCTGCGCGACGCGGAGATCGACGGCAAGCAGGCCGAGGACCTCCTCCACGACATCCACATCACGGTGAACCGCAACGCGGTGCCGAACGACCCGCGCCCGCCGATGGTGACGTCGGGGCTGCGCATCGGCACTCCCGCGCTCGCCACCCGCGGGTTCGGCGACGCCGAGTTCGCCGAGGTCGCCGACATCATCGCGCTCGCGCTGCTTCCCGGCGCCGACGTCGAGGCGCTGCGCGCCCGCGTCGCGGTGCTGACCGAGGCGTTCCCCCTCTACCCGGGCCTCCAGCAGTGACGGCGCAGAAGCTCGACGGGGTCGCCACCGCGGCCGCCATCAAGGCCGAACTCGCCCAGACGGTCGCCGCGCTCGCCGAACGGGGCATCGTCCCGGGCCTGGGCACGCTGCTCGTCGGCGACGACCCGGGATCGCGCTCCTACGTGACCGGCAAGCACCGCGACTGCGCCGAGGTCGGTGTGGCCTCGATCTCGGTCGAGCTGCCCGCGACCGCGACGCAGGACGAGATCGCCGACGCCGTCCGCGCCCTCAACGAGGACCCCGCCGTCACCGGGTTCATCGTGCAGCTGCCGCTGCCGAAGGGGATCGACGAGAACGCCATCCTCGAGCTCATCGACCCGGCGAAGGACGCCGACGGGCTCCACCCGACCAACCTCGGACGGCTGGTCCTGGGCGTCGACCCCGCGAACGCGATCGCGGCGCCCCTGCCGTGCACCCCCGCCGGCATCGTCGAGCTCCTCGAGCGCCACGGGGTCGCCATCGCGGGCAGGCACGTGACGGTCATCGGCCGCGGCATCACCGTCGGACGGCCGCTCGGTCTGCTGCTGACCCGCAAGGGCACCGATGCCACGGTGACGCTGACGCATTCGCGTACCCCCGACCTGGCCGCGGAGGTCGCCCGCGCCGACATCGTCGTCGCGGCGGTCGGGCAGCCGCATCTGGTCAAGGCCGAGTGGATCAAGCCCGGCGCCGCCGTGCTCGATGTGGGCGTGACCCGCGTCGGCACGACCGAGTCGGGGAGGGCCAAGCTCGCGGGCGATGTCGACCCCGCCGTCGCCGAGGTCGCCGGCTGGCTCTCGCCCAACCCCGGAGGCGTGGGGCCGATGACTCGGGCGATGCTCGTCGCGAATGTCGTGGAGACCGCGGCGCGCCTCGCCGGCTGACGGCGCCCTGTCGGAGCGGCGTTTCGTCTCGCTGCGCTCGCTCAACGTCCGGAGCGCGCTTCCCGGTCGTTGAGCGAGGAGCGCAGCGACGAGACGGAACGGAGCTGCCCGGCCCTCGGTCGTTGAGCGAGGAGCGCAGCGACGAGACGGAACGGAGCTGCCCGGCCCCCGGTCGTTGAGCGAGGAGCGCAGCGACGAGACGAAACGGCGTCGTGTCGGAGCGGCGCTGTCGTCTCGCCGCGCTCGCTCGACGTCCGGAGCGCCGACCCGCGTCAGGCGGTGAAGCGCGCCAGGAACTCCCGGGTGCGCGCGTGCTGCGGTGCGGTGAACAGCTGCGCGGGCGGTCCCTGCTCGACGATGACACCGTCGTCCAGGAACACGACCCGGTCGGCCACGTCGCGCGCGAAGCCCATCTCGTGCGTGGCCATGAGGATGGTCGCGCCGTCGACGACGAGCTCGCGGACGAGCTCGAGCACCTCGCCGACGAGCTCCGGGTCGAGGGCCGAGGTGATCTCGTCGAGCAGGAGCACCTCGGGGTCGGTCGCGATGGCGCGGACGATCGCCGCGCGCTGCTGCTGGCCGCCCGACAGTCTGTCGGGGTGCTCCTTCGCCTTGTCCACGAGGCCCACCCGCGCCAGCAGTGTCCGTGCGCGCTCCTCGGCGTCGCGCCGCGGCATCCGGTGCACCACGCGCGAGGCGAGGGTGACGTTGTCGAGCACCGACAGGTGCGGGAACAGGTTGTAGCTCTGGAAGACCGCGCCGAACCGCGCGCGGATGGCGTTGGCGTCGGCGCGGGGATCGGAGATGTCGACGTCGGCGAGGAAGATCTGCCCGTCGTCGATGGGCTCCAGCAGGTTCAGGCAGCGCAGGAGCGTCGACTTGCCCGAGCCGCTGGCACCGATGACGGCGACGACCTCGTGCCGGGCGAGCTCCAGGTCGATGCCGCGCAGCACCTCGCGCTCGCCGAACGCCTTCCACAGACCGCTCGCGCGCAGCAGGGGAGCGGGGGCCGGCACGGTCACAGGATCGCTCCCGCCTGCTCGCGTTCGCGCAGCCGCGCGGTGTACCAGTCGGCCAGGCGGATCGTGGGGATCGCGAGCAGCACGAAGAGGATGCCGGCCACCACATAGGGCGTGAAGTTGTAGGTGAGCGAGGCGACCGAGCGCGCGCCGGCGATCGCATCCATCGCGCCGAGGATCGAGATCAGCCCCACGTCCTTCTGCATCGAGATGAAGTCGTTCATGAGCGGCGGCGTCATCTTGCGCAGCGCCTGGGGCAGCACGACGCGGCGGAGCGTCTGGACGTACCCGAGCCCGAGGGCGCGGGCGGCGAGCCGCTGCGAGGGGTGCACCGCCTCGATGCCCGCCCGGATCACCTCGGCGACGTACGCGGAGTAGGTGAGCGTCACCGCGATGACGCCGAGCAGCACCACCGGCATGCGCGTGTCGGTGATCGTCGGCAGGCCGAAGCCCACGAGGTACAGCACGATGATGAACGGGAAGCCGCGGAACAGGTCGGTGTAGCCGGCGGCGATCACCCGCACCGGGAAGAACACGGGCCCGCGGAGGGTGCGCAGCACCGCCACCAGCAGCGCGACGAGCGCGACCGTGATCACCGACAGGCCGAGCACCTGCAGGTTGATGAGGAAGCCGTCCCAGACCTTGGGAAGCGCCTGCAGGGCGACGTCGGGAGCGAAGAAGCTCTGCTGGACCGATGCCCAGCCGGGCGTGTTGATGACCGTCGCCCAGACGATCGCCGCGAAGACGAGGGTCGACGCGATCGCGACGAGCACCGACCGGCGCTCACGCCCCCGTCGGAAGGCGCGCCGGTCGAGCTCGAGCGCGCTCGGCTGATGCGATGTCACAGAACGACGCTAGCGCGACGTCACTGCAGGAGCGTCACGCCCTGGCCGGAACCCAGCCACTCGTCGGTGATCTCGGCGAGCGTGCCGTCCTCGCGGAGCGCGTCGACCGCGGCGGTGACCCGCTCGGTCAGCGGCGAGTCCTTCGCCAGCAGAAGGCCCCACTCGTCGGGCACGCCCGCAGCAGGGAGCTCCCCGACGATGAAGGAGTTCTCGATGTAGACGCCGGTCGCGTAGTACGCGGTCGGCAGGTCGAGCACGATCGCGTCGATCTGGTTCGCCTTCAGCGCGGCGACGGCGTCCTCGTTCGACGCGTAGAGCTGCGGGGCGGTCGTCGGCTGCACGGCCTCCTCGAGCGTCGTGGCGCTCGTGGAGCCGGTCATGGCGCCGAGGGTGAGGTCCTTCAGGCCCGCGAGGTCGGTGACCCCGTCGGCGGCGCCGCCCTCGATTGCGACCACGGCCTGGCTCGCGGAGTAGTACGGCGACGAGAAGTCGACGGCCTGCTTGCGCTCGTCGGTGATCGTGTACTGCTGGATGTTGAAGTCGAAGCTCTTGGGGCCCGGCGCGATGGCCGACTCGAAGCTCGTCCGCACCCACTCGACGTCATCGTGCGCGAAGCCGAGCTCGTCGGCCACGGCATACGCGACAGCCGCCTCGAAGCCCTCGCCGCTGGCCGGGTCGTCGTCGATGACGTACGGGAAGTAGGCGGTCTCGCCCGTCGCGATGGTGAGCTTGCCGGGGGTCACGTATCCCTCGTCGGCGGCAGGCGACTCCGAGGAGGAGGGCGTGGTGCCCGACGCGCACCCGGTGGCGAGCAGGACGGATGCCGCGAGCGAGGCGACGAGGACGGTGCGCAGGGAAGGACGAGACATGTGAGTTCTCCGTGATCAGGTGCGATCGGGTGGATCGGGACGCGGCGCCGCCCGCGTGCTGTGCGGCAGCGCCGTGGCATCCATTCTCCCGCCTCGCCGCGCACGGAGGGCGCTCGGGCGTCGCTTTGTTACAGCAACTTCATGAGCCGAGCTCGTCGAGCATGCGGCGCTGCTCGGGGGTGAGGCCGTCGCGGGTCTCCGCTGCGTCCGCCGACGGCGTCGCAGCCGCGGAGGCGCCCGGCGCGACCCGGCGTCCGGTCGCGCGGTCGTAGATCGCGCCCGTACGCGATTCGACGCGGTCGTCGACGAGGTCGTACACCACCCACGCGAGCAGGAGCAGGATCGGGGGGATCACGTAGCCCCAGAACCAGCCGCGCACGTCGACGCCCGAGAAGACGACCACGAGGATCCATACGATCAGCTCGACCACGAAGACGATCCCGTACTGCACGAGCTTCTCGCCGACGAACGTGCGACGCGAGGCGGACTTCTTCGCGGCGCCCGTGAAGAGGCGGGTGACGAACGGCTTCAGCCAGATGGTGGCCGCCGTGAGGATGACGCCGGCCCACAGCGACGCCCATCCCACGCTCACGCTCGGGAGGAGCAGCCCGATCAGGAGCAGCACGACGACGTTGAACACGTACAGCGAGGCGAACCTCACGACCCAGGACTTCATGCTCCTACAGTGGCACGCTCCGCCGCAGGCGGGAAGGCGACCCGGCGCCTGCGGGCTGAGGCGCCGGCATCCTTCACGCCGAGCGCACGGACGCGGGCGATCCAGTCTGCGCGCGCGGCGTCGTCGCTGAAGCGGACCGGCGAGAACCGCGTGACGCCGATGGTCTTCACTCCGCAGTAGCCGAGGGTGGCGCGGGTGAGCGAGGTCTCCGCGGCGTTCCGATAGACGAGGCGGTTCCAGAAGCGCGGCGAGTCCATCGTCATGACGACGCGCGCCGTCCGTCCGGACAGGAGACGGTCCGACACCGCCGATCGCTCCCGGTAGCGGAACGTGCCGCCGGAGAGGAAGACGCGATCGATGAACGCCTTGAGCGCCGCCGGGACCGTGCCCCACCACTGCGGATGGAGGACGACGAGGTGGTCGGCCCACAGCACGTCGTCGAGGTAGCGCGCGACGTCGGGGTCGAGGGCGAGATCCGCGTCGGTGCGCGGGACGCGCAGCTGGTCGCGCACGCGCGGGTGGTCCGGGATGGGGTCGCGGGCCAGATCGATGACGCGCACCTCTGCCCCCGCCCCGCGCACCCCCTCGAGGTAGGCGCCCGCGAGCGCGTGGGTGAGCGTGTCGGGCAGCGGCGTTCCCACCACGACGAGGATGCGACGGTTCATGCGGGGTGTCCCTTCTCGATGACGATGGCGGTGAGGGTGGCCAGATGTCGGTTCAGGCGCTCGCGGTCGATCGCGGCGGGGGAGACGGCGGGATCGAGCCGCGGGTCGGCGAGCATGTCGGTGAACTCGGTCTCCAGCTCGCCGCCGGCGGACTCGACCAGGTCGGCACCCCTCGGCGTCAGCGACAGGACGATCCGTCGCCCGCCGCCGGACTCGGTGGTGATCCACCCGTCCGCCACGAGCGCCGGCACGCGCTTGCTGACGGCGGCCTTCGTGACGCGCAGGCATCGGGCGAGCCCGGTGATGTCGATGGGGCCGAGCTCGGCGAGGGTCGCGAGGAACTCGAACAGGTTGTACGAGACGCCGTGGCGTTCGCGCAGCACGGCATCCGCGTAGATGTCGAGCTCGGCCACGAGCTCGTGGAGGGTGACGGTGATACGCGCGGCCATGGCGCGAGTCAACCAGTTGACATGAGAGATGTCAACAGGTTTACTCGCGGAGTGTCAGCCGATGGTCACCAGTTCGTCGAGGTCGTCGTCCGGGAGCACGTCGGCCACGGCGGAGACCTCGACGTCGACCAGGTCGGCTCGGCCGCTCATCACGTTGAGGAAGGCGGTGTCCGCGGCGTCGCGGCCGGTGGCGATTCGCACCAGGCTGGAACGCGGCGCCAGGGTCGTCGCGTCGACGACCCGCCACGCGCCCTCGATCCACGCCTCTGCCACGGCGTGGAAGTCCATGGGGTGCAGTCCGGGCGCGTACACCGCGACCAGGCGCGCCGGCACGCCGCGGGCGCGCAGCAGCGCCACGCACAGGTGGGCGTAGTCGCGGCACACGCCACGGCGGGCCAGGAGCGTCTGGGTCGCACCGTCGGTCGGGAGCGACGAGCCCGGCACGTAGGAGAGCTGCGTGCCCACCCACGACGACACGGCCGTCAGCAGGTCCCTGCCCTCGGGGATGCCGCCGAACTGCGCGGCGGCGGTCGCGGCGAGGGTGTCGGAGTCGGCGTAGCGGCTCGGACGGCCGTAGACGAGCAGGTCGGTCTCCGTCGTCTCGAGCGCGGTCGCGGGGTCGCTCACGCTCGCGCGGTACTCGACGACGAGCTCGCCGGGCTCCGCGGTGAGGCGGTGCAGACGTCCGCCGTGGACGTCGGAGAGCTCGCGCACCTCCACCGGCGCGCCGTCGAGACTCGCCGTCAGCGACTCCGTCGCGGAGTAGGCGGAGGCCACGGCGATCGCGAACACGAGGTCGGCGGTCTCGGTGACCTGCAGGACGATGCGGCTCGTGACATCCCTCTTCATGCGCCCAGCCTGTCACCCCAGGGGCGGATGTCCCACTTCCGGTCGCTTGCGGGTCACGGAATCCGCCGAAATGGGGACACGGTGCGAAGAGAGTGGGACATCGGGCGCAGCACGCTCAGGCCCAGTCGGCCGCGAAGCCCTCGGAGGCGCGGGCGAGGATCGACACGTCCGCGCCGACGAGCACGAAGGCGGCGCCCGCATCGACGTAGTCGCGCGCGACCGCCGGGTCGAAGGCGTTGACGCCCACGGGGGTGCCGGTCGCACGGACCGCGTCGAACGTGCGGCGGACCGCGGCCACGACGTCGGGGTGGGTCTGCTGACCGAGCAGCCCCATCGAGGCGGCGAGGTCGGAAGGGCCCACGAAGACGCCGTCCACGCCGTCCACCGCGGCGATCTCGGCCGCGGCGGCGACGCCCTCGGCCGTCTCGATCTGCACGAACAGCGACGTGTGGCGGTCGGCGTCCTGCAGATACCCCTCGACGCGGTTCCAGCGGGCCGATCGGGACAGCGCCGAGCCGACCCCTCGCTGCCCGCGCGGCGGGTAGCGGACGGCCGCCACGGCGGCGCGCGCCTCGTCGGCCGACGACACCATGGGCACGAGGATGTTCTGCGCCCCGAGGTCGAGGACCTGCTTGATGGTCACGACATCCCCGATCGGCACGCGGACGACCGGCGTCGCCGGGTATGCGGCGACCGCCTGCAGCTGAGCAAGCGTCGACTCCAGGCCGTTGGGCGAGTGCTCCATGTCGATCAGCAGCCAGTCGATGCCCGATCCCGCCAGGATCTCCGTCACCAGCGGCGAGCCGGCGCAGGCCCAGAGGCCGGCGAGCGGCCGGGAGCCGGCGGCGGCGAGGCGGTCCCGGAAGGTGTCCGTCAGATGAAGCGGCATGAGATGCTCCCCATCGGTCCGTAGTCGCACAGCACCTCGTCGCCGCGCGCGACCCACACGGGTCGGGTGAACGATCCGGCGAGGATGATCTCGCCCGCCTCGAGTCTGTCACCGTGCGGATGGATCTTGTTCGCGAGCCACGCCACGCCGGTCGCCGGATGACCGAGGACGCCCGCAGCCACCCCGGTCTCCTCCACCTCGCCGTTCTTGCGGAGCACCGCCGGCACCCAAGGCAGGTCGACCTCGTCGGGGCGGCGACGGGTCTCGCCGAGCACCATCGCGCCGTAGGCGGCGTTGTCGCTGATCGTGTCGACGATCGTCCGGCCCTCGAGCTCGATGTGGGAGTTGAGGATCTCCAGCGCCGGCACGACGTAGTCCGTCGCGCGCAGCGCGTCGGCCAGGGTGGCGTCCGGCCCCGCGAGCGGCTCCTTCAGCACGAAGGCCAGCTCGACTTCGACGCGGACGTTGGAGAAGTGGTCGACGGGGACGCCGTCGCCGCTGCGGAACACGGTGTCGTCGAACATCACGCCGTAGTCGGGCTCGGCGATGCCGGTCGCCTGCTGCATGGCGCGCGAGGTGAGCCCGATCTTGCGGCCGACGAGCCGGCGGCCCGCCGCCGTCATGCGATCGCGCCACACCCGCTGGATCGCGTACGAGTCCTCGACGGTGGCCTCGGGGTGCCGTGCCGTGATCCGCGGGATGACGCCGTGCGTGCGGTCCGCCTCCGCGAGCTCGGCCGCCAGCGCCGCGATGGTGGCGTCATCGAGCATCGTCCGCCCCCGCTCCCCGGGCCTGTCGGTCGGGTCCCTGAGCCTGTCGACGGATCACAGCTGGTGACCCAGCTTGTACTCGCCCTGCTTGTACTCCGGCAGCTCGTCCTCGCCCGGGCGGGTGTAGGAGAAGCCGTCGGCGCCGATCGTCACGGCCATCTCCGACGAGTCGGTGCGGGCGACCACCGGCTGCGGGTTGCCGTCGAGGTCGAGCACGAGGGAGGCCTCGGTGTACCAAGAGGGGACCACGGGGTTCCCCCACCAGTCGCGGCGCTGGTTGTCGTGGACGTCCCAGGTGACGACCGGGTTGTCGGGGTCGCCCGTGTAGTAGTCCTGCGTGTAGATCTCCACGCGATGGCCGTCGGGATCGCGCAGGTACAGGTAGAACGCGTTGGAGACGCCGTGGCGGCCCGGTCCGCGCTCGATCGCGTCGGACCGCCGGAGCGCGCCCAGCTTGTCGCAGATCGCGAGGATGTTGTGCTTCTCGTGGGTCGCGAACGCCACGTGGTGCATGCGCGGGCCGTCGCCGCCCGTCATCGCGGTGTCGTGGACAGTGGGCTTGCGGCGCATCCACGCGGCGTACACGGTGCCCTCCTCGTCCTGGATGTCCTCGGTGACGCGGAAGCCGAGCGACTGCATGAAGTTCACCGCGCGCGGCACGTCGGGGGTCACCTGGTTGAAGTGATCGAGTCGCACGAGCTCGCCCGGCGTGTGGAGGTCGTATCGCCACGACAGGCGCTCGACGTGCTCGGTCTGGAAGAAGAACTCGTAGGGGAAGCCGAGCGGGTCGGTCACGCGGACCGCGTCGCCGATGCCGCGGACGAACCCTTCCGCCCGGCGCTCCACGCGGCAGCCGAGCTCCTCGTAGAAGGCCACCGCCTTGTCGAGGTCCTCGGACGAGCGCACGCGGTACGAGAACGCGGCGACGGCCGCGACCGGTCCCTGCCGCAGCACGAGGTTGTGGTGGATGAACTCCTCCGTGGAGCGGAGGTAGATCGTCTCGTCGTCCTCCTCCGTCACGTACAGTCCGAGGACGTCGACGTAGAACGCGCGCGACGCCGCGAGGTCGGTGACGACCAGCTCCATGTAGGCGCAGCGCAGGATGTCGGGCGCCGGAGCCGTCGGCGTCGGGATGGGGTCGTCGGAGCGGATCGGCGCCTCCTGGCTCACGAAGAAGCCCGAGGAGGTGAGCGTCATCTCATCGCGGTGGGTCATGTCAGCGTCCTTGCTTACTTGCCGAAAGTGGGGTTGTGGACCTCGCCGAGCGTGATGTGCACGGCCTGCTGGTCGGTGTAGAAGTCGATGGAGCGGTAGCCGCCTTCGTGTCCCAGTCCCGAGGCCTTCACCCCGCCGAACGGGGTGCGGAGGTCTCGCACGTTGTTCGAGTTCAGCCACACCATGCCTGCCTCGACGGACTGCGCGAAGGTGTGGGCGCGCGTCAGATCGTTCGTCCACACGTAGGCGGCGAGGCCGTACTTCGTGTCGTTCGCGAGGGCCAGGGCCTCTTCGTCGGTGTCGAACGGGGTGATCGCCACGACCGGGCCGAAGATCTCCTCCTGGAAGATCCGGGCCCCCGGGGCCACGTCGACGAACACGGTCGGGGCCACGAAGTTGCCGAAGGCGAAGCCCTCCGGCTGCCCGCCGCCGGCGACGAGGCGCCCCTCGCCCTTGCCGATCTCGATGTAGCCCATCACCTTCTCGAAGTGCTCGGGGTGCACGAGCGCCCCCACCTCGGTCGCCGGGTCGTGCGGGTAGCCGACTTTCACGCGCTTCGCCTGCGCGGCATAGCGCTCGACGAACTCGTCGTAGACCTCCCGCTGCACGAGGATGCGGCTGCCGGCGGTGCAGCGCTCGCCGTTGAGCGAGAACACGCCGAAGATGGTCGCGTCGACGGCCGCGTCGAGGTCGGCGTCGGCGAAGACGATCGCGGGCGACTTGCCGCCGAGCTCCATCGACAGGCCTTTGAGGTGGGGCGCCGCGTTGGCGAAGATGAGCTGCCCCGTGCGGCTCTCGCCCGTGAACGAGATGAGCGGAACGTCGGGGTGCTTCACGAGGGCGTCGCCGGCCTCCTCGCCCAGTCCGTTGACGAGGTTGAAGACCCCGGGCGGCAGCCCCGCCTCCTCGAAGATCCCCGCCCACAGCGACGCCGACAGCGGCGTGAACTCCGCGGGCTTGAGCACGACCGTGTTGCCGGTGGCCAGCGCGGGGCCGAGCTTCCACGACTCGAGCATGAACGGCGTGTTCCAGGGCGTGATGAGCCCCGCGACCCCGATCGGCTTGCGGTTGACGTAGTTGAGCTGGCGTCCGGGCACCTTGAACGTGTCGTCGGACTGGGCGACGATCAGGTCGGCGAAGAAGCGGAAGTTCTCGGCTGCGCGGCGGGCCTGGCCGAGGGCCTGCGTGATCGGCAGTCCGGAGTCGAAGGACTCCAGCTCGGCGAGGCGGGCGTCGCGCGATTCGACGATGTCGGCGATCCGGTGGAGCACCCGCGAGCGCTCGCGGGGAAGCATGCGCGGCCACGGGCCGTCGGTGAACGCCCGGCGCGCGGCGGCGACGGCCCTGTCGATGTCGTCCTTCTTGCCGGCCGCGGCCTGCACGTAGGTCTCGTTGGAGACGGGCTCGAGCACGTCGAAGGTGTCGCCGTCGAGCGAGTCGACGAACTCCCCGTCGATGTAGTGCCGGATGCGGCTCGGCAGGTCGGCCGGCACGTGGCGGGTGTCGAGGGAGGGAGTGGTCATGGTGCTCCTTGTGGTGACGGGAGGCGGGTCGGAAGGCCGGGGCTCAGAAGGCGGGAAGACCCAGCGCTTCGTCGGGGTGCTCGTGGATCATGTAGGCGTCGAGGGTGGCCGACCGGTGGCGGCGGGCCGCCTTCTCGATCTCGCCCAACGGCGCGCCGTGCTCGATGAGGCGGACGATGTTCTCGTGCTCGTGCACCGACTCCTGCGCGCGGCCGGGGACGAAGCTGAACGTCGAGTCGCGGAGATTGCCCAGCCGGCCCCACTCGGCCTCGACGAGCTCGAGCAGCCGCGGATTGGGGCATTTGCCGAACAGCGCCGCGTGGAACTCCTGGTTCAGGCGCGTGAAGGCGTGCGGGTCGAAGTGCTCGAGCGTCTCGATCATCAGCTCGTTGACGCGCCGTGCGGCATGGAGATCGTCGACGGTCAGCCGCCGGGCCGCGAGCGCCGTCGCGGTGCCCTCGAGGATGCTGAGGGCCTGCATGCTGTGGCGGTACTGGGTGTCGTCGACCATCGAGACGCGGGCGCCGACGTTGCGCTCGAAGGTCACGAGGCCCTCGGCCTCCAGCTGGCGGATCGCCTCGCGCACGGGCACGACGCTCATGTCGAGCTCGTGCGCGATGGTGCCGAGCACCAGGCGATAGCCCGGGGTGAACACCTGACCGGCGATGCGCTCCTTGATCCAGTGGTAGGCCGTCTGGGACTTGCTCTGGCTCGCGATCTCGGTCACGGGGTGGTCCTCTCGGCCTCGTAGCGTTCACGCCAGGCGGCGTTCATCGGGAACAGGCCGTCGACGGGGTGCCCCTCGGCGACGCGGGCGGCGATCCACGCGTCCTCGTCCTCGCGGGCGAGCGCGGCGTCGACCACCTCTTCGGCCAGGCCCGGGGGGATGACGATCACGCCGTCGGCGTCGCCGACGATGACGTCGCCCGGCTGCACCGTGGTCCCGCCGCACGCGATGGTGAGGTCGTGGTCCCACGGCACGTGCTTGCGGCCGAGGACGGCGGGGTGGGCCCCGGCGGCGTAGACGGGGAGCCCCACGGCGGCGACGGCCTCGGCATCGCGCACGCCGCCGTCGGTGACGATCCCCGCGGCGCCCCGGGCGCGGGCGCGGATCGCCAGGATGTCGCCCAGCGTGCCCGAGCCCGCTTCGCCGCGGGCTTCGATGACCACGACCTCGCCCGCGCCCACGGCGTCGAACACGCGCTTCTGCGCGTTGTAGCCGCCGCCGTGGCTCTCGAAGAGGTCTTCGCGGTTCGGGACGAACCGCAGTGTGCGGGCCGTGCCCACGAGCTTCGCGCCCGGCTGCAGGGGGCGCACGCCGTCGATCGTGACGTTGTCCAGCCCGCGCTGGCGCAGCTGCTGCGAGAGCGCGGCCACCGTAACGCGTTCCAGCTTCTCGCGCAGGGATGGGTCGAGCGCCGGGCGCTCGGGCGCCGCTCCCCAGGCCTCGGCGCGCTGCGTGTCGTCGACGGCGGGGAGGGACCCGAGGCTGCCGTCGTAGCCGGGGCCGTCGCCCTCGACGACGGTCGTCACGAGCCGTCCCGAGGAGGCGCCGGTGGCGGGGGAGTCGACCTCCACCTCGACGACGTCACCCGGCGCGATGACGGACGAGCCCGCCGGCGTGCCGGTGAGGATCACGTCGCCCGGCTCGAGGGTGAGGTGCTGGCTGAGGTCGGCGACGAACTGCGCGAGCGGGAAGATCAGCCCGGCGGTCGTGTCGTCCTGCGCGAGGTCGCCGTTGACCCACGTGCGCACCCGCAGCTGCGCAGGATCGACCGTGCGGGCGTCGATCAGCCGCGGACCGATCGGGGTGAACCCGTCGCCCCCCTTGGAGCGGACGTTGGAGCCCTTGTCGGCCGCGCGCAGATCGTAGAGCCCGAGGTCGTTGGCTGCCGTGACCCATCCGACGTGATCCCAGGCTTCGGCGAGGTCCACCTGCCGGGCCTCCGCACCGATCACCAGGGCGATCTCGCCCTCGAACGCCAGCAGCTCGGTGCCGGCGGGGCGGGCGATCGTCGAGGGGGAGGAGGCCACCGAGCTCGACGGCTTGAGGAAGTACGACGGGGCGCTGGGCCGGCGGCCGCGCTGGGTGGCGCGCGAGGCGTAGCTGAGGTGCACCGCGATGATCTTCCCGGGACGGCCGGGAAGCCCCGCGAACCGCGGATCGGTGGTGTCGTCGATGGTCATGAGCTCCCTCGCTCTTGCGTCGTATCTGAAATCGTATATGATCCTGAGTCACCGGGCAAGCACAGCCCGCCCCGACAGCGACGTCACCGACACAGGAGTCACCATGAGCACAGCCTCGCCCGCTCCCCACCCGGGTTTCACCCCCACGGGCACGATATCCACCGCCGCCGACCGGCGCCGCGTCGTCTTCGCCACGGTGGTCGGCACCACCGTCGAGTGGTACGACTTCTTCATCTACGCCTCCGCCGCCGGACTCGTGTTCGGCCAGCTGTTCTTCGCCCCCGCCGGCGAGCAGCTCGCCCAGATCATCTCGTTCCTCACCGTGGGGATCAGCTTCCTCTTCCGCCCGTTCGGCGCCTTCCTCGCCGGTCACCTCGGCGACAAGTACGGCCGACGCCTCGTGCTGATGCTGACCCTGGTGCTGATGGGCGTCGCGACCACCCTCGTCGGGCTGCTGCCGACGTATGCCCAGATCGGCATCATCGCCCCGATCCTCCTGGTCGTCCTGCGGATCCTGCAGGGGATCTCCGCCGGCGGCGAGTGGGGCGGCGCCGTGCTGATGGCCGTCGAGCACGCGCCGAAGGCCAAGCGCGGGCTCTTCGGCGCCTCGCCCCAGATCGGTGTGCCCCTCGGGCTCCTGCTGGCCTCCGCCGTGCTCGCGATCGTCGCCCTCCCGGGTGAGGAGTTCTTCCTCACGTGGGGCTGGCGCATCCCCTTCCTGCTGAGCGTCGTGCTCATCCTCATCGGCTACTACGTGCGTCGCCGTGTCGAGGAGAGCCCGGTCTTCCTCGAGCTCGCCGAGCGCAAGGAGGAGACGCGCATGCCGATCGTGCAGCTGTTCCGCACGCACGCGCTCCTGGTCGTGGTCGCCGCGCTGGTCTTCGCCGGCAACAACGCCGTCGGCTACATGACGACCGGCGGATACATCCAGCGGTACGCGACCGACCCGAAGGGTCCGCTCGGCCTGGCCACGTCGGACGTGCTGTGGGCGGTCACCCTCTCGGCCGTCTCGTGGCTCGTCTTCACGTGGATCGCGGGCTGGCTGTCGGACCGGCTCGGCCGACGCACCACCTACATCATCGGCTGGGTGCTGCAGCTCGTGGGCGTGCTCCTGCTGTTCCCGCTCGTCAACACCGGCGAGATCGCGCTTCTGACGGCTGGTCTGGTGATCCTCACCGTGGGCCTCGGATTCACCTACGGGCCGCAGGCGGCGCTCTACGCGGAGCTGTTCCCGGCGTCGATCCGCTTCTCGGGCGTCTCGATCTCGTACGCGATCGGCGCGATCCTCGGTGGCGCCTTCGCGCCGTCGATCGCCACCTGGCTCGTCCAGCGCACCGGCTCGACCGACGCCGTCACGTGGTACCTCGCCGGCATGACCGTCCTGGGGCTGATCGCGACGCTGCTGCTGCGCGACCGCAGCGGCATCCCCCTCGGCCCCGACCACGAGGCCGAGCAGGCCGTGAGCCCCATCCGCGGGCTCGCACGGGCCTGAGCGGGCCGTCCCGCCGGCCTCGGACTCGGAGGGTCGCACCGGATTCGGAGCCTCATCGCTGACGGCTCCGAATCCGGGCGCCGGCTCCGAATCCGTTCCGGCCGAATCCGCGAGAAGATGGCAGCAGCCCGACCGAGACGTCGGGGAAGGATCGAAGACGATGCAGTTCCACCACCACGGGTACGTCTCCGGCGACCCTCGCGTCCAGCCCTCCGCCGGCACCGGCGTCGACCGCCCGGCCGAGCTCCCCGACGAGATCGACGTGCTGATCGTCGGCTCGGGGCCGGCGGGCATGCTGCTGGCCGCGCAGCTGTCGCAGTACCCGACGGTGGTGACCCGCCTGGTCGAACGGCGGGACGGGCGGCTCGTCCTCGGGCAGGCCGACGGCATCCAGCCGCGGAGCGTCGAGACGTTCCAGGCCTTCGGCTTCGCCGAGCGGATCACCGCCGAGGCGTACAACATCGGCTGGATGAACTTCTGGGGGCCCGACCCGGACGATCCGCGCCGGATCGTGCGTCGGTCGCGGACGGCGGACTACGCGTACCAGATCAGCGAGTTCCCCCACCTGATCGTGAACCAGGCGCGCGTGCTCGACTACTTCGCCGAGGCCGCCGCGCACGGTCCGGGCCGGATCGTGCCCGACTACGGCATCGAGTTCCTCGGGCTCACGGTGCAGGGCGCGGGCGAGTATCCCGTCGAGGTGCGGCTCCGCCACGTCGCGGGCGAGCGTGCCGGCGAGGAGCGCACGGTGCATGCCAAGTACGTCGCCGGATGCGACGGGGCCCGCAGCGGCGTGCGCGAGGCGATCGGCCGCCGGCACGTCGGCGACATCTCGCAGCACGCCTGGGGCGTCATGGACGTGCTCGTCGAGACCGATTTCCCCGACTGGCGGATCAAGTGCGCGATCAACGCCGAGGCGGGGAACATCCTCCACATCCCGCGCGAGGGGGGCTACCTCAGCCGCATGTACATCGACCTCGGCGCCGTCGCCGCCGACGACGACCACCGGGTGCGACAGACGCCGATCGAGGAGATCATCCGGCGGGCGAACGAGATCCTCCACCCCTACTCCATCGACGTGAAGCAGGTCGCCTGGCACAGCGTGTACGAGGTCGGGCACCGTGTCACCGACGGCTTCGACGACGCGCTGGACGATGACCGCGACCCGCGCGTCTTCCTCACGGGCGACGCGTGCCACACCCACAGCGCCAAGGCGGGGCAGGGCATGAACGTGTCCATGCAGGACGGCTTCAACCTCGGCTGGAAGCTCGGCTCGGTGCTCACCGGGCGCAGCCCCGCGTCGCTGCTCGCGACCTACGGCGCCGAGCGGCGACCCGTGGCGCAGCAGCTCATCGACTTCGACCGAGAGTGGTCCTCGCTCATGGCGCGCAAGCCCGAGGAGATCTCCGACCCCGAGGATCTCGCGACGTACTACCTCGCGACGGCGGAGTTCCCCTCCGGCTTCATGACGCAGTACGGGCCGTCGGCGATCGTCGGATCCGGCGAGCACCAGGCGCTTGCGGCGGGCTTCCCGATCGGCAAGCGGTTCCAGAGTGCGCCGGTCACCCTCGTCGCCGACGGCAACGTCGTCCATCTCGGCCACCATGCGAGAGCCGACGGCCGCTGGCGGCTGTACGCCTTCGCCGACCCCGCGGCGTCCGGAGCGCATCCCGCGCTCGATGCGTGGGCGGAGTGGCTGGGGTCCTCGGCGGAGTCGCCGCTGATCCGATTCCGACGGGGCGACGAGGATGCCGATGCCCTGTTCGATGTGAAGGTCGTCTACCCGGAGGGCTTCGAGGCGGTCGACGTGGCGGCGGTGCCCGCCGTGTTCCGCCCGCAGAGCGGCCCCCTCGGGCTCACCGATTGGGAGAAGGTGTTCGCGGCGGGTCCGTCGGCCTGGAACGACGTCGACATCTTCGCCGAGCGCGGGCTGTCGCGCGACGGGGTCGTGGTCGTCGTGAGGCCCGACCAGTACGTCGCGGCCGTCCTGCCGCTGACCGTGACCGCCGAGCTCGCCGCCTTCTTCGACGGGGTGCTGCTCCCGCCGGAGTAGAGCATGTCCCGCTTTCGGCGACCGTGGCCGGGCGCGGCGGTGCGAAAAGCAGGACGGATAGCCGGTTCGGCCGACTTTGCCCGGCGGATGCTGCGGTGAGGCCTGCTTTTGCCCCCCGGGGTCGTGGAAGGGGACGCGCTCAGCGGTTCACGCGGATGATCTCCTGCTGGTACGGCGCGATGACGTCGCCGGAGATGCGGCAGTCGAGCAGGAGGAACGGCCGGTCGGATGCCGGACGGGCGGCCCATTCGTCGAGCACCTCCAGGTCGGCGAGCTCCCGCACCACGACGCCGTGGGCCCCGACCGAGCGGGCCAGGCCGGCGAAGTCGACCTCGGGGATCAGCATCGGCTCCCGGGCGAGGCCCTGGAGCCCGTACAGGTTCACCTCCGCGCCGTAGGCGGCGTCGTTCCAGACGACGGCGAGGCCGCGGCCGGCGGCGACGCGCACGGCGGACTCCAGATCGGCGAGCGCCATGAGGCCGCCGCCGTCGCCGGTCGTGAGCACCACCGTGGCTTCCGGTTTCGCGAGTGCCGCGCCGGGCACCGAGGGGAAGCCCAGTCCGATCGACTGGTACGCGGTGCCCACCATGAGCATGCGGTCGGGCGACGCGACCGGCCAGTACATGTTCGCCCACCCGATGAAGTGGCCGCCGTCCGAGACGACGACGCGGTCGCGCGTGGACGGGTGCGCCTCGAGCAGCTCGCCGATGCGCGCGGCGACGGAGCGGGGGTCGAGGCGGCCGCCGGCGGCGAGGGCGTCGCCGGGCTCGCGGGCGCGCAGCGGTGCGAGGTCGACGGATTCCCGCCAGCCGGACGATGGCGCGCCCTCCAGCGCCTCGACGAGCGCGGAGGCCACGACCGCCGCGTCGCCGCGGAGGAACCCGCCGACGTGCGGATGCGTCGCCGCGGGTGCGACGTCGACCTGCACCACCCGCGTGCCGGGCGCGAACAGCTCGCCGAACCGCATCGTGAACTGGTTGAGCCCCGCGCCGAACACGACCGCCACGTCGGCGGTGCGGACGAGCTCCATCGCGCCGTCGGCGCCGAATCCTCCGGTCACGCCGAGGTCGAACTCGGGGCGGGGGAAGATGCCGCGGCCGAGCGCTGTCGTCGCGGTGAGGGCGCCGGTGGCGTCCGCGAGCCGACCGAGCGATTCCCTGGCGCCGGCGACCCAGGCTCCGCGTCCGGCGAGGAGGAGCGGCCGCTGCGCCCGGGCGAGCGCGCCGGCGAGGTCGGCGATCGCGGCGCGGGCGAAGGGCGACGGCGCGAGGGGCGCCGGAAGCGACGGCGAGGGTGCGTCGGGCACCGGCCCGGCGTCGAGCCGCGCGACGTCGTACGGGATCGCGAGCACCGTCGGCACGCGGTACGACAGGGCGTGCTCGATCGCGATGACGGTGGTGGCGGCGGCATCCGCTCGCCCGACGGTATAGGTGCGCGCGCCGACGGCCGAGGCGAGGGCGATCTGGTCCACGTCCCACGGGCGGGGGCCCGACGTCGGCTCGTCGCCGACCACCAGGATCAGCGGCACGTGCGCCTGCACCGCCTCGGCGAGGGCGGTGAGAGTGTTCGTGAAGCCGGCGCCGTAGGTGGCGGTGGCCGCCGCCAGCCCGCCGCCGGCGCGGTGATACGCGTCGGCGGCCACGACGCCGCCCGCTTCGTGCCGGACGGCGGTGAAGGACACCGCCGTCGAGCGCTCCAGGGCGTCGAGGAAGTACGCGTTGCCGTTGCCCATCACCCCGAACACGTGGTCGATGTGGTGGGCGAGGGTGTGCGCGACGTGCGCGGAAACCGTGGGCATGGGAGCTCCAGCGAAGACGGGACGGATGCGAGGCCGTATGTGTCTCGCTCGCGGACATCGACGTCGCGCGGCTGCGTGCCCCTTTTCCGAGCACCGGCGGCCGTGGCCGCCGGACAGTGCGAGTGTATACGATCCGGTGAGGGCTGCCGCCGGGCCGCATGTCCCTGATTCGGCTGGATCGAGCGCCCTCGGGCGACCGAAAGCGGGACATGCGTGACCGAAAGTGGGACATCCACGGCAGGATGAGCGCATGGAACTCGACCGGCTGCGCAGCGAGCGGCTGCGCCACCACCGGCTGAGCGCTCCCGCCGCATCCGTCACCGAGGCGGCGACCCACATGACGGCGACCCAGGGGCAGGAGTTCTGGGGCGGACGGTGGGCGCTCGCCGCCCGTACCCGCGGCGCCCCGACGCTCAGCGACGTCGACGCCGCGTTCGCGGAACCGGATGGGCTCGTCCGCTCGTGGACCCAGCGGGGGACGCTGCACATCCTGCCGGCGCGGGACCTCCCCTGGATCCTCCGGGTCACCGCCGAGCGGCAGACCAAGCAGTACGCCGGGATCCACCGGAGCCTCGGCATCGACGCGGACATGCTGGCGCGCGCCGACGCGGCGGTGCGCCCGGTGCTCGCGAACGGCAACCGGATCACCCGCCCGGAGTTCGCCGCCGTCCTGTCGGGCGTCGGCATCGACCCGTCCGGGATGCGCGGCAACCACATCTTCTCGGCGCTGGCGCTGCGGCTGGTCGTCGTGCTCGGACCCGTCGTGCCCCGCGAGAGCGGTCCGACGCGCGACCAGTACGTCGTCGCGCCCGAGGACTGGATCCCTGAGACCGCCGAGCCGGCGGACCCGCTCGCGGAGCTGTTCGTGCGGTACATCCGCAGCCACGGTCCCGCCGGAATCGGCGACTTCGGATGGTGGGCGGGCCTGCCGAAGGGACTGTCGCAACAGGCGCGGGACGGTGCGGGCGACCGGGTCGTCGAGGTCGAGGAGGGGCTGTTCGTCGCCGCTGGACCGGCGCCGCGCCGAGCCCGCGTCGACCAGGTGCAGGCGCTGCCGCCTTTCGAGGAGTACTACCTGTCGTACGTCGACCGCACGACGCCCTGCGCACCGGAGTTCACCCGGCGGATCGGGCCGAGCATGAACGGGATCGTCCAGCCCGTCCTCGTCGCGGACGGCGAGATCGTCGGCGTGTGGTCGCATTCGGTGGCCGTCGGAAAGCACCACCTCGCCCCCGTGCCGGAGCTGTTCGGCGATGCGGACGCCGTTGCCGTCGAGGCGGCGCTCGGTCGCTTCGCGCGATTCATCACCGGCTGAGGCCTGCCCGCGGTGCGGATGCGGAGCCGGCCGCCGTCAGGCGAACAGCTCGGCGCCGACGTACGACCCGGGCGCCGCGCCGCGCGGGATCGCCCAGATCCCGGAGCCGACGTGCCGCAGATACTCGTTCATGAGGTCTGTCGACAGCGAGCGCTGGAGCGCGACGAACTGCGCGGGGGAGCGCTGGTACGACAGGAAGAACAGGCCCGCATCGAGGCGGCCGAGCTCGGTGTTGCCGTCGACGAAGTTGTAGCCGCGCCGCAGGATCCGGATGCCCCCGTTGGTCTCGGGGTGGGCCAGGCGCACGTGCGAGGCGGCGTCGATCGCGGGAGCGCCGGTGGCGTCCGCCGCCGCGAAGTCGGGGGCGGAGCCCTCGCGGCCGCCCGAGAGGGGGGCGCCCTCGCCCTTGTCGCGCCCGATGATCCGCTGCTGCTCCGACAGGCGCACCCGGTCCCAGGTCTCGATGAGCATCGCGATCCGCCGTGCCACGAGGTACGAGCCTCCCGCCAGCCAGGCCGGTTCGTCGCCCTCGCCCACCCACACGTGCTCGGCCAGGGCCTCGTGGTCGTCGGCGAGGATGTTCGCGGTGCCGTCCTTGAAGCCGAAGAGGTTCCGGGGCGTGGCCTGCGCGGACGTCGTCCGCGACGTCTTGCCGAAGCCGAGCTGCGACCACCGCAGCCGCGCCCGGCCGAACGCGATGCGGCTGAGGTTGCGCACCGCATGGACGGCGACCTGCGGGTCGTCGGCGCACGCCTGGATGCACAGGTCGCCGTGGGATCTGGCGGGGTCGAGGTCGTCGCCGAGGAACGCCGGCAGCCTCTCCAGCAGCGCCGGCCGCCGCGCCGCCAGCCCGTACCGGTCGTCTCCCTCGGCGGTCTCGAACAGGGTGGGACCGAACCCGAAGGTGATCGTGAGACCCGATGCCGGCAGCCCCAGCGCCTCGCCGGTGTCATCCGGCGGGGCCTCCGGCGAGCCGCCGATCGCGCCGGTCGCACTGACGTCGAGGCCCTGCGTCATCCGCGCGGCGGCGTAGCTCCAGTCCTGCAGGAGCGAGACGAGGTCGGCCCGATCGGTGCGGGCCATCATGTCGAAGGACGCGAAGTGCAGGTGGTCCTGCACGGGCGTCGTGATCCCCGCCTGGTGCGCGCCGAAGAAGTCGTGGACGGGCGACGCCCCGCCCTGCTCACGCGCCCGGCCGACGGCGACGCCGGCCGCCGATCCCGCGCCGGCCCCGAGGGCGAGCCCGGCCGCCCCGACACCGGCGGCGAGTCCGAACAGGCCGCGGCGGCTCAGGCCGGAGGGCGATCCGGACCGCTCCGCGGCACCGCCGTCGGCGCCGGCCTCCACGTCCGCGCTCACGCCAGGACGGTCGACGTGAGCTGCGACAGCGGCTCGGCCAGGGCGTTCAGCAGGTCGGTGAGCTCGCGCTTGTCGTCGTCGGTCAGTTCGCCGTACGCGACGAATCCCTCGGCGAGCGAGCCGTGCGCGGAGAGCGCCGCGTCGAGGGCCGCATAGCCCTCATCGATCTGCTCGGCGAGCGCCGCGCCCTGGTCGCCCTTCGCGACGGCGAAGTCGCGGGCGAGCGAGAACGCCATCTTCGAGCCCTCGACGTTGGCGGCGAAGTCCCAGAGGTCGGTGCCCGACCACCAGTCCTCCTCGCCGGTGATCTTGCCGGTCGCGACTTCGTCCAGCAGCGAGATCGCGCCGTTGGAGATGCCGGCGACGCCCTGCGCGTCGAGCGCCGTCTGGAAGTCGGCGGAGTGCACGTAGTCGTTGAGCTCTGCCACATCGGCGATGAGCTGGTCGCCGAACGCGGCGCGCTCGGCGTCGGTCGACGGCGCCCAGTCCTGCCAGGCGGGCGTCTCGCCGTCGGCGTTCAGCGCGTCGCGGGCGGGCACCCAGAGGTCCTTCTCGATGCGGTGGAACCCGGTCCAGTCCAGGCCCTCGGCGACGGCGTCGACCTCGCGGTAGTCGATGCGCGGGTCGAGGTCGCCGAGCGACTCGGCCACCGGCTCGATGCGCTCGTAGAAGGCGCGCACCTGCGGGAACTGCGCGCGGGCCGCCTCGTCGTCGCCGGTTTCGTACGCCGCGACGAAGTCGTCGACGGCGGGCACGAGCTGCTCGACCTGATCCTTCACGAACGCCGCGTAGAGGTCGACCGCCTGCTGCTTCTGCTCGGCATCGTCGCCGGTCGCGGCGACCGCGTCGCCGGAGACCGAGAACCCGGCGCGGCCGACGCCCTCGCCGACCATGCCGGGCTTGCACAGCGTGAAGTACTCGCCGGGCTGGGCCACGACGGTGAGGGTGCGGGAGGCGCCCGGGGCGATGTTCTCCACTTCGCCGACGATCCGCAGGCCGTCCTCCGCGAGCAGATAGAACTCCGTCACCTGCGAGCTGTCGTTGGCGACGTCGAAGGTCAGGGTGCCGCTGGTCGCGGCTCCGGTCGAGACCTCGCACGCGGTGTCGGTCGAGGTGACGGTCAGCGTGTCGGCGGCCGCCACGTCGGCCTTCGCGACGCAGCCGGCCAGGGCCAGGGCGGCGACTCCGACGACGGCGAGGGCGCCGAGGCTCCTCGCGGCGCCGGTCGTCTGCAGCGGAAGGGTGCGGGTCATGATGCTCCTTGAGGTGCGCGGGAAGGGGCGGAAGGGACGGAGGGGGTCGCCGGCGCCGAGGCGTCCGCGACGGGTGTCGGGCGAGGGCGCAGACCACGGACGAAGAATGAGCCGACGGCGGCGATGTAGACGGCCCAGGCGATCACCTGCAGCCAGGTCATCTGCGGCATGAAGCCGACCGTGGCCTGGAGGACGGCGGCCGCCCATCCGCCCGGGGCGATGGTGGCGCTGAGGTCGAAGGCCCAGCCGAACGGGAAGCCGGCGGGCCCCACGGCGACCGCGCCGGTGACGGGGTCGAGCGGAGCGGACGCCGAGAAGGGGCCCGGCAGGACGCCTGCCTCCTGCAGATCGTGGATCGCGTAGGCGAGCACGCCGGCCGCGACGACGACGAGGAAGGCGCCCGTCCACGCGAAGAAGCGGCGGAGGTCCAGGCGCACCATGCCGCGGGCGAGCAGCCAGCCCAGGAGCACCGCGGCGGCGAGCCCGAGCACGGCGCCGAGGAGCGCCGTCGGCGCATCGCCGAACGACTGCACCATCGACCACAGCAGCAGGGTGGTCTCGATGCCCTCTCGCGCGACCGATACGAATCCGATGACGACGATGCCCCACAAGCCGCTGGTCGCGAGGGCGCGATCGATCCCGCCTTCGAGCGTGGCCTTCATGGTGCGGGCGGTGCGCTGCATCCAGAAGATCATCCACGTGACCATGCCGACCGCGAGCAGCGACAGGAGCCCGCCGATGAGCTCCTGCGCCTCGAAGGTGAGCGCATAGGAGCCGAAGGTGAGCACGGCGCCGATGCCGAGGGCCAGCGCGATCGCCAGGGCGACCCCCGCCCAGAGCCGGGGGAGCACGTCGCGGCGGCCGATGCGCGTGAGGTAGGCGACGAGGATGCCGACGACGAGGGCGGCTTCGAGGCCTTCGCGGAGGCCGATCAGGAAAGTGGCGAGCACGGGGTCTGTTTCGGTGAGCGGAAGCGAGGCCGGTGCCGCTGCCCCGTTGCAGCCCTCGGTCGAGCGCCGTCCGGCGAGCGACGTTAGGTTAGGCGAACCTCACTTGCGAGAGAGTACACCCGCGCCGTCGCCGTTTCCAACCCTGGAAGGGGGGTGTCGGGTCCGGCGAGCACGCGAGCATGTCCCACTTTCGGTCGCAGCGGCAGCCCGGAACCGACCGAATGTGGGACACGCCCCGCCGGAAGTGGGACACGCCCCGCGGGAGTGGGACATGCCCGCGGCACGGAGCGCGGGTCAGCCCTGCGCGTGACGGTCGAGGAACGCGTACACCTCGCCGTCGTCGACGCCCGGGAAGGCGCCGCGGGGGAGCGGCGAGAACATCTGCATGTGCACGCGCGCGCTCGGCCAGGCCTTGCCTTCCCAGCGCCGCGTGAGCTCGGCGTCGGGGCGGCGGCAGCAGCTCTCGTCGGGGCAGGTGGAGACGGCTCGCTTCTGGGTCTCGCGGCCGCGGAACCACCGTGCATCGTCGAACGGCACGCCGACGGTGATCGAGAACTCCCCGTCGGAGGTCGTCCCGGTCTGGCTGGAGCACCAGAAGGTGCCCGCGGGGGTGTCGGTGTACTGGTACTGCTCGGTCGTGCGGTTCTGCTCCCCGAAGGACGACCGCGCCGCGAACTTCCGGCAGACGATCTGCCCCTCGACGGAGCCGGTGACGTCCATCGGCAGCGGGAGCTCGTCGTTCTCGTAGACGCGGCTGATGGCGCCCGAGCCGTCGACGCGCAGGAAGTGCAGGCGGATGCCGAAGTGCTGGGTGAGGAGGTTCGTCAGCCGCATGCCTGCCGCCTCGTGGGTCACGCCGAACGCGTCGCGGAAGTCCTCGACGGCGAGGTTGCGATCCTTCTTGGCCTGCGCGAGGAAGGCGACCGACGCCGTCTCGGGCATGAGGCAGCACGCCGCGAAGTAGTTGATCTCGAGCCGCTGCTGCAGGAAGTCGGCGTAGTCGGTGGGCGGCGCGTGCCCGAGCAGCCGGTGCGCCATCGCCTGCAGCGCCATCGAGCGCAGCCCGTGCCCGCCCGGGATCGACGCCGGGGGCAGGTAGATGCGGCCGTTCTCGAGGTCGGTGACCGAGCGCGCCGAGTGCGGCAGGTCGTTGGCGTAGATGAGCTCGAAACCGAGCTGCTCGGCCATGATGCTGACGGTGCGGTGGGTGAGCGCGCCGGAGGTGTGCCCCGCCGCCTTCAGCTGCTTCTCGGCGAGCCGCTCGATGTCGGCGAGGTAGTTGTCGCGCTCGCGGAGCTTCAGCCTCAGCTCGGTGTTGGCCCGCCGCGCCTCCTCGGGCGTCGCGATCGCCTCGCGCTCGCGACGGTGCAGCTCGCGGTGCAGCGCGAGCACGGACTCGATCGTCTCGTCGGTCATGGTGCGGGTGACCCGCAGCGGCGGGATGCCCAGGCGGCGGAACACGGGGCTCGTCTGCGCGCGCTCCAGTTCCAGCTCCAGGGCCGCCCGCCGGTTGGGCGGCTCGGTCGACAGCAGGTCGGTCACGTCGGTCCCGGTGGCGGTGGCGATCGCCTGCAGCAGCGAGAGCTTGGGCTCGCGCTTGCCGTTCTCGATGAGGCTCAGCTGGCTGCCGGCCACGCCGACGAGCGCGCCGAGCTCGTCCAGGGTGTAGCCGTGGGAGACCCGCTGGTGACGGATGCGGTGGCCGAGGGTCGACAGTTCCAGCGCGGTGGGCATTCCTTGAGCATATCGAAAGAATCGACATTCTTGACACGAACAGGATCGGAAAATGCGCTCGAACCAGAGGGATAGTGGGGGCACGACCCAGCCGTAGGACGCTTCATCGAAGGAGATCGACATGGCCCTCGCGGACCTCTTCACCCGCCCCGTCGCCCCCCGCACCGACGCGCGCATCGAGGGCGGCACGCGCTCCGCAGGCTACGACGCCTCCGCCTTCGGTCGCGCGCCGGCCGACAGCGACGGGCTGGCGGAGCTGCGCGCCTGGGTCGACGAGATCGCCGCGCTCACCCAGCCGGCGCGCATCCACTGGGTCGACGGCTCGCGCGCCGAGAACGACGCGCTGCTGCGCCAGCAGGTCGACGAGGGCAAGCTGATCCGGCTGAACCCGGAGTGGCGGCCGGGCTCCTACCTCGCCCGCTCGCACCCGAGCGACGTCGCACGCACCGAGGGTCGCACCTTCATCGCCTCCGAGCGCGAGGAGGACGCCGGTCCGACCAACAACTGGATCGCGCCCGACGAGATCCGCGCGACCCTGACGCCGCTGTTCGCGGGCTCCATGCGCGGACGCACGATGTACGTCGTGCCGTTCTCCATGGGCGCCGTCGGCGGCCCCCTGTCCCACATCGGCGTGCAGGTCACCGACTCCGCCTACGCCGTGACGTCGATCGGCATCATGACGCGGGTCGGCACGTCGGTCCTCGACCAGATCGCCGCCGGCAAGCCGTGGGTCAAGACGGTCCACTCGGTCGGCGCGCCGCTGGCACCGGGGGAGAAGGACGCCGCCTGGCCCTGCAACGACGAGAAGTACATCGTGCACTTCCCCGAGACGCTGGAGGTCTGGTCGTTCGGATCCGGCTACGGCGGCAACGCGATCCTCGCGAAGAAGTGCTTCGCGCTGCGCATCGCGTCGGTGATCGGGCGCGACGAGGGCTGGCTCGCCGAGCACATGCTGCTCATCCGCGTCATCAGTCCCGAGGGTCGCGCCTACCACCTCGCCGCCGCGTTCCCGTCGGCGTGCGGCAAGACGAACCTCGCCATGCTGCGCCCCACCATCCCCGGCTGGCGCGTGGAGACGCTCGGCGACGACATCGCCTGGCTGCGCCCGGGCGAGGACGGACGGCTCTGGGCCATCAACCCCGAGGCGGGATTCTTCGGAGTCGCGCCGGGCACCGGGCAATCCACCAACGTGACGGCCGTCGAGACCCTGTGGGGCAACACGATCTTCACCAACGTCGCCCTCCGTCCCGACGGCGACGTGTGGTGGGAGGGGCTCACCGACGACGTCCCCGCCGAGCTCACCGACTGGGAGGGGAAGCCCTGGACGCCCGCGTCGGGCCGCCCGGCCGCTCATCCCAACTCCCGCTTCACGGTCAGCGCCGGCCAGTGCCCGCAGATCGCGCCGGACTGGGATGCCGCCGAGGGCGTGCCCCTGGACGCGATCCTCTTCGGCGGACGTCGGGCGACCAACGTGCCGCTCGTGCTCGAGGCGACCGACTGGACGCACGGGGTCTTCCTCGGGGCGAACATCTCCTCCGAGCGCACCGCCGCCGCCGAGGGCACCGTGGGGGAGCTCCGGCGCGACCCGTTCGCGATGCTGCCCTTCTGCGGCTACAACATGGCCGACTACTTCGGTCACTGGCTGAAGGTGGGCCAGTCGCTGCGGTTCGACCGCGCTCCGCGCATCTTCCAGGTGAACTGGTTCCGCAAGGGCGCAGACGGACGCTTCCTCTGGCCCGGCTTCGGCGACAACGCCCGCGTGATCGAGTGGATCATCCGCCGCATCGACGGGTCGGTGGGCGCCGAGGACAGCCCGATCGGCCGGCTCCCGCACACCGACGACATCGACGTGGACGGGATCGACGTGCCGCAGGCCGACCTCGACGAGCTGTTCGAGGTCGACCCCGCGCTGTGGCTGCAGGAGGCCGACCTCACCGAGCAGTTCTTCTCGACGTTCGGCGGCAGGGTGCCGGCGGCGCTGTACGCCGAGCTGGCCGCGCTGCGCTACCGGCTCACTCTGGCCGCGCGGGACTGAGGCGGCTCACGCGCACCGTCACCGTCGCCTCGGGCTGGCCGAGTGCGTCGCGCACCCGCGCGGCGACCGCCGAGGCGACGGTGTCGGCGCGCGCGTGCTCCACCCCGATGCTCGCGGTGACCTCGTAGGCGCCGTCGCGCTCCGTGACGACCGAGTAGGCCTCGGTCCGCTCCACGGCGACCCGCCACAGCCGGGCGGGCAGGGGCGCCGCGAAGTACAGCTCGGCGACGCCGGGGACCTCCCGGATGGCGGCGTCCACACGCAGGGCCAGTTCGCTCGTCCCGCTCATGACCGCTCCTCCCGCATCCGCAGCGAGTCGATCGTCACGTCGATCTCGCCGACGTCCCACGCGGCGCTTCCGGCGATGGCCGCATGGACCTCCGCGCGCACCTGCGCGGCGACCTCCGCCAGGGCAAGCCCGTACAGCACGCTGACCGTCAGCGCGACATCGACTTGTCCGTCCTCGACGGTGACGTCGACACGCTCCACGAGCACGCCGTCCACGCCGTCGCCGGCGTCGCGGACGAGGCCGCGCACCGCGCCCTCGGTCACGACGAGGGTCACGTCGTCGCCCGTCTCGAGCGGGAGGTCGCGCCCCGCGCGGGACTCGCGGGCCACCTCCCCGATGATCTGCTCGAACCACGACTCCTCGAGGCCCTGCGCCGCGTCGCTCTCGATGAGCTCGCGGGAGAGTGCTCCGAGCCTGTCCATCGAGTCCAGGACAGCTCGGCACTGCGGGTCGCCGTCGATCGCGGCGATCGCGGGGAGTCGTCCGCGGTCGTGGTACTCCGACAGCTCCTCGAGCGTGTAGCCCGACTCTCCGATCGTCTCCGTGGCCATGCCGTTCACCTCCACTCCTGCATGCGTTCGAACACGGTGGCACGTGCGCGGGCGAGACGCCCCCGCACGGCCGTGGCCGAGATCCCCAGTTCCCGAGCGATCTCGTCGTAGCTGTAGCCGCTCACCTCGCGCAGCAGCCACGCGGTGCGCTGCTCGGCGGGCAGCTCGTCGAGGACCGCGCGGAGCGCATCGAGCTGCGACGACGTCAGCGCCGACTCGTCGGGGCTGGGAAGGGTCGACAGCGGCTCCGCGTCCTCGATCGGGGTCGACGGTCGGCGGGACCGCAGGCGGTCGGTGGCCTTCCGCGCGACGATCGTCGAGAACCACGCCCGCACCCGGTCGGGCTCGCGCAGCTCCGGCAGCCGGCGCCATGCGACGATCAGGGCCTCCTGCACGCAGTCGTCGGCGTCGGCCCGCGAGCGGAGGATCCTCGTCGCGAATGCCACGAGGAACGGGCCGTGCCGGCGCACGAGCACCCCGAACGCGCGCTCGTCGCCGTCGGCGGCGCGCTGGGCGAGGATGCCGTCCTCGACGGAGACCAGTCGATCCACGTTCCCCCTGGCGTGATCCGTGCGGCCACCGCCGCGTCGGATTCGACCCTGCCACACCTGCCCGCGCGTGTCAGCGCCCGGATGGATGGTCCGCCGCGGCACTCAGGCAACTGCCAGGAAATACATCGTGACGAATACACCGCGGCACCCGTCACACCCGCAGAGGCCCCCGATCGGGGCCGGACGAAAGGAATCAGCATGGCCACCAACACCACCGGCAACAGCACCGCGAACGTCGTCCCCACCCCGGGCGCCGGCAAGACCGTGATCGTCGACCCGGTGATCGCGAAGATCGCCGGCATCGCGGCGTCCTCGGTCCCGGGCGTCCACGCCCTCGGCGGCGGGGCCGCCCGCGTGATCGGCACCATCCGTGAGGCCGTCGGCGCGAAGGACCTCAGCCAGGGCGTGAGCGTGGAGGTCGGCGAGACCCAGGTGGCCGCCGACATCTCCATCGTCGCCGAGTACCCCGAGCAGCTGCAGCGCGTCGCCACCGACGTCCGCAACGCCGTCGCCGACGCCATCACGCAGCTCGCCGGCATGGAGGTCGCCGAGATCAACGTGACCGTCGTCGACGTCCACATCCCGGGCGACGACGCCCCGGTCGAGGAGCGGGTGCAGTGACGACGGTACACGGGGCCTCGGTCCTCGGCGCGGCGGCGGGCGCCGTCCTGGCGTTCGCCGCCCTCGCCTTCGGCTTCTGGGGCATGGTGCTCGTCGCGGTGCTCGCCCTCGTGGGCTGGCTCGTCGGCGCCTCGCTCTCCGGGACGCTCGACCTCCGCGCCGCCGTCGCGGCGGCCCGCGGACGGCGGGCGGGCTGACCGTGGACCGCGCGCAGATCCCCGGCCGGGTGGTCGTGACCTCCCGTGCCTACGAGCGGATCGCGGCCGCGGTCTCGGCGGAGGCGCTGGGCGTCCCGCGGCGCGCGGCCTCCGCGCGCGTACGGGACGACGCTGGCCGCATCGCGGCGGAGGTCTCTGCGGGTGCGCGGGTCGGCGGCGAGTCCATCCTCGCCCGCGCCGCGCGCACGCGCGAGGTCGTCGCCGCGCGACTGACCGATCTCACCGGCGCGTCCGTCTCGGACGTGCGGATCCATCTCACACATCACATCGACGACGACAGGAGGACATCGTGACCACCCCGCTCACCCAGCGGTCCGCGCGTCGTATGCTGCGGCGATCCCGCAGCGTCTGGGCGGCGGCAGCCGTGCTGGTCGCCGCCGTGGCCACCGGGTTCGTGGTCTTCGAGACCGTCCGGTTCGCGCTCGGACTCCCGGCATGGGTCGCCGGCCCGCGGACGATCATCGACACGGTCGCCGGCGGCACGCCCGTCGGCGTCGCGATCGGCGCCGTGGCCCTCGTGTTCGGCGTCGTCTGCCTGTGGGGCGCCGTCAGCCCGGGCCGGGCCGGACGACGCCTGTCGGGCGACGAGCGCGCGCCGCTCGTCGTCGACGACGCCGTGCTCGCCGGCTCGCTCTCGCGGAGCGCGGCGCGGACCGCCGGCGTCGCCCCCGACCAGGTGCGGACGCATGTCGCCCGCCGTCGGGCGGACATCGAGGTCACGCCCTCCTCCGGCTTCCCCGTCGCGGCGGACGAGGTCGCCCGCGCCGGCAGCGCCGGGATCGCGTCGCTGGAGCTCACGCCGCGGGTGCGCACCCGCGCGCGCGTCACGGGGCAGGGGGCGCTGTCGTGACCGGGGCAGGGCGCCGGACGGCGAACCGCCTGGTCCTGGCCGCGCTCGGGATCGTCGGCCTCGGGGTCGCCGCGATCGCGATCTGGCCGCTGATCGCACCGACCCTCGGCGGTGCGCCGCTCCCGGTCGACGACACCGTCGCAGACGCGGTGACGGCCACAGGTCTCGGCGTCGTCGCCGTCGCGTGGATCCTCGCCGCGGTGGCCTCCCTCGTCGTGCTGCTCGCCGTCCTCTGGGCGGTCGGGTCCCGCCGGGGTCGCAGCCGGAGCGCCGTGGACGCCGACGGCATCGTCGTCGACACCGCGGTCGTGGAGGGCATCGTCCGCTCCTCGCTCGCCGCGGCCCCCGACGTCCTCGCGGTCCAGGCGACCACCTACGCCCGGCGCGGGCAGCGGTTGCTGCGTCTGAAGGTGCAGCTGCGGCCGCGTGCCGACCTCGCCGACGCGGCCGGGCGCGTGCGCGGCGCCCTGGCCGATCTCGACGCCGCGCTGGGGATCCCGCTCCCCGCCGTCGTCCACCTGACCACCGGCATCCGGACCGCGCTGGCGCGGGGCCGGCGCGTCGACTGAGACCTCCCGCCACCGCGCGGGATGTGGGAAACACAACGAAAGGAGAGCCTCATGGGCTTCGCAGACGACATCAAGAACACCGCTGAGAACCTCGCCGGCAAGGCGAAGGAGGCGGTCGGCAAGGCCACCGACAACGACAAGCTCGTCGCCGAGGGCAAGGCCGACCAGGTCAAGGCCCACGCGAAGGACGCGGCCTCCGACGTCAAGGACGCCGCGAAGGACGCGAAGGACGCGCTCGACGGCAAGTGACCGGCCCGGACGCGGCGCATCCCCCGGGTGCGCCGCGTCCGCGCGTCCCCCTCCACCTCCGCCGAGCCGACAAGGTTGCGACGAGCCGACACGCGGCGTGCGTGCAAGAGCGTGTCGGCTCGTCGGAATCGTGTCGGCTCGCGCATGGGGCGCGGGAGCGGCGGTCAGGTCAGCAGCTGGTGGGCGGCCAGGTCCCGGTACAGCGGCACGGTCGCCACGAGCTCCGCGTGGGTGCCCTGCCCGACCACCTCGCCGCCGTCGAGGACGACGATGAGGTCGCTGTCGACCACCGTCGACACCCGGTGCGCGATCACGACGAGCGTCCGCCCGCTCGCGACCGCGTCGATCGCCTCGCGCATGCGCTGCTCGTTGAGTCCGTCCAGCGACGACGTGGACTCGTCGAGGAGAAGGATGGGAGGGGCGGCCAGCAGCGCCCGGGCGATCGCCAGGCGCTGACGCTCGCCGCCGGAGAGCATCACCCCGGCCTCGCCGACCGGGGCGTCCAGTCCGAGCGGATCGCGCTCCAGCACGCCGCCGAGGTTCACGGCGCGCAGCACCCGCTCGCAGTCCTCGTCGCTCGCGCCCGGCGAGGCCAGCCGCAGATTGTCGGCGATCGTCCCGGCGAGCGTGGGCGCGTCCTGCTCGACGTAGCCGAGCTGGGCGCGCAGGCGGTCGCGGTCGATCGCGCGGACGTCCACGCCGTCGAGCAGGATCGCGCCGGCGGTGGGGTCGTAGAACCGCTCGATGAGCGCGAGCGTCGTGGACTTCCCCGCGCCGGAGGGTCCGACGAGGGCGACGCGGGCCCCGCGCGGCACCGAGAAGGACACCCCGCGCAGCACCTCACCCTCGGCCACCGGCGCGACCTCCACCGTCGCCGGGTCGACGTGGGCATCCGTGAGGGCGCGTCGCGCGGCGTCCTCCGCCGTCCGGCGCGCGGCGACGACCGCGGCGGGATAGGCGAAGCGCACGTCCCGGAACTCGATCGCGGGCACCGCTCCCGCGTCGGTGTCGGCGCCGGCGCCGATCGCGCCGGTGTCGGCGGTGAGGGCGGCCGCGACGCGCTCGTCGTCGTCGGTCTCGCGCGGCAGGTCGAGCACCTCCTGGATGCGCCCCAAGGCTCCGAGCGCCTGGTTCACCGACGTGATCGCCCCGAACAGGGTGCCGAGGGGACCGATCAGCAGGAAGAGGAACATGACGAAGGTCACCAGCTGCGCGATCGTGATCGCCCCGTCGGCGACACGGAAGCCCCCGAAGCCGAGCACGACCAGCAGCGACGCCTGCAGCGCCACCCCCGCCACGGGCACGACGAGCGCCGACACCTTCGCGATGCGCACGCCGATGCCGTACACCTCGGTGGCGCGGGCGGTCACGTCGGCGGACTCGCGGGCCGTCGCGCCCGCGGCGCGCACGGTGCGGATCGACCCGATCGCGCGCTCCACGCCCGAGGCGAGCTCGCCGACCTTCTCCTGCTGCTGGCGCGTGGCGGAGCGGATGCGTCCGCTCAGAAGGACCACGGCCGTCAGCGCCAGCCCGAGGACGACCGCGATCGCGATGAGCAGCACCGGGTCGATGAGCGCCATCGCCACGATGGCCCCGACGAAGATGAGCGCGTTCCCCACCGCATCCGCGAGTCCCTGCGTCAGCACGGCGTAGAGGAGCGTCGTGTCGGTGCCCACGCGCGAGACGAGGTCCCCGGTGCGACGGGCGTCGAACTCGCCGATCGGCAGGTGCAGGATGCGGGAGATGAGCTTGCGGCGGCTGGAGTACACGACCGCGGTGCCGGTGCGCTGCAGCAGGTAGTGCTGGTATCCGGCGACGACCGAGGCGACGACGACGAGGGCGACGATGACCCAGACCAGGATGCCGAGGGTCTCGCCGGCCTGCACGCGCTCGATGACCTGTCCCACCAGCAGCGGCTGGGCCAGGGTGACGACGGCGCCGACGATGCTCAGCACCGCGACGACGACGAGGACGCGCGTGTGCTCGAGGAGGAAGGGCAGGAGCTGGCGGAGGCTCGCCCGGGGGCCGTCGTCGGCGGAGGGGCGGCGGCGGCCACGCGTGGCAGATGACATGGAGGTGCGTCCTCAGAGGAGATGCGGGTGATCCGGGGCGACGCTGCCCGTGTGTTCTATCTTCCCTCCGTTCGGCGGGTGTCCGCGCCGCGCGGGTCAGCGTCGTCCGAAGCGGCGGTGCGCGGCCTGCTTGCTCACCCCGAGCGCGCCGGCGATCGCCTGCCAGGAGTAGCCGAGGTTGCGCGCCCGGCGCACCTGCGCCTCCTCGGAGCGGGCGACCTCGCGACGCACCTCGGCGAGGCGGTGCAGCTCGGCGATGGGCTCGCGGTCGGGCGCCGATCCGATCAGGGTGCGGATGTCGTCGCTGCTCATGCGGAAGCCTCTCGTCTGCGCGGGGTGTCAACGATAGTTGACGAACCGACCGCCGTCAACACACGCTGACGGACTGCGGCGGATCCTCGACGTCCGGCGGTGTCCGAGGCGACGGATAGTGTGGTGCGGTGCCCCAGCCCGTGATCTCCGCCCAGAACCTCGTCAAGGCCTATAAGGTCAAAGGCAAGCCCGACTTCCTCGCCGTCGACGGACTGAGCTTCGAGGTGGCGCCGGGGGAGTCGTTCGGCCTCCTCGGGCCCAACGGCGCCGGCAAGTCCACGACCATGAAGATGATCGGCGCCGTGTCGACCCGCACCTCCGGCGACCTCGAGATCCTGGGCCTGGACCCCGACCGCTACGGTCCCGAGATCCGCTCGCGGCTCGGTGTCGTCCCGCAGCAGGACAACCTCGACGGCGAGCTCAACGCGCGCGAGAACCTGTACATCTACGGTCGCTACTTCGGACTGCCCGGAAAGGTCTGCCATCAGAAGGCCGACGAGCTGCTGGCGTTCGCCCAGCTCGAGGACAAGGCCAAGAACAAGGTCGACCAGCTCTCCGGCGGCATGAAGCGCCGGCTCACGATCGCGCGCGGGCTCATCAACGACCCGCGCATCCTGCTCCTGGACGAGCCGACGACCGGTCTCGACCCGCAGGCGCGGCACGTCCTGTGGGACCGCCTCTTCCGCCTCAAGGAGCGCGGCACGACGCTCGTGCTGACCACGCACTACATGGACGAGGCCGAGCAGCTGTGCGATCGTCTCATCGTCGTCGACAAGGGCCGCATCATGGCGGAGGGAACCCCGTCCTCCCTCATCCGCGAGCACTCCAGCCGCGAGGTGCTCGAGGTGCGCTTCGGCTCCGACCGCAACGAGCAGGTCGCCGCGCAGCTGCAGGGGATCGGCGACCGGGTCGAGGTGCTGCCCGACCGGGTGCTGATCTACGCGGGCGACGGTGAGGCGGCGCTCGAGCGCGTGACCGCCGCCGGCCTCCACCCGATCACGAGCCTCGTGCGCCGCTCCAGCCTGGAGGACGTCTTCCTGCGCCTCACCGGACGGTCGCTGATCGAATGAGCACCACGACGCATCCCACCCTCGACGAGCTGCGCGCCGAGGCGATGGAGTGGGGCAGCAGGCCCCGGCGGTTCGGCAGCTGGTACGTCACCGAGCACATGGTCCGCGCGATGCGCGCGTACGGCTGGACGATCATCGTCGGCGCCCTCGGGCAGCCGATCATGTACCTCCTCGGCCTGGCCGTGGGGCTCGCGGCACTCATCCAGGTCCCGGTCATCGACCGCGGGCACGAGGTGGACTACCTCGTCTTCGTCGCCCCGGCGCTGCTGGTGACCGCGGCGATCGCCGTGGCGTCGGAGGAGATGACCTACCCGGTCATGGCGGGGTTCAAGTGGCGGCGGTACTTCTACGGCTTCAACGCCTCGCCGCTGGCGAGCCCGCAGATCGCGCACGGCGTGATCGCCGGCGCTGCGGCGCGCATGTTCGTCGCCGTGGGCGCCTACTACCTGTTCCTGTGGATCTTCGACCTCTTCGTGGAGACGGTGCCCTCCCCGGCCACGGGCTGGCTCGCCATCCCCGCGGGCGTCGCCGCGGGCCTCGCGTTCGGCGTGCCCCTCATGGCCTACGCGGGGTCGATCGAAGACGACAAGGGCCAGTTCGCGCTGGTGCAGCGCTTCCTCTTCATGCCGATGTTCCTGTTCTCGGGCACGTTCTACCCGCTCGACACGCTGCCGGTGTGGCTCCAGTGGATCGGCTGGATCTCGCCGCTGTGGCACGGCGCCGAGCTCGGCCGCATCGCGACCTACGGCGAGGCGGTCGGCGCGGGCGAGGTCGTGTTCCATGTCGGCTACCTGGTCGTGCTGACGGTCCTCGGGTACCTCTGGGGTCGCCGCATCTTCATCGAGAGGCTCGCGAAATGACGGCCGTCGTCGACACCTCCGTCCGCCGCGGCGGGGTCCGCGCCCTGTGGGCGGGCAACCCCGGCGCGGTGGTGCAGCGCGGGCTCATCGCCGCGCGGTCCTCGAGCTGGATCATCGTGCTGTCGGGCTTCTTCGAGCCGGTATTCTACCTGCTGTCGATGGGCATCGGTCTCGGCGCTCTCATCGGCGACGTGCAGACCTCGCAGGGCGTCACGGTCGAGTACGCGGCCTTCATCGCCCCGGCGCTGCTGGCCGTGTCGGCGATGAACGGCGCGATCTACGACTCGACGTGGAACGTCTTCTTCAAGCTCAACTACGGCAAGCTCTACGAGGGCATGCTCTCGACCTCGCTCGGCCCGCTCGACGTCGCCCTCGGAGAGATCCTCTACGCGCTCCTGCGCGGCCTGCTCTACGCGACGGGGTTCATGATCGTCATGCAGGTGATGGGGCTGAACCTCGCCTGGACGGCGGTGCTGGCGCTGCCGACGGTGCTGCTCATCGCCTTCGGCTTCGCCAGCGTCGGCATGGCGATCACGAGCTACATGAAGACCTTCCAGCACATGGACTGGATCAACTTCGTGCTGCTGCCGATGTTCCTCTTCTCGGCCACGTTCTACCCCATCTCGGTGTATCCGGGCTGGGTGCAGCAGATCGTGATGGCCCTGCCGCTGTGGCACGGCGTGGAGCTCATCCGCGGGCTCACGACCGGCATCCTGAGCGCGGGCATGCTCTGGCACGTGCTCTACTACGTCGTCATGATCGCGGTCGGCCTCGTCTTCACGACGAAGCGGCTGCGCGCCCTCTTCCTCGACTGAGGATCGCGAAGAGCCCCGGAACCGCGAGGTCCCGGGGCTCTTCGCGCAGCAGGCGCGTCGTCAGAGCGACGCGGTCTCGCCGAGGCCGATGTTGGTCTCGTACTCGACGTCCTTCGTCTCCTTCGACAGCCACAGGGCGACGAAGGTCAGCACGGCGGAGCCCGAGAGGTAGACGCCCACCAGCCAGGGCTGCCCGTCGGCCGCCGCCCACAGCGCCACCGCGACGATCGGCGCGAGCGCCGCGCCGAGGATCGACGAGACGTTGTACGAGATCGCCGAGCCGGTGTAGCGGACGTTCGTCGGGAACAGCTCGGGGAGGATGGCGCCCATCGGGCCGAAGGTCGCGCCCATGAGCATGAAGCCGAAGATGAGGAACGCCTGCACGAGCGCGCCGCTGAACTTCGGGTCGAGCTGCGGGAGCAGGAAGACGTTGAAGAGCAGGCCGAAGACGCCGATGCCGGCGGTGATCCACAGAAGGAGCTTCCGGCGGCCGATCGCGTCGGCGACCGGGCCCGACAGCAGCGTGAAGATGCCGAAGAACACGACGCCGATGATCTGCATGATCACGAAGTCGGTGTATCCGAACCCGAGGCCGGCGACGTAGGTCGCGGCGTCGAACGGCGTGCCGGCCGCCTCGGCGGCGGCCTCGGCTCCCTCGAGGGTCGCCTTCGTGCCGTACGACAGCGTGAAGCTCGTCATGAGGTAGAAGAGCACGTAGGTGGCGAGCATGATGAACGTGCCGAGGATGAGCTGGCGCCAGTGGCCCCGGATGACCTCGCCGAGCGGGAACTTGCGGATCGCGCCGCTCTGCTCGGCCCGCGCGAACGTCTCGGACTCGACGAGCTTCAGGCGCACCCACAGGCCGACGATCACCATGACCGCCGAGAACAGGAACGGCACGCGCCAGCCCCACTCCAGGAACGCCTCGGAGCGCTGCGCCGGACCGTCGGGGTGCGGCAGGGCGAAGTTGATGACGAGGAAGACCGTGTTGGCGATGATGAAGCCGATCGGTGCGCCGAGCTGCGGGAAGGTGCCGTACCAGGCCCGCTTGCCCTTCGGAGCGTTCTCGGTGGCCACGAGGGCGGCCCCGGACCATTCGCCGCCGAGCGCGAAGCCCTGGAAGAGACGCAGGATCAGCAGCAGCAGGGCCGCCCACCACCCGATGTTGTCGTAGGTGGGGAGGCACCCGATGAGGAAGGTGGCGATGCCCATGGTGAGAAGCGACGCCACGAGCGTCGCCTTGCGGCCGAAGCGGTCGCCGAAGTGGCCGAAGACCACCGCGCCGATCGGTCGGGCGACCATGGCCGCACCGAAGACGGCGAAGGAGGAGAGGAGGGCTGTCGTGTCGTCGCCGGTCGGGAAGAAGAGGATCGGGAAGACGAGGACGGCCGCGGTCGCGTAGACGTAGAAGTCGTAGAACTCGATCGTGGTGCCGACGAGGCTCGCGGTGATGACGCGCGAGCGGGGGTTGGCGGGAGCGGTCGGGGAGGCGGTGTGTGACATGAGGAACCTGAACTGACGCGGAACGAGATGCGCGGTCCTCGTGGGACGAGCCGGGGGCGGGTCGCGCGGCGCGCGGGGTGATGCGCGGGGCGGCTCGGGATGTCGGTGACGGCCGGCGGATCGCCGACGGACAACGGGTCAGCCTAAGCGGGTGCCCGTCCCGCGGCGGCGCACACGACGAACCGCCCGCCGCTGATGCGACGGGCGGTGGTGTCTGTGCGACGGACGGTCAGCGCCAGAGCACGGCGATGCCGGCGTTGAGGAGCGTCAGCAGGCCGATGCCCCAGAAGATCGCCGGGGGCACGCTCCCCGCCTTGCGCTGACGCCCCGCGCCGATGCCCAGGAGCGCGCCGATCACGAGGAGCACGACGAGCTTGGTGCCGATCTTGATGTAGTTGAGGTCGTACTCGATGCCCCACGGCGCGGCCAGCGCGAGCCCGGCGACGGCGGCGATCGCGAGGCCGAGGTGCTGCAGGCGGGTGATGCGCCGCTGGCCGGCGGCCTCCACCACCCAGGCGCCGAAGAGCACGGCGAATCCGACGAGGTGGACGAGGACGACGGCGTGGCGCAGGATCTCCATGCTCTCAGTCTAACTGAAGGTTGCGGCGAACATGTCGGACGGGGCCGTCACACTGGGGTGATGCTCGCTCCCGGTGATCCGCTCCCGCCCCCGCCCGACCGCGCGGCGGACTTCGCCGACGACTTCGCGGGGCCGCTGTCGGAGGACCGGTGGGTCGCGCACTACCTGCCGCAGTGGACCACTCCGGAGCGCTCGGCGGCGCGCTGCCGAGCGGTGGCCCGGGGGATCGAGCTGCGCATCGAGGCGGATCAGCCGGACTGGCGGCCCGAGGATGCGCCGCTGCGGGTGTCGAACCTGCAGACGGGCATGTTCTCCGGCCCGCTCGGCTCGGACGTCGGCACGCACCGCCATCGCCCGGACGGCGTGACGGTGCGCACGCCGGTCCCGACGCGGCTCCTGTTCGCCCCGTCGGCCGGGCGGGTGGAGATCGACGTCAGCGCGAGCCGCGACCTCGGGTGCATGACGGCGGCGTGGCTCATCGGCACCGAGCACCGCACGCCTGCCGAGGCGGGGGAGATCTGCGTCTTCGAGATCGACGCCGAGGCGATCGGCGCGGGCGACCGTGTCGGGAGCACGCGCGCCCGCGTCGGGATCAAGGCGCACGGCGACAGCGGGCTCACGACGGACATGGCCGCCGTCTCCGTGCCCGTCGACGCGGGCCGCAGGCACACCTGGACCGTCATCTGGGGCGACGGCGAGACGATCGTCGGCTGCGAGGGGGTCGTGGTGCGGGTCGTGCCGCAGGCGCCGGACTACCCGCTGTTCCTGATGCTCGACGTGTTCGAGGTCGCGCCGCCCGCGGGGCGGTATCCCAAGTCGGCGGTCTTCCACGCCGTGCGCGGCTGGGAGGAGCCCCCCGCGCGTCCCGCGAGCTGAGGCCGGAGCTTCGCACGCGGGCGGGCGGGCGTCAGCCGCGCAGCTCCCGCAGCAGCAGCGCGGTGCGCAGGGCGGCGTCGGCCGCCTCGGCGCCCTTGTCCTCCTTCGAGCCCGCCAGGCCTGCACGATCCAGGCCCTGCTGCTCGTCGTCGAGGGTGAGCACCCCGAAGCCGACGGGCTTGCCCGTCTCGAGCGCGACCCGCGTCAGCCCGTCGGTCGCCGCCGACGAGACGTACTCGAAGTGGGGCGTACCGCCGCGGATGATCACGCCGAGCGCGACGACCGCATCGGCGCCGGCGTCCAGCGCGACCTTGCTCGCGACCGGCAGCTCGAACGAGCCGGGCACCCGCACGAGACGCCAGGATGCCCCGGCGGCGTCCAGCACGCGCTCGGCGCCGGCGATGAGGCCGTCGGTGATCGTGTCGTGCCAGGTGCCGGCGACGACCACGACCCGCAGGCCCGTGCCGTCGATGCGGTCGACCCGGGGTGCGCCGTGTCCGCTCATGCGTGCTCCTCCTGGGATCCTGCCAGGGCGTTGTCGAGGGCGGTGCCGTCGATGATGTGCCCCATGCGCTCGGCCTTCGTGGCCAGGTACTGGTGGTTGTTCGGGCCGACGCCGACCAGCAGCGGCACCTGCTCGACGATGTCGAGCCCGAGTCCGCGCAGCTGGTTGACCTTGTCGGTGTTGTTGGTCAGCAGGCGCACGCGCTCGATGCCGAGGTCGGCGAGGATGCCGGCGGCGGCCGCGTAGTCGCGCGCGTCGGCGGGCAGGCCGAGGGCCAGGTTGGCGTCGACGGTGTCGAGTCCGCGCTCCTGCAGGCTGTAGGCGCGCAGCTTGTTGATGAGTCCGATGCCCCGGCCCTCGTGGCCGCGCATGTAGATGACGACGCCGCCGTCCTGCTCGATCGCGTCGAGCGCGGCGTCCAGCTGCGGTCCGCACTCGCACTTCAGCGAGCCGAACGCCTCACCCGTCAGGCACTCGGAGTGCACGCGCACGAGCGCCGCGCCGTCGGACAGGTCGCCCGACACGACGGCGATGTGGTCGGTCCCCGTGACGCGGTCCTTGTAGGCGAGGAAGCGGAACGAGCCGTGCGAGGTGGGCACCTTCGCCTCGGCGCGCAGGCTCACGCGGCGACGGGGGCCCTTCTCCGCCGCGGCCCCCGCGGTGCTGGTGCCGTCGAGGTGGGCGATGAGCTGCTCGATCGTGATGACCGGGACGCCCTCGCGCTCGCCGAGCTCGAGAAGACCGGGAAGACGCATCATGCTGCCGTCCTCGGCGACGACCTCGCCGATCGCGCCGACCGGCTGCAGCCCGGCGAGCCTCATGAGCTCGACCGCGGCCTCGGTGTGTCCGGCGCGCTCGCGGACGCCGCCGTCGACGGCGCGCAGCGGCAGGATGTGCCCGGGGCGGATCACCGATGCCGGCGTCGATGCGGGATCGGCGAGCACGTTCAGGGTGTGCGAGCGGTCGGCGGCGCTGATGCCCGTCGAGACGCGGTCGGCCGCGTCCACGCTGACCGTGTAGGCGGTGCCGCGGCTGTCCTCGTTGACCGCGACCATCGGCGGGAGGTCGAGGCGGTCGGCCCAGTCGGCCGGCATGGGGGCGCAGAGGAAGCCGCTGGACCAGCGGATCGTCCACGCGAGCCACTCGGGCGTGGCCAGCTCGGCCGACAGGATGATGTCGCCCTCGTTCTCGCGGTTCTCATCGTCGGCGACGATGACGGGGCGTCCCGCGCGCAGGGCGTCCAGCGCGTCGGGGATGGTGGCAAGGCTCATCGGGAGCCTCCTTCTTCGATCTGGTCGGGGTGGAAGGCGAGGAGGCGCTGCACGTGGCGCGCCAGGATGTCGGTCTCGAGGTTCACGCGCGCGCCGGGGGCGAGGGCGCCGAGCGTGGTCTTGTCGAGCGTCTCGGGGATCAGCGACACCTCGAACCAGTGCCCGGTGTCCGCGCCATCGGCGGACGACACGGCCGACACGGTGAGCGAGACGCCCTCGAGGCTGATCGATCCCTTGTCGACGACGAGCGGCGCGAGGTCCGCGGGCAGCGAGACGCGGATGACCCGCCACTGGTCTCCCGGGCGCACCTCCTGCACCTCGCCCGTGCCGTCGACGTGGCCCTGGACGATGTGGCCGCCCAGACGGGCGTGAGCGGCCAGCGCGCGCTCGAGGTTGACCTCGGTGCCGACGGCGAAGCCGCCCAGCGAGGACATGTCGAGGGTCTGCTTCATCACGTCGGCGGTGAACCAGTCCGGGCCCTGCTCGGTCACCGTCAGGCACACGCCGCTGACCGAGATCGAGTCGCCGCGCTGCGCGTCGGAGACCGCCAGCGGAGCGTGGACCGTGAGTCGCACGCCGTCGCCCGACGGCTCGACGGCGGTGATCGTGCCGCGTTCTTCGATGATGCCGGTGAACATCAGGAGATCTCCTCGGAGGTGGTGAGAGGGCGCGCGATCATGAGGAGATCGCGGCCGAGCCGTTCGACGGATGAGAGGTCCAGTCGCCGCTGGGCGTCGATCGTGCCGACGCCGATGTCGCCGACGGCGAGCCTGCTGCCGCCGATCAGCGTCGGGGCGAGGTAGACGAGGACCTCGTCGACGAGGCCCTCGCGGAGGAAGGCGCTGGCCAGCGTCGGGCCTCCCTCGACGAACACGCGGTGCGCACCGAGCTCGCGGAGGCGGCTCAGGAGGTCGGGGAGATCGTCCCCCTCGTCCTGCATGAACGGGCGCGGGTGACGCCGCACCTGCGCGTCCTGCGGCACGGCGCGGGTGCCGACGACCACGGGACGCGGCTGCGCGTCGAAGAGCGACCCGTCGGGCCGGCGCGCCGTGAGGGCGGGGTCGTCGGCCAGCAGCGTGCCGGTGCCCACGAGGATGGCGTCCGCCTCGCTGCGGCGGCGGTGGACGTCGGCGCGCGCCTCGGGGCCCGTGATCCACTGGCTGGTGCCGTCGTCGGCGGCGGCGCGGCCGTCGAGGGACTGCGCCCACTTCAGCGTGACGAGCGGGCGTCCCAGACGCTGGACGGTGAGCCAGCTGTCGAGCAGGGCCTGCCCCTCTGCGGCGAGCACTCCCGCTTCGACGTCGACGCCGGCCTCGCGCAGACGCCGGCCGCCTCCCGAGGAGTGCGCGCCCGGGTCGTCGACCGCGTAGACGACCCGCGCGACGCCCGCCGCGATGAGGGCCTCGGAGCACGGCCCGGTGCGTCCGGTGTGGTTGCAGGGCTCGAGCGTCACGACAGCGGTCGCCCCGCGGGCTCCGCCCGGAGCGAGCTTCGACAGGGCGTCGACCTCGGCGTGGGGGGTCCCGGCGCCGCGATGCCAGCCCTCGGCGATCACCTCGCCGTCGGGGGAGAGGAGGACGGCGCCCACCTGCGGGTTCAGCCCGCGGGGACCGTGGAGCGCGAGCGCCAGAGCGCGCCGCATCGCGGCGATCTCGCGGTCGGTGGCGGCCATCCTGCGTCCTTCGTCGGGTCCATCGTTCGGACTCCGGGGACGGGCGACGCCCGGGCGGATGCGCGCGTGCGCGACACCGCCTGTGCCTCCTCCCATCCGGACTAGCGCAGATGCTCTTCTCAGAACACCGTCGCATCACCGTCGGTCCCGGATTTCCACCGGATCAACCCCCGCCGAAACGCGGGCTCGCGGACTGTCACCGCCGGTTCGGATTCCCACCGACCCCGGAGCACTTCTGCTTCCGAGCTTACTCAACGCGCGACGGGACGTTTCATTCCCCGGGCCGCCAGGACCTCGACGGGCCCCGATCGTCAGGACGAGAAGGGGACGCTGCCGGCGCTGCAGTATGAGCCGGGGGAGTGCACGCCGTGCGCGATCCGCAGCTCCGCCTCGTCGTCGCCCGCCGCGCGCGGAGCGAGGTCGGCCGGGATGTTCCAGGCGAAGGCCTCCGCAGCGGGGTTGCGGCGGGCGTGCTCGCGGAGGGCGACCGGGATCAGGCGCAGCCGGCGATCGATCCACTCCGCATCCCACGGGCCCTCGGCGAGGATCTGCGCGGCCGAGCGGAACTCGTAGTAGATCGTGCGGCGCAGGCGGTTGCCCTGGACGGCTTCACTCCCGTGGACGATCATCACGTCGTGGACGAGGACGTCGCCCGGGTCGAGCTCGACCTGCACCACCCCCGGCGCGTCCCAGCCGTACTCGTCCTGGAGCTGGCAGACGTCCACCGGCGCCCGGTGGGATCCGGGAGCGACCCGCAGGGCGCCCTCGCCGATGCGCGAGGCGTCGAGGTAGACGTCGACGTTGAAGATCCGCCGCGTGCGAGGGTGCACGGCGTCCTGGTGCCAGTCGATCGGCGCCCCGTCGCCGGCGTCCTTGAAGACGAGTGACTCATACGTGGGGACCGCGTCGGCGCCGGCGAGGCTCTCGGCGATGCCGAGCACCGCCGGGCTCCCGAGCAGTTCCAGCGACGCGGGCTGCCCCTTGCCGTGCAGGTAGTCGACCCGGAACAGGCGGGAGGCGCCGCCGCGGTGCGCGAACTGGTAGTCGGCGCGGGCGGGATCGTCGGCGGCGACCGCGCGTCCGTCGCGGATCCACGCGTCGGCGGCGTCCTGCAGGCGTGCGAGCAGCTCGGCGGGGATCCGGTTCTTGAGGACGAGGTATCCGTCGCGGTCGAACTGCTCGATCTGCGCGGCGGTGAGGTGGTAGTCGCGGGTCGGGGGTGCGGTGAGGGTCGAGGCGGCCATGATGCTCCAGAGGTCGGATGGCGGGTGTCCTCTCACGCTACGGACGCGTATCCCGTGATTCTTCCGCCCATACGTGCAAGAATTCCGGGATCATGAGTGCGCACGACGTCGACCGGCACACCTTCGGGATCGACTGCTGGCGCGGGGCCGTCCAGCCGATGGTCCGCGCGCACCGTCACGACGACATCGAGGTGAACGTCGCCGACGTGGACCTCACCTACGTCATCGACGGGCGGACGCACGTGCTCCCTGCCGGATCGGTGTCGCTGTTCTGGGCGGCGCGGCCGCACCGGCTGGACGCGTCGTCGGGGGCCGGCCGGCAGGCGTGGGTGACGATCCCGCTCGCCCGCGCTCTGGCGTGGGGGCTGCCGGGCGAGGTGGTCCGGCGCCTCGTGCACGGAGAGGTGCTCACGACGCGCACCGACCTCCCCCTCTCGGCCGGCGCCGCCGAGGAGTGGGCCGAGCGCGTGGGGCGCTGGCAGCGGGAGCTGCACGACGCCGGTCCGCACGCCGAGGTCTCGCGGCGCGTCGCCCTCATGGAGATCGAGGCGGCGGCCTCGCGGTGGGCCTGGACGGTGGACGGCGAGGACGGCGACGCGGTCGGCGACGCGCCCCGACCGGCGACCGGTCACGCCGGCGCGATGATCGCCTACCTCTCGGAGCACGCCCGCCACGACGTCACCGTCGCCGACGTCGCGGCGCACGTCCACCTGCATCCGCAGTACGCGATGACCCTCTTCCGGCGCGCGGTGGGCATCACCGTGGGCGAGTACCTGGCCCAGTGCCGCGTCGCGCACGCGCAGCAGCTGCTGCTGTCGACCGAGCTCCCGGTGCCCGACGTCGGCTTCGCCGCGGGGTTCCGCTCGCTGAGCCAGTTCTACGACCGCTTCGGGCGGATGTGCGGCGAGTCGCCGGGGGCCTACCGCCGGCGACTGCGCGAGGCGGGGCCCGCCGGCCTCGGCGAGGCGCGCACGGGCGCCCTCACGCCGACTCGCGCCAGATGACCTCGCACTCGAGGAGCACCTCGCGGGGAGGGCTCTCCCCGCGCAGCTGACCGAGCACGAGCGCCGCGGCGTGACGCCCGAGGTCCTCGGCGGGCTGACGCACCGTCGACAGCGGGGGGAGGGTGCGTCCCGCCCAGGCGCTGTCGTCGAAGCCGACCACCCCGACATCGCCCGGCACGCTCCGGCCGGCCGCGCGCAGGGCTTCCATCGCCCCCGCGGCGACCGCGTCGGAGGCGGCGAAGACGCCGTCGATCTCGGGGTGGCGGCGGAGGAGGGCTTCCATCGCCGTGCGGCCGGAGGAGTAGGAGTAGAGCGGCACGGGCTCGACCAGATCGGGATCGAAGCGCGCGCCGAGGGCATCGGTGAACCCGGCCAGCCGCTCGGACCCGGAGTCGCGGTCGAGGGCGGCGGCGATCATGCCCACCCGCCGGCGCCCGGTGGCCAGCAGCCGCTCGGTGATCGTGCGGGCCGACCCGCGGTTGTCGATGACGACGAAGGCCGCCGAGGTCGCGCCGGGGGGATGCCCGACGAACGCCGCCGGGAGCTTCAGCCGCTCCACCACGCGTCCGACGGGGTCGTTGGCGCGTGCCGACACGATGATCGCGCCGTCGACCGCGCCGCCCGACAGGTAGCGCGCGACGCGGTCGGTGTCGCGCTCGGAGTCGACGATGAGCACCGCCATCTGGTGATCGGCGTCGGAGAGCGCGGCGTTGGCGCCCAGGAGGATGCCGCCGATGTTGGGGTCGTCGACGAACAGGGAGTGCGGTTCGTGGACGATGAAGGCGATCGACTCGGTGCGCTGCATCACGAGATGCCGGGCGGCGGTGTTCGGCACGTAGCCCACCTGGGCGATCGCCGCCTCGATCGCTTCGCGCGCACTCGCCGAGACGTACGGGTCGCCGTTCACGTAGCGGCTGATCGTGCCGCGCGAGACGCCCGCGACGACAGCCACGTCGTGGACTGTTGCTCGCCGCGGTCGCGGTCCGTTGGCCGACACGCCCCCACCTTAGCGCTCGCGGGGGTTGACACGGCCGTTCGTCGCTGTCATTCTGTGTACGTTCACAGAAGCTCAGAGCCGAACTTCGCTCTCCGAATCTGTGCACGTGCACATATCGCCGAAGACGCCGATGGGGGAATGTCGTGAACATCGCTGTGGTCGATCTCGAGCGCTCCTCGTCGAAGCCGCGCTACGAGCACCGCGGGGTCGACTTCGGCTGCGACTACAACCCCGAGCAGTGGGACAGCGCCGTCTGGCGCGAGGACGTCGCCCTCATGCGGCAGACCGGGATCTCGCTGGTCGCGATCAACGTCTTCGGCTGGTCGGATCTGCAGGGGCCCGACGGCTCCTTCGACTTCTCGCGCCTCGACGAGATCATCACGCTGCTCCACGAGAACGGCATCCGCGTGAACCTCGGGACGGGCACGGCCTCGCCGCCGCCGTGGCTCACGACGCGTCACCCCGAGATCCTGCCCATGGCCGACGACGGCACCCGGCGCTTCCCCGGCGGCAGGCAGGCCTGGTGCCCGAGCTCGCCGGTGTTCCGCGCGGCCGCGCTGGAGCTCACCCGCGCCGTCGCCGAGCGCTACGGCAGGCATCCGGCGCTCGCGCTCTGGCACGTGTCGAACGAACTGGGCTGCCACAACGCGCACTGCTACTGCGAGGAGAGCGCTGCGGCGTTCCGCGGCTGGCTGCGCCGTCGCTACGGCTCGATCGACGAGCTGAACCGGGCCTGGGGCACGAGCTTCTGGTCGCAGCGCTACACCGCCTGGGACGAGATCGGCACGCCCCGCCGTACCCTCTCCACCCGCAACCCCTCGCAGGTGCTCGACTTCTCGCGGTTCAGCTCCGACGAGCTGAGGTCCCACCTCGTCGCCGAGCGCGAGATCATCCGTCGGCACAGCGAGGTGCCGGTGACCACGAACTTCATGGTCACCGCGCACATCCGCGAGCTCGACTACTGGCAGTGGGCGCCCGAGGTCGACGTGATCGCCAACGACCACTACCTCGATCACCGCCTCGACGACCCGACCTCCGAGCTCGCCTTCGCCGCCGACCTCACGCGCGGTCTCGCCGGCGGCGACCCCTGGATGCTGATGGAGCACGCCACCGGCTCCGTCAACTGGCAGCCCCACAACCTGGCGAAGCTCCCCGGCCAGATGCTCCGCGACTCGCTGGCGCACGTGGCCCGCGGCGCCGACTCGGTGTGCTTCTTCCAGTGGCGCGCCTCGCTCCAGGGATCCGAGAAGTTCCACTCGGCGCTCGTCCCGCACGCCGGCACCGACTCCCGTCTCTGGCGCGAGGTGCAGGAGCTCGGCGACGCTCTGGGCCGGCTGGGCGAGGTCGCGGGAACGCGCGTGCGCGGCGACGTCGCGCTCCTGTTCAGCTGGGAGGCCTGGTGGGCCTTCGACGCCGAGAACCGCCCGAGCGAGTCGGTCGCCTACCTCGACCAGGTGTGGGCGACGCACCGGGCGCTCCGCGAGGCCGGCGCCACGGTCGACGTGCTCGCGCCGGGGACGCCGCTCGACGGATACCGGCTCGTCGTCGTGCCCGGCCTCCATCTGGTGCGCGACGCTCACGCGGCTCTCGTCGACGACGCGGTCCGCGCGGGCTCCCACGTCCTCGTCACCTTCTACAGCGGCATCGTCGACGAGCAGGACCGCGTCCGTCCGGGCGGGTACCCGGGCGTCTGGCGCGACCTGCTCGGTCTGCGCGTCGAGGAGTTCGCACCGGTCCTGCCCGGCGACGCGGTGCGCCTCGCGTCGGGAGCGCTCGCCTCGCTGTGGACGGAGCGCGTCGTCGCGGTCGACTGCGAGGTGCGCGACCGGTTCGACGGCGGCCCCGCCGACGGCGCGCCGGCCCTCACCCGGCGCCCCGGTGCCGCGGGCGCGGGCGATGCCTGGTACCTCGCGACCTTCCCCGATGCGTCCGGGCTGGCCCGCATCGTCGACGAGGTCCTCGCCGGCGCCGGCGCCGCGCGGCTGGACGGTGCCCGACCGGGCGTCGACGTCATCCGGCGGGTCGGCGGGGACCGCAGCTACCGCTTCATCATCAACCACACCGCCGCCGACGCGGTGGTCCCTGTCCGCGGCCGTGAACTCCTCACGGGCGCCGCGGCGACGGGGGAGCTGCGCGTTCCCGCCGGCGCCGTCCGAGTGATCCGAGAGGATGCCGTGCGATGACCGCCACCGAGGCACTGCTCACGACCGAGCGCACGCGACGGGCGTCGCGACGCGCGCGGGTGCACCACAAGTCCGCGATCGCGTTCTTCGTCGTCCCCTTCGCGGCGCTGTTCGTGATCTTCTACCTGATCCCGATCGGCTACGCGATCGGCAAGTCGCTGATGGTCGTCGAGCGCGAGGGCACCTTCGGCGAGGCGCGCGAGGTGTTCGGCGGACTCGCCCAGTACGCCCTCGTCTTCCAGAGCGAGCCCTTCTGGTCGTCCGTGGGCCGGGTCCTGCTCTTCGGCATCGTGCAGGTGCCGGTCATGCTGGGCCTCGCACTGGTGTTCGCCCTGCTGCTGGACTCCCCGCTCCTGCGCGGCAAGCGGTTCTTCCGGCTGGCGTTCTTCGTCCCCTACGCCGTTCCCGGCGTCATCGCGGCCATCATGTGGGGCTTCCTGTACTCGCCGAACCTCTCGCCGTTCGCGGTGCTCACCGGCTCGGTCGACTTCCTCTCCGCCGACCTCGTGCTGTGGGCGATCGCCAACGTCGTCACGTGGGTGTTCGTCGGCTACAACATGCTGATCATCTACTCGGCGCTGCTGGCGATCCCCACGGACATGTACGAGGCCGCGCGGCTCGACGGCGCCGGTCAGTTCCGGATCGCGTGGTCGATCAAGATCCCGATGGTGCGCTCCTCGCTCGTGCTCACCGCCATCCTGTCGATCATCGGGACCCTCCAGCTCCTCGCCGAGCCGCAGGTCTTCCGCTCCTTCAGCTCGGCCGTCACCAGCACGTACACGCCCAACATGACGATCTACGCGACCTCGGCGATCCCGAACGTCAGCCTCGCGGCGGCGTTCTCGGTCGTGCTCGCCCTGGCGACCTTCGCGCTGTCGTTCACGTTCCTGCGCATCACCCGACGGAAGGCAGACGCATGAGCCGCACAGCCGAACTCACCGTCCCCGCACGGCGTGCCCCGCGTGCCGCGCGCCCCCGCCGACCGAAGGAGAACCCGGTCTCGCGCACGGCCGCGATGCTCATCATGGGGGTCTTCACCCTCTACTTCCTGGTGCCCGTCTGGTGGCTCCTGGTGGCCTCCACCAAGAGCCGGGGAGACCTGTTCTCGACCAATCCGCTGTGGTTCGCCGATCTCGCCTTCGGCGAGAACCTGACGGCGCTGCTCTCGTACGACGACGGTGTCTACCTGCGCTGGATCCTCAACAGCCTCGGCTACGCCGGCGGCGGGGCGCTGGTGGCCACCCTCCTGGCCGGCATGTGCGGTTACGCGCTGGCGAAGTACCGCTTCCCGGGCCGGGAGCTGATCTTCAACGTCGTGCTCGGCGGCGTGCTCGTGCCGGCGACCGCCCTGGCCCTCCCGCTGTTCCTGCTCTTCAGCCAGGTGCAGCTCACCAACACCTTCTGGGCGGTGTTCCTCCCGAGCGTCGTGAGTCCCTTCGGCGTCTACCTCGCCCGCGTGTTCGCCGAGGCCAGCGTGCCGGACGAGCTGCTCGAGGCGAGCCGGATCGACGGCTCGGGCGAGATCCGCACCTTCTTCACCGTCTCGATCCGCCTGATGGTCCCCGCCCTCATCACGGTGTTCCTCTTCCAGTTCGTCGGCATCTGGAACAACTTCTTCCTGCCGCTCATCATGCTGCGCAGCGACGAGCTGTTCCCGGTGACGTACGGGCTCTACGCGTGGAACTCGACCATCAACCAGTTCCCCGAGCTGCGCACCTTCGTGCTGATCGGCGCGCTGCTGTCGATCGTCCCGCTCATCATCACCTTCCTGCTTCTTCAGCGGTACTGGCGCTCGGGTCTGGGCGCCGGCGCGCTGAAGTCCTGACCCGGCCGGTACCAGCCGGAAACCCTGCACGTCCCACCAAGAAAGAGAGATCATGCGACACATGAAGAGAGCCGCCGGTGTGGCGGCTGCCGCCACCCTGGCCCTCACGCTCGCGGCCTGCTCCTCGGGCGGCGAAGGCGACACCGGCGACGCCGCCGGCGCCTGCGAGCCGTCCGGGGGCGACGTCACGCTCACGTTCACGTCCTGGATCCCCGGCATCGAGGATGCCGTCGAGATCTGGAACGAGGCCAACCCCGACATCCAGGTCGAGGTCCAGACCGGGCCCTCGGGCAACGCCGGCACCTACCAGAACTTCTTCAACCAGCTCGAGGCCGGCAACGCGCCCGACCTCGGCCAGATCGAGTACGACGCCCTCCCGAACTTCCGGGTGCAGGACGGCCTCGAAGATCTGGGCGCGTGCGCCGACGTCGTCGCCGCGGAGGATCAGTTCGTCGACTGGACCTGGGGGCAGGTGACCCTCGGCACCGACGACGAGGTCTACGGCATCCCGCAGGACTCCGGACCCATGGCGCTGTTCTACCGCAGCGATCTGTTCGAGGAGAACGACATCCCCGTGCCGACCACGTGGGAGGAGTACAAGTCCGCGGCGGAGAAGATCCGCGAGCTCGGCGGGTACATCACGAACTTCTCGCAGACCGACATCAACCAGTTCGCCGGGTTCGTCTGGCAGGCCGGCGGTCAGTGGTTCGCCAACGACGGCGAGGCCTGGACGGTCGAGCTCACCGGAGCGGAGTCGACGACGGTCGCCGACTACTGGCAGGACCTCATCGAGAACGACCTGGTGTCGACCTACCCGGCGTGGACCGACGAGTGGAACAACGCGTACAACTCGGGTGAGGTCTGGACCTGGAACTCCGCAGTGTGGGGCGCCAACTCCATCGCCAGCGGCGCACCCGACACGGCGGGATCCTGGTCGGTCGCGCAGGCCCCGCAGTGGAACGCGGGCGAGTCGGCCGCCGGAAACTGGGGCGGCTCGTCGATCGCCGTCTTCTCCGGTACCGACCACCTCTACGAGGCGGCGAAGTTCGCGCTGTGGCTCAACACGTCCGAGGAGGCGCTGACCTCGCTCAACACGACGGCCGCGATCTACCCGGCGACCACGGCGGGCCTGGAGCTGCCGGCCCTCCAGGAGGGTGTGGAGTTCTACGGCGGCCAGAAGATCTACGAGGTCTTCGCGGAGGCCGCGGGACAGGTGAGCCCCGACTTCGTCTGGGGTCCCACCATGACCCAGACCTACGCCGACGTCTCGGACGGGTTCAAGAACGCCGTCTCGGGCTCGGGTACGCTCGCTGATGCCCTGGCCGCCGGTCAGACCTCGACGATCGCGGCTCTGAAGGCCCAGTCGATCCCCGTGGCGGAGTAAGGACCAGCGTGATCCATCACCTCCGCGCCGCGGGCGTCGGGCTCATCCTCGACACCCGCGGCGCGGCGGCGCCCGCCGTCCTCCACTGGGGACGTGACCTGGGCCCGCTCACCGACGCCGATCTGATCGAACTGGCCGACGCCGCCGTGCCGGCCGTCGCGCCGAGCTCCGTGGATGCGCCGCTGCGCGTCTCCGTGCTGCCGGCCCTCGCCGACGGGTGGACGGGGCGCCCCGTGCTCGCCGCCGACGGCGTGCGCGGACCCGGCACCCTCACCGGCAGCCGGCGCGCCGAGCGGGAGCTGCGGACGACCACGTCCTGGGGCGACCTGCACGTGGACACCCGCTGGGAGCTCACCGACGAGGGGGTGCTGCTCGTCGCGCACACCGTGCGCAACGACGGCGACGCCCCGGTGCGCCTCGGTGCGGCCGACCTGGCCCTGCCGCTTCCCGGGCGGGCGCGCGAGCTCCTGGACTTCCACGGCCGCTGGGCGGCCGAGCGCCGGCCGCAGCGGCAGCAGCCGGGCGTCGGCGTGTGGCTGCGCGAGACGCGCCACGGCCGCGGGGGACACGACGATCCGTTCCTCCTGCTCGCCGGGGTGTCCGGCTTCGGCTTCCGCGACGGCGAGGTCTGGGCGCTCCATCTCGCATGGAGCGGCGACAAGCGACTGTGGCTCGAGCGCTCCGAGCTCGGGGCGACGGTGTGCGCGGCGGGCGAGGTCCTCGACGATCTGACGCTCGGACCCGGCGAGCACTACACGTCGCCGACCCTCGTCGCAGCGTGGTCCGGCGCCGGCATCGACGGGCTGTCGGACCGCTTCCACCCCTGGATCCGGTCGTGGGCGGGCGGGCCGTCGCGGGCGGGCGGGCTGAGGCCCCGTCCGGTCACGCTCAACACGTGGGAGGCGCTGTACTTCGACCACTCCCTGGAGCGGGTCGCACCGCTGGTCGACCGCGCGGCGGAGGTCGGCGTGGAGCGATTCGTGCTCGACGACGGCTGGTTCCGGGGTCGCACCGACGACCGGCGCGCGCTCGGGGACTGGGAGGTCGACGAGACCAAATGGCCCGAGGGCCTGGACCCGCTCATCGCCCGCGTCCACGAGGCGGGCATGGAGTTCGGGCTGTGGATCGAGCCCGAGATGGTGAGCGAGGACTCCGACCTGGCCCGCGCGCACCCCGAGTGGATGCTCACCGCACCGCCGGCCGTGACGTGGCGCTGGCAGCACGTGCTCGACCTGGACCATCCCGATGCCTGGACGTACGTGTACGACCGGGTGGACGCCCTCCTGCGGCGCTATCCCATCGCCGCCCTCAAATGGGACCACAACCGCGATCTCCTCGCACCCGGCACCGGACGTCAGGTGCGCGCGCTGTACCGGCTGCTCGACGCGCTGCGCGCCGCGCATCCGGCCGTCGAGATCGAGTCCTGCGCGTCGGGCGGCGGCCGCGTCGACCTCGAGATGCTGCGGCGCGTCGAGCGCTTCTGGCCGAGCGACACGAACGACCCGCTCGAGCGCCAGGGCATCCAGCGCTGGACGGGCATCCTGATCCCGCCCGAGCACCTCGGCTCGCATGTGGGCGACGCGCGCGCTCACACGACGGGTCGGGTGAGCGACCTGTCCTTCCGCCTCGCGACGGCGCTCTTCCTGCACGCCGGGATCGAGTCCGATCTCACCCGGCTGTCCGACGCCGAGCGCGACGGGCTGCGACGGGGCATCGCGGTGCATCGCGAGCTGCGCCCCCTGCTGCACTCCGGCCGGGTCGTCCGCGCCGATCTCGCCGACGGGGTCCTGGTCCACGGCGTCGTGAGCGCGGACGGCCACGAGGGCGTGTTCAGCTACGCCGTCCTCGACCGCCCCGGCGGGGCGATCGTGCCCCCACTGGCTGTCCCCGGCCTCGATCCGTCGCTGTTCTACCGGGTCGACGTCGTCGGGCTGGGGGAGACCACCGCGATCCAGGACGCAGCCCCGCCGTGGTTCGCGCACGGTGCCCGGCTGTCGGGCGCCGCCCTCGCGGAGGGCGTCCTGGCGATGCCGCTGCTGGCACCCGGCGGCGCCGTCGTGCTGCGGGTGCGGCACGCAGCCCTTCCACGGGAGAGCGACGTAGCCTGGACGCAGGGGAAGGACGCATCATGAGCACCACACAGGCACCGGGCGGAACCGCCGCGCTGCGGGCGCGCCCGTACGCGGATGTGCTGATCATCGGCGGCGGGATCAACGGCCTCGCGACGTTCCGCGACCTGGCGCTCCAGGGCGTCGACGTCGCCCTCGTCGAGCGCGGCGACTTCGTGTCCGGGGCGTCGGCGGCGTCCAGCCACATGATCCACGGCGGCATCCGCTACCTCGAGAACGGCGAGTTCCGGCTCGTCCACGAAGCCGTCACCGAGCGCAACGACCTCCTCCGCATCGCACCGCACTACGTGCGCCCCCTGCAGACGACGATCCCCATCTACTCGACGTTCTCCGGCATCCTCTCGGCGCCGCTGCGGTTCCTCCGCCACGGCGGGGGCGCCCACCGCGAGCGCGGCGCAGCGCTCATCAAGATCGGGCTCGTGATCTACGACTCCTTCTCGGGCGGCGGCGGGCTCTTCGGACGCAGCCGGGTGCCGCGGCACACCTTCCACGGCCGTCGCCGGTCGCTCGAGCAGCTGCCCCAGCTGAACCCCGGTGTGCGCTACACGGCCACGTACTGGGACGCGTCGCTGCACGACCCCGAGCGACTCGCCCTCGACGTGCTGCGCGACGGCGTGGCCGCCGGCGGCGACCGCGCGCGTGCCGCCAACTACACCGCCGCCGTCGGGGCCGACGACGGCAAGGTCGTCGTGCGCGGGGAGGACGGCGAGGACTTCGCCTTCACCGCGTCCGTCGTGGTGAACGCCTCCGGCCCCTGGACCGACCTCACGAACCTGGCACTCGGCGACCCCACGCACTACATGGGCGGGACGAAGGGCTCGCACGTCGTCCTGGACCACGATGAGCTCCTCGCCGCGACCGGCGGGCGGGAGCTGTTCTTCGAGCACTCCGACGGGCGCATCGTGCTGATCTACCCGCTCAAGGGACGGGTGCTGGTCGGCACGACCGACCTCGAGCACGACATGGCCGACCCGATCGTGTGCACCGAGGCCGAGGTCGACTACTTCTTCGACCTCATCGGCCACGTCTTCCCCGGCATCGCCGTGGACCGCTCGCAGATCGTCCACCGGTTCGCGGGCGTGCGCCCGCTTCCCGGCCACGGCGACCTCGCGCCCGGGTTCGTCTCGCGCGATTACCGCATCGAGGTCCAGCGCCTCGGCGGATCGACCGGCGCGGCCGTCCTCAGCCTCGTCGGCGGCAAGTGGACGACCTTCCGGGCATCGGCGGCCCACCTCGCCGATCGCGTGCTGGAGCTCCTCTCGGTGCCGCGACGGCGGACGACGAAGGGGCTGCCGATCGGCGGCGGAGCCGGCTACCCGCTGACCGAGCGGGCACGGCGCCAGTGGGTCGCCCCCTACGCCGCGACTGTCGGCACCGAGCATGCCATCCGCCTGCTCGACCGCTACGGCACCGTCGCGGCCGATGTCGTGGCGGCGCTGGGCGAGGACGACCGGCCGCTGCGGACGGCCCCGGACTACAGCACGGGCGAGCTGCGCCACCTGGCGCGCACCGAGCAGGTGGTCCACCTCGACGACATCCTCCAGCGACGCACCAGTCTCGCCTTCGTCGGGCAGGCCTCGGCCGAGGTGGCCGCCGAGATCGCGGAGGCGGTCGCGCCGGTGCTGGGATGGGATCCCGAGCGCCAGGCCGCAGAGGTCGCGCGCGCTCTGGCGGCGGTGCGCGCCGCCGAGCCGTCGCCCTCCGACCGGGCCGACCGCGTCACGCGGTAGCGTGGCAGCATCCGTGCGCCGGCGCGTTCGCGCGCCCGATCCGATGAGGAGACGACGATGTCCAGCCACGTGATCGCCCTCGACCAGGGGACGACCTCCACCCGCGCGATCGTGTTCGACCACGCGGGTGCGATCGTCGCGACCGCCCAGCGCGAGCACGAGCAGATCTTCCCCCGCGCCGGGCGCGTCGAGCACGACGCCCGGGAGATCTGGACCAACACGGAGTGGGTGCTCGCGCAGGCTCTCGCGAACGCGTCGCTCACGGCCTCCGACATCGCGGCCGTCGGCGTCACCAACCAGCGCGAGACGGTCGTCGTCTGGGACCGCGGCACCGGCGAGCCCGTCCACAACGCCCTCGTGTGGCAGGACACCCGCACCCAGCCCGCGGTGGACCGCATGATCGCCGCCCGCGGCGTGGACGCCTTCGCCGAGCAGACCGGGCTCCCGCTCGCGACCTACTTCTCCGCATCCAAGCTCGCGTGGATCCTCGAGCACGTCGACGGCGCCCGCGCGGCCGCCGAGGCCGGCGACCTGCTGTTCGGAACGCCCGACAGCTGGGTGGTGTGGAACCTGACCGGCGGCGTCGACGGCGGCATCCACGTCACCGACGTCACCAACGCCAGCCGCACGCTCCTCATGGACCTCCGCACCCTGGACTGGTCCGACGAGCTGCTGGAGGTCTGGGGCGTGCCGCGCGCGATGCTGCCCGAGATCCGCTCGTCGTCCGAGGTGGTGGGCGAGGTGGCGCGTCCGGCGGAGCTGGCCGGTGTGCCCATCGCCGGCATCCTCGGCGACCAGCAGGCGGCCACGTTCGGGCAGACGGCCTTCGACGCCGCGGAGTCCAAGAACACCTACGGCACCGGCAACTTCCTTCTCGTGGGGACCGGCACCGAGATCGTGCGATCGCGCGCCGGGCTCATCACCACGGTCGCCTACCGGTGCGCAGACGAGCCGGCCCATTACGCCCTCGAGGGGTCGATCGCGGTCACCGGCTCGCTCGTCCAGTGGCTGCGCGACAACCTCGGCATCATCCGCAGCTCCGAGGAGGTCGAGACGCTCGCCGCGACCGTCGAGGACAACGGCGGCGCCTACTTCGTGCCCGCCTTCTCGGGACTGTTCGCCCCGTACTGGCGGCCCGATGCGCGCGGAGCCCTCGTCGGTCTCACGCGGTACGTCACCAAGGCCCACATCGCTCGCGCGGCCCTGGAGGCCACCGCCTTCCAGACCCGCGATGTGATCGAGGCGGTGCAGGCCGACTCGGGGCACACCCTCGACGAGCTGCGCGTGGACGGCGGCATGACCCGCAACGACGTGCTCATGCAGTTCCAGGCCGACATCCTCGGCATCCCGGTGGTGCGCCCGGAGGTGATCGAGACGACCGCGCTCGGCGCCGCCTACGCGGCGGGGCTGGCAGTGGGGGTCTGGCGCGATCGCGACGAGCTGCGCACGCACTGGCGGGAGGGCGCCCGCTTCGAGCCGCAGATGGATGCCGACGAGCGCGCCCGCCGTTACCGGCAGTGGAAGAAGGCCGTCACGAAGTCGATCGACTGGGTCGACGACGACGCGCGCATCCTCATGGGGACCACCGGCTGAGCCGTCGCTCGGCGCCGTGTGCCGCCGGGCGACGAACAGGTGACAGTCGTCGTCGCCATCCGGGGTTCGACGCGACGACGAGTGCCCACCGAACGCGCTCGGTCCGCGCGCCGCATGAGCCGGACGTCACTTCAGCAGGCGGGACAGGCGCCGGTCGGCGAGGATCTTACCGCCGGTCTGGCACGTCGCGCAGTACTCCAGGCTGTTGTCCGCGAAGAAGACGCTCCGCACGACGTCGCCGCACACCGGGCAGACCTCGCCGCGACGTCCGTGCACGGACATGCCGCGTCGCTTGGCGTCCTTGAGCTCCGCCGGCGGCTTGCCGGTCGCCGCGGCGACGGCCTCGGTCAGCGTGTCCCGCGTGGCCGCGAAGAGCCGGTCGACCTCGGCGTCGTCCAGCGTCGCCGCCAGCGCGTAGGGCGACATCTTCGCGGCGTGCAGGATCTCGTCGGAGTACGCGTTGCCGATCCCGGCGACGACGGACTGGTCGCGCAGCACACCCTTGATCTGCGTGCGCCGCCCCGCCAGCAGTCCCGCGAGGGTGTCGCGGGTGAACGCGGGATCGAGCGGATCGGGCCCCAGGCGGGCGATCCCCGGGACGTCCTCCGGACGGCGGGCGGCGTAGACCGCGAGCGACTTCTTCGTCCCGGCCTCGGTGAGGTCGAAGCCCGACCCGTCGTCGAACCCCACGCGCAGGGCGATCGGCGTCTTGCCCGGCCGGATCACGGTGCCCGGCAGCTCGTCGTACCACCGGAGCCAGCCGGCCTTCGCGAGGTGGAACACCAGATGGGGCACGCCCGTCTCGTCCGAGGCATCCGTCGCGAGGTCCACGAACTTGCCGTGCCGCTGGGCACCCGTGACCGTCGCGCCCTTCAGGCGGTCGATCGGCGGGTCGTACGTCTTCAGCGCGGCGATGTTGGCCACCGTGACCTTCGTCACGGCGAGCCCCCTCAGTCTCGCGTCGAGGAAGTCGACCAGACCCTGCACTTCCGGCATCTCGGGCATGACGCCATCCTGCCACTGCCGGACGACCCGCCGTCAGCCGGCGAGCACCGGCCACTCCTGGGGCGTGCGGTCATCGCCAGGGAGGAGCCCGGCGATCCACGCGTCGTCGCGTCGTCCGGAGCTGTGCAGCAGCGCCTGCCGCAGCAGTCCCTCGTAGCGGAAGCCGAGCGCGCGCGCCGCGCGTGCCGAAGCGATGTTGCCGGCCACTGCGCGCCACTCGATGCGCGCCAGGCCCAGACCCCGCTCGCCCTCGGCGGGGGAGAAGCCCCAGTCCACGACGGCCCGCGCCGCCTCCGTCAGGAAGCCGCGGCCACGCGCGTCGGGCGCCATCCAGTAGCCCAGCTCGCCGTCGCCGCGCCCGAGGCGGTGAAGCCCCACCATGCCCGACAGCATCCCGTCCCGGCGCACGGCCCACGTCGTCTCGGTGCCGGCGTCCCACCACGCGGCGGCCTTCTCCACGAAGCCCTCCGCGTGCGCGCGCCGATACGGCGTGGGCACGGTGGTGTAGCGCTGCACCTCGGGGTCCTGGCAGGCCGCGAAGATCGCGTCGACGTCTCCGGCCGTCGGGACGGAGAGCTCGAGACGGTCGGTATGCAGGGTCACCGGTCGCATGCCCCGACCCTAGCGCCGTGGCTCGCACGGCGTCGGATCACCGGGCCGTGCCTACGGGCGAGCCCGGCGCGAGGATCACACGCGGCGGAGGAGCCCCACCTTGTCGTACACGTCGGCGAGCGTCGCGCCGGCCACCTCGTCGGCGCGGGCGGCGTTGGCGGCCAGCACGCGGTCGAGCTCGGCGGGGTCGGCGAGAAGCTCGAGGGCGCGCTCGCGCACCGGACCGAACTCGTTCACGACGACCTCGGCGAGCCCCTTCTTGAAGTCGCCGTAGCCGCGGCCCGCATACTCGTCCTCGATCGAGCCGATCTGGCGTCCGGTGAGGGCCGCGTAGATCACCAGCAGGTTGGACACGCCCGGCTTGGCCTCGCGGTCGTAGCGCACCGAGCCCTCGGAGTCCGTGACCGCGCGCATGATCTTCTTCGCCGAGACGGCCGGGTCATCCAGCAGCCACAGCACGCCCGCGTCGGACTCCGCCGACTTCGACATCTTCGCGGTCGGCGTCTGCAGGTCGTAGATGCGCGCGGTGTCCTTCTGGATCACGGGCATCGGCACGGTGAACGCCGTGCCGTAGCGCGAGTTGAAGCGCTCGGCGAGATCGCGGGTCAGCTCGACGTGCTGCTTCTGGTCGTCGCCGACGGGCACGATGTCGGTCTGGTAAAGCAGGATGTCGGCGGCCATGAGCACCGGGTAGGTGAACAGGCCGACGTTGGTGGCATCCGTGCCGTAGCGCTGCGACTTGTCCTTGAACTGCGTCATCCGCCCGGCCTCGCCGAAGCCCGTCAGCGTCGACAGGATCCACTGCAGCTCGGCGTGGGCGGACACGTGGGACTGCACGTACAGCGTGGACTTCGAGGGTTCGATGCCGGCGGCGATGTACTGCGCCGCCGTGCGACGGGTCTTCTCCCGCAGCTCGGACGGATCGTTGGGCTGCGTGAGCGCGTGCAGGTCGACGACCGAGAAGAACGCGTCGTAGGCCTGCTGCAGGTCGCGCCACTGCATGAGCGCCCCGATGTAGTTGCCGATCTGGAGGGAGTCGGCCGAGGGCTGCATTCCGGAGTACAGGCGGGGTTTGCTCACCTCCCAATCCTACGGGCGCCGGCACCGCGCGGATATTCACGGCCCGGGGGCCCGCCGCGCCGGCGACGGGCGTCCTAGCGTGGGATCTGGTGGACCAGAGATGTCCGCCGGGCCCGCAGGCACGATCATGGACGATCGACAGACGACGTTGACGGGGGCACTCGGCGACGAGAGCCCCGGACGGAGTGCGCCGCGACAGCGGAGGGCCGCCTTCTTCGTGTCCGACTCCACCGGCATCACGGCCGAGACCCTGGGCAGCGCGCTGCTGGCCAACTTCCCCGGCATCGACGTGGAGCACCACACCCTCCCGTTCGTGGACGGCGACGTCCGGGTGGAGGAGGTGCTCGCCGAGGTGGGGAGAGCCGCCGCGGCCGGGCTGGCGCCGGTGGTCTTCACCACCGTCAAGCAGGCGTCGCTGCGCATCGGACTGTCTGCCGCCCCCGCGCTGGTGATCGACCTGCTGGGCGGGCCGCTCGCCCGGCTGGAGGAAGCCTTCGGCGTGCGTTCCTCGGAGCTCCCGGGCGCCTACCACGGCCTCGGCGACCTGGAGAAGTACCACCGGCGCATGCGGGCGGTCGAGTATGCGATCGAGCACGACGACGGTCAGAGCCTGCGCGCGCTCGACCTGGCCGACGTGATCATCGTCGCGCCGAGCAGATGCGGCAAGACGCCGACGACGATGTATCTAGCGTTGCAGTACGGCCTGCTCGTCGCGAACTATCCGCTGACCGACGACGACTTCCCGACCGAGACGCTGCCGGGTCCGCTCGTCCGCTTCGCCGCGCGCTGCTTCGGGCTGACCACGACGCCGGTCCGGCTGACCGAGGTGCGCACCCAGCGCCGCCCCCGGTCGCGCTACGCGAGCCTCGAGCAGTGCACGCTCGAGCTGCGCCGCGCGGAGGAGCTCTACCGGCGTGCGGGCGTCCCCTTCGTGAACTCCTCGACGAAGAGCGTCGAGGAGATGTCGGCCGTCATCCTGCAGACCATGAAGCTGCGGACGTGACGGCCCCGATCCGAGGTGAAAGAGAAGTACGAGGTGAATGAGATGGACAACATCCTGTGGTTCCACGACATCGGCATGGCGGACCTGCCGCAGGTGGGCGGCAAGAACGCGTCTCTGGGGGAGATGGTCTCGGCCCTGACCGGTGCCGGCGTCCGGGTGCCCGGCGGATTCGCGACGACGGCCGACGCCTACCGCGCGTTCCTCGCCCAGCACGGCCTGGCGGAGCGCATCCAGGCCGCCGTCGGCGCCCTGGACATCTCCGACGTGGCGGAACTGGCTCGCGTGGGGGCCGAGGTCCGGGGCTGGATCGAGGCGCAGCCGTTCCCCGCGGATCTCGAACGGGACATCCGCGACGCGTTCGGCGAGATGCTCGCGGGCGACCCCGAGCCCGCCCGCGTCACCTGGGCCGTGCGCTCCAGCGCCACCGCCGAAGACCTCCCCGACGCGTCCTTCGCGGGGCAGCAGGAGACCTTCCTGAACATCGGCGGCATCGAGAACGTCCTCGCCGCAGTGCATGAGGTGTTCGCGTCGCTCTACAACGACCGCGCCATCGCCTACCGGGTGCACAACGGATTCCCGCACGAGGAGGTGGCCCTGTCGGCGGGCATCCAGCGGATGGTCCGCTCCGACATCGGCGCGTCCGGCGTCCTGTTCACCGTCGACACGGAGTCCGGCTTCGATCAGGCGGTCTTCGTCACCAGTGCCTACGGACTGGGCGAGGCCGTCGTGCAGGGTGCGGTGAACCCCGACGAGTTCTACGTGTACAAGCCCGCGGTGCGCGCCGGTCGCCCGGCGATCCTGAAGCGCCAGCTGGGGGAGAAGGCGGTCGCCATGCGCTACGCCGACGACGTGCAGGTGGGCGCGTCGACGCGGTTCGTCGACGTCGAGGCGGATGACCGGGCCCGCTTCAGCATCACCGACGCCGAGGTGGAGGAGCTCGCCCGCCACGCGCTGGTGATCGAGGACCACTACGGTCGCGCGATGGACATCGAGTGGGCGCGCGACGGCGTCGACGGCCTGCTCTACATCCTCCAGGCGCGGCCCGAGACGGTCGTCTCGCGCAGCGGCGGTGCCGTGCTCACCCGCTACGTGCTCGCCGAGCGGGGCGAGCCGCTCATCACCGGGCGCGCGATCGGGCAGCGCATCGGCGCCGGGCCGGTGCGCGTGCTGGCGAGCATCGCCCACATGGACCGGTTCCAGCCCGGCGACGTGCTCGTCGCCGACATGACCGACCCGGACTGGGAGCCCATCATGGCGAAGGCGTCGGCCATCGTCACCGACCGGGGCGGACGCACCTGCCACGCCGCGATCATCGCGCGCGAACTGGGCATCCCCGCGGTGGTCGGCACGGGCTACGCGACGCGCGCGCTGCACGACGGCGCGGAGGTCACCGTCTCGTGCGCGGAGGGCGACGACGGGATCGTGTACGCGGGCAGGCTCGCGTTCTCCGAGGAGGAGACGAGGCTGGACGACATGCCCCCGCTGCCGGTGCGGATCATGATGAACGTCGGCACGCCCGACCAGGCCTTCGGGTTCTCGCGGCTGCCGCACCGCGGCGTGGGCCTGGCCCGGCTGGAGTTCATCATCAACCGCCAGATCGGCATCCACCCGCGGGCGCTCCTGGAGCGGGACCTGTTGCCCGAGCCCCTGCGCACCGAGATCGATCGCCGCACCGCCGCCTACGCGAGCCCGCGCGAGTACTTCGTCCGGCGCGTCGCCGAGGGTGTCTCGATGATCGCGGCGGCGTTCGCGCCCGAGCCGGTGATCGTGCGGCTGAGCGACTTCAAGTCGAACGAATACGCCGGCCTGCTGGGCGGTGAGCGCTACGAGCCCGTCGAGGAGAACCCGATGATCGGCTGGCGCGGCGCCTCACGCTACGTGTCGTCCGACTTCGCGGCGTGCTTCCGCATGGAGTGCGACGCGCTGCGCTTCGTGCGCGAGGAGATGGGGCTCACCAATGTGAAGGTCATGGTGCCGTTCGTCCGCACCCTCACCGAGGCCCGCGACGTGGTGGCGCTGCTGGCCGAGAACGGCCTGCGCCGCGGTGAGAACGGCCTCGAGGTCGTCATGATGTGCGAGATCCCGTCCAACGCGCTGCTGGCCGACGAGTTCCTCGACGTGTTCGACGGGTTCTCCATCGGCTCCAACGACATGACCCAGCTCATGCTCGGCCTCGACCGGGATTCGGCTCTGGTCGCCGCCGGGTTCGACGAACGCGATCCGGCGGTGCTGCGGGTGCTCGGACTCGCGATCGACGCGTGCGTGCGACGCGGGCAGTACATCGGCATCTGCGGACAGGGCCCCTCCGACCATGCGGACTTCGCCCAGTGGCTGGTCGAGCGCGGCATCGGATCGATCTCGCTCAACCCCGACACGGTCGTCGAGACGTGGCTGGCGCTCGCGCGCCGGCATCAGCAGCTGCTGCCGGTCGGGTGAGGCAGCGCACGAGCGAGACGCGCCGTGCGGCAGCGGTCGCGCGCCCTCAGCCCTCGCCGAACGCGTAGTCGGCGACGACGGGCGCGTGATCGCTCCACCGGGTGTCCCACGACGGCGCCCGGACGACGCGGTAGTCGGTCACCCGCTCGGCCAGGCGCGGCGTCGCGAGGTGGTAGTCGATGCGCCAGCCGGTGTCGGTGTCGAACGCCTTTCCGCGGCTCGACCACCAGGTGTACGGACCGTCGACCTCGCCCGCCCAGCGCCGGCCCACGTCGACCCAGCCGAGCCCCGGACCCGACGAGCCGTCGGCGCCCACCACGTCCTCGCCCTCGGCGCCGGTGAAGCGGTCGAAGTACGCCCTCTCGCGGGGGAGGAACCCGGCCTTCTTCACGTTCCCGCGCCAGTTGCGGATGTCGAGCTCGCGATGACCGACGTTCAGGTCGCCGGTGATCACCGCGAGGTCGCCCAACCGCGGCATGCGGCGCTCCATGGCGTCGAGGAACGCGTACTTGGCCACCTGCTTCTCGGTGTCGGCCTCGCCGGTGAACACGTACGCGCTCACGACCGTGACCGTCTCGCCGCCCACCGCGATGTCGGCCTCGACCCAGCGCCCCCGGGTGTCGAGCTCGCCCGCTCCCTCGCTGCCGACGAGGTCGATCCGCCAGATGTCCAGCGGCTCGCGCGCGGCGATGGCGACCCCGGCGCGCCCTTTCGCGAGCGCCTCGTCGCCGACGATGTGCCAGCCCGGCAGCGCCGCGGCCAGGTCCGAGGCCTGCGCCCGCACCTCCTGCAGCGTGAGGATGTCGACCCCGGCCTGCTCCAGCCACGGGTGCATCCCCTTGCGTGCGGCGGCACGGATGCCGTTGACATTGACGGAGGCGATGCGGAGCGTGCGGGTCACCCGACGAGCCTAGCGAGCGGCCCCGACAGCGCCGCTCAGGCGGGCCCCCGCCCCGGCGTCCGCTCGCCCGCGGCGCCGTCGGCCTCCGCCTGCAGACGGGCCAGCTCGTCCTCCGCCCGGCGCAGCTCATGACCGGCGCGCCAGCGGCCCCACCACGGGGCGGCCCCGCGGGCCAGGTGGGCGTCGCGCACCCGGACGCGCGCGGCGAGGAGGACGGCCTGCCGCTCCGCCTTCCGGCGCTCCTCCTCGCTCTCCTCGACGAGCGGGACGTCGCGGTCGTGCGCGGAGACGGCCACCCACGACGCGGCGACGAGGATCACGATCCCCGCCAGCCGGAACCACAGCAGGAACCCGATGAACACCGAGAACGTCGCCAGCAGCGGGTTGGCGGGGGTGTAGTAGAGCAGCAGGCCGGCGGCGAGCTGCAGCACGACGAGGGCGCCCGCCCCGAGCGCGGCGCCGGGCCAGATGCGCGCCCACGGCAGCGAGGTGCCGGTGAGCAGGCGGATGAGGGCGGCCAGGGCCGCGGAGTTGATCACGAACGCGATGCCGACCGAGGCGACGCGGCTGAACACGCTTCCCCACGTCGAGAGGATGTCGCCGCCGAGCCACCGGAAGAGCACGTCGACCGCCCCGCCGGCGGCGTAGCCGAGCCCGGCGCCGAGCACCAGCGCGGCGCCGAACAGCACGCCGGCGACGAAGTCGCGGGCCTTGAGGATCAGGTAGTTGCGGCCGTCGAAGGGCAGTCCGAAGATGTCGCGCACCGCGCGGCGGGTGAACGTGACGAACCCGATCGCGGTCCAGATCGCCACGAGCACCGCGACGGCGCCGGTGACCGCGAGCAGGCTCGACGACCCCCGCGCGATCTCCGTCACCGCCTCGTCCGAGACGAGGCCCTGGCCTTCGGGGCCGATCAGTCCCGGGATGTAGGAGTTGATGAGGGCGACCAGGCCGTCGATGGCCGACTGGCTCCCGCCGAGCCACAGCCCCACCACCGCGAAGGCCACATAGAGCACGGCGAAGATCGCGAAGATCGACTGGTAGCTGATGGCGGCCGCCAGCAGGAAGCCGTTGTGACGGAGGAAGTGCCGCCAGACCCGGATCGGGAACCAGGCGAGCGTGCGGCGGGTGATCTGCGTCGCTCGCTCGATGGGCTCGTCGAGACGCTCACGCAGGGGCGACTGCTCCCAGCGTTCGCGCCAGGGCTCGGACGGTTCGCCGGTGCGGTCCTCGCTCACGCGTCCAGCGTAGCGACGCGCGTGCTCAGCGTCCGCGGAGGACGGCCTGCTTCACCTCGGCGATCGCCTTGGTCACCTCGATGCCGCGGGGGCACGCCTCGGTGCAGTTGAAGGTGGTGCGGCAGCGCCACACGCCCTCCTTGTCGTTGAGGATGTCGAGGCGCACATCGCCCGCGTCGTCGCGCGAGTCGAAGATGAAGCGGTGGGCGTTGACGATCGCCGCGGGTCCGAAGTACTGGCCGTCGGTCCAGAACACCGGGCATGACGACGTGCACGCGGCGCAGAGGATGCACTTGGTCGTGTCGTCGAACACCTCGCGGTCGACGATCGACTGGATGCGCTCCTTGCCGGGCTCCGGGGTGGAGTTCGCGATGAGGAACGGCTGCACCTCGCGGTACGACGCGAAGAACGGCTCCATGTCGACGACGAGGTCCTTCTCCAGCGGCAGGCCCTTGATGGCCTCGACGTAGATCGGCTGCGAGATGTCGAGGTCCTTGATCAGCGTCTTGCAGGCCAGGCGGTTGCGGCCGTTGATGCGCATGGCGTCCGATCCGCAGATGCCGTGCGCGCACGAGCGGCGGAAGGTCAGCGAGCCGTCGACCTCCCACTTGATCTTGTGCAGCGCGTCGAGCACGCGGTCCGTCGAGTAGAGCTCGACGTCGTAGTCCACCCAGCGCGGCTCGCTGTCGACCTCGGGGTCGAAGCGTCGGATGATGAAGGTGACGAGGAACGACTGGATGCCGGTGTCGTTCGCAGCCGGTTCGTTCACGGTCCCCGGAGCATCGGCGACGAGCGTCATCTCAGTACTTCCTCTCCAGCGGCGGGTACCGCAGTTCGCCGGCCTCGTTCTTGGTGAACACGACCGGCTTCCAGTCCAGGCGGATGTGGTCCTCGGCGTGCGACGAGTGGGGATCGCCCGACAGATAGGCCATCGTGTGCTGCATGTAGTTCTCGTCGTCGCGCGTCGGGAAGTCGTCGCGCATGTGGCCGCCGCGGCTCTCCTTGCGGTTGCGGGCGGTGACCACGACGACCTCCGCGATGTCGAGGAGGAAGCCGAGCTCGACGGCCTCCAGCAGGTCCGTGTTGAACCGCTTGCCCTTGTCGTCGACGTGCACGTTCTTGTAGCGCTCGCGCAGGTCGGCGATGACGGTGAGCACCTCGCCGAGCGACTCGTCGGTGCGGAACACCTGGGCCTTCCGGTCCATCTCGTCCTGCAGGGTCTTGCGGAGCACGGCGATCCGCTCGTTGCCGGGGTTGTTGCGCAGGCCCTCGAGCAGGTCGCGCACCTCGGCGGCGGGGTCCTCGGGGAGGGGCACGAAGTCGGCGGTCTGGACGTACTGGACGGCCCGGCGGCCGGCGCGCTTGCCGAACACGTTGATGTCGAGGAGCGAGTTGGTGCCCAGGCGGTTGGAGCCGTGCACCGAGACGCACGCGCACTCGCCGGCGGCGTAGAGCCCCGGCACGACGGTCGTGTTGTCGCTCAGGACCTCGGCGTCGGTGTTGGTGGGGATGCCGCCCATCGCGTAGTGGGCGGTCGGCATCACCGGCACCGGCTCGACGACCGGGTCGACGCCCAGGTAGGTGCGGGCGAACTCGGTGATGTCGGGGAGCTTGGTCTCGAGGACTTCGGCGCCGAGGTGGGTGCAGTCCAGCAGGACGTAGTCGCGGTGCGGGCCGGCTCCGCGGCCCTCGGCGACCTCCTGCACCATGCAGCGGCTGACGATGTCGCGCGGGGCGAGGTCCTTGATGGTGGGGGCGTAGCGCTCCATGAAGCGCTCGCCCGAGGCGTTGCGCAGGATCGCACCCTCGCCGCGGGCGCCCTCGGTCAGGAGGATGCCGAGGCCGGCGAGGCCGGTGGGGTGGAACTGGAAGAACTCCATGTCCTCCAGCGGCAGCTTCTTGCGCCAGATCACGCCGACGCCGTCGCCCGTGAGGGTGTGGGCGTTGGAGGTGGTCTTGAAGATCTTGCCGAAGCCGCCGGTCGCGAAGATGACGGCCTTGGACTGGAAGACGTGCAGGTCGCCGGTGGCGAGCTCGTACGCGACGACCCCCGCGACCTGGGTGTCCTTACCCTCGCCGACGGTGATGAGGTCGAGGACGTAGAACTCGTTGAAGAAGTTGATGCCGAGCTTGACGCAGTTCTGGAACAGCGTCTGCAGGATCATGTGGCCGGTGCGGTCGGCGGCGTAGCACGCGCGGCGCACCGGGGTCTTGCCGTGGTCGGCGGTGTGGCCGCCGAAGCGGCGCTGGTCGATCTTGCCCTCAGGGGTGCGGTTGAAGGGCAGCCCCATGTTCTCGAGGTCGATGACGGCGTCGATCGCCTCCTTGGCGAGGATCTCGGCCGCGTCCTGGTCGACGAGGTAGTCGCCGCCCTTGACCGTGTCGAACGTGTGCCACTCCCACGAGTCCTCTTCGACGTTGGCCAGCGCCGCCGCCATGCCGCCCTGCGCCGCGCCGGTGTGCGAGCGCGTGGGGTAGAGCTTGGTGATGACGGCGGTCTTCGCGCCGGGGCCGGCCTCGATCGCCGCCCGCATGCCGGCGCCGCCGGCGCCCACGATGACGATGTCGAACTGGTGGTAGTGGACGCCGTCCTTCACGACGGCGTCCGGGTACGCGGTAGTCACAGTCAGGATGCCTTGCAGATCTCGGACAGCATGCTGTCGGGGCTGAGGTTGGGGATGCACGGGTCGAAGGTGAACACGACGAGCGTGCCGAGCAGGATGAGGAAACCGGCGGTGATCCACAGGGCCCACACGAGCGTGGTGCGCACCTTGGGGCCGGTGACGTAGTCGTTGACGATCGTGCGCATGCCGTTGGCGCCGTGGATGAGGGCGAGCCACAGCATCAGCACGTCCCACCACTGCCAGAACGGCGTGGCGAACTTGCCGGCGACGAACGCGAAGTCGATGCCGTGGATGCCCTCGCCGAGCATCAGGTTGACGAACAGGTGGCCGAAGATAAGGACGACCAGCAGCACGCCGGAGACGCGCATGTAGATCCAGCCCCACTTCTCGAGGTTGGCGCCCTTCTTGCGGGGAGCGGCGCTGCGCGGAGCGGCGAGGTCGGCGCTCGGAGCCTGGACGGACATCAGTGCCCCCCTCCCATGGTCGAGAAGACGATCGGCAGGTGGCGCGCGGCGAAGCCGCCCACGGTCACCACCCACAGGACGAGCACGGCCCACCACAGCTGGCGCTGGTGACGGGTCGCCCACGGCCAGAGGTCCACGGCGATGATGCGCAGGCCGTTGTAGGCGTGGTAGACGATCGCCGCCACCAGGACGGTCTCGCCGAGGCCCATCACCGGGTTCTTGTAGGAGCTCATGACCGCGTCGTACGCGTCGGGCGCGACGCGGATGAGCGCCGTGTCGAGCACGTGCACGAGCAGGAAGAAGAAGATGGCGACGCCGGTGATGCGGTGCAGGACCCAGGACCACATGCCCTCGTTGCCGCGGTACAGGGTGCCGCGCGGCGTCCGGGACGTGGTCTGGGCCACCGACGGTGTGACGCGTGCTGGTGCGGACACGGTCGTCCTCCCTTGGTGTGAACGGCACCTCGTCTCGGCGGGGACGACTACATCCCTGGGGCTTCCGACCCCGACGTCGCACACGGGTGCTCTCTCATCCTAGATCGGCTCCCGCGGGGCGGGCGAGGAAGGCGGGCCTAAGTTCTCTCGATATCGAGACACCGGCAGGAAATCACGTTCTTTCGGAGGGGGTGGCGGCGCACTCGGGGGCGCGGCGGCGGCGCCCGCTACGCTCGACGCATGGTCGAACCGATCGAGGACTTCTACGCCGTCATCCCCGCCGGCGGGGTGGGCAGCAGGCTGTGGCCGCTCTCCCGCGCCGACGCGCCCAAGTTCCTGCACGACCTCACCGGATCCGGCCACTCGCTGCTGCGGGACACCTGGGACCGGCTCGAGCCGCTGACGGGGCACGATCGCATCGCCGTGGTGACGGGGCGCGCGCACCGCGCCGCCGTCGAGGCACAGCTGCCCGGCATCCCGGACGAGAACGTCTTCCTGGAGTCCGAGCCGCGCGACTCCGCGGCGGCCATCGGCCTGGCCGCCGCCATCCTCCACCGCCGCGATCCCGACGTGATCATCGGCTCCTTCGCGGCCGACCACGTGATCCGGGTGCTCCCGGTCTTCCACTGGGCGGTGCAGCAGGCCGTCGCGGTGGCGCGCGAGGGCTACATCTGCACGATCGGCATCACGCCCAGCGAGCCCTCCGTCGGCTTCGGCTACATCAAGAAGGCCGACATGCTCGCCGTGGCGGGGGCTCCCGAGGCGGCCCTCGTCGAGCGGTTCGTCGAGAAGCCCGACCTCGAGACGGCCAAGGAGTACGTGCAGTCGCGCGATCACCTGTGGAACGCCGGGATGTTCATCTCCCGTGCGGACGTGCTGCTGGCCGAGCTGGCGGCCAACGAGCCCGAGCTGCACGCCGGGCTGCTGGAGCTCGCCGAGGCGTGGGACGACCGGGAGCGGCGCGGGCCGGTCGTGGACCGCGTGTGGCCGGAGCTCCCCAAGATCGCGATCGACTACGCCGTGGCCGAGCCGGCCGCCGAGCGCGGGCGCCTCGCGGTGGTGCCGGGTCACTTCGACTGGGACGACGTGGGGGACTTCGCGAGCCTCGCCAAGCTCAACTCCGGCGGGCGCAAGAACGACCTGGCCATCCTGGGCGAGAACGCGCGCATCCTCTCCGACGCCGCCAGCGGCATCGTCGTCAGCCACACCACGCGCGTGATCAGCCTGATCGGCGTGAAGGACATCGTCGTCGTCGACACCCCCGACGCTCTCCTGGTGACCACCAGCGAGCACGCCCAGCGGGTCAAGGGCGTCGTCGACGCGCTCAAGCTGACCGGTCGCGGCGACGTGCTCTGAGCCCCCGTCGAGGGCGTCCGATTGAGCAGGATGCCGCGAGCGTGACGGATTCATTGCGTCTTTGTAACCATTCGCCTGAACCCGCCTGCTCAGCGTGCAAATCCGTCGACACAATAGGTAATTTCATCCTGCACACCCGCGAAGTCCGCGGGTTCTCTTCCGTGGAGGCACACTTGACCATCTCGACCACCAAGAAGCTCGCGGGTATCGCGGGCGCCGCGCTGCTCGTCGCGGCCCTCGCCGGCTGCGGCACGGCACCCGAGGCCAGCCCCTCGACCCCCGGCGCCGAGGCGCCCGAGGTCGTCGAGGGCTTCCTGCCCTGCCTGATCTCCGACGCCGGCGGCTGGAACGACAAGTCGTTCAACGAGTCCGCGAAGAACGGCATGGACATGGCCGCCGAGGAGCTGGGCGTCGAGCCGCTCGAGTTCGAGTCGACCAACGACAACGACTACGCCCCGAACATGGAGACGGCCGTCTCCGAGGGCTGCACGCTCATCATCGCCGTGGGCTTCAAGCTGGCCGCCGCGACCGTCGAGGCCGCCACCGCCAACCCCGACCTCCAGTTCGCGATCATCGACGACTACGCCGACGGCACCACCGTCGACGACGAGGGCAACCCGGTCTACGACGGAGCCCCCGACGCGCCGAACATCAAGCCGCTCGTCTTCAACACGGCCGAGGCCGCGTACCTCGGCGGCTACGCCGCGGCCGCATGGTCGGCCCAGTCGGGCGTGAACAAGGTCGGCACCTTCGGCGGCATGCAGATCCCGTCGGTCGCCGTGTTCATGGACGGCTACCAGCTCGGTGTCGAGAAGTACAACGAGGACAAGGGCACCGACGTCCAGGTCTTCGGATGGGACACCGCCACGCAGGAGGGCGCCTTCACCGGCGGCTTCGACGCCAACGACACCGCCAAGCAGACCGCCCAGTCGGTCCTCGACCAGGGCGTGGACGTCATCCTCCCCGTCGGCGGCCCGATCTACCAGAGCGCTGCGGCGGCCATCGCCGACGGCGGCACCGACACCGTGATGCTCGGTGTGGACAGCGACCTCGCCGTCGCCGACACGAGCGTCACCGACGTCACGCTGGTCTCGATCATGAAGGCGATCGACGTCGCCGTCCACGACGCGACCATCGCCGCGGCCGCGGGCGACTTCGACCCGGCGCCCTACGTGGGCACGCTGGAGAACGAGGGCGTGAAGCTGTCGAGCTTCCACGACTTCGAGTCGCAGCTGCCGGACGGACTGCTCGACGAGATCGCCGCCCTGCAGGCGTCGATCATCGCCGGCGACATCACGGTGGAGTCGCCGAACTCCCCGTGATCTGACCGATCACCACTCGGGGCGGGCCTGCGTCAGCGGCCCGCCCCGAGTGCCGTTCGCAGAACGTCGATGGTGCCCTCCCGCGGGGGAGCGGGTGCCGGATAGGGTGCTGATATGAAGCTCGAGCTCCGCGGAATCACGAAGAGATTCGGCAGCCTCGTCGCCAACGACCACATCGATCTCGTGGTCCAGCCGGGGGAGATCCACGCCCTCCTCGGCGAGAACGGCGCGGGCAAATCCACGCTGATGAACGTGCTGTACGGCCTGTACCGCGCCGACGAGGGCGAGATCCTGCTGGACGACGTCGTCCAGCACTTCCGCGGCCCGGGCGACGCCATGAACGCCGGGATCGGCATGGTCCACCAGCACTTCATGCTGATCCCCGTCTTCACCGTCGCCGAGAACGTGATGCTCGGTCACGAGGAGACCAAGGGCCTCGGCCGCCTCGACCTGCCCCGGGCGCGTCAGCACGTGCGCGAGGTCGCCGACCGCTTCGGCTTCCAGATCGACCCGGATGCGCTCGTGGGCGACCTCCCGGTCGGCGTGCAGCAGCGCGTCGAGATCATCAAGGCGCTGTCGCGCGATGCGAAGGTGCTCGTCTTCGACGAGCCGACCGCCGTGCTCACCCCGCAGGAGACCGATGAGCTCATGGCGATCATGCGCCAGCTCCGCGACGAGGGCACCTCGATCGTCTTCATCACCCACAAGCTCCGCGAGGTCCGCGAGGTCGCCGACCGCATCACCGTCATCCGCCTCGGCAAGGTCGTCGGCGAGGCCTCTCCGACCGCGACCAACGCCGAGCTCGCCTCGCTCATGGTCGGCCGGGCGGTCGAGCTCACCGTCCACAAGGACCCGCCGCAGACCCGCGAGGGCGGGCTGGAGGTGCGCGATCTCCGCGTGCTCACGCCGTCGGGCGCGATCGTCGTCGACGGCGTCAGCTTCGACGTCCGCCCGGGCGAGGTGCTGGCCGTGGCCGGGGTCCAGGGCAACGGCCAGACCGAGCTCGTCGAGGCCATCGTCGGCCTCGCCGCCCGCACGGAGGGGTCGATCCGCCTCGACGGCGAGGAGCTCGTCGGCAAGAGCGTGCGCGGCATCCTCGAGTCCGGTGTCGGGTTCGTCCCGGAGGACCGCACGGAGGACGGGCTGGTCGGCGGGTTCTCCGTCGCCGAGAACCTCATCCTGGACCGCTCCACCGACGCGGACTTCTCGCGCTTCGGCACGATCCTCCGCGGCCCGCTCGAGGAGTTCGCCCGGGCCCGCATCACGGAGTACGACATCCGCACGCAGGGTCCCGCGACCCCCGCCGGCACGCTGTCGGGCGGCAACCAGCAGAAGGTCGTGATCGCGCGCGAGATGAGCCGCGATCTGAAGCTCCTCGTGGCGGCCCAGCCGACCCGCGGCGTCGACGTCGGGTCGATCGAGTTCATCCACAAGCGCATCATCGAGACGCGCGACGCCGGCATCCCCGTCGTCGTCGTCTCCACCGAGCTCGACGAGGTCACCGCCCTCGCCGACCGCATCGCCGTCATGTACCGCGGCACCGTCGTGGGCATCGTGCCCGGCGACACCCCCCGAGACACCCTCGGCCTGATGATGGCCGGCGCAACCGACCCGGAGGTGGCCGCATGAGCGGCTCGACGCCCGGCGCCGCGGACGCGGCGCGTCCCGTGGACCCGCAGCTGCCCCCGGCGAGCGGGCCCCTCACCGGCGAGCAGGTGCCCGGGCCGCCCCGGTCCAACGTCTTCATCAAGGAGCTGCTGCGCGGCAGCGCGTTCACGACGTTCCTCGCGATCGTCCTGGCGATGGTCGTCGGCGGCGTGCTGATCGCGATCACCAACGAGGACGTGCAGGCGGCGGCGGGCTACTTCTTCTCGCGGCCCACCGACACGCTCACCGCCATCTGGAACGCCGTGTACAACGGCTACGAGGCCCTCTTCCGCGGCGCCGTCTTCAACACGCGCGCCCCGTCGTTCGAGGCGCAGATCCGGCCGATCACCAACTCGCTCGGCTTCGCCGCTCCGCTCATCGCGGCCGGCCTCGGCGTGGCGCTCGCCTTCCGGGTGGGCCTGTTCAACATCGGCGCGCGCGGCCAGATGCTCATCGGCGCGCTGTTCGCCGGGCTGTTCGCGTTCAACCTCAGCCTGCCGATGTGGATCCACCTCCCGCTCACCCTCATCGCCGGCATCGTCGGCGGAGCGCTCTGGGGCGGGCTGGTCGGCCTCCTGAAGGCCAAGACGGGTGCCCACGAGGTGATCCTCACGATCATGCTCAACTACGTCGCCTTCTACCTGCTGCTGTGGATGCTCCGCAGCCCGGGCCTGCTGCAGATGGCGGGGAGCAACCAGCCGCAGACCAAGCCCACGCCGACCACGGCGCAGTTCCCCGACCTCATCGGGCCGCTCTTCCCGGCGCTGGACTGGGGCTTCGTGATCGTCCTCCTCGCCACCGTCTTCGTCTGGTGGCTGATCGAGCGCTCCAGCCTCGGCCTGCGCCTGCGCGCCGTCGGCGAGAACCCGCACGCCGCCCGGGCGGCGGGCATCAACGTCGAGCGCCTCTACGTCTACGCGATGCTGTTCGCGGGCGGCCTGGCGGGCCTGGCGGCGATGAACCAGATCCAGGGCAACGTGACCACCGGCTTCGGCGCGACGATCGACGCCGGCATCGGCTTCGACGCGATCACCGTGGCCCTCCTCGGACGCAGCCGCGCGTGGGGCACGTTCGCCGCCGGCATCCTGTTCGGCGCGCTCAAGGCCGGATCGTTCTCGATGCAGGCGCAGGGCATCCCCGTCGACATCGTGCTCGTGGTCCAGTCGCTCATCGTGCTGTTCATCGCGGCGCCCCCGCTGCTGCGCGCGGTGTTCTTCCTTCCCAAGACCGATCTCGAGAAGGCGGCCAAGGCGCGAGCCAAGGCCGCGAAGAAGGCGGTGGCGGCATGAGCGCGCTCACTCCCGCACTCGAAGCAGACGACGGGACGATCCAGCTCGCGGTCGTCAAGGAGCGTCGCTTCAAGGTGCCGATCGTCTTCGGCATCGTGGTCGTCCTGCTCGGCGCGCTGTTCGCGCTCGCGCCGCGGGGCGGCATCTCGACCTTCCGCCTGGGCGACCCCTCGTCGGCGATCGCCCTGCCCGACGTCGAGCTGCCCACCGGGGCGACCAGCTGGATCCTCGTGGTCGTGCTGGCGCTGCTCGCGCTGTGGGCGGCGTGGGAGGCGTGGTCGTACCGCAGCGTGCCGCTGTGGCTGACCGCCGCGTTCGCGGTGATCGGGGTGTTCGCCTTCCTCGTGTGGGCTGCCGCCGGCGGCCTCGTGCCCGTCTCGAGCCTGCTGTTCGGCGCCGTCTCGCTGTCGGTGCCGCTCGTCTTCGGCGCCCTGGGCGGCGTGATCGGCGAGCGTGCCGGTGTCGTCAACGTCGCGATCGAGGGGCAGCTGCTGCTGGGGGCGTTCTCGGCGGCGCTGCTGTCGAGCATCACCGGCAACCCGTTCGTGGGCCTCATCGGCGCCATGATCGGCGGCGTGCTGGTGTCGTTCGTGCTCGCGGCGTTCGCGATCAAGTACCTCGTCGATCAGGTGATCGTCGGTGTCGTCCTCAACGTCCTCGTGACGGGCCTCACCGGGTTCCTCTACGGCGCCCTGCTGGTGCCCAACGAGACCGAGCTGAACCGTCCGGAGCGCTTCGGGCGCATCGAGATCCCGCTGCTGAGCGACATCCCGATCATCGGACCGGTGCTGTTCAACCAGACCTTCATCGTCTACCTGATGTTCGTGACGGTCGCCATCGTGGCGTGGGGCCTGTACCGCACGCGCTGGGGCCTGCGTCTGCGCGCGGTCGGCGAGCACCCGCAGGCCGCCGACACCGTCGGCATCAAGGTGAACATGACCCGCTTCTGGAATGTGTCGCTGGCCGGTGCGATCGCCGGCATCGGCGGCGCGTACTTCACCCTCGTCTCGGTGCCGCAGTTCGGCAAGGAGATGACCGCCGGCCTCGGCTTCATCGCGCTGGCCGCCGTCATCTTCGGCCGCTGGGACCCGATCCGCGCGACGCTCGCGGCGCTCCTGTTCGGCTTCGCGACCAACCTCCAGAACCTGCTGACGATCCTCAAGACGCCGATCCCCAGCGAGTTCATGCTCATGCTCCCGTACGTCGTGACGATCCTCGCGGTCGCCGGCTTCGCGGGACAGATCCGGGGCCCTGCGGCATCCGGCAAGCCGTACATCAAGGGATGACACCGTGACAGACATCGACTGGGACCACCTGCGGGCGGTCGCCACCGACGCCATGCAGCGCGCCTACGCGCCCTACTCCCGCTACCGCGTGGGCGCCGCGGCTCTCGTGAGCGACGGGCGGATCGTGTCGGGCTGCAACGTCGAGAACGCCTCGTACGGCGTGGGACTGTGCGCCGAGTGCGCCCTCGTGGGCGACCTCCACATGAGCGGGGGCGGCCAGCTCGTCGCGTTCGTGTGCGTCAACAACGACGGCGAGACGATCATGCCGTGCGGGCGCTGCCGTCAGCTGCTGTACGAGTTCTCGCTGCCGGGCATGCTGCTGGAGACCGTCTCGGGGATCCGCACGATCGACGAGGTGCTGCCCGACGCCTTCGGGCCGCGCGACCTGGAGGCCGCGCGATGACGACCGCCGCGGGCGTCGAGCCCTTCGACGCCGTCGACGTCATCCGCACCAAGCGCGACGGCGGCGCCGTCCCGGACGACGCGCTGCGCTGGATGGTCGACGCCTACACGCGCGAGTACGTCGCCGACTCGCAGATGGCGGCGTTCGCGATGGCCGTGCTGCTCAACGGCATGACGCGCGACGAGATCCGCGTGATGACCGACGCGATGATCGCCTCGGGGGAGCGGATGAGCTTCGCCGGGCTCGGCAAGCCCACCGTCGACAAGCACTCCACCGGCGGGGTCGGCGACAAGATCACCCTTCCGCTCGCGCCGCTGGTCGCCGCCTTCGGCGTCGCGGTGCCGCAGCTGTCCGGTCGCGGGCTCGGCCACACGGGCGGCACGCTCGACAAGCTCGAGTCGATCCCCGGCTGGCGCGCCGCGCTGTCCAACGACGAGATGTTCGCGCAGCTGCGCGAGGTCGGGGCGGTCATCTGCGCCGCCGGCTCGGGTCTGGCGCCCGCCGACAAGCGGCTCTACGCGCTGCGCGACGTCACCGGCACGGTCGAGGCGATCCCGCTCATCGCCTCGAGCATCATGTCCAAGAAGATCGCCGAGGGCACCGACTCGCTCGTGCTTGACGTGAAGTTCGGCTCCGGCGCCTTCATGCGCGACGTCGACAAGGCGCGGGAGCTGGCGCGCACGATGGTCGCCCTCGGCACCGACTCCGGGGTGGCGACCACCGCCCTCCTCACCGACATGAACACCCCCCTGGGGCTCGCCATCGGCAACGCGAACGAGGTGCGGGAGTCCGTGGAGGTGCTGGCCGGCGGAGGCCCCGCCGACATCGTCGAGCTGACGGTGGCGCTGGCGCGGGAGATGCTGACCCTCGCCGGACAGCCCGACGCCGACGTCGAGGCGGCGCTGCAGGACGGCCGGGCGATGGACGCGTGGCGGCGGATGATCCGCGCCCAGGACGGCGACCCCGACGCGCCGCTTCCGGCGCCGCGAGAGACCCACACCGTCCTCGCCGAGGCCGACGGCGTGGTCACGCGGCTGGAGGCGCTGCCCTTCGGCGTGGCCGCCTGGCGCCTGGGAGCCGGACGCGCCCGCGCGCAGGACCCGGTGGTCCACGCCGCCGGGATCGACCTGCACGTCAAGCCCGGAGACCGCGTCACTGCGGGGCAGCCGGTCTTCACGCTGCTCGCCGATGACGCGGGCCGCTTCACCCGCGCCCTCGACGCCCTCGAGGGGGCGTGGGAGCTCGGCGACCAGGCCCCCGACTCCGGTCCGCTCGTCCTCGAGCGCATCACCGCCTGACACCCGCACGACACCCCCGACGAACCCAGGAGAATCATGGCCATCGACCAGCACGGCGACGCGAAGCTGCAGGGCGTCTCGATCCGCTCGCTGCCCAAGGTGTCGCTGCACGACCACCTCGACGGCGCGCTGCGCCCGCAGACGATCCTCGAGCTCGCCGATGAGATCGGCCACGAGGTCCCCGCCGCCGCCGCCGACGAGCTCGCCGACTGGTTCGAGCAGCAGAGCGACTCGGGCTCGCTCGTCGAGTACCTGAAGACCTTCGACCTGACCATCGCCGTCATGCAGACCCGCGAGGGCCTGCGCCGCGTCGCGAAGGAGTTCGTCGAGGACCTCGCCGCCGACGGCGTGATCTACGGCGAGGTGCGCTGGGCCCCCGAGCAGCACCTGGCGGGAGGGCTGTCGCTCGAAGAAGCCGTCGAGGCCGTCCAGGCGGGCATCGAGGAGGGCGAGGACGCGGTCGAGAGCCGCGGCGACGACATCCGCGTCGGGCAGCTCATCACCGCCATGCGCCACACCGACCGCTCGCGCGAGATCGCCGAGCTGGCCGTCGCCTACCGCGGCCGCGGCGCCGTCGGATTCGACATCGCCGGGCCCGAGGACGGCTTCCCGCCGTCCAACCACCGCGCCGCGTTCGACTACCTGGCGTCCGAATTCTTCCCGGTCACCGTCCACGCCGGGGAGGCGGCCGGCCTCGACTCGATCCGTTCCGCCCTGATCGACGGGCGCGCGCTGCGCCTCGGCCACGGCGTGCGGATCGCGGAGGACCTCGACGTCGTGTCGCAGAAGGGCGAGGAGACCTTCGTCACCTTCGGCGACCTGGCCCACTGGGTGCGCGACCGCGAGATCCCGCTGGAGCTCTCCCCGTCGTCGAACCTGCAGACCGGAGCGATCGCGCGCTGGGGGACGACGCTCGAGGACCACCCGTTCGACCTGCTCTACCAGCTGGGATTCTCGGTCACCGTCAACGTGGACAACCGCACCATGAGCCGCACGTCGCTGACGCGCGAGCTGGCGCTGCTGGCCGAGACCTTCGACTACTCCCTCGACGACCTCGAGGCGTTCCAGCTGAACGCCGCGGCGGGCGCCTTCCTGTCGGTGGAGGAGCGCGAGGAGCTCATCGAGCTGATCGGCGAGGGCTTCGACCGCTGAGGCGACGCCGGAGGCGCAGCTCGTGCGCTCTTGCCGTGCCGAGGCGTTCATGACTCCGGAACGACGGTGCGCGGCGACGCCCTAGGTCGGCTGCGGCGACCTCCGGCCCCGGATCTTCCGGAGTCGTGAACTGCCGGGCGCTGTGCCACCACGCGACGAAGCTGCTCCCGCACCCAGTCGGGGCGGCGGAAGACGTCGTCCGCGAGCAGTCTCACCGTCGTGTAGCCCAGCGCCGCGGCGGCGAGGTCGCGACGTCGGTCCTCCACCTGCGCGCTCCAATCACTGTGATGGCGGACGCTGTCGCACTCGAGGATCAGCCAGCCGTCGACCAGGAGGTCCACGCGTCCGACGCCGTCGATCCGCACCTGCAGTTCGATCCGACATCCGAAGCCGCGCAGGATCAGGCGCACGAGCGACTCGGTGCCGGACTCGCTCCGCCGGTCCAGGACGCCGCGCAGCACCCCGTACCGTCGAGGGAGAAGGCCGAACACTTCACGGATCCCGGCCTCATCGACGAGGCCGAGATGCCATGCACTGTCGAGCGTGGCGACGGCTGCGCGGGCGCCCTGGCACCGGACGGCCTGCGCAAGGGCTTCGGGTACGGGAACGACCGCGGCATGCGGGTGCGCGACCGTGGCGCGCCAATGGCGGATGACGCCGCGCGCGGGCGCCGGCAGACGAGTGGCGTCGCGCTCGAGCTGCACGTGGGGCTGCGGCGTCTCGAGCACGAACACCCCGAGCAGTGCCAGGAGCGCCACGCAGTCGAGCCTGCCCCCGCAACGCACCGCCTCGACCTGGTGCGGATGCGCGTCCGGCGGAAGGTAGTGGTCCCGGCGCGGGCGGAGCAGCCGTCCCCCGCGGACGGCGGCCGTCAGTCCGCGGGCGGTCATGCCCGCCGTGATCAGGTCGGCGCGGCCTGCAACGGAGGCCACCAGGCGGGACGGAGCGGGACGATCGGTCGGCGACGGCTGCATGGGAGCACGCTCGCGCATGGAGCGGTGCCGCGGACGACGCAGGGTGCGGCCCGGGAACCGTCGCCGCCGGCGGCCGGTTCGGGAGGAGCCGACGGTCGGTCGCTCACAACTCCGGAATCTCTGCCTCGACACCGCGGGGGGCCGCCCCGCGGACTGGCCGCACGGCGGATCTTCCGGAGTTGTGGACGCAGGGTCGATGGTGCCGGCCGGAGGCAGCGGCCAGGCGCCGGATCGATCCGCCGTTCGCCACTCCGGAATTCAGGGCGTGTAAGGGCACGCGCGGCGGTCGTAGGGGTCTTGCGAGCCAGAACATCCGGAGTTGCGAACACGCCCGGGCCGGACCCTGCCGCTCCGGCTAGACCCGGGCGACGCCGGGGTGGGTGGCGAGATAGGCCTCGAAGGCCTCGCGCGTGGACAGTGCCGGCGTGAAGCCGAACACCTCCGAGAGGGCCTCGGCGGCGAGCACCGGGCGGTGGCGGAGGAAGTTCACCTGCTCGGGACCGTGGTCGGTCAGCCGCAGCGCGCGTCCGACGCCCAGCAGCGACGCCAGCACGCCGGCGGGGACGGTGACCGTCGGCTTGCCGAGCCGCCGGGCGATCTCGTGGACCGTCATCGTCCCGGCCCCGGCGACGTTGTAGATCCCGGGCGGGCCGTCGGTGGCGGCACGGGCCATCGCGCCGGCGACGTCGTCCACCCAGACGAAGACGAACGGGGAGTCCGACCCGCGGACCGCGAGGATCCGCGGCCCGTCCCACAGCGCGGTGATCTGGTTGCGCACCGTCGGGCCGAGGATCGTCCCGATGCGGAAGATCACCTGCTCGAGCTCCGGGTGCGTCCCACGATGGGCGGCGAGCATCTCCTCGACGAGGCGCTTGTGACGCGCGTAGGGGAACTCGTCGTTGCCCCGCAGCGGATCGCTCTCGCGCAGCGGCACGGGGTTGTCGGGGTGGTAGCCGTAGGCGGCGCCCGAAGACGACACGACGATCCGGCGGACCCCGGCGGCCATACACGCCGACAGCACGTTCCGCGTGCCCTCGACGTCGACCCGGTACTCCTGGGCGTGGTCGCGGCCGGGGGTGACGACGGCGGCCAGATGCACGACGACGTCGATCGCGTGACGGCGCAGCACCGGCGCGAGCGCACCGGGATCGGTGACGTCGACCGACTCCGACACCACGTCGCCGCGCGTCGCTGCCGGGCGCACATCGGCTGCGACGACCGCCTCGACGTCGCCGCGCGCGGTGAGCGCGGTCACGACGTGCGAGCCGAGGAAGCCCGCCCCGCCGGTGACGGCGACCCGGGTCACGGCCGCTCCTCCGCCGCCGGGGATTCCGCGCCGTCGCGGGGCGCGCGTGCGGTCGCGTCGCCCTTCGCCGATCCCGTGCGGCGACGCGTGTGCCGCGCCCACAGCGAGGCGACGACGAGGCCGGCCACGATGTCCCAGATTCCCCACCAGCCAGCGACGATGGCCATGCCGCCGAGCCCTCCGAAGAAGGTGAAGACCAGGCCCAGCCCGAGTCCGGCGTTGCGGATGCCCACCTCGAAGGTCATCGCCTTGCGCTCGCGGGTGCCGAGGCCCCCGACGGCGGCGGTGGTCCAGCCGATGGCGAGGGCGACGGCGTCGTGGATCGTGACGGCGAGCACGATGATGCCGAGGAAGGCGATGAAGTACTGCCAGTTCCCCGCGAGCGCCGCGGCGATGAAGGCCAGCAGCGCGAGCAGCGAGAACCACTTCACGAACGGCTGCACCCGCGCCGCGAGGGCGGGGAGGCGGTGGCGCACCGTCAGGCCGACGGCGAAGGGCACCCCGATGATGAGGACGATCTCGAGGAGCATCTGCCAGCCGTTGAGCGAGACCGCCGAGAGGAGCTCCCGGGTGTCGGCGCGCAGCGATCCCCAGAAGGCGATCGACAGCGGCAGCGCGAAGATGTAGAGCAGGTTGGAGACCGCCGTCATCGACACGGAGAGGGCGACGTTGCCGCCGGCGCGATGGGTGAGCACCTGCGAGATGTTCCCGGGAGGGCAGCACGCGACGAGGATCATCCCGAGGGCCATCGACGGCGTCACCGGCAGCAGGAAGGTGAGGCCGAAGGTGACGGCGGGAAGCACCAGCAGCTGCGCCACGATCGCGATGATCATGGGCCGTGGCCGTCGGGCGACGACGCGGAAGTCGTCGAGGGTGACGTCGAGGGCGACGCCCAGCATGATCAGGGCGAGCACGACGTTGAGGATCGTGAGCGTGCCGGGGGTGAAGTTCAGCAGGACGTCGTCGGGGTTCATGCCGCCCGCCTTCCCGAGGCGCCGCGCGTGGCGGTGAGGGAGCGGGTGAGGGCGCGGACCGTGCCGCGGTAGGCGTCCTTGTTGACGTAGTACGCCATGCGCTCGAGCCCGAGGTAGCGGTACCCGCCGGTGAGGTCGGGCCAGGGGTCGTCCACCCGGCGGCGGAACAGCGCCGCGCGCTCGGGGTCGCCGGCGTCGGCGCGCAGGTAGGCGGCGATGAGCTCGGCCTGCTCGTAGCGGCCCTGCCATCCCAGGCCCGAGGCCTCGACCATGCCCATCACGAACAGCCCGTTGAACGAGGGCGGGAAGATGTTGACGAACAGCCGCGGCGCCATGCCGGTCCAGTTCAGCGCGGCGCGGTCGACGAACGGGTAGTCGAGGCGGTAGCCGGTGGCCAGCAGGACCGTGTCGTAGGTGCCCGAGGTCCCGTCGCGGAAGCGGACGGTGTCGCCGTCGAAGCGCGCGACGTCGGCGCGGATGCGCAGGTCGCCCTGACCGAGGTGGCCGAGGATCAGCGTGTTGACGATGGGGTGCGACTCGTAGATCCGGTAGGTCGGGCGGGGGAACCCGAAGCGCACGGGGTCGCCGGTGAACGCGCGGAGCACGCGCGTGTCGACGAACTGCTTGAGCCGCGCCGGGAGCGGGCGCCCCTGGTTGAGGGTGTCCGCGGGGCGGCCGAAGAGGTAGCGCGGCACGAAGTAGTAGCCGCGGCGGACGCTCATGTCCACCGATGCTGCGCGGTGCACGGCGTCGACGGCGATGTCGCAGCCGGAGTTGCCCGCTCCGACGATGAGCACCCGGCGACCGTCGAGCTGGGCGGCGCTCTTGTAGGCGCTCGTGTGCAGCAGCTCGCCGGAGAACTCTCCCGGGAACGTCGGGATCTGCGGCTCGGCCAGCGTGCCGTTGGCCAGGATGACGCCCGTGTAGGCGGTCGTCACCGGGCCGTCGGGGCCTGCAGCGGTGAGGTCCCAGTCGCCGTCCGCGCGCCGGGCGAGCGCGGTCACGCGCGTCTCGAAGCGGTAGTGCGGGGCGAGCGCGAACTCCGCTGCGTAGGCGCGGAAGTAGCGGACGAGCTCGCGGTGGCCGGGGTAGTCGGCGGTCGTGTCCATCGGGAACTCGGCGAACTCGGTCGTCGTGCGCGACGAGATGAGGTGGGCGGACTCGTAGACGGTGGAGCGCGGGTTGTCGATGTCCCAGAGCCCGCCGACGCCGGAGGCCGCCTCGTATCCGTCGAAGGCGATGCCGGCGCGCTGCAGCGCACGTGCCGCGGCCAGGCCCGACGGGCCCGCGCCGATGATCGCGTAGCGGCGCTCGCGCATTCCCCAGACTCCTTCGTCCAGACCGTTCGGTGCGGCGCCGCGACGTCGCGGCCCGGCCAGGTCCCTGCCGCTCGATGCTATCGGCAGGGGGGCGGGACGCTATCGCCGGCGCGGGCGCGTCACTCCAGCTCGGACGCGAGCGCGCCGACGGCGTCGGTGATCTCCGCGACCATGTCCTCGAGCGAGACGGAGGGCGTGCCGTCGCCGTCCTGCGGACCGTAGGCGCCGAAGGACGCGTGGGCCGCGCCGGGGATCTCCACGAATCGGGCGTCGGCGGGCAGCAGGTGGCGCGCGTCGTCGATCTTCGCCGGGGTCGAGAGGCCGTCCTCGCTGCCGGAGAGGCTGAGCACGGGCAGGCCGGAGCCGGACAGGTCGGTCGCGCAGTACGAGGCGAACAGGGCGAGCGCGTCGGCGTCGGCGGCGAGGGTGCACGCCCGCACGCCCCCGAGGGAGTGCCCGCCGACGATCCAGGTGCCGACGTCGGGGGCGAGGTCCGTGAAGGCGGTCAGGGGGCGCACGTCGAAGAACGCGAGGTTCAGCCAGGGCTTGGTGATGACGACGGTCAGATCCGCATCGCGCACGAGTCCCGACAGCGTCGCCGCGTAGGCCCAGGGGTCGACCTTCGCGCCGGGGATGAAGACGAGCCCCGCATCTCCCGTCGCCGCACCGCTCGACTCCGCGTCGGCGGGGGAGAGGACGATCCCCGCGGGGCCGTCGACGAGCGAGATCCCGGGATCGGCGCGCACGGCCGCCAGGGGAGCAGGCTCGGCCTGGTACACGCCGACCTGGCTCCACACCACCACGCCGATCACCGCGGCGAGCAGGAGCCCGCCGACGCCGCCGAGCGTCCACCAGAGGACGCGGCGGCGACGGCGGTTCGGGGTCATGCCAGTTCGGCCTGACGGGCGGCGACGAGCTCCTCGACACGGGCCGCGAGCGGGTGGCCGGGCTCGAGCCCGGTCACGGCTGCCGTGAAGTCCGCCGCGGTCTCGGTGCGCAGACGCTGCTGGAGCTCGACGGACTGCTCGTCGTCGGGGTCGTCGAAGCGCAGAGCGGCGCCCATCGCCGCCAGCAGGGCGTCGACCGGCAGCCCGCGCTCGGCCGCTTCGGCCGCGGGGCCGACGAAGCGCTCGTGGCGGGACAGCTTGCGCAGCGGCTGCCGTCCGACGCGTCCGACGGTGTCGGGCAGGGCCGGGTTGGCGAAGCGGCGCAGGATGGTGGCGCGATACTCGGCGAGCTCCGCCGGGTCGAGGCCGTGCTTGGCGGCCAGGAGCGCGGAGGTCTCCTCGAGCGCGGCTCCGACCTTGCCGGCGATGACCGGATCGGCCAGGGCGTCGGAGATCTTCTCGACCCCGGCCTCGGCGCCGAAGTAGGCGGTGGTGGCGTGACCGGTGTTGACCGTGAAGAGCTTCCGCTCGATGTAGGGCGCCAGGTCGTCCACGAAATGGGCGCCGGGGATCACCGGCGGCTCGTCGCCGAACGGCGGGCGCTCGATCGCCCACTCGAAGAACGGCTCGACGGTCACGTCGACGCCGGCGCCGGCGGGCTGGGCCGGCACGATGCGGTCGACGGCGGTGTTGGCGAACACGGCGCGAGCCTCGAGGGCGTCCCAGGCCTCGCCGGCCTGCGCCTTGATCTCCTCGCGGAGGAGGTCCGTCGCATTGATCGCGTTCTCGCACGCCATGATCTGCAGCGGGGGAGAGGACGGGTCGCGCAGGGCGAGCCCCGCGACGATCGGGGGAGCGACGAAGCGGAGGATCGTCGGGCCGACGGCCGTCGTGACCACGTTCGCGCCGGCGATCTCCTCGATGAGCTCATCGGGCTGCGTCGCGCTGTTGATGGCTCGGAACCCCGTCACGACCTTGTCGGCTCCGCCCTCGCCGACCTCGTGGACGGTGTAGGAGTCGACGGCGTTGATCGCGTCGACGAGGGGGGCCGCGACGTCCGAGAAGACGAGCTCGTATCCGCCCTCGTGGAGGAGGAGTCCGACGAAGCCCCGGCCGATGTTGCCGGCGCCGAAGTGGACGGCCTTCATCAGGAGTTGACCGACGCCAGCAGGCCGAAGAGCTCTTCGGGCGTCTGCGCCGCCTTGAGACGGGCGACCTCGTCGTCGTCGGAGAAGAGCAGCGCGATCTGCGACAGGATCTCCAGATGCTCGTCGCCCTTGCCGGCGATGCCGACGACGAAGGTCACCGGGTTGCCGTCCCAGTCGACGCCGCCGTCGTAGCGGACGAACGAGAGCGCCGACTCGAGGATCGCGTCCTTCGTCTCGTTGGTGCCGTGGGGGATGGCGAGCTCGTTGCCCATGTAGGTGGACACCGTCTCCTCGCGCTGCTTCATGGCGTCGAAGTAGGCGCCGGTGACCGCACCGGCGGCCTGGAGGATGTCCGCCGCCTCCTTCATCGCTTCTTCGCGGGTCGCGGATCCGGTGTGGATGCGGACCTGCCCGACATTCAGGACTTCACGTGTCATGACAAACCTCTGTTCGATGGATCTCAGGCTTCGGTGGGGCTCGGGCCTCGGGCTGCGAGGCCGGGCGCATCGCGCAACCCGGCCCCGCAGCGGTCTTCCGAGGCTACGCGTCGTGCTGGTCGACGACCAGCTTCACGACCTCGTCGTACTTCGGCGAGTTCATGAAGTTGTCGACCGACACGTGCAGCGCGTCCGGCGTGCGCGACTTGGCGCGCTCCGTGAGCTGCTGCTGCGTGATGACGAGGTCCTCACTGCCGTCGAGGTTCGCGATCGCCTTGTTGGTGACCGTGACGTCCTCGACGCCCGCCTTCTTGATCTTGTTGCGCAGGACGCTCGCGCCCATCGCCGAGGAGCCCATTCCCGCGTCGCACGCGAACACGATCGTGGAGACCTTCTTGTCGGTGGCGACGCCGCCGGCGGCGGCTCCCGACGAACGCAGCGCGTCCATCGCGGCGGACGACTTGCCCTTGTTCGCCTCGGTCTGCGCGATCGCCGCGCCGAAGCTGTCGGCCTCGGCGGCCAGGTCGCGCTTGCGCGAGGCCCGCAGGATGACCGCCGTGATGAGGAAGGTCACCGTGGCGGACAGGATCACCGAGAGGTAGACGACGAGCAGGTTCGGCACGCCGGCACCGATCGCCGCGGCGGTGACCGCGATGATGCTGCCCGGGGCGGCGGGGAACTGCAGGCCGCCGTTGAAGAGCATGTTCGTCGTGACACCGGTGGCACCACCCGCGATGAGCGCGAGGATCGTGGCCGGCTTGCTCAGGGCGTACGGGAAGTAGATCTCGTGGATGCCACCGAGGAACTGGATGATCGCCGCGCCCGGGGCGGAGGCCTTGGCCTGGCCGACGCCGAAGAACGTGAAGGCGAGCAGCAGGCCCACGCCGGGGCCGGGGTTGGCCTCGATGAGGAACAGGATCGACTTGCCGGTCTCCTCGACCTGCTGGAGGGCCAGCGGGGTGAACACGCCGTGGTTGATGGCGTTGTTGAGGAACAGGACCTTTGCAGGCTCGACGATGATCGACAGCAGCGGCAGCAGGCTCAGCGAGACGAGCCAGTCGACGACGCCGCCGAGGAACGCGCTGATGCCGAGCATGATCGGGCCGAAGGCGAAGAAGCCGACGATGGCGAGGATCATGCCGAGGATGCCGGCGGAGAAGTTGTTCACCAGCATCTCGAAGCCCGGCTTGATCTTGCCGTCCCAGATCTTATCCATCCACTTCGTGATCAGTGCGGCCAGCGGGCCCATGATCATCGCGCCGAGGAACATCGGGATGTTGGTGCCGACGATGACACCCATCGTGGCGATCGTCGCGACCACGCCACCGCGCTCGCCGTAGACCATGCGGCCCGCGGTGTTGGCGATGAGCAGCGGCAGCAGGTAGGTGACCATCGGGCCGACGAGGCCGACGTACGCGGCGAAGTTGCCCGCGTCGCCCTCTGCCAGGGACGTCATCGCACCCTGCCAGCCGATCGCGGCGGAGTCGCCGCCGCCGCCGATGATCTCCGCGACGGGGAACCAGTGCCAGCCGAAGGGGCTGCGGGCACCGAAGAACCCGTCGGGGATGAAGAGCATGGTGATGAATCCCCATGCGATGAAGGCCGCGATGTTCGGCATGATCATGCCGGACAGGAACGTGCCGAAGCGCTGGACTCCGACCCGTGCGCGGTTGACCCCCGTGGTGGGGGTGGACGCCGTTGTCATGTGCTGGTTTCTCCTTCTTCGGGTGACCGCGCTCAGGCGGGGGATCCGGCCGCGGCCTGTGCCGCGGTTCGGGCGGTTGCCGCATCGGATGCGGCGAGGGCTGCCGTGGCGATGCGCTCGGCATCCTCACGGCTGTACTGCAGGAGCGTGGCGCGCACGTCGGCGAGCGCCGTGGGTGCCATCGACAGGGTGGTGGCCCCGAGGCCGACCAGGACGACCGCCAGCAGCGGGTCTGCGGCGGCTTCGCCGCAGATGCCGACGGGCTTGCCGTTGGCCTTCCCGCCGTCGCCGGTCGTCTTGATCAGCTGCAGCACCGCAGGGTGCCACGGGTCCTGGAAGCTCGACACCGACCCGAGCAGGCGGTCGGCGGCGAGGGTGTACTGCGTCAGATCGTTCGTGCCGATCGACGCGAAGTCCGCGATCTCGAGCACCTTCCCGGCCAGGAGCGCCGAGGAGGGGACCTCCACCATGACGCCGGCGGTCCTGATGCCGTACTCCTTGGCCAGCGAGACGAAGTAGTCGGTCTCCTCGACGGTGGACACCATCGGCGCCATGACCCACAGGTCGGCCTCGGTGGCGGCGTCCGCGTTGGCGAGCGCGGTGAGCTGCTCGCGGAGGATGTCCTCGCTGGCGCGGAGGGCGCGCAGGCCCCGCAGGCCCAGCGCCGGGTTCTCCTCGTGGGCGTCGTTGAGGAAGGCGAGGGGCTTGTCGGCGCCGGCGTCGAGCGCGCGGACGACCACCTTCTTGCCCGGGAACGCCTGGAGGAGCTCGGTGTACGCCTTCGTCTGCTCCTCGACCGTCGGGGCCTGGGTGGCCGACAGGAACAGGAACTCCGTGCGGAACAGTCCCACTCCCTCGGCGCCGAGCTCGACGGCCTCGGCCGCGCCGCCGGGCTTGCCGAGGTTCGCCAGGAGCGGCACCGCGGTGCCGTCGGCGAGGGCCCCCGGGGTGATCGGCGCCGACGCCGCCGACGCCCGCGCATCGGCGCGGTTCTGCGCCTGGCTGAGCTCGTCGGCGGTGGGCTGGGTGGTGACGATGCCCTTGGCGGCGTCGACGATGACCGTCTCGCCGTCGGTGAGTCCCTTGGCCTCGGCGGCGCCCACGATCGCGACGATCGACTTCTCGCGCGCCAGGATCGCTGTGTGCGAGGTCGGCCCGCCGTCGGTGGTCACGAGCGCGAGGACCTGGTCGAGGTCGAGCAGTGCGGTGTCGGCGGGGGCGAGGTCCTTGGCCACCAGGACGAACGGGTGGCCCGGGTCGGGGATGCCGGGGGCGGGGAGCCCGCGCAGCCGCGCGATCACGCGCTGGGCGACGTCGTCGAGGTCGGCGGCGCGCTCGCCGAGGTAGCCGCCCATCGCCGAGAGCATGTCGCGGAAGGTCGCGAAGGCGTCGTGCACGGCGAACTCGCCGGTCTTGCCGGCGGCGACGCGGGTGGAGACCTCCTGGTCGAGCGTGGGGTCCTCGGCCATCATCGCCTGCGCCTCGAGCACCTCGCGGGCCAGGCCCCCGGCCTGCGTGCCGCGCTGCTCGAGCTCGCGGGCGACGGCGGCGACCGCCTCGCGCACCCGGGCGAGCTCTTCGTCGGGCGTGCGGGTGGAGGGCTCGTCGACGGGAGCCGGCAGCGGCTCGGCCATCCGTGCGACGGGTCCCTGGGCGACGCCCAGTCCGATGCCGACTCCGCGCAGTTCGCTCATGGTGTGGATCTCCTTGTGGTTCTTTACTCGTCGTGGTCGGTCGTCAGCAGTTCGGCGAGGGCGTCGAGGACGTTCTCGGCACCCTCCCCGTCGGCGGTGAGGGTGAGGTAGTCGCCCTTCTCGGCGCCCAGGGCGATGATCCCGAGGATGCTCGCGGCGTTGACGGGCGCTCCGGAGCCCTTCGAGACGGTGACCGGGATCCCGGCCTCCTTCACGGCCTGGGCGAACAGCTTCGCGGGGCGGGCGTGCAGACCGTGGGACGAGCCGATGCGGACGGTGCGGGACGCGACGGTCATGCGTGTTCCTCTCGGTGGGCGCGGTGGGGGTCCGCCGCGGCGGTCATGGCCTCGTCGACGAGCGCGAGCGTGCGCGAGCCGTCGAAGTCGGTGAAGATGTCCGGCGGCAGGAGCACGACTCGGGTGCCGCGCGGGGCGGCGTCGCGCTGGATGCGCTCGATGGCGTGCTGCAGGTGAGGACCGACGAGCACCACGTCCGCGGCGTCCAGGTCGATCGGCAGCGACTGCTCGGTGCCGGCGACCGCGCTGATGTCGCGACCGCGGTCATGTGCCGCATGCCGGACGCGCTGTGCCACGAACGTGCTCGACGCTCCCGCGCCGCACACCACGAGGATCCTCATCGATCCGCCTCCTTCGGCCCCATTCTTGTGAAAGCGCTGAGAGCGGACAACCACGCCTGTTTCCGCGGGGGCGGAAACCCCCGGCGGTGGCCCGTGGTTGACTGGTCCGGTGAGCAGAGCCCGCCAGGATCGCGTCCTCGGACTGCTGGCGCGCACTCCGGAGTGGACCACCGCCGCCGAATTGGCGGACGCCGTCGGGGTGACGCCCCGCAGCATCCGCTCCTACGTGACCGCGATCAACGCGCGCGTGCCCGACGGCGTGGCGATCGAGTCCGGGCCCCAGGGCTACCGAGCGGGGGCGGATGTCGCGGCCGCGCAGCGGGCGGGCGGAGTGGAGGCGGGCACGCCCCGCGACCGGCTGCACCGCCTCGTGCGGGCCGTGCTGGCCGCTCCCGACGGCATCGACGTCTTCGAGACGGCCGACCTCTTCCACGTCAGTCCCGCCACCCTCGATGCGGACCTCGCGCGGGTGCGCGCGCTGCTGGGCGGCACCGAGCTCGTGCTGGAGCGCACGGCGGCGCGGGCCCGGCTGCGCGGCACGGAGATGGCGCAGCGGCGTCTGCTCAGCCGCCTCGCCCACGACGAGACCGAGGACGGCGCCTTCGATCTCGACGCGCTGCGCCGGGCGCTCGGCGAGGACTCCATCGGAGCGGCGGCGTTCGGCCCCTTCAAGGCGGACCTCGTCGCCGGGCTCACCGAGCTGGGCTACTTCGTCAACGAGTTCGGCATCGGCGACGTCATGATGCACGTGGCCATCGCCGCCGACCGGGTCGCGCGGGACCACGGCCTCGACGAGGCGGGCATGTCGGAGGGAGGCGAGGCCGCCGTCCGCATCGAGGCCCTCATCGACCGGCTCAGCATCGCCCACCTGGGCGTCTCCTTCGGCACGGGCGACCTGCGTCACCTCGCCGCGCTCGTCCAGAGCCGCGTGGTGGCCCCCGGCGCCGCCGAGCCGGCCGCGGTCATCCGGGAAAGGCTCGATCCGGAGGTCGAGGACGCCGTGCGCGACGTCGTGGCGAGGGCGGCGGCGGAGTTCCAGGTCGACATCGACCACGAGGACTTCGTGCTGCGCCTGGCCCTCCACGTGCAGAACCTCCGCCTCCGCGCGCAGGAGCAGGCCTGGTCGCGCAATCCGCTCACGCGCTCGCTGAAGACGACCTACCCGATGATCTTCGAGGTCGCCGTGTTCATCTCCGACGGGCTCCGCGGACTCCTGGGGATCTCCCTCATGGACGATGAGATCGCCTACATCGCGATGCACGTGGGCGGCCGGCTCGAGCGCAGCCGCCGCGCGGGCACCGTCCTGTCGGCGACCATCGTGTGCCCGGGGTACTACGAGCTGCACGAGCTGCTGCGCTCGAGCATCGCGCAGTCGCTCGGGCAGGCCGTGACGGTCGTCGGCGTCGAGACGCGCGTCGATCCCGACTGGGCCTCGATCGACACCGATCTGGTGCTGACGACGATCGATCCGCCGGTGCCCGGGGACCGCTTCGTGCGGATCCAGCCCTTCCTCACCGAGGCCGACGTCGAGCGCGTCCAGGCCGCCGCGGGCCGCGTGCGGCGGGGACGCCGGCTGGCGCGCCTGCGCGCCGAGCTCGAGCGCTACTTCGCCGCCGACGCGTTCGTGCACGGGCTGACGGCCGCCGAGGGCGAGGAGGGCGTCATCACGCGTCTGGGCGCACTGCTGGTGCGCCAGGGCGTCATCGACGACGACTACGTGCAGCGCACCCTCGAACGGGAGCGGCTGTCGTCGACGGCCTTCTCGGATGCCCTCGCCGTGCCGCACGCGCTCGGCATGACCGCCACCCGCACCGCGATCGCCGTGGGGATCGCCGACCCGTCGATCCCGTGGGGGGACGGACGGGTCCAGGTGGTCGCGATGGTCGCGTTCAGCGAGTCCGACCGCGCGGCGTTCCAGACCGTGTTCGAGCAGCTCGTCGAGGTGTTCAGCGAGCGGGACAGCGTGCAGCGGATCGTCCGGAAGGGCACCACGTTCGGCGCGTTCCTCGACGAGCTCGTCGCCGTCGTCGACGGCTGAGCGCGCCGCTCAGCGCTCGAGCCGGCGCTGGAGGCCGAGCCGGACGGCAGGCCACTCGTGGGGCAGGATCGAGTAGACCACCGTGTCGCGGAGGCTGCCGTCGGGCCCGAGCCGGTGGTTGCGCAGCACACCGTCCTGCCGTGCCCCCAGCCGCTCGATCGCGGCGCGGGACGGGCGGTTGTGCCAGTGGGTGCGGAACTCCACCGCGATCGCGTCGCACGTCTCGAAGGCGTGCGTCAGCAGCAGGAGCTTGGCGGCGGTGTTGACCGCGGTGCGCTGCACCGAACGGGCGATCCACGTGTAGCCGATCTCGACGTGGCGGTTGGCCTGGTCGATCTCGCAGAACGTCGTCATCCCCACCGCGCGACCGCTCGACACGACCGCCCAGGGGTTCATCCGGCCCGCGTCACGCTCGGCGAGCCGCCGGTCGATCTCCTCCGGCACCGAGACCGGGACCGACGTGTACCACGCGTAGTCGAGCCCTTCGCGCGCGGCGGTCAGGTCGTTCGCGTGGCGGGGCTCCAGCGGCTCCAGCCGCACGTGGTCGTTCTTGAGGGCGATCGGTTCGGTCAGCAGCACGTCCCGAGCCTAGCGGCGGGGCTGCGTGTCCCACTTCCGGTCGCATTCGGGTAGCGAGGACGACCGGAAGTGGGACACGGAGCACCGGAAGTGGGACACGGAGCGCCGGAAGTGGGACGCGGAGTCAGGCCTGCGCCGCGGCGAGGAGGGCCCGGGCGCCCGCCTCGATCGCCGCCAGGCGGTCGGCGGCGTCGGCGGTCGAGGTGCCCCGCACGTCGAGGTAGACCTTCAGCTTGGGCTCGGTCCCGCTCGGGCGCACGATCACGCGCGAGCCGTCGGCGAGCCACAGGCGCAGCACGTCGCTCGGCGGGAGTCCGTCGACCCCGGTCAGCAGGTCGTCGATCCGCTCGACCGCGACGCCTCCGACGTGCGCCGGCGGCGCGGCCCGCAGCGCGGACATGATGCGCCCGATGAGCGACAGGTCCACGACCCGCACCGACACCTGACCCGAGGCGAAGACGCCGAAGGTCTCGTCGAACTGCCGCATGAGGTCGGCGAGGGTGCGTCCCTGCTCCCGCGCCTCGGCGATGAGCCCGAGCATCGCCACCGCCGCCGAGATGCCGTCCTTGTCGCGCACGGTCTCGGGGTTGACGAGGTAGCCGAGCGCCTCCTCGAAGCCGAAGACGATCCCGGGCGCGCGCGAGATCCACTTGAATCCCGTCAGGGTCGCGTGGAAGCCGAGCCCGTAGTGCTCGGCGACCGCCTGGAGGCCCGGCGAGGAGACGAGCGAGCAGGCCAGCGCCCCGCCGCCGCCGGCCGAGGCGGCCCGTGCGGCGCGCCAGCCGAGCAGCAGTCCCACCTCGTTGCCGGTGAGGCGCCGCCAGCCCTCCGGTGCGCCCGGATCGGGCACGGCGACGGCGAGGCGGTCGGCGTCGGGGTCGTTGGCGATGATGAACTCCGCATCCGCGGCGCGCGCCGTCGCGTACGACAGGTCCATCGCGCCCGGCTCCTCGGGGTTGGGGAACGACACCGTCGGGAACGCGCCGTCGGGCTCGATCTGCTCGGCGACGACCGTCGGCAGCGGATACCCCGCGGCGAGGAGGATCCGCTCGAGGGTCTCGTGGCCCACGCCGTGCATGGCCGTGTAGACCCAGTTCATTCCGGCGGCTCCCGCAGGGGCGGGCGCGACGGTCGCGGTTGCGGCGACGTAGGCGTCGACGACCGACTCGTCGGCGATCTCGTACGCGCCGCGGGGGAGCGCGCCGATGTCGCCGGCCGCGGCCACCTCGAGGATGCGGGCTGCGATGGCGGCATCGGCGGGCGAGACGATCTGCGACCCGCCGTCGCGTCCGCCCAGGTACACCTTGTAGCCGTTGTCGTCGGGCGGGTTGTGGGATGCGGTCACCATGACGCCGGCCGCGGCGTCCAGATGCCGGACGGCGAAGGCGAGCACCGGCGTGGGCAGCAGGCGCGGCAGGAGCACGGCCCGCAGACCCGCCCCGGCGAACAGCTCCGCGCTGTCGCGGGCGAAGACGTCCGAGTTGCGGCGTCCGTCGTAGCCGACGACCACCGTCGGGCGGGCATCCTCCGACGTCTCCCGCAGATATCGGGCCAGACCGGCGGCCGCCTGCGCGACGAGGACCCGGTTCATGCGGTTGGAGCCGGCCCCCAGGCGCCCGCGGAGACCGGCGGTGCCGAACTCGAGCCGTGCGCCGAAGCGGTCGGCGAGCTCGGCGCGCGCGGCGTCCTCGCCGGCGTCGGCCGCGGCGATGAGCGCGGACAGCTCGGCGCGCGTGGCCTCGTCGGGATCCTGCGCGAGCCAGGCGCGCGCCGCCTCGATCGTCGACGGCGCGGGGGAGGCGCCCATCACAGCTCGCCGATCACACGGGCCAGGAGCGCCGAGATCACCGGCTCCGCCTGCTGGCCGGCCTCGATCACCTCCTGGTGGCTGAGCGGCGTCGTCTGGATGCCCGCGGCCATGTTGGTGATGAGCGAGAAGCCGAGCACCTCCATGCCCGCCTGGCGAGCGGCGATCGCCTCGAGGGCCGTCGACATGCCGACGATGTGGCCGCCGATCGTCTTGGCCATGCGCACCTCGGCCGGCGTCTCGTACTGCGGGCCGCGGAACTGGCAGTAGACGCCCTCGTCCAGGGACGGGTCGATCCGCCGGGCGAGGTCGCGCAGCCGCGTCGAGTAGAGGTCGGTCAGGTCGATGAAGGTCGCCCCCTCCAGGGGCGAGTCGCCGGTGAGGTTGATGTGGTCGCTGATGAGCACCGGGGTGCCCGGCTTCCAGGTGGGCTTGATGCCGCCGGCGCCGTTGGTGAGCACCATCGTGCGGGCGCCCGCGGCGGCGGCGGTCCGCACGCTGTGCACGACGCGGCGCACGCCGTGGCCCTCGTAGTAGTGGGTCCGCGCGCCGATCACGAGCACCCGCCTGCCCGACGGGGTCACCACGCTGCGCAGCGAGCCGACGTGGCCGGCGAGTGCAGGCTTGCTGAAACCGGTGACGTCCGTCGCGGCGAGGGTGGCGGTCGTCTCGCCGATGAGGTCGGCGGCCTTGCCCCAGCCGCTGCCGAGGGTGAGGGCGATGTCGTGCCGGTCGACGCCGGTGAGCCGGGCGATGTCGTCGGCTGCGCGTGCCGCGACCTCGAACGGGTCGGTGGCGGGATCGTCGAGCGGGTGGTGGATCGTGTCGGACATGAGCCCACTCTAGGAACACCGAAGCCGGGGTGCCAGGAGCGCCCGCCGTGAGCGTGGCTGAAGGTGCCCCGGAGCCCTGAGACAATGGTTGTCATGTCCTCACCGAGCCTCCCGTCCGTGAGCTTCGAGCGCACCCAGTCCGTCGCCGTCCTCGGCGGTGGCCCCGGAGGGTACGAGGCGGCGCTGGCCGCGGCGCAGCTGGGCGCGGAGGTCACCCTCGTCGAACGCGCGGGCGTGGGAGGGTCGGCCGTCATCACCGACGTCGTCCCCTCCAAGAGCCTCATCGCGACCGCCGACGCCGCCGTCGCGATCTCGGAGGCGTCCGACCTGGGCGTGCAGCTGTTCGCGAAGACCGACAGCGGCAAGCCGCTCAAGCCCGAGGTGGCCATCAACCTCGCCGCGGTCAACAAGCGGCTGCTGTCGCTGGCCCGCCAGCAGTCGGACGACATGCGCGCGCAGCTCGTCGAAGCCGGCGTGCGCATCCTCTCGGGCCACGGGCGCATCGACGGCACGCACGCCGTGGTCGTCTCGACCGGGCCGGGAGGGACCGACTTCGACCGGATCGAGGCGGACACCCTCGTGGTGTCGGTGGGGGCCTCGCCGCGCGAGCTCGACAGCGCCAAGCCCGACGGCGAGCGGATCCTCACGTGGACGCAGCTCTACGACATGAAGGCGCTGCCGGCGCACCTGATCGTGGTCGGATCCGGCGTGACCGGTGCGGAGTTCGCATCGGCGTACATGAACCTCGGCGCGAAGGTCACCCTGATCTCCAGCCGCGATCAGGTCCTCCCGGGCGAGGACCGCGACGCCGCGACGGTGCTCGAGAAGGTCTTCACGCGCGGCGGCATGACGGTGCTCTCGAAGTCCCGCGCCGAGCGGGTCGAACGGGTCGGCGACGGGGTCGTCGTGACGCTCTCCGACGGGCGCACCGTCGAGGGCAGCCACTGCCTCATGGCCGTCGGATCGGTCCCCAACACCGCCGGCATCGGCCTCGAGGAGGCCGGCGTGCAGCTGACCGACTCGGGACACATCCGGGTGAACCGCGTCGCGCGCACCTCGGTGCCGAACATCTACGCGGCGGGGGACTGCACCACCTTCGTCCCGCTGGCCTCCGTCGCCTCGATGCAGGGGCGCACCGCGATCTTCCACGCGCTGGGCGACACCGTGATCCCGCTGGAGCGCCGCCGCATCACGGCGAACATCTTCACGGCGCCGGAGATCGCGACGGTCGGCCGGCAGGAGAAGGACGTCGAGTCCGGCGCCATCAACGGCTACGTCTACAAGCTGCCGCTGGCCGCCAACGCGCGCGCCAAGATGATGGGCATCAAGGACGGCTTCGTCAAGCTGATCGCCCGCGAGGGATCGGGCACGGTGATCGGCGGTGTCATCGTCGGACCCCGGGCTTCGGAGCTCATCTACCCGATCGCGATCGCCGTCGAGCGGCGCATGACCGTCGACCAGGTGTCGCGCGTGTTCGCGGTGTACCCGTCGCTGTCGGGCTCGATCACCGACGCCACCCGCGCGATGCACCTCGTGAACCGCGACGACGACTTCTTCGGCTGAGTCGCCGCTGCGCGGTCACTCGTTGCTGATCGTGAGCTCCTGCATCAGGCGGACGTAGGCGTAGGTCGCGGTCTCGCTGCGCGCCTCGATGAGCGCGGAGGAGCCGACCCGTCCGTCCAGATCGATCTCGTGGACGTCCTCGTCGCAGGCGATCTCGGCCCCGAACGAGTCGGACTCTGTCGCGTCGCCGGTCGTCGCGAAGACGGTGACGGCGACCTCCACCGTGCCGCCGCCGTAGCAGGAGGCGTCCGCGCGGGTGAGGGTGGCGTCGGCGGGGAACTCCAGACGGACGCTGCCGGCGGGATCGTCCTCGCCGTCGTCGTCGACCACGGTCGGGTCCACGAGGAGGGTCGCCGTGCCGGCGGCGCCGGGGCCGTCGGACTCGTCGGCCTGCACGCCCTCGACCCATTCGCGGGCCGCGTCGAGGTCGACCGCGGGCGTCGCCGCCCCGCACGAGGCGAGCAGAAGTCCCCCCGTGGCGGCCACGGCCAGGGCGGTCAGGCGTGTGGTCAGGCGTCTCATCTGCCCACGCTAACCCGCGAGGGCGGTGTTGTCAGCAGGCCCCGGCGCGTCGGCGCGGGTCAGGAGATCGTGAGCAGCTGGTGCCCGGCGGGGACCGTGGTGCCCGGCCGGGCGTTGATCGCGCCGATGACGCCGTCCTTGTGGGCCTGCAGCGGCTGCTCCATCTTCATCGCCTCGAGGACGACGACGAGGTCGCCCTTGACCACCTGCTGGCCCTCCTCGACGGCGACCTTCACGATCGTCGCCTGCATGGGGGACTTCACGGCGTCGCCGGAGGCGCCCGCGTTCACGGTCGGCGCATGGGAGCGCCGGGACGGCGGCACCGCTGCGGGGCGGCCGACCTTGGTGGGGGCCTGGGCGATGCGGTCGGGCAGGCTCACCTCGAGGCGCTTGCCGCCGACCTCGACGACCACCGTGTGGCGCGCCTCGCCGGACTCGGGCGACTCGAGCTCGCCGTCCCACGGCGCGATGTCGTTGTCGAACTCCGTCTCGATCCAGCGGGTGAACACGCCGAACCGGCCGTCCTCCGCGGTGAAGGCGGGATCGCGGACGACCTTGCGGTGGAAGGGGAGCACCGTCGGCATGCCCGAGACCTCGAACTCGTCGAGCGCGCGCCGCGAGCGCTCGAGCGCCTCGGCGCGGTCGCGGCCGGAGACGATGATCTTGCCGAGCAGGGAGTCGAAGGCGCCCGAGACGCTGTCGCCGGCCGTCACGCCGGAGTCGAGCCGGATGCCGGGACCGCCGAACGTCTTGAACTGGTGGATGCGGCCGGGCTGGGGGAGGAATCCACGCCCCGGGTCCTCGCCGTTGATGCGGAACTCGAAGGAGTGACCCTGCGGCTCGGGGTCGGGGTAGTCCAGCACGCCGCCCTCGGCGAGACGGAACTGCTCGCGCACGAGATCGATGCCGGTGACCTCCTCCGACACGGGGTGCTCGACCTGGAGTCGCGTGTTCACCTCGAGGAACGAGATCGTGCCGTCGGCGCCGATCAGGAACTCGCACGTGCCGGCGCCAACGTAGCCGACCTCCTTGAGGATCGCCTTGGACGACTCGTAGAGGATGCGGTTCTGCTCCTCGGTGAGGAACGGGGCGGGCGCCTCCTCGACGAGCTTCTGGTGACGGCGCTGCAGCGAGCAGTCGCGCGTGGAGACCACCACCACGTTGCCCTCCGCGTCGGCGAGGCACTGGGTCTCGACGTGGCGGGGCTTGTCGAGGTACTTCTCGACGAAGCACTCGCCGCGCCCGAAGGCGGCGATGGCCTCGCGGGTGGCCGACTCGAACAGCTCGGCGACCTCGTCGAGCTCGCGGGCGACCTTCAGGCCTCGTCCGCCGCCGCCGTAGGCGGCCTTGATCGCGATCGGGAGGCCGTGCTCCCGGGCAAAGGCGATGACCTCGTCGGCGCCGTCGACCGGACCGGGCGTCCCCGGAGCCAGCGGCGCGCCGACCTTCTCGGCGACGTGCCGTGCGGTGACCTTGTCGCCGAGCGCCTCGATCGCCTCGGGCGACGGGCCGATCCAGGTGAGGCCGGCGCCGATCACCGCGCGGGCGAAGTCGGCGTTCTCGGCGAGGAATCCGTAGCCGGGGTGGACCGCGTCCGCGCCGGAGCGGCGGGCGACCGAGAGGATCTTCTCGATCGACAGATAGGTCTCCGCGCTGGTGGCGCCCTCGAGGGCGTACGCTTCGTCGGCGAGGCGGGTGTGCATGGCGTCGCGGTCCTGGTCGGCGTAGACCGCCACCGACGCCTTGCCGGAGTCGCGGGCGGCGCGGATGACGCGGACGGCGATCTCGCCGCGGTTCGCGATGAGGACCTTGGCGATGTGAGGCATGGGTGCCAGCCTACCCACGACGCGGCGACCACCTTTGGATCACTCGCACAAGATCGCCGCGGGATCGTGTGCGGGACCCTACGAGGCCGGGGCGGTGCCGCCGCGGTTCCAGAGCCGTGTCCACGGCACGCCGAGCTCCGCGGCCAGGCGTCGCACCGTCGAGAGCGACATGCCGACGACGGTGGAGGGGTCGCCGACCACGCGCGTGATGAAGGCGCCGCCGAGGCTGTCCACGGTGAAGGCGCCGGCCACCAACAGCGGTTCGCCCGTGGCGACGTAGGCGTCGATCTCGGCGTCGGTGACGTCGGCGGCGAAGGTGACCTCGGCGTCGGCGACGGCGTGGGCCTCGACAGGAGCAGCCCCCGGCACCACCAGGAAGACGCTGTGGCCGGAGTGGAGGGTGCCCGTCCTTCCCCGCATCGCGTGCCAGCGGGCGGTGGCGGCCTCGGGCGTGTACGGCTTGCCGAGCACCTCGCCGTCGAGCTCGAACATCGAGTCGCCGCCCACCACGAGGCCCTCGAAGCCGGGCTCGTCCTCGGCGAGGGCCGCGACCACGTCGGCGGCCTTGCGCCGCGCGAGCAGGAGCACGTGCTCGCCGGGAGGCAGGGTGCGGCCCTCGCGCGCCTCGACCTCGGCGATCACCGCCTCCTCGTCCACACGCGGGGCGCGCGCCGACGGCTCGATGCCGGCCTGACGCATGAGCATGAGACGGGCCGGAGAGGTCGAGGCGAGGCAGACGTGCATGCCCCCACGCTATCGAGCGGCGGTGTGGGAGAGTCGGAGGATGGCCACGAGCGAAGACAGCCCGGAGATCGAGCTGGACATCACCGACGTCGCGCACGGGGGCGTCTTCGTCGCGCGCCTCGACGACGGGAGCGCCGACCGCGGCGGGCGTGTGGTGTTCGTCCCCGACGCCATCCCGGGCGAGCGGGTGCGCGTGCGGTTGACGGACCGGTCGAAGCCGTCCTTCTGGCGCGGCGAGGTGCTCGACGTGGTGACCGCGTCCCCCCACCGGCGCCCCCACGTGTGGGCCCAGGCGGACGTGGGAGTGCCGCCCGAGGGGCGGCCCGGCGGCGCTGACTTCGGCCATATCGCGCTCGCCCATCAGCGCGAGCTGAAGACGCGGGTCGTTCGCGACGCGCTCCAGCGGATCGGGGGCCTCGACCTTCCGGTGTCCGTGTCGGAGGCGCTGCCGAGCGGGACGGGCGGGGCCGAGAGCGCGGACGGGACCGGCTGGCGCACGCGGGTCAGCATGCACGTCGACGCCGACGGGCGCGTCGGGCCCTTCGCCGCGCGCAGCCATCGCGTGATCGAGGTGGACGAGCTGCCGCTGGCGACCCCGGGGATCGCGGCCGCCGCGCTGCAGGGGCGGCAGGCGGCACCGGGCCGGCTGGACTTCGTGCAGCCCGCCGACGGAGGGGTGCGCGTGATCGCCCGCCCCGACGCGGCGGACCGTCCGCGGCGGGGACCTCGCCGCGGCGGGGGGCCCGCGCGCGCTGCGACGGATCCCGCCGCGGCGGAGACCGTCGTGGAGATAGTCGGCGGCAGGCCGTTCCGGGTGGACGCCGGAGGATTCTGGCAGGTGCACCGGCTCGCCGCGCACACGCTCAGCGCGGCCCTGACCGCGCTGCTCGGCGAGGCGGGGACGGGCGCGGACGGGGTCGTCGACCCGGACGCGTGGCACCTGGACCTCTACGGCGGCGTGGGCCTGCTCGCCGCCGCCGTCGCCGGCGTCGGCGGCCCCGCGACGCGCATCACCACGGTCGAGTCCGATGCGCGCGCCACCGAGCACGCGGGGGCGAACCTCGCCGACTGGGTCGGGGCGCGGGCGGAGACGGGCCGTGTCGACCGGTGGCTCGCCCACCTCGCGTCGTCGGCCTCGGCCGCCGAGCGGACGCGGCTGCGCGGCGGCGTGGTCGTCCTCGACCCGCCGCGCGCCGGCGCCGGCCGCGAGGTCGTGGAGCGCGTCGCGTCGCTCCAGCCCGCCCACGTCGCCTACGTCGCGTGCGATCCGGTCGCCCTGGCCCGTGACCTGGCGACCTTCGCCGCGCTCGGATACCGGGCCGGCGCCGTGCACGGCTACGACCTCTTCCCGAACTCTCATCACATCGAAGCGCTCGTCCTCCTCACTCGTGACCACTCGCGTCGTTAGGCTGGGGCCATGACTCGTGTGGCGTTCATCGACGACCACGAATCCGTGCGCCTCGGACTCGAGGCGGCATGCGCCCGTGAGGCCGAGAAGGACGTCGTGTTCTCGGGCGACACGGTCACGGACTACATGAAGTGGCGTGTCCTCGATCCGAGCGGACCGGCTGACGTCGTGGTCCTCGACCTCACCCTCGGCGACGGCACGACGGTGACGGAGAACGTCGTGCGGCTCACCGCCGACGGCTCCGAGGTCATCATCCACAGCGTCGCCGACCGGCCCGCCGCCGTGCGCGAGGCGCTCGCCGCCGGTGCCGCCGGTGTCGTCAGCAAGTCGTCCCGCATCGACGACGTCATCCGCGCCATCCGCATCGTGGCGGCCGGCGAGCCGCTGGACAACGTCGAGTGGGCCAGCGCCGTCGACGGCGACCGCGCCTTCGCCGACGCCCAGCTGTCCTCGCGCGAGCGCGACGTGCTGCGGCTGTACGCGACCGGCCTGCCGCTCAAGGCCGTGGCGGACCGCCTGGGCATCGCGTACTCCACGGCCAAGGAGAACATCACGCGGGTGCGGGTGAAGTACATCGACGTGGGACGCCCCGCGCCGACCAAGGTCGATCTCCTCCGCCGCGCGATGGAGGACGGACTCGTGACCGAGGCCGAGGGTGACGTCTGAGCTCCCGTCCGGGGCCGTGTCGCTCCGGCCGATCCTTCCGCCCGGCGAGGCCGCGGCGGCGGGCAGCGAGCGGTTCTCCCAGGCTCGGGTGGAGCGGATCCTCGGCGTCGTCGTCGGGTTCGGCTGCTCGGTCCTGGGCGCACAGGCGTTCTTCAACGCGCTGACCTCGGTGCAGGAGGGTCCGCTCTGGCGGATGGCCTTCGTCGTCGCCGTCTTCGTGCCGCTCATCGTCATGGTGGTCGCGAGCTCGACGGGGCTGGCCACCCGCGCCTGCGCCGGCGTGTTCGCGATCGTCTTCCCGCTCGTGCTCATCGCGTGGCCGGCCGCCACGGCGGGCCGCGACAACGCCGGCAGCTCCGAGCCGTGGATCTGGTTCCTGCTGAACGTCGGGACCGTCGCCGCCGTCCTGGCCTTCTCCATGCCGCTGCAGATCGTCTGGGCGGTGCTGATCCCGGTGCTCTACGGCATCGTCCGCACCATCCAGGTGGGACCGGCCGGACTCCAGGCGACCCTGCTGGACGTCGTGTTCGCCATCATCCTGGCGCTCGTGTTCCTCGTCCTCGGATGGATGCTCCGCAGTGTGGCCGTGCAGATGGACACCGCCCGGCGCGACGCGGTCGGCTCCTACGCCGCCGCGGCCGCCGCCGACGCCTCGGAGCGGGAGCGGGTGGCGGTGGCCGCCCTCATGCACGACAGCGTGCTGGCCGCCCTCATCGCCGCCGAGCGCGCCCGCACCCCGCGGGAGCGCTCGCTCGCCGTCTCGATGGCGCGCGAGGCGCTCACCCGGCTCGCCAACGTCGACCAGGACGCGGGCGAGGGGTCCGACGCGCCGGTTCCGCTGGCCTCCTTCGTCGCCGATCTGGACCGCGCCTCGGCGGAGTGCGGGGGTCCGCCCGTGTCGGGCCGCCTCCCCGCGCAGACGTGGTCGCTGCCGGGCCGCGTCGCGCGCGCCCTCGTGCTCGCGACCACGCAGGCGATCGCCAACTCCGTCGAGCACGCCGACGCCGCCGGCCTCGTCGTCGTCGTCACGGCCGGGGATCGGGACGTCGAGATCCTCATCGGAGACGAAGGGCCCGGCTTCGATCCCGACGCGGTGCCCGACGACCGCCTGGGCATCCGCGGATCGATCTCCGCGCGCGTGGCGGCCGTCGCCGGCAGCTCGCGCATCGAGAGCGGTCCCGGCGGCACCCGCGTGACGCTCTACTGGGAGAGGCAGGCATGAGGGTCTCGATGCGCTCGGCGCTCTCGTCGCTCGGTGTGGTCTTCACGGCCTACCTGGCCGTCGGCGGCATGATCTGGACCGTCACGCCCGATCATCCGCTGCTCATGGTCGGGGCGATCGGCCTCTACCTCGTGACGGTGTGGCTGTGCATCTTCTGGAATCCCGTCACCGCACCGCTGCCGGTGTGGCTCGTGGTCCTCTCCCTGGTCACCGCGGTGATTGTCCCCAACGTCACCTGGTTCGCCGCGGGCACCGACGCACGACTGCAGGCCTACGCCACCTGGGGCCTCGGCGGCATCAGTGCGCTGATGGCGATCCTGGTGGTCCGCCGGCGCGTGTGGGCGGCCTGGTTCGGCGTCGCGATCATCGTGGTCACGGGGAGCTTCTGGATCGGCATCGTCAACGCGCTGTCCCTGGGTGCGGTGGGCGCCGTGGTGTGGGTGGGGATCGCCCAGCTGGTGACCGGGCTCATGGCGCGCGCGGCCCGCGACACCGCGGAGCTGACCGAGCTCCAGCGCTCCTCGTCCGAGTGGCTCGCGTCGCAGTCGGGACGCCGTCGCGAGCGGCGCGTCACCGTCCAGCGCGCCATCGCGCTCGCCGGTCCCGTGCTGACCCGGGTCATCGAGACCGGGGGAGTCCTCGACGACGAGGAGCGGGCCCAGGCGCGCCTGGCGGAGGGACGGCTGCGGGACGAGCTGCGCGGTCGCCGCCTGCTCGACGATGACGTGCGCGTGCAGCTGGAAGCGGTGCGCCGCCGCGGCACCGAGGTCACGATGCTCGACGAGGGCGGTCTCGACGGGGTCGACGAGGATCAGCTCACCGTCATCCGCGGGGAGCTCGCCAAGGCGCTGTCGGATGCGCGCTCCGAGCGCGTGTTCATCCGCACGTCGCAGCACGAGAGCATCGCGGTGACCGTGGTGGGCCGCTCGCGCAGCGAGGACGATCCGGACGGCGAGGACGTCGTGGACCTCTGGCACGAGATCCGCTGGCCGGCCGTCCGGGAACCCGAGGCCGTCGAGGGCGCGGCGGAGGCCCAGGATCGCGTGGGCGTCGAGGACTGAGACGCCGAGACCACCTGCGGACGGCTGCGGAGCGCGTCCTGTCGCGGCGTCCTGCGCTGCGCACGAGTTCGCGCATGCGCGCCGACGACGGTGGTCGAAGGAGGGGGAGGGAGGCGAGGGGCGGCGAAGCCGCCCGCCCCTCGCCTGCGCGAGCGGTTACCCGAAAACCGACTCGCTGGCCGATCCGTACTCAGAGAGGAGATCGACCGAACGCAGAAGCGTTCCAGCAGTTCAAGTGTGCGACGGGGCCCCGGGAATGTCTGTAGGTATTTTGGGGGACATCTCCGCGGAGGCCTGCCGGACCCCGTGGAAGGGCGCTCTCAGCCGCCGAAACGGCCCCATCCGAGCTCGCGCCGCAGGGGCTGGCGCATGGCCCGCGCGCTGAGCTGCCAGGCGGTGCGGACGCGTGCCTCCTCGGCCACTGCGGCGGCGGCCTCGGAGCGGTATGACTCGCTCACGACGGCGACCGCCGCCGCCAGTTCCTCGGCGTCGGGATTGCCGCGCAGCACCTCGATGCGCAGACCCGGATCGGCGGGGGCGGCCCCGCCGTCGTCGCCGCCCACGCCGGTCACAGCGGGATGTTCCCGTGCTTCTTGGCGGGGAGGCTCGCGCGCTTGCCGCGCAGCGCCCGCAGGGCCTTGGCCACCGCGACGCGGGTGGCGGCCGGCTCGATGATGCCGTCCAGTTCGCCGCGCTCGGCCGCAAGGAACGGAGAGGCCACGTTGTAGGTGTACTCGTTGGCCAGGCGCGTGCGGACGGCGGCGACATCCTCGCCCGCCTCCTCGGCCCGCTTGATCTCGCCCCGGTAGAGGATGTTCACGGCGCCCTGACCGCCCATCACCGCGATCTCGGCCGTGGGCCACGCGAGGTTGATGTCGGCGCCGAGCTGCTTGGATCCCATGACGATGTACGCCCCGCCGTACGCCTTGCGGAGGATCACGGTCACCAGGGGCACGGTGGCCTCGGCGTAGGCGTAGAGCAGCTTCGCGCCGCGCCGGATGACGCCCGTCCACTCCTGATCGGTGCCCGGGAGGTAGCCGGGGACGTCGACGAGGGTCACGATGGGGATGGAGAACGCGTCGCAGAACCGGACGAAGCGGCTCGCCTTCTCGCCGGCCTCGATGTTGAGCGTCCCCGCCATCTGCGACGGCTGGTTGGCGATGATCCCGACCGAGCGGCCCTCGATGCGCCCGAAGCCGATCACGATGTTCGGGGCGAACAGCGGCTGCACCTCGAGGAACTCGGCGCCGTCGACGATGCCGCGGATCACCTCGTGGATGTCGTAGGGCTGGTTGGGGGAGTCGGGGATGATCGTGTTCAGCAGCCGGTCGGCATCGGTGGTCTCGAACTCGAACGAGTGCTCGTAGTCGGGGAGCTCGGCCATGTTGTTGTCGGGGAGGAAGCCGAGCATCGTGCGGACGTAGTCGATCGCGTCGTCCTCGTCCTCGGCGAGGTAGTGCGCGACCCCCGATCGGGTGTTGTGCGTGTACGCGCCGCCCAGCTCCTCCATGCCGACGTCCTCGCCGGTCACGGTCTTGATCACGTCGGGCCCGGTGACGAACATCTGGCTGGTCTTGTCGACCATCACCACGAAGTCGGTCAGCGCGGGAGAGTAGACGGCGCCGCCGGCGGCCGGCCCCATGATGATCGAGATCTGGGGGATGACGCCGGAGGCCGCGGTGTTCAGGCGGAAGATCTCGCCGTACTTGCCGAGGGCCACGACGCCCTCCTGGATGCGGGCGCCGCCCGAGTCGAGGATCCCGACGATCGGCATGCCGCCGCGCAGGGCGAACTCCATGACCTTGATGATCTTGTCGCCGGCGACCTCGCCCAGCGACCCGCCGAACGTGGAGAAGTCCTGCGAGTAGACCGCGACCGTGCGGCCGTGGATCGTCCCGACGCCGGTGACGACCGAGTCGCCGTAGGGACGGGAGCGATCCATGCCGAAGGCGCTGGTGCGGTGGCGCACGTACTCGTCGAGCTCGACGAAGCTGCCGGGGTCGACGAGCTGCTCGATCCGCTCGCGCGCCGTCCCCTTCCCCTTCGCGTGCTGCTTCTGCTGGGCGACCGTCTCGGCGTCGAGGACGGCCTCCTGGAAGCGTGCACGCAGATCGGCGATCTTGCCGGCGGTCGTGGACAGGTCGGGCTGGTCGGTCACGCGTTCCACCCTAGCGAGCGCATCCCGCCGCCGGTTGGCAGGCGGCCACAACGCGCGGGGGCAGGCGTTGTCGGTCCCGGCCAGACGGGTTGCCGCCGCGGACGGGCGTATCGTGGCGGCCATGTCTCACGCCGATCCCGGATATCCGCTCGCCGCCGCCGTCTCGCCTCGCTTCCAGGTCGCCGACACGGTCGATTCGACCAACGCCGCGCTCCTCGCCGGCGCCGCAGCCGATCCGCTCGGCCACCCGCACCTGTCCGTGCTGCTGACCCGCGATCAGCGGGCCGGTCGCGGACGGCTCGGACGCTCGTGGACGGCCCCGCCCGGAACCGCCCTCGCGGTCTCCGTGCTCCTGGAGGTCGGCGCCGTCGCCCACGCCGACCGCGGCTGGATCCCCCTCGTCGCCGGGGCCGCGATGCGGCGGGCGATCGCCGCGCAGCTGGTGGGGCTGGAGGTCGCGCTGAAGTGGCCCAACGACGTGCTGGTCAGCGATCTGAAGATCAGCGGCATCCTCACCGAGGTGCTGGCGTCGGACCCGCACCGCGTCGTGGTGGGGGCCGGAGTGAACACGACGATGACCGAGGCGGATCTGCCGCTGCCGACGGCGACCTCCTTCGCCGCGCTCGGACGGGAGGTCGACGAGGACCGCCTGGTGGCCGACTACCTCACGGCGCTGCGCGACGGCATCGCCGCGCTGTCGGTGTCGGGGAGCGGCGGTGTGGCGGAGGAGATCGCCGCGGTGTGCACGACGCTCGGGTCCGATGTCGCCGTGTCGCTGCCGGACGGCACCACGCTGGACGGTCGCGCGGAGCGGCTGGACGCCGAGGGCCGCCTGGTGGTGGCGACCGCGGGCACCGAGGCGGTGGTCTCGGCCGGAGACGTCGTGCACGTGCGCGCCACCTCGGGTCCCGCGCCCTCGTGATCGGAGCTCGCGGCGCGGGTGACCGGAGCTCGCGGCGCGGGTGAGCGGACGTCACCGGCCCGGCGGCGCGCCGACCCCGCCGTGTCGCAGGCCTCGGTGACAATGGACGCGTGACCCAGCCGACCGCGTACTCCGGACGGCCGCTGACGCCGGCTCCCGGCGCGGCCGCGCCCGAGCTCCGGCTCGTGCGTCTGCGCCGTCATGCCCGACGGCTGTTCTGGAGCGCCCTCGTGCTCGTCGTCGTCGCCGGGGCGGTGGGGTACTTCTCGGGCAACCTCCCCGCGCCGTTCGAGGACTGGATGCTGTGGTCCGCCGCGGCGCTCGTCGTGCTCCTGCTCGTCGTGGTGCCCTACCTCCGGTGGCTCGCGCACACCTACACGATCACGACGCGACGGGTCGTCGAGCAGTCCGGGCTGGTCAGCCGCACCCGCCGCGAGGTCACCCATGCGCGGGGCTACACGATCTCCGAGAAGCGCGGCCCGCTGCAGCGCCTGTGGGGAGCGGGGACCCTCTCGCTGTCCAACGGCGTGGACGCCCCGCTGCGCCTCGCCGACATCCCGGCGGTGCGGCTCGTGCACGAGACGCTCGCCGATCAGGTGGAGATCAGCCAGATCCTCGCGCACCGCGACTCGCACGCGACCCCGACGATCGCCGACGCGCGCTGACGAGCGGTCGCGGCGCGCGACCTGGGAAGATGGAACCCGCCGGACGACGCAATCCCGTCGGCCAGGCGCTCGCGCAGCGGAAGGGCATCATGTCGGTAAAGGTCGGAGTCGTCGGCGGAGGGCAGCTGGCCCGCATGATGATCGCGCCCGCGGTCGAGCTCGGGATCGAGATCCGCGTGCTCGCCGAGGAGGAGGGCATGGCGGCCGGGCTGGCCGCGACCGCGGTCGGCGACTACCGCGACCTGGAGACGGTGCGGGCGTTCGCGCGCGGCGTCGACGCCGTCACCTTCGATCACGAGCACGTCCCGCAGGACGTGCTCCGCGCCCTCGTCGCCGACGGCGTCGCCGTCCACCCCGGGCCCGACGCACTCCTCTACGCGCAGGACAAGCTGCTCATGCGCGCGCGACTCGAGGAGCTCGGCCTTCCGCAGCCGGAGTGGGCGGCGGTCTCGGACGCCGCGGGTCTCCAGACGTTCCTCGACGGCCACGACGGCCGGGGCGTCGTGAAGACCCCCCGCGGCGGGTACGACGGCAAGGGCGTGCGGGTCGTGCGGGATGCGGACGAGGCGGCGGACTGGCTCGCCGCGCTCGCGCCGGGGGAGGAGCTGCTCGTCGAGGAGCTCGTCGCGTTCTCCCGCGAGCTCGCCCAGCAGATCGCCCGCCGCCCGTCGGGTCAGACCCGCGTCTACCCGGTCGTGGAGACCGTCCAGCGCGACGGCGTCTGCGCGGAGGTCATCGCACCCGCACCCCACGAGGGAGGGCGGGTCGCCGCCGTCGCGGCCGAGATCGGCTCGCGGATCGCCGAGGGACTCGGCGTGACGGGCATGCTGGCCGTCGAGCTGTTCGAGACCACCGACGAGCGGCTGCTCGTGAACGAGCTGGCCATGCGCCCGCACAACAGCGGCCACTGGAGCCAGGACGGCGCCGTCACGAGTCAGTTCGAGCAGCACCTGCGCGCCGTCCTCGATCTGCCGCTCGGCGATCCGTCGCCGCGGGCGCCGTGGGCGGTCATGGTCAACATCCTCGGCGGACCCGTCGACGATGCGCTCGAGGACCGCCTGCCGGCGGCGCTGGCCGCCCACCCGTCGGCCAAGGTGCACACCTATGGCAAGGCGCCGCGCCCGGGACGCAAGGTGGGGCACGTCAACGTCGTGGGCGACGAGCTCGACGCGGTCGTCTACGAGGCGCGAGCGGCGGCGGCGTACTTCGCCGACTGATCCGCCCCGACTCTGCCCCGTGAGCGCGCGCCGTTCCGGGGACTTTCCAGACTCCACGCCTAGCCTGGTCGGGTGACTCGACCCTTGCACTCCTCCGCATCGCCGCTGGTCGGCGTGGTCATGGGCTCCGACTCGGATTGGCGGGTCATGAGCGACGCCTCGCAGGCGCTGAGCGACTTCGGCATCGCCCACGAGGTCGAGGTGGTCTCGGCCCACCGCACGCCCGACAAGCTCCTGAGCTACGGTCGCGGCGCGCGCGCCCGCGGACTGCGCGTCATCATCGCCGGCGCCGGCGGCGCCGCGCACCTGCCCGGCATGCTCGCCTCGGTCACGGCGCTGCCGGTGATCGGCGTTCCCGTGCAGCTGGCGACCCTCGACGGCATGGACTCCCTGCTGAGCATCGTGCAGATGCCCGCCGGCATCCCGGTGGCGACGGTGTCGATCAACGGCGCGAAGAACGCCGGCCTGCTCGCCGCCCGCATCCTGGGCGCCGCCGATGACGCGGTCGCCGACGACGTCGAGCGCTACGCCCGCGACCTGGAGCGCCAGGTCGAGGAGAAGAACCGTCGCCTGAAGGAGTCGCTGTGACGCGGGCGGCCACGCCGGGGACGACCCGGTGAGCGTCGCGAGCCCGCCCCGCCGCGCGGGGACGGCACCCGCCGCGCCGAGGTCGTCCGCGCAGTGGAACCCGTACTCCCTGCGCACCCCGGACACCTCGTCGGACGCCGTCATGACCCGCCGCGGCTGGTGGCTCGTCATGCTGAACTTCCTCCTTCCCGGCGCCCCGCAGTCGCTGGCCGGTCACCGCCGCCTCGGGCGGATCGGCATCGCCTCCACCCTCGTCCTCTGGACCCTCCTGGTCCTCGTCCTCGGTGCCGCGCTGATCTCGTGGCAGGCGACGGTCGGCATCCTCGCGAACTGGTTCGTGCTCCTTGTGGCGCAGTTCGTGCTCCTGGCCTATGCGGTGCTCTGGGTGGTGCTGACGATCGACACGCTCCGGCTCGTGCGCCTGGTGAAGGTGCGCGGGCGGGCGCGGGTGGGTATCGCCGCGCTCGCCGTCGGGCTGCTGGTGGTCTCGTCGGGCAGTGCCGTCTACGCCTCGCAGGTCGCGGGCTCGGCCCGCGACACGATCGCGTCCGTCTTCGGCGGCGGCCCCAGCGTGCCGCCCTCCGACGGCTACTACAACTTCCTCCTCCTGGGTGCCGACAGCGGGTCGGGACGCACCCACATGCTCTTCGACAGCATCTCGGTGGTCTCGGTCAACGCCGACTCCGGCGCCGTGACGATCACCGGCATCCCGCGCGACATGCGCAACGTGCCGTTCTCGGACGGGCCGATGAAGGACCGCTACCCGAACGGCCACGAGGGCCACGCGGACGCGAGCTGCGGGTGGGACAACAAGATCAACCAGCTCAACACCGAGGTCGGGCTCTGCCTCGACGGCGAGGCGATGTATCCCGAGGCGGCCGCGCTCGGCTCGACTCCGGGCATCGAGGCGACCCGCGACGCGGCGGAGGGTGTGCTCGGCGTCGAGATCCCGTACTTCGTCTTCGTCGACATGGACGGCTTCGCCGCGCTCATCGACGCGCTCGGCGGCGTGGACATCACCGTGAAGGAGCGACTGCCCAAGGGCGCCCTGCACAAGAACGCGGACGGGTCGCTGTCGGGCATCACGGGCTGGATCGAGGCCGGCCGGCAGCACATGGACGGCGACACCGCCCAGTGGTACGCCCGGTCGCGGTACACGACGAGCGACTACGACCGGATGAAGCGCCAGCGCCAGCTGCAGGCGGCGATCCTCGACCAGTTCACCCCGGCGACCGTCCTCACCCGCTTCCAGGACATCTCCAAGGCGGGCTCGGAGATCGTGCACACCGACATCCCGGCCTCGATGCTGTCCTACCTCGCCGATCTCGCGGTGAAGGCCAAGGAGCAGGAGATGTCGACGATCGAGCTCACGCAGGAGAACGGGATCGATCCCGACGATCCCGACTTCACCGTCGTCCACGAGCTCGTGGACGCGACGCTTCACCCGGCGACCCCCTCGCCGTCTCCGGGCGACGGCGATCAGTAGGCTCGACGCATGACCGCGACCCTGCGTATCGTGCTCGACCGGCCGATCGCGCCGGGGCGACTCGCCGCCTCCGAGCCGGCCGTTCCGGCGGCCGACGCCGACCTCGCGACCGCCGCCGTCGAGCTCGCGCGCGGGCTCGTGGCGACGGCGCCGGAGGGGTGCGAGGTCGAGGCGATCGCGCCGGCCAGGGCCGCGTCGTCGGCGAGCGGCGAGGGCGGCCCCGATGTGGCCGACCTGATCCCGGGGATCGCCGGGGTCACCCGGCTGGCCCTAGGGCGTCGCGAGCTCATCGCCGCATGGCAGCTCGGGATGCCGACCGGCGTGGGCGGCGGGCTCATCCACGCACCCTCGCTCGTCGCGCCGCTCGTCCGGCACGACCGTGTCCACGACCACGATCAGACCGTCGTCACGCTCTGGGACCTCGATGCGTGGGAGCGGCCGGAGGAGCTGTCGCGGGGGCAGCTGGCCATGCAGCGCGCGCTGCTCAAGCGCGCCGTGCGCCACGCGGACGCCGTCGTCGTCCCCACGCACGCCGGCGCCCAGCGCCTCGCCGGCATCGCGAAGCTCGGCGACCGGCTGCGGGTGATCTCCGGCGCTCCGCCCGCGGGGTTCCGCGTGCCGGCCGACGAGATCGGGCGGCGACGCTCCCTCGGGCTGCCCGAGGGATTCGTCCTGCTGAGCGGGTCCGCGCAGGCCTCCGACGGGCTCGCGCACGGCTTCCAGGCGGTGATGCACGCCGCGGTCGACCTCCCGGTGGTCGTGATCGACGCCCCCGAGGGAGCCGAGCCGGCGATCGCCGAGCTCGCCGCCGCCGCCGGCATCGCGGAGTCCCGGGTGCACGTGCGTCCTGCCCTCGAGGTCCACGACCGTGCCGCGGTCTTCGGCGGCGCCGTGGCCCACGTCGCCGCGGCCACCGCGTCGGCGTTCCCGTGGCGGCTCATCGAGTCCCTGCGACTGGGTGTGCCGGTCGTCGCCACCGCATCCGACGTGCATCGCGAGGTGCTCGCCGAGGGCGGTCTGCTCGTGGATGCCGACGGTGGGGACATCGGCGCTGCGCTGGGGGAGGCGCTGGCGTCGGCGCTGGGCTCGACGACCACCGCCGAGCGGCTCGCCGTACTGGCAGGCGACAGAGGACGTGCGTTCTCGTGGGACGGCGCCGCCGAGCGCGTCTGGCAGCTGCACGCCGACCTCTGAGCGTTCTGGAAACGGCGTGTCGGACCACGGGTTCCGAATTCGGGGTGGTAACGGAAGTTGACTTCCGTAACAATGGTCACATGTCCCCCCGACTGGAACCCCGTCGCGCCCTTTCCCCCTTGGCGCTCGTCGTCGCTGTCCTGTCGCTTGTCGCGGGGATGCTGACCTTCTCCCCGCCCGCCCCCGCTCAGGCTGCGACCGCGCTCCCGTCGACGATCCAGGACGGCGGCTTCATCATCAGCGACGCCGAGTTCTTCGACAGCGACTCGATGACGACCTCGCAGATCCAGTCCTTCCTCAACAGCAAGGTCCCCACGTGCCGGGCGACCTCCGGCCCCGAGTGCCTGAAGAACTTCCGGACGGACGTGCCCGCCAAGGCCGCCGACAAGTACTGCACGTCGGTGACGGCCCGCAAGGCGGCCTCGGCCGCCACGGTCATCGCCGCCGCGGCGGCGGCGTGCGGGATCAACCCGAAGGTGATCCTCGTGATGCTCCAGAAGGAGCAGGGCCTGGTGACTTCGAGCGCCCCCTCCGAGTGGTCGTACCGCGCGGCCATGGGCCAGGCGTGCCCGGACACGGCGCCCTGCGACGAAGCGGCCGCGGGATTCGTGAACCAGGTGCTCAAGGGCGCGCGGCAGATGCAGGTGTACACGAAGAACCCGACGTCGTACAACTACCGGGCCGGGCAGGTCAACACGATCAAGTGGCACCCGACGAGCTCCTGCGGCTCGTCGAAGGTGTTCATCAAGAACCAGGCGACGGCGAACCTGTACATCTACACGCCGTACCGGCCGAACATCGCCGCTCTCGCCGCCGGATCCGGGACCGGCGACAGCTGCTCGACGTACGGCAACCGCAACTTCTACAACTACTACGTGAGCTGGTTCGCCCCGGACGCCTCGAGTGCCACGGGCGCTCCGGGACAGGTCGCCGCGTGCACCGTGCCGGCCTCCGCCGACGTCACCGCCGGCTCGGGGACCGCGTCGGTGACGACCGCGACGACCGGCCGCAAGGCACCCACCACCAAATGCGCGTCGGGGACGGTCGCCCTCGCCAAGGGCGCCACCGTCACCGTGACCGGGACGTACGGCGCCTGGCTGCGCGTGAAGAGCGGCTCTGCGAGCATCTGGGTGGCGAAGTCGGCGCTCAAGGTGACCACCGGGACCCCGGCGGGCGACGCCTGCGCCGTGCCCGCCAGCTCCAGCATCACGAAGGCCTCCGGCAAGGCCGTGGTCGCCACCGCCAGCCTCAACGCGCGCAAGGCGCCCTCGACCGCGTGCGACACCGGCCGCATCACCGTGAAGCTCGGCGCCGTGTACACCCGCACCGCGACCTACGGCGTGTGGTGGCGCATCACCGTCGGCAGCTCGTCGTACTGGGTCCACAGCGCCTACGTCTCGCTGCAGCCCGCCTCCGACCCTGCGCCGATCCCCACGCCGAAGCCCACGCCCACCCCGTCGGCGACGCCGAAGCCGACTCCGACGCCCACCCCGACTCCGACTCCGACGCCGACCCCGACTCCGACGCCGACCCCCGCCCCGAGCTCGACGATGTTCGCGAGCTCGCCGACGCACCTGCGGCCGGCCGCGGGATCGTCGACGCTCGTCACCACCGTCCGCACCGGCGCGAAGGTCACCGTGACCTCCGCGCAGGGGGAGTGGAGCGCGGTCACCCTCGGTGCGCAGAGGGGCTGGATCGCGACGTCCAAGCTCGTCGCCGCCGCGCCGCAGGCCGAGGCCCCGCGCACGCGCCAGACGAAGGTCACCGCCTCCGTCCGCGTCACCGCATCGGCGTCCGGGAAGGTCGTCACGAAGGTGGCGCCGGGGACGAAGGTCACCGTCCTGGACACGTTCGGGACCTGGCGCGCCGTGAAGGTCGGCACGAAGACCGGATGGATGCCGGGCAGTCAGCTGGGCGTCGTGCCCAAGCCGGTCGCGATGCAGACGACCACGTCGCTGAACCTCCGCGCCAGCGCGTCCACGTCCGCGAAGGTGCTCGTCGTCCTGAAGAAGGGGACCAAGGTCTCGGTGACCGCCACCAGCGGCGCCTGGCGCAAGGTCACCGTCGGCAGCCGCACGGGCTGGGTCGCCGGGAAGTATCTGAAGGCCGTCACCGCGACCTCGACGACGATCAGGACGACGACCACGGGGGTGAATCTCCGCAGCTCCGCGTCGACGAGCGCGAAGGTGATCACCGTGCTCGCCAAGGGGACGAAGGTCAGGGTGACCGCGACGAGCGGCGTGTGGCGGAAGGTCGTCGTGGGAACGCGGACCGGATGGGTGCACGGCTCGTACCTGAAGTGAGGCCCGCGTCCAGGGTCGGCTCAGCGGCGTTCCGTTAGGATGGCCGTTGGCCTGCCTGGCCGTACCCTCCGCCAGGAGCCCTCATCTGCTAGGAAACCCGTGACACAGATCGACTACAGCGCCTTCGACACGCCTGGGCGCGGCCGCGGCATCCTCGACGTCATCCGCTACCGCTACCTGCTGCGGCTGCTGATCGGCAAGAGCACGTCGCTGCGCTACCGCAACTCCGTGCTCGGCTGGTTCTGGTCGTACGTGCGACCCACGGTGCAGTTCCTCGTGTACTACCTCGTCGTCGGACAGATCCTCGGCATGCACCGGAACCTGCCGTCGTTCCCGCTCTACCTCTTCAGCGGTCTCGTGCTCGTCAACCTGTTCAACGAGACGCTGTCGGCGGCCACCTCCTCGATCGTCAGCAACAAGGCGCTTGTCCGCAAGATCTACCTGCCGCGCGAGCTGTTCCCGCTCGCGGCGATCGTCGGCGCCTTCACGCACTTCCTGCCGCAGCTCGCCGTTCTGGTCTTCGTGAGCCTGCTGTTCGGCTGGGTCCCCACGATCGGGTCGATCGCCATGATCCTCACGGGCATCGCCGTCGTGATCGCCTTCGTCGTCGGGCTCGGCCTGTTCTTCTCGGCCGTCAACGTGCGCTTCCGCGACGCGGGCAACGTGGTCGAGATCATCCGCACGATCGCGACGTGGTCGGTGCCGATCCTCTACAGCTGGGCGATGGTCGCCGAGGCCGCCAAGGACATCCCCTGGCTCTTCCACCTCTACATGTCCAACCCCCTCGCGGTGGCCGTCGAGCTCTTCCACCACGCCTTCTGGGCGACCCTCCCCGGCGTGCAGGCACACCGGCCCGCCCCGGCGAACCTCATGTGGGCCCCCGGATTCGAGTGGCACCTGCTCGCCGCGGGCGGTGTCATCGTCTTCTCCCTCGTCGTCGGACAGTACGTCTTCCGCCGGTGCGAGCGCACCTTCGCCCAGGATCTGTGATGACCACCACCACCGCTCAGCAGCAGCCCCGCATCGTCGTCGAGCACGTCTCGAAATGGTTCAACCGCCGCAGCACCCGTTCGATGAAGGACGCCTTCATCAACGTGATCAAGCGCCGGCCCGTCCGCGCGACCCAGTTCCAGGCGCTCAACGACGTGTCCTTCGTCATCGGCGAGGGCGAGTCGGTGGCCATCATGGGGCTCAACGGCTCGGGCAAGTCGACCACCCTCAAGCTCGTCTCGGGCGTCCTGAAGCCCGATGAGGGCCGCGTGTTCACTCGCGGCCGCGTCGCGGGCCTCATCGAGGTCGGCGCGGGGTTCCACCCCGACCTCACCGGTCGCGAGAACGTCTTCCTGAACGCGGCGATCCTGGGGATGACCGAGAAGGAGACCCGCGAGCGGTTCGACGAGATCGTCGCCTTCAGCGAGATCGGCGACTTCATCGACCAGGAGGTCAAGCACTACTCGTCCGGCATGTTCATGCGGCTCGCCTTCAGCGTGGCGATCCACGTCGAACTCGACGTGCTGCTCGTGGACGAGGTGCTGTCGGTGGGCGACGCCCCCTTCCGAGCGAAGTGCAACAAGAAGCTCAAGGAGCTCGCCGAGCGCGGCGTGACCATGATGGTGGTCAGCCACAGCAAGAACACCGTCCGTTCGCTGTGCACGCGCGGTGTCGTCATCCGCAAGGGGAACGTCATCTTCGACGGACCGATCGACGAAGCCTTGACGCACATCGAGACCAAGTGACGACCACCTCCCGACCCGAAAGACGACACATGACCGACGACACCGCGCGCCGTCCGCGCATCCTCTGCGTGGGCGCCTACGAGCGCGACAACTTCGGCGATCTGCTGTTCCAGATCATCACAGCGCAGTACCTCGGCGACGCCGACGTCGTCTACGCGGCCCCGTTCGCCGCCGATATGACGGATCTCATCGGGCTCGAGATCCCCACCTACGGACCGCTGCTGGAGTCGGAGGCCTTCGACGCGATCTGGACCGTCGGCGGAGAGGTCGGCGGCACGAGCGTCGACTACGCGTTCCGCACCCGCCATGACAAGGAGGCGACGCGCGTCTACGACGCGGCGACTCCCGAGGAGCGGCGCGAGATGATCGCCGCCGAGTTCGGCGCGGTGCCGATGGAATCGCCCTACATCCCGCGTCCGTCGGCTTACCCCAAGAACGTCCGCGCGGCGCTGGTGCTCAACTCCGTCGGTCTCGCCGGCATCCGCGGGCTCGGCTCGATCCGCCGCGCCGGAATGCTGGGCCTCCTCCACGAGGCCACCCGCATCACGGTGCGCGACTCCGCCGCCAGCCGTTTCCTCGCCGCCGAGGGCATCGAGCATCGCCTCGAGCCCGATCTCGTGCACTCCATCGCGATCACCCGCCCGCGTCCGGCCGACGCGGTCCCCGGAGACTACGTCCTGCTGCAGGCGTCGACGACCCACGTCAAGCGATACGGCATCAAGGCCTTCGCGCAGGCGATCATCGACAGCGACGTGCTGCGCGACCACCCGGTGCGGCTCTTCACCGCCGGCACCGCTCCCGGGCACGACTCGTTCGAGCAGTACGAGCAGATCCGCGACCTGGTCCTGCGGGCAGACCCGTCGCGCCGTCTGGAGATCAGCCGCACCATCGACCCGTGGGAGCGCGTGGACGAGATCGCGGGGGCCAAGCTGTGGATCGGCAGCTCGCTGCACGGGCGCATCATCTCCGCCGCCTACGGTGTGCCGCGCGTGAGCTTCGCCAAGCGCAAGGTCGACGACTACGTGCGCACCTGGGATGCCGACATGCCCTGGCGGATCGATCACACGCAGATGAACGAGGCCGCCGCGCAGGCGCTCGCGATGCCGACGGACGACCGCGGCCAGGAGCTCGGCCGCCGCGCTCACGAGAACATCCTCTCGGTCGTGGAGCACGTGAAGGAGTGGGCGGCCACGGGCGGCCCTGCCGACCGTGTCGAGGAGGTGCTGGCGATCCGCAACGCGCAGTGGAGCCGCATGACCCTCGAGATCGCCCGCGCCGAAGCCGCGCGTGCCGTCGCCGAGGCCGCGCCGGCGACGCCCTCCGCCCCCGCCGCACCGGTCGGGCTTGCGCGCCGCGTCCGCCGGCGTCTCGGCCGGGTCGTGCGGCGCGTGCGCGGCCGCTGAGGTCAGCGCAGGTAGTCCTCGAGCGTCGCGGCCGGGCGGAAGCCCGTCGCCGCGAGCTTCGACAGGTCGAGCACGCTGTTGCGCGGCCGCGGCGCGATCGGTGAGGTCGCCGAGGCGAAGTACTCCTCGGTCGTGACCTCGGTGACCCGCGCCGGGTCGTGGCCGGTGAGCGCGAACACGTCGCGGGCGATCTGCGCCCACGAGGTCGGCGCCCCGTCGCCGGTCAGGTTGTAGACGCCGTAGGCCGGCGCGTCGTCGAGCAGATGGCGGACGCCGCGGGCGATGTCGCTCGTGAAGGTCAGGCGGCCGGTCTGGTCGCCGACGACGCGCGGGTCGATCCCGCGCTCGGCGAGGCCCGCCATCGTGCGGACGAAGTTCCCGCCCTCGCCGATCACCCACGACGTGCGCAAAATGTAGTGGCGGGGGGTCGTGGCCGCCGCGAGGTCACCGGCGGCCTTGGACTGCCCGTACACGCCCAGGGGGGACAGCGGGTCGTCCTCGGTGTAGGGGCGGTCGGCGGTGCCGTCGAAGACGTAGTCGCTGGAGACGTGCACGAGGGTGATGCCGTGGGACGCGGTGATCGCGGCGAGGGTCGCGACGGCCCGGGCGTTGGCGGCCCAGGCCTGCGGTCGCCCTTCCGTGGTCTCCGCCCCGTCGACGGCGGTGAACGCCGCCGCGTTGACGATCGCGTCGTAGTCGCGCCAGCGGCGGGCCGTCGCGATGCCGGGGGCGGTGAGGTCGAGGTCGGCGCGTCCCGCGAACTCGACGTGCGACTCGCCCGCGAACTCGGCCCGCAGCGCGCGTCCCAGCTGTCCGTCGGCCCCCAGCACGAGGATCTTCCGCCGCGGGACGGGCACGACGTCGGCGAGCCGGGGATGGGCGAGGTCCTTGGCGGACACCTCCACCTCGGCGAGCGGGATCGGCCAGGGGATCGCGACCGTCTCGTCGGCCAGGTTCAGGAAGGAGTACTCGGCGTCGGGGGACCAGTGGTCGTTGACGAGGTACACGTACGCCGTGTCGGGCTCGAGGGTCTGATACGAGTTGCCGACGCCCCGGGGGACGAAGATCGCCGTGGACGGGTCGAGCTCGGCCGTGAACACGGTGCCGAAGCTCGGACCCTCGCGCAGGTCGACCCAGGCGCCGAAGATCCGGCCGGTCGCCACCGAGACCCACTTGTCCCAGGGCTCGGCGTGGATGCCGCGCGTCGTGCCGACCGCGTCGTTGAAGGAGATGTTGTTCTGCACCGGCCCGAAGTCGGGGAGTCCGGCGGCGACCATCTTCTCGCGCTGCCAGTTCTCCTTGAACCAGCCCCGGGAGTCACCGTGGACCGGGAGGTCGAACACGACCAGGCCGGGGATCGGCGTCTCCCGTCGGCCGAGCTCCTTGCCGAACTCCGTCACCGCTACTGGCCCTTCGCCGCGTAGAACGCCTCGACGCCGTCCTTGGCCGGAGCCCACCAGTCCTCGTGGGCCCGGTACCAGTCGATCGTCGCCGCCAGTCCGGACTCGAAGTCGGCGTACTGCGGCTTCCACCCGAGCTCCGTGCGGAGCTTCGAGGAGTCGATCGCGTAGCGCAGGTCGTGGCCCGGCCGGTCGGCGACGAGGTCGTAGGCGTCGGCATCCTGCCCCATGAGGGTGAGGATGAGCTCGACGACCTGGCGGTTGTCCTTCTCGCCGTCGGCGCCGATCAGGTAGGTCTCGCCGATGACCCCGGTGTCGAGGATCGTGAGCACCGCCGACGAGTGGTCGTCGGCGTGGATCCAGTCGCGCACGTTCTCGCCCGTGCCGTAGAGCTTGGGCCGGATGCCGCGGATCACGTTCGTGATCTGTCGCGGGATGAACTTCTCGACGTGCTGGTAGGGCCCGTAGTTGTTCGAGCAGTTGCTGATCGTGGCCTGCACGCCGAAGGAGCGCACCCAGGCACGCACCAGGAGGTCCGATCCCGCTTTGGTCGAGGAGTACGGAGAGGACGGGTTGTAGGGAGTCGACTCGGTGAAGCGTGCCGGGTCGTCGAGCTCCAGGTCGCCGTAGACCTCGTCGGTGGAGATGTGGTGGAAGCGCGTGCCGTGGCGGCGCGCGGCCTCCAGCAGCGTGTAGGTGCCGATGATGTTGGTGTCGACGAAGGGACGCGGATCGTGCAGCGAGTTGTCGTTGTGCGACTCGGCGGCGTAATGGACCACGGCGTCCGCCTTCCCGAACAGCTCGTCGACGAGCGGCGCATCGGCGATGTCCCCCTGCACGAGCTCGACGCGGTCGCCGGGCAGGCCCGCGAGGGAGGCGCGGTTGCCCGCGTAGGTGAGCTTGTCGAGCACCGTCACGTGGTGGTCGGTGTGCGCCACGACGTGGTGCACGAAGTTCGATCCGATGAAGCCGGCTCCGCCGGTGACGAGCAGTCGCGACATCAGCGACCCCTTTCCAGACATTCGAGGAGGTATGCGCCGTAGCCGCTCTTCACGAGCGGCGTGGCCCGCTCCCGCAGCTCGGCGTCGCTGAGGAAGCCCTGCCGCCAGGCGACCTCCTCGGGGACGCCGATCGACATCCCGGTGCGGCGCTGCATGGTCCGGACGTACTCGGCCGCGTCGGTCATCTGATCGAACGTGCCGGTGTCGAGCCAGGCCGTGCCGCGGGGGAGGATCTCGACCTGCAGCGCGCCGCGGTCGAGGTAGGCCTTGTTCACATCGGTGATCTCGTACTCGCCGCGCGGTGACGGCGTCAGTCCCCGCGCGATCTCCACGACGTCGTTGTCGTAGAAGTACAGGCCGGGGACCGCGTAGTTGCTCTTGGGGACGGCGGGCTTCTCCTCGAGCGAGACGGCCCGTCCCTCGGCGTCGAACTCCACGACCCCGTAGGCAGAGGGCTCCGCCACCCAGTACGCGAACACGGCGCCGCCGTCGAGGTCCGCGTAGCGCTTGAGCTGGCGGCCGAGGCTCGGACCGTAGAGGAGGTTGTCGCCGAGGACGAGGGCCACCTTGTCGTCGCCGATGAAGTCGGCGCCGATCGTGAAGGCCTGCGCGAGGCCGTCGGGCGAGGGCTGCTGCGCGAAGGTCAGCGAGATGCCGAACTGCGAGCCGTCGCCCAGGAGCTTCTCGAAGAACGCGGCGTCGTGCGGGGTCGTGATCACCAGGATGTCGCGGATCCCGGCGAGCATGAGGGTCGAGAGCGGGTAGTAGACCATCGGCTTGTCGTACACCGGAATGAGCTGCTTGGAGACGCCCAGGGTGATCGGGTGCAATCGCGTGCCCGAACCACCGGCGAGGATGATCCCTTTCATCGGTTCATCCTCCCACATGGACGCTCCGGCCTAGAGTTGATGGGTGCTCAAGGTCTCCGTCGTCGTCCCGACCTACCAGACGCCCCCCGAGGGACTGAAGCGGCTCGTGGCCTCGCTCAATCGCCAGACGATGCCGGCCGAGGAGTTCGAGGTCGTCTTCGTCGACGACGGCTCCCCCGACGACACTCCGGCGCGGCTGCGGGAGATCCAGGAGACCCGGCCCAACGTGCGCGTCGAGCGCATCGAGAACTCCGGCTGGCCGTCCAAGCCCCGCAACGTCGGCGTCGACCTCGCCCGCGGCGAGTACATCGCGTTCATGGATCACGACGACGAGCTCTACCCCGACGCGCTCCGCGCCGCCCACGCGTTCGCCGTGGCCCACCGCTCCGACGTCGTCAACGGCAAGGAGGCGCGCACGAGCGTGCCCGGCTGGGCGATCGCCGTGTATACGGCCGACGAGCCGCAGTCGATCGGCAATCCCGATCGGCACCCGCTGCTGCCGATGAACCCCCACAAGCTGTACCGTCGCGACTTCCTCCTGGCACACGACATCCGCTTCCCCGAGGGCCGCAAGGTGATGTGGGAGGACATCTTCTTCAACGTGCAGGTGGCGCGGCACGCCCAGGTGATCTCGACCCTCTCGACGGTGCCGTACTACCACTGGGTCACCACGGAGGGGAGCGGATCGACGACGTTCGTGAAGACCCGCGACGACTACTGGTACTGGCTCGAGCAGGTCTACGAGTACATCGAGGAGCAGCTCGCCGGCGACGAGAACCGGCTCCAGCGGGAGCAGCTGCTGATGCACCAGTACTCCTACCGCGTGCTCGGGGCGTTCGACCTCAAGTACGTCTCGCGCTCCGAGCGCAACCGCGAGTTCATCTTCGAGCACTGCCGGCGGCTGCAGGCCGCGCACGGCATGACGCAGTTCGACGATCGCGTGGGACCCTCCCGCCGCCTGCGGTCGGAGCTGCTGCAGGCCGGCGACCGGACACTCCTCGAGGAGGTGTGCCGCACCGACGCGTCGGTGCCCGGGTGGGGACGCGCACGCGAGCTGCGGTGGGAGGACGGGCGGCTCCGCGTCGCCGTCGACATCGAGTGGTCGGACTCGCAGGGGCGTCGTCCGGCGCTCGAGCGCCGCGACGGCCGCATCCACAAGGTCGTGTCCGACGAGGTGCGCGCCGCGGTCACCGAGGCCGCGCTGGACGTCACCGACGACCTCGCGAAGGCGACGGCGAGCCTGGCCGTCCACTCGCGCCGGTCGCGCATCGCGTGGCCCGTCCCGTCCGAGACCCGCGTCGAGATCGTCGACGGACCGGGCGATGCGGTGGGGCTGTCCGCACGACTCGTGGCCGAGCTCGATCCCGCCGTCGCCGCGCTGGGCGCCGCCTTGACCCCCGCCACGCACTGGGACCTCAACCTGCGGGCCAAGCTCGGCAACGGCACGACGCAGCGCGGGGTCCGCACCGAGATCCCGGCTTCGGTGACCGTGACCGGCGGCGCCGCGCACCTCATCTACCCCAACGACGGCGGCAGCGCGACGCTGATCCCCGGCGGGCAGGTCGAGGCGGTCCGTCGTCTCACACCCGTCTCGGTCGAGGCGGGCGCCGACGGCGAGGTGCGGATCCGGCTGTCCGGAGTGCACGACGGCGACGGCGATGTCGCGACCTCCGTGGGGGTGTACGGTCCGCGGCGCGCGGTGACGACCGTGCCGGCGGTGCTCGCGGTGAGCGCCGGGGTCGCCACCCTCCGTGTGCCGCAGGGGTCGAAGCGCCTGCGGCTGCGGGTCGGCGACCGCACGCCGGGCGCGCCGCTGTGGTGGAACGTCGTGCGCACCCGCGAGGGCGTCGCCCTGACTCCGGGAGCCGAGCCCCCTCGGCCCAAGCCGCCGAAGCGCGTGAAGCGTCCGGCGCCGACGGTGGGCGCCCTGGTGCGACGCCTGCGCGCCAGGGCCGGCGGGCTGCTGCGCCGGCTGGGACTGCGCCGATGACGGCGTCCCGCATCCTGGTGCGCGCCGGCAAGGATCCGCTGACCCCGCTGTCCGCGGAGCGCTCCCTCTCGATCCGTCGCAACGGCGTGTTCGGCACCAACGCGGGCAACATGCTCTTCTATACCGCCGCGTGGCGGACGCTGCTCACGCGGGACGTGGTGCTCGAGGCGGACGCCTACGCCATGGAGCGCGAGGACCCCGCCCGTGTCGCGGCGCGCCTGAACGCGGAGTACGACCGCGTCGTCATCCCCCTCGCCAACGCCTTCCGCCGCAGCTTCCTTCCGAACCTCGACCGCCTGACCGAGGTCGTCAGGCGGCTGGAGATCCCCGTGACCGTGCTCGGCGTCGGTGCCCAGTTCGGCCTGAACGCCGCCGTCGAGGAGGCGCCGTCGGAGCTGCGCGACTCCGTGCGCGCGTTCGTCGCCGCCGTCCTCGACCGGTCGCCGTCGATCGGCGTGCGCGGCGAGACGACCCACGCGTTCCTGCGCGACCTCGGATTCGCCGACGACTCGGTCGAGGTGATCGGCTGCCCGTCGCTGTACGGCTTCGGTCCGGCGCCGGCCCTCGGTGCGGTCGGTCCGCTGACCTCCCGTTCCCGGCTCGCCGTCACCTACTCGCCCTACCTCCGCGACGCGGGCACCTTCGTGCAGGCGGTCACCACGGCGTTCCCCGACAGCTATGTCGTCCCGCAGACGGTGGAGGCGCTCGCGCTGATGCTGTGGCGGGAGCCGACCGCGCACGCGGCCGACCGCAGGCTCCCCGAGAGCGCCGACCACGAGCTGTACCGCACCGACCGGATGCGCTTCTTCGTGGACGCGACGACGTGGATCGACACCCTCCGCAGCCGCGACCTCGTGGTCGGCACGCGCATCCACGGGACGATCGCGGGCGTGCTCGCCGGCGTTCCCGCCATCCTGATCGCCCACGACTCGCGGACGCGCGAGCTCGCGGAGTTCCACGCGATCCCGGTGGTGCGCAAGGCCGGCCTCCGCCGTGTCGACGTGGAGCGCTGGTACGACGCGGTCGACTTCGGGGCCTTCGCGGCGCGCCATCCCGCCAACGCGGAGCTGTTCCGCCGCTTCCTCGAGCGGCACGGACTCGCCCACACCCTCGCCGACCCGGCACCGCGGTTCGATCGCGAGCTGGCCGGGGTCGCCTTGGCGCCGCCGGTGCACACGGCCGACGCGAAGGGCGCGGCGGGACGCCGGTCGACGGCCGCACGCCTGCGGCGGGCTCTGCAGCGGCGCGTCCGGCGGTGACCCTCGGCGGCGCCGCCGCCGCCGCCTAGAGTTGAGGCGTGCCGAGCGTCTCCGTGATCGTCCCCACCTACAACACGTCCAAGGACGGTCTTGCGCGGCTCGTCGACTCGATCGACGCGCAGACCCTGCCGCCGTCGCGATACGAGGTGGTGTTCGTCGACGACGGCTCGACCGACGACACCTTCGACACGCTCCAGGAGATCGCCCGCGCCCGCCCCAACGTGCGCGCCCTGCGGATCGAGAACTCCGGGTGGCCCTCGCGGCCCCGCAACGTCGGCATCGAGACCGCCTCGGGCGAGTACGTCCTGTTCATGGATCACGACGACGAGCTCTCGCCGGACGCGCTGCGGGCCGGATACGAGCTGGCCGCCGCGAGCGGGGCCGACGTGCTCAACGGCAAGGAGGCTTACACGCAGACGGCGCACTGGGCCCTGGACACCTATCCCGCCGATTCACCCCAGGTGCTCGGGCACACCGACCTGCACCCCCTGGTGCCCCTGAACCCCCACAAGCTGTACCGGCGGGAGTTCCTGCTCGCGCACGGCATCCGATTCCCGGAGGGCCGGGTCGTGCTGTGGGAGGACCAGTTCTTCAACGTCGAGGTGGCGCGCCATGCACGGGTGATCGCGACGCTGGCCAGCGTGCCGTTCTACCACTGGGTGCGCACCGAGGGCAGCGGCTCCACCCTCTTCGTCCGCGCCTCGGAGCACTACTGGACGTGCTTCCGCCGCCTCCTCGACTGGACCGTCGAGCAGCTGTCCGAGCCGGCGCTGCGCGAGCAGCTCGACCAGCTGATGCTCCATCAGTACACGATCCGCATCCTGGGCGTCTTCGACCACCTGTACGCCGGCCGTCCCGAAGCGGACCGCGCCTTCCTGTTCGACCAGGTGCGCGCGATCCAGGAGGACTACGGCCTCCGGCGCCTCGACGGCCAGCTGAGCGTGTCACGGCGGCTGCGCGCCGAGCTCCTCGCCGCGGGGGACCGGGCGGCGCTCGAGCAGCTCACCGTGACCGACCGCGACATCATCGGCGAGGGCCAGGCGACCTCCATCGCGTGGCGCGACGGCGTGCTGCACATCGAGGCGACCATGGAATGGACCGCGCCGGACGGCGGTCCGCTGGCGCTCGAGCAGGTCGGGGACCGCGTCCTCAAGCGCGTGCCGGACGGGGTGGCGCGGGCGCTGGACGGGCTCCCGGGCGGATCCCGCGACGTCACCGCCGAGATCGCGGCCGCGGAGCTCGACCTGTCGGTGCGGTCGCGCCCGTCGCGGATGGTGTGGCTGACGCCCACCGATCACACGGTGTCGGCAGAGGCGGCCGCCGACGGCGGCGTGCGCGTCACGGCGACCCTCACCGGCCGCATCGATCCCGAGACGGCCGCGCTGGGGAACGGACTGGACCCCGTGTACCAGGACGTGCTGCTGCGCTGCCGGCTGGGCGGCTCCCTCAACCATCGCGCCCTGCGCAGCACCCTTCCCGCCACGGTCACCATCCGTCGCGGGCGGCTGCATCTCGTGTACCCCAACGACGGGGGCGCCGCCACGCTCATCCCCGACGGCCAGGTGGAGGCGCTGCGGCGGCTCCGGCCGGAGTCCGCGCGCCGGGTGGCACCGGGGCGCTACGAGATCGCGCTCGCGGGCGAGCACGACGGCTCCGGGCAGGTGGCGACGACGCTCGGCGTGAGCGCGATGACGACCCGTGGGCCGGCGTACGCCGATGTCCCCGCGACGCTGCGGGTCGAGGACGGGCGCGCGAGCGTGCGGTTCGCCTGGCCGGAGCCGCGCATGATCGTGCGCATCGGCGATCGTGCGCCGGGTCGGCCGTCCGGGTGGGCCGTGGAGACCGCCGCCGACGGGGCCGCGTCGGTGACGCCGCTCGGCGGCGACGGTGAACGCCCGCGCACCCGAGTCCTCCTCATCACCAATCGCGACTCCGACAACGTCGGCGACCAGCTCATCGAGGAGTCCGCGCTCTCGCTGCTGCGCAAGGTGCTGGCGGACCTCGGGGTCGCGGCCGGCGACTACACGATCACGAGTCGCGCGGCCGGCATGATCCCCAAGCGGTATGCGGAGACGGGCGACCCCGCGCTGCTCGCCGAGGCGCGAAGGGCGATCGGGGCGGCGGACGTCGTCGTCTTCGGGGGAGCGCCGCTGTTCAACTACGCCTACCAGGAGTTCTCCGCGCGGACCGCGGGAGCGCTGGCGGTCGCCCGCGAGCTCGACGTGCCGGTGATCTTCTCGAGCATCGGCATCGAGGGCTTCGACCCCGCCCACCCGCGGGCGCGCGCGCTGCAGGAGGCGGTCGCCGCGGCCGACGTGCGTCAGATCACCACACGGGACGACCTCGACTCCCTCCGCCGGCTGGTCGCGGGGACGCACATCCCCATCGCGCGGGTCGCGGACCCCGTCGTCCTCGCCGACGCGGTGTTCGCCGGGCTTCCCGCGCCGCGCCGCGCCGAGGGCGCACCGCGGAGGATCGGTCTCGTGGTCACCCGGACCGGTCTGTTCGCCGACAACGGGGTGCGCTTCTCCGAGGCGGAGCAGCGCCGATTCTGGATGGACGTCATCGCCGAGGTCGAGGCGCGCGGCGACGACTACCGGCTGTTCACGACGGGGCACTTCTCCGACGAGGCGTTCCTCGACGGGCTCGTCCGCGCCGAGGGGATCCCCACCGGGAAGGTGGCGTTCGCGGTGAACTCGCCGGAAGAGCTCCTCGCCGAGATCCGCGCCTGCGACGGCGTGATCGCCTTCCGCCTCCACGCCAGCATCGCCGCGTACGCGTTCGGCATCCCCTCCGTCGGCCTCTCCTGGAACCCCAAGGTGCGGGCGTTCTACTCGTCGATCGGCCTCCCCGACCGCTCGCTGGAGCCCGCGCACTGGTCGGCCGCCCGCGCCGTGGCCGCGCTCGAGAAGGCGATGTCGGAGGGCGTCACGAAGGACGAGGACTATGTCCGGAGCGTCTACGACAGCCTCTTCTCGGCCATGAAGTCGGTCGTCGCTCCGGACAGCGAACGGGTGCCCGTCTCGTCGGCGGCGCTGCGCGACGAGCTTCCGCGCTTCGCGGGCACGACGCCGGGACAGTACCGGGACAAACTGCGCAGCAAGTTCCGTCGCACGTACGAGAGCTACCGGAAGTACTACCGGCACCCGGCGGCCATCGCCGGCGCGGCACCGCCCGGACCGACCCTCCTCCGGCGGATCGCGCGGCGACTGCGCCGGATGCTGGGAGCCCGCCCATGAACGCCCCGGACGGGTCGCGTAGAATCGCTGGAATGCCCGCACAGACCCACGGCGATGCCGGACACCAGCCCGAAGAAGCCGCTCCGACCGTCGCGGTCACCGGTAGCGCGGTCGTCGACCGGGACCTGGGCGAGATCCTCGGGGCCGCGCTGCCCTGGGACCAGCTCGCCGGCAAGACGGTGCTCGTCTCGGGCGCCGCGGGCATGATCCCCGCCTACGCGGTCTACACGCTGCTCGCACTCAACGAGGCGCACGGCGCGGGGATCACCGTCCTCGGACTCGTGCGCAACCTCGCCAAGGCCGAGACGGTCTTCGCGGCGCTGCGGGACCGGGACGACTTCCGTCTCGTGGAAGGCGACGTCCAGGAGGAGATCCCGGTCTCCGAGCCCGTCGACCTCGTGATCCACGGAGCGTCTCCGGCGCGGCCGGCGCTGCACGCGGGGAGCCCCGTCGACACGATCCGCGCCAACGTCCAGGGCGCTTTCGGACTGCTCGACCTCTGCGTGCGCACGGGAGCGCGGTTCGTCCTCATGTCGTCCGCCGAGGTGTACGGACAGCGCGCGGACGACGGGTCGCTGGTGTCCGAGAGCGACTACGGCGCGGTCGACATCCTCAACCCCCGCGCGTGCTACACCGAAGGAAAGCGCGCCGCGGAGACGATCGCCGTCAGCTATCACGCCCAGTACGGCGTGCCGATCACGATCGCCCGCTTCGGGCACATCTACGGACCCGGCATGGCGCTCGACGACGGCCGCGTGCAGGCCGACTTCACGGCGGATGTCATCGCCGGTCGCGACATCACGCTGAACAGCGACGGCAGTGCACGGCGCACGTACACCTACCTCGGCGATGCGATCGCCGGCATGTTCACGGCGCTCCTGGTCGGGGAGAACACCGCCTACAACATCTCGGACCGCGACGGCTTCATCAGCATCCGCGACCTCGCCGAGGCCTTCACGGCGGCGCGACCGCAGAGCGGGCTCCGGGTGCGCTTCCGCGACGACGTCGACGTCTCGCAGTACAACCCGGTCAAGGGCCAGGGGCTCGACGACGCGCGGCTGCGCGCCCTCGGCTGGGCTCCTCACGTGGGGCTCCGCTCCGGCATCGATCGCACGATCGCGTGGCACGAGGAGCGCCGCGCGTGAGCACGCCGACCGACCCGCAGCTCCTGCACGACGGCGATCTCGGAGAGGCCGAGGTCCTGCCTCCCCTCCCGGTCGACCTGACCGTCCTGAGCGTCACCTGGGAGCGCGTCTTCGTGACCCTCCACCTCCAGGCCTCGCCCGGACCGGGCTCCCTCCTTCCCGCCGACCTGTCCTTCTCGTTCGTCGACGGCAGACGAGAGTTCGAGGTGCCGGCCACGCGCCGCTCCGACGGCGGCTTCGACATCCGCGTCAACATCACGACCTTCGAGGACCGCCGCGGCATCCCCAACGGCACGTGGCGGGTCCGCGCGCGGTCGGGCGAGCAGCTGTCGGCCCCGGCGGAGTTCGACGGCGAGCGACTGGGCGACCTCGACGACGCCTCGCGGGTGTTCCTCTACGACAGCAACCGGCAGGTGCTGACGGTGTCGTTCGGGATCGCCGAGAACGTCGACGACCTGGACCGACTCGACTTCCTCATGCGCACCTACCAGCTGGCGCGCGAGAAGCCGGCGCCGAAACGGCGGAAGCTGCGGTTCCGCCCGATCAAGCGTCTGCGCAAGGCCCTGTTCAGCGATACCCGCAAGCAGGCGTACGCCGGGATCATCTACCAGCTCGTGAACCGCTGGGTCGGTGTGAAGCCGGGGCGGATCCTGTTCGCGTCCGATCAGCGGCTGAAGCTCGACGGCAACCTGCTCCGCGTCCACGAGCGCCTCCTGGAGCGGGGCTACGGCGACCGGCTCGAGATGAAGTTCTCCTTCCGCCTTCCCCGCACCGGCGGCTGGCGCACGACGATCCGGATCATCTATCTGCTCGCCACGAGCGAGGTCGTCCTCCTCGACGACTACTTCGGCATCCTGAAGAGCGTGAAGATGGACCCGCGCACGAAGGTCATCCAGCTCTGGCATGCCGGCAGCGGGTTCAAGTCGGTCGGCTACAGCCGCTTCGGCAACCCCGGCTCGCCGAAGCTCTGGCACCCGCACCGCCAGTACACGTACGCGATCACCGGGTCGGAGCACCTGCGCCACGTGTACGCCGAGGCGTTCGGGATCGAGGAGAGCGCCGTCATCCCCACGGGTCTGCCGCGGGTGGACTGGTTCCTCGACGAGAAGCGCACCGCCGAGTTCACGGCGCGCTTCTACGCCGAGCACCCCGAGCTCGCCGGCAAGCGCATCATCCTCTTCGCACCGACCTTCCGCGGTCGCTCGATCTACACCGCGTTCTACGACTACGACCAGATCGACTTCGCGCGGCTCTACGAGGCGTGCGGTGAGGACACGGTGGTCCTGTTCCGCATGCACCACTTCGTCCATACGCCGATCGACATCCCCGAGCAGTATCGCGACCGGTTCTTCGACTTCACGACGTTCGCGGACGGACTGAACCTGCTGCACGTCACCGACGTGCTCATCACCGACTACTCGTCGATCATCTACGAGTTCTCCCTGCTCGACCGGCCGATGCTCTTCTTCGCCCCGGATCGGGTCAACTACGCGGCGACGCGCGGATTCCACCGCGACTACGACGAGACCGCTCCCGGGCGCGTGGCGACGACGTTCGACGAGGTCATCGACGCGATCACGACGGGGGAGTTCGAGCAGGAGAAGGTCGCGCGGTTCCGGGCCGAGAACTTCGACCGGATCGACACCGGCGCGGCGGACCGCGTCATCGACTGGCTGATCCTGGCCACTCCCGCCGAGGACAGCGGCCGTCGCGTCGCCGCCGAAGCGCACGGCGAGGTCAGGGACGAGGCGGAGGACTCCGCCGAGGCCGAGATCTCTGAGGAGGAGATTGCATGAACATCGCCGTTATCTTCGCGGGCGGGATCGGGTCGCGGATGACCTCGGCCACGCTGCCGAAGCAGTTCCTGGAGATCCACGGGACGCCGCTGATCGTGCACACGATCCAGCACTTCCAGGACCACCCGGAGATCGACCGCATCGCCGTGTCGATCCTGCCCGAGTGGCGCGAGAGGTTCGCCCGGCTCGTGGCCCGGTACGAGCTCACGAAGGTCAACCTGATCGTCGATGGGGGAGCGACCGGCCAGGAGTCGCGGCACAAGGCGCTGCGCGCCGTCGCGAACGACGCTCCCGGCGACGCGGTCGTCCTGCTCCACGACGGCGTGCGCCCCCTGATCAATGCCGACGTCATCTCCGAGAACATCGCCACGGTGCGCGCGAAGGGTCCGGCGATCACCAGCACCAAGTTCAACGAGACGATCATCTCCTCCGCTGACGGCGTGGTCGACGAGGTCATCCCGCGCGATCTGCTGTTCGTCGCGCAGGCGCCCCAGAGCGCGCGCCTCGACGTCGCGCTCGACGTGTACGACCGGGCGGTCGCCGACGGCGAGAACGACTCGATCGACACCTGCAGCCTGCTGCGCCGCTACGGGCACACGCTCTACCGCGTCGACGGTCCCCGTTCGAACATCAAGATCACCACGGCGGAGGACTACTACATCTGCCGCGCGTTCTTCGACGTGCTCGAGCGCAACCAGATCGGCGGCTGAGCGGGCTCAGGCCCGGTTCCCGGCACCGCGCATCGCGGCGACCTGCACGGTCACGATCTGGCCGGTCAGCTCCGACGCCGCGACATTGAGGGTGACGCGCGCGACGTCGGCGGGGTCGAGGAGCGAGTCCAGCGGCTCCTCGCCGAAGGCCTGGGTGCGCATGGGGGTGTTCGTGCGCTGCGGGTTGATGCAGTTGATCCGCACCCGCGACGGCTCCCACTCCTCGGCGAGGGCCTGCGTGAGGTTCACGATGCCGGCCTTCGTCGCCGAGTAGGCGCTGTAGCCGGCGCGCCCGCGCGTGTAGGAGCTCGAGGTGAACAGCAGAACCTGCCCGGCCGTCTCGGCGAGGTAGGGGTGGGCCTCGCGCGCGACGAGCGCCGGCGCGATGAGGTTCACCTCGATCGTGTCCTTCAGGTCCCGCTTGGGGCTCTCGACCAACGGGGCGATCCGCAGCACCCCGGCGGTGACGATGACGACGTCGATCCGCCCGACGTTCTCGTGCACGTCCGCCAGCGCGCGGCGGACCGCCTTGGCGGATTTGATGTCCGTGCCGGTCGTGGACCGGCTGAACTCCGAGACGATCGCCCCGGCCTGGCGCGCCTGGTCGACGATGCTCTCGCCGATGCCGTAGCTGCCGCCGAAGACGACGACGCTCTTGCCGGACAGGTCGGGGACGGCTGTGGTGCTCTCCAGCGACAGGCTCGCCGACTGCAGCTGGAACAGCTTGTCGGCGATGTGCACGTCGATCGGCTCGGTCACCTTCATGTTCTCGGCCGTGCCGTCGACGACGTAGATCGGGACCTCGGGGAGGTAGGTGAAGACGACGCCGCAGTCGTCGGTGGCCTTGAAGCCCGGATCGTCCGCCGCGATCTCGTAGGCGCGGCGGATGGTCGCCAGCCGGAAGGCCTGCGGCGTCTGACCGCGGCGCAGCATCGAGCGGTCGGGGATCCCCGTGATGAGCCGGTTCCCGTCGACCTGGATGATCGTGTCGGCCGAGGGGATCGCCGTGTCCACCGCGTCGTACTCGTCGAGCGCGCGCACGCAGTCCTCGATGATCCGGTCGTCGATGAACGGACGCACCGCATCGTGGAAGAGGACCTTCGTCTCGTCTCCGTCGATCGCCGCGATGGCCAGCTGCGTGGTGTCGTTGCGGGTCTCGCCGCCGGGGAGGATGCGGGTGAGCTTGGCGAAGCGGTCGTTGTCGAGCAGGTGGTCGAGCTCTCCGATCGCCGCGGCGTTCATCATGATGATGATCTCGTCGATGTGAGGGCTCGCGTCGAGGGCCTCGAGCGTGTGCTCCACGATCGCCTTGCCGGCGATCTTGATGAGCTGCTTCGGGATGCCCAGGCCGACGCGGACGCCGATGCCTCCGGCCAGCACGACGGCGACGGTGCGGGGAGTGCTCACGACCCAATCCTACGGTGCGCCCCGCTCGGGCTAGAGCTCCGGAGGTTCGTACGCGGACAGCGTGCCGTCCTCGATCGCCTGCCGGACGACCTCCATCTCGTCCGGGTCGGGCAGCACCACGGACTGCCCGCCGCGCCAGCCGGTGCCCAGCGTCGGCGAGGTGAAGAAGTGGACATCGCCCGAGCGGATGTCCCGCGCGCCCCAGATGGTGGACAGCAGGTACCAGGGATCGACACCGGCATCGACGGTCAGGTGCGGCGAGACCGCCGACACGAGCTCGCTCACCCGGAAGGGGTTCACGAGCGTGTCCGGGCTCAGGATGCCCGACAGCATCCCCTTCAGGAAGCGCTGCTGGTTGGCTGCCCGGCGGTAGTCGCCGGTCGCGAACGCCTTGCGCTCGCGCACGAAGGCGAGGGCGTCGCCGCCGGCGAGCGTGATCTCCCCTTCGTCGAAGTGCTCGCCCGAGACGGCGGTGAAGGCGGACGGGTTCTGCACCGTGACGCCGCCCAGGGCGTCCGAGATCGCCGAGAAGCTCTCGAAGTCGACGATGGCGACATGATCGATCCGCGTGTCGATGAACTGCTCCACCGTCTGCACGACCAGGGGCACGCCGCCGAGAGCCATCGCCGCGTTGATCTTCCCCTCGCCGTGGCCGGGGATGTCCACCCAGTTGTCGCGCATGATCGACATGACCGTGACGGTCGCCTGATCGGCGGGGATGTGGACGACCATGATCGTGTCGGACCGCCCCGTGAGGTCGTCGCCCTCGTCGGTGCCGCGCGAGTCCGATCCCAGCAGCAGCACCGTCTGCGCGCCCTCGACGGCGGCGGGCCGATCGCCGTCGGGGAAGGCGTCCTCCAGCCTGTCGGCCTGGTCGAAGGACGACCACAGGTTCCAGGCGAAGACGCCCACCACGAGGAGGGCGACGACGAAGACCGTGAGGACCGTGAAGAAGGCGATCTTGACCCGGTCGCGCGTGCGGCGCGGCTGCGTCGGGGCGGCTGCGGGGCCGCTGTCGGCGACGGGGAGGACGGCGGTGGGCATGCCGTTCTTCGGGATCCGGGGGTCGTCGGTCATCCCGCCATCCTGGCAGGCGGGCCTGAGTCCCTCCCCGGAGCCGTGCCGGGTGAACACCTCGACAACGCGCGGTGAACGCGGCCGCCGACGGCGGGTCGGGCCCGCACCGCTTCCGTAGGATCCCTACGTAGCGTCATCAGCGTCCGGCGGTCGGTCGCGCGCGGAAAAAGGGCACCTCGGTATGGATCTCCTCGTCGTCGGCTCCGGCTTCTTCGGCCTCACGATCGCGGAGCGGGCGGCCGCAGCCGGGCGCCGCGTGACGGTCATCGACCGTCGCTCGCACCTCGGCGGGAACGCCTATAGCGAGGTCGAGCCGCAGACCGGGATCGAGGTCCACCGCTACGGCGCGCACCTGTTCCACACCTCGAACCCGACCGTGTGGGAGTACGTGAACCGCTTCACGGCGTTCACCGACTACGTGCACCGCGTCTACACGACCCACCGCGGCGTCGTGTACCCGCTGCCGATCAACCTCGGCACGATCAATCAGTTCTTCCACGCGGCGCACTCGCCCTCCGAGGCCCGCGCGCTCATCCAGGAGCTCGCCGGCGAGTTCGACCCCCAGGCCGCCCGCAACCTCGAGGAGCGCGCGATCGGTCTCATCGGCCGGCCGCTCTACGAGGCCTTCATCCGCGACTACACCGCGAAGCAGTGGCAGACCGATCCCACCGAGCTCCCCGCCGAGATCATCAGCCGCCTCCCCGTGCGCTACACGTACGACAACCGCTACTTCAGCGACACCTGGGAAGGACTCCCGGTCGACGGCTACACCGCGTGGCTGGAGCGCATGGCCGACCACCCGAACATCGAGGTGCGACTGGACACCGACTTCTTCGACGAGGCGCAGCCGCTGCACAAGCGCGCCGTCGTCGGGCAGCTTCCCGTCGTCTACACCGGCCCCGTAGATCGCTACTTCGATCACGCCGAGGGCACCCTCTCGTGGCGGACGCTCGACTTCGCGCAGGAGGTGCTCCCGGTCGGCGACTTCCAGGGCACGAGCGTCATGAACTACGCCGATGCCGAGGTGCCGTACACCCGCATCCATGAGTTCCGCCACTTCCACCCGGAGCGGGCGGACCGCCACGCCCCCGACCGCACCGTGATCATGCGGGAGTTCTCGCGCTTCGCGGACGGCGACGACGAGCCCTACTACCCCGTGAACACCCCCGCCGACCGCGAGCGGCTGCTGGCGTACCGTGAGCTCGCGAAGGGCGAGGCGGGCGTCCACTTCGGCGGGCGCCTGGGGACCTACCAGTACCTCGACATGCACATGGCGATCGGCGCCGCACTGTCGATGTGGCGCAACGTCCTGGCGACCGACGCGGAGCTCGCTCAGGGCTGAGCGTCACGGCCGGGGTCAGCGAGGATCCCGTCGACGCGCGCCGCCAGATACGGGGCGAGCGTCCGAGCGAAGGTGCGCGTGAGGTGCAGGCGGTCCGCGTAGACGACGGTGCCTCCGATGACCGCGTGGCAGCGCTCGCCGCCGCGGCAGAGGATCTCGTCGAAGGTGATGATCGGAAGCCGCAGGGCCCGCGCCGCGGCGTTGACGGGGTCGGAGCGGTCGGGCTTGTCGCTCGCGCACGGGTCGACGCGGGCGCCGGACGCCTCCACGCAGGCCGGACCGCGTGTCCCCGGCGGCATGCCCGGGGTGTCGTCGACGACGGCGAGGCGGGGCAGCCGGTCCTGCAGCGGGCCGAGCACGCCGAGGACGTCCGCCACACGGATGTTGCGCCCGGCCGCGCGGCTGCTGAACAGGACGAGGTCGGGCCGGGTGCGCTCGAGCTCGGCCCAGACGCCCGCGGCCCAGTCCGGGCACGTGCTCATGACGCGCTTCGCGTCGACGGATCTCGTGCGCGCGGAGGTCGCGGCGTTCTCGAACCCCGAGCAGCTGGACTGCACGTACATGGTGACGTCCCACCCCTCGCGCCTCGCGCTCTCGACGAACGCGTCCCAGAGGTGGAAGGCGTGCGAGTCGCCCACCAGCGCGATGCGGGGACCGGGCGCCTCGATGCGGCAGCGGATCCCGACCCGCGGCGGCGTCGCGAGGTACTGCTCCTCGGTGCAGTCGTACCCGGCCGGCGCGGCGGCGTAGTCCCACTGATCGCCCGCGGCGACGACCGGGTCGACGGTGTCGGTGACCGCATACGGATCGGCGCAGTCCCGGATGACCGCGGCGGCGCCGAAGCAGCTGTCGGCGTCATCCACCAGCGCGTCGATCCGCGCCGACAGCGCGGCCGTCTGCGTCTGCTGCACCGCCGCCTGGGCCGGGGCGACGGCGACGAAGACCGCGATCCCCGCCGCCATGAACGCGTATGCCGGGGTGCGGCGGCGCAGGAGGCCCGAGGCCCGGCGCACCGGATCCTCCACGAGCGCCTTGGTCGCGGCAGCCAGCGCGATCGTGAGCCCCAGCAGCGCCGCGCCGCTCAGCGGACCGACGCCGTGGCCGAGCACGAACGGCGCGGCCACGATGAGCGGCCAGTGCCACAGGTAGATCGCGTAGCTCGTGTCGCCGACGTACTGGACCGGACCGAGGCGGGCGGCGGCCTGCGGCGCCCACGGATGGTCGTCGTCCCCGAGCGCGAGGAGCAGGGCCGCGCCGGCCACCGGGACGGCCGCCGCCCACCCGGGGAAGGGCGTGGCGGCATCGAAGAGGACGGCCGATCCGGCGATCGCGCCGACGGCGGCCCACGCGGCGAGCCGGCGCACCGTCGGGGTCCCCGCCCGGGCGGCCGCGGGCGGGAGCAGCGCCACGAGGCCGCCGACGGCGAACTCCCACGCGCGCGTCGGAGTGACGAAGTAGGCGAGCGCCGGGCTTGCAGCCGTCATCGCCACGGAGGTCGCGAGGGAGGCGACCGCCACCGCGGTCATCAGCAGCGTCACCGCCCGGGTGCGGGACGTGCGCGCCGAGCGCGCGGCCAGCCACGCTGCGGCGAGGACGAGCAGCGGCCACACGAGATAGAACTGCTCCTCCACCGACAGCGACCAGTAGTGCTGCACCAGCGAGGCCGAGTTCTCGGCCGCGAGGTAGTCGACTGCGTCGGCGGCCAGCCTCCAGTTGAGCACGTACGCCGCCGCGGCGCCGATCTCCCCGAGGTTCTGGGGGAGGAGGGTGCGGGGGAGCACCGCGACCGCGAGCACCGCACTGGCGGCCAGGACGAGGAAGGCCGCAGGGAGGAGCCGGCGGATCCGCCGCGCCCAGAAGCGCGTGAGCGACACGGTGCCGGTCCGCTCGAGCTCGCCCACGAGGTGCCCCGTGATGAGGAACCCCGAGATGACGAAGAAGACGTCGACGCCCACGTAGCCGCCCGGAAGGGCGCCCGGCCACAGATGGAACACCACCACCAGTCCGACGGCCAGGGCGCGCAGGCCCTGGATGTCGGCGCGGAAGGCGCGCTCGGTGCTTCCCACGTCAGCGCAGCGCGGCGGTGAACGCGTCGGCCTGGGACTGCAGCTGATCCCACAGCTCCTCGCGGCGTGCGGCGATCCCCGACGCCAGTTCGTCCTCCCGTGCGATGAAGCGGGTGAGCGTGGCGATCATGCGGTCGGCCATCTGGTCGAGCTGGGCCCGCGTCATCGTCGTCGTGCGCGGCACGGCGCAGAGGAACTCGTCATCCCCGAAGTAGTCCCGCGGCATGCCGCGGCGCGCCCCCATGCCGATGAACGCGGACGGCTTGTCGTAGGCGAGGAACGGCAGCCACCCGTGCAGGCGCTTGCCGAAGGCGAAGCGGCTGTCGGCGTAGCGCTGGGCGAAGGACGGGTGACGCAGGAGCGCCGCGTTGAACGCCTCGTGGAAGTCCCGGCCGTCGAGCTCCGCGCGCAGCAGATCTCCGAACAGTGGCTCGTCGAGGTCGATCAGCGGGAAGAGGTCGAGCATCAGGCGGTTGGCGTCACCCGAGGCGTTCACCATCGACCGCACCTCGAGGCCGTGAGAGGCGGCGAAGTCCCGGAACCGGCGGAGCGGATGATCGGCGATGTTCTCGGCGGTGAACAGGAAGCTGTCGAAGTTCACGACGACGACGTCGCGCGTGGTGCGATCGGCCGGCAGCAGCCGATCGGTGAACAGCGACGTGCAGGGCGCCCACTCCGGGCTCGTCACCGGTCCCGCCGCGCGGACGAAGTCCGCCTCCCGCGTGGCGCGGACCACGATGCGCGGCGCCCGCGAGGTCACGCGCCGGACGGCGGCGAGCTCGTCGGGCGTCGGCTCCTGGAGGATGCCGGTCGACCACAGGTAGTACTTCGACTCCTCGAACCGGTCCCACTGCTTGGCGAGCTTGGCGTGGAGGTGCCGCGACGAGTTGGTCTGCACGAAGAGCCCGCCGGGCCCGATCACGACGTTCTCCGGCGCCGCGTCCGAGGACGAGAGGTAGGCCGGCGCGCTCACGTGGCGGAAGTCGAGGTCGATCCGCCCGTCGAAGAGCCTCTCGGTGACCTGATGCAGGAGCGCGTCTCCCGCATTGCCGCGGACCCCGCACGTGATCCAGAGCGCCTTCTTCACGAGACGTCCTCCTTCGCCGTCGCCCGCGCTTCTCGGCGCGGCGCCGCGAGGTCCAGCGCTCTGCGCTGCTCGTCGATCATCCGCCGGTAGCGCTCGGTGAAGCGGGCGAGGGAGAAGTGCTCCTCGTACACCGCCCGATTGCGCTCACCCCACATCACGCGGTCGCGGGTCTCGAGCACCCGGCAGGCGTCGAGGATCGTGCCCTCGTCGACGAAGAGCACATTGCTGGCGAGGTCGACCTCGAGGTTCCCCCCGACCGGTGAGAGGATCAGCGCCTTCCCCGCCCGCATCGCCTCGAGGGTGGCGAGGTCGAAGATCGCGTTGCGGTGCATCATGACGTAGTAGTCGGCGAGGTCCATGAGGGCGAGCAGGCGGTCGTGGGTGGTGCGCGTGCCGATGAGGCGCGCCGTGAACGGCCACGACTCCCGCTGCCGCTCGAGGTCCTCGAAGCGCGACCGGTCCGACGAGGCGCCGATGGCGATCCACACCACCGTGCGTCCCGACAGGCGGGCGTGACGGCTCAGCAGCGCCGGGATGCGATCGAGGCCCTTGTCCTCGTTGAAGTCGCCGACGCTGAGGAAGACGTCGGTGTGCTCGTCGCGCGGCGGGAGGTCCAGCTCGCGGATGAGCTCCTCCCGCAGCGCCGCCCGGGCGCCGGCGTCGTCGTCGTGGTCGACCGCGGACACCGTGTTGTAGAGGGCCCAGTCGGCGAAGTTGCCGCCGTCCACCCCGCTCTCCGATGTCGCGAGGTAGGTGTCCCGCGCGCCCAGGCTGGGGAAGAACACGGTCTGCGCGTTATCGCAGATGAGCTTCTCGAGCGCGCCCGCCACGCTGATCTCGTGCGCGCTCGGCGTCCGTCCGATAGAGCGCATCTCCTGCAGGGTGCTGCCCTGCTGGTGGTAGACGAGCACGTAGGGGATGCCGAGCCGGTACGCGCCGTAGGCGGTGCCGAGCTCGTGGCACACCATGAGCACGTCGCCGCGCTCGCGGGCCGCCAGGACATCCGGATGCGTGCGGATGTACTCGCTCGCCTCCACGATCTGCGCGATCTTGGTGCTGAGGCCGCGGGTGGTGGGGGCGAGGCGCTCGCGGATCTGCGACGCCTCGGGCCCCTGGAAGAGGTAGGCGAGATCCGCGCCGGCGTCGTGGTCTCCCAGCGCGAGTCGCTGTGTCGCCAGCACCCCGCCGGGGCCGCCGGTCTTGCCCGTCGCCGGGTCGTACTCCCGGTACGCGCATCCGAAGATCGTCAGCGCCTCCGACCGCGGCATCGCGGGGGAGGGATAGTGCTCGCGCCTCTCGACGATGTGGTCGACCAGCAGGGAGCGCAGGAACGCGCCCTCGTGCTCGACGTCGTGACGCGACCCCATGTCGCCCAGCGCGTCGAAGTAGTGCCCCGTGTCGCCGCCGGTGATCGAGGAGAAACCGTAGACGTCCACGCCCGCGAGCGACCCCCGGCTCTGGAACAGCATCCACAGGATCTGCGCCCCGGAGGTCGGCAGCAGCAGTCCGGAGCGTCGACGCAGCGCGGCCTTGGTCTCGGTGTCGATGTGGGTCACCCGGTCAGGGGAGAACAGGACGTCGCGGTAGAGGATGTCGGCGTGTGCGGGGACCTCGAGGAGGTTCCGGAAGAAGTCCATCTCCCACACCACCAGGGCTCCGGTGTCCACGGCGACCCGGTCGCGGACGTCGCGATGGGCTCCGCGCACCCAGATGTCCGTGCGGATCCCGTAGTCGGCTTCGTAGCCGGTGGGGTGGTTGTTGAAGCGGATCACGACGTCGTGCGCGTCGATCTCAGCGCCCTTGCCCGATCCCAGGTTCCCGGGGCCGTTCCCGACGACGGCCACGGTCCGCCCGGCCACAAGCTGGGCGAACAGCCGGCGCTCGCTGTTGCGCTGGAGGACCTCGGCCACCTGCGCGGCCCGGGCGACCTCGTCGCCGCCGAGGCGCAGCTCGCCGGCGAACTGCGCGACGGGGAGGCAGCGGGTCAGCACCTCGACGGGCAGGCCGCGCGAGAGGTAGGTGCGCAGGAGCTGCTCGGCGGCGGCGCGATCGCCGGCCTCGATCAGCACGCCGGCGTAGACCGCCCACATGGCGGGGGAGAGCACCCGCCAGGCGACGGTGTTCTGGGCCATCGCGCGGGCGCGGTCCACGAGATACGGGGTCGCGCCCTGATCGCGCCACTCCACGCGGGAGAGCGCGAAGTCGTCGGTCGCGCGCCGCTCCTCGCCGCCGGCGCCCAGCGGCGACCGGCGCCCCGCACCCATCGCCGCGGTCGTCGCCGAGAGGCGGGAGCGCAGCCGTGTGAACCGTCCGCGCCAGCGCGATCGGAGGCCGCGGGTGCGTCGCGCGAGTGCGCGCAGGAGAGGGATCTTCCGTGCGAGTTTCTTCATGGGGCCCGTCTCGGTCGGGCGCCGCCGGGGGTTCGTGGCGGCGCAGGATCGAGGGATCCTAGCGGACGCACATGGCGTGCCGGAGACACGGCGGTGTCCCCGCGGTGGCCGGGGGCGGGGCGGCGCCGGCGGGGTGCGCGCGTGCGGTCAGCGGGCGTCGACGGCGGCGATCAGGCGGCGGGCGATGTCGTCCGCACAGGGGGTGGCGCCGGCGGCGGGAGCCGGATCGCCCGGCACCTGCACCCAGCGGCGCGCGAACGCCGCGGCGTCGGCACGCGTCGCCCCGTCGGCGGCGACGGCCGCCGCGAGCTCCTCCACCGTGCGGACGATGGGCCCCGGCAGGTCGCGGCGGTAGTCGAGGTAGAAGTCGCGGGAGGAGAGGTACTCGTCCAGGTCCGGGACGAGGAAGTAGCTCGGCACCCCGACCACGGCCGCCTCGTACAGCGCCGACGAGTAGTCGGTGATGAAGAGATCGGCCACGAGCAGCATCTCCTGCGTGGAGAAGCCGTCGGCGGTGTCGACGTCGGCCCCGAAGCGGCCGTGCATGAGCGGATGCAGCTTCACGACGGTGTGGACCCCCGCCTCCGCGAGCGCCGCGCTCAGGGTCGCCGCGTCGACGGTGACGGTGCCGTCGAGACGGAAGGTGGGGGCGAAGACCGCGACCCGCGCGCCGCGCAGGTGCGGGTGGCGCGCGTAGATGCGCTCGCGGGTCTCCGCCGCGCGCGCCGGGTCGCGCAGCCGGTCGACGCGGGGGAGCGGGGCGACGACGACCTTCGACGGATCGGTCCCGAACGCCTCGGCGTACGCGGGGCGGCACTCCTCGGCGCTGGTGAGCACGACGTCGTACCCCTCGTGCATGCGCATGGCGGCGGCCAGACGCGCATCGCGTCCCTCCTCCTGCCCGAGGATGCTCAGACCGAACTTCTTGAAGGCACCCAGGGCGTGCCAGATCTGCACGACCGTGAGGGATTCCTTGTGCCGGAGCACGCTCGCGACGATCGAGTAGGTGTCCACGACGAGCACCCGGGCGGTCGCCACCTGGTAGAGCTGCGCCAGCATGTGCAGGCTGTACCGGATCTTCCCGGGGATGCCCGGGGGGACCATCCGGACCATCGAGACGACGTCGACCGTGGGGTCCTGGGCCTGGATCGCTGCCCGCAGATCGGTGAAGTCCGCCGGCTCCTCGGGATGCTCGCGGCTGATCATCACCACCTTGCGTCGCGTGCGGAGGAGCTTCAGCGGCGCGTACAGCGCGGACAGCCCGGTGCGGGCGAGCCAGGCGACGGCGAGCTGCCCGGTGATCCGCCCTCCGACGGTGGTCGGGGCGGGGCTCCCGCCGGGAGCGACGGCGGCGGCGTCGACCTCGGCGCGACGGGCCAGGACGATGTCGCGCACGATCCGCTCGCTGGAGCGCCCGTCGCAGGCGGCGAGGAAGCGCTCGCGGAATGCGTCTGCGTGCGGGCCCACCGTCGCCGAGGAGATCGCCGCGGCGAGGTCGTCGCCGTCGGTGACCAGCGGCCCGGTGACGTAGGTGTCGAACGGGTAGTAGAAGTCGCGGTCGGACGTGTACTCCGCCAGATCGGGGCAGAAGAAGACGATCGGACGGCGCAGCAGCGCGTACTCGAAGATGGCGGAGGAGTAGTCGGTCACCAGGACGTCCGCCGCCATCAGCAGCTCGTTGAGCTCGCGCTCGGCCGAGACGTCCAGCACGCCGGTGACGTTGGGCCGCTGCACCTCCAGCGGCGTCACGAACGGGTGCATCTTCACCATGACGACCCAGTCGTCGCCGAGGTCGGCGGCCAGTCGCTCCCACGGCACCGCGTCGACGTCGTACGTCGCCGTCAGCTGGCCGTTGCCCCGGAACGTCGGGGCGAACAGGGCGATGCGCTGGTGCGCGCGGATGCCGTAGCGCTTGCGCAGGCTCGCCGCCGTGGACTGCACGAGGCCCTCGTCGAAGAACACGTCCGTGCGGGGGACCCCGAGCGCGTGGACGCGCTCGAGATCGACGGCGAACGCCTCGGCGTAGTCGCCGCGGATCGCCTCGGCGCTCACTGTCACGTCGGTGTAGTTGCGGTGCGCGAGCGATCCGGGGAGCGGTCCGCCCGGAAGCCCCTCGCGGCTCCACCCCACGCGCTTGAAGGCCCCCGCGGCGTGCCACACCTGCAGCAGGCGGGTCTGCGGCCGGAGGTTCAGCGGGTAGATCAGGGGGTAGAAGTCGTCGACGATCACCGTCTGAGCCGAGGCGATGAGCCAGGGCAGGGCGAGGAGATCGCGCAGCGGACGGCGGGCGCGCAGGCTCTTCTTGAAGACCCCGCGGATGTCGGCGGTCGGGTCCTGGCGCCGGATCTCGGCGTCGAGGAACGCGAAGTTGCCCGAGAACCCCGACCGCGAGTCGGAGAGGAACAGCACCCGTCCGTCGCGCACGGAGGTCGTGCGGCGCGCGAGAGCGTAGGCGAGGATGTACGGCGCGAACCGCCACTTCTGGAGGAACGCGTTGCCTCGCAGCAGGCTGCGGAGTGCGTGCACGAAGACCTCCAGGCGGGACGAAGCGATCGGTCAATCCTAGTTCGGGCTGCCTGTGCCTCCCCTGTCGCCCTGCCCTGTCGCCGTTCCCCGGGGCCGCGGCTGCCGGCTGCGGCCCGTCAGTCGCGCGGCGCGCGCGGAGCCCGCCAGCCGGGGGACTCCGGGCCGGTGTCCAGGCCGCTCCGCCAACCGCGCACCAGCGAGGCGCGCGTGGCGCAGACGACCAGGAGGAACCACCCGAAGCCGCCGAGCAGCGAGCTGGTGACCACCGAGTCGGCCAGCAGGGTGATGATCACCAGGGGCGGCCAGGTGTACACGGTCGACCGGCGCTCGGACGCGGTGACCCAGGCGCGCGCCAGGGCGAGCCCGGCGAACCCGACGAACAGCGCGACGCCGACCGCCCCCGCCTGCAGCAGCACGTCCATCCAGGCGTTGAGGGCAGAGGCGTGGTCGCGGCCGGTCGTCACGCGGATGAAGTAGTAGGGCATGAGGTTCTCGGGCCATGTCCCGACCCATCCCCAGCCCTGCACCGGCCGCAGCGCCGCCATGTCGAGGACCTCGTTCCACAGGCGCGACCGGGTGAGGAAGTCGGGCTCGGCGTTCAGCCAGTACACGAGGGGGCGGCGGAACGTGAAGACGAGGATCGTCGCGATCGCGAACGCGCCGGCGATCGCCCACTGGAGCGCGGTGCGCCGGTGAGGCGGTGTACGTCGCACGATCGCCAGGACGCCGGTGGCCAGACCCGCGATCACCGCCATCCCGAGGACGATCGGCGAGGCGGTGAACACCGCCAGCAGCACCGCCAGCGACACCGAGTACACGGACAGGCCGGGGGCGACCGAGCGGGTGCGCCACTCCACGAGGAACGTGATGAGCGCGAGGATCGTCACGAGCCCGAGCATGGTGCGGGTGCCGAACAGGCCCTGGATCGGTCCGCCCTCGGCCAGGTTGCCGGCGATGCCGAGGAACGGGACGGGCCCGTCGAGCAGGATGCCGCTCAGGATCTCGATCGCCAGCGAGCCGGTGAGGAGGAAGCGCAGGACGTCGCCGGTCGCGCGCACCGTCTGCAGGGTGTCGCGGAACTGCGCGACGACGATCGCCAGGAACGTGGGCGCGGCCAGCTGCAGCCACCCGCCGAGGGTCGCGCCCACCGAGCGCGACCAGAACACCGTGAGCAGCAGCCAGATGAGCAGGAGGAGCAGCGTCGTCGGCATGATCTCGAACGCGCGCAGCTCGCGGCGACGCGCCACCAGCATCCCCGCACCGATCACGCAGAGGCCCGTGATCACGGCGCCGTACCCGGCGTCGCCCATGAGCTGGCGGATGAGGTGGGTGGAGAACAGCGCGCCGATCGCCGCGGTGGCGAAGGCGGCCGCGAGGGCCGAGGACCGGAGGAAGTCGAGGATCGACCGCGGTGCGCTCGTCATCGCTGGGCGAGCCGCTCGCCCTGCTCGCCCGCGAGCCGCTGCTCGGACGGCCCGCGGCCCACGAGGGGCGCCTGCTTGATCTTGAAGGCGAACATCACGAGGAACATCCAGCCCCAGCCCAGCAGCGGCGAGGATTCGGCCAGGCCCTGCACGAGCAGCTGCGCCGCCGTCAGGGTGGGCAGGAGCGTGAGGGCCTCGTAGGGCCGGTCCGCCACCAGATCCCAGCGCGGCCGGTCGACGGCGAAGAACCACGACCTCCAGATGAAGGCGAGGTAGGTGAGCGCCATGAGCACCACGCCGACCACGCCCAGCTGCAGGTACACGTCGATCCACATGTTGTGGGCCTGCATGACCGTCTCGCCGTGATCGACGATCCAGCGGTCGAAGAACGGGTCGGTGGGTACCCAGGGAGTGGAGAACCCCCACCCGAGCACCGGGCGCTCGCCCGCGCGGGCCAGGACCGCCGTCCAGATCGACTCACGGCCCGTGAGGTCCGCGGAGCGGCCGAGGAGCGAGAACACCGCGTCGCGGCCGAACCACAGCGCCGCCAGGCCTCCGACGGCGACGATCGCGTACGCGAGGTAGTACCGCGTGCGCTCGCCGGCCCGGCGCGTCGTGCGCATGAGCAGGGCCGTCACGAGCACGACCGCCGTCAGCGCCGCGGCGAGGTAGGCCGTCGCCGAGCCCGCCCGGACGAACAGGAACGCCGCCAGCAGGAACCAGCCGACCAGGAGGGTGCGGCGCGGGGCGCGGGCGGCGAAGCGCAGGCCGAAGACCACCATCCCGAGCAGCGCCACGTAGGCGAGCGCGTTCGAGTTGCCGAACAGCCCCTGGATGCGCCCGCCGTCGAACAGGTTGTCGCGGCTCCACATGGTGATCGGGTCCTCGCCGCCCTGCGGTCTGCCGAACTCGGGGAGGATCGGACCGCCCCAGACGAGCGAGACCCACAGCTCGAAGGCGAGGGAGAGCCCGAGGATCCACTTGAGCGCCGAGGCGACGGCGCGGACGAGTTCGCGCCACGTGAGCACCGAGGCGATGAAGAACGCATGGATGGTGGTGCTCAGGAGCAGTCCGAGGGTGAGCGCGGTGGCGGCGGGCCAGGCCGTCCAGGCGAGCGATGCGACCGCCAGCACGACGTAGGCGACGGCGAACCACGGGAGCCGGCGCCACTGCACCACGGGACGGAGCAGGATCCACAGCGCGAGCGAGACCACGGCCGAGCCGAAGACCGCCACTGCGGCCCCGACGACGCCGAGCACCATCAGCAGGCTCGTGCCCGACAGCGCCCCGGCCAGCACCAGGATGCACCAGCCGCGCAGCAGCAGATGACCCGTCTTCTCGCGGATCGGCGCTGCGGGCGGGGCCGCGATGGGGTGCTGGGTGTGGGTGGTCATGTGCACATCAGGGTATCGCGGGCGGCCCTAGGCTGAAGGGTGTGCTGATCCCGATCTCCAACGCACCGCGTGAATACTCGTGGGGGTCGCCCACGCTCATCCCCGGGCTGGAGGGCCGTGTCCCCTCGGGACGTCCCGAGGCCGAGATCTGGTACGGCGACCACCCCGGCAGCCCGTCGCGCACCGCCGACGGGCTGACCCTCGACCGGGCGCTCGCCGACGCGGGCGCGGCGCCGCTGCCGTATCTGCTGAAGGTGCTCGCCGCGGGGATGTCGCTGTCGATCCAGGCGCATCCCTCGCGGGCGGAGGCCCAGGAGGGCTTCGCGCGCGAGGAGGAGGCCGGCATCCCGCGCGATGCGGACGTGCGCACCTACCGCGACGACAATCACAAGCCCGAGATCATCGTCGCCCTGAGCGACCGCTTCCGCGCGCTCGTCGGGCTCCGCCCGCTGGATCGCACCCGCCGGCTGCTGGCCGGACTGGGCGACGGTCACGGCGTCCAGGAGCTGCGCCGCCGGCTGGAGGGCGACGACGAGCCCGCCCTCCTCAGGGGCGCGCTCGCGTGGGCGCTCTCGGATGCCGCGCAGGACGAGATCGACGACATCGTCGCCGCGATCGGCGCGGCCGACGTCGACGGCTTCGCGCCCGAGCTGGAGGTGCTCCGCCGCATCGCCGCCGACTTCCCCGGCGATCCGGGAGTCGTGGTCGCGCTCCTCATGAACCTGGTGGAGCTGCGGCGGGGCGAGGCGCTGTTCGCGCCGGCGGGCGTCCTTCACGCGTATCAGGAGGGCCTCGGCGTCGAGCTGATGGCCGCGAGCGACAACGTGCTCCGGGGCGGTCTCACCCCCAAGCACGTCGACGTCGACGAGCTGCTGCGCATCGTGGACACCTCGCCGGGGCCGGCGCCGGTGATCGCGCCGGTCCCTCTCGACGGCGTGGACGGCGCGGAGGTCTACGACGCCGGAGTGCCGGACTTCTCGCTGGTGCGCACCGTCGTCGCGCCCGGCCGGCCGCAGCGGCTCCCGGTGGCGGGTCCGACGATCGTCCTGGCGGTGCGCGGAGAGGTGACCGTCGACACGCCCGGGGGGTCCACCGTGCTGGCGGCGGGATCTGCGGCATTCGTCAGCGCGGACGAGGGAGAGGTGCGCCTCGACGGCGACGGCGAGGTTTTCCTCGCCCGACCGGGCACGCGCTGACTCCGGGCGGCCGTCGCGACACGCCCATCGCGCGCCGTGAAGGTTCAATCACGCATTGAGGGTTTACGATCTGCGACTTGACCTCACCGAATGACAAGGGTGTAATTATCCCAACACGCGCAACAGCGCGAGGCGAAACAGGTGGGAGAGCGATATGGCGGCTTACCGTTCCGGCGTTCCCGAGAATTGGTTCGTCGACCCGGTCAACCTCGGTGTCCCCGGCGTCCGCCGTCAGACCGAGGTCGAGGGTGACGGAGCTCTTGCCTGGCAGTCCGACGCGCTCTGTGCGCAGACCGACCCCGAGGCCTTCTTCCCGGAGAAGGGCGGATCGACGCGCGACGCCAAGCGCATCTGCACCTCGTGCGACGTCCGCGGCGAGTGCCTCGAGTACGCCCTGCAGAACGACGAGCGCTTCGGCATCTGGGGCGGGCTCAGCGAGCGCGAGCGCCGCAAGCTGAAGCGCCGCGCGGGCTGATCCGCCGATTCGCCGGAATCGCGGCGCGCAGTCCCGGACGGGCCCGCCCACCGGCTTAGGCTGACGAGGTCATGCCCTCCCGAGTCCACGCGCTGCTGGTCGTGCGCTCCGATGGCCACGTCGCCCCCGACATCCATCTGCGCCGCACCCTCGCCGCGCTCGCCGCGCAGTCGCGTCCCGTCGACGCGCTGACGATCGTGCTGTGCGGGGACGATCCGCGGGTGCGCGAGGTCGTGGCGAGCGCCCCCGCCGAGGGGATCATCACGACGGGGCGGACCACGCGGTTCGCCGACGCCCTGCGACTGGCCTCCCGGCGCCTCGACGGCGATGCGGTCTGGCTCCTCGCCCAGGACACGGCACCCGAGCCCGAGGCGCTCGCCCGCCTGGTCGCCGCCCTCGAGACGGCGCCGTCGGTCGCCTTCGCCGCCCCCAAGCTCGTGCGCTGGCAGGACCGCACGCACATCGTCTCGCTCGGCGTGACGATGACGCGCACCGGCAGGACGGTGGGACTCGCAGACGGCGAGCACGATCAAGGACAGCACGACGCGCGCGAAGACGTGCTCGGCGCCGATGTGCGCGGGCTGCTCGTCCGCGCCGACGTCTGGCGCGAGCTCGACGGGATCGACCCGGCGCTCGACGGGGCCGACGAAGGCCTCGACCTCGGCATCCGGGCGCGCCTGGCCGGCGGCCGGGTGGCGCTGGCGCCCTCGTCGATCATCGCGGTCGCCGGAGACGGGGTCGCGGGCGACGACGCGGGCGAGGGCGTCGCCGCGCGGGCACGCGCCGCCTACGCGTCGCGGAGCGCCCAGCTGCATCGGCGCCTCGTCTACGCGCCGCCCGCCCTCGTCGCGCTGCAGTGGATCGCGCTGCTGCCGGTCGCGGTCGGACGCTCGCTCGCCCATCTGCTCGGCAAGCGGCCGGGCCTCATCCTCCCCGAGCTCGCCGCGGCCCTCGTCGCCCTCGTGCGCATCCCGTCGGTCGCCCGCGCCCGCTCCGGCATCCGGCGTCGCCGCCGCGCGTCGTGGTCGCAGCTGGCTCCGTTGCGCATCGGCTCCCGTCAGCTGCGCCATCGGCTCGACGACGAGGGCGGCGACGCCCTCGCACGGCCGGACCTCCGCTTCTTCAGCTCCACGGGCGGCGCCTGGATCGTCCTGGCCGCCTTGGTGGTCTCCCTCGCGGCCTTCCCGGCGCTGCTGGCGTGGCCGGTGCTGGGCGGCGGCGCGTTGGCGCCCCTGCGGACGACCCTCGCGCAGCTGTGGGCGGACGCCCTGGCCGGTCCGCGCCCCCTGGGCTGGAGCACCGCCGGGCCCGCGGATCCCTTCAGCGCGCTCATCGCCGTGATCGGGAGCCTGTCGCCGGCGGAGCCGTCGCGTGCGCTCGTGGTGCTGTGGCTCCTGGCGCTGCCGCTGGCGGCGCTGGGCGGCTGGTTCGCCGCGACGCGCGTGAGCGAACGCGCGGGGCCGCGCGCGCTGGTGGCCATCGGCTGGGCGCTCGCGCCGTCGCTGCTGACCGCCCTCGTCGAGGGGCGCCCCACCGGGGTGCTGGTCCATCTCCTCCTGCCGTGGCTGCTGTTCACCGGCGCCGCAGCCCACCGTTCGTGGACGCAGGCCGGTGTGGCGTCGCTGGCCCTGGTGGCCGTGGTCGCCGCCGCACCGTCGCTGGCACCCGCGCTGATCGTGCTGTGGCTCGTCGCGATCGCCCTCACGATCGCCCGACGCTCCGGCCGGGGCATCGCGCGGATCATCTGGCTCGTGGTGCCGAGCGTCGTCTTCGCCCTCCCGCTCGTGTGGCATCGCGTGGGCGCGGGGGATCCCTGGGCCCTGCTGGCCGATCCGGGGGTGCCTGCCGCCGCAGCCGTCCCCGCGTCCGACCTCGCCGGGCGCCTGCTCCTGCTGGCGGGCTTCCCCACGTCGGACGGGGCCGGGTGGTCCGGCCTCCTCGGCCTCGATGCCGCGCCCGCCTGGCTGCCGCTGCTGGTCGTCCCCGTCGTCGTCCTGGCCGCCGCGGCGCCCGTCGTCGCGCGGCTGCTGCCGTCGGCGATCCTCCTGCTGGCGGCCGTGCTCGGCCTCGTGACCGCCGTCGCGGCGTCGGGGACCGTGCTCGCCGCCGCGGGGTCCACGCCCGTCACCCTGTGGCCCGGCGCCGGACTGAGCCTCGCCTGGGCGGGTCTGCTCGGCGCCGCCGCGGCGGCCGCCGATCGGCTGCCGCGCGCGGGTGCGGTCCGCGGGATCGGGATCGCCGTCGCACTGCTGAGTCTCGCCGTCGTCGCCGTGCCGGCCCTCACGGCGCTGCCGCGCGACGCCCTGGCGATCACCAACGGACCCGACAGCACGCTGCCGGCGTACGTGGACGCGGAGGGGCGCGGCGACCCGGGCATCGCGACGTTCGTCCTGCGCGCGCAGCCGCGCGGCGGCCTCGCGACCGAGGTCGTGTGGGGGGCCAGCTCCACGCTGGGCGGTCAGACGACGCTCCAGTCGGTGCGGTCCGGCCCGACCCCGGCCGACGAGGAGACCGCGGCCGCCACGGCGGACCTCGTCTCGGGCTCGGCGGGCGACGTGGTGCAGCGGCTGGCCGCCCAGGGCATCGGCTACGTTCTCCTCGGCGCGGCCGCGGAGGACGAGACCGACGCCGCCCGGGCGACCCGGCTGGCGGCGCGGGCCGCGCTCGACCGCCGGGACGAGCTGGAGTCGGTCGGTGACACGGGCAAGGGCGAGCTGTGGTTCGTGGTCGGCGACGTCGTGCCGCGCGAGGCCAGCGCCGCGCAGGAGGCGCAGGCGTGGCGCGGCGGGGCGGCGCAGCTCGGCGTCGTGGTCGTCGCCCTCCTCCTTGCGCTGCCCACCGCCGCGACGATCCGTCAGGCGCGCCGGGAGCCGCGCATCGTGGGTGGGGGGACGACATGACCGGGCCGACTCGCCGCACGGTGCGCGTGGGCGCCGGCATCGCCGTCGCGGCGCTGTTCGCCGCCGCGATCCCCGCCGCGGCGCTCGCCCCCTGGCCGGCGGCGGTCCGCGAGCCGGTCGCCGTGACCGCCCTTCCCGAGCCGACGGCCTCGCTCGTCTCCTGCGCCGGGCCCATCCTCGCCGTCGGCCGCGACGCGACCGACGCCGCACTCCTCACCGACGCCGCGGGTCAGGACGTCGCCGCGGCCACGGCCCCGGGCCAGCCCGATGCGGCGGCCGCACGCCTCGCCTCACCGGACGTGTCCGGCGGGGCGGGCCCCGACGCCCTGAGCGCCGAGCCGAGGGAGGCCACCCGGACCGACCTCGCCGCCGCCGGATCGGCCACCGTCGCCGACGAGGACCTCGCCGGCTTCGCGGCGTCGGCGTGCGCCCCCGGGCTCATGGAGTCCTGGCTCGTCGGCGGCAGCGGGGCCACCGGCGCCGCCGATCTCCTGCTCCTCTCCAATCCCTCCGGCGTGGCCTCCGAGGTCGACATCACCGTCTACGGCGCCGAGGGCGCCGTGCAGCCGGCAGCGGCGGCGGGGATCATCGTCCCGGCGCGGACGCAGCGCGTCCTCCCGCTGGCGGCCCTCGCGCTCGGCCAGGAGAGCCCCGTGGTGCGCGTCAATGCGGCGGGGGCGCCGATCCAGGCATCGCTGCAGACGAGCCTCACCCGCACCCTGCTTCCCGGCGGCGTCGACCAGGTGGGCACCACGGCCGCCCCCGACACCGTCCAGGTGATCCCGTCGGCCACCGTCGTCGTGGCGCCCGGCGAGGAGGGCGCGTCCGAGCCCGGAGCGCGGCTGCGGCTGCTGGCGCCCTCCGACGACACCGACGTCGTGGTCGACCTCACCCCGCTCGGCAGCGGCGCGGCCGCCTCCGAGACGCTCGAGCTGTCGGCGGGGGTCCCCGCCGAACTGGAGCTCGGCGGGCTGGCGGCGGGCACCTACCGGGTGGAGGTGACCGCGGAGCATCCCGTCGTGACCGCCCTGTGGACGACGAGCGGGTTCGGCGAGGGCACGGACTTCGCCTGGCACACCGCCCCGTCGGTGATCTCGGTGCCGAGCCTGGTGGCCGTGGCCGTCGGCCCCTCGCCCTTCCTCGCCCTCTCGAACGAGGGGGAGGAGGAGTCGCGGGTGACGCTGTCCGGGCCCGCCGGCGAGTCCGACATCGTCGTGCCGGCAGGCGGCGCGGTGCGCACACGGGTGCAGGACGCGGCGGTCTATCAGCTCACGCCGCAGGGCGGTGCCATCCGTGCGAACGTCACCTACCGCGGGCCCGGTGCCCTGGCCGGTTACGACGTGATCCCCGCCGATGCCGCGGCCGAGCCCGTCGTCGTGTTCCCGCAGTAGCCGCCGGGTTCGGGCCGCAGCGGTCCGAGGCGACCGCTCAGAAGTAGCGGAACCGCTCGGGGCCGAGGTCCCAGGGGTCGCGGTCGAGGTACTCCGCGGCGGCCCGGAACACGCAGCTCTCGATCATCATCCGCCGGTGCAGCTCGTCGTTGCGGTGGAGGTGACTCAGCCGCTCGATCGGCAGGCGGTACAGCGTGATCCGCTTGTGCTCGGTCGACACGCTCCAGCGCGGGATGCCGTCCTCGTCCGAGGCCGCCGGCATGGAACCCACCTCGAAGCGCACGTCGCGCAGTTCGGGCCAGGCGCTGCGGAGGAACTCCGCCGCCGTCCCGACGGCGAGGTCGAACTTGTCGGCGCGCGTCTCCAGGGGCGGCAGCGGCGGCCGCACGACCGGGCTGCGGTCCTCGCGGCCATGACGCCCGTGGCGCGACGGCCGCGCGGCCGGTGCGGCGGTGCGGCGACGCCTCATCATGCCCCCATCCTAGGTCGGGCCGCGCCCGCGGCGGCGCGGCGACCGTCCACTGTCGCCGGGGGTGGGTAGCGTGGCTGCGATGCGTGACAGACTCTGCTCCAAGGTGGGCTGCGCCCGTGAGGCCGTGACGACCCTGACCTACGACTACGGCGACCAGATGGCCGCCCTCGGTCCGCTGGGCGGCGGGAACGACCCGCACGCCCACGATCTGTGCGCGATCCACACCGACCGGCTCTCGGTTCCCAAGGGCTGGGTCGTCGTGCGTCACGAGACGTTGCGCGTCTGACGGGTCGCCCGCGCCGGGCGCGAGGTGGGAGAATGGGCGGATGCCGACTCCCGTGAACACGCTCGACTTCGTCGTCGCCGACCTGGCCCTCGCTGCGGCCGGCCGCCACCAGATCCGCCTCGCCGAGAACGAGATGCCCGGCCTCATGGCCCTGCGCGAGGAGTTCGGTCCCTCGCAGCCCCTCGCCGGCGCGCGCATCGCCGGCTCGCTCCACATGACCGTGCAGACCGCGGTGCTGATCGAGACGCTCGTCGCGCTCGGCGCGCAGGTGCGCTGGGCCAGCTGCAACATCTTCTCCACCCAGGACGAGGCCGCCGCCGCCGTCGCGGTGGGTCCGACGGGCACGGTCGACGCCCCCGCCGGCGTCCCCGTCTTCGCCTTCAAGGGCGAGACTCTCGAGGAGTACTGGCAGCTCGCCGACCGCATCTTCGACTGGTCGGCCGAGGGCTTCGACGGACCGAACCTCATCCTCGACGACGGCGGCGACGCGACCCTCCTCGTGCACAAGGGCGTGGAGTTCGAGCGCGCCGGCGGCGTACCCGAGACCGCCGAGGGCGACTCGGCCGAGTACCGCATCGTCCTCGACACGCTGCGGGCGAGCCTGGCCCGCGATCCCGAGCGCTTCACCCGCATGGCGGCGGGGATCCTCGGGGTCACCGAGGAGACGACCACCGGCGTCCACCGCCTGTACGAGCTGCACGCCGCCGGGAAGCTCCTGTTCCCCGGCATCAACGTCAACGACTCGGTCACCAAGTCCAAGTTCGACAACAAGTACGGCATCCGCCACTCGCTGCCCGACGGCATCAACCGCGCCACCGACGTGCTGATGGGCGGCAAGGTCGCCTTCGTCGTCGGCTACGGCGACGTGGGCAAGGGCGCGGCCGAGGCGCTGCGCGGGCAGGGCGCGCGCGTGATCGTCGGGGAGGTCGACCCCATCTGCGCGCTGCAGGCGGCGATGGACGGCTTCCAGGTCGCGCGTCTGGAGTCGGTGCTCGGCGACATCGACCTGCTGATCACCGGCACCGGCAACACGCAGGTCGTCACCGTGGACCACCTGCTGGGCCTCAAGCACCTCGCGATCGTCGGCAACGTCGGTCACTTCGACGACGAGATCGACATGGCCGGGCTCGAGTCGCTGCCCGGCGCTGAGCGGATCGAGATCAAGCCGCAGGTGCACGAGTGGCGCCTTCCCGCGACCCCGGACGGGCGCGGCGGCCGCAGCATCCTCGTGCTGTCCGAGGGGCGCCTGATGAACCTCGGCAACGCCACCGGGCACCCGTCCTTCGTGATGAGCGCGTCCTTCACCAACCAGGTCCTCGCTCAGCTGGAGCTCTTCACGAACCTCGAGGCCTACCCGGTCGGCGTCTACACGCTGCCGAAGATCCTCGACGAGAAGGTCGCGCGGCTGCATCTGGACGCCCTGGGCGTCGAGCTCACCGAGCTCACGCCCCATCAGGCCGCCTACATCGGCGTCCCGGTGGAGGGCCCCTACAAGCTGGACCACTACCGCTACTGACACGACCGCGCCCGCGCCCGCGGGATGTCCCACTTGCGGCGAGGCATGTCCCACTTCCGGCTGGTTCACGCACCCCGTACCCGCCGAAAGTGGGACATCCTCTCGGTCTTCTTTTGACTGGATCAAAAGAGCGGTAGGCTGAGTTCGTGACCCTCCCACCGCAGACCGCACCGCCGACGGCCGACGCCCTCCGCGCCGCAGGACTGCGGGTCACGGAGTCCCGCACCGCCGTGTACGAGGCGCTCGCGCTCACCCCGCACGCCAGCGCCGACGAGGTGTTCGCCGCGATCGCCGAGCGGATGCCGCGCACCAGCCGCCAGTCGGTCTACAACGCCCTGGGCGACTTCGCGGAGGCGGGCATCGTCCGCCGCATCGAGCCGGCAGGCCGGCCGATGCTGTTCGAGCTGCGCGTCGCCGACAACCACCACCACCTCGTGTGCGTCTCGTGCGGCGCCGTGGAGGACGTCGACTGCGTCGTCGGCCACGCCCCCTGCCTCGCACCCTCCGACAGCCACGGCTACGCCCTGCAGGCCGCCGAGGTCACCTTCTGGGGCACGTGCCCCGCCTGCGCGGCCGCCTGACGGCGACCGCCCGACCGCCCACCGACACATCGACCACCCGCCGAGGAAGGAACACCATGAGCGTCCACGACGAGAGCGTCTCGCCGATCGGGGAGAACCCGACCGACATCGACCAGTCCGTCACCGTCACCGACACCGACGAGGCCTATGCGAAGGAGGCGGCGACGTGCCCGGTCGTCCACGCGCAGCCGCACCCCACCAGCGGCTCTGCCAACAACGTGTGGTGGCCGAACCAGCTGAACCTGCGCATCCTCAAGAAGAACCCCGCGATCGCCAACCCGCTCGGCGAGCAGTTCGACTACCGCGCGGCGTTCGCGACCCTCGATCTCGCCGCCGTCAAGGCCGACATCGCCGAGACGCTGACGACCTCGCAGGACTGGTGGCCCGCCGACTTCGGCAACTACGGCCCCCTCATGATCCGCATGGCCTGGCACTCCGCCGGCACCTACCGCGTGATGGACGGCCGCGGCGGCGGCGGCGCCGGACAGCAGCGCTTCGCCCCGCTGAACAGCTGGCCCGACAACGTCAACCTCGACAAGGCCCGCCGCCTGCTGTGGCCGGTCAAGAAGAAGTACGGCCAGAACATCTCGTGGGCCGATCTCATGATCCTCGCCGGCAACGTCGCGCTGGAGAGCATGGGCTTCCGCACCTTCGGCTTCGCCGGCGGGCGCCCCGACGTCTGGGAGCCCGACGACGACGTGTACTGGGGACCCGAGACCACCTGGCTCGGCGACCAGCGCTACACGGGCGAGCGCGACCTCGAGAAGCCGCTCGCCGCGGTGCAGATGGGTCTCATCTACGTGAACCCCGAGGGCCCGAACGGTCAGCCCGACCCGCTGGCGTCGGCTCGCGACATCCGCGAGACCTTCGCGCGGATGGCGATGAACGACGAGGAGACCGTCGCCCTCATCGCCGGCGGCCACACCTTCGGCAAGACCCACGGCGCCGCGCCCGACGCGAACCTCGAGGACAACCCCGAGGCGGCGGGCATCGAGCAGCAGGGCCTCGGCTGGAAGAACAATCACGCCTCCGGCAAGGGGGATGACACCATCACCTCCGGCCTCGAGGTGACCTGGACGTACCACCCGACCCGGTGGGACAACGAGTTCTTCCACATCCTCTACGCATACGAGTGGGAGCTCTTCCAGAGCCCGGCCGGGGCCCACCAGTGGCGCCCCATCAACGGCGGCGGCGCCGACATGGTGCCGCTCGCCCACTCGAACGGGCGACGCGAGCCGCGCATGCTCACGAGCGACCTGGCGCTGCGCATGGACCCGGAGTACGACAAGATCTCGCGGCGGTTCAAGGACGACCCCGAGGCGTTCGGCGACGCGTTCGCGCGGGCGTGGTTCAAGCTCACCCACCGCGACATGGGCCCGATCGAGCGCTACCTCGGCCCCGAGGTGCCCGACGAGGAGCTCATCTGGCAGGACCGCGTCCCGCCGGTGGACCACGAGCTGATCGACGACGCGGACGCGGCGGCGCTGAAGGCGCGCGTCCTCGAGTCCGGCCTCACCGTGTCCGAGCTCGTCTCGACCGCGTGGGCGGCGGCGTCGACCTTCCGCGGCAGCGACAAGCGCGGCGGCGTCAACGGAGCCCGCATCCGCCTGGCGCCCCAGAAGGACTGGGAGGTCAACAACCCGGCGCAGCTCCACAAGGTGCTGGGGATCCTCGGCGGCATCAAGGCGGACTTCGACGCCGCCGAGCCTGCCGGCAAGAAGGTGTCGCTCGCCGATCTCATCGTGCTGGCGGGCAACGCGGCCGTCGAGAAGGCCGCGAAGGATGCCGGCGTCGACGCCGAGGTGGTCTTCCACCCCGGTCGCACCGACGCCTCGGCCGAGCAGACCGACGTCGAGTCGTTCGCGTACCTCGAGCCCGCCGCCGACGGATTCCGCAACTACCAGGGACCGCTGGCCACGGCCTCGGGACTCCCGGCCGAGCACCTCCTCCTCGACAAGGCGAACCTGCTCACCCTGAGCGCGCCCGAGACGACGGTGCTCGTGGGCGGTCTGCGGGTGCTCGGGGCGAACTGGGACGGATCGCCCTACGGCGTGTTCACCGACCGGCCGGGCGTGCTCACGAACGACTTCTTCGTGAACCTCCTCGACCTCGGCACGACGTGGAAGCCGCTGGACCCGGGGGCGCACGCGTTCGCCGGCACCAAGGACGGCTCGGGGGAGAAGGTCGGCGTGGGCACCCGCGTGGACCTGCTGTTCGGCTCCAACTCCGAGCTGCGCGCGCTCGCCGAGGTGTACGCCTCCGACGACGCGGCCGAGAAGTTCGTCCGCGACTTCGTGGCGGCCTGGGGCCGGGTGACCGAGCTGGACCGGTTCGACCTGCACGCCTGACGGGTCGTGCGAGGCGTCTCGCCTCGCTGTGCCCGCTCAACGGCCGGGGGTGATGTCTTCCCCCGGCCGTTGAGCGTGGAGCGCCGCGACGAGTCGGAACGGGCGGTGTCAGCCGGCGGTCTTGCCGTCGAAGAGCGCGCGGTGCGCGAAGCCGGCGATCAGGGCGCCGACGATCGGGAACACGAGGAACACCCACAACTGCAGCAGCGCGTCGCCGCCGCCGTAGATGGCCGTCGCGATCGAGCGCGCCGGGTTGACCGACGTGTTGTCGATCGGGATCGAGGCGAGGTGGATGAGCGTGAGGGTGAGCCCGATCACGAGGCCGGCCAGCTTGGTGCCGCGCGTCGCGTGGGTGACGCCGAGGATCACCAGGACGAAGATGCCCGTGAAGAGGATCTCGGCCGTGATCGCGGCGCCCAGGCCGAACCCGCCAGGGGAGTGCTCCCCGAAGCCGTTGCTGGCGAACCCGCCGGCCTGCCGCTCGGACAGCCACCCGTCGGGGCCGAACAGGCCGATCAGGACGATGAGGCTCGTGCCGATCGCGCCGCCGACGATCTGGGCGATGATGTAGCCCACGCTGTCCTTCCACGGGAACCGTCCCGCCGCGGCCAGGCCCAGCGTCACTGCCGGGTTGAAGTGGCCGCCGGAGATGGGGCCCCACGCGTAGGCGCCGGCCACGACGGTGAGGCCGAACGCGAAGGCGACCCCGACGAAGCCGATGCCGAGGGAGCTGCCGTTGCCGCCGACGCCGAAGTCCGCGGCGAACAGCGCCGCGCTGATCGAGCCGAAGACGAGGAGGAAGGTGCCCGCCGCCTCGGCGAGCAGCTTGATGCTCGTCGTCGGTCCGGACGCGGCAGGGGTGTGGTCCAGCGGCGTGGGGGTGACGGGGGTGTCCGGAATGGGATCGGGGCTCATGAGCAGTCCTTTGTTCGGTGAGCAATCCTGCTGGGAGTGATTCTGCCGTCGTTCTCGGCGTTTGCACAGGAAGGGACTCGCGCGCGGCCTGGTGATGACGTTTCGTGTCCGTCCGCGTCCTCACGCGTCGGCGCGACCTCCGGCTGGTCCTCCGGCGCGCGACCGCACGGCGGCGCCGCCCGCGCTCCGACCGTCGTTCCAGACTCGTCCGATACTGTGTGAGTCAGCGCACTCCACCCGGCGCGCGACGGCATCCGCCGAACCCGAAGGACGAATGGGTCAGATGGCTTCCCGCATCCTGGTCGTCGACGACGACACCGCACTGGCAGAGATGATCGGCATCGTCCTGCGCACCGAGGGGTTCGAGCCCGTCTTCTGCGCGGACGGAGCCGCTGCCGTCGACGTGTGGCGGCAGGAGCGGCCCGAGCTCGTGCTGCTGGACCTCATGCTCCCCGGCATGGACGGGATCGAGGTCTGCACGCGCATCCGGGCGGAGTCCGGCGTGCCCATCATCATGCTGACGGCGCGCACCGACACCGCCGACGTGGTCCGAGGGCTCGAATCGGGAGCAGACGACTACATCGTCAAGCCGTTCAATCCCAAGGAGCTGGTGGCGCGCATCCGCACCCGGCTGCGCCCGGCGGCCGCGCCGCCCGCGGAGGTGCTGCGCATCGGCGACCTGTCGGTCGACGTCGCCGCCCACGAGGTGCGCCGGGGCGACGAGGTGATCGCGCTGACCCCGCTGGAGTTCGAATTGCTCGTCGCGCTGGCCTCCAAGCCGCAGCAGGTCTTCTCCCGCGAGGCGCTGCTGGAGCAGGTGTGGGGCTATCACTACAAGGCCGACACCCGGCTCGTGAACGTCCACGTCCAGCGTCTGCGGGCCAAGGTCGAGATCGACCCGGACAACCCCCGGATCGTCATGACGGTGCGCGGTGTCGGCTACCGCGCCGGGGCCGCGGTGTAGCGGCGTGACCTCGGCGACCGGCCCCGTGCGCACGGCGGCGCTACCGACGTGGCGCGAGTGGCGGGCGTGGCCCGACAACGTCCGGTACGCGTGGCGGCGGTCGCTGCGCTTCCGCACGCTCGCCGTCACGCTCGGTCTGACCGCGCTGACGATCCTCGTCGCGCTAGTATGGATGGCCCTCGCGATCCAGAACGATCTGTTCGAGTCGCGCATCACCCAGGTGGAGGCCTCGGCGCAGCAGGCGACCCTGGCGGCGCAGACGACGCTGGACTCCGCCTCCATCGAGGGCAACGCCGTGGCGCTGCAGAACGTCATGAGCGACGTGCAGAACACGCAGTTCCGCCAAGCGGCGACCGACATCTATGCGCTCTTGCGGATCTCGTCCGCGCCCTCGGTGGTGGCGCCGCAGGACGTCGAGGTCGGCGGCTTGGGCGCGCTCCTCTCGCCCGATCTCCGGGCGGCCGTCGCCGCCGATCCCGATCACCAGTACTGGCAGTCGATCAGCCTCCCCACCGACGACGGCGGGACCGTTCCGGGCGTCGTGGTCGGCCAGCAGCTCGTGCTGCCGGAAGCGGGCGCGTACGAGCTCTACTTCGCCTACGACCTCGCCTCCGAGGCGTCGACCCTGAGCTTCGTGCAGGCGACGCTGTGGGGCGTGGGCCTCGCCCTGGTGGTGCTCATCGGCGCCATCTCGTGGTTCGTCCTCCGGTCGGTGACCGTCCCGATCGGGCAGGCGGCCGAGACGAGCGCCAAGCTCGCCGCCGGAGACCTGAAGGTGCGGCTGCCCGTGCAGGGCGAGGACGAGTTCGCGACGCTGGGCCGCTCGTTCAACGCGATGGCGGACAGCATCGAGAGTCAGATCCAGGAGCTCGCCGAGCTGTCCCTCGTGCAGCAGCGATTCGTCTCGGACGTCTCCCATGAGCTGAGGACACCGCTGACGACGATCCGCCTGGCCTCCGACATGCTCAACGACCAGCGCACCGAGTTCGATCCGACCACCGCCCGCGCCGCGGAGCTGCTCCACGCACAGGTGCAGCGCTTCGAGATGCTGCTCACGGACCTGCTGGAGATCAGCCGGTACGACGCGGGCTCCGTGCAGCTGGAGACCGAGCCGACGAGCCTGGCCCACCTCGCAGAGGACGTCATCGCCTCGATGGAGCAGCTCGCCGACCAGCACGGCACGGATGTCCGTCTGGTGGCGCCGGGCGGCTACAGTCCGGTCGACATGGATCCGCGCCGCGTGCGGCGCATCGTCCGGAACCTGCTCGGCAACGCGATCGAGCACGGCGAGGGCCGCCCCATCGTGGTCACGGTCGACAGCGACCAGCGCTCGGTCGCCGTCGGCGTGCGCGACTTCGGCCTCGGCATGCGTGCCGAGGAGGTGGAGCGGGTCTTCGACCGGTTCTGGCGCGCCGACCCGTCGCGCAAGCGGACCATCGGCGGCACCGGGCTCGGGCTCTCGATCGCGCTCGGCGACGCGCGTCTGCACGGCGGCAGGCTCGCGGTGTGGTCGGAGCTCGGACGCGGCACCAACTTCGTGCTCACCCTCCCTCGGGGCGGGGCGCGCATCGGATCGTCCTCTCCCATCGCTGTCGACCCGGGCGACGACGGTGCTCCGCTCGACGACCTCGGCCTCACCCAGCCGATCGACATCCCGACCGCCGGCAGAGGAGGTCCGTCATGAGCGCGAGGCGCTGGCGACGTATCGCGGCCGCGCTGACCGCCGCGGGTCTGACGGTGGTGCTCGCCGCGTGCGCCGGTCTTCCCGTGAGCGGGCCGGTCAAGCTCGGCCGCACCGTGGCGGAGGCGGGGGAGGAGCCGGCGGTGTCCTTCAACCCCGACGAGCCGATCCCCGGGATGACGCCCCAGCAGGTGGTCGAGGGGTTCATCGACGCGGGGACGGGACCGCGCAACGACTGGGGCACCGCGCGACTGTTCCTGACCGACGACAGCGACTGGAACCCGAGCGCCGGCGTCACCGTGTACACGCCGGGCCAGCGTGCCGTCGTGGAGACCGCCGAGGGCGAGGTCACCGTCTCGGTCACCCAGGAGGCGTCCGTCGACGACATCGGCGCCTACGCGACCGCGTCCGGGCAGCCCATCGCGCTCACCTACCGGCTCGAGCAGGTGGCGGGCGAGTGGCGCATCAGCGAAGCGCCCGACGGGATCGTCCTCGATCGCAACCGGTTCTCGTCGGTCTACCGCGCCTACTCGCTGATGTTCTTCGACCCGTCGTGGACCTATCTGGTGCCCGACCAGAGGTGGTTCACGGTCGAGTACGCGCCGGTGAGGATCGCCGAGGCCCTGGTGGCCGGGCCCAGTCCGTGGCTCCTCGATTCGGTGGCGACCGCGTTCTCCGAGAACGTGGGGCTGAGCGGGCCCTTCGTCCCCGTGCGTTCGCAGACCGCCGAGGTGTCGCTGCGGCCGCCGGCGCGCGATCTCGACCAGCTCACACTGGATCGGATGCAGACCCAGCTGGAGCAGAGCCTCGCCAGCGCAGGGGTCCGCGACGTCGACCTGCTCGTCGACGGACAGGCACTGGACGCGAGCATCGTGCCGGTGCGCAGCACCCGCGTCGACGCGCGCGCCCTCGTCCTGAGCGGGTCCTCGCTCGGCTTCCTCTCGGGTGCCGAGGTCGAACCGCTGGCGAGCTTCGCCCAGGCCTTCGGCGACGTCGCTCCGGACGCCGTCGAGATCGACGCCGATCGTGCCGTGGCCGCCGTGCGGACCTCGGCCGGCGAGGTGCGGCGCGTCCTGGCGGACTCGCGATGGGAATCGCTGGACGCGCGCGCCGGCCTCCTGGCCCCGACCGTCGACGCCGCGGGCTACATATACTCCGTGCCCGCCGGCGACCCGTCCGCGCTTCTCGCGTTCGGGCCCGACGGCGACACCTTCGAGGTCGCCGATGCGTGGCCGGGCGCGACCGAGGCCTACGCGGTGCGCGTCTCGCGCGACGGCACGCGCATCGCCGCGCTGATGCGCGACGGCACGCAGCCGACGATCATGGTCGCCGGGATCGTGCGCGACGACGCCGGGGCGCCGGTGAGGCTCAGCGAGCAGTACTCGCTGGGCGCGCTGCCGGGCGAGGGGATCGACCTCGCGTGGCTCGACGGATCCACCCTCGCGGCGCTCGCCGAGGCCGAAGGGGGACGCGTGGTCGTCGAGCAGGAGGTCGGAGGCCCGTCCGCCTCCACCCGGGCGCCGGCCGGAGGGGTCGCGATCGCCGGCGGCAACGAGCCGGGAGCCGTGCGTCTGCTCGACCGCGACGGCGAGCTGTACGGGCAGCGCGGGGCGACCTGGTCGCCGCTCGCGTCGGAGATCTCCGTGCTCGTCGTCCAGCAGGGCTCGCCGGGCTGACCCGCCGCGCCGCAGCCGCCGTCCCGTCCTCCCCAGCCGCGGTCGTGCCGCGCGTCCTCCCGGATCGTCCCTGCGGCGCCCGCGTGCCTCGCGGTCACGACAGGCTGGCCGGATGCCGCCTCCGACCGAGCTCGATGCCGCCCGCCCCGATCCGCGCGCGTACTCGCCGCATGGTCGCGGCCTCCGCGCGGCGTTCGCCGGTGCGCTGTCGCTGCTGATCCCCACCTGGTGCGCGGGCTGCGACCTGCCCGGAGTCGAGCTGTGCGGCGCGTGCCGGGCGCTCTTGATGCCTCGCCCGCGCTCGAGCCTCCTCTCCGACGGCACCCCTCTCACGACCGCGCTGCAGTTCGACGGCGTGCCCGCGAGCGTCATCCGCGCGCTCAAGGAGGACGGTCGCACCGGGCTCGCCCGTCCGCTCGGCACGGCGCTCGGCGACGCGCTCGAGCACGGCCTCGGCAGGGTCCCGGGCGGAGCTGGTGCGGGCGGGGTCGCGGTGGCGCCGGTCCCTGCCTCGCGCGCCGCGATCCGCAGGCGCGGTTACTCCGTCGTCGAGGTGCTGCTGCGCGGGGCGGGGGTGCGCCCGGTCCGGCTGCTCGCCCCGGGCCGGGCCGCCGGAGATCAGCGACGTCTCGGCCGCGGCGAGCGGGCCCGCAACGTCGTCGGGACCATGCGCGTGCGCGCGTCGACGGCGCTGCCGGTGGTGGTCGTCGACGACGTCGTGACGACGGGGGCGACGCTCGGCGAAGCGGTGGCGGTGCTGCGCGCGGCGGGCGTGGAGGTGGTGGGCGCGGTCGCGCTGGCCGCGACCCCGCGGCGACTGCGGCGGTGACGAAACTGGGGCAATCCGTGCGTGACATCCGGGTGAAGCGCGGATAGCGTGGAGGGGACAAGGCGAACTCAGGGTCCGCCCTTGACCGGGAGGACCCGGAACAAGGAGGTCAGGGATGGAAACCAGCATCGTCGGCGTCGGGGTGGGTATCAGCGATCGCTTCCGTACCGTCACCGAAGAGAAGTCCACCCGCATCGAGAACCTCGCTCCACGCGCTCAGCGCATGGACGTCAAGGTCACGCACCGCGCGTATCACAACGGCGGTCGCGAAGAGGAGACGGTGGAGCTCACCGTCACCGGCAAGGGGCCCGTGGTCCGCGCCGAGGCGACCGACGGCGACAAGTTCGTCGCTCTCGACCTGGCGGTGGACAAGCTCGCAGAGCAGCTGCGACGGGCCAAGGACAAGCGCGTCGATGCCCGCAACCACCCGCGCGGTGCGAAGTTCGAGAAGGGCAGCGGCGCGCTGGAGGGGATCGACGTGCAGCCGGCCTCGGTCGAGGTCCTGCATGCCGTCGCCACCGGCGAGGTGCCCATCGTCGCCGCCGAGGACGACGAGGCCGACTACACGCCGGTCGTCATCCGCACCAAGAACTTCGACGCGGAGTGGATGACCGTCGAGGAGGCGGTGGACCGCATGGAGCTCGTGGGCCACGACTTCTTCCTCTTCATCGACGCACGCACCGATCACCCGAGCGTCGTCTACCGCCGCAAGGGCTGGGACTACGGCGTCATCTCGCTGACCGCATCGGCACCGCCGGTTCAGGAGCTCGCCTCCTGACACCGGGATGGAAGAGGGGGACGCCGCGCGGCGTCCCCCTCTTTCCTTGTCCGTCCCCGGCTCGCCGGGCGTCAGTCGAAGATGCCGTCCAGGATGCTGCCGATCACCAGGCCGCCGAGGATCCCGCCCATGACGTCGCCGCCGCCGCCGCGGTTGCCGCCGCCCCATCCGCCGCCGCCCCAGTTGCCGCCGCCGGGCCCCTGGGGGCGGGAGGAGTCGATGTCGCGCTGCGCGAGCTGGAGCGCCTCCGAGGCGAGCTGGCCGCACCGGCGGGCATCGGCCATCGCCTGGTCGCGGTCGTCCTCGGGCACCGGGGTGCCGCTGCTCCAGGCGAGGTCGAGGCGGATGCGCTCCGCCTCGGCCAGCCGGGTGCGCGCGTCGGCGCCGATCCATCCCCGGTGGCCGGAGATGACGCTGCGGGCGACGCCCAGCTGCCGGTCGGCGTCGTCGATCGCGTGCCAGACGTGCGCCTGCGGCACGACCGGGCGCGCCGCGCGCTCGCGCGCCTTGGCGACCACGACGTCCAGCGCCGCGTTCGCCTCGCGCAGACGCGTGAGCTCGGCGAACGGGTCGGTCGGCGTCCCCGCCGGAGCCAGCGAGCCGAGCTCCTTCTCGAGGACGGTCATGGCACCCGCGACCGCGGGGACGCCGGCGATGTCGCGCGCCGCCGCGAGATCCTCGCGCGAGTCGAGCACGATCGCATCCAGCGTGGACTCGGCGCGCAGCGCCTCCACCTCGTAGCTGTCCACTGCGTCGATCAGGGTGGTCGCGCGGCGGACCGCCTCGATCGCCGTCTCCAGGGCCAGGTTCGCCTGCTCGCGCTGGCCCGACTCGCGACGGCGCTCCGAGATGTCGGCGCCGTGGCTCGCGAAGTCGAGCAGCTGCGAGGCCTCGGCGTGGTTGCCGGAGACCTTGCGAAGCGCTTCTGCGGAGTAGCGGGAGGTGAGACGGTCGATGGTGACCTTCACCTGGGGCAGCCGCGCGCTCAGCCGCTCGACGTCGCGGCGGATCCCGTCGATGATCTCCGGTGCGCGTCGCGCGCGCTCGATCGGTCCGGCGAGCGCCTCGGTGCGGTCGTCGAGCAGCTCCTGGGCCCACTCGCACAGCTGGAGGATCCGCGCGCCGCGCGACTGCAGCTCCTCGGAGGTGTCGGGGATCTCGTCGTGGTTCAGCTGGTGGAGGTGGAAGGCCTCGGCCAGATGCTGACGCACCGCGTCCAGGGCTTCGCGCAGCGGACGCGTCGCATCGGCGCCCAGCTCGGCCTCCGCGTAGACGAGCTCGTCGCTGGTGGTGCGGATGCGCTCGTCGGCGGCGACCAGGGCGGAACTCGCACGGCGGGTGAGCTCGGCGTCCTCCGCAGCCTGCGCTTCGCGTTCCTTCTTGCGGTTGCCCCAGAATCCGGCCATGGCTCGATCCTAGAACTCCTGCGACGGGCGAGACTGAGCGCTTGCCGTGCTCCGTATACAGCACGCTTCAAGGTCACAACCGCATAACATGGGGAGTTGTGCTGTGCGCATGGGCGCGCGTCACCGGTGGCACCCCGCGCCACCCGCACCCGAAAGATGGAGATCCTCCGTGGCCAACCCTCTCGAGAAACTGCTCCGTGCCGGTGAAGGACGCATCCTCCGGCGGCTCCAGCAGGTCGTGAAGGCCGTCGGCGCCCTCGAAGAGGATTACGCGCAGCTGACCGACGAGGAGCTGCGCGGCGAGACGGCCGAGCTGCGCGCGCGTCACGAGGCCGGCGAGTCGCTGGACAAGCTCATGCCCGAGGCGTTCGCCGCGGTCCGCGAGGCGGCCAAGCGCACACTGGGTCAGCGCCCGTACGACGTGCAGATCATGGGCGGTGCGGCACTCCACCTCGGCAACATCGCCGAGATGAAGACCGGTGAGGGCAAGACGCTCACCGCGACGTTCGCCGTGTACCTGAACGCCATCGCGGGCAAGGGCGTCCACGTCATCACGGTCAACGACTTCCTCGCGTCCTACCAGTCCGAGCTCATGGGCCGCGTGTACCGCGCCCTGGGCATGACCACCGGCACGATCATCGCGGGCCAGACGCCCGAGGTGCGCCGGGAGCAGTACGCCGCCGACATCACCTACGGCACGAACAACGAGTTCGGCTTCGACTACCTGCGCGACAACATGGCCTGGCGCAAGGAGGACCTCGTCCAGCGGGGGCACTTCTTCGCGATCGTCGACGAGGTGGACTCGATCCTCATCGACGAGGCGCGCACCCCGCTCATCATCTCTGGTCCCTCGTCGGGCGAGGCCAACCGCTGGTTCGTCGAGTTCGCCAAGATCGCCAAGACCCTTGAGGCGGGCGTGGACTACGAGGTCGACGAGAAGAAGCGGACCATCGGCGTCCTCGAGCCCGGCATCGAGAAGGTCGAGGACTACCTCGGCATCGACAACCTCTACGAGTCGGCCAACACGCCGCTCATCTCGTTCCTCAACAACTCGATCAAGGCGCTCGCGCTGTTCAAGCGCGACACCGACTACGTCGTCATGAACGACGAGGTCATGATCGTCGACGAGCACACCGGCCGCATCCTCGTGGGACGCCGCTACAACGAGGGCATCCACCAGGCCATCGAGGCCAAGGAGGCGGTCCCGGTCAAGGCCGAGAACCAGACCCTGGCGACGGTGACCCTGCAGAACTACTTCCGTCTCTACGAGAAGCTCGCCGGCATGACGGGAACCGCCGAGACCGAGGCGGCCGAGTTCATGTCGACCTACAAGCTCGGCGTCGTGCCGATCCCGACGAACAAGCCCATGATCCGCAAGGACCAGTCCGACCTCGTCTACAAGAACGAGCAGGCGAAGTTCGCGCAGGTGGTCGAGGACATCGCCCAGCGTCACGCGACCGGGCAGCCGGTGCTCGTGGGAACGGTGAGCGTCGAGAAGAGCGAGTACCTCTCGCGCCTGCTCGCCAAGAAGGGCGTCAAGCACGAGGTGCTGAACGCGAAGAACCACGCCCGCGAGGCCGAGATCGTGGCGCGTGCCGGGCGCCTGGGCGCCGTGACCGTCGCGACCAACATGGCCGGCCGCGGTACCGACATCATGCTCGGCGGCAACGCCGAGTTCCTCGCCGTGCAGGAGGTCAAGTCGCGCGGCCTCGACCCCGAGGAGAACCCGGAGGAGTACGAGGCGGCGTGGGACGAGGTCTACACCGCCATGCGCGACACCGTGGCCGAGGAGGCCGCGAAGGTCGTCGCCGCCGGCGGCCTCTACGTCCTCGGCACCGAGCGCCACGAGTCCCGTCGCATCGACAACCAGCTCCGCGGCCGCTCGGGACGACAGGGCGACCCCGGCGAGAGCCGGTTCTACCTGTCGCTGACCGACGACCTCATGCGGCTGTTCCAGTCGGGCGCCGCCGAGGCGATCCTCGCGCGCACCAACTTCCCGGACGACGTCGCGATCGAGTCCTCGATGGTCTCGCGTGCCATCAAGAGCGCGCAGTCGCAGGTCGAGGCGCGCAACGCGGAGATCCGCAAGAACGTGCTCAAGTACGACGACGTGCTGAACCGTCAGCGCGAGGCGATCTACGCCGATCGTCGTCACATGCTCGAGGGCGATGACCTCTCCGACCGTGTGCACCACTTCATCGAGGACGCGATCGGGGCCGTCATCGACGACCACACCGGCAGCGGTCACAACGAGAGCTGGGACTTCGACGCGCTGTGGACCGAGCTGAAGACGCTCTACCCGGTCGGGGTGACCATCGAGGAGGTCGTCGCCGAGAGTGGGAGCAAGGGCCGCGTCACCCCCGAGGTGCTCAAGCGCGAGATCCTCTCCGACGCCAAGATCGCCTATCAGAAGCGCGAGGAGACCCTCGGCAGCGCGGCGATGCGCGAGCTCGAGCGCCGCGTGGTGCTGCAGGTGCTCGACCGCCGCTGGCGCGACCACCTCTACGAGATGGACTACCTCAAGGACGGCATCGGCCTTCGTGCGATGGCCCAGCGCGACCCGCTGATCGAGTACCAGCGCGAGGGCTACCAGATGTTCCAGTCGATGATGGCCCAGATCAAGGAGGAGTCGGTCGGCTTCCTCTACAACCTGGACGTCGAGGTGCGTCAGGCCGGCGAGTCGGTCGAGGCCAAGGGGCTCACGGCGCCCGCGGTCGAGGCCCAGAAGCTGCAGTACACGGCGGCCAACGACGCCGGCGAGGTCGAGGTCCGCAACGACCGCGGTCAGGTGCAGCAGGCGGCCACGAGCAAGCTCCGCCAGGCGGCGGCGGCCACGCAGGCCCCGCCCGCCGAGGCTCCGCGCGGCGCCTTCGGTCAGCGCACCGAGGCGCCGGAGCCGTCGCAGAGCGCTCCGCTCAACCGGGCCGACCGTCGCGCAGCGGGCAAGAAGAAGTAGCCCACCGGTTCACGCCCTCGTCGCCGAGCCGCGGCGGGGGCCACGCGCCGTCGATTGGCACCACGAGCCCGGCGATATCCTGATCCGATGAGTCCCCGCATCCTGGATCAGTCGTCGAAGCTCAAAGACGTCCTCTACGAGATCCGCGGCGCCGCCCTGGTCGAGGCCGACCGCCTCGAGGCGGACGGCCACACGATCCTCAAGCTGAACACCGGCAACCCCGCCGTCTTCGGGTTCGAGGCGCCGTACCAGATCGTCCGGGACATGATCGAGGCGATCCCGCACGCCCACGGCTACAGCGACAGCCGGGGGATCATGTCCGCGCGGCGGGCCATCGTCTCGCGCTACGAGCAGGTCCAGGGCTTCCCCCCGTTCGACCCCGACCACGTGTATCTCGGCAACGGCGTCTCCGAGCTCATCACGATGACGATGCAGGCCCTGCTCGACGAAGGCGACGAGGTCCTCATCCCCGCACCGGACTATCCGCTGTGGACGGCGATGACCAGCCTTGCGGGTGGCACGCCTGTGCACTACCGCTGCGACAACGAGAACGGCTGGCAGCCCGACCTCGACGACATCCGGGAGCGGATCACGCCTCGCACCAAGGCGATCGTCGTCATCAACCCCAACAACCCCACCGGCGCCGTCTACACCCGCGAAGTGCTGACCGGGATCGTCGAGATCGCGCGGGAGCACGACCTGCTGCTGCTCAGCGACGAGATCTACGACCGCATCCTCTTCGACGACGCGGAGCACATTCCGCTGGCCACGCTCGCCCCCGACCTGCTCTGCCTCACGTTCAACGGGCTCTCCAAGACGTACCGCGTCGCCGGGTACCGCTCGGGCTGGATGGTGATCACGGGTCCGAAGAAGCACGCCGCGGGCTTCCTGGAGGGGATCCAGCTGCTCGCCTCGACGAGGCTGTGCCCGAACGTGCCGGCTCAGCACGCCGTCCAGGCGGCCCTGTCGGGGGTGCAGTCGATCGACGCCCTCATCGCGCCGTCGGGGAGGCTGCACGAGCAGCGCGACGCCGCGTGGGAGGGCCTGACGAAGATCCCGGGCGTCACGTGCCTGAAGCCCCAGGGGGCGCTCTACGCCTTCCCGCGCCTGGACCCCGAGGTGCACGAGATCCGCGACGACGCGAAGTTCGTCTACGACTTCCTGGTCGCCGAGCACGTGCTGCTCGTGCAGGGGACGGGGTTCAACTGGCCGACGCCCGATCACCTGCGGATCGTCACACTGCCCGAGGCGCGCGTGCTCTCCGAAGCCGTCGAGAGACTCGGAAACTTCCTGTCTTCCTACCGGCAGTAGTCGTCGCCGGCGCCGCTGGCGGGCGGCCCTAGAGGAGCGCGAGCGATGTCGCCCGCCATCGCCCGTCCCACCCCTCGAGGCGCAGGGCCACGGCGCGCGTGCGCACCGGTCCCGCCACGATGGCGACCGCCTCGACGATGCCGTCGGCGGGGGCCGAGTGGTGGATGCGCAGGATGTGATGGACGGGGCGCGCCGCCGGCACGCCGCGGGCGCTGCGGGCGCGCGCCGACAGATTCGCCCGTGTGACCAGGGCTCGAAAGGCGTCCTCCCCGAGCCAGCGCGCGAGCTGCTCGACCTCGCGCACGCCGGCCAGGACCTCCAGGACACCGATGGTCAGGTTGCGCACGAGCGGCTCCGGCGGCGGCAACGCGACACTGGGGGTGCGTTGCGGCGCGAAGTACTCCGCGACGTCGAGAGCCCGGCCGACGCGAGGTCGGGATCGGGCTCCGCCAGAAGCTGTGGACACGGCGGGCCTCCTCACGACGGGGGGAGTCCGGATGAGTAGAGCACACGCACGTCGACGGCGGTATGAGAAAGCTCCAACCTGTGGACCCCCGCGAGGCCGGTCCACGCCTGTGGAACAGCGACGAGGGCATCCGGCCGCATCGCCTACGCTCTGGGCGTGCGCTGGGACCGCTTCTTCGAAGATCTGGAAGATCAGCTCGACTCCGAATGGGAGGCCGAGCGGGCCGCGCTGGACTCCGAGGCGGAGCGCCTGCGGCTGTCGCGCATCACCCTTCGCGAGCGCCTCGTCGCCGTGGCGGGGGAGGGCGAGGGAGCGGTGTCGTTCGAGCTGTGCGACGAGACGGTGCTCGTCGGGCGGGTGAGCGCCGTCGGCGCCGACTGGGTCGCCGTCGCCCCGGAGCCGCGAGGCGACGCCGTGCTCGTGCCCCTGAGTGCGGTGGTCGCCCTCGGGCTCACCCAGATCGACCTCGTCGGCAGCGCTCGCGGCGCCTCGGCGGGTCCGGCGCTGCGACGTCGCATGACCTTCGGATTCGTGTTGCGCGACCTCGCCCGGAAGCGCGTCCCGGTGAGGGTGCAGATCGCCACCGGCAGATCGCTCACCGGCACGATCGACCGGGCGGGAGCGGACCACTTCGATCTCGCTCTCCACGACGCGGGCGCCCCGCGGCGGCGCGGCGAGGTCGCCGGCTACCGCCTGGTGACCTTCGCCGCGGTCGCCAGTGTGCGCCCGGAAGCCCCGGCCGCGCTTCCCTGATCCGATCGACCGTCGTCCGCGATCAGCGGGTCAGTCGCCGTGCGCGCCGCCGCGTCCCCACAGCTCCGGGAAGCTCGCGGCGTTGGACTCGCGCCACAGCGCCATGCGCCGCGCCTCCTCGGTCTGCTCCTCGACGTACTCGTCGACGCTGTCCTCGGCGATCCGCCAGCGCGGGGGAGAGCCGAGCTTCGCGCCGCGCAGCCGGCCGTCGAGGATCAGAGCCACGACCTCGTCCGTGTCGATGCTCAGCATCTCCGCGACCTGCGCGGCGCCGAGCATGCGCACGTCGGGGCGAGGCGCTTCGGGCATGACGCCATTATCCGCTCGCGGCTCATGCTGCGCCATGGGGTGCGGCGACTGTGGAGAAAACGTCCCGCGGCACCGCCCGCCCGGAGTCTCCCGCCGGTTGTGGACAGTCCCGACGGCGCCGGCGCGATCCCGCCACCATGGGGCGATGAGCTCCACCGACGCCCGTCCACGCCCGCGCGCCTTCTGGGCGGATGTCCGCTTCCTTCTCGGGATCGTGCTCATCATCGGATCCGTCGCCGGTGTCTGGGCTGTCGTGATCACCGCGCGCCAGACCGCTCCCGCTCTCGCGGCGGCGCGCACGCTGGTGCCCGGCGAGGCCATCTCGCCGGATGACCTCCACGTCGTCGACGTCGCGCTCGGCGCCGCTCGCGGAGGCTATCTGTCTCCCGACGCTCTGGAGCCCGGGGCGGTCGTCACCCGCACCATCGAGCGCGGCGAGCTGATCGCGCGCGCCGCAGTGGGGAGCGCCGATGCGGCGCGGGTGACGACGGTGGTGCTTCCCGTGGCCGGCGATGTGCCGGTCGCGGTCAGCGCCGGGACCGTGGTCGAGGTGTGGGCGGCGCCGCAGCTCGAGCGCGGCACGTACGGCACGCCCCGCGTGCTCGTCCCGTCGGCGACCGTCCTGTCGGTCACGCGCGGAGACACCGTGATGGGGGGTGGGGAGACGTCGCTCGAGCTCGTGATCGCCCGCGTCGACGTCTCGGCCGCCCTCGCCGCCCTCGCCGACGGCTCGCGGCTCTCCGTGGTGCCGCTGTCGGGGCTGCTGCCGTGAGGGTGGTCATCGCCGGCGGAGCGCGCGGGCGCGCGCTGGCCGAGGATCTGCGGATGGAGGGCGTCGAGGTGATCGCGGTCGTCGCGGCCACCGCGCCTGCCGCGGTGGTGGCCGACGCGACCGCCGACGCGGCAGCAGCCGGACTGGTGGCGGCCCTCTCGTCGGCCGACGTACTGGTCGTCGACGCGGACCGCGCCGCGCTGACGGCGGCGCTGGTGGCGGCGTGCGACCGTTTCGGGGTGCGCATCGTCGCGCGGTGCACGCGCGCGTCAGACCGGCGGCTGGCGGAGCGATTCGGGGTCCGCGCCGTCGATGCCGATGCGCCGGCGCGCGAAGTGATCGACCCGGCGGCCGGGGACTCGACCCGGCCGGTCGGCCGCGGCCGTGGCCGCGTGATCGTGGTGTGGGGGGCCGCCGGGTCGCCGGGGCGGACGACGCTCGCCATCGGGCTCGCGGCTGAGCTCGCCCGCGACGGCCGCCGGGTCGCCCTCGTCGATGCGGACTCGCACGCGCCGTCGGTCGCGCTGGCGACGGGGCTGGCGGATGAGGGCCCGGGGTTCGCGGCGGCATGCCGCCAGGCCGCGCGAGGCGCCCTGTCCGTCGACGAGCTCGAACGGATATCCCTGCCGCACGGCGGCCTCAGCGTCCTCACCGGGATCAACCGTCCGGGGCGGTGGCCGGAACTGTCGGTGGAGCGGGTGCAGGCCGCGCTCACCGTCTGCCGGGACTGGGCCGATGATGTCGTCGTCGACGTCGCGGCGTCACTCGAACTCGACGAGGAGATCGTCAGCGATCTCGACGGGCCGCGTCGCAACGCCGCCACCCTGGGCGCCCTGCGGGTCGCCGATCTCGTCGTCGCGGTCGTCGCGGCCGATCCGGTGGGGATCTCCCGCTTCGTCCGCGCGCATTCCGAGCTGCGGGCCGTGATCGGGGCGACTCCGGTGCGGATCCTCGTCAACAAGACGCGGCCCGGTGTGCTCGGGCTCGATCCGCGCACCCAGGTGCGTCGGGCGATCGAGCGCTACGCCGGCGCGGGGGAGATGTGGTTCGCACCTGCCGACGCGCGGGCCGTCGATGCCGCGCTGCTGAGTGCGCAGCCCGTACTCCGGGCCGCTGGGCGCTCGGCGCTCACGGCGGCGATCCGCCGCTTCGTAGGTGAGGCCCTCGAGCCGCCGCCCCCGCCCCCGTCGCCGCGCCGGAGGCGACGACGACCATCGCGGCGGCCGGTCGCACCGCGCGTGTGACGAGGTCGGTAGCCTGGAGTCGTGTCGACACTCAGCGATCTCGTCTACGCCCAGGGCCGATCCAGCGAGGCGGACGTGGAGTGGCTCCACCGCCTGGCCGGTGACGGCCAGCTGCTCGCCGACCTCGCCTTCGCCGACATCGTGATCTGGGTGCCGACCGACGACGATTCCTTCATCGCGGTGGCCCACACCCGCCCGTCGGGGGCGGCGACGCTCTTCTATCGCGACATCGTCGGTGACCGGGTCCGTCCGCAGTGGCGCACGCAGGTGAGGGACGCCTTCACACAGCTGAGGATCGTGGATTCCGCCTCGCCCGACTGGTTCGAGGAGACGCCGACGCGGGTGCGCGCCGTGCCGATCGTCCGCGCACGCGCCACCGCCGACAGCCCGGCAACGGTGGTGGGCGTCCTCACCCGGCACACGAACCTCGGTGAGGCTCGGACGCCGTCGCGGCAGCAGATCACCTTCAACGATTGCGCCGACGACCTGTTCGGCATGATGGCGGCCGCCGACTTCCCGGATCTCGCCGCACCGACCTCGCCCCGGCGCGGCGCGCCGCGCGCGTCGGACGGGCTCATCCGTCTCGACGTGGACGGCGTCACGACGTTCGCGAGCCCGAACGCACTGTCGGCGTTCAACCGCCTCGGATTCGACGACGAGCTCGAGGGCGAACCGCTCATCGAGGTCGCCACCGCGCTCCTGCCCGCCTCGCGACAGTTCGACGAGTCCCTGCCGATCGTCATGGCCGGCCGCGCGCCCTGGCGGGCCGACATCGAGGCGCGCGGCGTCACGGTGTCGCTGCGGACGATTCCGTTGAAGGACCACGGCACCCGCATCGGGGCGATCGTGCTCTGCCGCGACGTCACCGAGATCCGCCACCAGGAGCAGGAGCTCATCACGAAGGACGCGACGATCCGCGAGATCCACCACCGCGTCAAGAACAACCTGCAGACCGTCGCCTCACTCCTGCGGATCCAGTCCCGCCGCACCCACTCCGACGACGCGCGCGACGCCCTGACGCAGGCCATGCGCCGCGTCTCGGCGATCGCCGTCGTGCATGACACGCTCTCGGAAGGCCTCGCGCAGAACGTCGACTTCGACGACGTCTTCGACCGGGTGCTCAAGCTCGTCGCAGAAGTCGCGGCCTCGCCCAATACCCGGGCGCGGACTGTGAAGACCGGCACCTTCGGCACTCTGCCGAGCGAGTACGCCACGCCGCTCGCGCTCGCGCTCACCGAACTGGTCACCAACGCCGTCGAGCACGGCCTGGCCGATCAGGAGGGCGAAGTGGAGATCATCGCGGAGCGCACCGACGAGGAGCTCGGCGTGCGCGTCCGGGACACCGGAGTCGGTCTGCCTGAGGGGCAGGTGGGCCGGGGACTCGGCACCCAGATCGTCCGAACGCTCATCCAGGGCGAACTGGGCGGGACCATCGACTGGCACACCATCCTCGGCTCGGGCACCGAGGTCACGATCGAGATCCCCCTGCGCTATATCGATCGCCCCGGGGGCTGAGGGCCGCCGTACGGCGATTCGCCCGGCAGACTGTGGAGAACATAAGCGTGCTTTCATGAGTCGTGCTTTCATGCATACATGAGAGCAATCAAGAAGCCGTTGGCCGCAGTCGTCATCACCGCGGCGATCGTCCTCGGGGTCGCCGTCCCCGCGCACGCGTACTACTACAGCAACGTCTGGGGTGAACTGAACGGCCGCGGGTTCGTCGTGAACTATCAAACATTCCGGGACCACGTCTCGACCACCCGACCGCGTATGTATCTGGACAGGGTGACCGCGTTCAACTTCCGCCTGTGGATGAGGGACAACGACGGAGTTCGCGTGTCTGACCGCGCGCTCTTCCATACCACCGGGCAGACCACGTATTGGTACTCGTCGACCGGATCGACCGTCATCCCCAGTGGGCGCTACAAGCTGTCGGGTCAGATGATGGGCGAGCTTCAGGGCAGCTTCGACCCGATCAAGATCCGCTGGCAGGGAGACATCACGTGGTGACGGCTCAACGTAGGCACTCGGGAGCGACCAGGACGTTCGTCGGTCTCGTGCTCGCTGTTTCTGCGCTCCCAGGATGCACTTCCGGCGTCGTCACGCAGGAGGGCTTCATGTCCTACGACGAGATGCGCGATGAGTACGACCGGACGCTTGAGGACTTTCCGGCCGACCTTCCGTTCCCCGAGGGTGTGCCCACCCACCCGTCGCTCGAGAGCCAGATCGTCGCAGACCCAGAGACCACTGATCTCTTCGAGGTGGGTTCCGGCTCGGGACAGGCATACGTGTACTGGGAGTGCACGTGGATGATGCAAGTGCTGGCTGCGGACGGTGTGGGGGAGAAGGCCGATCAGGGGTTGGACATGTTGGAGTCCGCGCTTGACTCCGACATGCGTGCGAGACACTTCGACGACTCCAGCGGGGTCTGGGAGAACCAAGTGCTTCGGAGTGCTCGGCAGGGCGACCTGAGGCTGCTGAAGGACTTCGCGGTCGGTTGCGAGGGGGATTCGTGAAGCCTGCCGGTCTTTTCGGCCGCGTCGGCGGCTTCGGCGTCGTCCTCTGCCTTCTGATGACGAGCCTCGCGGGCTGCGATGCCGATGCCGTCACGCAGGAGGGCTTCATGTCCTACGACGAGATGCGCGCGGAATACGACCGCACGCTCGAGAACTTCCCAGACGACCTGCCGTTTCCCGAGGGGGTCAACACTCATCCGCCGCTGGAGAGCCAGACCGTGACCGACCCTGAGACGACCGATCTCTTCCAAACCGGATCGGGGGAGAGTCAGGCATACATCTACTGGGAGTGCACGTGGATGGTGCAGGCGCTCGAAGCGGGCGACGACCGGGCGAGGCTCGACGAGGCGCTCGACATGCTCGAGTCGGCCCTGGACTCCAGATTCCATCGCCTCTACTACGAGGATCCCGGCCGGGTGTGGGAGCTCGAGGTCCTCGGCGGGGCGCGGACGGGCGACCTGAGCTCGTTGAAGGACTTCGCCGTGGGTTGCGACGTGGAATCCTGATGGCCGCCCGTTCTGTCGACAGCGCACGCGCGCTCGGCTCCGCGGTCGCCGCGATGCTCCTGGGCTGTCTCCTCTCAGCCTGCATCGCTCCTTCGGCGCCGCCATATGCCGACGACGCAGAGGCGTCCAAGGCGACGCTCACGACCGAGACGGTCGAACGGCGCACCTTCGACACGGTGCTCTCACTTCCGGGCACGGTCGTGTCGGGGATGACGTTCCAGGTCACGGCCCCGGCGTCCGGGGGTTTCGTCGAGCACGACGACACGCTGGCGGTGCGGCTCGGCTCGGGGCGCGAGCTCCCCGTCGGAGCACGCGCCCGGATCGAACGACTCCTCGTCGAACCGGGGGCCGAGGTGGTCGCCGGGCTTCCTCTCGCCGAAGCGGTGCACGAGGGGTTCGCCCTGCGCGCCCCGGTGACGGGGGAAGACCTGCTGCGGCTGGCGGCGTCGACGGAGGGACTGGCCGACCTCGACGTGCCCGGGAGGGCAGAGGGCGAGGTGCTCGGCTCCTCCGGACCGTTCGCCTGCGACCTCGTGGACCCCGTGCCGAGCTCCGCCGACCCCGCCCTTGTCCAGGAAGGTGACTCCTTCCTCGCCTGTGCCATCCCGGCGTCCGTGCGCGTCCTCACGGGGATGACCGGACAGCTCGTCGTCACGCTCGCCACCCACGAAGACGTCCTCTCGCTGCCGCTGGAGGCGGTCGCCGGCACCATCGACCGTGCCCGTGTCTCCGTGAGAGAAGGCGACGAGATCGTCGAGCGCGAGGTCACTCTCGGCGGGTCGAACGGGTACGTCGTCGAGATCGTCGACGGCCTCCGCGAAGGCGACGAGGTGCTGGTCCCGAGCCCGAGTCTCCTCGAATGACCCGCGATGTCCTCCGCCTGGTGCAGGGCACGAAGGTGGTCGGCGGGCGGCCCGTGCTCGACGCGACGAACCTGACGATCGCCGCAGGCGAATCGCTCGCCGTGATCGGCCGGTCCGGAAGCGGGAAGAGCACGCTGCTGTCGGTGCTCGGACTCCTCGACGACCTCACCGACGGGGAGCGATGGCTGTGGGGAGAGCGAATCGAGGCTCTCGGTGAACGAGATCGTGCCGTACTTCGGGCCCGGCGCCTCGGGTTCGTCTTCCAGAACTTCCGGCTGATCGACTACCTCACCGCCGCGAGCAACGTCGCCGTGCCGATGGATGCCGCCGGGCACCTGAAACCGGTGCAGCGCCGCCGGCGGGCGGACGATCTCCTCGGCGAGCTCGGCCTCGCGCATCTGCGACGGCGCCGCCCACGCGAGCTCTCCGGTGGCGAGCAGCAGCGGGTCGCCATCGCCCGGGCGCTCGCGTGCGAGCCCGACCTGCTCCTCGCCGACGAGCCCACGGGCTCGCTCGACGAAGCGACGGCCGCCGATGTGCTCCGGCTCCTCCGGCAGGCCACGCACGAGCGCGGCTGCGCCCTGCTCGTGGTCACGCACGACCCGGGGGTCGCCGCGCAGATGGGCACCGTCCGCGAACTCGCCGACGGCCGTCTGCACGAGGTCTCGGGCACGCGGGCTGAGAGGACTGAACGGGCTGAGCGGGCGGGACCGTCGGTCGAGGTGGTCCCGTGAAGACGCTCCGCCTCGCCGGTCAGCTCCTCCGCGGGCACGCGCGGGGCCATCTCCTCACGATGGTCACCCTGCTGCTCGGTCTCGTCGGGATCGTCACGGTCGCCGGCGCCTCCACGACGATGGCGCGCACGATCGAGCACCAGTCCGCACTGGAGAGCGGCCATCGTGTCACCGTCACCGCGTACCTGTACGCGACGGCGTCCCCGGTGGATCTGCAGCGACTGACGGCGCAGTTGCAGCGCCGAACGCCGGAACAGGCCGCGGTGGCGCCGGTCGTGCGACTGCCGACCCTGGCCGTCACCGCTCCGCAGCACCTCGTCGAGACGCAGGTCGTGCTGACCACGCCCGCGCTGATCGCGGTGCGACGCTGGCCGGTCCTCGCCGGCGCCTGGCTCGACGACACTGCGTCGCTCGTGCCGACGGGCGTCGTGAACCGCGCGGCGGCGGGTCTCGGCGCCGGCATCGGCGACGTCCTGCGGACCGACGACGGGACCGGTGTCGTGATCCGGGGCATCGTCGAGGACGGGCTGCGCGACCCTTGCGTCTACGTACGCCTGGAAGAGCATGCCGGCGCGGTGGTGCTCAGCGATGACCGGACCTCGGCCCTGACGGTCTCCGCCCCCGGACTCGACGCCGCCGTCGTGCGCGAGGTCCTCACGGGCATCGAGAGCATCGCCGGTTCCGCTCTCGTCGAGCGCGTCGAACGCACCGATCGGCTCGACGAGCTCCTCGCCGAACTGAGCGCGGCGACGATCGCCTTCGTCGTCGTGGGGACGTTCAGCGTGCTGTCCCTGACCGTCGGCATCCTCAACATCGGCCTGTCGCGCTCACGCGAACGCGCGTGGGAGCTCGCGTTGCGCCGAGCTCTCGGAATGCCGCGTCCGGCGCTCGCGCTGGCGATGGTGATCGAGTCGCAGGTCGTCGCCGGCGCTGCGGCAGCGGCGGCCATCTCAGTCTCGGTCGTCGCCCATCCGGCCATGGTGTCGGCCATGGCGACACTTCCCGACACGGCGGCGTCGAGCTATCCGGTCGATGCCGCCGTGCTCGGACTCGGCGTCGGGGCGCTCGCCGCGGCGATCGGCAACATCGCGCCGGTGGCGCGCATGTGGCGCCTGCCGATGTCGATGATCATGCGGCTCTGAGAGCCCGCTGGGACGGACGACGCCGGACGGCACACCGTTCGGAGAGGCGTCAGGAGGCGCGGCGCGCGCGGGCGGCGCGGCGCTTGAGAGCGCGGCGCTCGTCCTCCGACAGACCGCCCCACACGCCCGAATCCTGACCGGACTCGAGGGCGTACTGCAGGCAGATCTCGGTGACCGTGCACCGCGCGCAGACGGCCTTCGCCTTCTCGATCTGGTCGACGGCGGGTCCGGTGTTGCCGACGGGGAAGAAGAGTTCCGGGTCGACGGTCAGGCAGGCGGCTTTGTCGCGCCAATCCATGGTGTGGTGCTCCTTGATGCGGGATGAAGTTCGGGTGGGACGGACGCCGGGTGGACGTCGATTACCCTGGAAGTGTGCGAGCAACTGCTCGCCCCACTGCGCTGTGGGAGCACACGCTTCATCAATCGTCCCATGCGGCGGCAGGTGAATCAAGGGTGAACATGGCATTTCCAGACCAGTTTGCTGTGCGTGGCCTTAAAGGCCGGCACGGTCGCGCGACGCTCCGCGCACCGATCCGAGGAGTCCTCCGGCCCATGCGCACCCGTCCCGTCGAGCGTTTCGCCGCCGTCGCCTTGGGCGCCGAAGGGGCGGGTCTGTTCGTCCTGGCGGGATGGGAGATCGTCGCCCTCGTCTCCGGCGACACCGAGTCGGTGGCCAGCTCGATCGCGCTGATCGTCCTCACGGTCGTCGGGGCGATCGCGGTCGTCGCCTTCGGAGTCGCGGTCTGGCGCGGGAGCTCCTGGGGGCGCAGCGGCGGAATCGTCACCCAGCTGCTGGCGCTCGCCGTCGCGCTCGGCGCACTCACCGGCCCCGACCCGCAGCCCGGCTTCGCGGCCGCGCTGGCGGTGCCGGCCGTCGTCGTGCTCGCGGCCCTGGTCGCGAGCGCCCGGGCCGCCGGACGCCGCATGCGCGCCGCGGAGGCGGAGGGGTCAGACGCCGAGCAGTGACCGGATCCGGGCGACGTGCCCGGTGGCCTTCACGTTGTACAGCGCGTGCTCGATGGTCCCGTCCGGGCCGATCACGAACGTGGAGCGGATGACGCCCTCGACGACCTTGCCGTAGTTCATCTTCTCGCCCCACGCGCCGTAGGCGTCGTGCACCCGGTGGTCGGGGTCGCTCAGCAGGTCGTAGGGGAGGCTGTCACGCGAGCGGAACTCGCGCAGCGTGGCGGGGTCGTCGCGGGACACGCCGAGCACCGTGTAGCCGGCGGCCTGCAGCGGGGCGAGGCTGTCGCGGAAGTCGCACGCCTCGGTGGTGCAGCCCGGGGTCATGGCAGCGGGGTAGAAGAACAGGACGACGCCCTGCCCGCGCAGCGCGTCGAGCGACACCTCCCGCTCGTCCTGGTCGACCAGGGTGAAGGCGGGAGCGGGGGAGCCGGGTTCGAGGCGGGTCATGCTCCCAGGATAGTGAGCGCACGGCGCTGCAGGGTTCGCCGCAGGCTTGCCGCCGGGTTCGCCGCGGGCACGCGGGTCAGGGCCGGGCGAAGGTCGCCAGCAGGCGCTGCAGGGAGTCCAGCCGCGCGGCGCCGCGGTCGCCGAGGCGCCCCTCGGCGACGGCCTCCACGATCGCACAGTCGGGAGCATCGGGCAGGTGCGTGCAGCCGCGCGGGCACTCCTCGGCCACGGCGGCCAGATCGGTGAAGGCGCGGAGGATGTTCGCGGGATCGACGTGACCCAGGCCGAACGACCGCACACCCGGCGTGTCGATCACCCACCCCTTGCCCGCTGGGCTCTGGTAGCGCAGAGACACGGTGGAGCTCGAGGTGTGGCGTCCTCGACCGGTGACCTCGTTGACGTGCCCAGTCGCGCGCGCCGCGTCGGGCACGAGGGCGTTGACCAGCGTCGACTTACCCACTCCGGAGTGTCCGACGAAGACGGTCGAGTGGCCGACGAGGCGCTCGCCGATCCGATCGACCGGCATGTCGCCGTGCCCGCTCGTGAACACCTCGAGGTCGTCGAGCCCCTCGAAGTGGCGGAGGAACCCGCTCGGGTCGGCGAGGTCGGTCTTCGTCACGACCAGCAGCGGCCGGATGCCGGCGTCGAGGGCTGCGATGAGGTAGCGGTCGACGAGGCGGGGCCGGGGCTCCGGGTCGGCTGCGGCCACCACGACGAGCATCTGGTCGGCATTGGCGACGACCACTCGCTCGACCTGATCGGTGTCGTCGGCGCTGCGGCGCAGGAGCGAGGTGCGCTCCTCGATCCCGACGATGCGCGCCAGCGTGCCGTCGTCTCCGGAGGAGTCGCCGACGATGCGCGCCCGGTCTCCGGTGACGATCGGCTGCTTGCGCAGCTCGCGTGCGCGGGTGGCCGACACCTGACGCTCGTCGGGGCCGTCCTCGTCCACGAGGACGGTGTACCGGCCGCGGTCCACCCCCAGCACGCGGGCGATGCGCGCATCGGCGTGGGCGGGGCGGCGCTTGGTGCGCGGCCGGTTCGCCTTCGGGTTGGGGCGGACGCGGACGGAGGACTCGTCGAAGTCCGACTCGTCGTCGTCGTCGTAGTCGTCGAGCCAGCTCATCGCCGCCGTCGACCGCTCACGCGTCGCCTGCCAGCATCGCCCGCCACAGTTCGGGGAATTCGGGCATGGTCTTCGCGGTCGTGCCGATGTCGTCGACCTCGACTCCCGGCACGCGCAGGCCGATGATGGCCCCCGCCGTCGCGATGCGGTGATCGTGGTGCGCGCGCCAGAGCCCGCCGTGGAGCGGGGCGGGGGTGATGCGGATGCCGTCGGGGAGCTCCTCCGCGTCGCCGCCGAGCGCCCGAAGGTTCGACACCAGCGCGGCGATGCGGTCGGTCTCGTGGCCGCGGATGTGGCCGATCCCATGCAGAGTCGACGGGGCGTCGGCGAAGGCCGCCAGGGCGAACAGCGTGGGCGTCAGCTCGCTGGCCGCCGTGAGGTCGAGGTCGACACCGGCGATGCGGTCGCCGGCGGTGACCGTCAGCGCGCCGCCGCGGCGCGAGGTGCGGGCGCCGATGAGGGTGAGGATGTCGGTGAGGAGTGCGCCCGGCTGCGTCGAGGTCGCCGGCCACGCCGGGATCGTGACGGCGCCGCCGGTGAGGATCGCGGCCGCGAGGAACGGCGCCGCGTTGGACAGGTCGGGTTCGACGCTGGCGTCGCGCCCGCGCGGGGTGCCGGCGGGCACCAGCCACTCGTGGGGCTGCGCGTGCTCCACGTGCACGCCCCGGCGTGCCAGGGCCTCGACGGTCATGTCGATGTGCGGGAGGCTCGGGAGCCGGGCTCCGGAGTGCAGCAGGTGCAGGCCGACGTCGTACCGCGGAGCGGCCAGAAGGAGCCCCGAGACGAACTGGCTCGACGTGCTCGCGTCGATGGTGACCTCGCCGCCGCGGATGTGGCCGCGCCCCTTCACCGTGAAGGGGAGCGCCCAGTTGCCGCCGTCGTCGATGTCGACGCCGATCTCGCGGAGAGCCTTGATCATCACGCCCATCGGGCGGTGCAGCGCGCTCTCGTGCGCGGTGATCGTGACGTCTCCCTCGGCGAGACCGGCCAGCGGGGCGATGAAGCGCATCACCGTGCCGGCCTGTCCGCAGTCGATGACGACATCGCCGCGGAAGGAGCTCGGCGGGGTGACGCGCAGGTCCGGGCCGAAGGGTCCGGACGCGGGGAGCTCCTCGATCTCGACGCCGAGGGTGCGCAGCGCATCGATCATGCGCGCCGAGTCGTCGGAGTGCAGCGGGGACATCAGAGTGCTCGGGGCATCGGCGAGGGCGGCCAGCACGAGCTTGCGGTTGGTGAGCGACTTCGAGCCCGGAACGGTCACGGTGGCGTGCACCGGGACGTCTCGGGTGGGCGCCGGCCAGGCACCCTCGACGGCCGCGGCGTCGGCGGCGGAGGGAGGCTGGGAATACCCGGACGCAGTCATCGGGTTCTACCCTAACGAACCCCGTCGTCCCGCCCGAGTGAGACCCTCGGACATCCCGCTGTGAGGAGCGTCATGATCGCCACGCTGCCATCGGTGTACGACGTGGTCGGCGACGTAGACTGGCGCCTGATGGAACACGAGGCGGCGACAGACCCGCAGACCACCGAGGACCCGCAGACGGCCCCGGAGCCCAGAGACCAGTTCGAGGAGCAGGCGCTCCCGTTCATGGATCAGCTCTACGCCGCCGCGATGCGGATGACGCGCAACCCCGCCGACGCCGCCGATCTGGTGCAGGAGACCTTCGTCAAGGCGTTCGCGTCGTGGGCGTCGTTCACGCAGGGCACGAACCTGAAGGCGTGGCTGTACCGCATCCTCACCAACACGTACATCAACACGTATCGGAAGAAGCAGCGCGAGCCCTACCAGGGCACGATCGACGACCTCGAGGACTGGCAGCTGGGCGGCGCGGAGTCGACGACCGCCACCAGCTCCCGCTCCGCCGAGGCGGAGGCGATCGACCACATGCCGGCGTCGGCGGTGAAGGACGCGCTGCAGCAGATCCCCGAGGACTTCCGCCTGGCGGTCTACCTCGCGGATGTCGAAGGCTTCGCGTATCAGGAGATCGCGGACATCATGAAGACCCCGATCGGCACGGTCATGAGTCGCCTGCACCGTGGCAGGCGACTGCTTCGTGACCTGCTCGCCGATTATGCGAGAGAGCGTGGCATCGACGTGCCCGCGACGAGGAGCACGAAATGAGCGACTGCGGCTGCGACAAGGCGAGGAAAGACCTCGAGGAGTACCTGCGCAACGAGGTGTGCAAGACCGAGCACGCCGACATCAAGGAGCACCTGGACAACTGCCCGGCCTGCCGCGAGGAGGCCCTGGTGGCCACGACGCTGACCGCCGTGCTCGCCCGTGCGTGCAAGGAGACGGCTCCCGAGCAGCTGCGCGACCAGGTGCTGAGCCGACTGCGCGCCGAGCAGGCCGCGCACCACTGATCCTCAGGCCTCGCCGCGGTCCCGGTGGGTCGGCGGCAGCCACGCGCTCGTGTGCCCGAGGATGAGGTAGGCGCCGGGGATGGCGTCCGGATCGTCGTCGACGGCCGGGTTGCCCGTGGAGCGCAGCAGCGCGAGCGCCGAGGTCCGCAGAGCCTTGACCCCGTCGACGTCCACGCCGGCCTCGCGCAGCTCTCGCGCCGCGCCGTCGAGGAGGCGCGCGCGCTCGGCGGCGACCTCGGCGCTGACGTCCAGGTACGCGGTCTCGAGGCCGTCGTCGATGAGCTGCGTCCGCTCGCGATCGCGCCGACCCCGGAGATAGACGAGGACGGCCGCGACCGAGCCGGCCGCGCCGGTGAGGAACAGCGCGGGCAGGGGCGCTGCGGTGATCACGGCGCCGACGACGGCCACGCCGACCACCAGCACCGCCGAGACCTGCGCCTGGAACAGGGTGCTGCGCACCACGGGCTTGCCGGCGACGCTGAGCGCCACCGCGAGCTGGAGCAGCCCGATCACCGCGGTGGCGACCGCCGCCGCGGGCTCCGTGCCGTCGGTCCCGAGCCGCAGCGACGCGAGGAGCGCGATCGGCGCCACCGGGGCGAAGGTGAGCAGGAAGACCAGCAGCGAGTGCCAGCCGCTCAGCTGCGGCCGTCGTCCGCCGAAGCGCTCGCGCAGCAGTGCGGTCACCCGTCCGCGGGCGCGGGCCGCGACCGCATTGGACTCCGTCACGAGCCGGTCGCGCAGGCCGTCGAGCCCGGCGACGGTGAGCACCGCGTACTCGATCAGCTCGCGGTGTGCGGTGCCGGGCGAGACGAGCTCGTCGCGCACCTCGGCGGCGCGGGCGGCCAGGGGGTGCGGCTCGGTCATCGGCTCTCCAGTTCGAGGGTGGGCAGGAGCTGCTCGGTGAGCGCCATCGCGACCGCGCCCGCTTCGGGGCTCAGCGGCGACAGCTGGCCGACCGCCAGCCGTCCGTGCAGATCGAGCACATAGGTCGTCCGCACCCAGCCGAGCGTCGTCGCCGGAGAGGGGTCCGCCGTCGGGGGCTGGTCGTCGTCGGAGAAGAGCACGGTGACCCGCCATCCCGACACCGGCCCCTCCGGCAGCGCCGTCGTGGTCGGCGGCCACGGCGACGGCGTCACCGTGAGGGCGAGCTCCTCGGCGCGACCGCGGTCGGAGAACGCCGGCGCGTCGGTGACGATGAACCCCAGCGTCGCGTAGAGGCCGGACACCGGCTCGCACAGCAGGAGCACCAGCGCGTCGCCGGCGGCTTCGCGAGCGGTCATGGCCAGATCGGCCGCCAGCAGGATGCGCGCCGACTGCTCATCGGTCCTGCCCTCCAGGAGCGCCCGAAGCCACTCCTCGGCATCGGCCTCGGCCGGCACGACCGACCACAGGCGCGGGTCGGCCTCGACGGACAGCTCAGGCATCGCGCTTCCAGCGGACGGTCGCGACGATCGCGTCGCACAGCGCGCTCATCGTCGCGACACCGGTCGGGTCGACGGTGACACCGCCGGCCGAGGCGAGGATGCTGGCCTGGAACAGCAGACCGCGGTGCTCGGTGCCGGGGGCGGGGAGCAGGTAGTTGATCGTCAGGATTTCGGCCGCGCCGTCGGAGAATCCGGCGGTGGACGTCTGCGTCCAGCGCAGGATCGTGGCACCGTCGTCGAGTGGAGCGGCACCCCGGGTGGCGATGAGGTGGCGGCCCGCCTCGGCCAGGCTGCGTCCTCCCGGCGCGTCCATGCGTGCCGCCACGAGTGAGACCGGCAGATAGTCCGTCTCCGCCACGTCGGCCTGGGCGAACAGGCGCACGAGGTCCGCACCACCGCGTCGGGCGGAGGCGAACACCTCGTCGATCACGGGGCGGAGGGCGGTCCGCTGAGCCGCCGACAGGCGCCCGAGCGACTGCTCGGCGCGCGCGCGGAGCACCTCGGGGTCGGGATCGAAGGCCCCCCAGCCGTCGGGCAGCACCAGGGCGAATCCGGGCAGCCCCGCGGTGGGCTCGACCAGTTCAGCACGCAGAGACACGGGGCTCCGATCCTGAGACGGGGGGCACGGCGGACGCGAGAGGCACGGTGATCGAGTCTACGGGGACCGTCAGTCGAACGACTTGGCCACGCTGACCAGGGTCGGCATGACGGTCGCGTACGCCTGGGCGGCTCCGCCCAGTGCCTCGGTGAGGCTCTGGGGCATGCGGCCGGGCGCGAAGCCCGCCAGTGCGCGCCACCCGTTGCCCCAGCTGCCGGTGAGGGCGAAGGTCTCCTTGACCATGACCGGCGAGTAGAAGAGCCGGAACATGTTGCGCGTGTTGAGTCCGTGGGGCGTGCCGCGCACGAACAGCTGCGGCATCCGGTTGGCGAGGACGCCGTCGAGGGCGCGGAAGGCGTTGCGGGCGTCGACGAACTCGGAGGCGAACAGCCGCACCGTGCCCGACAGTCGCGGGAACCGCGCGCCGGCCGAGGCGAACGAGCCGAGCCGGCCGAGACCGGCGAGCTTGCCGAACGGGAGGATGGCGACGGCCGACAGCGCGACCTCCTGCCAGCTGCCGCGGCCCGTCGACAGTCGCGCGAGCTCGCCGAGCAGCGAGATCACGCCCACGATGACCGCCAGCGCGGCGGCGATCGCCGCCAGGGGGCCGGTGACCACGAAGGCGACGATGATGAGTGCGACGCCCACCCACATCAGCACGGTCAGCAGCCCCTCGACGAACGGCATGGCGTCGTCCCAGAACCCGTCGGAGACGCCGTCCTCGTTGGCGCCCTGCAGGCTCGAGAGCGTGGAGTCGTACGACGCCTCCCACCGGGCCACGGGCGCGTCGTACTGCCCGCGGTAGGTCTCGAAGGTCTGGAGGGCGGCGTCGAAGCTGCTCTGCTCCGCGCCGCTGGAGGGGCGGGTGCCGGTCTGCTCGACGTCGTGGTTCTCGTTCCAGTCCCACTCCTGCTGGTCGCCTTCGGCGGCCGAGAGCCGCCGGGAGGCCTCGTTGACGCGGTCCCACGCCGAGGCGGCCTGGGTGACCAGGCTGTCGGTGGCCGACTGCACGGTCTCCAGCGCCGTCGCGTAGCGCACCAGCGCACGACCGCTCGGCAGATACCGCTCGCCGGCCGTGCGGAGGTCGGCGTAGACCTCCTTGGCCTGCTCGCGCACCGCTTCGAACGACTCGCCGCTGCCGATGGTGCCGTCGGCGAAGAGCTCGAGCGTCCGCGCCGCCGACCGCATCATCTCGCCCTGCTCGACGATGTCCTCGCCGCGCCGGCGGATGGGCGAGGGCTCGCCGTCGATCCGCTCGATGTCGCGCCCGTCCGCCGTCGCGGGCATGTTCTCCCGCTGGTACCAGTAGCCGTCGTGAGCCATTACTCCGATGCCTCCATGCTGCGGGCCAGTTCTGCGTCGGCCTCTTCCCAGTTCTCCCGCGCCTCGTCCAGGCGCTTCTTCATCTCCTCGAGGTGGCGGCGCTGCGTCTCGCGCTTGTCGTCCCACTTGGCCTCGAAGTCCTCCGCGGCGGACTGGAGCGAGCCGCGGCCCTGCGGCCGGCCGATCGCCTCGGTCAATGCGTGGGTGCGCGACGACGCGTTCTCGTACTCCGCGATGATCGCGCCGAGCGCCTCGCTCAGCTCCGCCATCGACTCGAGCGGAATGTCTACGCCTTCACCGGCCATCGGTCCTCCTCCTGGCTCGTGTCCATCCTAGGAACGCCGCACGAGGACCACGATGGGGAGAACTCCCCGGTTCAGGCGGTGAAGACCGAGAGGGCGGCCGGAACGGCCTCGACGCGCATCGGCAGCGAGCCGATCGGGTCGCCGTCGGCGTAGGCGGTCATCCCGGGTGAGGAGACCTGCACGGCACGCGCGCGCCGGATCGTCACGTGCGGCGAGTCCGCGTGGGTGCCGGAGTACACGCGGCGGAGCAGGCGCAGGAGGGTCACGCGCCCGGCCCGACGCACGAGCGTCACGTCAAGCAGGCCGTCGTCCAGGACGGCGCCCGGGCAGATCGGGATGCCGCCGCCGTAGGTGGGGCCGTTGCCGACGGAGGCCAGCAGCAGCGGGCCGTCGATGATCTCGGTGCTCCCATCCGCCTGCTCGAGCTCGACGTGGAAGGGGAGATCCCGCAGGCGGAGGAACTCCACCAGGACGGCGATGTCGTACCGGACGTGTCCGCGCGGCCAGCGCATCGCGTTCGCGCGGTCGTTGACCTTGGCGTCGAATCCGCTCGCCAGCACGGTCGCGTACAGCCGGCTGCTGCCGTCTGCGCGTGTCGCGCGGGCCAGATCGATGCGCCGGGTCCGGCCCGCGATCACCGCATCGGCCGCCGCGTCGGCGTGCAGCTCCCGCAGGCCGACCGCCGCGGCGAGGTCGTTGCCGGTGCCCACCGGGATCACCCCCAGCGGCACGCCCGTGCCGGCGAGCTCCTGGATGGCGAGGTTGACCGTGCCGTCACCGCCGGCGACGAGCACCGCATCGGTCCCCACCTCCAATGCGGCGCGAAGGAGCGCCGACGAGTCGGCGGCGCTGCCGCCCGAGATCACCCCGACGCGCATCCCCGCACCGCGCAGCCGCGCGGCGGCGCGCTCGGCCGCATCCGAGTGGGCGCCCGAGCGGGCGGCCGGGTTCACGAGCAGCGCGACGTCCATGTCGGTCCTGTCTGGGTGGTGGGGCGGTGCTGGCAGGAATGCGCACCGAGACGACCGTTTTCCGCGAGCCGGGAGTCGGGGGTGCTGGACAGGATGGTGGCATGAGCTCCGACCGCCTCGCCGCCGACACGCCCGCAGCCTCCCGCGGCGGCATCGGGCTGGTCCAGGGTACGGCGCTGTACGTCGCGTCCGTCCTCGGCACGGGCCTGCTCGTGCTGCCCGGTCTCACGGCCGGCGTGGCAGGGCCGGGGAGCATTCTCGCCGTCGTCGCCGTTCTCGGCTTGTCGGTGCCGCTGGCCGGGGTGTTCGCCGTGCTCGCCGCCCGCTATCCCGACCCCGGCGGGGTCGCCAGCTACGTGCGTCGCGCTCTCGGAGCGACCGCCGCCCGCATGACCGGGTACTGGTTCCTGTTCGGAGTCTGCGCGGGCGCGCCGGTGGTCAGCGTGCTCGGCGCCGAGTACGTCGTCGCCGCACTCGGTGTCGACCGCGTCGTCGTCCCGCTGCTGGCCGCAGCCATCTTCGTTCCGCCGTTCGTCCTCAACGCCCTCGGGGTGCGGGTGGCCGGATCGGTCCAGTTCGTCCTCACCGCGCTCCTCCTGGCCGTCGTGGTGTTCGTCGTGGGGCTCGGCGCGCCGTCGGTCGATCCGGCGCGGCTGACCCCGTTCCTGCCCCACGGCTGGGCGGGCGTCGCGACGGCGGTGAGCATGTTCGTGTGGGCCTTCGCCGGGTGGGAGGTGGGCACCCACATCTCCGGCGAGTTCGCCCGGCCCCGCCGCGACATCCCGATCGCCACCGCGATCGCCCTGGCTGTGACCGGCGGCTGCTACCTGATCCTGCAGGTCGTCACGGTCGGCGCGCTCGGCGCCCGGGCCGGGGAGGGTCAGGTCCCCCTGCTCGACCTCGCCCGTCTGGGGTCTCCGCGCCTCGGCCCGATCGCGGTGGGCATCATCGCCGCCATCGTGGCTCTCGGGGTCCTGAACGCCTACCTGGCCGCCTTCGCCAAACTGGGTGCCTCGCTGGCCGACAACGGCGACCTGCCGCGCTGGTTCTCACCCGGAGTGGAGCACGGCGGCATCCCGCGTCGGGCCCTGGCGCTCACGGGCGCCGTGACCGCGCTGTACTTCGCTCTGATGGTCGCCACGGGGCTGGAGCTGACGCCGTTCATCCTCGTCCACACGAGCAGCATGGTGGCGATCTACGCCGTAGGCATGGTCGCCGCCGTGCGGCTGCTCCCGCGCGCGTCGCCCGGCTGGTGGATGGCGGTCGTCGCGGCGGTGCTGTGCGCCGGGATGCTGGCGCTCGCGTGGGCCTCGCTCCTGCCCGCCCTCGGCCTCGCGGCGGCGGCGGTCGTCGTCACCGCCGTCCGCCGCGTCGGCGGCCGCCTCACACGCTGACGGCCGCCGCGACGGTGTTCAGAGGCTCAGCGCCGACTCGAGGATCGTCGCCTGCTCCATCGCGTGCACCTTCGGCGAGCCGGTGGCCGTCGATGCGGCCGCCGCGCGTGAGATGCGCCGGATCGTGCGCCCGCGGAGGTGCTTGACGACCTCCAGGGCGATGAACGGCCAGGCGCCCTGGTTCTCGGGCTCGTCCTGCACCCACACCAGCTCCGCGTCGGGATACGTGTCGAGGACGGCGTTCAGCTCGTCCACCGGCGCCGGGTAGTACTGCTCCAGCCGCACGAGCGCGACGCCGGGGTTCGGGTTCTTCTCGAGCTCCGCCTTGAGGTCCCAGTGGATCTTGCCCGAGTGCAGCAGCACGCGGCGCACGGCGCCCTTGTCGACGCCGCGGTCGTCGTCGAGCACCGGCTCGAACCGACCGGTGGTGAAGGCGTCCACCGGGCTGGTGGCCCCGCGCAGGCGCAGCATCGCCTTGGGCGTGAACACGATCAGGGGGCGTCGCGGACGCGCGTAGGCCTGGCGGCGCAGCAGGTGGAAGTACGAGGCCGGCGTCGAGGGCCGCGCCACGGTCATGTTGTCCTGCGCGCACAGCTGGAGGTAGCGCTCGATGCGGGCCGACGAGTGGTCGGGTCCCTGGCCCTCGTAGCCGTGGGGGAGGAGGAGCACGACGCTCGACTGCTGGCTCCACTTCTGGTCGGCCGCCGAGATGTACTCGTCGATGACCGACTGCGCGCCGTTGGCGAAGTCGCCGAACTGGGCCTCCCACAGCGTGAGGGTGTCGGCGCGCTCGACCGAATACCCGTACTCGAACGCCATCGCCGCGTACTCGCTCAGCAGCGAGTCGTAGACGTAGATGCGGCCCTGGTTGTCGCCCAGGTTCGCCAGCGGCAGCCACTCCTGGCCGTTCACGCGGTCGTGCATCACCGCGTGGCGCTGGACGAAGGTGCCGCGTCGCGCGTCCTGGCCGGCGAGGCGGACGTTGGTGCCCTCCATCAGGACCGAGCCGAACGCGAGGAGCTCGCCGAACGCCCAGTCGATCCCGCCGTTGCGGCTCATGTCGTTGCGCTTGTCGAGCAGCTGCTGGAGCTTCGAGTGGACCGTGAAGCCCTCGGGCCGGTTGACGAACGCGTCGCCGATCTGGGCCACGACCTCGGCGGAGACCCCGGTCGTCTCGGGCTCGCCGACGGCTACGTCGACGGTGGTCGACGGCGTGACGATGCCGGTGGAGCCGGTCTCGGCCGCGTGGGTCTCGGCGAAGGCGATTTCGAGGCGGTTCTGGAAGTCCTGCTTGGCCTTCTCGTACTCCTCCTCGGTGATGTCGCCACGGCCGACGAGCGACTCCGTGTACAGGCGCCGCACCGAGCGCTTCGCCTCGATGAGGTTCGTCATGAGGGGCTGGGTCATCGACGGGTCGTCGCCCTCGTTGTGCCCGCGGCGGCGGTAGCAGACGAGGTCGACGATGACGTCGCGGTGGAACTCCTCGCGGTAGCGGAACGCGAGCTCGGCGACGCGGACGACGGCCTCGGGGTCGTCGCCGTTGACGTGGAAGATCGGCGCCTGGATGGTCTTGCCCACATCGGTGGGGTACACCGACGAGCGGCCGTCCTGGGGGAGCGTGGTGAACCCGACCTGGTTGTTGACGACCACGTGGACGGTGCCGCCCGTGCGGTAGCCGCGCAGCTGCGACATCTGCAGCGTCTCGACCACCACGCCCTGACCCGCGAAGGCCGCGTCGCCGTGGACGAGGATCGGCAGCCACGAGAACGAGCCGATGGGCATCCGGTCCTGCTTCGCGCGGACGATGCCCTCCAGCACGCCGTCGACCGTCTCGAGGTGCGACGGGTTCGCGGCGAGGTACACGGGGAGCTCCGCCCCGGCGTCGGAGACGAAGGTGCCCTCGGTGCCGAGGTGGTACTTCACGTCGCCCGACCCGCTCTTCGAGCCGATCGCGACGGATCCCTCGAACTCGCGGAACACCTGACCGTAGGTCTTGCCGGCGATGTTGGTCAGCACGTTCAGGCGGCCGCGGTGGGCCATGCCGATGGCGGCGCCGTCGAGGCCGGCGCCCGCCGCACCCTGCAGGATCTCGTCCAGCAGGGGGATGAGCGACTCGCCGCCCTCGAGGCTGAAGCGCTTCTGCCCCACGTACTTGGTCTGCAGGAAGGTCTCGAACGCCTCCGCCTGGTTCAGCTTGTCGAGGATGCGCAGCTGCTCGTCGTGGCCGGGCTTCTGGTACTTGACCTCGACGTTGTCCTGGAACCACTTGCGCTGGCCCGGGTCCTGGATGTGCATGTACTCGATGCCGATGGTGCGGCAGTACGAGTCGCGCAGCACGCCGAGGATCTCGCGCAGCTTCATGGTGCGACGGCCGCCGAACCCGCCCGTGACGAACTCGCGGTCGAGGTCCCAGAAGGTGAGGCCGTGCGACTCGATCTCGAGGTCGGGGTGCGTGCGCTGGACGTACTCGAGGGGATCGATGTCGGCCATCAGGTGGCCGCGGACGCGGAACGAGTTGATGAGCTCCTGCACGCGCGCGGTCTTGTCTACCCGCTCGGCGATGTCGACGTTGATGTCGCCGGCCCAGTGGATGGGCGCGTACGGGATGCGCAGCGCCGCGAAGATCGACTCGTAGAAGCCCCGCCCGCCGGTGAGGAGCTCGTGGACGATCTTGAGGAACTCTCCCGAGCCGGCTCCCTGGATGACGCGGTGGTCGTAGGTGCTGGTGAGGGTGATCGTCTTGCCGATGCCGAGCTCGACGAGCGTCTTCTCGCTCGAACCCTGGAACTCGGCGGGGTACTCGAGGGCGCCGGCGCCGACGATGCAGCCCTGCCCGCGCATGAGGCGGGGGACCGAGTGGACGGTGCCGATGCCGCCGGGGTTGGTGAGCGAGACGGTCGTGCCCTGGAAGTCCGCCGCGGTGAGCTTGCCGGCGCGGGCGCGCTGGACGAGGTCCTCGTAGGAGTCGAGGTACTCGTTGAACGTCAGCGACTCCGCCTGCTTGATGCTCGGCACCATGAGGGCGCGCGTGCCGTCGGGCTTGGGGAGGTCGATCGCGATGCCCAGATTGATGTGGGCGGGCGCGACCACCGACGGCTTGCCGTCGACTTCGGCGTAGTAGACGTTCTGGCTGGGGAACGCCTTCAGCGCCTGGATGAGCGCCCAGCCGATGAGGTGGGTGAAGCTCACCTTGCCGCCGCGGGTGCGCGACATGTGGTTGTTGATGACGATCCGGTTGTCGATGAGGAGCTTGGCGGGCACGGTCCGCACGCTCGTGGCCGTCGGCACCGTGAGGGACTCGTCCATGTTGGCGGCGAGGGCCTTGGGCATGCCGCGCAGGGTCGTCACGACGTCCTCGCCGGCGGTCTGCGGCGCCGAGGGCGCCGACTTGGGCGCCTGGGCGGGGACGGGCTGGGGCGACGCGGGCCGTGCGGTCGTGCGCGCCACGGGCGGCGCGCCGATCACGGGCACCGGGGCGGTCACCGGCCGGGCGTCGGCTGCGGGGGCGGCCGCGGGTGCTGCCGGGGCGGCCGCTGGAGCGTCGTTCGCCGGGGCGGCCGGTGCGGCGGCGTCCGCCGGCTCGCCCGCGTCGGGCTTGTAGGCGTCGAGGATCGGCCACCAGGCCTGGTCGACCGAATTGCGGTCCTGGGTGTACTGCTCGTACATCTCCGCGACGAGCCACTCGTTGGCTCCGAATTCGCCGTCGCTCGATGTTCCCACGCCGGTCACCTGGCTGGACACGATTCTCCTGCTTTCATCGGTGAAGATCAGATGGTGCGCAGGCCCGGATCGTGGCGCATGCGCACGACTGTCAAGGGTATCCCAGGAATAACCGCGCCGTGCGGCTTCCGCGGCATCCCCCACCCCATCCACAGGCCGCTGGAGTGGGTACCGTGGACTCATGCAGTTCTCCGGAGAGCGACCCCAGGTGGACCTGACGTACTCGGATGTGTTCCTCGTGCCGCGCCGTTCGGGGGTCACGAGCCGACTGGACGTCGATCTGTCGCCCGGCGACGGCTCCACCGCGACGATCCCCCTCGTCGCGTCGAACATGAACTCCGTCACCGGCGCCCGGCTGGCCGCCACGCTCGCCCGCCGCGGCGGACTGGGCGTGTTGCCGCAGGACATGCCGCTCCAGGACATCGACGCCGCGATCCGCTGGGTGAAGGCGCAGCCGGTGGTGTGGGACACGCCGCTCGTGCTCCCGCCCGAGGCGACGGTCGCGGACGCGGCAGGACTGCTGCCGGCCACCGAGGGGCACGGCATCGTGGTCGCGCAGGAGCGGGACGGCCGCGTCCACATCGACGACATCCGCGGCGTCATCCCCGCGACGAGGCTCGGCACCGCGCTTCCCGATGCACGTCTGGGCGACCTCGCGCGCGGCCGTGCGGCGTCGATCGACGCCGATGACGTCACCGACGCGCGGCACGCGTTCGACCTCATCGTCGCCGCCGAGGCCGAGACGGTGTGCGTCCTCCACCACGGATACCTGGTCGGCACGCTCTCGCAGCGGACGGCGCTGCGCTCGACGCTGTACCGCCCGGCCGTCGACGCGGACGGGCGCCTCATCGTCGCCGCGGCCGTCGGCATCAACGGCGACGTGGCGGCCAAGGCGCGCGCGCTCGCCGACGGCGGGGTCGACGTGCTCGTGGTCGACACCGCCCACGGGCATCAGGAGGGCATGCTCCGCGCCCTGCGCGAGGTCGCCGCGCTCGACCTCGGCATCCCGATCGCCGCGGGCAACATCGTCACCGCCGAGGGGGTGCGCGACCTCGTGGACGCGGGGGCGTCGATCCTCAAGGTGGGCGTCGGCCCCGGGGCGATGTGCACCACGCGGATGATGACGGCCGTCGGCCGCCCGCAGTTCTCCGCCGTGCTCGAGACGGCGCAGGCCGCCGCGGAGCTCGGCGCCCACGTGTGGGCCGACGGCGGGGTGCGCTACCCCCGCGACGTGGCGCTCGCCCTCGCGGCGGGCGCGGCCTCCGTCATGATCGGCTCCTGGTTCGCGGGGACGATCGAGGCTCCCGGCGAGCTGCAGACCGATGCCGAGGGACGCGTCTACAAGGAGTCCTGGGGCATGGCGTCGACCAAGGCGGTGCACGGGCGCTTCGGCCGCCTCGACCCCTACGAGCGGGCGCGCAAGGAGCTGTTCGCCGAGGGCATCTCGTCGTCGAGGATCTATCTCGACCCGCTCCGGCCCTCGGTCGAGGACCTCGTCGACATGATCACCTCGGGCGTGCGCTCCTCGTTCACGTACGCCGGCGCCTCGACGGTCGCCGAGTTCCACGAGCGCGCGACCGTCGGCCTGCAGTCCGCCGCCGGCTACGAAGAGGGCAAGGCGCTCCCGGTCAGCTGGTGAGGGCTGTGTCCCCTTGTCCCTATCCCGGTGGACCTTGTCCCACTTCCGGTCGTCTCGGCAGGGTCGAAGCGACCGAATGTGGGACATGACGGAGGCGGGAGGCCGCGGGACGGCACGGAGGGGCATGCCGTAGAATCGTCGGCACGATGGACGACCCTCCCAGTTGTAGACATTCGCCCCACCGACCCTCTTCCCGCATGAGCGGGGGTGATGCGTGATGGATTACGTCATGTTGGGCGTGGGGCTCCTCCTGACGATCGGCACCGGCCTCTTCGTCGCCAGCGAGTTCGCCCTGGTCAATCTCGATCGGGCGGAGCTCGAGAAGCGGCAGGCCGCGGGCGAGTCCCGGCTGTCCATGACGATCAGCGCGCTGAAGATCACCTCGACGCACCTCTCGAGTGCGCAGCTCGGCATCACGCTGACGACGCTCCTCACCGGTTACACGATGGAGCCGGCGCTGTCGAACCTGCTGAACCCCGTTTTCACCGCCTGGGGCATCCCGGCGTCGGTGTCGCGGCCGATCGCCACGATCGTCGCGATCTCCGTGGCCACGATCTTCTCGATGATCCTGGGCGAGCTCGTCCCCAAGAACTTCGCGCTCGCCGTGCCGCGGCAGACCGCGAAGCTGGTGATCCCCTTCCAGACGGTGTTCACAACGGTCTTCCGGCCCGCGATCACGGTGCTCAACGGCAGCGCCAACGGCGTGCTGCGGGCGATGGGCGTCGAGCCCAAGGAGGAGCTGTCGGGGGCGCGCACCGCCGAGGAGCTGTCGAGCCTCGTCCGCCGCTCGGCGAGCGCGGGCCTCCTCGAGGAGGACACCGCCTCCCTGCTCGACCGCACCCTGACCTTCGCGCGCCTGACGACGGCCGACGTCATGACGCCGCGTCCCAGCGTCCACGCCGTGGCCGCGGGCGACAGCGTCGAGGACGTCATCCAGCTCGCGCGCCGCACCGGCCACAGCCGGTTCCCCGTCTACGACGAGTCGATGGACGACATCACCGGGATCGTCCACCTCAAGCAGGCGGTGAGCGTGCCCCGCGACCGCCGCGGCGACGTGCCGGCCGCGGCCATCGCCGAGGAGCCCCTGCGCGTGCCCGAGGCCGTCCACCTCGACGGCCTCATGTCCGAGCTGCGCGCCCGGGGCTATCAGATGGCGATCGTGGTCGACGAGTACGGCGGCACCGCCGGGGTCGTCACGCTCGAGGACCTGGTCGAGGAGATCGTCGGCGAAGTGCTCGACGAGCACGACCGGAGCCGCGCGGGCATCGTCCGCGGTGCCGACGCCGTGACCTTCCCGGGCGACCTGCGCCCCGACGAGCTGCGCGACCGCACCGGCATCCGCGTGCCCGAGGGCGACGTCTACGACACCGTCGGCGGCTTCATCATGTCGACCCTGGAGCGCATCCCGGTCGCCGGTGACACCGTGGAGATCGAGGACGGCGTGCTGACCGTCCACCGCATGGACGGGCGACGGGTCGACCGCGTGAAGTTCGTGCCGCACCCGATGTCGGAGGACGCCGAGAAGGCGGTCCGTGCCGGACTGGACGGGGGTGAGTCGCGATGAACGACTGGGCGGGAATCGCATGGCTGTTCGTGCTGCTGCTGTTCAACGCGTTCTTCGTCGGCGCCGAGTTCGCGGTCATCTCCGCGCGGCGCTCTCAGATCGAGCCGTTGGCGGAGAAGGGATCGCGCGCCGCCAAGACCGCGCTCTACGCGATGGAGCACGCGACGCTCATGCTGGCCACGAGCCAGCTCGGCATCACGATCTGCTCCCTCCTCATCCTGAACGTGTCCGAACCGGCCATCCACCACCTGCTGGAGGTGCCGCTCGCGCTGACGGGGTGGAGTGAGGCCGTCATCGGCGGGGTCGCCTTCGCGCTGGCGCTGCTCCTGGTCTCGTATCTGCACGTCGTCTTCGGCGAGATGGTGCCGAAGAACCTCGCGTTCTCGCTGCCCGACCGGGCCGTGCTGATGCTCGCGACACCGCTGGTATGGGTGTCCAAGCTCTTCCACCCGGTGATCGTGGCGCTCAACTGGATCGCGAACCACATCGTCCGCCTCTTCCGCGTGGAGCCCAAGGACGAGGCGGCCTCGACCTTCACGCTCGACGAGGTCGCGACGATCGTCAACCAGTCGCGCATCGAGGGCGTGCTGGACGACGCGTCCGGCGCGGTGACGGCCGCCGTCGAGTTCACCGAGAAGAAGGCCAAGGACGCCGCCGTGCCGCTCTCGGCGCTCGTGACGCTCCCGGACACCACCACGCCCGACGAGATCGAGCGCGCTGTCGCCAAGCACGGCTTCTCGCGCTACGTGATCGTCGACGCCGCGGGGCTGCCGATCGGCTACGTGCACCTCAAGGACGTGCTCCGCGAGGCGGAGGGACCGGATGCCGATGCCCACGCCAACGCCCCGATCCCGGCCAAGCGGATCCACCACATGGTGCCCGTGTCGGAGACGACCGACCTCGAGGACGCTCTGGCGCTGATGCGGCGGTCGAGCCGTCACCTCGCGCAGGTGCGCGATGCGCGCGGCGAGACCACGGCGGTGCTGTTCCTGGAGGACATCATCGAGGAGCTGGTCGGCGAGGTGGACGACGCGACCCGACGACGGCGCTGAGACATCGAAGCGCTGAGATACAGAAGCAGGGGGCGGACGCGATCGCGTCCGCCCCCTGCTGTGTGTAGAGCCGGGAACCGGGTCAGCGGGCTGCGCGCGCGTACTGGACAGGCCAGAGCGGGCGCTCGAGAGTCCGGTCGCTCTCGCCGAGTTCGCCGAGGGCGCGGAGTCCGAAGTGCGGGTCGCGCAGCCACTCGCGCCCCGCGAGCACCACGTCGGCGTCGCCGGCGGCGAGGATCTGCTCAGCCTGCGCGCCGGTCGTGATCTCGCCGACGGCGCCGACGGGGCCGACGCCCGCGGCGCGGACCTCCGCGGCGAAGGGCACCTGGTAGCCGGGACCCGTCGTGATGTGCTGGTGGGCAACGAGACCGCCGCTGGAGATGTCGAAGAACTCCGCGCCGCGCTCGGCCGCCCATCCGGCGACCGTCGCGGTCTGGGCGACGTCCCAGCCGCCGTCGGCGGCGTCGGTGGCCGAGAAGCGGACGAGCAGCGCGACGTCGGGCGCGGCGGCGCGCACGGCTTCGACGATCCGCAGCAGCAGTCGTGCGCGGTTCTCGAGCGACCCGCCGTACTCGTCGTCGCGCTGGTTGGACAGCGGTGAGAGGAACTGGTGCAGCAGGTAGCCGTGGGCCGCATGGACCTCGAGCGCCTCGAAGCCGGCATCGACCGCGCGCACGGCGGCGGCGGCGAACGCGTCGACGAGCTCATCGATCTGCTCGGCGGTGAGCGCCTCGGGCGCGTCGAAGCCCTCGTAGGCGACGGCGGACGGCGCGACGGTCTGCCACCCGCCCTCGGACGCGGGCACGGTGCCCCGAGCGCCGGTGAAGGGCGACCACGTCGACGCCTTCCGGCCGGCGTGGGCGAGCTGGATCCCCGGGACGGCACCGCGGGCGCGGATCGCGTCGACGATCGGACGCCAGGCGTCGCGCTGGGCGTCGTTCCAGATCCCGGTGTCCTCGGGGGAGATGCGTCCCTCCGCGGTGACGGCGGTCGCCTCGGCGATCACCATGCCGGCTCCTCCCGACGCGAACTGCGCCAGGTGCACGAGGTGCCAGGTGTTCGGCACGCCCTCCTCGGCGGAGTACTGGCACATCGGCGCCACCCAGAGGCGGTTGCGGACGGTGATGCCGTGCAGGTCGATCGGGGAGAACAGCAGACTCATGCGGTGGTGCTCCAGAGGGTTCGCGCCGGTAGGGTGACGCCATGGATGGAGGATGGACGCCCGCCGATGCGGCTCGCGTCCTTCGTGAGCCAACGGCAGCCGATGACAAGTATTCCCGGGGCGTGCTCGGGGTGCGAACCGGCTCGACCGCCTACCCCGGCGCGGCGGTGCTGGGCGTGGAGGCCGCGTGGCGCACGGGAGTGGGCATGGTGCGCTACGTCGGACCCGACCGCGCCGCCGATCTGGTGCTCGCCCGCCGCCCCGAGACCGTCACCGGAGAAGGTCGGGTACAGGCCTGGGTGATCGGGTCGGGCACGGACGCGGCCGCGCGCGAAGCCGCCGAGACCGACGCGCTGCAGGCGCTGCTGGCCGGCGAGGCGCCCGTGGTCGTGGATGCCGGAGCGCTCGACCTGGCACCGGGGGCTGCGGCGCCGGTGCTGGTGACGCCGCACGAACGCGAGCACACCCGCCTGCGCGACGCGCTCGGCCTCGCACCCCGGCGCGACCGGATCGGGGCGGCACGGGAGACCGCCGCGGCCCTGGGCGGATGCGTGCTGCTCAAGGGCTCCCGCACGGTCGTGGCGACGCCGTCGGGATGGTCGACCACCCTGCCCGCCGCGTCGGCCTGGCTCGCCACGGCCGGGACCGGCGATGTGCTCGCGGGCGTCGTCGGCGCCGTCGTCGCCGCGGCCGCCGCGCGCGGTGCGGTGGACGCCGACGAGCTCGGACCCCTCGCCGCGACCGGCTCGTGGCTTCACGCGCAGGCGGCCGCACGCGCCGTCGCCGCCGCGGAGGGCGGCCCGGTGACGGCCCTCGACGTCGCCGAGCAGCTGCCCGCCGCCGTGGGCGCGCTGCTGCGGCGCGGCTGACCACAGGTCGGCGTCGGGCCGGCGGGTGCCCGCCTCCCGCTCCCTAGGATGGGAGCGTGTCGAGACGGACGGTGATGTGGGTGGTGTTCGTCGCCGTCCACCTCGGCGTCGCCTGGCTCGGCTTCCTGATGCCCAACGAGCCGATGGGCGACGTCTATCGCGTGTACGAGCCGTGGTCGACCCAGGCGCTCGCGGGCGGCGGCATCGTCGGGATCGATGAGCCGTGGGTCTACCCGCAGCTCGCGCTCATCCCGATGGTGCTCGCTCACGCCTTCGTGCCGATCGTCGGCTCGTACACCGTCGCATGGGTGCTGCTGGTGACCCTGGTCGACGCCGCGGCCTTCGCCCTCCTGCTCGGCCGCGCCCGGTCTACCGGCCGCACGGTGGCCGCGTGGTACTGGCTGGCCTATATCGCCGCCCTGGGGCCGGTGGGCCTGTACCGCCTCGACGGCTTCACGGTGCCGGTCGCGATCGCGGGCTGCCTGTGGCTGGTCGGCCGCCCGTGGCTGGCTTCGGTGCTGCTGGCGGCGGTGACCTGGGTCAAGGTCTGGCCGGCGGCGCTGCTCGCCGCCGCGGTCGTGGCGATGCGCCGGCGCGCGGCGGTCGTGGGCGGCGCGCTCGTCGTCTCGGGGCTCACCCTCACCGCCGTCTGGGCGGCCGGCGGCGCCGCGCACGCCTTCGGCTTCATCGGGGATCAGGCCACCCGCGGACTCCAGGTCGAGGCTCCCGTCGCGGCGCCGTACCTCTGGGGGGCGCTCCTGCGCCTCGACGGCTTCTCCGTGTACTACTCGTTCGACCTGCTGACCTTCCAGGTCACCGGGACCGAGATCGATCCCGTCATCGCCGCGATGACGCCGCTCCTGGTCCTGGCGATGGGAGCGGTCGCGGTGATCGGCGCGCTGAAGGCCTGGCAGGGGGCGACCTTCCACGCCCTCTTCCCGGTGCTGTCGCTGGCACTGGTGACCGGCTTCATCGTCTTCAACAAGGTCGGCTCCCCGCAGTACCTGTGCTGGCTCGTGCCCTCGCTCGTGATCGGCCTCATGATCGACCGTCCGGCATGGACGGGCCCGGCCACCCTCGCCCTGACCGCCGCCCTCCTCACCCAGCTCGTGTACCCGGTGCTCTACATGGGCATCCTCGTGCCCGAGCCGCTCGCGGTGAGCCTGCTCACCGTCCGCAACGTCGTCCTCATCGTGCTGTTCGCCTGGATGGTCGGCCGCCTCGCGCGGGTGCGGCCACCGCGTCACACCGGCGTCGGCACCCGCCGCGTCGCCCGCTGATCGATCCTCCGGAGGTCTCCCATGCTCATCGCCTTCTCCGTCGCCCCCAGCGGCACCGGCCGCGCCGACGGCTCGGTGCACGATGCGGTCGCCGCGGCGGTCGCCGTCGTGCGCGCCTCGGGCCTCCCGCACCGCACGAGCTCGATGTTCACCGAGGTGGAGGGGGAGTGGGACGAGGTGATGGCCGTCGTCAAGGCCGCCACCGAGGCCGTACTGCCCTACGGGTCGAGGGTGTCGCTCGTGCTGAAGGCCGACATCCGCCCCGGCTACACCGGCGAGATCGACGGGAAGATCGAGCGGCTCGAGCGGGCGCTCGGGGAGACCTCGCGGGGCGACTAGCATGAGTCGGTGACCTCCTCGACTCTCTCGAGGGGTGCGGCGACGGGGGCGCTCCTCTCTCTCGCCATTGGCAGCTTCGGCATCGGCATGACCGAGTTCGTCGTCATGGGACTGCTGCCCGACATCGCGCGCGACCTCCTGCCGACCGTGTGGGCCGCCGATTCGGACGTCGCCATCGCGCACTCCGGCTGGCTCATCTCCCTGTACGCCTTGGGGGTCGTCGTCGGGGCGCCGACGATCGCCGGCGCCGTCGCCAAGTACCCGCGTCACCGCGTCATGCTGGTGCTCGCGGGCGCACTGACGTTCTTCACGGCACTCACGTTCTTCGCCCCGACCTTCGAGACCGTGGCGGTGTCGCGGCTGCTGGCCGGACTCCCGCACGGCGCCTTCTTCGGAATCGGCGCCCTCGTGGCCTCCGACGTGCTCGGCCCGGGCAAACGTGCCCAGGGCGTGGCCTTCGTGCTGACCGGCCTCACCGTGGCGAACGTCGTCGGTGTGCCGCTCGGGACCTTCCTCGGGCAGCAGTTCGGCTGGCGCATCGCGTTCCTCCTCGTGGCGGTGATCTTCGCCGCCGCCACGGTCATGATCGCCGTCTTCGTGCCGCCGCACGCCGGCGATGCGGGCCGCACCCTCCGCGCCGAGCTGCGTGTCTTCCGCGTGCCGCAGGTCTGGTTCGCCCTCGGCATCGGTGCGATCGGCTTCGGCGGGTTCTTCGCCGCCTACAGCTACGTGGCCCCGGTAGTGACAGAGGTGGCGGGATCGCCCGCGTGGGCCGTGCCGATCGTCCTGGTGGTCATGGGGCTCGGGATGACGACCGGCAACCTCGTCGGGGGCAGGCTGGCCGACCGCGATCTGCGGCGCACGCTCGTGGGCGGGCTCGCAGGCCTCGTCGTCGTGCAGGTCGCGCTCGCCCTGACGGCGGGCTGGATCGTGAGCCTCGGGCTGTTCGTCTTCGCGATCGGATTCGCCTCCGCGGTGCTGGGCCCGACGATCCAGACCCGTCTGATGGATGTGGCCGGCGACAACCAGTCCATCGCGGCGGCGCTGAACCACTCCGCCCTCAACATCGGCAACGCCACCGGCGCCTTCCTCGGCGGTGTCGTCATCTCGGCCGGATTGGGCTTCGTGGCGCCGATCTGGACGGGAGCGCTGCTGGCGGCGCTCGGCCTCGCGATCGCCGTGATGAGTCTGCGCGCCGAGCGGGCCCAGGCGCTCGTCGGCTGATCAGGCGTCGAGCAGGCGGCGCAGGTGGGCGCCGACGGCCTCGCTCTCGATGAGGAAGCCGTCGTGGCCGAAGTCGCTGGAGAGCACCACCACGTCGTCGTCGATGGTCGAGCGGATGCCGCGGGCGATCCGCCGCTGACCGTCGACGGGGAAGAGGCGGTCGCTGTCTATGCCGAGCACGAGGGTGCGGGCGGTGATCCTCGCGAGTGCGTCCTCGACCCCGCCGCGATCGCGGCCGATGTCGTGGGAGTTCATCGCCTCCACGAGGGTGAGGTACGAGTTGGCGTCGAAGCGGCGGGTGAACTTGTTGCCGTGGAAGTCGAGGTAGCTCTCCACGGCGTAGCGGCCCCCGCCGGTGAGCGGGCTCTTGTCGGACTGCCAGCTGCGGCCGAAGCGCTGATTGAGCTCGGTGGGGCTGCGGTAGTTCAGCAGCGCCATGCGGCGCGCGAGCGCGAGGCCCCGGTGCGGCCCCTCGCCGTCGGCGGCGTCGTAGTACTCGCCGCCGGCGAAGCGGGGGTCCATGCGGATCGCCTCCAGCTGCACCGAGTTGAGCGCGACCTGGTCGGCGGTCGTGGTCGGCGGTGAGCAGAGCACCGCGAGACGCTCGACGCGCTCCGGATGTCCGACGGCCCATTCCAGTGCGTGCATGCCGCCCATCGAGCCGCCGACGACCGCGGCCCACGCGCGGATCCCGAGCGCGTCGGCGAGACGGGCCTGCGCCTCCACCTGATCGCGGATGGTCAGCCCCGGGAACCGCGCCGCCCACTCGTAGCCGTCGGGGGCGATGCTCGATGGGCCGGTCGAGCCCTGGCACCCGCCGAGCATGTTCGCCGCGACGACGAACCAGCGGTCGGTGTCGATCGCGGCTCCGGGCCCCACGATGTCGTCCCACCAGCCCGCGGTGGCGTGGCCGGGGCCGGCCGGTCCGCGCACGTGGCTGTCGCCGGTGAGGGCGTGCAGCACGAGCACGGCGTTGTCGGCCGCCGGCGACAGCTCGCCCCAGGTCTCGTACGCGAGGCGGATGGCGGGAAGCTCGCGCCCCGCCTCGGTGCGGAAGGCGCCGAGGGCCGCGAACCGGCGCTCGCCAGGGGCGTCGCCGTCGCGCCACGCCCCGGTGGCCGGCGGGCGGGCGCGCAGCAGGCGCGCGTCAGCCTCCGTGATCGGTGCGCTCGGCACCGTGTCCTCGGAGGTCTGCCAGTCCATGGCTCCATTGTCCCGGGCTTCGTCGCCGGCCGTCGTCGTGTTACGTCCCGTCGGTGCGGGACGAGCGCGAGGTGTCGTGATCAGCGTCTGAGCGTGTCGCGAGCAGGCTGAAACGCACGAAAGAGACGGTGAGCGGCGGTTGGAGCCGATTCAGCCTGCTTTCGCCACCGTCGGGGCCTACGTCGCTGCCGTCGGGGCGGGGCGACGCCACCGGCGGAACGACGGATGCCCCGTCCCGAAGGACGAGGCATCCGTGTCGTTCCGAGGAGGAACGCTCAGGCGCGGGCAGCCTCCGAGACGCGGCGCGCGGCGGCCAGTGCCTGCTCGAGGTCGGCCTTGAGGTCGTCGATGTTCTCGAGACCGATCGACAGACGCACGAGGCCCGGGGTGACGCCGGTGGTGAGCTGCTGCTCGGGCGTCAGCTGGGAGTGGGTCGTCGAGGCCGGGTGGATGACGAGCGAGCGCACGTCGCCGATGTTGGCGAGGTGGCTGAACAGCGTCAGAGCGTTGACGAACTCGCGCCCCGCCTGCACACCGCCCTTGAGCTCGAACGACAGCACGGCGCCGACGCCCTTGGGTGCGTAGCGGTTGGCCGCGGCGTACCAGGGCGAGGTGGGAAGGCCGGAGTAGTTGACCGAGGCGATGTCGTCGTGGTTCTCGAGCCACTCCGCGATCTCCTGCGCGTTCTGGACGTGACGCTCGATGCGCAGCGACAGCGTCTCGATGCCCTGGATGAGCAGCCACGCGCTCTGGGGCGAGATGGCGGCACCGAGGTCGCGCAGCAGCTGCACCCGCGCCTTGATGATGTACGCCAGGCCGTCGCCGACCGCCGTCGTGTACGACGCGCCGTGGTATGAGGGGTCGGGCTCGGTGAGACCCGGGAACTTCTCGACGTTCTTGGACCACTCGAACGAGCCGCCGTCGACGATCACGCCGCCGATGACCGTGCCGTGGCCGCCGAGGAACTTCGTCGCCGAGTGCACGACGATGTCGGCGCCGTGCTCGAACGGGCGGATGAGGTACGGCGTCGCGATGGTGTTGTCGACGATGAGCGGCACGCCCGCCTCGTGGGCGACGTCGGCGACGGTGCGGATGTCGAGGATGTTGATCTTCGGGTTGCCGATGGTCTCGGCGAAGAAGAGCTTGGTGTTGGGCCGCACGGCGCGGCGCCACTCCTCGGCATCGTCCTGGTTCTCGACGAAGGTGACCTCGATGCCGAGCTTGGCGAGCGTGTACTTGAAGAGGTTGTACGTTCCGCCGTAGATCGAGCTGGACGAGACGATGTGGTCGCCGGCCTCGGCGATGTTCAGGACGGCGAAGGTCTCGGCGGCCTGGCCTGACGCGACCAGGAGGGCGCCGGTGCCCCCCTCCAGCGCGGCGACGCGCTGCTCGACGACGTCCTGCGTCGGGTTCTGGATGCGCGTGTAGATGTTGCCGAACTCGGCCAGCGCGAACAGGTTCGCCGCGTGGTCGGCGTTGTCGAACACGTACGACGTGGTCTGGTAGATCGGGGTGGCGCGCGCCTTCGTGACCGGGTCGGGAGCGGCGCCCGTGTGGATCTGCTTGGTCTCGAAGCGCCAGTTCTCTGCTGCCGACATGATGTGCTCCTGCGGGTTCGGGTCGCGTGGTCTGAGGCGGCGGATGCCGTTGCTCGACAGTACGGTCGGTGCCGTGGCGCCGACAAGGCGCGGGAAATGTGACGTAACGTGCCGATCCCGCGTGATTCCAGGGCGGGACGGGGCCGGCGAGGCGATGTGTCGTAGCGTGGATGTCATGACGACGCGACGCGCAGTGGTGACCGGAGCGAGCTCGGGGATCGGTGAGGCCGCCGTGCGGGCGCTGCGCGCCGGCGGGTGGGACGTCGTCGGGGTCGCCCGTCGCGCGGACCGCCTGGAGGCCCTCGACGCCGAGGTCGGCTCGGTCTCCTTCGCCGCGGACCTCACGTCGCCCGCCGACGTCGACGCGCTCGCCGAGCACCTCTCGTCGACCGGAGACGTCCACGCCCTCGTGCACGTGGCCGGCGGTGCGCGCGGCACCGACCGTGTCGAGGACGGCGTCGCCGAGGACTGGCGCTGGATGTTCGAGGTGAACGTCCTCTCCGCCCAGCGGGTGACGGCCGCGGTGCTGCCGCTGCTGCGCTCCTCGATCGCCGAGGGCGGTCACGCCGACACCCTGTTCGTCACGTCGACCGCGGCCCAGACCGCCTACCCCGGCGGGTCGGGGTACAACGCCGCGAAGGCGGGGGAGTCCATGCTCGCCCGTGCGCTGCGGCTCGAGCTGAACGGCGAGCCGATCCGCGTGACCGAGATCGCCCCGGGCATGGTGTTCACCGAGGAGTTCACGCTCAACCGCCTCGGCGGCGACCGGGCGGCCGCGGAGAAGGTCTACGAGGGCGTGGCGGATCCGCTGACCGCCGGCGACGTCGCCGACGTCATCGCGTACGCGCTGAACGCGCCCGGGCATGTGAACCTCGACCTCGTCACGATGCGCCCCGTCGCCCAGTCGGCCCAGCATCTGCTGGCCCGCGGCCCCCTGCGCCCGCGGCTGTAGCAGCGCTGCGTTTGGTCTCGTCGCTGCGCTCCTCTGCGTTTCGTCTCGTCGCTGCGCTCCTCTGCGTTTCGTCTCGTCGCTGCGCTCCTCTCTCAACGACCGGGGAGAGGCGCGGAGGGCGAGACCTCCGCGGCGTCGGAGAACGCGACCTTCGGCACGAACAGCAGCAGGACGGCTGCGAGGAAGCCGCCGCCTGCGCAGATCGCCCACACCGTCAGATAGCCGCCGAGCGAGGCCGCGGTCTGACTGGCCACGACGCCCGCGCCGCCGGCCAGGACGACCCCGAAGACCGCTGACGAGAAGGTGCCGCCGATCGTCTTGGTGGTGTTGGTGAGAGCGGACGCCACGCCGGTCTGCCCCAGCGGCGCCGCGGCCGCCGCGGCCGCCGGCATGGCGCCGACGAGCGCACCGCATCCGAGGCCCGCGATCGAGAGGTTCAGCAGCACCTGCCACAGCTCCAGGTGGAACGGCAGGAACAGGGTGTAGCCGACGCCCACGAGGAGCGCCGCCGCGATGAGCACGACGCGGGGGCTCGCGCGGCGGGAGGTGATCGCGAACAGCACGGCGCCGACGATGAGCGAGACGAGGTACACGCCGATGATGTTGGAGCGCTCGGTGGCATCCAGTCCCAGCCCGTAGCCCAGCGACGGGTCGGTGCCCGCGTAGGTGGACAGCGGGCCTTGCGCGCCGAGCAGGCTGATGCCGATGAGGAACGCCGTGGCCTGGACCGGCCACATGTCCGGCCGCGCGAGCACGCGGATGTCGATCGCCGGATCCTTCTGGCGCAGCTCGAACAGCACGAACCCGACCAGCACGAGCACGCCGACCACGAGGAGCGCACCGACTCCGAACCACGCGCCGGCGCCGAGGCCGAGCTCGCCGATGAGGCGCATCCATGCCAGCGCGCTCGTGACGAGGAGCAGCCCCCACGCGAGGATCACGAAGCCCCAGGTGTCGAGCGAGCGGCCGGGCTGCGGCGTCGACTCGGGCACCCACAGCCAGATGACCACCGCGACGAGGGTCACCGCGACCGCCGGGACGATGAGCGTGAGGGTGAGGTCGCCCCCGGTCGCCGCGAAGATGCGGCCGGCCGCCAGGGCGCCGATGATGGCCCCCGCCTGCAGGCCGACCACCAGGAGGCCTGCCGCGCGCCGAGTGAGCGAGACGCCGCGGTTCTGCGCGCGCCCGCGCTCGAAGATGAGGGCGATCTCCAGCGGCAGCCACACGACGTAGAAGCCCTGGAGCGCCCACGCGATGAGGAAGGTCCAGAACGACCCGGCGAAGGCGAGCCACCACGTCGCTCCGGCGGTCAGGATCGCCGCGATCAGCAGGATCCGCTTGTGCCCGTACATGTCGCCGAGCTTGGCCAGCACCGGCACGACCAGCGCGGACAGCAGCAGCTGCGCCGCCTCGAACCAGTTGACGTCGGAGTCGTGGATGTCCAGGGCGATGACGATGTCGCTGAACAGCGGCACGTAGTAGCCCTGCAGGATGCCGCTGACGATCTCGACGAGGACGAACCAGCCGATGAGGCCGGCGGTGATCCCCAACGTCGAGGAGCGCAGTGCCGAGGAGCGCGCCGCGGAGGGCGACGAGGATGCGGTTCGGGATGCCACGGCGTCAGTCTAGGTCTGAGCTCCGGCGCGACCCGGTCTTTCGTGCGGGGCGCGCGTCCTAGGCTGGTTCCGACGAGGGCCGGGCGCCGCAGGGACCGGTCGGGCTGAAGGAGGAGCGGGTGACGCAGGAGCGCGAGAAGCTGACCTGGGACGGGTTCGGGGCGGCGACGCGCGAGCTGTCCCGCCGGATCGTCGATGACGGGTTCGTCCCCGACGTCGTGGTCGCCATCGCCCGGGGAGGGCTGCTCCCGGCAGGCGCGATCGCCTACGGCCTGGGGGTCAAGAGCTGCGGCGCGCTGAACGTCGAGTTCTACACCGGCATCGGCACGGTCCTCGACGCCCCCGAGCTGCTGCCGCCCGACCTCGACCTCGGCTACCTCCCCGGCAAGCGGGTGCTCCTGGTCGACGACGTCGCCGACAGCGGCCGCACCCTCGCGCTCGCCGTCCGGCTGCTGCAGGAGGCGGGCGCCGACGTCCGCTCGGTCTGCATCTACACCAAGCCCGGCTCGGTCGCCCTCCCGGACTACGCCTGGCGCGAGACGCCGCTGTGGATCGACTTCCCGTGGTCCGCGAAGGGCACCGTCGTCGAGGAGGACGGCGGCACGCAGGCGAGCGCGTGATGGCCCTCGCGCTGCCTCAGCTGGCCGAGGCCGGGCTCATCGACCCCGCCTGGGCCGAGGCGCTGGCTCCGGTCGGCCCCGACATCGCCGCGCTGGGCGAGCGGCTGCGCGCCGAGACGGCCGCCGGTCGTGGCTATCTCCCCGCCGGGGACCGGGTTCTCCGCGCGTTCTCGCGCCCGCTCGACGAGGTGCGCGTGCTCATCGTCGGTCAGGACCCCTACCCGACGCCGGGCCATCCCATCGGCCTGTCCTTCGCCGTCGACGCCCACGTGCGACCGCTGCCGCGGAGCCTGTCGAACATCTACCAGGAGCTCGAGGCCGACCTCGGCATCCCGCGGGCGGCCCACGGCGACCTCTCGTCGTGGAGCGACCAGGGCGTCATGCTCCTCAACCGCGTGCTCACCGTCATGCCGGGCCAGCCCGCGTCGCACCGCGGGTGGGGCTGGGAGAAGGTCACCGAGCACGCGATCCGCACGCTCGTCGCCCGCCCGGGTCCGCTCGTCGCGATCCTGTGGGGGAGGGATGCCGCGAACCTCCGGCCGCTCCTGGGCGACACCCCGATCATCGAGTCGGCCCATCCGTCGCCGCTGTCGGCGAGCCGGGGGTTCTTCGGCTCTCGGCCGTTCTCCCGCGCGAACGCGCTGCTGGCCGACCTGGGCGCCGACCCGGTGGACTGGCGGGTCCCCGCCCTAGGCTGAGCCTCATGCTGGAAGAGGAGTACGAGAAGTCGCGGAGGGTGCTGCCGCTCCATCTGCGCCGTGCTCCCGAGCCCGAGCGGCCGTTCTCGTACGAGATCCGGCCCGCGCAGCGCACCGACATGGCCGACGTGCGAGAGATCTACAACTACTACGTGACGAACTCCGTCGTCACCCTCGACGAGAAGAAGTGGTCGCACGCGAAGTGGGTGGACAAGTTCGACCACCTGCACAAGCTCGGGCTCCCCTTCCTCGTGGCCGTGTCGCCCACGGGTCAGATCCTCGGCTACGGGCTCGTCTCGCCCTGGACCGGCGGATCCGGATACCGGTACACGGTCGAGAACTCGATCTACCTGGGGCAGGCGGCCACCGGCAAGGGGCTCGGGCGCGGCCTGCTCGAGGCCCTCATCGCCGCGTGCGAGGAGCTCGGCATCCGCGAGATGGTCGCCGTCATCAGCGACAAGGGCGCCGAGGCGTCGGTGGCGCTCCACGAGAAGCTCGGGTTCGTCGAGGTGGGCCGGATGGGGCGGGTGGGCTTCAAGTTCGGCCGCTGGCTGGGCACCATCTACCTGCAGAAGCACCTGCACCCGAAGAAGAAGCGCCGATCACTGTTCGGACGCTGAGCGGACGGCGTCGATGAGCGCACGCCACGGCCCGTCGACCTCGTGCTCCGCCAGCGCGGCGGAGCGCTCGGCGGCCGGGGTCCGCGCGGTCACGGTCCAGCAGAAGCGGTCCGCCCCGGCCGGCTCCGACGCCGCGCGGCCCGTGCCGTCGCCGTCCCAGTCGCAGGCGTCCACCAGCGCGGTCCAGGTCGCATCGTCGGGCCCGGCGGTCACGCTCCACCGGCGGGTGAGGCCCGCGAAGCCCCCGCTGCGCTCGACGACGACGGACAGCCCGTCCGCGCCGGACGCGGTCGGCTGAGTGGGCGCGGTCGTCCCGTCGGGGCTGGTCGGCGCGCCGGGAGTGGTCGGCGTGCCGGCGTCCGGGGGCGGATCGCCGGCGGGATCGGGGTCAGCGGGGTGCGGCATCGTCGATGACGCCGACGCCCGACCAGGCGGCGCGGACGGCGGCGTGCTCCTCCGACTCCTCACCGTACTCGCGCACCGCCGTGTCGAGCGTGGCCCGCGCGAACGCGGCGAAGTCCACCGTGGGCGTGAGGGATCCTCCGGTGAGCGTCCGGTACCAGATGCGGCCCGCGCGCTCCCAGGCGAACCCGCCCAGCGCCATCGCGGCGAGGTGGAACGCCTTGTTGGGGATGCCGGAGTTGATGTGCACTCCGCCGTTGTCGGAGGTGGTGTCGACGTAGTCGCGCATGTGGGCGGGCTGCGGGTCGCGGCCGAGCACGTCGTCGTCGTACGCGGTCCCCGGTGCGCTCATGGAGCGCAGCGCGCTGCCCTGCACGGCGTCGGTGAAGATCTCCGCGCCGATGAGCCAGGACGCGTCGTTGACGCGCTGGCCGCGCGCGTGCTGCTCGGTGAGCACGCCGAGCACGTCGGCGATCGACTCGTTGAGCGCGCCGGACTGGCCCGCGTACACGAGGCCGCCCGCGCTCTCGATCACGCCGTGGCCGAGCTCGTGGGCGATGACGGTCAGCGAGCGGGTGAAGCCGGTGAAGACCTCGCCGTCTCCGTCGCCGAAGACCATGCGCTCGCCGTTCCAGAAGGCGTTGTCGTAGCGCTCGCCGTAGTGCACGGTCGCCAGGAGCGACCCGCCCGCCCCGTCGAGACCCACGCGCTCGAACGCGTCCCACAGGAAGGAGAAGGTCGCGCCGAGCCCGTCGAATGCGGCGTCGGCGGCCGCATCGCCGGTGGCCGGATCGTCCTCCCCGCGCACGCGCACGCCCGGGAGCGTCTCGCTGTTCTGCGCGTCGGAGACCACGCGGTCGGGTGTGGGGGAGGCCTCGACGACGAGCGCGCCGCCGTCGACGGACAGATCGAGGCTCGCGCGCACGGGGCGGTAGGCGCGCGGGGCGGCCAGGGTCGCGCGCGCCGCCTCGGAGGCGACGGCGAACCGGGGGTGGGATGTCGCGGCCAGCCGGGCGAGGAGGTACGCCGGGATGATCGCGTGGGCGGGTGAGGGCGCGAGCGCGCGCGTGCGGGTGGTCTCGGCTTCCATGACGGTCAGGCTATCCGCCGCCCCCGACGCGCGCCGCGGTGCGGGCTCGGCCGCAGGTCAGTAGGTGGCGCGCCCCCCGCTGATGTCGTACACCGCGCCCGTGGAGAACGAGACCTCCGTCGAGCAGAGCCAGGAGATCAGTGCGGCGACCTCGTGCGCCTCGCCGACGCGCCGCATCGGGATGAGCGAGGTGATCCGCTCCAGCACCTCCGGTGCGGTCGTCGCGTTCATCGGCGTGGCGATGACGGCCGGGGCGATCGCGTTGACCAGCACCCCCGTGGTGGCCAGCTCCTTGCCCGCGGCCTTCGTGAGGGCGATCACGGCCGCCTTGGACGCGGAATAGGCGGCGAGCTGCGGATTGCCGTCCTTGCCGGCCATGCTGGCGATGTTGACGACGCGTCCCCATCCGGCCTCGACCATGCCCGGGAGGAACGCGCGCATCATCGCCACGGTGCCGATGACGTTCACCTCCAGCGTCGCCCGCCACTCGTCGAGCCCGGTCGCGACGAGGTCGCGGTTGGGGCCGACGATGCCGGCGGAGTTGACGAGCACGTCGATCGGGCCGACGCGCGCGGCGAGGGCGTCGACAGCGGCGGCGTCGGTGACGTCGACCCGCTCGTCGACGTGACCGGCGCGGTCGAGGGTGATCACGTGGAGGCCGTCGGCGCGGAGCCGCTCGGCCGTCGCCGCGCCCAGCCCGCTCGCGCCGCCCGTGACGAGTGCGCGCCTCATCGGGGCCCCACCACCCGCTGCGTCTGCCGGCCGAGGCCCTCGATCTCGAGCGTCATGACGTCTCCCTCCCGGAGGTAGCGCGGCGGCGTCATCCCCATGCCCACCCCCGGCGGAGTGCCGGTGTTGATGAGGTCGCCCGGTTCGAGCACCATGAACTGGCTGATGTAGTGCACCAGCGTGAACGGGTCGAAGATCATCGTCGCGGTCGAGCCGGTCTGGCGGCGCTCGCCGTTCACGTCGAGCGTCATCGCGAGCGCCCCGACGTCGGCGATCTCGTCGGGCGTCGCCAGCCACGGCCCGGCGGGATTGAAGGTCTCCGCCGACTTCCCCTTGAGCCACTGGCCTCCGCGCTCGAGCTGGAACGACCGTTCGCTCACGTCGTTGACCAGGACCCAGCCGGCGACGTGCGCCCGCGCCTGGTCGGGGGAGTCGAGGTACTGCGTGCGCGTGCCGATGACGATCCCCAGCTCCACCTCCCAGTCGGTCTTGTCGCCGCCGCGGGGAAGCCGGACGTCGTCGTCGGGCCCCACCACCGTGTTGGGCGACTTGCTGAAGAGGATGGGCTCGCCCGGGATCGGCATGCCGCTCTCGAGCGCGTGGTCGCGGTAGTTGAGCCCCACGCAGACGACCTGGTGGGGGCGCGCGAAGGGCGCGCCGATCCGCTCTCCGGCGAAGGCCCGGACCTGCCCGTCGCGCGCGCGCCCGGCGACCGCCGCGCGGATCCGCTCGACGCCGCCGCCCGCGAAGAACGCCGCGTCGAAATCGGGGACGAGGTCGGACACGTCGACGTAGGCGCCATCGCCGACTCGGACCACGGGTCGTTCCATCCCGGGCTCACCCAGGCGCATCAGTCTCATGACTCTCCTTCGTCGATCGTCTCCAGCGGCAGCAGCCAGACAGCTCCCGTGTCGGTGCCCATCGCGTGCGCCTCGTCGCGGCTGGCGACGCCGACGGCGAGCCGCCGTCCGTCGTCGCTCACGGCGCAGTCGTAGCAGGACAGCGGTCCGTCGTCGCCTGCGGGCGGTCGCCAGACGGTGCGGACCTCGCCGTCCCGCACGCGGACCACCTCGCCGGCGAAGGCCAGCGCGACGTAGACCGACCCGTCGGGCGCGACGCTCAGGCCGTCGGGTCCCGATCCCGACGGCATCGCGATCTCGCGGATCCGGCGCCCCTCGCCGTCGAGGATGCTCAGCCGGTCGGCGAAGGTCTCCGCGACCACGACGGCACCGCCGGAGAGCGCGTCGCATCCGTTCGGGAAGACGAGGGGCTCGCCCCACGCGCGCGCCTCGCCCGTCGCCTCGACGCGGGCGAGGCGGGACGCCACGGGCGCGTCGCGGTCGGGATCGAAGCCGTAGCCGCCGACGAGGGCCCGCCCGGCGGAGTCCACGTGCATGTCGTTCGCGGGGTGGGAGAACACCCCCGTCAGGTCGGCGTGCTCGCGCACGGTGGCGCCCGCCACACCGAGCACCCGCCGACCGTCGGCGTCGACGACGAGCAGCTCGCCGGTGGGGAGCCAGCCGAGGCCGCCCGGCATCCGGGGGCCGCCGTGCGCGTCGTCGATCACCACCCGCACCGGCTCGCCGGGCGTCCAGCGGTGCACGCGGCCGCGGAACATGTCGCTGAACCAGAGCTCGCCCGCGCGCCAGCGCAGCGACTCGGGGAAGCCGAGGCCGGTGACCGCGGCGTGCGCGCGCATCAGAACCGCGCCCCGAGGCCGCCGTCGACGCCCCACACCGCGCCGGTCGTGTACGTGTTGTCCCGCGACGTCAGGAACCGCACGACCGGGGCGATCTCGTCGGCCGCGGCGCTGCGTCCGAGGGGGAGCCGCCCGCCCTCGACGTACCGCGCGCGGAAGTCCTCGGTGTCGGACTCGTCGGTGCCGTCCGGGAGCAGGCTCATCCGGGTGCGGACGAAGCCGGGCGCGACGGCGTTGACGAGCACACCGGATCCGGCCAGGTCGAGCGCCGCCGACCGGGTGGCCGCCTCGAGTGCGGCCTTCGCGGTGTCGTACGCCAGGCACGCGGGGTGGCCGAGGCGGGCGTGGATGCTCGTGATGTTGACGATGCGGCCCCATCCCCGGGGCGCCATCTCCCGCGCCGCGCACCGCATGAGGTCCATCGGCGCTTCGAGGTTGACCCGCCACACCGTGTCCCAGTCCGATGGCCCCGAGTCGAGCACCGAGCCCTCGCGGAAGACGCCGGCGGCGTTCACGAGCACGTCCACCTCGCCCAGTCGCCCGCGCGCCTCGTCCCAGGCCCCGGTGCGCGCGTCGCGGTCGGCGAGGTCGACGCGCACGGTCGTGCCGGCATCGGCTCCGGGGTCGATGTCCAGGCCCACCACCTCGTGCCCGTGCGCGCGGAGGTCGGCCGCGATGGCCGCCCCGATCCCGCTCGAGGTGCCGGTGACGATGCAGCGGAGGGACGAGGTCATGGCGCGGGCCTTTCTGCCGATCGCGAAGCGGGACGCACGCGGAGCGTCGTCGTCCAGGTGAGGCTCTGGCCGGGGCGCAGCTCGACGACGCCCTCGGGAGCGGCGCTGCCGATGCCGTGAGGCGTCGTGGTGGGCTCCACCCCGAGCGCGAACACCTGACCGTTCCACGGCTCGCCCGCCGAGGCGCCCGCCTCCTCCCACAGGAGCGCATGGGGAAGACCGGTCCAGGTCACCTCGACCGAGGACTCGCCGGCGCGCACGATGACCCGGCGCTCGCCGCGCGGGGTGAGGGCGCCCAGGCGCGCGGGGGTGGCGGCGTCGAAGTCGCTCCACCGGCCGCCGAACGCCTCGGTCCCGGCCCCCGTGGGGGACCCGTCGTAGCCGAGCGGCGACACCTCCGCGTCGGTCTCCAGCCGCAGTCCCTCGCCCCGGGACAGCGGCGCGAAGAGGTCGCCGCCGAGGATCAGATGCTCCGCGACGCTCAGCGGACGCGGCCGTCCGCCCGTCTGCACGAGGGTCGTCGACGCCGTCAGCGAGCGAGGCGCGAGCGTCCACTCGCGCGTGATCCGCACATCGTCGTCGCTCCACTCCACGACGGCACGCGCCGTCTCCTGCGCGAGCACCCGCCACGGCGCCTGCGACGCGGCGCCGTGGAAGTACTGGCGCGGGTGGGCCCCGGGCTCGGGGGCGCCCGCCGTCGGCGCGCACAGCTGCCACCCGCCGCGCCACCGGCGGACCCACTCGTCCTCGGTCGCGGCGGGGGCGCCGCGCGTCACCCGGTCGGCCCAGGCCACCCGATCGGCCCAGGGAGTGCGCGCGAGCACCGACATGCCGTCCACGGACAGCTCGTCGACGACGGCGCCCTCGCCGGGCAGGAGCCGGGCGCGCGCCCCGCCCGCCCGCAGGATCAGCGCCGGGTCCTCAGTCGTCGCCGGCGGCCTCGGGGTGTCCGAGCGCCTCGATGAGGGCGGACTTTCCATCGAGCACCACCTCCAGCATCGCGTTCGCCGCTCGTTCGCCGTCGCCGCGGTTGATCGCCGCCAGCACGTTCGCGTGCTGGGCGACGTCGGCGGCCAGCCGCGCCTCGTTCGTCGCGGTGACCTGCTGCACGCTGAAGCTGAGGTACATCGAGTCGGCGACGACGGCGCCGAACTGGCGCAGCAGGGCGTTGTGGCTCGCGCCGTAGACGGCCACGTGGAAGTCGACGTCGGCGTGGGCGTAGGCGTCGCGATCGCCGACGGAGGCGTCCATCGTGCGCAGCGCGGTCTCGAGGCGGCGGAGGTCGTCCATGCTCGCGCGTCCCGCCGCCAGCCGGGCCGCCTGCGGCTCCATGATCTGGCGGACCTCGACGAGGTCTTTGAAGATCGACTCCCCGCGTCCCTCGTCGCTGTGCCACCGGAGGATGTCGACGTCGAAGGCGTTCCACTGATCGGTGCGCCGCACGCGGGTGCCGATCTTCTGCCGGATGTCGACGAGGCCCTTCGCGGCGAGCACGCGCATGGCCTCGCGGACGGAGGTGCGACTGACGGCGTACTGCTCGGTGAGCTCGGCCTCCTTCGGAACGAGGTCTCCGGGCGCGTAGGTGCCGCGGACGATCGCCCGTCCGATGCCCTCGATGACCTTCGCCTGCAAGCCGCGCATGGCGTAGCCCGAGCCGCGATCGACTTCCGTAGCGTCGGCCACGAGCGACCTCCTTGGGGGTTAGCTGATGGCATTCACTTTAGGCGGGCCGTCGACGGGCAGAGGGCTGGAGAACACCGGCACGCCGTCGATGGCGATGTCTACGGTGCGCAGGTACGGCCGGAGCGCGTCGAGGTCGACGTCGATGCCGAGGCCGGGCGCATCGGGGGCGCGGATCTCGCCGTTGTGGTCGGGGGTGATGTGCTGCACCGACAGCACCTCCGCGACGCGCTTGGGCTCGACGGGGTACTCGCAGATGCGGTGGTCGGCGAGGCCCGCGAACGGCTGGAGCGAGGCCGAGAGGGCGAGGTGGGAGGTGAAGGTGTGGTTGACGAAGGTCACTCCGCTCGCCACGGCATGGTCGGCGACCTCCTTGGCGGGTCCGATGCCGCCGATGCGTGCCGCGTCGATCTGGACGAACCGCACGTTGCCGTAGTCGATGAGATTCGTCGCCATGTGGACGGTGTGCGCGCCCTCGCCGCCGGCGATGCCGACCCCGCGGGCGGCGCGGGCGAGTTCGGCGTGGGGGACGAAGGCGTGGGGGAGGAAGGGCTCCTCGAGCCATGTGGCCCCGGCCGCCTCGAGTGCGGGCAGTCGCTCGAGGGCCGGCTGGAGGTCGTCGCCCCAGATCTGGCCGGCGTCGACGAGCAGGAGCGCATCGGAGCCGAGGCCCTCGCGCGCCGCGGCGACGTGGTCGGCGTCCTCGGCCGCGCTGCCGGTGCCGTAGCGACCCCACCCGAACTTGACGGCGTGGAATCCGCGGGCCTGCACCGAGCGGGCGCGCTCGAGGGTGTCCTGCGGGGTCGCGCCGAAGAGCATGGACGCGTAAGGGAGCTTGGCGTGGCTCTCGGCGTAGCCGAGCATCCTCCAGACCGGCTCCTCGCGGGCGCGTCCGAGCAGGTCCCAGAGCGCGATCTCGATGCCCGACCACGTGTGCGCGGCCTGCAGGAGGTCCATACTGTTGCGGGCGACCAGGCGCGCGATGCGCGCGATGTCCTCGGGGCCGTCGAGAGACTCGCCGAGCACGCTCGCGCCCACCGGCTGGCAGACGCCGTGGGAGCGGGGAGCGACGAAGGCGGCGATGGAGGTGAGCGGCGAGGCCTCGCACTCGCCCCATCCGACGTGGTCGCCCGCGGTGACGCGCACCAGGAGCGCATCCTGGCTTCCATCGGCCTCCAGGGTCACCTCCGGCATGGAGGCGTAGAAGAAGTCGACCGCGTCGATTTTCATCACAGGGCACACCTTTGTTCGAGATACATCATATGTAACCGCGATCCTGACGATTTGGCAACGCCGATTCCGCGCCGAACTCTTGCGGAATACCATGCTAGGTATGATGTAATAATCGCGAGTGACCGTCATGGTCACTGTCGCCGTGGATGGGACGAAGATGTCGCACAACCCGTATCCGTGTCGAGCCGAAGGCGGCCCCGCACGCACCGACATCCTTTCCGGCCGTCCGTCGACGTCCGTTCCGGCCGGCCGACGCCGGCGGAGTGCTCCCAACGAAAGGACACAGCAATGAAGACTCGCACCGTCGGTGGGCTCGTGCTCGCCGCAGGATTGATCGGTTCGCTCGTCGCGTGCGCACCGGCCGAGGAGACGCAGTCCGGTGACCGAGAGCTCGTGATCTGGGACACCGGCATCCTGGGGCGCACCCTCGAAAGCGGCGAGGCCGACCTCGAGAACTCGTTCATCGACCAGATGGCCGCGAAGTTCGAGGAGGAGAACGAGGGGGTCACCGTCACGGTGGTCCAGCAGGGCGGCGACATCTCCGCGAACAGCGCCCAGTTCCAGGCGGCCTCGATCGCGGGCGACGGACCCGACATCCGCGTGCAGTACGCCGGCGGACCCACCATCTCGTTCGCGGAGTTCTTCGAGCCGCTCGAGCCCTACCTCACCCCCGAGATCATCGAGTCGATGAGCGGCTTCAACGTGAACCGCGAGGGATTCTCGGCGGACGGGGCGATCCTCGGCATGCCGTACGGCGCCGGCAACATGTTCACGGTGTTCGGCAACAACGCGATCCTCGAAGAGGCCGGGATCGACCCCGCCGAGCCGATCACTTCGTGGGAGCAGCTGGTCGAGAACGGCCAGCAGGTCGTCGACCGCACCGACAAGAACGGCTTCTGGATGGCCAACCTCGAAGGCTACGTCGGGGCGTGGATCATCAGCGCCCTCGTGGGCGGCGAGCTGGGCGAGTCCGCGTTCACGCAGATGTACGCGGGGGAGATCCCCGTCGACGACCCCGCCATGGTGAAGGCGTACGAGGCGTACGCGGAGCTCGGTCAGAGCGGCCTGGCCAACCCCGACGCCGGCCAGGTCTCCAACGGCGAGTCCACGGCCGGGTTCGTCAACGGCTCCAGCGCGTACTACATCGTGGGCAGCTGGGAGAACAACAACATGGTCGACGCGTTCGGCGACGATGTGAGCGTCTCGCTCATCCCGATGCTCGAGGGCGCCGCGTACCCGAAGATGGCGGCGGGCGGCCCCGAGATCGCGCTGTCGATGACGAACTACTCGCAGAACAAGGAGCTCGCCGGCGAGTTCCTGCAGTTCCTCGCCGAACCGGCCAACCAGGATCAGTTCGTGAAGCTCTACCAGACGCAGGCGTCCAACCACCGCGACGCCGACGCCTCGCTCATCGAGAACCCGCTGCTCCAGCAGGAGTTCACGCTCCTGCAGGAGGCCACCGACGGCATCGTCTTCGCCTTCGACTCGGTGATGCCGCAGGCCACGATCGACCTGTTCTACCGGGTGAACGCGGGGGTCTTCCTCGGCAGCATCACGCCGGAGGACGCCGTGCGGCAGCTGGCGGACTCGTACCAGGCGGAGATCGCGAACCAGTGAGTTCCTCGTCCTCGTCCGCTCCGACCACCACCCAGGCGGTGGTGGTCGGAGCGGACCGTCTCCCCGCCCGCCGTCCCGGCGGCTTCCGCCGCCGTGACCGCTTCATCGGCCTGCTGTCGGTGGCGCCGGCCTTCCTCATCGTCGTCGGCTTCATGGCGTTCCCCGTGGCCTTCGCCGTCTTCATCTCCTTCACGAAGACGAACGGCCTGCGGTTCGAGTGGAACAACTTCCAGAACTACACGGCGCTGCTGACCGACCCCGTTGTGCACCAGGTCTTCCTCAACAATCTGAAGTTCCTCATCTCGGTGCCGCTGGTGATCTTCGCGGCCCTCATCGTCTCGGTGCTGCTGTTCGAGCGCGTGCGCGGCTGGCGCTTCTTCCGGGTCATCTTCTTCCTGCCCAACGTGCTCTCCGTCGCGGTCATCGGCATCATGTTCCGGAACGCGTTCGGCTACTACGGCGGCGTCAACCAGGCGCTCGCGCTCTTCGGCATCGAGCCGATCCAGTTCTTCACCGACGGCACCCTCGCCATCTTCGTCATCATCATGGCGCTGGTGTGGTCGGGCTTCGGCTATCAGGCCCTGCTCCTCCTGGCCGGTCTCACTTCGATCAACCCCGCCGTGTTCGAGGCGGCGGCCATCGACGGCGCCGGCTGGTGGAAGCGGCTCTGGTACATCACCCTGCCCAACATCCGCCGCGTGCTCGGCTTCGTCTTCATCATCAACGTGCTCTACACGTTCACCTCGCTCTTCGGCTTCGTCTTCGTGATGACCGCGGGCGGCCCCGGATTCGAGACGACGACGATCGACTACCTCGTGTACCTGCGGGCCTTCTCGAGCAGCAACCTCGGCTCGGGGGCCGCGCTCGCCGTGGTCCTGTTCCTGTTCATCGGCATCCTGACGGTCATCCAGAACAGGGTGTTCAAGCTGGGGGAGGAGGACTGATGTCCGAGAGCGTGAGCGGCCGCCTCAGCAGCCGCGGCGTCCGATGGCCGATCTTCATCGCGCTGTGCCTGCTGGCGGCGTCGATCATCTACCCCCTGTGGTTCGTGATCATCACCAGCCTGCGCCCGAACGCGGACTACCTGCAGAACCCCTTCGGCCTTCCCGGCGAGTGGACCCTCGACAACTACGCCACCCTCTCGTCGGCCTACGGCCTCGGGCGCGCGTTCGTGAACAGCCTCATGGTCACCTCGATCGCCGTCGTGATCGTCCTGATCCTCGCGACGATCGCCGGCTACGCGCTCGCCAAGCTGCCCGTGCCGGGGACCAAGTGGGTCACCGCCACCTTCGTGTCGGTGATGCTGATCCCGGGGCCCGTGCTGATCATCCCGATCTATCTGCTGCTGGCCCGGCTCGGCCTGCAGGGCTATCCGGGACTGATCCTCGTCTACGTCGCCACCGGCCTGCCCTTCGCGACGTTCTTCCTGACCCTCACGTTCCGCTCGATCCCCGACGAGGTGATCGAGGCCGCGCGGATCGACGGCGCGGGCCTGTTCCGCACGCTGTGGTCGATCGTGCGCCCCATGGGCGCCAGCGGCATCGCGACCCTGGCGGTGCTGCAGTTCCTCGGCGTCTGGAACGAGCTGATCTTCGCGGTCATCCTCATCCGGGACCAGTCGCTGTGGCTGCTCACCCCGACGCTGGCGACGATCGGCGACCGCTACCTCAACGATCAGCCGCTCGTCTCGGCGGGCCTGTTCGTCACGGCATCGGTACCGCTCGTGCTGCTGGCGTTCGCCTCGCGCTACATCATGCAGGGGCTGCAGGTGGGCGTCAGCCGCTGACGCCCACCTGATCTCAGGAGGTGAACCAGCTGCGCGGGTGGAAGGTGGCGTCGAGGGCGTCCCCGCGGCGCACCGGCGCCGCCCAGCGGACGCCGTTGGCCAGCACGGTCTGCACGTCGGGGTGGTGATAGACGGGGTACTCCTGGTCGCCGGGCGAGAAGTAGAACACCCGCCCGAAGCCGCGGGTCCAGGTCGCGCCGGAGCGGAAGACCTCGCCGCCGGAGAACGTCGAGAGGAAGACGAGCTGCTCCGGCGCCGGGATGTCGAAGTACTCGCCGTACATCTCCTGCTCGTCGATGACGAGCGGATCGGGCACGCCCGCGGCGATCGGGTGGGTCGGTGCGACCGTCCACACCAGCTCGCGGTCCCCGTCGTTGCGCCACCGCAGCGAGCACGTCGTGCCCATGAGCCGCCGGAAGATCTTCGAGTAGTGGCCGGAGTGCAGCACGATGATCCCCATCCCGCCGAGGACCGCCCGGTGCACGCGATCGACCACCTCGTCGCGCACGCCGGGGTGGTCCTCGTGTCCCCACCACAGCAGCACGTCGGTGTCGTCGATCACCTCCGGGGGCAGACCGTGATCGGGCTCCTCCATCGTGGCCGTGCGCACCCGCACTCCGTCGCCCAGGTGCGCGCGCAGCCCCGCGGCGATGGCGCCGTGGATCCCCTCGGGGTACAGCTCCGCGGCGCGCGAGCCTTCCCGGCGCTCGTGGATGTTCTCGTTCCAGACCGTGACCCGCAGCGGTGCGCTCACACCACCACCTCCTGTCCCTGTGCCGCCGACCGGTAGCAGGCGTCGATGATCCTCACGCGCTCGAGGAGCCGGCGGTGGTGCTCGGCCTCGTCGCGCACGGGGCGTCCCTCCCGCTGGGCGCGGACGGTCTCGACGAACTCCGCGATGACGACGGGATGCTCGCCGCCGGCGACCCTCACGTCGGGGGCGAGGGTGAGGGCCGTGCCGGCGCGGTCGCGGAAGACCCGGATGGTGTCCTCGCCCTTGTAGCGGGGGATGAACAGCCTCACGCCGCCGTCGACGCCGAGGAGCTCGATCGAGATGTCCTCGTCGTCGACGGTGTGGCCCGCCCAGCTGATCTCGAGCGCGACGCTCGCGCCGTCCTCCAGCCGCAGCAGGGCCGCGGCGAGGTCCTCGACGCCGAAGTCGGCGCCGCTGGTCATCTGGTCGACGCGGTCCATCGCGCCATAGCCGGCGCGCCCGAGCTCGCCGTGGGTCACCGCGCTCACCGTCCGCACCCGCGGTTCGCCGAGCAGGTGGAGGAGCGTGTCGATGACGTGGGGACCGAGGTCGATGAGCGCGCCCCCGCCGGCGAGCTCCAGCGACGTGAACCACGAGCGCAGCCCCGGGATGCCCGACCTGCGCTTCCACGAGGCCCGGGCGTGGTAGATCCGTCCGATGCCCTCGGTGCGCAGGTAGTCGGCCACCCATTGCACGTCGGCACGGCGCCGGTGGTTGAAGGCTGCATCGAGCACGCGGCCCGCCCGCGTCGCGGCGTCGATCATCGCCTGGGCGCCCTCGGCGGTCACGGCGAGCGGCTTCTCGCAGAAGACGTGCTTGCCGCCCTCCAGCGCGGTGACGGCCAGCCGGTCGTGGAGGACGTTGGGGGTGGCGATGCTGACGATGTCGAGGTCGTCGCGGGCGATGAGTTCGTCGCCGTCGGCGTAGGTGTGGGCGATCCCGTGCTGGGCGGACAGCAGCTCCAGTCGCTCCCGCTCCTTGCCGGCGAGGGCGACGACCTCGATCCCGGGGAGGGAGCGGAAGGACTCGAGGTGTGTGGTGCCGGCGTAGCCGAGGCCGATGACGCCGACACGCAGGGTGTCCGCGTCGCGGTGGTCCCCGTCCAGGGGAGTGGGGGAGGATGTCGACGGGGACACGAGGGCCTCTCTGCTCTGGGTCGAGTATTGATAATACTAAAGACGGCAGACCCGCTAGGCTAGGACCAATCCTCCGCCATGGATGCGGTATTAGGTAAGATGTAAAGCCTCGAAGGAGAGGAAGCCGCGATGTCGTCAGCGCACGGTCCCGAGGGGGTCCGCGTTCCGGGGCCGCCGGTCCGGGCGGAGATCTCCTCCGGCGAGCTGCGGCTCGACGGGCGCGTGCTCGGTCGCGTCGCACCGGGGGCGATCGAGGTCGACGCCCGCCCCGTGCGGCCGGAGTCGGCGGGGCTCGAGGCGCGGTGGTCGGCACGACGGATCGCCGGGCGCGATGCGTGGGAGCTCTCCCTCGACCTCGTGAACACGTCCGATCGCCCCGTCGCCGTGACGCGCATGGACGCCTGCGGCCTCTCGCTCGACTGTGCGGACTCGCACTGGGTCACGCGCTGGTACCGGTCGGCGTGGGGCGATGAGTTCCGCCCCGAGTCCGGGACCACCCGTCACGACACCGTCCTGGACGTGCGCTCGGGCCGCTCCAGCCACGGCATGTCCCCGTGGCTGGGTCTGGAGGCCGAGGACGGCCGCGGCGCCGTGACCGTCAGCCCCGCCTGGAGCGGCAACTGGCACATCCGCGCCCTGTCCGGCGGGCACGTCTCGGCGGGGATCTCGCCGTGGCGGCTCGAGGTCGAGCTGGCACCCGGCGAGAGCGTCTCCGCCCCGTCGGTCGTCGTCGCGGTCGCCACGAGCCTCGACGAGGCCGCCGGGGAGCTGCAGCGCGCCGTCGCGGAAGGATGGCTGGCGCGCTCCGAGGCCGCCGACGCCGCCCCGCCGGAGTGGAATCACTGGTGGCCCTACGAAGACGTCGAGGTGACCGAGGAGGTCATCGCTGCCAACGCCCGCGTCGCCGCCGAGCTGGGCATCCGCGTGGTGACCGTCGATGCGGGATGGTTCGGCGTGCCCGACGCCGGCAGCGACTGGCAGGAGCAGCGCGGCGACTGGGATCGCGTGAACACGGCGCGATTCCCGTCCGGCCTGGCGGCGCTCGGTCGGAGTGTCCGCGCAGCGGGCGCCGAGCCCGGCATCTGGATCGAGGCCGAGGCGGTGGGCCGGGCCGCGCGCCTGCGTCAGCAGCGCCCCGAGGCGCTTGCACGCGCCGACGGCAGGCGGCGGGACCCGTCGTACCGGGTGACGACGGTCTCGCTCGACGAGGACGACCCGGGCTTCCTCGGCTACGTCTGCCTCGGGTCCGAGGCGGGCCGCGACCATGTCCGCAGCGCCCTGCGCGACGTGGTCGCGGCCGTCGGCGCGCGATGGGTGAAGCTCGACTTCAACATCGATCCCGACGGCGGCTGCACGCGCACCGACCACGGGCACGGGCGCGGCGACGGACTGCTGCGCCACTACCAGGGGCTCTACGCGGTGCTGCGCGAGTTCCGCGAGACCCACCCCGAGGTCATCCTCGAGGCGTGCGCCTCGGGCGGCCTGCGGCTGGACCTCGGCCTCGCGCGGGAGGTCCACGGCTTCTTCCTGAGCGACCCCGACTACACCGAGCACCACCTGCAGGTGCTCCACGGGGCCGCCCATCTGCTCCCGCCCCTCGGGATCCTGCACTGGTCGCAGTCGCAGTGGCGGGGCGACTATCCGCCGCAGCAGCTCGACTGGTCGGGGCTCGACGCCCCGGCGTTCGACACGATGCTGCGCGCGGCCATGCTGCACCGCTTCGGGGTGAGCCTGCGTCTCACCGAGCTGCGCGAGGATCTGCGGATCCGGCTGGCCGAGCACGTGCGCATCTACCGCGACGACATCGCGCCGATGCTCGCCGACGCCGTCCTCGTGCCGCTCACCGGCGCGCCGCTGCGCGACGGCCGGGGGGAGCGCGCCCCCGCGTTCCAGCTGTCGTCCGTGCGCACCGACGCGCACGTGCTCGCCGCGTTCGTCCTCGCCGGGGGCGAGCGGCCCGCGGCGTGCATCCCGCGCGGCCTCGATCCCGTTCAGGAGTACGTCGTGACCGACCTGGCCGGCGAGACCGAGGGCGCGACGCGCACCGGGGCCGAGCTGATGCGCGACGGTCTCACCCTGCCCGACACCCCGGACGCGACGTCCTGGCTGATCCGCATCCGACCCGCGAGCGCTCCGGAGGACGCCCCCGATGCACGATGACCACGCCCTCGTCGAGGGCCGGCTCGGCCGCTTCGTCGCCGATCGGCTGACACCGGCGATCTACCGCGACCCGCATCCGGTCACCGTCTCGGCATGGCAGGCGCCCGGCGAGCCTGTCGACGTCGCCGACGCGATGGGCCGGCCCTACAGCCCCGTCGCCGTCGGCTGGAGATGGGGCCGCGCCTGGTCGACGGTCTGGCTGCACGTGCAGGCGGAGGTCCCCGCGGCCTGGCGCGAGCAGCTGCCCGACGGGTGCGAGGCGGAGCTCCTGGTCGACTTCGGGTACAACCGCTCGCGCTCGGGTTTCCAGGCCGAGGGTCTCGCGTACCTTCCCGACGGCACCCCCGTGAAGGCGATCTCCCCGCTCAACTCCTACCTGCCGTGGGACGTCTCGAAGGGACCGCTCGACGTCTACATCGAGGCGGCCGCCAACCCCGATGTCGCCGGCGAGTACACGTTCGCGCCGACCGGGCTCGGAGCATGGGACACCGCGGGCGAGGAGCCGCTGTACGAGCTCCGGCAGCTCGAGGTGGCCCTGCGCGACGTGGAGGTGTGGGAGCTCACCCAGGACGTGTGGACGCTGCGCGGGCTGATGGAGCAGCTGCCCGAGTCCTCGCCGCGGCGGCACGGCATCCTCCGCGCCCTCGAGGACATGATGGACCGGGTCGACCCGTCGGACGTCGCAGGGACCGCGAGCGCGGGCAGGGAGGCGCTGGCCGCGGTGTTGAACGCGCCGGCGTCCGCGTCGGCGCACCGCGTGGTCGCCACGGGCCACGCGCACATCGACTCGGCGTGGCTGTGGCCGCTGCGCGAGACCGTGCGCAAGTGCGCCCGCACCTTCACGAACGCGACCGCGCTGATGGACGAGTACCCCGACTTCGTGTTCTCGTGCTCGTCGGCGCAGCAGTACGCCTGGCTGCGGGACCATCATCCGCGGGTCTTCGACCGCATCCGCGAGAAGGTCGCGGCCGGGACCTTCGTGCCGGTGGGCGGTATGTGGGTGGAATCCGACACCAACATGCCGACGGGCGAGGCCCTGGCGCGCCAGTTCATCCTCGGCAAGCGCTTCTTCCGGGAGGAGTTCGGCGTCGACTGCGAGGAGGCCTGGCTGCCCGATTCCTTCGGCTACTCCGCGGCACTGCCCCAGATCGTCGCGGCGGCGGGCGAGCGCTGGTTCCTCACGCAGAAGATCTCCTGGAACCAGACCAACGCCTTCCCGCACCACACCTTCTGGTGGGAGGGCATCGACGGCACCCGCGTGTTCACCCACTTCCCGCCGGCCGACACCTACATCAGCGAGCTGTCGGCGGCCGAGCTCGCCCACGCGGAGCGGAACTTCCGCGAGAAGGGGCGCGCGACGATGTCGCTCGTGCCCTTCGGCTGGGGCGACGGCGGCGGCGGACCCACGCGCGAGATGATGGCCGCCGCCCGGCGGACGGCCGATCTCGAGGGTTCGCCCCGGGTCACGGTGGGATCGTCGCGCGACTTCTTCGCCGCCGCCGAGGCGGAGTACCCCGATGCGCCGGTGTGGACGGGGGAAATGTACCTCGAGCTGCACCGGGGTGTGTTCACGTCGCAGCTGCGGACCAAGCAGGGCAACCGCCGCAACGAGACGCTGCTGCGTGCGGCGGAGCTGTGGGCGACCACGGCTGCCGTGCGCGCGGGCGCGCCCTACCCTGCCGAGGTGCTCCGCGAGGCCTGGGAGGCGGTGCTGCTGCTGCAGTTCCACGACATCCTGCCCGGGTCCTCGATCGCCTGGGTGCATCGGGAGGCGGAGCAGCGCCACGCCGACGTGACCGCGCGGCTGGAGGGCGTGATCGCCGACGCGGTGAGCGCGCTGGCTGGATCGCGGGCCGAGGCCGAGGGGCGGGGCGCCGAGCCGGCCGGTGCCGCGCCGGCCGGTGCCGCGCCGCTGATCAACTCGTCGCCGTTCGCCCAGGCGGGAATCGCGCCGCTCGGCATCGGCGTTCCCGTGCTCGCGGCGGGCGAGGTGACCGTGCGTGCCGAGGGCGACGAGGTGGTCGTCGAGAGTTCGCACCTGCGCGTGGTGGTCGATGCCGGCGGTCGGATCGTGTCGCTGCGGGACGCGGCAAGCGGGCGCGAGGCGGTCGCGGACGGCGAGGCCGTCGGGACGCTGCGCCTGCATCAGGATCTGCCCAACCTGTGGGACGCCTGGGACCTCGACGCGCACTACCGCCGCTCGGTCACCGTGCTCACGGAAGCCGCCGAGCGCGAGGTCGAGCGCCGCCCGGACGGCAGCGTGGCGGTGCGGTCGCTCCGTCGGGTGGGCGCCTCCGCCATCACGCAGTGGGTGGTCGTCGCGCCCGATGCTCTCGATGTCGGCCTCGAACTGCACATCGACTGGCACGAGCGCGAGAAGATCCTCAAGCTCGCGATGCCGTTCGACGTGCACGCCGACCGGATCGCCGCCGAGACTCAGTTCGGCCACCTGTGGCGGGCGACCCACACGAACACCGGGTGGGACGCGGCCCGGTTCGAGGCCTGCCAGCACCGCTTCGTCCACCTCGCCGAGCCGGGCTGGGGCGTCGCCGTCGCCAACGACTCGACCTACGGGTACGACGTCGACCGGCAGCCCGCCGCCGGCGGCGGGGTGCGCACGACGGTGCGGTTCTCGCTGCTGCGCTCGCCGCTGTTCCCCGACCCGGAGGCCGATCAGGGCGAGCATCGGATGGCGTTCCGCATCCGCCCCGCCGCGACGATCGCCGACGCCGTCGAGCTCGGCTACGCGCTGGCGAACCCACTGCGTCCGGCACCGGTCGCGGTGGCGCCGCTGGTCGTCTCCGAGGATCCCGGTGTGGTCGTCGAGACGGTCAAATGCGCCGAGGACGGCAGCGGCGACGTCGTCGTGCGGGTCTACGAAGCACTCGGCCGGCGTGCCCGCACCACCGTGCGCCTGTCCGGCGCGGACGCCGCCGAGGTGTGGCTGACCGACCTGCTCGAGCAGCCCCTCCCGGACGAGCCCGTCCACGCCGCTTCCCGCACCGGCGCCGCCGTCGATCTCGACCTCCGTCCGTTCCAGCTGCGCACTCTGCGCTTCCGAAAGGTCGTGGCCGCGTGAGCGCGTCGTCCGCTGCCCGTCCGCTCGCCCCGATGGACCTGTCCGACCCGGGTCCGCCGCGCGGCACCGTCCCGACCGTCGCCAGCTGGCGCACCGACGCGCGCGAGTGGACGCTTGACGGCGACTGGTCGTTCCGCTGGTTCCCCGGCGCGGATGACGCCGACCCGCATCCCACCGACGTCGATCCCACCTGGGGCGTCATGCCCGTTCCCGCGAGCTTCGTCATGCCGCACCTCGACGCTGTCCACGACAAGCCGCACGGGCGACCGGTCTACACGAACAAGTGGTACCCGTTCCCCGTCGACCCGCCGCACGCCCCCGATCGCAACCCTGTCGGCGAGTACCGGCGCCGCTTCGGCGTCGACGACGTGCCGGCCGGGGCGGAGCTGCGGTTCGGGGGCATCGAGGGAGCCGCCGACGTGTGGCTGAACGGAGTGCTCCTGGGCAGCACACGGGGCAGCCGCCTGCCGATGGCCTTCGACGTGAGCGGCCTGCTCGCGGCGGAGAACGTCGTCGTCGTCCGCGTGCACCACTTCAGCGCCGCGACGTACCTCGAGGACCAGGACGCCTGGTGGGCGCCCGGGATCGTCCGCTCGGTCATCGTCCGCGAGCGCCCCGCCGGGGGCGTGCACGACGTGCGGGTCGCGGCGGACTGGTCGGCGTCCGGCGCCGTCTTCCGCGTCGACGCGCAGACGCGGGACGGTGCCGCGGCTCGCGCGGAGATCGTCGAGCTCGCCGCGGACATCCCCGTCGGGACCCCGACGCCGGTGCCCCGCGCCGCCGCCTGGAGCGCGGAGCATCCGGTGCTCTACACCCTCCGCGTCTGGACGGACACCGAATCGGTGACGATGCGGATCGGCTTCCGCACGATCGACATCGTCGACGGGGTGTTCCGGGTCAACGGGGCGCCGATTCAGTTGCGAGGCGTGAACCGGCACGAGCACCACCCGCGCTGGGGGCGCCACGTGCCCGCCGCGACGGTGCGCGAGGAGCTCCTCCTCATGAAGCGGCACAACGTGAACGCCATCCGCACCTCGCACTATCCGCCCGATCCGCTCATGCTCGACCTCGCCGACGAACTGGGCTTCTGGGTCATGGACGAGTGCGATTTCGAGACCCACGGCTTCGGCGAGGTGGGGTGGCGGGGCAACCCGACGGATGACCCGATGTGGGAGGCGGCGCTGCGCGATCGTGCGGCGCGCATGGTCGAGCGGGACAAGAACCACCCGTGCATCGTCATGTTCTCGCTCGGCAACGAGGCCGGCGAAGGGCGGAACCTCGCTGCGATGGCCGAGGAGATCCGGGTGCGGCGCCCCGGGGTGCCCTTGCACTACGAGGGCGACCAGGCCAGCGCCGACGTCGACGTGTGGTCACGGATGTACGCCCACCCCGACGAGGTCGAGTTGATCGGGCGCCGCGCCGAGCCGCCGCTCACCGACGCGGCACTCGACGCACGCCGACGCGCGATGCCCCTCGCGCTCTGCGAGTACGCGCACGCCATGGGGACCGGGCCCGGCGGGCTCACGGAGTATCAGGAGCTGTTCGACGCCCACCCGCGCATCATGGGCGGCTTCGTCTGGGAATGGCTGGAGCACGGCATCCACGTGGCCACGGCGGACGGCGTCGTCACGCGCTACGGCGGCGACTTCGGGGAGCCGCTGCACGACGGGAACGACATCATCGACGGGCTCATCGCCGCCGACCGCACGCCGCGCGCCCAGCTCGCGGACCTCGCCGCGGTGTTCGCGCCGGTGCGCATCGACGTCGGCGACGACGCCGTGTGGATCCATTCACGCCGTGATCACACCGACACGTCGGACCTCGCCTGGCGCTGGCGCCTGGACGGACCCGGCGGGCACATCGACGAGGGCGCGCTCGCCGTGCCCGCGGTGGGCCCCCGCGGTCGGGTCTCGGTCGCGCTGCCCGAGGGGATGCGCACGGCGTCGTCGCGCGAAGCGGTGCTCACGATCGAGGCGGTCACCGCCGCCGACGCGCCGTGGGCAGAACGGGGTCACGTCGTGGCCCGTGCCGCGCGCACGCCGGTGCACGACCTGGGGGCGCTCACCCGCGCACAGCGGCGGCCGGCCGCCCCGGCGGCGTCGCTGGGCGACCTTGTGCTCGACGCGCGCACCGGCGCCGTCACTGCGCTGGGCGGCGTGGCGGTGGCCGACTGGCGCCTGGTGCTCGACCGGGTGCCCACCGACAACGACCGCCACGCCGGCTGGGACGAGCTGACCGACCCGCCGGCGGCGGAGCGGTGGCGCCAGCTGCAGCTCCACGACCTGCACACGCGCCTGGTCGCCCTCGAGCGCTCGGCCGGCGCCGTGGTGGTGCGCACCCGTCACACCGGGCCGTCGACCGACGCGCACGTCGACGTTGTGTGGTCGTGGACGGAGCGCGCGGGCGGACTCGCGCTCGCGCTCGACGTCGCCCCGGGCGGCACCTGGCCGGACTGGACCTCGCACTGGGCGCGGGTCGGCGTGGGCTTCTCCCTCGCCGGTGCGGCGCCGTCGGTGTCGTGGGCGGGACGAGGGCCGGGTCCGGCGTATCCCGACACCGGTCAGGCCGCGACGGCGGGATGGTTCACGCGCTCGCTCGAGGGGCTGCAGGAGCGCACCGTACGGCCGCAGGAATCGGGGGCGCGCGCTGCGCGATGGGTGCGGCTGGAGGGCGATCCCGGCCTGGAGATCGGACTGCGATCGGGCGATGACGCTGTCTCCGAGCCTGCGGTCACCGTGCGGCCGTGGTCGGAGGCGGCGCTGCGGCGCGCGGCGCACGACGACGAGCTCGTCGCCGACGGCCGCACGCACGTCGTGTGCGACCTCGTCCGCAGCGGCGTCGGCACGGCGCGCTGCGGGCCCGGCGTGCTTCCCGCCTACCGCCTGCCTGCCCGCCGGGTATCCGGCGAACTGATCTTCTGGCCGGACGTCCCGGCATCGGGCTCGCAGCGGGAGGGGAGCGTCGGATGAACGACAGCATCGAGATCGACACGGGTGCGGCGGGGATCGTGCTGCGGCTGACGCCGCGGGAGCGGCTGGTCTTCGGCTCGTTCGTGGACTGCAACATGGCCACGGCGTGGGTGGGGGACCGGTTCCGGATCTTCCCCGGCAAGTACGGCGAGGATCCCGTCTGGGGCCCGGCGGACGACCTCATGATCGGCGAGGGCGCGACCGCGGGAGAGGCCTTCGCGCTGCCCCCCGAGGGCTTCCGGCGTCCGTCGCTGCCGCCGAACGCCGCGCCCGGGAGCGACGGGCTCCACGGCGCCGTCTGGTTCGAGTCGATCCATCAGGATCCCGCCGACCCGACCGGCCGGACGCTGTACGCGATGTACCACAACGAGAACTACCCCGAGACCCTCCCGTTCGACGAGGCCACCGGCAGGGGGCTCAGCGACCGGGACTGGCCGCCGGGCCTGCAGGGCGACGACTCCGTCCAGGCCGTGCCCCGCATGGGCATCATGCGCTCGCGCGACGGCGGTGACAGCTGGAGCGACCTCGGCATCGTCCTGGAGGACCGGGACGACCGCATGATCCGACTGCCGGTGAATCGCAACTACTGCTTCCCCGGCGGTGTCGGCGATCCCTCGGCGGTGGCGTGCGGCGATCACCTGTACCTCTTCTACGGCGAGTACGCCTATCCCGGTCCGTGGCACGCGGACACGTGGGATGCCGAGGTCGAGGCGTCCGGTCAGTGCATCAGCGTCGCGCGGATCGCGCTGAGCGACCTCGACAGTCCTGCCGGCGCCGCCCGCCGGTGGGACGGCACCGCCTTCGCGGCGCCGTGGGACGGTGCCGGCGTTCCCATCCGGTCGCTCCAGATCCCCCGGGAGCACGGCGGTGGCGCCGTCTCTCAAGGCGACCAGCAGTACTACTGGGGGCCGTCGGTCAGCTGGAACGAGCACGTCGGCGCCTGGATCATGCTCATGGGACGTGTGGACGGCGCGTTCTGGGTCGGCGACAGCGTCTTCGTCTCGGTGAACCCGCATCGCGACCTGGGCACGGGCGACAACTCCCAGCAGTGGTCGCGGCCCGTGCGGGTGCTGCACCGCCCGGGACACACGCTCTGGTACCCGGCCTTCCAGCCGACGGACGACGCGGAGGACGTCGCCGCGCGGCGCACCTGCGTCCGCCTGGGCGCGCACGCCCGCCTGTTCGTCAAGGACATCACCGAGGCTGCCCAGGAGTACGTCTGCGAGATGGACGTGGAGTTCGTGCGCCGCCCGTCGCCGTCAGCTCGGTGAGCGGGGCGTGATGGTGGGGATGGAGGCCAGCAGGCGCCGGGTGTAGGCGACCTGCGGCTCGAGGAGCACCTTCTCGGTCGGGCCCTCTTCGACGATGCGCCCGTCCTTCATCACGACGACGTCGTCGCACAGGTTCTGCACGACGCCGATGTCGTGCGAGACGAGCACGAGCGTCAGCTGCCGGGTGGCGCGCAGCTCGCGGAGGAGGTCCAGGATCTGCGCCCGCACAGTGACGTCGAGCGCGGACAGCGGCTCGTCGCCGACGAGCAGCCGCGGCCGGTGCACGAGCGCGCGGGCCAGGGCGATCCGCTGGCGCTGTCCGCCCGAGAACTCGTGGGGGAAGCGGTCGGCCATGTCCGCGTCGAGTCCGACGTCGCCGAGGACCTCGCGCACGCGCGCGCGGCGGTCGCCCTCGATGCCGAGCGCCCACAGCGGCTCGGCGATGATGCGCCCGACGCTCATCCGGGGATCCAGCGACGCGTAGGGGTCCTGGAACACGATGCCTGTCTGCCGTCGCAGCCAGTGGAGCTCCCGCGCACGGGCGCGCGCGTCGACCGGCGCACCGTCGAACGAGACGGTGCCGGAGGTCGGCGCGTCGAGTCCGAGGAGAAGCCGGATGAGCGTCGACTTCCCCGATCCCGACTCGCCGATGATGCCGAGCGCGGTTCCCTCGCGCACGTCGATGTCGGCGTCGTCGAGCGCCGTCGTCCAGCGCTTCGGACCGAACGGGCGGGCCGCGGGCGACGGGAAGCGGCGCGTGAGCGCGCGGCCGCTGAGCAAGGTCGTCATGACGCGCCCTCCCGCCGCGGGGACGGTCGCACATCGGGGCGACCGTCTGGTCGCCACAGCGTCGCGGTGGCGTCGCGCAGGAGGCCCTGCGTCACCGGCGATGCCGGCGCGGTGAGCAGCTGCGACAGCGGCCCCTGCTCGACGATCCGCCCGTCCTCGAGGACGACCGCCTCGGTCGCGACCTGCGACAGCACCGCGAGGTCGTGGGTGATGAACACCAGCGACATGCCGTCGTCGTCGACCAGCGACCCCAGCAGGTCGAGCATCTCGGCCTGGATCGTGACGTCGAGTGCCGTGGTCGGCTCGTCGGCGATGAGCAGCCGCGGGCGGCACGCCAGCGCCATCGCGATCGCGACCCGCTGCCGCTGTCCGCCGGAGAGCTGGTGGGGATAGCGGCGCACGATCTGCGCGGGTTCGGGAAGGCGCACCCGCTCGGCCTCGGCGATCGCGCGGTCGCGGGCGGCCCGACGGGGGAGGCCTTCGTGGATGCGGATCGACTCCGCGATCTGCCGCCCCACCGTCCGGATGGGATTGAGCGCGGTCCGCGGCTCCTGGAACACGATGCCGATCTCGTCGCCGCGCAGGGCCGCCAGCTCGCGGTCGGGGAGTCCGATCAGCTCGCGATCGTCCCAGCGGATGCTGCCGGTCGCCGTCGCCCCGTCGGGGAGGAGCCCGAGCAGCGCCAGCGCCGTCAGCGACTTGCCCGAGCCGGACTCCCCGATGAGGCCGAGGCGGGCGCCGTCGGGCACGTCGAAGGAGATGCCGTCGACGACGCGGCGGCCGCCGATCTCGATCACGAGATCACGGACCACGAGGCTCATGCGATCACCGCCGGCTGAGGGGTCTGCGGGGCGCCGGCGCGGCGGGAGAGCGTGGGATCGGTCGCCTCGCGGAGGGCGTCGCCCAGCAGGTTCAGACCCAGCACGGTCAGGGTGATCGCCAGGCCGGGCCACACCACGCTCAGCGGGTGGACGGTGATGTAGGCCTGGAGCTCCTTGAGCAGCAGGCCCCACGACGGCTCGGTTGATGGGGCGCCGAAACCCAGGTAGCTGAGGCCGGCCTCGGCGAGCACGGCGACGGCCATGCCCCACGAGAGCTGCACGATGAACACCGGCGCGACGTTGGGGAGGAGGTGTCGCCAGAGGTTCTGGAGGGGGGTGAGACCACTCGCCCTCCCCGCCAGCACGAAGTCGCTGTGGAGCACTCGGCGCAGCTCCGGACGGGTGACGCGGGCGATGTTGACGCCGAAGCCGATCCCCACCGAGAGGATGACCACCCACAGCGAGCCGCCCCACACCGAGGAGATCATCATGGCGATCAGGAGCACCGGGAAGGCGATGAGGATGTCGACGGCCACCGCCACCGATTCGCGCACCCACCGCGCCGTGAGGGCCCCGAGGGCGGCCAGCACGAGGCCGAGGAGGGTCGCGACCAGGCCGGCGCCGAGCGCCACCCACACCGTCGTGCGGGCGCCCGCCATGAGGAGGCTCAGGATGTCGCGTCCCGAGTTGTCGGTGCCGAGGACGTGCGGCCAGCCCGGCGGCGCCCAGCGAGCGGCGATGTCGACCCGCTGCGGGTCGAACGGCAGCCAGAACACCGACACGAGGGCGACGAGGCCGATCGCGGCCACCACGAGGATGCCGAACCTTCCGGTCGACAGTGCCCAGAGGCGCGACAGCCAGGCGAGGCGCGTCATTCCGCCTCCCGCTGGCGGGGATCCATCACCCGGTGGGCGAGGTCGACGACGAAGCCGACGATCAGCACGAAGCCCGTGAGCGCGAGGAGCTCGCCCTGCACCTTCGGCAGATCGCGGTTCCCGACGTCGGCGACGAGCATCCGGCCGATCCCGGGCAGCCCGAACAGCTGCTCGATGACCACGGCGCCGACGATGATGCCCGCGACCTGGAGGCCGAGCACCGTGATGATCGACAGGCCCACGTTGGGGAGGCCGTGCCGCAGGAGCGCCTGTGTGCGCGTGAGCCCCTTGGCGGCCGCCGTCCGCACGTAGTCCTGGCCGACCGCCTGCAACGTGGCCGACCGCACGAAGCGCATCAGCATCGCGCCCTCGATGACGCCGATCGTGATCGCCGGCAGGAGCAGGGAGCGAAGAGCAAGACCCGGCTCGTCCCAGCCGGCACGGGGGAAGCCCTGCGCCGGCAGCCAGCCGAGCCACACCGCGAAGACGATGACGAGCATCATCCCCGCCCAGACCACGGGCACCGCCGCCACAGCCTGCGCGCCGACGCTCAGTGCCGTGCCGTCGGGGCGTCCGCGTCGCACCGCCGACAGCACCCCGAAGGGCAGGGCGACCAGGAGGGCGATCGTGAGCGCCAGCAGACCGAGCGGAATCGTCACCTCCGCCTTCTGGAGCAGCTCGTCCATCACGGGAGTGCCGGTCAGCTGGGAACGGCCGAGGTCGCCGGTGACGATGCCCCCCACCCACGCGCCGTACTGGGCGAGCAGCGGGGCGTCGAGCCCGAGGCGTTCCCGGATCGCGGCGATCTGTTCGGGGGTGGCGTTCACCCCGGCGATGAGCTGAGCCACATCGCCGGGGAGGACGCGCAGGGTGAGGAAGATGAGCGCACTGGCGACGAACAGGCCGAGCAGCAGCAGGGCCAGTCGCGTCAGCGCGTAGCGGATCACTCCGCGCTCTTGACCACTTCGGCGACGTTGAGGCGTTCGTTGACGTTCACGGTCGGGAGTCCCGCGATGCCGGTGCTGACCGCGACGACCGAGGCGCCGTTGTAGAGCCAGTCGGCTGCGTGGTCCTCCGACACGATCCGGGCGGCCTGCTTCAGCAGGTCGGCGGCCGTCGCCTCATCGGTGGCGGCGATCGACTCGGCGTACAGGCGCTGCACCTCGGGGTTGTCGTAGGTGAAGTAGTAGTCCGGGTTCGCCCAGTTCTCGAAGTCGCGCGCCTCGGTGTGGAGCACGAAGCTCAGGTCGTAGTCCTGATTGATGTAGACGTCGTTGAGCCAGGTCGGGAACTCCACCGCGTCGACCTTGAGCGTGATGCCCACGTCGTTGAGGTTCGACACGAGGATCTGCGAGACCGTCGTGCCGTACCCGCTGTAGAGCGTCAGCGTCAGCGAGAGGTTCTCGGCGCCGGCCTCGGCCAGGAGCGCACGGGCCGCCTCGGGATCGTAGGGCGCGACGTCGGAGAGGTCCTCGTAGCCCGGGTCGAGCTCGGGGATCGGACCGTACTGCGTCTGTCCGGCGCCGAGCGCCGTGACGATCGACTCCTTGTCGATCGCCTGCCGGATGGCCTGGCGCACCCGGGGGTCGTCCAGGGGCGCCTTCTTGCTGTTGAACGCGAGCGTGCCCTTGTCGGTGGACGCGCCGAGGCTGACCGCGAAGTCGCCGTTCGCCTCGATCTGCTCGGTGAGGTTGGCGTCGAAGCCCGTGAGCGCGTCGAACTCGCCCGCCAGCGCACCGGTGAGGGCGGCCTGGTTGTCGGGGAGGTAGCTGAAGACGACCTCGGCCACCTGCGGCTTGTCGCCCCAGTACGCGTCGTTGCGGGCGAAGGTGATGCTGTCGCCCTGCTTCCAGCTCTCCAGGGTGAAGGGGCCGGTGCCGTTGGCCGCCGTCTTGCGGTCGGTCTTGTCGCCCTCTTCGAGGATGAGCCCGGCGCGGCCGGTGAGGTTCCACAGCAGGGTGGAGTCGGGCTCGCTGAGGGTCAGCGTGATGGTCTGGCCCTCGGCGGTGATGCTGTCGACCTTGGCGAGACGGGCGGAGTCGCGGAAGGTCTCGGTGTCCCTGACCTGCTCGAGCGACCACACGACGTCGTCGGGGGTGAGCTCCTCGCCGTCGTGGAACAGGACGCCCTCGCGCAGGGTGAAGGTGTAGGTGAGGCCGTCGGGCGAGACCTCGTAGTCGCTGGCGAGCGACGGCACGATGTCCTGCTCGGGCGTGCGCGCCACGAGCCCCTGGTAGACGTTGTCGATCAGGATCTGGTCGAGCGCGGCGCCTGCGGTCTCTCGGATGTCGAGGTTGCCGGGCTCGAGCACGAGACGGATGTTGACCGACGCGTCGGGATCGGGCGTGATCTCGGTCGTCGTGGGCGCGGGCTCGGCGGTGCCGGTGCAGCCCGAGAGCAGCAGCGCGCCGGCGGCCAGCAGGGCGGCGGCGACGAGGGTGGGGCGACGGAGCATGTGGGTGGGAATCCTTTCGCAAGAGGCAGGCGGCTCGGGCAGCGCACCGGGCTTCTCGGTGGGATTGCGCTGCGTCGCGGCGGTCTGCCGACTCTGGTGCGCGTAACAGCCTAGAGTCCGCCGCGGGTACTGCGGACATCCGGGGTCACGAACGTTCGAGAATCGTCATGCGGCGAGGGCCGCGATCCGCCGTCCGAGGTCGACCGGCTGCTCCTCCTGGACGTTGTGTCCCGAGGCGACCTCGACGACCGACGCGGCGGGCAGGCGGCGCGAGAACTCCTCGGCATCGGCCGGGGTGACGAAGCCGCGATCGCCCCGGATCAGCGTGATCGGCGCGGTCACGGCGGCGAGGTCGTCCCATCCGGCCGCCGACAGCACATCCCGCACGGCGTCCTGCTGGGCGCTCGCGGCGGCGGCGATCGCGGGGCCGCCCGCGGCGGCGTTGGCGAGGTGCGCGAAGTGGTGCTTCCACTCCACGCGACCGTCCTCGCGCACGCGCGAGTTGAGGAAGACACCGCGGGCGGCGGCCTCGGGAGAGCCTCCGAGTCCGAACGACAGGGCGCGCTCGACGAGCTCTTCCCGCGACGCCCAGTCGGTCGGACCGGCGAAGAAGGCGCGGATCTGTGACGCATCGCCGGAGGGATCGATGCCGGGGGTGATGTCGACGACCACGAGCTCGCGGACGAGTTCCGGATGACGGGCCGCGAGCGCTGCGGCGGTGAGCCCGCCCAGCGACTGCCCGACGAGCACCTGCGGGCCGCTCGTCCACTCCGCGACGGCCGCGGCGATGTCGTCCGCGAGGACCGGGCCGGTGTAGGCCGCGTCCGTCCGCCACGACGAGTCCCCGTGACCGGGGAGGTCGATCGCGAGCGCCGGAAGGCCGAGGGCCAGGATCGTCGTGTCCCACGTGTGGGCGTTCAGCCCGGCGCCGTGCAGGAAGGTCGCCACGGGCGGTGCGTCGCTGTAGGCGAGGGCGCTCACCGTCCGTCCGTCGGGCAGGGGATGCGTCAGCCTGCGCACCGGCGGCGCAGCGACGCCGAGGTCGGCGGCCTGCGCCGCCAGGAACTGGAACTCGTCCGTCATGCCGCCATCATGCCCGACGCCGGGGGAGCCTCGCCGCAGCGCGGCCCTCCGCGCGACGCGGGACGAAACGCGGGCGGTGACGGGTCGTAGGCTGGGCGCATGACCCAGGAACGTCGCGTCCACCTCTCCCGTTCCGCGCGGCCGGCGTACGACGCGCTCGAGTCGTTCTCGCAGACCGTCGGCCGGATCGCGGCGGACGCCGGGATCGACGCGCGGCTCAAGGAGCTCGCGCTCATCCACAGCTCGCAGCTCAACGGCTGCGCGTACTGCGTGCGCATCCACGTCGACCGCGCCGTCGCCGCGGGGGTCACCGCCGACGAGATCGCCCAGCTGGCCGCGTGGCGTGACTCGGGTGTCTTCACGGCCCGTGAGCGTGCGGCCCTGGAGCTCGCCGAGAGCTACGTCTTCATCCATGAGGACGGCATCCCCGACGACGTCTACGACCGCGTCGGCGGCATCCTCACCGAGGCCGAGTACGTCGCCCTCAGCTGGCTGCTGGTCTCGATCAACGCCTTCAACCGCATCACGATCGCGGGGAAGTATCCGGTGCCGCCGCGCCGCGCGGCCGCGCCGGATGCGGCTGCCGCGGCCGACGCCGCACACCCCCATGCCTGACGTCGCCGGCGCACTCAACTTCCGGGACGTGGGAGGCCTCCCCGCCGGGGCGGGGGAGACCCGCCGCGGCGTGCTGTTCCGCTCGGGCAACCTCGCCCGCGTCGGCGCCGCCGGGCGCGAGGCGATCCGCACGCTCGGCCTGCGCCGCATCGTCGATCTGCGCGAGGACGAGGAGATCGCGTTCGAGCCGACCGACCTGGGCGATCTGCCGGTGACGACGCGGCGCGTGCCGCTGTTCGCGGGCTCTGCGACCTCGTTCTTCGCGCAGGACGTGACCCTCGATGCGCTCTATCGCACGCTGGTCGACGAGTCGGCGCCGGCGATCGTGGAGGTCGTGCGGAGCGTCATCGACGAGGCGCCGGTGCTCGTGCACTGCACGGTCGGCAAGGACCGCACGGGAGTGACCGTCGCGCTCACCCTCGCCGCCGCCGGTGTCGACGAGGACGCGATCGTCGCCGACTACGCCCGCACCGAGGCGCTGCTGCCGCCCGACCGCAATGCGCGGGTGCTGGCGTACCTGCAGCGGCTGCACCCCGAGGCGCGCAATCTCGCCGACCTCGCCACCCGCTCTCCGGCGCCGGTGATGCGGGCGCTCCTCGACGACCTGCACGCCCGCTACGGCGCTCCCGTCGAGTTCCTGCGGGCGCACGGCCTCGCCGACGACGAGCTCCGCGAGCTGCGGAGGGTGCTGATCGCCGGCTGAGCCTCCCCTCCAATTGAGGTGAGGCATGCCTTACCGCGCGGTATAGTGGAGGCATCATGTCCACGGTCTCCGCAGCCCACAGCACCGCGCACAGCGCCAGCGCCTGCCGCGCGGCCAAGCACGCGCGCGTGCAGCAGCTGATCACGGCCGATGAGCACTCGCTGACCGAGCTCGAGCTGCTGCTGACGACGCTGCCGATCTGCTCGACCGGGCGGGTGTTCGTCGAGGTCCCCGACGCCACCTGGATCGGCGAGCTCGCCGTGCCGCCCCGCATGGTCGTGACGTGGCTCGACCGCTCGCAGCGCTCCGGAGCACCCGGCACCGGACGATCCTGCACCGCGGGCCAGGCACTCTCGCGCGCGGTCACCGCGTGGGCCGACGAGATGCTGTGCGACCACGATCACGCCACCCAGGTCCACCTGCTCGGCGGGTTCCTCGGCACGGCCGACATCGTCGACCACCTCACCGAGCGGCTCGGGTTCGCCGCCGACGGCATCCACACGCCCGAGCGCTTCGGTCTCACCACCGCGCGCTGACCGCGATCTGCGGCTCAGGCCTGATCAGCGAGTGCCGCGCGGTACGTAGTTGCCGTCCTCGAGCCCGGCGAGCACCTCGAACCGGTTCGTGAGCGGGTTCCGGCCCGCCAGCAGGTAGAGCAGCGGCATGAGGAAGCCGTAGCGGCGCCACTGACGCGCGTGCACCGCCTCGTGACGCAGCAGCGCGTCGGTGACCGGCGCGGATCCTGTCAGGAAGCAGCCGCCCACGCACACCCCGCCGCGGCCGAAGGTCCAGTTCGGCATGCCGGTGAACACCCACAGGCCCTCGCGCCGCTCGATCCGGCCCGTCGACCACAGCGTGCCCCAGACCCAGCCGACCGAGCTGCCCCACCAGTAGCCGAGCAGGCTGATCGGCGAGTCGACCAGGACCGCCGGCAGCACCCGGTCGATCCGCTCGCCGCGCGCGACCGCGCGATCGGCGCGCTCACGCCAGCCGGCCGGGGGACGTGCGATCACGCGAGAGACCCCACGACTCGCAGGATGGTGCCGAGGTCGTCGACGGCGGCGTGCGGTGACGACGGCGCGAAGCCGGCGATCGAGGAGCCCACCAGCGGGAAGCGCGCCCGGAGTGCGCGGACGGCCGCGGTGAGGTGATCCAGCGGCACGCCGAACGGCACAGGAAGCGCGACGCCCCCGAGCACAGCGGGGTCGAGCACGTCGAGATCCACGTGGACGTAGACGGCATCGGCCCCGGTAGCCGCGACGGCGTCGACGAGCGCGGCGGGATCGGCGAGGTCGCCGGCGGGAACGTGGCGCAGGCCCGAGGAGCCCACGGCATCCCACTCGGCATCCTCGAACTCGCGCGCTCCGGCGAGGACCACCCGCTCGGCGCCGACGGCACCGTCGCTGAGCGGACCCGGGGTGAAGGCGGCGCGCAGCGCCATGCCGCCGAACGCGCCCGAGGGAGACGTCTCGGGGGTGTGCAGGTCGCCGTGCGCATCGAACCAGACGACGGCGAGGCCGGGATGCGCCGCAGCGGCGTGGGCGATCGCGGGAACCGCGACGCCGCAGTCGCCGCCCACCACGAGCGCCGTCTCGTCGGAGGCGGCCAGGGCCTCGGCGAGACTCTCCCGCACGCGGCGGAGGGCGCTGAAGCGCCGGATGCCCGTCTCGAGCGACTCGCCCGCCTCCACCGGGACCTCGACCCGCGTGCACGCGCTCCGGGGAAGATCGCCCGCGATCGCCTCGGCGCCGTCGATCAGGAGCATCGCCCGCGAGGCGGGGGAGCCCTGCCACTGCGGGGCCACCAGGAAACGCGTCATGATGTCATCTTCCTCTGCTCGGGCCGCCTCCGGGTGCCGCGGCGGGCGCGCGGGCGCACGCTGTCGGCGAAACGCGTCAGCGCCGGGGGTCTCGGACGACACCCGGCGCTGACGCGGAACCGCTTACTGATCGATAGCAGGCGCGGCGGTGCCGCCGGACTTCAGCGCGGCCAGGCGTGCTTCGACCTCGGTCAGCTCGCCGACGTCCTCGAGCTCGTTGAACTGGGCGTCCAGCGACGAGGCGGCGATCTCGGCCTTTCCGGCGGCGAGGGCCTCCTGGCGGCGGACCTTGTCCTCGAAGCGGCCGAGGTCGCTCGTGGGGTCCATGACGTCGATCGACTTGACCGCGTCGTGCACCTTGTTCTGCGCCTCGGCGGTCTTGGCGCGGGCCAGCAGCTCGGAGCGCTTCGACTTCAGCTGCTCCAGCTTCTGCTTCATGCCGTTGAGGCCGTCCTTCAGCTTGTCGACGACCTCGGTCTGCGCGGCGATCGACGGGGCGATCGCGGCGGCCTCGTTCTCCTCGCTGATCTGACGCTGGAGGGCGATCTTGGCGAGGTTGTCGAACTTGTCGGCGTCGGTCGTGTTGCCGGCCGTGCGCAGCTCGTCGGCCTTGCGGCTGGCCGCGAGCGCCTTGTTGCCCCACTCCGTGGCCGCCTTGACGTCCTCGGCGTGGTCGCGCTCCAGCAGGCGCAGGTTGCCGATCGTCTCGGCGATGGCCGACTCCGCGTCGGCGATGTTGTTGGTGAAGTCGCGCACCAGCTGGTCGAGCATCTTCTGGGGGTCTTCGGCCTGGTCGATCAGCGCGTTGATGTTCGCCTTCACGAGGGTCGAGATGCGGCCGAAGATGGACTGCTTTGCCATCGGTTTTCCTTTCCTAGCGGGAGGTATGGGTGGTCGAGTGAATGGGTGCCGGCGGTGCCCGGTCAGAAGCGTCCTCCGCCGCGGCGGGAGCGGGTGCCGCCGCCGCCGAAGCTGCCGGAGCTGAATCCGCCGCCTCCGCTCCGGCGACCGCCGCCGCCGAAGGAGGGCATGCCGCCTCCGCCGCGGTTGCCGCCGCCTAGCAGGGAGTTGATCAGGATGCCGCCGAGGACGGCGCCCATGACGTCGCCGCCGCCTCCGCCGCCCTGGTTGCCGAAGCCGCCGCCGAAGCCGCCGACGTCGCTCTGCGCGTGCTGCATCGCCTGAGCGGCCAGCTCGTTGGCGCGCTGGGCGGCCGCGACCGCCTGAGCGGGGTCGGAGGTCGCGAGCTGGCGCGCCTGGACGAGCGATGCGCCCGCCTCGGCGAGTCGGGTGCGGGCGGTGGCGCCCACGGCGCCGCGTCGCGAGGTGATGTAGTCCTCGGCGGCGGAGACCTGCGCCTGCGCGTGGGTGAGCAGCTGCTCCAGCTGCTGCGCGGCGCGGCGCTGCTTCTCCTGTGCGTCGCGGATGCCGGCCAGCAGTGCATCGATCTCGGCGTCCGCCTTCTCGAGGCCGTCGAGGGCGAACAGCGGGTTCTTGGCCGTTCCGCTGAGGAGCGGACGGGACGTCTCGATCTGCTGACGCGTGCCCGCGACCACCCCTGCGAGGCGGCCGTCGGGGTCGGGGAGTGCCGCCGCCGTGGCGGCGTCCTTCTCGAGCTCCGCGATCAGTGAAGCGGCTTCGCGCTCACCCGTGGACAGATCGGCGGCGAGCTTGTCGACCGCGTCCTGGAGCAGCTTCGCCTGGGCGACGGCCTCCTCGGCCGCCCGGATGCTGACGGCCGCCTCGCCCCCGTCGCCTGCGCCGATGGCGGTCTGCGCGGCTGCCAGCTGCTCATCGGCGAACGCGAGGCGCTGGCGCGCCTGTTCGGGGTTGTCGGCGATGGCGGTGAGCGCATCGGGTGCGTACGAGCCCTGGAGGGTCGTGAGGCGGGATGCCGCGGCGTCGGTTCCCTGCCCGACCGTCGAGCGAAGCTCCTGCACGCGGGCGAGCGCCTCGGGCGCATTCTGCTCCAGCTTGCGGAGCTCGTCGAACGCGGCCGCCTTGGCGTCGAGGGCGGCGTTGGCGCGCTCGCACAGCTCGAGGATCCGCGTGTTCCAGCCGCGGACGTCCTGCTCGCTGTCGGGCGTCGCGTCGTCGAGCTGCTGCTTCAGGGCGAAGGCGGCGTCGAGGTCGGCCTTGGCCTGGGCGAGCACCGTCTCGAACTCGACCGCGGCGGCATCGCCGAACTGCGCGCGGGCGAAGCCGAGCTCCTGCTCGCTGGTCTTGAGCGCGTCGTCGGTCTGCACGAGGGCCGAGGCGGCCCGCCGGGCGAGCTCCTCGATCGGCTCCTGCGGGATCGCGGGGGCTCCGCCGCCGGTCACCTGGGGCTGCCGCGCCTTCCGACGCGAGCGGACCACGAAGAAGATCAGCGCGCCGACGACGACCACCAGCAGCAGGACGAACAGGATGCCGCCGAATCCGCCGCTGCCTGCGCCGCCCCCGCGGGCGTCGGCCAGGCCGTCGGCGGCCGCCGTGGCGCCCGCGACCCAGTCGCCGCCCTGCAGGGCCGGACCGATGCGCTCCTGCTCGATGGCGGCCAGCTGATCGTCGCTGACGGGGCTGTCGGGGTGGCCGGAGAGGAAGAACGAGCGCCCCTCGGTGGAGATCGCCAGCAGGTACTGGTTGGGGCCGAGGTTGTTCAGATCGGCGGTCGTGTTGCCCCAGTCCGACGCGTCGGAGGGGTTGGTGAACTGGTCGACGTAGACCACCCACAGGTCCAGGCCCGACGAGTCCGACAGTGCCTCCGAGCGGGCCTGCACCGCCTGCTCCTGCGACGCCGACAGCACCCCGGCGTCGTCGAGCACACGGGTGCTGCCGAGGGGGAGAGGATCGGTGGCCGAGGCCGGCAGAGCACTGCCGAGCACGATCGAGAGGGTGGCTGCGAGCGCCAGCACCCCGCGCGTCACCCGGCGCGATCGCATCGGTGGATCCTCCTCGTCGGGGACACGTTCCCCGCCCCTTTTGCGAGTCTATGCCCGGCGCCGTATGCGGCGATAGGCGATCCGGCCGGGGTCGCCTGTGGATCTGCCCAGACCTTCCGCGGCTGGGCTTCCGGAGTCGTTCGGGGCCCTCGTCGGCGGTGCGATGCGCGTCGCTCGCAGGTCGCGACGCCCGCCCGGGCTAGGCTCACGCACTCGGGGCGACACGCACGGAGGACGGATGGACGACAGGTACGGGAGCGATGTGCTGGCCGCGGGATGGCGTGAGGCCGGGCGGAAGGCCCTCCCGCAGGTGCCCGCCGACCGCGACCTCGTCGTGGAGGTGGCAGGCGACGGCTACTGCGGCGCCGTCGTCGGGATCGAGGCCGGCCACGTTGCCCTCGAGGACCGCCACGGTCGCCGTCGGCTCTTCCCCCTGGGCGGCGGATTCCTCGTCGACGGCCGTGCGATCCAGCTGGTGGCACCGGCCGCCGCCGCGCCGAAGGGGCCGGCGCGCACGGCATCGGGGTCGTTCGCCGCGCCCACGTCTCGGGCGCGCGTGGCCCGCGCCTCGCGCATCCTCGTCGAGGGCAAGCACGATGCCGAGCTCGTCGAGAAGGTGTGGGGCGACGACCTCCGCGCCGAGGGCGTCGTCGTCGAGTTCCTGCAGGGCGTGGACCTGCTCGATGCAGTGCTCCGCGACGATCCGCCGTCGGCCGACCGCCGCTACGGCGTGCTCGTCGACCACCTCGTCCCAGGATCGAAGGAGACCCGGATCGCCGAAGCGGTCGCGCGCGGTCCGCACGGCCGGTTCGTGCGGATCGTCGGCCACCCCCATGTCGACGTCTGGCAGTGCGTCACGCCGCGCGCCCTCGGTATCGCGGGCTGGCCGGACGTGCCCCGCGGCATCGAGTGGAAGGTCGGCGTCAGCCGCGCGCTCGGCTGGCCCGCCGAGACGCCGATCGACCTCGCCCGCAACTGGCAGCGGATCCTCGGCGCCGTCCACAGCTACCGCGACCTCGATCCCGCGCTCCTCGGCCGCGTCGAGGAGCTCATCGACTTCGTCACCGTTGATTGAGGCGGCGGTCGGCGTCGGCGCCGGTCGGTAGCCTGGACAGGTGCCCGAGCCCGAAACCGCCACCGACGCCCCGCGCTACCGCGACAAGCCCGTCTCGTTCGTGCGCCGCAGCGGCCGGATGAGCGAGGCGCAGGACCGGGCGTGGGAAGAGCTGTCGCCGCGCTACCTGCTGCCCGTGCAGCGTGACGCGGCATCGACGAGCGTGCTCCCCGGCTCGGTCATCGACCCCGCCGCGGTGTTCGGCCGCTCAGCGCCGCTCATCGTCGAGATCGGCTCGGGCCAGGGGCACGCGATCGTCCACGCGGCGTCCTCGCGCCCCGGGACCGACTTCGTCGCCGTCGAGGTCTTCCGCGCCGGACTCGCCCGCACCATGCTCGACGCCGACCGCGCCGCCGCCGACAACCTGCGCCTGGTCGAGGCGAACGCCCCCGAGGTGCTCGAGCACCTGCTTCCGGAAGGGTCGGTCGACGAGCTCTGGGTGTTCTTCCCCGATCCCTGGCACAAGGCCAAGCACAACAAGCGCCGGCTGATCGCGCCCGCGTTCGTGCCGATCGCGGCGCGCGCCCTCCGCGACGGCGGGGTGCTCCGCCTCGCCACCGACTGGGAGGACTACGCCCTCCAGATGCGCGCTGTCCTCGCCGACGCCGCGGAGTTCGCGCCGGACTTCGAGGGGGAGTGGGCGCCGCGATTCGACGGGCGCGTCATGACCGCGTTCGAGCGCAAGGGCATCGCCAAGGGACGCGAGATCCGCGACCTCGCATATCGGCGCCGGCCGAGATCGTGACCTCCGGCGCCGGCACGCGCGACCGCTGGCGGGCGGTGCGTCCGCTCGGCCATCGCGACTTCCGGATGCTGTTCACCGCCGTCGTGCTCTCGGTTTTCGCGGCCGGGATGTGGGCGGTCGTCATGGTCTACGCCGTGATCGACACCGGCGGCGGACCGCTGGCCCTGTCGCTGGTCGCGGCCGCCAACGCGGTGGGGCTCCTCGCCTGTGCGATCCCCGGCGGCATCGTCGCCGACCGCGTCTCGCGCCGCCTCGTGCTGCGCGCGATCGAGACGGTCAACGTGCTCGCGATCGCCTCCGTCGTCGTGGCGGGCTGGCTCGGCGCCCTCACCGTCCCGCACCTGACGATCGTCTCGTTCCTCCTCGGCGGCGGCGCCGGGTTCTTCTTCCCCGCCTACAGCGCCGTCCTTCCCCGCATCCTGCCGCAGGCGCAGCTGCTGGCGGCCAACGGGCTCGAGAGCGCGATCCGTCCCGCGCTCCAGCAGGCGGCGGGTCCGGCGGCCGCCGGCATCCTGCTCGCCGCGCTCCTTCCCGCCCAGGCGGCGGTCGTGATCCTCCTCGCCCACGCGGGTGCGCTCGTCGTGCTCCTGTTCCTGCGGCCGGAGCCGGTCGCCGCGCAGGGAGACGGTCACGGGGAGCCCGCGGGGGAGAAGGCGGAGGGCTCGGCGGCGGCGGGGGTCCGCGGCATCCTCCGCGATCTCCGCGAAGCGGTCGTCTTCACCCTGCGGACGCCGTGGCTCCTGTGGACGCTGCTCTTCGCGACGCTGTGGGTGCTCTTCACCGTCGGTCCCGAGACGGTGCTGCTGCCCTTCGTCACCGCGGAGCGCTTCGGCGACGACCCGCGCCTGTTCGGCTTCCTCCTCGCCTTCTTCGGCGCCGGCGGCGTCGTCGGCTCGCTCTTCGTGTCGTCGCTGCCCCTGCCGCGGCGCTACCTCTCCGCCATGACCCTCGTCTGGGGGTTCAGCACGCTGCCCTACATCGCGATCGGCCTCACGCAGTCCTACGCCGTGATGGCGATCAGCTGCGCGCTCGCCGGCTTCGGCTTCAGCTACGGCAACGTCATCTGGGGCACGCTCCTGCAGCGGCGCGTGCCACGCCACATGCTCGGCCGCATCTCGAGCCTCGACTTCTTCGTCTCGCTCGCCCTCATGCCGCTCTCGATGGCGATCGCCGGTCCCGTGGCCCAGGTCGTGCCGCTGTCGGTCATCTTCGTCGTCGCCGGCATCGTCCCCTTCCTCATCTCCTTCGCCGTGCTGGCTCTCGCTCGGATGCCGCAGGATGAGATCGCCCACCCCCTGAAGGACGACTGACGTGAACGCACGCTCCGCCCCGCACCCTCGCCCCGATGCCGCCGGACGGCCGCTCGTCTCGGTCGAGGTCGTGCCGGCGCTCCTCGTGTGCCTGGCGGCCCCTGCCTTCTTCGTGCTGCTGACGCCGTGGCTCGGATGGCTGCTGCTCGCGGCCGGGCTCGGGGTGGCGGTAGCCCTCGAGCGGGGGCGCGTCACGGCATCCGGGCCTTCGCTCACCCGCGACCTGTCGCTCATCGCCGTCGGGCTCCTGATCGTGAGCTCGGTGCCGCTCAAGGCCGAGCTCGACAACGCCGCGATGATCCGCTTCACCCTCGCCCTGGGCGGCGCGGTCGTCGTGCCCTACGTGCTGTCGCGCTGGGTGTATCGCGACCACGCGATCCGGTTCCCGTGGCGAGGCGGCGGCCGGTGGCGGCCGTGGCAGTGGGCGTGGCTCGCGGCCGTGCTCCTGCTCGGCTGGCTGATCCTGCCGTTCTACTTCATCACCTCGGGCGTCTATCTCAACTGGCCCGTCGTCGACACCCCCGACCTCATCGCTCGCCTCTTCGTCGGCGTCGGCGCCGTCGGCATCTGGGACGAGCTGTTCTTCATCTGCACCTGCTTCGTGCTCCTGCGCCGGCACTTCGCCGATGCCACGGCGAACGTCCTGCAGGCGATCGTCTTCGTGTCGTTCCTGTGGGAGCTCGGCTACCGGGCCTGGGGTCCGGTGCTGACCATCCCGTTCGCGCTGCTGCAGGCGATCATCTTCCTGCGCACGAAGTCGCTCGGCTACGTCGTGACGGTGCACCTGCTCTTCGACGCGGTCGTGTTCGCCGTGCTCGTCCACGCGCACAATCCCGGACTGCTCGACGCGATCTTCTTCATCGCCCCGTAGCGCCCTCGCTCCCCGGTCGTTGAGCGAGCGCAGCGAGACGAAACGCCCGCGCCGCCTCCCGGTCGTTGAGCGAGCGCAGCGAGACGAAACGCCCGCGCCGCCTCCCGGTCGTTGAGCGAGCGCAGCGAGACGAAACGCCCTGCACAGGCACTGATCAGCCCGCTCCGCTAGCCTCGATCACGGACCTCGACAGGGTCCCCGGACGACGGATCAGTACCCGGTGAGCGACAAGACTGGCCATGGAGGCAGTCATGTCGTGGGTCATCCTCATCCTCTCCGGTGTGCTCGAGGCCGTCTGGGCCACCGCGCTCGGCAAGTCCGAGGGCTTCACGAAGCTCTGGCCGACCGTCGTCTTCGGCGTCACCCTCGTCGCGAGCATGGGCGGTCTCGCCTGGGCGATGCGCGAGATCTCGACCGGCACCGCCTACGCCGTGTGGGTCGGCATCGGGGCGTCGCTGACCGTCGCATGGGCGATGATCAGCGGCGACGAGGACTTCTCGATCGTGAAGATGCTCCTCATCCTCGGTCTCGTGGGCTGTGTCGTCGGCCTCAAGCTCGTCGGCGGCGACCACTGAGGGCCCTCGCTCCCGGTCGTTGAGCGAGCGCAGCGAGACGAGACGCCCTCGGACCGCTTCCCCACCCCGGTCGTTGAGCGAGCGCAGCGAGTCGAAACGCGGCTTCGGTGGTGTCGCCCCGGTCGTTGAGCGAGCGCAGCGAGACGAAACGCCCCCGCGCTCAGGCCAGCAGATCCAAGAGCGCCGGCCCGAACACGATGAGAGCGGCGACCGGAACGACGAGCAGCCCGATCGCCACGATGCCGATCGCGGCCATGCTTCCGAGGATCGACAGCACTGCCGCGCCCGTCGCCGAGCTGACGCGCGCCGCTGCGGTGCGGGGCGTGCGGGCGGTGTGGCGGGGGAGGGTCAGGGTCGCGGTGGCCATGATTCGACGGTACGAATCGAGGGTCCCGTGGCGCGTCGGCCGGTGGTCTCATCGGCATCCGTCGGAAGGATGATTTCGCCCTCCAGGCCGACGTGACTTTCACCTTCAACGTGAACGAGAGGTGACTTTTCGGCGAAGTATTGACGCCGTTTCCGGGCTGAGTATCTTAGGTCTCGCGAAGGAAAACGGAAACGAAAGAACCTTGAAAGAGGAACCGACACAGGAACCGACAACGCATGATGATCGCCCCGGAGCTTCGGCTCCGGGGCGATCTTCGCGTGTGCCCGAGATGCCCCTCGATGGGCGCAGATTCGGAGCATGGCAGCGGATTCGGACCCCTGTCACCGGAGCATCCGAATCCGGCACGATCCTCCGATTCCCGCACTCGCCGAGCCGCGCCGATCAGTTCCACGACCGCGCGCTGCGGGTCCGCACCGTCACTCGCCGCGCCGGCGCGACCAGCGGTCGTAGCCGAGTCCCGCGAGCCACGTGACAGCCGGGACCGCGAACGCCCACGGGTCGGCCTGAACGCCGAACGCGGTGACCAGCGCCAGGGCAAGCAGGGCGATGCACGGCGCGACCCAGCGCCCGAGTACCCGCGACGGTCCCGACCGCCACGCGACACGGCTTGCGGCGACGACGGCGGGCGGGACCAGCAGAGCGGCGCTCGCGCATGCGATGACGCGGTCCGCGGGAAGGAGCGCCGCCGTGACTCCGGCCGACGCGACCACGAGCATCGTCGCCGCCAGCGGGGCCCGCGAGGTCTCGCGGAGCCGGCGGAGGCTCCGGGAGGGACGGTCGGGCAGCAGGCCGTCCCGCGCCGCCGCGAACACGATGCGAGCCCCCTGCATCGCGATGACGATCGCGGCGTTGAGGCAGGCGATCGCGGCGCTGGTGAGGACGGCGATCTGCAGGGGCGGTGAGGAGTCGAACGCCGACACCGCGTGGAGCAGTCCGCCTGTGCCGTCGGGGAAGGACAGGCCGCACCAGCTGCCGACCAGAAGACCGCCGAGGGCCGTGAACTCGAGCGCGAACGTCAGCGCCAGCGTCCACCCGACGGCGCGCGCCGCGAGTCGCCCGGATCCCAGGTCCTCTTCGCCCAGCATCACCGCCGACCCGAAGCCCGCCAGCGCGAAGTAGGCCACGGCGATCGACGCGAGGAGCGGGCCCGCCTCGAGGCTCGCGAGCGACGTCAGCGCGACGCCCGCACAGGTCTCGAGGGAGATCCCGGAGTCCGCGAAGGCGACGATCCCGATCGCGGTGATCCCGAGCACCGCCACGATCTCGATGTACAGGAGCACCGAGGTGATCCGCGCGCCGTGGAGCACCCGCTGCGGCGCGACGACGGCCACGACGGCGGCGAGGACCAGCGCCGTCCACAGCTCGCCGCCCGTGCCGAGGATGCCGGCGAGAAGCTGTGCAGCACCCTGGAGCATCGCTGCGATCGCGAGGATCGCGCCGACGAGCGTCGTCGTGAAGGTCGCGCGTGCGACGCCGGAGCCGATGACGCGGCGCGCGAAGGCCCATTCGCCCCCGGCGCTCGGGAACTGTCGTGCGAGCGAGGAGTAGCAGGAGGCGAGCGGAACGCACAGCAGTCCGGCCAGCAGGAGCGCGACCGGGGCGCCCCAGTGCAGCGAGAACAGGATGGCGGGGAGGATCACCACGACCGACGACGCCGGCGTCACCGACGACACGGACAGCCGGATGACGTCGCCGAGCCGGAGCGTGCGCGCCAGCTCCGCTCCCGTCCCGGGCGACGGCGCCTGCGGTCCTGCTGCGTCCATGGCCTCGCCTCCCGTCTCTAGAGAGACGTCGACGAAGCCTGGAAATGACGGCGCGACAGTTGTCCGGCAGCCGCCACCGGGGGAGAGGGGGAGGGTACGTCCGCGGCTACGGCCGCAGGGTCTCGTCCCATCCGGCCAGCATCGCGTTCAGCAGGCGTGCGAGCTCCTGCTTCTCGCTCGCTGACAGGGGCGCCGCGAAGCGGGCTTCCGCCGTGTTCATCTCCTGGAACAGGCGGAGCATCGTCTGATCGCCCTCATCGCTGAGCCGGACGAGGCTGCGCCGTGCGTCGTCCGGGTCGGGCCGGCGGGAGACGAGTCCGCGCGTCGACAGCTGAGACAGGATCGTCGTCAGCCCCGACTTGGAGACCATGGCGGCGCTCGCCACCCAGCCGGCATCCCGCTCTCCGAACAGCCAGAGGTTCCACACGACCTCGAACTGCGCCCAGGTGAGGCGGTAGGTGTCGAGGATCTCCGCGGTCTGGAAGGCGCGCGCAGCGTCGGCGGCTTGGTGCAGCAGCCACACGGCGCGGAACGAATCCCGATCGACGGCGCCCTCGTGGCGCGCGAGAAGCTCCTGCGTCGCCTGCTCGTACTCGGACTGGGGGAGGAACCCCGGACCACGCTTCGTCGCCATTCGCTTGCTCTCCTGCTCGGCTCTGGGTTAACCATACGTCCGCGAACGAACATCTTGCGCAGGCTCGCTCAACGGGGTACGGTGATCTCATTCGTTCGAGGACGAACGAAACAGGAGTGAAGTTCACAACCGAAGAGCGCCCCCCGGATGCTCGCCTCGCGCGTCCCCCTATACGCCGGGTGAGCTGAGCTGTCCCCCCGGGCAGCTCGGGAACGGGGACCGGCCCCCACCGGCCCCCGTTCCCGCATCCGCGTCGTCACCGCGAGTGGTTCGGCGGCGGAGCGGTCAGACGGCCGCGAGGATGCCGGCCAGGGGAGCGGGGATGCGGTCGAGCGGCAGCGCTTCGGCGAGGAGTCGGGCGTACCGTGCCTTGTTGCCGCTGCGTCCGCCGAAGAAGCGTGCGAGCTGCGCCTCGGTCGAGCGAAGGCGCTGCGCCGGCTGGCGCTGCAGGCGGCGGAACGACTCGAGTTCGCCCTGCTGAGCGATGACGGCCTCGACGGCGTCCGTCCCGAGCGCGCGGACGAGCTCCCCCTCGAGGTCGGGGTCGCAGACGAAGACGTCGTCGATGACGCGCGCGAAGTCGTCGCGCTCCTTCGCGTCGACCAGACCGAGCACGCGTTCGCCCGCGAGTGAGGTGACGGCGCGGCGGGCGCCCTTCGAGCCGCCAACCGCGAGGATGCGCGGGGTGGGGAGGCCGAGACGCCGGGCGATGACCTCGAGCGCGGCGGCGTCGCTGTCGCCCTCGACGAGGATCACGGTCATGGTGGCGAGTGTAGGAGGGAGGGCCGGCGGGAGGGAGTGGGCGACCTTTGGTACCGGAAATGTCGGAGAGCGATTTCCGAAATCTGCAGATGCCGGCAAAATCCGCGGAATTCCGCGGGTTTTCGAGGTTCCGGAGTGCGTTTGGCTTCGCCCGAGAACACATGAAATCTCACCAAGTGTGGGCAAAATGTGGGCAAATCGAGCACCGTGGGCGCCCTACGCGGCCGCCGCTCACCGATTTCCGTTGCCCCTGGTGCCCGTCGGGCGGCAGCACCGGCGGGCCGCTCATCTCCCGATCGAAGGTCCCGATGAACCTGGTTGGGCCACGGGCCCGGTGAGCTGCTCGCGGAGCTGCTGCTGGCGAGTCTGCCGAAGCACGTCGCGTCCGGTGGCCTCGTCGACGAGGCCGGCGATACGCGCCCGATTCATCATGCGCGTCGCGGTGCTGACGCTGACTCCGAGCTGTTCTGAGACGAGCTTGAGTGGACCGTCGTTGATGACCGTGGCGAGCCGGTACAACCGTGCCGCCTCGCGCAGGTTCTGTTCGTCGGAGCGCGACTCGTCCGCCCGCAGTCGCGTCAGGTATTGTCCGTAGGTCTCAGGCTCGGAGAGACCGCTGTCGATGCGGACAACGCGAGCCGCAGCCCGTTTGACGATGGCCTGTACTCGGAGGTCGCGCAGCAGTGTGGTGGTCACCTCATCGCCCTCGCCGCTCCGATCCACACGGATTGACTCAGCCGCCGCCCGGCGCAGTGTCGGGTCGTACACGAGGTGCGCACGCACGGCACCCGGAATGTCGGGAATGTCAGTCACGACGGCGACCCAAGAGCGCGGGATGTGAATGCCGTCGCCGGCGTCGAGGATCTCATCGTCGATCGATTCGATCGAGAGTTCAGGCATGCCGTGAGTGTCGCAGCTCCGGGAAGCGCGAGCAAGTGATGACATCAAACACTCACCGGTGTACAGTGCGTGAGCAAGTGATGACATCTACCATTCAGTAAAGGAGAAGGTCATGAACTCATCGCCGAATTCGCTTGCCCTGACGATGAAGGATGCCGCCAAGCTCGTCGGCGTGGACTACCGCACGATCAAGCTCGGCATCGAGAACGGGACCATCCCCACGGTTCAGCTCGGCCCGCGCCGCATGATCCCGCGCGTGCCGCTGTTGCGCGCCTTCGGCGTCGACGTGTGAAAGCCCGCGGTCGACCAAGGCAACCTGGCCGTCAGTTTAGGACCGTTCGCCGGGCAGCATTGTTCGCTGAGCCATCCTTCTGCGAGCGGTGCGCAAGTCACGGGTTTGTGTGAACGGGTCCGGCGATCCAGCTGTCCGAAGTCCTCACGCCGCGATTCAGGACGCCTCGACCCGCGGCGGCTGACAAGATGGGCACCGTGCGCCCGAATGATAAAGAAGCCAAGACCTACCAGGATCTGATGGGGTTGCTCCCGGATGTCGCGAAGATCTCGATCTGGTGGAATCACGACGAAGACGGCGTGCCGGGCTTCGCCGAGCGGATCCAGCTGTGGGGCCACGACGGTCAGCAACTCATCGAAGCCACCGCTGACGAGGTCGAGAGGCTACCCGACTTCCACCAAAGCGCGCCGGCAAGGAACTACACCCTGCGGGAGCGCCTCCCTGCGGTGTTCGCGGTACTTGACTGGGCGGACGCGTTTGCGCTGGAAGAGGGTCCAGACGGCGGTTCACTGCTGGAGCTGCCGAGCGCCTCGCACGTCGGCGACGCGCCGCCTGCGGAGTGGACGGCCTAGAGAGGGATCTCATCACGTAGCGGCTGCGGCGCCCACGCGAGTTCACCGAGCACAGGTAGATCCCTATGCGCGGCGATGCACGGTAGGCGGGCCACGACGAGCGCAAGACGAACGCGGCGCGCTAGCTGCGCTCATCCCACGGCATTCGCTCGAGATCTCAGTACAGCATCGGCTCGATCGAGTCGAGGTTGATGGCTTGAATGGCCGCGCGGTCGGCGAGGGCTCGTCGGCTTTGCGGACAATCGACGATCTGCAGTGCAGATCCAATTCCTCGGCACCCGCGCCAGCTCGTCTGTCATCAAAGGTCCTGAGAGACGCTTACCAGTGATTCGGGCGACCTACTACGCTTGCGTGGAGTCAACCATCCCGGCACCTGTTCTGGACCAGTTGCGTGAGAGGACGACGAAACAGCGGCGCACATATCGACTCGTGAGGAACCGATGGCCACCACCCTCGAGCAGCTTGTGTTGGCATACCGCAAGGCGAAGGTTGATCTCTACTTCTCGGTCGACTCGAGGGAACTCGACTTGCTCGACTATGAAGAGAACCTCGAAAGTCGACTCGGACAGCTATTGGCCCTAATCAATGGTGATTCGGTTGATTGGGTGACGAAGCCTAGCTTTGTCGGGAGCTACTCGATCGTTCCGAAGTCGCTCACAACCGGTGACCCGGGGTTCAACGCGGGCCACACGATGTGGTCAGATCCAGATAGTCAGTTCGAGGCCCGGGCGGCGGCGACCAGGATTACCGCGACTTTCCGGGTCGTTTCCCAATGCAGCGTCGACATGCACGTGTTGTCCTCGCTTTGGATAATGACCGCCGGTGCGAAGTTCGATGCCAAACTATCGCGAACTTCGATGGGGAATCGCCTTCGCCGACGAGTGGACAACACCTTCAATGAGCTCGCGGTGGGAAGCTTCAAGCCCTATCTTGAGCCGTTCAGGAGGTGGCGAGAAGACGGACTGGTAGCGATCGAGCGGGCCCTCGACCAAGAGAAGCACGTTGCGGCCGTGACCGGCGACGCCACGTCGTACTACCACCAGCTGACTCCCAACTTCCTTCTGGACGACCACTTCGTTTCCGAAGTGCTTGGCGTCGAGCTACCTGAGGGCGAAGGGCGAATCAACCAACTGTTTGTGAGTGCGCTCAATGCGTGGAGTGACCAAACTGCCGATTCACTGCAATCGCGTCCCGCTGGTTTGCCCGTGGGGCTTCCGGCCAGCGCCGTCGTCGCGAACTTGGCGCTAGTGGAGTTCGACCGTTTCATCGAGCGAGAACTGACCCCGCTCTACTACGGCCGCTATGTTGATGACTTCTTCCTCGTTCTCGAGGACGGAGCCAATCTCACGTCGGCCGCTGATATCTGGGGCTGGATCACCGCGCGAGCCGACCCAAGTCTGGGCATATCTGCAACCGTCGATGGCCTCACTTTCGCGCCACGGTACCTCGCTGGCTCCGACGTGCGGTTTGAGAACCGCAAGAATCGGACGTTCAACCTTCGCGGTCGCACAGGTAAGGCACTAATCTCTTCGCTCCGCCGAACGATCGCCGAGCAGGGCAGCGAGTGGAGGGCTCTACCCAACCTCCCCAGCACGAATGTCGAGATTGGCACGCGTATGGTGATCGCAATGCAGGCCGATGGCGACCCCGCCGATAACCTGCGCAAGGCAGACACGATATCAGCCAAGCGTGCCAAGTTCGCGCTTCAGTTGCGGGATTTCGAGGCGTTCCAGCGAGATCTCGAACCGGCCGACTGGGCTGGTTATAGAGAGGCGTTCTTCGAGTCGGTTTGCGATCACGTCCTTACCCCGCAGGGATTCTTCGAACTCTGGACTTACCTACCTCGACTTCTTCGTCTCGCCCTCGTGTGCGACGACCTAGCGATGTTTGGTCGCATGATCGGGCGCCTAGCGACGCTCGTCGAATCGATCAATGCTTCGACCGTTCACAAGGTGGCCGGACTCGACAACGCGCCTTCGAATCTTATGACTTCGTGGCACCGCCAACTGACGAGTGTCGTTAGGCGAGCGATCGTTTCCACAATTCACGCACCACTCTCCCCGAGCGCCACAACTGGTCTCGAGAGCGCCCTACGCGTGTTTGACCCAGAGCTTGGGGACTGGATTCGTGGCGCAGATATCGCGGATCTTGGCCAGAGACTTTTCGCGCACGACCTTGGCCACACACCCGCGAGGTTCGCAATCTTGCCCGAGGAGATTGCGCCACGCGGCGGCCCCCTCTTGGCGTCCGTCGACGACGAGCCGCAGCTTCTCCACGCGCTCCCATATGCGATCCAGCTTGGATTCGAGTCCCTCGCGTCCCTCGTCCGCCACGAGGCGTTCAACGGCGTCGCGCACGCGTTGCTGTTCCCCACCCGCCCGCCGAATCTGGTCGAACTGTTCATCGTCGGCGACCCCTTCGCTTCAACATCTCAGTCCGATGTTCAAGCCGCTACGCAACTCATCGCCAACGCCGTCCTCGCGTTGCGAGGTTTCCGAATCCACGATGATATGCCAGGGCAAGTTGGGGACGGAACGAGCGGTTCATTCATCTCAGTAAGAAACTCCCGGTCGCGCCAGGGCGGCAGAAGGCGGATCGCAATTGGTTCACTCGAAACGTTCGAGTCGCAGTCGACTCGGGCCGCTATGGGTAGACCCGACCTTGGCCTCGCGAGATACCGACGTGTCTCGGATCTTGTCAACGAGCTAATCTCGCGGCGAGGCGCGGCGGATTATCTCGTTCTCCCTGAGCTGAGTCTTCCGTCTCGATGGTTCGTCCGCGTCGCTCAGAAGCTCGGAGCTCAGGGGGTGAGTCTCGTGGCGGGCCTCGAATACGCTCGACGTGGATCCACGGTTCGCAATCAGGTCTGGGCGTCTTTGCGCCATAACCACTTCGGCTTCCCGTCGCTCCTTGTGTACCGACAGGACAAGCAGCGACCAGCGCCGGGAGAGAGCGTGACTCTGGCAGGACTCGCCGGACTAACTCTCGATCCAGTTCAGAGATGGGCTTTCCCACCCGTCATTTCGCATGGGGGCTTCTTCTTTTCCATCGTGATTTGCAGCGAGCTAACCAACATCGGCTATCGTTCATCCTTGCGCGGGCGGGTTGACGCGCTTTTTGTGCCCGAATGGAATCGCGACATCCACACATTCGAGGCCCTAGTGGAGTCCGCCGCGCTGGATATTCACGCCTTCATCGTGCAGGCGAACAATCGTGCATATGGCGATAGTCGGATTAGAGTTCCTGCGGTGAACGAGTGGGAGCGGGACCTGATCAGGCATCGCGGTGGATTGCACGACTACACAGTGATCGGTGAGATCAACTTCCATGCGCTCCGGGAGCATCAAAGTGTATTCCGGGTAGCCAAGCCTAGGTTCAAGCCATTGCCCGATGGTTTCGTCATAAGCGCTCAGCGATTTCGACTTCCACCGAAAGAAAGATGACGAGGGCGCTGACGGTCTACTGAGCGGGATCGACAAAGGGCGTGTCCGGCGCGTATCCCGTACTCGGCGAACGGCGCGCGCTCTCGGTGCCCCGGTATGCGTCTACGGCACATGGACGCTCCAACCACGCCAGTTGCCTCGTCCTCCTCCGGTTTGCGGCCTTTGCCGCCGCCGTGACGGTCAGGATTTGGCCACGCAAGCCGGAGCAACGCCGCAACCGTCTGCGTTGGACCGAGCTTGAACTTCACTCCCGGGATCCCTTTCTCCAGCTCGGTCGTCACCGTGCCGAGGGTTGCCCGTATGTTACTCGGAGCAACGATAGGGACCCAACAGCGCTTCCATCGCCTTGATGGCGTGGTCCCAGGCGTCGGAATAGTTGGGTGTCGGCCCATACAGTGCCAGCCAGGCTTCTGAAAGCTCGACGCTCGCCTGGTCCTGAACACTGGTGGCGTCGCGGTAAGCCGCCTCCGCTGTCCCGTCGACACGCCGAATCAGACCTCGACCATCCTCGCGAACTGTCCACACGGATGCCGCATCTCGAAGCAATACGCGTAGTTGCTTCTGGGTGCGTGCAACGCTCTTCGAGAGGGTGGCATCAAGCACATCGAGCATCAGATCGTCATCTCGGGATGCGGCGTTTAGCAACTGCCGCATGAGGCTTACTTCGTACGCACGGCTCGGGTTCAGTTCGATATCGCACACGAGAGCAATAGACATGATGAGGCGGTCGAAATCGAACGTGCTTCCCGCGGTCCTGTACCCCATCTCGCCTTCGAGCCAGTAGACCAAGCTTCTGGTAGCCGCCGGGCTGAAGTTCTCAGACAGGGTGGCGGGCGTGCGCCGTCCATCCCTCACCGAAAGCCGCTGCCAGTCGTTCACGTTGCTCAAATCAACTCCCGAAATCGTGAGAGAAGGAACTCAAACATCTCCGATTCGTCGCCCTTCCGTGCGTTCACCAACGCTGAGAGATCGCTGTCGTCTAGAGCGATAACGAATCCTCTGTGGTCCAGCGCCGCGTCGCGGCACCGAGCAACGACTGCCGCTCTGTCATCGGCGCCACCCCTATAGCAGAGGAAGCCGAACTGGCCCCTGAACGGAGAGAAGCGACCGGTTAGTTGGTCAAACTCTTCGTTCTTGAGGGCTTTGCTGTAGTTCTTGCACTCGACGACGACCTGACCCGCTGGGACGGCACCCGCGGTGTGCAGCCACTGGAAGAAGCCGTGTTGCGCGAGGTTGATGTAGACGATGTCGATCCGCTTGCGACCCCCGTGAATCGTCAACTCTCGCTTCGGCATATCCAGCCACGGGAGAAACAGCGCGTTCAGTAGGTGCTGGACTGCACGGTGATAGTCGTCAGCGTGCTCGCGCCCGGATGGAACGGCGAGCACGTCCGCGAGAAGAGAATCCCAGTTTGGCGGTGGCGCGGAAAGTGTCAAGGCGGGTGAGACAGATTCCGTCAGGCGGTCTGTATGAGGGCCTCCTGTGAGGGCTGGTTGATCCAGGCGGCCTCGGGCAGCTTGGGCGCCTGGGGTCGGCGGTGGCCGAAGCGCTCGGGACGGGCGGCGTAGGCCGCGTCCAGGGTGGCCTGGCGCTGGGCGCGGACCTGCCCGGCGGTGCCGAAGTGGACGCTGGCGGGGG
>NZ_CATNHF010000030.1 GCF_950097975.1 Microbacterium sp. T2.11-28
CCGCCGCGGCGCGCATCGCGACCGCGCTGCCGGCCACCGTCCCCGCGGAGCTGCCGGCCGAGACGCCGGCCACCGGCGTCGCCCCCGGGCTCGGCGCCGGGATCTCGCTCCGGGGCGTCGACGCGCGCTGGCCGGGAGCGGCGGAGCCCTCGCTGCGCGGGATCGACCTGGACGTCGCGCCCGGGGAGCGGCTGCTCGTCGTGGGATCCAGCGGCGCCGGCAAGACCACCCTCGCCCACGTGCTGGTCCGTTTCCTGGAGCACCGCGGCACGTTCACGATCGGCGGAGCCGACGTGCGGGAGATCGCCCCCGACGACCTGCGGCTGACGGTCGGCCTGTGCGAGCAGAACCCGATGCTGTTCGACGAGGACATCCGCCAGAACCTGCTGTTCGCCCGCGACACCGCGACCGACGACGAGCTGACCGACGTGCTGGAGCGGGTGGGCCTCGGCTCGTGGCTGCGGGAGCGGGGCGGTCTCGGCGCCCGGGTGGGCGAGCGCGGCGCGCTGGTCTCGGGCGGTCAGGCCCAGCGCATCGCCCTGGCGCGGGCGCTCCTGCGCGGCTTCGACGTGCTCGTCCTCGACGAGCCGACCGCGGGGGTCGACCCCGCCGCGAGCGACGCCCTGCTCACCGACCTGCTCTCCGTGGCCGGGTCGGAGCGGGCCGCCGGCGCGGACCGGGCCGTCGTGCTCATCTCGCACGTCACGGTTCCCGCGGGTCTCGTCGACCGCACCGTGCGCCTGGCCGACGGACGCATCGTCTCCTGAGTCAGGTCAGAGGCTCATCGCGAAGGCCTGCGCGCCGTGATGCGACGGCAGCGGCGTGAAGCCGAGGCGTGTGTAGAACGCGAGGGCACCGGTGTTGGCGGACGACGCGACGAGGTGCAGGCTCGGCACGCCGCGCTCGCGCAGCGCGTCCGCCAGCGTCTCGATCAGACGGCGCCCCCACCCCTGTCCCTGGATCTCGGGCAGCAGGTCGATGTGGAGGTGGGCGGGATGCGCGTCGCCGTAGGGCTCGGCTCCGGCGCGCCGGCCGTAGGCGTAGATCAGCGTGCCGTCCTGACGCGTCCGCTCGCTCTCGGGCAGAGGCCAGCGCGCGGCGAAGCGCGGCCACCACTGCGTCGCGAACCAGTCCTCGAACGCCCGCGTGTCCGGGGTCCCGACGACGTAGCCGAGCGGGGTCCCCTCGTCGCTCTCCACGACGAAGGCGAGGTCGGGATGCCGGGCGACGTACGGGAGGACGAAGACCTCGCCCCACAGGTCGTCGTCTTCGAAGATCCCCGTCCCGTCGGCGCCGGCGTCGGCGGTGCGCAGACAGATCTCGGACAGGGCGGGCTCGTCGCCGGGGCGGAAGGGACGGATCTGGGTCACGCTCCGAGTCTAGGGAGCGGGTGCCGCCGCCTCCGGCTGCGCGGTCGGCGTCGTCTGGGATGCCTCGGGTGTCTGGGGTGCCTCGGACGTCTGAGCGTCCTGCGTCGTCGGGGCGGCCTCGGCCGCGGCCGTCATGCGGTTGGCCATCCCCCGGAAGATGAAGCCGTGGAACGGCAGCACCGCGAGCCAGTACAGCCGGCCCGCGAGCCCCCGCGGGAAGAACACGGCCCGCTGCCGGTAGACCGCACCGCCGCCCGCGCCCGGTTCCGCCGGATCGCAGGCGAGGTCGAGCCAGGCCAGCCCCGGCACGCGCATCTCGGCGCGCAGGCGCAGCAGGCGCCCCGGATCGACCTTCTCGACCCGCCAGAAGTCGATCGCGTCGCCGACCGCCACGCGTCCGCGGCTGCGGCGCCCGCGCGCGAGGCCGACTCCGCCGACGAGACGGTCCATCCATCCCCGGATCGCCCACAGCACGGGCGAGGAGTACCACCCGCTCTCGCCGCCGATCGCGGAGATCACCGCCCAGAGCCGCTCCGGAGACGCGGTCGTGCGCGCCGTGCGCACGTCGGTGTACACGGTGCGCCCCGCCCACTCCGGGTCGCTCGGCAGCGGATCGGACGGGACGCCCGACACCGCGGCGTCCTGCCAGCTCGTCTCCACCGCGTCGGCCTCCACGCGGCCGAGCGCCAGCCGCACCGCCTCGCGGTAGCCGGTGAGCCCGTCCGCGGGCGGCGGGATCAGCCGGTCGACGTCGTGGTCGTTCATGACGCAGTCGTGCACGAGAGAGGCGATGAGCGGACGTGCGATCGAGCGCGGCACCGGCGTCACGACATTCACCCAGTGCGAGGCGAGCCCCGGCGTGAGCACCGGCAGCGGCGCGATCGGCCGCTGCGGAAGCCCCGCCTCCACCGCGTAGCCGTTCATCATCTGGCCGTAGCGGAGCACGTCCGGTCCGCCGATGTCGACCGTGCGGTTGACGTCCGGCGCTACCCGTGCGGCCCCCAGCAGGTAGTGCATGACGTCTCGCACGGCGATCGGCTGGATGTGGTTGCGCACCCAGCGCGGCGCCGGCATGTAGGGCAGCACCTCGGTGAGGTGGCGGATCATCTCGAACGAGGCCGAGCCCGACCCGATCACGACCCCCGCCTGCAGCACCAGCGTCGGCACGCCGCTGCGGAGGAACTGCTCGCCGACCTCCACCCGTGAGCGCAGGTGCGGACTCAGCTCCACGCCGTCGGGGTGGAGCCCGCCGAGGTAGACGATCCGGCCGACGGAGGCCGAGGCCGCCGCGGCCGCGACGGTGCGCGCGGCGGCGAGGTCGCTCTCCTCGAATCCCTTCCCCTGGCCCATCGAGTGGATGAGGTAGAACAGCACGTCGACGTCGGGCACGGCCTCGGCGACGGCGGCCTCGTCGTCCGCGGAGCCGGCCACCACCTCGACGTCGTCGCCCCACGAGAAGGCGGGGAGTCGCCCGGGGTGGCGCACCAGCACGCGCACCCGGTAGCCGGCGGCCAGCAGGCGCGGCACGAGCCGGCCGCCCAGATAGCCGGTGGCCCCGAGCACCAGCGCGCGCGGGGCGGAGCCGTCGGCGCGCGGGAGGGCGCGCAGCACCTCCTCGCGCCCGGTCGGAGTCGACAGGCCCGCGTGATCCTCACCCATGCGGGCACCTTACGCGCTCCGGCGCCGCACCCCCTACCCCCTTGCGTCCAGGCGTTCTGGCGTCCAGGGGGATCGGCGTGGCGCGGTCAGCGGCGGCCGGTGCCGAACACGCCGCGGATGACGGAGTTCAGGATCGTCTGCGTCGTCTTGGAGTTGAGCACCTGCTCCAGCGGCGACGTCTGCTTCGCGCGCGTCGTGCGCGTGCGCGTCGAGCCGCCGGTGGCCTTGATGAGGCGGTCGTACTCCTTCTGACGCTCGCGCTCCGCCGCGGCGTCGGCCTTGGCGATCGCGGCCTGCTGCTTCGCGAACTCGGCGTCGGCCTTGGCCTTCTCGACGGCCGCCCGCTCCGCGGCATCCTGCTCGGCGGCCGCGTTCATCTTGGCCGTGAGGATCTCGCGCGCCGACTCGCGGTCGATGGCGGTGCCGTACTTCGCCAGCAGCGGCGACGCGTGCACGGCGCGCTCGATGTCCGGGTCGGGCGTGGGCGACATGAGGCCCTGCGGCGCGCGCAGCCGCGTCCAGGCGACCGGCGTCGGCGCCCCCTTCTCGCTCATCACCGTCACGATCGCCTCGCCGGTGCCGAGCTCCTGCAGCGTGCGCTCGAGGTCGTACCCGCTCTTGGGGTAGGTGCCGACGGTCGCGCGGAGCGCCTTGGCGTCGTCGGGGGTGAAGGCGCGGAGGGCGTGCTGCACGCGCGATCCCAGCTGCGCCAGCACGTCGCCGGGCACGTCCTTCGGCGTCTGGGTCACGAAGAACACGCCGACGCCCTTGGAGCGGATGAGCCGCACGGTCTGCGTGATCGCCGCGAGAAAGTCCTTCGAGGCGTCCCGGAACAGCAGGTGCGCCTCGTCGAAGAAGAAGACGAGCTTCGGCTTGTCGAGGTCGCCCACCTCGGGGAAGATCTCGAACAGCTCCGCGAGGAGGTACATCAGGAACGTCGAGAAGAGCGCCGGCTTGTCGGCGACGCCGGGGACCTCGAGCAGCGAGATGACGCCGCGCCCGTCGGCGGCCGTGCGCAGGAAGTCCGCGACGTCGAACTCGGGCTCGCCGAAGAACACGTCGGCGCCGTCGTCGGCGAAGGTGATCAGCTCGCGGAGGATCACGCCCGCCGTCGCCGCCGACAGCCCGCCGAGCTCCTTCAGCTCGGCCTTGCCGTCCTCGCTCGTCAGGTACGACAGCACCGCCCGCAGGTCGGCGAGGTCCACGAGCGCGAGCCCGTTGGCGTCGGCGTAGTGGAAGACGAGGCCGAGGCTCGACTCCTGCGTGGCGTTGAGGCCCAGCACCTTGCTGAGCAGGAGGGGCCCGAAGCCCGACACCGTCGCGCGGACCGGCACGCCCTTGCCGACGCCGCCGAGGGCGAAGTACTCGGTGGCCGAGGCCGCCGGCGCCCAGTCCTGCCCGATCGCGCTGGTGCGCGCGAGCAGCTTCTCGTTCGGCGTGCCCGGCGTCGCGACGCCCGACAGGTCGCCCTTGATGTCGGCGGCGAAGACCGGCACGCCCTTGGCCGCGAGCTGCTCGGCGAGGCCCTGCAGCGTGCGCGTCTTGCCGGTGCCGGTGGCGCCGGCGACCAGGCCGTGCCGGTTCATCATGGCGAGCGGGATGCGGATCTGCGCGGTCGGCACCGGGTCGGTGTTCACGAGCGCGCCGAGGTCGAGGGTCGGCCCGTCGAACGTGTAGCCCGTCACGACGGCGGCGACCTCGTCCGCATCCAGCGGCCCATCCGACGGCGCCGGCTCGGCGGTGGGCTCCGTCGCGGACGGTGCTCCCGCGGTCGGCGGCTCGACCGCGGCGGCCGTCGAGGGAGCCTCCTCCTCCGCGGCGGCGGCGTCGGGCGCCGGCGCGTCGTCCCGGCCCGCCTTCGCCGCCTCGGCCTTCGCCGCCGCGAGCGCGGCCTTGGCCTGGGCGAGCTTCAGCGCCGCCTCGGCGGCGTCGGCTTCGGCCTGCAGGCGGGCGAGCTCGGCGGCGGCGGCATCCTCGGGCGCGGTCATGCGCTCAGCCTAGCGAGCGCTCCCTCGCCAGCGGCAGGGTGAACGCCGCGGCGACGACCAGCGCCGCACCCGTGCCCACGAGCACTCCGCCGAGGGTGTCGCTCAGCCAGTGCGCGTGCACCTGCGTGCGGCTGAATGCCATGAGCGCCGCCCACGCCGCGCCGACCAGCGCCACCCACACGCGCGGGAAGATGATCGTCACGGCGACGGCGATCGTGGCGGCATTGGCGGTGTGACCGGACGGGAAGGACCCGTGGTCGGAGATCACGAGCATGTCCTCCGGGCGCACCCTGCCGAAGATCGTCTTCAGCAGCTGCACGAACGCCGCGCTCAGCCCGGAGGCCGCAAGGAAGTACAGGCCCGATCGCCACCTGCGCGCCGCGACCAGCGCGAGGCACCCGCCGAGGGGCACCACGTATGTGGCGAACCAGCCGCCGCCCAGGAAGTCGAGGGTGTACGACAGGTGGCTGAGACCGGGGAGCACCGAGCCCACGGTCGTGTTCCACCAGGTGTCGATGTCGACGTCGGTCTCGAGCGCCACGGCGATGCCGAGCACGATGGCGGCCGTCATCAGGACGAGTCCGACGACGAGGCGCTGGAGGCCCCAGGTGATCTCGACATCTGTGACGCGCATCGCCCCAGCGTAGCCGCGGCCGGGCCCGTGTCCGCGCCCGGCGCCGCACGGCGTCGCTCGTGTCGGGTCAGGGGGCGAGACGCTCCACGGTCCGGGGACGCACGATCAGCCAGAGCGAGGCCAGGCCGATCACGGCGCAGCCGACCATGACCGAGGCCATCGTGGTGGCCGTGATCCCGGCGTCCTTCGCGATCCAGCCCACGAGCGGCGAGATGATCCCGGCCACGCCGAAGTTCGTCGCGCCGACGATCGACTGCGCCGTGCCCGCCGCGTTCCCGTGCCGGTCGAGGGCGAGCACCTGCACGCAGGGGAAGGTGAAGCCGCACGCGGTCATGAAGAAGAACAGCGGCACGACGGTTCCCCACAGACCCAGCCCGAGCTGATCGGTGATGATGATCGACGCGCCGGCGACGACGAGCACCGCCGTCGACCAGGCCAGCACCCACTGCGGACCGAAGCGCGCGGCCAGCCGCGACGCCGCCTGCACCCCGAGCACGACGCCCAGGGAGTTGGCGGCGAAGAGCAGTCCGTACTGCTGCGCGTCGAACCCGTAGGACTCCTGGAACAGGAACGACGAGGCCGACAGGTACGAGAACAGGCCCGAGAAGCTCATGCCGCCGATGATCAGCACGCCGATGAACACGCGGTCGCCGAAGACGCTCCGGTAGCGCTGCCAGACCGTGGTGGCCCCCCGCTCCCGGCGACGTGCCGGCGGCAGTGTCTCGGGGATGAAGATGATGGCGGAGACGAGCATCACGGCGCCGTAGATCGCGAGGACTCCGAAGACGCCGCGCCACGACGTGACGAGCAGCAGACCCGAGCCCACGAGCGGCGCGAGCACGGGGGCGACGCCCGAGACCAGCGCCAGCCGGGACAGCATGACCACGAGGCGGCGCCCGCCGAACAGGTCGCGCACGATCGCCGCGGCGACGACACCGCCCGCGGCGGCTCCGGCCCCCATGAGGACGCGGGCGACCGAGAGCAGCTCGAGGGTGGGCGCGAAGGCGGCCGCCGCGCTGGCGAGCACGTGGAGCGCGGTCACCGCGAGCAGCGGCAGGCGGCGCCCGACCTTGTCGCTGAGGGGCCCGACGATCAGCTGGCCGAGGGCGAAGCCGATCATCGTGCCGGTCAGGGTCAGCTGGATCGCCGCGTCGGTGGTCTGGAAGTCCTCGCGCAGCACCGGGAAGGCGGGCAGGTAGAGGTCGATCGTGAAGGGCCCCAGAGCGGTGAGCGCCCCGAGCAGGATGACGTACAGCACACGCCGCGGCGTGGAGATCCGATCGCCCGGATGCAGGACGATCGGCGCCGTGGCCGGATGGGCGCCCAGGGTGCGGATCGCGCCGGTCGCGGCGGGGCGGGCGGCGGGCGGGAGCGGGATGGAGGCGGTGTCGCGCACGGGATCCTTGGGGAGCGAGAACGGGAAGACGGAGAGAGGAATGACCGGCGAACGGGCGCGGAACGGAACAATTCCTGCGCAGGGAAGGGCCGAATCGATTCGACGACCTCTCGATCTTAGCGCTTTCCCAGCCTGCGGGCTCATGCCGGTGCATAGGATTGACGCGTCCGTGTGCCTCGCGCCGGACCATCCGCCGTCCCCGAGCCGAGATCACCGCACATGACCCCGACTGCCCCCTCCGGTAAGCGCGCGAGCGGCAACCCCGCCACGCAGGCTTCGCTGAACCAGACCGCCAAGCAGCAGCGCGAGCAGCAGAAGCAGGCCAAGCTCGCCGAGTACCAGCGGCAGCTCGAGAAGCGCCGGCGCAGCAAGGTGCTGTGGTGGGTGGTCGGATCGACCGCGGGGCTGGCGGTCATCGCACTCATCGCCGCCTCGATCATCTTCACGCCCCGCCCGGTCACCCTCGAGCGGGGCGACGGCGACGGCTCCGGGATCTCCGGCGTCGAGACCTTCAGCAACTCGGCCACGCACGTCGAGGGCGAGGTCACCTACGCGCAGACTCCCCCGGCCGGCGGCGACCACAACCCCGTCTGGCTGAACTGCGGCGTCTACTCCGAGCCGGTTCCGAACGTCAACGCGGTCCACTCCCTCGAGCACGGCGCCGTGTGGATCACCTACGACCCCGAGCGGGTGGACGACGCGGGCGTCGCGGCGCTGCGCGAGCAGCTGCCCTCCAGCTACGTCATCCTCTCGCCCTACCCCGGTCTCCCCGCACCGATCGTCGCGAGCGCCTGGAACGCCCAGCTCCAGGTCGAGTCGGCCGACGACGAGCGCATCGGCGAGTTCCTCGGCGCGTACTGGCGCAGCACGAGCGCACCCGAGCCCAACGCGGCCTGCACCGGCGCGCTCGACGCGCCCGGCAAGCAGTCCTGAGGCCCCGCGCGCACATGACCGACGACGCGCCGGAGACGGCGGCGGCCCGCACCCTCCCGCCGTGGTGGGCGGTCCTGCTGGTCGCACTCGCCATCGCCGGCACGGCGTTCGCCATCGGCCGCTTCTCGACGTTCGACATCGCCCCGGTCACTCCCGGCGACACCTCGGCCGAGGCGGGCTTCGCGCGCGACATGCAGGTCCACCACTCGCAGGCGATCGACTTGGCGATGACCATCTACCGCTCGACCGACGACGGCGACCTGCGCGCCCTCGCCTACGACATCGCCACGGGGCAGGCCGAGCAGAAGGGCGTGATGTACGGCTGGCTCGTCCAGTGGGGACTCCCCCAGGCGGGCGGGCCGACGATGCAGTGGATGTCGGCCTCCGAGGCGGGACACGCGCACGGCGGGTCCTCGTCGGCGCCCCTGTCCGAGCAGGAGGCGCGCGAGGCGATGGGCATGGCCAGCGAGGCGGAGCTCGACGAGCTCGGCGCGGCGACCGGCCGTCAGGCGGACTGCCTGTTCCTGGAGCTGATGATCCGCCACCACGAGGGCGCGATCCCGATGGCCGAGGCGATCCTCGAACTCGGCACCGAGCCGCAGGTGCTGGCCGTGGCCGAGCGGATGAAGAACGCGCAGCAGTTCGAGATCGACGCGATGACCTCGATGCAGCAGCGCCTCGGCTGCAGCGGCTGACCCCGGCTCCCGCCGCCGAGCTCCCGGACAGACGAAGATCGGGGCCGCTCCCCCCGGTGCGGCCCCGATCCCGTACGACGCGCGGGGCGTCAGCCCTTCGTCGACCCGGCGAGGAGCCCGCGGACGAAGAACCGCTGCAGCGACAGGAACACGATCAGCGGCACGATCAGCGCGATGAACGCGCCGGCGGTGAGCAGATACCAGTCCTGGCCACGGCTGCCGGTCATCTCCGCCAGCAGCTTGGTGATCGGCGCCACGTTGCCGTCGGCGAAGATCAGCGCCACGAGCAGGTCGTTCCAGACCCACAGGAACTGGAAGATCGCCACCGAGGCGATGGCGGGGGCAGTCAGCGGCAGGATGATCCGGAAGAAGATCTGGCCGTGACCGGCGCCGTCGACCCGCGCCGCCTCGATGACCTCGCCCGGGATCTCCGAGACGAAGTTGTGGAGCAGGTAGATCACCAGCGGAAGGCCGAAGATCGTGTGCGCGATCCACACCTGGGCGTAGCCGGCGGAGCCGAAGGGCGTGACGACCGGGAACCCGAGGATCTCGCCCTGTGCGAAGAACTGCAGCACGGGGATGAGCGCCATCTGGATCGGCACGATCTGCAGCGCGAACACGCCGATGAACAGGATGTTCTTCCCGCGGAAGTCCATCCATGCGAACGCGTACGCGGCCAGCAGCGCGATCGAGATCGGCAGCACCGTGGCCGGCAGGGTGATCGCGAACGAGTTCACGAACGCCCCGGCCATGTTCAGCTGGCTGTTGCCGGTCTGGAGCGCCGTCGCGTAGTTGTCGAGCGTGAAGCCCCAGTTCTCGAAGATCGTCCACCAGCCGGTGGTGTTGATGAACTCACGAGGACGGAACGAGGTGAGGAAGAGGCCGAACGTCGGCACGGTCCACACGGCGGCGATGATCAGCGCCGCCGCGGTCGCCCACGGCGAGCTCAGGCGCTTCTTCGTGCCGGAGAACATCTTCTTCTCGCCGCGCTTGACGCGGCGTGCCGTCTGGTCGTCGACCGACAGGGCTGCGGGTGCGACGGTCATCAGCGGATCTCCCTCTGCTTCTTGAGCTGCACGGCGTTGTAGATCACGATCGGCAGCACCAGCACGAACAGGATCAGCGCGAACGCCGCGGAGCGACCCTGTTCGAAGCTCCGGAACTGGGTGTACATCTCGTTCGCGAGGACCGAGGTGCTGTTGGCACCGGCGGTCATGGTGCGGACGATGTCGAACACCTTCAGCGAGCCGATCGAGATCGTCGTCAGGACGACGATGAGGGCGGGGCGGATACCGGGTACCACGACGTTGATGAACCGCTGCCAGGCGTTCGTGCCGTCGAGCTCTGCCGCCTCCAGCTGCTCCCCCGGGACGCCCTTGATGGCGGCCGAGAGGACCACCATCGCGAAACCGGTCTGGATCCAGATGAAGACCACGATCAGCCAGAACGTGTTCCACGGATCGTCGGCGAGGAAGTTGTACGGGTCGCCGCCGAACCAGACGATCACCTGGTTCAGGAAGCCGATCTGGTTCTGCCCCTCGGGACGGGCGGTGTACATGAAGCGCCAGATGATCGACGCGCCGACGAACGAGATCGCCATCGGCATGAACACGAGGATCTTGTAGTACTTCTCCCCGCGGGTCTTGTCGATGAAGTACGCGTACGCGAGACCCGCGATCGTCGAGATCACCGGGGCGATCAGCACCCAGAGGATCGTGTTCACGATGACCCGCACGTTCTGGGGCTGCGTGAAGATCCACTCGAAGTTCGCGAAGCCGACGAAATCCGTGCCGGTCCTGTTCATGAAGGCCTGGAAGATCGTCTGGATCGTCGGGATGACGAGTCCGACGGTCAGCAGCGCCAGCGCCGGCGTCAGGAACCCGACCAGCTGGAAGATCGACCCGGCTCCCCCCTTGGAGCGCTGATCGAGGAAGAACAGGACGAGACCCAGGACCGCGGCGGTGGCCGCGGCGATGGTCCACGAGTCCATGACGAGAAGGACGAGCGCAGGTCCGACGACGCAGGCGATCAGTCGGATGATCGTGTACGTGCGGCCCGCGCGCGGCGCGATCTCGATGAAGAAGAGGATGAGCGCCACCACCGCCAGGAAGACGCCGACGATGACGACGATCTCCAGCCACGGGTTGAGGGTGGACAGCCACCGGAAGAAATCTTGAATGGTCATGGGAGCCTTTCGAGTGCGACATCGGACTCGGTGGCGGCGCGACGCGCCGCGGGAGAGGAGAGTGGGACCGCCCCGTGCCGGGACGGCCCCACTCGGCGTCAGATCACTCGGACGGCCAGCCGGACTCGATCTGCTGGAGAACGCTGTCGGTGTCCGACCCGTTCACCCAGTCGACCATGCCCTTGAAGAACGTGCCCGAACCGACAGCACCCGGCATGAGGTCGGACGCGTCGAAGCGGAACGTGGTCGTGTCGGCCTGCAGGATCTCGATGGCCGCCTTCAGGATGTTGCTGGAGGCCTTGGAGGCGTCCAGACCCTTGTTGGCGCTGATGACACCGCCGAGGCCGACGCGGGAGTTCGCCCATTCGGGGCTGGAGAGGTACTCCTGCACCTTCTGGGTCGACTCGGAGTCGTCGAAGGCGGCGACGATCTCGCCACCACCGGTGACGACCGCGCCGTCGCTGGCTCCGCCGGCCTCGAACGGCGGCATCAGGAAGGCCCAGATGTCGCCGTCCTCGGCGACCTCGCCGCCCGCGTCGCTCACGAAGCCGTCGTAGAACGAGGCCTGGTGGTGCAGCGCGCAGTCACCGTCGACGAGCGCCTGTGCCGGGTCGCCGAAGGGCGTCGTCACGATCGTGTCGGTGCCGCCGAACCCGGCGTTCACGTAGTCGGGGTTCAGCGCGATCTTGCCGAACTCGTCGAAGGCCGACTTGATGGCCGGGTCGGTGAACGGCGTCTCGTTCGCGATCCACGCGTCGTAGACGTCGGTGCCGGACTGGCGCAGGACGAGGTCCTCGATCCAGTCGGTGCCCGGCCAGCCGGTCGCCGCGTCCGAGCCGAAGCCGATGCACCACGGCGGCTGATCCGTGTCGGCCTGGATCTGCGCGGTCAGGTCGAGCAGTCCCTGCCAGTCGGTCGGGACCTCGTAGCCGTTGTCCGCGAAGAACGACGGCGAGTACCAGATCCAGCCCTTGACGCTGGCCATGAGCGGCGCGCCGTAGAGCGTGCCGTCGACGGTGGCGTAGTTGGCCCAGTCCTCGGACCAGCCCGACTCGACGTTGGCCTTCACGGCGTCGGGTGCTTCCTTCAGGTAGCCCAGGTTCGCGATGTCGGCCATCAGGCCCGGCTGCGGGAAGATCGCGATGTCAGGGGCGCTGCCACCCTGAGCGCGGACGGCGATCTGCGCCTCGAACTCCTTCGACGACTCGTACTCGATGTCGATGCCCGAGGACTCCTCGAAGTCCGCCCAGGACTGCTCGAGCAGTTCGGCCTCGGTGTCGGCGATCGTGCCGTAGACGGTCACGACATTGTCGTCGGCGCCCCCCGAGTTGTTGTCCCCGCCGTTGCCGGCGCCCGGGCCGCCGCTGCAGCCTGCGAGAGCGATACCGGCGACGCCGATGACGGCGAGCGGTGCGAGTAGACGTCGCTGTGCCATCCCCATGTGATTCCTCCTCATTGAGTGCCCGGAACGCTCCGGGTGCACGCGGGTTCCCCGATAGGGAACCGCTTCCAGGCCAGGCTAGGGGAACGGTCGGCGAACTCACAACATCACCCACATCACAACCCGATAACGGCGCGGATCCGCGTAATACCGCGCGAGCACCCCGCGACGCAACCGGTTCCACAAAATCGCGCCGATCGGATAGAGTTCCCCCGTTCCGACTCGAAGGGGAGTTCATGGCCGGCATCGCTGACGTCGCCGCACGGGCGGGCGTCTCGAAGGCGACCGCCAGCCGGGCGCTGACCGGCAGCGGGTACGTCTCGGACGCGACGCGCCAGCGCGTCCGCGCGGCCGCCGACGAGCTCGGCTACGTCCCGTCGACCAGTGCCGTGAGTCTGGCCACCGGGCGCACGCAGAACGTCGGGGTGGTCATGCCATACGTGAACAGGTGGTTCTTCGCGGAGGTGCTGGAGGGCATCCAGCAGGCGCTCCTGGAGCAGGGCATGGACCTCACCCTTTACGACGCGAAGCCCGGAACGCCGGGCCGAGAGCGCATCTTCGGCGACTTCCTCGCGCGCAAGCGGTTCGACGGACTGATCGCGGTCGGACTGGAGCCCCAGAACCACGAACTGGAGCAGCTGCTCCAGATCGGCCGGCCGATCGTCAGCGTGGTGGGCGGCGGCGAGGATGCGAGCCTCATCGCGATCGACGACGACTACGCCGCCCGGCGCGCCACCGAGCATCTCCTGGGCCTCGGCCACACCGCCATCGCGTTCCTCGGCGGGGGCATCGGTCCCCACTGGGCCCACGTCGATCGCCAGCGGCTGTCCGGCTACGAGAGCGCCATGGCGGAGGCAGGCATCGCCGACCGGATCCGCCACGTGCGCTCCGACGTGTCGCTGCCCGGCGGCTACGAGTCCGCGGTCGACCTGCTGGGCGACCCCCGGCGCCGGCCCACGGCGATCGTCGCGGTCTGCGACGAGGTGGCCGTCGGCGCCATCATCGCGGCGCGGCGCCTCGGCATCCATGTTCCGGGCGACCTCAGCGTCGTCGGCATCGACGACCACGAGTACGCCGAGATGTTCTCGCTGACCACGCTCCAGCAGGTGCCCCGCGAGCAGGGGCGGGCGGCGGTCGAGATGCTGCTGGCCCACATCGCCGACCCCGAGCGGCCGGTGGCGAACGTGCGCATGCACGCGCGCCTGATCGTGCGGAGCACCACCACGGCCGTGGACGCGCAGAGCTCGGCGGTCCTCGACGCGGATCTGATCCGCGACTCCGCCCCCGACTGAGCACGCAGAAGGCCCCCGGGACGAACCCGGGGGCCTTCGATTCGCGAGAGCGAGATTACTTCAGGGTCACCGAAGCGCCGGCCTCTTCCAGAGCGGCCTTCGCCTTCTCGGCGGTCTCCTTGTTGGCGCCCTCGAGGACGGCCTTGGGAGCACCGTCGACGACGGCCTTGGCCTCGCCGAGGCCGAGCGAGGTGAGCTCGCGGACGACCTTGATGACCTGGATCTTCTTGTCGCCGGCGGCCTCGAGGACGACGTCGAACGAGTCCTTCTCCTCCTCGGCGGCGGCGTCGCCGGCACCACCGGCGGGGGCGCCGGCAGCGGCGACCGCGACCGGGGCGGCGGCGGTGACGTCGAAGGTCTCCTCGAACGCCTTGACGAACTCGCTGAGCTCGATGAGCGTGAGCTCCTTGAACGCGTCGAGCAGCTCCTCAGTGCTGAGCTTTGCCATGATGATTCTCCTTGATTGGGGTTGTGCTATGCCGAAGCCCGGATTCAGGCCGCGGACTCCTGCTTCTCGCGCAGCGCGTCGACCGTGCGAACGGCCTTCGACGGGAGCGCGTTGAAGACGTAGGCCGCCTTGGTCAGCGAGGCCTTCATCGCACCGGCGAGCTTCGCCAGCAGGACTTCACGGCTCTCGAGATCGGCGAGCTTGTTCACCTCGGCGGCGGTCAGGGCGGCACCGTCGAAGTAGCCGCCCTTGATCACCAGCAGAGGGTGTGCCTTGGCGAAGGCACGCAGACCCTTGGCGACGGCGACAGGGTCACCGTGCACGAAGGCGATGGCGGACGGGCCCTTGAGCTCGTCGTCCAGTCCTTCGACCCCCGCGTTGCGCGCGGCGATCTTGGTCAGCGTGTTCTTCACCACGGCGTATTCCGCGTCCTGACGAATGCTGTTGCGCAGCTCCTTGAGCTGGGCAACCGTCAGACCGCGGTACTCGGTGAGCAGAACGGCGGTCGAGCCCTCGAAGTTCTTCGTGAGCTCGGCGACCGATGCTTCCTTCTGCGCCATGGCCACTCCTTGTGTGTACGTGACGCTCCACGGTGGCGGAGCGTGGGCCTCGACGCGCCGAGGTCGATCGGCATCCACACATGACAAAAGCTCCGGCGCAAGCGCACGGAGCTCGGATCGGTTTCCCGGAAGTTCTGTGTACCTGCGCGGGTCCCTGCAGTGCAGAGCTTCGTCGGCTGTTCCCTCGCGGGCGCAGCCGAGACCAGCGGTCTTTGGCTTGCCTCCACTCTACGCCATCCCGCCGCCCCTCCCAAATCCCGCACGACGCTCCTTCCGTCGACCCCACCCGATCCCGTCCACCCCACCCGCTAGAGCCCGGCGAGAAGGGGCCGGCTCGGCAGCAAGCGGTGGGCTCGACGCGGGAGCGGGATGCCGAAGGCGGACAGCCGTACCGCAAGCGCCTCGGGCGTCCGCACATCGCGCATGCCGCCGCGGACGACGCGGTACCCGGTGACGCCCCGGATCCAGTCCTCGCGGCGCTTCTCCTCCCGCACCGCCTGCTCCGGGGTGCGCCCGCCGAGCAGCGCGGGGTCGGTGTACTTCGCCTCCCCGTCGCACTCGTAGAAGGCTCGCGCCCCGGGCAGCTCGATGTCCACCCAGTACGCGGACCCGGGCGACGCCCCCGGGATCCGCACCTGGAGAGGCGGCCGCTCGAAGCCGAGACGGACGATCTGCAGCAGCGAGAGCGACTCCAGCGTCGACTGGGCGCGACCGTCGGCGACGGCGACGATGTCGCGGGCTTGCCGGATGCCGCGCACGCCCGCCGCGTCGACCCGCGCGGCGAGCGCGCGACGCAGACGCTCGGCCCGCTCGTGGTCGAAGTCGCGCGGATCCCCACCCTCGCGCGCGAGGGCCGCGTTGGCCGCCACGAGGGCGACCTCCGGACTCGCCAGTCGTGCGAGGTCGTACACGGTCCGCTCGATCGACGTGCACAGGACGCCCGCCACCGAGACCACCTCGCCGAGGGCGAGCGCGCCCTCGTGCCGGAAGACGTCGGGCGCGCTCCGCCGATCGCCCTCCCCCACGATCACGTGGACGCGCCGCGGCGCGGGGCAGGCGAGCGGGATGCCGTGGAGCACCAGAGCCGAGGAGAGACCGAAGACGGTGGCGCCCGGCGCCCGGGCGGCAGCGTCGACGGCGAGGACATGCGCCAGGTGACGGGATTCGCCCCACAGCTGGGTCCACAGCTCGCCGGCGATGTACGCCCCGCGGCGCACGCGGTGCAGCCCTCCGGATTCGCATGCGGCGCGGATGCCGCGCGGCGTCCACCCCCGCGCGATGAGATGCTCCGTCGTGCGGAGGGCCGCCCGCAGTTCCCCCTCGTCCGCTCCGCGCATCGTCCCAGCGTGGTCGCGGCGCCCGCGCATCCGCGCTCGTTCGGCTCCGCCGTCAGCCCGCGCCGCACTCCCCCCGCCTGGGGAGGAGCCGCCGCGCCGGGTCCGCCGCGTCGGCAGCCGGCCGGGAAGCCTGCCGACCCCACCCCATCCCGCCGACCCCACCCCCTGCGGCGCGGCACGAGAGGGCGGGGTCGGCGCGACAGGGCGGGGTCGGCGGGAGAGGGTGGGGTCGGCGGGAGAGGGCGGGATCGCGGAGCGCGAGGGGGTGTCGTGCGGGCCGAGGTCGGATCCGCGGGTTAGCCTCGAAGACATGACTCCGGAGGCCATTGCACGCGTCGCGCCGGCGCTGGCATCCCGGATCATCGCGGACTCGCGAGACCGTGTCGCGTGGATGCGCGCCCGCTCACGAGGGATCACGGCCACCGATGTCGCGCAGCTCACGAGCGGGAACGCCATCGCGCGCGCCGCCGACGCGAAGCTGTCGGGCGGCTCGAGCTTCTCGGGCAACGCCTACACCGCCCACGGCCGCCGCCGCGAGCCCGAGATCGCGGCGTGGGTCGCGGCGACGCATGCGATCCAGCCGTCGTCGGCGCTGTTCCACGCCGAGATCGAGAAGCGCCATCTCGCCACACCGGACGGCATCTCCGTCGACGCGTCGGGCCGGGTGACCCTCTGCGAGATCAAGACCACCAACAAGACGTGGCGGTCGATCCCCCGCACCTATCTGCGCCAGGTCTGGTGGCAGCAGCACGTGCTCGGCGCCGAGCGGACGCTCGTGGTGTGGGAGGAGCACTCCGACTTCGTGCCGGTGGGCGACGAGCCCCGCTGCGCGTGGGTCGATCGCGACGAGCGGGAGATTCGGCTGCTCGTGGGCCTCGCGACCGAGCTGATCGACGAGCTGTACCGCCGCACCACCCTGCGCCGCGCGCAGGTCCCGGCCGCACCGCCCGCACCCGCGCGGCCGCGCGAGCCCTTCCGCGCGCTCGCCCTCGCCGACTGAGCGATCCTCCGCCCCCTCCGCCGCCGCTCCGCGCGCGGGGAATAGTTGACGCGCGTCAACGATTGGACATATAGTTGACCGATCTCAACCGTTGACCTATATCAACTAACTGTCGCAAGGAACCGCATGTCCACTCCCTCGTCCGACGCCGTCGAGAAACCGCGCATGACGCACCGCCAGGTGCTCGAAGCGCTCTCCGGCCTCCTCCTCGGCATGTTCGTGTCGATGCTCGCATCGACCGTCGTGTCCACCTCGCTGCCCGTCATCATCCACGACCTCGACGGCAACCAGGTCGCCTTCACCTGGGTCGTCACGGCCACCCTGCTGACCACGGCGATCTCGACGCCGATCTGGGGCAAGCTCGCCGACCTCACCAACCGCAAGGTGCTCTACCAGCTCGCGATCCTCATCTTCGTGCTCGCGACCGCCGCCGCCGGCTTCTCGCAGAACCCGGAGATGCTGATCGCCTTCCGCGCCGTCCAGGGCATCGGCGCCGGCGGACTCGCCGCACTCAGCCAGGTGCTCATGGCCGACATCATCAGCCCGCGCGAGCGCGGCCGCTACATGGGCCTGTTCGGCGCCGTCATGGCCGTCGCCACCATCGGCGGACCGCTCCTCGGCGGCGTCATCACCGACGCCTGGGGCTGGCGCTGGAACTTCTTCGTCGCCCTCCCCGTCGCCATCATCGCGCTGATCCTGGTGCAGCAGACCCTCCACGTCCCCGCCCGGCCGAAGAAGAAGACCTCGATCGACTACCTCGGCATCGTGCTCCTCTCGGCGGCCGTCTCGCTCCTGCTCGTCTGGGTCACCCTCGCCGGCGACTCGTTCGAGTGGTGGAGCCTGGAGACCGTGCTCATGGTCGGCGGCGCGGTCCTCGGCGCCGTGCTGTTCGCCCTCGTCGAGCTGCGCTCGCGCGAGCCGCTCGTGCCGCTGTCGCTGTTCCGCAACCGCACCTTCACGCTGTCGGTGATCGCGTCGATCGCCACCGGCATCGCGATGTTCGGCGCGTCGGTGTTCCTCAGCCAGTACATGCAGCTCGCCCGGGGAGCGACCCCCACCGAGGCGGGTGTCATGACGATCCCCATGATCGGCGGGCTGCTCGTCGCCTCGATCGGCGTCGGCGCCCTCATCACGCGGTTCGGCAAGTGGAAGGCCTTCCTGGTCCTCGGTGCGGTGTTCCTCATCGCGGGCTCGGTGCTGCTGTCGACCATCCACTACGACACCGACTTCACGCTCGTCTCGATCTACATGTTCCTGCTCGGCGCCGGCGTCGGCATGACGATGCAGAACCTCGTGCTCGTCGTGCAGAACACGACGGAGCCGACGCAGATCGGCGTCGCGAGCTCCGGTGTGACGTTCTTCCGCAGCCTCGGCGGCACCATCGGCGTCTCGGTCATGGGAGCGGCGCTCGCCACCCGCGTGACCGAGCTCGTCGGCGAGCGCACCGACGACATCACCGCCGCCCTGGCCACCCTCGGCACCGAGGCGCAGACCTGGGCCGCCCAGCTGCAGTCGGGCACGCTCCCCCAGGTCTCGGCGATGCCCGAAGCCCTGCGGATCGTGTTCGAGGACATCTACGCCAACGGGATCTCGCACTCCTTCCTCATCGCCGTGCCGTTCGCGGTGCTGAGCCTCCTGGCGATCGTGTTCCTCCCGAACAAGCCGCTGACGACGATGACGACCACCGAGCGCCTGCAGGCCGGCGAGGCCGACCTCGCGACCGTGTCGGTCCCCGCCGCCATGGGGACCCTCACCGCGACCGGCTCGGTCCGGACGGTGGATGCCGCGGCGGTCGCCTCCGGCGCGGCCGACGCCGGACGCGAGCACGCGGGCCCGAAGGACTAAGGTCGATCCGATGTCGTCCACCGAGTCCCGAGAGGCGCGCACCGAGGCGGTGCGCGCCCTCGAGGCGCAGTTCAGCGAGCTGATCAACCACTTCCGCCGGATCATCACCGAGAACGCCCATCGGGTCAGCCCCGGGATGCTCCCCGGCGCCTACAAGGTGTTCACGACGATCGTCCGGCGCGAGTCGGTGACGCAGTCGGCGCTGGCGGAGGATCTGCTCGTCGACAAGGGCCAGCTCTCGCGCACGGTGCGCGAGCTCGAGACGCTCGGGCTCGTCGAGCGCTCCCCCGATCCGCGCGACGGCCGCTCCAGCCTCCTCTCTCCGACCGCGCTCGGCCTCGAGCGGCTGCAGGCCGCCCGGCTGCCCCAGGAGGACCTGCTGCTGCGCAACCTCGAGGAGTGGGACGAAGAGGACATCCGCAACCTCACCCGGCTGCTGCACGCGCTGACGAGCGGCGCGCGTCCCTGACGAGGGCGCTGCCGGACCGCGCTCAGCTCTCCTGGTGGCTGAACGCCGCGTCGAAGGAGGCCGCCGGGGCGCGCCACAGGAGCGACCGGACGAAGCCGACGGCCTCGGCGGCGCCGTGCAGGCGGTCCATGCCGGCGTCCTCCCACTCGATCGAGATGGGGCCGGCGTAGCCGATCGCGTCGAGCGCGCGGAACGCGTCCTCCCAGGGCACGTCGCCGTGCCCGGTGGAGACGAAGTCCCACCCGCGCCGCGGATCGCCCCAGGGGAGGTGGGAGCCGAGGATCCCCGCCCGGCCGGTCGTGGGACGCAGCCGGGTGTCCTTGCAGTCCACGTGGTAGATGCGGTCGGCGAAGTCGACGATGAACGCGACGGGGTCGATCCCCTGCCACATCATGTGCGACGGGTCCCAGTTGAACCCGAAGGCCTCGCGATGCCCGATCGCCTCGAGCGCCGCCCGTGAGGTCCAGTAGTCGTACGCGATCTCGCCCGGGTGCACCTCGTGCGCGAATCGCACCCCCTCGGCGTCGAACACGTCGAGGATGGGGTTCCACCGCGCCGCGAAGTCCTCGTAGCCCGCCTCGATCACCGCGGACGGAACCGGCGGGAACATCGCCACGTACGGCCAGATCGACGACCCCGTGAAGCCCACGACCGTGTCGACGCCGAGCTTTCGGGCCACCCGCGCCGCCCGCTTCATGTCCTCGGCTGCGCGTCGCCGGACCCCCTCGGCGTCGCCGTCGCCCCATACGTACTCGCGGAGGATCGCCTGGTGACGGAAGTCGATCGGCGCATCGCAGACCGCCTGGCCGGCGAGGTGGTTCGAGATCGCGAACACGCGCAGTCCGTGCCGGTCGAGGATCTCGAGGCGCGACCGCGCGTAGGCGTCGTCCTCATCCGCTCGGCGGAGGTCGAGATGATCGCCGGACGCCGCGATCTCCAGGCCGTCGTACCCCCATTCGGCGGCGAGCCGTGCGACCTCCTCGAACGGGAGGTCGGCCCACTGCCCGGTGAACAGGGTGACCGGATGCTCAGCCATGATGCTCCTTCGCGTCATGTGCTCGAAGATACGCGAGCGAGTCGGCCGCGAGGGCGTCCTGCGACACGGCGAGCGGACGCCACACCGACGCGGCCACCGCGATCGTGGCGTTCTCCCCGGTGAAGCTCTCCAGGCCCAGCACCCCGTCGTAGCCGGCGTCGTCGAGCGCGCCGAGGATCCCGGGCCAGTCCGTGTGGTCCTCGCCGACCGTCCCGCGGTCGCTGCCGCACACCTGGACGTGCGCGATCGCGGCACCGGCGCGGCGGATGGCGTCCTGCGGCCGCTTCTCCTCGATGTTCAGGTGGTAGGTGTCCAGCGCGAGGCCGAGTCCGTCGCCGAGGAGCGGGCCGAGCGCGGCCACCGCCTGGTCGACGGTGTTGAGCAGGCTCGTCTCGTAGCGGTTGAGCGGTTCGACCGCGAGCCGGATCCCGAGGTCCGCCGCCTGGTCCGCCAGCGGCCGGAGATTGTCCCGCAGCTCCGCCTCGACCGCCGCGCGCTCGGCGGCATCCATCCGCCACGTGACCCCGGTGGGCGCGTAGAAGGGACCCGCCACGCGAGTCGCCCCGATCGTCGAGGCGGCGTGCAGGCACGTCCGCAGGTACTCGGTCGTCGCCGCCACGTCGCCCGCGCGGGCGACGAGCGAGCGGCCCGGCCCCATCGCGCCCACGACGACGGGCTCCAGGTCGAGCTCGTGGAGGAGGTCGCGCGCCCCCGCCGCATCCCAGTCGCCCGGGGTCTCCAGCGGGAGCTCGATCGCCTCGAAGCCGAGCGCGGCGGCCCTGCGGGCCAGCGCCGGCAGGGTGTCGTCGGTGAGCGGCGATGCCCACACCCATGTGTTGACGCCGATCCTGCGGGTCATGTCTTCCTCACCTCGAAGGGATGTCGCGTTTCGTCTCGCCTGCGGCTCGCTCAACGACCGGGAAAGGCCGCTCCGTCTCGCCGCGGCTCGCTCAACGACCGGGAAAGACCGCTTCGTCTCGCCCGCGGCTCGCTCAACGACCGGCGGGATGTCGGCCCGCGGCCGTTGAGCGAGCGCAGCGAGACGAAACGCCGCGACGTGCCCGTTACGGGATCTGCCGCTGCTGCCAGACCTCGGGGAAGCCCGGCAGGTTCTCGCCGCCGAACTTCGCGTAGTGGCCGTCGGGCATGCCCTCGTTGGCCGCCAGGTACTGGTCGAGCTCATCGACCGTGATGGGGCTCTGCGGGAGCACCCACTCCTTGGGGATCTCCTCGCCGGCGAAGATCTTCTGCGCCGCCAACAGCGGGGTCCGCCACTGGAAGTTCGAGTAGACGGGGGCGAGCCCGGTCAGGCCCGTCTCCTTCCACTTACGCAGGAAGCTCATCTCGTCCTCGCCGGTCATCACCGGGTAGTCGACGCCGGCGTCCTCGAAGGCCTCGATCGCCGCGACGGCGCCGTCGCCGGCGTCCATCCAGATGCCCTTCACGTCGCCCTTGGCGAGCTCGTCGCTGATGATGCTCTTGATCTCGGCGGGATCGGCGCCCGTGAAGTAGTCCACCGCGTCGATGCCCGCCTCGGTGAACAGCTTCTCGGCGGCGGCCCAGCGCTGCTCGAGCACGTCGACGCCCGGAAGGATCCGCAGACCCACGACCTTGTCGCCCGGCTCCAGGTTCTCGATGAGGAACTCGGCCGTGTCGATGCCCCAGGCGAAGCCGCCGATCGGGTGGATGAAGGTCACGGGGCAGTCGGTCTGCACGCCGCGGTCGAACACGATGACCGGCTTTCCGGTCTCGCACGCCCGCTCGACCGCCGGAGTCATCGCCGCCGTGCTGTTGGGCGAGATGAGGAAGACGTCGCAGCCGCCCTCGGCGATGAAGTAGTCGATGTCGGCGATCTGGGTGTCGTCGGAGTCCTGCGCGTCGCGGGTCTCCATCTCGCTGATCACGCCTTCGTCCTGGAGCACCTTCAACTGCTGGTTCATGGTGATCCAGCCGGTCTGGCGCCACGGGTTGGAGATCGAGGCGTTGGCGAAGCACGCCTTCTTGGCGCCTTCGCTCGCGTACTCCGACGTGTCGACCATCTCGGCGTTGATGTACTGCAGGTAGGGCTCGTCGGCGGGCCCCTCCGGAGCGACGCCGCGCTGGGCGTCCTGCGTGTCGAAGACCTCCTGGTCGAACCATTCGTTGGCAGACGCCGACTCGCTGGGCGCGGGGTCGGTCGCGGCCGGTGGGGCCACATTCGGATCGGTGGTGCACCCGGCCAAGGCGAACACCCCGATCATCGCCACGGCAGCGGTGGCGATCGTCGTCGATCGTCGCATTGCTAGTCTCCTCTGGTTTCAGCTCTGGTTTCTGGGACACCCTCGGAGGCGAGGGCAGATGGTGCGGACGTGCGAGCCGTCGCGTGCGCGGGCACGTCGGGCTCCTTCCCCGGATCGGGGGAAGCGGAGGGGGGCGCGCCCCGGCGGCGAGCCCGGAAGACGACGCCGGAGTAGGCCACGGCGGCGATGATGATGACGCCCTGGACCGCGTCGCGCAGCGACGACGGGACGCCGGAGATGTTGAGGACGAGGAACAGCGCCTCGAGCACGAACGCGCCCGCCACGGCGGCGACGATCCAGCCGCGCCCTCCGCCGAGGACGACGCCGCCGAGGACGACCGCCGTGATCGCGATGAACTCGTACCCGCGGCCGACCGACGGGTGGACGCCGGCATAGCCGACCAGCAGGACGCCCGACACCGTGGCCGACACCGACGAGATCACGAACGCGCGCGTCGTGACCCACCAGGAGCGGGCACCCGCGTAGCGCGCCGCCCGGGCGTTGTCGCCGAGAGCGATCAGCACCTTGCCATAGGGGCGCGTGGTGAGCCAGATGCCGAGCGCGAGCCAGCCCGCGAGGATCAGGACGGACCACGGCAGGAAGTCGATGACCGGGAGATCGCGGAGACCGCCGCGGCCGATCTGGCGGAAGCTGTCGGCGGGGTTGCCGGTCGCGGCGCCGCCGGTCCACCACATGACCCCGCCGAGCAGCGCGAGCATCATGCCGAGCGTGACGATAAACGACGGCACCTGGAGCAGCGTCGTCAGGAGCCCGTTGACCAGCCCGATCAGCACGCCGAACACCAGCATGAGCAGCAGCACCGGCACCGTGCGGGAGTCGTCCTGGCCGACGAGGTTCCCGGCGATGATGACCTGCGCGGTGATGAGCGACCCCTGCGAGAGGTCGAACTCGCCGGCGATGATCACGAAGTACTGCCCGATCGCGATGATGGCCACCGGGGCCACCCGCTGGATGTAGCGCATGAACTGACCCGGCTCGGCGAACGACGGGTTCAGGATCGCGACCGTGACGAGGAGCACGACCAGCAGCAGGAACACGGCGCCGCGCGGGCTGACGAGGGTGCGGAGGGCGTTCATCGGCTTCCCCCTTCGGCGTCGGCGGCCGGATCGAGCGCGGCCGAGGCGGCCGCCATGGCGGGCGCGGCGGCGATGGCCGCCGCATCCCCGCCGGTGCGGGTGCCTCCCGGCCCGAATCGCGAGCGGCGGCGCACGACGGCGCGGCGGCTGTACACGGCGACCGCGGCGACGATCACGACGCCGCGGACGACGTCCTTCAGGAAGGGGTTCACCTGCATCACGCTCATCACGTTGTCCAGCACGGCGAAGATCGCGACGCCGCCGATGGTGCCCCACACGGAGCCCCGGCCGCCGAGGAGGAGCGTGCCGCCCAGGACGACCGCCGCGATCGACAGCAGCGCGTATCCGCCCTGCTGACCGACCGTGGGACTGCCGACGCCCAGCCGGCTGGCGAGCAGGAGGCCCGCGAGCCCGGCGAACAGCGAGCACATGACGTGCGCGGCGATGAGGGGCGGCCGGGTGCGCACACCGGAGAGGCGGGCGACCTCGGGGTCGCCGCCGACCGCGAACAGATGCGCGCCCGTGCGGGTGCGGTCCAAAAGGAACCACACCGCGACGGCGAGCGCGAGCATGATCAGCGTCGACAGCGGGACCGGGCCGAGCCCGACGGCGCCGATGAGCTGGAAGTCCCACGGCACCGATCCGGCGCTGCCCTGGAAGTTGGTGTTGAGCACGCCCTGGAGGATGAGCCCGACGCCCAGGGTCGCGATGAAGCCGTTGACCTTCAGCACCGTGACGATGAGCCCGTTCGCGAGCCCGATCCCCGCGCAGACGAGGAGCGTGAAGGCGACCGCCCACGGGATGTTGGCGGGGTTGCCCGCCATCGTGGTCGCGGCGAGCAGGCTCGACAGGCTCATGACGTACGTCACCGACAGGTCGAGCGATGCGCCGAGCACCACGAGGGTCTGCCCGATCGCGACGAGCCCCAGCACGCTCATGCCCGTGAGGATGTCGCGGATGTTGCCGGGGCTGAAGAAGCTCCGTCCCACGGTGGCGACCAGCACGGCGCCCACGGCGATCGTCAGCAGCAGGATGCCGAGGACGATGACGGTCGAGTCGATGCGCAGGCGCTTCATCGCTGCTCCTCCCCCGTGCTCGCGCTCGGGTCGCTGCTCACGCGCGGGTCGGCGACGACGGCGCCGGCGCTCTCCCGCGTGCCCGTCGCCGCCGCGAGCACCTCGTGCTCGGCGGAGCCGGCGGGAAGCTCTGCGGCGAGCTCCCCGTCCCGCATCACCACGATGCGGTCGCTCATCCCGATGACCTCCGGCAGCTCACTCGAGACCATCAGCACCGCCTTGCCCTCGGCGGCGAGCTGCCGCATGAGCTGGTAGACGGCGACCTTGGCCCCCACGTCGATGCCGCGCGTCGGCTCATCGAACAGCACGATCCGCGGATCGGTGACGAGCCACTTGGCGAGCACGACCTTCTGCTGGTTGCCGCCGGAGAGGAAGCGCACCTCCTGCTCCACGCCCCGCGAGCTGATCTCGAGCGCGCTGAGGATGCCGGGGATCTCGCGGCGCGCAGCCCGGGTCCGGCCGGCGAAGACGCTCCGGACGACCAGGAGCGCGTTGTCGATGACCGACTGCCCGAGCGCCAGGCCCTGGGCCTTGCGGTCCTCGGTCACCAGCGCCAGTCCCGCCCGCACGGCGTCGCGGCCGTGGCGGAAGCGCACCGGCGCTCCCGCCACCCGCACGGTCCCCCGCGAGAACGGGTGGATGCCGAAGACGCCCTCGACGAGCTCGGTGCGCCCGGAGCCCTGCAGCCCCGCCACGCCCACGATCTCGCCCGCGTGGAGGGAGAGGTCCACCCCGTCGACGAACTCGTTGCCGCACCCGTCGAGTTCCAGCAGCGCGTCACCTCGGACGGTGCCCTCCACCGGCGCGGGGAAGTAGGACTGGATGGGGCGGCCGACCATGCGGCGCACGAGCTCGTCGGGGGTGAGATCGGACGTGGCGTCGGTGGAGACCAGCGCGCCGTCCTTGAGGATCGTGATCCGGTCGCAGAGATCGAAGATCTCCTTCAGCCGGTGCGAGACGTAGACCACCGCCACCCCGCGTGCGGTGAGGCGGCGCACGATGGCGTAGAGGAGCTCGACCTCGTGGTCGCTGAGGGCGGCCGTCGGCTCGTCCATCGAGATCAGGCGGGCGTCGAACGAGAGCGCCTTGACGATCTCGACGATCTGCTGCTCCGCGACCGTGAGCGACCCCACGCGCGCATTCGGGTCGATGAACCCGACGCCGAGGTCGTCGAGCAGCGCCCGCGTGCGCGCGATCATCCCGCCGCGGTCGACGAAACCCGCCCGCCGCGGCTCGCGGCCGAGGAACACGTTCTGCGCGACGGTGCGCTCGGGAAGCAGCGTGAACTCCTGGAACACCGTCACCAGGCCGGCGTCCATCGCCTGACGCGGGTGGCTGTAGGCGACGTCGGCGCCCTCGAACTCGACGGTGCCGCGGTCGGCCGGGTGCACGCCGGCGAGGATCTTCATGAACGTGGACTTGCCGGCGCCGTTCTCGCCGACGAGGCCGTGCACCTCGCCCCGGCGCACGTCGAGGTCGATGCCCGAGAGCACCTCCACGCCGAAGAAGGACTTGCCGACGCCGCGCGCGCGGAGCACGACGCCGTCATCGGCGCCTCCGCCTCGCGGCGCGTCGGTGAGAGCGGTGTCGGTCACGCGGGCACCTCGATCCAGCTGTCGGCGGCGGCGGATGCCAGGACCGCATCGGTGAGCACGGCGGCGCGCAGGCCGTCGGCGAAGGTGGGGAGCCCCTCGGGGGCGCCGCCGCGGATGGCCGCATACGCGTCGATGACGAAGGCGTCGAAGGCGTCCTGGTAGCCCATGGGGTGACCGGCGGGCACGCGCTGGATCCGCGCGGCATCGGCGCTGGCGGTCGCGGGATCACGCAGGAGCAGCTGCGACGAGATGCGGTCGCCGATCCACAGCTCCTCGGGGCGCTCCTGCTCGAAGCGCACGCTGCGCCGCGCGCCGTGGAGCTCGAGGGTGAGCGCATTCTTCCGTCCGGCGGCCATCTGGCTGATGAGGGCCGTGCCCACCGCGCCCGAGGCGAGGTCGAACATGACGGCGGCGATGTCCTCGTTGCGGACGACCCGGTCGTCGCCGCGACGGTCGTACACGCGGCGGGTGCGCGCCGAGACGCGGGTGACCCGCTGGCCCGACACGAACTCGATGAGGTCGAACAGGTGGGAGCCGATGTCGGCGAACGCGCGCGACGGTCCCCCGGCGTCGCCGTCCGCCCGCCAGTCGTCGTCCGAGGGCAGCAGCATCCAGTCCTGGAGGTACGCGGCGTCGACGGTGAGGACTGCGCCGATCTCTCCCTGCGCGACCCGGGCGCGGGCTTCGCGGATCATCGGGTGATAGCGGTAGACGAAGGGCACGGCGCCCACGAGGCCGCGCTCCTGCGCGAGCACGACGAGCGCGCGAGCGTCGTCCACGGAGGTCGCCAGCGGCTTCTCGCACACCACGTGAACCCCTGCGAGCAGCGCCGCGCGGGCGAGACCCGCGTGCGTCGTGTTGGGGGTGCAGACGTGGACGACGTCGATGTCGCCGTCTGCCAGCAGCGCGGCGGCATCCGATCCCGCGCGGCGGTAGCCGAGATCGCGCGCCGCGGCGGCGCCCCCCGCGGCGGTCGAGGTCGCCACTCCGACGAGGTCGGCGCCGGCAGCGCGGGCGGCCGCGGTGTGCACGCGGGCCATGAACCCGCCGCCCAGCAGCCCCGTGCGTATCGTCCCGACGCCGATGTCGGTGACTTCCGTAGTCATGTCGAGGAGTCTGACACGGCGCAGGCAACTTTTGCTAGTGCTTCGTCAAAAGTTATCCGGTCGATATCGAAAGTCGTGCCTGTGCCGACAGAGGTCCCTGTGCTTTACTGTCGCCATGGTCGACGCCGTCCGCGCCGCCGGTGCGCCCGTTCCCGGTGCAGGAGAACTCTTCCAGATCCTGCGAGACGGCCGCGCGCGCACGAAAGCAGAGCTCGCGACGCTCACGGGCCTCGCCCGCTCCACGGTGTCGAGTCGCATCGACACCCTGCTCGCCGCAGGACTGCTCCGCCCCGCGGGAGAAGCGGCATCCACCGGCGGCCGCCCGCCGGCGCGGGTCGCCTTCAACCCCGCCGCGGGCGCGGTGCTCGCCGCCGATCTCGGCGCCACCCACGCCACCATCGCCGTCGCCGACCTCTCCGGGCGGATGCTCGCCTCCCGGACGCACGCACTCGACATCAGCTCCGGCCCCGAAGCCGTGCTCGACGCGGTGACCCGTGAGGGCGCCGCGCTGCTGTCCGCGCAGGGCATCGGAGACGGACTCCTCGTCGGGGTCGGCATCGGCGTCCCCGGCCCCGTCGAGCACTCGACGGGGATGCCGACCAACCCCCCGATCATGCCGGGGTGGGATCGCTTCGACGTGCCCGCCTACGTCCGGCGGACGTTCGAGGTGCCGGTGCTGGTCGACAACGACGTGAACATCCTCGCGCTCGGCGAGCAGTCGCTCAGCTGGTCGGGCGTCGACGACCTCATCTTCGTGAAGGTCGCCACCGGCATCGGCGCCGGCATCATCTCCGGCGGCGTGCTCCAGCGCGGCGCACAGGGCTCGGCCGGCGACATCGGCCACGTCCAGGTGCCCTACAGCCACGACTCGCCCCGCACCGCCGGCGACGAGCGCGACCTGGAGGCCATCGCGAGCGGACCGGCGATCGCCGCCGTCCTGCGCGCGCGCGGCGTGGAGGCGCGGGACAGCGCGGATGTGGTGCGTCTCGTCCGCGCCGGCAACGCCGAGGCGATCGCCGCCACGCGCCAGGCAGGGCGGGAGGTCGGCGAGGTGCTCTCCACCGTGGTCAACCTGCTGAATCCGTCGATCATCGTGATCGGAGGGAGTATCGCCCGCGCCGGCGAGCACCTCCTGGCAGGCGTGCGCGAGGTCGTCTACCGCCGGTCGATCCCGCTGGCGACCCAGCATCTCGGCATCGTCCAGTCCCAGGCCGGCGAGACGGCGGGCGTCCGCGGCGCCGCCATCATGGTCACCCAGCACGTCCTCTCCCCCGCCCACGTCGAGGCTCTCGCGGCGCGCTGACCCCCTCGCCGAGCCGCCAGCGGACCGGTCCCGGCGATCCTGCGGCAGCCGGTAGCACCGGCGTAACACGCCTGAGACAATCGCGCGGTTGACTGACTGCACCAGCAACGAGTGCTGCCGATGAAGACATGCGCGCGGAAGGAGCGTCCCATGAAGTTCCGTCCCCTGCGTAGCGCCCCGCATCCGGCGTCGGGCACCGCCGAGGTGGCTGCGCCGCCCGAGACGATGCGCGCGGTCGTGTTCGACGCCCCCGGCGGACCGGAGGCGCTCCACGAGGCCACCCTCCCCGTCCCCGCTCCGGTGATGAGCGAGCTGCTGGTGCGCGTGGTCGCCGCCGGCACCAACCCCATCGACGCCAAGACCCGCGGGGGCCGCGGCGTCTTCGGCGCGATCGACCGCCACCCGAGCACGCTCGGATTCGACTTCAGCGGCGTCGTGGTGTCCTCGCCGCACGAGGCGCACCCGCTCCCGCCCGGCACCGAGGTGTTCGGGATGGTCCCCTTCCCCCGTTCCGGCGGCAGCTACGCCGAGTACGTCGTCGTGCCGTCGCTGTCGGTGGCGCGGAAGCCCGCCGCCCTGTCCCACGTGGAGGCGGCCGGGGTCCCCCTCGCCGCACTCACCGCGTGGGGGCTCGTCGTCGAGACCGCCCACGCGCACGAAGGCCAGCGCGTCCTCATCCACGCGGGATCCGGCGGTGTCGGTCACTTCGCCGTGCAGCTTGCCGCCTACTTCGGCGCCCACGTGACCGCCACCGGCTCGGACCGCAACCTGCCGTGGCTGCGCGAGCTCGGAGCCGCCGTGGTGATCGACTACGCGACGACCCGCTTCGAGGACGTCGTCGGCGAAGTGGACGTCGTCATCGACCTCGTCGGCAACGCCCACGACGACACCGGCTCGCGGTCGCTGTCGGTGCTGCGGCGCGGCGGCCTGTACATCATGGTGCCCACGGGCGCGTGGCCCGGGTACGCCGAGGCCGCCGACGCGGCCGGCGTGCGGGCGACGTCGTACAAGGTCGTCCCCGACGGCGGGGTGCTGTCCACGCTGGCCCGCCTCCTGGACTCGGGCGCCGTGCAGGTCTACGTCGACCGCGTGTTCGACCTGACGGAGGCCGCCGAGGCCCACGCCGAGCTCGAGCGGGGTCACTCGCGCGGCAAGATCGTGCTGCGGGTGGGCGACGCCTGACGCGGGCCTCCGCCCGGTCCCGTCCGCGGCATCCGTGGCCGGAATCCCGTCCGCGGCATCCGTGGCCGGAACGGTGGCAGACGCAGGGCCGACCGCCGCGTCGGGCCCTGCAGCCGACCCTCGCCCGCGATCCAGCCTGCTTTCGCCCCCGCGTCAGCCGGTGAGCACGCGCCGCCCCTCGGCCACGACCTCGTCGGCGACGGCATCGAGCAGGGCCGACCGCAGGTTCCACTGCTGCCAGTGCAGCGGCACGTCCACCGGAGGCGCGCCGAGGCGGACGAGCTCCCCGGACGCGAGCGCCGCCGCGGACTGGAAGCCCGGCAGCAGGCCCCACCCGAACCCCATCGCCACGGCGACGGCGAAGTCGTGCGAGGCCGGCACATAGTGGCGCGGCCCGGTGTCGCCCGCGACGCCCCGCGCTTCGAGCCACTGCCGCTGCAGGTCGTCGCGACGGTCGAAGTCCACGCGCGGCGCGACCGCCAGGGCCTCCGCCGTCGGGCCCTCGGGCAGTCGCCGCGCGACGAACTCGGGGGTGGCGACCGCCTCGTAGCGCATCGTGCCGAGGGCGACCACGCGGCATCCCGCGACCGGCTGGGAGCGCGAGGTCACCGCCCCCATCACCGTGCCGGCCTCCAGCAGCGCCGCCGTGAAGTCCTGATCGTCGCGGTGGAGGTCGAAGACGACGGCACGCGACGCGGACAGGCGCGCGAGCGGCGCGAGGAACCACGTCGCCAGGGAGTCCGCGTTGACCGCCAGCGGGATCGTGACCTGCGCCCGCTCGGCACCGAGTTCCGCGAGTGCGTCGTGCTCGAGGAGCGCGAGCTGGCGCGCGTACCGGACCACCGCGTGCGCCGCCTCGGTCGGGCGGACGGGCTTGGCGCGCACCAGGAGCACCCGGCCGGTCTGCTCCTCCAGGGACCGGATGCGCTGGCTGACCGCCGACGGCGTGATGTGGAGGCGCCGGGCGGCCGCGTCGAGGCTCCCCTCGTCGATGACGGTCGCGAGGGTGCGGGCGAGCTCGGCGGACAGCTGCATTAGCTCAGCTTACGCACCGCAAGGATCATGAACTGGATTTCAGATGTGCACCGTCGTAGCGTCGTCGACGTGATCCCCTCCTTCCTCGCCGGCATCGGCCTCGGACTGTCGCTCATCGTGGCGATCGGCGCGCAGAACCTCTTCGTGCTGCGCCAGGGCATCCGGCGCGAGCATGCTCTCGCCGTCGCGGCGGTGTGCGCCGTCTCCGATGCCGTCCTCATCGTGGTGGGTGTCTCGGGGCTCGGCCTGATCCTCCACACCGTGCCCTGGCTGGTCGACGTCGTCCGGTGGGCCGGGTTCGCCTTCCTCCTCGTCTACGGACTGCTCGCCGCGCGGCGCGCGCTCCGCCCCACCGGGCAGGCGCTGCGGGTCGACGGTGCGGCAGCGCCCGCGCCCTCCACTCCCCGCGGCGGCACCGCGACCGCCACCCGCCTCGCACCGGTGCTGCTGACGTGCCTCGCCCTCACCTGGCTCAACCCCCACGTGTACCTCGACACGGTGTTCCTCCTCGGATCGGTCGCCAGCACGCACGGCGAGACCCGCTGGTGGTTCGCCGCCGGGGCGAGCCTGGCGAGCCTGCTGTGGTTCTTCGGACTCGCCCTCGGCGCCCGCTACCTGGGCCGCTGGCTGGCGACCCCGCGCGCCTGGCGCATCCTCGACGGGATCATCGCCGTCGTCATGATCGTGATCGCGGTCAGCCTCGTCTGGCCCTGACGGAGAGCAGCCGGCACGAGCGCCGGCCGTCGCGCTCAGACGCCGTCGATCTGCTCCCGACGCGCGAGGACCAGGGCCCGGACGGTGTCGTCCGGCAGCGGGTCGGCGGGATCGAACCGGATGGTGCCCTTCGCGTGGTCGACGCCCGACAGCAGCGGGGCCACCGCGACGATGGCCGCGGGACTGAACGGATACACGCCGATGTGGGACTTCGCCCGCATCACCGACAGCAGGGGCTTGCCGCGGTAGGTGAGCGCGGGCATGCCGTAGCCCTTCCCCTGCGCGGCGTCCGGGACGACCTCCCGGGCGACGTCGTAGACGTGGCCGATCACCGCGGCATCCGGAGCCTCGAGTCCCGCCAGGTAGTCGTCGATCGTGTGCAGCGTCGCCATGCCGGCATCCTCCCACGCGGGCCCGCGCGCCGACGGGGGCAGGTGCCAGGATGAGTCCATGAGACGGGTCCATGTGATCGTCGACGGCTCGGTCCAGGGCGTCGGCTACCGCTACACGATGCGGATGGTCGCGCGCGAGGCGGGCGTGACCGGCTGGGTGCGCAACCGCCGCGACGGCACGGTCGAAGCCGAGGTCGAAGGCTCCGGCAGCCAGGTCGACGAGGTGCTCGCGTGGATGGCGGAGGGCCCGCCGGGATCATCCGTGACGAGCGCCCGGGTCACCGAGCTCGACGCGACGACGTCCGAGTCGTCCTTCGAGGTGCGCGCCGACGGCTGACCGGCGATCGACGGGGCGATCGCTCCGGTGAACGCCACAGGGGCCCCACCCGAAGGTGGAGCCCCTGTGCGCACGGGTTGCCCCTGAGCCTGTCGAAGGGTCAGGCGAGCGAGTTGACGTCCAGCGGGATGCCGGGGCCGAACGTGGTCGACACGGCGCCCTTCTGGATGTAGCGGCCCTTCGAGCTCGACGGCTTCAGGCGCACGATCTCCTCGAGAGCGGCCTTGAAGTTCTCGTCCAGCTGCTCGGCCGTGAACGAGGCCTTGCCGACGACGAAGTGCACGTTGGCGTGCTTGTCGACGCGGAACTCGATCTTGCCGCCCTTGATCTCCTCCACGGCCTTGGCCGGGTTGGGGGTCACGGTGCCGGTCTTCGGGTTCGGCATGAGGCCGCGGGGACCGAGCACCTTGCCGAGGCGTCCGACCTGGCCCATGAGCTCGGGCGTGGAGACGGCCGAGTCGAACGCGGTCCAGCCGGCCGCGACCTTCTCGATGAGCTCGGCGCCGCCGACCTCGTCCGCACCCGCGGCGATAGCGGCCTCGGCCGCGGCACCGGTGGCGAACACGATGACGCGGGCGGTCTTGCCCGTGCCGTGCGGCAGGATGACCGTGCCGCGGACCATCTGGTCGGCCTTGCGCGGGTCGACCGCGAGCTTGAGGGCGACCTCGACAGTGGAGTCGAACTTCTTCGAACCCGTCTCCTTGGCGAGCTTCACTGCCTCGGTGGACGTGTAGAACGAGTCGCGGTCGATCTTGGCCGCGGCTGCTTCGTAAACCTTGGACTTAGCCATGTGCGTCTTCCCCTCAGTCCTCAACCGTGATGCCCATGGAGCGGGCGGTGCCGGCGATGATCTTCGAGGCGGCCTCGAGGTCGTTCGCGTTCAGGTCGGGCTGCTTCGTCTCGGCGATCTGGCGAACCTGATCCTTGGTGAGCTTCGCGACCTTGGTCGTGTGCGGGGTCGGCGAGCCCTTGGCCACGCCGGCCGCCTTCTTGATGAGCTCCGCCGCCGGCGGGGTCTTCAGGATGAACGTGAAGCTGCGGTCCTCGTAGACGGTGATCTCCACGGGGATGACGTTGCCGCGCTGCGACTCGGTCGCCGCGTTGTACGCCTTGCAGAACTCCATGATGTTGACGCCATGCTGACCGAGCGCGGGGCCGATCGGCGGCGCCGGGTTGGCGGCACCGGCGTTGATCTGGAGCTTGATCAGGCCGGTCACCTTCTTCTTCGGTGCCATTCTCTTTCCTTCTGTCGAGCGCCGGCGAGCGGGTGCTCAGCAGGCGCGCTTCCACGTATCAGGCGATTCCTGACGGTGGTGGGTTCGGTGCGCGACACGCGCGCAACCGCTCAAGTCTACCGGATGGCGCTGCCTGCCAGGGCACGCCGTTTCGTCTCGGTCGCTACGCTCCCTCGCTCAACGCCCGGGGCACGCCACCCGGTCGTCGAGCGAGCGCAGCGAGTCGAAACGCCGCCTCAGAGCTTGGTGACCTGGTCGAACGACAGCTCGACCGGGGTCTCGCGCTCGAAGAGCGAGACGAGGACGGTGAGCTTGCCGCTCTCCGGCTTGATCTCGCTGATCGTGCCGGGAAGACCCGCGAACGAGCCCTCCTTGATCGTGATGGTCTCGCCGACCTCGAAGTCGACCTCGGCCGGGATCGAGCGGGCCTGCGTGGCCTGGCCCTTGGCGCCGGAGCCCTTGGCGGGTGCGACGTCCTTGACCTCGACGAGGGACTTCAGCATGTTGAAGGCCTCTTCGAAGCGCAGCGGGGTGGGGTTGTGGGCGTTGCCGACGAAGCCGGTGACGCCGGGCGTGTGACGCACGACGGACCAGGTGTCCTCGTTGAGCTCCATGCGCACGAGCACGTAGCCGGGGATCCGGACGCGCGTGACCATCTTGCGCTGACCGTTCTTGATCTCGACGACGTCCTCCATCGGGACCTCGATCTGGTAGATGTCCTCTTCGACCTCGAGCGTCGACTTGCGCTGCTCGATGTTGGCCTTCACCTTGCGCTCGAATCCGGCGTAGGAGTGGATGACGTACCACTTGCCCGGGAGGCTGCGCAGCTCGGCGCGGTAGGCCTCGTAGGGGTCCTGGTCCTCGTCGGACTCGGACTCGTCCTCGGCGCCCACGTCGGCGGTCTCGTCGTCGTCGTCGCCGAGCTCGGGACCGTCGTACGGTGCGACCTCTTCGGCAGCCTGGGCGGCGGCCTCGGCCTGCTCCTCGGCGAGGGAGTCGGTGAGGACCTCGGCGGCGGCCTCCGCCTCGTCGGCGTGGTCGATCTCGAGTGCGTCGTTCACGATGGCGTCTGCCTCCGGGTCGTCGATGTCGATGTCGTCGAGGTCGGCGTCGGCGTCCTCGACCAGCACGTCCTCGTCGTCCACCACGTGGACGGCGACGTGCTCGGCGGCCTCGACGGAGCGCTCCTGGTCGGCGAGGTAGTTGCCCTCCTGGGCCTCGTCGTCCTCGCTGGACTGCTCTGCGGCGGTCGCCCAGTCGGCGTCGTCGGCGTACTTCTCAGACAATTGCGTTCTCTTCCATTGGATGGTCGGTGGCCGTCATCCGCGGCGCGTGGGGGCGAGCGGGATCCCGCTCAGCTCGGCACGCCGAAGACGACCTGCACGACCCAGGTGAACAGCAGGTCGAGGCCGTAGACGAGCGCCATCATGACCACGACGAAGCCCAGCACGACCGCCGTGAACTTCCCGAGCTCCTGCCGCGTCGGTGTGACGACCTTGCGGAGCTCGGCGAAGACCTGACGGATGAAGAGGGCGATGCGCTGGAAGAAGTTGAGCTTCTTCTCGCGGGATGCGCCGCCGACCGCGACGATCTCGCCGTTCGCCTCATCCTGGACCATGTACCCACCTGTATGAATTGCGTCGTGCCAGCTCGGTGCTGGCGCGTGTGTCAGCGCGAGCGCTGACGCGCAGGGCGGACAGGAATCGAACCTGCAACCTGCGGTTTTGGAGACCGCTGCTCTGCCAATTGAGCTACCGCCCTAGACGTCCCGTCCGGTCTGGACCGGGCGTTCCCTCTGGTGCATCCGGAGCCTGACGGACCCGGTGCCCCACCCTTCCACCGTAACCACATCGGGGCGGATTCCGTCCCGCGGGCATGGCGAAAGAATGCAGACAACTGCGTCGTCAAGTGTACGGCATCCGCAGCCGGCCGCGAACCGGGCGGCGGTCTCAGTACTGCTGGATGCCGTAGCGGTCGGGCTCCTCGCCGCGCAGGAACCGGCGTCCCGACACCGTCGTGGGCACGATCCGCACGTAGTTGTACTTGAGCGTGGGGATCCACGGCTTCAGGGGCAGCTCGTCGGCGGCGCGCACCTCGTCGGAGGTCTCCAGCCGCTGCGCGTGGCCGCGGACGATGACGCTCCACGCGTCGGCGGCGGTGTGGTCGTCGACCTCGAAGAGCACCTCGTCGTTGACCGTCAGCTCGGTGAGCTTGCTGCCCTCAGCGGTGCGGAAGACGACCGAGCGGCCGTCGAGGGTGTAGTTCACCGGGAAGATGTCGAGCACGTCGCCCGCATGGGTCACGAGACGTCCGAGCTCATGGCCGGCGAGCCGCGTGAAGCACTCCTCGTCGGTCAGGTACGTGATCACCGCACTCTTGTCGTCCACGGCACCATGTTCCTCCTCATCGCCGAGGCGCGCACCCTTTCGGGCCGGGAGAATCCGCACCGTCCGCGAGCCCGCCCCCACGCGCCGAGCCCACCCCGTCCAGACGCTCTGGACGGGGTGGGCTCGGCGATAGGGGGTGGGCTCGACGAGAGTCGGCTCAGGCGACGCGGATGAGCTTCTTGTTGACGAACTCGTCGGCGGCGAGCAGGCCCATCTCGCGGCCCGTCCCGCTGCGCTTGACGCCGCCGAACGGCAGTGCGGGCTCATCGGCCAGCACGACGTTGACGTAGACCATCCCGGCCTCGATCTTGTCGGCGATCCGCTCGGCCTGCTCCGCGTCGGTCGTGAAGACGTACGAGCCGAGGCCGAACGGCGTCGCGTTGGCGACCTCGATCGCCTCCTCCTCGCCCGAGACCCGGTAGACGACGCCCACGGGGCCGAAGAACTCCTCGCGGTAGGCGTCCATCTCCGGGGTCACCCCGGTGAGGACGGTGCCCGGGTAGAAGGCGCCGTCGCGCGTTCCGCCGGTCACGAGGGTGGCGCCCGCCGCCACGGCGGCATCGACCTGCGCGGCGAGCCGCTCGGCGGCCGCCAGCGACGACAGGGGCCCGAGCACGGTGTCCTCGGCGAACGGGTCGCCCACGCTCGCCGCCGCCATCGCCGCGGTGAACTTCTCGAGGAACGCGTCGTAGAGGTCGTCGCCGACGATGAAGCGCTTGGCCGCGTTGCAGGACTGGCCGGTGTTGTCCAGGCGCGCGTCGACGGCGGCCTGCACGGCCGCGTCGAGGTCGTCGGTGGACAGCAGGATGAACGGGTCCGAGCCGCCCAGCTCCAGTGCCACCTTCTTGAGGTGGCGACCGGCGATCTCGGCCACGGCGGCGCCCGCACGCTCCGACCCGGTCACCGAGACGCCCTGCACGCGGCGGTCCGCGATCACGGCGGCCGCCTGGTCGTTGGTGAGCCGCACGTCCGCGTAGGCGCCCTCCGGGAAGCCGGCGTCGGCGTACATCTGCGCGATGGCCGCCGCCGACTCCGGGCACTGCGGGGCGTGCTTGAGCAGGATGGTGTTGCCGAGCGCCAGGTTGGGCGCCGCGAAGCGGGCCACCTGGTAGTAGGGGAAGTTCCACGGCATGATCCCCAGCAGCACCCCGAGCGGCGCCTTGCGGATCACCGCGGTGCCGTCGCCGTCGATGTCCAGCGGCACGTCCGCGGTGATCTTGTCGATGTGGTCGGCGTAGTACTCGGTGATGTCGGCGGCGAAGTCGACCTCACCCTCGGCGGCGGCCAGCGGCTTGCCCATCTCGCGCACGATGATCGCAGCCAGCTCGTCGCGACGCTCGCGGTGCAGGCGCGCCACGGTGCGCAGGAGCTCCGCACGCTCGGCCGGAGACGAGGTGCGCCCCCAGCTGCGGTAGGCGGCGTCCGCGGCGGCGATCGCCGCGTCGACCTCGGCGTCGGTGGCCGTCGGGTAGGTCGCCAGGGTCTCGCCGGTGGCCGGGTTCACGACCGCATAGTCACTCATGGTGCTCCCTCACTCCCGTCAGTCGACGGGGATCAGCGTGTACTTGGTGGACAGGTATTCGTGGATGCCCTCGAGGCCGCCCTCGCGGCCGACGCCCGACTGCTTGACGCCGCCGAAGGGCGCCGCGGCGTTGGAGACGACGCCCACGTTCAGCCCCATCATGCCGGTCTCGAGGCGATCGATCATCCGGTGCCCGCGGGCGAGGTCCTGCGTGAAGACGTAGGAGACGAGACCGTACTCGGTGTCGTTGGCCAGGCGCACGGCCTCGTCCTCGTCGGTGAACGTGGCGATGGCCAGCACGGGTCCGAAGATCTCCTCGCGGAGGATGGCGCTTCCCGGCGCTACCCCGGCGACCACCGTCGGCTCGTAGAACGTGCCGGCGCTGAGCGCCTCGTCCGCGGGCTTGCGGCCGCCGGCCAGGACGGTCGCGCCGCGCGAGACGGCGTCGGCGACGAGCTCCTCGGCCTTGGCCACGGCCTTGTCGTCGATGAGGGGGCCGATCTGCACGCCGTTCTCGGTGCCGCGCCCGATGCTCATCGCCGACACGCGCTCGGTGACACGCCGGGCGAACTCGTCGGCGACCGCCTCGTGGACGATGAACCGGTTGGCGGCGGTGCAGGCCTGGCCGATGTTGCGGAACTTCGCCGCCATCGCGCCGTCGACCGCCTTGTCGAGGTCGGCGTCGTCGAACACGACGAACGGCGCATTGCCGCCGAGCTCCATCGACACCCGCAGCACGCCCTCGGCGGCCTGCGCGATGAGCTTGCGCCCGACCTCGGTCGACCCGGTGAACGACAGCTTCCGCAGCCGCGGGTCGGAGATCACGGGAGCCGAGGTGGAGCTCGATCGCGTCGTGGTGAAGACGTTGACGACGCCGTCGGGAAGCCCCGCCTCGACGAGGAGCTTCACGAAGTAGAGCGTCGTCAGCGGCGTGAGCTCCGGCGGCTTGATCACGACGGTGCAGCCGGCGGCGAGCGCCGGCGCGATCTTCCGCGTCGCCATCGCGAAGGGGAAGTTCCACGGCGTGATGAAGAACGACGGTCCCACCGGGCGCTGCGAGACGACCATGCGACCCGTGCCCTCGGGGTTCAGGCCGTACCGGCCGGCGATGCGCACCGCCTCCTCGCTGAACCACCGCAGGAACTCCCCGCCGTACACGACCTCGCCGCGCGCCTCCGCGAGGGGCTTGCCCATCTCGAGGGTCATCAGCAGCGCGAGATCCTCCTTGTGCACCTGCACGAGGTCGAACGCGCGGCGCAGGATGTCGCTGCGGGTGCGGGGCGGCGTGGCCGCCCACGCCTCCTGCGCGGCGACCGCGGCGTCGAGCGCGCGCACGGCGTCCTCCGGGGACGCGTCGGCGATCTCGAGCAGGGTGTCGCCGGTGGCGGGATCCTTCACCGGGAAGGTCGCCCCGGTGTCGACCCATTCGCCGCCGATGAACAGGCCGGTGGGCACCTCTGCGAGCAGTGCCTGCTCCGTGTCGCGGGTCATCGTGCCGCCTTCCTCATCGCCCGCGCGCTCGGCGGGGCATCGATCGACAGGGTCTCGCCGCGGAAGAACGCGGGACGCCTCACGGACTGCCAGACCATCACGATCACGCCGATGACGATGATCAGCATGCCGAGGATGAACACGATCCCGATCCCGCCGATGTTCGACCCCGAACCGTATGCCGGGTCCATCGAGTCGATCAGCGTCGTGAAGAAGAGCACGGCGAGGATGAGGCCGCCCACGAGCGGGAACAGGAACGTGAAGAACACGTTCCGCACCGAGTCGAACCACTGCTTGCGGAAGTACCAGACGCAGGCGAACGCGGTGATCCCGTAGTAGAAGCAGATCATCATGCCGAGGGTGAGGATCGTGTCCCACAGCGTGTCCTCGCTCACCACGCGCATCACCGCGTAGAAGACGGATGCCACGACGGCCGACACGATCGTCGCGTAGCCCGGCGTGAAGAACCGCGGGCTGACCCGGGCGAACGCCGGCGGCAGGGCCCCGTAGTGACCCATCGACAGGAGCGTGCGGGCCGGGCCGACGAAGGTCGACTGCAGCGACGACGCCGAGCTCGTCAGCACGGCGAGCGAGACGAGGAAGGCGAGCGGGCCGAGCACGGGGTCTGACAGGAAGAAGAACACGTTGGACTGGATGTCCTCGTTGCCGAGGCCCAGCTCTCCCGTGCCGACACCGGCGAACATGATCATCGCGACGGCGAGCAGCAGGTACAGCGAGACGATGGTGAGGACGGTGACGGTCGCCGCCCGGCCCGGGGTCTTCTCGGGATCCTTGGTCTCCTCGTTCATCGTGAGGGTGACGTCCCATCCCCAGAAGATGAAGATCGACAGCGACAGGCCGGCCGCGAACGCGCTGAAGGACGACACCGCGAACGGGTTGAACCACTCGAGCGAGAACGGCGTGTAGTCGAAGCCGCCCCCGCCCACCGCCTGCGCGATGGCGGCGACGGCGAAGACGACGAGCACCAGCACCTGGAAGGTCACCAGCACGTACTGGAGCTTCTGGGTGGTCTGCATGTCGCGGTACGAGATGTATGTCGCACCCAGCATGAACAGCAGGCACACGCCGATGTTGATCCACAGCTCGAACGCGAGGTCGGCGATGCCGGGGTTCCCGGTCACCTGCGAGATGAGCAGGAACAGGAACTCCACCGCCACGCCGGCGAGGTTGGAGAGCACCAGGATCGTCGCGACGATCAGTCCCCAGCCCGCCATCCAGCCCACCCACGGCCCGAACGCGCGCGCGGCCCAGGTGAAGGACGTGCCGGCGTCCGGCATCCGGTTGTTGAGCTCGCGGTAACCGAATGCCACCAGCAGCATCGGGATGAAGCCAACCAGGATGATCGCCGGGATCTGGGCGCCGACGACCGATGCGGTCGGACCGACGGCGGCCGTGAAGGTGTAGGCCGGGGCGATGCAGGAGATGCCGATGACGACGGCGCCGAGCAGGCCGATGGTCCCCGCGCTCAGGCCCTTCTTGGAGATGCCGCCGTCGGGCGCGCTGCCCGTGACCGAGGGGGCGTTCTGGCTCATGATCCGGCCTCTTCCTTGTGGCGGGTGCGCGGGACGACGATGACCGGCACGGGGACTTCGTGGAGCATCTTGGCGGCCGTGGAGCCCAGGAACAGGCGCCGCGGCTGGGCGAGGCGGCTGGATCCGGCGAGGAGGACCTCGCCCGGCTGCCAGTCCAGGTGGGCGACGGCATCCTCGATGCTCTCCCCCTCGGCGACGACGACCTCGGCCTGCAGGCCCTCCGGCAGGCGCGTCTTCGCCGCCGCGAGCACCTCGTCGACCTGGGTGGACCCCGCCAGGCGGATCGCCCCGGTGTCGGCGGTGGGCGGGAGGTCGACCGTGAGCAGCGACAGCAGCCGGACCGGCACGCCGGTGGCGGCCACGAGCGACTGCGCGTCGTCCATGAGGGCGTCGGCACCGGGGCGGGTGCCCACGGCCACCGTCAGCCGGGTGATCCCGGTCTCGGGCGCGATCTTGCGGGCGCCGCGGGGCACGAGGACCACGGGCACGTCGGAGGAGTGCAGGAGCTCGGTCGTCGTGGTGCCCAGGCGGTGGCGTCCGCGGCTGGCGCCGTCGGCGGCGCCGACGACGATGTACGCGGCGGCGAGCTCGTGGGCGACCTCGATGAGGCCCTCGGCGAAGGACTCCGCCGAGCGGACGTGGGCGTGCGCGACGACGTCGGCGGGGATCCGGTCGATGGCCTCGGCGATCCACCGCTGGGCCTGCTCGCGCAGGAGGCGGTCGTAGGAGGCGTCGGGCGGCGTGATGACGCTGCGTCCTTCGCCGGGCAGGATCACCACGACGTCGAGCACGGCGTCGACGGCGTAGGCGAGTCGGGCGGCGAACGCGACGGCGTCCCGCCCCGTCTTGGTGGCGGTGTAGCCCACGACGATGTGGCCGGTCATGTGAGGTCTCCTCCTCGGTCGGTGCGCGAGCGCAGCCCTCGGTCGTCGAGCGAGCGCAGCCCTCGGTCGTCGAGCGAGCGCAGCCCTCGGTCGTTGAGCGAGCGCAGCCCTCGGTCGTTGAGCGAGCGCAGCGAGACGAAACGGCTCATGCCCGCAGCTCCTCGATGATCTGGTCGGCGGCGAGGCGCCCCATGCGGATGGCGCCGTCCACGTGCTGGTACCCGGCGCCGGCGAGGTCGCTGCACGCGAAGCGGATCGGGCCCACGGGCGTGCGCAGGTCCGCTCCGTAGCGGTGCAGCCCGCCCATGTCGAAGCTCGCCGCGTACGCACCCCGGGTCCACTCCTCCGAGCCCCAGTCGCTCTCGTAGTACACGATCGGGTTCTTCGCCTCGGGTCCGTAGTAGTGCGAGAGCGACTCCAGGATGCGCTCCTTGCGCTCCTCGGCGCTGAGCGTGAAGAGGTCGTCGGCGTTCTGGTCCGACACGAAGCCGACCAGCGTCCCGCGCTCGTCACCGTGGTTCGTGTTGTCGTAGGCCTCGTGCGACAGCTCGTAGGGGCTGAACGCGGTGCCCGACAAGCCCTGCTCGCGCCAGAACGGGCGGTCGTAGACGGCGTGCACCTTGATGACGAACCCCATCGAGATGTGCTGGTGCATCTGGTGCTGACGGCGCGGCAGCGGCGGGTCGAACGAGATGCGCGGGTAGAGCACGGGCGCGAGGGCGAGGATCACCTGCCGGGCGTGGACGGTCATGCCGTCGGCGGTCACCGTGACCGGAGACTGCGACCCCGAGCCCGCGGACGGCTCGGACCAGGCGATGGAGCGCACCGGCTGCCCCAGGAACACGTCGGCCCCGAGTCGCTCGGCCAGCAGCAGCGGAACCTGCTGCAGACCGCCGACGACGCGCTTGTCGAGGATGAAGTCCGCGTCGACGAGGTGGGAGTAGGAGCCTGCCGACGCCGCCATGAGCAGCGACTGGAGCAGCGAGAACGTGTGGGTCGGCTTGGTCAGCATCGCCGACCCGGTCGCGAAGGCGAGGTTGCGCACGGCCTCGTCGTCGTCGGTCTGGGCGCGCAGCCACGCGTCCCACGAGACCCGGTCCCACTCCGCCGCCTTCTCGTGCGCCCACGGGCGATCGGGGTCGATCTCGGCGACCATCGCGTCGAGACGCTCGGTGATCTCCGCGATCGCCCGCTCGGTCTCGGGCGACACGGGGAACATCTCGCCCGTGAACCGTCGCGCCCGGCCGTCCGGACCGACATAGACGCTGTCGCCCTCGCGGTAGCGCGAGTACGTCTCGAGGCCGAGCTCGGCGACCGTCTCGATCAGGGCGTCCTGATCCGGCGACACCCACTGGCCGCCGATCTCCAGCATCGCGCCGTCGATCTCGTCGGTCCACAGCCGCCCTCCGACGCGGTCGCGCGCCTCGAGGACCGCCACGGACAGCCCCGCCTTCTTCAGCTGGTTCGCCGCGGTCAGGCCGGCGGCGCCGGCCCCCACGATCACGACGTCTCGGGTGATCTCGCTCATCGGGTACTCCTTCGTCTTCGATCGGCTTGGGAACATCCCGGCTCCGGGTTCGTCCCGTGGGGGCAAGAGCGGGGGCCCCCGAGCCCCGATTGCCCCCACGGGACGAACCCTGCGCCTCTCCCCATAGGTCGTCTGCCGGCGTCGTCTCGTTCGCTCGAGAGGGGTTGGGTCAGTGCGCGGCGAGGGCGTCGGCGACGACGTCGAGCCCCTCGTTCAGCAGGTCGTCGGGAATGCTGAGCGGCGGCAGGAAGCGGATCACGTTGCCGTACGTGCCGCAGGTGAGGACGATGACGCCTTCGGCGATCGCCGCCTTCGCCACGGCCGCCGTCAGGGCCGCATCCGGCTCCCGCGTCTCGGGGTGGGCGAACTCGGCCGCGATCATCGCGCCGTGCCCGCGGACCTCGCCGATGCGCGGGTCGCTCTGCTGCAGAGACTCGAGGCGGGCGCGGAGGATCCCCCCGATCTCACGCGCCCGCTCGAGCAGTCCGTCGTTCTCGAAGGCGTCGATCGCCGCGAGCGCCGCCGCACAGGCGACGGGGTTTCCGCCGTAGGTGCCGCCGAGGCCGCCCGCGTGCGCGGCGTCCATGATCTCGGCGCGGCCGGTGACCGCGGCCAGCGGCATGCCGCCGGCGATGCCCTTGGCCGTGGTGACGAGGTCGGGGACGATCCCGAACAGCTCACTGGCGAACATGGCGCCGGTGCGCGCGAAGCCCGACTGCACCTCGTCGGCGATGAAGACCACCCCGTTCGCGCGGCACCAGTCCACGAGCGCGGGGAGGAACCCGTCGGCGGGGACGATGAAGCCGCCCTCGCCCTGGATCGGCTCGATGATCACGGCGGCGAGGTTGTCGGCGCCGATCTGCTTCTCCATGATCGAGATCGCCTTGGCCGCCGCCGCCGCGCCGGTCAGGCCGTCGCGGTACGGGTACGACATGGGCGCCCGGTAGATCTCGGAGGCGAAGGGCCCGAAGCCGCTCTTGTAGGGCATCGACTTGGCGGTGAGACCCATCGTCAGGTTGGTGCGGCCGTGGTAGCCGTGGTCGAAGGCGACGACCGCCGGGCGACCGGTGAACTTGCGGGCGATCTTCACCGCGTTCTCGACGGCCTCGGCCCCGGAGTTGAACAGTGCCGACTTCTTCGCGTGGTCGCCGGGGGTCAGGCGGTTCAGAGCCTCGGCCACCGCGACGTAGGACTCGTAGGGCGAGATCATGAAGCACGTGTGGGTGAACTGGGCGGCCTGCGCGGCGATCGCCTGGGCGACCTTCGGGTGCGCGTTGCCGACAGTCGTCACGGCGATGCCCGATCCGAGGTCGATGAGCGAGTTGCCGTCGGCGTCGACGACGACGCCTCCGCCCGCGGCCACCGCTTCGACGGGGACCGTGTGGCCGACGCCCGCGGCGACGGCGGCGGCCTTGCGCGCGAGCAGCTCCTGAGAGCGCGGACCGGGGATCGGCGTGACCAGGCGGCGCTCCTGCGGGAGGGAGGGGCCGCCGAGCGGGAGGGCGTCGAGTTCGGCGAGGGTCATGCCGGTGAGCGTACGACGCGGACACCACGGTCCACAGCCGCCGCGGTGTACATTCTGACCAGACCTGCGTACATCGCGTACACCGACCCGAGGATGCCATGATCCAGCCGACCCTGCGCGCCCTGCTGTCGCGGCGGGAGCTGCAGCTGCGGCTGGAGAGCGACGACGCCGCCCTCGCCCCCGACGCGCTCGACGCGCCGCTGCGGTGGGTGCACAGCTCCGACCTCCTCGATCCGACGCCGTTCCTCGCCGAGGAGCTGCTGCTGCTGACGACGGGCACGCAGTTCGCCCCGGACGCCGGTGCCGACGTGTTCACCGGGTACGTCACGCGGCTGCGCACGCGCGGCGTGCGCGGGCTCGGCTTCGGGACCGAGGTCGCCCGCGACGGCATCCCGCGCCTGCTGTCCGAGGCCTGCGCGGCCGCCGGCATGCCGCTGTTCGAGGTCCCCTACCGCACGCCGTTCATCGCGTTGGCCCGCGCCAACGCCGAGGCGATCGCGGCGCAGGCCTATGCGCGGCGCACCTGGGCGCTCGATGCGCAGCGCGCCATCTCGCTCGCGGCGCTGCGGCCCGACGGCCTCGGGGCCACCGTGGCCGAGCTCGCCCGGCAGCTCGGCACGTGGGTGGGCATGTTCGACGCCGCCGGCGTGCTGACCCAGCGCCATCCGATCGACGGCATCGGCGAGCAGGTGCTCGCCCACCTCACGGCAGAGGTCGGATCGGTGCTGCGGCGCGGCGTCCGAGCGGGATCGACGCTCGACGTCGACGGTGCGCGGTTCACGCTGCAGACGCTCGGCCGCGGCGGACACCTCCGCGGGGCGATCGTCATCGCCGGCGGCGACCTCGACCTCGAGGGACGCGGGGTCGTCACCTCGGTGATCGCGATGGCGGGACTCGCCCTCGAGCAGAACGTCGGACTCGGGAAGGCGCGCGGCGCGCTCCGCGCCGGACTCGTGCACAGCCTGCTCACGGGCGATCCGACGCTCGCGCGCCGGGTCTCGCGTGAGCTGTGGGGCGCCCTGCCGTCCGCCCCGATCGTCGTCGCCGTCGCGGAGGTCTCGCACGCGCGCGCCGATGCGGCCGTCGACTGGCTCGAGCTCGCCGTCACCGAGAACCGCGGCACCCTGTTCCACGGCCGGGGTCCGGACGGGCTGGTGGTCGTGGTCGCCGCCGAGCGCCGAGCCGTGCTCGACGAGTTCGCAGAGCTCTTCGAGGCCGCGGCGGGTGTCTCCGATCCCGTCGGCTACGCGGGGTTCGCCGACGCCCACGCCCAGGCGGTGACCGCCCGGCGGCGGTCCGCCCCGGGACGCGCGGCGGACTTCGCCGAGGTCGCCGCCGGCGGCATCCTCGGCCAGCTCGACACGGTCGAGGCGCGCGCTCTCGCCGAGTCCCGGTTGGCTCCGCTGCGCGAGCACGACCGCACCCAGGGCACGCAGCTGCTCCGGACCGTCCGCACCTGGCTGGAGCAGGACGCCCGGATCGACGCGGCCGCCGAGGCGCTCGGCATCCATCGGCACACGGTCCGCGCCCGCGTCGCCCAGGCCCAGGCGCTGCTGGGCGTCGACCTCACGTCGTTCCCCGCCCGCGCCGAGCTGTGGGCCGCGCTGGTGACCGCCGACCGCTGAGACCCGCGCCGCTCAGCCCGCGAGCGCTTCCCTCGCGAACCGACACGCCCCGTGCGAGCCGACACGCCCCGTGCCGCACGCAGCGTGTCGGCTCGGTGAAATCGTGTCGGCTCGGCGGATGCACTCCTCCGCGACTGCTGCCGGTCAGGAGGTCCCTCACGACGCCGGGGAGTGCCCCTCGAGGAACTCGTACAGATCGGTCGTGTCGACGCCGGGGAAGGCGCCCGTCGGGAGGGTCGCCAGCAGCGTCCGCGGCGTCCGCACGTTCGGCCACGCCTGATCGCGCCATACGCTCTCCAGCTCGGCGGGCGCGCGGCGGCAGCAGACCTCCACGGCATGCCGCGACACGCCGCGGTTGGACGTCTCACGACCGATGAACCACTTCGTGTCGTCGAAGCGCACCCCGACGCTCACCGAATGCGCGCCCTCGCTCGAGGCCTCTACCCGCGCGGTGCACCAGTAGGTGCCGTTCCCGGTGTCGGTGTACTGGTAGTACGGGTTGAACTTGTCGGGGATGTCGAAGACGACGCGGCTCGTCCACCGGCGGCAGCACAGCTGACCCTCGATCGCGCCGAGCCGGTCGGCCGGGAAGTTCACGTCGTCGTTCTCGTACGCCTTCGTGATGGTCCCCGACTCGTGGACCTTCAGAAAGTGCACCGGGATGCCCAGGTGCGGCGTCGCGAGATTCGTGAACCGGTGCGCGGCCGTCTCGTACGACACCGAGTAGGCGTCGCGGAGGTCCTCGATCGAGATCGCGCGGCGCGCCTTGGCGTCCTGCAGGAACGGCACGGCGTCGGCCTCGGGGATGAGGAGCGCGCCGGTGAGGTAGTTCGTCTCGACGCGCTGGCGCAGGAACTCGGCGTACGACCGCGGCTCGCTGTGCCCGAGGATCCGGCTCGACAGCGCCTGCAGCACGGCGGTGCGGGAGTCCCCCTTCGCCGGCACGGTGCTCGAGAGGTAGAGCCGGCCGTTCTTGAGGTCGGCGACGCTGCGCACCGACGGCGGGAGGTCGGGCACGTAGTGGAGGGAGAACCCCAGGTGGGCGGCGATGTCGGAGGCGCTCCGCTGCGTGAGGGGCCCGCCCGGATGATCGACGGCGTCGAGGATGCCGCGGGCCTGCGCCTCGAGGTCGGCGAAGTAGTTGTCCTGGCGGCGCATGAGGTGGCGCAGTTCGACGTTCGCCCGTCGCGCCTCCTCCGGCGTCGCGGAGCGCTCGTCGTGGAGACGTTCGATCTCGCCCTGGAGTGCGAGCAGCGCGCGCAGGGCGTCGTCCGGCACGGCCTTGCCGATGCGGAAGGGCGAGATGCCGAGCGACTGGAACGTCTGGCCCTTCATGGCGCGCTCGAGGGCGATCTCCATCGTCGACCGCTCGTCGAGGGTCTCGGCCTCCAGCAGCGCGTCGATCGTGGTGCCGAGGGCGCGGGCGATCGCCTGCAGGAGCGTGAGCTTGGGCTCGCGCTTGCCGGTCTCGATCATCGACAGCTGGCTGGGCGCGCGGTCGACGGCGGCAGCGAGCTCTTCGAGGGTGAGCCCCTGCGCCGTCCGCAGCTGCCGGATACGGCGCCCGATGGTCAGCGCATCGGCGCCGCCTGCGGGTTCGTCGATCACGTCGTTGTCGATCATGCGGGCGAGTGTGCCACACGAGCGACCTCGATGCATCACATTTGCAGAAATTCCGCCGAACTTCACACGTCGAATGGTCGTATTGGCCGTGATTATTCACCCAGAGTGGATGCCACGACCACCCGGGCACCGTCGCCCGGCATCCGACGAAGGAGACACCATGACGATCCACTCCACCCCCGGACGACCCGCACTGCGTGCCGGAGACCAGGTCGAGACGGCCGCCGAGCTCCAGGAGCAGTGGGCCACCGACCCCCGCTGGGACGGTATCGAGCGCACCTACACGGCCGAGGACGTCATCCGGCTGCGCGGCTCGGTCCGCGAGGAGAACACGCTCGCCCGCCGCGGCGCGGAGAACCTCTGGAACCTCCTCCAGACCGAGGACTACATCCGGGCGCTCGGCGCGTACACCGGCGGTCAGGCGGTCCAGCAGGTGCGGGCCGGCCTGAAGGCGATCTACCTCTCGGGCTGGCAGGTCGCCGCCGACGGGAACCTCGCCGGTCAGACCTACCCCGACCAGAGCCTCTACCCCGCCAACTCGGTGCCGTCCGTGGTGCGCCGCATCAACAACGCGCTGCTGCGGCAGGACCAGATCGAGCACGCGGAGGCCTACGACGGGGAGGGCGAGATCACCCGCGACTGGCTGGCGCCCATCGTCGCAGATGCCGAGGCCGGCTTCGGCGGCCCCCTGAACGCGTACGAGCTCGCGCACTCGCTCATCCAGGCCGGTGCCGCGGGCATCCACTGGGAGGACCAGCTCGCGAGCGAGAAGAAGTGCGGCCACCTCGGCGGCAAGGTGCTCGTGCCCACCCAGCAGCACATCCGCACGCTGAATGCGGCGCGACTGGCCGCCGATGTGGCGGGCGTCCCCACCGTCATCATCGCCCGCACCGACGCCCTGGCGGCCGACCTGCTCACGAGCGACGTCGACCCGCGTGACCAGGAGTTCACCACCGGCGAGCGCACGAGCGAGGGCTTCTACCGCGTGCGCCCCGGACTGGAGTCGGTCATCAGCCGCGGCCTCGCCTTCGCGCCGTACGCCGACCTCATCTGGGTCGAGACCGGCGAGCCCGACATCGAACTGGCACGGGAGTTCGCCGCGGCCATCCACGAGAAGTTCCCCGGCAAGCTGCTCGCCTACAACTGCTCGCCGAGCTTCAACTGGAAGCGCCACCTCGACGACGCGCAGATCGCCTCGTTCCAGCAGGACCTCGCCGACCTCGGCTACGCCTTCCAGTTCATCACGCTGGCCGGCTTCCACGCCCTGAACCACTCGATGTTCGACCTGGCCTCCGGCTACGCCGAGCGCGCCATGAGCGCCTACGTCGAGCTGCAGGAGGCGGAGTTCGCCGCCGAGGCCCGCGGCTACACCGCGACCAAGCACCAGCGCGAGGCCGGCACCGGCTACTTCGACGTCGTCTCGACGGCGCTGAACCCCGACAGCGCCACCCTCGCGCTCGTCGGGTCGACCGAGGCCGCGCAGTTCCACTGATCCGCCGCCGTTCCGTCTCCTCGCTCCGCATGACCCCCGGTCGTCGAGCGAGCGCAGCGAGACGAACGCACCACCGCCAACGGCACCGACACCACCACCGACACAGAAGGACAGGGCCATGACTCCCACCGCCACGGGCACCGCGCCCACCACGCCGACGACCACCTCTCCCGCGCCCGCCGCCGGACCCCGCATCGACGTGACCGGGCCGATGCGCCCGCGCTACGACGAGATCCTCACCACCGAGGCGCTCGCCTTCGTCACCGAGCTCCATCACCGGTTCTCGGGGCGGCGCCACGACCGCCTCGCCGACCGCATGCGCCGCCGGTTCGAGATCGGGAACGGCCACGACCCGCAGTTCCGCAGCGACACCGCGCACATCCGCGACGACGCCACCTGGCGGGTGGCGGGCCCCGGGCCCGGCCTGGAGGACCGTCGCGTCGAGATCACCGGGCCGACCGACCCGAAGATGACGATCAACGCGCTGAACTCCGGCGCACGGGTGTGGCTCGCCGACCAGGAGGACGCGACGAGCCCGACCTGGGCGAACGTCATCGAGGGGCAGCTGTCGCTGTTCGACGCGATCCGCGGACAGCTGCGCTACACCTCGCCGGAGGGCAAGGAGTACGCGGTCACCGCCGAGCGCACCCCCACGATCGTGATGCGCCCCCGCGGCTGGCACCTCGTCGAGAAGCACCTGCGGTACACCGACCGCACGGGGCGCGCGCTGGCTGCCTCGGGATCGCTCGTCGACTACGGGCTGTACTTCTTCCACAACGCGCAGGCGCTCATCGCGAACGGCGTCGGGCCCTACTTCTACCTGCCCAAGCTCGAGTCCGCCGAAGAGGCCAAGCTGTGGGACGACGTCTTCACCTTCAGCGAGGAGTACATCGGCATCCCGCACGGCACGATCCGCGCGACCGTGCTGATCGAGACGCTGCCTGCCGCGTTCGAGATGGAGGAGATCCTCTTCGAGCTGCGCGATCACGTCGCGGGATTGAACGCCGGGCGGTGGGACTACATCTTCTCGATGATCAAGAACTACCGCGGTCGCGGTGCCCGGTTCGTGCTGCCCGACCGCAGCCAGGTCACGATGACCGTGCCGTTCATGCGGGCGTACACCGAGCTGCTCGTGCAGACCTGCCACAAGCGGGGCGCCTTCGCCATCGGCGGCATGAGCGCCTTCATCCCGAACCGGCGCGACCCCGAGGTCACCGCGCAGGCGTTCGAGAAGGTGACCGCCGACAAGCGGCGCGAGGCGGGCGACGGATTCGACGGCACCTGGGTCGCCCATCCCGACCTGATCCCGGTCGCGCAGGCGGAGTTCGACGCGGTCCTCGGCGACCGGCCGAACCAGGTGGACCGCCTGCGCCCCGAGGTCGCCGTGACGGCGTCGCAGCTCATCGACGTGCACATCGGCCTGCCGATCACCGCGGCGGGGGTGAAGGGGAACGTCTCGGTCGCGATCCGCTACATCGAGGCGTGGCTCCGCGGCCTGGGCGCGGTCGCGATCGACAACCTGATGGAGGATGCGGCGACGGCCGAGATCAGCCGCAGCCAGGTGTGGCAGTGGATCCACCAGGACCGGGTCACCGACGACGGCACCGCCATCACGGCGGCGTACATCGAAACGCTCATCGACGAGGTGCTGGCGTCGGCGGAGCGCCGCAGCGGCGACCGGTTCGACGACGCCGCCGAGGTGTTCCGCGAGGTCGCACTGGGGCAGGACTTCCCCGCGTTCCTCACGATCCCCGCCTACCACCGGTACCTGTCCGAGGACTGAGCCGGCACCGCCCGCCCACGATTCCCGGCATCCCCGACGGAGAGGGTGCCGGGAATCGTGTGCGCGGGATGTCGATCCCTTCCGCGGCCGTTCGACGTGTTCACGTAACGTCGCTCACGACGGAAAGGAAACGACGATGCGCTATCTCATGCTGGTCCTCACCGACCCCGACCTCGCCGAGGCCGAAGAGACACCGATCACGATCGAGGAATGGGCGGGCGAGACCTATGGCACCGGCCGCGCCGTCGAGGGCGATCGCCTGCGGCCGGCAGCCGAGGCCAAGACGATCCGCCGCCGCCGGGGCGAGGTGATCGTCAGCGACGGCCCCTTCGCCGAGGCGTACGAGCTCATCGGCGGCTTCGACGTCCTCGAGTGCGAGAGCCTCGACGAGGCGATCGAGCTCGCCTCCCGTCACCCCATGGCCGCAGGCGGCGTGATCCAGCTCCACCCCGCCTGGCCCCTGGACCTCTGACGCTCCTCCGGCGCCGATCATCCGGCACCTGCGGGTGACCGCGGGGAGCGCGTCCCGGCTACGCTCGTAGCGTGACCGAACGCGCTCCCCTGCCCCGCACTCCCCGCGTCTCCGCGAAGCTCAGCGCCATCGCCGAGTCGGCGACCCTCAAGGTCGACGCCAAGGCCAAGGCCCTGCAGGCCGCGGGGCGCCCCGTGATCTCCTACGCCGCCGGCGAGCCCGACTTCGCGACCCCGCAGTTCATCGTCGACGCCGCCGCCGAGGCGCTGCACGACCCCGCCAACTTCCGCTACACCCCCGCCGCCGGTCTGCCGGTGCTGCGCGAGGCCATCGCCGCCAAGACGCTGCGCGACTCGGGCCTCGAGGTCTCCGCCGCCCAGGTGATCGTCACCAACGGCGGCAAGCAGGCCGTCTACCAGGCGTTCCAGGCCGTCGTGAACCCGGGTGACGAAGTGCTGCTGCCCGCCCCGTACTGGACCACCTACCCCGAGGCGATCGCGCTGGCTGACGGCGTGCCGGTGGAGGTGTTCGCGGGTGCCGACCAGGACTACAAGGTGACCGTCGAGCAGCTGGAGGCGGCGCGCACCGAGCGCACCACCGTGCTCGTGTTCGTGTCGCCCTCCAACCCGACGGGATCGGTCTACACGCCCGAGGAGACCCGCGCCATCGGCCAATGGGCCCTCGAGCACGGCATCTGGGTGATCAGCGACGAGATCTACCAGAACCTCGTGTACGAGGGCGCCCGAGCGGTGTCGATCGTCGAGGCCGTCCCCGAGCTCGCCGGCCAGACGATCCTCGTCAACGGCGTCGCGAAGACCTACGCGATGACCGGATGGCGTGTGGGCTGGATGGTGGGACCGGCGGCCGCGATCAAGGTCGCCGGCAACCTCCAGTCGCACCTCAGCTCCAACGTCAACAACGTGGCCCAGCGCGCGGCCCTGGCCGCCCTCACCGGCCCCCAGACGGAGGCCGAGGAGATGCGCCAGGCGTTCGACCGGCGCCGCCGCCTCATCGTCTCGGAGCTCGCGAAGATCCCTGGCGTCACCGTGCCGAACCCGCTCGGCGCCTTCTACGTGTACCCGGACGTGCGCGGACTGCTGGGGCGCGACTGGCACGGCACGACCGTCTCGACGTCGCTCGAGCTCGCCGACCTCATCCTCGAGCAGGCCGAGGTCGCCGTGGTGCCCGGTGAGGCGTTCGGCCCGAGCGGCTATCTGCGCCTGTCGTACGCGCTCGGCGACGACGCGCTCCTGGAGGGCGTGCAGCGCCTGCAGAAGCTCTTCGGCTGAGAGGTCGCGCGCCCCATGGCGCCGCACCCCGGCCGTGTCGTTTCGCCGGGGTGCGGGTCAGATCTCGACGCCGACGAGCACGGGTTCGGGCTGGAGCATGAGCCCGAACTCCGACTGCACCCGGCCGCGGATGAAGCGGGCCAGCTCGGCGAGCTCTCCCGCGGTCGCGCCGCCGCGGTTGGTCAGCGCGAGAGCGTGCTTGGTCGACAGTCCCGCGCGTGATCGCGGGAGCGAGAACCCCTTGCGCAGCCCCGCGTGCTCGATGAGCCAGGCGGCGCTGACCTTGACGTCCGGCTCGTGCGCGACCGGCGCCGGCACGATCCCGTCGAAGACGTCGAGCGGGATCACCGTCACGGGGTCGAGGTCGACCGAGACCGGCCATCGCGGGCACGCGGCGGGCAGCGTCCGGGCGAAGGCCGCGGTGACGATCGCGTTCTGGAAGAACGAGCCCGCGCTGTAGGTGTCGGGGTCGGCGTCGTCGAGCACCATGCCTTTGCGGGCGCGTGTGGCGAGCACGGTGTCGCGCAGCCACGCGAGCGAGGCCGACGACGAGGCATCGAGCCCGAGGGACTGACGCAGCTGGGCACCCCGCACGGGGATCTCGCCATGGCCGGCCTCGGCGAGCTCGAGGGTGATCGAGAGGATCACGGCGTCACGTCGCGCGACCGCGCCGTAGTGGGCCTTGAGCACGGACGTGCGGAAGCCGAGCTCGAGCTCGGCGGCCGGCACGACAGACACGTCGCCGGTCGCATGGTCGAGGAGCTCGACCTCGACGAGGGTCTGGATGAGCTCCTGGCCGTACGCTCCGATGTTCTGCACGGGGGCCGCCCCGGCGGTGCCCGGGATGCCCGACATCGCCTCGATGCCCTGCAGCCCCTCGGCGACCGTGAAGGCGACGAGCTCGTCCCAGCCGTGCCCGGCTTCGGCCCGGACGCGCGCGAACCCCTGGCGGGGCGACGGGAGGCGCTCGAGGCCCCCGGTCCGCACGACGACGACTGTGCCGTCGAACGGCTCGTCCCCGACGAGCAGGTTCGATCCGCCGCCGACCACGAGCCACGGCTCGCCGGTCGCCCAGACGTCGCGCAGCTCCGCGACGAGCTCGTCGCGGGTGCGCGCCTCGACCATCCGGCGGGGGGCCGCGCCGGTGCGCAGCGTGGTGAGCTGCGACAGCGGCAGCGGTGTGATCTCGGTCATCAGGCGTCCGCGCGCACGCGGACCTGCGCCTTGCCCAGGACGACGGTGTCGCCGTGCGAGACGGTGAGGTCCACGCGCAGGGAGGCGTCGTCGATCGCGCCGACCTTGGCCACGACGGTCAGCTCCGCGCCGTCTTCGGCGTCGACGACGACCGGACGGGTGAAGCGCACGCCGTACTCGAGGATGCGCCCGCTGTCTCCGAGCCACTCGACGATCGTCTCGACCGCCAGCCCCATGGTGAGCATGCCGTGCGCCAGGACGCCGGGAAGGCCGACGCGCTCGGCGACGTCGTCGCGGTAGTGGATCGGGTTGAAGTCGCCCGAGGCCCCGGCGTACCGCACGAGCGATTCGCGCGTCAGGTGGACGGTGCGCTCGGCGACGACCGTGCCGACCTCGATGGCGGCCGCCGTGCGGTCGTCCGCATTCGCCGAAGAGCTCATTCCTCGCCTCCGATCAGCAGCACCGACACGGCGGTGACCACGTGGGATCCGCCGGCGTCGGTGATCTCGGCTTCGCTGGTGACCATGGCCCCCTTGCCGAAAGGTCGCACGCCGGTCACCTGCAGCCGCGCGGTCAGCTCGTCGCCCGCGACGATGGGACGCGTGTAGCGGAACCGCTGCTCGGCGTGCACGGTGCGCTCGAGCGCGATCCCGGAGTCGGGCTCGCTCAGGAGCTGCTGGAGCGTCAGGTCCTGGATCACCATCGCGAAGGTGGGCGGCGCGACCACGTCGGAGTAGCCGAGCCGCTGCGCGGCGGCGGGGTCGGTGTGCTGCGGGTCGGTGGCGAACACGGCGCGCGCGAACTCGCGCACCTTCTCGCGGCCGACGAGGTACGGCGGAGTCGGCGGGAAGTCTCGACCGACGAGCTCAGGGTTCACGGACACCGTGCAATCCTACCGAGGCCACCCGCGGCGACGGGGCGGGGCGACCGGACAAAGCCCGGTGCACACGCGGTGCGAGCCGTCACCGCGCCGAGCGGGCACGCCAGGCGCGGACGCTCAGCTGCACCGCGATGAAGGCGAGGAAGCCGGCGAAGAGGATGTTCGACGTGAGCGGGTCGAGGAGGGTCGCCAGCCACGCGCCGAGCGCGGTCGTCGTGCACGCCGCCAGCCCGATGAGCGCGGCCGCGACGAGGTCGACGTTGCGGCGACGCAGGTTGCCGAGCGTGCCCGACACCGCGGTCGGGATCATCATCAGCAGCGACGTGCCCTTGGCGACGAGGTCGCTCGTGCCGAACAGGAACATGAGCGCGGGCACCACGATCACGCCGCCGCCGACGCCCAGGAGCCCGGCCATGATGCCGGTGAACACCCCGAGGCCGCCGAGGCCGAGGCCGGTGAGCACGGTGAGCTCCAGCTCGGCGTCGCGGGACGGCACGACGATGAACAGCATGACGATGACGACGAGGAGGAAGCCGATGAACCCCCAGCGGAGCGCGTTCTGCGGGAGACGCGCCAGCAGCCAGGTGCCGAGCTGGGCCCCGACCACCGCTCCCACGGCGAGGATCAGCGCCGGGATCCACGCGACCGAGCCGTGCACGGCGTAGGAGACGACGCCGACGGACGCCGTCGGCACGATCGCGGCCAGCGACGTGCCGGCGGCGAGGCGCTGGTCGAAGTGGAGGAAGAGGAGCAGCAGCGGCACGATGACGGTGCCGCCGCCCACGCCGAACAGACCCGACAGGAGTCCGGCGAGCAGGCCGATGCCCAGGCAGGCGACGACGTAGCGCGGACCGCGCGCGGCGTCCCGCGCCGTCACGCCGCGGGCTCCGGCTCCTGAGGCTCGACCGCGGCGGGCTCTTCGGCCGCCGCCTTCTCGAACTGCGAGCGGTACAGGCGCCAGTACGCTCCCTGGGCGGCGATCAGCTCGTCGTGGCTGCCCTTCTCGACGATGTCGCCGTGCTCCATCACGAGGATGAGGTCGGCGTCGCGGATGGTCGAGAGCCGGTGGGCGATCACGAACGACGTGCGTCCCTCGCGCAGCGCCGACATCGCATGCTGCAGGAGCAGCTCGGTGCGGGTGTCGACCGAGCTCGTCGCCTCGTCGAGGATGAGGACGGCGGGCTGCGCCACGAAGGCGCGCGCGATCGTGATGAGCTGCTTCTCGCCTGCCGAGACGTTCGCGGCGTCCTCGTCAAGGACGGTGTCGTAGCCGTCGGGGAGGGAGTGGACGAAGCGGTCCACCCGGGTCGCGACGGCGGCGTCGACGATCTCGTCGTCGGTGGCGCCCTCGTTGCCGTAGCGGATGTTCTCGCGGATCGTTCCGGCGAACAGCCACGGATCCTGCAGCACCATGCCGGTGCGCGAGCGGACGTCGTCGCGCGCGAGCTCGGCGATGTCCTGGCCGTCGAGCAGGATCCGTCCGCCGTCGAGCTCGTAGAAGCGCATCAGCAGGTTCACCAGGGTGGTCTTGCCCGCCCCTGTCGGTCCCACGATCGCGACGGTCTGCCCCGGCTCCACCCGGAATGACAGGTCGCGGATGAGCGGCTTGTCGGGCGAGTACGAGAACGCCACGTGCTCGAACTCGATGACGCCCCGCCCGTCGACGATGGCGGGCGCGTCGGCGTCGTCCGCCTCCTGCTCCGGCTCATCGAGCAGCTCGAAGACCCGCTCCGCCGAGGCGGTGCCGGACTGCACGACGGCGGCCATGCCGCCGAGCTCGGACAGCGGCTGGGTGAACTGCTGCGAGTACTGGATGAAGGCCTGGACGTCGCCGAGACGCAGCTGACCCGATGCCACCATGAGCCCGCCGAGCACGGCGATGCCGACATAGGTGAGGCTGCCGATGAACATCATCGACGGCATCATGAGGCCCGAGAGGAACTGCGCCTTGAACGAGGCCTGGTACAGCTCCTCGTTCTCGTCCTGGAACTTCTCGCGCGAGTCCTCCTCACGACCGTAGACGCGCACGAGGGCGTGGCCGGAGAAGGACTCCTCGACGCGGGCGTTCAGGCGCCCCACCTTCTGCCACTGGGTGGCGAACGCCTTCTGGGAGCGCGGGCCGATCACGCCGAAGACCACGGCCATGAGCGGCAGCGCGATCAGCGCCACGATGGCGAGCTGCCACGAGATGGAGAACATCATGACGAGCACGCCGACGACGGTGAGGATGTTCGTCACGGCCGTCGACAGCGCCTGCTGCATCGTCTGCGTGATGTTGTCGATGTCGTTGGTGACGCGCGAGATGAGCTCGCCGCGCTGCACGCGGTCGAAGTACGCGAGCGGCAGGCGGTTGATCTTCGCCTCGACCTCTTCGCGCAGGCGCCACATCGACCGCACCATGATCACGTTGATCACGTACCCCTGGAGCCAGGTCAGCACCGCCGAGACGACGTAGATCGCGAGGACGGCGACGACCACCCAGCGCAGCTGATCGAAGTCGACGCCCGCGCCGACCCGGAAGTCCTGCATGGCCGCGACCATGTTGGCCTGATCGGTCTGCCCGGACGAGCGGAGCGCGGCGACGACCTCGGCCTGCGTCGCGCCGGCCGGGAAGAACTCGGCGAGCCACCTCGACATCACGCCCTCGAAGATGAGGTTCGTGGCCTCGCCGAGCACCTTCGGCGCGACGACGGCGAGCACGACGCCGATCGCCCCCATGATCGACACGAAGACGAAGGCCCACTTGTGCGGGCCGAGCAGCCCGATCATCCGGGCGAAGCTCTTGCCGAAGTCGGCGGCCTTGCCCGGCGCGACCGAGTCCCAGTCTCCGGAGTTCAGTCGCGCCTGCTCGGCGCGCTCCAGGTCGAGGCGCTCCTCCTCGGTCATGGTCTTCTCATCCGACCCCGTGCCGCTCATGCGTCCACCCCCAGCTGCGACTCGACGATCTCGCGGTACGTGTCGTTGCCCGCCAGCAGCTCGTCGTGCGTGCCGAGGCCAACCACCCGGCCGTCGTCGAGGACGACGATGCGGTCGGCGCCGGTCACGGTCGAGATCCGCTGGGCGACGACGATCTTCGTCACCCCGGGCAGCGCGCGCCAGAGCGCCTGCCTGAGCCTGGCGTCGGTGGACACGTCGAGGGCCGAGAACGAGTCGTCGAAGACGAGGATGTCGGGCTGATGCACGATGGCGCGGGCGATGGCGAGCCGCTGCCGCTGACCGCCGGAGACGTTGGTGCCGCCCTGCGAGATGCGGGCGTCGAGGCCGCCCTCCATCTCCTCGACGAAGTCCTTGCCCTGCGCGATCTCGAGAGCGGCCCACAGCTCATCGTCGGTGGCGTCCTCGCGCCCGAACCGGAGGTTCGAGGCGACCGTGCCGGTGAAGAGGAAGGCCCGCTGCGGGACGTAGCCGATGCCGCGCCACAGGAGGTCGAGATCGGCGTCGCGCACGTCGACTCCCGCGACGCGCACGCTGCCGCCGGTGACGTCGAACAGCCGCGGGATCAGCGACACGAGAGTGGTCTTGCCCGATCCCGTGGAGCCGACGATCGCCAGGGTCTCGCCCGGCTCGGCACGGAAGCTCAGTCCCTCGAGCACCGGCGACTCCGCGCCCGGATAGGTGAAGGACACGTCGTCGAACTCGACCGTTCCCGGCGCCGGGAACACCGACACCGGCTGGGCCGGCCGCGTCAGCTGGTCGTCGGAGTCGAGCACCTCGCCGATCCGGTCCGCCGAGACCGCCGCACGCGGGATCATGATCGTCATGAACGTCGCCATCAGCACGCCCATGAGGATCTGGCCGACGTACTGCATGAAGGCGAACAGCGTGCCGATCTGCACGTTGCCCTGATCGACCTGGATGCCGCCGAACCAGATCACGCCGACGACGGTGACGTTCAGCACCAGCATGGCGAGGGGGAACATCAGCACGAACAGCGAGCCGACCTTGCGGCCGACGATCATGATGTCGGTGTTGGCGACGCGGAAGCGCTCCTCCTCGATGCGCTCGCGGACGAACGCGCGCACGACGCGCACGCCGGTGAGCTGCTCGCGCATGATCCGGTTCACGGCGTCGAGCTTCTGCTGGTACTGCCGGAACAGCGGGACCATGCGGCTGATGATGAGACCCGCCACCACGAGCAGCACGGGCACGGCGACGCCGATGAGCCAGCTCAGTCCGACATCCTGCTGGAGCGCCATGATGATGCCGCCCACCGCGAGCAGCGGGGCGGTCACGAGCATGGTCGCCCCCATCATGGCGAGCATCTGGACCTGCTGGACGTCGTTGGTGTTGCGGGTGATCAGGGTGCCCGCGCCGAAGCGGGAGACCTCGCGCTCCGAGAAGCCGCTGACCTTCTGGTAGACGTCGCGGCGGATGTCGCGGCCCGCGCTCATCGCCGCACGTGCGGCGAAGTAGGTGGCGATGACGGAGGCGACGATCTGACCGAGCGCCACCCCGAGCATGAGCATGCCGTGCGACCAGATGTAGGCGGTGTCGCCGGCGGCGACGCCGCTGTCGATGATGTCGGCGTTCAGCCGAGGGAGGTACAGCGAGGCCATCGCCGACGCGAACTGGAAGACCAGCACTCCCGTCAGCCACCACTTGTACTTCGTCAGGTAGCGCACCAAGAGCTTGCCGAGCATGCAGGACCTCCGAAGTCGGACAGCGGCGAACGGTTCATGCTAACGCCGGCCCCGACGTCGCTCCGGCCCGTGGGCGGGCGTTCGCTGACAGCGCGACGCGAGGCGGGTCGCGTGGCCGCCCCGTCTAGACTCGGCGCGTGACGAACGACCCGCGCCGCCCCGCACGACCGCGCCGCGAATGGCAGCGCTGGCAGATCTTCGCGATCGCCGTCGCGATCGTCGCGATCGTCGGCGGTGTGTGGAGCGTCGCCTCTGGCGGCGGCCCGACCCCGACGCCGGGACCCACGCGCACGCTGATCATCGACCCGACGCCCTGACGACGCCGCGGTCTCGTCGGCCGGCCGCGAACGCGACCGACGCGGCCTTCCCGTCTCCCCGGATCAGGCGACGCGGGCGGCCACGGCCGCGCGCGTCCAGGTGCCGTCGTAGACGCGGCGATGCGGCGCCGGGGCGTGTGCCGAGCCCGGGCACACGACCGAGACGCGGAACACCTCCGACGTCCGCTCGCCGAACCAGGCCGCCTCGCGGTCGACCTGCTCGCGCACGCGCGCGGTCAGCAGTTCGTGGTTGTCGTGGTCCGGGCAGCGGAAGACTGCCGGCACCAGAATGACGTCGCTCATCGAATCCCCCCAGTGATCGATGCACGGGACCCCCATCCCGTCCCCTCAGGAATATCAGTCCCCGGGCCCCGGCGGCAAGTGCGAGCAGTTTCGCGAGCCGACACGAAAGCGCCGAGCCCACACGCTGCGAGCGCACGAACCGTGTCTGTTCGGCTGCAGCGTGTGGGCTCGGCGGTTGCTCAGTTCCCGGTCAGAACGTGGCGGTGTCCGGGTCGGCGCCCACGCGCAGGCCACGGTCGAGCGCATCGATCGCCGCCATCTCGTCGGCGGTCAGCTCGAAGCCGAAGACATCGATGTTCTCCGCGATGCGCTCGCGGGTCGACGACTTGGGGAAAACGATGATGCCGTGCTGCAGGTGCCAGCGGATGACGACCTGCGCCGGCGTCGCGCCGTGCGCGGACGCGGCAGCCTGCACCGCCTGCTCGCCGAAGAGGTCGTACTTGCCCTGCCCGAGCGGGCCCCAGGCCTCGGTGCGGATGCCGTGACCCTCGCCGAACGCCCGCAGCTCCCGCTGGGCGAACGCCGGGTGGAGCTCGATCTGGTTCACGGCCGGCACGGTGTCGGTCTCGGCGAGCAGGCGCTCCAGGTGCGGGCGGTGGAAGTTGGAGACGCCGATCGAGCGCGTGAGGCCCTCGCCGCGCAGCTCCTCGAGGGTCTGCCACGACGCCACGTAGCGGTCGAGATCGGGACGCGGCCAGTGGATCAGGTAGAGGTCGACGTGATCGAGGCCCAGCGTCTCGAGGCTCGTCGCCAGCGCGGCGCGCGTCGAGTCGGTGCCCTGCTCCGAGTTCCAGAGCTTGGTCGTCACGAACAGCTCGTCGCGCGGGATCCCGCTGGCGGCGATGGCGCGGCCCACGCCCTCCTCGTTGCGGTAGACCGCCGCAGTGTCGATGTGGCGGTACCCGGCCTCGAGGGCGTCGCTGACGATGCGCTCCGTCTCGCCGGGGTCGACCTTGAAGACGCCGAAGCCGAGCTGAGGGATCGTGTGGTCGTCGTTGAGGGTGATGTCGGGAATGCTCATCCCCCCAGCCTGACACCTTCTGGGGGCGTCGGCATCACGGCACGGCTCGCGGAGTCACGCGGACGGCGCGCGGTGCGCGGCGGGATCAGTGGCCTGGGGCCTTTCCGCCTCCCCCCGGATCGCGGTCGGCCCCAGGCCGTGGGCGTCAGCCGAACAAGAGGACGCCTGAATAGGGAGACGGCGATTCCCCGCTTTCATCACGCGGAATGAGAGGTCTCTCATCAGATCTAGCGAACGCGTCGCCGTCTCGCCGGTGCTCGCGCGCGACAGAGCCCTCTCGAGGCCGTGAGGCCGAGAGGGCTCCGGCGGGTACGTCGCACGGAGCTGGGGACTCCAAGGACACGGGGGGAGTGTCATCTGCGATGAAGTGAACCCGCACGGCCAGGCTAGGGCAGCAGGTGGTCTCGCGCCCGCCCTTGCAGCCTCGGGCGTGTCGCCGTAGGTGGGTCGTATGGCCGTCGGCGCATATCAAGCTCGGCGGGCCCCGTCAACGCCCTCGGCGGGCGAGCGGTACCCGCATACGTTCTCCTGGTGTAGCGTGAGCGGCCCTCTGGGTGGAAAAAGGGTCCGGTTGGCCACCGTGTGCCCGCCTCGCTCGCGCGGTGGCCCCGACGGGTTGGGGGACATCGTCGGGGCCATCGGTGGGGGCTCTGTCACACCCCCGCGCCGTACCGCTCCCCCACGGGGACCTCGACCGGCAGGACGTTGCCGGCCGGCGCCAGCGGACACGCCCACGCGGGGTCGTACGCGCACGACGGGTTGTAGGCGAAGTTGAAGTCGAGCACGATGCGGCCGGCGCCGTCCATGCCGACGCCCGCATCCGCCTCCTCCGTCGCCAGGGCGGGCCCCAGGTCGGCTCCCTTGATCGTGTCCACGAGGTAGCGCCCGCCGCCGTACGTGCCGCCCGGCCGGCCGGCGAGCCGGTCGCGCACCGGGATGAACAGGCCCCCGCCGTACGACGTCAGCCGCCAGACGTCGAGCGGACCGGCGCCGGGCACCTCCACGCGCGCGACCCGCTCGAAGGTCACGACGCCGTCGGTGCCGGACGTGAACGCGAACGTCTCGGGCTCCGCCTCGCGGAGCGGCAGCTCGAATCGCCAGGCCGGATCGTACGGTGCGACCGGCAATTCTCTGAAGTGCTCGCGGTCGGCGGGGAGCAGCGGCGTCGCGGGGTGCCGCGCCATGAGCTCGTCGCGACCACGGCGCCAGATCCGGTGCCCGGCGGCGGGATCTGCCGTCGCGCGCACGCGCGCGTACAGGTCGAAGACCCGGCGGCGCCAGTCGGCGACCTCGCGCGCGGACCGTGCTGCCGGGGGAAGCGGGGAGGGGAGGTCGGTCATCGCACCAGCGTAGGCGCCGCGCAGCCTCGTGGCGGGGCCGTCGCAGCGCGGGCGGTCCTGTGCCATGCTGTGCCCAGCAGCACCGAAGGAGGCCGCTGGTGGAACTGGACGTCGCCGGAGTCGCACAGGCCTCGCACACGGGAACGCTGCCGCCGCGCGACGGGGTGTCCCTGGCGCTCCGGGCGGCCTACGACCACGCCCTCGCCCACCGAGAGGGCGCCGTCGCCGACTACATCCCCGTCCTCGCCGAGGCGGATCCCGAGGCGTTCGGCCTCAGCCTGGTCGATGTCACCGGCTCCGTGCACGACATCGGCGACAGCCGCGTCGAGTTCTCGATCCAGTCGATCTCCAAGGCCTTCGTCTACGCGCTCCTCTGCGACGCCGTCGGCCACGAGCAGGCGCTGGCGACCGTCGGCGTGAACAACACGGGCCTCCCGTTCAACTCCGTGGTGGCGATCGAGCTGAACGACGGACATCCCATGAACCCGATGGTCAACGCCGGCGCGCTCGCCACGACGGCGCTCATCCCCGGATACTCGCCCGACGAGCGGTGGGAGACCATCCACCGGGGCCTGTCGGCCTTCGCCGGCCGCACGCTCGACGTGGATGAGGTCGTGTTCTCCTCGGAGTCCGCGACCAACCAGCGCAATCGCGCCATCGCCCGCCTGCTGGAGAGCTACGGGCGCATCCGCCACGATCCCGACGGCGTCGTGGAGGTCTACACCAAGCAGTGCGCGCTGCTCGTGGACGCCCACGACCTGGCCGTCATGGGTGCGACCCTCGCCGACGGGGGCGTCAACCCGGTCACCGGCGAGCGCGTGGTCGGCGCCGAGGTCGCTCGCGACACCCTCGCCGTCCTCGCCGCGAGCGGACTCTACGAGAGATCCGGGGAGTGGCTGTTCGAGATCGGCCTCCCCGGCAAGTCCGGTGTGGCGGGAGGGCTCGTCACGATCGCCCCGGGCAAGGGCGCCGTCGGCTCGTACGCACCGCGCCTGGACGCCGCCGGCAACAGCGTCCGCGGCCAGATCGCCGCAGCCCACCTGTCGCGCACCCTGGGGCTGAACGTCTTCGCCTCCACCCCGCGCACCGCTCCACCCGTCCCGGAGGTCGCCCCATGACCGACACCCGCACCCCGGAGGACACCGGCATCCGCGCGTCGTGGACGCCGATGGTGGGCCTCTTCCTCGCACAGGTGCTCATGTCGTTCAACGTGTCCGCGCTGCCCGTGTCGCTCGGCGGCATGGTGGACGACTTCGGCGTGCCGCCCACCGACGTCAGCACCGCCATCGTCACGTACGGACTCGTCGTCGCCGCTCTGGTCATGGTCGGCGCGAAGATCGGCCAGCGGGTCGGATGGGTGCTCGTCTTCCGCATCGTGGTCGTCGTCTTCGCCGCGTCGGCGCTGACGATGATCCTCGCCCCGGGGGTGGGATGGGTGATCTTCGCCCAGGCGCTCGCGGGCGCAGCCGCCGCCATCATCGTGCCGTCGCTCGTCGCGCTGATCGCAGAGAACTACCGCGGCCCGCAGCAGGCGACCGCCATCGGCGCGCTCGGATCCGCCCGGGCGATCGCCGGCGTGACGGCGTTCCTCGTCGGCGGCACGCTCGCCACCCTCGTCGGCTGGCGTCCCGTGTTCGGCATCGTGCTCGTGCTCGCTCTCGCCGTGCTCGGATTCAGCTCGCGGCTGAGGTCGTCCCCGGGCAACCCCGCTGTGAAGATCGACGTCGCGGCCGCTCTCCTCATCGGGGCCGGCATCGTCAGCCTGACGCTCGGCGTCAACAACCTCAACCGGTGGGGGCTCCTGCACGCGCGCCCCGATGCGCCGTTCGACATCGTCGGCCTCTCCCCCGCTCCGGTCCTCGTGATCGTCGGCGTTCTCTTCGTCCAGTCGTTCTTCCTCTGGACGCGCCGGCGGACGCGCGCAGGCAAGGTCCCCCTGGTGTCGCTGACCGTGTTCGGCTCCAGCCAGGAGCGCGCCGCGATCTACGCGATGTTCACGGTCGTCGCGCTCGAGGCGGCCCTGAACTTCACGGTCCCGCTCTACATCCAGATCGTCCAGGGGCGCACCCCGTTCGACACGTCGCTGGCCATGCTGCCGTTCAACCTGACTGTGTTCGTCACGGCGACCCTGGTCGTCCGCTTCTACGGCCGGTTCAGCCCTCGCACCATCGGCGTCTTCTCCTTCTCGCTCACCACCGTCGCCCTCATCTGGCTGGCGTTCGTCGTGACGAACAACTGGGAGACCCTGCCGACGATCCTGGGGCTCATCGTCTTCGGCGTCGGACAGGGGGCGCTGGTCACCCTCGTCTTCAACGTGCTCGTCACCGCGTCGCCGAAGGAGCTCGCCGGCGACGTCGGATCCGTGCGCGGCACCACCCAGAACCTGGCGTCGGCTGTCGGCACAGCCGTGGCCGGCGCGCTGCTGGTCGGCATCCTCACCACCAACGTCGCCGCGGCGACAGCGGCGCACCCGGAGCTGCCCGACGAGCTCGTCGCGCAGGTCGACCTCGACCGCACCAACTTCGTGAGCAACGACCGGCTCCGAGAGGTGCTGGCGGAGACCGACGCGACACCGGCCCAGGTCGACGCCGCCGTGGCGCTCAACGAGTCCGCACGCCTGGACGCGCTCCGACTCGGGCTCCTGATCCTCGCCGGGGTCAGCGCGGTCGCGATCTTCCCCGCCAGCCGCCTTCCCTCCTATCGGCGCGAGGAGCTGCCCGCGTCGGTCGCGACCGGCGCGGACGACGGATAGCGCGGTGGAGCGGAGAGCCCCGGAGAACCACCGCGGTCGACGACCTGCGTGGCCAGGTCGAGTCGCCCCGGAAGGTGGTCGACGCCGCGAGATCGCACCGTCTATGGTGGGGCCAACATGACCGGGAAGCCGCATAGCCAGGACATGGCTGACGACGATGTGCACCCGTTCCGGGGAGGCGACCTCTTCTGGTTCGTCACACTCGCGTGGGCAGCGCTCGTGTGTGCGGTCCTCGCCCTGATGAACAGCCCCGGAACGTACATCGCGCCGGGGTTCGAAGGCTTCCTCTTCACGGCCATCGCGGTCGTGTCGCTCCTCATCACCTGGGCAGCGGCGCCCATCGCGTGGCTTCTGGGTCGGGCGCTGCGGCGAGTGCGGCCGATCGGTCTGCACGTGGTGGTGTTCGGGGTGGTCGCGTTCATCATCGGGGCGATTCTCGGCGCCGTGGCGTCCTCGTCCGCGCGGACCTCAGGCGAGGAGGCGTCGATCGTCGTGGGCGCCGTCTGCGCGGCGTGCGCCATCCTCGGGCGCTCAGGTGCGTTCGTCGCTCGCTGGGCCGCCGGACATCGCAGGCGGACCCGTTCGACGGCTCGGTGAGAGAGCAGCCCACGGACGGGTGCCCTCCGGTGGTCGTGGTGCGATGATGTGGCGGTGACTTCAGACGCATCCCCTGTGGAGAAGAGCGCTCTCGCAAGCTTTCTCCGGGCACGGCGTGCGGCCTTGACACCGCAGGCCGTCGGGCTGCCGGTCGACGCGAACAGGCGCGTGCGCGGTCTGCGGCGCGAAGAGGTGGCTCGCCTTGCGGGCATCAGCGCCGAATACTATCGGCGCCTCGAGCAGGGCAGCGGGCATCAGATGTCGTTGCAGGTCTGCAATTCGCTGGCGCGGGCGCTGCGCTTGGACCGGGCGGGGATGGCCTACCTGCAGCGGTTGGCGCTGCCGGACTCTGAGGCCCGGTACGAGGTTCATCAGGGCGAAGAGCCACCGCCGGATCTCGTCGAGATGATCACGCACTGGGACCATACGGCGGCGTACATCATCGACCGCAACCAGGACATCCTGGTCGTGAACGATCTGATCAGGGCTGTCGCCCCTGGATACGTCGAGGTGGGCAACAACCTCGCGCTGATGCAGTTCGAGGCGCCCCCGGAGCTGCGCGAGCTGCCGTCGTGGCTGGACGGTGCGCGCACGACGGTGTCTCGCGTGCGCTACTACGGGAACCCGTCGGACGCCCGGTGGCAGCAGATCATCGCCCTGCTGCTCGAGGACGACGACTTCCGACGGATGTGGCGGGAACATGAGGCGCTGCCGCTGACCTCGGGCGTCGCGCCGAACTACTTCCCCGCGCACGGCTGGGTCGAGATGAAGTGGCAGATCCTCGAGGCGCACGCGGGGCTGTACACGGTCGTCTGCTACGGCATTCCGGGAAGCGTGGGCGAACGGGCGCTCGTCGAGCTGCGCGCGGCGCTGCTCGACGGCACCGCGCAGCTGCCCACCCCCGGCGCATCGACCCCCACCTCGAACAGTCGTCTCGCGCAGTACCGCGGATCGGGTCGCCGAGGTCTTGGCGAAGACGGTGATCGTGGCGACGGTGAGCACCCGCGCGCGACGGACTGACCCAGCGCAGTGACGTGTACTCGCAGGGCCACGACACCGCGGGGCGCCGGGTTCTAGCGTGACGGGCATCCACCGTTCAGAAGGGATGCCCCGCAATGACCTCCCCCACCATCGTTCTCGTCCACGGAGCCTTCGCCGACGCGGCGAGCTTCGCACCCGTGACCCGCATGCTACTCGACCGCGGCTTCCGGGTGGTCGTGCCGGCCGTGCCGAACCGCAGCCTGCTGGGCGACTCGGCCTACATCCGCTCCGTCGTCGAAGAGATCGACGGGCCGGTGCTCCTGGCCGGCCACAGCTACGGGGGTGCTGTGATCACCGTGGCCGGCGCGGCTGAGAACGTCGTCGGCCTCGTCTACATCTCGGGATACGCCCTCGACGAGGGTGAGAGCCTGGGGCAGCTGCAGGGCGGCTTCCCCGACTCCGACCTGGCATCCAACCTCATCTACACCCCGTTCCCGATCGAGGGGGCCGAGCCCGGAACCGACGTGTCGGTGAACGTCGACGCGTTCCCCGACATCTTCGCCGCCGGGGTCGATCGCGACGTCGCGGAAGTCCTCGCCGTGTCGCAGCGGCCTCTCGCCGCGCTCGCGTTCGGAGAGCCGGCGCCCGTCGCCGCCTGGAAGACGAAGCCGGGCTGGGGAATCGTGTCCAGCGCGGACCGCACGATCAACCCCGATGTCGAACGATTCGGCTATCAGCGAGCCGGCCTCCGCAGAGTCATCGAGATCGACGCCCCGCACCTCGTGATGCGATCGCACCCCGCCGAGGTCACGGCCGTGATCACCGACGCGATCGCCGAGCTCGGCTGACCACTCACCTCTCACTCCCCACCACTCCCCCGTGACGCCGAGGGAGACCTCGGGCGGCACAAGAAAGGCAAGACCATGGCATACATCACCACCAGCGACGGCGCCGAGATCTACTTCAAGGACTGGGGCGACCGCGACGCGCAGCCCATCATGTTCCACCACGGGTGGCCCCTGTCCTCGGACGACTGGGACGCCCAGATGCTCTACTTCCTCGGCAAGGGCTACCGCGTGATCGCGAGTGACCGTCGGGGGCACGGCCGGTCCTCGCAGATCGGCACCGGTCACGACATGGACCACTACGCGAGCGACGCCTCGGCCGTCGTGGAACACCTCGACCTTCACGACGCGATCCACATCGGCCACTCCACGGGCGGCGGCCAGGTCGCCCGGTACGTGGCCAAGTTCGGGCAGCCGCAGGGGCGCGTGGCCAAGGCCGTCCTGGTCTCCGCCGTCCCACCGCTCATGGTGCAGACCGACGCCAACCCCGAGGGCACCCCGATCTCCGTCTTCGACGGCTTCCGCAGCGCCCTCGCCGCCAACCGCGCCGAGTTCTTCCAGGCCGTGGCCTCCGGCCCGTTCTACGGCTTCAACCGCGACGGTGCGACCCTGTCGGAGCCCGTCGTCGCGAACTGGTGGCGACAGGGCATGACGGGCAGCGCGCTCGCCCACTACGAGGGCATCAAGGCGTTCTCCGAAACCGACCAGACCGAGGACCTGAGGGCGATCACGGTCCCCGTGCTCGTGCTCCAGGGAGACGACGATCAGGTCGTGCCCTATGAGGACGCGGCGCTCAAGCAGCACGAGCTGCTCAGCAACTCGACCCTCAAGATCTACGAGGGCTTCCCCCACGGGATGCTGACCACCCACGCCGACGTCATCAACCCCGACATCCTGGCCTTCATCCAGCAATAGAGCCACCGGGCTGCGGCCGAGCCGCAGCCCGGTGAATCACGTCCGACGGGTGATCATCGACCCGAATCCGGCCATCGGCGAACCTGATCGCCAGAGAAACAGCAAAGGGCCCTCTCCACCGCGTGATTGCGCGGAAGTGAGGGCCTTCATCTGTAGCAGGAGCGGGGCTTGAACCCGCGACCTCACGATTATGAGTCGTGCGCTCTGACCAGCTGAGCTACCCTGCCGCGTTCTACCCGAAGGTGTCGTGCGAGCCCCGAGTCAGGATTGAACTGACGACCCCTTCCTTACCATGGAAGTGCTCTGCCACTGAGCTATCGGGGCGTGCTGCCCGCGTGCGGGCAACCAGAACAGAATACCAGAGCACCGGCATCCGTCCGAACCGGCGTCACCCTTCGGTGTGCTGCTCCATCCAGGCGATGGGGTCGGTGTGCGTCGTGCCGTCGAGCAGCACTTCGAAGTGGAGGTGGGGACCGGTCGCCTTGCCGGTCTGGCCCACGCGACCGAGCACGTCGCCGACCGAGACGGTGTCGCCCTGCGACACCTGGAGCGAGCCGTACTGCATGTGCGCGTACCGCGTGGAGACGAGGCGCCCGTCGATGACGTGGTCCACCACGACCGTCACGCCGTAGTCGCCGCCGGCCTCGGTGGCGATGCGCACGGTGCCGTCGGCGATGACGTGCACCTCCGCGCCGGTGCCCGGGGTGAGGTCGACACCGCGGTGCGGGGAGGAGAACTTCGACAGGTAGGTCTGCGAGCCGTAGGCCGCCGAGATCGGCACGCCGACGGGGAACGGCCACTGGATGACTGCGCTTGGGTCGCTGACCCAGGTGCCCGCGAACTGCGTCACGCCCGAGTCCGCGGCGATGTCGGCCATGGAGGCGACGTCGAACTCCGACGAGCGCTCGAGCGTGCTGTCGGCGTCGGTCGAGGAGACGTAGGCCTGGATGTTCTCGGTCGCCGCGGGTGCCGGGGCGACGGCGGCGATGTCTGCCCCGACTCCGGCAGCCGAGATCGCCGATGCCGGGAGCGTCGTGCCGACGGCGAGGAGGCCGACGATCGACATCACGCCGAGCGAGAACGAGGTCGCGGCGACGCGCTTGAACGAGACGCGGCGCCGGCGCCGGACGACATGGGCGACGGCCACGGGGGCCTCGGCGACCGGGTCGGTCTGGATCGGCGTCTGGCCCGTGAACGAGAGAAGGCGCGCAGCGCGCTCGAACTCGTCCACGATGCAGGGGTCGGCGTGAGCGGCCACGAAGCTCAGCGGCAGGGCGGCAGCGGCGTTCGCGTCGATCAACGTGGAAACGCCGGGGTTCGCGTGTGCGCGGTCCCGGCGTCGGAGGGGGGCGGTGGCGGCCGTCGCTTCGGCGACGACGGTCTGGGCCAGAGAGGGAATCGGCCCGTTGGCGGGCTCGGTGTGCTGCGGGGCGACGAGGGGAGCCTCGTCCGACGCCGCGGCGCTGTCGACGACGGGCGCCTCGATCGCCGCCGCGGCGGTCTGCTGCTCGCGCAGGCGGCGCAGCTCGGCACGCGTCATCACCGCCGGGGCGGCGGGCGCGGTGGCACGACTGGAGCGACGCGTGGGTACGGCGTCGGCCAGAGGGGCGTCGAAAGTCAAAAGTGCAGGCTCTCGGTCGGGCGCGTCGGGTGCGCGGTAGTTCGGGGGGCTTGGATCGGGCTTGGATCGATCGTCACCCTTCGGGCATAAAAGGTAACGATCGGGTAAACACTATCGCGGTCCGCCTGAGAATGCCATGGACGGTCACTGATATACCGCGGCGCAGATGCGGTCGAACAGCGGCTCGCCCGCGGCGATCGTCATCTCCCGCCCGGGCGCGTCGCCCGGGACTCCGCCGAGTCGCCCGCCGGCCTCGAGCACGAGGAGTCCCCCGGCGGCGTGGTCCCACGGGTGCAGCCCGCGCTCGAAGTAGCCGTCGAGACGCGCGGCGGCGACGAACGCCAGGTCGAGCGACGCGGCGCCCGCGCGGCGGATGTCGCGCGCGAGCGGCATCACGCGGCGCAGTCGGGCGAAGTCGCCCTCATGGGTGGCCGGGTCGTATCCGAAGCCGGTCGCGACGAGAGCTCCCGCCGGTCCCGGAGCACCCACCCGCAGGCGCTGCTCACCGAGCCATGCGCCGCCGCCGCGCGTGGCATGGAACAGTTCGCCGGTGACCGGATTGAACACGACCCCCACCAGCTGGCGCCAACGCGTCGCGACCGGCTCGCCGGAGACGGCGGCGATGCTGACCGCGTAGTGCGGGATGCCGTAGAGGTAGTTGACGGTGCCGTCGATCGGGTCGACGACCCAGGTGATGCCGGTGGTGCCGCCCTCGGCGCCGCCCTCCTCGCCGAGGAAGCCGTCGTGCGGTCGTGCCTCCGACAGACGCGCGCGGATGAGGTCCTCGACCTCGCGATCGGCCTCGGTCACGACGTCGGCGAGTGTGGACTTCGTCGCGGCGACCGAGACGCCCTCGCTGCGGCGTCGGCGAGCGAGCTCCCCCGCCTCCCGGGCGATGCCGACGGCGAGCGCGAGGAGCTCCGCCAGATCGATCGATCCGTTCGTCTCATCGGCTGCCGAGGAATCCACCATGCACTCCACGCTACGCCGATACCGTGGACGCCATGAGTCACTCCGCGTCGCAGCCGTCCGGGTCCGCAGGCTCCGCCTCGCACGATGTCGTCATCGTCGGCGGGGGCCACAACGCGCTGGTGGCCGCCGCCTACCTCGCCCGCGCAGGTCGGCGGGTGGTCGTGCTCGAGCGGCAGGACCACCTCGGCGGCGCGGCGGTGTCGGAGCGGCCGTGGGACGGCGTCGACGCCCGGCTGTCGCGCTACTCCTACCTCGTGAGCCTGCTGCCCGCGCAGATCGTCGACGATCTGGATCTGCGCCTCGACCTCCGCCGGCGACGCTACTCCTCGTACACACCCGACCCGGCGGATCCGCGGCGCGGCATCCTCGTCGACAACGGCGACGCGCTCGCCACTGCAGCGAGCTTCCTCCGGGCCACCGGCGACGCCCACGAGGCGGAGCGGTTCGCCGCGTTCTCCGACCGGCTGCTCCCGATGGCGGCCGCGCTCTTCCCGACGGTGACGGCCCCGCTGCGCCGCGCGAAGGAGGCCCGGACGCTGTTCGGCGACGATGGGCTCTGGAGCGCGATCACCGAGCAGCCGCTCGGGACGCTCCTGCGCGAGAGCCTCGCGTCGGACCTCGCCCGCGGCATCGCGCTGACCGACGGGCTCATCGGCACCTTCGCCTCGGCCGACGACGCGTCGCTGCGTCAGAACCGCTGCTTCCTGTACCACGTGATCGGCGGCGGCACCGGCGACTGGGATGTGCCCGCCGGAGGGATGGGCACCGTCACCGCCGCCCTCGAACGCGCGGCACGGGCCGCGGGCGCCGAGCTGCGCACCGGTGCCGATGTGGTCGCGGTCTCGCCGGACGGCGAGGTGACGCTCGCCGACGGCGGCTCGGTGCACGGCCGGCTCGTGCTGAGCGGCGTGGGCCCGGCGGTGCTCGACCGGCTCCTGCGCGCGGCCGGAGCCGATGCCGGCGGGGACGCCGCGACGCCGGCGCCGGCACCCGCCCCCGTCCCCGAGGGCGCGCAGATCAAGGTGAACATGCTGCTGCGCCGGCTGCCGCGGCTGCGCGACTCCGCCGTGGCTGCCGAGGCGGCGTTCGCGGGCACGTTCCACATCAACGAGACGATGACCCAGCTCGACGCCGCGCACGCCGCCGCCGAGGCGGGCACCCTCCCCTCGCCGCTGCCGGCCGAGATCTACTGCCACTCCCTCACCGATCCGTCGATCCTGGGCGACGAGCTGCAGCGAAGCGGAGCGCAGACCCTCACCCTGTTCGGGTTGCAGGTGCCGCACCGGCTGATGACCGGCGCCGACCCCGATGCCCAGCGCGACGCCCTGCTGGCGGCGGCGCAGAGCTCGCTGGACGCGGTGCTGGCCGAGCCGATCGCCGACTGCCTGTTCGAGGCGCCGGACGGGAGCCCCTGCGTCGAGGCCCGGACCACCTCCGACCTCGAGGGCGAGCTGGGCATGATCGGCGGTGACATCTTCCACGGTCCGCTGGACTGGCCGTGGGCATCCGACGACGAGCCGCTCGAGACGCCCGGGGAGCGCTGGGGCGTCGCGACCGCGCACGAGCGCGTGCTGCTGTGCGGCGCGGGCGCCCGCCGCGGCGGTGCCGTGAGCGGCATCGGCGGGCACAACGCGGCGATGGCCGCCCTGGAGCTCCTCGGCCACTGAGCGCGCGACCCTCGACGACGAACGAGGCCGCCCAGAGATCGGGCGGCCTCGTTCGGTCAGACGGTCACGGCTGCTGCGGCGGCGGAGGCGGCGGCGGGTAGCCCTGGTAGCCGGGGCCCGTCGGCGGCGCCATCGGCTGCGGCGGGACGCCGTCGCCGGCGGGAGGTGCGGGCGGCACCGGAGCCGCCGCCGCCGCAGGGGTCGCCGGGGCGACAGGGACGACGGGAGCGGCATAGGCCTGCGGGTAGGTGGGCTGGCCCGTGTAGTAGGCGTTCCAGTCGGGCGATCCGTCGGGCATCGCCGGCAGCGGCGTCGCGCCGTCGGCGTAGGTCGGCCACTGCTGCACCGGAGGCGGTGCGTACGCGGACGCGGCGGGACGCTCCTTCTTCGGCGCGAACAGGGCGTTGACGAGGGGCACGAGCGCGGTCCCCACGGCGGCGAGGATGGCGAGGGCGACGACCACGCGCCAGTAGAACGGCCGGAACACGACGTACTCCTCGATCATGATCGGGAGGACGAGCATGACCGCGAGGATCACGACGAGGCCGATCGTGACGTAGGTGACGATCGCGGTGAACGTGGTGCGGTGACGGTCGTGCGCCTTCGAGAAGAGGCGGATGTGCAGCAGAGCGCCCTGCAGGATGAGGACGATGAGCAGGAATTTCATGAATCGCTCGATGCCGCTGCCGAAGTAGTCCTCGGATTCCGGCATCCAGATGAGGAAGGCGCCGATCAGGAGGATCACGACCCAGGTCACCATGCTGGCCAGGGCGAACCAGGCCGGCCGGCGCGAGGCGAGGTTGGCCTCGAGGATCGCGACGCCGGCGAAGGCGGCCAGGAGCAGGATCGTCAGGAACGCCTTCGCGATCATGCCGTTGGCGTCGCCCACGAGCACCCAGACGACGCAGACGACCGCTGCGGCGATGAGGGCGCCGATGGCGACCCAGATGGAAGCGCGCAGGACCCTGTTGGAATTCGGATGCGTGATCGGTTCGCTCACCGCTGTTCCCTCCGTCGAGACCGCAACTCCCCTCATCCTCGCACGACCGGCCCGAGCGCCGTCGAGGTTCGGACGCCGCCTGGCTACGATGAGCGGCAATCCGACCGAGAGGACACCTCCGTGTACGCACTCAGCTCCAACCCGATCGATCCGGGCGCCATCGCCGGCCTCGGCATCGGCGTGATGATCATCGGCCTCGTGATCTACCTCGCGCTGCTGGCCCTGATGATCTGGATCGGCTATCTCATCACCCGCACGGCGGTGAAGAACGGGGTCATCCTCGCCCTCCGAGAGACGGGCCAGCAGCTGCCCCCGCGCGGCTACGCTCCCCCGGCGCCGCCCCAGACCTGGCAGCAGTGACCTGAGCCTCGGCGCGCTCCGTCGCCGCGCGGGCGCCTAGACTCGCGCTCGAGATGACGTTTCAGGTGCCCCGCATGGACGAGCGCGAGTCGCGCGCGTGGCTCGCCCTCGTCTGGACGGCGGAGCTGCTTCCGGCGGCGCTCGACGCGCAGCTGCAGGCGGACGCCGGAATGACCCACTTCGAGTTCATGGTGCTGAGCACCCTGCAGCAGGCGCACGGCGGAACGCTTCGCACGAAGGAGCTCGCCGCCGCCGTGAACGCGACGATGCCGCGCCTGTCGCGCGTGGTCGGCAAGCTCGCCGAGCGCGATCTCGTCGAGCGCGTGGCGGGTGCGGGCGATGCGCGGGTCGTCAACGTCAGGCTCACGACGGCCGGTCGCCGCGAGCTCGTCCGTGCGGTGCCGAGTCACATCGAGCTCGTCAGGCAGCTGGTGATCGACCGGCTCTCCCGCGACCAGCTCGACGCCCTCGCGGAGGCGCTGGAGCCGCTCGTCGAGAGCCTGGATCCGCAGAGCCGGCGAGGCATCCTCTCCGACCGCACGCCGTCGACCTGACGACGTCGGCGGGCCGTCGCGCTCAGCGGGCGAGCACGTCCTCGACAGCGGCGCCGGGCAGACCGATCGTCACCTGCGTGCCCCACGGGTCGGACACCACGATGTCGCGACCGGTGTCGGCGAACGGCAGGCGGTGGTGGGTCAGGCGCGCGGCGAGCGCGTCGAGGTCGTCGCGTGTCGGCACGGTGATCGCGACGTCGCCGAGGCCGAGGGCGGCGGCGCGGGGGCCGGCGCCGGCGCTGTTCCACGTGTTCATCGCGACGTGGTGGTGGTAGCCGCCCGCCGACGCGAAGAGCGCTCCGGGGAAGGAGCCGACGGTCGTCTCGAAGCCCAGGGCGTCGATGTAGAAGGCGCGCGCCGCCCCGATGTCGCCGACCTGCAGGTGGACGTGGCCGACCTTGCCGTGCGCGGCCGTGACGCCGCTGACCGCGTCGTCGGTGAGGTGCGCCTTCAGGTACTCGTTCGGGTCGAGGAAGAGCGTCGACATCTGCAGCTCGCCGCCCGAGTATCGCCACTGCTCACGGGGACGGTCGGTGTAGAGCTCGATGCCGTTGCCCTCGGGGTCGGTGAAGTAGAAGGCCTCGCTCACGAGGTGGTCGCTCGAGCCGGCGAAGCGGCTCCGCGGATCCTGCGCGGCGCGGAGCACCGTCGCCGCCAGCGACGGCGCGTCGTCGAAGAGGAACGCGGTGTGGAAGAGCCCCGCCTGGCGCGGATCGACGGCAGGCAGCCCCGGCGTGCCGATCAGCCGCACCATGGGCGTCGTGCCGCGTCCGAGCACGCGGTGCACCTCGGCGCCGCGCGAGCGCTCCTCGAGCGGCTGGAGCGCGAGCGCGTCGGCGTAGTAGGTCGACATCAGCTCGAGGTCTCCGACGCGCAGGGTCACCGCGTCCATGCCCGTCGCCGCGTTGAGGACGCGGTCGGGGGCGGCGCCGGTCGCGGACTGCGTGGGCGACGGGGTGGGCGACGGGACGAGGCTCGGGATGTTCGACATGGGGTCCTCCGGACGGGAGTCAATCAGTTGTAGCTACAACTTGATGCCGCCGCGCGGTATTCCCGACGCCGATCCCGATCAGCCCTTCAGCGACCCCTGCAGCAGCGCCGACACGAACTGGCGCTGGAACACGAGGAACACGATGAGCGTCGGCGTCAGGATGAGGAGGGATCCGGCGCACAGGAGCGGGATGTCGGTGCCCCACTGCCCCTGGAAGGCGCCGAGCGCGCCGGCCATCGTCCGCTGCGTGGGATCGCTGACGAGCACCACGGCGAGGAGGAACTGGTTCCACGTCCAGAGGAAGAGGAGGATCGCGAGCGAGCTGATCGCCGGCGTCGACAGCGGCACGTGGATCCGCCAGAACAGCTGCCACGTCGTGGCGCCGTCCACCCGCGCCGCCTCCGACAGCTCGGTCGGCATGTTGACGAAGTGCGCGCGCATCCACACCACGGCGAAGGGCATGAACAGTCCGATGAGCGGGAGGATGAGCGCCCACCGGGTGTTGAGGAGTCCCATGTCGCGGATCTGGTAGTACAGCGGGACGATGATGCCCTCGAGGGGAAGGGTGAGCCCCAGCAGGAAGACGATGAAGACGACGCGTCCGCCCGCGGGGCGCAGGTGCCCGAGCGCGAAGCCGGCCAGGGTGGCGATGAGGATCGCGACCGGGACGACGGCGAGCTCGATGAGCACGCTCGACCAGAGCAGCTCCAGCATCCGCGCCGACTGGAACGCGATCGCGAAGTTCTCCCAGTGCGCGGTCTCGGGCCAGGTGAGCCCCGGCGGATAGGTCCGCTGCGGGTGCAGGGCGGTGATGAAGAGGCTGATGAAGGGGACGATCGTGATCGCCATGAGGATGACGAGCAGGATGGTGCCGAGCCAGCGCTCCCGCGCGGCGACGATCATGATTCCTTCCCGCGCAGCAGGCGCTGCAGCGGCAGCACGACCAGCAGGACGAGCGCCATGAGGGTGAGGGCGAGGGCGGAAGCCGTGCCGATCTCACGGTCGAAGAACGCGAGGTAGTAGACCTGCAGGCCGGGGACCAGCGTGCTGTTGCCCGGTCCGCCCTGCGTCGAGATGTAGATGATGTCGAAGCTCGCGAGCGCGGCGATCACGGTGATGATGACGCAGACCGCCAGCTCCTGACGGACGCCCGGCAGCGTGATCGAGACGAACTCGCGCACGGGACCCGCGCCGTCGATGCGCGCGGCCTCGTAGAGGCTCTGATCGATCTTCGACATTCCGGCCAGCAGCAGGATGAGACACAGCCCCACCGCGACCCACGCGCCGATGACGCCGACAGCCGGGAGGGCGGTGTCGAAGTCGCCGAGCCACGCGCGGGCCAGTCCGCCGAGGCCCACCGCGCGCAGCAGCTGGTTGACCATGCCGTTGGAGGCGAACTGCCACGTCCACATGATTCCGGCGGCCACCAGCGGGATCACCTGCGGGAGGAACAGCACCGTCCGCGCGACCCCGGCGAGGCGGCTGGTCGCGATGCCCCGGATGACGTTCGCCGCGAACAGCGCCAGCAGCACCGGGACGATGCTGAAGTAGATGATGAGCTCGAACGCGTTGAGGATCGACCCGACGAGCTTGGGGTTGGTGAACACCTCGATGTAGTTGTCGAAGCCCGCCCAGGTGGCGGGCTGGATCCCGTTCCAGTCGTAGAGCGAGTACTGCGCCGTCAGCGCGATGGGGCGCAGGACGAAGACGCCGTAGAAGATCGCCGCCGGCAGCACCAGCAGGTAGATCGGCAGCGAGCGCCAGAGTCGACGCGCGCGCCCGTGGCGGCGCCGCGGGACGGTCGAGGGGACGGAAGGTGAGGGTGCTGCGCCGACGTCGGTCGACGCAGCACCCTCGTGGACACGGCTCATCGGGGTCAGCCGCCGACCTCTGCCTGGTAGTCGGCCTCGACTGCCGTCAGCATGCCTTGCGCGTCCTGCTGCCCGGCGACGAGCTGCTGGATGTTCGGCGTCCAGCTCTGCGCGTAGATCGAGCCGGTCGCGTTCGCGAGGAAGTCCATCGCGCCGTTGACCTCGTTGACCTGCGTGCCGGCCGCCAGGGTCGCGGCGGTCACCGAGTCAGCGGCGACCTCCGGCATGAAGGCGTCGGCCGGGCCCATCGGGTGCGATCCGCCGACCTCGACGGTGATGGTGCGCGCCTTCTCGTCGGTGGCGACCCAGTTGAGGAAGAACGCGGCGCAGTCGGGGTGCTCCGCGCCCGCGGCGATGCCGTAGGTGAGCGGTGCCGACATGGCGCCGAACTGCGTCCCGCCCTCTTCGAGCGGAGGCATGAGGAAGAAGCCGGCCTTGCCCGCCATCTGCGAGTCGAGGTTGCCCGACTCCCAGTCGCCGTTGAAGATCAGGAGGCTCTCACCGCCGATGAACCGGCTCATCATCTGAGAGTAATCCAGCGAGTTCACGTCGTCCGCGAAGTAGCCGGCCTCGACCCACCGCTGCAGGTGCTCAGCGGCCGCCAGGTTCTCGGCGGTGTCGATCGTGGCACCCTCGGTGTGGAAGATCCAGTCGTTGATCGGCGCCGTCGGTCCGTACGAGGCCATGAGGGCCTGCAGCGGGAACAGCAGACCGCCGGTGGCGCCGCCGTTGAACTGCGCGATCGGCGTGATGCCGGCCTCCTTCGCCGCCGCGAGCACGGCGTCGAGCTCGTCGATCGTCTTCGGCGCCTCGGTCATGCCGATCTCTGCGGCGAGCTCCTTGTTGTAGAAGACGCCCGTCATGGAGAAGTTCAGGCCCATGGCCCACAGCGGCCCGCTGCCTCGGCGGCCCTCCTCGTCCACGCGCAGCTGCGCGAGCTGCGACTCGGGCCAGTCGACCCAGCCGAACTGCTCGGCGTAGGGGTCGAGGTCCAGCAGCAGACCGCCCGAGGCGAGCTCGGACATCTGCGGCAGGCGCATGAGGTCCGGCGGGTCGTCCTGCAGCACACGCGGGGCGTTCTGCGTGAGCACGGCGAACTGGTCCTCACGCACATCGAACGTCACGTTCGGGTACTGCGCCGTGAACTCGTCGAAGAGCTCCTTCGGCAGGGCGAAGCCCGTCTCGATGTAGGCGCTGAGGACGACGTCCTCTTCGCCGCACGTCGCCTCGGCACCGCTGGCCGGTGCCGACGAGGTCGGTGCGGTGGTGCCGCTGCCGGGAGGGGCGCACGCGGTCAGCGCGAGGGCGGCCACCGCGAGCAGGGCCCCCGCGGCCGTGGTGGACCTGTGGGTACGTGATTGAGACACCAATGTCTCCCTTCGTCGAAGGACGGCGGGTCCGCGGTGTGCATCCGCGGTGCTAAATCGACTTAGCACCCTCATCATGAGGGATGCCGGGCACCGTGTCAACGACTGTTCCGGTCACGATCCGGCGGAGGGCGTCCACGATCCGCGTGGCGCGCCGGTCGTCACCCGCCTCCATCCGGTTGGTCAGGAACGCGAAGCCGATCCCGGCGGCGGGGTCGGCGAACGCGACCTGACCGCCGGCACCGTCATGACCGAACCCCGTGGGCGTCACGTACCGGCGCGCTGCGCTGTCGAGCTGGAACCCCGCTCCCCATCGCGGCCACGGCGGCGGCGTGGGGAAGAAGGGCTCTCCCTCGGACCGCACGGCCGTCGCCTGCCGGATCGTCTCCTCCGAGAGGAGGGGCCCGTGTCCTGACCTCGCGGCCGAGAACGTCGACGACCAGATCGTCGCGAGCGCGCGCGCGGAGGCGATGCCGCCCGCACCCGGCACCTCGGCGACCTGCACCGCGGGATCGTTGAACCCCTCGCCGTCCGCGACGGCGCCCACGTCGGACCCGACCTCATCCCGGGCGTGGTCCCGCGGGCCGACGAGCTCGCGCGGCAGCGCACCGTCGAGGGTCATCGCGATCCCCGGCCAGTCGGTGCCGCCAGCGGCCCGGGCCTCCGCCTCCTGAAGGGCGGTCAGCGCCGCCAGCGACGGCCCGACGGCCATCCGGGCGACCCTCGGCAAGTGGGCGGGGGGCAGGCCGATCCAGCACTCCGCTCCGGCGGGCTCGGCCACGTAGCGCCGGAACGCCTCCCCCGCGCTCAGTCCCGTCACCCGGCGGACGACCTCGCCGATCAGCCAGCCGTGGGTGATCGGATGGTACGCATATGCCGTCCCGGGCGGCCACAGCGGCTCCTGGCGCGCCAGCTGAGCGACGATGCGGTCCCAGTCGGCCAGGGCACCCCGAGGGATCGGCTCACGCGGAGCCGGGAGTCCCGCCCGATGCGACAGCAGGTCGGCGACCCTCGTGCCGCCCTTGCCCGCCTCGCCGAACTCCGGCCAGTACGTCGTCACGAGCGCGTCGTAGTCGAGCTTCCCCGCCTGCACCAGGCGCGCGGCGAGGATCGACATCAGGCCCTTGCTGCACGAGAAGATGACGCTGAGCGTGTCCCGCTCCCAGCGCCTCCCCGTCCGCACGTCGGCCACGCCGCCCCACAGATCGACCACCGGCCGACCCCGACGGACGATCGCGAGGGCCGCGCCCATGTCCGGCTCTCCGTCGAACGCCTCACGGAAGGCCGCGGCCACCGGCTCGAAGCCGGCCGACACCGTGCCCTCCACCGCGACGCTCACGCGTGGACCTCGGCGCCGGCGGGGAGGGCGGCGACGAGCAGGAGCGCGCCGCGATCGGCATCCCATCGCACCGGGATCGGATCGCTGACCCGTCCGGCGAAAGCGTCTCCGCGGCCGTTCTCGAACGCGAGGAGCACGGGCGAGCCGGACCGGTCGTGGACGATGCGGCCGGCGTACAGGGCATCGTCGACCAGCAGCGTCGCCGCCGCGGGATCGAACGGTCCCGTCTGCGCGGCGACCGGGAGCTGCCAGACGCCGCCGCGCCCGCCGGCGCGGCCTCCCGCGAGCGCAGGCCCGTCGCAGGAGAAGAGGAGCAGGTCGTTCCCCTCGACGGTGACAAGCTGCGGCACCTCCAGGTGCGCGAACCCCGCTCCGGGAGCGCTCAGCGGTGGGCGCACCTCCCAGTGATCGAGATCCGGCGAGACCGCATGCCCGATGACTCCGCGATCGTCGCCGTCGCCGGTCTTCGCCCGCGCCGTGATCAGCATGTGCCATCCCTCCCCGTGGGGATCGGCGAACACCCACGGGTCCCGCCACGCCTCCTCGCGCCAGGTGCCGTCGGGGAGCGTCTCATACCAGCGGGGGTCGGCGGTCACCACCGGCACGCGGGCGGCCTGCCAGTGGTGGAGATCACGCGAGGTCGCGACGCCGACGGTCTCGATGTTGGCGGCGGACGCGTCGCTCGGGAACCGGGAGCCGGTGTAGAACATGCGCCAGACCCCGTCGGGGCCGGGGACCACGCAGCCGGTCCAGACCGCCGTCTGGTCGAACTCGCCCGGTGCGCCCGGCGTCAGCACCGGGCCGAGATCCTGCCAGCTGCGCAGGTCCGATGACACGGCATGGCCGATCCGCGCGTTGCGGTGGCGCAGCCGCTCGTCGCCGAGCGAGGTGGGAGCGTGCAGATAGAAGAGGTGGTACCTCTGCCCGTCGTCGGCGATCCAGAAGTCCCACACCCAGTGGTCGTCTCGTGCGAACGTCATCGTGTCGTTCCTTGCCCGGCGACGGAATAGGCACTGCACGCCGTCACCCCGTAGAGTCGCGAGTGCAGCAGCCATCGACGGCATGCGCAGTATCCCCGCTAAATGGGTTTAGCTAGCATGGTTCCGCCTGCCGCGCGGGATGTCAAGCGACAGCCCCCGCGCCCCGGGCGTGCAGCGTGAAGAGGAGGGTTCGTGTCCAGCAAGCGTGCGACGCTCGCCGACGTGGCTCGCCTGGCGGGGCTCTCGCCCACGTCGGCATCGATGATCCTCAACGGACGCCCCAACACGCGGCTGTCGCAGGACGCCCACGATCGTGTGTTCGCCGCCGCCGAGGCCCTCGGCTATCGTCCCAACGTCGCCGCGCGGGGCCTGCGCACCGACAAGACCCTGACGATCGCGTTCATCTCGGACGTCGTGGCCACCACCCGCTTCGCGAGCGGTCTGATCCGCGGCGCGCTCGCTGCCGCCGAGCAGGCCAACCACGTGATGCTGGTGCTCGAGACCGGAGGCGATCCGGCGCGGGAGAGCGAGGCCGTCGAGGCGGTGCTCGACCGCCAGGTCGACGGCATCATCTTCGCGAGCATGCGGGCCAGGGAGTTCTTCGTGCCCGACCTGCCCGCCTCCACCGGCGTCGTCATGCTGAACGCGACCAACACGAAACATGCCGCGACGGTCCTTCCCGACGAGCACGGCGGCGGACGGCGCGCCGTCGAGCTGCTCGCCGAGCGCGGTCACCGCGCGATCGCGCTCCTCGGCCAGAACGACGACGTCGAGCGTGACCTCTTCCGCTCCGCGACCGTCGCGCGGCGCGTCGCGGGGATCCGCGAGGGGATGGCCGCGCACGGACTGTCGTTCCTGGAAGAGGTGTCCATCTGGCTGTGGGAGCCCGACGAGGGCTACCACGCGACCACCGAGCTCCTCGCCCGGCGACCGGACATCGGCGCATTGCTGTGCATGAACGACCGACTCGCCTTCGGGGCCTACCAGGCGATCCTCGAGTCGGGACGCTCCATCCCCGACGACATCTCGATCGTCTCGTTCGACAACGACGAGCTCGCCGCCTACCTCCGCCCCGGGCTCACCACCGTCGCCCTGCCGCACGAGGCCATGGGGCGCCGCGCGGTCGAGATCCTGCTCTCCTCCGAGCCGCACGGCGAGACGCTCATCGAGATGCCCGCGGTCATCCGCTCCTCCATCGCCTGACCGGACGGGTCATCCGGCACGCAGGGCCGGGCGGCTGTGGAGAGTCGCGTCCACGACGGTCCGCTCGCCGAGCGGCTCGGTCAGCGTCACGGTGAAGGGGGTCGGCGGGTTCGTGGGACACGAGTGCGCCCCGCCCTCCGGCCGCACACCCAGTACGATCTCGATCCGCTCGTCCCCCTCGTCGAGCCGGACGATCTCGATGCGCCCGTCGGCATCCCGGCCGGAGTTGCACGCCTGCTCCGTGACGAGAAGGTGCACCTCTCGCGACGCCGGATCGAGCGGCCGGCCGGGATCGAGCGCGATCAGCGGCACGCCCAGGTCGCCGAGATCGATCGTCAGGGAGCACGGGCCGAGCGAGGTCACGAGCCAGCCGGCGACGTTCGTCGCCTCGACCCACGACACGGTGACCTGCTCATGATCGGCTGCGGGAGCATCGGGGGCCTCGTCGGGCTCGACGGGGCGGAGGAGCGTCACCTCGCGATCCGAGGTGCCGACGACGAACCAGGCGGACGGGTCCTCGAGCACGAGCGGTGTGCCGTCGTCGAAGACCGCGCCCGCGAGCGCTTCCGCTGCTGCGCCGGCGAGTTCCTCGACGGGCGTGCGCGCGGCGAGCGCCTCAGCGGAAACGGGCGTCCCGCCGCACACGTAGGACGGTCGAGCATCCGCGCCGGGGGCGTTCCGTGTCGCGCTTCCCGGGTCGGCGCCCGGGGCATCCTCCGGAGGGGCGGCGCTCGCGCACCCGGCGAGACAGACCATCGCGGCCGCGACCAGGACGAGCAGCGCCCGCGCTCCGCGTGAGGTCATGGCCCCTCCTCCTGTCACCATCTCTGCACGGTGAGTGTCAGCGACGCCGGCACCGTCTCGCAGTGGACGGGGACGGCGGATCATGAGGACTCGATCTCCGACCTGCCCCTACGCGACGACCAACTCGGCGGCCCATGGGGGGTCTGCTCCCGGGCGGGAGACGGTGACTGCAGCGGCCCGGGCGCTCTCGGCGAGCATCGCGTGCACGTCGGCCGGAGTCACGGACGTGAGCCTGCGCCGCGCATCGGTCCCGAAGCCTCGGGCGAGCAGGAAGGCGATGATCGTGCCCATGAAGGTGTCGCCCGCTCCCACCGTGTCGACGACGGTCACCGGCGATCCGACGACGTGCCGCACACCGTCTGCCATGATCGCGTCGGCGCCGTCTGCGCCGCGGGTCACGACGACGATGGCCGGACCGTTGCGTTGCCACCTCGTCGCCACCTCGATCGCCGCGTCAGCGGGGTACAGCCAGCGAAGGTCTTCGTCGCTCACCTTGACCACGTCTGCGAGAGCCACGAGGTCTTCGACGCGGGCGAGATGATCTGCGGGGTCGCCGAGCAGGGCGGGGCGCACGTTCGGGTCATAGGTGATGAGCGCGGTCGGGCGCGCGGCCCGCACGGCCGCCAGCACTCGGTCGGCGCCGGGGGCGAGCAGCGCAGCCACCGAACCGACGTGAACGACGGCGGCGTCACCGACGTCGAGGGGGTCGGGGTCCCACACCATGTCGAACGTGTACGTCGCGGAGCCCGAGGAATCCAGCGACGCGACGGCCGTCGATGTGCGGTCACGGACGGATGGCGACACGCTCACGTGCGAACCGGCCAGCCATGCGCGCACCGAGGCGCCCGCCTCGTCCGCACCCACGCAGGTGAGGAGGGTCACTTTCACGCCTTGGCGCCCGAGGGTCACCGCCACGTTCGCCGCGCTGCCCCCGGGAGTCACCCTCGCCGATCCGTCGGCCCCGAGAACGATATCCACGAGCGCTTCTCCGATGACGGCGACGCGACTCATCGTTCTTCGGGTCCGCGTGCGCCGACCGCGAGTTCGCGCACGCGGAGGTCGGCGAAGACGGCGGATCCACCGTGGGAGTACAGCCGGATGCCGCTGTCCCCGCTCAGGGGGAAGACGCGATGCGAATGCACCACGGTTCCGTCGCCGACGAACAGTTCGACGCTGGTGCGGTCGACCAGCAGCCGCACGGCGAGCTTCCCCGAGCCGGCATCCAGCGCGGCCTGGGACTCCCCACCCGTGGGGTTGATCGTCGGTCGCCGATTGACGTAGGTGAACGGTCCCTTCAGGTACGCTCCCGCGGCGACGTGGCGACCCCCCTCGGGGGCACGGCACACCTCGAAGCCGATGTTCTCCGGCGGCGCCGAGGTGTCCCAGCGCAGCTCGCACGAGAGCTCGTAGGCATGCGAGCGCACCGCGAGGTCGTGCGTGCCGGCCACCGTGACGTCGCCCAGCCGGTGTGTGCGCGTGGCGTAGGCGCGAAGTGCTGCGGTCGGAGACGAGGCGAGGGCGTAGCCGGAGGTCGTGCGCACGAGCCGCAGGTCGCGCACGATCATGTCGTCGCCGTTGTAGCCGTCGGTGACCAGAGTGGGCGCGTTGTGCGGGTAGTCCCAGAAGTTCGCCCAACCGATGACGTGGCGCAGCCGTGGGTCCTCGGCACCGGACCTCGAGTGGTGCGGGTAGGTCACAGCTCCGTAGAAGTCGAAGCCGTGGTCGAGCCACCGCGGCTCGTGCTCATCGGGAGTGAAGGAGCTGCCGTCGAAGGATCCGGTCCAGTAGGCGTAGGTCGCCGGGAGCCCCCGGAACTTGGCGTTGCCGCTCAGGCCGAGGACCCAGTGGTCGGAGCCGTCGTCGGCGGTCATAGTGAAGATGTCAGGGCACTCGAGCAGTCCGAGGTCGGTGCGAACGAATTCCCCCACCCGCGTCCAGCTCCTCAGGTTCGACGAGACGTAGAACCCGATGCGATCGTGCTCGGCGTTGGCCATGAACCAGCGGGCGCGCTCGGCATCCCAGATCACCTTGGGATCACGGAAGTCGTACACGCCGGGATTGGGAAGCACCGGAGCATCACCTCCCGGCCGGAACGATCGTCCGCCGTCGGTGGAGTACCAGAGGTACTGCGCCTGCACCCCGTTCGGGCCCTGCGTCACGAGAGCGATGATCGCGCGGCGGCCATAGCCCGCCGTTCCCTCCGTGTCGACCACCAGGCTCCCCGACCAGCAGTCACCGTTGCCGTTGCTGAACTTGGGGATCGCGACCCCTCGGTCACGGAAGGTCACATGGTCGGTCGTGGTTGCACGACGCCACGACGTGCCCGCGCCGCCACGCAGGTAGTCGGCGTTGTAGAGGTAGTAGTAGTGATACTCGCCGTCGACGAAGATCGGCCGTTGCGGGTCGTTCTTCCAGTTGTCCGGAACGCTGAAGTGGTACTCGGGTCGCATGGATGCCGCCGGTCTTCTTGTCGTGGAGTGTTCGGGTGCGGTCGCCGCAGCAGCGGGCGCCGTCGCCGCCAGCGCCCCCGCGGCGGCCGAGAGCGTCGCAGCGGTGAACAGTGAGCGGCGGGAGAGTTCAGGACTGGTCATGGTTGCTCCATTGCGATCGGTGCTGTGGTCGGGCTCAGCGGTGGACGCCGGCCGCGCGCATGCGCCACGCGCGAACGGTTCCCGCTGCGCCGCCGGTCGTGACGGCGATACCGGCGGCATCCGCTCGCGTCGGATAGATCCGCGCGGCCAGCGGCACTCCCCCCGCGAACATCTCGAGGGCGGAGTGGTCGATCAGCAGCCGCACGTGGAGGCGGTCGCCGTCGAACGGCACGTCGCCGGAGAGGGCGGCGACGTCCACCGTCGGGTCGATGCTCGATCGGCTGCGGTCGAGGCTCAGCCGCGCCGCGCGCTCGTCCGTGCGCTCGATCCGGTACACGGTGCGCTCCTGGCCGTCGGCCGTCGCGCGCACGACGATCTCGACAGTCGCGCCGGGACGCAGCTCGACATCGAGCTCGAGGTCGACCTGGTCTCCCTCGAATCGCGCGCCGTCTGCCGCACCGTCGAAGAGCAGCGCGTCGCGCAGCGACGCCACCTCTTCGACAGGCGCCTGGCGCAGCGAGCCGTCGGCGGCAAGAGTCGCGGCTCTCGGCAGCGACATCACGCCCGACCACCCGGCCGCGATGCTCGCGGCATCCTCGCGTCCCTCCTGCATCCAGCCGAAGACGATCCGTCGGCCCTCGGCGTCAGACATCGACTGCGGCGCATAGAAGAACCTGCCCCCGAGGTCGAGTCGGTGCAGCCGATCGGGCACGTACCGGTCGCCCTCGTAGTGTCCGGTCCAGTACAGGGGGTGGTGCGTGACACCCTCGTCCCAGGCCGAGAACACAAGGATGTCGCTACGGGCTTCGCCGTCCTCCATGCGGAACAGGTCGACGCATTCCCACATCGTTCCGGTCCAGTCCGGCGCCGTGCGCGGGCGGTCGTCGCTGTCACCGACCACGAGGGGGCCGAGGTATCGCCACTCGCGCAGGTCGGCCGACTCGTACAGCAGTGCTGTCCCGCCTCGTCCGCGGATGCCGGAGCCGATGATCTGCCGCCACAAGCCGTCTTCCCGCCACACGCAGTGGTCGCGGAACGCGACGATGTCGAGGTCGGCGGGCGGAGCGGGGATCACAGGGTTTCCCGGGTGCTTGGTCCACGTCACGAGGTCGTCACTGCCGGTCGCGATACACGGCAGCTCATGCTCTCCGTGTCGTCCGGAATAGACGATCGTCGGAACATCGCCGTCATCGACGAGCACACCCGACCAGCAGCCGTCGACATCCGGACCGTCGCTGGGGGCCAGGGCTATCGGCAGATCACGCCACCGCACGAGATCTGTGCTGACTGCGTGTCCCCAGTGGATGCGGTCGTGCACGGGCGCGAGCGGATTGAACTGGTAGAAGAGGTGGTACTCGTCGCCGCGGCGGGTGAGGCCGTTGGGGTCGTTGAGCCAGCCCGCCGGCGCGGTGAAATGGAACCGCGGCCGATGGGAATCTGCGGCGGCGCGCTCGAGAAGCGCCGCCTCGACGAGGGGCTGGTGCGTGGTGTCGCCGGTCATGCGGCTGCGTTCTCCTGATCGGTGGGGGCGAGATCGACGGCGGTGCCCGGGGCATCCGACGGCGGCGCGTACGCGTGGCAGCGCACCCAGTGCTCGGGCTGATCGCTGACGTGATGGAACACGGCGCGCTCGGACGAGCAGGGCGTCTCGTCGCGGCCGGCGAAAGGGCAGGAGTCGGGGGTGAGCACTTGGCGGCGCAGCGCCGCCCGTTCCGCGGGGTCGAACGTTCCCCGCCGACGCGGATCGGGCACGGCGGAGATCAGCAGCTTGGTGTACGGGTGGGCGGGACGAGCCAGCAGCGTCATCGCGTCTCCGCCTTCGACGAACTCCCCCGCGAACATCACGACGATGCGGTCGGCGAGGTAGCGGGCCGAGGCGAGGTCGTGCGTGATGTACAGCATCGAGATGCCCTGCTGCTCGCAGAGGGTCCGCATGAGGTTGAGCACACCGATGCGTACGGACACGTCCAGCATCGACGTGGGTTCGTCGGCGAGGATGAGCCTCGGGTTGACGGCGAGCGCTCGCGCGATGGCGATCCGCTGACGCTGACCTCCCGACAGCTCGTGCGGATAGCGGTCGAGCAGTTCCGCCGGCAGATCCACTTTCGCCATCAGCCGCCGTTGCGCCTCCTCGATGGCGTCACGACCGACGGCGGCGTCGTGCAGGCGCAACGGCCGCTCGAGGAAGTGCCTCACCCGATGCACCGGGTTCAGCGAGCCGAACGGATCCTGGAAGATCATCTGCACGGCCGACCGGTAGTCGCGGCTGGCCCGGCGTGGTTCGGTGCGCAGGATGTCGCGACCTTCGAACAGGAACGTACCGGCCGAGGGCTGCTCCAACCGCGCGAGGCATCGGGCGAGGGTGGATTTTCCGCTCCCCGATTCGCCGACGAGTGCCACGACCTCTCCGTGGGCGATGTCGAGATCGACTCCGCCCAGCGCGCGCACGCGCCCTCGCGAGAACATCCCTCCGATGGAGAACGTCTTCTCCAGCCCGCGGATGGAGAGGACGGGCGTCTGCTGCGGGCTCATCGGGCCACCTCCGTCAGGGGCGATTGATCGTCGATCGGCGCGACCCAGTGGTCGGCCGCGATGGGAACGAGGTCGGGGATTCGGGGGAACCTGATCCCCTCGCCCAGCCCGGCGAGCCGCGCACGCGGACCGGTCATGGGCGGGAACGCGTTCATCAACGCCTGTGTATAGGGATGCCGCGGCTCGTCGAACAGGGCAAGCGCGGGCGCGGTCTCCACGAACCGACCCGCGTACATCACCGCCATCCGGTCGGACAGCTCGACCATGAGCGACATGTCGTGTGTGATGAAGAGGATCGCGAACCCGAGCTCGCGCTGCAGGTCACGGATCTGCGCCATGATCTCCTGCTGAACCACCACGTCCAGTGCCGTGGTGGGCTCGTCCATGATGAGCAGCGGGGGACGGAGGGCGGTGGCCATTCCGATGACCACGCGCTGGCGCATCCCCCCGGAAAGCTGATGCGGGTAGGCCCGCAGGCGGTCGCGAGGGATGCCGACGAGGTCGAGCAGCTCCGCCGCTCGCGCGAGGGCCGTCTTCCTGGAGGCGCCCTCGTGCGTCGTGTAGATGTCTGCGATCTGGTCGCCGATGGTCATGACCGGGTTGAGGGAGTTCATGGCGCTCTGGAACACCATCGCGACCTGGCGCCAGCGGAACGCGCGCAGCGCGTCGACACCGAGGGAGAGCACGTCAGTGCCGCGGAAGCGAATGGAACCTCCCGCGATCACTGCCGGATCTCGCAGCAGCCGCAGGATCGCGTTCGCGATGGTGGATTTGCCGCATCCCGACTCCCCCGCCAGCCCGAACACCTCGCCTTCGTCGAGGGTGAAGCTGACGCGATCGACCGCCCGCACCGTTCGGGCGTCGGTCACGTATTCGACCGAGAGGTCCTCGATCTCCAGGAGCGGCGTGCTCATCGGTCTCTCTCCTCGCTCGCGACCGGGGTAGGGTCGGCTGCCGTGACGCGGCGGCGGGGTCGCCGCAGCCTGGGATTCGTGGTCTCGTCGACGCCGTAGTTGACGAGGGCGAGCGCGAACGCGACGAGCGCGATCGACACTCCGGGCGGCACGAAGATCCACCAGGACCCGGTCAGCAGGGCGCCGTCGTTGCTCGCCCAGTAGAGGTTGGTTCCCCAGCTGACCGTGCTGATGTCGCCGAGACCGAGGAACTCCAGCCCCGCCTGGGCGCCGATGCCGAAGATGATGCACGCCAGGAGCGTGCTCATCACGATCGACGCCATGTTGGGGAGCATCTCGCGGAACATGATGCGCAGGGGATTTTCGCCTGTCACCTGCGCTGCGGCGACGAAGTCCTTGCCGCGGATCGAGAGCGCCTGCGCCCGCAGCACGCGGGCCGAGCCCGCCCAACCGGTGATGACCAGTACCAGGATCACCGTGCCGAGACCCGGAGGGAGGAATGCCGCGAGGATCACCAGCAGCGGCAGACCCGGAAGCAGCAGGAAGACATTGGTGATCAGCGACAGCAGGTTGTCGACCGTGCGACCGAGATAGGCCGACGCGAGCCCCACCAGCAAGCCGACGAAAGTCGCCAGGATGCCGACGACGAAACCGACGAACAGCGAGGAGCGCGCGCCCCAGATGTTCAGCGCGAGCACGTCCTGGCCCTTCGACGTCGTGCCCAGCAGGTGGTCCGCGGACGGCGGCTGCGCGCCGAGCCCCTGGATGACGGTCGGGTCGCCGGGAGAGATCACCGGGGCCAGGAGGGCCACCGCGGCGAACACGGCCAGGATGACCAGGCCGGCGACGGCCTTGCCGCTGCCGAGCAGACCGCGCAGCAGTCCGTCACGCCCGCGCGGACGCCGACGCTCGGGCGAGGTGGAGGTGAGCCCGCGGTCGAGCTCGGCCATGGCGTTCGGTTCTTGTGCGAGAGCCATCGTCACGCTCCGATCAGCTGACGCGCACGCGCGGGTCGAGACGCACGTACACGATGTCCACGAGGAAGTTGGCGATCAGCACGGCGGTGGTGATCGTGAGGAAGAGGCCCTGCATCAACGGATAGTCGAGGTTCTGGACCGCGGAGAGGAGCTGGTACCCGACGCCCGGATACGCGAAGACCACTTCGGTGAGCAGCGCGCCGCCCACGATGAACCCGAGTGACATGCCGAAGGCGGTCACCGACGGGAGCAGGGCGTTGCGGGCCGCGTACCGCATCATGATGCGCCCAGCGCGCAGGCCCTTGGCCTCGGCCATGACGATGTAGTCCTCGGCATTGGTGGCGATCATCGTGTTGCGCATCCCCAGCATCCATCCGCCGATCGAGACCAGGACGATCGATGCGGCGGGCAGCACGAGGTGGTAGGCGACATCACCGATGAAGGCGAGCGAGAACTCCGGGGTGGAGCCGACAGAGAACGCGTGGCGCAGCGGGAACCAGCCGAGCGTGACGCCGAACAGCCACAGCAGCCCCATGGCCAACCAGAAGTAGGGGAACGAGCCGATGAAGATCAGCACCGGCGGCAGGGCGGAGTCGAGGACGCCGCCGCGACGCCACGCAGCGAGGATGCCCAGCAGGTTGCCGATCACCACGGCGATGATCAGCGAGACGAGCCCGAGCAGTACGGTCCAGCCGATCTGGCCGGCGATCACCTCGGTGACCGGCGTGGGAAAGCGGGAGATCGAGAATCCCATGTCGCCGCCGAGGATCTGCCCGAGGTAGCGGAAATACTGTTCCCACAACGGCGCATCATCGAGACCGAACGAGCGCCGGAGCGCCTCGATCTGCTCCGGGCGGATCGCGCCCTGCAGTCGGGCGACCATGCGCGAGACCGGATCGCCGGGCATCAGCCGAGGAAGCATGAAGTTGAGGGTGATCGAGACCCAGAAGGCGGCCAGGTAGAAGCCGAGCCTCCGAAGGATGTATCCCATGGTGTGTCTCCACGGAGACCGGCGCGCCGCCCGCTCAGGCGGAGCGGCGCACCGGCCGTCCGGTCGTCAGCCCTTGACGGGCTCGAGGGTGGTGAGGATGAGGACGGCGCTGCGGGCCCGCACCGCCCCGAGGGAGGCGTACGGGTCGTCCTCGTCGGGCCAGCCGGTGAAGCGCAGCGTGCTGGCGGCACCGAACTCGGGTCCGGGGAAGAGTGCCACCACCGGCGCCTCCTCGGCGAACTGCGCCTGCAGCTGGTTCATGATCGACCGCTGCTGCGCCTCATCGGAGGTCGCCGCGAACTCGGCCAGCAGCGCATCGGCCTCAGCGCTGCCGTAGCGGTGGTAGTTCTCGAACGTCTGCTCGCCCGTGGGCTTGACGGTCTCGGTCGACATCACCCCGCGATAGAACTGGTACGGGGTCGGGGCGTTGTTGCTCCACACGATGCCCGACTCGAACGTGCCGTTCTCATAGCTCGACACGACCTCTGCCCAGTCGCGGGCTGCGACGTTGACCGTCACCCCGAGATCGGCGAGGTTCTGCGAGATGACGTTTCCGACCGACACCCAGTCGCTCGAGGTCGAGCCCACGGAGAAATCGAACTCGAACGGGCTGCCGTCGGGCAGCACGCGCGTGCCGTCTGCGCCGAGAGTGATGCCGGCGGCGTCCAGCAGCTTGGCCGCGCCGTCGAGATCGCGCTTCGTCCACGTGCACGAGTCGACGACCTCCTGGTCGCGCCAGCTGTCGTAGGCACCGGAGAGACCGGTGCAGTCCGCGGGCACCGTGTAGCCCTGCATGCCGATCGAGGTCACCTGATCGCGGTCGACGGCCATCGACAGCGCCTTGCGCACGTTCGGGTCGTCGAAGGGCGCCTGCGTGGTGTTGAACTGCCAGCTGACCATCGACCCGGTCGTGGGGAACCAGTAGAACCGGTGCTCCGGGTCTTTGGCGACGAAGGCCTGCTCGATGTTCGGGATGAACTGCGGCGACCAGTCGACGTCTCCGTTGGCGGCGGCGAGGTTCGCACCGTCGTTGCCGGCGAAGGCCAGCATCCGCACGCCCTCGATCTTCTGCTTCTCGGGCTGCCAGTAATGCGGGTTCTTCAGGAGGTCGAACGACTGCGCCTGGAAGTTCGTGACCTCCGTGTAGGGGCCCGTGCCGACCGGCTCGGGGTTGGTCTCCTTGGCCGGGTCGTCGAACTCGCTCCAGATGTGCGCGGGCGCGATGATCTGCTGCCCGACATCGAGGAGCGCGGGCGAGAACGGCTCGCTGAAGTCGAACTCCACCGTCTGCGGGTCGACGGCGGTGACCGTGTCGATGTAGTCGAAGCCGCCACGGATCTCGCGCTGCAGGTCGAAGCTGACGACCACGTCTTCGGCCTCGAACGGTTCACCGTCGGACCAGCTGACGTCGTCGCGCAGATGGAACGTGATGCCCGTCCCGTCGTCGGCGACCTCCCACTCCGTCGCCAGCCACGGCGTCGTGGTGCCGTCGGCGGGGTTGAAGACGAGCATCGATTCGTAGATCGCCACCTGCGTCATGGGGAAGTCGGGGTTGGAGAAGGGATTGAAGTTGCGGTCGAACGTGCCCATGTCTTCGCGTGGGATCGTCAGCAGCTGCGAGCCGTCGAGTCCGGATGCCTCGGGGGACGTGGTCCCCCCGCACCCGGTGAGCGCAAGCGCTACCGCCAGCGCGCCGGCGGCGAGTACCGCCGCGCGGCCTCTGTGAAGTGTCATGATGGTGCTGTTCCTTTCTTCTTCGTCGAAGGCGAAGGGTGTGCTCGTCCCCAGATGTCCAGTCAGACGGACGAGCGTTCCAGGAGCGGGCAGTCGACCGTCACGATGCTCGTGTCGGTCGACTGGCCCGCTGTGATCGCGGCGAGGATGTCCACGCCTCGGGCGCCCATCTCATCGAAGGGCAGTGCAACCGTCGTCAGACTCGGTCTCAGGTAGGCCGCGATGAGCTCCTGATTGTCGAATCCGATGACGGCGACATCGTGGGGGATGCGCAGTCCGCGCTCCTTGATGGCGTCGTAGGCGCCCATGGCCATGCGGTCGTTGGCGCAGAAGATCGCCGTGGGCGGGTCGGCGAGGTCGAGCAGTGCATCGACAGCCGTGAATCCGCCGTCGGCCGTGGCGTGACCGGAGATCTCCAGCACGTCGTCGATGTCGATGCCGGCGCTGCGAAGCGCGTCGTGATAGCCATGGCGGCGGCCGACGGCGGCCGGGATGTCCGGATCGAGATTCACGAAGCCGATGCGACGGTGGCCCGCAGCCAGCAGTCGCTCCGTCGCGCGACGCCCTCCGGTGCGCTCATCGGGCACCACCGCGGGGTAACGTCCCTCGGCGTCGTAGCAGTTGACGAGCACGGTGGGCACTTCGCGTGCGATCTCCGGAACGGTGACCGCGCGGTGCCACGTCGCCGCGTAGATCAGACCTTCTACCCGTTGCTCCAGGAAGCGCTCGATAGCCGCGGCCTCGGCTTCGGCATCCGACTCGGTCGAGGCGATCAGCAGATACTTGTGATCCAGAAGGGCGCGGTCCTGGGCGCCCTTGATGATCTCCACCGCGAACGGCGCAGTGACGATCTCGGTGACCAGGCCGTACCAGTCGCTGCGCTGCTGAGCCAGGGCGCGGGCCCCGGCGTTGGGGCGGTAGCCGAGCTGCGCGGCGGCATCGAGCACGCGATCGCGGGTGTCGTCGGAGAGGGCCACAGAACGACGATTGTTGAGGACGAACGAGACCGCCGACCGGGAGACGCCGGCGAGATCGGCGACGTCCTTCATCGTGACGGCTCGCTGCTTTCCCACCATGGTGAACCTCTCCGTTGAGGCGACTAACTCGCGTTAGCACCTGCTGCGATCGATGCTAACGCGAGTTAGACGAGTCGTCAACCGCCGACCCGCGTCGGCACCGTCGGGCGGTTGCCGCCACATCGTGCGCTCAGATGCCGGCAGGCCACCGAGGCCACCGGGGTGGACACACCGTCAGCGGCGAGCTCCCGGGGCAGCCGGAACGCGGTGAAGGGCATGCGCCGGTAGGACAGCGCTCTGCAACGCCGCCACGACCGGAGCGAGCTCGGGCGTATCCGCAGCATCCGCAAGCACGCGCTCGAGCGTCTCGTCGTGCACCGGCCTGGCCCTCTCGTACAGCTCCTGCCCTTTCGCAGTGAGCTCGGTATAGATCCCCCGGCGGTCGTCTGCGCAGAGAATGCGGGTCAGCAGTCCACGATCTTCCAGCCGCGTGACGAGGCGGGTCGTCGCGCTGGGGCTCAGCGCGGCAGCGCGCGCGAGCTGCTGCATCCGCATATGCCAGCCGTCCTGCCGGCTCAGCGCGTCCAGCACGGTGAACTCGACGACCGAGAGCTCGACCTCGCCGCCCAGCGCCCTCTCCAGCTGCGCCTCGATCAATCCATGCAGGGCCGCGAGCGTGCGCCAACCCTGCGCTCGCACCTCAACAGCGTCGTCGCCGATGCCCATGTGACACTCCCGAAAGTTAGTTGCTTGCGCAGATTGATTGCGTATGCAAAGATCTTCCTTGCTTGTGCATTATCCCGCGCTTGCAACTACCTTACCGTCTTGCGAGGAGATCGTCATGCCCTTGGGTCTCGTGGCGCTGGCTATCGGCGCTTTCGGCATCGGACTCACGGAGTTCGTCATCATGGGGCTGCTGCCCGAGGTCGCCGCCGATTTCCGCGTCTCCGAGGCAGCCGCCGGATGGCTGATCTCCGGCTATGCCCTCGCCGTGGTCGTCGGGGCCCTGGTGCTCACCGCGGCGACCACCCGACTGCCCCGGAAGCCCGTCCTTCTCGGTCTCGTCGTGCTGTTCATCGCGGGGAACGTGCTCACCGCGATCGCCGAGGACTACAGCCTCGCGATGATCGGCCGCATCCTCGCCGCGCTGTGCCACGGCGCCTTCTTCGGCATCGGTTCCGTCGTTGCCGCCAGCCTGGTCGCGCCGGAGAAGAAGGCTGGCGCCATCGCGATCATGTTCACCGGTCTCACCGCGGCGAACGTGCTCGGCGTGCCGTTCGGAACCTTCCTCGGCCAGCAGCTCGGGTGGCGGGCAACGTTCTGGGCGATCTCCGTCATCGGCGTCCTCGCATTCATCGGCATCGCCGCCCTCGTGCCCGTCCTGCGCAGCCCGGAGGAGCGGATCAGCATCCGCGGCGAGCTACAGGCGTTCCGCTCCGGCCAGGTCTGGCTCTCGCTGCTGGTGACCGTCCTCGCCTACGGCGGCATGTTCGGCGCGTTCACCTATATCGCCTACACCCTCACCGAGGTCTCCGGCTTCGCCAGCACCACCGTGCCCTGGCTGCTCGTCTTGTTCGGCGCCGGCCTCGTGGTCGGCAACTGGCTCGGAGGCAGACTGGCCGACCGCTCCATCGACGGCACCCTGGTCGTTTTCATCGCCGCGCTCGTCGTGATCCTCGCCCTCTTCGGCCTGCTCGCCGGATCCCCGATCGCCACCATCGTCGCCCTGTTCCTCATGGGCGGATTCGGATTCGGAACCGTCCCGGGCCTTCAGAGCCGCATCATGAACTACGCAGGGACCGCACCCACACTCGCCTCCGGCGCCAACATCGGCGCGTTCAACGTCGGCAACGCCCTCGGCGCCTGGGCCGGCGGCGTCGGCATCGCCGCCGGACTCGGGTACACCTCCCCCATCTGGATCGGCGCGACGATCACCGCCGTAGCCCTCGTCGTCATGATCATCGCCGCCGCAGCCGCGCGCGGCTCCCACGCGAGCACCGCGATGTCCGCAGACGGCGCCGGCGGACCTTCCGCACGCGCGACCGCGACCGCGACGACCCACTGACAGCCCCACCGCTCGCCGACCGAAGGAGTCGCCTCATGCCCACCACCATCAGCAAGCTCTCCACTGCCGACGCCGATCACCTCCTCGACGTCGCCCGACGCGCTGCCGAGGAAGCCGGCGCCACGGTGAGCATCACGGTTCTCGATGCCGGCGGCCACCTGCTCGCCTTCCGCCGCGACGACAACGCCGTGCTCATTTCCGGAGAGACCAGCACCCGCAAGGCCTACACCGCACTCCAGCTCGACGCCGCCACCGCGGACGTCGTGGACGCAGTGAAGCCCGACGGGCCCTTCCACTCCCTGCAGACCGCGCTCGATCGGCCCCTGCTGTTCATCGCCGGCGGGGTACCACTGCGCCGCGACGGTCACCTCATCGGTGCGATCGGAGTAGGCGGCGGCGCACCCGTCGACGACCACCGGATCGCGACAGCAGCCGCCGCGACGCTGCAGCCGCAGTGAGCGCACGCCGGAAGCGACCATGAACCATGGCTCGGGCGATCGCGGTACGTAGGCGCGTCACAGGGCGCCGATACGGCTCCACGCGCACGAGACGAGACGAAAGAAGAGGATCGCGGTTTTCACCGCGATCCTCTTCTTTATCCCAGCTGTTCGAACTCGTCGTCCGAGGACGTCGAACAAGTCATGGTGGCGAGTGAGGGATTCGAACCCCCGAATGCAATGCAGTCTGATTTACAGTCAGATCCCTTTGGCCGCTTGGGTAACTCGCCAGGTGCGCATCCGCCCGGCTTTTGCAGTCGACCGGAGGCGCGATCAACCATATTACCTGTACGCGAGCGGTGCCGAGAACCACCCTCAGGCGGCGACGAGGACGCGCTCCACGAAGGACTCGACGCGATGGCGGGTGCCGTCGATGCGGCGATCGACGCTGGCGCGCATCTCGCTCGGCGCCAGGGGCGCGGCGAGGCGGACGTTCTCGTGGCAGGACAGGTCGGCGCAGACGTACGTGCCGACGCTGTCGCCGCGGGCGCCGGCGTCCCCCGCACGTCGTGCGGTGAACAGGGCCACCTGGTCGCCCGGCTGCATCGTGTGGCACAGGTTGCACATCGCCGGTCTCCCCCGGCCCGAGCCGTCGGTGGCGCGCAGGACCACGCCGGTCGGCTCCCCGTCGATCTCGGCGACGACGTACCCGCGACTGCGGGTGCGCGGATCGCGCCAGGCCAGGAAGTCGAGGTGGTCCCAGTCCACGAGGAGGAAGTCCACCGGCAGGGCGATCCGTTCGAGCTCGTCGGGCGCGGCGTTCACGAGAACCGCGCGCACCTGTTCCTCGGTGAGCGGCTGCATGCCCCCAGTCTACGAACCCGTCACCGACACCGGCTCCGTGACGATCAGCCGCCCGTCCCGCCATCCGACCGGCATCGGGTCGGTGATCCCGCCGACGAACCGCCCGTCGTCGCCGACGTTGCGGAAGGCGAACAGCAGCCAGCGGCCGTCGTCGCGGCGGCGCAGCAGTCGTCCGACGTAGAGATCCTCGCCCGTCAGGCGCGTGGCGCTGTCGACGTCGAACGGACCGAGCACGCTGTCGGCGGCGATGGCCCACGTGCCCCCGCGCTCGTCGCGCCGCGACGGCATCGAGTGCTCGGCCAGGCACGAGAAGATGAGGACCGGACGGCCGTCCACGACGGCGACCTGGGTGACCTCGAGCTGGCCGAAGCCGTTCTCGCTGGGCGCGCTCACCGGCTCGCGCAGCTCCCACCTGCGGAGGTCCGGCGACCACGCGTGGCCGACGACGCCGCGCCCGTCGACGGGCCCCTGCGGCGCGCGCGCCGTGACGTACATGTGCCAGCCGTCGCCGTCCGGATCGGGGAACACCCACGGGTCGCGGAAGGCCTCGTCGTGCCAGGCCCCGCTGTCGATCGTCTCGTACCAGGGGGCCGCCGCTTCGAGCACCGGCGCGGAGCCTTTGCGCCAGGTGAGGAGGTCGTCCGAGGTCGCGTAGCCGATGCGCTGGATGTTCTTGCCGTCGCCGGCGAGCGACGACCCCGTATAGAAGGTGTACCAGGTGCCGTCCGGATGCCGGACGGTGGAGCCCGTCCAGGTGGCGAGGTCGTCGAAGGCCGGCGCGTCGCCGCGGACGAGGGCGTCGTCCACCCGGGCCCAGTCGGTCAGGTCGTCCGAGACGGCGTGGCCGATCGATGCCCGGTAGTGGCGGGCATCCGGATCGTGGAGCGCACGCGACGCGTAGAGGAAGAAGAGGTGGTAGCGGTCGCCGTCGTCGGCGAACCAGAAGTCCCACACCCAGGAGTCGGGAAGGTCGAACAAGAGGATTCCTTACAGGAGGTCGAGGATGCGGCGGGAGGGGACGACCGCGGCGGTCATCCCTTCACCCCGCTCGCGGCGATGGAGCTCACGAACGCGCGCTGGAAGACGAGGAAGACGACGAGCACGGGGATCGTGATCAACGAGGTGTACGCCATCACCTCGCCCCAGGCGGTGTTGAGCTGGAAGAAGTACTGCATGCCGACCATCACCGGGCGCAGGCTCTCCTTCTGCACGACCATCAGGGGCCAGAGGTACTGGTTCCAGGCGGGCAGGAAGGTGAGGATCGCCACGGTGGCGAACGCCGGACCCGACAGCGGCACGATGATGCGGCGGTAGATGGCGAACCAGCTCGCGCCGTCGATGCGGGCCGCCTCGTCGAGCGACTTCGGAATGGTGGAGAAGTACTGCGTGAACAGGAAGATCGAGAACGCGTTCGCGATGAACGGCACGATCTGCACCTCGTACGTGTTCAGCCAGCCGAAGTCGTACTTGAGCACACCGCCCTCGAAGACGAGCGTCGGCAGCTGCGCGACCCAGTAGACCATCGGCACCGCGATCGTCTCGAACGGGACGATGAGGGTCGCGATGATGACCGCGAGCACGACGACGCGTCCCCGCCAGGCGAGCCGGGAGAGGGCGAAACCGGCCATCGAGTTGACGACGAGCCCGAGCCCTACGGTGAGCACCGTGACGAGGATCGAGTTGAACATGAACTGCGCGACGGGCACCCGGTCGAAGACGCCGAAGTAGTTGTCGAGGCTGATGTCCCCGACGGGCAGGAACGCCATCGGCGAGTCGATGTCCTGCAGGATCTGCGCGTCGGGCTTGAGGCTCGAGACGAACATGAACACGAGCGGGAAGAGGAAGACCAGCGCCAGCAGCGACATCGCGACGTAGGTGGCCACGGTGCCCCAGCGGCGGGAGGTGGCCGCGGAGCGGGGCTTCTTCGGATCGACCCGCTGCGTGCGGGCGGGCGGGGTGACGGTGGCGGTCATCAGTCCTTCTCCCGGGTGAGGCGGCGCTGGATGAGCGCGATGATGAGCACGGCGACGAAGAAGATGAGCGAGATGGCGGCGGCGTAGCCGATCTCCTGCTGCTCGTACCCCTTGCGCACGGCATGGAAGACGATCGTCGAGGTGGCCCCCTGCGGACCGCCCTGGGTCATGACGTCGATCTGCACGAACAGGCCGAGCGCGGCGATCGTGATCGTCACGAGCACGAACACCATCGTCGGGCGAAGCCCCGGCCAGGTGACGTTGGTGAACTGGCGCCACGGGCTCGCGCCGTCCATGCGCGCCGCCTCGTACAGCTCCTCGGGGATCGTCTGCAGTCCGGACAGCCAGATGATCATGTGGAACCCGACCGCCTGCCAGATCGACATGACGATGATGGCGCCGAGGGCGGTCGACGGGTCGTTGAGCCAGTCGGTTCCCCGCCACTGGCCGAAGGTGACCGCGTCGATCATCGAGTTGATGAGGCCGTCGTCCTGGTAGAGGAACTTCCACAGGATCGAGACCACGACGATCGAGGTGACCACCGGGATGAAGTACACGACCCGGAAGAACGTCGTGCCCCGCAGCCGGCGGTTGACGAGGACGGCCAGTGCGAGACCGAGACCGGCCTGCACCGGGACGACGACGAGCGCGAACAGGGCCGTGTTGCCGATCGACTGCACGAACACAGGGTCGGCGGTGAAGGCGCGGATGAAGTTGTCCACCCCGACGAAGCGCGGCGGGTTGGGCGAGATGAGGCGCGCGTTGGTGAACGAAAGCGTGAAGGCGAGGATCACCGGGATGATCAGGAACAGGAGCAGGAGGATCGCCGCGGGGGCGACCATCCCGAACCCGGCCCAGGTCTGGCGACCCCGGCTGGAGCGGAAGCGACGGAAGGAGCGCCGAGGGGTCTCGGCCGCCGCCGTCGGAGGAGAGACGGTCATGGAGATGGCCTTTCAGTGGCAGGTCCAGGGGGCGGAGGGGACGCCGCACGGTGGTGCGGGCGCCCCCTCCGCACCGATCACTGGAAGCCGTACCCGTCGTTGGACGCGATGTTGGCGTCGATGTCGGCGACGGCCTGGTCGAGGGTGCCCTTCACATCGGCGCCGCTCATGATGTTCTTGGCCGCGGTCTCGAAGGTGGTCGAGATCACCGCGTAGGCGGGGGTCTCGGGCCGCAGCACCGCGTACTTCTGCGAGAGCTCCACGAAGGGCCGCAGCACGCCGTCGTCACCGAAGTACTTGGACGCCTGGGCGGCCTCCTCGGTGGCGGGGATGACGATCTGCTTGTCGGCGAACTCGGTGATGTACTCGTCGTTGAAGCTGAACTCCAGGTAGTCGCGCGCGCCCTCGGCGTCGTTGCAGCTGGAGGAGATGGCCCACTGCCACGAACCGCCGCCGATCTTCGGCCCGGTGCCGAGGTCCGGCGGGGGGAGGATCAGCAGGTCGTCGCCGATCGCTTCGACCGATGCGAGGGCGTTCCACACTCCCGTGTAGCTGAGGGCGACCTCGTCGTCGACGAACTCCTGGTTGCCGACGGTTCCCGAGTTGCTGGCGTAGCCCTCGGCGAACAGGTTCTGGAACCATGTCCCCCACGCGACCGCGGCGTCGCCGTTGAGCGCACCGTCGGCCGAGAGCATGGTGTCGCGGTCGATCAGGTCGCCGCCGAAGCTCTGCAGGAAAGGGGAGTACGCGTACGGCCACCACTCGCCGGTGTCCTCGGCGCCGATGTCGATCGGGGTGTCGTAGCCGGCGTCCTTGAGGGTGGCCAGTGCCGCGTCGAACTCGTCCGCGGTCCAGGGCTGGTCGGTGGTCGGGATGCGGATGCCGTTCTCGTCGAGCACCGACTTGCGGGCGAAGATCGACAGCGCGGCATCCCAGTAGCCGGCCGAGTAGATCTCGCCGTCCCACATGCCCACGGCTGTGGGCAGCAGCTTGTCGGTGGTCTCGCTGGAGATGCCGAGCGGCTGCAGGTACTCCGCCCACGCCCAGTTCGGCATGATCGGACCGTCGAGGTCGAGGAGGCAGGGGAGGTCGCCCGAGGCGGCGGCGGCGACGATCGCGTCGTTGTAGGCCCCCTGCGGGAACGACTCGTGCACGACCTCGTACTGGTCCTGCGAGGCGTTGTAGTCGGAGATGATCCGCTCGTAGACCTCGAGCTCGGCGGCGTTGCCGGCCGAGTGGGTCCACATCGTCAGCTGGGTGCGACCGTCCTCACCGGTGGTGGTCCCCTGGCCGGCCTGGCCGCAGCCGGTCAGTGCGAGGACTGTCACCAGCCCCGCGGCGACGAAGAGGGGCGACGTTCTGCGCGTCATTGTGGTTTCCTATTCCTGGTGCCCGACGCCCACGTCGGTCACCTGATCGGGGGCCGCCGAGCGCGGCCCTTCGGTTGTGTGTGAAGCCCGTCGTCGGTCTCGTTTGGCGACTTGCGCCGGCGGCGGGCCCACCGAGTCCCGCCGGATGACGGGACACTCCATTCGGTGCGGGGCGTCCTCATCCCCCTCCGCGCGGACGCCGAGCGCGACCTCCATCGCCCAGCGACCCATCTCGTAGTGGGGCAGGGCGATGGTGGTGAGAGGTGGATCCAGTTCCGCGGCGACGAGCTGCTGGTCGTCGTAGCCGACGACGGAGAGGTCGCGCGGAATGTCGAGTCCGCGGCGATGGGCGGCGGTGTAGACGCCGATCGCCATGCGGTCGTTGAAGCAGAAGATCCCGGTCGGGCGCTGAGCCTCGGGAAGGTCGAGCAGACGGTCGGCGGCCTCGCGCCCGCCCTGCGCCGACGTCTCGCCGCGCACGTGCAGGGCCGGGTCGACATCGATGCCGGCCTCGGCGAGGGCGGCGAGATAGCCCTCGTGGCGCAGCCGCGACGCGATCGGCTCGGGGTCGCTCGTGTCGAGGTAGGCGATGCGCGTGTGACCGGCCGCGATCAGCTCGCGTACCGCGGCCTCTCCGCCCGCGCGGTCGTCGGGGACGACGCTGCGGAATCCGCCGGCCGCCGGATAGCAGTCGAGCATCACGGTGCCGGCGGGAAGACCTGCCGGCGCTGTGGCGGCGCGGTGCCACATCGCCGCGTACAGCACCGCGTCGACCTGCTGGGCGGTCATCGCGCGCACGGCCTCGGCTTCGACCTCGGCGTCGCCTCCGGTGTCGACGAGCATCACCATGTGGGCGTTCTCGCGGGCGGCGTCCTGCGCCCCGGCGAGCATGCGGCCGGCGAAGGGGGTCGTCGCGATCTGATCGGAGATGAGGCCGACGATCCGGGTGCGCTGGGTGCGAAGCCCCCGGGCGACCGCGCTGGCCGAGTAGCCCACGGCGTCGGCGGCCTCCCGCACACGCTGCCGGGTGTCCTCGGAGATGCGCGACTGGGCGTTGTTGAGCACGAGCGAGACGGTCGTGACCGAGACGCCCGCGGCGGCGGCGACGTCGAAGATCCGTGCCCGGCCCATTTCCCACCTCACATCCTCGTGCTGCGACTTCGGTGCTGAAGTCGGGTGATAAAACGATTTATCGGGATGCTAGAGCACACCCGGCCACCTCGTCAACACCCGCCGGCCAGGAAGCTCGCGGGTACAATCGGCGCATGGCTGACTCTTCGTTCGACATCGTCTCCAAGATCGACCGCCAGGAGGCGGACAACGCGCTCAACCAGGCCCGCAAGGAGATCGAGCAGCGCTACGACTTCAAGGGGACCGGGGCGTCGATCGAGTGGAGCGGAGAGGCGATCCTCATCAAGGCGAACAGCGAGGACCGCGCGAAGGCCGTGCTCGACGTGTTCCAGTCCAAGCTCATCAAGCGGGGCATCTCGCTGAAGTCGCTGGAGTCGGGAGACCCCGTCGTCAGCGGCAAGGAGTACCGGCTCACGTCGACGCTGAAGGAAGGCATCTCGCAGGAGAACGCCAAGAAGATCGGGAAGATCATCCGCGACGAGGGCCCGAAGTCGGTGAAGTCGCAGATCCAGGGCGACGAGCTGCGGGTCCAGTCCAAGTCGAGGGATGACCTCCAGGAGGTGCAGCGCCTGCTGAAGGCGGCCGACCTCGACGTCGATCTGCAGTTCGTGAACTACCGCTAGCGCGGAAGACAGCAACAGGTCAACCCCGTCTCGTCAGACGGGACGCCGACATACTCTGGGGAATCAGTCTGGGGAGACCCCGGAGAGGGCGGATGCGCAGAGCGAACAGCAGAATCGTCGGTTGGTGTGTGGTCGGAGCGCTCGTCTGCGCGCTCCTTCCCGCGCAGGCGGCACAGGGCGAGACGACGACCCCTGCCCCGGCACCGACGACGGAGGCCACCGCGTCCGCGAACGATCCCCACGCGTCCGCGGAGGACGCCGCCGGGTCAGCGGACGATCCCGCCGCCTCTCCGACCCCCACCCCCTCCGCCGTGCCGACGGAGGGACCGGACAGCACGCCCGCGCCGGCTCCGTCCCCTTCACCGACGGAGACCGAGGCCGGCCACGACGACGAGGACGCGGAGCACGCCGAGCACGAGCACGACGGTCCCACCATGCCCCTCACCCGCGAGCTCCCCAACGGATCGCTGCCCTCGCTGGCCGGTGAGAGCACGGTGGCGACGCAGTCGCGGCTCGCCGCCTCGTACGGGCCTCAGCCCGTCTTCCGCTTCCCGTTCGCGCCGGGCAAGCGCTGGGGCATCAGCGGTTCGCACGCCGACAGCGACGGCATCCATCGCGGCGCGATCGACTTCGCCCCGCTGAGCTCATCGGACAAGCGCGTGCTCGCCATCGCGTCGGGCCGCGTCTATCGCGTCTCGTGCGCGAACGGCTGGTTCCTGGGCATCGACCACGGCGGCGGCTGGATGTCCGAGTACTACCACCTGCGGGAGGCGAAGTCCTCGCTGATCGGCAAGTGGGTCGAGGCGGGCACCTCCCTCGGGCTTGCCGGGCAGACGCTCCCCTGCGGCGGCACGCCCGGCAGCAGCGCTCACGTGCACCTGTCGATCCTCAACACCGCGGTGAGCGTGCCCTCCGGCAAGCGGCAGTACATCCCCGTGACGGGGATCCAGTACGACCGGTTCCTCTACAGCGACTCGAGCGGCTACTACAACGGCGTGTGGCGGGACTTCGCCGGGCGCACGGTGCTGACATCGCGCGGCGTGACCTGCTGCCTGACGGCGTCCAGCCGCGTGGGACCGTCGAGCCCCAAGGCCGTCCTGCCCGACGCCAACGGCAACGGGATCGACGACCGCACCGAGATCCTCCCGTGGGATACCGACCTCGACAGCGACGGGCGGCCCGAGCTCATCGGCTTCGGCAGCTCCGGCGTGCTCGTCTCGGACAACCGCGGCAATCGGTTCGCCGCGGACGTGCGCGCGCTCTCCTCGTTCACCTCGGGGGCGTGGACGGTGTCCAAGACCCCGCGCATGGTCATGGATGCCAACGGCGACGGCAGGCCCGACGTCGTGGGATTCTCCAGCAGCGGCGTCTACGTCGCGCTCGGCAACGGGAGCGGCGGCTTCGGCGCTCCCCGCAAGTGGGTGAACGGGTTCGGCACATCGACGGGCTGGAGCGTGACCCGGCACCCGCGCACGCTCGCGGACGTGAACGGCGACAGCCGCCCCGAGATCGTCGGCTTCTCCGCGGCGGGCGTCGCCGTCGCGGTCAACAACGGCTCGTCGTTCAGCGCGGGCAAGATCTGGCTGCGGGGCTTCGGTTCCAACGCGTCGGTGGGCGGATGGAACACCACCCAGCAGGTGCGCTACGTCATGGACGTCAACGGGGACCGCCGCGCCGACATCGTCGGGTTCGGCGACAGCGGCGTGCACGTCGCGCTCAGCACCGGCAACGGCTTCAGCACTCCGACGCGCTGGACGACGGCCTTCGGCACGAGCCGCGGCTGGAGCGCCGCCTCCACGCCCCGCTACCTGGAGGACATGAACGCCGACGGGCGCCCCGACATCGTCGGCTTCGGTCCGCAGGGCGTGTTCGTCGCCCTGAACACCGGCTCGGGCTTCGCCACGGCACGGAAGTGGACCTCGAGCTTCGGGAGCGGATCCTCGGGCGGCTGGCGGGTGAACCGCGACCCGCGCACGCTCGCCGACATCACCGGCGACGGGCGCCCCGACATCGTGGGCTTCCGCGTGGACGGCGTCTACGTCGCCCGCAACACCGGCTCCTCCTTCGCTAAGGCCGTGCGCTGGACCACCGACTTCGGTTCGCGCGAGTGGACGCTCGGGCTCATGCCGCGCGCCGTGGTCGATGTGAACAACGACGGACGCGCCGACATCGTCGGCTTCGCCCGCCATGGCGTGCACGTCGCACTCAACGACGGGAGCCGGTTCCGGGCGGCCGCGCACTGGAGCCTCGACTACGGGTGGGGCATCTCCTCCGGGGACTGGCACATCCGCACCAAACCTCGAGGCATCAGCGCGGGCTGAGGCGGGGGCGACGGCTGAGCGCGCCCAGCAGAAGCCAGCGATCGAGTGCGTCGTAGGCCCGGTCCCGCGGCTCCGGCGCCGACAGGAACACGTCGTGGATGGCGCCGGGGATGCGGGCCACGGTCACGCGCTGCCCGATCCGCATCGCGGCACGGGCGATCTCGTCTACGTCGAGCACCGAGTCGGTGGCGGTCATGGCCTCCGCCCACTGCACCGGGGAGGTCCATCCGCCGGAGAGGAGCACGAGCGTCGGGCAGCCGACGTCGATGCCGGAGGCGACCGTGGCATGACCGGCGATGATCGCCGCCAGCCAGCCCGGATGCGTGGGGAACCCGCGCTCCGGGCGCCAGGTCTCATGACCGACGGGAAGGGTGCCGAGCTCGCGCTGCGCGCGCGTGTAGAAGCCGAGATCGACCTCGGGATGGCGTCCGAGCGGATCGACGCGCGCGGCCGCGCGCACGAGCGGCGCGATCGCCTGCCGCCCGAAGGAGCCGAGCTGCAGCTCCAGCCAGGGACTGTTCAGGACGAGGGCGGATGCGGTCCGGGGATGCCGCGCCGCCCAGAGACTCAGCGTGAGCCCTCCGGTCGAGTGCCCGAGCAGCACGAGCCGGCGCGGACGCGGCCCGCGGATCGCGTCGACCGCCGCGCCGATGTCGGCGTCGTAGTCCGACAGCGAGGCGATGTAGCCCGGCGTCTGCCCCGGACGGAGGCTCCGCCCGTACTTCCGCAGGTCGAGCGCGTAGAAGCGGGCGCCGCGCTCGTTCCAGAACCGGGCGAGGCCGGTCTGGAAGAAGTAGTCCGACCAGCCGTGGACGTAGAGCACGTCGACGTCCCGCAGCGGGCCGGTCAGCGCGTCCCAGCCGGACGGCAGGCTCCGCACGAGCGTCGCGACGATCTCGCCCTCGGCGTCGGAGCCCAGCGGCAGAGTGCGCTGCCGGAACGGCTCCCCCAGCACATCGGGGACCCAGTCGTCAGCCATGCCGTCAGCCTAGCCGCGGGATCCGTGCCGCCGCGGGGTGCGCGCACCGCGTGAGAACCCCCGCCGGTGGCCCGGCCCGGCGGTCACTCGCCGCGCGAGACCCGCACCATCTCGTCGCGGTCGACGACCTTGATGCGGGCGCGCTCCTGCGGTGCGCCGAGGGCGACCTCGTGCTCGTCGAGCCGGTGCCACCCGTCGAGGTCGGTCCACCGCACCCCGCGCTCGGCCAGCAGCGCCGGGATCGCCTCGTCGGACGGGTCCTCGGGGTTCCACCACGATCCCTGGTCGTTGATCAGGTGACGGATGGTCTCCATCGCGTCGGACTTGGTGTGCCCGATGAGCCCCACCGGGCCGCGCTTGATCCAGCCGGTCGCGTAGACGCCCGGCACCCGCTCGTTGGAGTCCTTGCGGAGCACCTGGCCCTCGTGGTTGGGGATGACCCCGTGGCGCTTGTCGAACGGCACCCCCGCCAGCGGCGAGCCGAAGTAGCCCACGGCGCGGTACACCTGCTGCACGGGGATCTCGCGCAGCTCGCCGGTGCCCTCGACGCCGCCCTGCCCGTCCGGGCGGGTGCGCTCGTACACGATGGCGGCGGCACGTCCGGTGTCGTCGGTCTTGATCTCGATCGGCTTCGCGTAGAAGTGCAGGTGGAGGCGACGGCTCGCCTCGCCGCCGGCGTTGTTCGCGCTGGGGCGCTGACGCCACGACTGCAGCACCCGGTCGATCACCATGACCTGCTTGTTGCTGGCGATCGCCGCGCGGCTCGCGTCGTCATAGTCGAAGTCCTCGTCGTACACGACCATGTCGACGTCGCGCAGCTCGCCGAGCTCGCGCAGCTCCAGCGGGGTGAACTTGACCTGGGCGGGGCCGCGACGGCCGAACACGTGCACGTCGGTGACCTGCGACGCCTCGAGGCCGCGCTGCACGTTCTCGGGGATCTCGGTGACGAGCAGGTCCTCGGCGTGCTTGGCCAGCACGCGGGCGACGTCGAGCGCGACGTTGCCATTGCCGAGCACCGCCACCGAGCTCGCATCCAGCGGCCACTCGCGCGGGAAGTCCGGGTGGCCGTCGTACCAGCTGACGAAGTCCGCGGCGCCGTACGACCCCACGGCGTCGATGCCGGGGATGTCGAGCGCGGCGTCCTTGATCGCGCCGGTGGCGAAGATGACGGCGTGGTAGTGCTTCTGGAGGTCGTCGAGCACGAGGTCCTCGCCGAACCGGACGTTGCCGAAGATCCGGATGTCGCCGCGGTCGAGCACGTCGCGGAGCGCCGTGATGATCCCCTTGATGCGGGGGTGATCCGGCGCGACGCCGTAGCGGACGAGACCGTACGGCGCCGGCAGCTGGTCGAACAGGTCGATCGAGACGTCGAACTTGCGCTCGGCCTTCAGGAGGATGTCCGCGGCGTAGATGCCCGCAGGTCCCGCGCCGACGATGGCCAGCCTGAGCTTGGTCATGGTGTTCCTTTCCGGAGGATCCGGTCGTTGAGCGTGTCGGAGGTCTCCGCGTCCCGGCGATTTCGTGCGGGTCCCGGGCTGCTGCCGGTGCGTCGGAGGACCGTCAGTGGGAGCGGTCCACCATGACCCGCGCGAAGCGCGTGAGCGCCTCGCGCACGGGACCGGGCGGGAGCGGTTCGATGGCGGACACGGCGCGTCGCGACCACTCGGCGGCCAGCTCCCGGGTGGCCTCGGTCGCGGGGTGCTCCCGCAGCCGCGCCAGGTCGTCGTCCAGCAGCACGGGATCCGCGCCGTCGGCGATGCGGGCCACGCCGTCGTCGATGGCCGCCTTCAGCGCCTTCGACGACGGGTCGGAGCTGCGGCCGAGGAGCAGGTAGGGCATGGTCGGCACCCCTGCGCGCAGGTCGGTCCCGGGCACCTTGCCGGTCTCGTCGGGATCGGCCGAGAGGTCGATGACGTCGTCGAGGAGCTGGAAGGCGATGCCGACCCGCTCGCCGAACTCGAGCACCGGGGTCGCGTACTCCGACGGCGCATCGGAGAAGAGCACGCCCGCCTGCCCGGCGGCGGCGATGAGGGAGCCGGTCTTGTCGGCCAGCACCTGCAGGTAGAACTCGACGGGGTCGTCGCCGGCCTGCGCTCCCACCGTCTCGTGCATCTGACCGAGCACGAGCCGCTCGAACGTGTCGGCCTGCAGGCGGATCGCCCGCTCGCCGATCTGCGCCATCAGCTGGCTGGCGCGCGAGAAGAGCAGGTCGCCCGTGAGGATCGCGATGTTGTTGCCCCACACCGCGTGCGCGCTCGGCACACCCCGGCGGACATCCGCACCGTCCATGACGTCGTCGTGGTAGAGCGAGCCGAGGTGGGTCATCTCCAGCGCGGTGGCGCCGGCGATCACGTAGTCGGTGGCGCCCTCGCCGAGCTGCGCCGTGAGCATCGAGAGCATCGGGCGGAGCCGTTTGCCTCCCGCCTCGTACAGGTAGCGGCTGGTGACGTCGGCCAGCGCATCGCCGACCTGCAGCTCTGCGGCGAGCTTCTCCTCGACCCGCGCGAGCCCGTCCTCGACGGCCGCGGCGAGGCGGCGCATCTTGGGTCCCGCGAAGATGCGCTCGGTCATGCCGAGGTGGCTCGTCAGCTGCGAGCCGGGCGCGGTGGGGCTCGGGGTCACCCTCCCAGCCTACCGGGGACCGGTCCGGGCCGGTTCCGTCCTCAGCCGTGAGACGGCTGGGGCTTCGGCGGACGCCGGGCGCGCGAGGCCGGCGTCAGCTGCTCGGCTTGCGGGCGCGGTGGAGGGCGACGATGCCGAACGAGAGGTTGCGGTATGCGACGTCCTCCCATCCGGCCTCCCGGATCCAGCCGGCGAGCGTCGGCTGGTCGGGCCAGTCCTTGATCGATTCGTTCAGGTAGTCGTAGGCCGCCGCGTTCGAGCTCACCGTGCGCGCCACCGCGGGCAGCACACGATCGTTGTAGAACCGGTAGAGCGCCCCGAAGACCTGCGACGGCGGCTGCGAGAACTCGCAGATGACCAGGCGGCCTCCGGGCGCGGTCACGCGGAGCAGCTCGGCCAGGGCGGTGCGCGGCTCGTTGACGTTGCGCAGGCCGAAGGAGATGGTGACGGTGTCGAACTCGTCGTCGGCGAAGGGCAGCGCGGTGGCGTCGGCCTCGACGAAGGAGAGGTTGTGGATCCCCCCGTGCCGGCGGCGGCCCTCGGCGAGCATGCCCGGCGAGAAGTCGGCCGCCACGACCTCGGCCCCGCTGCGGGCCAGCGCCACCGAGCTCGCGCCGGTGCCGGCCGCGAGGTCGAGGATGCGCTGACCGGCCTTGGGAGCGATTGCCCGCGTCGTCGCCACGCGCCACAGCCGGTCGTTGCCGAGGCTCAGGATCGTGTTGCTGCGGTCGTACGCCGGGGCGACCTCGTCGAACATCCCGCTCACGCGGGCAGGGTCCTTGCCGAGGTCGGCGCGATGCGGCTGTTCGGTCACCGTTCGATCCTACGTCGCGGGGGACGCGCGCCGTCCTCGGCGGCGATGCGGAGCGGTGGCGTTTCCTCCCCAGATGGGGTGCCGGCGCCGTTGTCCACAGGAAGCGGCCCTGACCGGGGCTTTGTCGCTGTCGGTGTCGGTGCCTCCGGGAAGGATGGGGGCATGACGAACACCGCTCTGCTCCGCCCGGCGACGTTCGGCGTGGAGGCGGTGGTGGATGAGCTCGTCGAGATCCGGCGCGGGATGGCGGCGCTGCAGGCCCGCGAGGCCGCGGTGCTGGCGCGAGCGGTGGAAGTGGTGCGGGCGCAGGAGGACGTGCCGGGACCGTCGGAGGTGCGGGATGTGCCGCTGCGGTCGATGGCGGCGCAGCTCGGCGTCGCGCTGCGAGTGTCGGATCGGACGGTGCAGCGGCAGCTGTCGGACGCGGTGGTGCTGACGGAGCGGTTCCCCGGAACGTGGGCCGCTTTGGCGGCCGGCGAGGTCTCGGGGGCGCATGTGCGGGTGATCGTCGAGGCGGGACTGCCGATCGACGACCACGACGCCCGCGCCGTGTTCGAGGAGGCCGCGGTCGAGGTGGCCCGGCGGGAGACGCCCGGCAGGCTGCGGCCGGCGGTGCGAGTCCTCGCGGCGCGACTGCACCCGCTGCCGCTGGCCGAGCGGCACGCCGCGGCGGCGAGGGGACGGGGCGTGTGGGTGCGGGACCTCGACGACGGCATGGCGGAGCTGATCGCGACGCTCCCGGCGCACCTGGCGCACGGGATCCGCGACCGCCTCGACCGGTACGCCCGGCGGGCGATCGACGCGCGCGGTGGTGCAGGTGCAGGTGGCGATGCGGCCGTCGAAGCGATGTTGCTGGATGAGCCCACCGTGCACGACACCCGCGGCGTCGATGAGGTCCGCGCCGACGTGTTCGCCGACCTGCTGCTGACCGGCCACGCGACGCCCGAGGTGTCGAACGCGTCGACCCCTGAAGGGGAGGCGATCGTCGCGCACGTGCAGGTCACGCTGCCGGCGATGACCGCGCTCGGGCACGACACCACCCCGGCGGAGCTGACCGGCCGCGCCCCCATCGACACAGCTACGGCGCTGCGGCTGGCGGGCACCGCGTCGGGATGGGACCGGGTCCTCACCCACCCCGTCACCGGGACGGTGCTCGCGGTGGACCGGTACCGGCCGTCCGATCAGCTGAAGCGGGCGCTGCGGGTGCGGGACGAGCACTGCCGGTTCCCGGGGTGCCGGATCCCGGTGCGTCGCTGCGACATCGACCACACGACCGCCCGGGAGCACGACGGCCCCACCGAGCTCGGCAACCTCGCGCACCTGTGCCGACGGCACCACACCCTGAAGCACCACTCCGCCTGGCGGGTGAGACAGACCCCCGACGGGATCCTGCACTGGACCAGCCCCACCGGCAGGCACTACCCCGACCGGCCGGCGCGCACCCTGGTGTTCATGCCCGACGTCGGGCCGGACAGGGGCGGCGTGATCGACGAGTTCCCCGCACCGTTCTGAGCAGACGTCGGCGCGGCACAACACCCCGTGCGCGCTGCACGCCTCGCCGGGATCCGCCGCGCGCCCCGCGATCAGCCCGGCACGTCCGTGATCCGTGCGCGCTCCTGCCCGGTCCGACGCGCGCCGGGCCGCCCGGCGACCGGATTAGGCTGACGATGTGAGTTCCTCGCCCGACGACAGCCCCCGGCTGCGGTCGGTGACCCGCGAGATCGACGCCATCGACGACGTGCTCGAGCTCGCGGACGCGGCGGATCCGATCGTCTGGTCGCGTCGCGGCGACATCCTGATCGGCACGGGCGGCCCCGCCGCCACGTTCCGCGGATCGGGGTCCCCCGGCGACGTGGCGCGATGGTGGCGGCAGGTCACGGAGACCGCCGAGGTCGACGACGCCGTGAACCTTCCGGGCACGGGCATGGTCGCGTTCGGCGCGCTGCCGTTCGACGCGCGCTCCTCCTCCGACGCGGTTCTCACCGTGCCGCGCCTGGTGGTGGGACGACGCGGCGGCCGCACCTGGCTCACGCACACCTCCCCCGCCGACGTCCCCGACCTCGCGTCGACGACGTCGACGACGGCACCGACGGAGCCGACGGAGGCGACCGAGCTGACGGCACCGAAGCCGAAGCCGTACGGACCGCACTGGTCCGCGACCCTCGGTCCCGGCGCGCTGACTCCCGACGGCTACCAGGACGCCGTCCGGGCCGGACTCGATGCGATCGCCGCGGGCGAGGTCGCCAAGGTGGTGCTCGCCCGCGACCTCGCCGGCACCGTGCCTGCCGGGGCCGACCTCCGCCGCCTCGTGCGGGCGCTCGCATCGTCGTACCCCGACACCTGGACCTACGCGATCGACGGCCTCATCGGCGCGAGCCCCGAGACCCTCGTCACCGTCTCGGGCGGCACCGTGACCGCGCGGGTGCTGGCCGGCACGGCCGCGCGCGGAGCCGACGCCGACGCCGACACCGCCGCGTCGGTGGCGCTCGCCACGAGCACCAAGGACCTCGACGAGCATCAGTTCGCCGTCCAGAGCGTGCTCGGCGCCCTCCGGCCGCACACTTCCGCGCTCGTGTCGGAGGAGCAGCCGTTCATGCTGAAGCTGCCCAACGTCTGGCACCTCGCCACCGACGTCGAGGGGACGCTCGCCGGGCACGCCTCCGCGCTCGACCTCGTCTCGGCCCTCCATCCGACGGCGGCCGTCGCCGGCACGCCGACGCCTGCGGCGATCGGGATCATCGCGCGCCTCGAGCCGTTCGATCGTGGACGCTACGCCGGCCCGGTCGGCTGGATCGACGCCGACGGCGACGGCGAATGGGCGATCGCGCTGCGCTGCGCCCAGTTCCACCTGGCTGCCTCGTCGCCCGCGACGGTCCCGCTGACCGCGTATGCCGGCGCCGGCATCGTGGCGGGCAGCGATCCCGAGGCGGAGATGCTGGAGACGCGCGTGAAGTTCCGGCCCATCGTCGATGCTCTCGCCTGACCCCCTGCCGCGCAGGAACGCCCGGGCGTAGACTCCGCGCCATGTCGTTCCCGGGCGTGACGGCCTACGACGAGTTCATGGGGCGTTTCTCCGCGCCTCTCGCCGTGGCGTTCGCCGACTGGGTCGCCCTGGATCCGTGGGCGCGGGTGCTCGACGTCGGAAGCGGGCCCGGTGCCCTGACGGCCGTCATGGCGGCGCGGAACACCCCGCGCCGGGTCACCGCGATCGACCCGTCCGAGGACTTCATCGCCGCCCTCCGCGAGCGGTTGCCCGATGTCGCAGCGGTGGTCGGCACCGCCGAGGCGCTCCCGTTCCCCGTGAACTCCTTCGACGCCGCGCTCAGCGAGCTCGCGGTCCACTTCCTCACCGATGCCCCCGCCGGCATCCGCGAGATGGTGCGCGTCACACGACCCGGCGGCACCGTCGCGGCGTGCGTCTGGGACTTCGAGAACGATCGCGCGCCGCAGTCGGTGTTCCTGCGGGCGGCGCGCGAGGTCTCCGGAGCCTCCGCCCGTGACGGCAGACCCGGCACCCGGCGCGGACACCTCAAGCTGCTGCTGACCGAAGCGGGATGCCGCGACGTGGTCGGCGGCGAGCTGTCGGCGTCGGCGGCCTACGAATCGTTCGACGAGTGGTGGGATCTCCACCTGCTCGGGGTCGGCTCCGCCGCGGGCCGGCTCGATGGACTCGACGCCGCCGCGGTCGAAGAGGTCCGGCGACGCTGTCACGCCTCGCTCGGCGACGGCCCGTTCCGGGTCGAGGCCGTCGCCTGGACTGCCCGCGGCACGGTGTAGCGCCGCAGCCCGGCGCGAATGCCCCGCAGCGCGATCAGGTCGCCGCCAGCCGCGCCTTCTCGGCCTCGACGTCGAAGGTCGCGGCCGGCCACTGCGGGTCGATCTCCTCCAGCACGTCCAGCAGGAGCGCCTGCACCGCCAGCCGCGCGTACCACTTGGCGTTGGCGGGGACCACATGCCACGGCGCCTCGTCGGTGGACGTGCGGTCGAAGACCCGCTGGTAGGCGTCCATGTAGGCGGGCCACAGCTGACGCTCGTCGACGTCGCCCGGGTTGTACTTCCAGTGCTTGTCGGGACGCTCGAGGCGCTCCATCAGCCGCGCTTTCTGCTCCTCCGGGGAGATGTGGAGCATGACCTTGACGATGTGGACGCCGCCGTCGGTCAGCCGCTTCTCGAAGTCCACGATCGCCCCGTAGCGGCGCTCGATCTCCTCGGGCGGGGCGAGCTCGCGCACCCGCCCGATGAGGACGTCCTCGTAGTGGGAACGGTCGAACACGCCGATGTAGCCGGCCTTCGGGACCTCCCGCTCGATGCGCCACAGGAAGTCGTGGGCGAGCTCCTCCTCGGTGGGCTTCTTGAAGGCCTTCAGATGGATGCCCTGCGGGTCGGTGGCGCCGATGACGTGACGGACGATGCCGCCCTTGCCCGCCGAGTCCATCGCCTGCAGCACCAGCAGGACCGACGCGGGCCGCTCAGCCCCGTCCGCCTCCTCCGCCACCCGGCTCTGTGCGAACAGCCGCTCCTGCAGCTCGTCGAACTGCTCCGCGCCGGTCTCGAGGTCCGCCTGGGCGTGCTTCTTCGCACCCTCGTAGCCGGGGGTGGCGTCGGGGTCGACGTCGGCCAGGCGGAATCCCTCGCCGACGCGCAGGAGCGTCGTCGGGTCGGCGGTCCAGTGATGCTGACTCTTCGCTGTCATGGACACATCATGTCGGACGGCGCCGTGCGCGTCACCGGGTGAGGGCGACCTCGATGACCTGGATGCCGGAGACCGCGCCGGTGAGCGCCTGATCCAGCGCCGTCCGGGTCTCGACGCGCTCGTACTGCGCGCCGTAGGCGGCGGCCAGCTGATCGATCCGCACCTCCTGCGGGGTGTACAGGACCCGCGTGCGCGCGGACTCCCCCGCCACCGCGGCCACCTCGAGCCCGTCGAAGATCGTGCCCCCGCCGTCGTTGCCCACGATGATCTGCACGCGCGGCGCAGTCTCGCCGACCGGCAGCAGCAGCGCGCCGACGTCGTGGAGGAGCGCGAGGTCGCCCACGAGCACGCGGGTCACTCCCGGCCGCCCGTCGCTCTGGCTGGCCAGCGCGACGCCGATGCCCGTCGCCACGGTGCCGTCGATCCCGGCGAGGCCGCGGTTGGCGTGCACCGGCACCTTCTTGCCGGGCAGCACCTCGTCCGCCACCCGCACGAGCCGCGACGCGGCGAACAGCAGCCGGTCGTGCGGCCAGGTCGCGCGCCACACCGCATCGACGAGGACGGCCCGGTCGATGGGGGCGCGGATGGCGCCGAGCTCGGCGGCGATCGCGCTCAGCCGCTCCTGCGGCACGGCGGACGCCAGCCCGTCGGCGTCGGGGGCGGGCGGGCTGAGATCCACGGCCTGCGCCCGCGACGCGCGCATCCAGGCCCCCAGCCACTCGCGATCGGCGTCGCCGGCCGCGGCGACGACCGCATCGGCGGGGATCGTGCACCCGTTGAGGTTGAGCGGCTCGCCGGGACCGCGCACCGCGATCACCTCCACCTCGGGCCGCGACAGCAGGGCGACGACCTCTCGGCTGAGCGTGGGGTGCCCGAACACGACCGCGCGCTCGACGCGGCCGCCGAGGCCGGCATCGGCGAGCAGCCGCCGGTAGCCGTGCACGAGATGACGGCCGAAGCGCGCGCCGCTGACGACCTCGGCCACCAGCGGCCATCCGCCGCGGTGGGCGAGTTCCTCCGCCGCGGGTCCGGCGTCGGCGCCCGCGACGACCACGGTGCGCGGTCCGCGCTCGAGCACGAGCGGATCGGTGTCGGGGTCGGTCGGCAGATCGGCCTCGCCGATCCCTCCGCCGCCCTGGTACAGCGCACCGGACGGGTCGGCCTCGACCGGGTCGGCGTCCACGCGGTCCTCGGCCGGCACGGCCGGCGTGTGCTCGTCCGCGGGCGCGCCGAGCCACGGCGGCACCGCGCCGGCGAGCGGCTCGCGGTAGGGAAGGTTCAGGTGCACGGGCCCGGCCTGGCGGGTGCCCGCTCCGAGGGCGGCGGCCATCGCGTCGTCGGCGACGCCGCGGAGCATGGCCGACTGCTCCCCCGTGCCGTCGTCGATGCTCTCGGGCACCGGCAGGTCCGCCTCGTACCGCGTGCTGAGGCTGTACATGCCCGGCTGGCGGGTGGTCTGGTTGGCGCCCACCCCGCGCAACTCCGGCGGACGGTCGGCGGTCAGCAGCAGCAGGGGCACCCCGGCGTGGTGGGCCTCCAGGGCGGCGGGGAGGAGGTTGGCCGTCGCGGTGCCCGACGTGCACACCACCACGGCGGGCGTCCGCGTCTCGCGCCCGATGCCGAGTGCGGTGAACCCCGCCACCCGCTCGTCGATGCGCACGTGCAGGCGGATGAGCCCGCGCGCCTCCAGCTCCGCGGCCACCAGCGCGAGCGCCTGCGAACGCGAACCGGGGCTGACGATCACATGGGCGACACCGAGCTCGACCAGTCGGCCGAGCAGCGCGGCCGCGGCGTCGGTCGCCGGCGCGCGTCCCGCCGTCGGATCCGCACCCATGTCAGCTGTGGGTGCCGCGGGGGCCCGGCGTGCCGTCGACATCGCCGTCCGCGGGCGGACCCGGATGATCGGTCCCGTCCTCATGACCGGCGTCGCCCGGCTCGTCGGCCTCGGAATCGAGTGCGGCGAGCTCCTCCTCCAGGCGGCGGATGCGCTCGTCCTGGTCGCTGATGGTGCCGATGCGCCCGAGGAACTCGGGGTCGTCGTCAGGCGCGCGGAACATGATCGCGCTCGCCCGGCGCGCACGGCCGATGGCGAACCAGAGGATCCCTCCCACCACGGGGAGCAGCACGACGATGACGAGCCAGACCGGCTTGCTCACGCCGCGGTGCCGCGTGGGCGGCTGGAGCGCGCAGTCGACGATGCTGTAGACCCAGAAAGTGATCGCCAACAGCGCCAGGATGAGGTACACACGCGCCACGTCTCCATCCTAGGCTCCGGGGGGAGACCCGGCCTCCGAAGACGCTGGGTGCTCGGCGTAAGCTGGAGGCATGCGTGCGCGGTCGGCTCTGGTGTACTCGGTCCTGCGACTCGCGGCCTTCTTCGTCCCGTTCGGGATCATGATGCTGATCCCGGTCATGCGGGAGCTGTACTGGCTGTCGGCCATCTTCGCCGCCCTCATCGGGCTGAGCCTGTCGACCCTGTTCCTGCGCCGGCCGCTCGACGACCTGTCGGCCGACCTCGCGGCCCGCCGCTCCCGGCGACCGGAGGGCGCGCGGCGGCGCGAGCCCAGCGACGAGGACGTCGAGGACGCCGTCGGCGACGACAGTCCGGCGCACTGACGCCCTGCGGACACCGCGAGACGGCTGCGCGGGCGGTTCCCGCGCGTCAGCCGACGAAGGCCCAGAACAGGAACCCGGCGTAGGCGAGCGATGTCAGCGACGTGACGCTGAGCGCGACGACCAGCTCCCGCGGGTCGCGGTAGGTCCACACGATGAGCACCGCCGCCAGCGCCGGCAGCAGCCCCAGCAGCGACAGCCACGCGATCGGGTACACCAGGGCCAGCACCGCCGCGATCGCGAAGGGCACCAGGATCAGCACGGTGAACAGGATCTGCGTGGCGCGCTTGCCGATCAGCACCGACAGCGTGCGCTTGCCCGCGAGGCGGTCCTGCTCGAGGTCGCGGAGGTTGTTGGCCAGCAGCACCGCGCAGGCGAGCAGCCCCGCTGCGACCGCGCCGAACCACGCCTCATCCGGCACGGCACCCGCCTGGACGAAGGTCGTGCCGAGCGTGGCCACGAGCCCGAAGAAGACGAAGACGAACAGCTCGCCGAGGCCGTAGTAGCCGTACGGGCGCTTGCCGCCGGTGTAGAACCAGGCGGCGACGATGCACACGGCCCCCACGAGCAGGAGCCACCAGTGGCCGGTGCGCACGACGATCGCGATGCCCGCTGCGGCGGCGATCCCGAAGAAGGCGAGGGCGACGGCGAGGACGGCGCGCGGGCTCGCCTTGCGCGATGCGGTCAGCCGCGCCGGACCGACCCGGTGGTCGTCGGTGCCGCGGATGCCGTCGCTGTAGTCGTTGGCGAAGTTGACGCCGATCTGCAGCGCCAGGGCCACGACCAGGCACGCGAGCGCGATGACCCAGTGGAAGCGGTTGTCGATGACCCGCGCCGCACCCGTGCCGATCACGACCGGGGCGATCGCCAGCGGCAGGGTCCGCAGGCGTGCCGCGGCGATCCAGTCGCCGAGCGTCGCCGGGTCGACATGACGCGGGTCGCCGGAGGCCTGCGCCTTCTGCGGGTTGCCGCGCGGACGCTGCTTCTTCGCGCCGCCGGACTTCTTCTTACGGGTGCTCGCTGCCACGATCGATCATCCTATTGCGCCGCCGTATGGGCGCCCGTTCACACCGCGGCGCGGGCCGCCGCCGCCCGCAGCGCTGCCCGGTCCGGCTTGCCCGAGGGCAGCAGCGGGATCGCCGGCACCGGCAGGATCGCGCGCGGGCGTGCGGGGGCGCCGAGCGCCTCGCCGACGGCGGACCGCACCTCGCGCAACAGGGCGACGACGTCCGTCCCGGCGAGATCCGCCGCGGGGACGGCGATGACGGATGCCTCCCCCCACCGCTCGTCCGCCACCGCGACCACGACGGCACCGCTGAGGCCCGGGAGCGTGCGCACCAGCCGTTCGACGCGGTCCAGCGACACGTTGACGCCGCCCGAGACGATCACGTTGTCTCGGCGACCGGTGACCCGCAGCACGCCGTCGAAGGTGCCGAGGTCGCCCGTCCGGTACCACCGCCGCCCCGCGGCGTCGTGCACGAAGGCCGCCGCCGTGCGCTCCGGCTCGCCCAGGTAGCCCTCGGCCAGCACGGGTCCGGCCACCTGCACCTCGCCGTCGTCGATGCGGACCGCGACACCGTCCAGGGGCACGCCGTCGTACACGCAGCCGCCGCTCGTCTCGCTCGCCCCGTAGGTGCGGACCACCCGGACACCCGCCGCCTGCGCACGCTCGGCCAGCGGCGCCGCCAGGGCCTGCCCGCCCACCAGCACCGCCTCGAAGCGCCGCAGGCCCGTGCGGACGCCGTCGTCCTCGGCGTCGAGGAGGGTCTGCAGCTGCGCCGGCACGAGCGAGGTGTACATGGGCACGGCGGCGCCACCGTCGCTGGAGGCCATGGCGCCCGCGGCGGCGGCGAAGGCGTGGGCGGAGAACGAGCCCGCCAGGATCGCGGGCTCCCTGCCCGAGACGAGCGCGCGCACGAGCACCTGCACGCCGGCGATGTAGCCGGCCGGGAGCGCGAGGAGCCAGGCACCCGAGCCGATCCGGTCCGCCGTGGCCAGCGCACTGGAGGTCAGCGCCGATCTGCTGAGCACGACCGACTTGGGGTGACCGGTCGACCCCGACGTCGTGACGATGACGGCCGTGCCGGAGGGCACCTCACCGGCCGGCACGCCGCCGCCGAGGGTGATCGCCGGACCGGCGCCGAGGACCGCCCCGCGCAGCCCGCGGAGCACCGCGCGAGGGTCGTCGCCCTCGACCGGCTCCGCTCTCATCGCCTGCGCCCCATCCCGCCCCGCCTCAGTAGTGGTACGGGAACGCGGACCAGTCCGGGTCGCGCTTCTCGAGGAACGAGTCCCGCCCCTCCACGGCTTCGTCGGTGCCGTAGGCCAGGCGCGTGGCCTCGCCCGCGAACACCTGCTGGCCGACGAGACCGTCGTCGACGGCGTTGAACGCGAACTTGAGCATGCGGATGGCGGTCGGGGACTTGGTGAGGATGGTCCGCGCCATCGCGAGCGCCTCCCGCTCGAGCTCCGCGTGCGGGGCGACGCGGTTCACCGCGCCCATCTCGTAGGCGCGCTGGGCGGAGTACTCCTCCGCGAGGAAGAAGACCTCGCGGGCGAACTTCTGACCGACCTGGCGGGCCATGTAGGCCGAGCCGTACCCCGCGTCGAACGAGCCCACGTCGGCATCGGTCTGCTTGAAGCGCCCGTGCTCGGCCGAGGCGATCGACAGGTCGCAGACGACGTGCAGGGAGTGCCCGCCCCCGGCCGCCCACCCCGGGACGACGGCGATGACGACCTTCGGCATGAAGCGGATGAGGCGCTGCACCTCGAGGATGTGGAGCCGTCCGGCCCGGGCGGGGTCGGTGACCGCGTCGGTCTCGGAGTACTTGTAGCCGTCCCGTCCCCGGATGCGCTGGTCCCCGCCGGAGCAGAACGCCCAGCCGCCGTCCTTGGGACTCGGACCGTTGCCGGTGAGGAGGACCACGCCGATCCGGGGATCCTGCCGGGCGAGGTCGAGCGCCCGATAGAGCTCGTCGACGGTGTGCGGGCGGAAGGCGTTGCGCACCTCGGGGCGGTCGAAGGCGATGCGCGCGACGCGGCCGTCGAGCGAGACGTGCGACGTGATGTCGGTGTACGCGTCGCTTCCCGGCGCCGGCGCCCACTCGGCCGGATCGAACAGCTCGGAGACGGACGAAGACGCGGAGTCGGCCATGTCCCCAGCCTACGCGGAGCGTCACGCGGCGACGCGGCCGGGCCGCCACGCCCTACCCTGGACCGGTGACCCTGCAGACCCGCCTCCTCGCCCTGGCCTCGGCCACCGCCCTCGCGCTCTCCCTCGCCGCCTGCACCGCGACGACCGAGCCCGCAGAGACGCCCACCCCCACGACCGCTGCGGCGGTGACGGAGGGCGCCTGCGCGGACGACTCCGGCGTGACGCTGTCGGTCGACGCGTCGGCCCTGCCCGGAGGTTCGGCGCAGGAGTGGTGCCGCCCGGCCGACGAGCAGATCGCGGTCGCCGACCTCCTGGAGGATGCCGAGGTCACCCTCCAGGGCACCGACGAGTACCCGGACTTCATCTGCCGTGTGAACGGGCTGCCGTCCGCCGACGAGCCGCTGGGGTCGACGGAGGATCCCGAGTACGTCGAGACGTGCGCCAGCACTCCCCCCGGCTTCGGCTACTGGGCGCTGTGGGTCAAGCCCGCCGGCGGTGAGTGGGCGTACGCCGAGGAGGGCGTCGCCACGCTGCGCGCCCAGCCCGGCGAGAGCATCGGCCTGCTGTTCACCCTCGACGGTGCGCCGGCCGCGCCCACGTCGTGAGCTTCCGACCCGGACCGCTGCGAGCGGCGGCCGCACTGGCCGTCGGCTTCATCGCGGTCCGGGTCGTCTACCGGGTGCTGTTCCACGGCGCCGACGGCGCGGGGACGCTCCTGCTCGACCTGCCGGCGCTGCGGCTGCCCCCGCCCCTCGGTCACGTGGAGCTGTTCGGGCCGGTGACCTCGGGCGGGCTGTGGACGGCCGCGTCGTCGGCGCTGCCGATCGCGGGCGTCATCCTCGCCTTCGGAGTCCTCAACGCCCTCCTCGACGTGCCGCGGCTGCTGGCCCGCGGCGCGCGCACCGGCCCGCTGCGCGGTCTCGCCCGCGCGCTCTCGGTCGCGTGGGCGACGCTGCCGGCGCTCGTGGACGCGGTGCGCGCGGTCCGCTTCGCGCAGCGGCTGCGCGGCGAGCGCCCGGGGGCGCGGATCCTCGCGCCGGTGCTGGAGCGCACGATCGAGCGCGCCACGGCCGTGGCGGCGGCGCTGGAGCTGCGCGGCTACGCGGGGCGGGCTCTCGACGGGGACTGCGCGCACCCCGTCGACGTCACCGAGCTCCGGGCGGGATTCGACGGCCGCACGCGCGGCGGGAGTCGCCGAGACGGCACGGTCGTGCATGCCCCCGCCCTGGCGCTCGCCCCGGGCGAGATGGTCGTGCTCGGCGGACCGACCGGATCGGGCAAGTCCACGCTCCTGCGCGCCCTCAGCGGCCTGCACTCCCACGTCGACGGCGGCACGCTCTCGGGCGAGGTCCGCGTCGTCGGCCACGACCGCGCGACCACGCCCCCGCGCGACACGGCGCGGACGGTGGGCGTCGTCCTCCAGCATCCGCGCGAGGCGTTCGCCACCGAGCGGGTGGACGACGAGATCGGACTGAGCCTGGAGCTGCGGGCGGTCGCGCCGGTCCTGCGCGCCGCGCGCGTGCGCGAGGTCGCCGCCCGGGTGGGGATCGTCCCGCTGCTCGGGCGCCGCGTGCGCGGGCTCTCCGCCGGCGAGGCGACGCTCGTCGCGATCGCCGCCGCGATCGTGGAGCACCCCGTGCTGCTGCTGGTCGACGAGCCCCTCGCCGACCTCGACGCGGCCTCCCGGCGGCGCATCGTCACCCTCCTCGGCGCGCTCGCGCACGAGGCGGGCATCTGCGTCGTCGTCGCCGAGCACCGCACCGACGCGCTCGCCGGCGTCGCCGACCGGGTGCTGTGGATCGACGGCGGCGACGTCGGCGAGCGCGCGCGCACGGACAGCGGCGTGCCGCATCCGGAGCCGGGGGTGCGTCCTCGCGAGGCGGACGCGGCGGATGCGGAGGTGCTCGAGGGTGCGGGGGTGCGCGAGGGTGCAGGGGTGCTCGAGGGTGCAGGGATGCTCGAGGGTGCAGGGATGCTCGAGGGTGCGGGGGTGCGCGAGCGTCCCGTGGTGCTCGAGGGTGCAGAGGTGCTCGAGCGTCCCGTGGTGCTCGACGCGCCCGGCGTGACCGTGCGGCACGGCGACCGGCTGGCCGTCGACGGCGCCGCAGTGACGCTCCGCGCCGGCGAGCGCGTCGCCCTCGTGGGCGCGAACGGCGCCGGCAAGTCGAGCCTGCTGGCCGCGCTCGCGACCGGCACCGGCGGCGCTCCCTCCCCCGGGCGACGGGTCGCGCTCGTCCCCGACGCGTCCGACGACCTGTTCGTCCGCGAGATCGTCGGCGCGGAGTGCCGTCGCGTCGACCGGCGCGCCGGCGCGACGCCGGGCACGACGCTCTCCCGGTTCGCTGCGCTGCTCGGCCGGGACGACGACGCGCGCACGCTGAGCACACGGCACCCGCGCGACCTCTCCGCCGGCGAGCGCCGCTGTCTCGCGATCGCTCTGCAGACGGCTCACCGCCCGGCCGTGCTCCTCGTCGACGAGCCGACGCGCGGACTCGATCCCGCCGCCCGCGACCTCGTGCAGCGCACCCTGCGGGCAGCGGCGGATGCCGGGACGGCGGTGATGTTCGCCACCCACGACGCGGCCTTCGCCGCCGGCCTCGCCGACCGCGTGATCACGATGACGTCCGGAGCGCTGACGTCCGGAGCGCTGACGTCCGGGGCGCTGACGGCGGATGCCGAGGGGCCGCTGTGGGACGATGCGGCGCCCGAGTCCCACGCCGCGGCGCAGGAAGCCGAGGCTGAGGCGCGGGATCGCCCGGTGCAGGCGCGGGATCGCCCGGTGCAGGCGCACGACCGCCCGGTGCCGGCGCACGCGCCGACCGCGGCGGCGGCGACCCCCACGCCCGTCCGGGGCCCGCGCCGACGGGGGCTGCGCGGGCGCGCGATCGCCCTCGTCGGCGCCCAGCTGGTCGCGGTCGCCGCATTCCTGTGGCCGCTCGTGGCGTCGGCCGTGCCCGCGCAGGCACAGGCGGCGGTGCCCTACATCGCGCTGTCGCTGGCGCCGCTGGCGGTCGTCCTCGTGCTCGCCGCGCTCGATGCGTCGGTGCGCTCGGCGCACACGCTCGCGCTGCTGGCAGTCCTGGCCGCCGTCGGCGCGGCCGTACGGATCGCGAGCACCGGAGTCGGCGGCGTCGAGGCGCTGTTCGTGCTGCTCATCCTCGCCGGCCGCGCCTTCGGCCCGCGCTTCGGGCTGCTCCTCGGGGCGGCGGCGATCGCACTGTCCGCGGTCATGTGGGGCGGGATCGGTCCCTGGCTGCCGTTCCAGATGTTCGCCTGCGGCTGGGTCGGGGCGGGCGCCGGCCTGCTGCCGCGGCGCGTGCGCGGTGCGGGGGAGATCGCCATGCTGTGCGCCTACGGCATCGTCTCGTCGTACCTCTTCGGCCTGGTGATGAACATGTGGTTCTGGCCGTTCGCCGTCGGCGCCGGGACGAGCATCTCGTACGTGCCGGGCGGGTCGCTTGCCGAGAACCTCGGCAACTTCCTGGTCTACTCGCTCGTCACCTCCACGGCGACCTGGGACACCCTGCGCGCCGTCACCACCGTGATCGGTCTCCTGCTCGTCGGCCGCGCGGTGCTGTCGTCGCTGCGCCGCGCGAAGCCCGTGGTCTCCCCTGTCGTCTCCTCGGTGGCCTCCCCGGTCGTCTCCTCGGCGACCTCCCCGGTGACGCGACAGGCCTTCACCCGCCGGTGACCGCCGGGTAGCGTGGCCGTCGGAGGCGCCATGCTCACCATCGGATCGATCGTCATCCGCGTCGACGACCTCGCCGCGGAGATCGCGTTCTGGACGGCCGCGCTCGACTACGTCGCCCGCGAGCCGATCGACGAGGACTTCGCCCTGCTCCACCCCGCCGCGGGACCGGGCGCCGGCCCGAACATCTCGCTCGACGCCGTGGCCGCGCCGCGTATCCTCCCGCCGCGCATCCACCTGGATCTCTACGCCGAGGACCAGTCCGCGGAGGTCGCGCGCCTGAGCGCCCTCGGCGCCCGCGAGGTGCACTGGGACAAGCGGCCTGCCGATGCCGATTACGTGATCATGGAGGACCCAGAGGGCAACCGGTTCTGCGTGATCGACGCCGCCGACTGGTCGGGCTGGACGGCGCACCGTGGGAAGCTGGAGGGGTCATGAAGATCAGGAACTCCTCCGACTGGCGCGATGCCATCCCGTTCGACACCCCGCTGCGCGCGTCGGAGGCGGTTCCTGGCGAAGCGACCCGGTGTGCGACCTGCGGCCCGTCCTCCGAGGTGCGGGAGCGCGAGGAGCTCTGGGTCGTCAAGCATCGGCACCCCAACAACCCGGCGGGCTTCGTCCGTCTCTACTGCCTGGCGCATCGCCCGGTGATCGCCACCCGGCCCGAACCGGCGGCGAAAGCTCCGCGCGAGCGCCGCGCGCCACGAGCCGCCTCGTCCACCCGGGTCGCGGCTCCGACCGTCCCGGAACGGCCGGCGGTCTTCTGCCCGGACTGCTTCGTCGAGGTGCCGGCCACTGGCGTGTGCGGCATGTGCGGTCAGCGGGTGGGCTGAGCGTCAGTCGTCGGGCGCCGGGGTCGAGGGCCCCGGTGACGGGCGTGAGGTCGCGCCGTCGTCGACCGGCCGTGCGCCGTCGAAGGGCGTCAGCGTGGTCCAGCCGGACTCGGCGCGTGTGAGGAACAGGCGCAGCGGCTCGGCCTGCAGCATCTGATCGCCGTCGCCGTAGGGCCGGCCCGAACAGGAGTCGGCCGTCGATCCCACGCGCAGGCTCGTGCCGGCACCGCCGTCCACCGTGCCCTTCTCGACCTCGGCGACGCGCACGGTGTAGGCATTGGCGTCGTAGCCGAGGATCGACATCGTGCCGTCGCGCTCGATGCCGGTCGCGACGATCACGAGGTCTGCGGCGGCCGCCCGCTGCTCGTCGGTCTCGTAGGCGACCCATGACGCGCAGGCCACTCCCTCGCCGACCAGCGGTGCGGCGCTGCATCCGGCGACGGCGCACAGCGCTCCGGCGATCAGCGCCGCGGTCAGGATCCTTCGCATTCTCCGCCTCCACGAGGACAGTGTCGCGACCACCGCCGACATCTCGAAAGAGTGCCGACGAGTTATCCACAGATCGAACAAATCTTCGAAACTCGGCTCCTCGAGGCGCGAGGATGGGGTCATGACGAACACCGGATCCGGCCTCGAGGGCCACACCGCCGCGGCGGACGCGTTCGTCACGCGCGCAGTCGAGGCGCACCGTGCGGTTGCGCGGTCGCAGGCCGCGCTGACGGCGGTGTTCGCAGAGGCGCATCACTGGGCGCGCGAACTGGCCGAGTCGTTGCCCGGCGCCTCTTCGAGAACAGGTGACCTCGAGCTGCGCGACCTGGCGGCGCAGCTCGGCGCGGCACTTCACCTGTCCGACCGCACCCTCCAGGGGCAGCTCGATGCCGCAGCCTCACTGGCGCACCTGTTCCCCGCGACGCTGGCCGCGTGGAGCGCAGGAGAGGTCAGCCGCGCACACGTCGCCGCGATCGTCGAGGCGGGTGCCCCCGTGGTCGACGATGCGGCGCGCGAATGGTTCGAGACGCGGGCGCTCGCCCTGGCTGTCGACGTGACGGCCGCGCAGCTCCGACCGGCCGCGCGAGCGCTGGCCGAGCACGCGCACCCGGAGTCACTCCACGACCGTCACGAGCGCGTCCGCAGCGGTCGCCGAGTGGTCGTGAACGATCTCGACGACGGCATGGCGCGCATCCTGGCGGATCTTCCGGCGGTGCTGGCCTACGGAATTCGGGATCGACTGACGGCGATCGCACACGAGGTCGACGCGGCCGAACGCGTGGCGGACGGACACGGCGACGATGGCGGCATGGCCGGGACCGACGAGACCGACCAGATCGACGACGACGGTGAGAACCGCTCGGGCGAAGCCGGACGCCGGACGATGGACCAGCTGCGCGCCGACGTGTTCGCCGACCTCCTGCTCGGCGGCGCTCCCACCGCCCACAACACCGCCCACGGCACCGGGCATGCCGACGCCGGCGGCGACCTGGGTCGCATCACCGCGCAGGTGCAGGTGACGGTGCCGGTGCTGACGGTCCTGGGAGCGTCTCGGGAACCCTGCCTGCTCGCGGGCTACGGTCCGATCCCTCTCTCGCAGGCGCTCGAACTCGCCGGTGCCGCGTCGGGATGGGATCGCGTGATGACGAGCCCCGTCGATGGATCGGTGCTCGCTGTCGATCGCTACCGCCCCTCCGAGCAGCTGCGCCGTTTCCTGCGGGCCCGCGACGAGCACTGCCGGTTCGTCGGGTGCCGCCAGCCGGTTCATCGCTGCGACGCCGATCACACGGTCGACCACGCGCACGGCGGCGGGACCAGCGAAGACAACCTCGCGACCCTCTGCCGTCGGCACCACGTGCTGAAGCACCGATCGCAGTGGCGTGTCGAACAGCTCGGCCGCGGGCGGCTGCGATGGCAGAGCCCCGCGGGACGGTCGTATGTGGATCGGCCCGCACCGACCGTGCGGTTCGTCGCCGACGCCGACCCGCCACCCGGTCTCCAGGACTGAGCACCGGGCCGGGCCCCGTACAGTCGAGCCATGGCCTCCAGCTCGCCCACGTACGTCTTCTCCGCTGACACCGAACGCGTCGACCGCGCGCTCGTGCACCGGTGGCTCAGCGAGGAGGCCTACTGGGCGAAGGGTCGCCCGCGCGAGAAGCACGACGCCGCGATGGACGCCTCCCGCAACTACGGCGTGTACGACAGCGACACCGGAAGACAGGTCGCGTACGCGCGCGTCGTCACGGACGGCGTGTTCTTCGCGTGGCTGTGCGACGTCTTCGTCGACGCCGAGCTGCGCGGCCAGGGCATCGGCGCGCGGCTGATCGACGGCGTGATGGCCGAACTGGACGGCCTCCGCATCCGACGGGTGCTGCTCGCCACCGCCGACGCACAGGGCGTCTACCGGCCGTTCGGGTTCGACGAGCTGTCCGGGCCGCTCGCCTGGATGATCCGCACCCGCGAGGGATAGCGCGAGGGATAGCGCGAGGGATAGCGCGTGGATAGACCGGGACCTCAGACCGAGAAGTACTTCGCCTCGGGGTGGTGGAAGACGAACGCATCCGTCGACTGCTCCGGGTGCAGTTGCAGCTCCTCGCTGAGCTCGACGCCCATCCGCTCCGGGCGGAGCAGCTCGACGACCTTGCGACGGTCCTCCATGTCGGGGCACGCGGGATACCCGAGCGAGAAACGCGCACCGCGGTACTCCAGTTTGAAGAGACCGGCGGTGTCGGCGGGATCCTCGGCCGCGAAGCCCAGTTCCGAGCGGATCCGTGCGTGCCAGAACTCGGCGAGCGCCTCCGTCAGCTGCATCACGAGGCCGTTGAGCTCGTAGTAGTCGCGGTACCGGTCCTCGGCGAACAGTTTCGCGGTCACCTGATCGATGCGCGCCCCAGCGGTCACCAGCTGCACCGGGAGCACATCGACGGCGCCGGACTCCCGCGAGCGCACGAAGTCCGCCAGGCACAGGTGGCGATCGCGCCGCTGCCGCGGGAAGTGGAAGCGCAGCCGGTCCTCTCCCGGCGCGCCGCCGGACCCGCCGTCCGGTGCGAGCAGTCCGCGGGCGCCGATCACGCCCGCCGGGTCGTCGCCGTGGTGGAGCACGACGAGGTCATCGCCCTCCGCCACCACCGGGAAGTAGCCGTAGGCGACCGAGGCGTCGAGCATGCCCTCGGCGAGGATGCGGTCGAGCCAGTAGCGCAGCCGCGGGCGCCCCTCCGTCTCGACCAGCTGCTCGTACGAGAGCCCGTCCTCGCCGCGCCCGGGCTTCAGGCCCCACTGCCCCATGAAGGTGGCGCGCTCGTCGAGGAAAGCCGCATAGTCCGCCAGCGCGATCCCCCGCACGATCCGCGTCCCCCAGAAGGGCGGGGACGGCACGGCGTTGTCGGAGGCGACGTCCGACCGCGCCGGCATCGCCTCCGGCTCGGTGAGGGTGAGCAGCGACCCCTCGCGATGGATGCGCTTCTTCAGCGGCGGAAGGCCGACCGCGTCGGGGCTCTCGCCCCGCGCCACCCGCACGAGCGGCTCCATCAGCGCGAGGCCCTCGAACGCGTCCTTGGCGTACCGCACCTCGCCGTCGAACTGCCCTGCCAGGTCGTCCTCGACGTAGGCGCGGGTGAGCGCCGCGCCCCCGAGGAGCACCGGCCACCGGCCGGCGAGCCCCCGCGCCTGGAGTTCCTGCAGGTTCTCCTTCATGACGACCGTCGACTTCACGAGCAGCCCCGACATCCCGATCACATCGGCGTCGTGCTCCTCGGCGGCGGCGATGATGTCGGCGATCGGCTGCTTGATGCCGAGGTTGACGACGTCGTAGCCGTTGTTGGTCAGGATGATGTCGACGAGGTTCTTGCCGATGTCGTGGACGTCGCCGCGCACCGTCGCCAGGACGATCCGTCCCTTGCCCGACGCGCTCGACTTCTCCATGTGCGGCTCGAGGAGGGCGACGGCGGTCTTCATGACCTCCGCGGACTGCAGCACGAACGGCAGCTGCATCTGCCCGGCGCCGAACCGCTCCCCCACGACCTTCATCCCCTCCAGGAGGTGGTCGTTGATGATCTGGAGCGGCGCGATCCCGTCCGCCCGGGCGAGGTCCAGGTCGGCCTCGAGGCCCTTCAGCTCCCCGTCGATGATCCGCCGCTGCAGCCGCTCGCCGACCGGGAGCGCGGCGAGCTCGGCCGCCCGCTGATCGCGCAGCGCCGCCGTGTCCACACCCGCGAACATGTCGAGCATGACCGCGAGCGGGTCGTAGGTGAGGTTGCCGTCGGCGTCGTACTCGCGCCGATCCCACACGAGGTCCAGCGCCACCCGGCGCCGGTCGTCGGGGATCGAGGCGAGCGGGACGATCTTGGCGGCGTCGATGATCCCGGAGTCCAGCCCGGCCTGCGTCGCCTCGTGGAGGAACACCGAGTTCAGCACCGACCGGGCGGCGGGGTTGAGCCCGAACGACACGTTCGACACGCCGAGGGTCGTATGGATGCCGGGGTACTTCGCGACGAGTCCGCGGATGGCCTCGATCGTCTCGATCGCGTCGCGCCGGGTCTCCTCCTGCCCGGTCGCGATCGGGAACGTGAGGCAGTCGACGATGATGTCCTCGACCCGCATGCCCCACTCGCCCACGAGCGCGTCGACGAGCCGCGACGCGATCCGCAGCTTGTCCTCGGCGGTGCGCGCCTGACCCTGCTCGTCGATCGTCAGCGCGATGACGGCCGTGCCGTGCTCCTTGACGAGCGGCATGATCCGGCCGAACCGGGACTCCGCGCCGTCGCCGTCCTCGTAGTTGACGGAGTTGACGACCGGCCGGCCGCCGATGAGCTCCAGGCCCGCCTCGATGACGGCGGGCTCGGTGGAGTCGATCACGAGAGGCAGGGTCGACGCCGAGGCGAAGCGCGAGACGACCTCGCGGATGTCGGCGACCCCGTCGCGGCCGACGTAGTCGACGCAGACGTCCAGCAGGTGCGCGCCGACGCGGATCTGGTTGCGCGCGATCTCGACGCAGTCGTCCCAGCGCCCGTCGAGCATCGCCTCCCGGAAGGCCTTCGAGCCGTTGGCATTGGTCCGCTCGCCGATCGCGAGGTACGACGCGTCCTGCTGGAACGGCACGTGCTGGTACAGCGACGCCACGCCCGGCTCCACCGTCGTCGCGCGCCCGGCAGGCGCCGGGAGCGGACGGAGCCGCTCGACGACCGCGGCGAGATGCTCGGGGGTGGTGCCGCAGCAGCCGCCGACGAGTCCGATGCCGAACTCCCGCACGAACTGCTCGTGGGCGGTCGCCAGCTCGGCGGGGGTGAGCGGGTAGTACGCGCCGTCGGCCGTCAGCACCGGCAGGCCGGCGTTGGGCATGCACGCGATCGTGACGGTCGAGTGCTTCGACAGGTGCCGCAGGTGCTCGCTCATCTCCGCCGGGCCCGTCGCGCAGTTGAGGCCGATGGCGTCCACGCCGAGCGGCTCGAGCGCCGTCAGCGCCGCGCCGATCTCGGAGCCCATCAGCATCGTCCCGGTGGTCTCGACGGTGACCTCGACGAAGATCGGCAGCCGCACGCCGCGGGCGACGATGGCCTGCTTGCACCCGTTGACGGCCGCCTTGGTCTGGAGGAGATCCTGCGAGGTCTCCACGAGGAAGGCGTCGGCGCCGCCGTCGATCAGCCCCTCCGCCTGGAGCGCGAAGGTCTCCTTCAGGTGCGCGTACGACGTGTGGCCGAGCGAGGGCAGCTTGGTCCCGGGCCCCATCGAGCCGAGCACCCACCGCATCCGGCCGTCGACGGCCTCGGCCGCTTCGCACCGCTCCCGCGCGATGCGGGCGCCCGCCTCGGCGAGCTCGTGGATGCGGTCGTCGATGCCGTAGTCCGACAGGTTCGACCAGTTCGCGCCGAAGGTGTTCGTCTCGATCGCGTCGATGCCGACGGCCAGGTAGTCGTCGTGGATCCGCGCGATCAGGTCGGGGCGCGAGACATTGAGGATCTCGTTGCAGCCCTCGAGCTGGCGGTAGTCCTCGAGCGTCGGCTCGTAGCGCTGGAGCATCGTCCCCATCGCCCCGTCGGCGATGACGACGCGCGACGCCAGGGCGTCCAGGAGCGCCTGCGACCGCTCCGGCCGCGGCGCCGCGTCGATGTCGAGCGGGTGGCGGAGCGGAACGGTCGAAGTCACCGGCCGATTCTCCCACGCTGGCGAGAGGCCGCGGCGTGGGAGAACCGGCCGGTGACGTCGCGTGTCGGACCGGCAGCCGGCGGCGGCAACGTGGCTGCCTGCTGCGAGGGACAGCGGGCCGGCGTCGCCGCGAGGCGGCGCACGACTTCTGTCGCTCCGATGCCTCTCACCAAGCGGTCAATGCCGACAGGTCAAGGGCGAGCCGGTTGCGGGATTTCGCAAGGCGCTCGCTCAGACTCGCGACTTCCCGGCGTTGCGCGGATGATCCCCGACCAGCACCATGCAACCGAGGCAACGCAACCGCCCTCCACGCGCGACATCTGGGAGCTAATCATGACGACGCGCACTCTTGCGATGACCGCGCCCGGGACCGCCAACTCGACTATCCGGCGCCGCCTGAATGTCGCCTTGGCCAGCGTTGTGCTCGTCGCGGGCTTACTGTTCACCCCGACAGCGGCACAGCAGTTGGCGATCCAGAAGTGCGTGACATCCCTGGGCTACACATGGCTCACTGCGGTCGCGGGCGGGCCATTCGGTTTTACGATCGGCGGCGTGGCAATTGCGCTCTGGGGGTGCTCATGAACGGGAAGGCATCACCATCGGACTACGGACCCCGCATGATCATCGCGGCAGTCGGCCTCGCCCTCGCGGTCGTGCTCGGCATCGCATCGCGGGACGTCGTCTGGGCGATCGGCCTCGCGACCCTGTCGATCGCGTGGGGCGTGTACGCCGTCGTGAGGCGCCGGCGCGACTCCGCGCGGCCGCCCCGGCCACCCGAGCCGCCCGAAGAAGGCGGGTGACTCAGCGTGCGCGGCGCGCCTTCAGGAACCCGTCGATCGTGTCCCAGAGGGCGATGGCGCCGATGCCGAACCCGGTGAGCACCGACAGGATGCCGTAGACCTTCTCGGCATCCGGCGCGGGCACCACCGTGAGCCAGAAGTCCTGGTTGAGCAGAGCGTCCTGCGACAGCAGCCAGATCGCCGGCACGACGACCACGAGGTTCAGCACCGTGTTGGCGACGGCCAGACCCGCCGTCCAGCGCCGGCTGATGTACAGCACCACCTGGAACGCCGCCTCGATGGCGAGGACGAGGAGGAGCCCGCCCATCCACCAGGGCCACAGTCCGGGGTCGAGGAACGACATCCAGCGCTCGTCGACGTAGACGAGCCCCACGAGCTGATCCCAGACGAGGACAGCGGCGGCGAGCGCGAGGAACACCAGGCTCACGACCATGTCCGCGAACCGCGCGCGGGTGGCGTGGATCTCCGGCAGATCGTCGAGCGTCCACGGGCTCGTCACGCCGTCCGCCTTCGTGCCGGCTCCCTCGGACCGCTCGATGATGAAGAACACGAGGGCCGTCCAGAACGCGAGGTGCACGACGACCGTCAGCGTGCCCCCGATGGTCGAGCCGATCACCGCGCCGAGCGGTGCACCGGCGAGCGTCTGCCCGAGCGCGATCCCGAACGCCGCGATCGGCGGCACGATCCACAGGAGCAGCTTCAGCAGCCGCCACCAGTCGAGGTAGTAGCGCGGACCGATGAGGTGCAGCGGGCGGTCGATCATGCCGGCGGCGAGCTTGTCGGGGTCGCCGAGTGCGGTGAGCACGGCCCGCTCTGCCGTGTCCGCGGGCTCGCCCGACTCGATGCGGGCATCGAGCTGATCGGCGATCAGGCCGCGCAGCTCGGCGGCGACGTCGCCCCGCTGCGACTCCGGGATGGAGCGGGTCACCGCCTGGACGTAGCGCTCGGTGAGCGTGGCCGATGCCGGCGGGGTACGGGTGTCGTTCATGTCAGTCCTCCTCGGGGAGTGCGTCGATCGCGACCGCGATCGCGCGGAAATCGTCGGTGAGCGCCTGGGCCAGGCGCCGCCCCTCGGCGGAGGTGCGGTAGAACTTCCTCGGCCGCGCCTCGTCGGTGTTCCACTCGCTGGTCAGGTGCCCCTGCTTCTCCAGGCGGCGCAGCAGCGGGTACAGCGTGTTGGCGTCGGTGTCGAAGCCGCGCGCCTGGAGCGCTTCGAGGAGCCCGTAGCCGTACCCGGGCTCCACCAGCAGCCGCAGGCATGCCAGCACCACCGTGCCGCGGCGCAGCTCCTGCAGGTGGATCGTCTGCCCGTCGACATCGGGCATGTCCTCATCGCTCATGGTTCACACTGTACTGTGTGTCACACACTATCGTCAAGGACACAGTGCTGTGTGTGCGAAGCACGCCAGGATGGGTGCATGAGCATCCCCCCGCTGACCGAGCTGCGCGACGCCGCGCACGTGGTCGCCCTCCCTCTCACCTCCCGCTTCCGCGGCGTCGATCTGCGGGAGGCCCTGCTCGTGGAGGGACCCGAGGGATGGACCGAGTTCTCCCCGTTCACCGAGTACGACGACCACGAGGCGGCCACATGGCTGAGCGCGGCCATCGACTTCGGCTGGCGTCCCCAGCCCGCGCCCGTGCGCGACGCCGTGCGGGTCAACGCCACGATCCCGGCCGTCGAGGCGGGACGCGTGCCGGCGGTGCTCGCTCGCTTCGAGGGATGCCGGACCGCGAAGGTGAAGGTGGCCGAGCGCGGTCAGCACCTCTCCGACGACGTCGCGCGCGTCCGCGCCGTGCGCGACGCGCTCGGGGCCGAGGGGCGCATCCGCGTGGACGCCAACGGAGGCTGGAACGTCGACGAGGCCGAGCGCGCCCTCCACGCGCTCGCCGAGTTCGACCTGGAGTACGCGGAGCAGCCCTGCGAGAGCGTGGGCGAGCTGGCCGAGCTCCGCCGGCGTCTCGCCGACTGGGACATCCCGATCGCCGCCGACGAGAGCGTCCGCAAGGCCTCCGACCCGCTCGAGGTCGCCCGCGCCGGGGCGGCGGACCTCCTCGTCGTCAAGGTGCAGCCGCTCGGCGGCATCGCCCGCGCGCGCGCCATCGTGGAGGCCGCCGGCCTCCCCGTGGTGGTCTCCAGCGCCCTCGACACGAGTGTCGGACTCTCGATGGGGGCCATGCTCGCGGCGTCGCTGCCGGACCTCGACTACGACTGCGGCCTGGGCACCGCCGCCCTGCTCGCCGCCGACGTGACGGCCGACCCCCTGCTCCCCCGGGCCGGCCGGATCGAGGCGCGTCGCGTTGAGGTCGACAAGGACCTGCTGGCGCGCCACGCGGCCGATCCGGCTCGGCGCGAGTGGTGGCTGGCCCGGCTCGAGCGGTGCCACGCGCTCCTCGCCGCGGGTGAGGACGCGGGCTAGACGCCGGGCGCCTCGACGAGCGCGACCACCAGCCGCTCCAGTCGGGCGTTGAGCAGCTCGTTGATCTCGGCCTGCGAGCGGCCTTCGAGGGTGGCCCGCGTGCAGGTGTCGTCCGACACGTCGAGCAGGAGCTGCGCCGTCTCGCCGAGGGGCAGGCGCAGGCGCAGTCCGAAGCCGTCGACGACGTGGGAGATGATGCCCTCGACGCGGTCGCGCATCGCCTCCTGCCACGCCAGGTACGCGGATACCAGGCGCTCGTCGCGCAGCGCCTGCGTGCGGATCTCGCTGATCAGCTGCGGCTCCATGCGCTCGCCCAGCGAGGCGCCGACCACCTGACGCACGAGCCCTGACGGGTCGGCGAGCCCGGCGGGATCGAGGTCCCGCACCCGGCCGGCGACCTCCTCGAGCTTGGCCTCGGCCAGCTGAGTGATGAGGGCGAGGAAGAGCTCCTCCTTCGACTCGAAGTTCGAGTAGAAGGCGCCCCGGGTGAACCCCGCCCGCTCGCAGATCGTCTCGACGGACGCCGCGTCCATGCCGACCTCGGCGAACACCTCGTGGGCGGCGTCGAGAAGGCGCGCCCGCGTCTGCTCGCGGCGGCGGGATGCCGGACGCTCACCGATGTCGGTCATGCGTGCCTCCCACCCCGTCGTCGTCGCTTCCACTTTCTCACCTCATCCTCAGCCTTGCGGCCTCGCACGCCTCTACGATACATCTATGTATCGGATACATCGCTGTATCGATTCGTCCTGATCCGATCACCTCCGGAGCGCTCGTGTCCACACTGCTGTACTCCCTCGGCCGCTGGTCGTACCGTCACCCGTGGCGCGTCCTGGTGTCCTGGCTCCTCCTGCTCGCCGTCGTCGGCGGAACCGTCGGCGTCGGCATGGCCACCGGCTTCGTGAAGGGCACCGACAACTCGTTCTCCATCCCCGGCACCGAGGCCCAGGAGGGCATCGCACTGCTGGACCGCACCTTCCCGCAGGCCAGCGGCACCAGTGCGCAACTGGTCGTGGTCGCGCCCGAGGGCGAGCGCGTCGACGAGGCCCCGGTCGAGGGCGTGATCGCCGACGCGATCGCCGACTTCGACGCACTCGACGGCGTGCTGGCCGTCACCGACCCGTTCGACGAGATGGTCGACGGACTCGTCTCCGACGACGGCCGGGCGGCCATCGTGCGCCTGCAGTTCGACGGCCAGGCGACCGACGTGTCGGCAGAGACCAAGGACGCGCTCACCGCCGTCGCCGACCAGACACGCGCCGCCCTCCCGGACGGGTCGCAGGTGGCGATCGGCGGCGACCTCTTCTCCACCTCCGTGCCCGCCCTGAGCCTCATCGAGGCGGTCGGCGTGCTCATCGCCCTGTTCGTCCTCATCGTCACGTTCCGCTCGCTGGCGGTGGCGTGGTTCCCGCTCGCGAGCGCCCTCATCGGCGTCGCTCTCGCGATCGCGCTCATCTACGTCTCGACCGCGTTCGCCTCGATCTCCTCCACCACCCCGATGCTCGCGATCATGCTCGGTCTGGCGGTGGGGATCGACTATGCGCTGTTCATCGTCGCGCGCCACCAGGACCAGGTGCGCACCGGCGTCGATCCGGAGGAGTCCGCGGCGCGCGCCACCGGCACCGCCGGCTCCGCGGTCGTGTTCGCCGGCGTGACGGTGCTGATCGCGCTCATCGGGCTCGGCTTCGCGGGCATCCCGTTCCTCACCACGATGGGCATCGCCGCCGCGGTGGCCGTCGCGATCGCCGTCGTCGTGGCCCTCACGCTGACCCCCGCGCTGCTCGGGTTCGCGAAGGGCCGCGTGACGGGCTGGCCGCGGCCCTCCCGCCGCACCTCCCGGCGAGCGGCGGCCCGTGCCGCGAAGCCCGCGCGCGGGTTCGCCGAGCGCTGGGTCACGGCCGTCACGCGGCGCCCCGTCGTCACCACGCTCGCCGTGGTCATCGGCCTGGGCGTCGTGGCGGTCCCGGCGGCCAGCCTCCACCTGGCGCTGCCGAACGCGGGGGTCCAGCCCCCTTCCAGCGAGGCGCGCCAGGCCTACGACCTCACCGCCGAGCATTTCGGGCCGGGCAGCAACGGCCCGCTCATCATGACGGGCACGATCGTCACCTCGACCGATCCGCTGGGGCTGATGGCCGACCTCAAGGCCGAGATCGAGAAGGTGCCCGGGGTCAAGGAGGTCGCCCTCGCGACCCCCAACGAGACGGCCGACACGGGACTCATCCAGATCGTCCCCGAGACCGCCCCCGACGACCCCGCCACCGCAGACCTCGTCCGCGAGCTGCGGGCGCAGCACGACCGGCTTCTCGACGAGTACGGCGTGGACCTCAAGGTCACCGGCTTCACCGCCGTCGGCATCGACATCTCGGACCGCCTCGGCGCCGCGCTCCTGCCCTTCGGCCTCTTCGTCGTCGGACTGTCGCTCATCCTCCTGATGATCGTGTTCCGCTCGATCTGGGTCCCCGTCAAGGCCGCCGCCGGCTACCTGCTCTCGGTCGCGGCCGCGTTCGGCGTGGTCGCGGCGGTCTTCGAGTGGGGCTGGTTCGCCGACCTCTTGCACGTGACGCGGACAGGCCCCGTCATCAGCTTCATGCCGATCATCCTCATGGGCGTGCTGTTCGGGCTGGCGATGGACTACGAGGTGTTCCTCGTGTCCCGCATGCGGGAGGACTTCGTCCACACCCGTCGCGCCCGCGGCGGCCGTGCCGAGCGCGCCACGGCCATCGCCGCGGTCCGGAGCGGGTTCACCGCCTCGGCGCGGGTGGTCACCGCCGCCGCGGTGATCATGTTCGCAGTGTTCGCCGCCTTCGTGCCCGAGGGCGACTCCTCCATCAAGCCGATCGCGCTCGGGCTGGCCGTCGGCATCGCCGTCGACGCCTTCCTCGTGCGGATGACGCTCGTCCCGGCCGTCATGACCCTCCTGGGCGAGCGGGCGTGGTGGATGCCGCGCTGGCTCGACCGCGTCCTGCCCCACTTCGACATCGAAGGCGAAGCCGTCGAACGCGAGCTCGCGCTGGCCCACTGGCCCGAGGACGCCGGTACCACCCCGCTCGTCGGCGAGGACCTGGCGGTGCGCGCCGCGGAGGTCCGCGACGCCGGCGAGGTGACCCTCTTCTCGGGGGTCTCGTTCCGGCTGGCGCACGGTGGCACGCTGCTCGTCACCTCCCCCGACCCGCGCGCGGCACGCGCCTTCGCCCTGATGGTCGGCGGACGGCTCGCCGCGGGCGGCGCCACCCAGGTGACGGGCCGCCTCCGGGTCGCCGGCCACCTGCTGCCCGGTCGTGCGGCCTGGGTGCGCGCGCACGTGGGCGTCGCCCTGCTGGAGGGCTCGCCCGAGCCCGTGCGCGAGCTGCGGCGGGCGCTGGCCGGCGGCACGCGCCTGGTGGTCGTCGACGGCCTCGACAGCCTCACCGGCGCCGATCGCGACCAGGCGGCGGCGCTCCTGCGGGATGCGGCCGTCGCCGTGAGGGAGCGGCGCGGCGACGCCGGCTCGCCGCTCACCGTGGTCGCCACGGCCCGGCGCGACGGACCCGCGCTCGACCTCCTCGCCGATGCGCACCGCCCGACCGTGACGCCGCTCGCGCTGTCCGCCGCGCCCGTCGTGCTCCCCACCCCCGAACCGCCCTCCTCTGCACAGGTGATGTCATGACTGCTCTGCCCGCGACGACCCTCGAGCGCGCCCGGTCGCGCCGACCCGTGACCTGGGTGACGCTGCTCGGCGTCGTCCTGCTCCCCGTCGTGATCGGCGGCATCCTCATCGCCGCGCTCTACAACCCGGTCGACCGCCTCGACGGCATGCGCGCCGCCATCGTCAACAACGACGAGCCGGTCACCATCGACGATCAGTACGTCCCCCTCGGCCGGCAGCTCACCGCGGGTCTCGTGGAGGGATCGGACGACCTGGAGAGCAACCTCGACTGGACGATCTCCAACACCGACGACGCGCGGGAGGGCCTGGCCGACGGCACCTACGACGCCGTCATCACCATTCCCGAGGGCTTCTCCGCCGCGGCCACCTCGACCGCACCCGGCGGCACGCCCGAGCAGGCGACCATCTCGGTCGCCACCGCGCCCGACAGCCTCATCGTCGACGACGCCATCACCGCGCAGGTGACGCAGACGGCCGCCACGATCATGGGGCGCCAGCTCTCGGAGACCTACCTCGAGAACGTCTTCATCGGCTTCACGACCCTCGGCGACCAGCTCGGCGAGGCCGCCGACGGAGCGACCCAGCTCGCCGACGGCGCCGGAGACGCCGCCGACGGCGCGGTGTCGCTGGCCGACGGGATCACCCGGCTCGCCGACGGCACCGGAGACCTCGCCTCGGGCATCCACGATCTGTCCGATGGCGCGGCCGAGCTCGGCGACGGCGCCCAGGGCGTCGCCTCGGGAGCGTCGGGCATCGCCGACGGCGCCGGCCGGATCGCCGGGGGCGTCTCCGGCGTCGCCGACGGCGCCGGTGCCCTCGGCGACGGACTCGACCAGCTCGCCGCCGCCACGCGCGACGCGCAGGGCGGTGCCACGCGGATCGCCGACGGGGTCGACGGCGGCGCCGACGAGCTGCTCGCGACCGGCATCGTGCCCGCCGAGCTCACCGACCTGGCAGCCCAGACCACCGCCACCGCCACGACGGCGGCCGGCGCAGCATCCGGCGTCGCGGGCGGCCTCAGCCAGCTCGCGGACCAGTGCGCGGCGTCCGGCGCCGATCCCTCGTTCTGCGATCAGCTGGCCGGACTCGAGGCCGCCGCCGGCGGCGCCGCGCAGGCGGCCGCGGGCACGCAGACCCTGGCCGAGTACAGCCAGGGCGGGCTCGGCCAGCTCGCCGACGCCGCCCCGCAGGAGCTCGCCGCCCAGCTGACCACGATCGCCGACTCGGTGCGAGCTCTGGGATCCGGGCTCGGGCAGATCGCCGGCGGCCTCGACGAGTCCGTCGACGGTGCCGACCAGCTCGCCACCGGCGCCGATCAGCTGGCCTCCGGGGCGAGCGGGCTCGCCGACGGCGCCGACCAGCTGTCCAGCGGCGCCTCCCAGCTGTCCTCGGGCGCGGCGGCCTTCGCCGACGGCGCCGGCACCGCCGCCTCCGGCGCCGACGAACTCGCCTCCGGGGCGGGCGACGCCGCCGGCGGAGCCGACGATCTCGCGGGCGGGGTCGAGCAGCTCGCCGACGGCACGAGCTCCCTGGCCGACGGTCTCGACCAGGCGGCGACCGCCGTCCCGTCCTACACCGACGCCGAGGCGACCGACCTGGCCTCCGTCGTCGCCGACCCGGTGGCCGCGGAGGGCATCGGCTCCTCGCTGTTCGGAGCGTCGGCCGTGCCGCTGCTCGCGACGCTCGCGCTCTGGTTCGGCGCTCTCGGATCGTTCATCGCGCTGCAGGCGGTGCCCCGTCACGCGCTGAGCTCACGGCGATCCTCCGCGGTCCTCGCGCTGCGCAACCTCGCGCCCGCGGCCGGGATCGGCGCCGCGCAGGGGCTGCTGGTGGCCGGGGTCGTCCAGCTCGCCGCGGGCTACGAGTGGGGCGACTGGGCGGTGTTCGCCGTGCTCGCCGTCGTCGCCGGCGTCGCCTTCGCCGCCGTCAACCAGGCGCTCGTCGCCGTGTTCGGCGGTGCGGGCCGCTGGATCTCGGCGCTCGTGGGGGTCCTGGCCGTCGCCACCGGCGTCGTGTCGACCGTCCCCGGGGTGCTGTCCTCGGTCGCCGGCCTCATGCCGACGAGCCCCGCCTACACCGCCCTGCTGGCGGCCCTGACTCCCGCGGGCGGCGTGACCGCCGGCTTCGTCGGGCTGCTCGTGTGGGCCGGCCTCGCCCTCCTCGCCACGATCGTGGCGGTCGCGCGGCGGCGGACGACCAGCGCGCGGGCGCTCCTGTCCGCCCCCGCGCTCGCCTGAGCCAGGTCCGGCACCTCCGCCGAGCCGACATCCCACGACCCAGCCGACACGGTTCGCGCGCACGCGACGTGTCGGCTGGGTCGGAGCTTGTCGGCTCGCGGTGCCGGGTGCGGGGCGGACGCGGGGTCAGCTCAGGCCGCTGTAGGCGTGCAGCCCCTTGAAGAACATGTTCACGATGACGAAGTTGAACAGCACCGCCGAGAATCCGACGATCGAGAGCCACGCCGAACGGCTGCCGCGCCATCCGCGGGTCGCGCGGGCGTGGATGTAGCCGGCGTAGAGCACCCAGATCACGAAGGTCCAGACCTCCTTCGTGTCGAAGCCCCAGTACCGGCCCCACGCGTCGTTGGCCCAGATCGAGCCGGCGATCAGGGTGAAGGTCCAGAAGATGAAGCCGATGATCGCGAAGCGGTAGGCGAGGGACTCGAGCGCGTCGGCGCTCGGGATCGTGCGCAGGAACCGCATCCGTCCGCGCGCGTCGGGAGCATCCGCCGCGGGGGCCGCCTCCGCCGCCGAGGCGGGCCCGGCGGCCGCGAGCGAGGACGACTGCGCGAGCCGCTCGCGCCGCTCCTGGAGCAGTTGGAGCACCGAGAGCGCGAAGGCCAGGGCGAGGAAGGCGGTGGCCAGCGAGGCGACGAACACGTGGATCACGAGCCAGACGCTCTTGAGCGGATCGGCCAGCGGCGTGACGTCGACGTGGAAGGCGAGGGCGGCGCCGCCGAGGAAGACGGCGACGAGCCCCGTGATGAACGAGCCGAGGAAGCGCAGGTCGTAGCGGAGGAGCACGGCCAGGTACACCGCGACGATGAGGAGCGTGCCGGTCAGCGCGAACTCGTAGTTGTTCGCCCACGGCACCCGCCCGGCCGCGATGCCGCGCAGCACGTCGCCGCCGAGGTGGAACAGGAACCCGAGCACGGTCAGCGAGGTGCCGATCCGCGCCCACACGTACCGCTTGCGCGCACCGAGCGGCGCCTCGAGGTCGGCCAGCGCGGCCGCCTCCTGTGCCCGCATCTCGTCGATCGCCGATCCGGCGCCGCCGCGGCCGGACCCCGCGGTCGATGCCGTCGCGCCCACGAGCACGCGCTGCCCGGCGGACGGCTGGGCGGCGTCCTTCGCCTTGACGGCGAGGTCGCTGCGACGGGCGAGGTCGACGGCGTAGGCGATGAACGCCAGGGCGTAGATGGCGACGGCCGTCCAGACGAGCAGGAACGAGACGTCTTCGAGCGACAGACCGGAGTCGGGCATGCGGTTCAGTCTACTTTCGGGTCGGGGTCGGAAGCGGGGCCGTCGGGGACGGGCCGGTCGTCGGAGCCGAGCACGTCGGCGACCGCGGCGCCGTGGGAGCGGGCGAGGTCGGCGACCGCGGCGGCGATCGCGGGATCCTCGCCGCGTGCCAGGCCCGCGTACTCGATCCGCAGCGCCTCAGCTCCGGTCGCCGTCGTCTCGGGGGTCGCCTTCACCCACAGCCGACGACGCGGCACGAAGAGGGCGGCCAGGAGGCCGGCGAGGGCGAGGATCGCGAACACCAGCACGAACGGCGCCCCGACGTCGCGGTGCACCGACAGCGAGACGTAGCGCTTCACGGCCTCGGGCGCGCCGTCGGCGGTCGCATCCTCGAAGGTCACGGTGCCGAGGCCGTTCGGCAGGTCGACGGTGTCGCCGGGCGCGAGCTCGAGCGAGTCGACGTCGATGGCGCGACCCGTGAGCTGCTCCATGCCGCCCGTGTCGAGCGCGTAGACCGATCGCGGGGTCCCGTCGTCGATCCCCAGGTCGCCGACGTACACGTCGAGGGTGAGGACGGGATTCAGCAGGTCACCGAAGGCCGAGGTCAGCGCGCCGCTGTGCAGCGACGCCGCACTCGGGTAGAAGAAGCCGACGAGCCCCATCTGCTCGGGGAGCCCGTCGGGCACCTTCACGACGCCGAGCGAGGTCATGTTGGCATCCTGCGGCAGGAACTCGACATCCTCACGGAAGACGATCTCGCCCGCCGCGTCGCGCACGGTGATGGTCGGGGCGTAGCCGTTGCCCATCAGGTAGATGCGGTCTCCGGCGAGCTCGAGCGGGTGGTTCACCCGCACGACGCCCGGATGGGGCTGCTGCCCGGGCTCGGTGACGGTGAGGTGGGCCGCGAAGTCGCCTGCCTGCCCCTGGCCGGCCTCGCCGAGGGCGGTGTAGGTGACGTCGAAGCGGTCGAGGGTGAGCGCGTACGGCGACAGGTTCTCGACGTCGACGAAGCGGCCCGGGTTGAAGGACGTGTAGCCGAGACCGATGGAGTTGACGAAGCTGTCGCCCTCGGTGATGACGGTCTGCCCGGTGTAGGTCAGCCCACCGCCGATGCCGACCGACAGCAGGACCCCGACGAGCGCCCCGTGGAAGACGAGGTTGCCCGTCTCGCGGAGGTACCCGCGCTCCGCCGAGACCGATGCGGTCGTCCCCGTGTCGTAGCGCTCGACCCGGTAGCCGGAGGAGCGCAGCTGCGCCTCGGCGAGCGCCACGGCATCGGCCGCGACGGCACCGGCGTCCGCGTCGCGCGGCAGCTCCACGACCGTCTCGACATGGTCGTCGAGACGCGACAGCCGCACGGGCGTGCGCGGCGGGCGCGCCTTCATCGCGTTCCAGTGGTGCTTCGTGCGCGGGATGACGCACCCGATCAGCGAGATGAACAGGAGGATGTAGATCGCCGAGAACCACACCGACGTGTACACGTCGAACAGCTGCAGCCCGTCGAGCACGGGATACAGGTCCGGGTTGTCGGTGCGCCACTGGGTGACGCCGTTCGGGTCGGCGGTCCGCTGCGGCACGATCGACCCCGGGATCGCGGCGATGGCGAGCAGCAGGAGCAGGACGAGCGCCGTCCGCATGCTGGTCAGCTGGCGCCACCCCCACCGCAGCCAGCCGACGACCCCGAGCCGCGCCGAGGCGGCACCGCGCCGTCCCGCGTCGCCCGCGTCGGCGGAGTCCGCGTGGTCGTCGGGGCGGAGCGGGTCGGACTCGCCGGACTCGCCGCGGCCGGTGCGGGTGGCTTCAGAGCGGGAGCTGGACACTGCCGATCACCCCCGTCAGCGACGACATGACGGCGGTCCACGCGCCGGTGACCATGAGCAGACCCAGCACGATGAGGAGGACCCCTCCGACGATGTTGACGACGCGGATGTGGCGGCGGAAGAACGCGGTCGACCGAGCCGCCCAGCCGACGCCGAGCGCGATGAGCAGGAACGGGATCCCGAGCCCGAGCGAGTAGGCGACGGCGAGCACGACCGCCCGCCAGGGATCGGCCTGGGTCAGCGAGATGGACAGGATCGCCGTGTACGTCGGTCCGATGCACGGGGCCCACCCGATGCCCATCGCGACGCCCAGGAGCGGGGCCCCGATGAGCCCGAGCCCGCCGCGCACCTGCGGCTTGAGGGTGCGCTGGGCCATCCCGAACACGCCGAGGAAGACGAGCCCCATGAGGATGACCACGACGCCGAGCACCCGGGTCAGGAGATCGCCGTACACGACGAAGAACCGGCCGACGGTGCCCGCGAGGACCCCCATCGCGACGAAGACGAGCGTGAACCCGAGGATGAACAGCAGCACCCCCAGCAGCAGCCGCCCGCGGCCGTCGCGGGCGCCGGAGCCGCGCGGTGCCGAGGCCGTCGTGGCGCCGCCGAGGAAGCCCAGGTAGCCCGGGACGAGCGGCAGCACGCACGGCGAGAGGAACGACACCAGGCCCGCCAGCAGGGCGATCGGCAGGGCGAGCCACAGCGCTCCGTCGAAGACGACGGCTCCGGGGTTCACGCGTCCTCCGCGAGCACGTCGTCGACGATCGTGCGGAGGATCGACTCGCTCTGCACCGCGCCGATGAACCGCGCCGCGACCCGTCCCTGCGTGTCGAGGACGAGCGTGATCGGCACCGCGCTGAGCGGGGTCCACGCGGCGAAGGCGAGCTTGAGGTCCGCGTCCTCGCGGGCCAGCAGCGACGGATAGGTCACGCCGTAGGTCTTCTCGAACGCCGTCGCCTGCTCCGGGCCGTCGTAGATGTTCACCCCGAGGAAGTGCGCTCCGGCATCGGCGGTCTGCCCGGACACCGACTCCAGGAGGGGAGCCTCGACACGGCACGGGCCGCAGCCGGCGTACCAGAAGTTCAGCACCAGCACGTCGCCGGCGAAGTCCTCGTCGCTCACCGTCGAGCCGTCCACGGCCGTGCCGGTGAACGTCAGCGACTCGCCCCGCTCGGACACGGGGATCTCCTGCACGCTGCCGTCGCCGCTGACGTAGCCCTGATTCGTGCCCTGCTTGTAGCCCTCGGCGATCCCGGTGGCCGTGTTGCTGCATGCGGCGAGGGTCGTCGCGAGCACGAGGGCGGCGACGGACGCGGTGAGGCGGCGGTGCCTGACGGAACGGGAGATCCTGCTCATCACACGGCCCCCACGTCGATCGCGCCGGAGGTCGTCGCCGGACTCGCGTAGGCGACCTCGCGCCAGCCCTCGCCGTCGCGCTCGAACGTCGTCACCGACGACAGCGCGCAGCGCCGCTGGCGCGGGTCGTGCCGCAGCGGCTGGCCGGCGACCGCGAGGTGCGTGATCCAGATCGGCAGCTGATGCGAGACCAGCACGACGTCGGCGTCGCCGGGCGCCGCCTCCCACGCGTCGCGCATCGCGGCGTCCATCCGTGCCACGACCTCGAGGTAGGGCTCGCCCCAGCTCGGGAGAGCCGGCGCGCGCAGGTGGTGCCAGTTGAGCGGGTTCATGAGCGCGCGCCGCATCCGTCGCCCCTCGAACACGTTCGTGGGCTCGATGATGCGCTCGTCGATCACCGGCTCGAGCCCGAACAGCTCCGCGAACGGCTCCGCGGACTCGCGGGCGCGCTGCAGCGGCGAGACCGTCAGCGACGCCACCGGGCGGCCCAGGTCGCGGACGTGCTCCGCGGCGGCCCGCGCCATGCGGCGGCCGTCATCGCTCAGCCGGAAGTTCGGGAGCCGCCCGTACAGCACGCGCTGCGGGTTGTGGACCTCGCCGTGGCGCACGAGGTGGAGGCGGTGGGCGGGCACGCCTTCAGTCTACGGCGGCGCGTTCTGTGGGCGGGCTGGGAGCGGGTCAGGCGGGGTCCGCGCGCCGGTCGCGCAGCTGGCGCACCCGCGTCACGAGGAACCACCCGACACCCGCGACCGTTCCGACGATCACCACGTACTGGAGGATGTCGGCGTAGGTCTCCACGACGTGCCAGGACTCGCCGAGGAGGAATCCCGCCAGGACGAACACGGTGTTCCAGACCGCCGATCCGGCCAGGGTCAGCAGACCGAACCGCCACATCGGCATCCGCACGACGCCCGCCGGGATCGAGATGAGGCTCCGGAAGATCGGGATCATGCGTCCGAAGAACACGGCCTTGCCGCCGTGGCGGGCGAACCAGGCCACCGTGCGGTCGATGTCCTCGACATGCAGCAGGGGAACCCGCGCGGCGAGGGACCGCAGCCGGCCGAGACCGAGCCACGCGCCGATCCCGTAGAGGAGGAACGCGCCGACGACCGATCCGGCCGTCGTCCAGGCGAGCGCCTCGACCAGGCTGAAGGAGCCGCGCGATGCCGCGAGCCCCGCCATCGGCAGGATCACCTCGCTCGGCAGCGGCGGGAACAGGTTCTCGGCCGCGATCGCGATGCCCGCGCCCGGGGCGCCGATGACGTCCATCAGGGAGACGACCGCGTCGACGAGCGTCGTGAGCCAGGATCCGTCCGATGCCGCCGCCATGCCCTCGACGGTAGAGGTCGAAGGTTTCCAGAACCTGTACAGGAGCCGTGCACCGGCGGGCGGGCCGGGCGCGCCCCGCCGCGTAGACTGGCCGATTGTGAGTGAACGCGTTCTCGTCAGCCAGCTGCAGTCCCGTGAAGACGGCGCCGTCTCGGTGTCCGGATGGGTGGAGACCGTCCGCGATCAGAAGAAGGTCCAGTTCGTCATCCTGCGCGACGAGACCGGAGCCGTGCAGCTGGTCAACCCCGCGACCCGTCCCGACCCCGAGAACTCCGCCCAGGACGCCGACGCGCTCGCGCTCACGGCGCTCATCTCGGAGCTGACCACCGGCACCTTCCTCACCGTCACCGGCGACCTCAAGCACGACGAGCGCGTCAAGCTCGGCGGCGTGGAGATCAAGATCGGCGCGCTCGAGATCGCCGCCGCCGCGCTCCCCGAGACCCCGATCGCCGCCGACAGCGGGCTCGACAAGCGCATGGACTGGCGCTTCCTCGACCTGCGTCAGCGTCGCAACAACCTCGTCTTCCGCGTGCAGACGACCCTCGAGCACGCGATGCGGTCCTACTGGATCGAGCGCGACTACATCGAGATCCATTCGCCGAAGCTCATGGCCTCGGCCTCGGAGTCCAACGCCGAGCTGTTCGAGGTGCCCTACTTCGAGGACAAGACGGCCTACCTCGCGCAGTCGCCGCAGTTCTTCAAGCAGATGGCGCAGTCGGCCGGCTTCGGCAAGATCTTCGAGATCGGCGACGTCTACCGCGCCGACCCGTCGTTCACCAGCCGTCACGCGACCGAGTTCACCTCGATCGACGCCGAGATCAGCTGGATCGACTCGCACGAGGACGTCGCGGTGATGCAGGAGGAGCTCCTGCAGACCGCGATCCAGGCCGTCAAGGACAAGCACGGCGACGAGATCAAGGAACTGTTCGACATCGACGTGGTCGTGCCCGCCGTGCCGTTCCCGCGCATCCCGCTGGCCGAGGCGCGCGAGATCGTGAAGGCGCGCGGGTACGAGATCCCCCGCACCGACGGCGACCTCGACCCCGAGGGCGAGCGGCAGATCTCGGCTCACGTCGAGGAGACGTACGGGCACCAGTTCGTGTTCATCACCGACTACCACCCCGAGATCCGCGCGTTCTACCACATGCGCGACCCCGAGACCGGGCTCACCAAGTCGTACGACCTCCTCTACAAGGGCGTCGAGATCACGACCGGCGCGCAGCGCGAGCACCGCGTGGACGTCCTCGAGGTGCAGGCGCGCGAGAAGGGGCTCGACCCCGAGCACCTCGCGTTCTACTTCGACTTCTTCCGCTACGGCGCGCCGCCGCACGGCGGGTTCGGCATGGGCCTCGCCCGCGTGCTCATGCTGCTGCTCGGTCAGGACTCCATCCGCGAGGTCACCTACCTCTTCCGCGGTCCGACACGCCTCGCTCCCTGACGTCCGCGACCCGTCAGCGGACGGTCACCGCCGGTTCACCCGACGCGCCTCCGGTGGTCACCCGGCGTCCGTAGCTTCCTCTCGTCCCCGCACGAGCAGCGCCTTCCGGCGCGCGCCCGTGCGACACCCGAGAGGAACCACATGTCCACCACCCGTGCGCGACGCCTGGGCGTCGCCCTCGCCCTGACGACCGCCGCCGCCCTCGCCCTCGCGGGCTGCGCCACCGATGCCGGCACGCCCGGCGCCGGCTCCACCGACGGCGCCGCCACCTCGGACGCCGCCACGGCGACGAGCCTCGCCGACTTCGGCACCCTCGCCGACCTGGAGGCCGCCGCGAAGGCCGAGGGCAAGCTCAACGTCATCGCCCTTCCCCGCGACTGGGCAAACTACGGCGAGATCATCGATCTGTTCACCGAGCGCTACCCCGAGATCACGGTCACCGAGCAGTCGCCCGACATCTCCAGCGCCGAGGAGATCCAGGCCGCGCAGACCAACGAGGGGCTCGACACGGCGCCCGACGTCTTCGACCTCGGACTCACGGTCGCCCTCCAGAACACCGACGTCTTCGCTCCGTACAAGGTGCAGACCTGGGACGACATCCCCGAGGCCCTGAAGGAGCCCTCCGGGCTGTTCGTCGGCGACTACGGCGGCTACATGTCGGTCGGCTACGACTCGAGCCGGTTCGACGAGCCGGCCGAGCTCACGGACCTCCTCGGCGCCGCGTACAAGGGCTCCGTCGCCATCAACGGCGATCCCACCCAGGCCGGAGCCGCCTTCGCGGCGGTGGGGCTCGCGACCGTGCAGAGCGGCGGGACCCTCGACGACTTCCAGCCCGGCATCGACTTCTTCGCCGAGCTGCAGAAGGCCGGCAACCTGCTGAAGGTCGACGTCACGACCGGCACGATCACCAGCGGCGAGACCCCGGTCGTCTTCGACTGGGACTACCTCAACGCGACCCACGCGACCACCAACCCGGCATGGAAGGTGCGCGTGTTCGACGGCACCGGGTACGCCGGGTACTACAACCAGGCCATCAACAAGGACGCGCCGAACCCTGCCGCCGCGCGCCTCTGGCAGGAGTTCCTCTACAGCGACGAGGTCCAGAACCTCTGGCTCAAGGGCGGCGCCCGCCCGGCCCGCATGGAGGCCATGACCGCGGCCGGAACGATCGACGCCGACCTCGCCGCCGCCCTGCCCACGGCGCCGGCGACGACGGTCGTGCCGACCGAGGCGCAGAGCACCGCGGCCGGCACGCTGCTCGGCGAGAAGTGGGCGTCGGCGGTCCAGTGACCTCCGACGTCCTGACGACGCCCACGAGCGTGCGCGCGGTGCGCGTGCGCTCGTGGGCGTGGCTCGGCCTCGCGCCGTTCGCCGTGTATCTCGCGCTGTTCCTGGCTCTCCCCACGATCCTCGCGATCTCCACCGGCTTCCTCGACGGCGACGGCGCGTTCACCTGGGCGAACATCACCGCCCTCGCCGACCCGGTGATCGTCACCGCCTTCGCGAACACGACGTGGCTGTCCCTGCTGACGGCCGCCATCGGCGCCGTGGTCGGCGCCCTCGTCTGCTACGCCGCGCTGGGGCTGCCGCCCACCGGCGCCGTCCGCAGCACCCTGGACGCCGCCACCGGCGTCCTCGCCCAGTTCGGCGGCGTCATGCTCGCCTTCGTGTTCATCGCCACCCTGGGCGTGCAGGGCGTGGTGACGGTCCTGCTCCGCGACGGGCTGGGCATCGACATCCAGCCGGGCGCCTGGCTCTACTCGCTCCCCGGGCTGATCCTCCCCTACGTCTACTTCCAGGTGCCGCTCATGGTGATCACCTTCCTCCCGGCGCTGTCGGCGCTGAAGCCGCAGTGGACCGAGGCGAACCTCGTGCTGGGCGGCACCCGCGCGAGCTTCTGGATGCGGGTGGGCCTTCCCGTCCTCGCGCCGTCGTTCCTCGCGAGCTTCCTGCTGCTGTTCGCCAACGCGTTCTCCTCGTACGCGACGGCCGCCGCGCTGGCCAGTCAGGGCTCCCAGATCGTCCCGCTGCAGATCCGCGCGGCGCTCACGAGCGAGACCGTCCTCGGCCGCGAGAACCTGGCCGGCGCGCTGGCGCTCGGCATGATCGTCGTGGTGGGCCTCGTCATGTGGCTCTACACGGCCATCCGCTCGCGGGCGGCACGGTGGCAGTCGTGAACGCCACGACCGCCTCCGGCAGGGCGCCGCGCGGACTCGAGCCGGCGCGCGCCACCCGCTGGGCCATCGGACTGACCGTCGGCGTCCTCTTCGCCGTCCCGCTCCTCGCGACGCTGCTGTACACGTTCCGCGACCCGCTCACGGGCGGTCTCTCGACGGCCAACTGGATCCGGGTCTTCGACCCGGGCAACACCCAGGTGCTGGCACCGATCTGGACCGGCCTCGGCAACTCGCTGGTCCTGGCGGTCGTGACCGTCCTGATCGTCCTCATCGTGCTGCTGCCCACGATGATCCTGATCGAGCTGCGCTACCCGCGGCTGGGGGCCGCGTTCGAGTTCGTCGCCCTGCTGCCGATCTCGATCCCGGCGATCGTGCTGGTGGTCGGACTCGCCCCGATCTATCTGCAGATCGGGCGGGCACTGGGCACCGGTGCCTGGACCCTCGCCTTCGCCTATGGCATCACCGTGCTGCCCTTCGCCTACCGGTCGATCCGGGCGTCGATCGGCGCGGTCGACCTCAAGACCCTCGCCGAGGCGGCCCGCGCGCTCGGCGCGAGCTGGCTCGAGGTCATCGTGCACGTGCTGGTGCCGAACCTCCGTCAGGGCCTGCTCGCCGCCTCGCTCATCTCCGTGGCCGTCGTGCTGGGCGAGTTCACGATCGCCTCGCTGCTGAACCGCCAGGTCCTCCAGACCGCGCTGGTCGTCGCCAACAAGATCGATCCCTACGCCTCGGCGATGTTCACCCTGCTGTCCCTGCTGTTCGTCTTCCTCCTCCTCCTCGCGATCTCCCGCGCCGCACGGTCACGCACCGGAAGGACCCTCTCATGACCGCCACCGACCTGCCGCCCGCCGCCGGGACGATCCGCGCTCTGCCCCGCACCTCCGACAACCTCCTCCTGGCCGACGCCGGCGAGGGCACCCGCGTGGAGTTCCGCGGGGTCACGAAGGACTACGGCCCGACCCGCGTCCTCCACGATTTCCGTCTCGACATCGCCCCCGGGGAGTTCGTGTCGCTGCTCGGCCCCTCCGGCTGCGGCAAGACGACGGCCCTGCGCGTGCTCGCGGGGCTGGAGCCCTCCTCGGGCGGCGCGGTGCTCCTCGGCGGCCGCGACGTCTCCGGCATCCCGACCAACCGGCGCGACATCGGCATGGTGTTCCAGTCCTACTCGCTCTTCCCGCATCTGCGCGTCATCGACAACGTGGCCTTCGGGCTCCGGCGTCGCCGCGTCGCGAAGCGGGAGGCCGCCGGGCGCGCCGACGACGCGCTCGCGCTCGTGGGCCTCGACCACCTGGCGGACCGCTACCCCCATCAGCTCTCGGGCGGCCAGCAGCAGCGCGTGGCCCTGGCCCGCGCCCTGGTCACCGAGCCGCGCGTGCTCCTGCTCGACGAGCCGCTGTCGGCACTCGACGCGAAGGTCCGTGTGCAGCTGCGCGACGAGATCCGCCGCATCCAGCTCCGGCTCGGCATCACCACCGTCTTCGTGACCCACGACCAGGAGGAGGCGCTCGCCGTCTCCGACCGGATCGCCGTGATGAACGCGGGTCGCATCGAGCAGATCGGCACGCCGGAGGACCTCTACCTCCGTCCCGCCACACCCGGTGTCGCCGCGTTCGTGGGGGTCTCCAGCCTCGTGCCCGGCATCGTGCGCGGACGGGAGGTGCACGTGTGGTCGGAGCGCCTGCCGCTGCAGTTCGCGCCGGCGGACGACGGTCCCGTCGAGGTCTTCGTCCGCCCCGAGAACGTCCGGCTCGTCGCGACGGGCGGGGTCACGGCGACGGTGCAGGAGAGCACGTTCCTGGGCAGCTTCCGCCGAACGCTCGTCCGCACCGGCGACGGCACGCTCGTGACCGTCCAGCACGCGGCCGACGAGCGCGCCGACTACGACGACGTGGTGCGCATCGCGTTCACGGACACCCCCGTGGTCGTCCGACCCCGTGTCGAGGTCGATGCACCGGAGGCGTCCGCTCACTAGCGAGCTCTTCACCGACAAGGGCGGTCAGTGGCGCTTCGACCTCACGGCGTCGAACGGTCAGGTCATCGCGTCCAGTGAGGGGTACGCCTCGAAGGCGAGTGCCCTGAACGGCATCGAGTCCGTCAAGACGAACGCACCGGTCGCGGAGGTCGTCGACCGCGCGTAGCCGCCGCGGCGGCCTCCTAGACCTCGAAGTCGACCGCCATCCGGTCGCCGACCACGCTGCGGATGTAGGCGGCGACCTCCTGGTGGGCGGGATGGGTCTGGTAGTCGTCGAGCCCCTGCACGTCGTCGAAGTCGATGACCACCGCCACGTCGACGTTCTGGTGCGCGTAGGCGGCGTTCGGGCCCGCCGACAGGGAGCGGATCGACGGGACGACGCCCACCAGCCCGGTGAGGCGCCGCGCCACCTCCGCCGCCTGCGCCGCGCGCGTGTCGGGATCCTCCGCGGTCAGCTTCCAGGCCACGACGTGTCGGATGGTCATCGGGATCTCCCTCGTTGGTCGGTCGGTCGGGCGGGGCGGGGTCAGGTCAGGACGGCGCGCAGCCGCTCGGGCGAGACGCGCCAGTGCGCGTGGAAGGCGCCGTCCACGAGGACGACCGGGATCTTCTCCCACCACTGCGCATGGAGTGCGGGGTCGTCGAGGATGGAGAGCTCCTCGACGTCGATGCCCTCCGGCTCGGGAAGCTCGGCCACCACGGTCTCGACGATCTCCCGCGCGACGTCGCACAGATGGCAGTCGGGCTTGGTGATGATCGTCACGCGCGTCACGGTTCCATCCTCGCGCATCCTCCCCCCGGGCGGGGTCGCCGGCGGGTCGGGTTTGCGTCCGGGTGGGGTGCTCTGCTTACGGTGGCTCCCCGCGCTCGCGGGCCGAGAGAGGATGAGCCGATGTGGGATGAGTGGATGCGGTTCGGCATCACCCTGGCGATCTGCCTGATCGTCGCCGCCGTGACGGTGATCGTGGTGACCGTGGTGACCGGGAGGCTCGGCGCTCGGAAGGCGTGGGCGACCGCGCTGACCCGCCGCGCCCGGCGGCCGTTCCGCGCGCTCGCGGCGCTCCTGGCCGTCTGGGTGGCGTTCGTGCTCGCCTATCCCGCCGAGGCGCCCGCCGCCGGCGTGATCGCCCACGCGATCGGCATCGTCGCGATCGCGCTCGTCGCCTGGATGCTCGTGAGCCTGGACCTCGTGGCCACCGACGCGATGCTCGGCCGTTTCCGCATCGACGTCCCCGACAACCGCCAGGCCCGCCGCATCCGCACTCAGACGCTGATCGTCCGGCGCCTGAGCATCGCGCTCATCATCGTGGTGGCCGTCTCGGCCGTGCTCCTCACGTTCCCCGCCGTCCAGACCGTCGGCGCGAGCCTGCTGGCATCCGCGGGGATCGCCTCGATCGTCGCCGGCCTCGCCGCGCAGTCGGTGCTCGCGAACGTGTTCGCGGGCGTGCAGCTCGTCTTCAGCGACGCGCTGCGCGTCGACGACGTGGTGGTCGTGGACGGCGAATGGGGCCGGGTCGGGGAGATCACCCTCAGCTACGTCGTCGTCGACCTCTGGGATCAGCGCCGCCTGGTGCTGCCGTGCACCTATTTCACGACCCAGTCGTTCGAGAACTGGACGCGCCACGGGAGCGAGATCCTCGGCACCGTGGACCTCGACCTCGACTGGCGCGCCCCGGTCGACCGCATCCGCGCGCGTCTCGGCGAGGTGCTCGCCGAGACGCCGCTGTGGGACGGGCGGACCTCGGTGGTGCAGGTCACCGACGCCACCGCCGGGTCGATCCGGGTGCGGGTGCTCGTCAGCGCCGCGGACTCGGGGCAGCTGTTCGACCTGCGCTGCCTCATCCGCGAGGAGCTGGTCACCTACCTCCGCACGACCGCGCCCACCGCGCTGCCGGCCCAGCGGGTGCTCGTCGCCGAGAACGCGGAGAAGCCGTCGCGCGCCCCGCAGTCGTCCGCGCCCGCCGAGGGCGTGTTCAGCGGCTCGCCCGAGGCCGAGGAGCGCCACCGCGCTTTCACGCAGGCGATCCCCGTCGTCACCGACCCGCACGCCTGAGCGGCGGTCCCGGGGCAGGTGGCCGCGGAACACGAAGCGCCCCTCGATCCGCGAGGATCCGGGGCGCTCGGTGTTTCGGCCGCGACTTACTTCTTGTTGCGGCGCTGGTGGCGAGTCTTGCGAAGCAGCTTGCGGTGCTTCTTCTTCGCCATGCGCTTGCGGCGCTTCTTGATGACAGAACCCACGGAAAACCTCACTACGTCAGGGGTCTGGACGCGATCGTTTCGCGTCCGGGATCAGGCAATGAGAAAAATGCCTCGTGACAGTCTAGCCGACGTCGGCAATGGGACGTTGCAGGGCAGCGGTGACCGCCGTCTCCGGCACGCGGTAGCTGCGACCGAAGCGGACGGCGGGCAGTTCGCCGGCGTGCACCAGTCGGTACACGGTCATCTTGGAGACGCGCATGAGATCGGCCACCTCCGCGACCGTCAGAAAGCGCACGTCAGACAACTCCGGCATCCCATCTCCCCAGCTCAACCCAGTAGTGCTGTGTCTTGCAGCACCGATTTTCCCAGTCGTGCTGTGCGCCCCAGCCTAGGGGGTCGGTGGGACGCGTGTAAACCTCTGTGGTCCGTGTGATGAACGGGGAGCGGGCGTCGCCGCCGAACTCCCGGGCGACGCGACGCCGGCAGGTCTACCGACCGGGGATGCGCTTGAGGACGTTCTCGAACGCGTGCTTGGTCGTCGCCGCGGCGCGTCCGACCAGATCGGCAGCTGCGGCGGCAGGCTCGGGGAGGGTGACGCCGGCGGTGGCAGAGGACTCCTCCTCCAGCACGAACGGCATCAGCCACTCGTCGACGGCGTCCAGCGGCGCCGGCGACAGGCTGTAGTAGCGGTGCTGGCCCTCCTCGCGCACCGAGACCAGCTCCGCCTCGCGCAGCACCTTCAGGTGCTTGGACACGGTGGGCTGGCTCACCCCGAGCTCGGCGACGATCTGCGACACGCTGGTCCCCCGGCCGTTGCCGCGCTCGCGCAGCAGCTGCAGGATGTCCCGACGAGTGCCGTCGGCGATCACGTCGAAGATGTCCGCCATGCCCTTAGGTTAGCCCGCGCGCGCGTCGGAGTACCATGACAACGATTCTTTCGGCGAGAGGGGCGCGACATGGCGGGCGAGACCGTCGTCGTACGCGCGCTGCGCCGCCTGCGACGCAGGTGGCAGGGCCTGCGGGATCTCACCACCTCGTCGCCCTCGCGGTTCGCCGTGCTGGTGTTCAGCTCGCTCATCCTGCTGTTCACCGCGCTGTTCTCACTGCCCGCGGCCGCCGCCGACGGCCGGCCGACGCCGCTTGCGGATGCGCTGTTCACGGCCGTCTCGACGATCTGCGTCACCGGTCTCGCCACCGTGGACATGGGCACCCATTGGTCTCCGCTCGGGCACGTCTTCGTGTTCATCGGCGTCAACGTCGGCGCGCTCGGCGTGCTGACCCTGGCCTCGATCCTCGGCCTCGTCATCTCCAAGCGCCTGGGACTGCGCGCCAAGCTGATCGCGGCCGGCGACTCGAACCCCATGCGCGCCCACGGCGGACCGGTCAACGAGGGGCAGACCGTGCGGCTCGGCGAGGTCGGCCAGCTGCTGTCGACCGTCGCGCTGTCGACCCTCATCATCGAGGCGGCGCTGGCCGTCCTCCTCTACCCCGCCCTGCTCATCAACGGCGTCGACCCGCTGACGGCTCTGTGGGAGGCGCCGTACTACGCCGCCATGTCGTTCACCAACACCGGCTTCGCCCCCAACGCCGAGGGCCTCACCCCGTTCGCCCAGGACTACTTCCTGCTGACGGTGCTCATGGCGGGCGTGTTCCTCGGGTCGATCGGGTTCCCCGTCATCTTCACGCTGTGGCGGCACCAGTGGCACGTGCGCCGCTGGTCGCTGCACACCAAGCTCACCCTGATCACGACGGTGGTCCTGTTCTTCGCCGGGGCGGGCGTCTTCCTGCTGCTCGAGTACGAGAACCCGGAGACGTTCGGATCGATGGACGCGTGGGACACCACCTTCCAGGCGCTCTTCCTGTCCGCCATGACGCGCTCGGGCGGCTTCTCGGTGATCGACATCAGCGAGCTCAACGGCTCGTCGCTCGTGGTCGGATCGATGCTCATGTTCGTCGGCGGCGGGTCGGCGTCGACGGCCGGCGGCATCAAGGTGACGACCCTGGCCGTCCTGGCCCTCGCCGTCTTCTCGGAGGCGAAGGGACGCCAGAGCGTCGAGGCCTTCGGTCGCCGCATCCCCAGCGACGTGCAGCGCGTGGCCCTGTCGGTCGTCGCGTGGGGAGCCACGATCGTCGCCGTGTCGACGATCACCATCGCGCAGCTGACGAAGGCGCCCGTGGAGTTCGTGCTGTTCGACGTCATCTCCGGCTTCGCCACCGTGGGCCTGTCGACGGGGCTGACCGCCGAACTCCCCGACTCCGCCTCCTACGTGCTGGCGGCCACCATGTTCATGGGTCGCGTTGGTACAGTGACCCTCGCCGCGGCCGTGGCCGCGACCAGCCGATCGCAGCACTACTCGCTGCCCGTGGAAAGGCCGATCGTTGGTTGAACAGATCCGCAATGATGCGCCGGTGCTCGTCATCGGCCTCGGCCGCTTCGGCGCCGCCTGCGCGGGCGAGCTGGACCGGCTCGACCGCGAGGTGCTCGCCATCGACGCGAACCTCGAGCTCGTGCAGAAGTGGTCCGAGCGGGTCACGCACGCCGTGCAGGCCGACGGCCGCAACATCGAGGCGCTGAAGCAGATCGGCGCGCAGGACTTCCAGGTCGCGATCGTCGCCACGGGATCCTCGATCGAGGCCTCGGTGCTCATCACCGCGAATCTCGTCGACCTCAAGGTGCCGCAGATCTGGGCGAAGGCGGTCTCGCAGTCCCACGGCAAGATCCTCGCCCGCGTCGGCGCCAACCACGTCATCTATCCCGAGCGGGAGGCCGGCGAGCGGGTCGCGCACCTGGTGAGCGGGCGCATGCTGGACTTCATCCGCTTCGACGACGACTTCGTGCTGGCCAAGATGTATCCGCCCAAGTTCATCCGCGGCGTCGGTCTCAACGAGTCCGGGGTGCGGACCAAGTACAACGTCACGGTGGTCGGCGTGAAGAGCCCCGGCAAGCCGTTCCGCTACGCCGAGGCGAACACGGTCGTCACCAACCACGACCTCATCATCGTCTCCGGCACCAACTCCGACATCGAGCGCTTCGCGGCCCTGGACCGCTAGCCGAGGACCCGCGTCAGGACCCGGCGGCGAGCTCGCGGGCGCGCGCGAGGGCGGCGTCGGTCGCCTCGGCGAACAGTCCCGCCAGGTTGGCTCCCTGGAGCACGGCGATCGCGCGCTCGGTCGTCCCCTTCGGGCTGGTCACCCGGCGACGCAGCTCCGCGGGGTCCTCGCCGGTCGCGTCGAGCAGCGCGGCGGCGCCGATGAAGGTCTGCTCGGCCATGAGGCGCGCATCGGCCTCGGAGAAGCCCTTGCCCCTGGCCGCCTCGGTGAGCTCCTCGATCAGCAGGAACACGTAGGCGGGGCCGGAGCCGGAGATGGTCGAGAGCGCGTCGATGCCGTCCTCGGCCACCTCGATGACCACGCCGCAGGTCTCGAAGAGCCGGCGCACGACGGCGAGGTCGTCCGCCGACGCCGACGGCCCGGCCGCGAGGCCGGTGACCGCCTTGCCGACGACGGCGGGCGTGTTCGGCATCGACCGGATCACCGGGATGCCCTCTCCGACGATCGACTCGAAGGTGGAGATCGTGACCCCGGCGGCGAGGCTCACCAGCACCGTGCCCGGGCGCAGCACCGGCGCGATCTCCCGGAGCAGGTCGGGCACCATGAGGGGCTTCACCCCGATGAGGACGATGTCGGCGGAGGCCGCCGCGACCGTGTTCGCGTCGGGGGTGGTCTCCAGCGCCAGGCTCGTCACGCCGGGAAGGTCGCCGACGCCGGCGGCGCGGGCGGCGGTGCGGTTGGTGACGGTCACCGAGGGCGCCGCGCCGGAGCGGACCAGACCCTGCAGGATCGCACCGCCCATCGAGCCGGCACCGAGGATCGCGACCGCGGGGAGAGAGTGATCAGCCATCCCGCCATCCTCTCATCCGGCGGCGCCGCGCGGGCGGCGGTCACGTGAACGACGGGCGGCGGATCAGGAGGTCGCGAGGGGGTCGTGAGAGGTCCCTGAGAGCACCGTTCGCGGCGGCGGACCGCGGGCTATAGTCGGAACCGACGGCGGCGTGGGCGCCCCGTCGCGACTGCGAAGGACCTGGTCATGACACTCCTCGACGGCATCATCTCCCGCGTGATCGACACCGACCGGCTGGCGGTCGGGATCCTCGAGCGCGAGGGCGACGACGCGGCCACGCCCGCCGAGCGGACCGTCGTGCTGATCCACGGCAACGTGTCGTCCAGCCTGTTCTGGCAGGAGTTCATGCAGGACCTGCCGGCCGACCTCCGCGTCATCGCGATCGATCTGCGCGGCTTCGGCACGAGCGAGCACGCACCGGTCGACGCGACGCGCGGAGTGCGCGACTTCAGCGACGACGTCCACGCGGCCCTGTCCGCCCTCGGCATCCCCACCGCGCACCTCGTGGGCTGGTCCATGGGCGGCGGCGTCGTCATGCAGTACGCCCTCGACCACCCCGTGCTGTCGCTGACGCTGCAGGCCCCCGTCTCGCCCTACGGCTTCGGCGGCACCCGCCGTGACGGGTCGCGGCTGACCGACGACGACGCCGGCGTCGGGGGCGGCGGCGCCAACCCGGACTTCGTGCAGCGGCTCGCCGACCACGACACCACCGACGAGGCGCCGACCTCGCCGCGCAGCGTGTTCCGCTCCGGCTACGTGTCGGCCGACTACGACGGGGTCAACGAGGACCTGTGGGTGGAGTCGATGCTCACCACCTCCACCGCCGAGGGGAACTATCCCGGCGACGGCGTCGCGAGCGAGAACTGGCCCGGATTCGCGGCGGGGACCACCGGGGTGCTCAACACCATGGCGCCCCGCTACTTCGACACCTCGGGCATCGTCGACCTCCCCGTCAAGCCCCCGATCCTCTGGGTGCACGGCACGGCCGACGCGATCGTCTCCGACACGTCGTTCTACGACCTCAACCACCTCGGCGCGCTCGGCATCATCCCGGGATGGCCCGGCGAGGAGATCGCGCCCGCCCAGGAGATGGTGTCCCAGACGCGCGACGTCCTCGACGCGTACCGCGCGGCCGGCGGCGAGGTCGCCGAGCTGGAGCTCGAGGGCGTCGGTCACGCCCCCCACCTCGAGCGCCCGGGAGCCGTGCGGCAGGCCCTGCTGGCCGTCATCGGCTACATCGGCCAGCCCGCCTTCCCGGCGCCGCCGACCGAGGCGATCATCCTGAGCTCCTCCGACTGACGCCGATCGCCCCGTCGCCGCGCCCGGCGATTTGCCACGGCTCGAACGGCGTCCGACGATCCGTCGCGCGCCCTACGCTCGACGGCATGACCGTCGCCGTCCTCGATGCCCCCGCTATCCGAGATGCTGTCGCCGAGGTGCTGTGCGAGGAGACCGAGACCCACCGCATCCTCGACGTGACCACCCGGTGGACCGCCGACGGGCTCGCCGTGGTGCTCGTGAGCGTCTCGTTCCCGCCCGACCTGCTCTTCGGCGAGGTCGCGCTGGTGCTCCGCGAGATCGAGGAGCGCGTGCACGAGCTCGTCCCGGGCGCCGAACGCATCGCCGTCGAGCCGCGGATCGGGCTGCCGTCCCGCGAGAGCCGTCCCGCCACCGAGACGATCGTCCTCTCCTCGAGCGACTGACCGGCCGCGGTTCAGGGGTCGCGGCGCGCGAGGAAGAACGCGCGCAGCAGCGCCGCCGCCTCCTCGGCCTCCACTCCCCCGACGACCTCGGAGCGGTGCGGCAGACGGCGGTCCCGGAGCACGTCGTAGAGCGATCCCGCCGCCCCCGCCTTGTCGTCCCACGCCCCGAAGACGACCCGGCCCACGCGCGCCTGCGAGATCGCGCCGGCGCACATCAGGCACGGCTCGAGGGTGACCACCAGCGTGCAGTGCTCGAGGTTCCACGACCCGAGGGTCTCCGCCGCCGCACGCAGTGCCACCACCTCGGCGTGCGCGAGGGGATCGTGGGTGAGCTCGCGGAGGTTGCGACCCTCGCCCAGGATGGTCCCGGACACGTCGGTCACCACCGCGCCCACGGGGATGTCGCCGTGCGCGGCGGCCTCGGCGGCGAGCTCCCTGGCCCGCGCCATCGCGGCGAGGTCGGTCTCCCGAGGGGGCAGACGGGCGGGCATGCTCACGCGCCCAGCGTACGCCCGGGTAGCCTGTGATCATGCGTGTGCACGTGGCCGACCACCCTCTCATCACCCACAAGCTGACCGTCCTGCGCGACCAGCGCACCCCGTCGCCCGTGTTCCGGCAGCTGACGGAGGAGCTGGTCACCCTGCTCGCCTACGAGGCGACCCGCAGCGTGCGCGTCGAGGACGTCGACATCCAGACCCCGGTGACCTCGACCACCGGTGTGCGGATCAGCGAGCCGCGGCCTCTCGTCGTCCCCATCCTCCGCGCGGGCCTGGGCATGCTGGACGGCATGGTGAAGCTGCTGCCGACCGCCGAGGTCGGCTTCCTGGGCATGGCGCGCGATGAGGAGACGTTCCAGCCGGTCACCTACGCGGAGCGCCTCCCCGCCGACCTCAGCGACCGTCAGTGCTTCGTGCTCGACCCCATGCTCGCCACCGGCGGCTCGCTCGGCGCAGCGATCGACTTCCTCTTCGCGCGCGGCGCGCAGGACGTCACGGCGATCTGCATCCTCGGCGCCCCCGAGGGCGTCGCGGCGATCGAGAAGCAGGTCGGGGACCGCGACGTCACCCTCGTGCTCGGTGCCCTCGATGAGCGCCTCAACGAGAAGGGCTACATCGTGCCCGGTCTCGGCGACGCCGGCGACCGCCTCTACGGCACCGTCTGAGCGACCGCGGCACCGTCTGAGCGACCGCGGCACGGGCTCGCGGGATCAGGACGGAGCGTCGCCGGTGCGGCGGCCGTTCTCGCGCTCCCAGAACTCCAGCTGCTGCGTGAGCGCCTTGGCGAGCTCGAACACCTGCTCCGGGGGGATCCGCACGCGCTGCACGACACGGCCCGGCACGACGGTCACGGTCGTGCCGTCGGCATCGGTCGCCTCGTGCGGCGGGCGCACGAGCGAGACGAAGTCCATGACGAACACGTCGGACGTGTGCCACACGTTCGCGAAGTCCGCGTAGCTGCCGGTCACCGCCTCGGGCGGCATCTCGATCTCGAACTGGCGGGGCGCCTCGTCGGTCATGCGCCGAGTCTACGGAACCGTGGCATCCGCCAGGTGGCCGCCGTCAGGCCGCGCCGACCAGTCGCGCGAAGGCGCTCAGACGCGAGACGCCGTCGGGCGTGCGGGGCAGATCGTCGAGGAGTCCGGTGCCGTAGACGACGAAGGCGGTGTGCATCGCGCGCGAGACCGCGACGTTCAGGCGGTTCTGCAGCAGCAGGAACTCCAGGCCGCGGGGGGCGTCGCGCCCCGACGAGGCCGCCAGCGAGACGATCGCCACCGCGGCCTCCTGCCCCTGGAACCGGTCCACCGTTCCGACCGGCACATCGCCGAATCCGGCAGCGACGAGCGCCTCCTCGACGAGGAGCTGCTGGGCGTTGTACGGCGTGACGACGATCAGGTCGTCGGCGCGCAGCGGACGCGGCGGAGCTCCCTCGGCAGCCGTCCACTCCCGCCCGACGAGGTCGCGGACGATCTGGACGACGCGCTCGGCCTCCTCGGGCGACTGCGTGGCATTGCCGGTGTGGCCGAGCGGCACGGTGACCACTCCGGCAGGCACGCCGTCGATGCGCCGGCCCGCCGTGTCGGGATGGGCCTCGAGCTTGCCCGCGTACGACAGCTGCGAGACCGGCGCCGCCACCTCGGGGCGCATGCGCCGGGACTGCGCGAGGAAGTAGCCGCGGTCGGCGGCGATCACCGGCGCCCCGTCCATGATCCAGCCGAGCGCCGACGTGTCGACCGGCTCGGGATGCGTCCCCTGGCTCACCTGCGGGAGCTGCTGCGGGTCGCCGAGGAGCAGCACCCGCGACGCCGACGCCGTCACCGCGATCGTGGACGCGAGCGAGAACTGCCCCGCTTCGTCGATGACGAGCAGGTCGAGGCCGCGGCGCGCGACCCGCCCCGTGTGACTGAAGTCCCAGGCGGTCCCGCCGACCACGAACCCGCCCTGCTGCTCGCCGATGTACGCGGCCATCGCGTTCTTGGCGATGGGCGTGAACGATGTGCCGCCGTCGCCGTCGCCCGCGGCCGGCGAGGACTTGGGAGCCTTCGCGACCTGGGCACGCGGCACGCCCGCCTCGACGATGCGGTCGAGCATGTTCTCGACCACCGCGTGCGACTGCGCCACCACTCCCACCCGGAACCCGTGGTCGCGCACGAGCGCCGCCACGACGTGGGACCCCACGTAGGTCTTGCCCGTTCCGGGCGGTCCCTGGACAGCCAGGTAGCTGCGGTCGAGGTCGAGCAGGGACGCGGTGATGTCGGCGACGTCGGAGCCCCGGCCGCGCGCGAGCGCACCCGTGCGGGTGCGCGGCGCCCGGCGCAGGAGCAGGTCGCCGGCCGGATCGGGCGGAAGGGCGGGCACCTCGCCCGCCGCGGCGGCGAGCACCGCATCGGCCCACTCGTCGATCGCCGCCTGCTGACTGCCCGCCTGCGGCGGGGCGGCGGGGGTGAGGGCGACCGGAAGATCGCGCCAGGTCATGCCCTGCACCGACGTCTCCTCGACGACCGCGCCGTCCTCGAGCACCTCCACCACCTTCACGGTGCGCGCGGCGTGGATCCAGCGGGGGTTGGTCTCCACCGGGAACGGGGCGGGGATCTCGTAGACGGCGAACGGCGAGCCGTCGACACTCAGGCGCGTGCCCGGCGCGAGCTCGCCGCGCAGCTCGACCACGCGTCGCTGGACGCGCGCGCCCTCGGGCAGGTGCCAGTCGGTCACCACCCGGCAGCGGTCCGCGTCGACGACCATGACGTCGCGGGTGTCCTCCCACACCGAGACCGGTTCGCGCAGGCGCAGGAAGTGGGTCGCCCAGAAGGTCTTGACCTCGCGCGGGTAGTAGTCGATCGCGGCCGCCCCGAGCCGCAGCGCCTCGCCCACGGCCACAGCCTCGTCGCCGGCGGTCGAGACGCCGCTGTCGGGGACGGCTGCCGCCAGGCGCGAGAGCGCCTCGGCGCGGGGCGACGGCTCGTACGCGAACTCCGCGGCCTCCGCATCGATCGAGGGCCGCAGGTTCGCCTCGCGCGCCCGGTCGACGAGCCAGTCGCGCAGCTTCAGGGTGGAGACGCAGTCGTAGCGGTTGTAGTCGGCGAGGTCGTCCAGGACCGCCGCGGCGGCGTCGTCCTGACCGGCGTCGGCGTAGGCGCGCGCCTCCACGTAGCGGACGATCGAGTCGTCGCCGCGCTGCACGTCGCTCGTGCGGACATCGGCTCCCATGTAGAGCGGCTCGAGCTTCTTGATCGAGTAGGAGCGCGACCCCACCCGCAGGGCCCGCCGCACGATCGGGTAGAGGTCGACGAAGACCCCTTCGCGCAGGAGCCGGTCGACCGCCCCTTCGCCCACGCCGTGCCGCGCGGCCATCGCCAGCAGGTGCGTGGGCTCGTACGGCGCGTAGTGGTAGATGTGCATGCCCGGATGCGCGCGCCGCCGCAGCTCCACGAACGCCAGGAAGTCCTGGAGGGCGGCCTTCTCCTCGGCGAACGTGTGCGCCCACAGCGGGGTGTAGCGGCTGGCCGTGTCGACCCAGCCGAAGAGGTAGTCGATCCCCCACTGCGCCGCCGCTCCGGGAGCGGGCGTCTCGGTGTACAGCGGGTCGCCTTCGAAGTCGAAGAAGAGATCGCCGTGGTCGGGTCGGGGAAGCGCGCCCAGCGCCTTCGGGAACACCACCTCGAACGTCGGGACCGGCGGCTGCGGTGTCGCGGGCGGCGACGCGGCGTCGGCGGGCGCCGCGGGCGTGGCCTCGACCCCGCCGGCGGGACTCGTCAGCTGCAGCCGCGCCTGCGTGCGGAGGTTGGCGAAGGTGTCGCCCGACATGCGGGGCGGGGCCTCGACGGCCGCCGCGAGGTCGTCGATCGTACGGATGCCGACGGCGCGCAGGCGGTCGCGCTGCACCGGACGGATGCCTGCCACGAGCAGGAGGTCGCGCTGGGCGACGACGTCGAGGTCGCACGTGGCGCAGCGGCCGCACGCGACGACCCGCAGCGCGCCGCGGTCGTCGCCCCAGGCGATAGGCGCGCCGGCCGCCCCCGCGGCCAGGTCGCGGTCGGCGATCAGCGCGCGCAGGCGCGCCCGGCGGAGCGAGAAGACGGGCAGCAGGTCGCGCACCTCGTGCGCGGAGATCGATCCGTCGCCGAGGAGCAGCTCGACGCGCCCCGAGCGCGGCACGCCGAGCCGGTCGAGCTGGTCGACGTAGGCCGCCAGCTGCATGAGCGCGGTGACGCGGGCGTGCCGGGCGAGCTTGGTGTCCTGGACCAGCCACGGGGCGCCCGGCAGCGTCGTGTCGCGCACGAGGAAGTCGGCGAACCCGACGAACTCGTCGGTGGCGAAGGCCGCCTGGTAGACGACGGCCGCGTCGGGATCGGCGAGCGCCTCGATCGTCCGCGCCACCGCCGATGCCAGCGCCCCGGCATCCGACGACCGCGCCGCGGCGATCTCGACGACGCGACCCGGGAACGCGGCGCGGTACTCGTCGAGCACCCGCAGCTCGTGCTGCGTGCCGAGGCGACCCGCGCGCTCGAGGGTGGCGTCCTCGGGGTCGTCGACGGCGGCGACCCGTCCGAGCTTCGCGTCGATCGCGCGCAGCCACGCGAACTCGCACTCCGCGGCGGCCTTGAGGTCGCTCGCGCTCCAGACGATCCGGCCCTCGTCTTCGATGTATCGCATGTCACCCTTCCGTCTCCGACCCTAACGGCGGTCCCCGACACCGGCGGCGAGCGCTCGAGGCGTGCGGAACCCGGCTGCTCCCGTGCCCTGTCGCACCGCGGATGCCAGACTGGTCCCGTGAGCCAGTCCCTGCCGTTCGAGAGCGCCTACCGCCACGGCTACGCGCGCGTGGCCGCCTGCACCATCCCCGTCGCGATCGCCGACCCCGTCGCCAACGCCGACGCGGTGCTGGCCGCCGCACAGGAGTGCCACGACGACGCGGTGGCGGTGGCCGTCTTCCCCGAGCTGTGCCTCACCGGCTACGCGATCGACGACCTCGTCCTGCAGGACGCCGTCCTCGACGCCGTGCTGGCCGCCGTCGACCGGATCGTCGCGGCCTCGACCGGGCTCCGCCCGCTGCTGGTGATCGGCGCTCCGCTGCGGATCGGCTCGCGCCTCTACAACTGCGCCGTCGCGATCCACCGCGGCCGGGTGCTCGGCGTCGCCCCGAAGTCGTACCTGCCGACCTACCGCGAGTTCTACGAGCACCGCTGGTACGCCCAGGGTACCGACGCACCCGACACCGTCACCCTCGCCGGCGCCGAGGTCCCCGTCGGCACCGACCTGCTCTTCGAGGCGACCGACGTCCCGGGCCTCGTGGTCCACGCCGAGGTGTGCGAGGACTTCTGGGTGCCGATCCCGCCGTCCTCCTCCGCCGCGCTGGCCGGCGCGACGGTGCTCCTGAACCTCTCCGGCAGCCCCATCACGATCGCGCGCGCCGAGGACCGCCGCATCCTCGCGCAGTCGCAGTCCCTCCGGTGCCTGGCCGCCTACGTCTATGCCGCCGCCGGGCAGGGCGAGTCGACCAACGACGTGTCGTGGGACGGCCAGACCATGGTCTACGAGGGCGGCACGCTGCTCGCCGAGACCGAGCGCTTCCCCGACGGACCGCGCCGCGCCGTCGCCGACGTCGACCTCGACCGCCTGCGCCAGGACCGCCTGCGCCAGGGCACGTTCGACGACAACCGCGTCGAGCGGTGGACGGGCGGGCAGCGGATCGCCTTCGCCGTCGACCCGCCGGCGTCCGACATCGGCCTCCGCCGCCCGGTCGATCGGTTCCCCTTCGTGCCCGACGACCCGGCGCGCCTGGACCTCGACTGCTACGAGGCCTTCAACATCCAGGTCTCCGGGCTCGAGCAGCGCATGCGCGCCATCGGCTCGCCGCGTCCCGTCATCGGCGTCTCGGGAGGACTCGACTCGACGCACGCGCTCCTGGTCGTCGCCCGCGCGATGGACCGCATGGGGCGCCCCCGCAGCGACATCCTCGCGTACACGATGCCCGGCTTCGCCACGAGCGACCACACGAAGTCCAATGCGATCGCGCTGGCCGAGGCGATCGGCGCCCGCATCGAGACGATCGACATCCGCCCGATGGCCACCGAGATCCTGAAGGGGATCGGACACCCGTTCGCGGGCGGCGAGCCCGTCTACGACGTCACGTTCGAGAACGTGCAGGCCGGCGCCCGCACCGATTTCCTGTTCCGGCTCGCCAACCAGCACGGGGGGTTCGTGGTCGGCACCTCCGACCTCTCGGAGCTCGCCCTGGGGTGGGCGACCTACGGCGTCGGCGACCACATGAGCCACTACGCCGTCAACGCCGGAGTCCCGAAGACGCTCATCCAGCACCTCATCCGCTGGGTGATCGCCCACTCCGCCGACGACGAGACGGGCACCTCGCTCAGCGACGAGGCCAAGCGGGTGCTGCAGTCGGTGCTCGACACCGAGATCAGCCCCGAGCTCGTGCCGGCGGGTCAGGACGGCAAGGTCCAGTCCACCGAGGACACCATCGGCCCCTACGCGCTCCACGACTTCGCGCTCTTCCACGTGCTCCGCTACGGCTTCCGGCCGTCGAAGATCGCGTTCCTCGCCGAGCGCGCCTGGGCCGACGCCGAGTCCGGCGCGTGGCCCCCCGGCTTCCCGGCGGAGGAGCGCTACGCGTACGACCTCGACACGGTGGCGCGGTGGCTGCGGGTGTTCCTGAGCCGGTACTTCGGGTTCGCCCAGTTCAAGCGCTCCGCGATCCCGAACGGCCCCAAGGTGACGGCGGCGGGCTCGCTGTCGCCCCGCGGCGACTGGCGTGCGCCGTCCGACGGCAATGCCGCGGTCTGGCTCGCCGATCTCGACGCGGCGCTCGCCGACGCGGGGCTCGCCGACGCGGGGGCGGGCGCGCCGGGCGCCTAGGCGCGGCCTCAGCCGGCGGGGAGGATGCCGGACGCGATCGTGATCACCCAGCCGTCGCGCGAGGCGTCCACGAGCGCGTACTTCATGTTCCGGTCGGGGATCCACCCCTTGAGGCGTCCGGCGTCCAGGCGCACGTGCTCGGGAGCCACGCGGACGCCGCGGCCGTCGGCCTCGAGCACCGCCTGCACGCGCGTCCAGTGCTGGAGGAGGTCGGGGATGTTGTTCTCGTCGAACAGCCGCGAGTGCTTCTGCATCTGCTTGATGTCGGCCCGCTCCGGGTTGAGGTCGCGGATGTCGATGCCGACCGGCAGGCCGGGGTCGCAGATGGCCACCGCCGTGGCGGCGCGATAGCTCGCCGTCACGATCGCGATGGGCAGCTCCGCCCCGTCGCGGGAGGCGATGAGGCGGGTGTGGTAGCCGAAGCCCCGGGGCGCCTCGCGCTCGATCCTGACGTCCGTCGTGGCGCAGCCGAGCTTGGCGGCGATGAGCTCCTTGGCGATGAGACGGCGGCGGTCGTGCACGGTCGTTCCGGGATCCCACCCGAGCCGTGCCGAGATCCCCGTGGGGGTGTCCAGCGGAACCGTGTTCAGAGACATGTCTCTCCCTCGCCGTGCGTCGACGTCTCCATCTTGGCTCACCGGCGGCTCGGCCGACCATCCCCTCCGTCGTGAGAAACCCGCCCCACCCGCACGATCGGACGGCAGCAGATGTCGGCACGTGGATGCCGAGGCGACCACGACTGCCGCCTTCCGGGCTCGCAAGGCAGGATGGAGCATATGCAGCGTCGAGCGACGGTCGTCGGCAGCGGCCCTCACGGGCTCGTCGCCGCGGTCACCCTCGCCCGCGCCGGCTACGCGGTGCGCGTGCTCGAAGCGGCCGACGCGCCCGGCGGCGGAGCCCGATCGGCCGAGCTCACCCTTCCCGGCTTCCGTCACGACGTGGCCTCGGCCGTCCATCCGGCCACGCTCGCCTCCCCCTGGTTCCGGGCCTTCGGGATCGCCGACCGCGTCGAGTGGATCGTGCCGGAGGCCTCGTTCGGGCATCCCCTCGACGACGCGCCGGCGGCGATCGCGTGGCGCAGCCTCGAGCGCACCGCCGACGGTCTCGGCGCGGACGGACCGCGGTGGCGCCGCCTGTTCGAGCCCGTGCGCGATCACCTCGCCGACGTGGTCGAGGTCACGAGCGACACCCTCCTGCGGGTGCCGCGCCATCCGCTGGCACTGGCGCGCTTCGGTGCCCGGGCCGCGGGCCTGGGCACCCCGTCGGCGAACGCCCTGCTGCGCACCGAGGCCGGGCGGGCGCTGTGGGCCGGCGTCGCCGCGCACGCTCCCTCGCGCATGCCGTCGCTCGCCGGCGCCGGGGCGGGGGCGCTGCTGGCCGCCCACGCGCACGCGCCGCACGGGTGGCCGCTCCCCCGGGGCGGCGCCCAGGCCATCACCGACGCGCTGCTGGCAGACCTCGCCGCCCACGGCGGATCCGTCGAGTGCGGCGTCCGTGTGGACGATCTCGCCGCGCTCGACGTCGGCGATCCGCGCCGCGGCGACCTGCTGTTCCTCGCGGGATCGCCGAGGCTCATCGAGACGCTGCCCGATGTGCCGCCGCGCTACCTGCGCGCCGTGCGCCGCTTCCGCTACGGGCCGGGCGTGGCGAAGGTCGACGCGGCGCTGGACGGTCCGATCCCGTGGCGCGACGAGGCGCTGGCCGCGGTGCCGACCGTCCACGTCGGAGGCTCCGCACACGAGATCCGCACCGCGGAGTCCCAGGTGCTGTCCGGGCGGATGCCGTCGCGACCCTACGTCCTCCTGACCCAGCCCTCGGTCGTCGACGACACCCGTGCCCCGGCGGGGGCGGCGGTGCTGTGGGCGTACGTGCATGTGCCCGCCGGCAGCGACCTCGATCCGACGGAGGCCGTGCTGGATCAGCTGGAGCGCTTCGCGCCGGGCGTGCGGGACCGCATGCTCGCGATCCGTTCGACCTCCGCCGCCCGGCTCGCCGTGCAGAACCCCGCCGCGATCGGCGGCGACGGGCTGGGCGGAGCGCTGACCGTCCGGAACCTGCTGCGTCGCCCCGTGGTCTCGGGCACCCCGTGGCGGACGCCGGTGCGCGGGGTGTATCTCGCGTCGTCCGCGACGCCGCCCGGGCCGAGCGTCAACGGCATGGCCGGCTGGCACGCGGCGCGCACCGCCATCGGGGATGCCGGCGGCGGGCGACCTGGGCTGAGCGACCTGTTCCCCGGGGGCGACGCGCCCGAGGCGTGAACGGCGACCTGCCCCGCCCGGTCTGGGCCGCCTCGTCCGGGTCCCCTAGTCTGGGGAGGTCCGCCGCCGCACCGCGGAGGGCTACCGACGACGAGGAGTGCCATGTCCACCCCCACCGACCCCGCCGGCTCCGACGAGACGCGCGAGCCCGTCCCCGCGTCCCCCGACGCACCCGCGTCGCCTGACGCACCCGCGTCCTCCGACGCGCCCACGGCCGCGTACCCCGACCTTCCCGCGTCCCCCGACACGCCCACCGAGCGCGTCCCGGCCCCGGAGAGCGTCCCGGCCGGCGCCGCGCCGGTCCCGCCGGCCCCGGTCGACGGCCAGCCCGCGACGCCCGCGTACGCCCCGGCTCCCGAGGTGCCCTACGGGCAGCCCGCCTACGCCGCCGCGACGCCGCCCGCCGGCACCGACACGCGTCCCAAGACCCTGGCCTGGATCTCGCTCGGACTCGCCGTGCTCGGCGCGATCCTCGCCTGCGTCGGCTTCCTGCCGGTGCCGTGGGTCGGACTCATCTCGGTGATCGTCGGCGGCCTCCTGCTGCTGGTCGCCTTCGTGCTGTCGATCGTCGCGCTCGCCGGCCGCAAGCACGGCGGCAAGCCGGTGGGCGTCATCGCGCTCGTGCTCTCGGTGCTCGGCGGCGGGCTCTGGGCGATCGCCCTGTTCACGAGCATCGCGTTCACCGCGTTCCTCACCACCTCCTCCGACGGTTCCGCGGAGTCGCCGGCACCGGCCCCGAGCATCAGCACCGCCCCGTCCGAGGACGGCACCGACGGCGGCGAGGAGGTCGCGGGCGAGTACGACGAGGCCGCCTTCCTCGCCGAGGCGCGCCCGGCGATGCTCGCCGTCTTCCAGGAGGTGGAGCCGTCGGTCACCGAGGATCTCGTGAACCAGATGTTCCCCGACGACGCTCTCATCGCCGCGGGCCAGAGCATGCTGCTGCTCGGCGAGGACGGACGCGATCAGATGATCGAGTCCCTCACCACCGGCGGCACCTTCGACGACGACACGGCCGGCCGGTTCGTCGACGCGATCTACGACGCCGCCAGCAAGCACCTGCAGGAGTAGTCACCGCCTCGCAGACAGCACGATGCCCCCGGATCGCTCCGGGGGCATCGTGCTCTGCGGGGGGTCAGTTCGACGGCGCCGAGGCCACCGAGGCCGGCGAGGCGGGGGTCACCGGCGACGCGGGCGTCACGGGCGAGGCCACCGACACCGGCGAGGCCGGGGTCACCGGCGAGGCGGGCGTGGCGGGCGAGGCCGGAGTGACGGGCGAGGCAGGGGTCACCGGCGAGGGCGAGGTGACCGGCGACGGCGACGTGGTGGGGCTCGGCGCGGTCGGCGCCGTGGCGGGGGTCGCGGGGGTGACCGCGGTGGGGGTCGCGGCCGAGACGACCGTCACCGACGTGTCGCTGACGCTCAGCGTCACCGCTGCGCGGTCGAGGACCGAGCCGTTCTTGCCGGTGATCGCGCCGCCGGGGACGACGGTGCCGTCCGTCGTGCGCAGGTCCATCGCCGAGGCCATCGCCGTCGCGCCGCCGGCCACCAGGCCGAGTCCGACCGCACCGGTCACACCGTAGGCGATCCACTTCTTCTTCATATCGAGTCCTCCTCTGGTGTCCCTCGACCCGGTGCCGGGGGAATGCGATCGCCTGATCGCATGACATCCACTGTGTCGCCCGCCGCTAAGGCGCCTCGAAGCCGGGCATGAGAGGGCTCTTATGGTCGGGAGCCGCCGCCCGCTCGGCCCCGTCGATCAGCTGCGCCGCACGCCCGGGGTCCCCGGCCGACGCGGCGCCGAGGGCGTGACCGAGCAGATGCACGGCGGTGAGCGCCCGCGTCCGCGCGTCGGCGCCCCAGCGCTCGAAGGCGAGCCCGGCGAGCGCGCGGACCGCCGCTGAACCGTCGCCGGGGTGGTCGCCGCCCGGGCCGTCCTGGCCGCCGCGACGCTCCGTCAGCAGCGCGCTCGCGACCGCGTGCCCGAGGAAGGCGGCCGTGTCCTCGCCGGGCTCGCCGCGGCCCGCGGTGTCGACGTCGATGAGACCGCTCACGGCGCCGTCCACGAGGAAGAGCTGCCCGATGTGGAGGTCGCCGTGGATCGTCGCCGGCGGGGCCGGGGCCGAGGCGAGGGACTGCGCGATGCGCGCGCCGATCCCGCGCAGCCGCTCCGCGTCGGGGAGGAGAAGCTCCAGCCGGGACAGGTACCAGGGCAGGCGCTGGGCGAGCGAGGTGCGCGCCGGCCAGGCGAGGGGGATGCCCGTCAGTCGGCGGCGCAGGTCGTCGACGGCGTCGAGGAGGTGCGCGGGACGCCACGTGGCCTCGGTCGCCGGTGCGCCCGTGGCGGCGTCGAGCACGAGCAGTCCCTCCGGGGACCAGCCCCGCACCGCCGGAACGGGGAGCCCGCCGGCCCGCAGGGCGTCGTGGGCGGTGACGACGCGCTCGATCCGGCTGGGCCGGACGACCTTCACCCAGGACGACCCGCCCTCCGTCGGCACGCGGAGCACCGCACGTCGGCCGGGACGGTAGCCGACGAGCTCAGGGGTGTCGGTCGCCGCGATCCCGAGACGCGACAGGAGCACCGCGGCGGCGTCGCCGAACGCCGCGGGCGCCAGCGCGGGAAGATGCGGGTCGGCGGGGTGCAGCCAGACGCGGGCCACGCCGTCGAGCGCGAGACCGGTCTCCCGCACCACCGGCAGCAGCGAGGTGTCGAGATACGCGACGCTGTCGGAGGGGAACCCCTGCGCGGAGGCGGCCTCGGGGGCGAGGGTCACCCCCGTCACCGACCCCGCGCCGAGAGGCTCGCGGGAGAAGACCCGGACGGCCGAGACGGGCACATCGAGCGCCTCCGCCAGGAGGGTCGCCTCGTCACCGGCGGTCGCCGGGACGGGGGCGGCGGCCGTGGCATCCATCCCCCGATTCCAGCACGGGAGCGGGAAGAACGGGATGAGACATCTCTTAGGGTCGCACGGGCACCCCGCGCGCTCGCGATACTGGAGGCGTGAGCACTCCGCCCCCCGCACCCGACCGGCGCCTGCGCATGTCGGTGCGCACCCGCATCGTCGCGGTCATCACGCTCGTCGCGGCGATCGGGCTGATCTCGGTGGGCGCGACGGTGTACCTCGTCGAGCGGGCGGTGTCGCTGGAGGCCATCGAGGACCGGCTGCAGGACAACCTCGACTCGGCCCGGTTCATCGTGGGTGAAGGTCCCGACGACACCGGCACGTGGCCCTCCGCCGACGAGGCGCTGCGCGCGGTCGTGCAGCGCATGAGCCCCGACGACAACACGGGAGCGCTCGGCATCGTCGACGGCCGGGCGGTGCTGCGCTCGGGCGTCGACCTCGATCTCGATCTCACCAGCGCTCCGGGCTTCGTCGCCCACGTCTCATCCGAGGTCACCGGCGCCGACCCCGTGATCGGCACGTACGCCGAAGAGGGCGTCGTCTGGCGCTACCTCGCGGCCCCCATCGCGGTGGTGGGAGGAGACGCCGCGACCGGAGCAGAGGTCATCTTCACGATGGCCTACGACGTCTCCGCCGAGCTCGGTGAGATCAACGGCACCGCGCAGGCCTATCTCGTGGCGGCGGGGATCGCGCTCCTCGTCATCGCCGTGGTCGCGACGATCGTCTCCACCCGCCTGCTGCGACCGCTGCGGCGCATGCGCGAGACCGCCGAGCGGGTCTCGGCCCAGTCCCTCGGCGAGCGCCTCCCGGTGCAGGGGCGCGACGACGTGTCGGAGCTCGCCAGCACGATGAACGACATGCTGGACCGTCTCGACGGCGCGCTCGACTCGCAGCGGCAGCTGCTCAGCGACGTGGGCCACGAGCTGAAGACCCCGATCACCATCGTGCGCGGCAACCTCGAGGTGATGGACGCCGACGACCCCGACGACGTGCGCGAGACGCAGGCGCTCGCGATCGACGAGCTCGAGCGGATGGACCGCCTCGTGCAGGACCTGTCCGCCGCGGCCGCGCTCCACGGGCCCTCTCCTGTGACGACCGCGCGGGTCGACGCGGGCGAGCTCGTGCAGCAGATCGTGCGCAAGGCACAGGGCATCGAGGGAGCCGAGGTCGACGCCGGCCCCATCGCCGACGTCGTCGCGCGGGTGGATCCGGGCCGGATCACCCAGGCGATGCTGCAGCTCTCGCAGAACGGCGTCACCCACGGCGGCGGCCGCATCGAGATCGGCAGCCGGGTGGTGGACGACACCCTCGAGCTGTGGGTTCGCGACCACGGCCCCGGCGTCCCCGACGCCGACAAGGCGGTCGTCTTCGACAGGTTCCACCGCGGCAGCACGGCGCACGCCGGCAGCGGGCTGGGGCTGAACATCGTGCAGGTCATCGCCCGTGCGCACGGCGGCTCGGTCCGCGTCGACGACGCCCCGTGCGGTGGGGCGCTGTTCGTGATCTCGCTGCCGCTCGCCGAGACCCCGCAGCCCGATGACCTCGTCATCCCGCCGCGGCCCCCGCTGCCGCCGCTGCCCGAGCCGCGACCGACCACGCTGACGACGACGGGCGGAGGCGCCTGATGGCATCCATCCTCATCGCCGAGGACGAGGCGCGGATCTCGGGCTTCATCGAGAAGGGTCTGCGCTCGGCGGGCTTCGCCACCCGGGTGGCGGCCGCCGGACCGCTCGCGCTGGAGCTCGCGCAGTCCGACGAGTTCGACCTCATGGTCCTCGACGTGAACCTCCCCGGCATGGACGGGTTCGCGGTCCTCGAGCATCTGCGCGGCGGCGGATCGCGGATGCCGGTGATCATCCTCACGGCACGCGTCGAGCTCCACGACACGGTCGCCGGCCTCGAGGGGGGCGCCGACGACTACCTCGGCAAGCCGTTCCGCTTCGACGAGCTGCTGGCCCGCATCCGCCTGCGCATGCGCCGCGACGACGACACCGGCAGCCTCGCCGCGCTGTCGCATCGCGACCTCACCCTCGACGTGCGCACCCGCGAGGCGCGGCTGGACGGGCGACGGGTCGAGCTCTCGTCGCGGGAGTTCGCCCTGGCCGAGGAGTTCGTGCGCAACGCCGGCCAGGTGCTCAGCCGGGAGCAGCTGCTGAGCCGGGTGTGGGGGTACGACTTCGACCCCGGGTCCAACGTCGCCGACGTGTACGTCGGGTACCTGCGGCAGAAGCTCGGGTCCGACCGCATCGAGACGGTGCGCGGCGCGGGATACCGCCTGGTCTGAGGGCCGCCGGGCTACTGGCGGATCGTGCTGGGCCCATCGGGGGTCGTCTCGACGACGACCTGCGCGGGAAGCTGCTCCTTCATGGCCTCGACGTGGCTGATGACGCCGACGGTCCGCCCGCCGGCGCGCAGCTCGTCGAGCGTGCGCATCGCCAGGTCGAGGGTCTCCGGGTCGAGCGAGCCGAATCCCTCGTCGACGAAGAGGGTGTCGAGCCGCAGGCCGCCGGCCCGGTTGGTGACGACCTCCGCAAGGCCCAGCGCGAGGGCGAGCGATGCGAGGAAGGTCTCCCCTCCCGACAGCGACTGCGGTGAGCGCAGGCGACCGGTGTGGGCGTCGAGCACGTCGATCCCCAGTCCCGACGCGCGACCGTGCGACGCCTTCGCGTCGGAGTGGCGCAGGGTGTAGCGCCCCGACGACATCTCGGTGAGGCGCAGGTTGGCCGCGGCGACGATCTCCTCCAGCTCGGCGGCGAGGACGAAGGTCTCGAGGTCCATCTTCATCGTGTTGGGGGCGCGGCCGGCGACCGAGTCCGCCAGCCGGGTGATGACCGCGGCGTCGTCGGCGACGGCGACGACGGCGGCGTACGCGTCGTCGACGCGCTGGAGCAGATCGCGCAGCCGATCGGCGGCGGCGCGGGCGTCGGTCTCGGCGGCGATGGCCGCGGCGTGCGACGACGCCGCCACCTCCCGTGCCGCGCGGGCGGCGTCGAGATCCGCCTCGGGCGCGTCGACCGTGGCCAGCTCCAGCTCCAGCAGGCGCGCACGGACCGCGCCCAGCGCCTGCCCGTGCGCGACGACGCGCTCGTCGATCGCCTCCTGCTCGGCGGAGTCGAGCAGTGCTGCGGCGACCGCGGCGAGGTCGGCGAAGTCGGACGCCGCGATCCGCGCGTCGCGATCGGCGGCGGCGGCAGCGGCGGCCCGGTCGCGCTCGGCGAGCTCCTCCAGGGTGCGGCGGCGCTCGCGCGCGAGGTCGCGGCGGGCGCGTC
>NZ_CATNHF010000031.1 GCF_950097975.1 Microbacterium sp. T2.11-28
GGTGAGGGCTACAACGAGCTGACGACCGGTCTGGAGAAGGCGATCGAGGGCATCAGCGACATGGGCGAGTCGCTCCGCAAGATGCAGCAGGCCATCAAGGACACCGACCAGGCGCTCGCCGGCAACTGACGGCTTCCGGTCGCGGCGGTCGTGCCCCTGCGCTGCACGGGGCGCGGGCCGCCGCGACCGCCGTCCGCGCCGCACATCCCGCGGCGCTCTCTCGTTCCGACTCCCCTGCGAGGCATCCGATGACCGACATGGTGAAGCTCGACCTCGGCGAGATCGCCGGTACGGCCGGTCGCGCCCAGAGCATCCGGCGCACCTTCGAGTCGTCCGACGACTCGTCGCGGCAGGCCGCCGACGCCTGCGGTCACGCCGACCTCGCCGAGACCGTCCGGCGCTTCGCCAGCACCTGGGACGACCGCCGCCGCGGCATGGCCGAGGCGCTCGGCACCCTGGCCGGTGTGCTGAGCGACATCCACGACGCGTTCGAGCAGGTCGACCGCGACCTCGGATCCTCGATCGGGAGCCGCTGATGGATCCGCTCGACGGCGACCCGGTGGTCCTCCGCAGCACGGGGCAGCGCTATCGCGAGACCGCGACCGCCATCCGCGCCGCCGTCGCGACCCTCCAGGACATCGCCCGCCCGGGCGCCATGGTCAGCGTCGCCATCGATCGGGTGCGCACCGACGCCGCCCACCTGGCCGACGAGGTGCACGCCGCCGAGAGCCGCTACGGCGAGACCGGCGAAGCGCTCCTGGACTACGCCACCGCCCTGGCCGACGCCCAGGAGCGGGCCGTGCGGGCGATCGCCGATCACGACGCCGCGACCGCGGACCTGGGCGCCGCCCAGCGCCGCGAGCGCACGCTGCGCGCCGAGCGCACCACCCTCCTCGCCTCCGACGGGGAGGGGGCCGGCGACCTGACGAGCCTGGACCGCCTGCTGCGGTCGGCCGGAGGAGACGCGGCCGACGCCGACGCCGCCGCGGCAGCCGCGCGCCGGCGCTACGACGACGCCGTCGCCGATCGCGATCGCGCCGCCCGCGCCGCCATCGGCCGCATCCACGACGTCGTCGAGGGGAGCGACCTCAACGACTCGTTCTGGGACGACGTCGGCGGCGTGTTCCACGACCTCGTCGACTTCCTCGCCGATGCCCTCGAGGCGATCGTCGACGCGATCGTCGCCGTGCTGAACGCGATCGCGACCCTCATCGTCGCGGTGCTCGCGGTGATCGCGGCGATCGTGCTGCTGGGGCTCGCGATCCTCGCGGTGCTGGTGCTCGCACTCGTCGCGTTCGCCGTGCTCGTGCTCCTCGTGGCCGCCGTGCTCGTCGTCCTGATGGTCGCCGCCCTCGTCGTGCTCGGACTCGTCGTCGCCGCTCTCGTCCTGCTCGCGATCGTCGTCGCCCGCGTGCTCATCGGACTGTTCGTCTTCGTCACGGGCTTCGCCTGGCTGTTCGCGGTCAACCTGCTGCGGGGCATGGACCCCGTCCAGGCGCTGGTGCAGGCGGCGATCCCGGCGCTGCTGACGGCTTTCCCCGAGCTGTGGGCCGTCATCGCCCTCGCCTCGCTGCAGGAGACCGGAACGCCCGACTTCGTCGACGCCGAGAGTCACCGCCGCCGCCGCCACGAGTCGCTGGACACCCTCTTCAACGACCTCATCGCCATCGACGACGCCGGCCACCTCGACCCCGACGACGACGCGACCAACCACGAGTCCGTCGTCCGCATCATCCCCTTCGTGGGACCCGACGGCGAGATCATCTACCGGGTCCACATCCCCTCTACCCAGCAGTGGACCCCGGGCGGCACGAGCGGCAACGACGTGACGAGCGATGTCGTGGCGAAGATGAACCAGGCCCAGCAGACGCAGCTCGAGAAGATGGTCATCGACGCCATGCAGCGCGCCGGCATCCAGCCGGGCGACCACGTCATGCTCGCCGGCTGGAGCCTCGGGGGCATCACCGCCGGGAACCTCGCCGCCGACCCGGCGTTCAACAGCACCTATCAGGTGGATGCGATCGTCGTGGCCGGCTCCTCCGTCGACGATCTCGACATCCCGCACACGACCCGCGTGCTCGACATCTCGCACACGACCGACCCCGTGCCGCGCACCGAGAACCCGTATCTGCCCGATCACTCCGACGATCCGAACCGCTACAAGATCGACGTGCCCGTCGATCCGTCGGACGACCTCGGTCACAACGCGAAGAAGTACCAGGAGACGGTCAACTCCCAGGTGACCGCCGGCGGCAGCCAGGCGGGCCGCGATTTCCTGGCCGACGACCCCGGCGCGCCCGGCGGCGTCCAGGTGTCCGACTACTTCGGGACGCCCGCCAAGCACGACGAGGACGGCAACCCCATCGGCTCGACCGACTACGCCTACACGCGAGGCGACTGAGGATGCGCCCGGCAGTTGGCAGGATGGGAGCAGGCATCAGGAAGGCGGACGGCATGCGCAGACGGATCATCGTGACGGCGCTCGCGCTCACGTGCGGGATGCTGCTGGCCGCCTGCACGGGGCCGACGGCCGCACCGTCGCCCGACGGCACGCCGAATGCGGGACCCGGAGAGGGAGCTGACATGGACAAGCAGGCTGTGGCCGCGGCGATCGAGGAGATCCCGGGGGTCGAGGAGGCCGCCGTCGGCGCGTTCAACACCGGCACCCCCGACTCCTATGGAGCGCTCGTGCAGATCACCGTGGACGAGGACGGCCTGGCCGCCGTCGGCGACGTGATCGATGCGAGCGTCCGGATCGTCGCGGCGGACCCGGGGGACTACCGGACGTACGACTTCGAGCTGTCGGCACCCGACGAGACGGGGGAGCTCATCATCGACACCCTCTCCCTGTACCGCGACCGCATCCCCTTCGCGGAAGGCTCGTATCTCGGGTCGAACCTGTCGCTCACGGCCGACGAGCTGGCCGCCGTCGCCGCACGATGAGCGCGGCGTCCCCCGCGCTCCGCCTCGCGCTGCCCGGCACCTGGCAGGAGCTTCCGCTCGGCGACGACGCGTCGATCACCGACGCCGTCGCGGCACTCGTGCGAGCGCACTACGGCCGCCGCGACGATCAGGCGACCTTCCGGGCGCGGCAGCGCGATCGCCTCGCCGAGGCGGCACGGCGCGCCCGCGACGCCGGCGCGACGCAGTACCACCTGTCGCTCGCGGCTCCCGGCGGGCTCGCGTTCGCCTCCTCCGTCGCCGAGTACCGCCCCGGCCTTCCGCTCGGCGCCGTCGACGATCCGGCGGCCGTCGCCGACGAGCTGGTGCGGGTGCTGTCACCGGGGGAGGCCGGCGCGCACTGGGACCGCTTCGCCGCGGCCGGCGGCGCGGCGTTCGAGAAGGGCGACGGCCTGGTGCTGCGCACCGAGCGCCGGCTCGATCCCCCCGCCGACGACCGCGATGCGCCGGTCGCGATCGCCGACTACTGGCTGACCGTGCCGGGCAGCGCCGCGGTCGTCCTCCTCAGCTTCACCACGGCACTGGCCGCACTCGCGCCGCTGCTGACCGAGCTGTTCGACGCGGTCGTCGGCGCCGCCGAGTGGTCGCCGGGCGGCGGTTCGCCCACCGGTTCGCTGAGGGCGGAGCTCATCGGCTGACGAGGGGCCTCTCGCGTTTGCCCGCCTTCGTCATACGGCGTATCATTGATCGGGTGTGCGCTCTTGCGCGCCCTGCGTCGTGCTTCGGTGCGGACGGGGCCGGGGTCGCACATTCCGGGATCGGCCTGCGAACAGGTCGCCCCCACGGCATATCCACCACGCAAACGCCCGGCGCTCTCGCGCTTGGCCGGTGGATCTGTGGTGAAACCACGAACGCTGTCACCGTGCAGCACCTGTGCGGTCCGAGAAGGCCGCACAGCCCAACAAGGAGAGAACGTGCCAACCATTCAGCAGTTGGTTCGCAAGGGTCGCTCGCCGAAGGTCACCAAGACCAAGGCGCCCGCCCTGAAGGCGAACCCGCAGCAGGCGGGTGTCTGCACCCGCGTGTACACGACCACGCCCAAGAAGCCGAACTCGGCCATGCGCAAGGTCGCCCGTGTCAAGCTCCGCAACGGCACCGAGGTCACCGCCTACATCCCCGGCGAGGGCCACAACCTGCAGGAGCACTCGCTGGTGCTCGTCCGCGGCGGTCGTGTGAAGGACCTCCCCGGCGTGCGCTACAAGATCGTCCGCGGCGCCCTGGACACCCAGGCCGTCAAGAACCGCAAGCAGGCCCGTAGTCGCTACGGCGCCAAGAAGGGCTGAGTCAGATGCCTCGCAAGGGACCCGCACCCCGCCGCGTCGTCGTCAACGACCCGGTCTACGGTGCTCCGATCGTCACCCAGCTGGTGAACAAGATCCTCGTCGACGGCAAGAAGTCGCTCGCCGAGTCGATCGTCTACAACGCCCTCAAGGGCGTCGAGGCCAAGAACGGCCAGGACGCCGTCGCGACGCTCAAGAAGGCGCTCGACAACGTCCGTCCCACCCTCGAGGTCAAGAGCCGCCGCGTCGGCGGCTCGACCTACCAGGTGCCCGTCGAGGTCAAGCCGCACCGCGCGAACACGCTCGCGCTGCGCTGGCTCGTCAGCTACGCGAAGGGCCGTCGTGAGAAGACGATGACCGAGCGCCTGCAGAACGAGATCCTCGACGCCTCGAACGGCCTGGGTGCCGCGGTCAAGCGCCGTGAGGACACCCACAAGATGGCCGAGTCGAACCGGGCCTTCGCGCACTACCGCTGGTAACCCGTCGACAGGCTCGGGGAGCGTCGCATCCGCCGCTCCCCGGGCCCGTCCTGGGCTGCTCGCCCGAATCCACTCCACCAAGTAAGGAAAACCCCGTGGCACAAGAAGTGCTCACCGACCTGAACAAGGTCCGCAACATCGGCATCATGGCGCACATCGATGCCGGCAAGACGACGACGACCGAGCGCATCCTGTTCTACACGGGCGTCAACCACAAGCTCGGCGAGACGCACGACGGCGCCTCGACCACCGACTGGATGGAGCAGGAGAAGGAGCGCGGCATCACGATCACGTCGGCCGCCGTGACCTGCTTCTGGAACAAGAACCAGATCAACATCATCGACACGCCCGGCCACGTCGACTTCACGGTCGAGGTCGAGCGCTCGCTCCGCGTGCTCGACGGCGCGGTCGCCGTCTTCGACGGCAAGGAGGGCGTCGAGCCCCAGTCCGAGACCGTCTGGCGTCAGGCCGACAAGTACGACGTCCCGCGCATCTGCTTCGTCAACAAGATGGACAAGCTCGGCGCCGACTTCTACTTCACCGTCGACACGATCGTCAGCCGCCTGGGCGCCAAGCCGCTCGTGCTCCAGCTGCCGATCGGCGCCGAGAACGACTTCGTCGGCGTCATCGACCTCGTCGAGATGCGCGCACTGGTGTGGCCCGGCGATGCCAAGGGTGACGTGACCATGGGCGCCAAGTACGAGATCCAGGAGATCCCGGCCGACCTCGCCGACCGCGCTGCCGAGTACCGCGAGAAGCTGCTCGAGACGGTCGCCGAGAGCGACGAGGCGCTGCTGGAGAAGTACTTCGGCGGCGAGGAGCTCACGATCGCCGAGATCAAGGGCGCCATCCGCAAGCTCACCGTCGCCGGCGAGCTGTACCCGGTGCTCTGCGGCTCCGCCTTCAAGAACCGCGGCGTCCAGCCGATGCTCGACGCGGTCGTGGACTTCCTCCCCTCGCCCCTGGACGTGCCCGCCATCGAGGCGCACGACCCCAAGGACGAGGAGAAGGTCATCGAGCGTCACCCCGACGCCAACGACCCGTTCGCCGCGCTGGCCTTCAAGGTCGCCGTGCACCCCTTCTTCGGTCGCCTGACCTACATCCGCGTCTACTCGGGTCACCTCGACTCGGGCGCGCAGGTCATCAACTCGACCAAGGGCAAGAAGGAGCGCATCGGGAAGATCTTCCAGATGCACGCCAACAAGGAGAACCCGGTCGACTCGGTCACCGCGGGCAACATCTACGCCGTGATCGGCCTCAAGGACACCACCACCGGTGACACCCTGGCCGACCCCGACCAGCCCGTCGTCCTCGAGTCGATGACGTTCCCCGAGCCCGTCATCGAGGTCGCCATCGAGCCGAAGACCAAGGCCGACCAGGAGAAGCTGGGTCTGGCGATCCAGAAGCTCGCCGAAGAGGACCCGACCTTCCGCACCGAGCTCAACCCCGAGACCGGTCAGACGGTCATCAAGGGCATGGGCGAGCTGCACCTCGACATCCTCGTGGACCGCATGAAGCGCGAGTTCCGCGTCGAGGCCAACGTCGGCAAGCCCCAGGTGGCCTACCGCGAGACCATCCGCAAGGCGGTCGAGCGTCACGACTACACCCACAAGAAGCAGACCGGTGGTTCGGGTCAGTTCGCGAAGATCCAGTTCGCGCTCGAGCCCCTCGAGGTCACGGCCGACAAGACGTACGAGTTCGAGAACAAGGTCACCGGTGGCCGCATCCCGCGCGAGTACATCGAGCCGACCAACCAGGGCTTCCAGGACGCGATGAACGTGGGCGTGCTCGCGGGCTACCCGATGGTGGGCGTCAAGGCGATCCTGCTCGACGGCGCGTCGCACGACGTCGACTCCTCGGAGATGGCGTTCAAGATCGCCGGCTCCATGGGCTTCAAGGAGGCTGTCCGCAAGGCCAACCCCGCGATCCTCGAGCCGCTCATGAGCGTCGAGGTCCGCACGCCCGAGGAGTACATGGGCGACGTCATCGGCGACCTCAACAGCCGCCGCGGTCAGATCCAGTCGATGGAGGACGCGGCCGGCGTGAAGGTCGTCCGTGCCCTCGTCCCGCTGTCCGAGATGTTCGGCTACATCGGCGACCTGCGCTCGAAGACCTCGGGCCGCGCCGTGTACTCGATGGAGTTCGACTCCTACGCCGAGGTCCCCAAGGCCGTGGCCGACGAGATCGTCCAGAAGACCAAGGGCGAGTAACCCTTTCCCTGCTCGGATGCCGGGGCCTCGGCTCTTCGGTGAGGCGAGAGCCCCGGCATCCACCCAGCCGGTCGTCGAGCGAGGGCCCGAGGCCCGAGACGAGACGGCACCCAAACTGAATACAGAACCGTCAACTACACTGACAACATCCCCGTAGAACGCCGGTCGCAATCCAGCGCCCGGAGATCTACAACGACCGTCCTGAGGAGGACCCAGTGGCTAAGGCCAAGTTCGAGCGGACCAAGCCGCACGTGAACATCGGAACGATCGGTCACGTCGACCACGGCAAGACGACGCTCACCGCGGCGATCTCGAAGGTGCTCGCCGACAAGTTCCCGTCCGCGACCAACGTCCAGCGCGACTTCGCGTCGATCGACTCGGCTCCCGAGGAGCGTCAGCGCGGCATCACGATCAACATCTCGCACGTCGAGTACGAGACCCCGAAGCGTCACTACGCGCACGTCGACGCGCCCGGTCACGCCGACTACATCAAGAACATGATCACCGGTGCCGCTCAGATGGACGGCGCGATCCTCGTGGTCGCCGCCACCGACGGCCCGATGGCTCAGACGCGTGAGCACGTGCTGCTCGCCAAGCAGGTCGGCGTCCCCTACCTGCTCGTCGCGCTGAACAAGTCGGACATGGTCGACGACGAGGAGATCCTGGAGCTCGTCGAGCTCGAGGTCCGCGAGCTGCTCTCGTCGCAGGACTTCGACGGCGACAACGCTCCCGTCGTGCGCGTCTCGGGCCTCAAGGCTCTCGAGGGCGACGAGAAGTGGACCCAGTCGATCCTCGACCTCATGGAGGCCGTCGACGAGTCCATCCCCGACCCGGTGCGTGACAAGGACAAGCCGTTCCTCATGCCCGTCGAGGACGTCTTCACCATCACCGGCCGTGGCACGGTCGTCACCGGTCGCGCCGAGCGCGGCACCCTGGCGATCAACTCGGAGATCGAGATCGTGGGTCTGCGCCCGACGCAGAAGACGATCGTCACCGGTATCGAGATGTTCCACAAGCAGCTCGACGAGGCCTGGGCCGGCGAGAACTGCGGTCTGCTCCTGCGCGGCACCAAGCGTGACGACGTCGAGCGCGGCCAGGTCATCGTGAAGCCGGGCTCGGTCACGCCGCACACCAACTTCGAGGGCACGGCGTACATCCTGTCCAAGGAGGAGGGTGGCCGTCACAACCCCTTCTACACGAACTACCGTCCGCAGTTCTACTTCCGCACCACCGACGTCACCGGTGTCATCTCGCTGCCCGAGGGCACCGAGATGGTCATGCCCGGCGACACCACCGACATGACGGTCGAGCTGATCCAGCCGATCGCCATGGAGGAGGGCCTCGGCTTCGCGATCCGTGAGGGTGGCCGCACCGTCGGCGCCGGCACGGTCACGAAGATCGTGAAGTAAGACTCTTCAGACACCATCGAGAGGGTCGGATCCGAGAGGATCCGGCCCTTTCGGCATTCCCGGAGGCTCCCGCGGCCGGCGCACCGGCAGGATGCGAGGGCAACCCGGGCCCTGGGGCGGAACCCCCTGGACCCGGCGGCGACGAGCGGTCATGATGAGTGCGGGCGGCGGCAGTGGCCGCGGCTCACGTCGACCGGGAGGAGAACATATGGGCATCGAGGATCTCGTGAACCAGGGCAAGGATTTCCTGGAGAAGAACAAGGACAAGATCGAGGAGACGCTCAAGTCGGATCAGGCCGAGGATGTCAGCGACAACGTCCTGGACGCTGCCGCGGACTTCGTCAAGAAGGTCGCTCCCGACTCCATCGACGACAAGGTCGACGACGTGCGCAGCACCATCGACTCGAAGATCGGCAACGAGTAGTCGCCTCACCGACCGAGGGGCGGATGCCACGGCATCCGCCCCTCTTCGTGTGCCGGGGCGGGGTCGTCGGCGGGGGCTGGTTAGGATCGGTGGGGTGAAGAGAGAAACGCAGGAGCGAGGCGTGTTCCGGGACCTCCGTGCCAACGCGCTGCTCGACTCGCCCACAGCGCGCATCACCCCAGGGTTGTTCGCGAGGACGTTCTTCACCGTCCGGTATCAGGCCGTCTTCCTCTTCCGGATCTCCCAGGCCGCGGCGCGACGGACCGCGCTCGGCGGTGCGCTCATCAAGCAGTTCAACCACGTGGTCACGGGAGCCGACATCGCGTTCCCGGCGGAGATCGGACCCGGGCTCATCCTGTTCCACCCGACCGGGGTGGTCATCGGCCCGTCAGTGCGCATCGGCTCGGACTGCGTCATGCAGCAAGGTGTGACTCTGGGCTCGAACGGACTTCATCGGGTGTCGGAGGCGCCGTCGCCGACGATCGGCGATCACGTCGTCCTCGGCGCAGGCGCACGCGTCATCGGCCCCGTCCGGATCGAGGACCGCTGCATCGTCGGAGCCAACGCGGTCGTCACCAAGAGCAGCCCTGAGGCGGGCATGACTGCACGGGGCGTCCCGGCCCGGTGGGCGGTCTCGTCGGCGCGGGTCGACGCCCCCTAGCTGGCGGAGACGAACCGCCGAAGGTCCTCGGCGGCGGCCGACCCGTCGATGCCCGAGAGCTTCTGGGTGGCGGCAGACGCAAGGGCCTCGGTCAGGTGGCGCTCGAGATCGCCTGAGGCGTCCCGGACGTTCACCACGTGCGTCCGCTGGCCGGACGCGCGCTGAGCGCCCAACAGCTTCTGAGACCAGTAGTCGTCGAGGGCGAGCCCGACGGTCCACCTTCCTTCTGCGCCGGCGAAGACGAGGGAGTGGTAGCGGCTGGCCACGACGAGCTCGGCGTGCGACAGGAGTGCGCGCGTGAGTCTCGCGTTCAGCCGCTCGTCGATCGTCTGGAACACCGTCCGACGCTCCGGCGACAGTCCGGCGAGGAGCCGGCGCATGGTCGCCTGATCGGAGTTCGCGCCCTGACCGTGCATGTTGGGTACGAGCAGGACGCGCAGACCGCGCTCCCGCGCGAACGCGCCGATGGAATCGAGCGCGCGCCGCAGGTCGCGGTCATGGCTCTCCGCGTTGACGGTGTGGACGCAGACGGCGAGGAACGGCGCTCCGACGTCGTCCGCCAGAGCGGCCGCGCGCCGGCGGTCGTCGTCGCTCGGAACGGCGAGCGTGGCCCAATCAGGCTGGACGACAGGCTCCGTCACCCCCCAGCTGCGGGCGACGTCGGCGGAACGCTCATCCCGGACCCCCACGAAGTCCGCGGCCTTCAGCCCCGCGGAGGCGACGTCGATATGACGCGGCGACAGCGGCCCGACTCCCTGGCCGAGGACGGCGACCGGCCGCCCGAGTTCCCGTGCCCAGTGGATGAGCAGCGACCAGGCATAGACACCGTTCACCGCGTAGCGGTCGGTGATCGCCCCCGCACCGCTCACGATGACTCCGGATGATGTCCGGATGGCGTCGTACCACTGCTGCTGCAGCCGGCCCCGCGGCCCCCGCAGAGCGCGCGTGTACCGGCGACGGGCAGCCGCCCACCGGATCGGTCGCCCGAGGATCTTGGCCGCCAGGCGGACGGCAGCGATGCGGGACCGCTCGCCTGCGGGGAACGGCTGCAGCGTGGTGTAGAGGTAGGGGAGCTCCGAGACGCCGGGGACACCGTCCGCGCCCCAGCTGCCGTCGGGTGAGTCCGTGAGGATCTCCACATCGCCGGCCGCCCGGCGCAGCTCGCGTACGGCCGCATGCCACATCGCTTCGTCTCCGAGATTTCCGGAGCCGTTGGCGCTCCCGATCACGATCCATGTGCTCACGAAGGTTCCTCGATTCCGGGAAGGAGGGCGATGGGGACTGCGGCGCGGAGCACCAGACCTGCGGCGAGAGCAGCGAACGCGCCGGCGACGCCGAACGAGGGCGTCAGGACCGCACTGGCGGTGGCCACGATGACGAGGGCGGGGATCACGACGACGAGCGAGGAGCGGTACCGGTTGGCGATCGCCAGTGCGGAGGCACCGAGGTACACGGCCGGCATGAGGAGCATGCACAGCGAGACGGCGAGGATCTCGGAGGCCGACGGCGCGAAGTAGTCGCCGAACACGATCGGGATGAGGAACCAGCCGGCGACCGCTCCGACCACGACGACCGGTGCGAAGACAGCCACGTGGATCGATGTCTCACGAGCGAGTACGCGGCGCGTCATACCGGTGAGTCCGAGGCGTGCACGGGTGCGCTGCACCCACGCCTGCGAGATGGGGTTCACGAGGAGCTCGGCGGCGGTGACGAGATAGAAGATCACCGCGAAGCGTCCGGCCGCGCCCACGCCGTCGGTCGCCGCCAGGAAGTACTGGGGGACGGCGACGAGCAGGCCGACCATTCCGTAGGAGATCCCCAGGGGGATCCCGGCGCGCGCGAGCGCGAGCACGTCACCCCATCGCGGGCGGGGATCCGCGCGGCCCTCCTGGACCAGCGGGATCAGACCGAACGCCGTTGCGACGACGAGCACGGCGGATCCCGCGCCCAGCACGGCGAACTCGGGTCCGATCAGGGCGCCCGCGACGACGGCGCCCAGGGCCGTGGCGATCGCTGCCGCGAGCGAGAGGGTGACGAGTCGTCTCCAGCGATGCTGGCTCTGGTACCACGCTGTCGCGAGGTCCAGCACGTAGTCGGCGATCTTCAGGGCGATGACGCCTGCTCCGGCGACCCCCCAGTCGGGTCCGAGGGCCAGGACCAGGACGATGCACGAGACGAGGATCGCCAGCACGGCCGATCCCGCTCGCAGGGCGAGGTAGGTGCGCAGCGGGTGAGAGGCTCTGTGGGTGAGCACGAGCGTGCGCATGCCGAGCCCCAGGAGGATGAAGCCGGGCGCGGTGAGCGCGAGGCTCAGGGTGAGGGTGCCGACGAGCGCGGGGGTGCCCAAGGCGGACACCACCAGCAAGACGGAGATCTGGCCTGCGTACCTCGCCAGACTGGCGACGGTGAGCAGCGCCGCCGGCTTATGCACGCTTCGCCTGAGCGGCGCGGATGCGCGCAGTGACGAATCGGCGCACCTGAGCCGCCAACCACAGTGAGTGGTACGCGGCCGAGAGCGCGCGGGGAACGCCGATCGTCGCCGCGAGGCGCCGCTTGGCAGCGCCGATCCTCCGGATGTGGACCCCGTACGGAGGCGCCGCCTTGGTCATCTGGTTGGCGTGCAGCCGGTAGTGGATGACTTCGTCCGTCGTCATCGCCAGCGGTCCGACGCACGCCAGCCTCAGCCAGAGCTCGTAGTCCTCCATGAAGGGCAGCGTCTCGTCGTATGCCCCGACATCCAGCACCGCCTGCCTGCGGTACATCACGGCCGGATGGATGAGGTAGTTGCGCAGCAGGAGGTCGGTGCGCATGTCGTCCGAGGCATGACCGTGCCGCGGACCGATGTGGCCGGTGATCGTGCCCGACTCGTCGATGCACGCGGCCGCACCCGAGACGAGGGGAGCCTCCGGGTGCGCGTCCAGGTAGGAGCGCTGCGATGCGAAGCGCCCCGGCATCGCGATGTCATCGGCGTCGAGCCGCGCGACATAGGGAGTGGTCGCGCGACGCAGCCCGGCATTGAGCGCGGCCGCCAGTCCGCCTCGTGAGGGCAGGCGGTGCACCGACACGCGGGGATCGGCGAGCCAGGCGGCATCGGCAGCGGGCTCGGAGCCATCGAAGACCACGAGGATCAGCGACTCAGAGTCGGAGTCGAGGGCGGATGTCACCGCCAGGTCGAGCCACGCCCCGGGGGCGATCGTGGGGATGAGGACGGTCACCGTCACGCGCGAAGTCCTCGATCTCTCCTGTCGCCGGGGGATCGGGCGTCCCCGAAACCTCCGCCCAACCTATCAGAGCGCGTCAGTCGCTCCGGTTCGGCCGGTTCAGGGCAGCAGGTAGGAGTCGTACGGCAGCAAGCCGTAGAAGGACACGAGGGTCAGGGCGAAATAGCCCATCCCGATCCCCAGCAGCAGGGCCGTATGCAGGGCCCCGGCATGGCGCCGCCGCAGCACGTCGGGGAGGAGCAGGACGAGCGCAGGGATCATGTAGAGCTCGATCCGGGCGGCCACGGGAAGGAGGATGCCGATCGCCATGAAGGGAATGCTCAGCGTGGCGTACACCTGCCAGCGGTCGGCGAGACGATCGGCCGCCGGTGCGGTGCCGGTGTAGACCACGGTCGCGACCCTGACGGCGAGGTTCGCCAGCGTGCCGATGCCGATCGCCGACAGGTTGGCGCGCGCGGCCACGATGTACGCCGTATAGCGTGCGCCGACGTCACCCAGGATGTCCTCCCACGGAAGGAGCATCGCGCCCACGAGCGCGACCGCCGCGATGCCGACGACGACGTAGAAGGTGCGCGTGGGACGTACGTTCCGAGTGAGGTACTGGATGGCCGCCACCACCAGGGCTGTGACGTGGAACGTGGCCGCGATGAGGTTGAGCAGCCAGAAGTAGCGGCGACGCGAGTCGAGGTAGCGCCAGGCGAAGAAGCTCAGCGCCACCGCGATCCCCTGGCGGACGAGGTTCATCGGGAACAGGAAGAGGGAGGTGAGGAAGAGGAACGCGAACGCGAGCGGCGTGGAGACGCGGGACAGTCGCAGCATGATGGCGATGGGGACGATCGTCATCGCCGCCGACACCAGCATGAGCAGCAGAGGGCCGTCGGAGACCGTGAGGGTGACGAGCGACAGGAGGACGAATGCGGGATCCTGCGGTGCGGCCTGGATCTGCCCGATCCAGGGGAGCGACGGGTCGAGCTGCTCGAGGAGCTGCGTGTACAGCGGGTAATCCGTGCCCACCGATCGCCGGGTGCCGCTGAAGACGACCATGATCACGACACCGGTCCAGAAGCAGATCTCGGCCCCGATGCGCGCCGCTCGTGGGGTGGCCCACCAGGGCGTCGCCGCTCGGGCTCCGGCTTCGCTGCCCGCACGTCGGCCCAGGTGGTCGTAGCCGACCATGAGCCCGACCACCGCTGCAGCCAGGGCGAAGTAGGGGATGAGGTGGATGACCATGCTCTCCGAGGCTCGAGGATCCGTCCCGTGCCGTCGCGGCGATCGGTCCGCGGCCGCGCCGTGGCGCGCCAGCATCACTCTATGACGAGGACACGGGTTTCCCGGGTCAGCTGCGCGGTACGCGCGGATAACCTAGTGGCATGCAGGCCGATTCCCGGCTCGGACACCGAGTCACCCGTGTGGCAGGCCTCGTGCTCTTCACCGTCGTCGCACTCGGCTTCGCTGCGCTGCTGCTGCTGCCCCACCTGCCGAACGAGGCGGTCCTGCGATCGGAGTCGACGAATCGTGACGCGACGGAGTTCGCCCCGTCGGACCAGGTGCTGCTGATCACCGACATGCCTGAGGATGCGGCCGAGAGCTTCGTCCGCCGCGCGGACGAGGAGCATGCGATCGACGTCCGTGCGATCCCTGCAACGGGCGCGGTCACCGGTGACCGCCGGCTCGGGGAGTCCCTGGCCTCGGCCCGTCCTGGTGCGAGCGGCGTCGATCACGTCGTGCTGTGGGTGGGATGGGGTGACGCGTGGTCGGATCGAAACGGACTGCGTGCCGCCGTCCGCGATGCCGCCGAGGAGGCCCGTGACGCTTTCCCGCAGGCCAGTGTGAGCGTGATCGGCCCGCTCCCTCTTGCAGGCGCGACATCGCCGGCGTTCGGTGGGATGGACGTCACCCTCGCCCGTGCGGCTCGTGAGAGCGCCGTCACGTACATCTCGCCGCTCGCGGAGCGATGGGACGTCGCGGTGGCGGAGTCGGGGGCCCGGCCCGCTCAGGGACAGGTCCTCGCCGATGCGCTGCTCGGGTGGACCCCGCCCGTCGCCGGGGGCGATCAGCCGGAGGCGGCTGCCCCGTAGACCACGAGCGAGTGCGCCGCCGCGACGTCGACATCGAAGCGCCGGGCCGTCTGCTCGCGCGCACGCTCCGCCATGGTGCGACGGAGATCGGCGTCGGCCAGCAGTGAGATCAGGCGCTCCCGCAGGTCCTCGTCCGTGTCCGCGAGGAAGCCCGTGACACCGTCCTGGACGATGTCCTCATTGCCGACGATCCTCGTCGCGACGGCGGGGACCCCCGTCGACTGGGCCTCCAGGAGTGCCAGCGGCATCCCCTCCCACAGGGTCGGGAAAAGGAACACCGAGAGCTGTGACAGCCGGTCCGCGACCTCGTCCGGGGCCAACCAGCCCGTCACGGTGACGGGCGCGTCTTCGAGCCAGCGACGGCGGTCCGCGTCGGTCCCGTCGCCGATCCACACGAAGTCCGCGCGGTCGGACAGCTCGCGTGCCAGCCGGGCGAATCGCCACGGGGCCTTCTGGAAGGTGATCCGCCCGACGATGCCGACCACGGGACGGCTCGCATCGGTCGACGGCCGCGGAGCGCGCGGTCTCGCCGGAGCGCCGTTGACGACGATCGCGGTGCGCCGGGGGCGCAGTCTCCGCTGCGCGAGGCGCTCTTCGGAGGGAGACGCCGCGACGACGATGCCGGTCCGCGCGCCCCACCATTCGGCTGCGGCGAACGCGGCGCGGACCACTCGTGGAACGTCCTGGCGCAGGAAGGCGAAGCCGTGCGGGGAGTACGCCCGCACTCCTGTGAAGCCCGGGAGAGGCAGGGCGAGCCGCAGCGCCGCTCCGGCGAGCGAAGAGTGAGCGTGGATCACCCCCGGCGCGTCGGTCGAGACGGCATCGCTGACGAAGCGCCGCATGGAGCGCACGCGCGCCACGAGCCCCTGCGACTCGCGTCCGAACTCGACGGCCGCGGCGGGGTGCAGCATCGCGCTGATCTCTTCCGCCGGCGGGGAGTCGTCGCGGCGGATGTAGGCGAAAGTGACGTCGGCGCCCAACTCCGCCTGTCTCCGCGCCAGCCCGCCCGCCGCATGCAGGACGCCCGCGCTCGACGCGTCGGTGAGATGGAGTACTCGAAGCGGCGCGGACACGCCCTCAGTCTGTCACGCACCGCGGGCCGTTCTATCTCGGGCACGCACGACGGGGCGGTCGTTCGTGCCCCTGTTTGCTAGCATGCGAAGCGGTCTGGTCGGTACAGAAGGCAGGCGCTCACCCGCTCCTCACGTCGACGACGAACTCGCTCCCACAAACGTTTGATGCTCCGTGACTAGAGGAATGCGCCCATGACGATCCACTTCCCGACCTCGCGACGCGCCGCAGTCGCCCGCCGCCCGTGGATGTTGGCCTCGGCGACGACAGCGGTCCTCCTGGCTGCCCTCCTGCCCCTTCCCGCGGCGAATGCGGCAACTGCTCCGGCAACCGCCGGCAGCCCTATGATGATCGGCAGCTCGCAGGGACTCGTCACACCGGCTGCCGCGAGCGTCGTGGGTCTCCCGCGCACGGCCCGGGCCGTGGCCGAGATCGATGGCTGGAAGATCGCCGGCTCCGACACCGTCGCAGAGGTCTGGCCGGAAGTGGGGAGCGTGAAGTCCGGGCGACTCGCCCTGGGGATCGATGCTCCCGTGCTGACCGCGACGCGAACGGCCGCGGAGACGACGGTGGCGGTCCAGGGTGCGACGTCCTACACCTTCGAGGCGTATGTCCGGGTGATGTCCAAGACCGCGAAGTCGGTGTCGGCCTGGTTCGCCGTCGGCGGGAAGGCGATCACCCTGCCGACGCTCAACGCCTCCTGGAAGCTCGTCACGGGGACGGTGACGACGCCGGCGGATGCGACCTCCGCCGCCGTCGCGATCCGCGTCTCCAAGTCGGTCCGTGGCCTCTCCGTGGATGCGCTCAAGCTCTACGCGACCGCCGACCCGGCCAAGACGAACCTGCTCCCCAACGGCTCCTTCGAGTCGGTGACAGCCCGCCGCGGAATCGTCAACACCTCCCTCGTGATGACGACGCCCACGGCGGCGCTCGCCGTCGCGATGCCGACCGGACGGACCACATGGGAGGTCTCCCGGAGCGGAAAGCGCGTGAAGTCCGGCGCGGTGACGAGCACGGGACCGATCACGGCGATCTCGCTGAGCGGCGTCGGGCAGGGTTACTACACCCTCAAGGTGCGCGGGAGCGACGGACGTCTGACCACGACCCAGATCGCGATCGTCGACAGCCCCAACCCCTGGGTCGCGCAGGACCGCCGGTTCGGGGTCGCTCTCCACGTCGACCGGAAGACCTACGACCACAGTGCGCGCTACACCCGCGCCCTCGGCATCGGGGAGATCCGGAACGACATCCACTGGCGATACGTGGAGAAGACGCGGGGCGTCTACGACTTCTCCACGTACGACCGGGACTTCGCCGAGCTGCGAGCGCAGGGCCTCGGCATCCTCGGCATCGTCGGCTACGGCAATCCCGCGTACGGGAAGTCGAACGCATATGCGCCGATCACGAGCACGGCCATCAGCGCATACGCGAAGTACGCGGCGGCCAGCGCCAAGCGCTACCCGCTCACCGGTATCGAGGTCTACAACGAGTTCAACCACAAGCCGAAGAACCTCTCGTCGTGCATCAGCGCCACGTGCTACCTGCGGATCCTGCGGGCCGTGGACTCCGCCGTCGGCAAGGTGAAGCCGAGCCTGCCGATCGTGGCGGGCGCTACCGCGCGCTACGACGCGGCATGGTTCAACCGGCTCTGGCAGTCCGGCGGGATCAAGTACGCGAACGCGGTCAGCTTCCACCCGTACGAGATCACCGGCGCTCCGGAGAAGGTCGCCGGCCTCCTCTCCAAGGCGCGCTCCAGCATGCGCACCTACGGCAAGACGACGAAGCCGATCTGGATCACCGAGCTCGGCACCTCCTCGCGCACGGGCAACCGCACGCCGGTCGAGCAGGCATCCGTGCTCGTGCGGACATCGGTCACGGCCTTCGCGAACGGCGCGCGCAAGTTCTACTGGTACGACCTCATCAACGACTCGCCGGATCGCGCAGATCAGGAGAGCAACTTCGGCCTGTACTCCCACCCGCGTTCGGGTGTCGCCGCGGTCGCCCCCAAGCAGGCGGGGTTCAACCAGGTGCTGACGATCACCCAGCTCGGTGGCAGGTCGTTCCGTGCCAGCGAGAAGCTCGGCACCGGCGTCGTCTCGCATGCATTCGGCACGTCGACCAACCTGGTCCGGGTCGTGTGGGCGCCCTCGGGCACGAAGGTGGCGACGATCAAGACGTCGAAGCCTGTGGTGGTCGTCGACTTCAACGGCGTCAAGAAGACGCTGAAGCCCAGCCGGGGTGTCGTGAAGATCAAGGTCACCAAGAACCCCGTGTTCGTGCGCAGCGGCTCCGCGACCGCCGGTGTCACCCGCTGAGCATCGCGCCGTAGAGGAGCCGCTGGCTCCCGCCCGGGCACTCTCGGACTGCGACCGGGGAGAGGTGCGGGCGGAGCCCGCTCACGGCTCGGCGCTGTGCCCGGGGGAGGGTCGTCGTCTGCTTAGGATGGACGTATGACCTTGCCGACGCGCCGCGAGGCCCGAGATGAGAAGCGTCGGTCGGCGAAGCCGACCGATCGCGCGCGCCGTCGACGCCTGCTGTGGATCGGCATCCCTTCTCTCGTCATCCTCCTGCTGCTCGCCTGGCTCGGATTCCGGGTGCTGACGGTGAAGACCTCGCTCGAGGCGGCACAGGCGTCGCTGCAGGACGCGCAAGCGGGTGGTGACGTCTCGTCGGCGATCGAGAGCGTGTCGCGGGAGGCGGGCACTGCTGCGTCCGCTGCCGGCGACCCCGTCTGGCGCGCCGCAGAGGTGATTCCGTGGGCCGGTGACAACCTGCGGGGAGTGCGGGTCGCCGCCGAGGCGCTCGATGTCGTCGCGAACCGCATCGGCAAGCCCGTGATCGATATGCAGCGGGACGGGCAGGGGAGCATCCTGTCACGGGCCCTTCCCGTGATCGCAGACGGAGGAGAGGCTCTGGCTCCCCTCACAGCCGAACTGGCCGCGCTCGAGACCAACGATGCGCTGATCGGCCCCGTCAAGGGCGGCGTCGTCCAGGTCAGCCAGGTCCTGTCGGGACTCCAGCCCGTGCTCGATCTCCTGCCCGGACTGCTCGGCGCGGACGGGGCGAAGAACTACCTGCTCGTCTTCCAGAACAACGCGGAGTCCCTTCCGCTCGGTGGCAGCGCGGCCTCGCAGACCATGATCAGAGCCGACAACGGCAGCCTCGCCATCGTCGGTCAGGCGAGCAGCACGACGTTCGACGGGATCGGAGACGTCGGCGTCGAGATCTCCGACGCCCTCCGCACCCTGTACGGCGTGACGTACGGCACCCGCATCAACATGTCGGTCACGCGACCCGATTGGCCGTCCGCCGCCCAGATGGTCGCGGCGTTCTGGAACAAGCGCGTCGACAAGACGCACGTCGACGGCGCGATCTCCATCGACCCGCTGGCACTCTCTCGAATCCTGCTGGCGACCGGACCGATCACCGTCCCGGGGCCCGAGGGCGACATCGAGCTGAACAACGAGAACGCCGTCGAGATCCTCCTCACCAAGACGTACGAGTGGTGGGACGCCTATACGCCGGAGGGCGGGGTCGGGTCCGACGCGTTCTTCGCGGCGACAGCGGCGAAGGTCTTCGAGGCCGTGTCCTCCGGCGCCTTCGATCTGAAGGACATGGCCTGGGCGGTGAGCGAGAGCATCGACCGCGGCAGCATCATGGCCTGGATGGAGGATCCCGAGGAGCAGGCGTTCATCGAGTCCTCGGGAAAGCTCGCCGGCATCCTGCCAACGGACAACTCCGTCGAGACGGCCCTGGGAGTGTACTTCCGGGACGTGTCGGCGTCGAAGATCGACTACTACCTGCGCACCTCGATCGATGCATCGATGACCTGTGCGGACGGGCTCACGAGAGTGACAGCGAGCGCGACCATGAACCTGGACATCACCCAGGAGGCCGCGGAGGCGCTGCCGGCCTATGTGCAGAGCTACCGGAACGGAAGCACCTACTACTCCAAGCACGTCTTCTTCTACGCCCCGCCCGGGATGGAGATCGAGAGCATGCGGATGGAGGGCGACTGGGTGAAGCCGTTCCGCGAGGGGAACATGGATCTCGGTCGTGTCGTCGCGCCCTTCGAGAGCAGGATGCCGCCCGGGAGCACGGTGACCGTCGAGGTGACGTTCGTCGGGGACGGCGAGTTCGGTCCGCTGTCCATCCGCTCCACCCCGATGGTGAAGCCCACCGAGGTCGAGGTCTCCGACACCTGCCATTGACACGGTGGCGCCGTTTCCCGCATTCGGCATCTCCGGTTAGATTGTCTATGAATCAGCCGGGACTTTCTCGTGAATGCCCGGTGACCATCGGACGACGGCGGGGCAGCGGAAGATCTTGGCTACATTGCAGGGACAAGTGGGGTGGCGGGCACGCCTCATCCCCGCACGCCGGTCCTCTCGCGACTGGCCGCGCCGGTACGGCTCCTGGCTGATCGTCAGCGACGTGGCCGTGGTGGTCGCCACGCTGGCGGTCTATCGCCTCGTCGCCATCCCCCCGGGTCCGACCCGGATGGCGTGGTCCTCGGAGGGGCCGTTCCTCTCCTACACCTTCGGACTGATCATCACCGCCGCCCTGTGGCTGGCCGCGCTGGCCCTCTTCGAGACGCGTGAACGGCACATCGTCGGCAGCGGCCCGAACGAGTACCGACGGGTGGCCAACGCGTCGTTCGCCCTCTTCGCGCTCCTGGTGTCGATCTGCTTCTTCTTCCAGATCGACGCTGCTCGGACCCTCTTCCTCGTGGCCCTGCCGATCGGCACCCTCGTGCTGATCTTCTCGCGATGGGCGTGGCGGCAGTGGCTGCGCACGCAGCAGCGCGGCCGGAAGTACGTGTACCGCACGGTGGTGATGGCCGAGCCCGGGAAGGCCGCCCACGTCATCGAGTCCATCGACCGCTCGCCGGGCACGGGCTTCGACGTCGTGGGAGTCGTCACCAGCCGGCAGGGGGATGCGATCGGCAGGGTGCCGATCCTGGGCGGGTTCTCGGACGCTGTGCGCGCCATCGACCTCGTCGACGCCGACACCCTCATCATCGCGGGGGCCGACGAGCTCGATCCGCGCACCATGCGCCGGATCGGCTGGGAGGTCGCCGACCGCGACGTCGACCTCGTGGTGGCCCCGGCGCTCACCGACGTCGCCGGTCCCCGCATCCACGCGACCCCGGCCGCCGGGCTTCCGTTCATCCACGTCGAGTTCCCGCGGCTGGAAGGATTCCGCCGGTTCGCCAAGCGGGCGTTCGACCTCGTCGCGTCCTTCCTGCTGATCGCCATCCTCTCGCCCATCATGATCGCCACGGCGATCGCGGTGCGCGTGGACTCGCGCGGGCCCATCTTCTACCGCCAGGTGCGGATCGGCCGCGGCGGTCGCGAGTTCGGCATGATCAAGTTCCGCTCGATGAACGCGGACGCCGACGATCAGCTCGCAAGCCTCCTGGACCTGCAGGGCACGAGCGACCAGCCGCTCTTCAAGGTGACCGACGATCCGCGCATCACGCGGGTCGGCCGCTTCCTGCGCAAGCACTCGATCGACGAGCTGCCGCAGCTGTTCAACGTGCTGACGGGCGACATGAGCCTCGTCGGCCCGCGGCCGCAGCGGGAAGGGGAGGTGGCGCTCTACGATGACGCCGCCCATCGCCGGCTGCTGGTGAAGCCCGGTATGAGCGGGCTCTGGCAGGTCAGCGGCCGCTCTGCGCTCAGCTGGGACGACGCCGTGCGCCTCGACCTCTACTACGTCGAGAACTGGTCATTCGTGCAGGACATCCAGATCCTGTTCCGCACATTCAGGGCCGTGCTCGCTCCCGGGGAGAGCGCGCACTGAGAAACGGCCGTGCGCGACACGCCCGAGTTTGCGACACGCCCGGGCGGCACGTAGACTAGTCAGGTTCCACATTCTTGCGTGCGCGCGTCAGCGCCGAGCAGGATCACTGCCAGGGCAGTGCATAGGCGGCGCCTCCTCTCCGAGGGCATGGTGCAGGGTCCTAGGCCGCGGGCAGCAGAACAACACATCCGACTCCTCACCTGGAAACAGGTTCCGCATGCGTGCGGGGAGAAGGACTGACATCAGAACAGCGGTGCAGCATCCCTCGACACGATCGGGAACCGGCCGGAAGGCAGGTGCCCGGACTCCGAGGACGAAGTACCCGGCGTAACCGCGCCACGTGCGTCCAATGCCCTCGAGGTACGACGCGAGAAAAGAGAGTGAGCAGACAATGGCGGGACAGAAGATCCGCATTCGCCTGAAGTCGTATGACCACGAGGTCATCGACACGTCGGCGCGAAAGATCGTCGACACCGTGACCCGTGCGGGCGCGACTGTCGTGGGCCCCGTGCCCCTTCCGACCGAGAAGAACGTCGTGTGCGTCATCCGGTCGCCCCACAAGTACAAGGACAGCCGCGAGCACTTCGAGATGCGCACCCACAAGCGTCTGATCGACATCATCGACCCGACGCCCAAGGCCGTCGACTCCCTGATGCGCCTCGACCTGCCGGCCGACGTCAACATCGAGATCAAGCTCTGAGGACGACGACCATGGCACACATCAACGAGAAGATTTCGAAGGGTCTGCTGGGCACCAAGCTCGGCATGACCCAGGTTTGGGACGAGAACGGCAAGCTCGTTCCCGTCACCGTCATCGAGGTCGCGCCGAACGTGGTCACCCAGGTTCGCACGCCCGAGAAGGACGGCTACAACGCGGTCCAGATCGCCTACGGGCAGATCGACCCGCGCAAGGTGAACAAGCCGCTGACGGCCCACTTCGAGGCCGCCGGTGTCACCCCGCGCCGCCACCTCACCGAGGTGCGCACGGCGGATGCCGCTGACTACTCACTCGGTCAGGAGCTCACCGTCGACGCCACCTTCGAGGCCGGCCAGCTGATCGACGTCGTCGGCACCAGCAAGGGCAAGGGCACCGCGGGTGTCATGAAGCGCCACAACTTCAAGGGCGTCTCCGCCTCGCACGGTGCGCACCGCAACCACCGCAAGCCCGGCTCGATCGGCGCCTCGTCGACCCCCAGCCGCGTCTTCAAGGGCATGCGCATGGCCGGCCGTATGGGTGGCGAGCGCGTGACCGTCCTCAACCTCACGGTGCACGCCGTCGACGCCGAGAAGGGTCTGCTGCTCGTCAAGGGCGCCGTCCCCGGTGCGCGCGGCCGCATCGTCTACGTCCGCAACGCAGTGAAGGGTGCCTGATCATGGCTGACTCGACTCTCGCGCTCGACGTCCACAGCGCCAGCGGAAAGAAGGCCGGTTCGGTCGAGCTTCCCGCCTCGCTGTTCGACGTCAAGACGAACATCCCGCTCATCCACCAGGTCGTCGTCGCGCAGCTCGCGGCGGCTCGCCAGGGCACCCACTCGACCAAGCGTCGCGGTGAGGTCTCCGGCGCCGGCCGCAAGCCCTTCAAGCAGAAGGGCACGGGTAACGCCCGTCAGGGCTCGATCCGCGCGCCGCACATGACCGGTGGTGGCATCGTCCACGGCCCGAAGCCGCGCGACTACTCGCAGCGCACCCCCAAGAAGATGATCGCGGCGGCCCTGCTGGGCTCGCTCAGCGACCGTGCTCGCGGTGGCCGTCTGCACATCGTCGACTCCTTCGGCATCGAGGGCGCGCCCTCGACCAAGGCGGCCGCGGCGGTCCTGACCGGCCTGTCCGCCGTCAAGAACGTCCTGGTCGTCATCGACCGCGACGACGAGCTCACGATCAAGAGCGTGCGCAACCTCGCGTACGTCCACGTGCTGCCCGTCGGCCAGCTCAACGCCTACGACGTGCTCGTCTCGGACGACATCGTCTTCACCAAGGCCGCCTACGACGCGTTCGTCGCTGCGAAGGCCGGCGCCACCGAGGAGGTCTCGGCATGACCGCCGTCAACAAGGACCCGCGCGACATCATCCTGAAGCCGGTCGTCTCCGAGAAGAGCTACGGGCTCATCGACGAGGGCAAGTACACGTTCCTCGTGGACCCCCGCGCGACCAAGACCGAGATCAAGCTCGCCATCGAGAAGATCTTCGGCGTCAAGGTCGCCGCGGTGAACACCATCAACCGCGTGGGCAAGGCCCGTCGCACCCGCTTCGGCATGGGCAAGCGCAAGGACACCAAGCGCGCCATCGTCACGCTGAAGTCGGGCACCATCGACATCTTCACGGCAGTCGGCTGACGGTCGGGATAGAGGACAACCAACATGGCTATTCGCAAGTACAAGCCCACGACCCCGGGTCGTCGCGGTTCGTCGGTGGCTGACTTCGCCGAGATCACGCGATCGACGCCGGAGAAGTCGCTGCTGCGCCCCCTGTCCAAGACCGGTGGCCGCAACAACCAGGGTCGCATCACCACGCGTCACATCGGTGGCGGCCACAAGCGCCAGTACCGCGTCATCGACTTCCGTCGCAACGACAAGGACGGCGTCAACGCCAAGGTCGCTCACATCGAGTACGACCCCAACCGCACCGCGCGCATCGCGCTCCTGCACTACTTCGACGGCGAGAAGCGCTACATCCTCGCGCCGAACAAGCTCCAGCAGGGCGATGTCGTCGAGTCGGGTGCCGGCGCGGACATCAAGCCGGGCAACAACCTGCCGCTGCGCAACATCCCCACCGGTACGGTCATCCACGCGATCGAGCTCCGTCCCGGCGGCGGCGCCAAGCTCGCCCGCTCGGCCGGCACCTCGGTGCGCCTGGTCGCGAAGGACGGCCCCTACGCCCAGCTGCGTCTGCCCTCCGGCGAGATCCGCAACGTCGATGCGCGCTGCCGCGCGACCATCGGCGAGGTCGGCAACGCCGAGCAGTCGAACATCAACTGGGGCAAGGCCGGCCGCAAGCGCTGGAAGGGCGTCCGCCCGACCGTCCGCGGTGTCGCGATGAACCCGGTCGACCACCCGCACGGTGGTGGTGAGGGCAAGACGTCCGGTGGACGTCACCCCGTCTCTCCTTGGGGCCAGGCTGAGGGTCGCACCCGCCACGCCAACAAGGAAAGCGACAAGTACATCGTCCGTCGTCGCAACGCCGGCAAGAAGCGCAAGTAGGAGTAGAGGAAGATGCCTCGCAGCCTTAAGAAGGGCCCCTTCGTCGACGAGCACCTGCTTCGCAAGGTCGTCTCGCAGAACGAAGCCGGTACCAAGAACGTCATCAAGACCTGGTCGCGCCGTTCGATGATCATCCCCGCCATGCTGGGACACACCATCGCCGTGCACGACGGACGCAAGCACATCCCCGTGTTCGTGTCCGAGACCATGGTCGGCCACAAGCTGGGCGAGTTCGCGCCCACCCGCACCTTCCGCGGCCACGAGAAGGACGACAAGAAGGGTCGCCGCCGCTGACGCGGGGGCGCTCCAGAGAGGACTAGAGGAGGAGAGACATGGTGGAATCCATCGCACGCGTGAAGCACATCCGCGTGACCCCTCAGAAGGCTCGTCGTGTCGTCGCGCTCATCAAGGGCAAGCAGGCTCAGGAGGCTCTCGCCATCCTGAAGTTCGCGCCCCAGGGTGCCAGCGAGCCGATCTACAAGCTCGTCGCCGCAGCGGTCGCCAACGCCCGCGTGAAGGCGGACAAGGACGGCGAGTACCTGGACGAGCAGGACCTGTACGTGAAGAACGCGTACGTGGACGAGGGCACGACGCTCAAGCGTTTCCAGCCCCGCGCCCAGGGCCGCGCCTTCCAGATCAAGAAGCGCACGAGCCACATCACGATCGAGCTGGCGACCCCCGAGGTCGCCGAGGCTCCGGCCGCGACCACGACCAAGAAGGCGAGCAAGTAATGGGACAGAAGGTCAACCCGTACGGCTTCCGCCTCGGCATCACCACGGACCACGTGTCGCGCTGGTTCTCCGACTCGACGAAGCCGGGCCAGCGTTACGCCGACTACGTGGCCGAGGACATCAAGATCCGCAAGCTCCTGCAGACGCAGCTGGACCGCGCCGGCGTGAGCGGGATCGAGATCGAGCGCACGCGTGACCGCGTTCGCGTCGACATCCACACCGCCCGCCCGGGCATCGTCATCGGCCGCCGCGGCGCCGAGGCCGAGCGCATCCGCGCCGACCTCGAGAAGCTCACCGGCAAGCAGATCCAGCTGAACATCCTCGAGGTCAAGAACCCCGAGGCCGACGCTCAGCTCGTCGCGCAGGGCATCGCCGAGCAGCTGTCTGCTCGTGTCGCCTTCCGTCGCGCGATGCGCAAGGGTCTGCAGGGCGCTCAGCGCGCCGGCGCCAAGGGCATCCGCATCCAGGTCTCCGGCCGCCTCGGCGGCGCCGAGATGAGCCGCTCGGAGTTCTACCGCGAGGGCCGTGTGCCCCTGCACACGCTCCGCGCGAACATCGACTACGGCTTCTACGAGGCCAAGACCACCTTCGGCCGCATCGGCGTGAAGGTCTGGATCTACAAGGGCGACCTCACCAACAAGGAGCTCGCTCGCGAGCAGGCCAACGCCCCGAAGTCCCGCGGTCGCGACGACCGCGGTGGCGACCGTCGCCGTGGCCCGCGCAGCGAGGCCCCCGTCGCAGAAGGAGCGTCTGCCTGATGCTTATCCCCCGCAAGGTCAAGTACCGCAAGCAGCACCACCCGGGTCGCTCGGGCCAGGCCACCGGTGGCACCAAGGTGTCGTTCGGTGAGTTCGGCATCCAGGCGCTCACGCCGGCCTACGTGACCAACCGTCAGATCGAGTCCGCTCGTATCGCGATGACCCGTCACATCAAGCGTGGTGGAAAGGTGTGGATCAACATCTACCCCGACCGTCCGCTCACCAAGAAGCCCGCCGAGACCCGCATGGGTTCCGGTAAGGGCTCGCCCGAGTGGTGGGTCGCCAACGTCAAGCCGGGCCGCGTCCTCTTCGAGGTCGCGGGTGTCAACGAGGAACTCGCTCGTGAGGCACTGACCCGTGCAATCCACAAGCTGCCTCTCAAGGCACGCATCATCAAGCGCGAGGAGGGCGACGCGTAATGGCCGTCGGCACCAAGACGCTCGCCCCGAGCGAGCTCGACACGTTCGAAGACCAGCGCCTCGTCGAGGAGCTGCGCAAGGCCAAGGAAGAGCTGTTCAACCTGCGCTTCCAGTCGGCCACCGGCCAGCTCGAGAGCCACGGCCGCATCCGTGCGGTCAAGCGCGACATCGCGCGGCTCTACACCGTGATCCGTGAGCGCGAGCTCGGCATCCGTGCCACGCCCGCGCCGGTGGAGGTCGCGACGAAGGCGAAGAAGACCAAGGCCAAGAAGGCGGACGCCGCCGACGAGGCCGCGAAGGAAGAGGCCGAGTGATGGCTGAGACTGAGAAGAAGGCGCCCGCCAAGAAGGCGCCGGCCAAGAAGCCTGCCGCCGCCAAGGCCGACGCCCCCGTGGCCGACGTCGCGGTCGCCGAGGCGCCCGCCAAGGGTCACGAGTCCGCCGCGCACGACGTGCGCGACGCCGACGCCCGTGGTTACCGCAAGGCCCGTCGCGGCTACGTGGTCAGCGACAAGATGGACAAGACGATCGTCGTCGAGGTCGAGGACCGCGTGAAGCACCCGCTCTACGGCAAGGTCATCCGTCGCACGTCCAAGGTCAAGGCCCACGACGAGGCGAACACCGCCGGCATCGGCGACCTCGTCCTCATCAACGAGACCCGTCCGCTCAGCGCCACCAAGCGCTGGCGTCTGGTCGAGATCCTCGAGAAGGCCAAGTAAGGCCCCGGCCTTCTTGGAACCCAAGGAGTAAGAAGTGATTCAGACCGAATCCCGCCTCAAGGTCGCCGACAACACCGGCGCCAAGGAGCTGCTCACCATCCGCGTGCTCGGTGGCTCGAACCGCCGCTACGCGGGTCTGGGCGACATCATCGTGGCGACCGTCAAGGACGCGATCCCGGGCGGAAACGTCAAGAAGGGCGACGTGGTCAAGGCCGTCGTCGTCCGCACCGTCAAGCAGACCCGTCGCGCCGACGGGTCCTACATCAAGTTCGACGAGAACGCCGCCGTCATCCTGAAGAACGACGGGGAGCCCCGCGGCACCCGCATCTTCGGACCGGTCGGTCGTGAGCTTCGTGACAAGAAGTTCATGAAGATCGTCTCGCTCGCCCCGGAGGTCATCTGATCATGGCGAACATCAAAAAGGGCGACCTGGTCCAGGTCATCACCGGCAAGAAGCAGGACAAGGGCGGCGACCGCGGCAAGCAGGGCAAGGTCCTCGAGGTCCTGACCGAGCAGAACCGCGTGATCGTCGAGGGCGTCAACTACGTCACGAAGCACAACCGCGTGGGCCAGTCCCAGCGCGGCACCAAGACGGGCGGCATCGAGACGATGGAAGCCCCGATCCACATCTCCAACGTCGCCGTCGTCGACCCCTCGACCAAGAAGCCGACCCGTGTCGGCCACCGTGTCGAGGAGCAGACGAAGGACGGCGTGAAGCGCACGGTTCGCGTGCGCTACGCGAAGAAGAGCGGCAAGGACCTCTGAACATGAGCACCACCACTGCCGCGGCGGCTGGCAAGATCCAGCCCCGCCTGAAGCAGAAGTACCAGGGCGAGATCAAGAAGGCGCTGCAGGACGAGTTCGGCTACTCGAACGTCATGCAGATCCCCGGGATCGTCAAGGTCGTCGTGAACACCGGTGTCGGCGAGGCTGCTCGCGACAGCAAGGTGATCGAGGGCGCGGTCGACGACCTCGTCAAGATCACCGGCCAGAAGCCGATCGTCACGAAGGCCCGCAAGTCCATCGCGCAGTTCAAGCTGCGCGAGGGCCAGGCCATCGGCGCGCACGTCACCCTCCGCGGCGACCGCGCGTGGGAGTTCCTGGACCGCCTGGTCAACCTGGCGCTGCCCCGCATCCGCGACTTCCGCGGCCTGTCGCCCAAGCAGTTCGACGGCCACGGCAACTACACGTTCGGTCTGCAGGAGCAGTCGGTCTTCCACGAGATCAACCAGGACAAGATCGACCGCGTCCGCGGCTTCGACATCACGATCGTCACCACGGCGAAGACGGATGACGAGGGTCGCTCGCTGCTGCGCCAGCTCGGGTTCCCGTTCAAGACGGACGACGCCCAGTAACACCCATCACGAAGGTCGGCTGTCGTGTAACGGCATCCGAAACCGCTGAACAAAGGAAACACACGAAATGACGATGACAGACCCGGTCGCAGACATGCTGACCCGTCTGCGCAACGCGAACTCGGCGCACCACGACACCGTGTCGCTGCCGAGCTCCAAGCTCAAGACCCACATCGCCGAGATCCTCCAGCAGGAGGGCTACATCGCCGGCTGGGAGGTCTCCGACGCCCGTGTCGGCCAGACCCTCACCATGACGCTGAAGTACGGCCCGAACCGCGAGCGGTCGATCGCCGGCATCAAGCGCGTCTCGAAGCCCGGTCTCCGCGTGTACGCGAAGTCCACCGAGCTCCCCACGGTGCTCGGCGGCCTGGGCGTCGCGATCCTGTCCACCTCCTCCGGTCTTCTCACCGACCGCCAGGCCGAGCAGAAGGGCGTGGGTGGGGAAGTCCTCGCCTACGTGTGGTGATCTGACATGTCGCGTATCGGACGTCTTCCCATCGACATCCCCGCCGGCGTGACCGTCACGGTCGCCGGCCAGGACGTCGCCGTCAAGGGCCCGAAGGGCGAGCTCTCGCTCACCGTCGCGAGCCCGATCGAGGTCACGGTCGAGGAGAACCAGGTTCTGGTCTCGCGCCCCGACGACGAGCGCGCCTCGCGCTCGCTGCACGGGCTCACCCGCACCCTGATCAACAACAACATCATCGGCGTGACCCAGGGCTACACCAAGGGCCTCGAGGTCGTCGGCACCGGTTACCGCGTCGCGCAGAAGGGCGCCGCGGTCGAGTTCGCCCTCGGCTTCTCGCACCCGGTGCTCGTCGAGCCCCCGACCGGCATCACGCTGACCGTCGAGGGCAACAACAAGCTCACCGTCAGCGGCATCGACAAGCAGGCCGTCGGCGAGGCAGCAGCGAACATCCGCAAGATCCGCAAGCCCGAGCCGTACAAGGGCAAGGGTGTGCGGTACGCCGGCGAGGTCGTTCGCCGCAAGGCCGGAAAGAGTGGTAAGTAATCATGGCTGTCAAGTCGAAGACCGACGCTCGTACGCGTCGTCACCTCCGCCTTCGCAAGAAGGTCGTGGGCACCGAGGTGCGTCCGCGCCTGGTGGTCACCCGTTCGGCCCGCCACGTCTTCGTCCAGGTCGTGGACGACAGCAAGGGCCACACCGTGGCCTCGGCCTCGACCCTCGAGACCGACCTGCGCGGGTTCGACGGTGACAAGACCGCCAAGGCCCGCAAGGTCGGCGAGCTCGTGGCCGAGCGCGCGAAGGCCGCCGGTGTGTCCGACGTCGTGTTCGACCGTGGCGGCAACCGCTACGCCGGACGTGTCGCCGCGATCGCCGAGGGCGCCCGCGAGGGAGGTCTGAACCTGTGAGCGATGCAGTGAACAACCAGAATGTGGAGAACGAAGTGACCGCCACTGAGCAAGCAGCCGGGCAGACGGCCACGGCTGCGGCCGAGGCGCCCGCCGAGCGCGAGCCGCGTCGCGGTGGTCGCGAGCGCAACCCCAACCGGGACCGCAACTCGCGCGACCGCAACGAGAGCCAGTTCCTCGAGCGCGTCGTGACGATCAACCGCGTGTCGAAGGTCGTCAAGGGCGGTCGCCGCTTCAGCTTCACGGCGCTCGTCGTCGTGGGCGACGGCAACGGCCTGGTCGGCGTCGGCTACGGCAAGGCCCGCGAGGTGCCCCTGGCCATCTCCAAGGGTGTCGAAGAGGCCAAGCGCAACTTCTTCCGCGTTCCCCGTGCCGGCTCCACCATCCCGCACCCGGTGCAGGGTGAGGCCGCCGCCGGCGTCGTGCTCCTTCGTCCGGCCGCCGCCGGTACCGGTGTCATCGCCGGTGGCCCGGTGCGTGCCGTGCTGGAGTGCGCCGGCATCCACGACGTGCTGTCCAAGTCGCTGGGTTCGTCGAACACGATCAACATCGTGCACGCGACGGTCGAGGCGCTCAAGCAGCTCGAAGAGCCCCGTGCGGTCGCCGCGCGCCGTGGTCTGGACTTCGACCAGGTCGCGCCGGCCCGTCTGATCCGTGCCGAGGCCGAGGCCATCAAGGCACAGAAGGTTGGTGCCTGATGGCTGCTCGTCTGAAGGTCACGCAGGTCAAGTCCAAGGTGAGCGAGAAGCAGAACCAGCGCGACACGCTGCGTTCGCTCGGTCTCAAGCGGATCGGCGACTCGGTCGTCCGTCCGGACGACTCGCAGACGCGCGGGTACGTCAAGACCGTCGCACACCTCGTGAAGGTTGAGGAGATCGACTGATGGCCGAGAAGGCTGAGAAGGCGACCGACGCGGTCGTCGAGAAGAAGGACGCTCCGGCCAAGAAGGCTTCCGCTTCGGCGGCCGCCAAGGCCGAGGCCGCCCCCAAGAAGGCAGCGCCCAAGAAGGACGACGCCAAGAAGGCGGCGCCCAAGAAGGACGCCGTCGAGTCGCGCCCCGGCGTGCTCAAGGTCCACCACCTGCGTCCGGTCCCGGGTGCCAACACCGCCAAGACCCGTGTCGGTCGCGGTGAAGGCTCCAAGGGCAAGACCGCCGGCCGTGGCACCAAGGGCACCAAGGCCCGCTACCAGGTGAAGGTCGGCTTCGAGGGTGGGCAGATGCCCCTCCACATGCGTACGCCGAAGCTGCGCGGGTTCAAGAACCCGTTCCGCGTCGAGTACCAGGTGGTCAACCTCGACAAGCTCGCCGAGCTGTACCCGACCGGTGGCGACGTCACCGTGAGCGACCTGGTCGCCAAGGGTGCGGTGCGCAAGAACGAGAAGGTCAAGGTGCTCGGCACCGGCGACATCTCGGTCAAGCTCACCGTCGCCGTCGACAAGGTCTCGGGTTCGGCCGAGCAGAAGATCGTCGCCGCGGGCGGTTCGGTCAAGTAGTCCTGTGACAGGGGCCGACCCGGCTCGACAGCCGGGTCGGCCCCTGTTGCCGTACTCTGGTTGACGGCGTGTCCCGACACGCCGCCGTCCATCTGGAGGAATCTCTTGTTCAGCGCCATTGCGCGGGTCTTCCGCACGCCGGATCTTCGGCGGAAGATCGCCTTCACCCTGGCGATCATCGCCATCTACCGCCTCGGTGCGCACGTGCCGACGCCGTTCGTCGACTTCCCCAACGTCCAGACGTGTCTGGACCAGACGGGATCGACCGACGGACTGCTGTCGCTCGTGAACCTGTTCTCCGGCGGCGCGCTGCTGCAGCTGTCGATCTTCGCGCTCGGCGTCATGCCGTACATCACCGCGACGATCATCGTGCAGCTGCTGCGCGTCGTGATCCCGCACTTCGAGACGCTGTACAAGGAGGGTCAGGCCGGCCAGAGCCGCCTCACCCAGTACACGCGGTACCTGACGATCGCGCTCGCGCTGCTGCAGTCGACCACCCTCGTGACGGTCGCCCGCTCGGGTCAGCTGTTCCCGACCGGCACCGGCGTGCCCGAGTGCGAGGCGCTGCTGACCGAAGAGGCGTGGTGGGCGCAGCTGCTCATGATCATCACGATGACCGCCGGAACGGGCCTCATCATGTGGTTCGCCGAACTCGTCACCGAGCGCGGCGTGGGCAACGGCATGTCCATCCTCATCTTCACCTCGATCGCCGCGACCTTCCCGGCGGCGCTGTGGGCCATCCAGGCCACCAACGGCTTCGAGGTCTTCCTGCTCGTCCTCGCCGTCGGCATCGCGGTCGTGGCCCTCGTCGTCTTCGTCGAGCAGTCGCAGCGGCGCATCCCGGTCCAGTACGCCAAGCGCATGGTCGGGCGTCGTACCCTCGGCGGCACGAACACCTACATCCCGATCAAGGTGAACATGGCCGGCGTCGTGCCCGTCATCTTCGCCTCGTCGCTGCTGTACATCCCCGCGCTGATCGCGCAGTTCAACCAGACCCCCGACGCCGACGGCAACGTCCCCGGTTGGGTCTCGTGGATCCAGGCGTACTTCACGACCGGCGACTCGCCGATCTACATGGCCGTCTACTTCCTGCTGATCATCGGCTTCACCTACTTCTACGTCGCGATCACGTTCAACCCGGTCGAGGTCGCCGACAACATGAAGAAGTACGGCGGGTTCATCCCCGGCATCCGCGCCGGCCGTCCCACCGCCGAGTACCTCGACTACGTGCTGACGCGCATCACGCTGCCGGGCTCCATCTACCTCGGTCTCATCGCCCTGCTGCCGCTCATCGCCCTGGCCACCGTCGGCGCGAACCAGAACTTCCCGTTCGGCGGCGCGTCGATCCTGATCATCGTCGGCGTCGGCCTCGAGACGGTGAAGCAGATCGACGCCCAGCTGCAGCAGCGGCACTACGAGGGACTGCTGCGATGACCGCGGCGCGGCTCCTGATCATCGGCCCGCAGGGCTCCGGCAAGGGTACGCAGGGCGTCCGCATCGCCGAGGCACTCGGTGTTCCGGCAGTCTCGACCGGCGATGTGTTCCGGGCCAACGTCAAGGACGGCACGGAGCTCGGCCAGCAGGTCAAGGCGCTCATCGATGCGGGCGACCTGGTTCCCGACGAGCTGACGAGCGCGATCGTGCGCGACCGGCTCTCGCAGGACGACGCGGCACGGGGCTTCCTGCTCGACGGCTACCCCCGCAATCTCGGGCAGGTGGGCGACCTCGACGCGTTCCTGGAGTCGCGCGGCGAGCCGCTGACCGCGGTCATCGAGCTCTCGGTCCCGCGGGCGGAGTCGATCCAGCGTCTGTCGCTGCGCGCGGCGGAGCAGGGTCGCGCCGACGACAACGAGGAGTCGATCGCCAAGCGCCTCTCGATCTACGAGTCGGAGACCGCCCCGATCCTCGACGTCTATCGTGAGCGCGGCATCGTCGACGAGATCTACGGCGTCGGGTCGCTCGACGAGATCACCGACCGCATCATGGCGGCGCTGTCCGCCCGCGGCATCACCGCCTGACCGTGGGACTGCGCCGCTCGCTCTACAAGACGCCCGCACAGCTGCGGTCGATGGTCGAGCCCGGACTCATCACGGCTGCCGCCCTCGACGCGGTGCGCGCGCTCGTGGCGCCCGGCGTGACGACGGCGGAGCTGGATGCGGCGGCCGCCGAGGTGGTGGCCGCGCGCGGCGCCGAGTCCAACTTCCAGCTCGTCCGCGGCTACCGTCACACCACGTGCGTGTCGGTGAACGAGCAGGTCGTCCACGGCATCCCGGGCTCGCGCGTCCTCGAGCCGGGCGACATCGTGTCGATCGACGCCGGAGCGCAGTTCAAGGGCTGGAACGGCGACTCGGCGATCACGATCGTCGTCCCCGATCCGTCGCGTCCCGAGCTGGTCGCCGCACGCGAGCGGCTGTCGGAGGTGACGCAGACCTCGCTGTGGGCCGGGATCGCCGCGCTGGCGTCGGCCGCGCGCGTGGGCGAGGTCGGCGACGCCGTGCAGACGTCGATCGAATCCTCCGGCGAGGGATACGGCATCCTGCGCGACTACGTCGGGCACGGCATCGGCCGCCGCATGCACGAGGGGCCGACCGTCTTCAACTACCGGGTCGCCGACCTCGGACCCGCCGTCCGCCCGGGACTGTGCCTGGCGATCGAGCCGATGGTCGTCGCCGGTTCCGAGGCCACGCTGGTGGAGGACGACGACTGGACCGTCTCGACGGTCGACGGCTCCGACGGCTGCCACTGGGAGCACAGCGTCGCCGTCCACGAGAACGGCATCTGGGTGCTGACGGCCGCCGACGGTGGCGCGGCAGGACTCGCGCCCTTCGGCGTGACTCCGACGCCCATCGCCTGACCCGTCCCCTCCTTCTTTCGCCGAGCCGACACGCTTGTGCCGAGCCGACACGCTTTGCGCGGTTCGGGACGTGTCGGCTCGCACCTATCCTGTCGGCTCGGCTCGGTGCAGGGGCCCCTCCCCAGCCGCGCGAAACGGAGGAGGCACCACCGACCGCGGTGCGGAGGGATGACGCGGAGGCGACGGTGACGACCATGGGGCGATGCGACTCGACGATGCATCCCGCTGGCTCCGCTCCCGCTCGCAGATCGAGCAGACCGGCGTACCCGCGCGCACGCTCGCGGCGCACGTGCGTCACGGCCGGCTGCACCGCGTCGATCGGGGGTGGTACGTCGACGGCGCGAGCTGGCGGGAGTGGTCCACGGAGGATCGGCATCTGATCCGCGTGATCGCCGCACAGCGTCGGCGCGGCGGGGGCACGGCAGGCGGGGTGTTCTCACACGTGTCGGCCGCAGTGCTGTGGGGCCTGCCGCTCGCGCGCTGCGAGCCCCCGCGGGTGCACGTCAGCGGTGCGGCGACCAACGGGCACGTCCGGGCGGGGGAACCGGCCGTCGCACGGCATGAAGTCTCCGTCGAGGAGAACGACGTCGCCGTGATCGGCGGCATGCGCTGCACGTCCCTCCCGCGCACCGTCGCCGACGTGCTGCGCTCCTCATCGGAGGAGACGGGCATCTCCCTGCTCGACGCGGCGCTTCGCGCGGTCGCGGGCAGCGGGGACTTCGCCCACTACGACGAGACCGCCGACGAGGACCTGCGGGAGGAGGTGGCGCGTCGCCTCCCTCCCGGCGCGCGCGGAGTCCGCCGTGCCCGTGCACTCCTCGAGATGGGCGACGGCCGCGCGCAACTGCCCGGCGAGAGCATCAGCAGGCTGTATCTCCGGCACATCGGCTTCGCGCCGCCGCGGCTGCAGGTTCCGATCGACGGTCCGAGGGGGACGCGCTACTTCGCGGACTTCGGGCTCGACGACGCCGGCGTCTGGGGGGAGTTCGACGGTCGCGCCAAGTATCTCGACCCGGCCGTCCGGGGGACCGGCATCGACGTGGCGGCGACGATTCTCGCCGAGAAGGAGAGAGAGGACTGGATCCGCGGCACGACCGGGCGCCGCGTCGTCAGGTGGACCGGTCAGGACATCCGCGACGCCGGCACGCTGCGTGCCCGCCTGGCCGCGTTCCGTGTCTTCCCCCGCTCGCAGCGATGAGGCCCGGGTGCCGAACCGACACCCTGCGTGCGAGCCGACAAGGTGCGTGCGGTAGGAAGCGTGTCGGCTCGCACCAAGCATGTCGGCTCGGCAACTCCCGGCCACGGCGGGAGACGGAGGGGAGGGGAGGGGAGGGGAGGGGGGATAGTCACGGGGCGGTGCACAGGGGGCGCATAGCGGCGGGTGCGAGAATGGATGGTCGGTCGGTGGCCGACCGGAGAGAGGCGTGGGCATGGCGAAGGCAGCAGCGGGCAGGACCAACTGGTTCGCGATCTGGACGAGCGTGGCGGTCGTGGCCGTCGTGGCGATCCTCGTCGTCCTGGTCATGTGGATGAACAACCGCGCCACCGACCCGGGTGTGGCCCCCGACGCCAGCGGGATCAACCAGGAGACGGGAGCGATCGTCTTCGGCGACGGCCCCGACACGGTGTCCACCTGGGTCGACTTCATGTGCCCGTTCTGCGCCCAGTTCGAAGCGTCCGAGGGGGAGACGATCACCCAGCTCGTCGAGGACGGCCGGATCACCCTCGAGGTCCACCCCGTCGCGATCCTCGACCGCCTCTCGCAGGGCACCGAGTTCTCCAGCCGCTCCGCGTCGGCGATGTACGCGGTGGCCGAGGCCGATCCCGACAACGCCTACGCGTTCCTGGTCGCGATGTACGACAACCAGCCCGCGGAGCAGTCGCCCGGTCTCACGGACGAGGAGATCGTGCAGATCGCGAAGGATGCCGGCGTCGACGTGACCGCCGATCTCGAAGCGGCCATCCTCGACCACAAGTTCCTCGACTTCGCGAAGAGCCAGTCGCTCCCCGAGGGCGCCACCGGCACGCCGACCCTCGCGGTCAACGGCGAGCTCGTGCAGGTGACGGGCGACCCGCAGACCGACATCGTGGCGCGCCTCACGCAGTAGGCGTCCTGCGGCGGCCACGGTTTGCCGGGTCGCCTCCTATCACGTACACTGGATCTTTGGTGCCTTGCGCCTTCATTGGCGTGTCGACAGCACTGAATCCCAACCACCCGCAGACCGGCCGGTCTGCACAAGCGTCAGCGAGGCTATGGCTAAGAAAGACGGTGTCATCGAGATCGAGGGCACGGTGTCCGAGGCGCTCCCCAACGCGATGTTCCGCGTGGAGCTCACCAACGGACACAAGGTGCTCGCCACGATCTCCGGAAAGATGCGGCAGAACTACATCCGCATCATCCCCGAGGACCGTGTCGTCGTGGAGCTCTCGCCCTACGACCTCACCCGCGGGCGCATCGTCTACCGCTACCGCTAGACCGGTCGAGAAGTAACACCCCAGGCACAGCGCCTGCCCGGTGAAGACAGCGAAACAGGAAATCATGAAGGTCAACCCCTCCGTCAAGCCCATCTGCGACCACTGCAAGGTCATCCGCCGCCACGGGCGCGTGATGGTCATCTGCAAGTCCAACCCGCGTCACAAGCAGCGCCAGGGCTGAACCGGCGGATGCCACGGCATCCGCCCCGCGCACTCCACAACTGAACACACACAGGCAGTCTCAGAACCCGCGTCCGGCGAACGGACGCGGGGGACACCCCGGGCAGGAGGCCCGGGCACCGATTCTGCTCCACACCTCCACCTACTCCCAGGAGAAACCGCATGGCACGTCTTGCCGGCGTTGACATCCCGCGCGACAAGCGCGTGGTGATCGCCCTCACGTACATCTACGGCATCGGCCGTACCCGCTCGGTCGAGATCCTCAAGACCACCGAGATCGACGAGTCGATCCGCGTCAAGGACCTCACCGACGACCAGCTCGTCGCCCTCCGCGACTACATCGAGGCCAACTACAAGGTCGAGGGCGACCTCCGCCGCGAGGTGGCCGCCGACATCCGTCGCAAGGTCGAGATCGGCTCGTACGAGGGCCTTCGCCACCGTCGCGGCCTTCCCGTGCGCGGTCAGCGCACCAAGACGAACGCGCGTACCCGCAAGGGCCCCAAGCGCACCGTCGCCGGCAAGAAGAAGGCCGGCCGCAAGTAAGCGGGCCCTGAAGGTTTAGGAGAGAATTCACATGGCACAGGCCAAGTCCGCCGCGCGCAAGCCGCGCCGCAAGGAGAAGAAGAACATCGCGCTGGGCCAGGCCCACATCAAGTCGACGTTCAACAACACGATCGTCTCGATCACCGACCCGTCGGGCGCCGTCATCAGCTGGGCGTCCTCCGGTGGCGTGGGCTTCAAGGGCTCGCGCAAGTCGACCCCGTACGCGGCCGGCATGGCCGCCGAGTCGGCCGCCCGTCAGGCCGCCGAGCACGGTGTCAAGAAGGTCGACGTCTTCGTGAAGGGTCCCGGCTCGGGCCGCGAGACCGCGATCCGCTCGCTGCAGGCCGCCGGCCTCGAGGTGGGGTCCATCCAGGACGTCACCCCGCAGGCCCACAACGGCTGCCGCCCGCCCAAGCGCCGCCGCGTCTGATTTCCGGCTGCCGGGGCCGCCGTCCGCGGTGAGTCCCGGCATCCGCCTTGAACAACTCAACATCTCAGAACACCCACGTGTCATATAGCGGGCACGTGACTGAAAGGAACACATAGTGCTCATCGCACAGCGTCCCACTCTGACCGAGGAGAAGATCGGCGAGTTCCGCAGCCGCTTCGTCATCGAGCCGCTGGAGCCCGGCTTCGGCTACACGATCGGCAACGCGCTGCGTCGCAGCCTGCTCTCCTCGATCCCCGGTGCCGCCGTCACCAGCATCCGCATCGACGGCGTGCTGCACGAGTTCAGCACCATCCCGGGTGTGAAGGAGGATGTCACCGAGATCATCCTCAACATCAAGCAGCTCGTCGTGTCGAGCGAGCGCGACGAGCCGATCACGGCGTACCTGCGCAAGACCGGTGCCGGTGAGGTCACGGCCGCCGACATCTCCGCTCCCGCCGGCGTCGAGGTCCACAACCCCGAGCTGGTCATCGCGACCCTCAACGACAGCGCCCGCTTCGAGCTGGAGCTCACGATCGAGCGCGGTCGCGGCTACGTGTCGGCCACGCAGAACCGCAACGAGTACGCCGAGGCCGGCCAGATCCCGATCGACTCGATCTACTCGCCGGTGCTCAAGGTCAGCTACCGCGTCGACGCCACCCGTGCCGGTGAGCGCACCGACTTCGACAAGCTCGTGCTGGACGTCGAGAGCAAGCCGTCGATCGCCCCGCGCGACGCCGTCGCCTCGGCCGGTCGCACGCTCACCGAGCTGTTCGGTCTCGCCCGCGAGCTGAACGTCGAGGCCGAGGGCATCGAGATCGGCCCCGCGCCGGTCGAGCAGGTGCTCACCAACGAGCTGTCGATGCCGATCGAGGACCTGGACCTGTCGGTGCGGTCGTACAACTGCCTCAAGCGCGAGGGCATCAACACGGTGTCCGAGCTCGTCGCCCTGTCGGAGACGCAGCTCATGAACATCCGCAACTTCGGTCAGAAGTCGGTCGACGAGGTGCGCGACAAGCTCGTCTCGCTCGGCCTGTCGCTGAAGGACTCGGTCCCCGGGTTCGACGGCGCGCACTTCTACGGCGGCTACGACGACGAGACCCTCTGAGCGGATACCGGCTCCGCCCGGGTCTCTCGCTGACACTTTTCTACTGGAGTAACTGACATGCCCAAGCCCACCAAGGGTCCCCGCCTCGGAGGCGGCCCCGCCCACGAGCGCCTTCTGCTTGCGAACCTCGCCGCGGCGCTGTTCACGCACAAGTCGATCAAGACCACCGAGACCAAGGCCAAGCGCCTGCGTCCGCTCGCCGAGCGCCTCATCACCTTCGCCAAGCGCGGCGACCTGCACGCCCGCCGCCGGGTGCTGTCGGTCATCGGCGACAAGGAGGTCGTGCACGTCCTCTTCGCCGAGATCGCGCCGCTCGTCGCCGAGCGTGAGGGCGGCTACACCCGCATCACGAAGGTCGGCAACCGCAAGGGCGACAACGCCCCCATGGCCGTGATCGAGCTCGTCCTCGAGCCCGTCAACCCGAAGCCGAAGTCGGCGAAGAAGTCGGCCGCGCAGGCCGCTCCCGCCGCCGCCCCCGTCGAGGAGGCTCCGGTCGAGGAGGAGACCCCCGCCGCCGAGTCCGCCGATGCCGGTGCGGAGTCGCAGGAGGAGGGCGCCGCTGCCGAGGCGACCGCGGAGGACGCCGTCGAGGCGCCCGCCGAGGAGAAGTCGGAGTAACACCCGCCGCATCGCGTCACGAAGCCCGCACCCTCCGAGGTGCGGGCTTCGTCGCGTTCCGGGCCGGGGCGGCGGCTTCCGGGCCGGGGCGGCGGCTTCCGGGCCGGGGCGGCGGCTTCCGGGCCGGGGTGCGGGCGGATCGCCGCCGGAGCCGCGCCGTCACAGCCCCCGGGTAGGCTGGCGCGGTGAACGCCGCGCAGAACCTGACCGAGCGGATCGGCCCCGCCCCCGCCCCTGTGCTCCCCGAGCACGATGCGATCGCCCTCTGGCGCACCGCGACCGCCGATGACGTCGACGTCATCCACGGCATCCACGCGGCCGCCGACGCCGTCGACCACCCGACCTGGGTCACGCCGCGAGAGGACATCGCCGACACGTTCGAGCTGAGCCACATCGACCACACCCGCGACACGATCATCGGCTTCACCGCCGACGGCACCGCGGTCGTCTTCTCCAGCGCGTTCCTCCACCCCTCGCGGGCCGGCACCCTGACGGTGCACATCGGCGGTGCCGTGCACCCGCAGTGGCGCCGGCGCGGCATCGGGTCGGCAGCCCTCGGGTGGAGCCACGCGCGGGCACGGGAGCAGCTCGCGGAGGTCGCCCCCACGCTGGGCCCGGGGGAGTGGGAGCTGGAGATCAAGGTGTACGCGGAGGAATCCACTCCCGACGTCATCGCGATCGCCGAGCCCCTGGGATTCGCCGTCGAGCGCTGGTTCACGACCATGGTGCGCGACATGGCGGAGGCCGTCCCCACGCCGCCCGCGGTCGACGGCGCGACGATCGTGCCGTACAGCCCCGAACGCGCGCTCGACGTGCTCGCGGCGCGCAACGACGCCTTCCGCGACCACTGGGGGAGCCTGCCCACCAGCGAGGAGAGCTGGCGCAAGTTCGTGGACGGCGAGTTCCTGCGTCCCGATCTCTCGCGTCTGGCACTCGACGCGGACGGTGCGGTCATCGCCCTGTGCCTGGCGTCGGTCAACGAGGCCGACTGGGAGGCACTGGGCGCCACCCACGCCTACATCGATCTCATCGGCGTCGTACGGGCGCACCGTCGCCGCGGTCTCGCGCCGGCGGTGATCGCCGCGTCTCTGGAGGCGATCGGGCAGGCCGGCCTGCAGAAGGCGGTCCTCGACGTGGACACCGCGAGCCCCACCGGCGCCAACACCCTGTACGAGGGCCTCGGGTTCTCGGCCACCGAGCGGTCGCTGGCCCTCGTCCACCGTCTCTGACGGGCCGAGGCTCCGCCCTCTCGGGCCGCAGTGCGGTAAGACTGGATGCCATGGACACCCGCGCGCTCGTCATCGGTGAGGCCCTGATCGACATCGTCGAGGGAGCGGAGGTGCGGGAGCTCGTCGGCGGCAGCCCCGCCAACGTCGCGGTGGGCCTCGCGCGGCAGGGGCACGACGTGCAGCTGCTCACCCGCATCGGTCGCGACCCCCGTGGTGAGCGCATCGCCGAGCACGTCGCCTCGGCCGGTGTCGCCCTCACCGCCGCCTCGTGGGGCGCGGCCGCCACCTCCACGGCGCGGGCGCGGCTGCAGGCGGACGGCTCGGCGGAGTACGAGTTCGACATCGACTGGACGGTCCCCGAGCCCGGTCTCGACGGGATCGCGCTCGTCCATTCCGGTTCGATCGCCCTGTTCCTCGAGCCGGGCGGCGGGACCGTGATCGACACGCTGCAGCGCGCGTCCGGATCGGCGCTGGTCACCGTCGACCCCAACATCCGCCCCGCGCTCGTCGGTGAGCGGGGCGCGGCGCTCGACCGGTTCGTCCTGGCGGCGCGCGCGGCCGACCTCGTCAAGCTGAGCGATGAGGACGCCGCGTGGCTCTATCCGGGACTCCTCCCCGAGCAGGTGCTGTCCGAGATCGCCACGCAGGGTCCGCGGGTGGTCGTCATCACGCGCGGGGGCGAGGGGGCGATCGCGCTCGGTCCGGCCGGTGTCGTGGAGGTGCCCGCGATCTCCGTCGAGGTGGTCGACACCATCGGGGCGGGCGACGCGTACATGGCGAGCCTGATCTCGAGCATGCTCGACGACGCGGAGCTGCTCGCCTCGCCCGTCTCCCTCGAGCGCGCCCTGCGGCGCGCTGCCGTCACCGCCGGGATCACGGTCTCGCGCGCGGGGGCCAACCCGCCCCGGCGCGCGGAGGTCGACGCCGCGTTCTGACGGCGACGGCGCGAGCGGGCGAGCCGCCGTCGGTAGGCTGACGGGGTGCGGCTGCGTCTCGATATCGCCTACGACGGCACGGACTTCCGCGGCTGGGCGCGCCAGCCGGGGCTGCGGACCGTGCAGGGCACGCTCGAGGGCGCCGTGGCGCGGATCCTCGGCGGAGAGCCCCGCCTGGTCGTAGCGGGCCGCACGGATGCCGGCGTCCACGCGACCGGCCAGGTCGCCCACCTGGACCTGACCGAGGCGCAGCTCCGGCGGCTCGACGCCGCGCGCAACCCCGCGCCGGAGGCTCTCGCGGCGCGATTGACGGGCATCCTCGGGCAGTATCCGGACGTCGTCGTGCGGCGCACGTCGGCGGCGCCGGAGGGGTTCGACGCCCGCTTCTCGGCGGTCTGGCGTCGCTACGCGTACCGCGTGGCCGACCGCGTGAGCGGGTACGACCCGCTCGCGCGCGCCCGCACGACGAGCGTCGCGGCCGACCTGGACGTCGAGGCCATGGACGCCGCGGCCCGCTCGCTGATCGGGCTCCACGACTTCGCCGCGTACTGCAAGTGGCGCGAGGAGGCGACCACCATCCGCACGCTCCTGGAGTTCGACTGGCACCGCGACGAGGACGGCATCCTCCTCGCCAACGTGAAGGCGGACGCCTTCTGCCACAGCATGGTGCGCGCCCTCGTGGGGGCCTGCGTGGCGGTCGGGCAGGGCAGGCTCGGCATCGCCGACGTGGCCGAGATCCGCGACGCGCGCGAGCGCACCAGCGAGACCAAGGTGCTCGCCGCCCGCGGGCTCACCCTCACCGAGGTCGGCTACCCCGCCGACGAGCTGCTGGCAGACCGCGCCGAGCAGACGCGCAGACGGCGCTCGCTCGACGGGGACTGACACCGGCGGAACGCAGAGTCAACCCCGAGGGCGGTCACAGGTGGGCGGCATAGGCTGGTGGGCGGCATGAAGGTCATCTCGTACAACCTCAACAAGCACAAGGCCGCCCACGAGCTCGAGCAGCTGGTCGATGCGCACGCGGCCGACATCTTGTGCCTGCAGGAAGCCGTCAGCGACGACCTGCCCGCGCAGATCGCGGGACTGCGGCTGGCGGAGGCGACGGTGCGCAACCGCCTCGGGCTGGCCGTGTACCACCGCGAGAACACCTACACGGCGCTCGAGGTCCGCTCGATGGCCCTCAAGAAGTCGCTCCACGACCGCGTGCTCAAGCCCGCCGAGGAGCGGATGCTGGGGGTGCGGATGCGCGACATCGACCACGGGCAGGAGTTCCTCGTCGCGAGCTTCCACGCGGCGCCGCTGACGGCGCTGAACTCGCTCCGCCGCAAGCAGATCCATGCGGCGCTCGCCGAGTTGAGCAAGCTGGGGGTGGGCCTGCCGATCCTCATGGTGGGCGACTACAACTACCCGGTGTTCAAGGAGAGCCTCAGCCAGCGGATCCGCGACGCGGGCTACGAGCTCACGCTCAGCGACGCGCGCACCTACACGCGGTACAAGTTCTTCCGCGGCCACTACGACTTCGCCACGAGCGTCGGGGTCTCGATCGCGTCGATCACGACGCTGCCGCAGGGCAGCAGCGATCACCTCCCGATCCTCATCGACGCCGAGCTCACCCCGCGCCGCTGATTCCCTCGGCCCGGGACCCTCGTCGGCCGGGTTTTCACGGTCGGCCCCGGGTGCCGCGCGGAGCCTGCGAGGCGTAGCGTGGAGGGGCAGCTGGATCCCAACGGAGGGACGGGCCATGAACGACACGATCATCGTCGCAGTGACGGCAGCACCGGTGACGGCGCGGGCCGTGGAGTGGGCCGTGGCCCGCGCGGTGGAGCGCAGACAGCGGATCGAGCTCGTCAGCGTCGTCGGGGGCGTGGTCGGCGCGGTCGGCGAGGCCGACGTCCTGTCCGAGGCGATGGAGCGGGCGCGTTCGACCCTGCAGGAGCACGAGGCCGTGGTCGCGGCCGCCGGGGTGCCGGTGACGATCCGCGTGGACAGCGGCAACCCCGTCGCACACCTGATCGCCGCGAGCGCGGGGGCGGCGCTGATGGTGATCGGGAGCGACTACCGCGGACCGGGCAACGGTCGCCCGCGGGGTGCGCACGGCGTGCGGATCGCGGCCGGAGCGAGGTGTCCCGTCGTCGTCGTGCCCGACGTCGACCGCACCGGATGCCGCGGCGTCGTCGTCGGGGTGGACGGCTCCGAGGTGTCGGAGAAGGCGGTGCGGTTCGCCGCGGCGGAGGCGGACCGTCTTCGCGAGCCGCTGATCGCGGTGAGCGTGTGGACGCCCCTCCACGCACCGCGCAACGACCTGGCGGTGTATCCCGAGCTCTACCTCACGAACATGGCCGCCGCGACCGAGGAGATCCTCGCCCTGGCGATGGCGGGCATCGCCGCCGACTACCCCGACCTGGAGGTCCAGCGGCGGGTGGAGCGCGGCTATCCGGCGCAGGTGCTCAACGAGATCGCGACGACGGCGCGCCTCGCCGTCGTCGGCACCCACGGCCGGGGCGCGGTCGCCCGGTTCCTGCTGGGCTCGATCAGCCAGGAGGTGCTCACACGCCTCGCCACGGTCACCGCCGTGGTGCGCTGAGGGTGTCGCCGGCCCGTCAGCGCGCGTAGCCCGTCTTGGCCGACGTGCGCGTCGCCGTGGCGTAGCCCGCCTTCTTCCCCGTCACCTTGACGGTCAGCGTGTGCCCGCGGTCCGCCTTGGTGAGCACGTAGGTCTTCCCCGTGGCTCCCGAGATCGCGACCCCGCCGCGGTACCAGCGGTAGGAGTATGTCGTCCCCGTGGTCCACTGACCGCGGATCGCCTCGACCCGCTGTCCCACGGCGACGGTGCCCGCGATGCGGGGGGTGACCGTCGAGAGGGTGCTGAGCTTCGCGATCTCGCGGGTCGGGTTCGAGACGCGGGCGGTGGGGGCGTAGCCCGTCTTGCTCCCGGTGACCTTCACCTTGAGGACCTTGCCCGCGTCGGTGGACTTCGGCGTGTAGGTCTTCGAGGTGGCGCCCGAGACCGAGGTGCCGTCGGCGTACCACTGGTAGCGGAGGGTCGTGCCGGTGGTCCAGGTGCCCGTCTTGGCGGTCAGGGTGATGCCCGCCTTCGGCGTGCCGCTGATCGCGGGCGTGCTCGTGGCCAGCGTCTTGTAGCCGCCGAAGACCTGCGTGTAGTACGGGCGGCCGGCGTCGCTGCACGCCACGCCGATGCCGATGTGCGTGAACGAGGTGCGCAGGATGTTGGCGCGGTGGCCGGGGCTGTCCAGCCACGCACGGGTCACGCTCGTCGGAGCGTAGCCGTAGGCGACGTTCTCGCCGGCGGCCGACCATCCGGCGGGGATCTGCGACGTGTAGTCCGGGTTGTGGCTCATCGTCTCGCGGGCCGCCTGCTTCTGCGACCACTTGATGGCCACGGAGTGCATGGCGGAGTTGGCCGTGAGCGGCTTGACCCCGACGCGCCCGCGGGCGGCGTTGACATCGGCGAGGATGCGCGCCTGGACCTGGGCGACGGTCAGAGACGACGTGCAGGACGTGGCACCGGTGGCGGCGGGGGCGGGGGCGACGGCGCCGATGAGCGCCAGCACCAGTGCCGCCGCCGCCCCGGCGGCGACGCCGAGGCGTCGCCGAGGGCGACTGGACATGTGATCCTCCGGGGGGAAAGGATGCTTCTTCTGCACAGTGGTATCACACGTCACATGCGACACGCCAATCACAATCACCCCAAAAGGCGGGTTCTGGGTGTATCTGCCCGCGGTTCAGCCCCTCGTGTGGCGTCTCCGGCGGATCTGACGTAGACTCGATCCTTGGTGTCCGGCTCAGCTGACCCGGCATCACGAACGTGAGCCCTCCACTGGCGCCCTTCGACCGTCACCCGGCGAAGCGCCCCGGAGTGGGATTCACGAACCTCTCCGTTCGATCAAGAAAGCAGCACTACTGTGACGCGCACCTACACCCCCAAGGCTGGCGAGACCCAGCGTGAGTGGCTGGTCATCGACGCGAGCGATGTCGTCCTCGGACGCCTCGCCTCGCACGCGGCCGCCCTGCTCCGCGGCAAGCACAAGCCGACGTTCGCCAACCACATCGACACCGGCGACTTCGTCGTCATCGTCAACGCCGCCAAGGTGGCGCTGACCGGTCAGAAGCTCCTGCAGAAGAAGGCGTACCGCCACTCGGGCTACCCGGGCGGCCTCACGGCCACCACCTACGCGGAGCTCCTGGAGAAGAACCCGGTCCGCGCCGTCGAGAAGGCCGTCCGCGGCATGCTCCCCAAGAACAGCCTGGGCCGCCAGCAGCTGTCGAAGCTGAAGGTCTACGCCGGTGCCGAGCACCCGCACGCGGCCCAGCAGCCCACCCCGTACACCTTCGACCAGGTCGCCCAGTAAGCGCCGCCGAAACAGACTGAGGACATCCCATGGCGAAGATCGCTGACTCCCTCGAAGAGACCCCCGACAACTACACCACCGAGACCCCGGCCACCGAGGCTGCCGCTGCAGCCCCGCGTCCGGTCCTGTCGGTGCCCGGTGCCGCCGTCGGCCGCCGCAAGCAGGCCATCGCCCGCGTGCGCCTCGTGCCCGGCTCCGGCACCATCACGGTCAACGGCCGCACCCTCGAGGACTACTTCCCGAACAAGCTGCACCAGCAGCTCATCAACGACCCGTTCACGGTGCTCGACCTCGCCGGCGCCTACGACGTGATCGCCCGCATCTCCGGCGGCGGCCCCTCGGGCCAGGCCGGCGCGCTGCGTCTGGGCATCGCTCGTGCGCTCAACGAGATCGACGTCGAGAACAACCGCCCGACCCTGAAGAAGGCCGGCTTCCTCTCGCGCGACGCGCGCGTCAAGGAGCGCAAGAAGGCCGGTCTCAAGAAGGCGCGCAAGGCACCTCAGTACTCGAAGCGCTAAACCTTCATGGCGCTGTTCGGTACGGACGGTGTGCGGGGGCTGGCCAACGGCCCCCTCACCGCGGACCTCGCGCTCACCCTGGCCCAGGCGACAGCTGTCGTCCTGGGCCAGGGGCGTATCGCGGAGGCGCGGAAGGCCGCGGGCAAGCGGCTCACCGCCGTCGTCGCCCGCGATCCGCGCATCTCCGGGCAGTTCCTCAGCGCCGCCGTCGAGGCGGGGCTGGCCTCGTCCGGTGTCGACGTGCTGGAGGCGGGCACTCTGCCCACGCCGGCGGCGGCCTTCCTCATCAGCGACATCGACGCCGACTTCGGCGTGATGATCTCCGCCTCCCACAACCCCGCTCCCGACAACGGCATCAAGATCTTCGCCCGCGGCGGTGTGAAGCTCCCCGACGAGGTCGAGCGGCGCATCGAAGAGGCGATGACCGGCGAGAAGCTGCGGCCCACCGGCGGCGACGTCGGCCGCGTGTCGCGCTTCTCGGACGCCGAGGACCGGTACGTCCTCCACCTGCTCGCCTCGCTCCCGCACCGTCTCGACGGCATCCACGTCGTGGTGGACTGCGCGAACGGCGCCGCATCGGGTGTCTCGCCCGAGACGTTCCGCAACGCCGGCGCGCGGGTCACCGTGATCGGCAACGACCCCGACGGCCTGAACATCAACGACGGCTACGGGTCCACCCACCTGGACCGGCTCAGTGCCGAGGTCGTGCGCGTGGGCGCCGACGTGGGCATCGCGCACGACGGCGACGCGGACCGCTGCCTCGCCGTCGACGCCCAGGGCCGCGTCGTCGACGGAGACCAGATCATGGCGATCCTCGCCGTGGCGATGCGCGACCGGGGACGGCTGCGTCACGATACCCTCGTGGCGACGGTCATGAGCAACCTGGGACTTCATCGAGCGATGAGCGCGAACGGCATCCGTGTCGAGACCACCGGTGTCGGTGATCGCTATGTCCTCGAGCGGATGACCGAGGGCGGCTTCTCGCTCGGCGGCGAGCAGAGCGGGCACGTCATCATGAGCGCGTACGCGACGACCGGCGACGGTCTGCTCACCGGGCTGCACCTGTGCGCCGAGATGGCACGCCAGCGCAAGACGCTGGCTGAGCTCGCCTCGATCATGACGGTCTTCCCGCAGGTGCTGGTCAACGTCCGGGGCGTCGAGCGCACCCGGGCGGCCGACCCGGATGTGCTCGACGCGGTCGCCGCCGCCGAGGCGGAGCTCGGCGAGACCGGACGGGTGCTGCTGCGTCCGTCGGGCACCGAGTTGATGGTCCGCGTGATGGTCGAGGCGGCCGACGCCGAGACCGCGCAGCGCATCGCCGACCGCCTCGCCGACGTGGTGCGCGGCTGACGGGGATGTCCACACCCCCTGCGCGCGTCCGGTCACGGCTGACGGCCGTTGCGGGGCACTGGTGGGAGGCGGTCTCCAGCGGACGGTTCTTCACGAGGTGGACGCTCCTCGCGTCGGGCGTCGCCGCGGTGCTGATCCTCAGTCCGTACGGCGGGCTCGACGGCGTGACCGAGCACCTGGCCGCCATGGCCGCCTCGCTGCTGGCGTGGCTGGTCATCGTCGTGCTCGTGCTCCCGGTGGCCGTCGCCGAGCGTCGCCTCGACAGCGCTCTCGCGCGCGGGGTGCTGGTGATCGGCACCCTGATCGCCGTCTCGATCGCCCGCCCCTTCCTCAACGACCTGACCGCCTCGACGCTGTTCGGGCACGAGGGCACGGGGGAGTGGCTGCAGCGCATCGCGACCAACGCCCTCAGCTGGTTCGCGGTGCTCCCGCTGGTCGCGGCCTCGGCCGCCTGGTACGCCGACGCGAAGGAGTCCGCCAACCGGCTCGCGGCCGCGCTCGCGGTGTTCGACGACCTGCGGGGACGCGTCATCCGCTACGGACAGCAGAACGCCGCGCTCCTGACCGATGCGGTCGCCGACGTCCGCCGGCGCCGCGACGCGCTCCTGGCGGGCACGATCGACTTCGACGCGGTGAGGGCGTTCGCCGATGAGGTGCGCGCGGCCAGCCACCGGCTGGACGACCGGCTGCGCTCCCGCCTGGACGGCGTCGTCGACGGCGGTGCCGCCGAGACGGCGCGCGGCCCGGCCGTGCCCTTCCTGGCGCGGCTCGCCCGGCCGAACCCGCTGCTGGTCGTCGTGCTGTACTACCTCGCGAGCACCCCGTACACCTTCGTCCTGGGCGGGATCCCGCTCATCCTGGTGGCCCTCGCCCTGCTGCTGCTGCTCGCCTACGCCGCCGACCTCGTCATCCGCGTGGCCGGCCGGGGCCACGGACCGGTGCTGCGCGGAGCGATCGTCCTCGCCAGCTGGGTCGGCGTCGGGGTCGGGATCGTCCTCATCGGCTTCCTCCTCACCTCCGCCGACGGCATCGTCCTGGCCATCCCCCTCGTGACGGTGCCGGCTCTGGCGGTCGTCGTGGGTCTCACCGCGGACGCCGTCGAGCGCTCGCGCGAGCAGAGCCGCACCCTCACCGAGCTGCTGGCCCACACCGACGCCCTGGCGACCGCGCAGACCGCCCAGGCCCGTGAGCCGCTGTGGCGGGCCGTCGACCTCCTGCACGACCGCGTCCAGAGCCGCTGCGTGATCTTCGCCGCGCGCGTGGACGACCGCCCTCCCACCGCGGAGGAGATCCGGCGCTTCCGCATCGACACCGAGTCGGCCTTCGCGGAGATCCTGGTCGGAGCGCCCGAACGCTCCGACACCACCGACCTCGACGGTCTGCTGGCGATCTGGTCGGGCATCCTCGACGTGCGCGCCGACATCGACGCGGCCGCCGTCGTGGCCCTCCAGGACGCCGAGGTCGCCGCGGCGGTCGGCGCGGTCGTCAGCGAGGGCTTCGTCAACGCCGTCAAGCACTCGGCGGCGCGCGCTGCCCGCCTCTCGGTCTCGACGAGCGCGGACGAGTCGGAGCTGAGGGTCGCCGTGTCCTCGTCGGGGACGCTGCGGGGCACCGGCACCCCGGGCCTCGGACTCGCGTCGTTCGGCGAGCGGGCGCACCTGCGTCAGGTCGGCGACCAGGTGGTGCTCGAGGTCATCGTGCCGCTGAGTCATCACGAGGCCACGACGTTCGACACCTCGCACCGTCGGCGCCGGCCGCCCACCATGGCGGTCCGGGTCCCCTGATCCGCGCGGTCGCTCAGCGGCCGGGGTCGCTCCACGACAGCGACTCGATGTAGCGCAGCAGCACGCCCTCCCGCAGCGCCCAGGGCGAGACCTCGAGCTCGTCGACGTCGAGCACCGTCATCGCGGTGTGCAGGACGACGGCGCCCGCGACGATCTGGAACGTCCGGTCGGCGGTGATGCCGGGGAGCTCCTGCCGCGCGGAGGCGGGCAGCCGGGCCAGGCGGGGGATCCAGGAGCCGAGCGCGCCGCGGGGCAGGCGCATCGCGTCGGTGCCGCTCCAGCCGGGGACGGGGTAGCCGGCAAGCTTCGCGAGGGAGCGGATCGCCTTGGACGACCCCACCACGTGGTGCGGTGCCGGCTGGTCGCGCATCAGCTCGGCCACGGGGGCGAGCGTGGCCCGCGTGTGCTCGCGCAGCACTTCCACCGCTTCCTCCCCGGGCGGGTCGTCGGGGAGGAACTCGATCGTCATGCGTCCCGCGCCCAGGGGGACCGAGGCGGCGACGTCGGGGAGCTCGTCCGACCCGGCGGCCAGTTCGAGGGAGCCGCCGCCGATGTCGAAGAGCAGGATCTGCCCCGCCGACCAGCCGAACCAGCGGCGCACCGCGAGGAAGGTGAACCGCGCCTCGGACTCGCCGCCGAGCACCTGGAGCTCCTGGCCGAGCGCCGCCTCGATCCGCGCGATGACGTCGGCGCCGTTGCTGGCCTCCCGCACCGCGCTGGTCGCCGTCGCGAGCAGCTCCTCGACGTTCTCCGCGTCGGCGACGGTGCGCGCGGCGGCCACCGCCTCGACGAGCGCGGCGACCCCCTCCTCCGAGATGGAGCCGTCGGGCTGGACGTACCGCATGAGGCGCAGCACGGTCCGCTTGCTCGTGGTGGCCAGCGGCCGGCCACCGGGGCGCACGTCGGCGACGAGCAGGTGGACGGTGTTCGAGCCGATGTCGAGGACTCCGAGGCGCATCCCGTCAGGCTAGCGAAACCGATGCGGCTCGAGGGATAGAGTGGCGGCGATGGCCACCGAAGACACCGCCATGGGCGAATCGCTCTACCGTGAGATCGACCGCGCGGACTGGGCGCGACTGGCTCCGGGCATCTCCAACCCGCTCACCGAGACCGAGATCGTGCAGCTGCGCGGAATCGGCGACCGCCTGGACATGGCCGAGGTGCGCGAGGTGTACGTGCCGCTGAGCCGGCTGCTGAGCGCCTACGCCGAGAACACGAAGCGCCTCGGTGCCGAGACGGCGTCCTTCCTCGGCGAGCCGGACTCGACGACGCCGTTCGTCGTCGCCGTGGCCGGTTCGGTGGCGGTCGGCAAGTCGACGGTCGCACGTCTGCTCCGCGAGCTCATGAGCCGCTGGCCGGGCACGCCCCGCGTCGAACTGGTCACCACCGACGGGTTCCTGTACCCCAACGCGGAGCTCGAGCGCCGGGGCCTCATGGCGCGCAAGGGCTTCCCGGAGTCCTACGACCGTCGCGCGATGGTGAGCTTCCTGTCCGAGGTGAAGTCCGGAGCGGCGGAGGTGCGGGCGCCCTTCTACTCGCACATGCGCTACGACATCATCCCCGACGCGTACGTGACCGTGCGGCGGCCCGACGTCGTGATCGTCGAGGGCCTCAACGTGCTCGCGCCGCCGCCGACCCCGCACGACGTCGCCGTCAGCGACCTGTTCGACTTCTCGATCTACGTCGACGCCGACGTCGAGCACATCGAGTCGTGGTTCGTGAACCGGTTCCTGACACTCCGGGAGAGCGCGTTCAGCAACCCGAACTCGTTCTTCAAGGTCTTCGCCACCATCTCGGACGAGGAGGCCGTCGAGCAGGCCCTCGGCTTCTGGCGCGACATCAACCTGCCGAACCTGCGCGAGAACGTCGAGCCCACCCGGCACCGCGCGAAGCTCGTGCTCAACAAGGCCGCCGACCACACGGTGGCGTCGGTGCAGCTCCGCAAGCTCTGACGCGTCCGCGTCGCGGCGGTTCTCCCGGTCATTTGTCAGGGCTCCGACCAAACTCGCACGCCTACGATTGACGGCATGTGTGGAATCGTCGGATACGTCGGCCCGCGGCCGAGCCAGGACATCCTCCTGTCCGGGCTGGCGCGCCTCGAGTACCGGGGGTACGACTCCGCCGGCATCGCCGTGATCGACGGGGACGGACAGCTCGGACTGCGCAAGCGCGCGGGCAAGCTGAAGGTCCTCCGCGACGACCTGGTCGACCACCCGCTCGCGGACGGCACGACGGGCATCGGCCACACCCGCTGGGCCACCCACGGCGGCCCGACGGACGCCAACGCGCACCCGCACCTCGCCGACGAGGACCGTCTCGCCGTCATCCACAACGGCATCATCGAGAACTTCGCCGAGCTCAAGGCCGAGCTCGTCGCCGAGGGGTTCACCTTCCGCAGCGAGACCGACACCGAGGTCGCCGCCGTCCTGCTCGGACGCGAGTACCGCGCCACGGGCGATCTCGTCACCGCCTTCCGCGCGGTGGCGTCGCGGCTGGAGGGCGCCTTCACGCTCCTCGCGATGCACCGCGACGAGCCGGGGCTGGTCGTGGGCGCGCGCCGCAACTCCCCGTTGGTGATCGGCCTCGGCGAAGGGGAGAACTTCCTCGGGTCCGACGTCGCCGCGTTCGTCGAGCACACCCGCAGCGCGCTGGCCATCGGGCAGGACGAGATCGTCGCGATCACGCCCGCCGGCGTCACGGTCACCGACTTCCACGGCGAGCCGGTCGAGGTCGAGCCCTTCGAAGTCGTGTGGGACGCCGCCGCCGCCGAGAAGGGCGGCTGGTCCTCCTTCATGGCCAAGGAGGTCTCCGAGGAGCCCGAGGCCGTCGCCAATACCGTGCGCGGCCGCATCCGCGACGGCGAGGTCGTGATCCCCGAGCTCGACGGTCTCGATTCCCTGTTCGCGGGGATCACGCGCGTGATCGTGATCGCCTGCGGCACCGCCGCCTATGCCGGCATGGTGGGCAAGTACGCGCTCGAGCAGTGGGCGCGCATCCCGGTCGACGTCGAGCTGGCGCACGAGTTCCGCTACCGCGACCCCGTCATCGGCCCCGACACGCTCGTGGTGTCGATCTCGCAGTCCGGCGAGACCATGGACACGCTCATGGCGGTCAAGTACGCCCGCGAGCAGGGGGCCAGGACGCTCTCGATCTGCAACACGCAGGGCGCGACGATCCCCCGCGAGTCCGACGCCATCGTCTACACCCACGCCGGTCCCGAGGTCGCCGTCGCGTCGACCAAGGCCTTCGTGGCGCAGATCACCGCGCTGTACCTGCTGGGGCTGCACATCGGACGGATCCGCGGCACGCTGTCGCCGGCGGACTCCGCGCGCTCGGTGGCCGAGCTGGAGGCGGTGCCCGGCAAGATCTCCTGGGTGCTCGAGAAGGAGCAGGCGCACATCGCGCAGTTCTCGCACTGGATGGCCGACACGCAGTCGGTGCTGTTCCTCGGCCGTCACGTCGGGTACCCGATCGCCCTCGAGGGCGCCCTCAAGCTCAAGGAGATCTCCTACATCCATGCCGAGGGCTTCGCGGCCGGCGAGCTCAAGCACGGGCCCATCGCCCTGATCGAGCCGGGGCAGCCCGTGTTCGTCATCGTGCCGTCGCCGCGCGAGTCCGCCGAGCTGCACAAGAAGGTCGTGTCGAACATCCAGGAGATCCGCGCCCGCGGCGCCCGCGTGATCGCCGTCGCCGAGGAGGGCGATGCCGCCGTGCTGCCCTTCGCCGACGAGGTGCTGCGCATCCCGCTGGCCGGTCCGCTGTTCGAGCCGCTGCTGGCCGTCGTCCCGCTGCACATCTTCGCCATGGGCCTGGCCACCGCCAAGGGCCTGGACGTCGATCAGCCTCGGAACCTGGCTAAGTCGGTCACCGTCGAGTGAGCGCGGCGGCCCCTCCGGGTGCGGCGGTAGGCTGACGGGATGATCGTCGGAATCGGCGTCGACCTCGTCGACATCCCCCGGTTCGAACGATCGCTCGAGCGCACGCCCCGGCTGATGGAGCGGCTCTTCGCGGTCGCCGAGCGCAGCCTGCGACCGCACTCCCTGGCGGCGCGCTACGCGGCCAAGGAGGCGCTGATCAAGGCGCTGGGCGGCTCGGACGGCGTCCACTGGACCGACATCGAGGTGGCCTCCGAGCCCTCGGGACGTCCGGTGTTCTCGTTGAGCGGCCGGACCGCCGAGACGGTCGCGCAGCGCGGCATCCGCTCTCTCCATCTCTCGCTCTCGCACGACGCAGGGGTCGCGATCGCCTACGTCGTCGCCGAGACGGGTGACCCCGCACGCGGCGGGAGCGACGCGTGACCGATCAGCGGATCCCTCCCGGCCCGATGCGCGAGGCGACGATCGACGTCGGAGCGATCGCGGCCAATGTCGCGAGACTACGCCGGCTCACCGGTGTCGAGGTCATCGCGGTCGTCAAGGCCGACGGCTACGGACACGGCGCCGTCCGCTCCGCGGTCGCGGCCCTCGAGGGCGGGGCGACCCGGCTCGGCGTCGCCGACGTCGGCGAGGCGCTGGCGCTGCGGCGCGCCGGGATCGAGGCCCCGATCATGGCCTGGCTCCACGCCCCCGGCCAAGGGTTCGAGGAGGCCGTCGCCCTCGGCATCGAGCTCGGCATCTCGTCGTACGACCAGCTGCTCGCGGCGGCCGCCGCAGGGGGTGAGCGGGCCGCCGTCGTCCATCTGAAGGTCGAGACCGGCCTGGGGCGCAACGGGCTGCCGCCCGCCGAGCAGCATCGCGTCTTCGCCGAGGCGGCGAGGCTGGAGCGGATCGGCCGGCTGCGCGTCGTCGGCATCTTCAGCCACCTCTCCAACACGAGCGAGGCCGACGACCGGGCCGCTCTCGCGCGGTTCCACGAGGCCCTCGTCGCCGCCGCCGCGCAGGGGCTCGCCCCGCGGCTGCGTCACCTCGCCGCCTCGCATGCCACCCTCGCTCTGCCCGAGGCGCGGTTCGACGCCGTCCGCATCGGGATCGCGATGTACGGGCTGTCGCCGTTCGCCGACCGCACCTCGGCCGATCTGGGGCTGCGCCCCGCCATGACGCTGCGCGCGGCCGTCGCGGCGGTGCGCCGCGTGCCGGCCGGTCAGGGCGTCTCGTACGGGTATCAGCACCGCACCTCGGCCGAGACGACGCTGGCCCTGGTGCCGCTCGGCTACGCCGACGGCGTGCCGCGCGGCGCATCGGGAGGAGGCGCCGTGCGGATCGGCGGCCTGGTGTTCCCGGTGGCGGGCCGCATCGCCATGGACCAGTTCGTCGTCGACGTCGGGGACCACCCGGTTGCGGTCGGCGATCCCGTGACCCTCTTCGGCGATCCGGAGCGAGGCCTTCCCGCCGTCGAGGAGTGGGCGGACTCCGCGGGCACCATCAACTACGAGATCGTGACGCGGATCGGACCGCGCGTGCCCCGCCGGCAGGTGTCCACGTGAGCGGGCTCGCCGCCTTCGCGGGGGAGAGGATCGTCTCGTCCGTGGCGGCGATGGAGGACCTGGGTCGCCGGATCGGCGGCGTGCTGCGCGCCGGAGACCTCGTGGTGCTCACCGGCGCGCTCGGTGCGGGGAAGACGACCCTCACCCGCGGCATCGGGGACGGGCTCGGGGTGCGCGGGCCCGTGCAGAGTCCCACGTTCGTGCTCGCCCGCACGCACCCCTCGCTCGTCGACGGTCCCCCGCTCGTGCACGTCGACGCCTACCGCCTGGGGTCGGCGGCCGAGCTCGACGACCTCGGCCTGGACCTGGACCGCTCCGTCACCATCGTCGAATGGGGGCGCGACATGGTCGACGGGCTGGTCGACCAGTGGTGGGAGATCGAGCTCGACCGCGAGTGGGCCGGCGCCGCAGCGGCCGACGCGGCTGATGACGCGGCCGCCGACATGGAGGACGTCGCACCCCGGCGGGTCACCGTCAGCCGCCGTCCCTGACGACGGCGCCGCCGCACCCGCGGCTACGCTGGAGGGATGATCCTGGGCATCGACACCTCGCTCGGCACGGCGGTCGCCGTCGTCGAGGCGGACGGCGTCGTGCGGTCCGAGGCCGCGAGCCCCGACCCCCTCGCCCACGCGGAGGTGATCGGGGTGCTCCTCGAGCGGGCACTCGCCGACGCGGCGCTCGGGCCCGTGGGCGCGACCGCCGCGCCGACGCCCGTCGAGATCACCCACGTCGCCGCCGGCATGGGCCCCGGCCCCTTCACAGGGCTGCGGGTGGGCATCGCCGCTGCGAGGGCGTTCGCGCTCGCGCGCAGTCTTCCCGTCGTCGCCGTCCCCAGCCACGACGCCGCAGCGCTCGCCGTGCTCCTGGCCGACCCGCACGCGCCGTCGGAGCCGTTCGCGGTCGTGACCGATGCCCGGCGCCGGGAGTTCGCCTACACCGTCTACGACGGCCTCGACGACGACGGGCACCCGGTGCGGATCGCCGAGCCGGCGCTCTCGCCGCGCGACGCCCTCGACGAGCTCCTCGCCGCGGGCGGTGTGCGCCGCATCGACGTCTCCGCCGTCCCGGCCTCGATGGTGGCGCTGGCCGCCGCGCGCGCCGTCGCCGCCGGCCGCACGCTCACGGGCGGGGAGCCGCTCTACCTCCGCGCTCCGGACGTCACGCTGCCCGGTGCGCCCAAGAAGGTGGGCGCATGAGCCTGCGCACCGCGACGGCCGCGGACCTCCCCGACATCATGGCGCTCGAGCGCGACTCCTTCCCCAGCGACGCGTGGAGCGAGGCCATGATGGCAGCCGAGATCGCGTCCCCGCACGGCCGCTACGTCGTCGACGTCGAGGCGGGCACCCTCCGCGGCTACGGCGGGGTGCGCGCGGTGCAGGGCGCAGCGGATGCCGACATCCAGACGATCGCGATCGCCCCCGCCGCCCGGGGCCGCGGCCGCGGACGTGCGCTGCTGGCCGAGCTCATCGCCTCCGCCCGCAGCCGCGGCGCGCGCGAGGTCTTCCTGGAGGTCCGCGCGGACAATCCCGTCGCCACCGCCCTGTACGCGTCGGAGGGCTTCGTCGAGATCGGCCGCCGGCCGCGCTACTACCAGCCCGACGACGTCGACGCCGTCGTCATGAAGCTCGACCTGGCGGGATGGGCGCGCGCGCACGAGGCCCGACCCGAGGACGAGACGCCCGGGAAGGGGTGGTGCTGATGGGCGCGGAGCCCCTGGTGCTGGGCATCGAGACCAGCTGCGACGAGACCGGCATCGGGATCGTCCGCGGCCGCACCCTGCTGTCCAACACCATCGCCAGCTCCATGGCCGAGCACGCCCGGTACGGCGGCGTCGTGCCGGAGGTCGCTGCCCGCGCCCACCTCGAAGCCCTGCAGCCGGCGATCGAGGCCGCCGTCGCCGAGGCCGGGGTCTCCCTCGCCGACCTCGACGCTGTCGCCGTCACCAGCGGTCCCGGGCTCGCGGGCGCCCTCATGGTCGGCGTCGGAGCGGCCAAGGCGCTCGCCGTCTCGCTGGATCGACCGCTGTACGCCGTCAACCACCTCGTGGGGCACATCGCCGCCGACATCCTGACCGGCGAAGAGGTCGAGTACCCGACGGTCGCGCTGCTCGTCTCGGGAGGTCACACCTCCCTCCTCCTCGTGCGCGACCTCGTCTCGGACGTCGAGCTGCTCGGCGAGACCATGGACGACGCGGCCGGGGAGGCGTTCGACAAGATCGCCCGCATCCTGGGGCTGCCCTACCCGGGCGGGCCGGAGATCGACCGCGCCGCCGCAGAGGGCGACCCCGACGCCGTCCGCTTCCCGCGGGGCCTGTCGCGCGCCTCGGACATGGCGGCCCATCGCTACGACTTCTCGTTCTCGGGACTCAAGACGGCGGTCGCCCGCTGGGTGGAGCGCGCCGAGGCGGCGGGGGAGCGGGTATCGGTGCCCGACGTCGCCGCGTCGTTCCGCGAGGCGGTCGTCGACGTGCTCGTGACCAAGGCGCTCGACGCCTGCGCGCGGCACGACGTGCCGCGCCTGCTCCTGGGCGGCGGCGTGATCGCGAACCGGCGGCTGCGCGAGGTGGCGCTGGAGCGGGCTGCGGCGGCCGGCGTGGCGGTGCGGATCCCTCCGCTGTCGCTGTGCACCGACAACGGCGCTATGATCGCGGCGCTCGCCGCCGAGCTGATCCGCAGCGGACGGCCGGCGTCCACGCTCGCGTTCGGCGCGGACTCGACCCTGCCGGTGACCGAGATCCAGGTGGCGGTCGGCGCATGAGCGGCGACCGTGAGCCCCAGAGTCCGCCGCCGGACGGCACCGCCCTGCCCGCGGACGTCCCGCAGGTGCCCGTGCCGATCGTCGAGACGCCGTCTCCCGATGTCACCGCCGCCGAGTCGTCGGGGCTGCCCGGTGAGCACCGCGGCGGCTTCCAGCGCGCCTTCACCGAGCCGGTCGCGGTGACCTCGCCGGTCCACACCGAGGTGCGGTGGGCGCCGGCCCCCGCAGCCCCGCTGCCGCGCAGCGGTCCGTGGGCGCTGACCTTCGGCATCCTCGCGCTGATCTTCTCGCTGCTGGTGGGCTGGGGCTTCCTCGTCGGCCTCGTGGGTGCAGGGCTCGCCGTGGTCGCCCTGCGCCGGCCGTGGGAGAGTCGGGGCGTCGCCGTGTGGGCGCTGTGCCTGAGCCTGCTCTCCCTGGTCTACAGCGCCGGTTGGCTCTGGTGGGCCTCCACGCAGGGACCGCTCTTCGGCTGAGCGTCAGACCCGGTCGGCGAGCAGTGCGACCCGGCCGCCGTCGATCCTCGTCAGCAGGAGGGTCGCGGAGTCATCGCCCGCGAGCTTCAGCTTCGGACGCAGCGCGGCCGGATCCACGTCGACGCCGCGCTTCTTGATCTCCAGCGTGCCGATGCCCCGCTCGCGCAGGGCGCGGCCGAGCCGCTTCACGTCGAAGGGCAGCTGTTCGCGGACGCGGAAGGACTGGACGAACGGGCTCGTGAGTTCGGCGTCGGAGGTCAGGTAGGCGATGCCGTCGGCGAGCATCCCCGCGTCGAGCCGTCTGGCGACCTCGCCGATGAGCCGCGCCCGGATGACCGAGCCGGCCGGCTCGTGCACGTAGGCGCCGAGAGCGCGCACCGGCTCGTCGTCGGCGTCTGCGGGCGCGGTCAGCTCGTGCGCGGCGTCGCCCTGCACCACCAGGGCCGCACGGGCGACGCCCGGACGGGCGAGGATCCCCGACCAGAGCACCAGCTCGATCGTGGACCCGTCGACGGTGATCCACTGCGCCTCGACGCCGGCGGGAATCGCCGCGCGGTCGAGCCCGGGTCCGAGCTTGATGCCCACCGGCATCCGCGCCGCGAGGTCCAGGGCCCACTCCAGCGACGGCGTCCAGTCCTCGGGACGGGTGCGCCGGGTCTCACCGTGGCCCGCGGACCGGCGCGCGGGGTCGAGCCAGACGGCGTCGATGCCGGAGAGGTCGGTCTCCTCGGCGCGGGCGTGGCGCACGACGGCCGCGCCGCCGAAGGGCGCGAGGTTGTAGGCGGCGATCGCGGCGGTGACCTCGTCGGCGTCGACGGCGAGCACATCGAGTCCGATGCCGGCCAGGCCCAGGGCGTCGCCGCCGATCCCGCAGCCGAGGTCCGCGACGCGGGCGACGCCGGCGTCGCGGAAGCGCCCCGCGTGGCGAGCGGCCATCGAGAGCCGTGACGCCTGCTCGAGTCCGGCGCGGGTGAAGAGCATGCGGGCGGCGAACGGGCCGAACTTCGCGCCCGCGCGGGTGCGCAGACGCGCCTGCCCCACCACGGCGGACACCAGCTCCGGGGCGATGCCTGCGGCGCGCAGCCGCGAGACCGCGGCGGCCACGTCGGCCGTGGAGTCGACCGGACCGAGGTCGTCGAGGAGGCGCAGTGCCTGAGGAGTCAGGAGGGTCGCGAGCTCGACGTGGTCCACCCGGCAAGCCTACGTGCGCGCCCGACCCCGCGCGGAGGCGGCTGGCACTCGCGTTGCACGAGTGCCAGCGGCGCTCTACACTTGGCGTTAGCACTCGAAGTGTGCGGGTGCTAACGAGTCTTGAAGCACAGACCCCTGAAGCAAGAAAGAGGTAGACCGTGTCGGTTTCCATCAAGCCGCTCGAGGACCGCATCGTCATCAAGCAGGTCGAGGCTGAGCAGGTCACGTCCAGTGGACTGGTCATCCCCGACACCGCGAAGGAGAAGCCCCAGGAGGGCGAGGTCGTCGCGGTGGGCCCGGGTCGCATCGACGACAACGGCAACCGCGTGCCGCTCGACGTCGCCGTCGGCGACCGGGTGATCTACAGCAAGTACGGCGGGACCGAGGTCAAGTTCGGCGGCGACGAGTTCCTCGTCCTGTCCGCGCGCGACGTCCTGGCGGTCGTCGTCCGCTGATCGCAGACGTCTCGAAGGGCCCCGATGCCGACGCATCGGGGCCCTTCGTCGTCGGCGGGGTCCGGGCGTCGTGGCAGGCGGACCGCGACGATCGGCAGGATCCCGTCGACCCTGCCGGGGCTCGGGTGGTCATGACCGTCCTAGGCTTGGACCCATGACACCCCGCTCCTCCGCCACCCGAGACGACGGAGAGCAGGTGCGCGGCGGCGTCCTCGCGTTCATCGCCTACTTCCTCTGGGGCTTCATGCCCCTCTACTTCCTGACGCTCGTCCCCACCGGGCCGTGGGAGGTCGTCGCGTGGCGGATCATCCTCTCGCTGGCGTTCTGCGCGATCCTGCTGACGGTGACGCGCACGTGGGCGAAGCTGTGGGCCATCCTGCGCACGCCGCGCCTGGTCGTCTGGACGATCGTGGCGGGACTGCTGATCTACGTGAACTGGCAGGTCTTCCTGATCAGCACGCTGACCGGTCACGTCATCGAGGGCTCGCTCGGATACTTCATCAACCCGATCGTCACCGTGCTCCTCGGCGTGCTGGTGCTCGGCGAGCGGCTGCGGATCGCCCAGTGGGTCGCCATCGGGATCTCCGTGCTGGCCGTCGTCGTGATCGTCGTCGGCTACGGCGCCTTCCCGTGGATCGCCCTCACCCTCGCCGCGAGCTTCGGCGCCTACGGTCTCGTCAAGAAGCAGATCGGCCCGAGCGTCGACGCCATCAGCGGACTCACCCTGGAGTCGCTGTGGCTCCTTCCGGTCGCCCTCGTCCAGCTCGTGGTGGTCGCCACCACCACCGGGCTGACCATGGGGCAGGCCGGTGCCGGGCACACGCTCCTGCTGCTCCTGGCCGGAGCGGTCACGGCCACGCCCCTGCTGTTCTTCGCGGCGGGCGCCCGCCGGGCGCCGCTGACGGTCATCGGACTGCTCCAGTTCGTCGCCCCGATCCTGCAGTTCATCACGGGTGCCTGGATCATGGGAGAGCCCATGCCCCTGGAGCGCTGGATCGGCTTCGGGCTCGTCTGGCTGGCGCTGGTCGTCCTCATGGCCGACTCGCTCCGGCACGCGCGCCGGCCGGTCGTCGCCGAGCCCTCCTGAGAGCGCTCCCCGCCCGGGAACAGGCGGGAGGAGCGGGTCCGGCGGTGCCGTTATCGCATCGTGACCATGCCGTATCACAGCGTTAACGGATCGCAACATTGGCGACGCGTCGTGGCGATTAGGTTATTCCCAACTGGGACGGCACCCGAGGTCGTCCCTTGTTCATCCATAGCAAGGAGCAACATGACCGTCTTCACACGTTCGCGTGCGGGCAAGGTCCTCGGCGCCATCGCCGTCGCCGGAGCCAGCGCCGTGGTCCTCGCAGGCTGCGCCGGGGGCACCACCCCGACCGAGACCTCGTCTGAGGCGCCCGTCGAGACGCGCGATCTGACCCTCAAGATCGGCACGATCCTCCCGCAGTCGGGCAGCCTGTCCTTCCTCGGCCCGCCCGAGGAGGCCGGTGTCGGTCTCGCCGCCGCGGACATCAACGAGGTCGCCGACACCACGGGTCTCACGATGGACGACATCGTCTGGGGCGACTCGGGCGATGCGACCAACAACGCGTGGCAGACCACCGCTCCCCGCCTCATCCAGGAGGGCGTGTCCGCCGCCATCGGCGCCGCCTCGTCGGGTGTGACGAAGCTCTTCCTCGACGACATGGTCTCGGCGGGCATCATCACGTTCTCGCCGGCCAACACGTCGGCCGACTTCACGACCTGGGACGACAACGGCCTCTACTGGCGCACCGCTCCCTCGGACGTGCTGCAGGGCGAGGTGCTCGGAAACCTGATCGCCGAGGACGGCCACGAGAACGTGGCGTCGATCTACCTGAACGACTCGTACGGCACGGGCCTGAACCAGTTCTTCAGCGAGGCGTTCGAGGGCGCCGGCGGCACGGTCGTCGAGTCGCAGGCGTTCAACGCCGGTGACACCTCGTTCGACGCGCAGATCTCGGCCGTGATGGCCTCGAACCCCGACGCGATCGCCCTGATCACGTTCGACGAGGTCTACACGATCGCTCCCGCGCTGATCGCGGCCGGCTACCCGGCCGAGGACCTGTACTTCGTCGACGGCAACCTGAAGCAGTTCGGTGCCGACGAGAAGTGGCCCTCCGACGTCAGCCTCGAGGGCGCCAAGGGCACCACGCCCGCCGGTCCGTCGACCCCGGAGGACTTCCAGGCGCGCCTGGTGGAGTTCTGGAAGACGGCTCCGACCAGCGACGGCAGCGACCTGACCGACTTCTCGTACGCCAACGAGTCGTACGACGCCGTCGTGCTCATCGCCCTGGCCGCGCTGAAGGCGAACTCGACCGACGCCGCCGACATCGCAGAGAACCTGCAGGCGGTCTCCGGCGGCGGCGACGCAGCCGGTGAGAAGTGCACCACGTACGCCGACTGCGCCGACATCATCCTCGGTGGCGGCGAGGCGGACTACGACGGCTTCTCCGGCCCGATCACCTTCGACGAGAACGGTGACCCGACCGAGGCGACCATCGGCATCTTCCAGTTCGACGACACCAACACCTTCACCCGCATCGACCTCTGATCGACGCAGTGAGGAAGGGCCCCGGAGCGATCCGGGGCCCTTTCGCGTGCCCGGTGCGCCCGCGTGCCCGGTGCGCGTCCCGTGCGCCGTCCTCGCGGGCGCCGGCGGCCGGACGCGGCCGGCACGGGAGGCGCGACGAAGGCCGGTGGCAGGCACGACGAAGGGGGCGGGATGCGGTGGCATCCCGCCCCCTTCGTGGCGCCTCACGCGGTGCCGAGGGCGCTCAGTCGGTGCCGAGGGTGCCCAGGTACAGGCCGATGACCTTCGGGTCGTTCAGCAGCTCGCGGCCGGTGCCCTCGTACGCGTCGCGGCCCTGGTCCAGCACGTAGCCGCGGTCGCAGATCTGGAGGCAGCGCCGGGCGTTCTGTTCGACCATGATGGTCGTCACGCCCGCCTTGTTGATGTCGGAGACGCGGATGAAGGCGTCGTCCTGGCGGACCGGCGACAGTCCCGCGCTCGGCTCGTCGAGCAGCAGCACGGCGGGATCCATCATGAGCGCGCGGCTCATCGCGACCATCTGGCGCTCACCGCCCGACAGCGACCCGGCGCGCTGCTTGAGGCGCTTGCCGAGCTCCGCGAAGATGCCCGTGACGAACTCCAGCCGCTCGGCGTAGGCCTTGGGCCGCTGGAAGAGCCCCATCTGCAGGTTCTCCTCGATCGTGAGCGAGGGGAACACGTTGTTGGTCTGGGGCACGAATCCGACCCCGCGCTGCACGAGACGGTCGGACTTCAGCCCGACCACGCTCTCGCCGTTGACGGTGATGTCGCCCTCGCGGACCTTCACCATGCCGAAGATCGCCTTCAGCAGCGTGGACTTCCCCGCCCCGTTCGGGCCGATGATCCCCACCAGCTCGCCCTTGCGGGCCGTCAGGTTGGCGCCGTTGATGATGTTGATGCCCGGGAGGTAGCCCGCATACAGATCGGTCACGTTCACGACGAGCTCGTCGCTCTTGACCGGGGCATCGACGACCTGGGTCGTCGGTGTGGACGCGTCGCTCACTTGTTCTCCTCCTCGGCCTCGGCGATCGCCGACTGCTCGACTTCCTTGATCTCCTCGAGGAGCTCCTGCGCCGACGCGTCGAGTTCGCCCTCGATGCGGCCGGTGACGACGCCGAGGTCGACGTCCTGGTGGCTGCCGAGGTAGGCGTCGATGACCGCCTGGTCCTCCATGACGGTGTCCGGCGGCCCCTCGGCCACGACGCGCCCCTCCGCCATCACGACGACCCAGTCGGCGATGTGGCGGACCATGTGCATGTCGTGCTCGACGAACAGGACCGTCATGCCGAGGTCCTTGAGGTCGAGGATGTGGTCCAGCAGCGACTCGGTGAGCGCCGGGTTGACGCCGGCCATCGGCTCGTCGAGCATCACGAGGGTCGGGTCGCTCATGAGGGCGCGCGCCATCTCGAGGAGCTTGCGCTGACCGCCCGACAGCGACGCCGCGTAGTCGTCCTGCTTGGTGTCGAGCTTGAACCGGGCCAGCAGCTCCTTGGCCTTGGCTTCGATCTCGTCGTCCTGCGAGCGCCAGATGAAGGGGAGGATGCTGCGCCAGAGGCTCTCGCCCTTCTGGCCGGTCGCGCCGAGCTTCATGTTCTCGAGGACCGTCAGGAGCGACAGGGCCTTGGTGAGCTGAAAGGTGCGCACCTGGCCCATCCGCGCCACCTTGAACGACGGGATGCCCGACAGGTTGGTGCCGTCGAACGACCACTGTCCGCTGTTGGGCTTATCGAACCCGCAGATCAGGTTGAACAGCGTCGTCTTGCCGGCGCCGTTGGGGCCGATGAGCGCGGTGATCGCGCCGCGGGGGATCTCGAGGTGCTCGACGTCGACCGCGGTGAGACCGCCGAAGCGGCGGGTCACGCCGTCGATGATGACGATCGGGTCGGTCTTGGCGACGCCCGGCACCGGAGCGCCGGTGGCCAGCCCGCCGGTCTTCGGGCGGCGGATGCTGCCGGTGGTCACGGGCACCGCGCCGGTGTCGCCGGGAGCGGGACTCGGAGTGCTGCTGCCTGCTTCGTTACTTGACAAAGGTCAGCTCCCTCTTGTTGCCGAAGATGCCCTGCGGGCGGAAGATCACGATCAGCATCAGGGCGACACCGACCAGGACGTAGCGGAGGTTGGCCGCCTGGATCGAGGAGATCGGCAGCACCCCCTGGGAGGCGAGCGCCGGCAGGACCGCGTCGAGGAAGGCCATCAGCACCCAGAAGATGACCGCGCCGACGACGGGACCGAACACGGTCGCCGCGCCGCCGAGCAGCAGGATCGTCCAGATGAAGAACGTGAGCGAGGTCTGGTAGACCGACGGCACCACGGCCGAGGGCAGCGAGAGCACGACGCCGCCGAGGGCGCCGAACACACCGCCGATGACGAGCGCCTGCATCTTGTAGGCGAAGACGTTCTTGCCGAGCGAGCGCACGGCATCCTCGTCCTCGCGGATGCCCTTGAGGACGCGCCCCCACGGGCTGCGCATGAGCGCCCACACCAGGTACACCGCGATGGCCAGCAGGATGATGCCGAACACGCGGACCCACAGCTGGTCGGCGGTGTAGACCCACGGGCCGAACCCGTAGGTGCCCTCCGGGAACGGGTTGGCCCCGCGGAACCCGGCGTGGTACCCGCCCAGGCCGTCGGCGGAGTTGGTCCACTCGTCGAACACCTGGGTGGTGAACAGGAGGCGCACGATCTCGGCCGCGGCGATCGTCACGATGGCGAGGTAGTCCGCGCGCAGTCGCAGCGTCGGGATGCCGAGGATCACCGCGAAGATCGCGGCGCCCACCATACCGATGAGGATGCCCACCCACCAGGGGAGGCCGAAGCTCAGGATCGAGATGGCGTAGCCGTACGCGCCGATGGCCATGAAGCCGGCGACACCGAAGTTGAGGAGTCCCGCGTACCCGAAGTGCACGGCGAGTCCGACCGCCGCCAGGGCGTACGCGATCGTGACGGGGCTGAGGATATAGCCCAGGCTGAGGTTGATGATCTGCCCGAAGTCCACGGTTATCCGAGCCTTTCCTTGCGCCCCAGGATGCCCTGCGGTCTCACGAGCAGAATCACGATCAGGATCGCCAGCGCGCCCACGTACTTGAGGTCCGGCGGCAGCCACAGCGTCGAGATCTCGACGAGGAGGCCCACGATGATCGAGCCGATCAGGGCCCCGAAGGCGGTGCCGAGACCGCCGAGGGTGACCGCGGCGAAGATGAGCAGCAGGACGTGCATGCCCATGTCCCACTTCACACCGGGGCGGAAGTACGCCCACAGCACGCCGGCGACGCTCGCGAGCGCCGTGGCGAGCATCCAGACGATCCGGATGACGCGGTCGACGTTGATACCTGACGCGGCGGCCAGGCCGGGGTTGTCGGAGATCGCGCGGGTGGCCTTGCCGATGCGGGTGCGCAGCAGCCAGAACGCGACGGCGACCAGGAGCACGACGCTGATGGCCATCGACCACATGTCGATGACCGACAGGGCGATGGGGCCGAAGAGCGGGATCTTGGGGGAGCCGGCACCGGGGAGCTGGTAGGTCGCGCCGCCGATGATGAGGTTGAAGAAGTAGCGCGCCGCCAGCGACAGGCCGATGCTGACGATCATGAGCTGCACGAGCCCGAGGCCCTTGCGTCGCAGCGGCTTCCACAGGCCCGCGTCCATCACCCACCCGAGCGCGACGCCGGCGATCACCACGATCGGGATCACCAGGTACATGGGCAGCGCGCTGGCACCTGTGCCCAGCGCCAGCGCCACGATCGCGCCGAAGGTGAGCATCTCGCCGTGAGCGAAGTTGGTGAGCCCCGTCGTGCCGAAGATGAGCGAGACGCCGACGGCGGCCAGGGCCAGCAGGAGGCCGAAGTTGAGGCCGTTGACGAAGCGCTCGAAGAACTGGTCGGCGAAGGAGGTGGTGATCCGCTCGCCCTCGCCCAGGAAGAGGTTGAGGATCTTCGACCCCGTGAGACCGAACTCCACCTCGAACGACGCCGTCGTGCCGCTGATGGGCTGCGTGCCCTCGGGCAGCTGCGCGGCGTCGACGATGACGCCCTCCGGCAGGGTCGTCTCATCGACGGTGAGGGTGAAGGTGTCCTTCTCGGGCACGTAGATGCGCCAGCGCCCCTCGGCGTCGGTGATGGTGGACGCCTCGAAGCCGTTGCCCTCGATCGACATCACGACGTCGCCGACCGGCTCGTCGTCGAACTTGATCACACCGGCGAAGTAGAACGGCGTCTTCTCCTGGTCGCCGCCGGGCGTGTCGGGGGCGGATGTCGCGGCGAACGCGGCCCCCGGACTGCTCAGCAACAGGAGTGCGGCCGCCAGCACGGCGCCCAGGGTCAAGACGAGCCATCTCACAGGATGGCCCGCTCTCACGGTCGTGGGACTCAACAGATCCTCCAGTCCGGGCGCACCTCGGGCGGTGCGGTCGCATCGGCATTGATCAACGACGGTACGAGCGTAATGTGTCGGTTCTGTTTCGCCTACCGCACGATCTGTTCCGCCACCCCGGAAAGGGGGTGACCGCGCGGGCTCCACCGGAATTAATCGCGGCTCCGGCGACTTAGAATCGGAGAGTCCCCGAAACGGCCATCGGGGCACGCGGCAACAGCGGAAGATCGGCACGCAGGAGAGCGCATGGAGCACAACGACCCGTTCGGTTTCGTCGGACTGACGTATGACGACGTCCTGCTCCTCCCGGGGCACACCGACGTCATCCCCTCCGAGGCCGACACCTCCTCGCGGGTCACCCGGCGCATCACCGTGGCCACGCCGCTGCTGTCGGCGGCCATGGACACCGTCACGGAGTCGCGCATGGCGATCGCGATCGCCCGCGAGGGCGGCATCGGCATCCTGCACCGCAACGCCTCCATCGAGGAGCAGGCGTCGATGGTCGACCGCGTGAAGCGCAGCGAGTCCGGCATGATCACCGACCCGATCACGACGACGCCCGACGCGACGATCGAAGAGGTCGACGGCCTCTGCGCGCAGTACCGGATCTCGGGTCTTCCCGTCGTCGACGAGGAGGGTCGCCTCGTCGGCATCATCACCAACCGCGACATGCGCTTCGTCTCGGGCTTCGAGCGCCAGACCACCAAGGTCCGCGACGTCATGACCAGCGAGGGCCTGGTCACCGGCCGCGTCGGCATCGGCGCCAACGAGGTCATCGCCCTGTTCGCGCAGCACCGGGTGGAGAAGCTGCCGCTCATCGACGACGAGGGCAAGCTCGCCGGCCTCATCACGATCAAGGACTTCGACAAGAGCGAGAAGTATCCGCTCGCGACCAAGGACGAGCAGGGACGCCTGCGCGTCGGTGCGGCGATCGGCTTCTTCGGCGACGCGTGGCAGCGCGCCGAGGCGCTGCGCGATGCGGGCGTCGACGTCCTGGTGGTCGACACCGCCAACGGGCAGTCGGCCGGCGTCATCGACATGATCCGCCGTATCAAGGCCGACGCGTCGTTCGACCACATCGACGTCATCGGCGGCAACGTCGCGACCCGGGAGGGCGCCCAGGCGCTCGTGGACGCCGGCGCGGACGCCGTCAAGGTGGGAGTGGGACCGGGGTCGATCTGCACGACGCGCGTCGTCGCCGGCGTGGGCGTCCCGCAGGTCACGGCGATCTGGGAGGCGTTCCAGGCCACGCGCGACGCCGGCATCCCCGTCATCGCCGACGGCGGCCTCCAGTACTCGGGCGACATCGCCAAGGCGCTCGTCGCCGGCGCCGACACCGTCATGCTCGGTTCGCTCCTGGCCGGCACCGACGAGTCGCCGGGCGAGGTCGTGTTCCAGGGCGGCAAGCAGTACAAGCTGTATCGCGGCATGGGCTCGCTCGGCGCGCTCCAGACCCGCGGCAAGAAGACCTCGTACTCCAAGGACCGGTACTTCCAGGCCGACGTGCCCAACGACGACAAGCTGATCCCCGAGGGGATCGAGGGACAGGTCGCCTACCGCGGCCCGGTCTCGGCCGTCGCGTACCAGCTGGTCGGAGGCCTGCGTCAGTCGATGTTCTACGTGGGCGCGCGCACCATCGACGAGCTGAAGGCGCGCGGCAAGTTCGTGCGCATCACCGCCGCCGGGCTCAAGGAGTCGCACCCGCACGACGTCCAGATCGTCGTCGAGGCACCGAACTACAAGAAGTGAGGCGCGCGTTCGGCGCAATCCCAGGCGCCGAGCCATACAATCGACACCCGTGACTGACGCCGCCCTCGCGACGCCCGGGACCACCGTCCCCGGGGGGCTCCGTCGACGCTCCGCGCGACGCGGGCCGCAGCGATTCCGTGCGGACATCCAGGCGCTGCGTGCGATCGCCGTGCTCCTCGTCGTCGTCTATCACCTCCGTCCGAACCGCCTTCCCGGCGGTTACATCGGCGTCGACGTCTTCTTCGTCATCTCCGGATTCCTCATCACGAGCCATCTGGTCCGCGACGCGGCGCGCACCGGCCGGGTGCGGCTGGGGGCCTTCTGGGCCGCCCGCGCGCGCCGCATCCTGCCGGCCAGCCTGGTCGCGATCGGCGCGACCGTCGCGGTGACCTCCTGGTTCGCGCCCGTCACCGCCTTCGCCGACCTCGCCAAGCAGGCTCTCGCCTCGATCTTCTACGTGGAGAACTGGGTGCTCGCCGGCGACGCCGTCGACTACTCCGCCGCGGAGAACGACGCGACCCCGTTCCAGCACTTCTGGTCGTTGTCGGTCGAGGAGCAGTTCTATCTCTTCTGGCCGCTCATCGTCTTCGCTGCGCTGTGGATCGTAGCCCGTCGGAAGGGCGCTGCGGACGGGCACGACGGGCGGCGTCTGCGGCTGGTGCTGCTCGTGATGTTCGGTGCGGTCGTCCTGGCCTCCTTCGCCTACTCGGTCTACGCCGTGTCGCAGGGGCAGGTCGACGCCTACTTCGTGACGACCACCCGGGTCTGGGAGCTGGGAGCGGGAGGCCTGCTGGCGGTCATCGGGGTGAGGCGGCTCCCACGCGGGGTGCGCGCGCTCCTCGTCTACGCCGGACTGGCGGCGATCGCCGTCTCCGCGTTCACGCTCACGAGCGAGTCCCCGTTCCCCGGCCTGGCCGCCCTCCCCGTCATCCTCGGGACGGTGGCGGTGATCGTCGGTGGCACCGCCGGGCAGGACGCCCCCGCGCCGGTCCCGCCGTCGTGGGATCGCTGGGATCCCTGGACCCGCGCGTCGCGACTGCGGGCCGTGCAGTGGATCGGTGACCGCTCCTACTCGCTGTACCTGTGGCACTTCCCCGTCATCATCATCTGGACGATGATGGCGGACCGCACCGTGGACCACCTCGACATCATCGCGATGTCGGTCGTCTCTGTGGTGCTCGCCCACTTCAGCTACGAGTTCATCGAGCAGCCGGTTCGCCGCGCCTCGTACTTCAGCTCCTCGACACCGCGGACCCTGATCGCGGGTCTGGTCGCGATGGTCCTCGTGGCCGGGACGACCTTCGCGTACCCCGTCATGACGGCGCGTGCGGCGGGCGGCGGCGACTGGGATGCGCTGGCGCAGCAGGCGAGCGCGCTGCCGCGGACGGGCGCTGCGGCGGTGCTGCGCGCGGGTGATGTTCCGACGTTCACGACCGCCGACGCCGCCGTGACCCCCAGCCCGCTCCTCGCCGGGAGCGACCGCAATGCGATCTTCAGCGACGCGGAGTGCGTCGCCGGGCAGCGCGACGCGGTCACCCCGGAATGCACCGCCGGGGATCCGTCCGCCGACCCGTCGGTCGTGCTCGTGGGCGACTCGCACGCACGCATGTACTCGACGGCGCTGGCCGAGCTGGCCGAGCGCGATGACTGGCATCTGCGCACCTATCTGCACAACGCCTGCCCCTTCAACCCGGTTCCGCGGGAGATCGAGGTGCAGAAGGAGTCGGTGTGCACCGCCCCGAACGAGGTGGTGATGGATGAGCTCCTCGCCTCGCGCCCCGACCTCGTCGTCACGACGTGGTCCTCGTCTGCGGCGATGGTCGACGACGGCGCTGAGGGGGCGCCCGGTGCTGCGGGCTTCGCGGAGTACTGGAACCGCCTCGAGGACGCCGGCATCCAGGTGCTCGTGATCCGCGACACCCCCCGCATGAGCGTGGACGTCCCGGACTGCGTGGCGCAGAACTACGACGACCCCGACGAGTGCGCCGTCCCGCGTGAGAAGGGCCTGCGAGGGGAAGCGGTGTTCGCCGATGCGACCCGCATGGCTCCGCGTGCCAGCGTCGCCGATTTCACCGATCGTCTGTGCACGGCGGAGGTCTGCAAGGCCGTGGTCGGCAACGTGGTCGCCTTCACCGACCGTCACCACCTGAGCGACACGTTCGTGCGGACCCTGAAGCCGGAACTCGCTGCGGCGCTGACGTCCGCCCTGGCCGCCGGGTGACGTCGCCCCCGGTCAGCGCAGCCGGAACGCCGGTGCCGCGCGGGCAGCGGGATCGATGACCAGGTCGGCCAGCACCGCTCCGATGCCCGGGGCGAACTTGAAACCCTGACCGGAGAAGCCCGCTCCGAAGACGATGCCCCCGCGCCGGTCCAGGACGAAGGACTCGTCGTCGGTCGACGTGTAGGTGCAGCTGATCGGCGCCGCCGAGTGCGGGTCGAGGCCGGGAAACCACGCGCGGACGTACTCGCGCAACTCTGCCTGGCGGGTGGCGGCGAACGGTCGGGCGTCGGGATCGACCTCGTCGCCGACGCCGTGGAAGCCGACTTTCACGCCCTCGCCCGGTGTGGGCATGCCGTAGACGTTCGCCGGCCACGACCCGGGAGCGACGAAGTGGTTGAACGACGGCCACGACGACGCCCGGTCACGGGGCGCGAAGTGGGCGGGGCTCTCCTCGGTCACGCGCAGCCGGGGGAGCGCTTCGCCGAGGATGCCTCCCAGCAGCGGAGTCGTCCAGGCGCCGACTGTCATCACGGCCGCGTCCGCGATGAGGTCGCCCGCGGGCGTGCGCACCGTCACCGTGCCGTCCGCGTCGGACACCGCGGAGACGGGAGTGCTCCAGCGCACCTCGCCACCACCGGCGAGGATGCGCCGCTCCAGTTCTCGCATCGCCGCGGCCGCGCGGGCGACGCCGGCGTCCGGCGAGTACAGTGCGTCGCCGTCGAACCGCATGCCGGGCCAGCGTCGATGCGCCTCGCGCGGGCTCAGCATCTGGGCGGGCAGCCCGCGTTCCCGCAGTCGGTCGGCGACGGCGGTGAGTCCCACGCCGGCAGCGCTCCCCAGCGCCGTTCCCAACCCGTGCGACACCAGCCCGTGCAGCCGGAGGAGGGGCTCGCCCTCGACCTCGCCGAGCGCGTCCCAGCCGTCGCGGGCGCGGACCAGCAGGTCGAGGTAGTGCTCCTCGGCGTAGGCATTGTTGAAGTTGCGCGTCGCGCCGTGGGAGGCGCCGCGGGTGTGTCCGCGGGCGAAGCGCTCCAGCACGATCGGGCGCTCGCCGCGCCGGGTCAGCTCCCAGGCGGTCGCGAGCCCCATGACTCCGCCGCCCACCACGATGATCCGCATGCGCACATCCTCTCGCGCCGGAGCCAGGCTCTCGCGCCGGAGCGGCCCGGTAGGCTGGGGGTGTGAGCATGGAGATCGAGCTCGGCCGCGCCAAGCGCGCCCGCCGCGCGTATGCGTTCGACGACATCGCCGTGGTGCCCTCCCGCCGCACGCGCAACCCGGAGGACGTCTCGACCGCGTGGTCGATCGACGCGTTCGGATTCGAGATCCCGGTCCTCGGCGCGCCCATGGACTCGGTGATGAGCCCGCAGACGGCGATCATGCTCGGGCGCCTCGGCGGGCTCGGCGTGCTCGACCTCGAGGGCCTGTGGACGCGCTACGACGAGCCCGAGCCGCTGCTGGCGGAGATCGCGTCGCTGCCTGCCGACGTGGCGACCCGCCGCATGCAGGAGCTCTACGCGGCGCCGATCAAGCCCGAGCTCATCCGCGACCGGCTTGCCGAGATCCGCGACGGCGGCGTGACGGTGGCCGGCGCCCTCACCCCCCAGCGCACCCAGGAGCTGTACGAGACGGTCGTGGCCGCCGGCGTCGACCTGTTCGTCATCCGGGGCACGACCGTCTCCGCCGAGCATGTCTCCAGCGACGCGGCTCCCCTGAACCTCAAGAAGTTCATCTACGACCTCGATGTGCCCGTGATCGTCGGCGGCGCGTCGACCTACACGGCGGCGCTCCACCTCATGCGCACGGGCGCGGCGGGCGTGCTCGTCGGCTTCGGCGGAGGGGCGGCCTCCACCACGCGTGCGACGCTCGGGGTCCACGCGCCCATGGCGACGGCGGTCGCCGACGTCGCCGGTGCGCGACGCGACTACCTCGACGAGTCGGGCGGGCGCTACGTGCATGTCATCGCCGACGGCGGCGTGGGCACGTCGGGCGACATCGTGAAGGCGCTCGCGATGGGAGCGGACGCCGTCATGCTGGGCGTTGCACTCGCTCGGGCCATCGACGCGCCCGGCCGCGGGTACCACTGGGGTCCCGAGGCGCACCACCCCAAGCTGCCGCGCGGTCGCCGCGTCGAGGTCGGCCAGGTCGCCCCGCTCGAGGAGATCCTGTACGGCCCGGCGCCGGTCGCCGACGGCACGGCCAACCTCATCGGCGCGCTCCGCAAGTCGATGGCCACGACGGGCTACTCGGACCTCAAGGAGTTCCAGCGCGTCGAGGTCGTCGTCGCGCCGTACTCCTCCCACTGATGACCGGCGAACCCTCCACGGGCCCGGCAACCGAGGTGTTCCCGCCGACGCTGCGCGAGGTCATGCTGCGTCCCTGGTGGATCGGGATGCTCGTCTTCGCGCTCGTCGTCGCGGGCGTCTTCGCCTGGCTGGGTCAGTGGCAGCTGGGTCGTGCGATCGACACCGACCCGCCGCCGCCCGGAGCCACCGAGGCGGTGCGTCCGATCGCCGACGTCGTCGCGCCGGGGGAGTACCTCTCCGAGCCGCTCGTCGGGCAGCGGGTGGAGGTGTCCGGGCGCTGGGTGCCCGAGGACTTCCTCGTCGTGTCGTCGCGCTACAACGGCGGTGTGCAGGGCTTCTGGGTGACGGGCCAGCTCCGCGTCGACGAGGCCTCGGCAGGGGTGGAGGGTCCGACCTCCCTCGCGGTCGCGATCGGGTGGACGGCCGACCGCGCGACCGCCGACGCGGCGGCGGCCGCCCTGAGCAGCGCCGTGGCGTCGGCGGGTGAGGTCGCCGCGACTCTCCGCGGGCGGCTGGTCTCGGACGAAGGCCCCCGCCTCCCCGCAGCCGGCGCGCCGATCACCGAGATGGCCACGATGTCGCCCGCCGCCCTGCTGGGATGGTGGCACGACACCGACGGCCTGTCGGTCTACCGCCCCTACCTCGTCGCAGACGTCGACGGCCTGGGCCTGCCCGCGGCCGGCCCGGAGCTGACGGCGATCGATTCGCCCGCTCCGACCGAGCTGTCGAACGTCAATTGGCTCAACATCTTCTACGCCGTCGAGTGGGCGGTGTTCGCCGGCTTCGCCTTCTACATGTGGTACCGGCTTGCCCGCGACGCGTGGGAGAAGGAGGTCGAGGCGCTCGAGGAGGCGGCCGGGGCCGCCCCGCCCGGCGACTAGACTGGGAGCCATGCCTCAGCCCAAGCTCGCCACCTTTCCGGCGATCCGCGGAGCGCTGAAGTTCTACCAGGTGGCGTCGATCATCACGGGCGTCGGGCTGCTTCTGCTGGTCGCCGAGATGATCCTCAAGTACACCCCGCTGCACGTCGAGCTCTTCGCGGGCGGCTCGGGCGGCCTGCTCTGGTTCGCCCCGGCGATCCCGGGCCCCGGCTGCGAGTGGTTCTCGCTGTTCATCCCGGGCGGTAACGGCTGCGAGATGGCCTCCGCCGGCGACGGCTTCAACATCTCGCTGTTCATCCTGGTCGCGCACGGCTGGTTCTACGTCGTGTACCTGTTCTCGTGCTTCCGCATCTGGAGCCTCATGCGCTGGCCCTTCGTGCGCTTCGTGCTCCTCGCCCTCGGCGGCATCGTGCCGCTCCTCTCGTTCATCATGGAGACGCGCGTGGCCCGCGAGGTGCGGACCTATCTCGCCGACCGCGAAGCCGCCGAATCCGTCCCGTCCGTCCCCGCCTCGGAAGGCTCCCGGTGACCACACAGACCGAAACGGCCCAGCGCCCCGTCCTCGTCGTGGACTTCGGCGCGCAGTACGCGCAGCTGATCGCGCGGCGCGTCCGCGAGGCCGGCGTCTACAGCGAGATCGTCCCGCACACGGCGACCGCCGAGGACATCGCCGCCAAGGACCCCGTCGGGATCATCCTGTCCGGCGGACCGTCGTCGGTGTACGAGCCGGGAGCGCCCACGCTCGACCCGGGCGTGCTCGAGCTCGGCATCCCGACCCTCGGCATCTGCTACGGCTTCCAGGTGATGGCCCAGCAGCTGGGCGGCGAGGTCGCCAACACGGGGCTCCGCGAATACGGCGCCACGGATGCCGTCGTGGCCAACGACGGAGGCGTGCTCCTGGGCGGCCAGCCCGCGCAGCAGAACGTGTGGATGAGCCACGGCGACCAGGTGTCCGCGGCTCCCGCGGGCTTCGAGGTGCTCGCCTCGACGGCGGCGACGCCGGTGGCCGCCTTCGGCAACGCCGAGAAGTGCTTCTACGGCGTGCAGTGGCACCCCGAGGTCAAGCACTCCGACTACGGCCAGGACGTCATCGTCAACTTCCTCCACAAGGCGGCCGGCCTTCCCGCCGACTGGAACAGCGGCAACGTCATCGCCGAGCAGGTCGAGAAGATCCGCGCGCAGGTCGGCTCCGGCCGCGTGCTGTCGGCGCTGTCGGGCGGCGTCGACTCGGCCGTCTCCACCGCCCTCGTGCACGAGGCCGTCGGCGATCAGCTCATCGCCGTGTTCATCGACCACGGCCTCCTCCGCAAGGGTGAGCGCGAGCAGGTCGAGAACGACTACGTGGCCTCCACGGGCGTCCGCCTCATCACCGTCGACGCGCGCGAGACGTTCCTGACGGCGCTCGCCGGGGTGAGCGACCCCGAGCAGAAGCGCAAGATCATCGGTCGCGAGTTCATCCGCGCGTTCGAGAAGGTGCAGTCCGACCTGATCGCGGAGGCGGCCGCCGAGGGCGACCCCATCCGCTTCCTCGTGCAGGGCACGCTCTACCCCGACGTCGTCGAGTCGGGCGGCGGAACGGGGACGGCCAACATCAAGAGCCACCACAACGTGGGCGGCCTGCCGGAAGACCTCCAGTTCGAGCTCGTCGAGCCGCTGCGGACGCTTTTCAAGGACGAGGTCCGCGCCATCGGGCGCGAGCTGGGCCTTCCCGAGGTCATCGTCGCGCGCCAGCCGTTTCCGGGCCCCGGCCTCGGCATCCGGATCGTGGGTGAGGTCACCGCTGACCGCCTCGAGATCCTGCGTGACGCCGACGCCATCGCCCGCGAGGAGCTGACCAAGGCCGGCCTCGACGGCGAGATCTGGCAGTGCCCCGTCGTGCTGCTCGCCGACGTCCGTTCGGTGGGCGTGCAGGGCGACGGCCGCACCTACGGGCATCCGATCGTGCTGCGTCCGGTCTCCAGCGAGGACGCGATGACCGCCGACTGGACGCGGATCCCCTACGACGTGCTGTCGAAGATCAGCAACCGCATCACCAACGAGGTGCGCGAGGTCAACCGGGTCGTGCTCGACGTCACGAGCAAGCCCCCGGGGACCATCGAGTGGGAGTGACGGCGGGTCAGCGCCGCGACGCCCACGGATCGTAGTCGGAGAGGAGCGGTTCCTGCGGGGGCCGCTCCTCTTCGTCGATGTGCTGCAGGTTGACGCGCACGCGGTACCAGAGCGAGCTCGACCCGCGCATGCCGTCGACGAGCACATCGGCCGGGTGGAGCTGCGCGGCGACGGCGGGATGCCGTGACCGCCACTCGTCCAGCGCCGCCTCGGCCTCGGGCTTCGTCTTGGTGCGGGCGATCTCGATGAGAGGCATGACGGACGCGCGCCGGCCGTCGCCGGAGCCCGTCGCGCTCGAGCCCCGCGGCGGCTTCTCCGCCGGTCCGAGCCGCTCGGCGAGGGCCAGAAGGCCGTCGAGCGATCCGCGCGCCTCGTCGATCCCGGCGTGGGCATCGCCCTGGTCGGCGAACCGCCGCCGCACCGTCGGCACGGTGAACTCCTCGGGGCGGCTCGACCGCACCTCTTCCCACGTGAGCGGGGTCGACACCCGCGCGTCGGGGAGGGAACGCACCGAATATGCGGAGGCGACGGTGCGGTCCTTGGCGTTCTGGTTGAAGTCCACGAACACGCTCTCGCCACGCTCCTCCTTCCACCAGCGCGCCGTCGCCAGCCCGGGAGCGCGCTCGGCGACCTCGCGGGCGAGCGACTCGGCCGCCAGTCGCAGCTCCGCGTAGGTCCATCGCGGTGCGATCCGCACGAGGATGTGGAGCCCCCGGGAACCGCTCGTCTTCGGCCAGCCGGCGAGACCGTGGTCACTGAGCACGTCGCGGGCGACGAAGGCGGTGTCGACGATCTGGCTCCAGTCCACGCCCGGCATGGGGTCGAGGTCGATGCGCAGCTCATCGGGGTGATCGAGGTCCTCCGCGCGGACCGGATGGGGGTTGAGGTCGAGGCATCCGAGATTCACGATCCAGGCGAGGCCGGCGGCATCCCGGATCACCGCCTCCTCCGCCGAGGTTCCCGAGGCGTAGTGGAAGGTCGCGGTGTCGATGAAATCGGGGTGGCCTTCAGGTACGCGCTTCTGGAAGAAGGGCTCGGCGGCGATGCCTTTCACGAAGCGCTTGAGCACCATCGGCCGGCCGCCGGCGCCGCGGAGGGCCCCCTCGGCGACCGCGAGGTAGTACTCGACGAGGTCGAGCTTGGTCAGCCCGGCCTCGGGGAATACCACCTTGTCGGGGCTCGAGATGCGCACCTCGTGCCCCCCGATGTCGAGGAACGTCTCTTTCCCGGCTGCCACGGGTTCACGCTAACCCCGGGGCCGCCTGCTGTCACGGGGTCGACAGGAGGGCCGCCGCATGCATGCCTCCGTGTTCCTCCCTCCCTCGTTCCGATGGTTCAGCGCGCGAAGCGGAGGGTCACGATCTGGAAGGGTCGCAGCGTCAGCGTCGCCGACGCGGAATCGACGCCCGTCTCCACCGACCGCACCGCGGCCGGCGCCGTCTCGCGTTCGAGCAGATCGGTCTCGACCACACCCTGCGCACCGAACGACGCCGTGATGGTCGCGGCCGCGCGCACGCCTCGTGCCTCGTAGAGGCGGACGACCACGTCGCCGCTGCCGTCCTCGGCGAGCTTGACCGCCTCGACCACGACGCCCGGGTCATCGACGGTCACGATCGGTGCGATCTCGTGCGCGGCGCCCTCGACCGTGCGGACCGGAAGGTTGATGCGGTATCCCTCCGTGACGGCGTCCACCACGCCGGCCCCGACGACGAGACCCACTTGCAGCGCGTGCTCCCCGATGTCCTGCGTCGGGTCGGGGAAGAGCGCCGAGCGGATGAGCGAGAGTCGCACCGTGCTGATGGTCCCGCCCCCGGCCGCCCGTGCACTGCGGGTCACGTCGTGCCCGTAGGTGGAGTCGTTCACGACCGCGACGCCGAAGTCGGGCTCGGCGACCCGGATCCAGCGGTGCGCGACCGTCTCGAACCGCGCCGCATCCCACGAGGTGTTCGTGTGCGTGGCGCGCTCGATGTGCCCGAACTGGATCTCGGAGGTCGCCGAGTCGGTGTGCACGTCGATCGGGAAGGCGAGCTTCAGAAGCTTCTGGGTCTCCTGCCAGTCGATGTCGAAGCCGAACGAGACCACGCGAGCGCCCGCGTCGAGCGAGATCCGCTGCACGATGCGCGAGCGGCCGAAGCGGCGTTCCACGACGATCGCGTCGCCGTCGGCGCGCACGTCGACCGCGTCGGTCAGGTCGGTCACCGTGTTGCGATAGTGCACGTCGACGTCCCACGCGTCCCACTGAGTCGGGGTGTCGCGGTGCAGCTGGAGGAGTCCCGCGGGGGTTCCCGGCGCGACCGCGTCACGTCCCGAGGCGAGGTCCACGGCGGACGTCACGAGCCCTCGGGCGTCGACGCGCACGCGCACCACGCCGTTGTCGAGGATCCATCCGTCGCCGTCGGGCTGCGGCGCCGTCCGCGCGGCGCCCGGAGCGGCCGCGGCGCCCAGGGCGGGCACTCCGCTGCGGTCGTGCGGGGCGGCGTTGACCTGCAGCGTTCGCTCGCCGGTGCCGGCGAGGGCGCGCAGGCTCGTCGCGATGATGTCCTCGAGCTCGCGCGCCACCGCCGCGTAGTTGCGCTCGGCGTCCTGGAAGACCCACGCGATCGAGGACCCGGGCAGGATGTCGTGGAACTGCTGCAGCAGCACCGTCTCCCACGCCCGGGCGATCCGCTCGGCGGGATACTCCGCGCCGGTCCGCACGGTCGCCGCCGTCGCCCACAGCTCGGCTTCGCGCAGCAGGTGCTCGCTGCGGCGGTTGCCCTGCTTGGTGGCGAGCTGGCTCGTGTAGGTGCCGCGGTGGAACTCGAGGTAGAGCTCCCCGACCCACACCTCAGGGTCCGGGTACTCCGCCTCGGCCGTCTCGAAGAAGGTGCGGGGCGTGCTGTGCGCGACGCGCGGCGATCCCTCGAGGGATGCCGTCCGCGCGATCGCCTGGGTCATCTCGCGCGTCGGTCCGCCGCCGCCGTCGCCGAAGCCGTAGGGGAGGAGCGACACGGTGCCGCGGCCCTTGTCGGCGTAGTTGCGCTCGGCGTGGGCGAGCTCGGCCGCCGAGATGACGGAGTTGTACGTGTCGACCGGCGGGAAGTGCGTGAACAGGCGCGTGCCGTCGATGCCCTCCCAGCGGAAGGTGTGGTGGGGCATGCGGTTCGTCTCGTTCCACGACGTCTTCTGCGTGAGGAACCAGCGTGCGCCGGCTGCCCGCGCGATCTGCGGCAGCGCTCCGCTGTAGCCGAACGAGTCCGGCAGCCACACCTCGGGGGTGTCGAGGTCGAACTCGCGCAGGAAGAATCCCTTGCCTGCGACGAACTGGCGGGCCATCGCCTCACTGCCGGGCATGTTCGTGTCGGACTCGACCCACATGCTGCCGACGGGCACGAAGCGTCCCTCGGCGACCCGCTGCCGGATCCTCTCGAAGAGGTCGGGGTAGTACTCCTTCATCCACTTGTACTGCTGCGCGGAGGACGCGGCGAAGACGAACTCCGGATCCTCGTCCATGAGCGACAGGACGTTCGAGAAGGTGCGCGCCACCTTCCGCACGGTCTCGCGCACCGGCCACAGCCACGCCGAGTCGATGTGCGCGTGACCCACGGCGTGCAGCGTGTGGGCGCTCGCCGCCGCGGGGCTGGCGAGCAGCGGCGCCAGCACGGCGCGCCCGGCGCGCGCGGTGCCGGCGACGTCGTGGGGGTCGACGGTGTCGATCATCCGCTCAAGGGCGAGCAGGATGTCGGCGCGGCGAGGCGAGCCCGCGTCGAGCTGTCCGGCCAGGCCCCGCAGCGCGCGGGTGTCGGCGAGGAGGGCTGCCACCTCGAGGTCGCGCAGGCGCACCTCCACGTGACGGAGCGTATAGATGGGGTCGGTGCCCGCGGTCGACGGGTCGCCCACGGGCGTGGGATCGAACGTGAAGAGGCTGCCGACGTCGGGGTTGGAGGCGCCCTCGATGTACACGTCGATCGATCCGTCGGCGGCGACGGCCTCGGCGACCGCGTTGTTCAGCGGTGCGATGCCGCGCACCGGGTGGCCGGCGGTGTCCCAGACCATCGCCTCGCACTGGAAGCCGGGCTGTCCGGTCGTGTACCCGAGGTCGACGACCACTTCCGCCCGCGTGCCGGCCGGGAGGTCCCCCGACTCCTCGCGCCACGCCTCGGGCACGGCCCCGCGCACACGGAACCAGGTGGTGCCCCACGGGCGGCCCCAGCGGTCACCCGCGGCGATCGGGCGGTACTCGCCCGCGGCCGCCTCGTCGAACGTCACCGGCTCGCCGGGGGCGTTCCAGTGCTCGAGGACGAGCGGCTCGGCGGCCCGGTGGATGCTGCTCTCGAGACGCTCGCGGACGAACCGGTCGATGCGGAGCGCGGCGAGGGCGGAGCGGTCGTGCATGGGTACTGCCTTTCAGGTGGAGGGATGTCGGTGCGGCGCCGGGCGCTCAGCCCTTGACCGATCCGGCCAGCGCGAACGCGCCGCCGGAGAGTCGCTGCACCAGGACGTAGAGGAGGACCATCGGCGTCGCGTAGAGCACCGAGTACGCGGCCAGCTGGCCGTAGGCGATCGAGCCGTACTGTCCGAAGAAGTTGAAGATCGACACGGCGGCGGGGAACTTGTCGGCCGAGAAGAGCAGCACGAACGGGACGAAGAAGTTCCCCCACGCCATCGTGAACACGAAGATGAACACGACGCCGAGGCCCGGTCGCATGAGCGGCAGCACGACGCGGGCGAGGGCCTGCATCGAGCCGGCGCCGTCGACCCAGGCAGCCTCCTCGAGGGAGATCGGCACCGAGTCCATGAAGTTCTTCAGCATCCAGATCGCCATCGGCAGTGACGTCGCGGCCATGAAGAGGATGACGCCCCAGACGGAGTCCAGGAGCTTCAGGGTCACGAACAGCGAGTAGACCGGCACCATCATCGCGGTGATGGGCAGGCCGGTGCCGAAGAGGATCGCGTACATGAACGACCGCTGGAAGCGCATGCGGTACCGCGACAGCGGGTAGGCGGCGAGCACCCCGGCGATGACGGTGATGACGGCGGTGCCAAGCGAGATGGCGATGGAGTTCAGCAGCGGCTGCCACGTGAGCTCCCACGTCATGACCTGCGTGTAGTTGTCGAGCGTCCAGTTCTCGGGCAGCGACATCGACACCGTCGCGTTCTCGTTGACCGAGGCGAAGACGATCCACAGCAGGGGGACGAGGAACAGCACGCCGATCACCGCGAGGATCACCGAGGCGAGCAGGGTCTGCGTGCGCTTGCGGGGCGCGGCGACGCTGACGGGCGAGGAACGGCGGGCCATGTCAGTCCACCTCCGGCTTCAGGATCTTGATGTACACGATCGAGAACACGGCGCCGATCAGCAGGGTGACGGTGGCGATGGCGGTGCCGTAGCCGACCTGCGCGAACTTGAAGGCCTCCTGGAAGGCGAGCACCGGCAGGGTCGAGGACTGCGTGCCCGGACCGCCGCCGGTCATCACCCAGATGAGCGTGAAGACGCCCAGGGTCTGCAGTGTCGTCAGCAGCAGGTTGGTGGAGATGGAGCGCCGGATCACCGGCAGCGTCACCCGCGTGAAGCGCTGCCACGCGCCCGCGCCGTCGATGGTGGCCGCCTCGGTGAGCTCGGGCGGTACCTCTGCCAGGGCGGCGTTGTAGACCATCATCGAGAACGCGGTGCCGCGCCAGATGTTCGCGACGATCACCGACAGCATCGGCAGGTAGTAGAGCCAGCTGGTCCCTTCGAGACCGAACCAGCCGAGGATGAGGTTGAGCGTGCCGTCCTTCGAGAAGAACGCGTAGAGCGCGAAGGCGGCGACGATCTCGGGCAGCACCCACGCGAGGACGACGAGGCCGCCCACGAGAGAGCGCAGCGGCTTGACCGCGCTGCGCAGGAGCACCGCGAGCAGCATCCCGAGCACGTTCTGGCCGATGACGGCCGACGCGAGGATGAACACCACGGTCAGCCAGAGCGAGTTCCAGAAGTCGGGCGAGGCGAACAGCGCCGCGTAGTTGTCGAGTCCGATGAACTCGGGGTTGGCCGCGCGCGGGCCGGTCATGGCGCGGTCGGTGAGCGACCCGTACAGCGAGTAGACGATCGGGCCGAGCATGAACGCGGCCAGCAGCAGGATCGCGGGCAGGAGCGGAAGGGCGCGGGCGAGGGCGCGGATGAGCGCACGGTCGGTGGCGCGTGGCCGGGGGGAGGACCCCCGGCCACGGCCGACCGTGCCGCGCGAGGCGACGGCGGTCATGGGCGGATCAGCCGGCCTGCGTGTTCTCCTCGCCGACGATGCCGACGAGAGCGGAGTCGTACTGGGCCTGGGCGTCCTCGGGCGTGGCCTGCCCGGTGAAGACCGCCTCGGTCGCGACGGGGATGTTCGACGAGATCTGCGAGTAGTCGGGCGTGGCCGGACGGAAGTGCGTGTACGGCACGAGCGAGGAGAAGAACTCGAACGACGGGTTGAAGTCGAGGTACTCCTGGCTCGACGCGACGTCCGAGCGCACCGCGATCTGACCCGCCTCCTGGTGGTACATGAGCGCGTTCTCCGGTGTCAGCGCCTGGGCGATGAAGTCGAAGGCGGCCTGCGGGTCGGAGGCGTTCGCGCCCATCGCGAGCGTCCAGCCGCCCGACATCGAGGTGAATCCTCCGGCGTCCTTCGTCGGCATCGCCGCGAAGCCCATCGTCTCCTGCCACTCGGGCCACTCGTTGTCGCCCGAGATCCAGTTGCTCGGCAGCCACGACCCGTCGAGGGCGATCGCGAGCTTGCCCTGCGGGAGGAGCTCGGTGCTCACCTTCGAGCCCCAGCCGGCGTCGAGCGCCTCGGCAGGATCGGGGCCGAGGCCCTCCTCGGCGAGCGTCTGGTACAGGCCGAGCGCGTCGCGGAACCCCTGGGACCCCGTCACCCACTTGTTGGTGTCGGTGTCCATGAGCTCGTCGCCCGTGCCGTAGAGGAGCATCTCGAAGCCCTGCATCGACGTCGCCTCACCGAGCGACTTGGAGGCGTAGACGTTGAACGGGATGACGTCGGGGTTGCTCGCCTTGATGGTGCGGGCGGCCTCGAGGATGTCGTCCCAGCTGGTGGGTGCCCAGTCTGTCGGAAGGCCCGCCGCCTCGAAGATGTCCTTGTTGAAGTACAGGCCGCGCGTGTCGGTGCCGAGCGAGATGCCGTAGGTCTTGCCGTCGTCGCCGAGGCCGGCCTGCTTTGCGCCGTCGTCGTAGAGGCTCCAGCCGTCCCAGTCGGCGATGAAGTCGTCGATCGGCTGCAAGTAGCCGGCGGCCGCGTCGGAGCGGATCTGGAACGTGTCCTCGTAGATCACGTCGGGGGCGGTGTCGGGGGAGCCGTTCATCAGCGCGAGCTTGGTGAAGTACTGGTCCTGCTCGGCCTCGATCGGAACGAGCTCGACGGTCTTGCCCTCGTTGGCAGCCTCGTACTCGTCCTTGGCCTTCTTCATGAGCTCGTCCATCGCGGTGAACGAGGCGGTCTTCTGGTAGGCGACGCGGATCGTGTCGTCGTCCGCAGCATCTCCGCCCCCGCCCGCGCAGCCGGCGAGGCCGACCGTGAGCGCGGCGACGCCGATGAGGCCCACGGCGCTGAGTGATCGGGACGTGAGTGATCTCTTCATTCGAAGCTCCTTTGCTGTTCGATGCGCGCGGTGCGCCGCGCCCTCCTTTTTCTAAACCAAATGGATTAAAAGATCAAGGGAACCGCGGGGAAACGTGCAGGCGATCAGCGCGGGGTGATCATGAGCCCCGCGGGACGGGCGGTGAAGGCGCCGTCCAGGACGAGGCAGGCGGCGCCCAGTGCCGCGATGTCGGTGCTCAGCTGCGTGCCGACGAGCGTGATGGCCCGCGTCGTGGTGATCTCGGTGCTCTCGGCGAGGGCGCGCCGGAGGTGCGGCTCGATGGCGGCGGCGATGCGGCTCCACATCGCCCCGCCGATGACGACCACATCGGCGTCCATGAGGTTGTTGATGATCACCATCGCCCGCGCGAGCGACTGCGCAGTGCGCTCGAACACGCGCGACGCGGCCGCGTCGCCGTCCACCGCCCGCTGAGCGAGATCGCCCAGCATCGACCGCAGCTGCGCCGGCGAGGCGACCACATCCGCACCGACGCCCTCCGCGATCAGGCGTTCGGGCGCCACGGCCACGCCCAGGCAGCCGCGCTGCCCGCAGTGGCACAGCGGGCCGTCGGCCTCGACCACGATGTGCGCGACGTCGCCGGCGTTGCCGGTGCGGCCTCGCACGGGCGTCGCGTCCACGGCGAGCCCGACGCCCACGCCGGCGCCGTAGTAGAAGAACATCGCCTCGCTCAGCTGCTGGTCGGCATCCACCCACAGCTCGCCGACCATCGCCGCCACGACGTCCTTCTCGACCATGACCGGCAAGCCGGTGGCGTCACGCAGGTCGTCGCGCAGGGTGACGTTGTGCCAGGCCGGGAGCAGCGGGGGCTCGAGGAGCGCGCCGCGCGCGACGTCGATGGGGCCCGGGGCGGCCACGCCGATCCCCAGCACCCGGTCGCGATGGACCCCCGCGCCGTCGAGCAGCGAGTTGGCGTGGCGGGCGAGGGTGGCCAGGAGCTGCTGCGGCCCGTCGGTGTGGCGGGGTGCGTGCTCGGCATGGGCGAGGACCGTGCCCCGCATGTCGACCAGCACGAAGGTGTCCACGGCCGGGTCGAGATGGATGCCGACGGCGTAGCGCGCCTGCGGATTCAACTGCAGCGGCGTGCGCGGCTTGCCCTTGCCCGCGACGATCGGGGGACCCTCGACGACCATGCCCTCGTCGACGAGCTTGCGGGCGACGTTGCTCAGGGTCTGCGCGGACAGGCCGGTGCGCTCGGCGAGCTCGCTGCGGCTCACCCCCGCAGCGGATCGGCGGATGAGATCGAGCACGAGCGTCTGGTTGTACGTACCCACCGCAGGCAGGTTGGAACCGCGTCTCATGGTGATCCCGACCGTACGCCACATCGGCGTCGGGGGTGAACTCGCCGCCGCGCTCACGTACGACGACGGGCCGCCCGGAGTACCGGACGGCCCGTCGTCGACGGATCGATCGCGTCAGTTGCTGCCGCGGATGATCGCGATGATGCGCAGGATCTCGATGTAGAGCCAGACGACCGTGACCATGATGCCGAAGCCGCCGAGCCATCCGAACTCACGCGGGGCGCCGTTGCGGACGCCCTGCTGGATGAGGTCGAAGTCCTGCACCAGCGAGTACGACGCCAGCAGCACCACGAAGACGCCGATGATGACGCCCCACGGGATGCCGAACAGCGGGCTCGGCTCGCTGTAGAGGCCGAACATGCCCTGCGTGACGCCGGTCCACATCAGCACGAGGTTGAGGAGGCCGAAGACGGCGTAGCCGATGATCGCGACGAGGAAGATCTTGTTCGCCCGGGCCGAGGCGCGCACCTTGCCGCTGGCGAAGAGGGCGAGCACCACGCCGACGACTGCGAGGGTCGCCAGGGCGGCCTGGATGACGATTCCGGGCCACAGCAGCTCGAAGTACGCGGAGATGCCGCCGACGAAGAGGCCCTCGAAGGCCGCGTAGGCGAAGATCAGCGCGGGGCGGACCTTCTTGCGGGAGGTGAACGAGACGACCATGGCCAGCACGAAGCCGCCCAGCATGCCGATGATCCACGGCATGATCGTGACCTGCTCGGCGCTGACGATCTGGTCGGGGCTGAAGGCGCCGCCCAGGGTCCACACCCAGCCGACGACGGCGGTGACCAGCAGCACGGCGAACAGGCCGAGCGTCTTGGCGACGGTGTCCTCGACGGTCATGCGGCCGGTCTGGATGGAGCCCGCCGGGGGAGCGGCGAACGCGCCCTCGAGCTGGGCGTTGGCAGCGGCGTCGACGCCCTGGTGTGCGGCCGACGCGTACTGGGTCTGCGCGCCCGCCTGCGTGGCGGACGGAGGCGTGAGCCCCGGGCGCTGCTCTTGGAACGCCGGGTTGTTGAATGCGAAGTTGCCGGAGGCCATGGTCTCTCTCACTCCAGAGTCGGTACACAGCGCGGTGCTGTGCAATCCAGCGTATCGGACCTGATTTCCGGCGTCTCGGGAGTGGCGCTGTGAGTGCCCTATGAACGGCTCGCCCTGAGCGAACACGACGGCCTCTAGCCTGGACCGGTGACCCGTCCCTCCCGTCCGCTCGTCATCGGCCACCGCGGCGCGCCGGGCCTGCGCCCCGAGCACACCCGGTCGTCGTACGAGCTCGCCGTGGCGCTCGGCGTCGACGCCGTGGAACCCGACGTGGTGTTCACGAAGGACGGCGTGGCCGTCGTCCGTCACGAGAACGAGATCGGCGGCACGACGGATGTCGCCGCCCGCCCGCGCTTCGCCGACCGGCGCACGACGCGGATCGTCGACGGGGTGCCGCTCGAGGGCTGGTTCACCGAGGACTTCACCTGGGACGAGCTGTCGACCCTCCGCTGCCGCGAGCGCCTGCCGGAGCTGCGGCCGGAGAGCGCGGCCTTCGACGGACAGGAGCCGCCCCTGCGGCTGCGTGAGCTCCTCGACCTCGTGCGCGCGGCGTCGCGCGAGGTCGGCGTCGTGCTCGAGGTGAAGCACGCCACGCACTTCGGGGCGCTCGGCCTCGACGTGGCCGGTCTGCTGCACGCCGAGCTCGAGGCCGCCGGCTGGGCGCACGGGCAGGGAACGCTCATCGTCGAGTCGTTCGAGCCGACGATCCTCTCGCAGCTGCGGGGCCGGGGCGTCCGGGCCCAGTACGTCTTCCTCTTCGAGGCGGACGGCCGTCCGTACGACCTCGTCGCCGCCGACGGCGAGGAGGCGCCGACGTACCGCGCGCTCTCGTCGCCGGCGGGGCTCGACGGGCTGGTCGGCGCGGTCGACGGGATCAGCGTCGACAAGCTGATGCTCGTCGGCCCGCAGGGCGCCGCGCTCCCGGGCCTGGTCGCCGACGCGCACGAGCGGGGCCTGCGGGTCTTCACCTGGACCTGCCGTCCCGAGAACCTCTTCCTCGAACCGCGGCACCGGCTCGGCACGGATCCCGCCGCTTTCGGCGACTACGCGGCCGAGTGGCGGGAGATCGCCGCGACCGGCGTCGACGGCGTCTTCGTCGACCACCCCGATCTCGCAGTCGCGGTCTTCGGCGGACGCGAAGACTGAGCGGATGCCGAGACTGCGTGCGCCGCGTTGGCGCCCGTCCGCAGCCAGCCCCTAGGGTGAGCGCATGACCACCCCCGGCATCGTCGCCCACGGCGTCCGGCGCTCCTTCGGGAACGTCCACGCCGTCCGCGACGTCTCGCTCGACGCACGTGAGGGGGCCGTCACAGGTCTCGTCGGACCGAACGGCTCGGGCAAGACCACGCTCCTCCTCATGCTCGCCTCGCTCCTGACCCCCGATGCCGGCGACATCCGGATCGCGGGTGTCGACCCGGTGTCCGACCCCGCGGCCGCGCGCGCCCTGCTGGGGTGGATGCCCGACTCCCTCGGTGCGTGGCCCTCGCTCAGCGCGCGGGAGACCATCGTCACCACCGGGAGGCTGTACGACCTCGACCGGCGGGTCGCCGAGGAGCGCGCCACCACGCTGCTGGCCGAGGTCGGTCTGGTCGAGCTCGCCGACGCCCCCGCGAAGGTGCTCTCCCGCGGGCAGAAGCAGCGCCTGGGGCTGGCCCGTGCGCTCGTGCACGACCCGCGTGTGCTGCTGCTGGACGAGCCGGCGTCGGGCCTGGACCCGCAGGCGCGGATCGACCTCCGGCGCCTGCTGCGACGCCTCGCCGCCGACGGCAGGACGATCCTGATCTCGAGCCACATCCTCTCCGAGCTCGAAGAGGTCGTCGATGACGCGGTGTTCCTCGTGCAGGGCGCGACCGTCAGCTCCGAGCGGGTGGCGGAGGCCGCCACCCGCACCCGCACGTGGCGGATCAGGCTGGCCGACCGGGACGCCACGGCGGCCGTGCTGCCCGTCGCCCAGACGCTGGGCATCGACGCCGCGCTGGTCCCGGTCGACCGGCGCGACATCCTCATCGGGTTCGCCTCGGATGCCGACGCCGCCTCCGGGCTCGCCGCCCTCATCGGGGCGGGGCTCCCGGTCGCGGAGTTCTCCGCCGCCACCGGCATGCTCGAACACACCTTCCTCGACCTCGAAGGGGGTGCGCGATGAGCCTCGGCCGTCTCTGGACGATCGCCCGGCTGGAGCTGCTCCAGCGGGTGCGCACCGTGTCGTGGTACGTCCTCCTCGGCGTGTTCGCCCTCCTGCTCGTCGGGGCGACGTTCCTCGCGTTCCTCTCGTTCGGCGGCCAGGAGCAGACGGGGCCGGGCGTCTACTCGACGGTCGTGTACATCACGCTCCTGCTCGTGATCCTCGTGTCGCCGACGCTCAGCGGGAACAGCATCAACGGCGACCGGGACGCGGCCACGCTGGCGCCCGTGCAGGTGACCCTGGCGACCACCGGCGAGATCCTGCTCGGCAAGTTCGTGGCCTCCTGGATCACCGGACTGGCCTTCGCCGTCGTCGCGGCGCCGTTCCTCGTGATCGCGACCCTCGCCGGCGGTGTGCACCCCGCCACCGTGGCCGTGTCGCTCGTCGTCCTCGTCGTCGAGATCGGCGTCATCGCCGCGATCGGCGTGGCGCTCAGCGGCATCCTCGCGCGGCCGCTGTTCTCCGTGGCCACGACCTATCTCGTCGTCGCGGCGCTGGCCATCGGCACCGTGATCGGCTTCGGGCTGGTCGGATCGAGCATGGTGACGGAGGTCACCGTCTCCGAGCGCTCCGCCGTCTACGACGAGAACGGGCCGGTCTGCAAGGACGGCGGGACGGACTGCTGGAACGAGCCGGAGAACATGGTCTGCGGGGACTGGACGACCTACACGCAGCCCGTCATGCGCTTCGATCGCGTGTGGTGGATGCTGGCGGCCAACCCGTTCGTCATCCTCGCCGACGCGACGCCGACGCAGCTCGACCGCGACGGCAACCCCGAAGACGTGTTCGGCTACCTGAAGATCGGCGTCCGCCAGACGCAGATCCCGCCGGACACCGAGTCGGTGGGATGGGACGAGTGCTCGCCGATGGAGGGGGGCGACTACCGCACCCCGCAGGAGATCCTCGATCAGACGGTGCCCAGCTGGTTCGTCGGCCTCGGCGTCCAGCTGCTGCTCGCTCTCGGCCTGCTCGGATGGGCCTTCGCGCGCACCCGCACGCCCGCCCGCGCACTCCCGCCGGGCACGCGCATCGCCTGAGGACGCTTCCGATCGGCTCTCCCGGATGAGAGTCCTCTCATACCGGTTCCATCGGCGTACGGCGGATGCATAGCCTCCTTTCAGCCCCCGCTCAACAAGCGGCGGTCCTGACCCCTGCACGAAAGGCGGTTCCACCTTGCAACGACGCACTCTGGCAGCAGTCGGCGCGATCGCGCTGATGTTGCCCTCGACCGCGGCCCTGGCCGCAACCGACGACGATCCGTCGTCGCGCTTCACCCAGTCCGATTCCCGCGGCAGCGTCGACAGCACGCTCTCGGCCTCCGCGATCGGCTCCGACGGCCGCGTCACGGTCATCATCGAGATGACCGGCGATCCCGTCGCCGTGGTGCAGGCCGAGAAGGGGAGGGATCTCACCTCTGCAGAGCGCTCGTCCGTGAAGGGCAAGCTGAAGAAGGCGCAGGACTCGATCCGCGGCTCGATCACCGGCAAGGGCGGCAAGATCCAGGCCCAGATGCAGTCGGCCTACAACGGCATCCAGGCCTCCGTCCCCGCGGACGAGCTCGACGCCGTCGCCGAGCTGCCGGGCGTCGTCGCGATCCACCCCGTGCGCACCTACGAGCTCGACAACGCCGTGTCCGTGCCGTTCCTCGGCGTGCCGCAGGTGTGGGAGAACACCGGCTACACGGGCGAGAACGTCAAGGTGGCGATCCTCGACACCGGCATCGACTACACCCACGCCACCTTCGGGGGCCCGGGCACCGTCGCCTCCTTCGAGGCGGCCGCGGCCACCTCCGACCAGCCGGCCGACCCGGCGCTCTACGGGCCCGACGCCCCGCGCGTCAAGGGCGGCATCGACCTCGTCGGCGACGACTACAACGCCGACCCGGGCAGCGACTCGTACCAGCCGGTGCCCCACCCCGACTCCAACCCGCTCGACTGCAACGGCCACGGCTCGCACGTCGCCGGCACTTCGAGCGGTTCGGGCGTGCTCGCCGACGGGACGACCTACACCGGAGCGTACGACTCGACGACGTCGACGAACGAGTTCCGCGTGGGCCCGGGCGTCGCGCCCGAGTCCGACCTCTACGCCGTCCGCGTCTTCGGCTGCGACGGGTCGACCGACGTCGTCGTGCCGGCCATCGACTGGGCCGTCGCGAACGGCATGGACGTCATCAACATGTCGCTGGGCTCGTCGTACGGGCGTGGGGACGACCCGGACGCCGTCGCCGCCGCCAACGCCGTGGGCGCGGGCGTGGTCGTGGTCGCCTCGGCCGGCAACTCGGGCCACAACCCGTACCTGACCGGTTCGCCGGGCACCGGTGACGGCGTGATCGCCGTCTCGGCGGTCGACAGCACCGAGAGCTTCCCCGGCGCGACGATCACCGTCGGAGGCAACACCGTCGAAGCGATCAACGCGAACGGCGCGTCGCTCGACGGACTCGGCGACCTCACCGTCGTCCGCGTCGCCGACGACCCCGCGACCTCGGAGAACGAGGCGCTCGGATGCTCCGCGGAGGCCTTCACCAAGGCGGGCATCGTCGAGGGCGGCAACCAGCTCGCCGTCGTCACCCGCGGCACCTGCGCGCGCGTCGCCAAGGCGATCTACGGCCAGCAGGCCGGTGCCGCCGCGGTCGTCATGGTCAACTCGACCGACGACCTGCCGCCGTACGAGGGACAGATCACCTCGAACCCCGACACCGGCGAGGAGTACGTCGTGACGATCCCGTTCCTCGGGGTGCGCTCCTCCGACGGCGCCGACCTCACGGCCGGCGGCACGGCGACCATCGCCGCCGCGACGATCACGAACCCCGGCTTCCGCGGGTACGCGTCGTTCACCTCCTCGGGTCCGCGATCGGGCGACAGCGCGATCAGCCCCGACGTGGCGGCTCCGGGCGTCTCGATCTCGTCGGCGGCCGTCGGCTCCGGAAACGGCGCGGCGATCCTGTCGGGCACCTCGATGGCGGCCCCGCACGTGGCCGGCGTCGCCGCGCTGACGGTGCAGTCGCACCCGACGTGGTCGGCCCCGCAGGTCGCAGCGGCGATCGTCTCGACCGCCGACCCCGACAAGGTCGCCGGTCAGAGCCTGACCCTCGGCGGACTGGGACTGGTCGACACGGCGCAGGCCGTGGCGACGCAGGTCACCGCCACCGGTGACGCGTTCCGCACCGAGAGCGGCTGGGCGCGCGAGGCGGCGCTGAGCTTCGGCTTCCAGGAGTCGGCACTCGGGTTCGGCGGCGTGAAGACGGTGACCATCAAGAACCACGGCAAGAAGTCGGTGACCTTCTCGGTCTCGGCATCGCCCTCGGAGCAGTCGGCCAAGGCGAGCGTGAAGTTCAGCAAGAAGAAGATCACGGTCCGCGGCGGCGGCAGCGCCAAGCTCGTCGTCGCCGTCAGCGCGGCGGCTCGGGACATCCCGACCTCGGTGCTCAGCGACGATCAGTACGCCTTCTACGAGATCTCCGGCGATGTGGTGCTGACGTCGGCGAACTCCACGCTGCGGGTCCCGTACCTGCTGGTGCCGCGCTCGAACAGCAAGGTGAGTGCGAACGTCTCGACCCTGTTCTCCCACAAGGACAAGGTCAAGGACGCCACCAAGAAGATCACGCTGCGCAACACGCTCGGCGCGCTCGATGCCGGTGCGGACGTGTACACGTGGGGTCTGGCCGACAAGCGGGACGCCCCGAAGGCGATCGCCGACACCGGGTACGACCTGCGTGCCGCTGGTGTGCAGTCCTTCGCGGACGGTGACGACCACCTGCTGGTGTTCGCCGTCAACACGCACAAGCGGTGGTCCAACGCCGCATCGAACGAGTTCGACGTCGTCCTCGACGTCGACGGAGACGGCGAGCCGGACTGGATCGTGTTCTCCTACGACTCGGGCGCGGTGCGTGCGGGCAGCGTCGACGGTGTCGCGGAGGTGTTCGTGCAGGAGATCGCCACCGGCAACCTCTACGCGAGCGGCTTCCTCGCCCAGGCTCCGACCGACAGCAGCACGATCCTGCTGCCGGTGTGGGCCAGCGACGTCGACGTGGACGGTGAGTTCGACTACACCGTGCAGTCGTTCAGCCTCACCAACAGCGGGACGGACGCGATCTCCGGAACGGCGACGTACGACCCGACGGCCCCGGCCATCAGCAACGGCCAGTTCGCGACGGTACCCAAGCGGGGCAGCGCGAGCGTGTCGGTGACGGTCGACGGCGATGCCTACAAGACGCAGAAGCCGCTCGGCTCGATGGTCGTCGTCTTCGACAACCAGTCGGGTGCCAACGAGGCGCTGCTGCTGAAGGTCAAGTAAGGCTCCCCAGCCCGGAGGGGCGGTGCGTGATGCACCGCCCCTCCGGTGTGTCCGGGTGGGGGTGTCAGCGCGTGCAGAGCTTGAGGACGCCCTCGCCGAGGCGGTAGTCGTACGTCGTGCCCTCGACCGACACGATCACCCGCATGCCGTCGACCATCGCCTGCGTGTAGGACTGCCCGGGCTCGGCGCAGCCGAGCGACCCGTCGCTGAAGGTGACCTGCTCGGCGGAGACGAGCTCGGGCGTGCCGGTGACGCCGCGGGCGGCGAGGTCGTCCTCGATCGCCGTCCACCGATCGGCCGGGACATCGGCCGGCGTGCCGGTCGGGCCGATCGCGCCGGGCGTCGTGGTCTGGAACGGCGGGCGGGACGAGGACTGCTCGGGCATGGGTGCTCCTGTCGCGCAGGCCGTGAGGACGAGGCCGGCGATCGCGAGGGATGCCGCGGCGAGCTGTCTGCGCATGATGCCTCCTGACGATCACCGCCAGGCTACGACCGGCGGCTGAGCATCAGCGGGGAGTCGGCGGATCGGCGTCGAGGGTGAGCTGGAGGAAGGTGAGGTCGAGCCATCGCCCGAACTTCGTGCCCACCTGCGCCGCGGTGCCGACGTGCGTGAAGCCCAGCGCCTCGTGGAGCCGGATCGATCCGGCGTTGCCGGCCTCGATCCCGGCGATCATCACGTGCACGCCGGCGCTGCGCGCCCGCGCGATCACGGCCTCCATGAGCGCCGTGCCGAGGCCCTGGCCGCGCTGATCGCCGCGGACGTACACCGAGTGCTCCACCGTGTGCCGGTAGCCGTCGTGCGGGCGCCACGGCCCGTAGGTGGCGTAGCCGATCGCCTCGTCGCCGGCGTCGACCGCGACGATCACGGGGTGACCGGCGTCCTGTCGGGCCGCCATCCAGGCCACCCGGTCGGCCGCGTCCACGGTCGTCTCGTTCCAGATCGCGGTGGTGCGGGCGACCGCGTCGTTGTAGATCGCCGCGATCGCCTCGCCGTCACGGGCCACGGCGTCGCGGAGGCGGGGCTGCGGGAGCGCGGTCACGTCAGTCCCAGTCGAGGTAGTCCTCGATGACGGCGGCCGTCTCGCCCGCGTGGGTCGCGGCGAACAGATGGCCGGCGCCTTCGATCGTCACGAGGCTCACGAGCCCCGGCGCCGCATCGCGCAGCGCCTCGCCGTTGGCGGGCGGGGTGATGTCGTCGTCGGAGCCCTGCAGCACGAGCACCGGGATCCCCTCGGCGAGGGCGGCCTCGGCCGGCACGTCGGCCTCCACCGACAGGAGCAGCACGCCGTTGACGCGGTCGTGGTGGGCGCGTGCGACCGCCCGTGCGACGGTGCCGCCGAACGCGTGCCCGCCCACCCAGGCGTCGGCGATCCCGAGATGGTCCATGACGTCGACGACGTCCTGTGCGGCCTCGAGCAGGGTCGTTCCCTCGTCGGCCCCGGAGTGGCGCGACCCGATCCGCACGATCCGGAAGTCCTCCTCGAGGATCACGTGAGCGAGGGTTCCGAGGTGCACGGGGTCCAGTCCCTTGCCGGGAACGAGGACCAGCGCCGGACCGGCTCCCTCGTCGACGAACGGGATGGCCCGGCCGTCGGGCTCGAAGATGTGGCGCTCTGTGTCAGTCATGGATCCCTCTCGCGCAGACGCGTACGTCGTCCGGTCTATCAGCGTACGGTGAGGCGCGCCAATCGCACGACGTGCCAGGTGCCGGGAGCGACCGCAAGCCCCCTGGCGCCCGGGGTCGCCGTCGCTAGGGTGGAGACGGGCCTGCGAACGCAGGCGTCGGGTCGGTCGCCCCCCACCGTCCCCCCGCGCGACGTTGCGGACGGCGATCGCGGAGCGCGAGGTGTGACGCATGACGTTCGCGGATCAGTCGGTCGACATCGAGACTCGGCGCCAGCGCGCCGTCGAGGCGCTCGGCATCCTCGACACGCCGCCCGATGAGCGGATCGACCGCGTGACGCGGCTGGCGCGGGACTTCTTCGACGTCCCGATGGTGAGCGTCACCCTGCTCGACCGGGATCGCCAGTGGCGGAAGTCGGAGCTCGGGCTGGGCGGCAACGAGGCGCCCCGCGAGGACTCCTTCTGCGACGCCACCGTCGCCCGCGGTCGCATGCTCGTCGTCGAGGACGCCGAGAAGGACGACGAGTTCGCCGACAACCCGTTCGTCGTCGGCGACCCGCGACTGCGCTTCTACGCCGGACAGCCGCTCGAAGCGCCCGGTGGCGAGCACATCGGCACCCTGTGCATCCTGGACACCCGCCCGCGGCGGCTGACCGAGGCGGACCGCACCGTCCTCACCGAGCTGGCGGCGTGGGTGCAGGCCGAGCTGACCCGCGAGCACGAGTTCACCCAGGCCACGATCGTCCAGCGCGCGCTCCTGCCGCACGACACCCCGGCCATCGAGGGGTACACGCTCGCGGCGGTCGCCGTGCCGGCCGGCCAGGTGATGGGCGACTTCTACGACTGGTATCTGCACGACGGCCGGCTGAGGCTCTCGCTCGCCGACGTCATGGGCAAGGGGATCGGCGCCGGTCTCGTGGCGGCGGGCGTGCGCGCCGCGCTCCGCACCGCGCCCGACCGCTCCCTCGTGGCGGCGGTCTCCGAGGTGGACCAGCGCCTGGCCGACGACCTGGAGGACGTGCACATGTTCGTCACCGGCCTCCACGCCGAGCTGGACCCCGCCGACGGCGTGGTCACCTTCGTCGACGCCGGCCACGGACTGGCCTACATCCTGCGCGCGGACGACACCTGGGAGCCGCTGCGCTCGACCGGTCTGCCGTTGGGGATGGGGATGTACGAGCCGCGCTCCGAGGGGACGGCCACCCTCGCCCCCGGTGACATCCTGATGTGCTGCTCGGACGGCCTGCTCGACATCCTCGACGAGGAGGACCCGTTCGGGCACGTCCAGCGCGAACTGCGCGCCGGCGGCCCCGCCGCCGCGGTCGCAGAGGCGGAGCGCCTGGCACGGTCATCGTCGGCGCCGGACGATCTGACGGTCCTCGTGGTGCGGAGGGACGCATGACCGCGCGGCACCTCGTCATCCGCGTCCTGGCGCTGCTGTCGGTGCTCCTCGGGGCCAACTACGTCGTCTGGCGCTGGCTCGCCTCGGTCAACTGGGAGGCGTGGTGGATCGCGGTGCCTCTGGTGATCGCCGAGACCTACAGCCTCATCGACACCTTCTTCTTCGCCCTCACGATGTGGCGCGCGCGCGAGCGTCCGGCGCCGCGTTCGGCCCCGCAGGGCACCGCCGACGTCTTCATCACCACCTACAACGAGCCCGTCGAGATGGTGATGGCGACCGCCCGGGCGGCGGTGCGGATCCGCTACCCGCACCGCACCTGGATCCTCGACGACGGCGCGCGGGCCGACATGGCCCGGGCGGCTCAGGCGGCGGGCGTCGGCTACATCACCCGCACCGAGGACTGGGTGGGAAAGCCCCGCCACGCCAAGGCCGGCAACCTCAACAACGCGCTCCTGCAGACGGACGGCGAGTTCCTGCTGATCCTCGACGCCGACCAGGTGCCCCACCCGGACATCCTGGACAAGACCCTCGGGTACTTCGCCGACGACCCGGAGGTGGCGCTCGTGCAGACGCCGCAGTGGTTCGTCAACGTGGACGACGCCGATCCGCTCGGAAGTCAGGCGCCGCTGTTCTACGGCCCGATCCAGCAGGGCAAGGACGGCTGGAACGCCGCCTTCTTCTGCGGGTCGAACGCCGTCCTGCGCCGCGACGCCCTCATGCAGCTGGGGATCGTCGGGTACGTGCGCAGCCTCGAGGACTCGCTGACGTCCGCCCTGCGCGCGGCGAGCCGCATGCTGCAGCGGGCGGCCGCGGATCGATCTGCGCCGCCCGAGCTCCAGCGAGAGCTGTCGGAGCTGCAGGGCGTGGTGACGGCCGCGCGGGGCGAGGTCGCCGCCGGTGCGCCGATCGGCGACGTCACCTACCGGGTGCAGGCGGCGATCCACGAGGCGTCGCGTCGTCTCGTCGACCGGGACCTCGCCGGGATGAACGCCGATCTCGCGGCGATCGGAGAGCTGCCCGTCCAGCGGGATGCCCAGCTCGACGCGGTCGTCGTCGACGAGGGCGGTCTCGACGCGCTGGCCGTGCGGGAGCTCTCCCCGCTGGGGGCGGTCGCGGCGGTCGACGGACTGCTCGCCGCGCTGCGGGTCGACCGCCCGGACGAGGCTCAGCCCCTCCAGCCTCTGGCCACCATCTCGGTCACCGAGGACATGGCCACCGCCATGCAGCTCCACGCTCTGGGATGGCGGAGCGTCTACCACCACGAGACGCTCGCCGAGGGCCTCGCCCCCGAGGACCTGCGCACCATGCTCACCCAGCGGCTGCGGTGGGCCCAGGGCACGCTGCAGGTGCTGCTGCGGGACAACCCGCTCACGAAGAAGGGACTGGATGCCGGGCAGCGCCTGATGTACTTCGCGACCATGTGGAGCTACCTCTCGGGGTTCACCGCGGTCGTCTACATCGCCGCCCCGGTCATCTACCTGCTGTTCGGCGTCCTGCCGGTGACGGCGTGGACCGTCGACTTCTTCGCGCGCTTCCTGCCGTACTTCCTCGTGAACCAGATCCTCTTCGTCGTCGTCGCGAAGGGACTTCGCACCTGGCGCGGTCAGCAGTACTCCCTGGCACTGTTCCCGGTCTGGATCGCTGCGTGCGTCTCCGCGTTCCGCGACGTCGTGCTGGGGAAGTCGCTCAACTTCGTCGTGACCAAGAAGGACGGCCGGGCATCCGGCGGGCCGCCGTGGCGCCAGATCTGGCCCCAGCTCACCGCGATGGCCCTGCTCGCCGTCGCCGCCGTCGTCGGCCTCGTCCGAGTGGCCCTCGGCACCGCCGACGGGACGGGCACCCTCGTCAACACGGTCTGGGTCGTGTACGACCTCGCCGTCCTCAGCGTCATCATCCAGGCCGCGCGATACCGCGGCTTCCGCCCCGAAACCGCAGCACTCGACGAGAGACAGGACGCATGAACATCACCCTCACCACCCACGACGACTACGCCGTCGTCGCCGTCGAAGGACGACTGACCGCCACCGGGGCGCCGCGCCTGCGCCAGTCCGTCGACGACGCGGTGGCGGCGGGCCGCCCGAGGGTGGTCGTCGACATGGCGGCGGTCGAGTTCATCGACTCCTCGGGCATCGGCGCCCTGATCGGCGGGCTCAAGTCGGCGCGCCTCGCCGAGGGCGACCTGCGGATCGCCGCGGTGCCCGAGACCGTGCGACGCGTGCTCAAGCTGACCAACCTCGACCGTGTCCTCCGGGAGTACCCGAGCGCGGAAGCCGCGTTCGATGTCCAGTGACGTGCTCGCCCACGCCCTGGTCGAGGGCCCGGCCGACCTGAACCTCGTCGACGCGGTGCACGCGGCGCTGGAATCGCTGTGGAGCGCGGTCCCGGACGTCTCCGACGAGGACCGCATGCTCTTCGCGCTCGCCGTGAGCGAGGTCGCGACGAACGTCGTCGAGCACGCGGAGGGTCCCGATCATCCTGCGGTGTCGATCCGCCTCGAGGTGGATCCGGGCGCGCTGACCGCGGTCCTGACCGACGACGCCGATCCGGCACTGATCCGGCTCGATCAGGTGTCGATGCCGGGAGCGGAGGCCGAGTCCGGTCGCGGTCTCGCCCTGGCGCTCGCCGCGCTCGACGAGCTCGTGCACGAACCGGGCCAGGGCAACACCTGGCGGCTGCGACGGAGGCGACGGCCCGCCTGAGCCGTGGGCGCCGGCGTCGCCGGGCTCCTCGTGAGACCGCGATCAGTCCTTGCCGGGCTTGCCCTTGCCGCCGGGCTTCTTCTCGTCCTTGCGCGCCGCGTCCTCCGCGGCCTTCTTCGCCTCGCGCTCGGCCGCCTCCGCGGCCTTGCGATCCTCCCGCGTCTGCCCGGAGGTGTCGCCCGTGTCGTCGGAGGTCGTCGACGCGGTGTCGGTGTCGGTCGACGGCGACGGCGCCACCTCGGGGGTGATCGGTGCGCTCGGAGAGGGGGATCGTGACGTGCTCGGCGATCCCTGCCCCGGCCACCATGCGGCCCCCACGCCGATCACGGCCACGAGGACGATCGCGGCGGCCGCGAGCAGCATGCCCCGACGGCGGCGCCGGCCGGAGGGGGCCGCCGCCGAGGACGGAAGCGGAGGAGGCGGCGGGACGGCCGCCGACGGGGTGAGGGATGTCGCCGCCGGGAGGGGAGGCGGCGGCACCGCCGCGGGCGCGGCCAGCACGGCCGTCGGCCCCGTGGCGGGCATCACGGCCGTCTCCGAGGCGGCGGACGGAGCGGAGATGGACGAGGGCAGACCGCCTGCCGCCTCGTAGACCTCGTGGGCGGTCGGGCGGTCTGCGGGATCGGCGGCGGTCATGCGGGTCAGAAGTCCCTGCCACTGCGGTCCGACCCAGGCCGGCACGTCGGGCGAGTCCACGAGGCGCGCCATGGCGGCCCCGATCCCCTCGGCGTCGGGGTAGGCGCGCTCGCCGAGCAGTGCCTCGCGCAGCACCAGGCCGAGCGCGTAGATGTCGGCCGGTGGAGCGGGGGCGGCGCCGCGCAGCTGCTCGGGAGCCAGGTATGCGGCCGTGCCGACGACGAGGCCGGGAGAGGTGAGGCGCTCGCCCTCCATCATGTGGGCGATGCCGAAGTCGGCGAGCTTCGCGCGCCGGCGGCCGGGGGTCCCGGCGAGGAGGATGTTCGAGGGCTTGATGTCGCGGTGCACGACGCCTGCCGCGTGGACGGTGTCCAGGCCGTCCGCCAGCTCCGCGGCGAGGGTGGCCACGGCCGCCGCCGGCAGCGGTCCGCGGGCGAGCTCCGCGGCCAGGGTCGGGCCGTCGACGAGCTCCATCACGAGGAAGGAGACGCCGCCCGGCTCGACCGACCCGTCGTAGAGCGTGACGAGGGCGGGGTGGTTGAGCGAGGCGAGCAGGGCCATCTCGGTGCGGGCGCGCGGTGCGGGGTGCGATCCGTCCGCCGAGACCCGCATGACTTTCAGCGCCACGTCGCGGCCGAGCAGCACGTCCTCCGCGCGGTAGACGTCCGCCATCGCTCCACGGCCGAGCAGCTCCTTGCGGGCGTACCGGCCGGCGAGCAGCTCGCTGGTCTCGTCCTCGGTGGGGGGTGTCATCTCGCAGTCCTCCGCCCCCACTGTAGACGTGCGGTCCGCGTCGCGCCCGGGGTTGACAGCACCGTCAGGCGCGCCCCTGCAGGATCAGGTGCCAGTAGATCTGCGGGAACACGTAGCGGTCGATGATCCAGCTGAGCCGGCTCTCGCGGTACGAGCGCGTCCACGCGGGCAGGGTCGGCGTCAGCCGGCGGCGGTCGTCGAACTCGGCGAACACCGCCGTCGAGCGCGACACGGTGAACGGGCAGACACCGTAGCCGTCGTAGGACGCCGGCGGCTCCGCCCCCGCTCGCACCGCGACCAGGTTCTGGGCGAGCACTTTCGTCTGCGCGCGCAGGGCTCCGCCCGACTTCGAGTTCGTCGTCGCGGCGGCGTCGCCGAGCGCCCAGACGTTCGGGAACCGGCGGTGCCGCAGGGTGCGAGGATCGACGTCGGCGAAGCCCGCCGCCTCCGGTGCCGACAGGCCGCTGTCGGCGATGAAGGGCGGCGCCGACTGGGGCGGCTCGGCGAGGAGCGCGTCGTAGGTGATGCTGTGCGCGCGGGAGCCCGAGCCGGTGGTGAAGACGATCGTCCGGCGATCCGCGTCGACCTCGCGCACCGCTGCGCCCAGGTGGACCTCGATGCCGTACTCGGCGATCTTCCGGTCGAGCTCGGCGTCGATCTCCGGAATGCCGAAGATCGTGTCGTCCGCCACGAGGAGGACCACCCGGAGATCGGGCAGCACGCCGATGCGCCGCCAGTAGTCGCACGCCTGATACATCGGCTTCTGCGCCGCGCCCGCGCACGAGGCGGGCCCGGTGGGCTGGACGAACACGACGGTGCCGCGGCGGAGGTCGCGCAGCAGCGGCGAGGCCTTCGCGGCCAGGTCGAACACGTAGTTCGACGCTCCATGCGGTGACAGCATCGCCGCCGTGAGGCCCGGCACCGCATCCCAGTCCTGCCGGATCCCGGGAGCGAGGATCAGTTGCCGGTACGAGAGCGTCCCGCCGTGGCCGAGCACGACACGGTCGTCCGCGGGCTCCACGGCGGCGACGGCGTCCTGGATCCAGCGGACGCCGCGGGGCATGACCTCGGCCTGCGGACGCACCGCCTGCCGAGCCCGCGCCGTGCCGCCGGCCACATGGGAGAACAGCGGCTGGTAGTAGTGGTCCTCACGCGGCTCCACGACCACGACGTCGCGCACGCCCGCGCGACGCAGGCGTCCCGCGACGGAGAGGCCGCCGTTGCCGCCCCCCGCCACGACGATGTCGGCGGTGCGGGGCTCGCTGGGTGTCGGATCCATCTGGCGAGCGTACGGCGCGTCACCCAGCGGGGGAGCGCCCTTGACACCGTCGCCCCGGGGTGCGATGCGCCGAGGACGGATGACCGGGGCCGCCCGTCGGGCACCGGCCTAGTCGCGGCCGGGCTTGCCCTTCTTCCGGGGGTCCTTGGCTGCCTCTCGCGCCTGCTTCTCCGCCTCGCGCGCCTGCTTGTCCGCCTCGCGCTGCTGCTCCTCCGCCTGCTTGCGGGCCTCGCGCTTCGCGGCGTCCGCGGCCTTGGAGGCGTCGTGCTCCGCCTTCCGCAGGGCCTTGTCGTCGACCCGTCCGTCGTCCGCTCCGTCGGAGGTGTCGACGGCGGTCCCGCCGCCGCCGTCCGCGCCGTCGTCTGTGGTGTCGGTGGTCACGCTGGACACGGGAACGATGTCGCCGTCCGTGTCGGCCGGCGCGTCGACGACGGACTCGGCGTCCGCCGGAATCGTCTCGGACGGCGCGGGCTCGTCCTGGACGGTCGTCCATCCGCCGCCCACGCTGCCGACCCATGTCGCCGCGTTCACGCCGATGAAGGCGGCGACGGCCAGCGCCGACCCGACCAGGATGATCGTGCGGGCGCGCCGTCGGCGGCGACGTCCAGACCGGTCGCGCCGCGAGACGTGGTCCGAGACGGCGGCCGGAGACGGCATGAGCGCGGTCGCCGTCGGCTCGTCGCCCGCCGGCGGGGCGGGTGCGGTGCGGCGCGGCAGCGTGACCGCCGGGAGCGCCGCGGCCAGCTCCGCGACCTCGAGGGCGTCGGGACGCTCCTCGGGGTCGAACGCGATCATGCGGCTGAGCAGCGCGATCCACTCATCGCCGAGGTCGTCGGGCAGGGACGGGCTCTCGATGAGCCGGGCCGTGATCGCACCGATGCCCGAGGCGTCCGGGAAGGCCCGCTCACCCGTCAGGCACTCGCGCAGCACGAGTCCGAGCGCGTAGATGTCGGCGGCAGGCGCGGGCGGCGCACCGCGCACCTGCTCGGGCGCGAGGTAGGCGGCGGTGCCGACCACCATCCCCGGCGACGTGAAGCGCTCGCCGTCGGCGAGGTAGGCGACGCCGAAGTCGGCCAGCTTCGCACGGGGGCGACGGCCGGGCACCGGGTCCGTGGCCAGGAGGATGTTGGAGGGCTTCACGTCGCGGTGGACGATTCCGGCCGCATGCACGACGTGCAGCGCGGAGGCGAGCTCGACGGCGAGCTGCGCGACGTGCGCGGGGAGCATCGGCCCGTTCCGCAGCTCTGCGGCGAGGGTCGGACCCTCGACGAGCTCCATCACCAGGTAGGGGGTCTGCCCGGGCTCCACCATCGCGTCGTACAGAGTGACCAGCGAGTGGTGGTTCAGGGAGGCCAGCAGCGACATCTCGGTGCGGGCGCGCGGCGCGAGCAGCGCGCCGTCGGGAGCGGTGCCCAGCAGCTTCACCGCCACGGCACGGCCGAGCACGACGTCGTCGGCGCGGAACACCTCGCCCATCGCTCCGCGACCGATGCTGTCGCGGAGCACGTACCTGCCGCCGAGGAGCGCGGCCGTGGGCTCCTCTTCCGTGGGTGGTGTCACCGGGACCTCCGTCGTCGACGCGGGGCTCATCCGCCGGGGAATCCGTACGGGTCACCGTGATCGCGCGTCGCGGGTGCCCGCGCGAAGGGCGTGGCACGACTCTAGAAGCCGGTGATTCCTCTGCGCGCGGGGTTGACATCCGCGCGGTTTCCTGCGTGTCGACTCAGCCGCGCAGGTCGCCGAGGAGCGAGAGCGCCTCGGTGACCGGCCCCCGCAGGAGCGGAAGCCGTGCCAGCGGAAGCACCGTGCCGAGGAGGTTCAGGCCGCGGTCGAGCAGGAACCGGGTGCGGCGCTGGCCGGGCGTGGCGTCGTAGACCCACGAGAGCGCCAGCAGCAGGTGGCCGAGCACGAGCGCGCGAGGGAGGAGCCGGCGGATCTCGTCGGGGAGGCGTACGCCCGTCGCCCCCGCCACGGCGCTGCGGAAGAGGTCCTCGACGATGGCGAGCGAGGCGGCCGACTCCTTCGACAGCGGGTTGATCGGCGAGCGGGGCGAGGCGGCGGCGGCGAGGAACTCGCCGGCGTGCGCATGGTACGGGCCGAGCTGATCGAGGCCGCTCGAGAAGACGATCCGCAGGCGCTCGATCAGGCGGGTCTCGGTGGCCAGCGCGGGTGCCGCGGCGTCGCGATGGGACTCCTGCACGTCGCGGTACAGCTCCTGGACGAGCTGATTCTTCGAGGCGAAGTGGTAGTTCGTCGCGCCCACCGACATCCCGAGCGTGTCGGCGATGCCGCGGATGGTCGTCGCCTCGTAGCCGTTCTCGCGGAAGGACGCGAGCGCGGCCGTGCGGATGCGCTCCCGCGTGCGCGCGCCCTTGGTGCCGCCCTCGTCATCGGGCATCGCGCAGCGCCTCCTCGAGGTCGGGGTGCCGGAACGCGTAGCCCGCGCCGGTCAGGCGTCCGGGCAGCACCCACCGGCTCTTCAGGATGAGCTCGGGCTCCGTGCGCAGCGCCCACATGGCCGGCTCGAGCATCCACCGCGCGGAGGGGAGGCCGACCGGCATCCCCACGACCCGTCGGAGCGTGCGCATCAGCGTGCGGTTGTCGGAGGGATGCGGCGACGAGATGTTGACGGGACCTGCGATGGCGTCGTCGTCGCGGAGCAGGCGGATCGCGCCGACCACGTCGTCGATGTGCACCCAGCTGAACCGCTGCCGCCCGTGCGTGCGGTACCAGGGCGCCGTGTCGGGACCGGTGGGACGGTCGCCGATGCCGCGGTAGCGGCGGTGGGGAAGGCTCCACCCGTCGTGCTGCGCCCCGCCCAGGCCGAGGCGGGCGATGCGGAACAGCATCCGCGTCGCCGGGCCGTCGCCGATCACGATCGCCATCCGCAGTGCCACGCGGCGGGTGCGGGGGAGGTCGCCCGCGAACAGCTCGCGCTCCCACGCCCGCGCGACATCGGGCGAGAAGCCGGTGCCGAGCTCGCCGGCCTCGGTGTGCGGCCGGTCCATCGCGTGCCGGTAGATCGTCGCGGTCGATGCGTTTAGCCACACGCGCGGCGGATGCTCCGCGCGCGCGACGGCCTCGCGCAGGGCGCGGGTCGTCTCGACGCGGGAGCGGAGGATCTCCTCCCTGTTCGCGTCGGTGTACCGGCAGTCGACCGACTTCCCGGCGAGGTTCACGACGACGTCTGCGCCGTCGACCGCGGCCGTCAGCGCCGGGGCGTCGCTCCACCGGACGGCCGCGCTCCGGCCCACACGGCGGATCTCGTAGCCGTCGGCCGCGAAGGCCGCCTCGACCGCGCGCCCGATGAAGCCGCTCGCCCCGGCGAGGACGGCGATCGGACGGGACGCGTTCTGCATGCCGCGAGCGTACTACATTTCTGAACATGTTCAGTTATGCCGGATCCGACCGGCGGCGGCCCGGTCGCGGCTAGCGTCGTCACGTGGATACCGTGGTGCGTTTCTGCCGCCACCGCGCCGGCGGGCGGCGTTGCACACGCCCGCTCGGCCATGCGGGGCTGCACCGTCATCGCACGATCATGTGGAGCGACCTCGGCTCCGATCCCGCCCGGTGCGACGGCTCGGGAAGCCCGGCGGTGCCGGCTGCCCCGCGTGCCGACGGCTACCCGCACGGCCGGGCGCTGTGCGAGCGGTGCCAGCGCTTCGTCGTGCTCGACGAGGCGGGACGACTCGAGCCCCACGACGCCTCCGATGCCGGCGAGCCGGACGACGAGATCGCGCGGCGACGCGAGTGGCTGAACGAGCACGGCTGGTGAGAGGGCATCACCCGATCGAGTGAAATCGGCGGTCGGGTCCTCGCCGCTGCGCACGATGGCCGACGCGGCGCCGTAGATGTTCCCACCCGCGTCCGCACGGGGCGCCCGGGGGCCGGACCGGCCGCGCGCCGCCCCATCCGGCGCCCGGTCGCATGTCGCCCGTGACAGGGCGCCGTCCGCGCGGCCGGTAGGCATGAGGGCATGAGATCGACCGGACGGTGGGTGCCCGCGGCCGCGGTCGCCGCCGCGATCCTCGGGAGCACCGGCTGCGCCGCCGGCCCCCAGGTCGCCGTGCCGCCGGGGTCGGAGGGCCTGCCCTCGTGCGCGCGCACGACGGTGGAGGTCTCCGGCGTCGACCGCTGGCCCGCGCGCACGTGCGATCCGGCGGGATCGTCGGTGCGGTTCACCGACGGCCTGGTCCTGGAGATCCCCGGGATCGGCGGGGTGGTGAGCTCGGAGGCGGGGGCTCCGGGGGTCACCCACCAGGTCGTGAACTGGGGTGTCGCGGGAGTGGGCGCCGCCAGCGTGGGCGACGAGGGGGAGGTCGTCGGCGTCTGGGGATCGACGGACCGGGCCCGCACCCTGCAGGCGGAACAGGTGTCCGCCGGACGCGACTGAGCCGGACGGTCTCTGCCGGGCGACCGGCACAATGGGATCGGGCAAGCGCCCTGGGGAGGGACTTGCCCGATCCCCGCACGCAACAGGCGAGGATCGTGCCCGCCGAGGAAGGTGACGCGATGCCCACGCCCGACCCGTCTCCGAGCTCGCCCGCGGGCCCGCCGGGTCTGTCGGTGGTGCGTGATCCCGCCGTCACGCGGATCCTCGGGAACACCCGGGCGTCCGTGCTGTTCGCGCTGACGGTGTTCGTGGCGACGGCCGTCCAGGTGCTGTCGACCCCGCTCGCCGCCTTCGCCGAGGGGATCGAGGAGTGGCCGTTCGCGCTGTCGAGGCCCGCGGTGATCGCGCTCCTGGTGCTCGGGTGCGCGGCGCAGGCGGCGGTGCTCGGCGTCGCCGACCGCTTCCCGCAGACGGCCGTCGCCGTCGTGGCCGCGATCCACCTCTCGCTGGCGCTGGGCCTCGCCGCGCCCACCTGGCTCACCGGCATGTACCTCGTCATCGCGCTGTCCCTGTTCCTGCTGGCCACGCGGCGGTCCGCGGGGCTGGCCGTGACCTGGCTCGCGATCACCTCGCTCACGATCCTCGGGGGCCTGCTGGCGCTCGTGATCTCGCTCGGCACGAGCCCCGGCGTCGCGGTCCTCTGGCTGTCGGCCGAGGCGGCGAGCCTGGTCGCCCCGTCGGCGGCGGCGACGACGCTGGGCATCTGGTGGGCGGGACGGGTGCGGCGGATGCGCGCGGCGCGCGAAGAGGCCGACCGGGCCCGGGACGAGCACGAGGCACGGGTCGCCGAGGCGCAGCGGCAGGAGCGCGCACGGATCGCACAGGAGCTGCACGATGTGGCGGGCCAGCACCTCGCCGGCCTCATCACGCTCGCCGACGCGGCGCTGGCGATCGCCCCGGGGCGTCCCGAGCAGGCGCTCCAGCTGGTCGAAGAGGTGCGCGACGAGGGGCGCTTCGCCGCCGCGAGCCTGGCGGGCGCCCTCGCCGACCTCCGCGCCACGTCGCACGACTCCGCCGCGTCCGTCCCCGACCTGCGGGCCCTCGACGGGCTGGTCGCGTACTGGCGCGACCGGGGCATGCCGGTGGAGCTCCGCCAGCAGGGCGCCCTCCACGACCTCCCCGCGGTGGTATCGACGACGGCGTACCGCTGCGTGCAGGAGGCGCTGACCAACGCGGCCCGGCACGCGCCGGGGGCGCCGGTGGACGTCGAGGTCGCCGTCGCCGGCCACGCCCTCCGGGCCACGGTGGTCAACGGCCCGACCGCGGCCGGCGACCCCATCCCCGGCATCGGCCTGGGGTGGGGGCTGCCGGCGATCACCGAGCGGATCGAACTGCTCCAGGGGACCCTGTCGACCCGGGCCCTCGACTCCGGCGGATGGCATCTCCGCTTCGACATCCCGCTGTCCGCGGCGGGATGAGGGACGAACCGTGACGCCCCCTCGGATCCGCGTGCTCATCGCCGACGACAACCGGTCGGTCCGCCGCGGCCTCCGCCTGCAGCTGGACGCCGCCTCGGGTATCCGGGTCATCGGCGAGGTGTCCAACGGCGCCGACGCCGTGACGGTCGCCCGCCACGAGAGCGCGGACGTCGTGCTGATGGACATGCAGATGCCCGGCATGACCGGCGCCGAGGCCACGCGCGAGCTCACCGCAGCGACCGAGGGGCGGCCAGTGGCGGTCATCGTGATGACGAGCTTCGCCGTCGACGGCTATGTCACCGCCGCCCTGGACGCCGGTGCGGTGGGCTACCTCCTGAAGAGCCACGACTCCGACCAGCTGGTGGCGGCGATCCAGGCGGCCGCCCGCGGCGAGGCGGTGGTGTCCTCCCGTGTCGCCGGCACCGTGCTGCGGGAGTTCGTACGACGGGGCGCGGCCGCTCCGGAGCGGTCCGACCTCAGCGGGCTGACTGCTGCGGAGCGGAGGATCGTGGCGACCCTCGCCTCGGGCGTCACCAGCAACGACGCGCTCGCCGACGCCCTGCACGTGTCGGTGCACACCGTGAAGTCCCAGCTGCAGTCGGCGCTGCGCAAGACGGGGCTGAGCGATCGCACGCAGCTGGCGCTCTGGGGCGTCCGCAATCGCGTGGAGGCCGAGCCCGGCGAGCGGGCGGTGGACGCGACGGCGGGAGTCGAACCCGCAACGCGACCGGGTATGAACCGGTGCCCGGGCCCGCCGGGATCGCCGCGATGACCTCGTTCGGAGCGCCTGCCCTGTGAGCGAGCGCCCGTCCGAGGAACCGTCCCCACGCTAACCCGCGGCTGCGACAGCCGCCAGATGTGTGACCTGTGATTCCGTCATGAGTCCTCGTGTGACGCCGACGGCGGGGCGGACGACGCCTCGGCGACGCGCCGCACTGTCACGCGAAGGCGCCGTCCCGGGTGGAGACGATGTCCTTGCCGAGCGGCATGAGGGAGATCGGGATCATCTTGAAGTCGGCGATCGCCATCGGGATCCCGATGATCGTGAGGCACAGCGCTATGCCGCTGACGAGGTGGCCCAGGGCGAGCCACCAGCCGGCGAGGATCACCCAGATGACGTTGCCGAGGAACGATCCGACTCCGGCCGTGGGCTTGCTCACGATCGTGCGGCCGAACGGCCAGATGACGTAGCGGGCCGTCCGGAACGACGCGACCGCCCACGGGATGGTGACGATCGGGATGCACAGCAGCACGCCCGCCAGCACGTAGCCGAGGAACAGCCAGAAGCCGGCGAAGACGATCCAGATGATGTTCAGCAGTGTGCGCACGGCTCGATTATCGCCGGGATGCCGCGACCTGCGCGCGCCGCAGGAGCCCGACGAGTCCGCCGATCAGCAGCAGGCCCCCGACAGTCAGCAGCCCGTAGCCCACCGCGGCGCCGGGATCGAGGTCGAGAAGCCAGGCGGAGAGCCCGTCGAGCCGGTCGAGTCCCGAGCTCAGCCAGATTCCCCCCGCGGCGATCGCTCCCAACGCGAGCCCCCACACGATGCCCGCCCAGCGGGTGCGAGGACGCGGCGGCTGCGGGTCGCCGGTCTCGACCGGCGGTTCCGACGCGAGGGGAAGGGTGTCGTCGCTCATTGGTCTTCTCCGATGGGGGTGTCGATCAGGTACAGCTCGATGTAGCCCGAGTCCTGGTCGATGACGATGGTCTCGCGCGTGGTGATCGGCTCGGTCCCCGCCGCCACGACCGCTCGGTAGCGAAGGCGGCCGTCGGGGAGGGTCTCCGTCGTCGTGCCGGCTGCGCGAGTGAGGTCTTCGGACGTGTCGTCCGACCCGCCGTAGTAGAGGGCGGCGTTGCTCGTCGTCGCCTCCAGCGTCACCTCGACACCCGGCTCGATCGTGACGAACGTCGCACCCGAACGCTTGTCGATATAGGTCGTGCTGTCGTCTCCCGTGGCGCCGAGGAAGACGCTGAGGTCGCCCCACGGCTGCGTGAACGGGGCGGAGGCGGGATAGCGCTGATCGCTCGTGTTGGAGATGCCGTAGTTCCCGAGGTGCAGCGCCTGTGCGGCCGGCACGGCCGTCGCGGCTGCCCCGCCGACGAGGGCCAGCAGCGTGACGAACGCGAGGAATCCGCTGCGTCGTCGCAGCGCCCCCGCGACGACCATCCCCGCGGCGAGCACCAGGGCCGCGACGAACAGTCCGTGTGCGGGCGCGAGCGGGCCGCCCTCGGTCAGCGCCGCAGCCGTGCCCACGACGACCGCCAGTCCCAGCGCGACCACGACGGCTGCGGCCGGGGTGCGCGGGTGGGTCGCCCGGCGCACGCGGCGCCGCTCGGCGGCCTCGGCCGCGAAGGCGGTCGCTCGGGCCTGACGCTCGCGGCGCGCCTCCTCGCGTGCGGCGCGGACGGCATCCTGCTGCTGCTGACGCCACTGCTGGTCCTGCTCCTTCCAGGCGGCGTGCTGTTCCTTCCAGGCGGCGAGGTCTGCGGCAGGCGGCCCCTCGGGAGCACCGCCACCGTCGTCGAGAGGTGCGGGGAGGGATGCCGTGTCGCCGGTGGCGAGGGCATCCACCCCCCGCGAGTCCGCGACGTCGTCCGGTTCCCGGCCGGACTCGTCGGCAGACGGACCGGGCGTGTCGGATGCTGCGGAAGCCGTTCGCAGATCGGGTTCGCCCGGGGTGCGGCGCGCGGCACGCACGATCAGGAGGAGGAGGCCGCCGGCGAGGAGGACGCCGACGAAGAGGACGAAGCCGAGCGCGGAGACCCAGGCGACGGAGACGAGGCCGAACGAGCCGCCCCACATGAGAACCGGGAACGGGACGAAACCGGCGAGCACGAACAGACCCGCTCCGATCTGCGACGCGGCGAATCTGCCGCGGACGGCCTCCTGCAGCGGAATGCGCCCGTCGAGGTCGGGCAGGAGCGCCCAGGCGACGCCGTAGAGCAAGAGGACGGGGAAGCCGAACAGGCCGATGACGAGGAGGATGCCGCGCACGATCAGCGGATCGATGCGCAGGCGCGCCGCGACACCCGCGGCCACGCCGCCGATCCAGCCCTCACCGCGCACGAGGCCGAGCCCAGCGGTCCAGGAGAAGAACCCGTCCGATCGGTATGTCGTCGTCGGTGCGGCCGGCGGCGGGCCGGGATCGATCGGGGGCGCGGTGGTCATGTCTCGATCCTCCCCGGCGCGGTGGTGGCCGGCCATGGGGTGAACCCCTGAGCGCCCCCTGATTGTGCGCGCCGGGCGTACCGCGGGCGCGGGTGCGGGTGATTGGATGACGGCATGTCCTCCTCCGCCCCCATCGGGGCTCGGCCCGGCACGGGGTCGCCGTCGATCGGCGCGGCCCGCCCGCCGCGCCCTGCACGCCCGCCGCGTCCCGCGCGTCCGGTGGCCGCCGCGCCGCCGCGGCCGCCTCTCGTGCGGCCCCGCGAATGCCTGGTGGCCGGGGTCGCGGAGGGAGTGGCCGTTCACCTCGGCGCCCCGGTGTGGGCGGTGCGCGCCTTCTTCGTCGTGACCGCCGGCATGCTCGGTGCGGGGGTGCTGCTGTACCTCTGGTGCTGGGCGTTCATGCCGTGGGCGGCGGGCGAGGCTTCGCCGACGCGGCGCGCACCCGTCGCCTGGCTGCTGACCTCGGCGTCGACGGCGCTCGCGCTCACCTTCGTGCCCCTCTCCCTCGACCCGTGGGCATGGAGCGTCTGGGGAGGGTACGGCGGACCGGATGCCGTCGCGGCGATGCTCCTCCTGGTCACGGCCGTCGCTTTCGCGATGACCGCGGGGATGTGGGCGGCACTCGTGGATCGCGCCGACCCGGCGCGCGGCATCCGCCATGCCCTCGTCGTCCGGGCTGCGGTGATCGTGCTCCTCGCGGTGCTCCTCGCTCTGGAGCTGTCGCGGCTCGCGTCTGGCGGCGGAGTGACGCAGCTGGTGCGGACGGCGATCCCCCTGGTGGCGCTCGTGGCCGTGTCGTCGACGACGCTCATCGAGCGCTGGCGCGATCTCAGCGGTGAGCGCGTCAAGCGCATCCGTGAGGAGCAGCGTGCCGAGATGGCCGCGCATCTGCACGATTCGGTGCTGCAGACCCTCGCGCTCATCCAGAACCGTGCCGGCGCATCCAGTGAGGCGGCCCGGCTGGCCCGCGCGCAGGAACGCGAACTGCGTGCGTGGCTGTACGACGGCGACGCTCCCGCCGACAGCGACCTGCCCACCGACCTGCGCGACTACGCGGGCGCGCTGGAACTCGACTTCCCGGTGCGCATCGATGTCGTCTCCGCGGGGGCCTCCGACGAGCGCGCGAGCGGCGAGGTCGCGGCGGCGGCGCGGGAGGCGATCCTGAACGCGGCGCGGCACGCCGGCGGCGAGATCTCCGTGTACCTGGAGGGCACCGCGGCATCCGTCGACGTGTACGTGCGCGACCGCGGTCCCGGGTTCGATCCCGACGCCGTCCCGGCCGATCGGCTGGGAGTGCGCGAGTCGATCATCGGACGGATGCGGCGCATCGGCGGCTCGGCCACCATCCGACCGGGCGGCGGCGGCACGGGTACCGAGGTGCACCTCCGGTACGCGCCCGGTCCTGGACGAGCCTCCAGCGGGCAGGGGCGTCATGGGTGAGTCGCTGCGCGTCGTGATCGTCGACGATCACTCCATCTTCCGGTCGGGTCTGCGGGCCGACCTCGACCCGTCGGTCGACGTCGTGGGCGAGGCCGCCGATGTCGCCACGGCGATCGCGGTGATCGCGGCCACCGTCCCCGATGTCGTGCTGCTCGATGTCCACCTTCCGGGGGCCTCGGGCGTAGCGGAGGCCTCGGGCGGCGAAGCGGTCATCCGGGGCTCCGCACCGACCGCATCCCGCTTCCTCGCGCTCAGCGTGTCGGACGCCGCGGAGGATGTCGTGCGGGTCATCCGCGCCGGTGCCCGCGGCTACATCACGAAGGGCTCGTCCGGCGGGGAGGTGAGCCGCGCGGTGCACGCTGTCGCCGGGGGCGACGCCGTGTTCTCGCCGCGGCTGGCGGGCTTCGTGCTCGATGCGTTCGGCGCCGTCGCGGGCGAGACCGCCGTCGTCGACGACGAGCTCGACCGGCTGTCGGCGCGCGAGCAGGAGGTGATGCGGCTGATCGCCCGGGGCTACGCCTACAAGGAGGTCGCCACGGAGCTGTTCATCTCCATCAAGACGGTCGAGACGCATGTCTCGTCGGTGCTGCGCAAGCTGCAGCTGTCGTCGCGGCACGAGCTCACCGTGTGGGCGTCGGAGCGCCGCCTGCTCTGACCGTGACGCCCTGGTCGTAGCCCAGGGAACGGCCAGGGGCAACCCGGATGCTGTCGTGCCCCGGGTGTCGGAAGACTCCTGTGCATGAGCTCACCGAGGGTCGCCCTGTCCGCATTCCTTCCGCTCGTGTGCTGGCTGGCGGCGGTCGCCCCGCTGACGGTGTGGGCGTGGTCGACGGGCACGATCGCGGCCGCCGCCTTCGCCGTCGCGACGTCGATCCTGTGGGCGACGGGGACGCGCGCCGCCGCGCTGTGGGTGCGGTCCGTGCGGCAGCGGCCCCGTCCCGCGGACGCTCCGCAGCACGATCCCGCGCCCCTGCGCGTCGCCCTGCTCTTCTGCGTCGCCGACGACTTCGACGCGGCGGCGGTGGCGGTGAGCATGCGGCAGGACGTCGACGTCGACACCGTGATCCTCGACGACTCGCGCGATCCCCGGCTCCGCGAACAGATCGACCGGTTCGCGGAGGAGTCGGGATGCCGCGTCGTGCGTCGCTCGGACCGCACCGGGTTCAAGGCCGGCAACCTCAATCACGCCCTCCGGGTGCTGCGGGGGAGCTACGACGCGTACGCCGTGTGCGACAGCGACGTCGTGCTCTTGCCCGGGTTCGTGCGCGCATGCGCGGCGGAGCTCGCCGATCCCGCGGTCGCCGTGGCCCAGGCCACGCCGGTCGCCGCCCCGGGCCGGAGCGAGTTCGCACGATACTTCGGTCCGCTGCTCGCCACGCATCTCACCGTTACGCGTCGCGGCCGCGCCGGCCACGGTGTGACGGCGTTCCTCGGGCGCGGTGCGCTGCTGCGCGCCGCCGCCCTCGACGATGTCGGAGGAGTTCCGGAGGTGGTCGCGGAAGACCTCGCCCTGACCGTCGCGCTGCGCCGCCGCGGCTGGCGTCTGGTCGACGCGGACATCGCCTTCACGGAGGACTTCCCGGTGGACTACCGCGCGTTCCGCACGCAACTGCGCAAGACGGCCGAAGGCGCCGTGGAGTTCCTGCGGCGACCCGCCGTGCGCGGCCTCCCCGTCCGCGAGGCGATCGACGTGATGGGGGAGACCGCCCTCGTCCCGGGCGCGGCGCTCGCCGGGGCGGCCGCGATCGTGTCCGGAGCGGCACTCGCGGCGGGCGGGTCGGTCCCGCCGCTGTGGGCACTGATGCTGTCTGCGCTGAGCGGGCTCATGCCCCTCCTGCCCGAGGCGGTACGGCGTGCACGGTCGCGCAGGCTCGCCGCGGGCATCGCTTTCGCGATCGTGGCGGGCGCCTTGTACGCCTCCACGATGTTCGTCGTCGTCGCGGCCGTCGTGGGCGGCCTCCTCGGCCGGCGCGCGGTGTTCCGGGTCACGCCCAAGCGTGCAGTGTCGCTCGGCGTGCGCCAGCGCATCGACCTCTTCCGCGCGGAGCTGCTCGTCGTGCCGCTCCTCGCGGGCGGGGCGGTCGTGGCATCCGGGAGCGTATGGGCCGCCGGCGGCGTCGCCTGGCCGCTGGCACTGGCGGTCGCCTTCGCGCTTCCGGTGGTGGCGCCGGCGGCGCCCGGGGCGCCCGCTCGGCGGCATCCGGCGTCTCGCGCGGGCATCGCCGCCCTTCCCGCCGCTGACGACCGGTCCGGTGTCGGGGCGCGAGCCTAGACTTGACAGGTCATGAGCAACCCGATCAAGCCCGTCATCGTCGGAGGTGGCGCCCCGCGCCCGGGCACCGGGGGCACGTCCGGCGTCCGCGCCGATCAGGACCTGCTCGAGGGCCTCAACCCGCCCCAGCTCGAGGCGGTCACCTACCGCGGGAACGCGCTGCTGATCGTCGCCGGCGCGGGCTCGGGCAAGACGCGCGTGCTCACGCATCGCATCGCCTCGCTCCTGCGCAACCGTGAGGCCTGGCCGAGCCAGATCCTCGCGATCACCTTCACCAACAAGGCCGCCGGGGAGATGCGCGAGCGCGTGCAGCACCTCGTCGGCGAGGCGGCGCAGGGCATGTGGATCTCCACGTTCCACTCGGCGTGCGTGCGGATCCTCCGCCGCGAGGCCCAGCAGTTCGGCTTCACCAAGAACTTCACGATCTACGACTCCGCCGACTCCCGCGCGCTCATCAAGCGTCTGGTCAAGGAGCACGAGGCCGACGCCTTCGGCCTCACCCCCGCCTCGGTGCAGGGGCGCATCTCCAAGCTGAAGAACGAGCTGGCCGACGCCGAGTCGTTCGCCCGCCAGGCGAATCTCAGCGACCCGGCCGAGCGGCTGTTCGCCGAGATCTTCAGCGACTACCAGCGCGCGCTGCAGAAGGCGAACGCCTTCGACTTCGACGATCTCATCGGGCAGACCGTCTACCTGTTCCGCGCGTTCCCCCACGTCGCCGACGTGTACCGTCGCCGCTTCCGGCACATCCTCGTCGACGAGTACCAGGACACCAACCACGCGCAGTACTCGCTGATCCACGAGCTCACCCGCCCCGTGGTCGGCAAGGCCGCCGACGCCTTCGAGTCCGGCGGGATGATGATCTTCGACCCCGTCGACGCCCCCGAGCTCGAGGGCGCCTCGCTCACCGTGGTCGGCGACTCCGACCAGTCGATCTACGCGTTCCGCGGCGCCGACATCCGCAACATCTCGGAGTTCGAGCGGGACTTCCCGGGCGCGCGGGTGGTGCTGCTGGAGCAGAACTACCGGTCGACGCAGAACATCCTCTCGGCGGCCAACGCGGTCATCAGCAACAACTTCGACCGCAAGGACAAGAAGCTGTGGACCGACGTGGGGGCCGGGGACCCCATCATCGGCTTCACGGGCTACTCGCAGCACGACGAGGCGCAGTTCGTCGCCGACGAGGTCGAGGCGCTGCACCGCGCCGGGCTCCCGTACGGCCAGATGGCGGTCTTCTACCGCACCAACTCGCAGTCCCGTGCGCTGGAGGAGATCCTCATCCGCTCGGCGGTGCCGTACAAGATCATGGGCGGCACGAAGTTCTACGACCGCGCCGAGATCAAGGACGCGCTGGCGTACCTCGTCGCGGTCGCCAACCCCGCCGACGAGCTCGCGGTGCGCCGCATCCTCAACAAGCCGCGCCGCGGCATCGGCGACGTGACCGAGACGTCGATCTCCCGGTACGCGGCAGAAGAGGGCATCACCTTCCGCGACGCTCTGGCGAACGCCTCGGCGCTCGGTGTCGGGCCGAAGATCCAGCAGGCGATCGCGCGGCTCGACGCCGTGCTGAGCGAGGCGGCCGAGGTCATGCTGCCGTCTTCGGGCGAGGTGGCGCCGTCGACCTCCGTCACCGAAGGGCTCTCGCTCCTGCTCAACAAGAGCGGCTACTACGACGCCCTGCGCATCTCGAAGGATCCGCAGGACGAGGCGCGGGTCGAGAACCTCGACGAGTTCCTCGCCGTCACGCGCGAGTTCGCCCGCAACAACCCCGAGGGCACGATCCTCGACTTCCTCACCGAGGTCGCGCTCGTGTCCGATGCCGACGACCTCGACGACGCGTCGGGCACCGTGTCGCTCATGACGATGCACACCGCCAAGGGCCTCGAGTACGACGCGGTGTTCGTGACCGGGGTCGAGGAGGACCTCATCCCGCACCGGATCTCGGCGGGGGAGCCCGGGGGCCCGCAGGAGGAGCGGCGGCTGTTCTACGTGGCACTCACCCGCGCCCGCAAGAAGCTGCACCTGTCGCTGGCGATGACGCGTGCGCAGTTCGGCGAGGTGTCGGTCGCGATGCCCAGCCGCTTCCTGCAGGAGATCCCGCACGAGCTCATCGACTGGCGCCAGTCGCCCGGAGACGTCAACTCCCGCGGCGGCATGCAGTCGCGCGCGCTCAACGCGCGCCGTCCCGGGGGCGGCAGCGCCAACCGCTACGGCGACGACCTCGTCCCGCTGCCTCGTCGCGACAAGCCGGCCGGCGACATCGCCAAGTTCGCCAACCGCATCCCCGCGAAGGTCCGAGACAACGGCGATCTGGAGCTCGCGCCGGGCGACCGCATCCGCCACGACGACTTCGGCGAGGGACGCGTCGACATGGTGACGGGCGAGGGAGCCAAGCGCGTCGCCCATGTGCGCTTCGATTCGGCAGGACCGAAGAAGCTCCTCATCAAGATCGCCCCGATCACGAAGCTGTAGCGGGTGGCGCGCCGCGCCGGGGGTGACGCGGGAGCTCATCCGCGCTAGAAAGAGGGTGTCGTGCGCGGCAGCGGAGCCGCGCACCCGCATGCCGGGGGTCCGTCGCGGTGCACGCATCGTTTCGCAGGGTGGTCGCCGTCGCTCTCGCTGTCATCGGGTCGGCCGCGGTGCTGACGCCCGCGGCGACGTCGGTCGCCTCCGCCGCGCCCGCCGGTGACGCCAGCCTCTCGGGGACGGTGACGCGTGCCGCCGACGGGACCCCGGTGGCCGGGGTGACGGTGTACGCGGACGGCGACGCTGGCGCCGCGACCGCGGAGACGGGCGCGGACGGCCGCTACACGATCGCGGGTCTGGCCGCCGGTGCGTACATCCTCGAGTTCTCACCGCCGATCGTCGACGACCGGCCGCCGGAGCTCGCCCACGAGTACTGGGACGGCGTGCGCGCGCCCGACCTCGCGACGCCCGTCGAGGTGCCGGCGGGTGGGGCGGTCTCCGGGATCGACGCCAGCCTTGAGGCCACCGGCTCGATCTCCGGCGTCGTGACCCGGGCCGGCAACGGGCACCCGGTCGCCGGCGCGACGGTGCACTTCCAGCCCGAGGATCACACGATGGGGTTCTCCACGACATCGGGCGCCGACGGCACCTACACGCTCGTGGGGGTCGTTCCCGGCCGTCACTTCGTGGAGTTCTGGACCGACGACGAGGGCCTGCTCGACGTGACGTGGCCCGACGCCCTCGACCGGGGTGCCGCCGAGCCCGTGACGGTGACGGCGGGCGCCGAGACCCCGGGGATCGACGCCGCACTTCCCGCTGCGGCGATCGTCTCCGGCGTCGTCCGCAGGGACGGTGCGACATGGACGGACGGCGGGACGGTGATGCTCGACGCGGTGGACGGCGGCGCCGACGCGAGCACGGTCGTCGGCCTCGACGGTGCCTTCCGGGTCGGCAAGGTCATGCCCGGCAGGTACGTCGCATCGGTGCGCCCGGCCGTCGGCGCGGCTCGGGGCGCCCTCCAGTTCTACGACCGCGCCGATGCGCCGAGCGCCGCGACGACGCTCACGCTCGCGGGCGGGACCAAGCGGGCAGGCGTCGACTTCGATCTGCGCGTGGGGGTCGATCTGAGCGGCACGGTGACCGCGGAAGGCGAGCTCGCAGCCCCCGTCGAGGTCGTCGCCTACGTGCGGGTGGGGAGCCGGTGGGAGGAGGTGGCCCGCACCTCGACGTGGCGCGACTTCTCGTTCGCCGACCCGCCCGGCGATGTCGAGGGGGTGTACCTGCCGCCCGGGCGCTACGCGGTCGGGTTCTTCGCCGAGGGCCACTGCCCCGAGTACTTCGACGACGTCCCGTCGCTCGCAGACGCGCACGCCACGGATCTCGCGCCCGGTGCGGAGGCGTGGGACGTGAACGCCGACCTCAGCGCAGAGTGCACGCTGACGCCGGTGCGAGCGGGGACGCCGAAGGTGGTCGGTGAGCCCGTGGTGGGCGAGACCCTCGTCGCGCGACCCGGGACCTGGCATCCGCGCGGGGTGTCCTTCGCCTACCAGTGGCTGATGGACGGTGATCACATCGCGGGGGCGACCGCGTCCCGCCTGGAGCTCACCCCCACGATGAAGGGCCGGCGGATCGCGGTGGCGGTCACCGGCACGCGGGAGGGGTACGCCGGAACGACGGTGCGCAGCCGGTCGACCGCACCGGTGTCGGTCGCCGTCGCCGCGCTGCCGACGCTCGAACTCGCCGGCGGCGCGGTGGTCCGGGGCGGGCAGGTGCGGGTGTCGGGCGCGGGGTTCGGCCCGGGCGCGTCCATCGATCTCAGCCTGAGGTCCGCGCCGGTGCACCTCGCAACGGCGCGCGCGGATGCTGCGGGCGCGTTCGCGATCACCGTCCGGATCCCTTCGGACGCGGCGGTCGGGGTGCACGCCGTGGTCGCCGAGGTCGACGGCGCCGAGGTCGTGCGCATCGACCTCCGCGTGGTCGCCGGCACACTCCCGCAGGCCGGCGGCAGCCCGCCGTGGGGACTCGCCGCCGGCGGGTTGCTGGCGCTGGTGGTCGGCATCCTGATGCTCCGCCACCGCCCGCGGCACGGTGCTCCCTGACGGAGCGACCCTCAGCTTTCCCCGAAGAGCCTGTTGCGATCGATGAGAATGCTCTAATCTTTCGCCAGACCCACCGTCGAACGGGGCTTCGGCGGTTCTACGGGAAAACGGGGCAGAACCGGACGGGACCACGTGCCCGTCCGGTTCGCCTCGCCCGACCGAACTCTCGGGGGAGATGAGTCGATGTCGACGACGCGCGTGAAGACGCTGACGGCCGTGCTGCTGGCGGCGGCGATGGCGCTGTCCGGAGTGCTCGCCGCGCCGGCGTCGTTCGCGGTCGGGGGCGGATCGATCGCCGGCGTCCTCACCCAGGCGTCGGGCATCGCCGCGCCGGACGTCGACATCGAGGTGACACGCATCGGCGGATCGACGACGTACGCGGTCACGAGCGACGAGAGCGGCGCGTACCGCATCGACGACCTCGCCGCCGGCACCTACCGCGTCTTTTTCAACGCGTCGGCTCAGCCCGAGCGCTTCCTCTCGGAGTGGTACGAGAACGCCCGCCTCGAGGATGAGGCCACGGGCGTCGCCGTCACCGCTGGCGGGACCGCGACCGCCGATGCGATCCTCGACGCGCCGGCATCGATCTCCGGCACCGTGATCGGCGACGACGACCTGCAGCCGATCGTCGACCTCGAGGTCGTCGCCTACCGGAAGACCGGAGAGGGCCTCTCGTGGTTCACGTCGGCGACGACGGATGCCGGCGGCGCCTACGCACTCACCGATCTCTGGCCCGGGTCGTACCTCGTCTCGTTCGAACCGACCTCGACGTACGCGGCGGAGTACTGGAACGACGCTTCCACGCCCGCGTCGGCAGAGCCCGTCGTCGTCGCCGCCGGCGACGCGGTCGCGGGCCGGGACGCCGAGCTGGGAGAGGCCGGCGTCGTCTCGGGGCGTGTGACCGACCCCGAGGGCGATGGCGTGGGACAGGCGACGGTCCGCGTGTACGCAGCGGGCGTCCCGACGTCGTCCGACAGTGCGACGACCGACGAGAACGGCGACTACGCGGTCCGGGGCCTGGCGTCGGGCGAGTACGTCGTCGAGTTCGAGGCTCCGTTCGACTCGGGACTGCGCGGCGAGTGGTGGGACGATGCGCCGAACCGAGGCGGTGCGACCGTGCTCGACCTGAACAGCCGCTCCGCGTCCGGGGTCGATGCGCAGCTGAGCCGTGGTGGGGCCATCGCCGGCACGGTCGAGGACGCGTTCGGCGGGCTCGCAGACGTCCCGGTCTACGCCTTCCCGGATACCTGCGCCGAGACCACCGTCGCGACGGTCACCGCGCGCACCGACGACGCCGGCGCCTACGTGCTCACCGGGCTGGCGCCGGGTGCGTACCGCATCCGCGTCGGAGACGAGGCCCTGACGTCGCACGCGTCGATCTGGCGGGGCGGGGCTGCCACGTGCCCGTCCAGCGCCGCGCTGACGGTGAGCGGTGCGACGACGATCGAAGCGGGCGTCACACTCCTCGGCGAGGCCGTGTCCGGCACGGTCTCGGGCACCGGCGGCACCCCGCTCGCCGGCGTCTCGGTGGCCGTCTACCGAGTGACCTCCGACGGGCTGCGGGCCGCGGGCGGGATGACCACGGCGTCCGGCGGCACGTTCTCCGTGCGCGGGCTGCCGCGCGGCACCTACAAGGTCGCGTTCGGCGAGACGGCTCGGCCCGGACAGTACCTCGCGGAGTGGTGGAAGGACGCCGCGACGGCGGCGGCGGCCACAGCCGTCGCGGTCCAGCCGGGACTGGCTCCGGCGTCGCTCGCCGCCCTCCTCGCCCCGCCGGTCGTCGCTCCGTCTCCGACGCCCACTCCGACGCCGACGCCGTCTCCGACGCCGACGCCGACGCCGACGCCGACGCCCACGCCGACGCCCACGCCGACGCCCACTCCTACTCCGACGCCTACTCCTACTCCTACTCCGGCGCCGACTCCGACGCCCGTGCCGCTGGCCGTGCCGACGATCACGGGCGTGGCGCAGGTCGGGCGAACGCTCACGGCGCCCGCCCCCGCCGCGCACGCCGGCGGCACGCCGACCCACGCGTACCAGTGGCTGGCGGGCGGCGCGGCCATCTCCGGTGCGACCACGCGGACGCTGACCCTGTCCGCCGCGCAGCTCGGGAAGGCGATCACCGTGCGGGTCACGGCATCCCAGGCCGGCTTCACCGCCACCACGAAGACCTCACCGGCGACGAAGGCCGTGATCGCGGGGGTGCTGACTGCCGCTGCCCCGACCATCGCGGGAACCGCCGCGGTCGGGTCGAAGCTGACCGCGAAGCCGGGCTCCTGGGCGAGCGGCACCTCCTTCAGGTATCGCTGGCTCGCCGACGGCAGGCCCATCTCCGGCGCGGACTCCGCCACCCTGACGCTCACGACCGTGCAGCGCGGTGCGGTCATCTCCGTCAGGGTGGCAGGCGCGAAGCCGGGATACACGACCGTCGTGAAGGTCTCGAGGGCGACCGCGAGGGTCATGACGGCGGGCACGCCGAAAATCTCGGGCACCGTGCAGATCGGCAAGAAGCTCTCTGTGAAGCCGGGAAGCTGGACCACCGGCGCGCGCCTGTCGTTCCAGTGGTACGCGAACGGCACGGCCATCCGGAAGGCCACGGGAACGACGTTCACGATCACCCGGGCGCAGCGGGGCGCGCGCATCACCGTCACCGTGACAGGCCGGAAGTCCGGGTACGCGACGGTGGCGAAGACCTCGAGGGCGACCGCGAAGGTGCTCGCCACGTCAGCTCCCACCGTGAGCGGCCGCGCCATCGCGACGGTGACCGTGTCGGCGAAGACGGGCTCCTGGACCCCCGGCACGTCGTTCACCTACCAGTGGTACGCGGACGGACGGGCGCTGTCGGGAGCCACCGGCCGCACTCTCACGCTGACCCGCGCGCACATCGGCAAGCGGGTCTCCGTGAAGGTGACCGGTCGGCTGGCGGGCTACGCCGGCGTCTCGCGGGTATCCGCGGCGTCGAGCGCCGTCAGATCGGGGAAGGCGCAGCCCGCGACGGAGACGACGTGTCCGTCGGGGTATCCGATCAAGGGGAACCAGACCACCCGTCACACGACGGACTGGATCTATCACGTCCCGGGCGGGCAGTACTACGACGACACCCATCCCGAGGAGTGCTTCGCGACCGAGGAGGCCGCGAGGCAGGCCGGATATCGAGCGTCCCTGCGCTGAGGCGGATGGTCCCGGCCTGAGCCCGCCGGACCCGTCCGAACGCCGCGCCACCCGAGCGGATCCGGACCGACCGGGTGCGGCGTCGGCCGTTCGGCGGCTGACATAGGCTTTCCCCATGGCACTGTTCTCGCGTCGTGGCGCCTCCGACGAGCACGACCCGGTCGAGCAGGAGCAGGAGCAGGAGACGCAGCAGGAGCCGGCCGCCGTCACCCTGCCGGAGGAGATCGTCCCCGAGGTGGGCATCTCCTTCTCGACGTACGGCAGGGCGGCCGCCGTGCCGGCGACCACGCGACCCGCCGCTCAGCCGCCCGAGCGCACGCAGACGGTGCCGGGACTCCCCGACAACGCCGTAGTGAAGCAGGCGCTCGCCGCGCTGCCCGACAAGCCCCAGAACACCGACGTCATGAATGTCATGCGCCAGGCCCTGCAGGGTCATCTGTACGTGCGCGTGCAGGGCGATGCGAAGGCGCTCATCGCCGACGGTCAGGGGCTCACCCTGGCGGTGACGGTCATCGAGGACAAGCGCTTCCTCCTGGCCTTCAGCGGCGGCTCCGCCCTGCAGGACTCGGTGCGCGCCGACGGCGACGCGGCGACCTCCGCGGTCGGGCAGCTCGCATCGACGGTGTTCCAGAACGTCGTCGCCGGTCCGTACGCCGGACTGTTCCTCGACCACGCGACACCCGGTGCCCGCCTCATCCTCCCCGCCGAGCTGATCGCCAAGGCACTGGAGGAGGGCGATCCCGCCTTCACTCTCAAGACGCTGCTGGTCAGCGAGCGCACCGACAAGACGCCCATCGACGTGGCGGAGGCCCTCACGCGCGTGAAGATCTGGGTCGCGGGGAACTCCGACCCGTCCGGCAGGATCGGGCTCGCCGAGGCCCGGAGCTCCGACGGGCGGCGGCGCCTCGAGGTGTTCTCCCACCCGCTCGAGGTGATCGCGCTCGGCCGCGGCGACCGTCCGCTCCCGCTGACCGGCGAGCAGCTCGCGAAGGCGCTGGCGTCCGACGAGGGCATCACGGGGGTCGTCGTCGACCCGGCCGGGCCCTGGATCGAGCTCGGCCGCACCGAGCTCGCCCCCGTCATCGCGCTCGCCGGCTGAGCCGGGCTGTCGCCGGCGCGGCCCACCATCTAGGGTCGTGCCATGGCCTCAGAGCGGATCACCCTGACCGTCGGCGACCGGGACGTGTCGCTGTCGAGCCCCAATCGGATCATCTGGCCAGAGGTCGGGATCACCAAGCACGAGCTGGCGGAGTACGTTATCGCGGTCGCCGAGCCCTTCCTGCGCGCCAACGGTCATCGGCCGGTCTCGCTGGAGCGGTTCCCCGACACCGTAGACGGCGAGCGGTTCTTCTCGAAGAACCCGCCGAAGGGGGCGCCGGACTACGTGCACCAGGTCATGTGCACCTACAACAGCGGCCGGCGGCACCCGCAGGTGGTGCTCGACGAGGCGGCGGCGATCGTGTGGGCGGTGCAGATGAACACGGTCGTCTTCCACCCGTGGGCCTCGCTCGCATCGGACACCGACGATCCCGTGGAACTGCGGATCGACCTCGATCCGCAGCCGGGAACCGATTTCGCCGACGCGGCGGCGGTGGCTCCGGCTCTTCGCGAGGTGCTCCGCGACGCCGGGCTGGAGGCGTGGCTGAAGACGAGCGGCAACCGCGGTATCCACGTCTTCTGCCCCATCGAGCCCACGCACGAGTTCCTCGATGTCCGTCACGCCGTCATCGCCGCCGGGCGTGAGCTGGAGCGGCGGATGCCCGACAAGGTCACCACCAACTGGTGGAAGGAGGAGCGGGGCGAGCGCATCTTCATCGACTTCAACCAGGCGAACCGCGATCGCACCATGGCGGGCGCGTACAGCGCCCGGGCGCTGCCGCAGGCGACCGTGGCCACCCCCATCACGTGGGAGGAGCTGGCCGCGGGCGTCGACCCCGCCGCGTTCACGGTGAGGACCGTGCCGGCGCGCCTGGCCGAGATCGGCGACCCCTGGGAGGGGCTGCAGGAGTCCCCGGGGCGCATCGACACCCTGCTGGAGTGGTGGGAGCGCGACCTCGCCGCCGGGCTCGGAGAGCTCCCGTTCCCGCCCGAGTTCCCCAAGATGCCCGGGGAGCCTCCGCGCGTACAGCCCAGTCGCGCGAAGTCTCCGGACGCCTGAGCCTCGTCAGCCGTTCTCGCGACGCAGCTCGCGCTGCAGCTCGCGCTGCAGCTCCCGCTGCACCTCGCGTTCGACCTCGCGGTGCTTCGGCCGCGCCCACCGTGCGGGGAGGTCGGGGCCGTCCCACACCTGGACGATGCCCCAGGCGACCGCGGCGATCGGGACGGCGAGCACGGCGCCGATGATGCCGCTGAGGACGGTGCCGATGGTCAGCGCGATGAGGACGACGAAGGCGTGGAGCTTCATCGTGCGACCCATGAGGAACGGCTGGAGGAAGTTGCCCTCGAGCTGGTTGACGAGCACGACCACGCCGACGACGATCAGGGCGATCACCCAGCCGTTGGCGACGAGCGCCACGAGGGCGGCCAGGATGCCGGCGACAGTGGCGCCGACGATCGGGATGAACGCCAGCAGGAAGACGAGCACGGCGAGCGGGATGGCCAGCGGCACCTGGAGGATCAGCAGACCCACCAGGATGCCGAGGGCGTCGACGGCGGCGACCGTGGCCGTGCCGCGCACGTAGGAGCCGAGCGTCGACACCGTCTTGTCGCCGATGCGCACCGCGCGCTCGTACTGCTCGCCGCGGAACGGCCGCAGCACGAACGCCCACATCTGCGGTCCGTCCTTCAGGAAGAAGAACAGCATGACGACCATCAGCACGAGGCCGGTGACGAAGTTGGCGACCGCGCCGACGCCGGCGAGCGCGCCCGAGCCGAACTGGGCGCTCGTGACGAAGTCGGTGAGGGTCGCGACCCATTCGTCGATCTGTCCCTGGTCGATGTCGAAGGGGAGCGTCCCGACCCACGCCATGAGGTCGTCGAAACCCTGCTGGGCCCGGCTGTACAGCTCGTCCCACTGGTCGCGGACGGCCCAGACGATCAGCCACGACACGGCACCGAGGAGGAGGAGGATCGCGAAGAGCGCGAGCAGCGTGGCGACGATCGAGGGCACGCCGCGGGCCCGCAGCCAGGTCATGACCGGGGCGAAGGCGGACGCGAAGATGAGCGCGAGCACCAGCGGGATCGTGACCACGGTGATCTGCTGGATGCCGATGATGACGGCGGCCGTGATCGCGGCGACGATCATCACCTGCAGCGAGCGGATCGCGAACGTGCCGAGCCCGTCGGACCACAGGCTCCAGGGTTTGCCGGGGGCGGAGACCCGCAGCGGCGCGGCGCCGACGGGGGTGTCGACGCGGACGGTCTGCGGGGAGGAGCGGAAGAGGTCGAAGAGGCCCATGGGTTCGACCGTAGACGACGCGGCCCCGTCGCAGGGAGCTGACAGTCGTTGTCGGCTCCCCGCCGTCGTCCCGACAACGAGTGCCACCCTTCCGGCACGGCTGGCGAGAGCATGGCGGTCGTTGCCGCCTCACGGCAGCCGTGGCGACGACGAGTGCCGCCCTTTCGGGAGCGGTGTGCGTCAGCGAGCGGGAAGCTGCCACTCCCGTTCGGTGAGCACGCGGGCCACGGTGAGGCCGATCGCCAGGGCGACCACGACGAAGACCGCCTGCATGCCGTTCTGGATGGCGGCGAGGGTGTCGCCGTCGATCACCCCGGCGATCGACCGGTACGCCGCGGCGCCGGGCACCATGATGAGCACCGCCGGCACGGTGAGGGTCACCCGCGGTGCGCGGAGGCGATCGCCCACGAGGTACGCGCCGAGTCCGACGGCCAGCGCGGCGGCGGCGGCCGCGACGGCGGGCATCACGCCGGCATCGACCAGGGCCAGCCGGCCGACGTTGGCGGCCGAGCCGAGCAGCGCCGCCGCCAGGGCGATCGCGGCGGGCGTGGAGAAGAGGACGGCGAAGCCGACGACGCCGACGATCCCCGCCATGAACCGCACGAGCGACAGCAGCGGCTCGGCGAAGGCCGGACTCGCCGTCTGGGTGACGGTCGCGTCGAAGACCGCCGCGACCCCCCACACCGCGGTGCCGGTCGCCAGCAGGATCAGCACCGCGTACGTCACGCGGGCGATGCCGGAGTTGAGGTCGAGGCGCGCGAGGTCGAGCGCGCCGGTGACCAGCGGGAACCCGGGCACGAGGAACAGCACCGCGCTCGTGAGGGCCGCATCGTGCTGCCCGCCGGGGAGACCGACCAGGGTGAACACCTGCGCGACGAGCAGGTAGACCAGGAGCGCCGTGGCGGCGGAGGCGAACACCACGAGGAACTCGTTCGTCCGCAGCCGGTGGATGGCCATCCGCACCGCCTGTCCGGTGCCGGCCGCGACGCCGACGGCCACGAACTCCTGCCACCCGCCGTTGTTGAGCAGGGCGAACGCCGCGCAGGCGAGCGCGGCGGCGAGGATCCGCAGCGGGTCGCCGTAGCGCCGGGGCATCCGCTCGACGGCGTCCAGCTCGGCCTGGAGCTCAACCGCGGTCATTCCCGGCCGGAGCCGGTTGGTCAGCCGCTTCAGCGCCGTCAGCCGGTCGGCGTCGACCGCCGGAGTGCGGATCTCGGCGACCCGCGTGCGGAACATCTGGCCGCGGCTGGCGGTCGAGACGATGTCCTTCATGCCGACCCGGGAATGCAGCTCCTCGATGCCGACCGCCTGAGCTGCCCTCGACATGCTGTCGCTGACCCGCGCCGACGACGCGCCGGCGCCGAGCATGAGGGCGCCGAGTCGCATGACGGCGTCGGTGCGCGCGATGAAGCCGATCGGCTCGAGACGCAGCTCCGCCGTGTGCGTGGGGTCGGGGTCCGCAGCGCCCGGGGCATCGGCCATGCCTCGATCCTGGCACCCCGGCGCCCGGCGTGCACCGTGACAAATCCGCCGCACGTCGCACGGATTTGTCACGGCCGGGCGGGCGTCGCGCCGGCCCGCGGCGCGCGTAACGTCGGTGACACGAAGCCGGAGCCCCCCCGATGGCTTCACAGATCTCGGGCCCGTGTGTCCGGCCGCCGGAGTCCGGCGCCGACACGGGCCCGTTTCTGTGCACGTCTCGCCCTCGGGTGCGCGCCGCGGGGGCTCAGTCGAGGACGTCGCCGAGATCGTACGAGGCGACCGCCTCCAGCTGCTCGTACGTGCACGAGCGGGCGTCGCGGTCGGGCCGCCAGCGCTCGAACTGCACGGTGTGGCGGAAGCGGTCGCCCTCCAGCTGGTCGTAGCGCACCTCGAGGACGCGCTCGGGTCGCAGCCGCACGAACGACACGTCCTTCGACGACGAGAAGCGCGACCGGTCGGTCTCGCCGACGACGGCGTCGCCCTCGTCGTCGCGTTCCACGAGCGGCGCGAGCTCCTCGACGAGCTCCAGCCGGCGCGCGTCGCTCCACGCGGCGACGCCGCCGACGTTGCGGATGACCCCGTCGGGTCCGTACAGGCCGACCAGCAGCGACCCGACGCCCCGACCGCTCTTGTGCACGCGGTAGCCGACGGCGACGACGTCGGTCGTGCGCGCGTGCTTGATCTTGAACATCGTCCGTTTGCCGGGCGCGTAGGGGAGGGCGAGCGGCTTGGCGACGACGCCGTCGAGCCCGGCCCCCTCGAACTCCGCCAGCCAGCGCGCCGCGAGGTCGGCGTCGCCGGTCGTGCGGGTGAGGTGGACGGGGTGCGGCACGCCCGCCAGCAGGTCCTCGAGCTGTGCGCGACGGACCCGGAAGGGCTCGTCGTGGAGCAGGGCGTCGCCGCGCGCGAGGAGGTCGAACGCGATGAACATCGCCGGCGTGGTCTCGCTGAGCATCGTCACGCGCGACGCCGCGGGGTGGATGCGCTGTGAGAGAGCCGGCCAGTCCAGCCGCTGCGCCCCCGGCTCTCCGACCGCGACGACGATCTCGCCGTCCAGCAGGCACGGCTCGGGGAGCAGTCGCGAGAACGCGTCGACGAGCTCGGGGAAGTACCGGGTCAGGGGCTTCGAGCCGCGGGATCCGATCTCGACCTCCGTGCCGTCCCAGGCGACGAGGGCGCGGAATCCGTCCCACTTGGGCTCGTACGACAGCCCGCCCTCGACCCGGTCGGCGGCCGGCACAGCGGGGACGGACTTCGCGAGCATGGGGGCGGGGATGTCGTACATGGGTTCCATCCTGGCCGCTCCCTCCGACGCTGGCGAGGGGTCAGGCGAAGGCGCTCACCCCGGTGATGTCACGCCCGATCAGCAGCGCCTGCACGCTCTCGGTGCCCTCGTACGTGTGGATCGCCTCGATGTCGGCCATGTGCTGGATCACGCCGTTCTCGAGCAGGATGCCGTTGCCCCCCAGCAGGTCGCGGGCCGTGGCGGCGATCCGGCGCGCGGCGCGGGTGTTGTGGTACTTCGCCAGCGACGCCTGGGTGGGACGCAGGCCGCCCGACGCCTCGAGGTCGGCCAGGTGCCGGCAGTACAGCTGCATGGCCGTCAGCTCCTCGAGCATCTGGGCAAGCCGCTCCTGCACCATCTGGAAGCGGGCGAGCGGCTTGCCGAACTGCGTGCGCTGCTGCGCGTACTGCAGGGCGGCCTCGTAGCACGCGGTCGCGTGGCCGAGCGCCGACCACGCGACGCCCGAGCGGGTCGAGTAGAGCACCGTCGAGGCGTCGCGGAAGGTGCGGGCTCCGGGAAGCACCGCGTCGGCGGGCAGGGGGACGTCGTCGAGGGTGATGTGCGCCTGGTGGATGCCGCGCAGCGCGCCCTTGCCGGTGATGACGGTGCCGATGTAGCCGGGAGCGGACTGCTCCACGAGGAAGCAGCGCACCGCCGCATGGTCGTCGGCGCCCTCGTCGTCCACGCGTGCCCACACGAACGTCACGCCGCCGGCGGCGCCGTTCCCGATCCACTTCTTGGCCCCCCGCAGCACCCATCCGCCGTCGTCGGCGCGTCGTGCCGTCGTCTCCAGCGACACGGAGTCCGAGCCGTGGTCGGGCTCGGTGAGGGCGAAGGCCGCGGGCACCTCGGCGCGCGCGATCGGGGCGAGCCAGGTCTCCTGCTGCGCAGGGCTGCCGAAGAGGGCGAGGGTGCGCAGGGCGAGGCCGCCCTGGACGGCGATGACCGTGCCGAGCGATCCGTCGCCGCGCGACACCTCCATGTTCACGAGCCCCGCCGCGAGGGGCGAGAAGCGCGTGAGGTCCGGGTGGTCGATGCCGTCGTTGAGGAGGTCGAGCGCACCGAGGCGACGGGCGATGTCCATCGGGTAGTCCGCGGCGTCCCAGGCCGCGCGCATGGCCGGGCCCACCTCGTCGATGTAGGCCTGCGCGCGCTCCCAGACGGCGCGGTCCTCGGCCGGGATGTCGGCGAAGACGGCGTAGTAGTCGGTGCCGAGCCGTCCGGTGACGTCGTACGAGGAGACGGACTGGCCGGGGAACGCGGCGAGATCGGGGGAGGTGCCCATACGCGACAGGATAACCCGTCACGGCATCCAGTGTCATCATCCGCGGTACGCAGTATCACCGTGACATCCCGGGGAAACACGCCGGGCGTACGCTGAGCGGGTGCCACAGCTGAGCCCCCATGTCGCCGCGGTGCCCGGCAGCGGCATCCGTCGCCTGTTCGAGATCGCGCTCACCCTGGAGGGCGTCACCTTCCTCGCCGTCGGCGAGCCGGACCTCCCCGTCGCCCCGCACATCGCGGCCGCGGCGAAGGCCGCGTGGGACGCCGGCGACACCAACTACACGGCCAACGGCGGCATCCCGCCGCTGCGGCGCGCATTCGCCCAGCGATTCGCCCAGGACCGCGGCGTCGCGCTCGATCCGGAGCGGGTGTGGGCCACGATCGGCGGCACGCAGGCGCTGCATCAGGCGCTCGGTCTGATGCTCGACCCGGGCGACGAGGTGCTCGTGCCGGATCCCGGCTACACCACCTTCTCGATGAGCCCGCGGATGCTCTCGGCCGTGCCGGTCGCCTACTCGCTGCGCGAGGAGGCGGGCTTCCTGCCCGAACTGGACCGTCTGGAGCGACTGGTGACCCCGCGCACCCGCGCGATCATCGTGAACTCGCCCTCCAATCCGCTCGGCACGGTGCTGGACGAGCACCACGCGCGGGGGCTCCTCGACTTCGCGCGCCGTCACGATCTGTGGGTCCTCAGCGACGAGGTCTACGCCGAGCTCGCCTGGGATGCGCCGCACGTGAGCCTGACGGCGCTCGACACCCGCGAGAGCGGAGGCGAGCGCGTCGTGGGCGTCTTCTCCCTGTCCAAGACGTACGCGATGACCGGGGTGCGGGTGGGCTTCCTGGTCGCGCCGCGCGCCTGGGCGGCGCCGCTGCGCTCGGCGCAGGAGGCGATGATCTCCTGCGTGAACGCGCCGGCGCAGCACGCCGCGATCGCCGCCCTCACCGGTGACCAGTCCGCCGTCGCCGATGCGCGCGTCCACTACCGGGAGAACCTCCGCGCCGCCACGGCACTCCTCGACGAGCGGGGTATCGGCTACCTGGAGCCGTCCGGCGCGTTCTACCTGTGGATCGACGTGCGACACGTCAGCGGGGGCGATGTCGCCGCGTGGGCCGAGGACTTCCTGCGCCGGCAGCGGGTGGCCGTGGCGCCCGGCTCGGCGTTCGGTCCCTCCGGCGAGGGATGGATCCGCGTGTGCGTGGCCGCGTCGCGCAGCGACCTGCTCCACGGCCTGTCGCTCCTGCCCGCGCCGTGAGGGGCGCGGGTCGCCGCGTCAGCTCAGCTCGGACTTGAGCCGGCGCGCGACCTCCGCCGCCGGCATCCGGCGCGGGAAGGCCGCGATGACGAGGTCGTCGCGCGCGGGCGTCTCGCCGTCGGGGTGCACGCCGAAGCGGTGCATGAGGTCGTCGTACGCGGCCGACAGCACCGACGCCGGCACCCTCTTGGTGTCGCGCAGGAGGCGGCGCAGCACGTGGTTGTGCACCGCGGTCACGGCGGCCGAGAACGCGACCGACTCCACCGGGTCGATCCCGGGGAGCGCGCCGCGGAGGTAGTCGTCGAACACCCGCTCGTACTGGAACACCGTCACGATCTCGCGCTCGCGCAGCGCCGGCACCTGCCGCACGACGCTGTACCGGCGGCGCGCCAGCTCGGGGTCGGCGGCGAAATGGCGGAAGACCTGCACGGACGCCTCGCAGACGGCCGCCCACGGGTTCTCGTGGCGGCCGTCGCGGCTGCCGAGGAAGGTGCGCAGCTGCGCGAGGAGCTCGTCGTGGTCGGTGAAGACCACGTCGTCCTTGCCCCCGAACTGGCGGAAGAAGGTCGATCTCGAGACGCCCGCCGCCTGTGCGATCTGCTCGACGGAGGTGGATTCGAACCCCTGCGTGGCGAACAGCTCGAGGGCGGCCGCGACGACGGTGTTGCGGGACGGCGGGGGAGCGGGCTCACTCATGACGCAGAGCCTACCCAGGCGGGGGCCGCGGACAGGGCACTCAGCGGCACGTACTAGGCTGGGGGACTGGTCGATATCTCGACATCGAGACTTCTCCGTCCTCGAAAACCCACCGTCGCCCAGCGAAGGATTGCACGTGGATCTCTACGAGTACCAGGCACGAGACCTGTTCGAAAAGTACGAGGTGCCGGTGCTCGCCGGCATCGTCGCCGACACCCCTGAGGAGGCGAAGGCAGCGGCCGAGAAGCTCGGCGGCGTGGTCGTCGTCAAGGCCCAGGTCAAGACCGGAGGCCGCGGCAAGGCCGGCGGCGTCAAGGTCGCCAAGACCCCCGACGAGGCGTACGAGGCGGCCCAGGCCATCCTCGGCCTCGACATCAAGGGCCACGTCGTCAAGCGCGTCATGGTCGCCGCGGGAGCCCGCATCGCCAAGGAGTTCTACTTCTCGGTGCTGCTGGACCGCGCCAACCGCTCCTACCTGTCGCTCGCGAGCGTCGAGGGCGGCATGGAGATCGAGGAGCTCGCCGTCGAGCGTCCCGAGGCGCTGGCGCGGGTCGAGGTCGACCCCCTCACCGGCATCGACGCCGCCAAGGCGCTCGAGATCGCCAAGGCCGCGAACTTCGACGACGAGCTGGCCCCGAAGGTCGCCGACGTCTTCGTCAAGCTCTTCCAGGTGTACAAGGGCGAGGACGCCACCCTCGTCGAGGTCAACCCGCTGATCCTCTCGGAGGAGGGCGAGATCATCGCCCTCGACGGCAAGGTCTCCCTCGACGAGAACGCCGACTTCCGCCACGCCGGACACGCCCTCCTCGAGGACAAGGACGCCGCCGACCCGCTCGAGGCCAAGGCGAAGGCCAACGACCTCAACTACGTCAAGCTCGACGGCGAGGTCGGCGTGATCGGCAACGGCGCGGGCCTGGTCATGTCGACCCTCGACGTCGTCGCCTACGCCGGCGAGAAGCACGGCGGCGTCAAGCCGGCGAACTTCCTCGACATCGGCGGCGGCGCGTCGGCCGAGGTCATGGCCGCCGGCCTGGACGTCATCCTCGGCGACCCGCAGGTCAAGAGCGTCTTCGTCAACGTCTTCGGCGGCATCACCGCGTGCGACGCCGTGGCCAAGGGCATCGTCGGCGCGCTCGCCGAGCTGGGTGCGAGCGCCTCCAAGCCGCTCGTCGTCCGCCTCGACGGCAACAAGGTCGAAGAGGGCCGCGCGATCCTCCGCGACGCCGCCCACCCGCTCGTGACCCTGGCCGAATCGATGGACGAGGGCGCCGACAAGGCCGCCGAGCTCGCCAACGCCTGACCCGGATAAGGAACGCAGAACAATGTCGATCTTCCTCAACAAGGACTCCAAGGTCATCGTCCAGGGCATCACCGGCGGCGAGGGCACCAAGCACACGGCGCTCATGCTCAAGGCGGGCACCAACGTCGTCGGCGGCGTGAACGCCCGCAAGGCCGGCACGACGGTGCTCCACACCGACGCCGACGGCAACCCGGTCGAGCTCCCCGTGTTCGCCTCGGTCGCCGAGGCCATCGAGGCCACCGGCGCCGACGTGTCCATCGCCTTCGTGCCGCCGGCCTTCACCAAGGCCGCGATGGTCGAGGCCATCGACACCGACATCCCCCTCCTCGTGGTCATCACCGAGGGCGTCCCGGTCGGCGACACCGCCGAGGCGTGGGCCTACGCGCAGAGCCGTGGCAACAAGACGCGCATCATCGGCCCGAACTGCCCCGGCATCATCACGCCCGACGAGGCGCTCGTCGGCATCACGCCCGCCAACATCACCGGCAAGGGCCCGATCGGCCTCGTGTCGAAGTCGGGCACGCTCACCTACCAGATGATGTACGAGCTGCGCGAGATCGGCTTCTCGACGGCCATCGGCATCGGCGGCGACCCGATCATCGGCACCACGCACATCGACGCGCTCGCCGCGTTCGAGGCCGACCCCGAGACGAAGGCGATCGTCATGATCGGCGAGATCGGCGGCGACGCCGAGGAGCGGGCGGCCGACTACATCAAGGCGAACGTGACCAAGCCGGTCGTCGGCTATGTCGCCGGGTTCACCGCCCCCGAGGGCAAGACGATGGGCCACGCCGGCGCCATCGTGTCGGGCTCGGCGGGCACCGCACAGGCCAAGAAGGAGGCCCTCGAGGCCGCCGGCGTCAAGGTCGGGAAGACCCCGTCCGAGACCGCCGCTCTGATGCGGGAGATCATCGCCGGACTCTGATCGCACGTGAGAGGGGCCGGATGCCGAGCGGCATCCGGCCCCTTCGTCGTTCGGCGTCGAGGCGCGCGGGGAGTCGGCCCGGGCCCGCCGCGGGCGGCGCGCGATCAGCCGGCGAGCAGGGCCTCGATCGGGCCGCGCGCGAAGTAGATCACGAAGCCGGCGGCGACCACCCACAGGAGCGGGCTGATCTGCTTCGCCTTGCCCGACAGCGAGCGGATGACGACCCAGCTGACGAAGCCGGCGCCGATGCCGTTGGCGATCGAGTAGGTGAGCGGCATCACCGTGACGGTGAGGAACACCGGCACGAGCGCCGACAGGTCGGTGAGGTCGACGTGACGGATCTGGGCCATCATGAGCGCACCCACGATGACGAGCGCCGCGGCCGCGATCTCGGTCGGGACGATCGTGGTCAGCGGGGTGAAGAACATCGCAAGGAGGAACAGCCCGCCGGTGACGAGGTTCGCGAGCCCCGTCTTCGCGCCCTCGCCGATGCCGGCGCCGGACTCGATGAAGACGGTGTTCGACGACGACGAGGTGAGGCCTCCCGCGACCGCGCCGATGCCCTCGACGACGAGCGCCGAGCGCAGGCGCGGGAAGTTGCCCCTCTCGTCGGCCAGTCCCGCCTCGCGCGACAGGCCCGTGAAGGTGCCCATCGCGTCGAAGAAGTTGGTGAACAGCAGGGTGAAGACGAGCATCGTCGCCGCGAGGATGCCGATCCGGTCGAACGAGCCGAAGCTGATCTGCCCGACGAGGTTGAGGTCGGGCCAGGAGACGAGCGTCGACGGCAGCTCGGGCACCGACAGACCCCAGCCGCCGGGGTTGGCGACCTGGCCGTCGGCGCCGATCTTCGGACCGAGGTTCCAGATCGCCTCGACGACGACGGCGGCGACGGTGCCGCTCACGAGGGCGATGAGGATCGCGCCCTTGACCTTGCGGGCGATGAGGACGGCGGCCAGCAGCAGGGTGAGGACGAACAGGAGGGTGGGCACGGTCGCGATCGAGCCCGCGGCGCCGAGACCGACCGGCGGGGAGTTCGCTCCGGTGGCGGTGACGAAGCCGCTGTCGACGAAGCCGATGAAGGCGATGAAGAGGCCGATGCCGACGGTGATCGCGGTCTTCAGCGCCATCGGCACGGCGTCGAAGATGAGCCGCCGGAGACCGGTGACGGCGAGCAGCACGATGAGCAGGCCGTTGATGACGACGAGCCCCATCGCCTCGGCCCACGTGACCTGGCCGACGACGGCGACGGCCAGGAACGAGTTGATGCCGAGGCCGGCGGCGAAGGCGAACGGCAGGCGGGCGACGAGACCGAAGAGAACGGTCATCGCCCCCGCGGTGAGCGCCGTGGTCGCCGCGACCTGCGCGAAGTCCAGCGGCACCCCCGTCACGTCGGTGCCGCTCGAGAGGATGATCGGGTTCAGGATGACGATGTACGCCATCGCCACGAAGGTGACGAGGCCGCCGCGGACCTCCGCTCCGACCGTCGAGCCGCGCCGGGTGATCTCGAAGAAGCGGTCGAGGGCGGATTCGGGACGCTCGGTGCGGGCGGTGGGCGTGGTGCTGTCAGTGCTCAAGGGGGACCTCCAGGGACGAAGGTAGCGCGCCCGCGCGCCCTCGGTGAACGTCGGCGCGCTGTCGGTAGGGTCGAAGCCGCATGAACCGCCTCCTCGTCGCCCTCCTCGCCGCCTTCGACGCCGTGATCGTCGTCGCCGTCGGCATCGCCGCGGCCCTCGCCCCGATGACGCTGCTCTGGGTGTTCGGCGTCTCCGATCCCGACTGGGCCGCACTGTGGCCCGCGGCGGCGACCCTGTGGCAGGCGGGGCACCTCGTGCCGCTGAGCATCACGCTCGACGACCAGTACGCGGCGATCGCCGGGATCCCCGCGGAGGCCGCGAGCTTCACCTTCTCGCTCGCCCCGCTCGCCTTCACGCTGTTCACCGCCGTCTTCGCCGCCCGGTCCGGAATGCGCGCCGCGCGGGCCGGCGCCTGGCCGGCCGGGGTCGTCGCGGGGACGGCGACCGTCGCCGCCCTCGCCGCGCTCGTCGCCGCCACCTCGTCGCTGGCTGTCGTGGCGGTCCCGACGTGGCAGGCGATCCTCCTCCCCACGGCCGTCTTCTTCGCCGCCGCGGCCGCCGGGGCCCTCGTCCACGCCTGGCGGGAGGGCGACGACGGCCTCCTCGACCTCGTCCGGGACCGGATCGACATCGACGACACCGGCATCGTCGAAGCCGCTGCGCGCGGCATCGCCGCCGCGCTCGTCGGCCTCGTCGCGGTGGGCGCGGCGGTGACCGCGATCGCGGTGCTCGCCGGTGGCGGGCGCGTGGTCGCCCTCTTCGAAGCGGCTCACGTCGACCTCGTCGGCGCACTCGTGGTCGGCACCGGCCAGCTCCTCTACCTGCCGACCCACATCGTGTGGGGCGCCGCGTACGCCGCCGGCCCCGGCTTCGCGCACGGGAGCGGCACGACCGTGTCTCCGGGCGGCACCGACCTCGGGGTCGTCCCCGGGATCCCGGTGCTCGGGATCATCCCCGAGGAGCCGTCGGCCTGGCTGCTGCTGCTGGCGCTGCTCGTCGTCGCCGTCGGAGCCGGGGCCGGCTGGATCGCCCGCACGCGACTGCTCGCCGCCCACCGGGGCGACGAGCCGCTGGCGCCCCGGCTCATCGTCCTCGGCCTCGTCGTCGCGGGAGCGGCCGGCGGCGCCGCGCTCCTGGCACGGGCGTCCTCGGGAGCGCTCGGGCCCGCGCGGCTGCAGCAGACCGGCCCCGCCGCGGGGTGG
>NZ_CATNHF010000032.1 GCF_950097975.1 Microbacterium sp. T2.11-28
CGGGGTGTGACGCTTCCTGCTGTTCGTCATGATCTGACCAGTCTCCCTGCCCGCGACCGCGGACAACAGGACGACTCTCATAACGACTGGACCTACGAAACGGGGTCAGCCCAAACCCATCGGTGGGCAGCGGCGCACCTGCTCGGGGAGCCTTGGTTCTCCGTGCAGATCCTCGGCCGCTGAACGCCCGCCACATGAGGTTCGCCGAGAGCTACAGCTGCTCGGGAACGTCCGTCAACCGGTCGCTGCCCGATTAGGGGGATCCCTATCCGGGCATTGTCCGCTGGCGGGGCATTGCGGGCGCAGCCGACCGCGACAGCGGGCTACACCGCGCCCTCGTCCGCCTGAGCATCATCATCGCCAAGCAGGCTCGCGAGCGGCCCGCGCCAGTCGTAGTGCGCCACAGGAACGACGAGAGTCCCCTCACGAAGGTCGTGAACATCGCCCGCAGTGAGCTGCCATCTCGCGGTCAGTTGCTCGGGAGACTCGTCCTCAACGAAGAGGACCAGCACGATGTCGTCCTCCTCCGTCATCCGGGCCTCCTTGGAGCGCAAGAGGTTCAGCGATAGTGACAGCTTCGCAGGAGAGGTCTGCGAGATCTGGAGGAGGCCATCGGTGTCGCGAGCCGCGAACGGGGCGATGTGCGTGTCCCTCAGGATGTACGCCAGACTGTCTCGACCCCACTCTGGCGGGCGATCCGGAAACAGTTCGGCCCGGTCGTCGCGGTCCGGATCCTCCCAATCGAGAGCGCGCACCGGCTCATCGAACTCGATGTCGACACGGACGTCGCGGAGGGATCTCATTTCCGGGTTCTTCACGCGAAGGCGAATCCCGACGGCGATTCGCGCCGCGAGGTCGTGGAGTCCGGATGCTGGATCCGCCATTGCAGCCGTGCTCCAACGTTCGACTTGACGTCGGAAGTCGGTCTCGGAGCGCTGCTCCATCAGGCCCTGGGTTGCGAGGATCCCGAAGGGACCCCCTCCGCGGTCTGATCCGATTCCACGCAAATAGTCGTCCTTCGCGTCCTCGACCCAGCTCACGACTCGCTTCGGATCGAACTGGACACCCATTACCGATCCTTCGATGTCGACCGTGATGTCGGGCAATTTGGGAGCCTCCCCGGACGCCATCAGTCTCGCGAGCATGGACTGGACTTCCACCCCCTTGGCTTTCTCCGTGTTGCCATCCCCGCGAAGGTAGATGTCTCCGTTGAACAACCCCTCACCGTCTGCCAGACACGGCCAGATCCGCGCTGTCGGTGGGTCTGCAATGATCGCGATCACGTCATGCTCATCGTCGACGCGTATGCGCTCGAAGTCCCACCCCGGTCCGTCGGCACCGGTGAACTTACTGACCTCCCGCTCGAGATCCTTCGCCTCGAACGCGGCGATCCCCGAGATCGCGCCGGCGCTGACACCGAGAAGCATGACGGCGTGTCCGCCGAACCGCTTTGCCGCCTTCGCGGGGTCGCGGTTTGCGGCGCCCAGAACGAACTTCGCGACTTTATGACGACCACGCTTGCCGTTCAGGTCGACGTCCGACTTCATCTCGAGGAAGTACCTCTCCTGACGGTCGTCGGAGGAAGCAGCCCACTCAACCAGTGCCGACCACCCCCGCGCGCCGGTGGGAAGACGGCTGAGGTCGATCTCGGTCATAGCTCGATCGAACCATAAGACTCGGATACACCGGTCAACTGGTGGGATCCCTAACCGGGCGACGCACGTAGGTGGCGCTCTCGCGAGCGGTGCCGATGCGATGTCGCTCCTACGCCAGGCTGCCCTGACGTGACGCGAATGTCGGGGGACCGGTGCAGGATTTGCTCGGGAGGTCACGATGGCAAAGATGCAGTCCGCTGTTCGCGTTGGATTTGTGACGCATGTATCAGACGTCTGCCGCGGCGCCTCTCGTAGTCCGCGGCCGATCGCGGCTGCCTGAATGGAGGGGTCGTGCCGGAGCACTACGTGAAGGTCACCTACGAATGCCGCAACGGCTTCACCTGGGATCTCATCGCCACGGTGACACAGCAGGTGCATGTACGACTACGCGCGGCTCCGCCGACCGGCGTGGCCGGTGCCGCCGGACGTCCGGCGGGGGCATGCGACCCGCCGTCTGCGGTAAGGCTGACCGAATTGGTGACGGCGGAACTGCACAGCAGCCGCCATCCAGAGCACATCCGTCGCGGATCGGTTCTCATCCGCGAGTAGCAGCTATCGCAGCCGGCTGAGGAGCGTGTCCACGGTCGTCACGGCGACTTCGTGCGCCGCAGAGCCCAACGCGGCGGTCGGAATCGATTCGTCAGGGAGGAGCTGGATGGCCTCCTCGCGACTCGGAATCGACATCGACGAGCGCGATGCGCTGGGCACCGGACCCACCGTGACGCGCGGTGCGCCAGTGACGCGAAGCGCGACCGCGCAGCGGGCGGTGGAGACGTACTCCATCCGGTCGGTGAGGCGGAGGGCCCGGGTGACGTTCTGCACTGCATCGTCGCGGTCAAGAAAGGAGCCCATCTGGTCCGCCGGCAGGACGAATGTCACCGCGAACTGACCGGACTTATCGATGGATGCGGCGTCGAAGCGGGACGGTCGCACGCTGTTCCATCCAGCCCGCGGGCCGTCGTCGCTGGAGGAAAGCCTGAACGTATCCACGCCGTCGTGCTCCGTGAGCCCAGACAGCTGTGAGATAACGTTCTCCGAGCGGAGCATCGCTGCCAAACGCTGCGCAGCCTGCCGGAACACCCGGTCCGTGGTGGGAGTGTCGGCGACCGGGAGGACCCGCACTTCAAACCTCGGGTCCCGCGATCTGATGTCACGGTCCGACACCCAGCCAGGCTGGACGAGAGTTCCCAGCGGTGCGAAGTCGAGAGCGGCAGGTCGGTTCTGCGCGTCGCGGATGGCTTCGACGACACCCTGCTGCAGTTCTGTGGTTGTGGTGAACGTCTTCCAGAACCGCCCGCTGCCGTACTCACCGACCTCCTGGGCAAACTCTTCCTGGTCCGCGTCGAAGGCCACGCCGCTCTTGCGGAACACGTAGATCTGAAGCCCGGCCTGCCGGGCGGCGCGCCACTCATCGTTCGTGGCGGACTGACCCGTCTCCGGGAACCGATACCCGTAATGCGGGCCCAGCAGCAGGATATAGACGTCGCTGTCGGCGACGGCCGCAACGCACGCTTCGCGCGACGGCACCTTCTGGGCCGAGAAATCCTCGAACCGCACCGGGGTGTGCTCGAGCGCTCGAATGAGTCCGGGAAGCGCCTCACGCTCATCCTCCAGGCCGGCGCGGACACTGCTGATGAAGACTCTCACCGCGACTCCTCTCTACAGCAGCCCGCCAGATCCGGGCCTCTGAGCCAAGGCTAGGCGCTGCCGCCGACGTGCCGTGGGACCATCCACATACGGACATTGCACCAACAAGGCGCCGAAGCGTCGCCGCAGGGGCGGGAAAGATCGGTCACCAACGTCGGCCGTGAGCGAGCTCACCAGGACTGTTCGATTGACATGACAACTTCCGTGCAGATCGTGCGGAGCGCACTGGGCACGGGGTCAGTCGAGTCGGGGTAAGGGTTGCCCGCGCTGTTGATTCGAAGTGGCCGGAGCCCGCCCTTGCGGGTGATTGACTCGTAGTCCGCCGGCAGGACGGGGTCGACGTGCGCGCCGCCGTCGAAGTTGGCGGTCCGCAACACGAACCACGATCGATCGATCGACGCTCTATTGAACTCGAGCATCCGCCCCCGCCACCACTGCGAGAAGGTGCACTCGAATTGGGGCATGCCTGGAATGTGCCGGTAGCCCGGTTCATTCGGTCCTTCGACCCATGGCGGGCCGACAAAGGTGTCTTCGAGCAACGGCACGGCTGATAGCCAGGTGATGCGATCGCGCATCTTCAGCTGACTGAGCAAGCTCTGAGATGCGGCAGTGTCGTGGACGAGTGTTCGAACGGCAACTGCGATCCTCTTCGATTCGGAGGTGGTGCCGGCGTCGAAGCTGATGGCCGAAGCCCGCAGCCAGGCGATCTGCTCCCCAAGTCGTTGATCGAGTTCGCGCCTGCTTCGCACAGGAGAACGCTAGTGGAGTGGTGGCAGACCCGTTGCCATCGCCATCCGTACACTGCGCGGTAGCGGCACCCAGACCGGCAGTGGCCTCAGTGCCTTTTGTCCACGACTGCTGGCGCGCGATCCGGCAGGCGGGCTTTCTGCAGGGACCCCTCCGCCTGCTGGCAACGGTCACGCCGAGGGCAAGCCCCATTCGTCCAGGTTCGGATCGTCAACGAGTTCCTCGACTTCTTCCTCATCCGCTTCTTCGAGTGCGGACATGTCGAGAGGCGTCTGGCCGTCGTCCTTCTCATAGGCAAGGAACTCCACCAGCGCCTCCCGGTGTTCTACGGGCAGGTCATAGACGAGTGGGATCGTGGTGCCCAGCAGATCGGCCATCAGAATGTTGCTCCGAGTCACGCCCGTACCCGTCCGCTCCGCCAGGTCCACATTCACTCGACCAGACCTCGTGGATACGATGGACTGCGCGACTTCCCCCGCGCCCTCGAAGGTGGCCGACAGACCGCGCAGGCGCTCGGTGCTGATGGCGCCCTCATCGATCTTCGCGCTGATGTGTTCGGGACCGGAGTGGACGCTGACCTCCACCAGGTCGAAGCCCTCTGAGCGCTCGATAAACCGCTCGACGGACACGGCTTGAGCCGCGTCCTTCTCTACGTCGTCGAGGTCCTTCTTTGCCCCGCCGAGGATCGCGAAGAGGCTGGGAGCCTCAAAGCTAATGTGGCGTCCACGACGTGCCCAGCGGAACAGCTCACCCTCGACCGGGGAGTCGAGCCCGAGGGGGTCGCTCTTCACCACTGCTGCCCGCGCCGCGATCACATCCAGGTTCGCCCTCACGAGCCGCTGAATGTTGTCGGCATCGGTGTCGAAGTCCAGCGTCTCCAGATCTGTCAGGCGCAGACCACGCCCCACTCGCTTCCAGAACCCCTCGTCGTCGGTGCGCATGTACTTGACGAGGTAGCGCAGGGACTCAGGGTTGAGACGACCCGAGGTATCCGCACCGCCGGGGAACTGAGTGAGCGATCCTTCGCTTCCGACCCAGACTGCCTGTAGTACACGGTTCATGCGCCACGCCTGTGGTCCTCCGAGGCGATCTTCAATCGCGGTCACGGCCTCGGCAGTCTGCTCGAACTCGACCTGTGCCGCCGCGTCAAAGCCGCGCGCCACCACGTCCGCGAGGTCTACGGCTTGATCCGCCACGAACGTCCCGCGACCGCCCTGCGCGAGCGCATTGCTTAGCATGTTGGCGGTCGAATCGGACTGCTTGCGGTCGATGAGGCGTTGCAGCGCGGATGGCTCCGTGAACATGGCATTGGTGTCCGCGATCACCTCATCAATCGCCGGTTTGGCTTCGACCGACTCCGGGCTGGTGAGGCCAAAGATGAGCGGATCGGTGGAGTCGATGAGGGCCACGTCGTCCACGAGGGCGTCGAGATCGTAAGTCAGGCGCAGATAGACCCGGCGGCTGGTCTCGTCCGGCCACGTCATCACGAAGTCGGGCGCGAACGTGTGGTTGAAGTAGTTGGTGGACCGGATTTTCGCGGTCGCATCGAGTGCGGACAGCTCCTTCGCCACCGCGTCCTTGACTCGGAAGATCGACTCGCGCGGGGATGGGTCGAAGAGACCGTCGAGGATCTGGGCGGCGAAGCCGGACACGTCAGGCATCAGTCTCCCTTCCTCGCCTCGTAGTCTTCAATGACCCCGCGATGCTCCTTCGAGATCACCAGGTTTTCCTGCTTCTCGGACAGGACGATCAGCCACAGTCTGCTCGCCACCGCCGACACCGCGTCGGCGTCGATCAGGGCTTCGGCCTTGTCCTTCTCCTTGACGCCGAACACCCGCTCGCGGTGCACAATGACATGCTCGCGCACGTACTCCGCGCTCATGAGTTCGGGCCACTTGGTGATCGAATGCGGGCTCCACGCCAACCACATGAAGTTGTCGCACATCCCCGGCTTGTCGAGATAGGCAACGTAGCACTGCGCGAGGAACTGGGAGTAGTGGGTCGCGAGGTCGCTCGGGGCGTCGTAGTTCTTGGACTCCGCGAAGAACATCTGGCCGTCGTACTCGCCGTACCGGAGGAGCCCGCCGAGGTCGAAGGAGAAGTTCTGACCGCCATGAGGCCACGCGAAACGGAGCTTCGTCACGGCGGGCGGGTCGGGGTTCACCCACTGGGCGTTCACGCGGGTGGTCGATTCGAGCCACCGCTTCGCGCGGCGTGCGCCGTCCGCGCCTTTGGCCTGGGCCGTCTCCCCTTCGATCCGGGTCATGATCCGTACATTAGCGAATCCTCACATTGCTCCCGCACATTGCGACGTGACAGCCGCCGCCGGGATGTGCATTCCGCTTTCGAACACAGCGCCCCGATAACCTGCGACCATGACCTTCGGCGACACCCTCCTGGCAACCCTCATCGGTGCGCTGGTCGGCGCCGTCGTGGGTGCGTTCGCGGCCTGGCTGTTCTCGCTTGACCTCCGACGCCGCGAGACCGAGGACAGCGATCGGACTCGGCTCGACCTGGCCGTGGCCGACGTGGTGCGCCTCCTCGGGCAAGTCGGCGGCGCAGGCGAGGCATTCATGTTCGCCCTCCAGCTCGGAAACCCCGCCGTGCCCGCTCCGCCTCCGCACCTGGCGCGTCAGCAACTACTCTCTGCAACGCTCGCGGCGCGTATGGCGGCAGGTGATGACGAGGGGCCACTCCTCGCGGTCTACGAGCTCGTCACTCGGAAGGACGACAGGACGGCGAACCGCACCGCCATCGACTACGAGCACGCGGCGCACCTCCTTGTGCAGTGGCGGCAAGGCAAGGTCTCGACAGCCGACGCTCATGCACAGATCGCCGCCGGGTCGCTCCCTCCCGTTTCCCCTGAGGGCTGAGAAGCCAGCGCGCGGCATCCCGTGGGTCTTCCTTCACCTCGTGAGGGGCCGGGATCACCTCGCGCAACTTGAAGCCCAAGTGCGCGATTGCCGGTCCATGTGCGTGCGGTTCGCTCCGGCTCAGCCCGTCGACCGCCCGTGCCGAAGCAGCGTCTCAGATGCCTAGCCCGATGAAATGGACGGAGTCCTCCCTTATCCGTACATGTCCCGCCGACCTGCAGCGCGCCGCCAGGTCGTCAGCTGCACAGGGCCAGAGGATGGTGATGCACGCAGGCACTTTCTGTGTGAGCACTTACGCGTTAGACATATTGCGCGTAGCGTGGGAGCGTGCGCGGAGGTCTCGAGCGATGGAAGCGGGGCGTTGAGTCCCACGGGGTTCGGCAGGCGATCGCGTACGCGTTCGACGCGACGTGCGACGCGCACTGGTCGCCGTCGCGTGGAGCGGCCGCGGCGGCTGAATACGGCTCGATCGTTGAGGGCGTCGCTCGGTTCGTGGCGACTGACCTCGGCATTGCAGCCGATCGGCTCGACGCTGACGCGTTGCGGCTATGGATCGATGGCTGCGATCCATCGACGGGGGAGCGGCGCGGCTTCGAGCTGATGAGCCCGGACGCCGACCTGTTGCTCGACGGCACGATCAACGCACCGAAGTCGTACAGCATCGCTGCTCTGCTTCACCCTGAGATTGCGCGGGAGCTCGAGGCGCTTCAGGATCGCCTGCGTGATCGCATCATCGCCACCTGGCTCCGCGAGCTGAATGCGCGCCGTGGCGCTGGCGGCCATATCAGAGAGAGCCTCGCCCGAATCGAGGTAGTCGAACTTCAGCACCGTCGATCGCGTGCCTTGGATCCCCACATCCACCGCCACTTGTGGCTGAACGTGAAGGTGCAGGGGCGCGACGGCCGTTGGTCGAACGTGGATTCCAGAGTCGCCATGAGGCTTCACACCCTGATCAATGCGGAGGGTGATCTTGCCGCTCGGACGGACCCGCAATGGACGGCCACTTTGGCGCGTCACGGCTTCTCACTCGACGCCGACGGTGAGATCTCCGAGCTTTCTCACGTCGTTCGCCCCCTGTCTCGCCGGTCCAATCAGATCGAGGCGAACCGTGCTCGCTTCATCGCGGAGTGGCGTGCGGCGCATGCGGGACAAGTGCCGAGTCCGGACGTGCTCCATCAGATCGATCGGCGCGCGTGGGCGACGAGCCGTCCCGGGAAACCCATGGCGATCTCAGAATCTGATTGGGAGGAGCTGGTCCGTGCAGAGATAGCAGCCCTCGATGATCGTGTACTTGTCGCGCGATCACCGATCGCGCGAATCGCCACGGACCTCGACTGTCTGGATCTGGACCTGCTTGCACAGAAGGCGGTCGTGGACGCCGATGCGCGCTCCACGTCGTGCGGCGGGCGGTTTAGCATGCTCGACGTGCGCGCGGGGGCGACCCGCGCGGTCGCATCCTCTGGCGTTGTCGCGACCCGTGATCGTCTCCAACCGCTCATCGACGCAGTCGCCGATCGCGCGCTGGATTGCACCGTTGACCTACTGGCCGCGGATCCCCACCGACCGCCGCACATCAAGGCCCTGATGGCAACCGCAACGGTCACGCTGAAGACGTGCCTGGAGGAACAATACCGCCGCCTAACATGGCGCGGGGCTCCGTGTGACTCACGCACAATCTTCTTAGCGCTGCGGTCAGTCGTGGGCCACGGCAACAAGGTGGATGCGACGCAGGTCGAGGCAGCCGCAGCTATTGCCGGAACGGATCGCCTCGTTGCCGTGATCGGTCCGGCCGGCGCCGGGAAGACGTCCGTGCTTCGATTGACAAACGCCGCGCTGCGGGCGGACGGGCGCCGGATGATCGTGGTCGCACCAACTCGGAAGGCGGCCGGCGTCGCGAGTCGCGAACTCGGCGCGACTACATCCAGCCTGCACGCTCTCCTACATGACCACGGTTGGCGGTGGGGTCGCGACGACGCCGGGGCGGAGAACTGGCGGCGCCTCGAGGCCGGCGAGCCCGACCCGGACACCGGCGTCCCGTACCCCGGACCGACACAATTCAGGATTCGACCAACAGACCGGATTGTCATTGACGAAGCAGGGATGGTCGACCTCCACACCGCCATAGCCATCACCGAACTCGCCTCATCGACGGGAGCGTCCCTAGCGATGATGGGCGATCCCCTGCAGGCTCGACCCGTCGGACACAGCGGCGCGATGTCGATGCTCACCCATCGAGCAACAGCCGTAGTCGAACTGACCACCATCCACCGATTTGAAGACCCGGACTACGCGCCACTCACTCTCCGCATGCGCGAGCCCCAATCACGAGATGACGCTGAGGCGGTCGCCGCTCAGCTGGACCGACGCGGACACCTGCACCACGCTCCGCACCTTGATGCCGCCCGCGACCTCATGGCCGAGCAGTATTTCGCCAGCGTGGACCGGGGTGATCGCGTCGCGCTGGTCGTCGCAACCAACGACGATGCTGACGCCCTCAATGAAGCCATCCAGCAACGGCGACTCGACGCTGGCGAACTGAACGAACACGACCTCGCGATTGGACAACAGCAGCAACGGCTCCTGGTAGGTGACCGTGTCCAGACGCGTCGCAACGATCGTCGCAATGAAGTCGACAACCGTGCGCTCTGGGTCATCCGCGCCGTCCACCGCGCTGGTGTTGACCTCGTGAGTGAGGTCGACGCGGGAGTGATTCGAACCGTCTCACACAACTATGCGGCTGAACATCTCCATCTCGCATACGCGACCACCATCCACGGCATCCAGGGCGAGACCGTCGACGTATCCATCGTCGGGCCGGGCGTCGATGCTCCGGGCCTCTACGTCGGAATGACGCGAGGGCGGCGCCACAACGCCGCCGTCGTTATCGCATCGGAGGTGGAGGCTTGCTCAGAACTCGCGACCACGATGACGAGAGGGCGTATCGAGATGACCATCGGAGACGCCGTTCGCGCAGCCCGAAATGAACTCGTTCGATCAGCGCGACCGGTACCCACACCGCAGCCCGGCGGATACGACTCCACCATCGACGAGAGAGCTCAGATGGGGCGATGAGCACGCGACCGCTGGTAACGGTGGTTCACGTCGTCGGCCGCTCGAGGCGAGGCAGAACCGCAGATGACGTCGACGTCCCCCGGTGCAAACATTGCTTAGTGGTAGCAGGGGGCGGCACCGACGTGGCATCATGTCGCCAGGTACGCCAGCACGTGCGTCGGGGAGGACGTCCCATGCGAAAGCTGCTCATCACCGCGGGCGCGGCTATTGTTGCAGGTTTCATTGTTGGCGCACTGGCCGTGAACGCCATCACGGCGTCGCCGGAAGCCGAGCGCCCCGTAGCCCACCAGGAAGTTCACGCCGCAGACGCACCCGTGCCACGCGCATATGAAACTCCCACACCCGCGCGTGGCGTTCAGCCGGGCACCCGCGGCACAAACGAAGCGGGTCTGACATACGGGTACGACGCCGGCCCGAGCGAGCCGCTCCCAGACCTCGTCGAAGCGATCGCCACCAACGGGCAGATCGGCTACTACTACGCGAACGATCTCGCCAAGGTACTTCAGCCACCGGCCGACCTCGATCCCAACGCCGCGGCTGATCAGTCGCCGGAGGCGGTGACAATTCCCGTCTACCTCACCGATGGCGTCACGCAGATCGGCGAGTATCCAATTCTACCCGCGACGGTCGAGGCCATCGATGAGTGAGTCCATCCCGCCCGCCGCGCGCTCATCTATTCGTGCCCGCCTTCTTGTAGCAGGGTGTCTCCTTGGCGGCTTCCTGGTCGGCATCCCCGTCGGTGCCGCCGTGGCGACCACTTACTCGAGCTGGGTGACCTTCGGTAGCGGATATCACGTCCGTGCGTACACCGTTGACTCGAGCGGCACGCCGATCGGCGGCTCCCAAGTCGAGAAGGCCAACGGCAGCGCCTCGCCGACGGGGTACCTCGGGGGTGCCGCGACGCTTCAGCGCAGTACGGCATCGTGCGCGACGGTCGGGATGACTTACAACACTAGGTCTCTGGTCAGACTCATCGTGAAAGTCGAGTACGACTGCGGGGCGGGCAACTATCGGACGAGCGCCGTGGGCAGCGCGTACAACCCAAGCACGGGCAACTACTGGACCACCTCTACCCCCACCACTCCCTACCAATACGTCCCCTAGCTGACGGCCCGAGCCGCGCTTGCGTCGCATGCCGCCATGTGTTTACGGCGGTCGCGCCGATCACATGGATGCGCGGCGGGGACCCGATCCGATGACATCGGCGTCAGTGACGGGGCTCGCAAGTCGGATCCATTAGGGACTCGTACGGGGCCGCGGAAGGCGTCACTCACGGCCTCCGCGGTGCCTCGTCGAGGGGTAAGAAGCGTGCATGCTCGTGAGAAGCGGACGGGAGTACGATGGCTCCCGCCCGCTTCTTGTTGGTTCAGGTCAGCGTGCAACTGCGGTGTCGGCGTGCAAGGCCGGTGCTGTTGACGGCCCCGTAGCGTGTGCTGCGGGGCCGTTAGCTTTTGGGCTGCGGGCGACGTCGAGGTCGACGAACTTCAGGGATGCTCCCACGTTGTCGGCGACGATGTCGCGTGTCTCCCTGGTCTGGCCTGAGTCCTTGTCGGTGTAGGTGCCGAAGCGGAGGTCTCCGGCGACGAGGACGTTGTCGCCTTTGCGGAGGCTGCGGGCGACGTGGTTGGCCTGTTGGTTGAAGACGACGACGCGGTGGAAGACGGTGCCGGCGTCTTCCCATGTGCCGTTGGTCTCGTTGAGGCGGCGGTCGTTGACGGCGACGGTGAAGCGGGCGTATTCGCTGCCGTTGCCTTCGGCGAAGCCGTGTTCGGGGTCTCCGGTGAGGTTGCCTTCGATGGTGACCGGGATTTTGGTGGTCATGGTGTTTCCTTTCGTGGTGAGTCACCCGGTTGGGTGTCTCGGTGGGCGTGTGACCGGGTGGTCCACGCGGTCCAGGCGTCTTCGTCGGTAACTCCGTCCCAAGTGCGGGGCGTGAGGTCGTGGTGCCCGTTGTTGCAGCCGCCGCCGTAGGCGCGGGTGAGGCGGGGGAGGGCTTGGGTGAGGCGTTCGTGCCAGGAGATGGGCCCGTAGCCGGTGTCGGCGTCGTCGTAGGAGACGGTGTGGGCGGTGTGGAGGGCGGAGAGCTCTTCGACGAGTTGTCCGTGTTGCCACCAGCAGGTGGGGATGGTGGAGACGGGGATGTTGTAGCGGGTGGTGAACCATTCGACGAACGCGCGGAGGGACCGCCAGGCGGCGGGGGCGTCTTCGGGTTCGAGGGTGCGCCAGTTGATGACGGCGGCGCCGAGGGTAAGGGAGGATCCGCGGCGGTTGCGGAAGTCGTACGCGCCGATGCCAACGAGGTCGTCGTCGAGGAGCGCGTCCGGGTCGTCGACGTTGTCGGGGTCGGGGTAGTAGTTGCTCATGCGGACTCCTGGAGTTTGGGGCGGAGGCGGCTGAGGGCGATGTGGGTGGCGTCGCGGCGTGTGCGGTTGCGGGAGAGGAGTTGGTCGCGGTCGATGAGCCGGTGGAGCAGGTCGTGACAGTAGGGGTGGAGGGGGAGGAGGTCTTCGTGAAGTTCGAAGGCGTGCATGATGCCGCCGGTGGAGGACATGCCCCGGTAGTCGAGGTGGTGCAGCTCGAGCTCAGCGCGTGAGGCGTTCCGTCCGCAGCCGGCGCAGGTGAGTGATCCGAGAGTGACAGCGTGGTCGAACCAGCGTGCTCTTCGGGCGTACCAGGCGCGGGAGTGGAGGTATATGGCGTGGTACAGCGGCACCGCGCTGGGTCGGCGTCGGTTGCTCATGGCTCGGTCACCTCCTCCGCTTCCTCGGGATGTGTGACCTCGGGCGGGCGTGTGGGCCGGTGGGCGGCCTCGAAGACGGCCTGCTGCTCCGTTTCGGTGGCGTGTTTGCCCGCGGTGATGTGGCGGGCGTCGCGGCGTTCGTCCCAGCCGGCGAGATCGAGGAGCACGCCACGGCGGTTGCGGTAGGCGAGCAATCCGAGCGTTTGCGGCATCCGTCGGATCTCGTCCACCGACATGAGGGGGCGCCGGTCGACTTGTTCCGACGTTTGATGCCCGTGGCTGGTCGTGGACCAGGAGCGTTGGGTGCGGCGCGTGTCGCGTTCGCCGAGGAGGGTTTCGATGTCGCGGAGGTGGTCGACGTGGGACGCGCCACCGAGAAGGACTTTCGCGGTCGCGGCGGCCCAAATGGTGTCGGCTTCGGCACGGGACCAGGCTGTCTCCGCTTGAGAGAGGGCTTGGAGGACGACGAAGGTGCAGATGCCTCGGCCGCCGCCGTCAGCCATGATGCGGGGGAGGTTCGCCCACCGGAACATGTTGACGATCTCGTCCAGGATGAGCCCGAGTGGAAGATGCAGTCGTGACCCGACGGACGCGAGCGCACGGGTGCGGGCGACTTCCACGACGTCGTCGAGCACCGCTGACAGCCAGCCGCCCATCGCGGCAGCGCCGGAGGATGAGCCGAGGAGGTAGAGGGTGTTGGGGGCGTCGAGGAATTCGCGGGGGTCGAAGGTGGGGTCGCCGGGGTGGGGTTGGAAGGTGTCGCGGATTTGGGGGACGGCGAGGGGTGCGACGGCGCCTTGGACGCCGAACCAGATGGAGGAGACGAGTTTCTGGTCGCCGGCGATGGTGGCTTCGAGGCTGTCGCCCCAGCCGGGTGCGCCATCGGTGCGGAGGATGTCGACGGCGGTGCGAGCGAGAGCGGGGGAGGAGCCCCAGTCGTAGATGTCGGTGACGTTCCTGCCGCCGACGGCGGCCGCGTGGAGGAGCCTCCCGAGGACGATTCCGGATGCTTGGGCCCATTCGGCGTTGGTGGCGGAGGAGCCGAGGGCGGTGCCGGTGATGATGGCGGTGCCGCGTTGGGTGGCGACGAGGGGGTCGTCGCATCCGGCGACGGGGTCGATCCGGAGCGGGTCGCGCATGCCCGAGAGGCCTTGCGGGTCGAGGACATGGACCTGTCCGCGGCGCTTGCGCATCTGGAGAGTGGCCGTGAGGTTGTCGTTGGTGGTCGAGGTGGTGATGAGCGGGCCTGACCAGTCGAGGATCGCGGAGATCAGCACCCGGTACCCCTTCCCGGACCGGGGTGGGCCTTCGAGGGCGACGGAGTCTTCGATGCTGACGTACACGTCCATGCCGCGGGACGCGCCAACCCGCCACCCGACATCGGTCGCCGCCGGCCTGTCGAGATCGGGGCGCAGCTGCGGGGCTCGGCGGAGAACGGCCTTCGACGAGAGGTGCTGACGGATCTCGGAAGGTGTCGCGAACCCGGGGCGGAGCTTCAGGTCCGCGAGGAACGCCCGGTCGGATTGCCGGTATCGCTGCCACCACAGCAACACGGCGACCGCGGCGGCCACAATGAGGGCGACGGCGAGGAGATCGGCGATGCGGATCTGCCACACCGGCACTTCGCATCCGTCCGGCGCCGTGTAAACGGTGGGATCTCCGATGAGGGCGAGCCACAGCCCGGAGAAGAGGGAATCGGGTTTCGCGGGTGCTCCACAGGTCAGGCGGGTGATCCCGTCGGCGACGCCGGCGAATGCGACCGCGATCATCACCAGCGCCGCGAAGGCAACGGCGAGGCTCTTCCCGATCGTTCCCTCGTTCACGGCCAGATCCCTACTCGAGCCCGTCGGAGACGGCCGCCGCTGCAGCCACCCACGCATGCCGGGTCGCGGGGCGGAGCGTGTCGAACCGGAGCGGCCCGGCCTTGAGTGCCGCGTCGTAAGGGATGAGCCGGACCTCGCGGACGAGCGGGTCGAACGCGTCAGCGATGCGCCGGGCGACGGCCCACCGGCCCGGTTCGGACTGGGTAACGACGACGACCGCGCTACCGGCGAGCTGCCGAGATCGGTCGTCGCGGGTGCGGAGGGCATCGAGGAGGAGCCGGGCGGATTCGGCGGACTCCGGGGCTGTGAGGGTGGGGATCACGAGCGCCCCGGCGGAGTCGATCATCCGCAGCCACCGGTCGGCGGATTCGTCGTTGCCGGAGTCGAAGATCACGAGCCGGTAGTACCGGGCCGCGACCCGCATCAGGCGGTCGAAGTCCTCCGCGGTGAGCCGCTGGTCGACGGCGAGCAGCTCCGGGTTGGAGCGGAGCACGTCGTACCGGTCGGCGCCCTGATGGTGCACGTACCGGGTGATGTCGGCCACGCCTGCGTCTGCGGCGAGGAGGGTGTCGGTGGCGGGGAGGAGGTCGCGGATGGTGGTGTCGTAGAGGCCTTGTTCGGTGCGCCAACCGAGGGTGCCGCGGGTGTCGTTGTTGTCCCACGCGAGCACGTTCCCGCCGCCGTGTCGTCCGTAGACGGCGGCGAGCATCGCGGTGGTGAGCGTCTTCCCCACGCCTCCTTTCCCGTTGGCGATTGCGATGGTTCGGCATCCTGCCCAATGCCGTGACACGGCCCCCACCTGCCGGTCCCGTTCCAGCTGGCGCGGTGTTGGAGGGAGTGTGAGACCGAGCCTGGCAAGCAATCCCGTGCCACGGGATACCGCAGTCGGGTCGATGAAGGACGCGCGGGGTGTCTCGCTTCGCGTCTCTGCCGCCGCGGGGGTCTCCTCTGTCTCAGTTCCCTCCTCGGTGACGGTCGGCGGGGAGTCGACGGGCGGTTCGGGGGTGGTGCGGTCGGCGCGGAGGGGTGGGTGTTCGGCGTCGGGGTAGGCGGCAAGGGTGCCGTCGGCGCCGACGAGGAGGTGGTGGTCGCCGCGGTCGCCGCTGGTGATGAGTTCCAGGGTGGTTCCGGCGTCGCGGGCTTCGGTGGTTGCGCGGCGGACGACGGCGTGGCGGATGTCTTCTGTCCCGGTCGTCGTGACCGGTTCGGTGTGTCCGGCGCGGTCGGTGAAGACGGCGACGGGTCCGGTGACGGTGGCGTAGATGCGGGCGGTTGGGGTCATGAGTGCTCCTCAGCGGCGGGGGCGGTCAGCCACCCTTCGAGGTCGGCGACGACCGGGGTGGCGGTGGGCCAGAGTTCGTCGAGCCCTCCGGATAGGGCCGGGGTAGGGGTCGGGTCGTAGTCGGCGGGGTGAACGGCGTCGTCGGTGGCGAACAGGTCTTCTTCCCAGGCGGTGGAGGTGGCGAAGCAGTCGACGAGGTAGGAGTACTGGCCGACGTAGGCGATGAACTCCCCTTTCCGCAGTTGCCGGGCCATTTCGACGTGCGCGGGTGGGAGGTGGAGGCGGTCGCGGAGGGAGGCGTGTTCTTGGTGGTTGACGCGGAAGATGAACTTGTTCTCGATGTCGCCGATCACCGAGTACGCGAGGGATCGTTCGAGGGAGCCGGCTTCGCCGACGGCGTCGAGGTCGCCCATCTTGTGGAGGATCACGATGTTGCTGATCCCGTAATGTCGGGACAGTTTCAACCACTGCTGGAACATCTGCAGCGACGCGAGGGACGTCATGTCGCGCCAGCCCTCTTCACGGACGACGTATCGGGTGCGGTGCGCGTTCCGGTCGCTGATGACGGCTTGGATCCAGGCGGTGGAGCACACCTGGGCGAGCTGTGCGGCGAGTTCCCCGCGGGCGAACAGTTCGCTGGTGTCGGTGACGACGATCGGGGCGTCCTGGTCGAACTCGACCGTGGAATCGTCCTCGAACAACCCAGACAGGTCGCCTTCCACGAAGCGGCGCAGCACGAACCGGGGTTGGACGGCGCCTTCGTGGGCGCGGAGCTCGGAGTGGGTTTCGGAGGCGATGGTGCCGAGTTGGTTGTAGACGCCGCGGAGGGTGGGGTGGTCGCCGGTGAGGGTGATGCACCGGTCGAGGGCGTCGTGGATCGCGGCGTGTTCTACGGCGGTGAGTCGGGTGCCGCCGAGTGCCATTTCGACGAGGGAGATGAGGGTGGCGATGCGGCGTTGCTTCGCCATCTGCTCGTGTTGCTCATCCGACGTGTCCGAGCGCCGCGGTCCCCTCGCCAGCGGGTTGAGGCGGGCGCCGGTACCGCCGCCCAAACGGATCACTTTCCCGCCGGGGATCGCTTCGGCGACCGCCACCCATTCTCCCTTGGGGTCCGATGGGACGACGACCTGATGCCCGAACGCGATCGATCGGGTCACGAGCGTCTTGACGGTCCCGGATTTTCCCGACCGGTATGCGCCGAGCACGAGGATGTTGGTGGAGAAGGTGCCGCGGTCGCTCGCGTCGACGTACGCCTCCCAGGGGGAGAAGTGCCACAGCGCGTCCGCGTTCAGATCGACACCCAGCACGGGCCCGCGGTGACCGAGGCCGGCATCTGCGGCGAACGGGTAAATCCCCGCGATGTGCTGAGACGTCGCCTGGTGGGCCGGCACCCAAGCCGGACTCACATTCCAATACCCACCGGTGACGATGCCGGGTCCGAACGGACCGCGAACGGCTGCCTCCGGGAGTGTCCGGTCACGACGGGATGACCGTGCGGGCCGGGCGTCCCGGTCAGCTGCGGCCAGCTCGCGGCGCAGCGCCCGGCGGTCCCGGCGGGACGCGTCGCCTGGTTCGAAGGAGACGGTGCGGCGAGTCACTTCATCCCCAACCCAAGGGGCAGCGCGTTCACCATGAGCGCCTCGGCCTGCTGGCAGTACAGCGTCTGCGCTTCCATGCCGGCACGGGAGAGCGCGTTCCGCATCCCGGCGATCGCCTGATCGAGCTCCTCTTCCGATGGGGCGGTGATGGTGAGGTATCCGCCGTACCGGAACTCGCCATGACCGGACACGATCTCCTGCTCCTGCCGCTCGAGCGCGTCCCAGTCCGCGGCATCCGCAGCAGACCCGTCCGCGCCCCGCTTGGCGCGCAGCTGCTCGTTTCCCCGCCACACCTTCTTCTCATCACGGATCCGCTTCAGCGCCTTCGACACCGGCACCGGTGTCAAGACCAGGGTGAAGATGTGCGTCACGGCTTCCCCGGTGACGGGATGCCGGGCGAACACCACCGGCGACAGAAACCCGACCGGGGCGTCCGACCGGGGCCACTCGTGGATCCACATCGTGGTGTGCACTCCGGAATCAGTCCGGACGACACCGTTGCGACCCTTCGGCTCCTCCAAGTGCATCGGCCCGATCGCGACCGGATCCACGCCGCTCTGTTCGTCGGGGCGGTTCTGGACGGTGGCGGCGAAGTCGGGGTCGAACGCAACCCGCACCAGCGCGGCGATGTCTCGCGGGGTCAGCCAACGGCGGACCGTGATCTTCGCGGCTTGGAGAGCGTCGGCGAGGTTCGCGGCTTCGATCGCCGCGAGCGACAGGATGGCATCCTTCCCGCCACCAAGGGACTTCAGCTGCGCTCCCATCGCGACCAGGTCGAGAGTGAAGGTGAGGTAATTGCGGTGCGCGACGGCGAACCGCTCAGACCCGTCCATCACCTCCCGATAGTTCGCGGCCACCGGCGACTCCGGGTCGATGCGGTGGAGCTCGGCGACGGTGTCGTAGTGGTCGCGGGCCGCACGGATCGTCGACGGGAGCGTGCGCTCCTGCAGCGCCACCCGCTTGATTCCCGACCGTTGGGTGAAGGATGCGAGTACTCGCTCCCACTGCTGCGCGAGATCCCACCGGGCGGGAAGGTCCTGCATCAGGAACCCCTGCACCTCGAGCTCCGCTGTGACCGACACCGTCCGGTCAGCGGGGGAGTAGACAGCGGCGATGCCATCCACTTGCCACAGCTGCACTGATGCGCGCACCCCGGGGAGGTTCAGCGTTCCCTCCAGCCGGGGCGCCTCGGGCCGGAATGTCTGCTCCGTCGCACCGGTCCCGTGACGGATCTGCTTCATCACCCACAGGCCGATCATCCGCGGCGTCGAGACACCCCGGATCGACGTCACCGCCGCCACACCCAACGCCAGATAGAGAGGGGCCGCGTACAGCAATCCCACGGGCCCGAAGCGATTGATAGCCATCCACAGCACGATCCCCGCGGCGGCGAGGGTGGCGACCTGCCACCCATCCAGGCCCAGCACCAGTCCCTGCCCGGATCTGCGTGGAAGCCGCACCGGCCGGGCGAACTCCTGAGCACTCATGACACGCTCCCTTCTTTACGAGGCGGCACGGACGTCTGTGGGGACGGCGATGGCGTCGGGCGAGCGGACGCCCGGCCGCCGGGCGTCGCAGCGCTGGCGGGTCGAGCTGCGCCGGCAGTGCGGCCGCTCCGACTGGGGCTCATTACGCTTCCACCAATGCGACTGCGTGAGCCGGCCGTGGAAGATGTGGATGTCGAGGGTCCGCCAGAGCTAATGCCCGCGGGTGAGCCACCGAGTCGCGTTGGGATGCTGGTCACCGTGCGCCCCGCAGTCCGCGCGGCACCGGCCGCACGGGACCCGAGGTTGGAGCCGAGGGAGTCGGCGGCGACCGCGCCGACGAAGCTGAACAGGCCGAACACCGCGAATGGGGCGAAGGAGACCATGACCAGCCCGACGAGCAGCGGCCAGGCCTGCGGGTTCCAGATGCTGTCCATCGCAGAAAGCCCGTTCACGATCAGCGTCACGAACGCGATCGTGAGCGGTGCAGTGAGCAATAGCACGATGAGTGCGGAGAAGTAGCGGACGACCCACTGGGGTCCGATGCCGCGGACGGGGTAGATCATCCATGCAAGGGGGCCGATCATGATCAGGGCGGCGAGAGCGATGTTCCGGAACGTGAACACCAGCATCAGCAGGAGCAATCCGATCATCAGGAGCGCGTGGATGAGGAACCCGAAGAAGTAGTTCGCTTCGCCGCCGGCCCACATCACCTGCTGCAAGGTGCGGAACAATCCCCACGCGCCATCGCGACTCAGGATGTACCAGGTGAGGTCGTCGATCGCGTTAAGCACATGCCCGGTCGCCCACAGCGACAGCACCGACGCAGGGAACGCGAGGAAAGAGCGCAGAAGCGCCCCCACCAGCTCGCGTCGCTCCCCGCTGATGGCGGCCGCTGTGACCGACCACATCATCGCCACCAGGAGCACGATCAGCACTGCCCACGCCCAGAACGACCACTCACCCGTCGCGGCATCCCAGAGCAAGGTGCTCGTATCGAACTTCATGTTTTCCGCGACACTGAACATCATCGCCATCGTCGCGAGCGCCATCCCCCGTCCCGCGTTCTCGAACGTCACGCACACCACATCGCCGAGACTGCACCCGTACCCGACCATCACCTCTTTACCCCCGGCGGCTTGAATCGCCGACGCATGCCCCTCGTAGGTTGTGCAGATCGCGACGCGCTCGCCCGCCATCAGCACGCCCAGGTAACACTTCTGCGGTTTGATTTCGGAGGCGTTGTCCGGAACGCATGACACTTGCGCCGCGGACACATTGCAGGTCACCGGGTGCGCTGGAGATGACCATGGCTCTCCCGTCACATCTGTCGGGGTAGCAGCGGCCGATGCCGAAGTTGCTGATGCCGGTGCGCCGGCGCCGACAATGGTCAACATCCCGACGAAGATGCCGACGAGGATGACTCGACAGAGGGCCATCAGAACCCGAAGTCGAATCCGACGAAGAAGCCCATGATGGCGGATGCTGAGCCGAGCACTGCGGCAGCGATGAAGATCCACATGATGTTCTCGCCGGCCCACGTGCGGACCCTGTCGGACGCCAGTCCGCGGAAGGCGAGCGCGGCTCCCGCGATCATCAGCAGGATCAGCACGACGACAAGCAACGTCGCCAGCACGTAGGACGCGAGGACCTGAAGGCCCTCCAGCCATGGGGCACCGTAGTCAGGTTGGATGTCCGGCACCTCGACGTCGAATGGGTGTAGGAGAGATTGCATGGAGAGCTCCTTCGTGTAGGTCAACGGAGGGGGAGGCCGAGGGCAGTCATGAACGGCTCGGGGTCGATGGCGACGCCATCGAGCTGCACTTCGAAATGCAGGTGGCATCCCGTGCTCTTGCCGGTGCTGCCTTCGAGACCGAGCGGAAACCCGACGTCGACGTCGTCCCCGACAGCGACGATCAGGGAGTGCCATTGCATGTGCCCGTACAAGGTGACGATTCCGTCGCCATGATCGATGCGGACAGTGTTGCCCCACCCGGGCATCGGCCCCGCATCGATCACTCGCCCCGCGGCTGCGGCGAACACAGTCTGCCCACATCCGCTGGCGAGATCGATGCCTTCGTGGTCGGAGGGGCAATACGCGCACCCCTTCACCGGGTGCCAGCCGAACCCCCGACCCGTCGTCCATCCAGGCGCTAACGGTTCGCCCCACACGCCCGAGGTCCTCGGGATCCCGCCGGGCCCGGCGCCCCCTGCAGTTGTCACGGCATCGCCCGCGACTGCAAGTGGTATTAGCCAGAGCGGTGACAACAGCATTAGCGCGAGCGTTATCAATGCGCCTACAAGCCCGACCACGACCCTGCGGCCAGTCCTCGATCGTGCGAGGGCTGCGGCGGCGGTGACCGGGGCGCCCACGTCAGGGCTCCAATGGCTCCGGGAAGAAGCGCACCACCTTGCAGTCCCCAGCCTGCTGCGCACTGTCCGGGGTCGGGACAGAGCCCGCGCCGCACAACACCTGCACGCTCACGCGCACGGTGTCCTCATACGACAGCTCCCCATCGCTGCCATCCGTCCGCGTGATCATCAACACCACATCAGCGGTACCGATCGACATATCTCCCGACTCGTCGTCGGGAACCACCTGAAAGTCGATCGGCCCATTCACCGTGGCGACCACCCGGCCCGCTTCGGAGTCCAACGACTCCCATTCCGACTCCGGCAAGACAACGGACTGCCGCAACTCGAGCCGGGCGGACTCGAGCTCGGCTGTCTGATCGGCGGTGGCATATCGGGTGTCCGGGGTGAACCATGAGTCCAGGAACGAAAGCCATTGGTCGCGCACCGCGAGCTGAGTATCGAACGTGGACGCGGCCGACAACGCCGCGCGGACGTAGACATCCCCGTCGCGGGTGATGGGTTCTGCCACCCAGCCAAGTTCGCGGACCGAGGCGTCCACGGAATCGCCCGCGGATGGCTCGGTGGTCGATGAGGAACCCGGAGTGTTCTGGGTGCTCGTGGGGGGAGCCGACGGAATGTTTGGGGTAGGCGTCTGAGTAGCGCCCGAACTCATGCCAATCACAATCGCGACCACAGCGATCAGGAGGACAGCGCCGCCCAAAGCGGCCCACACAAGCCCGAGGTTGCGGCGCGAAGGCGACATCTTCATCTCGGCGCCTCCTCGTCACGAGCGTGCACGTCGACCAGGCGGACCGAAACAGAGGAGCGTGTCGACGACGCGTACTTGCTGGCCGACGGTACCCGTGCCGCGCGGACGGCGTCTGTAGGGCACTTGGGGGACAAGCTCCTCACCACCTTCCACGCACTAGGTGTCGCCTTAGACGTCACCTTAGGAGAACGCGCTTTAGTCGTCAAGTGGCGCGATGGATAATGATCAGGTGCCTCGATACGCTGAACCCGCCAACGGAGGTTGGGGGCAGGACCCGGTGGCTTCGCTCGGCAACTCGGTCAAGCTGTCTATCATCCGCCTACTGCGGGAACATCCAGGGTCCACGTCAGTGCAGTTGACCGAAGCACTACAACTCGGTCGCACCACGGTGGTCGAGCACCTAGCTCAACTCGAGGACGCGGGCTTGCTGCAGGCGGTGCCACCGCGAGGAGCGCGTCGGCGAGGAGAGGTCGTCACCTACCGAGTACAGAACGCGCGGGTGACCGAGCTATACCTCCAACTTGGACAGGCGATGGGGGAGGTCTGAGGCCCGATAGCCAATCAGAACGTCGCGGGTGGCACGCCGTGGAAATATCGATGTGAGGCGTCCAGCTTGATTCGAGGACCCGGATGTGTGAGTAGGGAGATTGCCGCCCTCGCAGCGATCCTGTCCTGTCCTCAGGACTGGGGGATGAGGACCATCGAGTGGTTCGCGAAGAACGCGGTGCCACCCGCCCCGTGTCGTTGCATCGTGTGCGCGATCGCTTCTGCGTCACCCTGGTCGGAAGCAACGCGCAGGAGAGCGTTGCCCTTCTGAAGTGCTTCTGCGTAAGCGGCGAGCTCGTTCTCTGCTGAACCTAGGTGCTGCAGGTTTCGGACTCGACGTCCTTTTTGTCATGCCCAGTTCCGTACAGATCGAAGATTCGAACGCCTTCCGGCCCCGCAAGCACATCCGCTTGCTGGATGTGAAACGGCGCACCCCCGAGCTCATCGCATGCGGCATACGCGACCTGGCTCGACCACTACACCCTAGACAGGCACCACCTCGGCATCGGAGGCAAGACCCCCATCGACCGAATCAACAACGGTCGAGGTCAGTACATCTAGAGCGGGAACCTACAACGACGACGGACCTGCTCGGACGCCGTCCTTCTGCGCGACGGACCGCCAGGGTGAAGGTTCTCGATAGGAGCTGCAATTTCCACCGGCGGCGGGCGGACGGGCTATTCGTTTTGTCCGATGGGTCGTGTGTACCGGCATCTCGGGCTGTTCGTTGCGGCCACGTCGCCGGCATGTCCGACCAGCTTGACGACTACATCACCCGGCCAGGGCTGGGACGTCGGTTTGATGGGTGGTGGCGGGGCGCCACCAGGCGGGCGCTCAACCTTCAAGCCGACGGGACGCGCGGTCAGCGTGTCTGCCGGGGATGGTGAGGAGGGCGACGGAGCCGATCACGATGGCGGTGCCGGTCCAGCCGAGCACGCTCTGGGTCTCCTGCAAGAGCCCGACGGACAGGACGATCCCGAAGACGGGCACGAGAATCGTCCATGTTGTGAGGATGTCGAGCCGGGACCGTTGCGTCTCCGCGTACCAGGCGACGGTGGTCGCGGCGGTGCCGGCCAGGGACATCCACAGCAGGGAGAGCACGAATCCCGGCGTCCATTCAATGACCGGCGGACCTTCGACGATCGCGGCGGCGACGAGGAGGATCCCGCCGCCGAGCAGCAGCTGCACGGTGGCGACGAGGAACGGGTCGGCGCGCACGGCGCGGCTGATGAGGGTGCCGGCGGTGACGGCGGCGGCGGCGGTGAGGGACAGCCATGCCCCGGTCCCGGCGCCGGCGGGCAGCACGATGAGCAGGAGTCCGGCGAGCCCGGTGAGCATCGCGGCCACCGATCGCAGGGAGGGACGTTCGCGGTAGAGCCACCAGGCGGGCAGCAGGATGAGGACGGGCTGGACGTTGGCCAGCACGGACGCGACGCCCGTTGTCAGGCCGATGGTGCCGCCGAACATGGCGGCGTAGGCGATGGCGACGTTCACGACGCCGAGCACGCCGATCAGCGTCCAACTGCGTACCTCGCGGGGGACGGGCGCGCGGCGGATGACAGTGAGGATCAGCAGAGCGGCACCGGCGACGAGGGCGCGCAGTGCTGCGAGCCACAGCAGCGGCGCATCTTGCAGCCCGACGCTGATCGCGACGAAGCAGGACCCCCACGCGAAGGTGATCCACAGCATCCGCCACGGGCTCGGCGCCCGCCGTCCGGTGCCGGCCGCGGTGGGGGTGCTCATGCGTCGTCGTCGGGGGGCGGGTTCGTGTGGTCGTGACGGGTCTGTTCACGGTGTCGTCCGTGGCCTCCGTGTCCGCGGTGGCTGAACAGGTGCAGTAGGGCGATCACGATGATGCCGGCGTAGGGGGCGGCCGCGGCGAGGTGGGTCCAGTGGTCGATGACCAGGTAGATGACGATCCCGGCGACGGCAAGCGCGATGATCCCCCAGATCCACACGCGTCCAGGGCGGGGCGGTCCGGCGTGCGGGGTGGTCATGACCGCTCCGCGGCGAGGAAGTCGTGTCTCATGCCGAGGGTGTTGTCGGTGAGACGGATGGAGGCGGCGGAGTCGGTGACGGTGCCGGTGAGGGCACGGATCGCGTCGATGGTTTCGGGGACGACGATCGCCTCGTTGCACACCTGGTAGGTGAGGTATGCCTCGTCGCCGTCGACGGTGACGAGGTCTTCCCAGACCGCGACTTCCCACATGTCCCCGCGGGGTCGGCCGAAGTCGCGCATCAGCTCGACCGTGGAGTTGAGGGCGACGAGCCCGTCGGACATGCGGATGAACGCGATGCGGGGGGCGGCGCGCAACGCGTCGAGGATCGGGTCGCGTGAGGCGCGGCGGGTCAGCTGCAGGGTCCAGTAGTGGTTGTGGGTATGCGTGCGCGCGCCCTTCGCGGCGATCGTGACCACGTCCAGGCCGGGAATCACGGTGCGCGCGTCCGCACCCTGGTGGGAGGGAATGACCGGTTCGGGAACCATCGTGTTCATGATGCCGCCCAGGTGCGATTCCCATGGGTCGGGGTGAGGCGGGCGGCGGATCTGATGCGCCAGTCGGTGATGATGTCCGCGACGCCAGTCAACTGCATGTCGGGTCGGGCGTGGACGGCGTCGGCGACCCTCTTGCCGATCACGCCGTATCCGTTGACGCCGACTTTGATCCTGTCCCATCTCCCTTTCCCCTTTTCATGGTGTTCTCGAGGCCGCGCACGGGTTAGTGGCGGGGCCGGCGGCGCCGCAGAGTCCATAGCAGGTAGCCGCCGAGCGCGCCGATCGTGCCGGTCCCGGCGCCGATCAGGACGCCTTCCCGGGAGCGCCATTTCGTGTTCCCGCCGACGAGGGTGCCGATCCCGCCGATCAGCGCGGCGGCGATCATTCCCGCGACGACACGGTTGCCGACGCGTTCGGCGCGCCCGACGAGAGGTTCCAGCTCCGTCGCGCGCAGGTGCACCTCGAACCCGCCGTCTTCGAGGAGATGCCGGAGCCGGCTCAGGGTGGCGGGCAGCTCGGTGAGCAGTGCTCCGGTGTCGGCTCCCGCGCGCGCCCATCGCCGGGCCAGAGCCGGCAGGGACAGCTGGGCGCGGGTGAGCTGCTCAGCGTAGGGCTGCAGGGCGTCGAGCATCTGGAAGTCCGGATCCAGCCGCGCCGCGGTCCCTTCGGCCATCATCAGCACTTTGAACAGCAGCGCCGTCTCCTGCGGAAGGTGCAGCTGGTGCTGCCGCAGGATGCCGAGCAGCTGCTGGAGCATGGTTGCGAGGCTGATCTCCGACAGCGAACGGCCCCGGTAGCGGGCCGTGAACGCGGTGATCGCCTGCCGCAGCCCTGCCCGGTCGACGACGTCGGCGGTCCGGGAGAGTTCTATCAGGGCGGTGGTGAGGGCGTCCGGGTCGTCGCGGGTGAAGGCGAGCACGATGCCGGCGAGGCCGTCCGTGGTCTGTTCGGTGAGCTCCCCGACCATCCCGAAGTCGATCAGCGCGAGCGCGCCGTCGGGCTGCACGAACATGTTCCCGGGATGGGGGTCGGCATGGAAGAACCGGTTGTCGAACACCATCGTGAGCACGATGTCGGCACCCAGCCGCGCGAGTGCGACCCGGTCGATGCCGGCGGCGTCCAGGCCCTCCAGGTCGTCGATCCGCACCCCGCTCATCCGCTCCAGGGTCAGCACGCGCGAGGTCGTGGTCTCCCCGTGCACGCGGGGAATCCGCACCCGCGCCGCGTGGGCGAACTCCTGCGCGAACCGTTCGGCGTTGCGGGCCTCCTGCAGGTAGTCCAGCTCGGCACGCAGCGTGCGGGAGAACTCCTCCACCAGCCCGGGCAGGTCGTACTGCCGGATGGCATCCCAGCGCCGGTCGGCGCGGTCGGCGAGGTTGCGGAGAATGTCCAGGTCTTCGTGCACCTGCGCGACCACGCCGGGCCGGCGCACCTTCACGACGACCTCGGTGCCGTCGTGAAGAGTTGCCGCGTACGCCTGCCCGATGGACGCCGCCGCCAGCGGCATCGGGTCGAACTGGGCAAACACGTGCTCTGGGTCGGCGCCGAGCTCTTCACGGAGCACGTCCCGAATGCCCTCCCACGGTGCCGCGGCGACGTCGTCCTGCAGTTTGGCGAACTCGGCGACCCATGCCGCGGGGAGCAGATCGTGCCGGGTGGAGAGGATCTGGCCCAGTTTCACGAACGTCGGCCCGAGCTCCTCCAACGCGACCCGCACATGCTCCGGGTTCGTGTAGGGGTCCTCCTGCCGGGCGTGTCCGAGGGCGCCGCGGTGGAACGGCACCAAGCCGCCCAGGCCCAGCACGCCGGCCAGGACGCCGAGTCCGTGCCGGCGCAGCACGGCCCCGATCTGCCGGTACCGGCTACCCCCCGCGCCCATCAGCTCACGCCCCTCTCAGCTGGCCTGTCGGCCGATGCTCGTTCCAGGATGAGTTCGACGCGCACGTCCGGGGCGAGCGCGGGGACGGTGACGACGGGGAAACCCAGCTCCTCATACACCTGCCCGAGCAGGTCGTGGATGCGCCGCTGCGCGGCGGGGTCCTCGGTGCGCGCGTAGTCGGGCGCCAGCGGGAGCAGGTCCAGCAGGAACACCGTCGCGTACCGGGTGGCGGCCAGCGCGCCCAGCAGGGCGGTGTCGGGCTCGAGGTTGAGGAAGCGGTAATAGGCGAGCGAGTCCGGCAGGGCACGGTCCAGGAACACCGTCTGTTGCGGGTCGAGGGAGTGCTCCTGCTCGATCTGCATGTCTACGACCGCGCGCTGGAACTCGCTCTGCCGTGCCCGCACCTCCGCAGTGCTGCGCCCGGTGATCCGTTGCAGGTCGATGTAGTGCCGGGCGTGCTCGATCGTGGTCGTGTATCCGCGGTCGCGCAGCAGGTTGACCGTGGTGGTCTTGCCCGAGCTGGGACCGCCCGTCACGACGTGCCAACGGGTGGGCTGTGCGGGCCGCGGCTCCTGGATGCCGGTCATGACCTCACCCTACACCCGGTACCCCTACAGGGTATGGTAGATTGTAGGTGGAGGTACGAGATGGCACACGGGTATGTGGACAACAAGCCGGCGCTGCTGGCGCGGCTGAGCCGCGCGGAGGGGCAGGTCCGCGGGATCGCGCGGATGATCGACGAGGACGTCTACTGCATCGACGTGCTGACCCAGGTGTCGGCGGCGACGAAGGCGCTGGAGTCCGTCGCGCTGGCGCTGCTGGAAGACCACCTCGCGCATTGCGTCGCGCAGGCGACCGCCGAAGGCGGCCCGGTCGCGGAGGAGAAGCTGCGTGAGGCGAACGCCGCGATCGCGCGCCTCGTGCGCTCCTAACCTCGCCCCACTCACATCGTTCAACGCTCTTGAAGGGAGCACATCATGACCGGACAGGGATTCCAGGACCTCGGACTGCAGGCGACGAGCACCGACGCGGGGTGCGCGTGTTGCAGCCCCACCTCACACGGCGCGGCAGCCACCGACACCACCGCAGTCCCGGCGACGGGTGACGTTGTGTCGGCGCAGTTCCTGGTGGAGGGGATGACCTGCTCGCACTGCGTGCGCAGCGTGACCGAGGAGGTCTCCGCGATCGACGGTGTCTCCGACGTCGCCGTCGATCTGCGCGCCGGTGGCGTGTCCACGGTGACGGTGTCCAGCGCGACGCCGGTGGATGCGGCGCGGGTGCGGGAGGCGGTGGAGGAGGCCGGCTACAGCCTCGCCTCAGTGTCATGACCACGACGACGACGGATGTTGATCTCGACATCACCGGGATGACCTGCGCGTCGTGCGCGACCAGGGTGGAGCGGAAGCTGAATAGACTGCCGGGGGTGGCGGCGACGGTCAATTTCGCCACCGAGAAAGCCCGCGTGCACGCCGAGTCCCCGGTGCCGCTGGAGGAGCTGATCTCGGCGGTCGAGCAGGCCGGGTACGGGGCCTCCGTCCCCGCCCCACCGGCCACCGAAGCCCCCGATGAACAGGCCACGGTGCCGCGGGATACGGAGTTGGTGTCGTTGCGGCAGCGGCTGATCGTCTCGACGGTCCTGGCGGTGCCGGTGGCGGTGTTGTCGATGATCCCGGTGCTGCAGTTCACCTACTGGCAGTGGCTGACCCTGACCCTTGCGGCGCCGGTGGTGGTGTGGGGAGCGTGGCCGTTCCACCGTGCCGCGGCGATCAACGCCCGCCACGGTGCGGCGACGATGGACACCCTGATCAGCCTGGGCGTGCTGGCCGCGTTCGGCTGGTCCCTGTATGCAATGTTCTTCGGCGGCGCCGGCATGCCCGGGATGCGGATGAGCGTCACCTTCGTCGGCACCCCGCAGTCCGGCGGTCACGAGGTGTATCTGGAGGTCGCCGCCCTGGTGACGGTGTTCATCCTCCTCGGCCGCTACCTGGAGACGCGCGCGAAGCGGCAATCCGGGGAAGCTCTGCGCGCCCTGCTGGAGCTGGGCGCGAAAGATGCCGTCGTCCTCCGCACAGGTAGCGAACAGCGCGTCCCCGTCGCCCAGCTGGTGCCCGGCGACATCGTGGTGGTGCGGCCCGGGGAGAAGATCCCCGCCGACGGTGTCGTCACCGAGGGTGTCTCCGCGGTGGACGAGTCGATGCTGACCGGCGAGTCCGTACCCGTCGAAGTCGCCCCCGGCTCGAAGGTGGTCGGCGCGACCGTGAACACCGGCGGCCGGCTGCTGGTAGAGCTCACCCGGGTCGGCGCGGACACGGAGCTGGCCCGGATGGCCAGGCTGGTGGAGGAGGCGCAGACCGGGAAGGCGCAGGTGCAGCGCCTCGCCGACCGGGTCTCCGCGATCTTCGTCCCCATCGTCATCGCCCTCGCCATCGTCGCGTTCACGGTATGGCTGCTGGTCGGCGCCTCCCCGGAGGTCGCGTTCACCGCCGCGGTGACGACGCTGATCATCGCGTGCCCGTGCGCGCTCGGGCTGGCGACCCCGACCGCGCTGCTGGTCGGCACCGGTCGGGGCGCGCAGCTGGGCATCCTGATCCGCGGCCCGCAGGTGCTGGAGCAGACCCGCCGCATCGACACCGTGGTGCTGGACAAGACCGGCACCATCACCGCCGGCACCATGACCGTCACCGCCACCCACCCCGCCGCAGGGACCGACGAGACGGAGCTGGTGCAGGTCGCCGGGGCGCTCGAGCACGGCTCCGAGCACCCCATCGGCCGCGCCATCACCAACGCGGCCAGCGGCCCGCTCGCGGCAGTGGAATCGTTCCAAGCCGAGGCCGGGCAGGGCGTGCAGGGCATCGTCGACGGCCGGATGGTCGCCGCGGGCCGCGCCTCCTGGATCACCACCCAGTGGTCCCTCCCCATCCCCTCAGGCCTCGCCGACACCATCGCGGCGGACGAGGCTGCGGGGGCGACGGTCACGGTGGTGGCGTGGGACGGGCAGGTGCGCGGGGCGATCAGCGTCGCCGACACCATCAAACCCACCAGCCGTGAGGCGGTCGCACGGCTCCGGGAGCTCGGGTTGACCCCGATCCTGCTCACCGGCGACAACCCCGGCGCCGCCCGCGCGATCGCCAACCAGGCCGGGATCGAGGACGTCCGCGCCGGGGTCACCCCGCAGGGCAAGCTCGACACCATCCGCGACCTGCAGGCCGCGGGCCGGGTGGTCGCGATGGTCGGCGACGGCGTCAACGACGCCGCAGCCCTCGCCGCCGCCGACCTCGGGATCGCGATGGGCACTGGCACCGACGCGGCCATCACCGCCGCGGACCTGACCATCGTCTCCGGCGACCTGATGCTGGTCCCGGACGCGATCCGGCTGGCCCGCCGCACCCTGGGCACGATCAAGGGGAACCTGTTCTGGGCGTTCGCGTACAACGTCGCCGCGATCCCGGTCGCGATGCTCGCCCTGCTCAACCCCATCCTCGCCGCCGCGGCAATGGCGTTCAGCAGCGTGTTCGTCGTCACCAACAGCCTCCGCCTGCGCCGCTTCCGCCCCCTGCCCACCCCAACCCGTGCCGGCGCCCCCGCCACCCGAGAGCCCGCGCCCGTCCAGGCCTAACCATCGCTCGAGAAGGAGACACACCATGTCCCACGACCACGACCACGACCACTCCGGGCACGACCACACGCACGGGCACGACCATGGAGGACACGAGCATGGTGCGCACGAGCATGGTGCGCACGAGCATCACCATCACGAGCCGCCGGCGGGGGCGACGAACCTGGTGACCTGTCCGGTGATGCCCGGCAACCAGGTCGACCCGGCCTGGGCCGAGCAGCGCGGCCTGTTCCGCGACTACCAGGGCAGCCGGTACTGGTTCTGCTGCGCCGAGTGCGGGCCGCTGTTCGACGCCGACCCGGCCCGCTACGCGCACGCCGCCTGACCGGCCAGATAACCCGGTCGGAGATAGAGGGTGGACACGGCGGTCGGGCTGGTGCAGGCGTACCTGCGGGTCAACGGCTACTTCACCGTCGCCGAATACCCCGTGCTGGACGCCACCGGTCCCGGCGGTCCCCGCACCATCACCGACCTGGACATACTCGCCGTACGGCTGCACCGCGCACCGGGAGCGTCCGGGACCGTCGACGCACCGCTGGACCCGGCCCTGGGTGCCGGGGGCGGAGCGGACATGATCGTCGGCGAGGTCAAGGAAGGCCGCCCGCACCCCAACCCGGCGATGCGGGACCCGGCCGTGCTGGAAGCCGCGTTCACCCGGTTCGGGTGCTGCGCCCCGACCGATGCCGCCCGGCTGGTCGCCGAACTGCTGGAAACGGGACGGACGGTGGCGCCGGAAGGGCACACGATCCGCACGGTCGTGTTCGGCAACCCCACCTCCCCGCCCGGGGCGGGGGCGCCGTGGCACACCGTCCCGTTCGCCCGGGTGCTGCGCTACCTCGAAGACCACCTGAGCGCGCACTGGGGCATCCTCGGCCGCACCCAGATCAAGGACGACACCCTCGCCCTGCTGGCCCTGCGGGAGAAGGCCCACCGCGCCGCGACCGGCGCCTCCCGCCAAGGCACGGACCGGTAGGGCGGGTCATGGCGGGGGAGCGTGTGCACACGCAGGGGGAGCCGGTGTGGGTGCGCACCCGTGACGGGCGCGCCCTTTATGCGATGGTGCTGCCGGGTCCCGCCGGGGGCCCCCGGGGTGCCGACGGTGGTGTTCGAGGCGGGATCGGCGGCGACCCGCTCCACCTGGGCGTCGGTGCAGACCCGGGTCGCCGCGTTCACGCGGGCCGTGGTGTATGACCGGGCAGGGCTGGGTCGGTCCGCCCCGGATAGTGCAGGGCGCACCCTGGACCGGATGGCCGACGACCTGAACGATCTGCTGGACGGCCTCGAGCCGAGCAGCGGGTTCGTGCAGGTGGGGCATTCCGCGGGCGGCCCGATGGTGCTGGTGGATCCGACCGACGAGGCAGCGACCCAGCAGTTCGGTGTGCCGTCCCGGGTCGGGGAGAAGATCGTGATCGCCGTGGAGTGGGTGCTGGCACGGGTGGGGTTGCTGGAGCGGTTCTTCCGGTTCCTCGGGGAGGGGATACCCGAGGATGTGCGGGCGGATCTTGACCGTGAGGCGTTCCGGCCCGCGGTGGTTATCACCCAGGGTCGGCATGCGCGCACGTTCCTCACCGAGCTGCACGCCTGGCGCGGCGACCCGCCGGTGCTGCCCGATGTCCCGGTCACCGTCATCTCCGGCAGTCTCGCGGACGGGATGCCGCGACGGGTCCGGGATACCGCGACCGCCGCCGGGCGGTATCGGGCCGCACGGTCCCGGCAGGGCCGGCACGTGGTCGCTGCCCGCTCCGGCCACTACATCCCCGCCATAGAAGCGGAACTGATCGCTGCGGAGATCCGCCGCCTCGTCCTCCCGCCCGTCGGATAGCCCCGGGTTGTCGGACCGGGCATGCCTGGTCAGGCCACGGCAGGGGTGCGTCGCCGCCGGGCGATCGCACCGGTGAGGGCGAGACCACCCAGCCCACCCCACAGGGTGACAGTGGAGACACCTTGTCCGATGAGGACGGCGGGGGTGAGCCCGGTGCGCAGGTCGGTGTCGGCGATCATCGCCCCGGCCTGTCCGGCGGGCAGACCGGTGAGGGTGCTGCCGTCGGGGCGGATGATCTGGCTGGTGCCGACGGTGGAGACGTTCACCACAGTGCGGCCGGTCTCCACCGCGCGGATCCGGGCGACCGCGAGCTGCTGCAGGTTCTCGTCCGTGCCGCGGAAGTCGGCATTGTTGGTCTGGAACACCAGCAGCTCCGCACCGGCGGTGACGCTCTCGGCGATGACCTCGTCGTAGATCACGTCGAAGCAGATCGCCAACCCCACCGGCACACCGCCGACGGTGACCAGCGGCACGTCCGTGCCGTGCGCGTAGTCGCGTTGCAGCAGCCCGACCAGGTCGGGGGCGAGCAGGGTGTAGAACGCCCGGTCGGGCACGTACTCGCCGAACGGCACCGGGTGGCGTTTCGCGTGCGTCTGCGTCTGCTCCCGCCGCGGCGTGGCACCGGTGGTGGCCGGGTCCCACAGGAACGACGTGTTGTAGATGTTGCCACCCGACGTGGTGGCCGCGTTCGCCAGCAGCGGGGCCCCTGCCCGGGTGCTGATGCCGGTGAGGTACTCCGCCAGCCACGGGGTCTGGAACGGGTCAGCATCCAGCCCTTCCGGCCACACCACCACATCCACATCCGCGTCGAGCACCGGGCCGGTCGCGTCTCCCTGCGCCCGGGCGATCGCCCCCACGGTGCGCTGGTCGAAGTACCCGGACGGGCCGTTGCCTTGCACCGCCCCGACCCGCATCGTCCCGGCCGGTGTCGTGGGAAACGCCGGGACCAAAACCAGCATCAGGGCGGTGACGGCGGGTACGGCGGCGGGCAGCGGGCGACGCCACAGGCCGGTCCGGATCGTTTCGATCGCGGCGGCGACGGTGAAGACCATCAGGAAGGTGAGCCCGCTCACTCCGACCCAGGACACCGTCTGCACGAGGGGGCTGTCGGCTTGGGTGATCCCGAGCCGCGCCCACGGCAGCCCACCGTACGGCCAGGCGCCCAGCAGCACCTCCCGGCCCGTCCATAACGCGGCCAGCAGGCCCGGCAGCAGGAGCAGGCGTCCGACCGGGCCGGGGGCGGCGCGCGGCATCCACCGGTACGCGAGCGTCAGCGGGATGATTCCGACCGCGGTCAGGGTCCCTTCCACCACGGTCAGTGCCGCCCACGGCACCGGCCCGAGATACCGGGTCGTCCAGGACACCAGCAGCCCGAAGAACAGCAACCCGAACACCGCCCCGACCGCGACTGCCCCCCACACGCTCCGGCCGATCAGGGCGAGAAGCAGCAGCCCGGTCGCGGCGAACGCGGCTGGCCAGAATCCCATCTCCGGGTAGGCGAGATCCATCAGCACCGCCGCGGCCGCCGCGACCGGCAACGCCACCGCCAACGGCATCACCGCCCGGGCACGGCGATTCGGCGGGGTGGGTTGGGGGTGCCCGTGCGGGTCCTGGAGGGGCGTCGGCGTGGCGGTCATGGCCGGTCCGCGATGGTGCGGGCGATCACGGCGGCGTCCCGGGACACCCCGGCGAGGGTGTCCGCTCCGGGGCGGCTGTGGGCGGGGATCCCGGCGACGAACAAGCCCGGCAGTCCGGTCATCGCCGGTCGGGACCGGGCTGCTGTCGCCTCGGCGGGGAGCCAGTCGTCACCGGGGTCGTATCCGGTGGCGAGGATCACCGAGTCCGGGGCGAGGGTGCTGCCATCGGCGAACGTGACATGCCCGTTGTTCGCACCGGTCACCGCCGGGGCGACCGCCACGCCCGCGTGACGCAGCGCATGGTAGCTGTCGCCGAACACCGGCTGCACGGCGGGTGGGCGGCCCAGCCAGGACGAGCCTGCCCGGGCGTGGACGGGGAAGGTAGGGGCGGGTCGGTGCGGCCGTCGGGTGCGGACCGCGAGGGTGACCTTGTGGGAGGCGGACAGCTCTCGCGCCAGCTGCACCCCGCTGTTGCCGCCGCCGACGATCAGCACCCGCCCGGTGGGCACCTGCCGGGGGAACTGGTAGTGGGCGCTGTGCAGCACCACCCCGGGCACCCGCAGCTCTGACGCCCACGCGGGGATGCGGGGGTGGGTGGCGGCGCCGGTCGCGCACACCACGTTGCGGGTCTGCACGTCGCCCTCCGCGGTCTGCAGCTGCAGCACCGACCCGTGACCGCGGCGTTCCACCCCGACCACACGCAACCCCCAGAACGGGTCCACCCCCAGGGTGTGCTGCACCTGGTCCAGGTAGTTCGCGATCTCATCGGCCCGGGGATGCTCGTGCGGGTCCAGCGGCAGCGGCCGGAGCGGAAGCGTGCTGTGGCGGGCGTCGGACAGCAGCCGCATCGAATGCCACCGGGACGCCCAACTGCGTTGCCGGTCCGTGGCGGCGTCGACGACCACGAACTCCTGCTGCGGCCGCAACCCCAACCCGATCAGCGCGGCGGCCACCGCGAGCCCGGCCTGCCCGGCCCCGACGATGATCGCCCGCCGATGCGTCAACCCCGACCGCATCACCACCCCCTCCCCGCACAAGAGGGCCGGGGCGGGAACGGACGGAGGATGATCGCGCCGGCGCCGCGGCGGGACGGGGCCGGACGGGGCCGAGCGGGGCCGGGTGGGCGGCGGTGACCGGCCGCAGCCGTCGGCACCGGACCGGCGACGGGGGCCGCCGTGATACGGGTCGTCAAGACATTCTCCAAACCTAGAAATCGGCATCACACAGCGCCCGCACACGGGCGGGCGGGAAGACGCCGCCCATGGGTGGGCGGCATGCCGGATCTCAGGTTCGGGAAATCGACAACAGCAGCAGTGAGGGCGCGGCCGGACGCCGCGACACGGGCACCGGCACCAGCAGCGGCGCGCGCACCGGACGGGATACCCGCAGTATCCGCAGCCGGCTCTGTAACCGCAACCCCGTCACGGCCGCCAGTACCAGCAGCGTGCACACCACCCCGATCAGGCACCCCCACGCCCCGGACGCATCGACGGACACCCCCGCAGAGGACGACGCCGTCCGGCCCTCCACCGGTGCCCCCGAGTCCGGGGTAGAGCCGGTCGCGACGGGGGAGCCCGCACTGGTGTCGGCGTGCGCGTCAGCCGTGGTGTGGGAGGTGGTCCAGCCGCCGATGATGAGCACAAGTGCCAGGCCCAGGATGGTCAGCAGCCGCCCCGACCACCACCCCGCCGCGATGACCCGGTCGGGCCGGGATCGGGGGTCGCGGGGCATAGTCCCTCACTGTACCAATCCGACCTTTGCGTCTCCCGGATCCCGCCCGGCCGCAGGCCCTCCACGCCTTCGCCGACAGAGCAGCCACATCGCGTCCACCGGCACGTCGTTCTCGATTATCGGCGAACGACGTCCGTCTCCTGAGCGGAAGGATCAGTGCCCTCGGGGTGCCGTGGTGTCGGTGAAGGCGGGCAGCAGGATCGCCGTGACGCCGTCGGGGTCGAGTCTGCCGGTGCGGACTTCTTCGGCGGCGCCGTTGAGGACGGCACGGGTCGCTGAACTCCGCCGCGATCGTCTCGGCTGCGTCAGGTTCGCCCCACCGGGCACGTGCACCCGTCGCCACCGGAGGCGGCACCGGTTGAAAGAATACCCGGAGGGGGTATAAGGTGCGGGGAAGTGGTGTGCGAGGGAGAGGCGGGCGAGGATGATTCAACCGATCGACTATTTCCTGGTCGCCTGGTTCGTGCTGGTCGCGATCAGCACCGTCTGGGTCGGGGTGGACCAGTTCCGTCACAACCCGGAACCGGCGGTGATGAAGTGGGGCTTTATCCTGGTCACCCTCTACTTGGGGCCGATCGGGGCGCTGCTGTATGTGCTCGCGGACAAGGAGCCGCGACCGGGAGAGCATGAGGAGTTCACCCGGCCGCTGTGGAAGCAGGGCATCGGCTCGACCATTCACTGCGTCGCGGGCGATGCCACCGGCATCGTCGTCGCCGCCGTCGTCGTCGCGTCGCTGGGCCTGCCCATGTGGCTGGATCTGATCATCGAGTACGCCGCCGGGTTCGCGTTCGGGTTGTTCGTGTTCCAGGCCCTGTTCATGAAGAACATGATGGGCGGCAGCTACTGGCAGAACGTGCGCCGCTCGTTCCTGCCCGAGTTCATCAGCATGAACCTGATGATGGCGGGCATGGCGCCGGTGATGTCGCTGCTGATGATGGGCCGCGACATGCGGGCCATGCTGCCCACCGAGCTGCTGTTCTGGGCAGTGATGAGCTTCGGGATCGCGGTCGGGTTCGTGCTCGCCTACCCCGTGAACGTGTGGATGGTGAAGAAGGGCCTTAAACACGGCCTGATGACCGTCCGCCCCCAGCCCGCCACCCACCCCCAGGAGCATGACGCGCACGCGCAACACAGCCCGCGGCCGCCGGAGGCGCACGCCGGCCACGACCAGGCGGCGGGCCGCGCGACGTCGCCGGGGCCGGGGCATGAGGCACACCAGCCTTCCGGCGCCGGCCGGGTGACCGTGCCGCAGCTGACCGTGGTCGGCGCGTTCTCCGCGATCGCGCTCGTGGTCGGGATGGTCGCCCCCGCGAACGCCGTCAACATGACTCTTAGCGCGCACGACGTCGGTGGGCTGATCATGCCGCCCGGGATGATCATGACCCGTGACACCCCCGCCGAGGCGATGCGGGACATGGCTGCCGTCGACCCGCGGGCCGCGACCGCCGCGTACGACGTGGACACCCGCGGTGATGAGGTGCTGGAACCTGCCCGCATCGAGGACGGGGTGAGGGTGTTCGAGCTGACCGTGTCGCAGATCCGCTGGGAGATCCTCCCCGGCGTCACCGTCGACGCGTACGCGTACAACGGGCAGATCCCGGGGCCTCGGCTGCAGGTCACGCAGGGCGACCGGATCCGCATCGACGTCACCAACGAGCTCGACGAGTCCACGACCGTGCACTGGCACGGCCTGGACGTGCCCAACGAGATGGACGGGCCCGCCGGGATCACCCAGGATCCCATCCAGCCCGGCGACACCTACCGGTACGAGTACACGGTGAAGCAGTGGGGCACGTTCTTCTACCACTCCCACGATCACGCCGACCGGCAGCAGGCCCTCGGCTTGTACGGGGCGCTGATCATCGACCCCGCCGACCCTGGCCTGCAGCCGCCCGCCGATCACGAGTACACGATCCAGCTGCAGGAGTGGCTGTCCCGGGAGGGACTGACCTATCCGGCGATGCCGATGGAAGGGGGCATGCCGAACTACTTCACCATCAACGGGAAGGCGTACCCGGCCACCGAGACCATCGACATGAAGGTGGGCGAGACCCTCCGGGTGCGCTTCATCGGCTCGAACACCAACGACATTCACCCGATGCACATCCACGGCGGCCCGTTCACCGTCGTCGCCCGCGACGGGGCGGCTCTCACCACGGCGCAGCAGTTCCAGGCCGACACGATCAACGTCGGGCCGGGACAACGCTACGACGTGCTCTGGAACGCGCTCGAGCCCGGCCAGTGGCTCATCCACTGCCACATCAACCACCACACCACCAACAACAACGTCGAAACCGACGGCGCCGGCGGCCTGACCATGATCATCAACGTCACCGAGTAACCCCACGAACCAAAGAACCGCCGCCGTCATCGCCGTTGCCGGGTCGAGTCACGTCCGCGCCCTCCGGCAGCACAGCAGGCCGATGCCAGGGGTGCCCAGTTCATCGTGCCCGACCGTTTCGGTTGCCGGGGGCCGAGGTCGCCCGCCCGCCCGCAACGGGGCGCGGTGACCTCGCCGTGGTCAGGTGGTCGCGGGAGGGAGGACGCGTCGGCGGCGGGCGACGGTGACGGCCGCGGCGACCGTGAGCGCCGCCGAGACGGCGAGGAGCACGGCGGCGAGGAGGATCTGCCCCGGTGGCGGGGTGGCGGCGGTGACGGGCTGGTAGAGGTTGCGCTGCTGGCTTTGCGGGCCGGTGAGTTGCTGATCGACGGGCACCCACACCTCGAGGGTGCGTTCGCCGGTGGCGAACTGGGCGTACACGAACCACAGCCCCGGTGACGGCAGCGCCAGTTCCCCGGTGAAGGTGCCGGGAGGCGGGGTGCCGGGGTGCGCGCGCAGCGGCGCGGTGAGGTCCTCTCCCGCGCGGCGGGCGACCAGCCGGGTCGGGGTGAGGTCGGTGTCGTCGGTGAGGCGGATGCCGGTGATGGTGACGGTCAGCTGCCCGGTGCCGTCGCCGGTGACGGTCATCTGTGCGGTGCCGTAGGCGGTGCCCTGGCCGGGGTCGTGCGCCTGCGCGGGTGGGGGCGGGGCGAGGGCGACCAGCAGAAGGGTGAGGGCCGCGGCCGCGGCCCCGGATCGGAGGCGAGTCCCCGGCCGCACGGTGAGGGCGATCATGCTGACGATGATCACCGTGGTGGTGCCGACGGCGGACCAGGCGACGGGGGTGGGTGGGACGCTGCTGATCCCGGTCCCGGAGGCCAGCAGTTGCAGGGTGGTCACGGCGAGGGCGGCCACCGGCCACCGCCACCGGGGGACGGGCAGGGCCAGCAGGAAGAGCCCGGCCACGGCGACCGGCAGGTCGGGGGCGAGCCACCCAGAGGTGGTGAGCAGCACCCACAGCACCACCCGGAACACCAGGTACCCGGCGACGACGAGGACGATGTGGGTGCGGCCGGGGACCAGGGTGGTGATCACCCATGCCGCGCCGAGGGTGGTCGCCAGCAGCAGCGGCAGGGACAGGGTCTCGGTGAACTGGGGCACGTCGGTGTCGTATTCCATCACGATGATCAGCGCCGCCCCGAGCACGCCTGCGGCCAGGGCGATCCGCGGCGGGGCGGGCACGAGCCGGTCGGTGCCGGTGAGCAGGCCGATCAGCACGCACAGGGTGCCGATCACCGACAGCAGGTGCGGGGGCGACCAGAGCACCGCGTCACGCCCGAACGCGGTGTGCCAGAACGCGTCGGCGGGGGCGGCCGCCGCGGTCGCGACCGCCGCAGCGACCGCGAGGGCGAACCCGGGCGTGCGGAACACGGCGGTCACGGAGCGTGTCGCGGCCAGCCGCCGCCACCCCCAGCCGGCGATCACGACCCCGACGGTGAGGATCGACGCATACAGCAGCAGGTGGGGAGGGATGAAGGTGCTGTCCCGGCCGAGGGTGGTGTGCCAGGAGTCGTCCCAATACGCCGACCCAACCCCGGCGGCTGCGGCGGCTGCGGCGACCCAGACGCCCCCGGCCCCCAGCGCCGGGGAACCGCGGGCCGGGTCCGGCTCGGACGGGAGGGGGGCGCGGTCACGGGTGCCGTGTGGTCGCATGGTCTGTCCTTTCAGTGATGCGGCAGGGAGCCGGTCCGCCCCTGCCAGGCGGCTAACGCCATGGCGCCGCTCCCGGCGGCAGCGGGGTGTTAGAGGGGGAGCACGGTGGCTCCGATGAGGTTCTGGATGCTGGAGATGAGGAGTGTCCAGGCTCCGCTGATCATCGCGATGCCGGTGGCGATCATGAGGATCCCGCCGGTGATGTTGATGGTGCGGATGTGGCGGCGCAGGAACGTGATGCTTCCGGTGGCCCAGTTCAGGCCGGCCGCGGCGGCGATGAAGGGCAACCCCAGGCCCAGGCAGTAGGTGACGGCGAGGAGGGCGCCGCGGGCGGGGTTGCCGGTGGTGAGGCTGAGCGCGGAGATCGCGGCGAGGGTGGGGCCCAGGCACGGGGTCCAGCCGAGCCCGAACGCGATGCCGAGCAGGGGAGCTCCGGCCAGCCCGCTGGGTGGGTGGATGGCGGGTTTCGCGGTGCGTTGGAGAAGCCGGAACACGCCGAGGAACACGAGCCCCATCAGCAGGACCACGATCCCGAGGATGCGGGTGAGGAGATCTTGCCAGCGGATGAGCCAGCCACCCAGGGCGCCGAACGCGGCCCCGTAGCCGATGAACAGGACGGAGAAGCCGAGGGTGAACAGCCCGGTCCCGGCCAGCGCCCGCCACCGGGAGACCCCCGCGGTGGTGGTGGTGCCGGTGAGGTAGCCGAGGTAGCCGGGCACGAGGGGGAGCACGCAGGGGGAGGCGAAGGACACCAGCCCGGCGAGGAGGGCGAGGGGGAGGGCGGCCCAGATGCTGCCGGCGGTGATGATCTCCCCCATCAGGGGCTCGTCTCGGCGAGGACGGTGTCGATGAGGGAGGCGAGGGTGGTGCGGGTAGGAAGCTGCCCGATGATGCGGGCGGCCATCCGGCCGGTGCGGTCCAGGACGATGGTGGTGGGCACGGCGCCGGGGGCGGCTTTCCCGGCGAACGCGGCTTGCACGGTGCTGGTGGTGGCGTCCAGGATCGACGGGTAGGTGATGCCGAATTGGTTCTCGAACGCGGCGGCGGTGTCGGCGGTGTCGCGCACGTTGACGCCGATGAACACGACACCGTCGGGCTGGTAGGTCTGGGCGAGGGCTTCCAGGTCGGGCGCTTCGGCACGGCAGGGCGGGCAGGCGGCGTACCAGAAGTTCACCACGACGACCGAACCCTCCCACGCGGTGGAATCCGCCTGCTCCCCGGTGTCGGTGGTGCCGGTGAAGGTGACCGGGTCGTCGCGCTGATCGGCGGGGATCTCCCGCACGGTCTCGTCCGCGGACAGATACCCCGGGGACGGGGAGGAGGACAACAGGCCGGGCGTCTGGGCGGTGCACCCGACCAGAAGCAGGGTGAGCGCGCCGAACGCGGCGACCGCGGCGGCGGTGACCGTGCGGCGGGGTGGGCGGGTCAGGGCGGTGGGGGTGCGCATGCGGGGAATCGCTCCGGCCGGTCAGGTGTTCGTGTTCTTGGTGGTGGGGCGGCGGCGGCCGGCGAGGATGGCACCGGTGATCAGCAGCAGCGCCCCGGTCGGGTACCCGGCGACCAGGTCGAGCCAGCCGGGGGGCTGGCCGGGGCCGAATACTTCCAGGTGCGCGAGCCAGTGGATGATCGCGACGATCGCGCCGGCGGCCATCAGGGCCTGGCCGACCCGGACGAGCAGGCGGTGTCGCCGCCAGGCACGTTGCGGGTCCTCAGCCGGGGCGGGGCGGGGGGTGGTGCGGGTCATGAGCGGGTCCTTTCGCAGGGGGCGGGTCACAGTCCGGAGTAGGAGTGCAGGCCGGTGAAGAAGACGTTGACGACGCCGAAGTTGAACAGCACGGCGGCGAAGCCGACGATGCACAGCCAGGCCGCGCGGGTGCCGGCCCAGCCGCGGGTGGCGGTGGCGTGCAGGTATCCGGCGTAAAGCACCCAGATGATGAACGTCCACACCTCTTTCACGTCCCACCCCCAGAACCTGCCCCAGGCGCGGCCGGCCCAGATCGCCCCGGCGATCAGGGTGAAGGTCCACAGGATGAACCCGACGATCGTCAGCCGGTATGCGAGCCGGTCCAGATCCTCCGGCCCGGGCAGACTGTCACGCAGCCGGGTGAGCCGGGAGGGGCGACCCCGGCGGCGGGTGGTGAGCAGGTAGGTGAGGGAGACGAGGAACGCGAGCCCGAAGAACGCGGTCGCCAGCAGCGCGACCAGCACGTGGATGACCAGCCACCCGGATTGCAGGGCGGGCATCAGGGGGACGACGGGGACGTAGAAGCTGACCGTCGCGACGCCGAGCAGCAGCACGGTCAGCCCGAGCACGGCGCTGCCCAGGTACGCCAACCGCACCCGCAGCGACACGGCCAGGAAAGTGGCGATGATCAGCGCGGTGCCGGTGAGGGAGAACTCGAACATGTTCGCCCACGGCACCCGGTCCGCGGCGACCCCGCGCAGCACCACCCCGGCAAGATGGAACACCCAGCCCAGCACGGTCAACGCGAACCCGACCCGCGCCGCCTTCCCCGCACCCCGTCCGCCACCCGGGACAGCGGCGGCGGGTGTGGTGGCGGGGGCGGGGGTGGGGGGTGTGCCTGCCAGGTTCGGGTCGGTGGTGCGGGTGGCGCCGGCGGTGACCGGCACCCGGGCGGTGACCGGGACGGCAGGGGTGCTGGCGCGGCGGGCGAGGTGAAGGGTGTAGGCGACGAACGCGGCGGCGTAGATCGCGATCGCGGAGTACACCAGCAGCAGGGACAGGGCGTCAAGGAACGGGGTCATCAGAGCCTCCTCGAGGGGGTGTGGGGGTCGGGGTGAGGCGGGTGGCGAGGGTGTCGACGGTGGGTTGCAGGCGGGGGTCGTCGCCGCGGGCGAGCCCGGCGACCTCCAGCACCGTGCCGCCGCGGCGGCCGGTGGTTGTGCGGACCCAGAGGCGGCGGCGGGGCACGAACAGGGACAGGGCCAGCCCGGCCATCGCGGCGACCGCGGCGATCAGGGTGGGGGTCTGGGTGGGGTCGGCGGCGATCTCCAGCGACGCGAACCGGGGGATCGGGCCGAGCTCGATCGTGCCCAGCCCGTCCGGCAGCGGAACCGGGGTGCCGGGGACCAGCTGCAGGGCGGGGGTGGGGGTGCCGCGCCCGGCGATCTGGGTGAGGGTGCTGGTATCCAGTGCGTACACCGACACCGGGACCCCGGTGTTCAGGCCCAGGTCGCCGACGTACACGTTGAAGGTGACGACCGGGTCCAGCAGGTCCGGGTAGCTGGACGCGAACGCCCCAGAGGCGGTGGTCGCGCGGGTGGGGTACAGCATCCCGACCAGGCCGACCTGCTCGGCCAGCCCGTCGGGAACCTTCACGATCCCCAGGCTGGTCAAATTCGCGTCCTGCGGCAGGAACGGGACCGTGTCACTGAACACGATCTTCCCGGCCGGGTTTCGGACGGTGAGGCTGGGGGCGTACCCGTTGCCGAGCAGGTAGATGTCGGTGCCGGCCACCGGCAGCGGCTCGTTGACCCGGATGCTGGAGGCCTGCCGGGTGCCGCCTGTGGTGGTGGTGACCTGCGCGTCGAAGCTCTTCGGCATGCCGAGCGCGTTGACGTTGTCCAGGACGTAGTCGACGCGGAACCGGTCCAGGGTGAGGGAGAACGTCGGGATCTGCGTGTCGGTGATGAACCGGCCGGCGGTGAACGAGTCGTACGCGATCCGGGTGGACGCGAACGTCTGCCCCTCCACCAGCACCCGCTGCCCGGTGAACCGGAACCCGCCGCCGACGCCGACCACGACCAGCACCGCCAGCAGCGCCACGTGGAACAGCAGGTTCCCGGTCTCCCGCAGGTAGCCGCGTTCGGCTGCGACCGAGTCCCGTCCGTCGTCGCCGCGGACCCGGCGGGTGCGGTACCGCTGCCGACGCAGCGCCTTCTCGGCCGCGTCCAGGACCGCACCGGGGGGCGTGTCGGGGAGGAGGCGGCGGGTGTGGGCGGGCAGGCGGGACAGGTTGCGGGGGGTGGCCGGGGGCGGGGCGAGCAGCGCGGTCAGGTGGTGGCGGATGCGGGGGATGACGCAGCCGATCAGCGACGCGAACAGCAGCAGGTAGATTGCGGAGAACCACACCGACCCGAACACGTCGTGCAGCTGCAGCAGGTCCACCGCCCACATCCAGCCCGGGTTGGTCTTGTCGAACTGGATCACCCCGTTCGGGTCGGAGGAGCGTTGTGGGACCAACGACCCGGGGATCGCGGCCACCGCGAGCAGCAGCAACAACACCAGGGCGGTGCGCATGCTGGTCAGCTGCCGCCACGCCCACCGCGCCCACCCCGAAACGCTCAGGCGCGGATTCGTGGGCTCGTCCACCGGCCGGTCGACGTGATCGGCGGGCAGCTGCGGGGCCTGCTCACTGCGGATCGACACGCGCATCCTCCCTCTCCCGGACGGGTGTGCGGCGGCGGGCGCGCCAGGAGGCGTGGGCGAGCAGCCCGACCCCCAGTGCGGCGGCCACCAGGGCGGTGAGCACGTTCGCTTTCAGCCCGCCGGCGAGCAGCTCGGTGGGATCCAGCCGGATGGACTCCAGCGCCGCCCGCCCTGCCCCGTACCACAGCAGGTACACGCCCAGACTCCGCCCGGCGCCCAACGTAATCCGGCCGTGCCGGCGGCGGTGATGCTCGAGCAGCACGATCACGGCGGCACCGGCCAGGTTCCACAGCAGCTCGTACAGGAACAGCGGATGAAACAGGGTCCCCGCCGGGGTCCCCGGCGGGATCGCGGGAGCTGAGGGGTCGATCTGCAACCCCCACGGCAAGGTGGTGGGTGGGCCGAACAGTTCCTGGTTGAAGTAGTTCCCCAGCCGCCCCACCGCCTGGGCGACCAGCATCCCCGGGGCGAGCGCGTCCAGGGACAGCAGCACCGGGATCCCGGCGCGACGGGTGGCGATCACGATCCCGACCAGCCCGCCCAGGATCGCGCCGAAGATCGCGATCCCGCCCTCCCAGATGTAGAGCACCCGCCACAGGTCCGCGCCAGGGAAGAAGTAGTCGCCCGGATGGGTGAGCACATGGTAGATCCGGGCGCCGAGGATCCCGAACGGCACCGCCCACATCGCCACATCCACCACGACCCCGGCCGGATGCCCGACCGCCCGCAGCCGACGGCCGGTGATCAGCACCGCCAGCACGATCCCGGCCAGGATCGCCAGCGCGTAGAACCGGATCTGGAACGGCCCGACCTGCACGAAGCTGATCCCCGGGCTCGGGATCAGCGCCGGAGCCACAATGAGGAGTGCGTCCATCAGGGCCTCACCCTCGCCGGGAGCCACGCCAGCGGGTCCACCGCTTCGCCTCCGGTGCGGATCTCGAAGTGCAGGTGCGCACCGGTGCTGCGTCCACTGTTCCCGACCCGGCCGACCAGTTGCCCCACCCGCACGGTCTGTCCCGGGGTCAGGGCGAGGGACCCTTCCCGCATGTGCGCGTAGACGCTCTCCACGACTTGCCCATCGATCTCGTGTCGGATCACCACGTACACCCCGTACGCGCCGCCCTGCTCCGTCGCGGTGGTGACCACCCCGTCGGCGATCGCCTGGATCGGGGTGCCGATCCCGGGGGTCATGTCCAGTCCGGCATGGAAATTTGAGCAGGACGGGCACGGCCGGGTGCGATAGCCGAACGTGCTGCTGATCGGCACTCCCACGGTGAACGGCCACTGCACCGCCGACGCCGGGTCGTTGGTGAACGTGTCCGCGGTGTGCGCGTACGACTCGGTCCCGACGGGGGCGGTCACCGCCACCGTGTAGTCCCCGCGCACCATCACCGTCTCGGTGACGGTGTCGGGGGTGGTGAACGACTGGGCGCGCACCGGGGTGCGGGTCGCCTCGACGGCGAACACCGGCTCCGGCGTCAACGTGATAAGCAACGGCAGCGCGGCGAGGGGAGCGTCCGTGAACATCACGGTGCCGGCGAGCATCCGATGGTGGGTGAGCGTGCTGCGAGGCGCGTGTCGAGGTGTCCGGGCGTTACGGGTAGGCCGACGGCGTCGATCGCCTCGCGTCGGCACGGGTGGGGAAGAGAGGGCGGCTCTCGCAGCGCGGCGCGTATCGATACCGGTCGTCGGGGGAGAAAGGGCGGGTTCGGGCATACAAGACTTTCCTGGAGGAGGGGGACGATGAAGGTGAGCACGGTCGCCGCCGCCGTCACACGGTCCAACCAGGAGGTGCGGCCGGGAAGTGTGCCGCTTCGGCGGCGATAATCCTGAATCGGGTCACACACGGTGCTGCAGGCGGGGCGCGCTTCGGGGCGCACATCGTGGCCGTCGGCGGCATCACGCAGACGGGACGCGCCAGCGGTGGCTTAGAGGGCGGGCGCGAGCTGAGCGTTGATCAGGTGCGACTGATCGACAAAACGATCAGGGAGGGCCGCAGAAGAGCCGACCTGGACGTGCACGAGGCCGACCTGCCGGGGAGGGATCGCAGCCACGCCGGCAGCGACATCCATCCGTCCCGGGCGGGTAACACCAGGATGAGCAGGGTCAGCAACGCGAGCAGACACGTCACGGCAGCTACAGCATGAGACGTCCCGCAGACCGTCTCATCGCACGAGGGTGTCACCACCCCGCTGACCAGGATGTCGGCGGCGGTGTCGGGAGCCGCAACGGCGGCGGCGACGACAGCGCCCGCCTGGTCCTCTTCCAGACTCAGCGAGTGCATCGCGAGCAGCCCCGCGATGATCGCGGTCACCGCGGCCAGGTAGAACCACAGGGCGCGCCGGGACCCGAGTGCCCGCCGTCGCGCCACCAACTGATTCACCGTCGACGCTCCTTCCTCAATGTCGCCAGCATACCCCTGGCGGGTAGCCGTCTCCGAGGCGGGTCTCATCGGCGGCCGCGGGCGACCGCGACACGTCCCCCCCCCGGATACCCCGGATGGGTATATGCTGGGTGGGAGGGCGCCTCGCCCCGTGCGTGGTGTTCTGACCGTGTCGCGGAGGCAGGGCACCGCTACCCTGGACGGGAAGGAGGTCGGTCGTGAACGTGATTCGCTCGCACGCGCGTCTGAGCCCCGGGGTGCGACGGCTCCTGCTGGCCGCTCCGATCGCCCTGGCGATCATCACCGGGCTGCTGTCCATGCACATCCTGACCGGTTCCCACCAGCCCGCCCTGGCATCAGAGACCAGCGCGATGAGCACGCACAGCCCGGTCGGGGCCACACGAGCCGCCGATACGTCGATGACCACAGCTGCGGCGGAGGCCGCGGGGGGTCATTGTCAGGACGGGTGCGGCACCCCTGCGGGGGTGCCGGATCATTCGGTGCTGATGATGGTGTGCGTGCTGGCGCTGCTGGCCGCGGCGATCGTCCTGCTCGTCCCGACGTTCCGGGGCCTGTTCACCCGCGCGGTCGCGCGTGCCCGCTCCCAAACCCGGATGCTGCTGGCCGGGTTGCCGCACCCCCGCCCGCCCTCACTGCTTGTCCTGTCCATCAGTCGTACCTGAGTCCGTCTGCACCCCGGCGACCCCGCTGGGGATGCTGCACCGTGCCCTCCCGGGCAGTGAATCAGACCCTCACCGACTGACTAGATAAGGACACCCCTGATGCGTTTTCGTACTCTCGCGCTGACCGCCGGCGCCCTGGCCACCGTGCTCGTGCTCGCTGGCTGCGCCCCCACCGACGGCACCATGCCCGGCATGGACCACGGCCCTGGGGGGATGACCAGCACCGCCCCGTCCCCGTCCGCCGCCACGTTCAACGCCGCGGACGAGATGTTCGTGACCATGATGATCCCGCACCACCAGCAGGCCATCGAGATGGCCGATCAGATCCTCGCGAAAGACGGCATCGACGAGCGGGTGGTGGACCTCGCCGAGCAGATCAAGGCCGCACAGGACCCGGAGATCCAGACCATGAAGGGCTGGCTGGAGGAGTGGGGCGTCCCGTACGACGACTCCATGTCCGGAATGGATGGCATGGACATGGGCGGCGGGATGATGTCGGAGGACGACATGGCCGCTTTGGATGCCGCGACCGGGGTCGAGGCGACCCGCCTGTTCCTGAACGGCATGATCGCCCACCACGAGGGCGCCGTGACGATGGCGCAGTCGGTGCTCACCGACGGGCAGAACACGGACGTGGCCGCCCTCGCGCAGCAGATCATCGACGGGCAGACCGCCGAGATCACCACGATGCAGGACATCCTCGCCAGCCTCTGACCCGGTACCCCTCGGACGGGACCCGCGCTCCCGATGCCGGTCCCGTCCGAGTCCCCACCCTCGACCCCTGTGCGGTCACCGGTATCCGGCGTACCCGCACGGAAAGGCTCTCCGTTCATGATCTCTCCCACCACCCGCAGACTGGCGATCACGGCCACCGTCACCGTCGCGCTGCTGCTCACGGGCTGCAGCACCACCCCTGCGGAGCCCGATGCCCCCGCGAGCACCGCGGCCGGGTTCGGGCATGTGCACGGCATCGTCGACGCCGGTGACGGCACCGTGCTGCTGGGCACCCACACCGGCCTGTACACGCTGGGCGAGGACGGCACCGTCACCGGCCCGGTCGGTGGCATCGACCTGGACGCGATGGGACTGACCGCTACCGGTGACACCCTCTACGCGTCCGGGCACCCCGGCCCGTCCACCCCGGCGGAGCTCGGCGCCCCCAACCTCGGCATCATCCGCAGCCTCGACGCCGGCGCCTCGTGGGAACCGGTCGCGTTCACCGGGGAAGAGGACTTCCACGTCCTCACCGTCACCGGCGACGGCACCCTGTACGGGATCGGATCCTCCCGCCCGCTGCTGCGCACCAGCAGCGACGGCGGGCAGAGTTGGGCGGACGGTGCCGAGCTGCCCGCCGTCGACCTGGCCGCCGCGACCGACGGCACCCTGTACGCCGCCACCCAGGACGGGCTGCAGCACAGCACCGACGGTGGCGCCACCTTCACCCCGGCGCCGGACGCGCCACTGCTGTACCTGGTGGAGACCGACCCAACCGGTGGGGTGGTCGGAGTGGACACCGACGGGACGTTGCGACGCCTAGTCGGCACCGGCTGGGAGAACGTCGGCACCACCACGGGAACCGTCCAAGCCCTCGGGGTCACCGGGGACGGTGCGATCGTCCTGGTCGATGACCGCGGCGTGGTCTGGATCCGCGACACCACCGCCACCGTTCTCATCCCGGCGGCAACACCATGACCCCCGTCATTCGCACCTGGCGCGACCCGAGCGGCCGCGGATCGGAAGGAGACCGACCATGACCCCCACACCGGCACCCCCCGCGTGGGCGCACCGCACCACTGATGCCACCGTCGAGCAGTTGGCGGCGGTGGATGCGTGGTGGCGGGCGGCGAACTATCTGAGCATCGGCCAGATCTACCTGCAGGGTAACCCGCTGCTGCGCCACCGCCTCAGCCGGGACGATATCAAGCCGCGGCTGCTGGGCCATTGGGGCACCACCCCGGGCCTGAACTTCCTCTACGCCCACCTGAACCGTGCCATCCGCGACCGCGACCTGAACACCCTGTACGTGACCGGGCCCGGGCACGGCGGACCCGGCATGGTCGCCAACGCCTACCTGGACGGCACCTACACCGAACGCTACCCGGGCATCGACCGCACCGAAGAGGGGCTGCGGGCGTTGTTCCGGCAGTTCTCCTTCCCCGGCGGGATCCCCTCGCACGCGTCCCCGGAGACGCCGGGGTCGATCAACGAGGGCGGCGAGCTCGGCTACTCCCTGGTGCACGCCTACGGGGCGGCGTTCGACAACCCCGACCTGCTGGTCGCCTGCGTGATCGGTGACGGGGAGGCAGAGACCGGGCCGTTGGCGACCGCGTGGCACGGCAACAAGTTCCTCAACCCCGCCCACGACGGGGTGGTGCTGCCGATCCTGCATCTGAACGGGTACAAGATCGCCAACCCGACCGTGCTGTCCCGCATCCCCGAGGAAGAGCTGGTCGCGCTGCTGCGCGGCTACGGCCACGACCCCCACGTCGTCACGGTCGGCTTCGATGGGGAAACCCCGCGTGAGTCCCACGCGGCCTTCGCGGCAGTGCTGGATGCGGTACTGGATGAGATCGCGGACATCAAGGCCGCCGCGGCGGCGGGGACGTTGGAGGGGCGGCCGGCGTGGCCGGCGATCGTGCTGCGCAGCCCGAAGGGGTGGACCTGCCCGAAGATCATCGACGGTCTGCCGGTGGAGGGCACCTGGCGGGCCCATCAGGTGCCGCTCGCCGAGGTCCGCGACAATCCGGAGCACCTGCGGATCCTCGAGGACTGGCTGGCGTCCTACCGTCCGCACGGGCTGTTCGACGTGATCGGCGCCCCGCGCCCGACCACGGTCGCGATCGCCCCGGACGGGGATCGGCGGATGAGCGCGAACCCGGCCGGCAACGGCGGACAACTCACGATCCCGCTGCGGCTCCCGGACTTCCGCGAGCACGCCCACCCCGTCGACCCCGCCGCGCGCGGGGCGTCGACCGGCGAAGCGACCCGGACGTTGGGGGATTGGCTGGCGGGGGTGATCCGGGACAATCCGGACAACTTCCGCATCTTCGGCCCGGACGAGACCGCCTCCAACCGACTCGCCCCACCCGTCTACTCGGCGACGGGCAAGCAGTGGAACGCGGCCGTGGAGCCCGTCGACGAGCACCTGGCCCCGACTGGGCGGGTGATGGAGGTGCTCAGCGAGCACCAGTGCCAGGGCTGGCTCGAGGGCTACGTCCTGACCGGCCGGCATGGGCTGTTCAACTGCTACGAGGCGTTCACCCACATCGTCGACTCGATGTTCAACCAGCACGCCAAATGGCTCGAAGCGGCCCGGGAGGTGTCGTGGCGGGACCCGATCCCGAGCTTCAACTACCTGCTCTCCAGCCACGTCTGGCGGCAGGACCACAACGGGTTCTCTCACCAGGACCCCGGGTTCATCGACCTCGCCCTGAACAAGAGCCCCGACATCGTCCGCGTCTACCTGCCGTTCGACGCGAACACGCTGCTGTCCACCTACGACCACTGCCTGCGCTCGGCCGGGTACATCAACGTCGTCGTCGCCGGGAAGCAGCCCGCCCCGCAGTGGCTGACGATGGACGAGGCGATCGAGCACTGCACCCGCGGGCTGGGCATCCTGCCGTGGGCGGGCACGGAAACCGAGGGCACGGAGCCGGATGTGGTGCTCGCCGCCGCCGGCGACGTCCCCACCCTCGAGACCCTCGCCGCCGCGGCGCTGCTGCGCGAGCACGTCTCCGACCTGAGAGTGCGGGTGGTGAACGTAGTCGACCTGACCCGGCTGCAATCCGAGGACCAGCACCCGCACGGGCTGCCGGACCGGGAGTTCGATGCGATCTTCACCCCCAACAAGCCGGTGATCTTCGCCTACCACGGCTACCCGTGGCTCATCCACCGGCTCACCTACAACCGCGCCGGACACCAGAACCTGCACGTGCACGGCTTCCAGGAGCGCGGCACCACCACGACCCCGTTCGACATGGTCATGCTCAACGACCTCGACCGGTACCGGCTCGCGATCGACGTCCTCGACCACGTCCCGGGTCTCGCCGCCCGCCACGCGGAGCTGCGGCAGGAACTGCAGGACGCCCGCCTGCATGCCCGCGCCCACACCCGTGAGCACGGCACCGACATCCCCGCCGTCGCCGACTGGCACTGGCCCCACCCCGACACCACCGACTCCACCATCGGGAAGGAACCGAAATGAGCGACACCAGAACCGTGACCCTGCAGGTCAGCGGCATGATCCGCGCGACCTCCAAGAACGTCACCGAAGCCCACCTGGGCCGACAACCCGGAGTGATCGCCGTCGACGCGAACCCGGTCTCACAGACCGCGACCGTCACCTACGACCCCGAGACCACCTCGGTCGCCCACCTCCAGCAATGGGTCATCGACTGCGGGTACCACTGCGCCGGCCAGTCCGTCCCCGACCACATCTGCCCTCCCACCGGCGACTCACATGACCACGGCGCCCACGACCACGCCGGCCCCTCAGCCGACGGCGCACAAGAACCGCACGCGGGTCACGACGCGCACGAGGTCCACACGGATCCCACGGGTCACGCAAACCACGAGGGTCACGCAGGCCATCTCGACGACCCCGTCCACGACCACGCAGCTGGCCACGACCACACGCACGCACCGTCGACGACGGCGGATGCCGGTGAGCACGCCGGTCACACCGCGGCCGCGGGTGGGCACGATCATGGTGCAGCGTCGGGGCACAGTGCGCAGGAAATGATGGGCCACGGCGGGCACCACGGCGGGATGTCGATGGACGCGATGATCCGCGACATGCGCAACCGGTTCCTGGTCGCGCTGATCCTGTCGATCCCGATCACCCTATGGTCTCCGATCGGGCGGGAGGTGATCGGATTCGAGGTGCCCGCCCCGTTCGGGCTACGTGATGACGTGTTCATGCTGATCCTGTCGCTGCCGGTGATCTTCTACTCCGCGTGGATCTTCTTCGACGGCGCCTACCGGGCGCTGCGCGCGAAGACCCTCGACATGATGGTGCTCGTCGCGGTCGGAGTCGGCGCCGGCTGGCTGTACTCCCTCGCGGTCACCCTCACCGGCGGCGGTGAAGTGTTCTACGAAGCCGCCACCGTGCTTGCCACCTTCGTGCTGCTGGGGCATTGGGTGGAGATGCGCGCCCGCGGCGGCGCGAACGACGCCATCCGCACCCTCCTGGAGCTCGCACCCTCGCAGGCGGTCGTCATCCGTGACGGGCAGGAAGTCGAGATCCCCACCAGCGAGGTCGTCCCGGGGGATCTGATGCTGGTGCGGCCGGGGGCGAAGATCCCCACCGACGGTGTCGTGGAATCCGGAGAGTCCGAGGTGGACGAGTCGATGGTTACCGGCGAATCCATGCCGGTGGACAAAGCGCCCGGGTCGGAGGTGATCGGAGCGACCGTGAACACCGTCGGCACCCTCCGCGTCACAGCCACCAAAGTCGGGTCGGACACGGCGTTGGCGCAGATCGTGAAGCTCGTGCAGGAGGCGCAGAACTCCAAAGCCCCCGGACAGCGCCTCGCCGACCGGGCAGCGTTCTGGCTGGTCCTGGTCGCCCTGATCGGCGGCACCCTCACCTTCCTGGTGTGGCTGCTCGCCGGCGCTGCGGTGCCGATGGCGATCCTATTCGCCATCACCGTCGTCGTCATCACCTGCCCCGACGCCCTCGGATTGGCGACGCCGACCGCGATCATGGTCGGCACCGGGCTCGGCGCGAAACGGGGCGTGTTGTTCAAGAACGCATCCGGGATCGAAACCGCCGCCCGCATCGACACGGTCGTGTTCGACAAGACCGGCACCCTCACCAAGGGGGAGCCGGAGGTCACCGACTACATCCCCGTCGGCGGCGACGACCTCGAGACCCTCTCCCTCGCGGTCGCGTTGGAGCGGGAATCCGAGCATCCTCTGGCGAAAGCGATCGTGAATTACGCCGACGCCCGCGACATCCCCCGTCGCACCGCGACCGCGTTCCGAAACGTCACCGGGCAGGGCGCGATCGCCACCGTCGACGGTCGACAGGTCGTCCTCGGCAACCCGCGCCTTCTCACCGGGGAGGGGATCGACATCAGCGGGGTGCAGGCCGCTCAGCAGGACCTGGCTGGGTCCGGCCGCACCGCGATCCTGTTCGCCGTGGACGGGCAAGTCGCCGGGATCATCGGTCTCGCCGACGCACCCCGGGACACCGCAAAGACCGCGATCGACGCTCTCCACGAGCAGGGCGTCGAGGTCGCGATGCTCACCGGGGACAACAAGCCCACCGCCGACCGGATCGCCGCTCTCCTCGGCATCGACACCGTGATCGCGGATGTGCTCCCCGAGGACAAGTCCGCAAAGGTCGCCGAGCTGCAGAAGACGGGCAAGAAGGTCGCGATGGTCGGCGACGGCGTCAACGACGCCCCCGCCCTCGCCCAGGCCGACCTCGGCATCGCGATCGGCGCCGGCACCGACGTCGCCATCGAGACCGCCGACGTGGTCCTGATGCGCTCGGACCCGCTCGATGTTGCGATCGCACTCAAGATCGGCAAGGGCACACTGCGAAAGATGCGGCAGAACCTGGGCTGGGCCATCGGATACAACGCCGCCGCCCTCCCCATCGCCGCCGGCGTGTTCTACCCGGCGTTCGGGATCATGCTGTCCCCGGAGATCGCCGCCCTGTCGATGTCCGGTTCCTCCGTGATCGTCGCCGTCAACGCCCTCCTCCTCAAGCGGCTCCGCCTGCCCGCCCAGGCGCCCGCTGCGACGACCATGCAGAAGGAGCCCGAACATGCCTGACCGTCCGCTCTCTCCCACACCGTCCTCACCGATGCTGCTGACCCGAAGAGGTGTGCTCGGACTCGGACTGGGCGCCGTCGCGGCAGCCGTGCTCGCCTCCTGCACCCCCGCGCCGCAATGGGTGACACCCACCGGCGCAGCGGTGTCCGGCACGGAGAAGAACCGCGGCGGCACCGGCCGAGTCACCACCGTCGACCTCACCGCCGCCCCCACCACGCTCGACCTGGCCGGTACCGCCGCCGCCACCTGGGCGTTCGGAGGTATCCCGGCCCCGGTAATCCGGCTCACCGCAGGCGACACGCTGAAAGCGACCGTCCGCAACCAGCTCGACGCGGACACCTCCGTGCACTGGCACGGACTCGCCCTCCGCAACGACATGGATGGGGTCCCTCCGGTCACCCAAGCCCCCATCGCCCCGGGCGGACAGTTCGCATACGAGTTCGTCACCCCGCATCCGGGCACCTACTGGTTCCACCCCCACGTCGGCCCGCAACTGGACCACGGCCTCTACGGTGCGCTCATCATCGACGACCCGGACGAGAAGGTGACGTGGGACGACGAATGGGTGCTGATCCTCGACGACTGGCTCGACGGCGTCACCGCCACCCCGGACCAGGTCCTCACCGACCTCTCGAAGGGCATGGGAGACATGGGCGGGATGGGCGACATGTTCATGCGGATGGGGAACCTGCTGATGGGTGCCACCTCCGACCTGCTCGGCGGCGACGCCGGCGACGTCTACTACCCGCACTACCTCATCAACGGCAAACCCAAAGCCGACCCCGCTCAGTTCACCGGCACCCCCGGGAGCCGGGTCAGGGTCCGGATCATCAACGCCGGCAGCGACACCGCCTTCCGGTTCGCGATCGGTGGTCACAGCCTGACCATCACCCACACCGACGGGTTCCCGGTTGTGCCCGCTGTGGTCGATAGCGTCCTGATCGGGATGGGAGAGCGCTACGACTTGCTCGTCCGCCTCAATGATGGGGCGTTCCCGATCGTTGCCCAGGCGGAAGGCAAGCAGGATCGGGCCCTGGCCGTTCTACGCACCGGCGCGGGGACGGCGCCGGTGAGCGGGACTACAATTCCCGAACTGAGCGCTGGCAGGGTTGGACTGGCAACGAACCTCACAGCCGCCGCACATGTCTCGTTGAGGGACACAACCCCCGACCGGATCATTCACCTGGCCCTCACCGGCGGGATGCAGGCATATGACTGGGGGATCGACGGACGGCGGTTCGATGTGAGAGACCCGATGCGCGACGCCCATGCAATCAACGAAGGGGAACGCGTCCAGTTGCAGATTCTCAACGACACCAAAATGTGGCATCCCTTCCACTTGCACGGCCACACCTACCAGCACCCGGATGGAGGCCCACGAAAAGACACCTCGATCATTCTGCCCGGTCAGACCCTCAAAGTGGACTTCGAAGCTGACAACCCGGGCCTGTGGGTCGCTCACTGCCACAACATCTACCACGCTGAGTCCGGTATGACCGCGTTGGTCGGGTACCGGTCCTGATCATTCCATGACTCCGGAAAGCCCGTAGGGCCACGACGACTTAGGACGGCGCGTCACCAGCGTCACATTGCCGCCGCTGCGATGGCCGGACGACACTCCCAAGCAGATACAGGAAGCCACCATGAACAAGACTGTTTTCAGAGTGGGATTGATCGCGACCGCCCTGGTTGTTGCAGCCCTCCTCTATGCGATCCTCGTCGCAATGGTCGAGTCGGAACGTCAACGCCATTCGCTCCCGGGATCAGGCGAGATAGGAGTCGACTCCGAGAATCGTGTCATGGTCGTGACCCGGCCCCTCACACAGGGGGATCTCTCTTCCGAGCCGGGCGCTATCGACGCAAGAAAAGTGGGTGCCGACGTGCTTCCTAGTCGGTCGAATCTCCCGGGGGACCGCTGTCCCGAGGACCGCCGCTGGGGTATGGGCTCGCGAGGGCTGGCCGTCGTCGGGACCGGCTGGGATCGGATCACGCAGGTTGCTGGCCCACTCGATCGCCATCCACGCGTCGCTCGCGCGCTGCCGCTGAGTACTACGGACCGCACGCCACTGTGATGCCTTCTTCGAGTCCGATCGCGGCGAATTCGATCCCGATCGTGTTGCGAAAGGGCACACAGTCATGAGCAGCCACTTGCCAGATCGCCGCCGCGCGCTCGTCGTCGACGATGAAGAGGCGCTCGCGGACGTGCTCGCCGGATACCTGGAGCGCGAGGGGTTCGAGGTCGCGTCGGCGGCCGATGGGCCTTCGGCGGTGCGCTTGGCGCGCGAGCGGGATCCTGCTGTCGTGGTGTTGGATCTGGGCTTGCCTGGCCTGGACGGGGTGGAGGTCTGCCGGAGCATACGCACCTTCTCGGACTGCTACATCCTCATGCTCACGGCCCGAGTCGACGAGGTCGACATGCTGATCGGGTTGTCGGTGGGAGCGGACGACTACATGACCAAGCCGTTCAGCCCGCGCGAGCTCGTCGCCCGCATCGGGGTCATGATGCGGCGTCCGCGCGCCGCGGCTGCGGAAGGGACTGCCCCGCTCGTTTCGTTTGGCGCGTTGGCGATCGACGTTCGAGGGCGCGAAGTGTCCCTGGGGGGACGCCCGGTGCCGCTGACGCGCATCGAGTTCGACGTGCTGGCGGCGTTGGCGCTGAACCCGGGTCAGGTGTTCACTCGCCAGGCGCTCATCAACGCGGTGTGGGGTGGCGAGTGGGTCGGCGATGACCACCTCGTGGATGTGCATGTTCTGCACATCCGGCAGAAGCTCGGCGACACGGCCACCGAGCAGAAGTATGTCCGGACGGTCCGCGGGGTGGGATATCGGATGGGGCCGGGGCGATGATCATCGCCGCCGGTGCGCCTGTGGTGCGCGGGATCGCCGCGCGTCTTGTCATCGCGATGACCTTGGTCGTCTTCGCAGGAGGGCTCACGGCGTTCCTCGTCGCGACTCTCGTCGGCCCGGCCCTGTTCCTCCAACACGTCACCGAGTCGGGAGGGGCCTCCCAAGACGCCATCGGCCACGCGGAGGAGGCCTTCCGATCCGCGAGCACGCTCGCGACGACCATCGCTCTGGGCTCCGCCACGGTGACATCCGTCGCCGCCAGTGTCTTCCTCGCGCGCCGCATCGGCGCGTCGTTGCGCACGATGGCCGAGGCGTCGACACGTCTCGCCGCCGGTCGCTTCGATACCCGTGTGACAGCGCCCGGGGTCGGTGCCGAGTTCGACCAGCTCGCGCGTGCTTTCAACGCTATGGCCGATCGTCTCGACCGAGACGAGCAGCTGCGCCGGCGGCTGACGGCGGACGTGGCCCATGAGCTGCGCACGCCGGTCGCCACCATAGCGGCCACCCTGGACGCGCTGGACGACGACGTGCAGCAGCTCACTCCCGCGACCACCGCGGTGTTGCGGGCACAGGCGTCCCGTCTCACCCGGCTCTCCGCGGACCTCTCCGACGTCAGCCGTGTCGACAGCGGTAACCTGCACCTGCACCGGCAACCCCTTGCACCCGGGGCGATCCTCTCGGCGGCGGCGGCAGCGGCCGCCGGCGCCTACGCCGCCGCCGGCGTGACCCTCGTCGTCGATGCGCCGCACCTGCCGGACCTGCCCGTGGACCTCGACCGGCTCGGGCAGGTGTTCGCGAATCTTCTCGACAACGCGTTGCGGCATACCCCTGCTGGCGGCACCGTCCGCGTCAGCGCCGCGCCCACCCCGAGCGGGGTGCGCTTCGTCGTCGCCGATAACGGGGAAGGCATCGACCAGGCACACCTGCCGCACCTGTTCGAGCGGTTCTATCGGGTGGACGCTGCCAGGGACCGCGCGCACGGCGGGTCGGGGATCGGCCTCAGCATCACCCGCGCCCTCGTGCACGCGCACGGCGGAACCGTCACCGCCCACAGCGCGGGCGCGGGCCACGGCGCAGAATTCCTCATCGAACTGCCCCTCGATGGGGAGGACGCCGCGCGGGGGGCGCACCTTCAGTGATTCTTCATCAGACCACGGCGCGTCCTTGATCTGCGCCGCCCAGTCTGGAAGGACGGCAACCCCGCCGGTGAATTGAGGAGGCGGTCGTGAGCGTGTGGTGCGGGCAGATGGATGTCGTCGGCTGGATCGCCATGGTCGCCGGGTGGGGGATCGTCATCGGAGTCGTCGTCTGGGCGGTGCAACGCATCTTCCCCGCCCCGCAGACACCGAGCGACGCGAAGTCCTTGCTGGACGCACGTCTAGCAAGCGGCGACATCGACCTTCCCACCTACCAGTCCATCCGGGCCGCTGTGAACGATTCGGCGCCCGTCAACAATGAAGGAACACGATGAAGAAGCACCTCATTCTCCTCGCCGGCGCCGCGACGATCATCCTCGTCGGCCTGGTCGCGTTCGGCGTCGATCTCGCCCAGGCGCTGCCGTTTGCCCTGCTGCTCGCCTGCCCGCTCAGCATGATCGCCATGATGTACTTCATGAACAGGCACGGCACGCACGGCCACGGAGAGCCGTCGACTTCGGCGCACGACCAGCATGCCCCGTCACGCGACAACCACGAGCGCCTTCCCTGATCCGGCTGAGGCACCCCGCCCAATCGGTGGGGCCCGTTTGACCCGCACCCTCACCTTCGCCGATGAACGGCGGGGGTGAGGGTGCCTTACTGTCCACGGCGCTCTTCCCTCGCTGCCAGCCCGGGGGAGCAGACTGGGGGGACCCGGCAACGCCCTCTGCCCCGTCGCAGCGAGGTACCGGCGCTGCAGTGACGAGAATCCCGGCGGAGAACGGACTCATGGACATCGAGCTCCTGCACATCGACGACTGTCCGAGCTGGGTCGACATGCGCCGTCGACTCGAGGCGGCCCTCCGTGCGACGGGCTTCGGCGACACCCCCATCCGGCTCCGAGTCGTCACGACCGGAGAGGAAGCCGCCCGCCTGCGGTTCGCCGGATCGCCGACGATCCTTCTCGACGGCGCGGACCTCTTCCCCGGCGGGGAACCAGCCTCGGACGTCGCGTGCCGGGTCTACGCGACCCCGACTGGGCTCGCCGGGCTGCCGACCACCGAGCAGCTCATAGACGCGATCGCGTCTCGCGCACGGTGACTCGCGCACGGGGGCCTCCTCGCCAGAGCCCGGCCTTCGCCTCGCGGGTCTCGGTGGGTGTCGCGGTCGCGCAGGGGTCTATCCCAGCGCTTCCTGCACTTCGTGGAGGAGCTCCTCGGGGTCCAGCCACATCGAGGGGTAATCGCCGCGCCAGCGCTCGTTCCCCTCGGCGTCGATGAGCACGAACCCGTGACCGGGAAGACCGGCATGCATGCCTCTGCCGAGGACGTCGTAGGCCTCCGACACGGTCCCATCGTCGAGCAGGTACGGGGTTGTGACGCCGAACGCGTCCATGTCCGCCTGGATCTGCGCGGCCGGGTTCATAACGATGGGGAGGACGGTGATGTCCTTTTCGGCGAAGCCCGGGTTCTTCTCGATCGCGGCCATCTGTGCGGTGCAGGAACCGCATCCGGCGCCCTCATTGAAGTACAGCACCACCGTCTCGCCGCGGAGATCGCTCAGACTGACCGTGCTCCCATCGGTAGCGGGCAGCGTGAAGTCTGCGGCGGCTTCGACATCGACCGGGGCCGCCTCGGGGATGGCGGAGTAGATCCCGTACCCGACCAGGACGGCGCCGACGGTAACGGCCGAGGCGGTCACCCAGATCCGTGTCCGTGAGCGGGGGCTCTGCCGGCGGGTGCGGGCGGGGGCGCTGACCGTTTCGCGAGTCTTGCGGTTCATGGGGTGCTCTCCGTGGGTCGGGGTGTGGGGTCAGCGACGGGGTCCGGTGCGTCGATAGCGCGTCCCGTGGTCTCGGGCGAGTCGCCTCCGTCGGGTGGGTCGGGGGGTGTGTCGTGGCCACGATCGCGGAGCGTCACGAGCACGAAGATGCCGACCAACCCGATCAGGGCGGCGCCCAGAACGGGGTCCGGGATGGGCGCCGTCCACTGCAGGACGAACGCGAACAGATCGGTCAGCCACGCGGCGACCCCTGACTGCGACCCGCCGCCGGTCATATCGGTCGCACCGGCCTGCAGGATCACTGCGACGCCCATCGCAACGAATCCGGCCGCGACGATCAGGTTCACGGTGTTCGTCGCGAGGATCCGACGCCCCACCCGCAGGCGCACCGGCTTGGCGCGCAGCCACGACTGTCCGCCCTTGGGAAGCTTGTCCCATAGCAGCGCCATGAGGAACAGCGGGAGCACCATCCCGAACACATATGCAAGGCCGAGCACCGTGCCACCTGCCGGTGATCCGGACAGGGCGGACAGTGTCATCACCCCTGCGAGCACGGGCGCGCAGCAGCTCGACGCGATGCCGGAGAACACGCCGAGGCTGAAGAAGGTCGCCGTGTCGCTCCTCCCCGCGCTGGGGGCTCGCAGCATCCCGGGCATGGACCACATCCGGCCGGACAGGGCCAGGATCGCCAGCCCGATCATCAGAAGCCCGCCGGCCCAGTAGAGGACCGCGTGGTAGCGGGCGATGGCGCCGGCGATCAAGTTGGCGCCCACAGTGATCGGGACGAGAACAGCCGCGAGTCCGGCGGCGAAGACGAAAGTCAGCGGCAGCAGCTTCCAGCGTCGGTTCTTCACGGCGGCGGCGAGGTAGCTGGGGGCGAGGAAGACGATGCAGCAGGGCGCGAACAACGCGACGCCGCCGGCGAGAAAGGCGGCGAGGATCGACCCGGTCGCGAGGAGTTCACTGCCCATCAGATACGAGCTCGCGGCACGCCGAGAACGCGCGCAAGGGGTCCGCGCGGCAGTCGTCCAGCGCTGAAGAACTCCCCCTCGAGCAGGATCAGAGGGAACATCGCCGGTCGATACTGAGCGACAAGGGCAGCTCCCCGAGCTGATACGGCATCGACCACCTCAAGGTCGACAAGACCTTGAGCGCGGGCTCTCTCGAGCACGAGTTCGGCGTCAGCACAGTGTCCGCAGGCGGCGGAGGACACCAGCTGGACCTGCGGACGGCTGGGCACCACGGGAGATCGATCATTCACAGTCCTAGGCTCGTCAGCGAGTGTGGAGATTGCGTTGGATTCTGATGAAGGCTCCGTGAAGAGCTTTGCTGAATCGTCTTCGACGTTGGGGCTTCTAGCCGAGAGGCGCGTGGGTGCGCGCACCCACGGATGCTGCAACGAATCCGACCGTCAACAACACGCCCACGGCGACGACGAGGCTGAGCGCGCCGAGCCATCCGGCTATGGGATAGGTGACGAGGAGACTTGCGTGGGACAGCGAGAACGGTGCTGTGCAGACGAGACTGCGGTTATCGTCCGTGGAAGCCGCGAGAAGTACTCGCGCTGACGGCGTTTGATCAGAGAGGTGCCGGCGCTGAGTATCGCTCACACGGCCAGCAAGAGCCACCACAGGGTCGTCGCGATCGCCGCGACTATCGTGAAGACGAGGCCACTCGCGAGACCGACGAGCACGAGGACAGCTCCGCCGAGCATCGTGCGCGTAACTCCAACAGCGTCGACAATTTGAGCCGTGTCGAACGCAACGATCGATGAGCCGACTCCGTACGCGGCGTATGCGATGGCCAATGCGCCGTCGTCGAGAGCGAGGAAGCTCTTGATGTACACGACGCTGTTCACGAGGATGAGAGCGGAGCCGGTTGCGACAACGATGTCTATCAGCCTGAGGAAGCGGAGGCTGCCCGTGCGGGCGAGTACCCGCACTCCCTCCGTGGTTCGTTGCCAGAAGCTCAACACCCACGCTTTTCCGGCACGGGGCGGAATTGTCGTCGCAAACACGAGCGCTGCGGAGATGAGGAATCCGCCGACGGTCGCGGCGAAGAGGTGCGAGTAGGCGATGGCAATTCGCAGGGCAGCTGCGACGACCGCTTCGTCGCAGACGAGACGGGCCAGGAAGAGTGCCTTCGTATAGTCCCGTTCGCCCGTGAGAATGCTGGGGGTAGCCGACTGGGAAGAGGGGGTGAAGGTGGCCGACGAGGACTGCAGTAGGAAGATCAGTACATAGATCTGCCGCGTCTCAGTGACGAGGGTGGACCCAGCGCCGTGGCCGCTCGGATTATGTCGGCGCCGATGACGACGGCCCGGGGGGCGACAGTACCTGCCTGGGATGCGGCATGCTGCGATCCGTCTGGGGCGTGGAGAGGCGGCGCGGCTCCGAACGCCGACAGAGAGCCATGCCGGTGCCGATGATGACTCCCATTCTCATTACCTCCACACGCCGCAATGGGAGGCTGGCCCGCGCGGCTTCGATGAGAGCATCAGAATCATCTCACCGCCGTTGCCGGCCTCGCATGCGTCTGGCTAGCGGTTGGCCAGATCATGGAGCGACACACGTTGAATCACGAGCAGGGCCCTGAGGTCTGCGGCTGCGCCCCGAGCCGGCGCGAGCTGGCCGCGTTTAGCCGGGGCCGCACGGTCACGCGTCGCAGCGCCATCGGGTTCGGTGTCGTCGGCCTCGCAGCTGCCGGGCTCATCGCGTCCGGGCCGGCCTTCGCCGCCACCTATCCGTCGTGGGATGACGTCGAGAAGGCGAAGGCCAGCCTGGCGGCGAAGAGTCGCGAGGTCACCCGCATCGAAGGGCTTATCGCCTCCCTCGCCAATGACGTCGCCCTCAAGCAGGCGGAGGCCGAGCGGCTGAGCGCTGAGTACATCGCCGCGCAGGAGGCATTCGAAGAGGCCGCCGATCGCACAGTGTCGCTCCAGGGTCAGGCGGATTCCGAGCGAGCTCGTGCTGCCGAAGCAGCCGACAAGCTGGGCCGCCTCGCGGCGCAGCACTACCGATTGGGCGGCAATGACACGACGCTGGAGCTTTTCTTCTCGGGCTCGGCGGCAAACGCCGATGACCTGCTCGCACGGCTGGGCACAATGGACAAGCTCGTCGAGGCCAACCGTTCGGTCTACACGGATGCAGTGAGCGCCCGCGACAACGCGCAGAACCTGTCCAACCAGGCGGCCGTCGCCCGTGCCGAGCGCGACCGTCTCCAGCAGCAGACCGAGGCTAAGATGCTCCGCGCCCAGGACGCGGCGCAGAACGCGCAGTCGGCGCTCGACGCACAGGACGCGAGAAGAGAAGTCCTCGAAGCTCAGCTCGCGGCGCTCAGAGACACCACAACCAAAACTGTTTCGAGATACAGGGCGGGAGTGGAGGCTCGTCGCAAGGCGCGCAAGGAGCGTTTGCGCCGTGAACGCGAGGAGGCTGAGCGCAGGGCGCGAGAGGAGCAGAGCAGTGGCTCGGAGCCAGGGGATGTGGCTGCATCTGGCTGGACACGGCCCGCTTACGGGGGAGTCTCAAGGCACTTCGGGGCACGGGGCACCATCTGTGCCAACGGCTATTGCACATCAAGCGGGCACAGAGGTACGGACATGTACGCGGGTTGCGGTGCGCCAATCTTCGCCGCAGCAAGCGGTCGCGTCGTGTTCGCTGCGTATAACGGCGCGTGGGGGAACTTCGTCAAGATCGACCATGGCGGTGGTATTGCGAGCGCATATGCCCACATTAAACCGAGCGGTTTCGCGGTTAGATACGGCGAGGCGGTCAGGGCGGGCCAGGTCGTCGCGTACGCCGGCAACACGGGAGTATCGACGGGATGTCACGTCCACTTTGAGATCTACACAGGCGCGACGCGCATCAACCCTGTGCCGTTCATGCGGGCGCGAGGAGTCCATCTGTAGCGGCCGACAACTCGCGCCGAACGGGGTTGTCACGCGACCGGGGCGGGATTGGCGACTTCCTCGGAAACTGCGCGGTCTGGAGGTGGTGTGTGCGCACCGCCTACGCGAGATTTGTCCGGCATCGCATCAACCCACTGCTGTTGGTCGGATAGGGCTGATCAGTCCGGCGATCTTGTTCGCTTCCGCTTGGCCAGGCGCACTCGCTCCATCAAGTCGGAGTCATTGGACACGACGAAGGCATCGGCGGCACCTCCTTAGGCCTCCCGAACAAGGTACGTTGCGAGATTGACGTCAGAGTCCTTCTCCTACAAAGTCGCGATAGACCGGGGCGAGGGCATCCATTTCGAAGTGGAGGATGCGTTTGGTCGACCACAACGTCGCCTCTGATCTTGAAATCGAGCAGCTACCCTACCGAAAGGTCGTCGCACCCGTGCGGCTCGAACGCGCCTTGCGCGCAGCGCATGGCCTGGAGCCGTGGCTGGACCACTATGACGAGCTTCATTACCGGACCTGACCGACCGGTCCGACGAGCACGGCCGATACGGCGGTGCAATCAAGCCGAGGTCTGATGAGAGACCGAAACCTCCAGCTTCGAGACGACTTCGATGAGTTTGCGCAGTGGGAGGCGCAGTCGAAGGACTTCTTCGAGCATGCCGTCGTGCGCGTGGGTGACATCGCTGTCCCGGTGAGCGCATGCGTGCGGCCGTCGCCGAAGCTCCCAAGGGATTCTTCGAAGTCGAATGATGGTGGCCATCGAGGGCCGCGCCCCGCAGGGAATGCCGCTGAAGGTGTGCGGCGGTCTCCCCTCGTGAATGGTTCACCCTGTCGGATGCCGTCATCTTGGAGGACACTGCGCCAGACGTCGTCGAGGTCGCGTCCGGTTGGGCACGGGCGGTCGACTCGTTGCGCGCCTGGAATCTCTGGCCGAGTCGGGCAGGTGCAGCACGCGTGGGCCGCAACGCTGCTATGCGCGCGTCTCGGTCGGGGGTAACCAGGTCGAACCCAGATGGAGCGACGCGGACGGTGACGCCGATTTAGTGAACTTGGTCGTTCTCTTGACCATGCAAGATAGATTGAGGCGTGCGGGTGCTCGACAACCGAGGGTCGGAGACTCACGCGATTATCCGAATGTCGGGTGTGGACGTCGGGGCTCGAGGGCACTGTTTTAGTAACGCTAAATGGCAGTTTCTCAGGTGCCGATGACGAGGGTGCTTGCAGCGGCCTCGATGACGTCGTCGGTGATCGTTTCAAGTTCGTTGATCTTGAGGACTCGTGCGACCTGTGGAAAGAGGCGCTCGAGTAACCGGAAGTTACCTCGGGTGATGCGCTCGATCGCGGCGATCGCTTGCGCGTCGGTGAAGTCCTCGGGATCGAGGGTGCGGCCGAGGCGTTTCCAATGGCGCGTGAGGACGAAGAGAAGCTCGTCGCGTCCTAGGTTTCGGTATCGGTGGGAGAATCCGAGTCGGCTGTATAGCTGCGGGTAGTGGCGGAAACGTTGGTCGATGCCGGGCATGCCGATGAGGATGATCGCGATGTGTTCTCGATCATGTCGGTCACGAAGGATCTCGAGGGCGGTCGCGGAGAGTCGTTCGGCTTCATCGATGATGAGGAGTTCTACCCATCGCCGGGAATCATGGCGCATGACGGATCCTGTCCCTTTGCCGATCGCTCGAAGGTGTTCGTCGATGCAGTGCCCCAGTCGCCCCTGGATGCGATCGATGTCGTGGAGGAGCTGGGCGGTTTTGGCGAGAACGGGCGGGGTGAAGAACAAGGTGCGGGCTCGGTGAGCTGCCGCGTAGTGTTCCGCATCGGCCGCGTCTCGAGGTCCCCATTCGGTGATGAACGGGTCAAGGGTGTCCCACCTGGCGTAGCGGCGAGCGGATTGGGTCTTCCCCACTCCCGCGTCGCCATGGCAGATCCCGATGGTGCGCTCTTTCCTCACGGCATTGGCGAACTCGGTGAACCGGCGGTGTTCCTTCGTGATGATGAAGTCTCGACTCATGATCCGTCCTCTTCGTATGTCCGTAGCTTCACTCGCCTCGCTGGGGGCGCATCGTTGCGTGGTTCTTCGCGGGCGGCTGTGCGGGGTATGCGGTCGTTGATGTCTTTACGGAGGGCGCGTCGGCGGGCGCGACGGGCTGCTTCGATGTCTCGGAGGCTGAGTCTCTCGTTAGGGTGCGCTTCGTCGACGGCGACACAAATGAAGGTGTCGTGGTCATAGACACGAACTTCGGAAAGGTCCCGAGGGTCGTATCGGATGGTGATGCTGCGCCCGACGAACGGGGCTAGCGTCGGGGCGAGATAGCGCTGTCCTTGGAAATGGATCCCATCACGCTGCACGACTCTGTTCTTCGGGACGGTGAGGAGAAGCCCGTCGAGCTGATCGAGGCTGTCTGGCATGCGCGGTAGCCAACCGTCAGCGATCCACGCGGTTTTGGGGCTCATCCCGAGCTCGCGATGGGGGCGTTCGTTGTACGTGGCGATGAACTCATGAATCGCGTGGTCGAGTTCCGGGAGCGTGAGTCGCGGATCCGGATGTCGTGTTCCTGATGTCAGGTGTCCTGGGAGCTGCGCGAGGAGCTCGGTGTTAACGGTGCCGAAGAAACGCTCGATCTTCCCTCGGCCCTGCGGCCTGCCGACCGTTGAGTAGATCAGTCGAACCTTGAGGGCAACCGCGGTGTACTCCAAATGGTGGCTGGTGAAGTCGCTGCCATGGTCGACGTGCAACACGTCCGGCAGTCCACACATCGACCAGGTGGGGTCACTTTTGCGCCAGATCGCTTGCCGCAACGCAAGAGCGGTATTCATCGCCGAGGGCGCCCCGGTGAAGACCGTATATCCGCAGATCGCACGCGAATAGTCGTCGAGAATCACAGTCAACCAGGGCCGCTCGGGCTTCCCTGTCGCCCCGCGAATGAGGATGTCGAGTTCGGTGTGATCGGCCTGCCATGTCGTATTCGGACGTTCCGCACGCCGTCTAAACACCAACTCGTGCTTATCCCGATACGACGCCGGACCTTCTAACGCAAGAGTCACGAGCGCCGGATCGAGGCTCTGCACGATCGAACGAACCGTTGAGTAACTCGGCGGAACCACGCCGGTCCGTTCGCCTTCAGCTCGCGCGAGACGCTGCATCACCGCGATTGAAGGACGTGGCCGGGTGAGGGCAAGACCTTCGATGAACGACACGAGCTCCGGTGATGTGCGCCGCTGCCCCTGGTCAGTTCTCGTAACCGGGCGGAGCGAGTCGATACCGCCCGCAAGGTAGTTTTTCTTCCACCGGTGGAGAGTTTGTAGCCCAACACCGGTGTCTCTCGCCAGCGTGGTCAGCGGGATTGCATCCTCGATATGAAGCCGCAGAATTCTCCACCGCGCCAGCGCATCCATGTCACACCGGCTCAGTCACCGGTATCGACTCCTCTGCTGCGCGCTGGTGACGGTATAAGGTCGCTCGCGACCATCCCACCAGGCGGGCCGCGTCCTCTGCTGTGCGTCCCCTCGCGCGAGCGTCCCTGACGATCGCCAGCTTCTCTTCCACCACAGCCGGGTTCACGGCAGGCCGGCCGAACTTCGTCCCGTTCTGCCTCGCCGCGGCGATCCCCGCATTCACCCGCTCCGTGATCAGTTCCCGTTCATACTCCGCCAGCGTCGCGAGCATCCCCAGCATCATCCGTCCCGAGGACGTCTCCGGATCAATCCCGTCCGAAATCGACCGAACCTTCACGCCCCGATCGCGGAACAGATTGACGGTGTTCAACACATCGATCAGAGAGCGTCCGAGACGGTCGATGCGCCACACGACAACCGTGTCGCCCTCCGTCGCGTATTCGAGGAGCTTCTTCATCCCGGACCGTTTAATCGCCGCTCGCGCGCCCGAGGTCACGTCCGAGAACACATCGCGCGCCTCCACGCCTGCCGCCATCAGCGCGTCGAGTTGGAGACGCGCATCCTGACTCACCGTGCTCACCCTCGTATACCCCAACAGCCTCATCGCCCCAGTCTGACTCGTAAACCCCAAGTAGTCCACAAACCGAGACAAGAATCGTCGAGACGAGTTTCTGAGACCACTCACGGCCTCGAGACCGCGCGGGCGTGAACCTCGCAACGAGGCATGGGCGCCGTGGCTCGTTTAGCTATAGCTTTACGAGGCGACACTGTAAGTTCAGCTCATACTGTATAGTTCAGTGAATGCTGACCATTGCCTCTCGTGTTGACGTGATGAACCGGTTGGGCCGGGCGATGGCCGACCCCACCCGGTCGCGGATCCTGATGACCTTGCTGGAACGGCCGGCCTACCCGGCCGAACTGGCGCGGGACTTGGGGCTGACCCGGTCGAACGTGTCGAACCACCTGGCGTGCTTGCGGGACTGCGGGATCGCGGTCGCCGTGGCCGAGGGCCGCCAGACCCGGTACGAGATCGCCGATGCACACCTGGCGCGGGTGCTGATTGCTCTGGTCGAGGTCACCCTCGCGGTGGATGAGAGTGCCCCGTGCCTGGACCCGGCCTGCTCCGTGCCCGGCTGCTGCGAGAAGGGGGTGGGCGCGTGATCCTGTCCTCAACCCTCCAGGCGATCGGTCTGTTCCTGGTTACCAACATCGACGACATCATCGTGCTATCCCTGTTCTTCGGCCGTGGTGCGGGCCAGCGTGGGACCACCGTCCGAATCCTGGTCGGCCAGTACCTCGGCTTCACCGGCATCCTGGTTGCGGCAGTGCTCGTGTCCTTAGGCGCGGGCGCGTTCTTGCCCCCGGGGGTCATCCCCTACTTCGGGCTCATCCCGCTGGGCCTGGGAGTGTGGGCGGCCTGGCAGGGGTGGCGCAGAGGCGAAGACGATGATGACGACGCCAAGATCGCGGGCAAGAATGTCGCCGTCTGGACCGTGGCCGGGGTGACCTTCGCCAACGGCGGGGACAACATCGGCGTCTACGCCCCGGTCTTCCTCAGCGTCGGACCGGGGGCTGTGGCTGCCTACTGCATCGTGTTCCTGGCCCTGGTCGCGGTGCTGGTGGGCCTGGCCAAGTTCGTCGCCACCCGGCGACCGATCGCCGAGGTCCTGGAGCGCTGGGAACACATCCTGTTCCCCATCGTGCTGATCGGCCTGGGTTTCTTCATCCTGGTCAGCGGCGGGGCCTTCGGTTTCTAACCACGCTTCCTGATCGGCAGCCTCCACCACAAAGAGATCTCCGGCCATTGTCGATGCCGACGTCCTGGCGATCGTTGCTGGCCCCAGCTTGCGGACAGTGTCGTTCCTGGATGGACGGCCCTTGCCGCCACGTATCTCAGCAAAAATGCCGCCACATACCTGCAACAGTCACAGAATGTCGGGACACCGGAGCAAGGAGGATCGCGAAGCCACAGAACTGACACGGCTTGCCGCCAACATCGGCTGAGCGCTAGTTAAATCGCGATCGAGTATCCGGGGTGGCAACATACTGGCAACATCCGAATGCGCTTCAGCGGCTTCGGCCTGACCCGGGACTGCCGCGATTCCGGATGATTCGGCGGCGGCTGACTCGGGAAACTTCTCGTGATCGCGATCAATATGGGTTCAAATCCCACCGTCACCGCGGCATCAAGCTCGCCATGCCGCGGGTCACCTGTGCCCAACGCTTGCCCACATCTGAATCAGCTCCAGTTGATCAGGTGCGTCAGTCTGACCGAGGTTGGCTGCGCGATTCCGCGTGAATCCGCGGCCCCTGAGCGCACGCCGCTACGCTGATCACCGTCCGGCGGAGTTCAAATCCCTCCGTCTCCGCCACAGAAACCCGCGGAATTCCGCGGGTTTTCGGCGTTCACGGGCACGGATCGGGCACGGATCCTGCGTCTCGGGCGTGTGGAGCTGCCCGGCCGCACCGGAGCCGGCGGCCCCGGATCCCATAGCCGCCGCGCGGTCAGCGCAGCTGCGCGATGGCCTCGTCGGTGCGCGTCTGCAGGTAGGCGCACAGGATGCCGAGGGCGCCGACCTCGTCGGCGAGGCCGCGCACGCCGGCGGCGTCGAGGTCGATCGCCTCGGGGCGCGGCTCGAAGGTCACCATCCAGCGGGGTCGGTCGTCGATCATCTGCACGCTGATGTAGGCGATGCCGGGGGAGTTGTCGAGGTGCGCGACCACGAGACCGCTGTCGGTGTGAGGCACGAAGTCGTTGTCGACGACGCTCAGCTCACCGGCGAACACGCTGTGCGTGTCCCAGAAATCGGAGAGCCAGCGTTCGACGTGGGCGCGGTCACGGTACGGCATCGAAGGTGAGTGTAGAACCAGCGACAGGGTCGTGGGGCGAGATATCCGGATCCCGAAACGATCCGCGCCCGCGGCGCGCCGGGGGACATGACACGATGGCAGGGCCGCCGAGGCCACCGGACACCGACCGACGCGGTGTCGAGCACCGGGCATCGGCGAGGAAGTGAGGGCGTCATGACCGCTGCTGTCGACCCGGAGGTGCGCCGGTGGGCGCCCGGCGACGAGGAAGCCGTCGTGGCGGGCTTCATCGACACCTACAACGGCGAGCCGTGGAATGACGCCTGGGTGCCGGAGACGGCCGCGCAGTACCTGGCCGAGTTCCGTGCGATGCCGCGGGCCATCGCGCTGGTGGCACTCCTCGGGGACCGCGTGGTCGGTGCGGCGTACCTGCACGCGCGGACGTGGCAGGACGGGTCGGAGATCTACATCGACGAGTTCTTCGTCTTCCCGCAGGCGCAGCGCCGCGGCGTCGGGCGCGCCCTGGTCGCGGCGATCCGCGACGCGGCCGCCGAGATCGGCGCGGCGGACCTGACCCTCCTCACCGATCGCGACGTGCCCGCGTTCGACTTCTACCGGGGCCTCGGGTTCCGCGAGGGCAGCACGCAGGTCTTCATGATCGGCTAGCCCCGCGGCGGACTCACCGCAGGTAGGCGTCGACCAGGAGCGGCCCCCGGAGGTCGCGCAGCACGTCGATGAGCCGGTCGAGGGCGCGCGCGTTCCACGCGGCCAGCTGCATGTCGTGCGGTCCGAGCGGCAGGAGCTTGCCGGTGCGCAGCCGCACCACCTCCCAGCCGCTGGCGCGCAGCGTGCGGTCCTTGCGGCGATCCGCCTCCTCCCTCGCGCCGACGTGCTCGAGGCCGTGGCGCCCGATGGAGTCGTACTCGACGGCGATCCGCAGTTCGGGGAACAGGAAGTCGGGCCAGACCTCGACATGCTGGAAGAAGGGGCGTGCGACGCGCACCGCGTTGCGTCCGGGGGTGACATCCAGCCGGGCGAACAGGTCGGCGCGCACGCGGTCCTCGACAGCGGAGGCGGGCACGGGTGCGCAGGCGGAGACGAACGCCTCGCCGATCGGCACCGCGGGGGTCTTGTCGCAGATCCGTGCGGGCGGCCGCGGCCGCCGCGCGGGGCGCTCACGCAGGACGCCGGGCTCGGCGGCCGGCTGCCCGCTCAGCAGCGCGCCGGGCGGCAGCACCGTCTCGCGCTGGGGGAGCGGGAGGATCCGCGTCGGGTTCGCGCGCTCGGCGCACTCCGGACACCAGGCGCTCCGGCGCCGCTCCCGGCCCGGTCGTGCGCGCTGCTCGGCTGGAGTCGCGGCGAACCGGTGCCCCGATTCGCACTCCCACAGCAGCAGGACGTCGGCCGCCGGGGGGATCTGGGTGAGGGTGATCCCGGCGTTGAGCTCCGGATGGTACTGACGGATGAGCGCCGGGTAGGCGGCCCACGCCTCGCGGTAGGTTCCCACGGCGTAGGGCTCGCTCCGCCCCTTCGACCACTGGCGCCGCGCCCACCACGCCTCGACCCGCTCCGCCATGCCGGGAGAATACGGCCCGCCGCGGACATCGCCGCGCCGCGGGAGACATCGCCGACCGGCGACGGACGCGTCAGAAGTCGAACTCGGGGAGATCCACGGCGTAGAGGCGGATGCCGTTCGCGTCGGCGGAGCCGGCGCTCTGCGAGATGAACACGTTGCACGGCGAGCCGACGAGGGCGTTCACCCTGCTGCCGTCGGCGACGGTGAACTCGACGAAGGTCCCCGAGGTCTTCACGGCGGTCTCGATCGCAGCCTTCAGCTCGGGGATATCCACCGTCGGCGAGAGCTCGAAGTTCTTGTCGTTGATGAAGATCCGCGTGATTCCTGTCGGCTCATCGGTGTCCATGAGGAGACGTTACGTCCATCCGCTCGCATCGTGAGGGGTCTTGACAGCGACGGGTCACTGTGACCGGATGGATTGCCTCTTCGTGCAGCGCGCCGCCCGCGTCGCGATCCCGGTCGCGGCCAGGAGATCACAGACCGGCGACCGCTGTCAACGCCCCTCGGCATCCGTGTGCGCGCACCGCAGACTGACGGCATGTCCCGTGACCAGTACACCTTCGTGAACCCCGCAGACCTCTACGCCGACATCGATCCGAAGAAGCAGCATCAGCCCGAGCCGGGCCTCGACGCCGAGCTCGCGCCGAAGGCCGACCTCGGGGAGGACACCTACCGCGGCACGGGCCGGCTCGCCGGCCGGAAGGCCCTCATCACCGGCGCCGACTCCGGCATCGGCGCGGCCACCGCGATCGCGTTCGCCCGCGAGGGCGCCGACGTGGCGATGTCGTACCTCCCGGAAGAAGAGGAGGACGCCGCGCGCATCGCCGGCATCCTGCGCGAGGCCGGTGCCACAGTGCTCACCATCCCGGGCGACCTGCGCGACAAGGAGTACTGCCGCGCGCTCGTCGCCGAGGCGGTCGAGGGCCTGGGCGGTCTCGACATCCTCGTCAACAACGGCGGCAAGCAGGTCTTCAACGAGGACATCACGACGCTTCCCGACGACCAGTTCGACGACACCTTCGCCACCAACGTCTCGGCGATGTTCTGGATCACCAAGGAGGCGGTCCCGCACCTTCCCGGCGGTTCGGCGATCATCAACACGACGTCGATCCAGGCCTACTCGCCGTCCGACATCCTGGTCGACTACGCCTCGACCAAGGCGACGATCAACGCGTTCACCAAGGCGCTCGCCCAGCAGCTGGCACCGAAGGGCATCCGCGTGAACGCGGTCGCACCGGGACCGATCTGGACGCCCCTGCAGGTCACCGACGGCCAGCCGCAGGAGAAGATCGCGGTCTTCGGCGAGGACACCCCGCTCGGGCGGATGGGCCAGCCGGCCGAGCTCGCCCCGGCGTACGTGTTCCTCGCCTCGGCCGAGTCGAGCTACGTGATCGGCGAGACGCTGAACGTCAACGGCGGGATGCCGACGCCGTAGGCGCTCACCCGGATGCGAGCCGGGCGCGCAGGCGCCGGGCGTCGTGCACCGCGTGGCCGTCGCCGTCGTTGTTGAAGTAGCAGAGCACGGCCGTGCCCAGGGCCTGCCATTCGCGGATGCGGTCGCTCCACCAGTCCAGGTCGGCGTCGGAGTAGCCCCCGGCGTAGAGCACGTCGGGGTCGGGACCGTGGAAGCGCACGTAGACGACGTCGGAGGTGGCGCGGAGCACGCACGGCATGCCCGCGCCGCTCACGACGCAGTACGAGGCGTCGAACGCCTCGATCACCGCGAACACGCTGTCGTCGACCCAGGACCGGTGCCGCAGCTCCACCGTGGCGTGCCGGCCCTCGGGCACGGCCGCCAGCAGGCGCGCCAGGTGCTCGTCGTCGCGCTCCGCGCCGGGCGGGAGCTGGAGGAGCAGCGGACCGGCGGCGTCGCCCAGCCCCGACAGCCCGTCCGCCAGTCGCTCGGTCCACCGGGCGGGGTCGAGGTGCGTCCCGGCGTGGGTGAGGCCGCGCGGGGCCTTCACCGAGACGAGGAACCCGGGCGGCAGCTGCGCGCGCCAGCCGCGGAAGGTGTCGACCCGCGGCCAGTGGTAGAAGCTCGTGTTGAGCCCGACGGTGTCGAATTCGGCCGCATAGGCGGCCAGCCGGCGGGACGAGGCCGTGCCGGGCGGGTACAGATGACCTCGCCAGTGGTCGTAGCTCCACCCGGAGGTCCCGATGCGCACGTCGCCGGGACTCAGCCCCGGCACGCCGCTCACCGCACCCTCCTACGCCGAGCCCAGCGGCGGCGGGCGGTGGGCGATCGGGATGGGCTTGCTCGCGGGGTGGCGCGGGCGCGGGTGGAGGACGGCGGAGGCGCTGTCGAGCAGCTCGCCCAGGGTGGCGAAGGTCGCCGACGCGATGCCGTGGGCCACCCAGGTGACCGCATAGCGCCCGTCGGGTCTGAGCTCGATGCAGGCGACGACGACACCGTCCGGGTCGCCGTCCGCCGTGGATCGGTCGCGCAGACGCCAGGTCGTATCGGTGAGGGGATCCAGCGTGAGCCGGTGGGGGGAGGTCATGTGTGGTGCTTTCCGGGAGCCTCGAGAGCGCCCTCACCCCACCCTGCGACCCACGGGGAAGGATGCGCAGGGGATTGACAAGCCGCCGCGCGCCTGCGTTCCGGCCGCGGGTCTACCACACCGCCTCGCCCGCGTCTGCCCCGGTGCGCGTACCGGGGTCCTCCTGACAGCGTGGCCGCATGACCCCGCAGATCTCCCCTCGCCTCCTCGCCGACGACGCCCCGACGCTCCTCACCCAGGGCTACGGCTTCGCCGACCGGATCTGGCGTCGCGTGCGTGAGGGCGCGCGATCGGCTCCGCTGCGGCTGCTCGGGCACGACGCGATGCTCGTGCGCCGCCCGGAGGGCGTGGCGCTGTTCTACGACGAGTCGCGCGTCGCCCGGCACGGCGCCATGCCCGCGCTCGTGCAGGAGACCCTCTTCGGGCACGGTTCGGTGCACAGCCTCGACGGCGGCGAGCATCGGCACCGCAAGGCGACGTTCGTCGACGTCGCCTATCGCGACGTGGAGGTCGAGCGCCTGCTCCCCCTGCTCGACGAGGAGTGGCGCACCGAGCGCGATGCCTGGCTGTCCGGCGGGACCCGCACCGCCTACGACGCCGCCGTCGGCGCTCTCGGCCGCGCGGTGATGCGCTGGGCCGGACTTCCCGGCACCGCCGACGCGCGCACGCGCTGGGCGGCGCGTCTCGCGCAGATCGTCGACGGGTTCGGGGTGCCGTACTCCCCGGAGTTCGTCCTGGCCGGTGCACATCGCTGGTGGTCGGATCGTCACGCGGAGCGGCTGATCACGGCCGTGCGGGAGGGGCGGCTCCAGCCCGCCCGGCGAACCGCCCTGCACGCCTGGGCCTGGCATCGCGACCCCCGGGGCGACCTCCTCCCCGCCCGGCTCGCCGGGGTGGAGCTGCAGAACGTCCTCCGGCCGATGATCGCCGTCGCGCGGTTCGTGGCCTTCGCGGCGCGCGAGCTGCACGAGCGGCCGGACTGGCGGGAGCGGATCGCCGACGAGGTGGAAGCGCGCGGCGCGTTCGCCGGCGGTCCCCTCGCGACGGCGTTCGCCCAGGAGGTGCGGCGGACGGCGCCGTTCGTGCCCGTGCTGCCGGCGCGGGCGCTCGTGCCGGTCGAGCTTGACGGTCAGCGCGTCGACACCGGTGGTCGCGTGGTGCTCGACATCCTCGGGACCGACACCGATGCGGCGTCCTGGGAGCGCGCGGAGGCGTTCGAGCCCGAGAGGTTCGTCGGCGTCGACGACTACGAGGCACTCGCCGCGTTCATCCCCCACGGCGGTGCGGATGTCCGCACGGGCCATCGCTGCCCGGGCGAGAAGCTCGCCATCGCGGGGCTCGCGGCGGCGATCGGCGTGCTGAGCGATCCGCGGCTCGCGATCCTCGGCGACGGCCTCGACGTCAACCGGCGCCGGCTGCCGACCAAGCCCGCCTCGGGCGCGCGGGTGCGTCGCCGGGAGGATGCCGACGAGCGCGGCGGGTGCCCGTTCCACCGCCGCCGCTGACCGGCCCGCGACTGCGGACCCGCAGGACCAGATTCATGCCCGACAGAGAGAAGACCGGCCCCATGGCGACCAGCGAGACCTTCGGGGCACCCCCGCAGTCCGACCGACTGAAGCGGAGCATCACCACACCCCTGCTCTTCTTCTTCATCCTCGGCGACGTCCTCGGCGCGGGGATCTACGCGCTCATGGGGGTGCTCGCGGGAGAGGTCGGCGGGATGCTGTGGGCTCCGCTCGTCGTGGCGCTCCTGCTCGCCCTACTCACCGCCGGCTCCTACGCGGAGCTGGTGACGAAGTATCCGCGGGCCGGCGGCGCCGCCGTCTTCGCCCAGCGCGCGTTCGGGCGCCCGCTCGTGTCGTTCCTGGTGGGCTTCAGCATGCTCGCCGCGGGGGTGACGAGCGCCGCGGGGCTCGCGCTGGCCTTCGCCGGGGAGTACTTCCAGACCTTCATCGCGCTGCCCGCCGTACCGGTCGCGATCGTCTTCCTCCTCGTGATCGGCGCGCTGAACATGCGCGGAATCCGCGAGTCGCTCGCCGCGAACGTCGTCATGACGGTGATCGAGGTGAGCGGACTGGTCGTCGTCGTGGTGGTGGTCGCGGTCCTGGTCGGCTCGGGAGGTGGCGAGCTGTCGCGCGTCGTCTCCCCGAACCCCGACGCGGGTGTCGCCACCGCCGTCCTCGGCGGCGCGATCATCGCCTACTACTCGTTCGTGGGGTTCGAGACCTCGGCGAACGTCATCGAGGAGGTGCGCGAGCCGCGCAAGAGCTATCCGGTCGCGCTGTTCGGGGCTCTGATCGTCGCCGGGGCCGTCTACGTGCTCGTGGGGCTCGCGAGCTCCATCGCCCTCCCGCCCGAACGCCTCGCCGAGTCGTCCGGTCCGCTCCTCGCCGTCGTCGAGGCGAGCGGCGTCGCGGTCCCGTCCTGGCTGTTCAGCCTCATCGCCCTCATCGCCGTCGCCAACGGGGCGCTCCTCACGATGATCATGGCCAGCCGCCTCGCCTACGGGATGGCCGATCAGGGACTCCTGCCGTCGGTGCTGTCGCGCGTGCTCCCGAACCGCAGGACGCCGTGGGTCGCCATCCTCGCGACGACCGCGGTGGCGTGCCTGCTGACGCTGGCCGGGGATCTCCAGCTGCTCGCCGAGACCGTCGTCCTGCTCCTCCTGTTCGTGTTCCTCAGCACGAACATCGCGGTCCTGGTCCTCCGCCGCGACCGGGTCGCCCACGAGCACTTCCGGGTCTGGACGGCGATCCCGGTCCTCGGCATCGGATCGTGCGTCCTGCTCCTCAGCCAGCAGAGCGCGACGGTCTGGCTGTTCGGCGCCGCGCTCCTGGCCGTCGGCGTCGTGCTGCACCTCGTCGCCACCGTCGCACGGCGCCGCGTCAGTCGGCGTCGACCGGAGCGAGGTCCTGCGTCGCCGGCCCCTCGATGACGCGGCCGTCCGCGGCGAAGCGGGATCCGTGCAGCGGGCAGTCCCACGTGCTCTCGGCGTCGTTCCAGCGGACGATGCCGCCGAGGTGGGTGCAGACGGCGGACACGCGGCAGAGCGCGCCGTCCACGCGCGACTGCGCGACGGGGCGGACGCCGCTGCGCACGATCTCGGCGCGGCCGCTGTCGGAGTGGCTGCGCGGAGCGACCCACCCCGCGACCAGGTGGGCGCCGACCTCGGCATTGGCCGTGGCCGTCTCGCCGAGATCGCGGATCCCGGGACGCTGATCGCGCAGGGTGCGGTGCCAGGCCGGTGCCTCGCCGGTGATCTCGCCCACCACCGCGAGCGCGGCGGCGGGCGCGTTGGTCATGCCCCACTTGGCGAAGCCCGTCATCGCGAAGACGCGGTCGTGCCCGCCGTGGATGGCGCCGGCGTACGGGAGGTGCGTGGTCATCCGGTAGTCCTGCGCCGCCCACCAGGTGATGGGCGTCGCGCCGGGGAAGTGCTCCGCGGTCCACGTGAGGATGCCGTCGCGCAGGTCGCCGATCCCGTCCTCGCGGCCGGTGACGATCCCGCCGCCGCCCACGACGATCGCCGGTGCGCCGTCGCGGTCGACCGCGGTGCGGATCGAGCGGCCGACCGGGTCGACGGACAGGTACATGCCGTCGGGGGAGCCGCCGCCCGGACCGGCGGGGAGCCGGAAGGCGACGACGGCCTGCCGCTGCGGGACGAGCGCCGCGAACAGCAGTGAGCGGTCGAGGATCGGCGTGCCCGTGGCGAGGATCAGCCGCTCGGCGACGATATCGCCGCGCTCGGTCGTCACGGTGACTCCGCCGCCGGTGGCCGACACCCCGGTCACGCGGCAGCGATCCACCACGACGCCGCCCGCCTCGCGGATCCGCGCGATGAGGGCCGCCGCCGCGGTGACGGGCTGCACCTGCGCCTGGTCGGCCATGCGCAGGGCGCCCTCGACGGCGACGGGGAGCCCGATGGTCCCGGCGGGCACGGCGGGCACGTTCTCGACGGGGCTTCCCGCGGCGGCCATCGCGTCGGCCTCGGACCGCAGGGAGGTCAGACCCTCGGCCGTGGTCGCGTACGTGTAGGAGGGCCGGGCCTCCCAGGCGCCGGGGACGGCGGCCAGCTCGCGCCGCATCCAGCCGGCGCCGGCGCGGTTCGCCTCGAGATAGGCGGCGGCGGCCTCCTCGCCCGCGTGCTCCCTGATGCCGGACACCGTGGATCCCTGCAGCAGGCTCACCTTCCCCGTCGTGCGGGAGGTCGTCCGTCCGCCCAGTTCGTCGGCGTCGACGACGACCACCTCGTGCCCGGCGCGCGCGAGCTCCAGCGCGGTGGCCAGTCCCGCCAGTCCCGCGCCCGCCACGAGGGTCTGCGTGAGCGTCGGGAGCGGGTCCGTACCGCGCAGGTCGGGACCGGTGAGGCGCCACAGCGACGCGGGGGCGGGGGCGGGGTCGGGCGTGGACGTCATGCGGGCTCCTGGTCGTCGGTCTTCTCCGTGAACAGTGAGGGGCGGCGACCTGTCGTGCACGGGGGTTGACAGGTCGCGGCGGATGCCCGAGCGCGGCTCCGGTCCCCGAGCGTGGCGAGGGGCTCCTCCACAGCCGACGACGGAGCCGGGTTATCCACAGGAATCACCGATGACCAGGGATTGTCTGACCTCGGTGTCGGGGGTGGCGAGGACGATGGGGGCATGACGAACACCGCGACCATCACCGGCGATCAGGCCACCTGTGTGGACGCCGTGGTCGACGAGCTCGTCGAGATCCAGCGACGGCGCGCCGCGCTGTACGCGGAAGAAGCCGCGATTCTCGCCCGCGCGGTCGAGATCGCCCGCGACCAGGACGATGCGCCGGGTCCGTCGGAGATTCGAGACATTCCGATCCGCTCGATGGCCGCGCAGATCGGTGCCGCACTGCGCGTCTCGGATCGGACGGTGCAGCGGCATCTCTCGGATGCCGTCGTGCTGACGACCCGCTTCCCGGCCACCCACGCGGCGCTCGCGGCGGGGACGGTTTCGGTCGCGCATGCGCGTGTGGTCGTGGAGCACGGGCAGGCGATCGACGATGACGACCCGCGCGCCGCCTACGAGGCGGCGGTGCTGGAGATCGCGCGGCGGGAGACCTCCGGCCGGTTGAAGCCCGCCGCACGGCTGCTGGCCGCACGGCTGCACGCGATCCCGCTGGACGGTCGCCACGTCGAGGCCGCATCACGCCGGTCCGTGTGGGTGCGTGACCTGGAGGACGGGATGGCGGAGCTGGTCGCGACCCTGCCCGCGCACCTCGCGCACGGCATCCGCGATCGCCTCGACCAGTATGCAAGACGGGCGATGGGCGTTCACCAGAACGCGGGTACGGGCGGGGAGCTGCCCGATGAGACGCTCTTCGGCGAGCCGACCGCGCGCGATCGCCGCGGGGTCGAAGAGATCCGCGCGGATGTGTTCGCCGACCTGCTCCTCACCGGGCACGCCACACCAGAGAGCAGCAACGCCTCGATCCCCGAGGGGGAGGCGATCGTCGCGCACGTGCAACTGACGGTCCCCGTACTGACGGTCCTCGGCGTCGACACGACTCCCGCGGAGCTCACCGGCCACGCACCGATCGACACCGCTACAGCTCTGCGGCTCGCGGCGACCGCGCCGGGATGGGACCGGGTGCTGACCCATCCCGTGACCGGCACGGTGCTCGCGGTGGACCGGTACCGGCCGAGCGATCAGCTGAAACGGGCGCTCCGGGTCCGTGATGAGCACTGTCGGTTCCCCGGGTGCCGGGTTCCGGTGCGAAGGTGCGACATCGATCACACCACCGCGCGAGAACACGACGGACCCACCGAACTCGGCAACCTCGCGCACCTGTGCCGCCGCCATCACACCTTGAAACATCATTCGGCATGGCGCGTGAGACAGGCCGCGGATGGAGTGCTCCACTGGACCAGCCCGACCGGTCGGACCTACCCCGACCGGCCCGCACGCACGCTGGTGTTCACATCCGACGCCGACCCCGGCCCCGCCCCGAGACCAGGGTCGTCGCCGAACTCGACTCGCCCTTCTGACGACGCCACCGTCGTCGACGCCGCGGTCGCCGCCGTCCTCGCCGCGCACTGATCCGTCCCCGCTGAGCTCCCGCTCGGCGTCGCCTCAGCCGGGGAGGAAGTTCTCCCGCGCGAGAGGAGCGATCTCGATCGCGTCGGCCTCCGCGCGGCTCACCCAGCGCAGCTCCTCGATCTCGGCCCGCACGGCCGGCTGCTGGTCGCCGATGTCGGCGACGAAGACGTCGGCGACGACGAGGAATCCCGGCTCGTTCGCCGCTGCGGCGGTGAAGGTCCCGAGGCCGTCGAGGTCGTCGGGGGAGAGGCGGATGCCGAGCTCCTCCTCGAGTTCGCGGCTGAGCGTCTCGGCGGCGCTCTCGCCCGGCTCGGGCTTGCCCCCCGGCTGCATGAAGGCGGTGGTGCCCGCCTTGCGCACGAGCAGCAGCCGGCCCTCGGCGTCGACGATGACCGCCGCCGAGACGTGGATGCGGCGCACGGGGTATTCGGCGGAGGCTTCGTCGGAGGCGGAGGAGGTCACCGCCGCACCGTAACAGGTGCGCGTCCGCCGCCGACGTAGAATCGCATGTGCCCGCCGAACTGCCCGACTCCGCCGCCCCGTCCTCGGGCATCGCCCCCGACGAGCTGGAGATCGCGCTCAAGGTGCTCCGCCAGGTCGCCGCGATCGACCAGCGGCACCCCGACTTCATCACGCTCCGCAAGGCCACCTCGCACCTCTTCAAGGCCGCCAAGAAGGAGCGCCGGCGCGAGATCCGCGAGGCCGTGGCCGATGCCGACCGGGCCGTGGTCGCCGCGACGGCCACCGGGGCGCCGGATCGCATCGACGACGAGACGCGCGGCATCCCGATCAGCTCGGCGACCACCGCGCCGATCGCCGGCACGCTGCTGAAGGCGCGCGGCTGCTACATCTGCAAGCAGCCGTACACGATCGTCGACGCGTTCTACCACCAGCTGTGCCCCGCCTGCGCGGCGATGAGCCACGCCAAGCGCGACGCGCGCACCGACCTGACCGGCCGGCGCGCGCTGCTGACGGGCGGGCGGGCCAAGATCGGCATGTACATCGCGCTGCGCCTGCTGCGCGACGGCGCGCACACCACGATCACGACGCGCTTCCCGCGCGACGCCGTCCGTCGCTTCCGCAGCCTTCCCGACGCGTCCGACTGGATCGACCGGCTGAAGATCGTCGGCATCGACCTGCGCGACCCGGCGCAGGTCATCGGTCTCGCCGACGACGTCGCCGCCGCCGGGCACCTCGACATCCTCATCAACAACGCCACGCAGACCGTGCGCCGCTCGCCGGGCGCGTACCAGCCTCTCGTCGACGCCGAACTGGCCCCGCTGCCGACGGGACCGCTGCCGGAGCTCGTCACCTTCGGGCACACGAACGACCGCCACCCGCAGGCGCTGGAGCGCTCGGTGAGCGCGCACCCGATCCTGGCCGCCGCCGCCTCGCGCGCCGACGAGCTCACCGAGCAGGCGATGGCCGCGGGATCGAGCTCGCTGGAGCGCCTCGCCGCCGGCACCGCCATCGACGCCGGCGGGCTCATCCCCGACGTCGACCACGTCAACTCCTGGACCCAGCGCGTCGGCGAGGTCGACCCGCTCGAGATGCTCGAGGTGCAGCTGGCGAACACCACGGCTCCCTTCCTCCTCGTCTCACGGCTGCGCGCGTCGCTGGCGGCGAGCCCCGCGCGCCGCACCTACGTCGTGAACGTGAGCGCCATGGAGGGGGTGTTCGGCCGCGGCTACAAGGGGCCCGGGCACCCGCACACCAACATGGCGAAGGCGGCGGTCAACATGCTCACCCGCACGAGCGCCCGCGAGATGTTCGAGACCGACGGCATCCTCATGACGAGCGTCGACACCGGGTGGATCACCGACGAGCGCCCGCATCCGACGAAGGTGCGCCTGGCGGAGGAGGGCTTCCACGCGCCGCTCGATCTCGTCGACGGTGCGGCGCGGGTGTACGACCCGATCGTGCGGGGAGAGGCCGGCGAGGACCTTTTCGGGGTCTTCCTGAAGGACTACGCACCGGGCGCATGGTGAGGCTCCCCGCGCCGGGACGCCGGGTCGTCGTCCGCTACCTCCTGCCGAGCGGGCAGGCCACCGATGCGCTGGGGGAGCTCCTGAGCGCGGACGACGAGACGGTCGTCGTCGACGGGAAGCGCGGCATCGAGCGGATCGCGGTGTCGGACATCGTCGCGGCCAAGGAGGTCCCGCCCCCGCCCGCGCCGCGCCCCCGCCGTCCGATCGGCGGCTGAACGGCCCCGTCCGCGTTCCGGTGACAGTCGTTGCCGCCTCGGACGCGATCGGGTGACAGTCGTCGTCGCCTCGGCGGCCGGGAACCGGCAACGACTGCCACCCGTCCCGTCTGTGGCGACACCGGAGACACGTCCGTCGGCCGACCGGCGCAGCCCGCCCCGTGAGGCACACTGATCGCATGCCCATCGTCGACAACGCCGTGTACGTCGGAGGTCACCGGATCCGCAACCCGGAGAGCCTCGAGCAGACGTTCGAGCACATGCGCGACAACAAGGGGATGGCCTGGATCGGTCTGCTCCGTCCCACGGAGGAGGAGATCCACGCGGTCGCCGCCGAGTTCTCGCTCCATCCGCTCGCGGTCGAGGACGCCCTGTCGGGGCATCAGCGCGCCAAGCTCGAGCGGTACGGCGACGTCCTGTTCGCGGTGCTGCGGCCCGCGCGCTACGTCGAGTCCTCCGAGACCGTCGAGTTCGGCGAGCTCCACATCTTCGTGGGGCCGGACTTCGTCGTGACGGTGCGCCATGCCGAGGTGCCCGATCTCGCGCGCGTGCGCTCCCGCATGGAGTCCCAGCCCGACCTGCTGGGGTCCGGCCCCGAGGCGGTGCTCTACGCGATCCTCGACGAGGTCGTCGACGAGTACCTGCCGGTCACGGAGGGCCTGCAGAACGACGTCGACGAGATCGAGGACGCCCTGTTCGACGCCGGGTCGCCCCAGCTCTCGCGCCGCATCTACGACCTGTCGCGCGAGCTCATCCACTTCCAGCGCGCGGCCGATCCGCTGCGCGACATGCTGGAGTCCCTGCTGCGCGGCGGCGAGAAGTACGGCGTCGACATCGAGCTGCAGCGGTCGCTGCGCGACGTGCTCGACCACACGCTGCGGATCACGGACAAGCTCACCGCGCTCCGCTCCATCCTCGACAACGCGCTCACCCTCAACGCGACGCTCGTGACGCAGCGCCAGACCGACACCGCCCTGATGCAGAACGAGCAGGTGAAGAAGATCTCCGGATGGGCCGCGATCCTCTTCGGCCCGACCCTCGTCGGCACGATCTACGGCATGAACTTCACGCACATGCCCGAACTCGACTGGGTGTGGGGATACCCGCTCGCCCTGCTCGCGATGGCGGGGACCTCCGTGGCGCTGTGGGCCACCTTCAAGTCGCGGAAGTGGCTATAGGGCGCGGCCGGAGCGGCTGGAGGGCGCGGCCCTCAGCCGCTCCGGGGCGCCGCGAGGCGACCTACTTCATCGCCCCGAAGACGTTGTCGATATCGGCCATCTCCATCTCGGCGGTCGCCTCGATGAGCGCCCGCAGCTCGGCATCCGCGCCGGGGGAGAACTCCTCGGGACGCTCGGGCGCGATCTCCGACGGGACGCCGGCCGGGGCCTGCTGAGAGCCGTCGAGCTCCGTGCCGTCGGCCGACGGCGACATGCCCTGGAAGATGCGGCCGGCTTCGGACTGGTTGCCGAGGTCGAACGTGTACTGGACGCTCTGCAGCCCCCTGTCGACGAGCTCCTTGACCTCGGGGAACTGCTCCGCGTTGGTCTTCGGGATCGGCAGGGCCGTGCGCCAGTTGACGCCGAGGGTCTCGAGCGCCTTCGCGAACGCGTTCTCGTGCGCCTGGTCGCGGACGATGAGATACGAGATCGTCGAGCGGGCCGTCTTGTTGGACGTCATCTCGTAGAGGCGGCACTTCTGCAGGCGACCGGTGGACTCCAGCATCAGGTTGTACAGCAGATCCAGCGTCAGGTTCCCGGAGTTGTAGACGTAGCTCCCGCTCCACGGGTTGCCGGCGGCGTCCACCGGGAGCGCGCCCTGCGCGCCCACGAGGTAGTGGTGGATGTTGGACTCCGACAGCGCGATGTCGAGCGGGGTCGCGCCGCCCGCGCCGGGCTGATCGACGGGGTCGGCGGGCTTGCCGGTGTAGCGCGGCGAGCCGTCGAGCAGGCGCGAGATCGTCGTGCCGATGAGCTCGACGTGGCTGATCTCCTCGGTGCCGACGCCCTGGATGAGGTCGCGGTACGGCTTGGCCGACGCGCCCCGGAAGTTCATGCTCTGGAAGAGGTACTGCATCATCGTGCGCATCTCGCCGAACTGACCGCCGAGCCCCTCCTGCAGCGCGTTGGCGGCCGCGGGATCCGGCTCGTCCTGTGCGATGTCGTTGATCCATTGCTGCAGGTGGAAGTACATGCGACGCCTCCTCGAGACGGGGGGTAGGGGTCTGCACAGCATGCGCGCCGTCCGCCCGTCCGCCGTCGCCCTCGACGGGGCACCGGGGGCGGCGTACACTCGCGCGCCCCCGCGACGCGTCAGGCCTCGCCGTCGGCCTCGGGCTGCCCGGGACCCGGTCCGGGGCGGGCGATCGCGTCGTCGGCGATGTCGATGCGCGTGTTCCCGTCGTGCTCGGAGACGACGTAGTGCGACTCGGCCACGGGTGCGCCGCGGTCCTCGGGGTCGGTGACGCCCTCGGTCTCGTCGCGATCGAGGTCTTCTCGGGGGTCGGTCATGCGTCCAGCTCCTGTCGGTGGGGGCGGTCTCGGTCGAGGGGGCGGCCGGCATCGTGCTCGGCGAGCAGCGCGAGGCGGCGGAGCGTCTCGCGGTTGCGGAGGAACAGCAGCGGCTCGAGCAGGTCGCGCAGCCACGCGGCGGGTCCGGAGACCGGCGTCTCGCGGATGTGGACCGTGCACCCGGTACCGCGGGACTCGATGGTGAGCTCGACGCGGGCGGCGCCCATCGGCCAGCCGCGCGCCGTGAGGACGAGCCTGCGGTCCGGCTCGCACTCCTCGACCGTCGTCGTGTCGTTCACGAGCGCCGGCCAGGCGCCGAACGAGTGGTGCAGCCGTGCTCCGGGCTGAGGCCAGGCGGCGGCCACGTCGCGCATGCGCGCCGCGCCGACCACCCAGGCCGGGTACAGCCAGCCGTCCGCGAGCACGGCGAAGACCGCCGCCGGGGGACAGCGGAAGTGTCGGACGTTGCGCGACATGGCGATCCTTCCGTCGTTGCCGCGAGCGTAGGCGCGCCGGCTCCCCGGCCGCGACGGGATTGTCGCGCGCGTCCCGATGCCGTATGGTCGCCCGGCCGCGGCGTGCGGCCCTGCGACTCCGGAAGCCTGCGGCGGCCCGCCGCCGGTACGCAACGTGGGCCCCGCCGGTACCTAATTCCGCGCGTGTGGTCAGTCCTCGCGCGGCGGCCCGCCGAGGATCGGACGGCGGGCGTGCGGACGGGTCCCTTCTGCGCCGGCCGACATGAGGTCTACGTTTGCGTCAGGAGCGTGCGTGAGGAAGCGGGAGCTCATGATGATCGGTCGCGAACAGGAGCTCATGACCGCCGTCGAGCTGGTGCGTGCGGGCGTCAGCATCGACGTCGTCGGGGGACGCGGATCGGGGCGCAGCACCTTCCTCACCGCGCTGCGGACGCGACTGGTCGACGACGACTGGACGGCGGTGCAGGTGCGCGGCGTGGCGTCGCTGCGCCAGCATCCGCTGGCCGCCCTCCAGCTTGCGGGCCTCGGGCCCACCGCGGCGCCGTCGTCGCGGGGCTCGCTGTTCGAGACCGGCGAAGCGCTGCGGGCCGCCCTCCGTCAGCCCCGATCCGTGCTGATGATCGACGACTGGGACGACCTGGACGAGTCCTCGTGGGGGATCGTCGAGACCGTGCGTCGCGCCGCCGGCGTGCCCGTCGTGCTGTCGCGACTCCAGGGGCTCCGCGCCCGGCACACCCCCAGCGGCCTCGCGGCCTCGACGCTGGAGCCGGCGTACGTCATCGACATGGTGCCGCTGCGCTTCGAGGCGATGGAGAAGATCCTGGAGACGTACGTCTCGGCCCCGATCGATCCCGGCACCACGAGCAGGATCTTCGCCAAGTCCGGCGGCAGCATCGGGCTCGCGCTGGGCCTCGTCGACGCGTCGCTGCGCGAGGGCCGCATGGCCCGGCACGACGGCGAGACCTGGACGGCGACGCGCGACCTGTGGAGCCCGGCGCTGCGGGCGGTGCTCGAAGCGCACCTCGAGAACCTCCCCGAGGACGCGCTGGACACCCTGGAGATCATCGCGATCGTGGGGGTCGCCGACATCGGCACGGTGCGCAAGCTCGTGGACTGGCGCGCGCTCGAGCTGCTCGAGGAGCGGCGGATGATCCGCTTCATCCGCAGCGGCGAACGCCACCTGGTCACGGTCGTCCCGCCGCTGCTGGTCGAGTTCTTCCGGCACGAGCCGCTGACGACGCGGCGCATCCGGCTGACCGACCTCATCACGCAGCGGCTGGGCACGGCGCCGTCGTCGTCGGCGATCCTCGCCGAGCCGGAGCCCCGCAGCCCGCACAGCGGAGAGCGCGAGGCGATGTTCGCCCGGCTGCTGCAGGAGCGCGCTCGCGCGCGGCGGATCGTGACGGCCGCCGAGTGGGAGGCCAACCCGTCGCCGGAGACCGCCGTCCGGTACGTCCGCGCCCTGATGCACACCCACACGCGTGCGGCGAAGGAGACGATCGCCGACGTGCTGTCGACGACCGATGCGGCGCACGGCGACCCCGCCGGCCGCGCGGACTTCTGGGTGCTGCGGGCGCAGTGGCTCGCCTACGTGGACGGTGACCTCGACGCGGCGTGCGCCGAGCTGCGGCGCGAGGCGCCCGCGCTCGGGGTGTACGGGCGGATGCTGGACGCGTGCGAGGTGCGCCTCCACGCCAACCTCGCGACGGTGCCCGCCGATTTCGGCGCGCGGCTGGAGGCGGGCGAGGATCTGCCTCCCGCGGTCCAGCTCGCCCTGCTCGAGACGCAGATGCTCGTGCTGGTGATCCTCGGCCGCTTCGCCGACGCCCGCCGCGCGTTCGCGTTCGTCGAGGCGCTCGACACCGCGCACGAGGCCTACATCCCGCGCGCGCTGATGGGGCTGGTGCTGCTGGGCGAGGGCAGGGGCGAGGAGGCGCTCCAGCTGCTCCACCGCGGGTTCGACGAGTCCCACGGCTACCTCGACATTGACGCCGTCCGCGCCTTCGCGGCCGCGGCCTCGCTGTGCCATCTGCTCGCGGGCGACTACGCGGCCGTCGACGAGATGCTCGACGCGGTCTTCGCGGCGGGCGAGCCCGCCCCCTTCCCCCCGGGACTGCAGCAGTCGCTGCTGGCCAGCGCCGCCGTGCTCGCCGTCCGCCGCGGGCAGGTGGGCGCCGGGGAGCGGTTCGCGGCCGAGCTGGACGCCATCCGCACCCCCGACGGTCCCCTGCCGGGTCAGTCGCACGCCTGGCCGCGGGTGCAGCTCCTGGCCTTCGACGGGCGCACCGCCGAGGCGGGGGAGCTGCTGTGGTCGTCCTCCGAGGTGCTGTGGGGCCGCGGTGCGCGCTTCGCCGCCCTCACCGGCATGCTGGCCGCCGTCGAGCTCGCCCCGGACCCCGACCGCCTCGCCGTCGTCCGCGCGCATCTCGACGAGCTGCCCGAGGCCGTCACCCTGCGCGCCCACGCCGGGTTCGTGTCGGCGCTGGTCGACCTCGACCCCGACGCCATGACGGCCGCGGTGCCGGCCCTGCGCAGGGCCGGGCTCACCGGGCTCGCCCTCTCGGCGTGCCAGCTGGCGGCGGGGTGGTTCGCCGAGTCGGGCTCGTCCGGCGGGCAGCGGCGGGCCGATGATCTCGCGCGGGAGATCCGCGACGCCCACCCCGGCCGGGTCATCGACACGGCGCGGTTCCGCGCGACGTCGGTCGTCCTCACCGAGCGCGAGAAGGAAGTCGGCCGGCTCGCCAGCGAAGGCCTGTCGAACCGCGAGATCGCGGCACGACTGGTGCTGAGCGTCCGGACGGTGGAGAGCCACATGCACCGCGTGATGCGCAAGCTCGGCATCCGCGACCGTCGCGCGCTGCGACGCCATCACGCCGCGCTCGCCTGACGCGCCGCTCCCTGGCTGGGTGCGGGAGGCGGGGCACCCCGCGGCGCCCGGACTACGCACATCGGCGGGATGACGGCGGTTCCGGTGCGCCGCGGATACCGATAATCGCCGCGCGGACTACGCAAGCGGTGTTCTCACGGCCGGTGGCGCTGCGCGCGGACCCTAGCTTTGTGGAGTTGCGACCGGGGGGTCGCGACAGGCCGCGCCCCACCCCCAATGGGCGCCGGGATCGTACGACTCGTCGGCGATCCGCCGCCTCCTCGCGCTTCGGTACCCCCGCGCGAGGGGGCGGCCTCCACGCCGGGCGGGCCCGCGAGATCTTTTTCCGGCCCGGGCGTCACGATCGCGCATCCGCGCAGTCCTGATCTGTGCACGACATCGTCGGCGAGCCGTACCGCCTCCATCCCGAGGAGGGGTCAGCGGCTCGGCCGGCCCCCACGGGCCCCGGGGTCCGCTTGCGCGATCGCGCACGAGAAACGAACGGAAATCACATGAGCCAGCGCTCCCGCCGCCTGACGCCGCGTCCGCGCCCCGCGCGCACCGGCCGGGGCCGCATCGCCCGACTCCTCGGCATCGCCGTGGTCGCCGCGGCCCTCACCGCGCCCTCGTCGCTCGTCGCCTCCGCGACGGTGCCGGGCACGCCGGGCACGCCCCAGGCGGGAACGCCGGTCTACACCGAGGACTTCTCGAACCAGAACGCCGCCGTCAACGCCATCGACATCCGCACCTACACGGGCGGCGCCGCGGCGGCCAACTCCAGCTACACCGCCGACGCGCAGTGGACGCCCGCCGGCAACCAGTGCAACGGCTGGATCATGCGCAGCACGACGCTGCTGCCGCTCACCGACCTCGGATGCGCGCGCAACCAGCCCGACGGCTGGCAGCAGCTGCGCGACATGGCGGTGGCGCTCGGTCTCGCGCAGGGCATGACCCCGGCGCAGGCGGCGGCCAACCAGGTGCTCACCGAGTACACGAACGCCGCCGTCGGCACGATCGCCGCGGGCGTGGAGTTCCAGACGCGCAACACCATCACCGGCACGGGGGGCCACTACTACGCGGTCTCGGCGTACTTCGCCGCCACCAGCTGCCCCGCGGTGGGCGGCACGACGCAGCCGCGCGAGCGGTTCTCGCTGATCGTGAACGGCACTCCGGTGGTGCTGAGCTCGAACCTCAACCCCTGCACCAACTCGACCGACTGGGGCCCGCAAGTGACGAAGCTGCAGTCGGCGGCGTACATGGTGCCCGTCGGGACGACGGCCAACCTCGGGCTGTCGCTCTACAACGCGCAGACCAGCGGGTCGGGCAACGACGTGGCGTTCGACCTCCCGCAGATCGTGGACGTCACCCCGCAGCTCGACAAGGCGTTCAGCCCGACGGTGATCCGCAACGGCGGCACCTCGACGATGACGCTCACGGTGACCAACACCTCCGACCTGATGGCCAAGACGGACTGGTTCATCACCGACGCCCTGCCGACCGACCTGCGGATCGCGGCATCGCCCAACGTCGGCGGCACCTGCATCCAGCGTGCCGGTGCGGCGTATGCGGTCAGCGCGCCGGCCGGCGGCACGACCGTCTCGGTGACCGGCGGCGACCTCGCGCTCAATCAGGCGTCCTGCACGATCACGGTCGACGTGACCTCCGCCGTCAACGGCACCTACGTCAACGGCCCGGCCAACATCACCACCAACCTCAACCCGCCGGCCAACGCGTCGCTCGAGGTCATCCAGCCGTCGATCGACATCGTGAAGACCATCACCGCGGTCAACGGGGTCCCCGTCGTCGCCGACGACCCGGCCGTCAAGCTCTACACCGAGGTCGGGGACGTCATCACGTACTCCTTCGTCGCCACCAACACGACGCCGAAGGCGCCCACCAACACGACGCTCAACACCAATCTCACGAACGTGACGATCTCCGAGGCCTCCTTCTCGGGCGTCGGCGACATGAGCGCCTTCAGCTGCACCCCCGCGCAGGGCGCGACCCTCGCCAGCGGCGCCCAGATGACCTGCACCGCCACCTACACGGTGCAGCAGGGCGACCTGGACGCCGAGCGGCTGACGAACGTCGCGCGCGCCACCGGCACTCCCGCCGTGGGGCCGAACGTGACCGACACCGACGACGAGATCATCCCCGCCGTGCAGTCGCCGGAGCTGCTGCTGGAGAAGTCGGCGTCGGTCGAGGACGTCGACGGCGACGGCGTGATCACCAAGTGGGGCGACCTCACGATCGAGAAGGTCGACGAGGCCGGCGCGCCGCTGACCGGTGCGGTGTTCTCCGTGTACCCGACCGAGCAGGACGCGATCGACGGCACCAACGCGATCGTCCTGGACGGCGCGACCGAGTTCACGGTCGCCGCAGACGGCACGGTCACCCTCAGCGGCCTGCGCTACTCGGACTGGGCCGACGGTGCCGCCGTCGCCCCGGGCCAGGACGGCTACCAGACCTACTGGCTCGCCGAGATCGTCGCGCCCGACGGCTTCGAGCTGCTCGCCGAGCCCATCGAGTTCACGATCACGGCGGCGACCACCGCCGCGGGCGTCGACCTCGAGGTCGTGAACGTGCCGAGCAACGCCGGCTTCGAGCTGCCCAACACCGGTGGCGCCGGAACGACGCTCTTCTGGCTGGGCGGCGGCATGCTGCTCGCCGGTGCGGTGTTCCTCGCCGTCTACTCCCGTCGCAAGGCCCACGCCGACGCGTGACATCCGAGTGACCCGCCGTGCGGGGGAGGCGACGACGTCCCTCCTCCGCACGGTCCATTCCCCCCACCCCCTCGCCGAACCAGGACACCCGCATGACCCTCCTCGAACTCCCCGAGCCCGCCGCCGCGGTCCGGCGCGACCCGCGTGCGCGCCCGAAGCGACGGTGGGGAGGGACGCAGACGATCGTCGTGATCGTCGCCGCGCTGGGCGCCGCCGTCCTCGTCTATCCGATGGCGGCGAGCTGGTTCTCGGCGTGGAAGCACGACACCGAGGTCGACGGCTACGTCCAGACGGTCGAGTCGGTTCCGGACCGCGAGCTCGAGGTGCTGCGCGACGCGGCGCGCGAGTACAACGAGGTCCTGCCCTCCGGCCCCCTCCGCGACCCCTATGCGCTGGGCGCGGACGGCCGGCAGGCCGAGGTCGGCCTCGGCGCGGACGCGTACGCCCGGCTGCTGCGCGTGCCCGGGGTCGAGGCGATGTCGCGCGTGCGCATCCCGTCGATCGACGTGGACCTGCCGATCTTCCACGGCACCGAGGAGGGCATGCTCTCCCGCGGCGTGGGACACCTCTACGGCTCCTCGCTCCCGGTCGGGGGCAGCGGCACCCACACGGTGCTCGCGGGGCACACCGGCTTCGTGCAGGCGACCCTCTTCGACCACATCGCCGAGCTGCGCGAGGGTGATCTCATCGTGCTCACGACCCTCGGCGAGGACCTCTACTACGAGGTCGACCAGTCGATCGTGGTCCTTCCCGACGAGACCGAGGCGCTCCGTCAAGAGGCCGGCCGCGACTACGTGACCCTGGTGACGTGCACGCCGACCGGCGTCAACACGCACCGGCTCCTCGTGCGCGCCGAGCGCGTGGACGCTCCTGCCGAGAGCGAGACGCGCTCGGTCCTCGCCGACGACACGGGGGCCGCGGGCTTCCCGTGGTGGGCCCTCATCCTGGTCGGGGTCCCCGCGCTGGCCGCCTTCGCGGTGACGCCGCGGCGCCGTCGCCGATGAGCGCCGCCGACGAGACAGGTCTGCCGATGCGCAGCCGCCGCGGCGGCCGCGTGCTGCTGGTCATCAGCGTCGTCCTGGTGGTGCTCGGCCTCGTCTTCTCCCTCGCATCGGCGTTCGCCCCCGAGGCGGTGGACCGGGTGACCGGTGAGGCGAAGGTGACGATCACCACGCAGCTGCGGAACCTCTTCGCCCCCGACGATCTGCCCGTGATCCGCCTCGGAGACGAGGGGCAGATCCGCGACCTCGACGACTGCGACGGCACCTTCACCGAGATGGTGAGCTACCGCCTCGACGGGGTGCCCCCGCTCTACGCGGCGCACAACTTCTGCGGCGGCGATGCCATCCTCGGCTGGGACATCGGCGAGCGCGTGCGCGTGGAGGGGTCGGACACCGTCTACGAGGTCGTCGAGGAGCGTCGCACCGTGAAGTGGGCCGACGCCCACCTTCTGCAGGGGATGCAAGGGGAGTTCCTGCTCCAGACCTGCTTCTACGGGCAGAACCTCATGCGCTTCGTCGGCCTCGCGCCGGTGGACGCCCGCGCCCTCGGGCGGTGACCGTGCCGCGGTCGCCGGGTCAGTCGTGCTCGGCTGCGCCCGCGCCGGAGTCCGGCGCAGGGATCTCCAGCAGGTGCAGGAAATCCTCGAAGAGCCCCACCATGTCGACCTGGTCGGGGTCCAGCAGCCACTGCAGCTGCAGCCCGTCCATCATCGCGGTCACCAGCTGACCCACCCGGCGGGGGTCGAGGTCGGTGCGGAGCTGGCCGTCTTCCTGTAGGCGCGCGAACGCCTGATCGTCCTGATGGCGCAGATGCCGGTAGCGCTCGCGGAACGACTCGTGCGCGGGGTGCTGCGGATCGGTCGCCTCGGCGGACAGCACGACGTGGAGCGCCACCAGCCCGGGGGAGTGGGCGTTGCGCGCCACCTGATCCCGCATGGTGTCGACGAACGCCACACCGGACGCCTCCGACTCCTCGCGGCGCTCGCGGTCGCGCTCGTCGCGCTCGGCGATGGTCGCCGCCAGCAGCCCCGTCTTCGACCCGAAGTGGTGGAGCAGCCCGGCATCAGAGATGCCGACCCGGCGGGCGATCTCGCGCAGCGACGTGCCCCGGTAGCCCTGTTCGCCGAACACCTCCACCGCAGCCGAGAGGATCCGCTTGCGGCGCACGTCGCCGCGCACGCGGCGCAGGTCGGTGCGGGCCGCGGGCACCGAGGCCGGCGGCGCGCCGTCGGCTCGGAGGTCGTCGTCGCTCATTCGCTACTCCCTTGCAGGCGATTCGGTCTCAGTCTATGCTGAACAAACTAAGCAAGCAGTTGCTAGGTTTGTTTCCGAATCACGGAGACGTGTTCCAGGCTCAACGAGGAGAAGACCATGAAGATGGCACGCAAGGCGGTCGCGCTCGGCGCGATCGGCATCGTCGGAGTGCTCGCGCTGGCGGGCTGCGGCCGCACGGACGAGACGCCCACCGGTGAGGGGCCGTCGACGGCAGCCATCGACGACGCGCCCGCCACGGGCGAGATCACCATCTGGGCGATGGGCGAAGAGGGCGAGAACCTCGGCGGATTCGCCGACGCGTTCATCGAGGACAACCCCGACGCCACGGTCACGGTGACCTCGATCCCGTGGGCCGACGTGATGACCAAGTACCAGACCGCGGTGGCGGCCGGGACCGTGCCGGACGCCATCATGATCGGCTCCTCGCTGCTCCCGTCGATGGTGGCGGCCGGGGGCCTGGCCCCGGTTCCCGACGGCGTGGTCGACACCGCGACGCTCAACGAGACAGCGGCCGAGTCGACCACCGTCGAGGGCGTCTCGTACGCCGTGCCGTGGTACGTCGAGACCCGCGTGCTGTACTACCGCAGCGATCTCGCCGATGCTGCCGGCATGTCCGCCCCCACGTCGTGGGAGGAGCTCACCGCGTTCGCCGAGGGCTTCAAGGCCGAAGGTGCGCAGTACGGCCTGCAGCTGCCGATGGGCGACGCCGAGGACTCGACGCAGGTCGTCCTCCCCTTCTACGCCCAGGCCGGCGGCCAGGTGCTCAACGAGGCCGGCGACGCGTACGCGTGGGACCACGACGCGCTCGTGGCGGCCCTCGAGTACTACGGCTCGTTCTTCACCGACGGCCTCGCGCCGCTGTCGGGCTACGGCGACTCGCAGACGGCCGCCTTCACGGACGGCTCCAACCCCGCGTTCATCTCCGGGCCGTGGATGGTGTCGGTGCTGGCCGACATGAAGGATGCCGACTGGGTCGCCGAGAACGTCGCGACGGTGCCGGTGCCCGCCGGCTCCGCGAACAACGACTCCTACCTCGGCGGCGGCCACCTGGGCGTCTTCGCCGACGCGAAGAACGCCGACGGCGCGTGGAAGCTCGTCCGCTGGCTCGCCGAGGCCGACACCCAGGAGGCCTGGTTCGAGCTCACGAGCGGCCTGCCGGCCGTGACCTCCGCGCTCGACGGCTTCACCTCCGACCCGCGCGTGTCGGTCCTCAACGACCAGCTGCAGAACACCGTCGCCCCGCCGTCGGTTCCCAGCTGGGACGAGATGTCGGCCTTCATCGAGACCGAGGCCGAGAAGGTGGCCAACGGCTCGAGCGCCGAGGACGCCGCCACGGCGATCGAGGCGAAGGCCGAGTCCCTCGGGACGGGCTGGTAACCATCGTGGCGCTGGCCACCGCGGGTGATCCCACGAAGAACACCCCGCGGAAGTCCGACCCGAAGGCCGAGGCCCGGGCCGCGGCGAAGGCTGGGCGGCGGAACTTCGCCGCCCAGCGTCGCCGCACGGCGCTCGTCGCGTGGCTGTTCGCACTCCCGTTCCTCGTGGTGTTCGCGGTCTTCATGCTGGGGCCGGTGATCGGCTCGTTCGCGATGTCGTTCACCGACCTCGGCGTGAAGGACCTGCGCTCGCCGTTCGCGGTGAACTTCATCGCCTTCGACAACTTCGTCACGCTGTTCCAGGACGAGCTGTTCGTCAAGTCGATCGTCAACACCTTCTACTTCGTGCTGGTCGGCATCCCGCTGACGATGGCGCTCGGCCTGCTGCTCGCCGTCGCGCTGAACTCCGGCATCGAGAGGTTCCGCGGCGTGTTCCGCGTGGGCTACTACACCCCGGTGGTGACCTCGATCGTGGCGGTCGCCGTCGTGTGGCGGTTCATCCTCCAGGACTCCGGCCTCATGAACACCGTGCTCAGCTGGGTCGGCATCAACGGACCCGACTGGCTCAACGACCCGTTCTGGGCCATGCCGTCGATCATCGCGATGGGCGCGTGGCGGAACATGGGCACGCTGATGATCATCTTCCTGGCCGGGCTCCAGGCGATCCCGCGCGACGTCTACGAGGCGGCCGAGGTCGACGGCGCCGGTGCCTGGCGCCGGTTCACCGGCATGACGCTCCCGCTCATGCGTCCCACCCTGCTGCTGGGGGCGGTGCTGCTGTCGGTCGGCTTCCTGCAGGTGTTCGAGGAGCCCTTCGTCATGACCCAGGGCGGGCCGCTCAACTCGACGCTCACGATCAGCTACTACGTCTACAACCAGTTCGGCTACGGCGACTACTCGCTGGCCTCCGCCGCCGCCTACGTGCTGTTCGCGTTCATCGCGGCGCTGTCGGCGGTGCAGTTCCGGCTGCTGCGCTCGAAGGACAACTGACATGACCACCCTCACCTCACCCCCCGTGCCCGCCGAACCGGTGCGGCCCGCCGAGGCGGAGACCCCACGTCGCCGCCCGCAGCGCCGCCCGCAGTGGTCGCGCAGCCTGACCTACCTGGCGCTGACCGTCGGCCTGATCATCACGCTCATGCCGTTCGTGTGGATGCTCCTGGGCAGCTTCAAGACCCAGGGCGAGCTGCTGCAGCGGCCCATCACCTGGTGGCCCGAGCAGGCGACCCTCGACAACTACTCGCGCTGGCTGACGCAGCTGGACTACGGGCAGTTCTTCTTCAACTCGGTGGTCGTCGCCCTCGTCGTGGTGCTCGGCAACATCGTGTTCTGTTCGATGGTCGCCTACGCGCTGGCCAAGCTGGAGTTCCCCGGCAAGAAGGTGCTGTTCGCCCTCGTGCTGCTGACGCTCATGGTGCCCGGCGTGGTGACGCTCGTCCCGATGTTCGTCCTCGTGGCGAACATGGGGCTCGTCAACACCTATCCGGCGCTCATCCTGCCGTTCCTCGCGGGGCCGCTGGGCGTGTTCCTCATGCGGCAGTTCATCATGGGCGTCCCCGACGCTCTGCTCGAGGCGGCGCGCATCGACGGCGCCGGCGAGTTCCGCATCTTCCTCCGCGTCGTCATGCCGCAGTGCGGACCGGCCGTGGCGACCCTCGCGATCCTCACCTTCCTCGCCTCGTGGAACAACTTCCTGTGGCCGCTCGTGGTCGCCCAGACCGAGTCGATGTACACGCTGCCGGTCGCGCTGTCGCTGTACTCCGTGGGCTCCAACGGCACCTACTACGGGCTCCTGATGGCGGGATCCGTCCTGGTCGTCACCCCCATCCTCATCCTGTTCCTCTTCCTGCAGCGCTACTTCGTGCAGGGCATCACCATGACCGGGCTCAAGTAGGCCCAGACAAGGACCCCATCCATGACTTCGCTCACGTTCCCCGCCGGTTTCGTCTGGGGCGCCGCGACCGCCGGCCACCAGATCGAGGGCGGAAACGTCAACAGCGACTGGTGGCCGCGCGAGGTGGCCCCCGACACCACGATCGGGGAGCCCTCCGGCGACGCGGCGGACAGCTACCACCGGTACCGAGAGGACATCGCGCTGCTCGCGAAGTCCGGACTCGGGACCTACCGGTTCTCGCTGGAGTGGTCGCGCATCGAGCCGGCCGAGGGGATGGTGTCGCGCGCCGCGCTCGATCACTACCGGCGCGTGATCGACTGCTGCCACGAGCTCGGCGTCGTCCCGGCGATCACGATCTACCACTTCACGACGCCGCAGTGGTTCGCCGCCGACGGGGGTTGGCGCAACCCGGCATCCGTCGACCGCTTCACGCGCTTCGTCGAGATCGTGCTGCCGCTGCTGCACACCGCCTCGCACGTGTTCACGATCAACGAGCCCAACATCCTCGCGATGATCTTCGCGGGCAAGGAGGGCAATCAGCAGATCCAGGCCGGGTCGCTGCCGGAGCCGGACGCCGTCGTCACCGAGCACATCATCGCCGCGCACCACCGCGCGGTGGAGCTCGTGCGCACGACGGGACGCCCGGTGGGATGGCCCGTCGCGCCGCAGCAGTTCTTCGCCGATCCGGGCGCCGAGGAGGTGCTGCGGGCGTACGCGTACCCCCGTGAGACGGTCTTCCTCGAGGCGTCCCGCGGCGACGACTTCATCGGCGTGCAGGCCTACACCCGCACGCGCATCACCCTCGACGGTCCGCTGCCCGCGCCGGACGACGTGGAGCAGACCCTCACGGGCTGGGAGTACTACCCGCCCGCGATCGCCGAGGCCGCCCGCCTCGCGCACGACGTGACGGGCCTGCCGGTGTTCGTCACCGAGAACGGCATCGCCACCGCCGACGACACCCGCCGCATCGACTACACCCGGGACGCGCTGCGGGCGCTGCACGCGGAGATCACCGCGGGGCTGCCGCTCATCGGGTATCTCCACTGGTCGCTGCTCGACAACTACGAGTGGGGCTCGTTCGCGCCCACCTTCGGCCTGATCGGCTGGGACCGCGAGACGTTCGAGCGTCATCCCAAGCCCAGCCTGTGGTGGCTCGGCGAGGTCGCCCGCGCGAACGCCGTCGACTGACCGTCGGCAGGGCTGTCCCACTCTCGGTTGGTGATGTCCCACTTTCGGTTGCTCGCAGCGGGCGAAAGCGACCGAAAGTGGGACATGCCCCTCAGGGGTGGACCCTCAGAGGAGGGGCTCGAGGGGAGGGGGTCAGGCTTCGGTGAGGGTGACGATGGCGGCGGCCAGCGCGTCGGCCCCGGCGTGGTCGTCGGCGGTGACAGTGACCACCGAGTCCGCGGCGAAGATCACCAGCTGCCCGTAGGCGCCGTGGAGGCGCCACGCGTTCCCCGGTCCGCCCCAGCCCGACAGCGCATAGCGCTCGTAGCCCGGGCCCGATCCCGCGGGGCCTCCGTCGGCGTGCATCGCATCGATCCACCGCGCCGAGACGAGGCTTCGGCCCTGCCATCGGCCGCGGTCGCGGATCAGTAGGCCGATGCGCGACAGCTCGTCGGTGGTGAGGGCCAAGCCCCCGCCGGCGACGATGTACCCGAGCGGGCAGCGCTCCCACACCGCCTCGTGGATCGCGAGGGGATCGAGCAAGCGCGGCCCGAGATAGTCGAGCACGTCGCCGGTCCGGGTGGCGAGCACCCGCATGGCCGTGTAGGTGCTCGCATTGGAGTACTGGAAGACGCGCCCCCGCGACGGCCGCGACAGGAACTCGCGCGCGAGATCGGGCCAGTCGGTCATCATGGTCTCCGACCACGGGAGGTCCACGCCGCTCGTCATGGACAGCAGGCGCCGCAGCGTGACACCGCCGACGCCGTCGCCGACCTCCGCGTCCGCCAGCGCCGTGCCCGGCAGCAGATCGGCGAGAGGCGCGTCGAGGTCGATCAGCCCCTCGTCGGAGGCGATCGCCGCGGCGAGCACGCAGACCCCCTTGGCCGCGGAGTGGATGTCGCGGCGCACGGGTTCGGACCAGTCATGCGCGGCCACCTCATCTCCCACACGCACCCGCAGCCCGTGGGCGCGGAATCCGCTGGCCGCGACCTCCGCCACGATTCGGTCACGGAGGATGTCGGCGCGTGTCACTCCCTCAGTCTGCCGCAGCCCTCGGCGGCACGTGGCAGAAGCAGGCTGAACCCCGGCGAGGAGGCGGTGGCGGCATCCGCAGCGGCGGTTGAGCCTGCTTTTGCCACGGGCCGGGGCCGAACGGCGGCGGTGGCGGGGCGGGCGGCGGTGGCGGCGGCGGCGTGGTGGCGGTGGCGGGGCGGCCGGGGGGTCAGGGGGCGTCGGCGGGGCGCAGGAGGGTGTCGAGCAGCGAGCGCATCGCGGCGACCGGGTCGGTGCCGTCGGCGAGCCAGCGGATCTGGATGCCCTCCCAGCCGCTGACCACCAGATCGGCGAGCATCGCCGGGTCGGCGTCGCTCGTGAGGCGGCCGAGCGAGCGGTCGTGCGCGATGAGCATCCGGTACTCGGCGGTGACGGTGGCGTACCGATGGCGGAGCCACTCGTGCGCCTCATGACCGGGATGGGTCGCCTCGGCCGAGACGATCGAGAACATGCGGACGAGCTCGCGCCGACGGAGGTTCCGCTCGACGATGCCGAGCACCGCCGGAACGAACCCGTCGCGGCGCGAGCGGTCGGCGAAGTCGGTGTCAGCGGCGTCCTCCTGCTCGAGGACGGCGGCCAGCAGCGACACCTTCGTCGGGAAGTGGTGCATGACCGTGGTGAGACTGAGCCCCAGATCCTTCGCGATCTGGCGGAGCGAGCCGCCGCGGTACCCGTGCTCGCTGAAGACCGCGGTGGCCGAGTCGATGATCTCGCTGCGCCGCTCGGCGCTCTTCGCGTAGGGCCCGCGACGGGTGGGCGAGGCGTCGCTCATGCCACGAGCGTAGCCGCTCCGAGATAAACCGTGCATGTGCACGGGTTTTGACCTAAGCTGTCGGCGTGACTTCGATCCCCCCGATCCCGAACGCCGCCACGACCGCGCCCCGCTGGGTGAAGGACGGCGCCCTCGGCCCGAACCGGATGCGCTTCGGCGCCGACTACAACCCGGAGCAGTGGCCGCGCGACGTGTGGCAGGAGGACATGCGCCTCATGCGCGAGGCGGGGGTGAACATCGTCTCGCTCGGCATCTTCTCTTGGGCGCTGCTGGAGCCGCGGCCCGGAGAGTGGGACTTCTCCTGGCTCGACGAGGTCATGGACCTCCTCCACGCGAACGGGATCGACGTCGACCTCGCCACGGCGACCGCCTCGCCGCCGCCGTGGCTCACGCGCCTCCACCCCCAGGTGCTCCCCGAGACCGCCGACGGCACCGTGCTCTCGCCCGGATCGCGCCAGCACTGGCGACCGACGTCGCCCATCTTCCGCGAGTACGCGCTCCGGCTCACCCGCGCGCTCGCCGAGCGCTACGCATCGCACCCGGCGCTGGTCGCCTGGCACATCTCGAACGAGCTGGGATGCCACAACCTCTACGACTACTCGGACGACGCCGCGCGCGCCTTCCGGGTGTGGCTCCAGCAGCGCTACGGCACCCTCGACGCGCTCAACGACGCGTGGGGCACGGCGTTCTGGTCGCAGCACTACGGCGCCTGGGACGAGATCCTCCCGCCGCGGGTGGCCCCCACGCAGCGCAACCCGGGCCAGCAGCTGGACTTCGAGCGGTTCTCGTCGGACGCCGTGCGCGACCACCTGCGCGCCGAGGCCGAGGTGCTCCGCGCGGTGACGCCGGACGTGCCGTACACGACGAACTTCATGGTGGCGCAGAACGTCCGGGACATCGACTACGCCTCGTGGGTGGGCGACGTCGACTTCGTCTCCAACGACCACTACCTGCGCCCGGGCGAGCTCGGCCGCGACGATCTGTCGTTCTGGGCGAACCTGACCGGCAACCTCGCCGGCGGACGGCCCTGGTTCCTGATGGAGCACGCGACCTCGGCCGTCAACTGGCGCGAGGTCAACCCGCCCAAGCGGCCGGGCGAGCTCATCCGCGACGCGCTCACCCACGTCGGGCACGGCGCCGACGCCGTCTGCTACTTCCAGTGGCGCCAGTCGCGCGCCGGAGGCGAGCGCTACCACTCCGGCATGGTGCCGCACGCCGGCCCGAGCAGCCGGGTGTTCCGCGACGTCGTGGCCCTCGGCGGCGAGCTGGGCGCGCTCGCCCCCGTCACCGGATCCCACCGCGAGAAGGCGCGCGTGGCGCTCGTGTTCGACTACGAGTCCTGGTGGGTCAGCGGACGCGACTCGCACCCGACCGACGCGCTCCAGTACGACGTGGAGCAGCTGGAGTGGTACCGAGCGCTGCTGGACCTCGGCATCCGCGCCGACGTGCTGCCGGTGGGCGCCTCGTTCGACGACTACGAGGTCGTGATCGCCCCGATGCTGCACGTCGTGCCCGACGACCTCCGCCGCCGGCTCGAAGCCGTCGTCCGTGACGGCCGCCATGTCGTGACCACCTACTTCTCGGGCATCGTCGACGAGCACGACCGCGTCTGGCTCGGCGGCTACCCCGGCGCGCTGCGCGATCTGCTCGGGGTGAGCGTGGAGGAGTTCGTGCCCCTGCTCCCGGGCGCTCCGGTCGCCCTCACCTCGGGCGCGGTCGCGACGACCTGGACCGAGCGGATCGTGCGGGTCGGCGCCGACGTCGAGGTGCTCGACACGTACGCCGACGGCGACCTGGCCGGGTCGCCCGCCGTCACCCGGCGCCGCGTCGGCGACGGATCGGCGGTCTACGTGTCGGCCGACATCGCCCGCGCGGGCGCCCGGGGCGTGCTCCGGGCCCTCGCCGGCGAGATCGAGGCGCTGCGCGGGGACGACCTCGCCGCCGACGGGCGCCTGGAGGTGATCGTGCGCGTCTCGGGCGGATCGCGCTTCGTCTTCCTCGCCAATCGCACCGACGAGACGGTGCTCGTCTCCGCCGTCGGGGAGGCCCTCGGCACCCAGGGCTCGGACGACGCGGGCGCCCTCACCATCGCGCCGCGCTCGGTGGCCGTGCTCACCCAGGACGCCGCCGCGACGGGAGCGCCGGCAGGCGGCGCCGGCCTCTCGACGACGCGCGCGTCGTCGTCGACAGGCTGAGAGGCCGAGGGCTGAGAGGCTGAGGACATGACGCACGAGGAGACCCAGCCCACCGTCGCGACGGGCGCCGTCGCCTGGACCGAGGGGACGTGGACGACCGAGCCGGCGGCCACGTCGATCGAGGGCGACACGCTGCGGGTGACCGCGGCCGAGGGCAGCGACGCGTGGCGCCACACCGCCTACGGTTTCGTCCACGACACCGAGCACGCGCTGCTCGCTCCGTTCCCGGTGGGGTCGGCGATGGAGGTCGAGTTCGGCGCGGACTTCACCGCGGAGTTCGACCAGGCGGGGCTGTTCGTCCGCGCCGACCACGAGCACTGGGTGAAATCCGGTGTCGAGTTCGCCGACGGCGTGCTCAATGTCGGCGCGGTCGTCACCGCGGTGCGCTCGGACTGGTCGGTCGCCCCCGTGCCCGAGTGGTCGGGGCGGCGTGTGCGCGTGCGCGTCAGCCGCGGCGACGACGCGCTGACCCTGCGCGTGGCGGCGGACGACGAGCCGTTCCGTCTCGTGCGGGTGCTCCCGTTCGACGGCGCGCGGACCGCGTCGGCGGGGCCGTTCGTGTGCGCACCGACCCGCGCCGGCCTCGAAGTGGTCTTCACGGCCTGGCGGCGGACGCCGGCCGACGCGTCGCTGCACTGACCGACCGGCGCCTCCGACGGGTGCCGGGAGCGCCTGCTCCCGCCGATGCGCGGCCTGCGCGTGCGGACGCGATGCGGCGCGGGCGGGAGGCAGGTGCCCCCGGCGGGAGCCGGCGGGTTGGGGGCGCCGGCTCCGGCAGGTCCTCCCTGAGGCTCGGGCGAGCCGTCAGGGAGCGGGGACGAGCACCCGGTCGATCGTGTGGATCACGCCGTTGGATGCCGGGATGTTCAGGCGCCACAGCACCAGCCGCGGGTCCTTCAGGGCCGGGGTCTCGTCGCGCAGGGTGAGGCCGCGCGGCTTCACGATGCCGCCGTTGGCCATGGTCAGCGTCTTCGAGGTGATGACCTTGACCGGTCCGAGCCTCTTTCCGGCGACCACGTGGTACAGCAGGATGTCGGCGATCTGGTCGGTCGTGAACGCGCCGACGATCGTCTCCAGCGCCGCCGCCTCGGACTCCGGCCGCGTGCCGGTGAGGTCGGTGACCAGTCGCAGGAACGCCCGGTCGTTGGGGGCGAACACGGTGTAGGTCGCCCCGGTGTCGGACAGGGCCCCATCAAGGCCGGTCGCCACGACCGCCTGGACGAGCAGGTCGTAGTCCCACGGGTTCTTGTCGGGGGTGCCGCCGCCCGAGGCCGCGACCGCGACGTCGACGATGGTGCCCTTCGGGGCGGTGCCGCTGTGGCCGCCGCCGTGGGCCTGGGCGGGCAGGGCCGTCAGCGACAGGGCGGCCGCCGCGACGGCGGCGATCGTGACGCGTACGCGCTTGTTCATCGTTCACTCCTTCGTCTGGAAGAGGCGTCCGGGCTCCAGTGGCCGGGCGTCATCCGTATGTACGTCGCCGGGGCCGTCGGCGGATGCAGTCGACCCGCACCGATTTCCCTGCATCCGATTCCCCGCGCGGCGACGAATACCAGAGCACACACGCCGGGCGCCCGCCCGGCCCTCCTGCGGAGAGGTCATCATGGTGAAACGGCATGACGAGGCGCTGACCGTCGAGTACGACCGGCCGGGAGGAGCGGAGGTGCTCGAGCTGCGTCCGAGGCCGCTCACCCCGCCCGGCCGGGGCGAGGTCACCGTCGAGGTGATCACCACCGGCATCAGCCACATCGACGGGTTCATCCGGTCGGGCCGGGAGGAGACCTGGAGCGACGACCCGTGGCCGCGCCGGTCGGGGAGCGATTTCGCCGGGATCGTCGTGGCCTCGGGAGACGGCGCGGCGCGGTTCCGGCGGGGCGCCGAGGTCATCGGCCATGTGCGGGCCGGGGCCCACGCCGAGTACGTCACCGTGTCGGAGGGGGCGCTGGTCGCCCGACCGCGCGGGGTGACGTGGGAGACGGCGGGAGGGCTCTACCTCGCCGGTGCGACGGCGCTGGACACGGTGGACGAGCTGCGGGTGGGGCCCGACGACGTCGTCGTGATCTCCGCCGCGGCCGGAGGGGTCGGCAGCATCGAGGCGCAGATCGCCCGCCATCGCGGCGCCACGGTGATCGGCACGTGCGGCGACCGCAACTTCGACTATCTGCGACAGCTCGGCATCAAGCCGGTGCGCTACGGCGAGGGGATCGCCGACCGCATCCGCGCCGCCGCCGGCCGCCCCGTCACCGCGATGGTCGACAACTTCGGGCAGGACGGCCGCGACCTGGCCGACGAGCTGGGCGTGCCGCCGGCGCGCTACCGCTCCAGCGAGGACCGCCGGCAGACCGAGCTCGGCCTGCTCGACGACGATCCCGCGGCGGTCGCGCGCGGCACGCGGCTGCTGGAGGAGGTCGTCCGCCTCGCCGAGCGGCGCGCGTTCACGGTGCTGGTGTCGGGCTTCTATCCGCTCGCCGCCGTCGCCGAGGCGTACGAGGACCTCGCCCGCCTGCATGCCCGCGGCAAGGTGATCCTGGGCACGCGCCCGGTGACGACGGTGCGCTCGCTCAAGGCGCGCGACGTGTTCGAGGCGGCGCGCTGACCCGGCGCCCTGCCGGGCCGGTCAGAGCGCCGCGTCAGGGGCGCGGGTCGAAGCGGCGCGGGGGGTGGGTGCGGGCGACGAGCCCGCGCAGCGACTCGAGGTCGCCCGACACCAGCCCCGCGGCGCGCGCCTGCACAAGCACGTTGCCGAGCGCGGTCGCCTCGACGGGGCCGGCGAGCACCGGCAGTCCGGAGTGGTCGGCGGTCCGCTGACAGAGGAGGGCGTTCAGCGCGCCGCCGCCGACGACGTGGATCGTCCGCACGTCGACGCCCCCGAGGCGACCGGCTCGCTGCGCGGCCTCGGCGAACGCCTGCGCGAGCGACTCCACGATCGACCGGGTGAACTCGGCGCGCGTCCGCGGCGCGGCCACGCCGTGCTCGGCGCACCATTCCGCGATCCGCGCGGGCATGTCGCCCGGGGGCAGGAACCGCGGGTCGTTCACGTCGAAGACGGGGACGGCGGATGCCGGGATCTCCGCAGCGGCATCGAGGAGCGCCGACAGGTCGATCGGATGCACCGCGCCGCCCGCGGCGTCGCGGCGCTCCCAGCCGCGCACCGCTTCGCTCAGCAGCCAGAGGCCCATGACGTTGTGGAGCAGGCGCACGCGTCCGTCGACGCCGCCCTCGTTGGTGAAGTTCGCCGCCCGGGCCTCGGCAGTGAGGATCGGGTGCTCCACCTCGACTCCGACCAGGCCCCACGTGCCGCACGAGATGTAGGCCGCGGCCCCGGTCTCCATCGGCACCGCCACGACGGCGGAGGCCGTGTCGTGCGAGCCGACCGCGGTGACGGGCACCTCCGCGCCCGCGGCGAGGCCGACCGCCGTCGCCGCCGGAGCGTGCAGCGTGCCCAGGCGCTCGCCGGGCGCGATCAGGTCGGGGAGGAGGCGCGCCGGGATGCCGACGCGCTCGGCCAGCGCGAGGTCCCACTGCCGGTCGGCCCAGCGCAGCAGCCCCGTGGTCGAGGCGTTGGTCTGCTCCGCCCGCGCGACGCCGGTCAGCCAGTAGGCGATGAGGTCGGGGATGAGGAGCGCCGTATCGGCGATCTCGAGCACCGCCGGGTCGTCGGCCGCCCACTGGTACAGGGTGTTGAACGGCAGGAACTGCAGCCCCGTGCGGTCGTACAGCTCCGCCTGCGGCACCCGGGCGTGCACGGCGGCGACCCCGCGCGCCGTCCGCTCGTCGCGGTAGTGGAACGGCTCGCCCAGAAGGCGTCCGCCCGGCCCGCCGCGCGCCCCGCGCAGGAGGCCGTAGTCGACCGCCCACGAGTCCACGCCGATGGAGCGGACGCGGTCGTCCGGATCGGCGTGCGCGGCGACGGCGCTCCGCAGCCCCGCGAGGACCGCGCCGTACATGCCCAGGAGGTTCCAGTGCAGGCCGTCGCCGGTGTGGACCGGCTCGTTCGGGAAGCGCGCGACCGTTGTCGTCTCGAGGGTGCCCGGCCCGACGCGGCCCACGATCACCCGGCCGCTCGTGGCGCCGAGGTCGACCGCCGCGACCGTGCCCGGGCGTCCGCGGCCGCGCGGCGTTTCGTCTGGCTGCGCTCGCTCAACGACCGGGGTGTGCGTTTCGTCTCGCTGCGCTCGCTCAACGACCGGGGTGTCCGCTCGCTCAACGACCGGGGTGTGCGCTCGCTCAACGACCGGGGTGTGCGCTCGCTCAACGACCGGGGTGTCCGCTCGGTCGGCGGCCGGGGTGTGCGCCCGGTCGTTGAGCGAGGAGCGCAGCGACGAGACGAAACGCGCCGGGCCGGTCATCGCAGGAAGGCGGCCGCGACGCCCGAGTCGACCGGGATGTGCAGGCCCGTCGTCCGGCTGAGCTCTGGTCCGGTGAGCACGTACACGGCGTCGGCGACGTTCTCGGGCACGACCTCGCGCTTGAGGATCGTCCGGTCGGCGTAGTACTGGCCGAGCTCCTCCTCCTTCACCCCGTAGGTGGCGGCACGGTTCGCGCCCCAGCCGGCGGCGAAGATCCCCGACCCGCGCACGACGCCGTCGGGGTTGATGCCGTTGACCCGCACGCCGTGCGCGCCGAGCTCGACGGCGAGCAGCCGCACCTGGTGCGCCTGGTCGGCCTTGGTCGCCGAGTAGGCGATGTTGTTCGGGCCGGCGAACACCGAGTTCTTCGACGAGATGTAGACGACGTCGCCGCCCATCCCCTGCGCGACGAGCGCCTTCGCGGCGGCCTTCGCGACGAGGAACGAGCCCTTCGCCATGACGTCGTGCTGCAGGTCCCAGTCCTGCTCCGTCGTCTCCAGCAGCGGCTTCGAGAGCGAGAGCCCGGCGTTGTTGACGACGAGGTCGACACCGCCGAACGCGAGCACGGTGGCGTCGATCGCGGCCTGCACGCCGTCGGCGTCGGCGACGTTCGCCGCGACGCCGATGGCGACGTCGGCGCCGCCCAGCTCTGCGGCCGCCGCCTGCGCCTTGTCGAGGTCGAGGTCGGCGACCACGACGCACGCGCCTTCCGCCGCGAGTCGCGTCGCGATCGCCTTGCCGATGCCGGATGCGGCCCCGGTGACGAACGCGATCCGGCCCTGGTGGGTGCGGGGCTTGGGGCGGCGCTGGAGCTTGGCCTCTTCGAGGGCCCAGTACTCGATGCGGAACTTCTCGGCGTCGGAGATCGGGCTGTACGCCGACAGCGCCTCCGCGCCGCGCATGACGTTGATGGCGTTGACATAGAACTCGCCCGCCACCCGTGCGGTCTGCTTGTCGGCGCCGTAGCTGAACATGCCGACGCCCGGCACCAGCACGATGAGCGGATCGGCGCCGCGGATCGCGGGGCTCTCGGCCGTCGCGTGCGCGTCGTAGTAGGCCTGGTAGTCGGCGCGGTAGTCGCGGTGCAGCTCGCGCAGCCGCGCGACGGTCTCGTCGACGGAGGCCGATGCAGGGAGGTCGACGAGGAGCGGCTTCACCTTGGTGCGCAGGAAGTGGTCGGGGCAGCTCGTGCCGAGGGCGGCCAGGGCGGGCGCCTTCTCGGATGCCAGGAAGTCCAGGACGACGGCGGTGTCGGTGAAGTGCCCCACCTGCGCGCTGTCGGTCGACGCGAGACCGCGGATCGTCGGGGCGAGCGCGGCGGCCTTCGCGCGGCGCTCGGCTTCGGGAAGCGCTTCGAATCCGGCGCGGACGCCACCGAAGGGCTCGGGGGCGCCGTGCTCGGCGATGTAGGCGGCGGCGGTCTCGATGATCCACCGCGAGTTCGCCTCGGCCTCCTCGGAGGTGGAACCCCATGCGGTGATGCCGTGACCGCCGAGGATCGTCCCGATCGCCTGCGGGTTCTGCGCCTTGATCGCCGCGATGTCGAGGCCGAGCTGGAACCCGGGGCGGCGCCACGGCACCCACACGACGCGGCCGCCGAAGACGGTGGCGGTGAGGGCCTCGCCGTCGGCGGCGGTCGCGATCGCGATGCCGGAGTCGGGGTGCAGGTGGTCCACGTGCGCGGCGTCGACGAGTCCGTGCATCGCGGTGTCGATGGAGGGAGCCGCGCCGCCCTTGCCGTGCAGGCAGTAGTCGAAGGCGGCGACCATCTCATCCTCCCTGTCCACCCCCGGATACACGTCGACGAGGGCGCGCATCCGATCGAGGCGGAGCACCGCGAGGCCCTCCGGCGTGAGCGTGCCGAGGTCGCCGCCGGAGCCCTTCACCCAGAGCAGCTCGACGGGCTCTCCGGTGACCGGATCGATCTCCGTGCCCTTGGCCGACGTGTTGCCGCCTGCGTAGTTCGTGTTCTTCGGGTCGGCGCCGAGCCGGTTGCTGCGCGAGATCAGGTCGGAGACGGTGGCGTTCGTCATGTCGGGTTCCTTGAGGATCGGGTGGGAGGGGAGGCGAGGGCCAGGAGCCGGTCGGCGAAGCGGCCGATCGACACCCCTGCCGCCGGCTCGGCGGGACGGTTGAGGTGGCCGTGCTGCGTACCCGGCTCGCGGACGACCTCGACGTCGGCGCCGGCGGCGCGGAGCGTGGCGGCGAACGCCTCGCCCGACACGCGCAGCTCGTCGGCGTCGCTGTTGACCATGAGCACGGGCGGGAAGCCGGTGAGCTGCGCGGGCGTCGCGAGGCCGGGGACGGCGTAGACGTCGGCGGTGTCGACGGGAGCCCCGAGGAGGTTCTCGTACATGCCGCGGACGACCTCCGGCCCGAAGCGGTCGGCCTCCGGGTCGGCGTCGAGGGCGGCGCGCAGCTCGGCATCCGGGGCCGGCTGCACCGCGTGCAGGGTCGGATACGCCAGCGCGACGAGCGCGGGGAGGGTGCCGGTGCCGCCGGCCCCGTCGCCGAGGGCGCGGTGGAGCAGCCGCAGCGTCGCACCGGTCGCGAGGTTCGCTCCGGCGCTGGCGCCGCCGATCGCCCACGGTCCGGCCGCGATGCCCGATGCCGCCGCCCACGCGAACGCGAAGCCGACCTCCTCGGAGGCGACCGGGTGGCGGAAGCCGGGGAGGCCGGGCCCCGGCGGTGCGAGCCGGTAGTCGACCGAGACGACGGCGATGCCGCGGCCCGCCAGGGCGCGCGCGACGCCGTCGCCCTCGGGCATGTCGATGTCGCCGGCCGCGAAGCCGCCGCCGTGGGCCCACACCAGTCCGACGGGCGGCCCCGCCGGGGCGGCCGCGGCGTCGGGCCGGTAGATCCGCACGCGCAGCGGGCCGTGCGGGCCGTCGAGGATCTCGTCGCTGACGCCCGTCATCGGATCACGCGCCCCAGCCCGCCTGGGTGCCGCCGACGCGGGCGCCCGCGATCTGCTCCTGGTAGCCGGAGGCGAGGTAGGCGGCCATCGGGTCGGCGGGGAGCCCTCGCGATTCGCGCCACTGGGCGAGAGCGGGACGCACGTCGGTGTAGAAGGCGTCCATGAGGATGCCGTTCGCGGCCAGCACGTCGTTGCGCTGCTGCGCCGCCGCGAGCGCGTCGCGGTCGACGAGGAGGGCGCGCGCGGTCATCTCCTGCACGTTCAGCACCGAGCGGATCTGGCCGGGGATCTTGTCCTCGATGTTGTGGCACTGGTCGAGCATGAACGCGACGTCGGGGTTGTTCAGGCCGCCCCCGCGCACCACCTCCACGAGGATCCGGAACAGCTGGAAGGGGTCGGCCGCGCCGACGATGAGGTCGTCGTCGGCGTAGAAGCGGGAGTTGAAGTCGAACGAGCCGAGCTTCCCGAGGCGCAGCAGCTGCATCACGATGAACTCGATGTTGGTGCCGGGCGCGTGGTGTCCCGTGTCGAGGCAGACCATCGCACGATCCCCGAGGGCGGCCACCTGGGCGTACGAGGTCCCCCAGTCCGGAACGTCGGTGTGGTAGAACGCCGGCTCGAAGAACTTGTACTCCAGCACCAGGCGCTGCTCTCCGGAGAGGCGGTCGTAGATCTGCTGGAGGGAGTCCTGCAGGCGGTCCTGGCGGCCGCGCATGTCGTTCTGCCCGGGGTAGTTCGAGCCCTCGGCGAGCCAGATCTTGAGGTCGCGCGATCCGGTGGCATCCATCACCTCGATGCACGCGTAGTGGTGGTCGATGGCCTTCTGGCGGATGCGCTCGTCGTGGTGGGTGAGGGCGCCGAACTTGTAGTCCTCGTCCTGGAACGTGTTCGAGTTGATCGTGCCCAGGGCGACGCCGTGGTCCTCGGCGTGACGGCGCAGGGCGCCGAAGTCGTCGACCTGATCCCACGGGATGTGGAGCGCCACGCTCGGGGCGAGCGCCGTGTGGCGGTGGACCTGGGCGGCATCCGCGATCTTCTCGAACGGGTCGCGGGGCGTGCCGGCGGTGGCGAACACGCGGAAGCGCGTGCCGGAGTTGCCGAACGCCCAGCTGGGCAGCTCGATCCCCTGGCTCTCGAGGGCGGACCGGACGTCGGGGGAGAGCGTGCTCACGATGCGTCGCTTTCGTGGTCGGTGACGGAAGCCGTCAGCTGGTCGTACAGATGGAAGACCTCGGCGAGCGGGGTGGCGGCCTGGTCGGGGCGCCCGTCCAGCCCGACGAAGAACGGCGCCATCTCCGCCTCCCAGCGGGCGGCGACGGGCGAGGCGGCGAGGTAGGCCTGCGCGGCGGCATCGTCGTCGGTCTCGTAGTAGCCGAAGAGGCGCGCGTTCTGGCGGTCGAGGAACAGCGAGTAGTTGCGGCGGCCGGCGGCGGCGATCTCGGCGAGCATCTCGGGCCGCACCGGCGAATGGCGCGCGACGTACTCGTCGACGCGGTCGGCCGCGATCTGGAGCTGGAAGGCGACGCGAACGGTCATGTCACTCCTTCGTGAGAGTCGCGATCGGGACGGGGTCGGCGCGGCGGTCGGCAGCGGTCGGGCTATGAAACGATTCAAACTGTAGTGTGAGCCCACAGGATCCGTCAAGACAGGCAGCACATGGCAGTCAGCGTGAAGGACGTCGCGGCCGCGGCGTCGGTATCGGTGGGCACGGTGTCCAACGTGCTCAACCGCCCCGACAAGGTGGCGCCCGAGACCGTCGCCCGCGTGCAGGCGGCGATCGAGCGGCTCGGCTTCGTGCGCAACGACGCCGCGCGGCAGCTGCGTGCAGGCCGCAGCCGCAGCATCGGACTCATCGTCCTCGACAGCGCCAATCCCTTCTTCGCGGAGGTGGCCCGCGGCGCCGAGGAGCGCGCCGCGGAGCACGGCATCTCGGTGCTCCTCGGCAGCAGCGACCAGGACCGTGACCGCGAGAACACCTACCTCGACCTCTTCCGCGAGCAGCGCGTGAACGGGGTGCTGCTCACGCCGCAGTCCCTCGACCCGACGCGCGCGGCTGCGCTCCGCGACGCGGGCATCCCGGTCGTCCTGCTCGACGCCGAGCTCGACGGCGGCGGCATCCCGTCGGTCGCGGTCGACGATGTCGAGGGCGGGCACCTGGCCGTCGCGCACCTCCTGGACCGCGGGCGGCGGCGCATCGCGTTCGTCGGCCAGCCGTCGATCCGCCAGGTCGCCGACCGGCTCGAAGGCGCGCGCCGGGCGCTCGCCGACGTGCCGGGCGCCGAGCTGGAGGTCATCGAGGTCGACGCGCTGACGGTGCTGCAGGGCCGCGAGGCGGGGGAGCGGATCGCGCAGCGCGCGCCCGAGGACCGGCCGGACGCGGTGTTCTGTGCCAACGACCTGCTCGCCGTCGGGGTGCTCCAGGGCGCCGCGATCCTCGGATCGGTGCGGGTGCCCGACGACATGGCGCTCGTCGGCTACGACGACATCGAGTTCGCCCAGTCGACCGTGGTCGCCCTGAGCTCGGTGCGCCAGCCCGCCCGGGCGATCGGCGCCGCCGCGGTGGATGTGCTCTTCGAGCGGCTGGACGATCCGGCATCCCCGCCGCGCCACGTCCGCTTCCGCCCCGAACTCGTCGTCCGGGCCTCCAGCGCCTGACCTGGGCTGCCCATCCCACGGGGTCTCGCCGAAACGCCGAACAAGCGCCGCACCCTATGCCTGTGGATAACTCGAGAAAGGCGTTTGAGCGTATGCTTTTATGAGCTTCCTCTAGATGGAGGATCTCATGAAAGCATCCGCTCATTCGATTACATGTCGGCTTCTCGCTGTGGGGTTGGCTGTGGTGCTCCTCGGCAACGCCTCGCCGGCCTCGGGCGAAGAAGCCGACCCACCGGCCGCAAGGTCCGTCCACTCGGTCGAGATGGTCGTCGATCCGTCATGTATAACGGCAGTGGACAACTCGATGTCGCAGAGTTCGGCAGACGAGGCGAGGCGCTTCTGCACTTTCAGGGAGTCGAGGGCCGTCTCCGCGCCAGAACAGGTCACACCCATCGACCTTCGAGGAGCGCGAGGGTCGATGAGTCCACGCGAGTTCCGCGAGCTTCAAACTGCAGTCAACGCTGGCACAGTGCGGTCCAAGACCTTTCGTCGCACATACGACAATGTCGTCGTCGCGTGGTCGCAGAGCGGGCGATTCTATTACGACGGGTCGCGGGTCTGGGTGAGGTCGACCTATCGCGGATACACGGGCTACCACTCGTGCCGGGTAGATCGCGCGATCGGCTACGTCGTCGAACGGAAGAACTGCGACGAGAGCGGGTCGACCACAAAGCGAGATCTGCGCGCCATCTTTCACTCCTCCGCCATCCCTTCGGGTGGACTCGTGAACTGGGACACGGAGTGGCACACCTACGTCAACGCTTTCGGACGCGTCTGGTGGTGATGAAGACATGAGTGAGCTCCTCGCGGGTCCACATTTCTGGATTCTCCTCCTGAGTCTGGGCTACATGAGCTTCGTGGTGGCCACGATCGTCCGCGTCGTAGGCACCGCCGACATTTCGGCCCCCGCTCGAGTGGCGTGGATTGCGGCGGTTGTGGCAGTACCGCTGGGCGGTGCGCTTGTCTTCTGGGGTGCACGAGGGTCCCGCAAGGGGCGGTCGACAAGCGCCATGTAGCCGACGGCATCCGTTGGGAGGGGTCACTGTCATTGCCCATCCCGCGGGGTCTCGCCGAACCCACACGATCCATGCCGTCCGGATCGTGTGGGTTCGTTCATCCCACGGGGTCTGGCCGATATCCTCACTGATCGCCGAGCCGCCACGAAATGTGCCGAGCCGACACGTTTCGGGGCGCAGAAGCGTGGCGGCTCGGGGGAAGCGTGGCGGCTCGCAGGGTTAGCGGGTCAGGCGAGCGGATGCCACGGCGTGCGCGTGCGGAGTGACACCGAATCCACGGACAACAGGTCGGGAGCGGCGGCGGCGCGGCGGGCGGCGGCGCGCGGCGGGAGCCACACGGTCGACCGGACCGACAGGGGGAGCACATGGAGCGTCACGGTGCTCGCGGGCGTCGCCCCGACGTCGGGCAGGGAGATCGACCAGCGCTCGCCGTCCCAGAACCGGTCGTCGACGACCACGCCGTCGACCCGCAGCTGGGCGACGTCCCCGCCGCAGTCGACGTCAAGCACTGCGTCGCCCTCCCACGCGTCGGGTTCGAGCGCGAACACCGCGGCATCCGCGTCGAGCACCTGCGCGGCCGGGGCGCGATGTCGCGGTCCCCCGAAGCCGTGGTCGTCCGGAACCGGCGCCGCGGCCCGCATCGCCGCCACTGTGACGGGGCGGGCGGGTGACGGCCCCACCACGGCGATCTCGCGCCACTCGCCCACGGCTGCGTCGTACCGGCGGAGCCACGTGGCGTCCCGCACGGCCACCGCGTCGTCGTCCCACGCGAGCTCACCGTCGGTCTCGTACACGTCGTCGCCCCGCACCCACACCCGGTCGGCGTCGGCCAGCACGAGGAGGTGCCCCCGCCCGAGCGGATGCCGTCCCACGCCCACCGTACGCGGCTCCTCGCCGTCGACGCAGAACTCCACGTCGACCCCCGGCGTCACCGCCACCACGAGCGTCGGACCGTCACCGTCCGCGCCGCCCGTGCCGATGCCACCCGGGAGGAGCGTCACCGCGGATGCCGTCACCCACCGCACGCGCGGCGCATCGGGGCCGGTGCCCAGCCGCAGCCCGACGGGCCACCGCGCGAGCGTGCCGGCGGGGATGTCGACGCGCCGCGACGGCAGCACGATCGTCTCGGCGTCGAGCCCGACGGCGAGCTGCACTCCGGCGACGGGCTCCACCTGCTCGTACGGCTGGTGGTGGCTGACGAAGACGAACGCCTCGTCGCCGTCGGACCGCAGCGCCCAGCGAAGCGTCGCCCGGTCGGCGAGTCCCGACGCGAGCACCTCCGGCAGCGACGACGTCATCCTCCCGAGCCGGTCGCCGAACGAGGCGAGGAACGCGTGCTGCGCGCGAAGGGCGTGCGCCGACGCGTGGAGGTCGCCGGACTGCCCGATCGGCGCGTGGAAGTCGTAGCCGAGCTCGGGGAGGTCGTTGGGGTATCCGGTGTCCTGCGACTCCTGGAGTCCTCGGCCGGGGTTCCGCCCGCCCGCGAACATGTAGTAGCCCTGCCAGGCCGAGCCGTTCCCGATCTTGACGTGGGCCAGAGCCGCGACGTCGCGTGCGGCGAGCACCGGCCTCCGGTGATAGGCGGTGGCCATGCCGGAGCCCAGCTCGCACGTGGCCGGCGGGAAGCCGTGGAGGTCTGCGCGGCGGCTGGCGGGTCCGTCGTCGGCGGCGAAGCCCTGGCTCGCGCGGACGTCCTCGCCGACGCCCGGGTCGTCCCAGTCGTGCGAGGCGAAGAAGTGCGCGCGGAAGTTCGGCTGCCACCCGCCGTCGGGATCGACCCAGAAGCCGTCGGCGTATCCCCCGAACAGGGGGACGACCTCGCCCGGCGGCAGCTGCGCGCCGCCCCAGGCGGTCGCCGTCCACAGCGGCGCGGACATCCCCGCCTCGCGCGCCAGGCGGATGAGCGTCGAGAGGTGCTCGGGTCGGTCGTACAGCTCGTTCTCGACCTGGATGCCGATGATCGGACCTCCGGGGCGCGCGCGCCCGTCGAGGGCGCCCGCCAGCTGCCCGAACCACTCCCGGACGAGGGCGAGGTAGGCCGGATCGTCGGTGCGATGGTGCACGCCGGCGTCCTGCACCCAGTCCGGGAAGCCGCCGTGGCGGGCCTCGCCGTGCGCCCACGGGCCGATGCGGAGCACCAGCTCGAGTCCCGCCGATTCCACGTCGTCGACGAACGCGGCCACGTCGAGGTCGCCGTCGAACCGGGGCCGCCCGCGTTCGGCGACGTGGTGGTTCCAGAAGACGTACGTCGAGGCGACGGTCACTCCGAGCGCCCGCAGCTGCCGCAGCCGCTCCGCCCAGCGCGCCCGGGGCATCCGGCTGTAGTGAAGCTCGCCCGACACCGGCACGATCGGGACGCCGTCTCGGAAGACGGCGCGATCGGTCAGCGTCAGGCCGCGCCCGTGCTCGCCCGCCGTGGGGAGCGCGGCGGTGGTCTCGGGTGCGGACCACGCGCGGTGGCGGACGGTGAGGACGGTCATGCCGGTGCCGATCGGGACGGAGGGGCGGTCAGAGGGCGGAGACGATCGCGTTGTCGATGCGATCGATGTCGACGCCCGGGCGCTCGGCACGGCTGGTGAGGAGCACCCAGGCCACCCCGGCGCCGGGATGGACCCAGAACTCGGTGCCCGCCCAGCCGCCGTGACCGTAGGTGTCGCGGTCGATCAGTCCCGGCGCGCGCGTGCGCAGGTTCCAGGTGAAGCCCCAGTCCTGACCTCGGGCGGCGGGATAGGGATCGAGGCGCGGGATGTCGCCGGTGAGCGGGCGCAGCATCATGTCGAGGGTCGCGGGTTTGAGGATGCCGTCGCGCGCGCCGCCGTGGATGCGCAGCAGCTCGGTGCCGAGGCGGAGGAGGTCGTCGGCGCGCCCGAACAGCCCCGCACCCGGGGAGCGCGTCGCGGTGAAGCGCTCGAGGTCGAGGCCGGCGGCGGCCGCGTCGGGCAGCGAGACGGCCGTCTCGGGGTCGAGCGTCAGACCCGTCGCGCCGATCTCGTTCGCCCACGCCGTCACGCCGGCGTCCCAGCTGACTCCCGTCGCGTGCTCGTGGAGGGCGGCGACGCCTTCGAAGGCGATCGTCGAGTACCGGGACATCGTGCCGGCGGCGAAGTCCCGGTCGCGGCGGAGCAGCTCCTCGCGCGGCGGCAGCGGCGAGTCCATCGGCGGCTCGGAGATGCCCGAGGTGTGACTCACGAGGTGGCGCAGACGCACGACGTCGTCGCGGTGCGCACCGAACGACGGGAGCGCGTCGGCGAGCGGGGCGGTCGACGAGAGGAGCCCGCGCTCGATCGCGCGCGCGGCCGCGATCCCGAGCAGCGGCTTGGTGATCGAGAAGAGCCGGTAGGTGTCGTCGACGGTGACGGGCCGGCGCCGGGATCCGCCGAGATCGTCGGTGCCGAAGGCGTCGACGGCGACGGTGCCCTCCGCGGTCGCGATGCCCAGGATCGCCGACGGGAGGCGCTCGGCCTCCACGTGCGCGCGTACCAGGTCGAAAGCCGCGTCGACGCGGACGGGGGAGGTCATGCGCCCAGCCTATGACGCGCGAGGCGGGTCGGATAGCGCTTTCCGGAGTGAGGATCTATCGTGGACGCGACACCGGCTCGACGAGGAGGCCCCATGCAGTTCGCCGACGACGGCATCGCTCGCCTGATTCTGCGCACCGACCGCGCAGGCGACGGGCCTGCTGCGGGCGACGGGCCGGGCGCGGGCGACGGAGTCATCCTCGCCGAGTACATCTATGCGCCCACCGAGCCGCAGGTCGAATCGCCGCGCCCGTACGCGCTGCTGCGCACCCTCGACGGGGCGGCGGTGACCGCCTACCGCCCGGCCGACCACGTGTGGCACAAGGGACTGTCGTTGGCCCTGCCGGTGGTGGGGCACGAGAACTTCTGGGGCGGGCCGACCTACGTGCACGGCGAGGGGTACCTGCAGCAGGCCAACAACGGTGCGCAGGTGCACCGGACATTCCGTCACACCGCTGCCGCATGTGTCGCACGCGTGGACGAGACGCTCGACTGGGTGACCGAGGACGGACGCACGGTGCTCGCGGAGGAGCGGACGCTGACCGCGCGCCGCCTCGACGCCGGCACGGGGGCGTGGGCGCTCACGTGGCGCAGTGCGCTCCGGAACGTCACGTCAGAGCCCCTCGGCTTCGGCTCGCCCACCTCGAAGGGGCGCGACAACGCGGGATACGCCGGGATCTTCTGGCGGGGACCCGCGGCGTGGACGGGAGGGGAGATCCTCGGTCCCGGCGGCCCGGCCGGAGACTCCGCGCGGGGGACCTCCGCGCCGTGGCTCGCCTTCGTCGCCCCCGACCGGTCGGCGGGCGTGCTGATGCTCGACGCCACGGCATCCCCGTCTCCCGCCGGCCACCCCTGGTTCGCCCGCAGCGAGGAGTACGCCGGACTGAACCCCGCGCCGTTCTTCTCCCGCGAGACCGTGCTCCCGCCCGGCGACACGCTCGTCCTGGCCGCCGCGGTCGTGGTCGGCACCGCGGTCGTCGCGGATCTCGCGTCGACGGCGGGCGCCGCCCTGGTGACCGAGCTGCGCACCGCCGGCGCCGACCCCACCGGACTCGGAGAAATCCCGCAGATTCGCAGTGCGGCGCACCGGGTCTCCGAATCCGGCGACGAACTCCGAATCCGCGCCGGCCGCACCGCCGGCATCCACGCCCCCGGCACCGATCTCGATAAGGACCCCGCATGACCGCGACCCTGCGCTGCGCGATTGTCGGCACCGGCGCCGTCGCGCACCTGCACGCGCGCGCCGTCGGTGCGCATCCGCGCGCCGAGCTCGTCGCCGTGACCGACCTCAGCCGCACGACGGCCGAGGAGTTCGCGGCCCGATGGGCGACGCGTGCCCCGGGGCCCGCCGTCTACGACACCCTCGACGAGCTGCTCGCGGCGGAGTCGCCCGACGTCGTGCTCGTCTGCACGCCCCCTGCCGCCCATCGCGCGCAGACCCTCGCCGCCTTCGCGGCCGGTGCCCACGTCGTGGTCGAGAAGCCGCCGGCGCCCTCGCTGGACGAACTCGACGACATGCGGGCGGCGGCCGATGCGGCGGACCGGCGTCTGGCGGTGGTCTTCCAGCAGCGCACGGGGACGGCGGCGGCCCACGTGCGCGCGCTGCTGCGGTCCGGGGCGCTCGGCCGCCCGCTCCTGGCCGTCTGCCAGACGCTCTGGTACCGCGACGAGGAGTACTTCGCCGTGCCGTGGCGGGGCAGGTGGGAGACCGAGGGGGGCGGGACCACGCTCGGCCACGGCATCCATCAGCTCGACCTGCTCTGCTTCCTGCTGGGGGACTGGTCCGCGGTGCAGGGCCGGCTGTGGCGGCTGGACCGCGAGACGCAGACAGAGGACGCGTCGACGGCGACGGTGACCTTCGCGAGCGGCGTCGTCGCCCAGGTCGTGACCAGCGCCGTCTCGCCGCGGCAGACGAGCTCCCTCCGCATCGACGCGCAGCGCGCGACGGTCACCGTGGATCACCTCTACGGGCACGGGCACGAGAACTGGCGCGTGACCCCGGCGCCCGGCTACGAGGACGAGTCCGACGCCTGGGACCTCCCCGCCGTCGAGGAGCGCAGCGACCATGCGCCGCTGCTGCGCGACGTGTTCGACGCCCTGCTGTCGGGCGAGCCGCTGCCTCCCTCCGCCGACGAGCCGGCGCGGTCGCTCGAGCTCGTCGCCGCGATCTACGCCTCGGCCGCGGCAGACGGCGCGGTCGTGACGCCCGCCGATCTCGCCAGGCATCCGACGCACCGGGCGGGTTTCGCGAGTCCCGTCACGGACATGCGCGACGTGCGCTGACCTCTCGCGCCGACCGAGCCCCGCACCCCGCCCGCGGGTCACATCGTCGCGTGCGGCGCGCCGGGCGCGGTCGGTAGCATGGCGAGGCTGTGACCGGTATCAGGGCGGGCGCGGCGAGCGGGCGATCACGGACGGAAAGCGATTTCCGAGATTCCTTGCAAAACGATTCAACGCGTAGTACGGTAACCGGCAAGCGCTTTCCCGATGCATCAGACAGCGCTCACCGCACACACGGACAACGAGCGTCCGCAGCACACTCGGAACACGGACGTTCGAAGAGAGGACAAGGATGTTCAGCACCAAGCGGGCCCTGGCCGCCGTCGCCGTCGCGACCGGCGCCGCCCTCGCCCTGGCCGGCTGCGCCGGCACCAGCGAGCCGGCGTCGTCGTTCGATCCGGACGAGAAGGTCACCCTGAACTTCACGTGGTGGGGCAACGACGACCGCGCCGCCCGATACGAGGCGCTCATCGCCGCCTTCAACGAGGAATACCCCAACATCACGATCAACGGGCAGTTCACCGACTTCCCGAGCTACTGGGAGAAGCGGCAGACCGAGGCGGCCGGCGGCGGCCTGCCCGACGTGTGGCAGTTCTCGGACAGCTACCTCCGCCAGTATGGCGAGCCCGGCTACGTCCTGGATCTCGCCACCGTCGCGGACTACATCGACTTCGACACCTTCGACGAGGCGCTGCTCGGCACGGGGCAGCTGAACGGCACGCAGTACTCCCTGCCGACGGGCTACAGCGCCTGGGCGAACTTCGTCAACGACGACATCATCGCCGCCAACGGCCTCACGGCGCCCGAGGGTGGAACCTCCTTCGAGGACTTCACCGCGTGGATGGCCGACGTGACCGAGAAGACCGGCGGCACGGTGTACGGCGGCACCGACGTCACCCAGCGCATCCAGACCTTCGAGCTCGTCCTGCGCGCCGAGGGCAAGAACCTCTACACCGAGGACGGGGAGCTCGGCTTCACCGAGGACGAGCTGAAGGCGTTCTGGGAGTCGGGTGCCGAGGCGCGCGACGGCATCACGGTGCCGCAGAGCAAGCTCGAGGAGATCACCCCGAAGTCCGGCTTCGGCGGCAACCTGACGGCCAGCGAGACCAGCTGGAGCAACTTCCTCGGCGGCTACCTCGCCGACTCGGGCGCCTCGTCCATCTCGCTCGTCGCGCCCCCGACGGCCCAGCCGGGCTCGAAGGACCTCTACCGCCAGGCCGGGCTGCAGATGGCGATCTCGGCCACCACCGAGCACCCCGAGGCCGCGGCGATCTTCCTCGACTACGTCGTCAACAGCGAGAAGGCCGGCGAGATCTTCGGCACGACCCTCGGCTTCCCGGCGTCCTCGTCGAAGCTCGCGGGCGCGGTGCTGGAGGGGGCGGACAAGCAGGTCGCGGACTACCTCGACGCGGTCGCCGACCGCATCGGCGACGCTCCGCCCGTGCCCGTGGTCGGGTACGGCGCGCTCGAGCAGAAGTTCTGGGACCTCGGCAAGGCGCTGGGTCTCGGCGCGATCAGCGTGGACGATGCCGTCAAGCAGTTCTTCGACGAGGCGAACGTCGTCCTGCAGGGCTGAGCGCCCGCAGTCGAGCACGCAGGCGAGCAAGGAGTGATCATGGCAACGGATTCGGTCGCGACCACCGCGCGCCGTCAGACGGCCGAACCGGCCTCCCGCCCGGCGGACACCCGCCGGGCGGGAGGTGCCCCCCGCCGCCGCGGGAGCCTGCAGCGGCGCGAGGACGCCGCGGGGTACCTCTTCCTCTCGCCATGGCTCATCGGGTTCTTCCTGCTGACGGCAGGTCCGATGCTCTTCTCGCTGTACCTCGCGTTCACGAACTACAACATCTTCACGCCGCCGAAGTGGATCGGCCTCGGCAACTTCGAGCGGATGCTGCAGGACGACGTGTGGTGGGACTCGGTCCGCATCACGCTCCTCTACGTCGTCGTCGGCACCCCGATCAAGCTCGCCGCGGCCCTCGGAGTCGCGATGCTGCTCAACTACCGCAGCCGGGGCACCGGGTTCTTCCGCTCGGCCTTCTACGCGCCGTCCCTCATCGGCGCGAGCGTCAGCATCGCGATCGTCTGGCGCGCCATGTTCTCCACCGGGGGTCCGGTCGACAGCTCGCTGAGCCTCTTCGGCATCGACATCGGCGGCTGGGTCGGCGTGCCGGCCCTCATCCTCCCGATGATGATCCTGCTGGCCGTCTGGCAGTTCGGCGCCCCGATGGTCATCTTCCTCGCGGGTCTCAAGCAGGTTCCCCAGGAGCTCTACGAGGCCGCGTCGGTCGACGGCGCCGGCCCGTTCCGCAAGTTCCGCAGCGTCACCCTCCCGATGCTCTCGCCCGTCATCTTCTTCAACCTGCTGCTGGAGATGATCCACGCGTTCCAGATCTTCGCGTCGGCCTACATCATCGGCTCCGGCACGGGCGGGCCGGCCGGCGCCACCAACTTCTACACCGTGTACCTCTACACACGAGCGTTCACGAACAGCCAGATGGGCTACGCCTCGGCCATGGCGTGGGCGCTGCTCATCGTCGTCGCCCTGATCGCCTTCGTCATGTTCCGCACCTCGAACTCGTGGGTGCACTACGCGGGAGACAACCGATGAGCGCCACCGTCCCCGGTCTCGAGACCATCACGGCCGTCCTGCCGAAGGGGAAGACGCCCCCGCGCCGCCGCTTCGGAAAGCGCAGGACGTGGCAGACCGCGCTCTGGATCGTCGCGATGGTGATCCTGACCGCGATCATCCTGTACCCGCTGGCGTGGATGTTCTCGGCCTCGTTCAAACCGACCGCCGAGTTCGGCGCGAACCAGTCCTTCCTCCCCGACGACCCGACGATCGACAACTACATCAAGGTGCTGGCCGGTGTCGGCGGGGTACCCCTGTGGCAGTTCTTCCTGAACTCGTTCATCCTGGCGATCGGCTCGGTGATCGGCACGGTGATCTCGGCGTCGCTCGCCGCGTACGCGTTCGCCCGGGTGCGCTTCCGGGGCAGCGGCGTCTGGTTCGCGATCATGATCGGCACGCTGCTGCTGCCGTTCCACGTGCTGATCATCCCGCAGTACATGCTGTACCGGAACCTGGATCTGGTGGACACGTTCGTGCCGCTGCTGCTGGGCAAGTTCCTCGCCACCGAGGCGTTCTTCGTGTTCCTCATCGTGCAGTTCATCCGCGCCCTGCCGCGCGACATGGACGAGGCGGCGCGCATCGACGGCTGCGGGCACGGGCGCATCTACTGGTCGATCATCCTGCCGCTGGTCAAGCCGGCGCTCGTGACGGCGTCGATCTTCGCGTTCATCTGGAGCTGGAACGACTTCCTCGGCCCGCTGCTCTACCTGAACTCCACCGATCTGTACCCGCTGCCGCTGGCACTGCGCGTCTTCAACGACCAGACCTCCACCTCCGACTACGGCGCGACGGTGGCGGTGTCGGTGCTGGCGCTGCTGCCGATCCTGCTCTTCTTCATCGTCTTCCAGCGCTTCCTGGTGGAGGGCGTCTCGACGCAGGGGCTGAAGGGATGACCGGCGCACGCAGGGCGACCCGCCGAGCCCGCCGGGTGCGTCCGGAGGCCGACGGGAGCGTGCTGCGCTGGCCGGGCGCCGCGCAGAGGTTCGCGCTGTTCGGCGAAGTGCTCTGGGTCGGCGCGCTGATGGCGATCGTGTGCCTGCCGGTCGTCACCTGGCCGGCGGCGGTGGCAGCCGGCGCGGCCCACCTGCGGCGCTTCCTCGCGGCCGAGGCGACACCGGCCGCGGAGTTCTTCCGTGACGCGCGACGGGCGATGCCGGGCGCGCTCGGTGCGGGCGCGGCGACGACCGCCCTCGTCGCCATCGTCGGCGTCGACCTCGTGCTGCTGGCCGGCGGCGGACTTCCGGGCGGGATGCCGCTCGCCGCGCTCGTGGCCGCGGTCGGCGCGGCCGTGCTCGTCCTCACGCTCCTCGCCGCATCGCTGTGGTCGCCGGGAACGCCCTGGTGGCCGCTCCTGCGCATCTCGCCGCGCGTCGCGCGCGCGGATCCGTCCGCGACCGCGTACACGGTGGCCGCCCTGGGACTCGCGGCGACCATCGTGTGGCAGTTCCTGCCGCTCGTCATCCCCGTGCTCGGAATGCTCGCCTTTGCGCTCGTCGCCGTCGGCGAGCGCCGGATGCTGCGGCTGGAGGCGGCGGCACAGGCCCGCTGACCCCGGCAGCCCTCAGTTGCGGAAAGCGCATTCCAATGTCATCATGAGTAGGCGGAAAGCGCTTACCAACCTCGAAGGAACGACCGTGTCAGAGACGACCACCAGCCCCTCCCTCGCCGAGACCGCCGCCCTGCCCGCGGTCCGCGAGATCGGCATCATCATGAACGGCGTCTCGGGCCGCATGGGCTACCGCCAGCACCTCGTGCGCTCGATCCTCGCGATCCGCGACCAGGGCGGCATCGAGCTCCCCGACGGAACGCGCGTGACCGTGAAGCCGCTGCTCGTCGGCCGCAGCGCCGTCAAGCTGGCCGAGCTCGCAGCCCGCCACGGCATCGAGGACTACACGACCGACCTCGACGCGGCGCTCGCCGATCCGCGCTGGGAGATCTACGCGGACTTCCTCGTCACCCAGGCGCGCGCATCGGCGCTGCGCAAGGCGATCGCCGCCGGCAAGACGATCTACACCGAGAAGCCGACCGCCGAGACGGTCGCCGAGGCGCTCGAGCTCGCCAGGCTCGCGGCCGCCGCGGGCGTGAAGACGGGCGTGGTGCACGACAAGCTCTACCTGCCGGGACTCCAGAAGCTCCGGCGCCTCATCGACTCCGGCTTCTTCGGCCGGATCCTCTCGGTGCGCGGCGAGTTCGGGTACTGGGTGTTCGAGGGCGACTGGCAGCCCGCGCAGCGGCCGAGCTGGAACTACCGGGCCGAGGACGGCGGCGGGATCATCGTCGACATGTTCCCGCACTGGAACTACGTGCTGGAGAACCTGTTCGGCGAGGTGAAGAGCGTTTACGCGCAGGCGGCGATCCACATCGCCGACCGCTGGGACGAGAACGGCGAGCACTACACCGCGACCGCCGAGGACGCGGCGTACGGCGTCTTCGAGATCGACGCCGCGCAGGGCCCGATCGTCGCGCAGATCAACTCGTCGTGGACGGTCCGCGTGAACCGTGACGAGCTCGTCGAGTTCCACGTCGACGGCACGCACGGCTCGGCCGTGGTCGGCCTGTTCGGTGCGAAGATCCAGCACCGCAACCAGACGCCGAAGCCGGTCTGGAACCCCGACCTCGCCGACGACCACGACTACGACGCCGACTGGGCCGAGGTGCCGGTGAACGACGTCTTCCAGAACGGCTTCCGCCAGCAGTGGGAGGAGTTCCTGGCGTCCTACGTCCTCGGCACCGACTATCCCTTCGACCTGCTGTCGGGGGCGCGCGGCGTGCTGCTGGCCGAAGCCGGGCTCCGGTCGTCGGCCGAGGGGCGCAAGGTCGAGCTGCCCGCGCTGAGCCTGGACTGAGCGGCGCCCGCCATGACGGATCTTCCTCTCCTGTCGGCCGACGGCGTGCTCACGCGGGTCGCGCTGCGCGAGGCGCCCGGCTTCGTGCGGCCGGAGGCGCCGCTGCGCAGCCGGATCGCGTACGCCGCCGCGCACGTGGTGCCCAAGGCCCACGCCGACAACACCCCCGGGCGGCACGCCGACATCGACTGGGACGCGACGCTCGCCTTCCGCCGGCACGTGTACGGGTGGGGCCTGGGCGTCGCCGACGCGATGGACACTGCGCAGCGCAACATGGGCCTCGATGCCGCCGCGACCCGCGAGCTCATCGCCCGCTCGGCGGAGGTCGCGCGCGAGGCCGGGGGGTCGGTGGTCGTCGGGGTCAACACCGATCACGTCGACGAGGAGCACATCGCGCTCGACCGCGTCATCGACGCCTATCGCGCCCAGCTCGAGTTCACCGAGGAGCAGGGCGCGGGGCCGGTGCTGATGGCCTCCCGCCACCTTGCGCGCGCCGCGCAGTCCGCCGCCGACTACCGCCGCGTGTACCGCGAGGTGCTGCGGTCGGCGACGACGCCGGTGGTCCTCCACTGGCTCGGCACCGCATTCGACCCGGCGCTCGAGGGCTACTTCGGCTCGGCCGACTGGCGGGTAGCGGCCGACGTGCTGCTCGAGATCATCGCCGAGAACCCGGGCGCCGTCGCGGGGGTGAAGATGAGTCTGCTGGACGCCGAGTCCGAGGTGTCGGTGCGGGCCCGCCTTCCCGAGGGCGTGCGGATGTTCACGGGCGACGACTTCAACTACGTCGGCCTCATCGGCGGCGACGAGGTGGCGGGCGTTTCGTCTCGCTCCGCTCGCTCGACGACCGGGGAAGGTGCGCAGCCTGACGAGGTGGCGGGCGTTTCGTCTCGCTTCGCTCGCTCAACGACCGGAGGGGCTCCCGACCTTGACGAGGTGGCGGGCGTTTCGTCTCGCTCCGCTCGCTCAACGACCGGGGAGGTCCCCGCGCCTGTCGAGGGGCACTCGGACGCGCTCCTCGGTGCGTTCGCCGCGATCACGCCGGTCGCCTCGGCGGCGATCCAGGCTCTCGACGCCGGCGACCCCGCGGGCTATCTCCGCATCCTCGGCCCGACCGAGGCGCTCAGCCGCCAGGTGTTCGCCGCGCCGACCTTCTACTACAAGACGGGCGTCGCGTTCCTGTCGTGGCTGAACGGCCACCAGGCGGCGTTCCAGATGGTGGGCGGGCTGCACTCCGCGCGGAGCCTGCCCCACCTGTCCCGCATCGTGGAGCTCGCCAACGCCTCGCAGGCGCTGGAGCGCCCGGACCTCGCCGCCTCCCGCTGGAGCGATCTCCTCCGCCTGAACGGAGTCGCCCCGTGAGCATGTCCCACATCCCGCAGACCTCGTCCCACATTCGGTGGTCCGCGGGTGCCCGAAACCACCGAAAGTGGGACATGCCGTGAGCACCGCCGATCCCCGGCTGTCGATCAATCAGGCCACCATCAAGCGCGCCGACCTCGCCACCGCCCTGCGCGTGACGGCGGAGGCGGGGATCGAGGCGATCGGCCTGTGGCGCGAGCCGGTGCAGGAGGTGGGGCTCGCCGCCGCGGCGAGGATGCTGTCGGCCTCCGGCCTCCGCTTCTCGACCCACTGCCGTTCCGGATTCTTCACGATGCCCGAGGGCCCCGCCCGCCGCGCCTCGCTCGACGACAATCGGCGCGCGATCGAGGAGGCCGCGACCCTCGCCGCCGCGGGGGCACCCGGCTCGACCGCGGTCCTCGTGCTCGTCGCCGGAGGTCTTCCCGAGGGATCGCGCGACCTGGCCGGCGCCCGCGCCCGTGTGAGGGACGCGATCGGGGAGCTGGCCGGGGATGCCGAGGCCGCCGGCGTCACCCTGGCCATCGAGCCGCTGCATCCGATGTACGCCTCCGACCGCTGCGTGGTCTCCACGCTCGGCCAGGCCCTCGACATCGCCGCGGACTTCCCCCCGCACGTCGTGGGCGCCGCCGTGGACGCGTTCCACATCTGGTGGGATCCGGGCGTGCTGGATGCGATCGCCCGCGCCGGTGCGGAGGGGCGCATCGCGACCTACCAGGTGTGCGACTGGAAGACGCCGCTGCCCGCCGACGTGCTGCTCAGCCGCCACTACCCTGGGGACGGCGTCATCGACCTCGGCGCCCTCACGCGGGCCGTGATGGCCACCGGGTACGACCGCGACATCGAGGTGGAGATCTTCCACGAGGACATCTGGGCCACCGATCCCGCCGAGGCGGTGCGCCGGACCGCGGCCGCGTTCGCCGCCGCCGTGTCGCCCCACCTGGGCATCCGCGCCGCGGCGGACGGCGCCCTAGAATCACGAGCATGACCGACGACGCTCCCGAGACCCTGCGCGCCGGTGCCGTCACCCTCGACGACGTCGCCCGGGAGGCGGGGGTGTCGCTGGCCACCGCGTCGCGCGCCCTCAACGGCTCGACCCGGAAGGTCGCCGACTCCTACCGCGAACGCGTCGAGGCCGCCGCCGCGCGCCTGGACTACACCGCCAACCTGTCGGCGCAGGCGACGGCGCGGGGCACGTCGGCGATCATCGCGCTGCTCGTCGCCGACATCGCCGACCCCTACTTCGGCCAGATCGCGTCGGGGGTCGCCCGCGGAGCCGATGAGGCGGGCCTCATCGTGACCGTCGCGATCACCGAGCGCGACCCCGAGCGCGAGGTGCGGCTGGTCCGCGCCCTCCGGGGGCAGCGCCCGCGCGGGCTCATCCTGGCCGCCTCGCGCAGCGCGTCCGAGCTCACCCGCGAGCTCGCGGCCGAGGTGGACATGCTCGCCGCCGCCGGAGGCCGGGTCGTCGTCCTCGGCGGCGGGGTGGACGGCGTCCGCTCGATCACGGTCGACAACCGGGGCGGGGCGAGGGCTCTCGGCGCCGCCGTGGCGGACCGCGGCTACCGGCGGGCACTCGTCCTGGCGGCCGCCGAAGGCACCGTCACCAGCGACGACCGCGTCGGCGGCTTCGTCGACGGGTTCACCGCGGGCGGCGGAGACGCCCCGGCGGTGCTGCGCGGGACCTTCACCCGGGAGTCCGGGTACGAGCTCATGACGCGGGCCCTCGCCGAGGGCGTCGAGACGGGGACAGTCGTCTTCGGCATCAGCGACGTCGTCGCGATCGGCGCGCTCGCCGCGCTGCGGGAGGCGGGCCGCGAGGTCGGCTCGGACATCGCCCTCGCGGGCTTCGACGACATCCCGACGGGGCGAGACGTCACGCCGGCGCTCACCACGGTGCGGATCCCGCTCGACGAGGTCGGATATCAGGCGTTCCACGCCGCGACGGATGCCCAGTGGCAGCCGGCCGACGACCCCCTCCCGCTCGAGGTGCTGCTGCGCGAGAGCACGCCCGCGCGGTCATGACGCGCGTCGTCGTCGCGCTCGACAGCTTCAAGGGATCGATCGGCGCCGCCGCCGCCTCCGCCGCGCTCGCCGACGGGTGGCGCGATGCGGATCCGGCGGCCGACCTGCGCCTGCGGCCGATGGCCGACGGCGGGGAGGGGACGCTGGAGGCTTTCGCCGCCGCGGTGCCCGGAGCACGGCGGATGCCGGTGCCGGTGCGGGGACCGCACGGCCGCCCGGAGGCGGCATCCTGGCTCCTCCTCCCGTCGTCTGTCGGCGGTGCGGGCACCGGCGTCGTCGAGCTCGCCGGGACGAGCGGGATCGAGCTGCTCGGCGATGAGCGCCGGCCGTGGGACGCCGACACCTTCGGCTTCGGGCAGGCGATCGCCGCCGCGCTCGACCACGGCGTCGACCGGCTGGTGCTCGGCATCGGATCGTCGGCGTCGACCGACGGCGGGGTCGGCCTGCTCGTCGCCCTCGGCGCCCGGGTCGTCGACGCCGCCGGTGCGCCCGTGCGTCCCGGTGCCCGGGGGCTCGCCGATGTCGCGCACGTCGACCTCGCCGGCATCCGTCCGCTTCCCCGCGGCGGCGCCGTGGTGCTCACCGACGTCACCAACCCCCTGCTCGGGCCCACCGGTGCGGCGGCGGTGTTCGGGCCGCAGAAGGGCCTCGCTCCGGCGGACATCGTCCGTGTGGATCGGGACCTCGCGCGCTACGCCGCCCTCGTCGCCCTCGACCGCCCCGACGGCCTCGACGCCGGGGCGCCCGGCACCGGAGCCGCCGGGGGCACCGGCTTCGCCCTCGCCGCCTGGGGCGCCGACCTCCGTCGCGGTGCCGACGACGTCGCCGCCCTCATCGGCCTCGACGCCGCCCTCGCGGAGGCCGACCTCGTCGTCACGGGCGAGGGGTCCTACGACGGGCAGTCGGCGGCGGGGAAGGTCCCGTCTCTGGTCGCGGAGCGTGCGGCGGCGGCGGGGGTGCCCGTGGCCCTCGTGGCGGGCCGGGTGGCGGCCGATGTCGACGTCTCGGCCTTCGCCGCGGTGGTCTCGCTGACCGTGTGCGCCGGCGACGCGGCCGCCTCGCTCGCCGACCCGGCGCGATGGCTCCGCGAGGCGGGGCGCACGCTCGCCGCGACGGCCGCCACCCGCGACGGCGACGGCCGGCGGTAGTCCTCGCACCCGGGTGGACCCCCGTCGCTCCGCGCGGCAGGATGGGCTCATGCCGGAGTCGCCCGAGGTCGAGGTGCTGGCGCGGTTCGTGGCGGAGCGGACGCGCGGTCGCCGCATCCGCACCGTCGAGCTAGACGAGTTCCGGGCGCTGAAGACGCGGAACCGCCCGCTGGCCGAGCTCGCCGGTCGCACCGTCACGGGCGTCCGTCGCCACGGCAAGCACCTCGCCGTCGCCACGGACGGTCCCGTGCTCGTCGTGAGCTTCGGCCGGGCGGGATGGCTGCGCTGGGTGCCCGCCGCCGATCCCGCCGCCGACCCCGCCGATGACGCGGATCCCGCCGCCGACGACGCGCCGCCCGCCGCCGCACCCATCGGGGCGTTGACGCTCGACGACGGGGCGTCGTTCGTGCTGACCGACGCCGGATCGTGGCTGTCGTTCGGCCTGTCGGTCGTCGACGACATCGCCGACGTGCCCGCGATCGCGAAGCTCGGACCCGATCCGCTCGACGACGGCTTCTTCCTCGCCGACCTCGAGGCGGTCGTCGACGGCCGCCGCAAGCAGCTGAAGGCGGTGCTGCAGGAGCAGGAGTCCCTCGCGGGCATCGGCAACGCCTACTCCGACGAGATCCTCCACGTCGCACGGCTGTCGCCCCTCGCCCACGCCAGCACCCTCGACGCGGGGGAGCGGGCGCGCCTGTTCGCGGCGATCCGCGAGGTGCTGACCGACGCGCTCGCCGACCGGCTCCCCGTCCCGATCGACGGGCTCAAGGCGGCGAAGGCGGCGTCGATGCGCGTGCACGGCCGCACGGGCGAGCCGTGTCCCGTGTGCGGCGGCCCCGTCGAGGACATCCCCGGCAGCAAGGGCGCCGCGCAGTTCTGCCCGATCTGCCAGGCGTAGCGCGCCGACCCCACCCCCTGCCGGCGAGCCCACCCCCACCGGCGCGGCGCGATCCCCCGTGCTCGGCGCGAAGCGGTGGGCTCGGCGCCACGCGCGCGCGGC
>NZ_CATNHF010000033.1 GCF_950097975.1 Microbacterium sp. T2.11-28
AGCTGATGCCCAGGGTGCGGGGCACGGGACGCAGCGACGCGAGGTACTCCCCCGCCGCCGCCGCGACGCGCTCCGACTGCTCGCCCTCGTCGGCGAGGGCGGGCACGACGATCGCGTCGCGCAGCCCGTACTCCTCGCGCAGCCGGCGCTCGAGCGGCAGCCGGCGCGCCCGCGGGTGGGCGATCTCGATGCGGACGATCCCCGTCTCCTTCGCGTAGGCGAGGAGCCGGCCGACCTTCCAGCGGTTGATCCCCAGCAGGGCGGCGGCCTCGGCCTGGCTCTTGCCGTCCTGGTAGCACAGCTCCGCCGCGCGCACGGCGAGGGTGTCGTCGGTGCTCATCGGGTCGCCACCGTCCCGCGGCCCGCTGCCGCGTCGGCGAGGCCGGCGCTGATCCCCGCGACCAGCGAGGTCGCCTCGAGGTAGCGCTCGTAGGCGGCACGCAGCGGGGCGACGGCGTCCGCCCGGGGTTCGATGAGCGTGTACGCGGGGGCGAACCTCGCGGCCACATCGGCGACCCGCTCGCCGGTCACCGCGGCGACGCCGAGGATGCCCAGTGCGCGGGTGGTCAGGTTCTCGCCGTCGATCAGCCCGACGGGTCGTCCGAGCGTGTCCGCCGTCGTCTGCATCCACAGCCGGTTGTGGCGGATGCCGCCGGTCACGTACACGTTCGCGGTGTCGACGCCGACGGCTTCGAACGACTCGAGCACCTGCCGGGTGCCGAAAGTCACAGCCTCGACCGTCGCCCGGTAGATGTGCTCCGGGGTGGTGCCCAGCGACAAGCCGAGCATGGCGCCGCGCAGCTGCGGGTCGCGCAGCGGCGTGCGGTTGCCCATGAAGTGGTCGAGCACGAGCAGCCCGTGCGAGGCGGGCGCCACGGCCTCGGCCCGGGCGATCAGGTCGCCGATCCGGTGTCGCGTCACGCCGAGGATCCGCTCGGACAGCCACGAGAGCGCCGCGCCGGCGGAGATCTGTCCGCCCTCCACGAGCCACCGCCCTTCGGTGAGGGCGCCCGGATACGGGCCCCAGATCGTGGGCGAGAAGACGGGCGCATCGAGCTCGGCGATGAAGGCGTTGGAGGTGCCCGCGACGACCGCCACGGGCTCCCCGGGCAGTCCCGCCATCGAGACCAGCGCGAGGTGCGCGTCGATGCCGCCGGCGAACACCGCTGCGCCGCGCGCGATCCCGAGTTCCGCGGCCGCCGCCGCCGACAGCTCGCCGGCGATCGCTCCGGTGCGACGGATGTCCGCCGGCAGCTTGTCGGCGAGATCCTCGATGCCGAGGGCGGCGTACAGGTCGACCGGGAGCACCCCGACGCGGTGGTCGTAGTTCCACTTGCAGGTCGCGTTCATCCGCGAGCCGACCCACTCGCCGGTGAGCCGCAGCGTCAGGTAGTCGACGGACTCTCCGATGCGGGCGGCCCGCCGGTACACCTCGGGCTCGTGACGTGCGAGCCACATGGCCTTCGGGATGAGCCATTCGGCGCTGTCGGAGCCGCCCGAGAACGCGAGCGCCGGATGATCGATCCTCGCCGTCTCGGCGGATTCGGCGACGGCACGGCTGTCCATCCAGAGGATCGCGGGGCGGAGGGCCTCGCCGTGCTCGTCGAGCACGACGACGGAGGATGCCGTCGTCGCGACGCCGACCGCGTCGATCTCGGTGACGTCGGCATCCGCGAGCGCGCGGCGGGCCGCCTGCACGGCGGAGCGCCACCAGTCGTTCGGATTCTGCTCTGCCCAGCCGGGGCGCGGATAGCTCGTCACGTACGCCGCCGAAGCGTCGCCGAGGCGCCGCCCGGCCGCGTCGAACACGCCGGCCCGCGCACCCTCGGTGCCGATGTCGATCGCGAGGAAGAACCCCATCGTTCCCGCCTTCTCTCAGTCCTGGTTCGGCAGAAACAGTACCTTCGAGCTGAAGATGGAGCGCTCGCCCAGCTGCTTCATCGTCTCGGGCAGGGCGTCGAGACCGAGCTCGTGGGTGATCATGAACTCCCACCGGAGGCGGCCGTCCGCCAGCGCCGCCGCCGACTCGACCCACTCGCGTCCCGGGAACGGCGCGGAGAAGGAGTTCCAGCTGCCGTGGAGCGACGCCTCCCTGCGGAGGAAGTGACTGAAGGTGCCCTTGTCCAGCTCGACCGGCGAATGCGGGATGCCGATGAACACCGCTTCGCCGTGGCGGGCGGTGAGCGTCGTGGCGAGCGCGACGGTGGCGGGGACGCCCGCCGACTCGATCACGACGTCGAAGCCGAGGCCGGCGTGCGCGCGGGCCTGCTCGTCGTCGTTGGCGGTGAGGTCGGCACCGGCCTCGACGGCCATCGCGGCCTTCTCGGCGCTCACGTCGACCGCGAGCACCTCGCGGGCGCCGAGGAGTTTCGCCCACTGCACGGCGAACAGGCCGATCGGTCCCGCCCCGATGACGGCGACGCGGGAGCCTTCGGTCAGACCCGTGCGGTAGATGGCGTGGAGGGCGATGGCCGAGGGATCCATCATCGCGGCGGCTCGCGGGTCGACGCCCTCGGGCATGACGAACGCGTTGCCCGCATTGACGGAGACGTACTGCGCGTAGGCGCCGTCCTGACGACTGCCGAAGTAGCCGTAGTTCTCGCAGAGCGAGAAGTGGCCCTCGCGGCAGCTGTCGCACTCGTAGCACGGGATGAGCGGCGGCACGGTGACCAGCTGCCCCACCTCGAGTCCCGCGACCTCCGCGCCGACCTCGACGATGTGGCCGGAGAACTCATGGCCGCACACGATCGGGTGATAGTAGGCGCCCGAGAAGTTCATCCGCGGGATGTCGGAGCCGCAGACACCGCACGCGGCCACCTTCACGAGCACGTCTCCGGCGCCGATCTCCGGGACGGGGATCCGCTCGACCCGGATGTCTCCGGGGGCGTGCATCACTGCGGCGGTCATGGTGTCGGACATGGGTCTCCTCCGTGATTCCTGCGCGTCTTCCCGCGCGGTTCCCGCGAGCGACGCGGGCGGTCTCTCCGCCCGCGTCGCCCCGGGGGCGATCGTGTTGCTGGGGTCGTGCTTACTTCGCCTGCGCGAACAGGGTGCTGCCGACGAGGTCTGCGGCGTTGGCCGCGGTGACCAGCTCGGTGCCGGCGTCGATCTCGGCGTCGACAGACTCGCCCGCGGCCACGGCGAGGGCCGTCTCGGCGGCCGTCGCGCCCAGGGCGATGGGATCGTTCAGCGCGGTCGCGACGTACTGGTCGCCGTCGGCGATCGCCTGCACCGCCTCCATGAGGCCGTCGACGCCCGCGACCAGCACGTCGGTGCGCCCGTTCTCGGCGAGCACCTGCAGCGCGCCGAGAGCCATGTCGTCGTTGTGGGCGTAGACCGCGCGCACGTCGGTGTTCGACTGCAGGAGGTCCTGCATGGCCGTCACCGCGTTGGAGCGGATGTACTCGGCGTACGGGCCCTCGACGATCGTGACCGCCTCGTCGCCCTCGAAGGCGTTGTGGAAGCCCTCCGAGCGGTCCATGGCGACCGTGCCGCCGGCGTCGCCCTGGATCTCGATGATCTTGCCGCCCTCGTCGCCGAGCGCCTCCTTGAGCGCCTCGCCGACGAGCTCGCCCATGGCGACGTTGTCGCGTCCGACGTGCGCGGCGGCGCCGTCGGCGGGACGGTCGACGGTGACGACGGGGATGCCCGCGGCCTTCGCGGACGCCAGGCTCGGCGCGATGCCCTGCGGATCGACCGGGTTGATGAGAAGGACGTCCACCCCGCGGGTGATGAGGTCCTCGATGTCGTTGTTCTGCTTGGTGATGTCGCCGTTCGCGTCGACGTACTCGAGCGACGCGCCTCCCGCCTCCGCCGCCTGCTCGACGCCCTCGCCCAGTTCGACGTAGAACGGGGACTGCTGCGTGGCCTGGCTGAAGCCGACGACGATGTCGCCCGAATCGCCGGGAGCGCTGGCGTCACCGCCGGGCGTGGTGCTCACCGAGCACGCGCTCAGCGCGAGTGCGAGCGTCGCCAGTCCGGCGACGGCGATAGGTGCCTTCTTCATGGAATCTGAACCTCCTTGGTCAGTGGTGCCGGACCCGACGCTAGAGAGTCGCGGACGATGATCTCAACTTCTGAGCAGTCGTTTGCTCATATGAGCAGACAGATGCGCACGGCGTGCGCATCTGAGCATTCCGGCGGCCGACGCCCCGCGAGCGCCCGGTACGGAGCCGGCGCCGTCGCGGGGCCCGGCCGTCAGACGTCGAGCGGGAACTCGCGGCGGTCGTCCCAGGGCTCGGTCCACCCGAGACGGGTGAAGAGCGTGTCGAGCACGATGCCCGTGAAACCCCAGACGAGGTGCGCGGCGGCCCCTGCCGGCGCCGGCAGCAGGAACGCCGGGCCGCGCCACTCCCGGCCGTCGCGTCGCACGACCGTGACGCCCCGGTTCGCCGGATCCAGCAGGTCGGCCACCGGGGCGCGGAAGACGTCGGCCGACTCGGCCACGTCGACCACGCGCACGGGAGAGGGCTGACGCCACCACGCCAGGACGGGGGTGACGAGATGGCGGGAGTAGTCGAGCGGGATCTCGGCGAGCGTGCCGAGCACATCGACGCCCGCCGGGTCGAGGCCGGTCTCCTCGCGGGCCTCGCGCAGCGCAGCCGCCACGGGACCCTCGTCGCCGTCGTCGACCCGCCCGCCCGGGAACGCCACCTGTCCGGGGTGGGAGCGGAGTGTGGCCGCACGAGAGAGCAGGAGCACGTCGAGGTCTCGCGAGACGACCTCCGCCGTCGCGGCCCGGTCGCTCGGGAGGGCATCGAGCACACCGAACAGGATCAGGACCGCGGCGGCGCGGGAGCCGGGCTCCACCGGCGGGATGTCACGGGCGAAGACGGACCCTCCGGCTGCGGCGAGCGCGGCGAGCTGCGCGCGCGCACCGGCATCGGCACCGGCGTCCGCACCGGCGTCGGCTGAGCCGTGCGCAGACGACGACAGGGGTTCGGTGGTCACCCGTCCAGGCTACGCGGCACCGAGGACCCCGGCTCCGTCGCGCCGCCGCGCGGGGCGGCGTCGCGGCCTACGATCGAACGGTGACCGCTTCCTCCCTGCTTCTCGTCGCGAACGCCGCCGACGGCACCCTCAGCACCTTCCGCTTCGAGGACGGCCGCCTCGAGCGGCTGACCGTGACCGAGGGGGTGACGGGCTGCTCGACCTTCGCGATCGACCCCCGGCGCGACCTCGTCTACGCGGCCGTGAAGGGGGCCGAGCCCGGGCAGCCGGCGGGCATCCTGACCCTGGCGCTCGACCGGGCGACCGGCGAGCTCACGCCGCGCACGCGCCTCGACCTGCCCGAGGGCGGCATGAACTACCTCGCTCTCACCCGCAGCGGCACCGGACTGCTCGGCGCCTCGTACGGCGGCGGCTACGGCATCACCAGCGAGGTCGCCGACGGTGTCGTGGGGGCGCCCGTGTCCACGATCCACTACCCGAACCTGCACTCCGTGCTGCCGAGCGCCGACGGTCGTTTCGCGTACTTCGTGTCGCTGGGCGCCGACCTCGTGGCGCAGTACGCACTGGGACCCGACCTCGTCCTCACGCCCCTCGACGAGCCCACGGCCGCGGCACCGGACGGCAGCGGGCCGCGTCATCTGGTGCTGAACGAGGCGCAGGATGCGGTGTACGTCATCACCGAGTTCTCGGGTGACCTGCTCCACTACGCGCGCGACACCGGCACCGGGCTGCTCACCCTGCGCGGCGCCGCCTCCTTCGTGGATCCCACCAAGGGGCTCGGGCACAGCGTGTTCGGCGCGGACCCGCTCGCCGAGCACTACATCTGGGGCGCCGACCTCCATCCCGCCGGCGGGTACCTGTGGGCGTCGGAGCGCACCGAGAGCACCTTGGGCGCCCTCGCGGTGGCGCCCGACGGGTCGCTCACGCCCCCCGAGGCCTTCACCGTCACCGAGACCCAGCCCCGGGGGTTCGCGACGAGCCCCGACGGCGCCTACCTCGTCGCGGCGGGCGAGAAGTCGACCACGGTGTCGCTCTACGCCGTCGACGGCGCCGAGCTCACCCTTCTGCAGCGGGCCGAGACCGGGCGCGGCGCCAACTGGCTGCGCTTCGTCTGACACTTGCGCCATATCCCTCACAGGGATATCTATATATCTCAGAGATATATAGATCGGAGGCGTCGTGCCGTTTGTCATCCTCGGCCTGCTGCTGGCCGGACCGCTGTCGCTGTACGACCTGCACAAGCGGTTCACGGCGGGCATCTCGCTGTTCTACAGCGCCAGCTACGGGAGCCTGCAGCGCAGCCTGACCCAGCTGGTCGCCGACGGCGCCGTGACCGTCTCCGACGACCCCGCCAGCGCGCGGCGACGGAAGCTCCACACGATCACTCCCGCCGGCCGCGCGCAGTGGCGCGACTGGATGCTGGCCCCCCTCCCCGGCGGCGCCGACGCCGAGACGATCCTCCTGGCGAAGGTCTTCCTCCTCGGGCGCCTGGACGACCCGGCCGACCGGCGCCGGGTGCTCGCGGCCGCGCAGGAGCAGGCCGCCGCCACCCTGGCCGAGCTCGACGCGGTGCGCCGCGAGCTCGACGCGCAGTCGCCGACGCTGCCGGAGGAGCATCGCGCCGTGTTCGCCTACCAGCGCGCCGTGCTGGAGTACGGACTGCGGACCGCACGGCTCGCCGCCGACTGGATCGCCGAGCTCGACGGGAGCACGCGATGAGCGCCGCGGACGGCCCGCGGCCGCCCCGGGGCGCCGGATCCCGCCGGCCGTGGTTCCTCGCGGCCACGGCGGCGGCGACGGCCGTGACCGTCGTCTTCGCGACCGTCGGCGACGGCGTCGAGGTTCCGGGCGCCACGGGACTGCGCGCACTCGTCGTGGACGTCGGCCACACCGCGGTGTGGGCGCTCCTGGCCGGCGCCTTCGCGATCGCCGCGGCGCGCGGCCGATGGTCGCCGCCGTCGAATCGTCTCGCCCTGACCGCCGCGGTGGTCTACGCGGTGTTCCTCGTCGCGGTGTTCGTGTGGCGGTGACCCGATGGCGATGATCGCGGCGGCCGTGGCGGTCGCACTGCTGTCCGCACTGGCGGTGCTGCAGATCTGCGTCGCCGCGGGGGCCCCGTGGGGGCGGCTCGTCTGGGGCGGGGCGCACCGGGTGCTGCCGGCGCGGCTGCGGATCGGAAGTGCGGTGTCGGTCCTCCTCTACGCCGCGTTCGCGTGGCTGCTGCTCGCGCGCGCGGGCGTCCTGCCCGGCTCCGACCTGCCGCTTGTGACCGCCGCGACGTGGGTGCTGTTCGCCTACTTCACCGTCGGCATCCTGATGAACCTGGTCTCGCGGAGCGTTCCCGAGCGCCTCGCGATGACCCCCGTCTGCGTCGTGCTCGCCGCGGCGACGCTGCTCGTCGCGCTGGATTGAGCGCGGATCGAGTCAGCGCAGGAGATCGTCGAATTCGCCCAGGGGCACCCCGATGCGCTCCGCGGCGGCGCGGAGGGTGGGATCGTCGGTGATCAGGACATCGGCCTGCAGCGTCGCCACGGCGAGGTACTCGGCCTGTCGCGTGTCGTCCGCATCGAGCCGCCCGGCGATCCGCCACGCGGTCGCCCGGGAGACGCGGTCACCGAGGAGGCGGATCTTCAGGGTCGCGACGCCGTCGAGCAGGCGACGTCCCTCGGCGTCGGCGAGACGGCCGGCGCGCACGCCGCGATACAGGCTCTCCAGCGCGTCGGTGCGCAGGACCGCCGGGCCGACGAGCGTGTGCGGCGGGGACGGCACCCGGCCGCCCGAGACCAGGCGCAGCGCGGTGGCGGAATCGATGGCGAAGCGCGTCATGGCCGCAAGTCTGACATCGGGCCCCGACATCCTCGTTCCGTTTTCTTACATCCTGTAACTATGAGGTAGGGTACGCATATGCCCGATCCTCTTCTCCTCGATCGCCTCCTGCTGGTGTCCCACCTGTTCCAGCAGGACATGGCACGGGAGTACGACGGCACCCCCCTGTCCGAAGCGCGCATGGCGGTGCTGTGGACCGTGCACCACGCCGGCCCGGTCACGCAGCAGGCGATCGCCGAGAGCCTCGCCCTCACTCCCCGGACGATCAGCGCCCACGTCGACGCCCTCGAGACCTCGGGACACCTCCGGCGCACGGCGCATCCGGGCGACCGCCGCGCCCATCTGGTCGCCCTCACCCCCGACGGCGCCGCGCTCATGGAGCGCACCGTCGTCCGCCACGCCGACCTCAGCGCGCAGCTTCGCGCCGCCGTCGCGCCCGCCGACCGCGACGCCCTGGAACGCGGGCTCGACGCGGTGGCCGCCCGGCTCGCCGAGCTGATCGCCGACGAAGCGGCCGGCGCCGCGGCACGGAGCACGCGATGACGGAGGTCGACCGCACCCCCGCACCCACGATGCGACCGCCCCGCCGCGCGCGTGCGGCCTCCTGGGCACGCCGGGCGCTGCACATGGAGCGGGGGATCTATGCCGCGATCGGCCGGGCGCTCGCACGACGCCCCGCCCTGCCGCCCGGGGCGAGCGGCTTCCGCTACGACGCGCCCGTCCGGACGATCCTCGTCGTCTTCATCGTGCTGTCGGCCGTCGAGATCCCCATCATCGATCTCATCGTCCATCCCTGGCCCCCGGTGCGCATCGGTCTGCTCGTACTGGGGATCTGGGGCCTGACATGGATGGTCGGGCTCCTCTGCGCCTACCGGATGCGCCCGCACACCGTGGGACCGGGCGGCATCCGAGTGCGCGAGGGGCTGGAGATCGACATCGACCTCCCCTGGGACGTCATCGCGTCCGTCGCCCGCGCTCCCCGCACCGATCAGCCGAAGTCGCCGCGCATCGACGGCCCGGAGGGAGCCCGCGTGCTGTCGCTGCGGATGCAGGACGCCACCAGTGTCGAGATCGCGCTCGAGCAGCCGACGACAGTGCGCCTCCCCGGGCTCGCGCCGCGGGGAGGCGATCAGACCGTGTCGACGGTGCGTCTGTGGGTCGACGACACCGACGGCTTCCTGCAGGCGGTGCGCCGCCACATCCCGTGACGGCGCGGCCGCCTCGTCAGTTGAGCGCGCGCGTCGACGCGGGGATCGCGCCGTCGGCGTAGAGTTCCTTCGCGACGTCCTGCAGCGCCGTGAGGGCGACCCGCTGCGTCATCGGGCCGTAGGAGATCCGGGCCACGCCCAGGGCCTCGTACTCCGCCGCCGTCAGCGCGCCGGGCAGGCCGATGACCGACACCTTGCGCTCGCCGATGCCCTCGACGAGCTGGCGGGTGACATCGGCGTCGAGGATGCCCGGCACGAACACGACGTCGGCGCCCGCGCCGAGGTAGGCGCGGCCGCGCTCGATGGCATCGGCGATGGAGTCCGCCACCGGGCGGTCGCCCCCGCGGACGAACGCATCGGTGCGCGCGTTGAGCGCGAAGGGCACGCCCTCGGCCTCACCCGCGCGGACGATGGCCTCGACGGCGGCGACCGACTCGGCGAGCGGCTTCAGCCGGTCCTCGACGTTCGCCCCCACCGCGCCGACGCCGATGGCGCGACGGACGGTCTCGCCGGGGTCGCCGAAGCCGGCGTCGAGATCGGCGGTGACGGGAAGGTCGCCGGCGACCTCGACGATGCGGCCGACCATGTCGAGCACGAGGTCGAGCGGGATGTTCTCGCCGTCGGCGTAGCCGAAGGTCGCGGCGATGGAGTGCCCGGCGGTCGCGATGGCCCGCGTCTCGGGCAGCTCGATGATCGCCTTCGCCGAGACGACGTCCCACACGTTGACGACGCGCAGGATCTCGGGGGCGGCGTGGAGGGCGGACAGGGTCTGGGCACGCTGGCTGGTCGTGGTCATACGTCCACGCTACTCACGCCGCGCGCGCCCGGGGTCGCCGGATCCGGATCGCCGTCGATCGCCGTCCGACCTCGCGCGCGAGGCGCGACCGCGGCGCGGCAGCGGATCAGGCTGCGTTCACTCCGCGCGGCGGAACACGCTGCGCAGCACGAAGTAGACGATGACCGCCACGACGGCGACCGCGAGCAGCTTGAACGCGAAGGCGATCAGGCTGAACAGCACGTTCACCAGCACCCAGGCGATGACGACCGCGACGACGACTCCGACGATGGTCCAGACGGTCCCCTTGTTCATGGGTCCAGCGTAGGCGAGGCGGCACGATGCCGCCGCACCGCCGCCGATGCGGGTGCGCCCCGTGCGGAGCCTCCTCCCCAGCGGGGCCCGCGCAGTGGTTGTCCACAGGAAGCGCCGCTGATCGGGGATTTCGGTGCCCGGGCGTCGGAGCCTCTCGCGATGATGGAGGGATGAACAGCACCTCGACGACGGCCCGGAGCGTCGTGTCCGGCGATGCGTCCGGCGACGTGTCCGTGACGCGCATCGAGTCGCTGCTCGAAGGCCTCGCGGAAGCCGGGCGCCAGGCGGCGGCCGCGCACGCCCGGCACCTCGCACTGCTGGCCGAGGCGCTGGAGGTGGCCGACGCGCAGGCCGACGCCGGTGCGCCCGCCGCCGTGCGGGACATCCCCCTGCGCTCGCTGGCGGCGCAGATCGGGGCGACGCTGCGGGTGTCGGACCGCACGGTGCAGCGGCAGCTGTCGGAGGCATGGGCGGTCTCGACGCGGTTCGCGGCGACCCTGGGCGCCCTGGCGTCGGGTGACATCACCCGGGCGCACGTGCGGGTCATCGTCGATGCCGGGTCGCCGATCGACGACGACGAGGCCCGCGCGGCATACGAGGCCGCGGCGCTGGAGATCGCGCGGCGCGAGACACCGGGCCGGCTGCGACCGGCGGCGCGGCTGCTCGCGGGACGGTTGCACCCGATGCCTCTGGACGAACGTCATCGGGTCGCCGCGGCGGGGCGAGACGTGTGGGTGCGCGACCTCGACGACGGGATGGCGGAGATCATCGCCGTCCTCCCGACTGCGATCGCGCACGCGATCCGCGACCGGCTCGATCAGTACGCCCGGCGTCAGATCTCCCACCGGGAGGTCGTGGACGGCGAGGACGACCCGGTCGCCGGGGCGGAGCCGGTCTGCCGCGACCTCCGGGGCGTCGGCGAGGTGCGGGCGGACGTGTTCGCCGACCTGCTCCTCACCGGTCATGCCACCGCGCAGATCAGCGACGCGTCGATCCCCGAGGGCGAGGCGATCGTCGCCCGCGTGCAGGTGACGGTGCCCGTGCTCACGGTGCTCGGGGCGGACACGGCGCCCGCTGAACTGGTCGGCCACGCGCCGATCGACACCGCGACGGCGTGCCGGCTCGCGGCGGGCGCTCCGGGCTGGGACCGCGTCCTCACCCATCCCGTCACCGGGACCGTCCTCGCCGTCGATCGGTACCGCCCGAGCGACCAGCTGAAGCGGGCACTGCAGGTGAGGGATGAGCACTGCCGGTTCCCCGGCTGCCGGATGCCGACCCGCCGCTGCGACATCGACCACACCATCGCCCGGGAACACGACGGACCCACCGAGCTCGGGAATCTCGCGCACCTGTGCCGCCGGCACCACACGCTGAAGCACCACTCGGCGTGGCGGGTGAGACAGACGCCCGACGGGGTGCTGCACTGGACCACGCCCACCGGGCGCATCCATGTCGATCGGCCCGCGCAGACGCTCACGTTCACGCCCGTCGACGACGCCGAACCGCCGCCGCCGTTCTAGCCCCGACCACCGCCGCCGGCTCGCCCATCCGGGTCACCCATCCGGGTCGCCCATCCGGGTCGCCCATCCAGGTCACCCATCTGGACTCCCATCCGGGTCACCCATCCGGGTCGCCCATCCGGGTCACCCATCCGGGTCGCCCATCCGGGCTTCCATCCGGGTCCGCCCGGCGGCGGACGTACCGCAGCGCGCCAGTACGCTGGATGGTCGTGGCATCCCCTTCGCACCGCATCGGCATCGTCGTCACCGACTTCTACCCGGCGGAGGATCCCGACCACGACACCCCCCTGCTCCTCAGCGCGCTGCAGGAGCGCGGGGTGGCCGCCGCGCCGGTCGTGTGGCACGGCGACGACGACCTGACGGGCTTCGACCTCCTCGTGATCCGCTCACCGTGGGACTACCCCGAGCGCGCCGCCGACTTCGCCGCGTGGCTGGACCGCGCGGACGCGGCGACGCGCGTGCTCAACCCGCCGCCGGTCGTGCGGTGGAACCTCGACAAGCACTACCTGCGCGACCTCGCCGGCGCCGGCATCGCCGTCGTGCCGACGGAGTACGCGCGCACGGACGGCGACATCCGCCGCGCCTTGGCCGCGCACGGCACCGGGCAGGTGGTCGTGAAGCCCGCCGTCTCGGCCGGGGCGCGCGACACGGGGCTGTTCGACGCGGCCGACCCCGCAGCTCGCGCTCTCGCCCAGCGGATCGTCGCGGCCGGCGGGGTCGCCATGATCCAGCCCGAGGTCCCCGAGCTGAGCGCCGGCGCCGAGAAGGCGCTCTACGCGATCGGCGGCCACTTCACGCACGCGATCGCGAAGGGCGCCCTGCTGGCGCCCGGCGGCGGGCTCATCGGCGGCGTGTACGTCGAGCACCCCGAACCCGTCGAGGCGACCCCCGCCGAGCGCGCCTTCGCCGACGACGTGCTGCGCGCGGTGGCGGAGGTGACCGCCCACGACATGCCCCTGTACGCCCGGATCGACACGGTGGATTCCGCCGAGCACGGCCTCGTCGTGCTCGAGGTCGAGCTGGTCGAGCCGGCCCTCAACCTGCACGTCGCACCGCACGTCACCGGCGTCGTGGCGGACGCCATCGCCCGCGCCGCCGGCTGACCGCGCCGGACTCCCCCACTCAGGAAGGATCCGTCCTCCGGCGGCAGACATGCTGGAGCCGTCTTCCGTCCGCGGTCGCCGTCGCCGTCGCCAGCGGGGCTCAGTCGAGGAAGGCGGCGGGATCGAACTCCTCGATGGGGATGATCCGCACGCGCGGCAGCCGCGCGTCGAACGCGTGCGCGTCGTACTCGAGGTCGAAGAACTCGACCCCCGGGATCGACGCGAACTCGGCGCTGCGGAACTCCTGGAACCCGATGACGCCCACGCGGCGTCCCGGGCCCGCGAGAGCCGTGACGCCTTCGACGAAGTCGCGGTCGTGGCTGACGAGGACGACGTCGGCGTCGCGCTCCGCGAGAGCCACGAGGGTGCGCTGGATGGCCAGGTCGACGACCTTCGCGTCGGACGGGCCCGACAGCGGCACCGGGCGGTAGCCGAGCGCGAGCAGGGCCTGCACGAAGGACATGGGCAGGTGCTCGGTGGCGTTCAGGAAGAAGAGGCCCTTGGCCGGCTGCTCCCAGCGGTCGGCGACGAACGCGAGCAGCCGATCCCAGCGCGGCCGCTCGTCGGGCTGCGGCCGGCGACCGAGGATGGAGCCCCCGAGGGTCGCGTCGATGTTCTCGCCGTCGACGAGGACCCAGGTGTTGCGTGCGGCCACTGACTCTCCCGACGTTGGTGGGACCGGTGCTCCGTACCGTAGCAGGGCGGTCGCCGGTCAGCGCACCCGGGCCGGGGCTGCGCCGGACGCGCGCGCAGTGCCAGACAGGCGAGGGCGGCCGCCGGTCAGCGCGCCCGGGCCGGGGCTGCGCCGGACGGACCCTCAGCTGCCCGGTCGTGGCGTGCGTTGACGACGCCCAGAGCGAGGACCAGCGCGGCCGCCCCGAGCGGGAGCGCCATCGCGGCCTGGGCGGACGTCGCCTCGGCGAGCGCACCGGTCACTCCCGCCGCGATCGCCTGGGCGAGGGTGAGCGCCGATGCCAGCAGGGTCATGACCGTCGCCGATCGCCCCGCGGGACTGCGCTCGCCGGCGAGGCTGAACAGCGTCACCAGCGTCGGTCCGACGCCCAGTCCCATGAGCGAGAGCGCGACGATGACCGCGACGAGGTCGCCCGCCAGGGCATAGGCGGCCGACGCGGCGACCAGCACGGCGCCGAACGCGAGCCACCGCCAGCGCAGGGCGAAGCGCGCCGGCAGCAGCATGACGGTGAGGGCGAGTGCGGCCGACCCGATGCCCATCAGCCCGTAGAGCAGCCCCGCCGCCTCGCCGTCTCCGGTCGACTGCGCGAACGCGGTGAGCGAGGTGAGGGTGGAGCCGAAGAACAGCCCCACGCCGAACGTCGCGGCGACGAGGACGAGCACCGGACGCGACAGCACATCGCGCACCGGCGCCCGGGCCGGTGCGGTCTCGGCATCGCGGTCGGCCATGACGGCCGTCGGATGCAGGGCGAAGGCGGTGACGAACGCGAAGCTGAGCGCGGCGGCGACCGCGATCGGCGCCCAGGGGGCGAGGAAGGCGGCCAGCAGCCCCACGAGGACCGGCCCGATCACGAACGCGGTCTCGTCCGCGGCGGACTCGTAGGACATCACGCGCGAGAGCGTGCGCTCGCGGCGGTCGCCCCCGATGCGGTGACGGGCGATCGCGACCAGACGCGTGCGCGACAGCGCGGCGGCCTGCGGTGCGGTGAGACCGATGAGTGCCCCCGCGGCGAGGACCACCGGCTCGGGCATGCCGGTGAGGACGACCACCGGGAACAGCGCCAGCAGGATCCCGTTGGCGAGCCCCACCGGCACGAGCACCCGCCGCTGTCCGCGGCGGTCGACGAGATCGCCGATGACGGGCCCGGCGACGACGACGCCCACGCCCACGGCGGCGGAGGTGAGGCCCGCCAGCGCCACCGAGCCGCGCACCGAGGCGACGAGCGTGAGGACGCCCACGACCATCATCGCGAAGGGCAGCCGCGCCACGAACGCGACGGGGAAGTAGCCCCAGCCGGTGTGCGCGATGAGAGAGCGGTCGTCGGTGATCGACGTCATGCAGAGGCCTCCGGAACAGTCAGCTCGTTGTCACGTGCCGCCTTGCTCCGAAAGCAGGTAGATGCACCATGCCCAGCGCCGATCGGCGCGGACGAAACTCCAGTCTAGCGCGGGTTCCCGCCCTCGACCTGGGGAGCGCTCGTACCGTGCTCGCTCGTCGTGTTATCGTGCACGGGCGCGCGGACCCCTCGCCGCGCGCGGATCTGGGGACCTTCATGGGATCATCGCGCCTCGCGCGTCGCGGTCAGGCCGTCCTGGGCCTCGTCCTCGCGCTGCTCCTCGCGCTCCCGACCGCGGCGGCCGCCGAGCCGGCACCGGAGGAATGGACGGCATCGATCTCGGGCACGGTCGTGACCGCGGACGGCGCGCCCGTCGAAGGCGGAACGGTCGCCGTGTTCAGCCCGGGAGACGCCCCGTACGCGGGAAGGGCGAGCACAGACGTACTCGGGCGCTATCGGATCGACGGACTGCACTCGGGTGCGTACACCGTCCATTTCACCCCGCGCTGGCGCGTGGACCTGCCCCAGTGGTGGACAGGGCTCCCCGGGGGCGCCGTCGATCAGCAGGACGCCGTCGCACTGACCCTCGGGACCGGCCAGCAGGTGCAGGGCATCGACGCCGCCCTCGCGCGCGGAGGCTCGATCAGTGGCGAGATCGCGAAGAGCGACGGGACGCCGGCCGACTACCCGTGGGCCGCCGCCTACCGCCAGGTCGTCCGGGACGGGCACCTCGTGTGGTCACGCGAAGCCACGTCGACCGAGAGGCCGTACCTGCTCGACGGTCTTCCCCCCGGCGACTACGCGCTCGTGTTCGGCACGACGGACACGTCATCGAGCACGCCGTCGGTCTACGAGTTCTGGGAGGACGCCGCCACCCTGTCCGGTGCCCGCCTGCACACCGTCGTGTCGTCCGAGAGCACGCGCATCGATGCGAGGCTCTCGTCGGGCGCCACCCTCTCGGGCGTGGTCTCGTCGCCCTCGGGCGCGCACGCGTCCTCGGGCTACGTGGTGCTCGAGCGGCAGTGGCGGTCCGGTGACGAGCCGACCGACAACGAGCTCCGCAACCGCTACGGCTCGCGGGGCGACAGCGTGGACGGCGCCGGCAGATTCGAGATCACCGGCATCCCGGCAGGCACGTACCGGCTCTACGCGCGCAGCGGATCGGCGTCGGCGTGGTGGCCCGATTCGCCGTCGCCCGCGGGCGGCAGGACGATCACGGTCACGCACGGGGCGGTCATCGAGGGATACGAGGTCTCGATCGCCTCGACCATGCTCGCCGGGACGGGCACCGTCGCCGGCATGCTCCGCGCGGGCTCCGTCGTCAGCGCACTCCCGGAGAAGTGGCCGGCCGCGGCGACGCTGTCGTACCAGTGGATGGCCGACGAAGAGCCGATCGCCGGCGCGAACGATTCGAGTCTGCGGCTGAGCAACGCGCAGGCGGGTCGGCAGATCTCGGTCGCCGTCACCGCCACCCGCACCGACTACTACCCCGTCACGGCGGTGCTCCACCCGGAGGTGGACCTGCCGGTCGTCGGCGTGATCCCCGCACCGGACCCGCGCGTCAGCGGCACCCCCGTGGTCGGACGGATGCTGACGGCCATCCGCGGCAAGGACATCCCGGGGGTCTCCTACCGCTACCAGTGGCTGGCGAACGGCACGGCGATCCGGGGAGCGACCGAGAAGTACTTCCTGACGACGCCGGCACAGGCGGGCAAGCGGATCTCCGTCCGCGTGGCCTGGCAGGCGAGCGGCATGGCGACCGTGGTGAAGAAGTCGGCGACGACGACGCCGCTGCTGCGTGACCTCGTTGCCCGTGCCGTGCTGATCGAGGGGAACGCCGCCGTCGGCCACCGCCTCACCCTCCGGCGCAGCAGCTGGGGCGCCGGCGTCGCGTACACCTACCGCTGGTACGCCGACGGCGCGCCGATCCGTGGGGCGACAGGCACGACTTTCACTCCGACGAAGGCCCAGGTCGGCAAACGGATCACCGCGACGATGACGGGGCGCAAGCCCGGCTACACGACCAAGACCGTGACCGCGCCCGCCACGCGCCGCGTGCTCGCCCGCCTGCGCGTCTGAGCCGCGCGGAAGGGCGTCGCGCGCTCGCCCGGTCCCCGCGGCGTCAGCGCCTGCGGGGGCGGGATCCGATGCCCGCGAGCAGCGCGTGCAGCAGCGCAGGCACCGACAGCGCCATCACCACGGTGCCGAAGACGACGTCCTGCGCGCGCAGCGCGATGCCGCCTACCAGCAGCGCCCCGAACAGCACGGCCGACACCAGACGGCGGAGCATCCGCTCCAGCCGCGCCAGACGCCGCTCCACCGAGGGGCTCTGGACGGCCAGCCGCCCCTCTTCGAGCCGGGTCAGCACGTCGTCGAGCCGCCCCGGCAGCCGGACGAGACCGCCGGCGGTGGAGACCGTCCGGGCGGCGATGTCCCGCACGAGACCGCGGCTCTCCTCACTCAGCAGGCGCTGGGCGTAAGGCTCGACGGCGTCCCAGATGTTGAAGGACGGATCGAGGGAGCTGCACAGGCCGGAGGTCAGCGACATCGCGCGGATGATGAGGAGGAAGTCCTCGGGGAACTGGAACGGCAGCGCGCGCACCACTTCGCCGAACTCCTGCGCGAACGCGCGGAACTCCCGCGGATCGACCTCCTGCAGCTCGGCGAAGCCCATCCCGCCGAAGCGCGCGAACAGCTGCGTGAGGGCGCGCTCCAGCTCCGCGGTGTCGGCGGTGGGCAGGAGCACGCCGATCTCCTGGATGCCGGCGACGAGGCCGTGCCCGTCGCGGGCCGCGACGGCGATGACCACCCGGCGCAGTCCGCGGCGCAGCCCCTCGGGCACCTGGCCCATCATGCCGAAGTCGATGAACGTGAACCGCCAGGTGCGACCCTCCGCATCCGCGGCGTACGGGGTGACGAAGATGTTGCCGGGGTGCGGATCGGCGTGGAAGAAGCCGTCGCCGAACAGCTGGTCGAACATGACGGCGGCGAACTCCGCGGCGACCTCGGCCGGATCGATCCCCGCCGCGCGGAGCGCATCGGCGTCGTTGACCTTGATGGCGGTGACGTCGGCGAGGGTCAGCACCCGCCGGGTGGTCCGCTCCCACACGATCTCCGGCGCGCCCACACGGGCGCCCGACGCGATGTTGGCGGCGAACCGCTCGGCGTTGGCGGCCTCGTGGACGTAGTCGATCTCGTCGGTGCTCGTCGCGGCGAACTCCTCCACGAGAGCCGGCATGTCCACCCGGTCCGAGACGATCCGCACGCGGCTCAGCCAGTCGGCCACGCGGCGCAGGGCGGACAGGTCGATCGCCACGATCTCGTCGATGCCGGGGCGCTGCACCTTCACGACGACCTCGTCGAAGCCGGCCAGCGCGGCGTCCTCCGCCGCGAGGCGGGCGCGGTGCGCCTGACCGAGCGACGCGGCTGCCACGGGCGTCTCGTCGAACGCCGCGAACGCGCGTTCGAGCGGCACGCCCAGTTCGGCCTCGGCGAGCGCGCGGATGTCGGCGAACCCGACGGGCGGGACCTCGTCCTGCAGCTGCTCGAGCTCGCGGGTGACCTCGGGCGGGAGCACGTCGAGTCGCGACGAGAGGAACTGGCCGACCTTGATCATGAGCCCCCCGAGATCGACGGCGAGCGCGCGGAAGCGCCGCGCCGTCGCCTGCAGGCGGCGGGTGCGGGTGCGGTCGGCGATCGAGCGCAGGCCGACGCGCGGCAGGGCGAGCTCGTACCACCAGGTCTGCGCGATGGCGCGCGCGGCGAAGCGGAGGATGCGGCGGTAGCGGGCGCGCCCGCTCCCGCGCATACGCTCAGGCCTGGGCAAGGATCGCGTAGAGCTTGCGCCGGGCGTCGTCGATGATCTCGACGGCCTCCTGGATCTGCTCGGGCGTCCCGGTGCGTCCGACCTGCATCGCCGCCTGGGCGAGGTTCGCGCCGGCCTTGGGGAGTGCGCCGTGGCGGTGACGCCCGCTGCCGGCCTCGGCCGGGGACTCCCCCGACTCGGCGGCCGCCCACGGGCGGTCGGTGTGCTCGGACTCGGCGCGGCCCGCCTCGGTGAGCGAGTAGGTCTTGCGGCCTGCCGACTCCTCGACCTCGATCATGCCCTCGTCGGTGAGCAGCTGGAGCGTGGGGTACACCGAGCCCGGGCTCGGCTTCCACGAGCCGCCGCTGCGCTCCTCGATCTGCTGGATGATCTGGTAGCCGTGCATGGGCTGCTCGGCAAGCAGCGACAGGATCGCCGCGCGCACGTCGCCGCGGCCGACGCGCGTGCCGACCTTCTGCCCGAACGCCTGCCCGAAGCCCTGGCCGAACGTCTGCTCGAAGCCCTTCTTGAGCTCGCCGAGGGTGTCCCAGAGCTCCTGCGGCACGGCGCCGCTCAGTCCCTGGCTCCCGAATCCCTTGCTCCCGAAACCCTGGCCGCCGAAGCCCTGCGAGGGAAAGCGTCCGCCGAATGCGTCATTCATGTCGTCCTCCAACGATATATCGAGCGATACCCGACGATACATCGACCGATCGTCGCGGACCAGGCCCCGGAACGCGCTCACAGCCAACCCGAAGGATCCTCGGGACCAATCCGCGTTCCCCGCGCGTTGACCCCGATGACCTGAGAAACTGAGTCGAGCAACGAAGGAGTCACCATGACCGACGACGGCATCATCACCCGCACCCCCGGCACCGAGACGGCGGTCCTCGCCGGCGGCTGCTTCTGGGGCATGGAAGACCTCATCCGCCGCCAGCCCGGCGTGCTGACCACCCGTGTCGGCTACACCGGCGGGCAGAACGACCACGCCACCTACCGGCACCACCCCGGTCACGCCGAGGCGGTCGAGATCGTCTTCGACCCGTCGAAGACGTCGTATCGCGACATCCTGGCCTTCTTCTTCCAGATCCACGACCCCTCCACGCTGAACCGTCAGGGCAACGACATCGGCACGAGCTACCGCTCGGCCATCTTCCCGCTCTCCCCGGAGCAGGAGCACGTGGCCCGCGAGACCATCGCCGACGTCGACGCGTCGGGTCTGTGGCCGGCGCCGGCGGTCACCACGATCGAGCCCGAGGGCCCGTTCTGGGAGGCCGAGCCCGAGCACCAGGACTACCTCATCAAGCACCCGGGCGGCTACACCTGCCACTTCCCGCGCGCCGGGTGGGTGCTCCCCGCCCGCGACGCGGAGGCATCCGCGCCGACCGCATGACGGACGCATCGGGCGCCCGCCCCGCGCGCCGACTGTGGGTCTTCGCCCCCGTCGGCGCCGCGGCGGCGCTCGTCGCGCTGCTGCCGTGGCTCCTGACGGGCGGGCGGATGCCGGTGCAGAACCTGTGGTCGGAGATCCCCGCCGACGTCCCGTTCGTCCTGCTGCCCTTCCACCCGTACACCGCGATCCTCGCCGCGGCGATGCTGCTCGTGGGCGGGGCCGTCGCGGGGATCGCCGGCCGGGCGCTCGGTGCACCGCGCACCCGGTGGGCGACCCTGCTGCTCCTCGGCGGGCTCCTCCTCGTGCAGGGCGCCGCGGTCCTCCAGAGCGCGCTCACCACGCGGGCGACCCTTCCGGATCGCCGCGACGCGGACCTGTACATCACGGCGCTGACCGTCGGCACCGTGCTGGCCCTGCTCGCCGCCGCGGGCGTCCTCGTGCTCGTGGCGCGCGCGCCGCGTGCCGGCGCCGTCGTCGGGCTGTCGGTCGGCGCGGTCGCCGCCGGCACGTGGCTGGCCGCGGTGATCGTCCCCTTCGGCTCCGTGTCGCAGGAGGTGCCCGCCCTCCTGCCGCTGGTCCAGTGGGTGGCCCCCGTGCTGGCGGGTGCGGCGATCGCCTGGGCGGGCATCCGCAGCGTCGGGCGCGTCGTCGCGGCGCTCACCGCCGTCCTCGTCGTGTGGATCGGCCCCGCCGTGCTCACGGGCGTCGGCTACGCGGTCGGCAGCCGCGTGATGTGGAACGACCCCGCGGGCATGATCGACGGCGCGATCCACGTCTTCGGCCTGGCGCTGCTCACGCCCGAGCTCGCCTGGCGTCCCCTCGCCGCGTGCGTCGTCACGGCAGCGATCGGCCTCGGCATCCGCGCCGTCGTGCACCGGCGGAGCCGACGGGGCTCATCCGGCGAAGAACTCCGACGCGACGCGTGAGAGAGCGAGCAGGTCGGCGGTGCCGGCCAGCTCGCGTGCGGAGTGCATCGACAGGATCGGGATGCCGACGTCGACCGTCCGCACCCCCAGCCGCGTCGCGGTGAGCGGCCCGATCGTCGAGCCGCACGGGACCGCGTTGTTCGAGACGAACTCCTGGCTGCGCACCCCGGCCGCGGCGCACCACGCGTGCCACGCCGCTGCTCCCGCGCCGTCGGTCGCGTAGCGCTGGTTGGCGTTGATCTTGAGGATGGGGCCCGATCCGAGCACCGGCTGGACGACGGGATCGTGCTTGTCCGGATAGTTGGGGTGCACGGAGTGCCCCACGTCGCTCGACACGCACCACGACGCTGCGAGGGCGCGCAGCTGCTCCTCGCGGGTGGCGCCCAGGCCGGTGTGGACGCGCTCGAGCACGTCGGCCAGAAACGGCCCCGAAGCCCCGGAACGGGTCGCCGACCCCACCTCCTCGTGGTCGAAGACGGCGAGCACGGCGATGTGGTCGCCGTCGCCCGACGACACCTCCCCCCACCTCTCCAGGGCGACGAGGCCCGCGTGCACCGACGCCAGGTCGTCGAGGCGTCCGCTCGCGAAGAAGACGTCGTCCTTGCCGAAGACCGCCCCTCGTGCGGCGTCGGCCGTCACCACGTCGTAGCCGCGGATCCGCGCGGGATCCACGCCCGCCCCCGTCGCGAGCTCGCCCAGCAGGTCGGCTGACTCGGGTGCGCCCAGTCCCCAGACCGGCTGCGTCTGGGTCTGCTTGTGCAGAGAGAGGTGGTCGTTGGCCTCGCGGTCGAGGTGGATGGCGAGCTGCGGCAGACGCAGCAGCGGACCGGTGGCGGCCAGGACCGCCGTGCCGTCGTCGAGCACCAGGCGCCCCGCGAGACGCAGCTCGCGGTCGAGCCAGGAGTTCAGCAGCGGGCCGCCGTAGATCTCGACGCCGGCCTGCAGCCATCCTGCACGCCCAGTCGTCGGCCGCGGCTTGAGCTTGAACGCCGGGGAGTCGCTGTGCGCGCCGAAGATGCGGAAGCCGGTGTCGGCGGTCGCCGAGCCGGGGACGGCCCACGCGATCACGGCGCCGTCGCGGACGACGAGACCGCGGTCGCCGGCGCGCACCGTCCAGGACTCGAGCTCGTCCCGCGGGGCGAAGCCCGCGTCGGTCAGCCGCCGGGCCACCTCGGCGGCGGCGTGGAAGCTCGACGGCGACGCCGCGACGAAGTCGGCGAGATCGGCGGCGTGGGCGAGGGCCTCGGGGGTGGCGGGCACGGTTCTCCTCGGTGATCGGGGGCGCCTCCCAGCGTAGTCAGCCCCGCGCGCCGGATCGCCTGTCAACCCCCTCGCCCGCACCGCCCGCCGCGCGCATCCTCGGGAGTCCGCCGACGCCCGTCGGCAGTCAGAGGAGGAGCATCATGGTCACCCTGCCCAGCATGCCCGGCGAGACGCCGCCCCCGGCCCCCGGCGAGCCGTCGCCGCCGAACCCCGCCGAGCCCCTCGCGCCCCACCCGGAGGAGCCGTTCGCCCCGTCGCCGCCGGAGCCGTCGCCGATGCCCAGCGACCGCTGAGCCCAGCGGCGCAGCCATCGTCCCCGCCGCCGCCCGCGCCACCACCCACGTCGTCGCCCAGGTCGACACCCGCGTCGTCGCCCACGTACCGGCGGCGTGGGTAGGGTTGCGGCATGGCCCGCCACACCGACCCCGACGAAGCGCGCGCCGTCGAGACGCTCGGCGCCGCGGTGCGCGAGGCGCGGCGGCGCCTGGGGCTGAGCGTCCAGGCGCTGTCCGACAAGGCCGGGGTGAGCTTCGGTCTCGTGAGCCAGCTCGAGCGCGGCATGGGCAACCCGTCGCTGCAGTCGATCCATCGCCTTGCCGGCGCCCTGGGCGTCCCCGCCGGCCAGCTGCTCGACGAACCGGTCGGCGAGCTGGCCGTCGTCTCTGCCTCCCAGCGCCATGTGATGCCGCCCGCCGCCGACGTCCCCCTCTCCGCACAGGCCACGCGCGAGCTCCTGACCCCCCGGGGCGAGTCGATGCTCCAGCTCATCCGCTCGACCCTCCCGCCCGGGTTCAGCAACGAGCCGCATCCGTTCCGGCACATCGGCACCGAGACGGTGACCGTGGAACGGGGCGTGCTCATCGTCGCGCAGGGCGAGCGCCGGGTCGAGCTGCACGCCGGCGACACCGTGACCTACGGCTGCTCGGAGGCCCACTGGTGGGCGAACGGCCACGACGACGTGACCGTCGTCCTGGGCGCCGTCACTCCGTTCGAGCGCTGACCCGCTCGGCCAGATCGCGGCCGCGCAGCGCCACCAGGCGCGACAGCTCGGCCAGCGGGTCCCCGTGGTCGTCGACGCGCAGGTCGACGCTGCGGTGGCGGAGGGGATCGTCCGCACGACCCGCGCTCGGCTCGCCGCGACGCTCCGGGCGCGCCGCCGCGGCCACGAGCACCGCTGCGCTCTGCCGCCCTCGGGCGTCTCCCCCGGCGCGCTCACCGGCGAAGAGGGCCGACACGAGGACCTGCGCGAACAGCGCCGCGCTCGCGGGGTCGGCCGGGTCGATCTCCGGCATCCCGGCGAGCTCCTCGACCATCGCGGAGAGCACCTCCGGGCCGGTCAGGAAGTTCCCGGCCACCACCGCATCCGCGGCGACGATGTGGCCCGCCCAGTCCGTGATGTCCCGGCCGGAGCGGGCCGCTCCCGGTCCCGCCACGGACAGGGCGGCCACCTGGCGCAGCTCGGCCCGGTCGTCCCACGCGGGAACGGCGTCGACCGCCTCGGCCGCGCTCGCCCCGGCCGCGAGTTCGCCCAGCAGCAGGCCGCGGAGGGAGCGGTTGGTCCACGCCTGGCTGGCGACCACGCCCACGCCGGGGCGGATCGCGAGCACGGCGTTCCCGGCGGCGAGCGACCTGCTGGCGGTGGCCGCGCCGACGAGTCCGGAACGGGCGTCACGGGCCAGGACGGTGTACGTCATGCGTCTCCTCTTCGGCGGGTCCGGCTGCGCGCCTCACGTGCATGGCATCGGGACGCGGACGATTGTGAAGATTCTGTTTCGAGATGACCCTGGGCTTGTCTCGCCTCTCATGGTCGCACATACTGATCGAATCATCATCTAAATGATGACCCGAATCCAGCACGAGAGGCATCTCATGTCCCAGCGCACCGCCTTCGGAGCGACGGCCCTCGTCGCCGCTCTCGTCCTCGCCGGCTGCTCCGCCGGGGAGAGCGTCGATATCGACGGCCCCAGCGAGTCGACCGGGGGCCAGACGCTCGTGGCCGCGATCGGCGGCGAGCCCGACCAGCTCGATCCGCAGAAGACGAGCTCGTACTTCTCGTTCGAGGTGCTCGAGAACGTCTTCGACACGCTCGTCGAACCCGACGAGAACCTCGAGATGCAGCCCGCCCTCGCCGAGAGCTGGGAGGTCAGCGACGACCAGCTGACCTGGACCTTCACCCTCCGCAGCGGAGTGACCTTCCACGACGGGTCGGAGTTCACCAGCGAGGACGTGGTCTACTCCTACGAGCGCATCATCGACGAGCAGCTCTCCAACGCCTGGAAGTTCAGCTCGGTCACCGACGTGTCGGCGCCCGACGACACCACCGTGGTGATCACGGTCGCCCAGCCCACGCCCAACCTGCTGTCCAACCTCGGCGGCTTCAAGGGGATGGCGATCGTCGAGCAGGGCAACGTCGAGTCGGGCGACATCACGACCGCCCCGGTGGGCACCGGGCCCTTCTCGGTCGCGGAGTACACCGCCGGCGACCACATCACCCTCGCCGCCAACCCGGACTACTGGGGCGGCGCGCCGGAGCTCGGCGGCGTCGAGTACCGCTTCATCTCGGAGCCCGCGACCGCCCTGGCGGCCCTGAAGGCCGGCGACATCGACTGGACCGACGTCGTGCCGGCCCAGCAGGTCGGCGAGCTGGAAGGCGACGACGCGCTGACCCTCGGCGTGACCCCGTCCAGCGACTACTGGTACCTCGCCCTCAACGAGGCGAAGGAGCCGTGGAACGATGTGCGGGTGCGTCAGGCGATCGCCTACGCCATCGACCGGGACGCCATCGTGCAGGCCGTCAGCTACGGGACGGCCGCGCAGAACCAGCTCGCGATCCCGGAGCAGAGCTTCTGGTACACGCCCTACGACGAGTACTCGACCGACCTCGACCGCGCCCGGGCGCTGCTCGACGAGGCGGGGTTCACCGGTGGCACCCTCGACATGCTCGCCACGAGCGACTACCCCGAGACGGTCACGGCGGCGCAGATCATCGCCGCGAACCTCGAACCGCTCGGCATCTCGGTGGAGATCCGCCAGCCCGACTTCTCGACGTGGCTCGACGAGCAGAACAGCGGCAACTTCGACATGCTGATGATGGGATGGCTCGGCAACATCGATCCGGACGACTTCTACTACTCGCAGCATCACACCGACGGCACGAGCAACGCGCAGAAGTACTCCAACGCCGAGGTCGACGAGCTGCTCGATGCCGCCCGCGTGGAGACCGACCCGGACACCCGCAAGGATCTGTACGGTCAGGCGGCGACCATCATCGCCGACGAGGCCAGCTACATCTACCTCTACAACCCGTCGGTGATCCAGGTGTGGTCGCCCGCGGTCTCGGGATACGAGACGCGCGCCGACCGGGCGATCCGCTTCCGCGAGACCGCGCTGACCGACTGACCCTTCCGACGAGAGCAGACCACGCATGAGGATCCAGCCCGCACGCATCGCGCGGTTCCTCGGCGTGCGTCTGCTCTCGTCGGCGATCGTGCTGTTCGGCGTGCTGGTGGTCGTGTTCGCGCTCATCCAGCTCGTCCCCGGCGATCCCGTCCGCCTCGCCCTGGGCACCCGCTACACCCCCGAGGCCTACGAGGCGCTGCGGGCGGCCTCGGGCCTGGACCGGCCGCTGTGGGAGCAGTTCCTCGGCTACCTCGGGAGCGCCGTGACCGGCGACCTGGGAGTGAGCTTCCGCAACGGCCAGCCGGTGACGACCACGCTGTTCGAGCGACTGCCCGCCACCGTGTCGCTGGCCGTGGTCGGCCTGGTCATCGCGCTCGTCATCGCGATCCCCGCCGGCATCTGGTCCGCCCTCCGCGAGGGACGTGCGAGCGACCTCATCGTGAGGCTCACCAGCCAGTTCGGCGTCTCGATCCCGGACTTCTGGCTCGGGATGCTGCTCATCTCGCTGTTCTCCGTGACCCTCGGGTGGCTGCCCGCCAGCGGCTACGCGCCCCTCGCGGAGGACCCGGCACGATGGCTCCGGCAGGTGACGCTGCCGGCGCTGACGGTGGGACTGGTCGCGGGTGCGATCATGACGCGCTACATCCGCGCGGCCGTCATCGACGTGGCCTCCTCGGGCTACGTGCGCACGGCGGTGTCCAAGGGACTCCCGCCGCGCGTGGTCACGTTCCGCCACATCGTGCGCGGGGCTCTCGTGCCCGTCCTCACGATCGCCGGGATCCAGCTCGCGACGATCCTCGGCGGCGTCGTCGTCGTGGAGGTCGTCTTCGCGTGGCCGGGCCTGGGTCGTCTCGTGTACGAGGCGGTGGCCGCGCGCGACTACCCCCTCATCCAGGGCGCCGTCCTGCTGGTCGCCGTCATGTTCATCGTCGTGAACCTCGTCGTCGACGCGCTCTACGCCGTCGCCGATCCGAGGATCCGGGTCTCGTGAGGTGCCCATGACCGTGGATCAGACCCCCGTCCCCGTCGCCGCGGATCCCCCGCGCGGACGGATGTCGACGTGGCGGCTGCTGCTGTCCAACCCGATCTCCGTCGTCAGCGGCTCCGTCCTGGTGCTCATCGTCGCCGCCTCGATCCTCGCGCCCTGGATCGCGCCGTACGGCATCAACGAGATCGACGTCGCCGGCGCCCTCGCGCCGCCGAGCGCGGCGCACTGGTTCGGAACCGACGAGCTCGGACGGGACGTGCTCTCCCGCGTGCTCGTCGCCGGATCGACGTCGCTGTCGATCGCGGCGGTCGCCGTCCTGTTCGCCCTCGTTGTCGGCGTCTCGGTCGGTGCGGTGGCCGGCTACCGCGGCGGGTGGGTGGATGCGGCGCTGATGCGCGTCGTCGACGTGATGTTCGCGTTCCCCGTGCTGCTGCTGGCCCTCGCGATCGTGGCGATCTTCCAGCCCGGCCAGGTGACGACCATGATCGCCATCGGAGTCGTCTACACGCCGATCTTCGCGCGTGTCGCCCGCGCGAGCGCCCTCTCGGTGCGCACCTCGCCCTTCGTGCAGGTGTCGCAGACGATGGGGACCCCGGCCGGCTGGATCCTGTTCCGCCACGTGCTGCCGAACATCTCCGGCCCACTCGTGGTGCAGACCTCGCTGTCGCTCGCGTTCGCGATCCTGTCCGAGGCGGCGCTGTCCTTCCTGGGGCTCGGCATCCAGCCTCCCGCGCCCTCGTGGGGCGGCATGCTGTTCACGGCTCAGGGCTTCCTCACGCAGGCGTGGTGGATGAGCGTCTTCCCCGGAGCGGCGATCTTCGTCACGGCGCTCGCGTTCAACCTGGTGGGCGACGGCCTGCGCGACATCCTCGATCCGCGTCAGCGCACCCTGATCGAGGCGAGGAGGATCCGATGACGCTGCTGACGGTGCGCGACCTGCGGGTCGCCGTCGGGCCCCGGGAGATCGTCCACGGCGTCGACCTCGCCGTGGAGCGCGAGCAGACGCTCGGCATCGTGGGCGAGTCGGGGTCGGGCAAGACCCTGACCGTGCTCGCCGCGACGGGACTGCTCGACGTCCCCGGCGCGCGGGTCTCGGGAGCGAGCCTCCTCGGTCCCGGTGCACGCGACGAGGGCGCCGCGGCGCTGGACCTGGTGACGGCGTCCGCGGCGCAGCTGCGCCGCGTGCACGGGAGCCGCGTCGGCTTCGTCTTCCAGGACCCGTCGACCTCGCTGAACCCGTACCTCACGGTCGGGCGGCAGATCACCGAATCCCTCGAGACCCATCGCCGGCTCGGGCGGCACGCGGCACGCCTGCGCGCCATCGAGCTGCTCGAGGCGGTCGGGCTCCCCGATCCGGGCGAGCGCGTGGACGCGTACCCGCACCAGTTCTCCGGCGGCCAGCGTCAGCGGGCGATGATCGCGATCGCGCTGTCCTGCGACCCGGATCTGCTCGTCGCGGACGAGCCGACGACCGCGCTGGACGTCACGACGCAGGCGCAGATCCTGTCGCTCGTGCGCGACCTCCAGCGCGAGCGCGGCACCGCCGTCGTGTGGATCAGCCACGACCTCGGCGTCATCGGGCAGGTGGCCGACGACGTGCTCGTGCTGCGCGACGGGCGCGCCGTCGAGCAGGGACCCATCGGCGCACTCTACGCCGCACCCGCCCACGCCTACACCCGGGAGCTCCTCGAGGCACGTCCCCGGATCGTGGCGGGAGCGGGACCCCGCCCCCGGCCCGACGCGCCGCCGCTGCTCGCCGTCGAGGGCCTGGACGTGCGGTTCACGATCGGCACCCCGACCGGCCGGCGCACCGTCCACGCCGTCGACGACGTGTCCTTCACCGTCCGGCGGGGCACCACCCTGGCGCTGGTCGGCGAGTCGGGTTCGGGCAAGTCCACGATCGCCAACGCGCTCACCGGTCTCGTCCCCCCGCACCGCGGCGCTGCGACCCTCGGCGGGTCGGACCTGCTGCGGGCGCGGCGGCGCGACCGGCGCCGGATCGCGATGGTGTTCCAGGACCCGTTCGCCTCGCTCGATCCGCGCCGCAGCGTGGGCGACGCCATCGCGGAGCCGCTGCGCGTCCATCGTCTGGGCGGCACGGGTGCCGCGGCCCGGGCGCGGCGCGTGGCCGAGCTCCTGGACCTGGTCGACCTTCCGGAGGCGTTCGCCGGGCGCTTCCCGCACGAGCTGTCCGGCGGGCAGCGGCAGCGCGTGTCGATCGCCCGTGCTCTCGCGCTCGAACCGGAGCTGATCATCCTCGACGAGGCGACGGCCTCCCTGGACGTGTCCGTGCAGGCGCGCGTGCTGGGGCTGCTGCGCCGGCTGCAGGACGAGCAGCACCTCACCTACCTCTTCATCGCCCACGACCTGGCCATCGTCCAGCAGATGAGCCACGACGTCGTCGTGCTCCAGAACGGCCGCGTCGTCGAGGCCGCGCCGGCCGCGGAGCTGTTCGCGTCGCCCCGCGATCCGTACACCGTCCGGCTGCTGGAGGCCGTGCCGCCCGAGCTTCCGCGCGCGGCGCGCTGAGCCGGCCGGCCGGACTCAGCCGGCGAGGGTGCGCAGCGCCTCGTCGATCGGCACGTCGCCGCTGTTGAAGGTGACGGTCCGGCGCGAGGTCGCAGGCTCGGCGATGGCTGCGGCGATCACGGCGGCGACGTCGGCGCGGGCGACCGAGGCGGGCTCGGCGGCCCGCACGTCGATGCGGCCGGTCGGCGGGTCGAGGGTCAGCGCGGAGGGCGCGAGGATCGTCCAGTCCAGCGAGCTCGCGCGCAGGTGCGCGTCGGCCGCCGTCTTGGCCTCGGCGTAGGCGAAGAAGGGATCGTCCGGCGAGACGCCGTGGCCTTCGCCGGCCCCGAAGTAGGAGACCATCACGTACCGGCCCACCCCGACGGCGGCCGCCGCGTCGATCGAGCGGATGGCGGCGTCGCGGTCCACGGCGTACGTGCGCGCGGGATCGCCCCCGCCCGCGCCCGCCGACCACACGACCGCGTCGTTGCCGCTCACGAGGTTGGCGAGCTGATCCGTGTCGAGCGACTCGACGTCGGCGACCAGCGCCGTCGCGCCGGTGCTGGCGACATCCACCTCGTGCTCCGGATTGCGGATCACCGCGGTGACGTCGTGGCCCGCAGCCACGAGGAGCGGCTCGAGGAGCAGCGCCACCTTCCCGTGTCCGCCGATGAGCAGGATTCTCGCCATGGTGGTTCCTTCCGTCGTGTCGAGCCTACGTCGCGCGCGTTCCGGCCGGGCGGCTCGCACCGGCGGGAGGGTCACCACCCCATCGAACCCGGGACCCCTTTGAACGGCCCGGCGACCCACGACGTGACCCAGCCGCCGTAGAACCCGCCCGGCTGGGGCTCCACGGTCTCACCGTCGACGGTGCACCGGTCCATGCCGCCGGCGTACACCGCCACGCGGCCGACAAGGTCGCCGTAGCCTCCGCTCGGGTCGGGGTACCCCCAGGCGGCGCGCTCGCGCACCTGGTCGCCCCCGACGACGTCGAAGTACGCCGCCTGCCCCTTGAACTCGCACCAGGACGACCCCGCGGCCGGCCTCAGCGCCCCGGGGGCGAACGCGCTCTCGGGCAGGTAGTACACCGGCGGGTGACTCGTCTCGAGCACCCGCACGACGTCGGTCGTGTCGACGATGACGACGCCGCCCAGCTCGATGGTCACCCGCGAGGAGATCCGCTCCGCGCGCGGCGGCCTCGGGTAGTCCCACACGGACTCCTGGTCGTCGCGGACGGGATCGGGAACGGGGCGTCGCATGTCCTTCACTGTACGTCGGCGCAGCGCCCCCAGGGCCGGGATGACGGGGGGCCGGGATGCCGGGGGATGCAGGGGCGGGATGACACGGGCCGGAGCCCGCAGGGTCCGATTCCCGCGGATCCCCTGCCGCGGTCGCCCTCACGCCTCGGAGGCGAACGCCCGGAGCACCTCCGCACCGGCGCGGGCGAACACCGGGATCCGCTCGATCGGCGTCTCCACGCGCACCCGGCGCGCGCCGTCGTGCGTCGCGCCGGACCAGACGTCCACCCACGAGCCCTCGGGCAGCCAGACCTCGACCGACGTCGCCCCCGGCTCCAGCACCGGGGCCACCAGCAGATCGGCGCCGAGCATCCACTGCGCCCCGGTGTCCCACGCCTGCGGATCGTCGAAGAAGAGGGGCCGCATGAGGGGTCGGTCCGTGGCGATCGTCTCGCGTGCGGCGGCTTCGAGGTACGGGACGAGCCGCTCCCGGAGGTGGGTGAACGACCGGACGAGCGGCAGCACCCGCTCGTCGCCGGTGCGCTCGGCGATGTTCCACGGCGTCCGGTCGCGCGAGGGCGTGCGGTGGTGGTTGAACTCCGAGTGGTACTGCATGATCGGCACGAAGGTCGAGGCCTGGAAGGCCCGGATGTAGAGCTCGGCGTCCGGGATCTCCCCCGAGAAGCCCGCGATGTCCCATCCCCAGTAGACGATCCCGCTCGCGGCGGCCGACAGGCCCGCGTTCATCGACCACGCGAAGGCCTCCCACGTGGAGTTCTCATCGCCCGCCCAGAACGCGCCGTGCGCCTGCGAGCCGGTGAATCCCGCGCGACTGAAGGTGACCGGCGCCTTGCCCGCCGAACGCAGCAGCCGGCCGTACGCGTCGGCGTACGCGACCGGGAAGGTGTTGTTCTTCTCGTCGCCGCCGCGCCCGTCGAGATACACGAGCTCGGCACCCCACGCGTGCTCCCCGCCGTCGGTCTTGAAGCCGTCGACGCCGATCTCCTCGACGAGGTAGCGGCGCTTCTCGGTCCACCAGTCGGCGGCCCGCGCATCGGTGAGGTCCGGCATGAGCGACAGCGGGAACCACCAGCCCCGGTTGCGGTACGGCCGGAGCGCGCCGCGGGCGTCGGGCTCCCGGATGAGCACGTCCTCGGCGATCGCGGCGCGCGCGTCGGCCGACAGCTGTCCGGACGGATGCGGACGCATCTTCAGCAGCGGGATCTGCCACAGGTGCAGCCGGATGTCCCGTCGGTGCAGCTCGTCGGCCATCCCCTTCGGGTCGGGCCAGGCCCCCTCGGCGGGGAAGGTGAAGTCGCCGAGCCGGTGCGGGGCGCCGTCGTGCGACACCTCGTACCGGGCGTCCCGGAAGGCGGTGAAGGTGGACTCGTCGCTCCACGCCTCGATCACGACCGATCCGACGGGGATGTCGTGGGCTGCGTGCAGGTCCATCTGACGCATCACCTCGGCCTGCGTGTTCCACTCGTTGCCGCTGGCCCACAGCCGGAAGACCCAGCCCGGAAGCTCCTCGGCGCGGCCGACGCGGTCGAGGAACGCCCCGAGCACCTCGGTGGGGGTGCCGTCGAACAGGCGCAGGTCCAGGACGCCGTCCGGGCCCGCCTCGGCCTCCACCTCGATCCGGTCCGCGTGGGTGCGGCCGAGGTCGAACCACACGCGCCGCGTGGTGTCCACGTGGAAGCCCCATCCTTCGCCGCCCACGACGTGGGCGAACGGCATGGGGAGGTAGGTCTTGCGCTCCGCGCCCTGGCTCTTGTACTGCTCGAACACCACCGAGTCGAGCACGGCTCCCGTGTGATCGAGCGTGTCGAAGCGCTCCCCGAACCCGGTGACGTGCTCGCCGGGTGCGAGGGGCAGCGCGAAGCGCACCCGCCACGCGCGCTCCCCGTCGTGGAGACGCTGCACCGATCCGGCCAGCGCGCGGGCGCGACCGTGCTCGATGAGCGCCTCCGGCGCGTCCTCCCAGGTCGCGGCACGGAAGGCGAACGTCCTCGACCGCTCGGTGCGCCCCTGACCGGACACCGCGGTGAACCGGTAGCGATAGGTGCCGCCGGAGCGCAGCACCGGCGTGGTCGCCTGCCAGCCGCCGACCGCGCGCGCACGCCGGCTCTGCGCCGAGGCGAGGTGGCCACCGTCGGTGAGACGGCCCCGCGAGGTGGTCGCGACGGGCTCGAGTGTCAGCTCGACGCTCTCGCCGGCGCCTCCGGCGTCGGGGAGCCATTCGAGGACGCAGGTCACCGCGGTGACGGCGCCGTCGGCCCGCACCCCGAGGGTGGCCGTCCGGCCCGCCTCGGGCACCACCGGGTGGCGCTGCTCGGTGTCGACGGAGTACGGATGGCCGGAGCCGGCGGGACGGTGGCGGATCATCGGGGGTCCTTCAGCGAGTCGGGGGTGAAGCGGCCCAGAGCCAGGCCCAGGCGCAGGAGCATCGCGTGGCTCCACAGCAGCGGGGTCGCCGCGGTGCCCCAGCGGTCGATCCACTCCTGGCGCATGCCCGGGGCGATGAGGTGGTCGGCGACCTGCTCGGGCAGGTCGAGGTCGGGGGTCGCGGTCGAGGCGGCCCAGTCGAAGAGGGCCTCGGCGGCGGCGCGGTCGCCGGCGGCGAGGTGGGCCAGACCGAGGAAGCAGCTCAGGAGCGGCCACTGGCCGCCGCCGAAGAAGGTGTCGCCCAGGAAGCGGTGGACGCCTCCGTCGACGTTCAGGTGCGCGTCGAGCACCGCGATCGTCCGCGCGCCGAGCACGGAGCGGGCCTCGACGAAGCCGAGCGGGGCGACGGCGGCCGCCAGGCTCCCGTCGACGGCGGTGCTCCCGAGCCATTTGCGGAGGTGGCCGTCGAGCACTCCCTCGGCGGCGACGAGGGAGCGGATGCCGTCGACGGCCGCCGCCGCACGCTCCGCGCGCCCGGGGTCGAGCAGGGGCGCGACGGCCTCCAGCCCGGCTCCGACGCAGGCGAGGGTGGACACGTGCACGTGGGTCGCGTGCTCCTCCCACCAGTCGTAGCAGGGGCGCTCCCACGAGGCGACGAGGTAGTCGACCGTCAGCTCGACGGCGGCGCGCCAGCGATGCACGTCACCGCCGTGCCGATCAAGGTGGGCGACGAGCGCCCAGAGCCAGGTGCCGTAGCCGTCCAGCTGGAAGTCCCACCACTCGTCGGACCCGTCGCCCCCGTCGAAGGTGAAGCGGGCGGGCAGCATCCGCTCGGCGGCCGGCGGACGGCCCGCAGCCGACTCGGCGACGATCCAGCGGATGAGGTCGGCCCGATCCTCGAGGACGCGGGCGCACCAGTCGAAGAAGCGCTCGGCCGAGGCCGCCTCGCCCGCCGCCGAGGCGGCGTCGGCGATGAACGCGCCGTCGCGGAACCAGCAGTAGCCGCGATAGGCCGAGAACGTCGGACTCGCCGGGTAGGCCCCCTCGGGAGTCTGCAGCGCGGTGATGAGCCGGATGCTGTGGGCGGCGAGCGCGGCCGTCGGAGCGGCGGTACGGGTGTCGGGCACGGGGTTCCTCTGTCTCGAGAAGGCGGGCGGGACCGCGGGGCGGCGAGGGCGTGCGGCGGGCGGGAGACACCCCCCCCCCCCCACCCCCGGGCGACCGCAACCGGCCGACGACCTCGGTCGCCAGGGCGGGGATCGCGTCGGCGACCGTGGCGCGACCGGCCGCGATCTCGCCGAGCGCGTTGCCCACGGCGTCCTGGATCTGGGTCGCGTTGGCGCCCAGCTGCGGCGCGTCGGCGACGTGCTCGAGGGAGTCGAACACGGCGATCCGGTTGGCCGGCGGCGTCTGCTCCAGGTAGGGCGCGAGGAGAGACTCGTCGCTGATCGCGGGAAGCTCCCACCCGGCGTTCAGGCGCACGTCGACCATCTCCTGCGAGCTGGTCAGGAACTGCGCCCACTTCTGCGCAGCCTCCTGGTGCTCCGCGGACTGCGACACGACGACAGCGTTGGAGAACGTGGCGCTCGCCTTCTGCGCGTCACCCGGCTCGACGGCGATGTCCCACTCGAACGGCAGGTCGCCGACGAGGCTGATCATCCAGATGCCCGTGTGCCACATGGCGAGCTTCCCGTCCTTGAACAGGTTGGTGTCGAAGTCGGGCGTGCCCGCACCGTCGGCGGCGGTCGGCATGACCGTGCCCGACTTGCCGGTGAGCCACTCGGCGGCGGCCTTGCCGGCGTCGGAGTCGAAGCCCGCCGACCCGTCGTCTCCGAGGAAGCTGCCGCCGGCCTGCTGCACGGCCTTGTAGTACTCGTAGTACGAGATCGGCTGGTAGTCGCCCCAGACGCCGGCCCCGGCATCGGTGAGCTTCTCGGCGGCCGCCTTCTCGTCGGCCCACGTCCAGTCGGAGGTGGGGTAGTCCACGCCCGCCGCGTCGAACAGCTCCTTGTTGTAGAACAGCACGACGTTGGAGAACGACGACGGGAGGCCGTACTGGGTCCCGTCGACGGCGTAGGTGTCGAGCACTCCCTGGCGGTAGAGCGACGTGTCGACGGCGTCGAGCGGCGCCAGCACGCCCGAGGCCTGGATGTTGGCGAAGGCGCCCGCGTCGACGTCGAACACGTCGGCCTGGGTGCCGGCGGCGAGGTCGGTCTGCAGCTGCGTGAAGTAGTTGGCGTAGTCGGTCGTCGTGACGTCGACGGTGATGCCGGGGTTGGCATCCTCGAAGGCGTCGACGATCGTCTGGAGGTTCTCCTCGTTGCCGCCGTTGGAGATGAAGTTGGCGTAGGTGATGGTGACGTCCTCGTCGGTGGCGGCCGGGTCCGGCGATGCCGACGAGGAGCACCCCGCGAGGGCGAGGACCGCCGCCGCGGCGACGACGCCGACGACGGGCTTGCGGATGCTGTTCATGATGGGTGCGATCTCCTTTGATTCGGGTGGTGCAGGTGGTGCAGTGGTGACGGGCTACTTCAGTCCGGCACCGGCGACGCCCTGGACGATGTACTTCTGGGCGAAGACGTAGAGGGCGAACATCGGGATGATGCTGATCACCGAGCCGGCCATGAGCACGTCCCACTGCGTGGAGTACTGGCCCTGGAGGCTCGTGAGGGCGACCGGGAGGGTCTGCATCAGCGGCTCGCGGAGGATGATCAGCGGCCACAGGAAGCTGTTCCACGTGTTGAGGAACGCGAAGACGGCGAGGGTCGCCAGGGCGGGGCGGATGAGCGGCAGGATGATCTGCACGAAGATCCGGAGGTGTCCTGCCCCGTCGAGGGTCGCCGCCTGGTCGAGGTCGTAGGGCACGCTCGCGATCGCCTGGCGCAGCAGGAACACCCCGAAGGCGGTCGCGATCGTCGGCAGGATCGCCCCGGCGTAGGTGTTGATGAGGCCGAGCGCCTTCATCTCGGCGAACAGCGGGACGATGAGCACCTGGAACGGGATCATCATCGTCGCGAGGTACAGCACGAACAGGGCCCCGCGGCCGGGGAACGGCATCCGCGCGAACACGTAGGCGGCCATCGCGCTGGTCAGCAGCTGCAGGAGCGTGCTCGCCACGGCGATCAGCAGCGAGTTGGCGATCACGCGACCGAACGGCACGCGCGAGAACAGCTCGACGTACGGCGAGAGCGACGGGTCGTCGGGGATGAGCTGCGGCGTCGTCGTGAGGGTGGCCCCGGGGGTGATCGAGGTGACGACCGTCCACACGAACGGGAACACCATCACGAGGGCGCCGACGATGAGGACGGCGTACAGCGCGAGGCGCGGGAGCGGCCTAGTCATAGTTCACCCACCGCTTCTGCCCGGAGAACTGCACGAGGGTGACGATCATGATCACGAAGAAGAGCAGCCACGACAGCGCCGAGGCCATGCCCGCCTGGCCGTAGCGGAAGGTCAGGTCGTAGACCTGCTGCACGACCACCTGGCTCGAGTTGTTCGGCCCGCCCCCGGTCATCACGTACACCTGGTCGAACACCTGGAAGCCGTTGATGAGCGAGAGCACGATCACGAAGAAGGTCGACGGCGACAGCATCGGCAGGGTCACGCTCACCAGACGCCGCCACCAGCCGGCGCCGTCGAGCTGGGCGGCCTCGTACAGGTCGGGGTTGATCGACTGGAGCCCGGCGAGCAGGATCACCATGACGAAGCCGAGGTCCTTCCAGGCCGAGGCGAGGATGATCGACGGCATCGACCACGCCGGGTCGGCCCACCAGCCGGGGCCTTCGATCCCGAACCAGGCGAGCACGTTGTTGACGACGCCGTTGCTCGGGCTGAGGAGCCACCGCCAGACGAGGGCGACGACGACCCAGCTGGTGATCACCGGCAGGAAGTACATGCCGCGCAGCGCCGCCCGGCCCTTCAGCCGCGCGTTGAGCGCGAGGGCGAGCGCCAGGCCGCCCACGTAGACGATCGGCAGGTAGCCGACGATGTACATGACGGTGTGCAGGAAGGCGTCGCGGGTCGCGGGGTCGGTGAGCAGGTGCGCGTAGTTGTCGAGTCCCACCCACTGCATCGGGCCGATGAGGTTCCAGGAGTGCAGGCTCGTCCACGCCGCGCTGATCATCGGGCCGATCACGAAGGCCAGGAGCGGGATGAGGCTCGGCAGGAGGAACGCCGCGACCGTCAGCGCGTACCGCACGCGGCGGCGGCCGGGCATGCCCCGCCGTCTCGCGGGCGAGGACGCGGGCGGCGAGGCGAGCGCCGCCCGGGCGGGAGCGGTCGTGGTCATGGCCGGTGCTCCATCGCCGCCACCAGGCGCTCGCGCACGAGCCGGCCCTGGTCGCCGGCGACGCCCTGCGCGTCGAACGGGGTCGCCAGCACCAGAGCGGCGGCACCCTGCGCCCAGCGGTCGTCGTCCCAGCGCTCCACCTCGACCGTCACGCCGCGCTTGCCCGGCACGAGCGCGCTGCGGAGGGCGGCGTCGAACGCGTCCTGCCAGTGGCTCCACGCCTGCACCCCCTCGCCGAGGAGCACGACGACCTCCGGATCGAGGAGATTGACCGCTCCCGCCATCGCGCGGCCCAGCTGGTGGCCCGCGTGGGCGAAGATCTCGCGCGCCTCGGCATTGCCGGCGTCCGCGAGCGAGCGCAGCTCGTCGACGCCCTCGTCGGGGTCGATGAGCCGGATCGAGCGCGCGTCGTTCACCAGGGCGCCCTGACCGATGATCGCCTCCAGGCAGCCGCGGTTGCCGCACTGGCAGAGCGGCCCGTCCTCGCGCACCGGGACGTGTCCGAAGTCGCCCGCTCCGCCCGAGCGACCGCGCACGATCACCCCGTCGGCGATGAGTCCGGCGCCCACGCCGTTGCCGACGGTGACCACGAGCACGTTCCGGAACCGGCGCCCCTGGCCGAACAGCTGCTCGGCGGCGCTCAGCGCGTTGACGTTGTTCTCCACGACGACCGGGAGGTGCAGCGCGCGGCGCAGCTGCTCGCCGAGGGGAACCTGCACCCAGCCCAGCTGGGTCGAGTCAACGACGCCGATCCCCTGCTGGGCCACGGTTCCGGGAAGGCCGACGCCGATCCCCAGCACCCGCGCGGATCCGCTCTGCTCGATGAAGCGGCGGACGGTGTCGATGAGGTGGGAGGCGGCCAGCGGCGAGACCGCGTCGAACGGCTGCACGTCGGCGCGGCGCACCACGCCGTCGATGCCGACCTCGACGAAGGCCACGTGGTCGGGGGCGACCTTCACGCCGATCGCCGCGAGGTCGTGCGAGACGAGGCCGAGGAGGCGCGCGGGGCGCCCGCCGCTGCTGGCGGCCTCCTGCTCCTCGATCAGCCCGTCGGCCAGGAGATCGCGGGTGAGCTGGGTGACGAGGGCGGGAGAGACCTCCAGCGCCCGGGCCAGGTCGGCGCGGGAGGCGCTGCCGTGCGCTCCCAGGTGCGCCAGGATCGCGGTGCGATTGACGTCGGTCTGGCTTCGCGCTGCCGCCACGGTGAACTCCTTTGTTTACAACTGAATAAACAGTAGAAGTAAGTCCGGGACGACGTCAATACTCGGTTTCGGCTGGAGGGCCGAGGAGACTCCGGCGGGCGTCGGCGGGTGGGGGCCGAGCTCAGCGCAGGCCGGCGACGGGCACGCCGAGCCAGCTGCCGAGATCGAGGATCTCCGCACGGACCATCTCGGTCTCCTCGTCGTCCCACGGCACGAGCTCGTGGACGGCGTTCACCACGAGGGTCTCCCGCTTCTTGTCGAGCTGGGCGTCGAGCTGCCCGATGAAGCGGTCGCCGACGAGGATCGGGTGGGCGAAGTAGCCGAACTTACGCTGCGCCGCCGGCTTGAACTGCTCGAGGATGTAGTCGAACTCGAACAGCTCGCGCAGCCGCGGGCGATCGAACAGGAACCTGTCGTAGGGGTTCAGGATGGCGACACGGCCGCCGGGGTCCTCGTCGAGCGCCGCCAGCGCGGCGGGATCGACCCGCCACGTCCAGGAGCTCCCCTCGACCCGCGCGGGCTCCCCCGCCGTCCCCACCGGCGTCCAGGGCGACTTCTGCTTCGCGAGGCCCGCCGCCTGCAGCCGCCGCGCCTCGAGCACGCGCTCGGCCTCCTCGTAGTCGAGCACCGGCAGATCAGCCGGGTACACGCGCTCGCCGATGTCCCACACCCGCTGACGGCCCTCGCGTCCGACGATCCCCACCTCGCCGAGATAGGAGAGCAGGTCGAGCATCCGCGGCACCTGGTTGGAGCCGTACCAGCCGGCCTCGTCCTTGTGGGCCACCTGGCTGGTGTCGGAGATCTGGGACGCCGGCATCGGCCCCTCGGCGCGCAGGCGCGCCAGCACGTCGGCGCGGAACGCGGCGTTGGCGGCCATCCACGCGCTCGCCTGCGCCCGGAACACGCGCCCCCGCATCCGGGCGACCATCGCCGGCATGAGGCTCGCGGCGTGGAAGTGGCCGTCGAACTCGAACAGCAGCCGGTCCTGCTCGACCGCCTTGCGCAGCTGACCCGGCTCGTACGACCAGCCGATGCGACTCCACGGCACCGTCTGCTCGGCGGGTGCGATCGTCGCCGTCGGGTCGATCTTGATCGAGCCGAGCTGCTCGGCGACCTCCACCACGTCGCCGGGTCGCTGCGCGTCGAGCAGCTGCGCGCGCACGACCAGGCGGCGGGCGTCGTCTCGGGAGAGCTCGTGCATGTCACGACAGTAGCGAGGAGCGCCGACCTCGGATCGACGACACTCGTTGCCGCCTCGCCGAGAGGTGATGGCACTCGTTGCCGCCTCGCCGAGAGGTGATGGCACTCGTTGCCGCCTCGCTGCCCGGGAGCCGACGACGACTGCCCACTGTTCACGTGGTCCACGCTCGCATCGGGCCGAGGGCGACGAGCACCGCCGACGCCGGCCGGAGTCCGCGCGAGAGGGCGGTGCCCGTGTGACAGGCCTCGCCGCATCCGTCCGGCTCGCCCCAGGGGTTCCGGGGGTACGGCTGCCCACCCCCCGGGTGCGCCGCGCGTCCCCGCCTCCCCGCGCCCGGGTGGCGCTACCGTCGGGTCATGACCGTCCGCAAGCCCGCGCAGACCCGGCGCGCCCGTGCCGCGCGGCGGCGCGCGAAGCGGGTGGCGGCCTCGGGGAGCGACCTGACGGATGCCGAGTGGTTCGCCATCCTCGACGCGTGGGCGCGCTGCGCCTACTGCGGCGCCGACGGCGTGGCCCTGCAGCGGGACTGCGTGCTCCCGATCTCGCGCGGCGGCCGGTACACGCTCGAGAACGTCGTCCCCGCCTGCCGCTCCTGCAACGCCAGCAAGAGCAACGAGGAGGTCACCGTGTGGATGCGGCGCCGCCGGCTGGACGAGCCCGCCTTCCTGGTCGCCTGGTACGGGATCGTCGCCGGGCTGCGGACTCCTCCCCGGGCATCGGCCGACGAGGAAGCCGGCGCTAGCGTGATCCCGTGAGCACCACGCCCCGCTGCCCTTCCTGCCGACGCTTCCTGACGCTCGACACCCTGCGCTGCCCCACGTGCCGCACCGACGTCGGCTACCAGGTGATCGACCGCGCCTTCCACCCCCTCCGCGACGACCGCGTCGTCATCGACGGGGTCACCTGGTACGCGTGCTCGCAGCGCGAGTGGGGATGCAACTGGCTCGTGCGCGAGGACGCGCCCGCCGGGCGCTGCATCTCGTGCCGCCTGACGCGCACCCGTCCGCCGTCCGACGACACGATCGCGCTCGAGAAGCTCGCCACCACCGAGGAGGCCAAGCGCCGCCTCCTCCTCCAGCTCGCCGATCTGGGGCTGCCGATCGTGCCGTGGGACGTCGAGCCCGGCGGGCTCGGCTTCGACCTGCTCTCCAGCCGTTCCGACGGACGCCGCGTGATCATCGGCCACGCCGGCGGGATCATCACGATCGACCTCGCCGAGAGTCTCGACGACGTCCGCGAAGCGCTCCGCGTGCGCCTCGGCGAGCCGTACCGCACGATGCTCGGCCACCTGCGCCACGAAGTCGGGCACTACTTCCAGAACGTGCTCATCACCGACGAGGCGACGTGGGCGCGGTGCCGCGCGCTGTTCGGCGACGAGCGCGAGAGCTATCGCGACGCGATCTCGCGCCACTACGCCACCGGAGCGCCCGAGGGGTGGCGCGACTCCTACATCTCCGAGTACGCGACGATGCACGCCTGGGAGGACTTCGCCGAGACCTTCGCCCACTATCTGCACATCTGCGGCACGCTGCAGACCGCCGCGGCCATCGGCATCCACCTCGACGCCGCGGCCACCGACCTCCGCGACGTCGACGTGGTGCCGCGCGAGTCGTACCGCGACGAATCCGTCGGGCGTCTCCTCAGCGACTGGGACTGGATGTCGCAGGCGTTCAACCGGATCAACCGCTCGATGGGACTGGGGGACCTGTACCCGTTCACCATCTCGGCCCCCGTGCAGGACAAGCTGGCCTTCGTGCACGAGCTGATCACCCGCGCGCCGCTGACCACGGCGCAGCAGGTCGCGCTGGCGCTGCCGGATCCCTCGGACGAGCGGAGCTGATCCGGGCGCCCGGGCCGCCCGCGCCGATCAGACGTCGGGCCGGCCGTAGGCCTCGAGCCAGCGCAGCCACACCTCACTGACGGTGGGGTAGGGCGGGACCGCGTGCCACAGGCGCGCGATCGGCACCTCGCCGACGATCGCGACGGTCGCCGCGTGCAGGAGCTCCGCGACGTCGGGGCCGACGAAGGTCGCCCCCACGAGCACGCCGCGCTCCTCGTCGACGACCGCGCGGGCGGTCCCCTCGTATCCCCGCGCGTAGGTGCTCGCCCCGGCGACCCAGGACAGGTCGTAGTCGAGCACGCGCACCGCGATCCCCTCGGCACGCGCCTGCGCCTCGGTGAGGCCCACCGCGGCCGCCTCCGGCTCGGTGAACACGACCTGCGGCACGGCGCGGTGGTCGGCGGTGGCGGCGTGCGCGCCCCACTCGCCGTCGTCGACCGCACCGCCGGTCGCGCGCGCCGCGATGACGTCGCCCGCCGCGCGCGCCTGGTACTTGCCCTGGTGGGTGAGCAGCACGCGGTGGTTCACGTCGCCGACGGCGTACAGCCAGTCCGAGCCGCGGACGCGCAGCGTGTCGTCGACCTCGAGCCAGCCACCGGGCTCGAGGCCGACGGCCTCCAGCCCGATGTCCTGCGTGCGGGGCACGCGGCCGGTCGCGACCAGTCCCTCGGCGGCGCGGACGGCCGACCCGTCGGCCAGGGTCACGACGACCGTGCCGTCGGGCTCCCGGTCGACCCGAGCGATCTCGGCGCCGATGCGCACGTCGACACCGGACGCGCGCAGCCCGCCGGCGACGCGCTCCCCGACGAAGGGCTCCATGCCGCGCAGGAGGGCGGACCGCGCGAGCACGGTCACCTGCGTGCCGAAGGAGGCATAGGCGGTGGCCATCTCGCATGCGACGACCCCGCCGCCGAGCACGACGAGCGACGCCGGCACCTCGCGGGCGCCGGTGGCCTCGCGGCTCGTCCACAGCTGCGCGTCGGCGAGGCCGGGCACGTCCGGGAGCAGAGAAGCCGATCCGGTGCACACCGCGACCGCGTGACGGGCGCGCAGCACCCGGTCGCCGACGGCGACCTGCCGCTCGCCGACGATGCGCCCGTGGCCGCGGACGAGGTCGATGCCGGCGCCGTCGAGCCACGACACCTGGCCACTGTCGTCCCACTCGTGCACGATCTCGTCGCGCCGGCGGAGCACGGCCGCCACGTCGACGCCGCCGGTGACGGCCTCCGCCGCGCCGGGCGCGTCGCGCGCGGCCCGGAGCGCCGCGCCCGCGCGCAGCAGCGCCTTGGACGGCATGCACGCCCAGTACGAGCACTCGCCGCCGACGAGCTCGCTCTCGACGATCACGGCGCGCAGCCCGCGCTGCACCGCACGGTCGGCCACATTCTCGCCGACGGGGCCGGCTCCGATCACGATGAGGTCGTAGTCGTCCATGGTCCACGCATACCGGAAGTGTGACGCTCTATGCCAGCCCCTTCGACGATGTCGGAGGAGTGTGATTGGGTGAGGGGCACGCGATCCGGAGGCGACATGTCGATAGAGTTCCGCGCCGTCACGAAGCGATTCCCCGACGGCACCACAGCCGTCGACGACTTCAGCCTGCTCATCCCGGCGCACAAGACGACGGTGTTCGTCGGCTCCTCGGGATGCGGCAAGACCACGCTGCTGCGCATGATCAACCGGCTGATCGAGCCGACCGAGGGCGACATCACGATCGACGGCGAGAGCATCCGCGGCCGCGACCCCGTGCAGCTGCGCCGGGGCATCGGCTACGTGCTGCAGAACTCGGGCCTGCTCCCCCACTTCACGGTCGCCGACAACGTCGCGACGGTGCCGGTGCTCACCGGCACGCCGCGCAAGCAGGCGCGCCAGCGCGCCCTGGAGCTCCTCGACATCGTCGGCCTCGACCGGCGCCTCGCCGACCGCTATCCGCGGCAGCTCTCCGGCGGCCAGCAGCAGCGCGTGGGCGTCGCGCGCGGGCTCGCGGCCGACCCCAACATCCTCCTCATGGACGAGCCGTTCGGCGCCGTCGACCCGATCGTCCGCAAGGAGCTGCAGGCCGAGACCCGCCGGCTCCAGCGCGACCTCGACAAGACCGTCGTGTTCGTCACGCACGACATCGACGAGGCGTTCCTGCTCGGAGACCAGGTCGTCATCCTCGAGAAGGGCGCCAAGATCGCGCAGATCGGCACCCCCGACGAGATCATCGAGAACCCGGCGAGCGACTTCGTCGCCGAGTTCGTCGGGGTCGATCGCGGCACGCGGGCGCTGCGCGCCAAGCAGACACCGCGGGGCACCGTCCTCGTCGACGACGCGGGCCGCACCCAGGGCGTGCTCGTGTCCGGCGAGCCGGCCCCGTCCGCTCCCGGGGACCGCGCGTGAACTGGGTCCTCGACAACCTCGACCTCATCTGGGGACTGACGCTCGAGCATCTGCGCCAGAGCATCATCCCGATCGTGCTCTCGTTCGTCATCGCCCTGCCGATCGGCTGGGCCGCCTGGCGCTACACCCCGTTCCGCGGAGCGGCGCTCACGACGATCGGCCTCCTCTACACGATCCCCTCGCTCGGCCTCTTCGGTCTGCTGGGGGCCTTCGGCATCCCGTTCCTGTCCGAGGTCAACCTGATCATCGCCCTCACCGTCTACGGCGTGGCCATCATGACCCGCTCGGTCGCCGACGGCCTCGACTCCATCGACCCGGCCGTCCGCGCGTCGGCCGTGGCGGTCGGGTACGGACCGTGGCGGCGGTTCTGGGCCGTCGACTTCCCGCTGTCGGGCCCCGTTCTGCTGGCGGGCCTGCGGGTCACGGCGACCTCGACGATCTCGCTGGCCACCGTCGGCATCCTCATCGGCGTCCAGAACCTCGGCTACCTGTTCACGAACGGCTACCAGCGGCGGATCGTCGAAGAGGTGCTCTCGGGCGTCGTGGCCGTCGTCGTGATCGCGCTCGTGATCGACCTCGCCCTCGTCCTGCTCGGCCGGGTGCTGATGCCGTGGCTGCCGCGGCGCCGTGAGAGCCGCGCCGTGACGCGCCGGGTGCTGGCGGAGGCGACGGCGTGAATCTGTTCTTCGACGCGTTCGCGTGGATCTTCTCTCCCGACCGGCTGAGCGGGTCGTCGGTGCCGCTGCCCCTGGCCATCTGGCAGCACCTGGCCTTCACCTTCGGATCCGTCGCGATCGCCGCGCTCATCGCCATCCCGCTCGGATGGCTCATCGGCCACACAGGCCGCGGCCGCGAGATCGCCGTCGCCGTGTCGGGGGCGGCGCGCGCGCTGCCGTCGCTGGGTCTGCTGCTGCTCCTCATCCTCATCATCGGCGTCGTCCACAAGACCGAGGCGGCCGTCATCTCGTTCGTGCTGCTGGCGATCCCGTCGATCCTCGCGGGCGCGTACGCCAGCTTCGAGGCCATCGACCGGGCCGTGATCGACGCCGGGCGCGCGGTCGGCATGACACCCTGGCAGGTGCTCTGGAAGATCGAGGTGCCCCTCGGCCTGCCGCTGCTGATCGGCGGCCTGCGCTCGGCGACCCTTCAGGTCGTCGCGACGGTCACGATCGCCGCCTACGCAGGGCTCGGCGGCCTCGGCTTCTACTTCCTGCAGGGCATCCAGCTCAACCGCTTCGACCAGGTCCTCGGCGCCTCGCTCATCGTGGTCGCCCTCGCCCTCTTCCTCGACGGACTGTTCGCCCTGCTGCAGCGTCTCGTCGTCCCGCGCGGCGTCGCCGGTCGCGCGAGCGCCGAAGGCCGCACCCCGTCTCTCAGGCCCCACAAGACGGCTGACGCGACCGGCTCCACCGTCTGATCCGCACCACTTCCCGTCCCGCACCGCACACACCGCACATCACGAAAGGTCTGCACCATGACCCGCATCCGCACCCGCCTCACCGCGACCCTCGGGCTCGCGACCGTCGCTGCGCTGGCTCTCGCCGGCTGCGCCACCTCCGACCCGCTCGGCGGCGACAGCTCGAGCGCCCCGCCGGCCTCCGGCGACACCTCGACCATCGTCGTCGGCTCCCAGGCGTACTACTCGAACGAGATCATCGCCGAGATCTACGCCCAGGCGCTCGAGAACGCCGGCTTCACGGTGGAGCGCAAGTTCCAGCTCGGCCAGCGCGACATCTACATCCCGTCGCTCGAGGACGGCAGCGTGCAGCTCATCCCCGAGTACACCGGCAACCTGCTGCAGTTCTTCGACGAGGCCACCACGGCCACCGCGTCGGAGGACGTGTACGCCGCCCTCGCCGACGCCCTGCCCGACGGTCTGACCGTGCTCGACCAGTCGTCGGCGACCGACCAGGACTCGTACAACGTCACGGCCGAGTTCGCCGCCGAGAACGACCTCACCGAGATCGGCGATCTCGCCGGCATCGCGAACCTCACCCTCGGTGGGGCTCCGGAGCTCGAGGAGCGTCCGTACGGCCCGAAGGGTCTGAAGTCGGTCTACGGCGTCGACGTCGCCTTCTCGGCCACGGCCGACACCACCGTCGACGAGCTCGTCGCCGGCAACATCCAGGTCGCGAACGTCTACAGCGCCGACCCGCGCATCCAGACCAACGACCTCGTCACCCTGGCTGACCCCGAGGGCCTGTTCCTCGCGTCGAACGTGGTGCCGCTGGTGAGCGAGTCGATCGCGGAGGAGATCGCCGACGTGATCAACCCGATCAGCGCCGCTCTCACGCCCGAGGGCCTCGTGGCGCTGAACGTCGAGTCGACCGAGGACAAGCGCTCCTCCGCCGACATCGCGACCGACTGGCTGGCGGCCAACGGTCTCGACTGACACCCGTCACGCGAACGCCCCCGGGATCCGTTCCCGGGGGCGTTCGCCGTTGCGCTGCGGTGCGCCGCCGCGGCCGGGGCCCGTCGCCGCGGAGGGGACCCGGTCGTTGAGCGAGGAGCGCAGCGACGAGACGAAACGCACCCGTCCACAACTCCGGAAGGTCGCCCCCGGAACGCGGTCGACCGGCACGTGACAGGCCGCTGGGCGGGAATGTTCCGGAGTTGCGAACCGAGGACCGGGCCGGGGCGAGACCCGGGGACGGACCCGGGGAGGGCGCCCGGTCGTTGAGCGAGGAGCGCAGCGACGAGTCGAAACGCACCCGTCCACAACTCCGGAAGATCACCCCCGGAACGCGGTCGACAGGCGCGTAACAGCCCGCTGGGCGGGAATGTTCCGGAGTTGCGAACCCAGGACCAGGCCGGGAGGGACCCGGGGAGGGCGCCCGGTCGTTGAGCGAGGAGCGCAGCGACGAGACGAAACGCACCCGTCCACAACTCCGGAAGATCGCCCCCCAACCGCGGTCGACCGGCCTCTCACAGCCCGCTGGCCGCGAATGCTCCGGATTTGCGAACCCAGGACCGGGCCGGAACGGACCCGCGGACGCACCCGGTCGTTGAGCGAGGAGCGCAGCGACGAGACGAAACGCACCCGCTCCCGGACCGGACGCGGCGAGACGTCTCGTCGCGCAACGACCGCGGGCGGGTCAGAACGCGCGCAGCGTCGCGTGAAGGCCGCCCTCGACGTGATCGCGGCGGAGGATGCCGCGGCGGCGCAGCACCGGCACGAGCTCGTCGAGCGTGCGGTGGATCGTCACCGGGTGCAGGTCGCCCCACAGCAGGACGCCGTCGTTGCCCCACTCGCCGAGCTCCTCGACGAGTTCGGCGAACTCCTCCGCGGTGCCGACGAATCCCGAGCGATCCGAGATCCGGCCCAGCCGCGCCAGCGATGCCAGGTGCGCACGGAGCGGGGTCGTCGCGACATCGCGGTCGCCGGTGAGGCGCCGGATGCTGCCCTGCGACACATGCTCGCCGAAGATCGACGGATCGAGCGGAGCGTCGAGGTCGAGCCCGGTGAGATCGGTCTCGAGGTCGCTCGACTGGCGCTGCGCGATGAGGGTCAGCGCCCGGTCGTCGGGGTTCGCGGCGGCGGCGACCAGGCGGTCGGCCTCTTCCGCGCTCGACACGATGGTCGGCTGGATCGCGAACATGATGGTGATGTCCTCGGGGCGCCGCCCGCGCTCGACGGCGGCGGCGTGGATGCGCGCGCGGTACTCCCGCACGCTCTTCTCGGTGAGCGGCGCGAGCGCCAGCTGGATGTCGGAGTTCGCCCCGGCGAACGCGAGTCCGCGCCCGGAACCGCCCGGGGAGGCGATCACCGGCTCGCCGTGCTCGAAGGGCACGGCGTTGAGCGGCCCGTCGAAGGCGAAGTACTCGCCGCGGTGGCGGACGGCATCCAGCTTGGTCCCGTCGGCGTAGACGCCCGAGACGGGATCGGCCACGAGCGCGCCGTCTCCCCAGCTGCGCCACAGCGCACGGATGCCGGCGAGCCACTCCTCGGCGCGGTCGTACGCGGCGTCGTGCCCGAGCTGCGGAGCGTCGCTGAAGTGGCGGGCGCTTCCCGTGTCGGTGACGACGTTCAGCCCGAGCCGGTGGCCGCTCAGGTGCTGCAGGGTCGAGAACTGACGGGCGGCCGTGTACGGCAGGGTGGCGGCGGGGTTGACGGTCGGGATGACCCCCAGGTGGGTCGTCGCCTGGAACAGGTAGGGCGCGAGCAGCAGCGGGTCGAGCTTGGGCCCGCCGAAGGCGTGCCGCACGCGCGTGTCGATCGTCGCGGGTGAGCCGAGCGACGGCGCGTCCTCGATGAGGACGAAGTCGAACCCCGCCTGCTCCAGCTCCCGCGCCGACTGCTGGTAGAGCTCGGGCGAGGTCCAGCGCCAGTCCCAGTCGAGGTAGGGGTGGCCCCACCCGTGCGGCCCGAAGCCCCGCGCCAGGAACCAGCCGAAGTGCTGGGGGACGCTCACGCCGGCACCTGCCACGCCACCGAAGCCGGGATCACCGGCGCCGCCCCGGCGGCCAGTGCCCGGTCGAGGTCCTCGAGGAGGTCGTCGACGTCCTCGATGCCGATGGACACCCGCAGGGTCCCGGGATGCACGCCCAGGGCCCGGCGCTCCTGCTCGGTCAGCTGCACGTGGCTCGTCGACGCCGGGTGCAGCACGAGCGAGCGCACGTCGCCGAGGTGCGTCATGTGCGTGAACACGTCGAGGGACTCGACGAGGCGGCGGGCGTCGCCGGCGCCGCCCGCGACGGTGAAGGTGAACACCGAGCCGAAGCCGTCCGGCAGCAGCTCGGCCGCGAGGGCGTGGTCGGGATGCCCGGGCAGGCCCGCGTAGTCGACCGAGGCGACGGCGGGGTGCGCGGCGAGCCAGCGTGCCACGGCGAGCGCGTTGGCGGACTGCCGCTCCACCCGCAGGCTGAGGGTCTCGATCCCCTGGCCGATGAGGAAGGCGTTGAGGGGCGACGGGGTGGGGCCCAGTCGCGGACTCACGCTCTCCCGCGCATACGCGATCCGGGCGTCGCCGCCGACGCGGTCGGCGATGCTCGGCGCTCCGTTCCGGCCGGGGGCGACCAGGTGCGGGAACTTCTCACCCGAGACCGCGGGATCGAACCGGCCGCTGTCGATGATCGCACCGCCGATGACGGCACCCTGCCCGGAGAGGAACTTGCTCGCGGAGTGGACGACGACATCGGCGCCGTGCTCGATGGGGCGCAGCAGATAGGGCGTCGCGAACGTGTTGTCGACGACGAGGGGGATGCCGTGGGATCGGGCGACCGCCGAGACGGCGGCGATGTCGAGGATGCGGTTGGCGGCGTTGGAGATCGACTCGGCGAACAGGGCCTTCGTGGTCGGACGGATCGCCGCCTCCCAGGCCGCGGGGTCGCCGATGTCGTCCACGAAGTCGGCGTCGATCCCGAACCGGGAGAGGTTGTCGAGGATGAGCCCGCGGGAGCCCTCGTAGATGTGGTTCGAGACGACGATGTGGTCGCCGGCGGCGGCGAGGCTCAGCAGTGCCACGGAGGTCGCCGCCTGGCCGCTGGCCAGCAGCAGCGCCTGCGAGCCGCCCTCCAGCGCGGCCAGTGCACCCTCGACCGCCTCGACGGTGGGGTTGCCGATCCGGGTGTAGGCGTAGCCCTCGCCCGACCCGAAGTGGGCGGCCGCGTCGCCGTACTCGTCGAAGCTGAATCCGGCGGTCAGGTAGATCGGCGTCGCGCGCGGGGACGATCCGCCGACACGGCCGCGCTCGTGCACCTGCCGCGTCGTGAATCCCTTGCCTGCCATGGCCGTCCCTTCCTCGCCGACTGCCATCTTGCGACGGGGAGGCGCGCGGCACCTACTCGCGGTGTCGCCGTGTTACGGCGGGCAGGCGCGGGGGCGGCTCACGCGCCGGCGGCCGACGCGGCATCCCACCGGTCGAGCGCCCGCTGCGCGAGGAAGGTCACCCACTTCGACGGCTCCCCCGGCGGCACGTCGTGCGTGATCCAGGTCTCGCCGCCGAACAGCCAGCCCTGCAGCCACCGGCCGTCCTCGCCCCGCGCGGCCCGCAGCCGCTCGACGGCCTCGCTCGCGCGCGGGTCGGGCGGCGTGCCGTCGTGCAGCGCGGCCTCGGTGACGTGGTCGACGGCCTTGAGCAGGGTGAACGGCGCCCGGTAGGGATGGACGATGAGGTCGGCCCACGGACCGACCCGCTCGCCCGTGGACAGCCGGTACCGGAGCCGCCGGGTGAGCAGGTACTCCTCGCCGCTGTGCCGGGCCTCTCGGACGCTCGTGTCGCCGGTGAGCTTCTCGTAGGCGAGGAGGCCGCGCACGGCGTTGATGGTCGAGTGGAACGACGAATGGACCGACCCCTCGACCCACTCGCAGTCCCAGCCCCCGTCCGAGACGATGTGCGCCGGGAACCACGCCGCGAGCTGCGACATGTCCTCGCCGAGCCAGGCGCCGTTGGCGAGCGTCATCGCGTTGATGCACACGTCGACCTCGCCGTCCCAGTAAGGGAGGTCGTCGTACTCCCAGCGGCTGTTGCGGCGGAGCTTCTCGCCCGTGCCGGCGAGCACCGCCGGGTCGAGCCCCCATTCGCGCAGGCTCGTCAGGGTCCAGGTGGTGGCGGTGTAGGGCTGCTCGTCCTGTGGAGGCTGCTCGGTCATCTCCGCCGGGAAGAACGCGCCGCCGGCCCACTGGCCGTCGGCGTCCTGATGCGACAGCAGGGCGGCACCGTCGCCCTCGACCGCGATGCGGGCACGGGTCTGCTGCCACACCTCCTCGGGCTCGCCGAGCAGGTCGCGCTGCACCTGCCAGCGCAGCGTGGGGTCGGAATCCAGCAGCCAGTCCGTCACGTCGCGGTCCACCATGAGCACAAACTACGCCGCCGGTCCGACATCGCGGCGTCCGCGACGCCGGAGATCCGCGGCGGAAGGCCGGACGTCAGCCGCGGAAGTCGTCGGGGTCGACGTCGTCGAGGAAGCGCTGGAACTCCTCGACCTCCTGCTCCTCGCTGCCCTCGACGATCGTGCCGGGCACCCCCGCCTCCTCGAGCACGTCGTCCGCGACGAACACCGGCGCGCCGGTCCGCGACGCGAGCGCCACCGCATCGGAGGGCCGCGCGTCGACGACGTGCACCCCCGAGGGGGCGCGCAGAGTCACCTCGGCGTAGAACGTGCCCTCCTCGATGCGGGTGATGTCCACCCGTTCGACGGCCGCGTCGGCGGCGTCCAGCAGCGAGCGCATGAGATCGTGGGCGAGCGGGCGGGGCGCCTGGGCCCCCTCCACCGCGATGAGGATGGAGGTCGCCTCCTGCGCGCCGATCCAGATCGGCAGGACCCGGCCGTCGCCGTCGGCGTCGTCCTGCGGCGTCAGCAGGATGACGTGCTGTCCCGCTCCGTCGAGGGCCACCCCCGCCACGCGCACCTGGACCATCCGCGGCCTCCGATCGCTCCCCGCCATCGTAGGCAGACGGGCGCCGCGCCGTCAGCCCCGGGAACGGCCGGCAGTGGCCGCTGCTCAGCCGCGGGCGAGCTCCGCCAGTGCCGCGCCGCTCAGCCGCTGCGTCGTCCACTCGTCCTGCGGCTCCGCTCCGATCGAGCGGTAGAACGCGATCGACGGCGCGTTCCAGTCGAGCACCGTCCACTCGAAGCGGCTGTAGTCGCGGGCGACGCAGACGGCGGCGAGCGCCCGCATGAGCGCCTTCCCGTAGCCGCTGCCGCGCCGGGCCTCGTCGACGTAGAGGTCCTCGAGCCAGATCCCGTGACGACCGGTCCACGTCGAGTACGTCACGAACCAGATCGCGATCCCCACGATCTCGCCCTGACGCTCGACGACGTGCGCGAAGACGCGCGGCTCGGCGCCGAACAGGCTCGCGGCGAGCGCCTCCGCGGTGTTCTCGACGGCATCCGGCTCGCGCTCGTACACCGCCAGGGCGTGGATGAGGGCGAGGATGCCGTCCTCGTCGCCCGGCCGCGCCGCGCGGAGGACGGCGCCGTCGGGGAGGATCGTCGAGCTGTCCGGTGAGGTCACGATCGCGAGCGTACCCGGCGGCAGGGCGGGCGACGCAACCGGGTGCACGCGATCCCGGGCGGACATGACCCGGGTGCACGTGATCCGGGGTGGACGTAACCTGGGGTGCATGGGAGGCACGCTCGGGTTCGACGAGGTGTGGCGGCCGTCTGCGGCCGAGGCGCACGCCGTGTGGGATGCGGAGAAGATCATCCCCGCCCCCGCGCCCATCCCCGGGGACGGACCGGGCGTCATCACCGATGGCCGCATCGTCATCGAGACGGGTCTGAGACCCGCGCGGGACTGAGCGCTCAGCCGCGGGCGAGCACCTCGCCGTGCGGCATGAGCAGCCAGCCGTCCTCGCTCGCCGCCCACTCCCGCCAGGCCTCGCTGATGCGCTCCAGTGCCGCCCGGTCGGCGATGCCCAGCCGCAGCACGTTGTCGGCGAAGGACGAGTGGAGCGCCCGGTCGGCCCACGCCCCGCCCCACCACGCGCGCGCCTCTGCGGATTCGAAGAGCCAGATCGACGCGGACGAGCGCACCTCGGCGAAGCCCGCCGCGCGGGCCCACGCCTTCAGCTGGCGTCCCGCCGCCGGGTCGCCGCTCGTGCCGCGGTGCGCGGCGAGGTACACCTCGCGCCACTCGTCCAGGCCCGGCACCCGCGGCCACCAGATCGTGCCCTCGTAGTCCACGTCGCGCACCGCCACGACGCCCCCGGGCGCCACGACCCGGCGGAACTCCCGCAGCGCGTCGACGGGGCGCGTGAGGTGCTGCAGCACCTGATGCGCGTGCACGACGTCCCACGCGCCGTCCTCCGACGACAGGGCGTACGCGTCGTCGACGGCGTAGGACAGGTTCTCGATGCCGAGGGCCACGCGATCGGCCTCGGCGTGGGCGACGACGTCGGCCGACGCGTCGATGGCGCGCACCCGACCGGGCGCGACGATCGCCGCCAGATCGGTGCTGATCGTGCCGGGCCCGGCGCCCACGTCGAGCACCGTCATCCCCGGCCGAAGCTCCGGCAGGAGGTAGGCGGCGGAGTTGCCCGCGGTGCGCTGGCGATGTACGCGCAGCACGCTCTCGTGGTGCCCGTGGGTGTAGTCGTCGGCCATGCCCCCATCATGGCCGACGACGCGCACGCCTCAGCGCCGTGTGACGATCTCGCGCCTCACTGGTCGACGGGCGTCCACTCCGACACGGCGTCGAGGTCGGCGACCTCTTCGGCCGTGAGGTCGATCCGTGCACCGTCGAGCAGGTCCGCCACCTGCTCGACCTTCGACGCCGAGGCGATCGGCGCGGCGACGGCGGGCTTGGCGCGCAGCCACGCGAGGGCGGTCGCGGCGATGGAGACGTCGTGGGCCCGGCCGATCCGCTCGAGGACCTCGATGATCTGCAGTCCCTGCGGCGTCGCGTAGGCAGCGGCGGCGCCGGCGCGCGGCGAGGTGGCTCCCTCGGCGTCGGTCGACCGGTACTTGCCGGTGAGGAAGCCCTTGGCGAGCGCGAAGTACGGGATGAGGCTGAGGCCGAGCTCCTGCGCCGCCGGGACGATGTCGCTCTCGATCTCGCGGTGGACCAGGTTGTAGTGGGGCTGGACGGCGACCGGCTCGGCGACCCCCAGCTCGCGGGCGATGCGCACCCATTCGCGGATGCGGTCGGCCGAGTAGTTCGAGACCGCGGTGTAGCGCACGAGTCCGTCGGTCACGAGCTGCCCGAAGGCGGCGACGGTCTCCTCCAGGGGCGTGTCGGCGTCGTCGAAGTGCGCCCAGTACAGGTCGATGGTGTCGACGCCGAGGCGACCGAGCGACGCCTCCGCGGCCGCGCGGACGTTCGCCGCCGACAGTCCGCGGAAGTCCGGGTGCTGGCTCACCTTCGTGGCGACGGTGACGTCCTCGCCCGCGCGCAGGCCGCGCGCGGCCAGCCACTCCCCGATGATCGTCTCGCTCTCGCCGCCGCGGTGGCCGTCGACCCACGCGCTGTACGAGTCGGCCGTGTCGACGAAGTCGCCGCCACCCGCGCGGAAGGCGTCGAGCACCGCGAACGAGGTGTCGCGATCCGCGGTCCATCCGAACACGTTGCCGCCGAGGGCGAGGGGGAAGACGTCCAGGTCACTGTTTCCGATGCGAGTCATGCTCGGGACAATACGCGGAGCCGCTCCGCTATTCCGCCCCCGCCGTCATCCGGCGACGCCGGCTCCGCACGGCGGCACTCGATGCATTCGCCGGAATAGACCCCGTCGGCGTATCGTTGCCGACGTCATGCGCAGCTTCGGAACACTCTCCTTCGGCCACTACGGTCCGCTCGGCGGCGGGCGCGAACTCACCGCCGGCGACTCGATGAAGCAGGCGATCGACCTCGCGCAGGGCATGGACGACCTCGGCGTCAACGGCATCTCCTTCCGCGTGCACCACTTCGCCCGGCAGCAGGCCTCGCCCATGCCGCTCCTGGCCGCCATCGCCGCGACCACCGAGCGCATCGAGATGGGCACCGGTGTGATCGACATGCGCTACGAGAACCCGCTCTACCTGGCCGAGGAGGCCGCCGCGGTCGACCTGATCTCCGACGGGCGCCTTGCGCTCGGCATCAGCCGCGGCTCACCCGAGACGGTCGTCCGCGGCTACGAGGCGTTCGGCTACACCGGGTCGGAAGACCCGCGGGGCGCCGACATGGCGCGTGAGAAGTTCGACTTGTTCCTGCGCGCGATCGACGGCGAGCCGCTCGCCGAGCGCGATGCGAACAGCCCGTTCGGCGGCGGCACCGGACGCCAGCGCATCGAACCGCACTCCGAGGGGCTGCGCTCCCGCATCTGGTGGGGCGCCGGCACCCGCGAGACCGCCGAGTGGGCGGGCCGCATCGGCGTGAACCTCATGTCGTCGACCCTCGTCACCGAGGCCGACGGGCGCCCGTTCGACCTTCTCCAGGCCGAGCAGCTCGACCTGTTCCGCGCCGCGTGGAAGGAGGCCGGGCACCCCGGCACGCCGCGCACTTCGGTGAGCCGCTCCATCTTCCCCATCACCACGGCGCAGGACGAGCTGTACTTCGGCCACTCCTCGGAGAGCGACGGCATCGGCTACATCGACGGGTTCCGGTCGACGTTCGGCAAGACGTACGCCGCCGCGCCGGACATCCTCGTCGAGCAGCTGAAGCAGGATGCGGCGGTGATGTCGGCCGACACCCTCATGCTGACGATCCCCTCGCAGCTGGGCGTCGAGTTCAACCTGCACATCGTCGAGTCCTTCGCCCGGGACGTCGCGCCGGCTCTCGGCTGGGTGAGCACCCGCGCCTGACGCCGCTGTCGGCGACCGGCACTCCCCCGGTCGTTGAGCGAGCGCAGCGAGACGAAACGCCCCACCCCGCCACCCACCCGGTCGTTGAGCGAGCGCAGCGAGACGAAACGCCCCACCCCACCGGCGGCGGTCAGGCGGGGCGCAGCACCCCGTCGTGGATCTCCAGCACCCGATCGGCGCGCGCCAGGACCGACGGGTCGTGGGTCGACAGCAGCACCGCCAGCCCGTCGTCGTGGGCGATCGAGGAGATGAGGTCGATCATCTGCGCCGCGGTGTGCGAGTCCAGCTGCCCCGTCGGCTCGTCGGCGAGCAGGATGCGCGGCGAGCCGGCCAGGGCGCGCGCGATTCCCACGCGCTGCTGCTGACCGCCCGACAGCTCCCCCGGACGCTGCTTCGCGTGCGCGGCGAGACCGACACGCTCCAGCAGATGCCCGACGCGCGCCGCGCGCTCGCCGGCGTCCACGCCGCGGATGCGCAGCGGGAGTTCGACGTTCTCCTCGGCGGAGAGGGCGCTGATCAGCCCGAACGACTGGAAGACGTAGCCGAGGTCGTCGCGGCGCACCCGGTCGACGGCGCTCTCGGGCGCCGAGGTCACCTCGACATCGCCGATCCGCACGGTGCCGGTCGTCGCCGGCTGGATGCCGCCGAGCACGTGCAGCAGCGTCGTCTTGCCGGCCCCCGACGGCCCCACCAGCACCACGAACTCGCCGGGCGACAGGGTCAGCGAGGCGTCGGCGAGCGCGCGCACGTCGCCGGCGGGTGTCGCGTGGACCACGGAGAGGTCGTGCGCCTCGAGCAGGATGTCACTCATCGGGATGCTCCTCCGTCCGTCGGCGCAGACTCCGCCGGGTCTGCGGCTCCGACCCCTCGACACGGTCGGGTTCCGGGGCGGCAGGCTCCGACCCCTCGACATTCTCCGGGACCCGGGCGGCCGATCCCGGGCGGGAGTCGCCCGACCACACGCCGACGTGGTCGGGGTTGAGCTCGAGCCGCACGCGGTCGCGCAGATCGAGCTGGGTCATGTAGTCGGTCGGCAGCTGCATCCGGCCGACCTTGTCGAGCACGACGAACTCCTGCGCGATCGTGTGCTCTCGGCCCTCGTCGTCGGTGTGGGTCGAGCGCAGCACCTCGGTCGCGGTGCGGCCGTCGCGGATCTGCACCGTGCGGCGCACATGCTCCGAGACCGCCGGGTCGTGGGTGACGATGAGCGCCGTCGTGCCGAGCTCGCGGTTGACGGTCTCGAAGGTCGACAGCACGTCCGCGGTCGCGTGCTCGTCGAGGTCTCCCGTGGGCTCGTCGGCCAGCAGGACCCGCGGGTCGTTGGCGAGGGCGACGGCGATCGCGACGCGCTGCTGCTGGCCGCCCGACAGTTCCGCGGGGCGTCGGGCGGCCACATCGGCGACCCCGGTGAGCTCGAGGAGCTCTGCGGCGCGGGCGGGGTTCGAGCGGTCTCCGCCGATCGCGCGGGCGAGTTGCACGTTCTCCTCGGCGGACAGGTACGGCAGGAGGTTGCGGGCCGTCTGCTGCCACACGAACCCGACGACCTCGCGCCGGTAGTCGACGCGCTGCCGCGGCGTCAGCGCCGTCAGGTCCCGCCCGGCGACGGTCGCCTTGCCGGCCGTGGGGGTGTCGAGCGCCGACAGGATCGACAGGAGCGTCGACTTTCCCGAGCCCGAGGCGCCCACCAGCGCCACCAGCCCGCCCCGCTCGACCGTGAGGTCGAGGCCCTGCAGGGCCTGCACCTCGATGTCGGCGACGGCGAAGATGCGCACCAGGCCTTCGCAGACGATGTCGGGATCGGTCATCAGTCCTCCTCCGTTCGGAGCACGGTCGCGATCGAAGTCGTCCGCGCGCTGAGCACGCCCGCGATCACCGCGAGCGCCAGCGCGACGACCACGACGGCGATGAGGGCCCCGCTCAGCACGGGGTCGACGGTCAGCGACGGCTGGGCGCCGCCGCCGGTGAAGGGTCGCAGGTCGATCGACGCGACGACCAGGAGCGGCAGCACCGCGCCGAGCACGATGCCGCCGACGAGGGCGGTGATACCGAGCGGCGCGAACTCCCAGGCGACGATGCCGCGACCGCGCGCGCGGTCGAGGCCCATCGTCCGAAGGAGCGCGATGACCCGCGAACGCGCGTCGCGCGAGACGCCGGCCACGAGCAGGAGCGCGATGACCGACAGCAGCGCCGCGACACCGAGCGCACCGAAGAGGACGACGCGCAGCGCCGTGACGGCGGGCGAGGCCTGGATCTCCGCCGTCGAGTCGGCGAGGATGCGCACCGTGTGGGTCTGGCCCACCGCCTCACTCAGCGCGGTGGCGACCGCCCGGGGGTCGGCGCCGTCGTCGAGGTCGACGAGCACGATGCGCGGGTGGAATCCGAAGCCCGTGAGGGCGGTGTAGTCGTCGACGTCGAGGACGACGAAGTCGCTGGTGCCCGCGACGCCCAGGAGCATCGGCAGCGTTCCCGCCACACGTGCCGGCCGATCCTGCACGGTCACGTCCGTCGTCCCCACCTCGCCGGCGATGGTCGAGGCGACGAGGACGTCCAGCGGGTCCGCCCCGGGGGTCACCGACGCGGGGAACGCGCCGACGAAACCCTCCTGGATGCCGGCGGTGCGCGCGGTGTCGGTGACGAAGGCGAGCACGCTGTCGCGCCCGTCCGGTCCCGCCACGGTGAGGAAGTCGCCACGGAGCAGGCCGCTCGCATCGGTCACCCCGTCCACCGCGCGGAGCCGTTCGATCGTCCCCTGGTCGAAGTACGGCCCCGCCAGCCGCACGTCGGCGCCGACGTCGCGCTGCGCGGCGACCACCGCACCGCGGTCGACGGTGGCCAGGACGACCGAGGAGAACACGGCGATCGCGACGGCGACCACCATCGCCAGCACGGCCGTCGTCCCGGCGGACGGATCGCGGAGGTTCCGGGCCGCGCCCACGAGGCCGACGACGCCCCGCCCCCGTCGCGAGGCGGCGAGCGCCGCGGCCAGCGGCACGGGGTGCAGGCGCACCACGATGAGCGCCAGGGCGACGGTGGCCAGCAGCGGTGCGGCGATCACGAGCGGATCGATCGTCGTGGTGTCCTCGCCGATGCCGCGCACGAGCAGCTGGACGACCGCCGCGGCGGCGACGATCACCACCAGGAGCTCGGCCACCCGCGTCCACCGGCCGCGCGCGGGCGCGTCGAGGTCGGAGCGGCCCCGGGCGAGCAGGCCCGGGCGCAGCGTCGCGGCCAGAGCGACGCCCGGCGCGAGCCCGACGATGCCGGCGACGAGGGTCGGCAGCGGTCCGGCGTCGTACGGGGTGAGGAGCACCCCGGCGGCGGCCCCCGCGATCGCGGCCGGCGCCCCCAGCAGGAGGCCCTCCCCGAACAGCAGGCGGCGCAGCCGCGCGAGCGGCGCTCCCCGGGCCGACAGCAGCGCCAGGTCGGCACGCCGACGCCGGACGATCAGGGCGGCCGCGAGCACGATGAGCGCGACGCTGACGGCGAGCGGGCCGACCGCCGCGACCGCGAGGATCGCGCTGGCCGATCCCGCGCGCGCGAGCGCCGTCGAGAGCACCGCGACGAGGTCGGTGGACAGCCGCGTGCGCAGCTGACCGTCGTCGTCGAGAGGCAGGGACGCCGTGGTGGCGCCGCGCACCGCCGACAGCAGGTCCGACGGGTCCACCCCGCGGGCGCTGTCGGCGTCGACGGGATACCAGAGGCTCAGCTGGGTGCGTCCGAACCGCTCGCTCTGGACGATGGTCACCCAGGTCGCCGGCGTCACCCACGCCGCGCTCGTGGCCGTCGGACGCCGGTTGCCGTCGTCGTAGACGGACGCCGTGAGTCCGGTGATCAGATGCAGCCACCGGTCCGCGTCCGGATCGATCGCCTCCGCGATCCCCGACAGGACGAAGGGCGCGCGGACCTCGCCGACCGGCCACCCCATCGTCTCGGCCGCCGCGGCCGTCAGGAGGATCGGGATGCCGCCCGATCCCGACCAGTCGCCCGGCCACTCCCCGTCGACGACGCGCAGGTGGGCGCCCGCGGCGGGTTCCGAGATGAGCTGGACGAACGGGAGCGGCAGGTCGGCCGACAGCCCGGACGGGTCGGCGGCGGCGCCGGCCATCAGGTACTCGGCGAACTCGGCCGGCGCGGTCAGCTCCGTCAGCACGGGGTCGAAGTCGCGCCGCGCCGTCTCGAGGTGCCCGGCGAGCGCGCCGAAGAGCTCGGGAGCGCCCGGGTCCCATCCCTCGGTGAGCGCGGCGTCGGGCGCCGGCCCGAACGCGGGGACGTTGATGGTCGATCCCGTCAGGTCGCGCGAGGTCGCGGCCACCCCGCCGATCTGGTGCGAGACCTCCGCGCGCACCACGCCCACGAGCGCGCGGGGCGCGGCGGCGATCACGAAAGCGGCGAGCACCGTGAGCGCGACGATCACGACCGCCGCGCTGCGCGGGGTCGCGAAGCGGCGGCGGGTGAGGGCGAACAGCCCCGCCGAGCGTGTCATCGCGTGCTCCTCATCGATCGGCCGCTCATTCGTCCTCCCGCAGGGCGGGGGCGAGCGTGCGCGGGACGCGGACCGAGGCGCTCACCGCGGCGCACACGAGCGCGATCGCGCCCACCGCGACGGCGAGCTCCGCCGCCGGCCACACGAGCGGGACGGGGTAGGCGTCCGGCACCGTGCCGTAGGCGGCGCGCACCAGCGTCGGCACCACGAGCCAGGCCGTCGCGATGCCCGCGGCCACGCCGCCGAGCACGCCCAGCGCGAGCGCGAAGAGGTCCTCCGCCGTCCGGGTGGCGGCGGCGCGGCGGCGGCCGAGACCCATCACCGCGAGCAGGGCGAGCTCCCGGGTGTCGGCACGGGAGCGCGTTCTGCGCAGGGCGAGCACCACGACGGCGAGCACCAGTCCCCCCGCGGCGGCGAGGCCGAAGCCCCAGGCCGTCGCGGCCGCCGCCTCGCCCTGCCGCGGGTCGGCGACGAGCACGGTGGCGCCGGGGTTCGCGTCGGCGATCGCCCCGGCGACGGCATCCGGCGCGTCGGCCCGCGCCCAGAGCTGGTTGGGGACGATGGGGGTGGCCGCGAGGAGCCGCAGCGTCCCGAGGTCGGCGAGGAGGCCCTGCCCCGCGGGCGTGCCGGGAAGCACCGGCACGACCCCCGCCACCACGACGTCCGCCTCGAAGTCGGGCCCGTCGAACTCCAGCGCGATGGTGTCGCCGGGGGCGAGGCTCAGGTCGTCGGCCAGCGCCGAGGTGATCACGATCGGCGCCGCGGCGGGGACGCCGGGCGCGATGACGCTCGTCACCAGACCGTCCCCGGTGCTGTCGAAGGCCGGCGCGAACACGATGCCGCCGGCGATCTCGACGCTTCCGGCGGTGCCGGGCGCGGGCGACATCGTCGAGAGGTCGAGGGGTTCGCCGCCGCTCACGACGTCCGAGAGCACGACCGTGCCCTCCGCGCCCCACCACGCGGGCCAGACCTCGATCGCCAGGAGCGACCAGGTCTGCTCGCCGGGGAGCGGGATGCGTTCGCGGATGCGGGGGTCGGTCACCGGCGGCACGAACTCCTCCCCACCCTCACCGCCAGAGCCCGCGTCGCCGTTGACGAAACCGTACGTGAAGGTCGTCCCCGCGTCGGAGCGGAAGGTCAGCTGGACGTTGACCAGCAGCGGCTCCGGCTGGAACTGCTCGCCGTCCACTCCGATCGGCGGCGGCGGGGGCGCCGTCACGACCAGCTCGAGGTCGTCGCCGGCGAGCGGGATGCCGGCGTCCGGGAGCCGGATGGCCTCGCCGATGGCGGCGGGGTCGATCGTCCCGCCGCCGTTGAGCAGGACGTCGCCGACCGCACCGCCGTCGATGGCGACCACCGGGATGCGCGCGCCCGGGCCGATGGCCGTGAATCCGCGTGCCGCGGCGGTGGCGCGGGCACCGGCCTCCGTCGCGGTGACGGCGATGTCGGCGGCAGACAGGGTCTCGGGGATCGTCGTCACCCGCACATCGGCGCCGACGCGCAGCGCCTCGGGCGCGTCGCCGAGCGCACGGGTGGTGCCGAGGTAGGCGCCGGCGACGGTCGCGGTGCCGACGGCGAAGGCGACGACCGTGATGGGCAGCGCATGGCGGCCGGGACGTCGTGAGGCCAGGCGCAGCGGCGTGATCGGCTGCACGCCACGGGTGGCGGCGAGCGCTGCGGCGATCCCGCGCGCCACCGGGGTCGCCACGAGCACGGCGAGCAGGGCGGCCAGGGCCAGCACGAGCGCCGGCGCGATCGCGACGAGGGGGTCCAGGATCGCGGTGCCGTCGCCGCGGGCGACGACGGGCGACCCCGACTGCGCGAACTGCCAGGCCGCCAGGCCGGTGACCACCGCCAGGACCACCGCCACGGCCGCCGCGGCGGCCAGCTGCGCGCGTCCGGGGCGGCGGTCGGCTGTGCGCGCCGTCACGACGACGGCGACGAGCGTGGCGGCCAGTGCGACGCCCGCGGCGCCGACGGCGGCGAAGAGGAGGCCCGGATGCGGGAGCCCTGCGAGGTGGGCGACGGCGAGGACGACGCCGGCTCCGGCGAGCGATCCCGCGGAGGAGACGGCGGCCGTCTCGGCGCCGCTCAGCGCGGCCAGGCTACGGGCGCGTGCGCCGCGGGCACGCAGCAGCAGCGACTCGCCCGACCGGGCACGCACGGGTTCGAGGGCGACCGCGCCGACGACCACGACGGTGAGCAGGCCGAGGAACCCGATCGCAACGGCGGTCGGTCCGCGCCGGGCCTGCAGGCCGTCGGCGATCGAGCCCAGCGTCGCAGGGAGGCCGCCGGCCACCTGCACGCGGGCACCGACCGCCTCGCGCGCTTCGGACGGCAGCTCGCGGAGCGCGCCGATCAGCGAGACGACGTCGTCGCCGGTCACCCGTGCGGGATCCGGGGTGATCGTGACGACGCCCTCGGACTCGGTGACGGTGACCGCCGGCGCGCCGTGCGCCGCAAGGGTCTGCCGGACGGCATCCGCGAGCCCGTCGTCGCCCCCGTCGGCGACGCTCACCACGGCCTGCCCGCGCAGCCCGTCCGCCGCCCCGAGGGCGGCGCGCACGTCCTGCGCCTCGACGGCGCGGAGGGCGACCGCCATGCCGACGATCAGTCCCGCGGCGACCCCGGTGACGATCAGGAGGGTCACCAGCGCGGGAAGCGCGGCCCGTGCCCGGGCGAGCGCGAAACGGCGGCCGCCGATCACTCCGCGCTCCCGTCCGTCACATCTGCACCCTAACGGACCCGCGCACCGCGGCCCGGCGGCGGCTTGTGTTCTCCGCTGCGCAGGTGTCGCGCGGGCTACGCCGTGACCGCGTCGGCCGCGCGGTGCGGCCCAGGACGAGCGGGGTTCCGGCCGAACACGCGCTCGACCGCCTCGAGGAACGCGGTGCCGTTCACGGTGTCGGGGAGGAGGTAGGACCCCTCCGTCCACTCGTTCCAGGCGTTGATCGTGAGGAACGGGTTCTCGCGCGGACGATCCTCGAGGAACGCCGCCGCACGCCGCAGCCCCCGCTCGAACTCCTCCGGCGACGGGTCGTACACGGGGATCCAGGGGTAGGGGCCCTCGACGAACTCCGCGTCCTGGTTCGTGCGCGGCGACGAGTCCCAGCCGACCGTGACATTCGGGCTGAACGGGAGGGGAAGGGATGCCGCGTACCGCTCGTAGTCCGCGAACGCCGCCTCTTCGACCGCGCTCCACGACGAGGTCGGGAAGGGCAGCCCGCCGGGCGCGACGTGGTGGATCCAGACGTACGAGCCGGCCGAGGCGAACCCCAGGTCGGCGACCAGGGCGGCCGGATCCTCGACGGTGACACCGCCCGGCAGGAACTCGAAGCCCCAGACGATCGCGTCGAGATGCACCCCGGGGAACCCGGCCGCGCGGGCGCGGGCGTCGAAGGACTCCAGCGCCGCCTTCGCCTCGGCGACCCCGCCGAGGCCCTCCACGAGCGAACCGATCTCGTAGACCGAGAACCAGGGCTTCCCGTCGATCTTGAGGTAGCCCGGCAGGGGGAAGTACGTCTCGACGACGTGATCGACCATGCGATCGAACGCCGCCTTGTCGATGCCGCCGCGCTTGAGGATCGGCTTCTGCGGGTCGCGGTCGACCGAGGGGAAGATATTCGTCAGGTTGTGGTTTGCCCACATGAGCGAGAACACGACGTCGTCTCGGCGGCTCGCGCGGAGGAACCCCTCGTCGAGCGCGCGGTCGAGGTAGGGCCCGTCGTCGTACCAGTAGAAGTCGAAGACGAAGCCGTCGACGCCGTAGCGGGTGGCCAGATCGATCTGCCGGTCGAACACAGCGGGCTCCGACTCGTCGAGCGGTCCACCCGCGGGCACGCGCGGCTGACGGTGACCGTCGAAGCGGGGCCGCGCGTCGGCGAGGAGCTGCCATTCGTTCCAGTCGGCGCCGAACCATTCGGCGTTGCGGGCATCCTGGTGCCAGCTCGGGAAGTAGTAGGCGAGGACGGTCGGACGGGTCACGTAAGGCTCCAAAGCGGTCGGGGCGGGGTGGGACGGAGGGTGCGCGGACGACATCAGACGGATGCCGGGCTCTCGTCGCCATACACGATGAGGCGCACGATCCCGTCCACGGTCGTCAGAGCCTTGTCGCGGATGCCGGCGATGGATCCGAGCCGCATAGCCAGGAAGCGATCGGTGATGTCCCACACCTGCTGGAGGTTGTGGCTGACGATGATGACCGACGTGCCGGCATCCTTCAGCCGCTGGACCACATCCAGCACGCGACGGGACTCCTGTACGCCGAGCGCGGCGGTCGGCTCGTCGAGGATCACGACGTCGGGTCCGTGCAGCAGGACGCGGGCGATGGCCACCGCCTGCCGCTGGCCGCCGGAGAGATAGCTCACCGGCACCCGGACGCTCGGAAGGTTCATCGTCAGCTCGGCCAGGACGCGCTCCGACTCGACGAGCATGCGCTTGCGATCCACGAAGGGCCCCCGGCGCAGCTCGCGGCCGAGGAACAGGTTGGCTGCGACGTCGCGCGTGTCGACGAGGGAGAGGTCCTGGTAGACCGTGGCGATGCCGGAGTTCAGCGCCACGGTCGGGCTGCTGAGCGAGACCTCCTCGCCCTTCACCTCGACGCGGCCACCGGCGTCGGGCGCGTAGACGCCCGACAGGACCTTCATGAGGGTCGATTTGCCGGCGCCGTTGTCGCCGACGACGGACAGCACCTCGCCGGGCATGAGCTCGAACGAGACGCCGCGGAGAGCCTGCACGTGCCCGAAGGTCTTGCGGACGTCGACCACCGACAGGGCCGGGGTCGTGAGGGTCAGGTCTGTCATCGCAGCCTCCTCTTGAAGGCGAGGGCGCCGAGCACCACCGCGAGTACGAACACCGCGCCACGGATCGTGGCCTGGATGTAGCTGTCGACCGACAGGAGGGTCAGGCCGTTGTTGAGGACGCCGATCAGCACGACCCCCGCGAGCGTCCGCTCGATCCGACCCGCACCCCCGGAGAGTCCGATGCCGCCGAGCAGAACGGCGGTGAGGACGTCGAACTCCGCCCCGGTTCCGAAGAAAGGTCCGCCGGCGCCCGCGCGGCCCGCAGTGATGACGCCGGCGACGGCGGCCGCCGCCGCGGTCAGCAGGAAGGTGCCGCGGTAGACGAGGTTCACGTTGATCCCCGCGCGGAGGGCCGCGCTCGCGTTGCCGCCGACGGCGTACACGTGCCAGCCGCCGCGCGTGCGTGTCAGATAGAGGTAGAGGACGGCGAAGACGATCACCAGCAGGTAGATCGGGACGGGGATGCCGAGCGGACGGCTGTTGATGAAGGCCTGGAGTCCTCCCCCGGTCATCGTCACCGTCTGTCCGGAGGTGACGGTGGCCGAGATGCCCTTCAGGGTGAGCGCCATCGCGAGCGTGACGATGATCGAGTTGATCCCGAGATCGACCACGAGCGCTCCGTTGACCAGACCCACGACGAGCGCGACGCCGATCGCGACGAGGACGGCGACCGGCGTCGGCAGGCCGAACTCCTCGACCGACAGGGCCGTGACGACCGCGCTCAGGCCGAGGATCGCACCGATGCTGAGGTCGAGCTGTCCGGCGATGAGCCCGACGGTGATGGCGGCGGCCATGACACCCGAGATCGACACCGCGAGGCCGATGTTGATGAGGTTCTGCGGGGTGAGGAAGTAGGGCGACGCGAGCGAGAAGAAGACGATGAGTCCGCCGAGGGCGACGAACATGCCGTACTCGAGGAGGAGGTCGCCGATGAGGCGGCCGACGCTCCGACGGGGGGCGACGGGGGGTGCCCCCGCGACATCAGTCGCGGGGGCACCGACGGCGTGCTGGGTCATCACTCGTCTTCCGGGTAGAACTCGTCGACGTTGTCGGCTGTGAGGACGCGGGTGACCTCGTACGCGCCGAACGACTCGCCCAGGTGGGTGGCGATGGCCGCCTCGACCCAGTTCCAGCCCTCCGAGTACGGCTGGTAGTCGATCGAGCCGATCAGGATGTCGGCGTTGGCCGGGTCGCGGAGGGCCGCGCGCGATGTGGCGTCGCCGCCGCTGGCGATCGCGACGACGTCATCGCCGCGGTCGGCGGAACGTGCGGCGTTGACCGCGCCGACGACGGGTGCGTCGCCGTAGGACACCACGACGACGGCCGCATCGGGGTGCGCCGTCAGGAAGTCGGCGACCATGTTTGCAGCGTCGGTCGTCGGGTCGGACGATGCGGGCGGCTCGAGGCGGAACGTCGCCGACTCGTCGATGCCGAACTGCGCGATCGCCTCGTCGAACGAGGCCTGCACCCGGGCGTCGCACGGCGCGCAGCTGGCCGCCGTGATCCCCGCGACGAGCAGCTCTTTGCCCGCCCAGTCACCGGCGACCCGCTCCTTCACGAGGTCGGCGATCGTGGTGACGGCCAGGATGCCCACCTGCTCGTCGGAGACGCCGAAGTCCACCGCCCCCTCCAGTCCGCCGTCGATGAGCACGACCTTCGACCCGTTGGCGGTCGCCGCCTGCACGGTGGTCTCGTTCATCGCGCCGCCGCCGCTGCCGACGACGACCGGCTGCTTGACCGACTGCTGCTCGTAGGCCGCGAGGGCCTCCTCGTACTTGAACTCGAGGTCGGACTCGCTGAGGGTCACGCCGTAGAACTCCGCGGCATCCTTCATCCCCTGCGACCACGCCGCGAAGAACGCGTAGCTCTGTCCAGGGTTCAGGAACGCGAGCTGGAGGTCGTCGATGTCCTTGGGGACGGCGAACAGCGGCACGACCGCGTACGGGCCGGTCGCCTCGGCGACCTCCTCCGCCGTCCAGGTGCCGCTCTCCGACGGGGTGGTCGTCTCGGGGTCGGCGGATGCCGAACACCCCACGACCGATGCGAGCAGCAGTGATGCGGCGATGCCCAGCGCTGCTGCGCGGGGTCCTCGTCTTGCTTCCACGGAGTCCTCCTTGACGTCAAGCTGTGGTTCGGGTCTGGCAAAGTGAACCGTTTCACTTTTCGTTGGCGATATTAGTCACGGCGCGTTCGCCATGTCAACGTCGGGGTTCCGGTCAGACCGCGAGGGCGTGGGTCCGCGGGGCCGACGTGGTCGAGCGGACCGATAGCGTCGGCTCGAACGAGACGTGCTGGAGCTCTTCCGAGCCGGCCGCCAGGGCGAAGACGATCCGGGCTGCGGCGAGCCCCATCTCGAACTGCGGCTGCCGCACGGTCGTCAGCGGGACCGGCGCGAGCTGCGCGTCGTCGATGTCGTCGTAGCCCACCACCGAGAAATCCCCCGGCACGGTGAAGCCGCGCTGCGCGAGTCGCGCGCAGACGGCGAGCGCGATCACGTCGTTCGCGCACAGGATGGCGGTCGGCAGCGGATCGAGGGCCAGGAGGGCATCCGCGGCGGCCATACGCGTCGCGGGCGTGCTGCCGAGTGCGTCGACGCGACGGAGTTCGTCGACGCCGAGGCCGGTCTGCTCGGACCACGCCGCCCGGGCGCCCTCGAAGCGGCGTGCGATCTGGACGTCGCCGGCAGGACCGCCGACGAGCACGATCCGTCGGTGGCCGAGACCGACGAGGTGCGACATCGCATCGTAGCCGCCCTGACGGTCGTCGACGCTCACGGTGGACATCGTGGGATTGAGGTCGGGGGTGCCGAGCACGACGAGCGCCGCACCGCTCGAGGCCAGGAGACGGAGATGCGACTCGGTCGCCGTCATGCCGGTGACGACGGCGCCGAGGACCCGCATCTCGGACAGGCTGCGGGCGTAGTGGTCCTCGCGATCGGGATCTCCGAGCGTGTTGCACGTCACGACGACGTGGCCCGCCTCGATCGCGACATCCTCGATCCCACGGGCGACCTCGATGAAGAACGGGTTGGTCGTGTCGGGGATGATGAAGCCGATCGCGTGGCTGCGGGCGCCCCGCATCACCCGCGCACCGCTGTTGGGGATGAAGCCCAGTTCGGCGACGGCGGCGTCGATCGCACTCGCGGAGCGCGCGGAGACGCCCTTGGTGCCGTTGAGGTAGTTGGAGATCGTGCCGAGCGACACGTTCGCCAGGCGCGCGACATCGCGGATGGTCGCCTTCTGCGCCCGCTCATCGACCACGGAGCCATCCTTCGCGCCACACTGAGCGGACTCTCCGCCCGCCCCACGCTAGCCCGTGGAGGTGAACGCGTTCAACTCCGATCCGTAGACGGAGAACTCCGTGCTCGAGGCCCAGTTCGGCCACACCGCCTTCGCTCCGGTCACCGTGAGCCTCACATACCGCGCCTCGCCGCTGACGGGGTGCGACACCGCGGTGCGCTCCGCCGTGTTCGCCGTCTCATCCACGAGGGTCTCCCAGGTCGACCCGTCCGTCGACCCGTCGATCGTGTACTTCCACTCGTCGGCGTTGTTGAAGGTCTGCTCCACCGAGGCGAGGAGGACGGGGCGCCCCAGATCCACGATGATCCACTGCGGGAACTCCGGTCCGGACGCCACCCACACCGTGCCGGGGTCGCCGTCCGTCGCCCCGGATGCCGGGTTGTTCGCCGTCGAGGCGGTCACCGGCCGGCGGAGCGACAGGAGCTCGACGCCCGTCTCCGCCTGCCCGGTGATCACGACATCGGTCCATCCCGACACCGTCGACCCGTCCAGGGCGGTCGCGGTGACCCGCACGGTGCCGTTCCCCCGAGCCGTCAGAACGCCGCTCGCCGAGATCGTCGCGTCCGAGGTCTGCGCCCCCGACACGTCCGTCACGCTCCACGAGACCGCGCTCGCGCTGGCGTCGACGGGCTGGACCACCGCGGTCATCGCGAGGGTACCGCCCGGGCTGCTGATCACGGTCTCGCCGCCCTCGCCGACCACGGCGAGCGACTCCACGAGCGTCGAGTCCGAGGCGTACACCTCGATCTCGGTGATCCGCGCGACCTTCTCGGCATCCGAGTCCTGACGGACGTTGCCCTCGGTGGTCCAGACACGGAGCCGATCGGTCGTCACCGGCGCGAACACGTGCGCACGATGGTCGAAGGTGTTGCCCGACACCGTGGCGATGTCGACCCACGCGCCGCCGTCCCAGTACTGGAGCGTGTAGCCCTTCTGCTCGTAGTACTTCTTCGTGAAGACGTCCACGCGGGTGAAGGTGCGCTCCGTGCCGAAGTCCAGCTCGACCCACGCCGGGAACTCCACCGCCGCCCATCCCGACCACGACTCGGTGCTGCTGTTGCCGTCGTTCACCGCCGCAGCCGAGTAGAAGCTGCTCTCGACGGACGACGCGGATGCCGTCGCCGACCGCGCGAGGTTCTCGCCCTTGTCGAACACCGTCCGCACGACGTACGTGCGCGAGCGCTCGCCATCCTGCGACGTCACCCTGACCCGCATCCCCTCGCCGATGGCGCCGCCGGTCACCTCGGTCCCGCCGTCGGCGGACCAGACGGTCACGATCGCGTTCGTGCTGGGGCTGAGGCGGGACAGGAACGCGCCACGCTCGACGCCCGCCGTCACGTTCCGGATGGCCGGCTCCGACTCGTCGATGAGGTAGGCCGTGGAGCGGAGCGTGGCGTAGGCCCCCGGCTTCGCGAGAGCGGTCACGGCGACGCTGCGCGCGCTGCTCGGCGACGCCAGCACTGCCAGCCGGCTGAGCCCGCTGAGGGTCAGGCGGACGAACCGCGCCGTCCCCGAGACCCGCTCGTGCTGACGCGTGCCGTACACGGCGGCGCCCGTCCGATCGGCGAGCACGAACCAGTCCTCGCCGTCGACCGACCCCTCGAGGAGGTATTGGTTGCGCAGGAGCGGGGACGGGAACGCGAGCCGGATCTTCGACAGCTCGTAGGGGGCACCGAGGTCGACGGTCTGCCCCTTCGGGATCGATCCGCCGAAGCGCGTGACGGTCTTCCCCGCCGAGACGTCGGCGAGGGCGATCGGAGCCGGCGCGCCGGACACGGCGCTGTCCCCGGTGCGGGTCACGAGCAGCACCCAGTCCGCCTCGGAGGGCTTCTCGGGGACGGTCCAGGCGCCCGCGGCCGGAACCACCGCGCCGAGGTCCTGGCGCACCCCGGTCCGCGGATCGAACCATGTCGCGGTGTAGGCCGCATCCGCGAGGTCCGTCAGGCGTCCCCGAGACGACGTTCCCGCGGAGAAGTACACCGTGACGGTGCTCGCCGCGTCGTCGGCGCGGACGACAGGCTCGGTCACGCCCGCGTCGAACGTGCCCGACCACGTCGCGATCCCCGGACGGTAGGTCATCGTCGACAGTGGGATCGAACGGTAGAAGTCGATCAGGTGCGTCATCTGGTCGGCGCCGACGAAGCCGAGCGCGTCGTCCCAGTTGCGGTGGCCGTAGCCGTAGTCGTCGGCCGTGTCGGCGTCGTCGCGGGCGGCGTTCCAGATGCCGTGCGCGCCGTAGCCGTACCCGAAGCCGCCGGCCTGGATCGAGCGGTACGCGGTCTGGCGCACGATCGTGTCGGTCGCGTACCCGTCGTAGATCTGCTCGTAGTTGGCCTCGGACTCCAGGAGCGGGATGCCGTACTGGTCGGCGTAGAAGTCGTAGTCCTCCGCCGGGACGGACTTCCGGTGGCCGCCCTGGAGCATCTCGAAGTCGAACCAGCCCTCGCCCTCGTAGAAGTGGGGCAGACCGAGCGTCGCCTTCTCGGTGAGCGCCGGCGAGTGCGCCGTCTGCGGCTGGTCGTACGCGTCGGCCTCGTGGATCGCCTGGGCGACCGACCGCCACCCGTCGATCCGCGCCTCCCGCGTGCCGACGTCGTACCCGGCGCCCTCACCAGAGGTCATCCACACCATCGGATAGGCGCCATAGCGGGCGACGACGTACTGCGCGAGGCGCTGGAGTCCTACCTCGAAGTCGTCGACGTTGGCGTGGAAGCCGACGCCGAACGCGTTCACGAGGCCGCTTTGCGCGATGTAGGCCATCTTGCGGTCGAGTTCCTCGCGGAAGTACTGCGGGTCGATCTGCGCACCCTTGGCTCCCGCGCTCCAGTAGCGCGCGTCGTCGCCGAAAATGACGCTCTGATAGACGGTGAACTTCTGATCGCGGCGCGTGTCGACCATCGTGCGGAACTGCGAGTCGTAGCCGCCGACCGGCCCCCACGCCTCCTTGCGGTCGAAGAACCAGTGGGTGTCCCCCAGCCAGAAGAAGGGGCTGCCGTCGGCGTACTCGAGGCTCCGCGCCCCGGCCGTGAGGAAGCCGCGCTGGTAGATCTCGCGGTCGCCCGCGTAGGCGACGGCCCGGATCTTTCCGGCCGAGAACAGGTCCGTGTTGCGGGCGTCGCTGCTCTCGATCACGTATGTCCAGTCGCCCACCGCTGTGGGCGCGAAGCGCACCTTCCAGGTCGACCCGCCGTCCCAGAACGCCGGCCGGGTGACGACCGCCCCGCCGGGGCCGATGAAGGTCGCCGTGACCTCGACGTCGAGGAACGGGTTCGCATAGGTCCGGGTGCTCCGGAGCGTGAGCTCGGTCACCGTCCACCGCTCGACGACCTTCGTCGGGCCGGAAGAGGTCGCGGGGACTGTCTCGATCGCCGGGGCGGGGACGCTGCGCGCCGGGGCGGACCCGCCGACGGCCGCCGCCGGGGTCGCTGCCCCCGCCGCTCCGAGGACGATGAGCGTCGCGACGGCGACCGTCGCGAGGGTGGGCCGAAGTGAACGTCGCATGATTCTCTCTCGCCGTTGAGATGGAGTCGAGCAAAAGTGAACCGGTTCACTTTGGTGATGATGGTAAGCGGATCGGCGCCCCGCGTCAATGCCCGATCGATTCGGCGCCGCCGCGGCACCCGTGGTATCCGCGGCACCTGCAGCACCCGCGAGTGCAGGCGAACACACCGGGACAGGACGTTCGCGCGGGAATCGTCCTTCCGCTGCGTGTTCTCCTGCACCGGCGCGGGATGCCGGGTCGGGGAACGCCCTCCCGAGCGGGGATCTCCTCCGCTCTGCACACGGGGACGCACGAGGGCCGCGCACCACATGCGGTGCGCCGCCCTCGTGGCTCAGGGATCAGGCGGTCGCGCGACGCGCGCGGCGCAGGAGCGCCAGGCCGACGATGAGCGCGAGCACTCCGCCGACGACCGACAGCGCGGACCCGCCGGCGTCCCCGCCGGTGACGGCGAGACCCTCGTCCGTCACGGCGAGCTCGGTCCAGGCGAGGATCGCGCCGTCCGCGTCGGTGATCACCAGGCGATGGTCGCCGGCCGGCACGGAGCTCGGGATCCGCACCGTGATCGCGCCGTCCGCACCCACCACTGCCGCGCCGAGGTCGGTCGGCTCGGAGAACAGCCAGACGTGCACCGTGGCGCCGGCCAGCGCGGGGTCGAGCTGCACGCGGATCGTGCCGCCCGGGCGCACCTGCGACGGCGCCTCGATCGTGCCGCGGTTCTCGTCGGTCAGGTCGGCCTCGTCGGGCGCGGTCGGTGTCGGGGCGAGGGTGGGCGTGGCGGTCGCGGTCGGCGTCGGCGTCGCGGTCGGCGTCGGCGTCGCGGTCGGCGTCGGCGTCGGCGTCGGCGTCGGCGTCGGCTCGGCGTCCGTCGTGCACGGCAGCGTTCCGCCCCGCAGCGAGAAGCCGTCGGTGTCGGCGTCGTCGGCGTAGAACGTCTGCGCCGACCCGCCCACGCACGACGACCCGATCGCGAAGCCCTCGTTCGCCACGTTCGCCATCCCCGCGGGACGGGCGTAGACGTTCGTCGGCACGAAGGCGCCGCTGCCGTCGATCTCGTACGTGGCGGTGCGTCCCTCGCACGCCTCGTCGCAGACGACCCACAGCACGCCGCGGTCGAACTGCACATCGGCGACGAGCGCGAACGGCGTCTCGATCGCGGCGACGCGGGCGAAGGAGCCGTCGGCGCTGAGCGCGTAGGCGTACACGGCAGCGGTCCCCTCGACGCCGACGAAGAAGAGCCCGTTCCCGTGCCCGGCGTACGTCGCCGGATCGTACGCCGCGCCGGTGCGCTGATCGACGAACCCCTCCGACACGAGCCGGCTGTCGGGGATCCACGTGATGCCCTCCAGTCCGGCGTTCGCGCCGAGGCCCGGGAAGTCGGAGGCCAGGTTCCACTCGGCCGCGGCCACCAGCTCCGATCCGGTGGAGACGTCGTCGAACCGGAGCACGGCGGGACGGCTGACCGAGCTCTGGTCGTTGTCGCGCTCGCTCGAGACATAGACGCTGTCGCCGACGACCGTCACGCCTTCGGCGTCGACCGTGCCGGCACCGCCGGGGTAGCGGAGCTTCTTCCCGTCCGCCCAGCCCGCCGCGGGAAGCCACTTCTGGCTGGCCTCCTGCAGGCGGTAGAGCAGGCCGTTGCCGTTCTCGACAGCCCAGAGCGCGTCGCCGGCCGCGTCGAGGCCGCTGAGGTCGCCCGAGAAGGTGCCGTCGTCGTCGAGCGCGCGCACGTCCGCACCGCCCGGCCAGGCCGTCACGACGACCTCGCCCTCGCACTGGTTCGCCTCGCCCTTCGTGGCTCCGGCGGTCTCGGCGAACACCCCGGTGGCATCGGGGCACCGGCCCCAGGTGGTCCCGGCGTGCGCCGTCCACGAGGTCGCGTCCCGCACGGTGGAGCCGTCGACGTCGAAGAGGCTCACGGCATCGGCCGAGCCGAGCCCGAACCCGAAGTCCGCCTCTTCGAGCACGAGGCGGCCCTTCGCCGCGATCTCCGTCCCCGCCGGCACGGTGTAGCGGTGGCCGGTCGTGTCGGAGTCGGTCACGACGAGACCGCCGATGTCGATCACCGCGTCGCTCAGGTTGACGAGTTCGATCCAGTCGCCGGGCGTGCCGCCGCTGGACTCGACCTCGTTGATCTTCACGGGCAGCGCGCAGTCGTTCGGCGCGCCCTTGGTCGTGACCGTCGTCTCGCGCATCTCGCCGGTGCCGTCGGGGCAGCGTCCGTAGCTCGTCGCGGCGTGCACGGTCCAGGCGAACGAGGCGACCGGGCTCACACCGTCGGGGGCGAAGAGCCGCACCATGTCGGCACCGCCGAGCCCGAAGTCGAACCCGGGCGAATGGGCGGTCAGCTGGTCGACGAGGAGGAGGCCGTGCGCGGGCACGACCGATCCCGCGGGGAGGTCGTAGCGCTTGGCATCGTCGTTGTCGCGCAGGATGTACCCGCCGAGGTCGACGTCGGCGTCGCTCGTGTTGGCGAACTCGACCCAGTCCGTGTCATCGCCGTTGGACTCGACCTCGTTGACCACGATCACGCCGGCGGCTGGGTCGTCGGTCGGGGTGGCGGTGGGCGTCGGGAGGGGCGCGCAGTCGTTGGCGGCGCCGCGCGTCGACGCGGCGGTCGTGACGAACTCCCCGGTGCCGTCGGGGCAGCGCCCGTAGGTCGTCGTCGCGTGCTGCGTCCACGTGTGGGAGTCCACGAGCGTCGCACCGTCGGCCAGGTACAGCCGCGCCGCGTCGGCCATGCCCAGACCGAACGTGAGCTCCGGCTCGGTGAAGACGAAGAACTCCCCCGGGGCGAGCTCGGTGCCGGCGGGCACGGCATCGGTGCGCGTGTCGTCGTCGTCCTTGACGATCCAGCCCGAGACGTCCACGGGGGCGGACGAGGTGTTGAGCAGCTCGATCCAGTCGGTGGTGTCCCCGTTGGACTCGATCTCGTTGATGACGACCCCGGAGTCGGCGGCGACGGCGGGCAGCGCCGCCAGCGGCGCGACCAGCAGTCCGGCGCCGAGGGCGACGGCGAGCGCGCCGGAGATCCGGGCTCGGACGGCATCCGCGGCGCCGGACGGGCGGTGGCGCAGGCCGATGGCGCGCAGAAGTGTGGCGCGCAGGGGTGTGGCGCGCAGGGATGTGGCGCGCAGGGATGTGGAAGGCATCTCACTCCAGGGTTCGGTCGGGTGCGGGACGGCGCCCACGGCGCCGCGCGGCGACGGTGCGGCGTGGTGCGACGGCACGCTCGCGATCGTCGCGTCCCCCGGCGAACACTCGGCGAACAGGGGGCGAACGCGAGCGGTCCGCCCGCCGTCATCCGCTCGAACCCGCCTTCCGGGGGACCGGAGAAAAGCGACGGCGAAACCTCTTCCCTTCCGCGGATTCACCGTGAATAATGAGTGGTATGACCACAGGGCGCCCCATCGGCTACAGCGCGATCTCCAGCTACTCCCGCGTCGAGCTGCTGCACCTCATCCAGGAGCGGCCGCAGCGCACGATCTCCGAGCTCGTGGATGCCACGGGCCTGCATCCCAACACCGTGCGCGAGCACCTGCAGCGCCTGATCGACGACGGATACGTCGTCGCGCTGCCCGAACTGCGCACCACCCGCGGCCGCCCGCGCGTGCTCTACAGCGTCGCCGACGGCGCCCACGCCTCCAGCCCCGTGCAGAAGCGCAAGGTGAAGGCGGCCGCCGAGCGCGGCGACCTCATGCGCCGGGTGCTGCCGGGGGCCCCGCCCGAGCTCGACACCGAGGCGCTGCACCAGGTGGACGCCCTCATCGACGACCTCATCGACGCCGGCTTCGACCCGCTGGTGGACGAGCGCGACCTCACCGTCGACCTCACCCCGTGCGCACAGGCGGAGGCGCAGGCCGCCCACCGAGAGGTGCTCTGCAGCGTCCACCTGGGGCTCATGCAGAGCGTGCTCAGCGAAGCCGGCGGACCGCTGTCGGTCGACGGGATGCGCTCGTCGTGCGACCCGCGGCAGTGCGTCGTGCAGCTCATCCACGCCTCCGCCGCGGGCTGATCGCGGGTCCTCTCTTTTTCACGGCGCCCGGGGTCACCGCCTGAAAGTGACCTGTGTACCTTCAGTCATCAGGAAGACCCCGGCACGGGAGGGACTCGCATGGACTTTCTGGATCCGCTGCTGCTTGCTCGGTGGCAGTTCGGCCTCACGACGCTGTACCACTTCATCTTCGTCCCGCTGACGCTGGGCATGTCGCTGTTCGTGGCGATCTTCCAGACCGCGTGGTTCCGGACGGCGAACGTGAAGTGGCTGCACCTGACGCGGTTCTTCGGGAAGATCTTCCTGATCAACTTCGCGATGGGCATCGTCACCGGCATCGTGCAGGAGTTCCAGTTCGGCATGAACTGGTCCTCCTACAGCCGTTTCGTCGGCGACGTGTTCGGCGCACCGCTGGCCTTCGAGGGCCTCATGGCGTTCTTCTTCGAGGCGACGTTCATCGGCCTGTGGATCTTCGGCTGGAACCGCCTCCCCCGCGGCATCCACCTCGCCACCATCTGGATCACGGTGTTCGGCACCTGGCTGTCGGCCTACTTCATCCTCGCGGCGAACGCCTTCATGCAGAACCCGGTGGGATACCGGATGTCCGCCGAGGGGCACCGCGCCGAGATGGCGGACTTCCTCGCCGTGCTCACCAACCCCGTCGCCCTCACGCAGTTCCCGCACACGATCCTCTCGGCGCTGATGTTCTCCGCCGGGGTCATGGTGGCCGCCGCGGCGTGGCACCTGTCGCGCCATCAGCACGACGAGATGATGCGCCCCGCCCTGAAGCTCGGGCTGTGGGCCGTGGTCGTCTCCTTCGCGGGCGTCGTGCTGTCGGGCGACCAGCTGGGCCTCGTGATGGTCGAGACGCAGCCCATGAAGATGGCGGCTGCCGAGGCGATGTTCAACTCCGCGTGCGGTGCGGACGCCTCGTTCTCGCTCTTCTCGATCGGCACCCCCGACGGCACCGGGGAGATCTGGTCGCTGCGCGTGCCGTACCTGCTGGCGTTCCTGTCCACGCACGACATCAACGGCTGCGTCGAGGGGATCAACGATCTGAACCTCCTCTACACGAACGAGCTGTTCCCGCAGTTCGCCGACCAGGTCGACGGCAACTTCGCCCCGATCCTGTGGGTCACGTACTGGTCGTTCCGCTGGATGATGGGCTTCGGCGGCATCGCCGCCCTGATCGCGGTCGCCGGGCTGTGGGTCACGCGGCGCAAGGCCACGCGACCGGTCGCCCCCTGGATGTGGCGGATCGCCGTCTGGCAGGCGCCGCTGGCGCTGCTCGGCATCCTCGTCGGCTGGATCTTCACCGAGATGGGCCGCCAGCCGTGGATCGTGTTCGGGCTGATGCTCACCGAGGACGGCGTCTCGCCGAGCGTCCCGGGGTGGAGCGTGCTCGTCTCGCTGATCGCCTTCACGCTGATCTACCTCATCCTCGCCGTCGTGGAGTTCGGCCTGATCGTCAAGACGGTCAAGGCCGGGCCCGACCCCCTGCCCGGACCCGACGACCCGCAGCCCTCGGAGCTGTCGGTCGAAGAGACGCCCACGACGGTCTACTAGGAGCACGCCATGGATCTCGCCTACCTCTGGTTCTTCATCGTCGGAGTGCTCTTCGTCGGCTACTTCGTGCTCGACGGATTCGACTTCGGCGTCGGCATGTCCCTTCCGTTCCTCGGCAAGGACGAGGTCTCCCGCCGCCAGGTGATCAACACGATCGGCCCGGTGTGGGACCTCAACGAGACGTGGGTCATCGTCGCGGGGGCGTGCCTGTTCGCCGCCTTCCCCGAGTGGTACGCCACGCTGTTCAGCGGCTTCTATCTCGCGCTGCTGCTCATCCTGCTGGCCCTCATCGCCCGCGGCGTGTCGTTCGAGTACCGGCACCAGCGCGACGATCCGGCGTGGAAGCGCCGCTTCGACTGGATGATCACGATCGGGTCCGCCGTCCCGGCGCTGCTGTGGGGCGTGGCCGTCGGCAACATCGTGCAGGGCGTGCCTCTGGACGCGGACCACGAGTTCACCGGATCCCTGCTGACGCTCCTGAACCCCTACGGGCTCTGGGTCGGGGCGACCACCCTCCTGCTCTTCTTCCTGCACGGCGTGTACTTCGTCGGCCTGAAGACCGACGGACGCGTGCACCACGACGCACAGGCGCTCGGCAAGAAGCTGGCCATCCCCACCGTCCTCTTCGCCGCCGGCACCGTCGTGTGGACCACCGTCATCGCCGCCGGGCGGGACGCCCCGCTCCTGTGGGCCGTCGTCGCCTGCGGCGCGGTCGCCGCCGTGGCGCTGCTCGTCTCGGTCTACTTCAACTGGGTGGACCGCGACGGCCGGGCCTTCGCCGCCGGCGCCGTGACGATCGTCTTCGCGGTGCTCACGCTCTGGCTCGCGCTGTTCCCGTTCGTCATGCCGTCGTCCACCGACGTCGACAACAGCCTGACGATCTCCAACGCGTCCAGCACGGAGCTCACGCTCCAGATCATGAGCTGGGCGGCGCTCATCTTCCTGCCGATGGTCCTGCTCTACCAGGGCTGGACCTACTGGATCTTCCGCAAGCGCGTCACCCGGGCCGTCATCGAGAAGGCCGACGCGACGGCGCACTGACCGGCACGCGCCCGCTCCGCCCCGTGGGGGCCGAGCGGACGCGTCGTCCCGGGTAAGGCAGGATCGAAGCATGGCACCGACGGACGACGCCCCCGCACGCACGCGGACCCGGCCCGTCGACCCCCGCCTGCTGCGCTACGCGTCGGCGTCCCGCGGCTTCTTCGTCGTGATCGCGGTGCTCGGCCTGGCGCAGACCCTCGTCGTGGTCGGGTTCGCCTGGCTGCTCACGCGCGCGATCACGCAGGCGATCGACGGCGTCCCCCTCGCCGGGCCGCTGGGCGAGACGCTCGGCTGGCTCGCCGCGATCATCGCCGTCCGCGCGGTGCTGCTGTGGGCGCGCGACACGGTGTCGGCGCGCGCGGCCGCCCGCGTGCAGGGCCAGCTGCGCGCGCACCTGGTCGCCGCCGTCGGTGCGCTCGGCCCCGGGTGGCTCGCCGCGCAGAACAGCGCGCGGCTCGCCGTGACGGCGGGCCGCGGGCTCGAGGCGCTCGACGCCTACTTCTCGCGCTACCTGCCGCAGCTCGTGCAGACCGCCATCGCGACGCCCATCATCCTGGCGGTCATGTGGTGGCAGGACTGGATCTCGGGGCTGACCGTCCTGCTCACCCTTCCCCTCATCCCGCTGTTCATGGTCCTGATCGGCCTCGCGACCCGCGCCGTCCAGCAGCGGCAGTGGCAGACGCTCGGCCGGCTCGCGGCGCGGTTCGCCGACACCGTGCGCGGACTGTCGACCCTCAAGGTGTTCGGACGCCAGCACCGGGCGGTCGCCTCGATCGGCACCGTCACCGACACCTACCGCCGCGAGACGATGCGGGTGCTGCGCGTCTCGTTCCTGTCGGGGTTCGCGCTGGAGCTGCTGGCGTCGATCGCCGTCGCGATCGTCGCGGTCTCGATCGGCTTCCGCCTGATGGACGGATCGATGCTGCTGGTGGTCGGCCTGTTCGTCCTGCTGCTCGCGCCCGAGGCCTACCTGCCGCTGCGCCAGGTCGGCGTGCAGTTCCACGCCGCGGCCGAGGGGGTGGCGGCCACCGACGACGTGTTCGCCGTGCTCGACGCGGCGCGCGCGGCCGACGCGGCCCGCGCAGGCGCAGGCGAGGGCGCTCCCGCGCAGCTCGACGGGGACGCGGCCTCGCACCGCGCACCGTCCGCACAGCACCTCTCCGCACAGCACCTCTCCGCACAGGACCTCTCAGCGCAGGACCTCTCCGCACAGGACCTCTCAGCGCAGGACCTCTCGGGGCGGGGCCTCACGGTGCGGGACCTGTCGGTCCGCGGCCTCCCCGCGGTCTCCTTCACCGCCCTCCCGGGCACGGTCACCCTGATCGAGGGTCCGAGCGGTGCGGGGAAGTCGAGCGTCCTGGCGGCGCTGCGCGGCGCGGCGCCGTACTCCGGCCAGATCGCCGTCGGCGGCACGGATGCGGCGCGGCTGCACCCCTCTGCGTGGCTCGCGTGGGCCGGCCAGCAGCCGGGGCTCATCGCCGGCACGGTCGCCGACAACGTGACCCTGGGCGATCCCGCCGGCGAGCGCGCGCCCGAGCTGATCGCGCGCGCGCTCGAGCTGGCAGGCGCGGGCGGCATCCCCGCCGACCTCGTCCTGGGCGTGCAGGGCGCGGGGCTCTCCGGCGGACAGGCGCAGCGGGTCGCGGTCGCCCGCGCGTTCCACCGGCACCTGCGGGGGCTGGCCCCCGTCATCGCCCTCGACGAGCCCAGCGCGGCCCTCGACGCCGACACCGAGGCCGCGCTCTGGCACGCGGTCCGGCGCCTCGCCGACGCGGGCGCCGCGGTGCTCCTCGTCTCGCACCGCACGAGCGCCCGGGCGATCGCCGACCAGATCGTGACGCTCGCGCCCGCAGCCGCGGAGGTCACGGCATGACGAGCGCGGCCGAGATCCTCCGCGGCGCGATGCCGTCCGCCCGCCGCTTCTGGCCGGGGGCCGCGTCCGGCTTCGCGTCGGAGGCGTCCGCGGTCGCGCTGCTCGCCGTCAGCTCGTGGCTGATCGTGCGGGCCAGCGAGCAGCCGCTGCTCATGTACCTCTCGGCGGCGGTGGTCGGGGTGCGCCTGTTCGCCCTCACCCGCGCCGCGTTCCGCTACACCGAGCGCCTGGCCAGCCACGACGCGGCCCTGCGCCAGCTGGCCACGACCCGCACCGACCTCGTCCGGCGGATCGTGCCGCTGGCCCCCGACGGGCTCGGACGCACCGGCCGCGGATCGGTCCTGGGCGCCCTCGTCGACGACGTCGACGAGCTCCAGAACCTTCCGCTGCGGGTCGTGCTGCCGCTCGTGTCGTCGACGGCGGTCGCCCTCGGCGCGGTCGTCCTCGTCGGCGTGATCTGGTGGCCGGCCGCCCTCGTGCTGCTCGCGTGCCTGGCGGTCGCCGCGGTCGCCGCGATCGCGTGGGGCTGGGCGAGCGGCTCACGGGCCGAGCGGACCATCGCCCCGCTGCGCGCCGAGCTCGCCGACGCGGTGCTCGATCACCTGGGGAGCCTCGACGTCCTGATCGCCTACGGGGCCGAGGGATCGAGCCGCGCGCGCATCTCGGCCGCCGACGCGCGCCTGCGCCGCGCGGTGGCCCGACGCGCCGCCGCGCAGGCCGGCACGGCGGCGGTGGTCTCCCTCCTGGCCGGCGCGGCCTCGCTGCTGGCGGTCGTCGTCGCGGCGCCCTCGGTGGCGGACGGCGCCCTGCCCGGCCCGTCGTTCGCGGTGGCGGTGCTGGTCCCCCTCGCCGTCTTCGAGGTGTTCGCCGCCGTGCCCCTCGCCGCCGCGACGTGGCGGCAGGTCCGCGCGGCCGCGGCGCGCATCGCGAC